>NZ_CP150182.1:0-3733973 GCF_037965155.1 Bacillus sp. FSL W8-1143
ATGGAAAATATTTTGGATCTGTGGAATAAAGCACTTCAAAAAATAGAGACAAAGTTGAGCAAGCCCAGTTTTGAGACATGGATGAAATCGACAAAAGCCCATTCTCTTCAAGGCGATACGCTTACAATTACTGCACCAAATGAATTTGCTAGAGACTGGCTGGAATCAAGATATCTTCACTTAATTGCTGATACCATCTACGAACTGACAGGTGAAGAGCTCAGTATTAAATTTATTATTCCTCAAAATCAGGATGAAGTGGAAGCTATGCCAAAGTCTCCAATTAAAAAAATGTCTAAAGAAGATCCCGTCGATATTCCACAAAATATGCTGAATCCAAAATATACATTTGATACTTTTGTTATTGGTTCAGGCAACCGATTTGCGCATGCCGCTTCACTTGCAGTTGCGGAAGCACCAGCAAAAGCATATAATCCGCTCTTTATTTATGGGGGCGTTGGTTTAGGAAAGACTCACTTGATGCATGCGATTGGTCATTATGTCATCGACCATAATCCATCAGCCAAAGTGGTCTATCTATCATCTGAAAAATTTACAAATGAATTTATCAACTCAATCCGAGACAACAAAGCTGTCGATTTCCGTAATCGCTATCGGAATGTCGATGTGCTTTTGATAGATGATATTCAATTTTTAGCAGGAAAAGAACAAACACAAGAAGAATTTTTCCATACATTCAACACACTTCACGAAGAAAGTAAGCAAATCGTCATTTCTAGTGATCGGCCGCCGAAAGAAATTCCGACACTTGAAGACAGATTACGCTCTCGATTCGAATGGGGCTTAATCACAGACATTACCCCGCCAGATTTAGAAACGCGTATTGCGATTTTACGAAAAAAGGCAAAAGCAGAGGGATTAGACATTCCGAATGAAGTCATGCTTTATATTGCCAATCAAATCGACAGCAACATTCGTGAACTGGAGGGTGCTTTGATTCGTGTCGTTGCTTATTCTTCTTTAATTAATAAAGATATCAATGCGGATCTAGCAGCTGAGGCGCTAAAGGACATCATTCCTTCATCGAAGCCAAGGATCATTACAATTAAAGATATTCAAAGAATTGTAGGGCAGCAATTTAATATTCGCTTAGAGGATTTCAAAGCGAAGAAACGTACGAAGTCAGTTGCTTATCCAAGACAAATTGCCATGTATCTCTCTAGAGAAATGACTGATTCCTCTCTGCCTAAAATAGGAGAAGAATTTGGAGGTCGTGATCATACGACTGTCATTCATGCTCATGAGAAGATTTCGAAATTAATCGTTGAAGATGAACAGCTTCAGCAGCATGTGAAAGAAATCAAAGAACAATTAAAATAACCTAGCTGATATAATAAGTACGGGAAAATGTGAATAACTAGAGCATAGTCATACACAGTCTGTCCACATGTGGATAGGCTGTCTTTCCTTTCTTATTACCGACTTATCCACATATTCACAAGCCCTACTATTACTTCTACGATTTTTATTAATAAAATATATATACATGTCATTAAGAAAATTTAGGAGGACCACTATGAAATTCACGATTCAAAAAGATCGTCTTGTCGAAAGTGTCCAAGATGTATTAAAGGCCGTATCCTCTAGAACAACGATACCTATTTTGACAGGGATAAAAATTGTTGCATCTGATGAGGGGGTTTCTCTCACAGGAAGCGACTCTGATATCTCAATTGAATCCTTTATTTCTCAAAGAGATGGAGATTTAGAAGTGATCACGATTGATCGTCCAGGGAGTATTGTGCTTCAGGCCCGCTTCTTTAGTGAAATTGTGAAGAAACTGCCAATGACTACTGTCGAAATTGAAGTAGAACAAAATCACCTCACCATCATCCGTTCTGGTTCAGCGGAATTTAACTTAAACGGCTTAGATGCTGAGGAATATCCGCATCTTCCGCAAATTGAAGAGCATCATGCATTTCAAATTCCGACAGACCTGCTTAAAAACTTAATTCGTCAAACTGTTTTTGCAGTGTCCACCTCAGAAACACGACCTATCTTGACAGGTGTAAACTGGAGGGTAGAAAAAGGTGAATTAATATGCACAGCGACGGATAGCCACCGTCTTGCTTTAAGAAAAGCAAAGTTGGATATTGACGAGGAAAGCTCATACAATGTCGTGATTCCAGGGAAAAGTTTAACAGAGTTAAGTAGAATCCTTGACGACGGACAAGATCTTGTGAGCATCGTAATTACAGAAACACAAGTTCTCTTTAAAGCACAAAACGTGTTGTTCTTCTCAAGATTGCTGGATGGTAATTATCCAGATACAGCTCGTCTGATCCCGCAGGAAAGTAAAACGGATGTCGTGGTCAACACGAAGGAATTCCTTCAAGCTATTGATCGTGCATCACTTTTGGCAAGAGAAGGACGCAATAACGTCGTAAAGCTGTCGGCTGATCCTGAACAAAGCCTTGAGATTTCTTCTAATTCACCTGAGATCGGTAAAGTAGTCGAAACGGTTCAAGCAGATGACATTAAAGGGGAGGACCTTAAAATCTCCTTCAGTCCAAAATATATGCTGGATGCGTTAAAAGTATTAGAGGGAACTGAAATTCATGTAAGCTTCACTGGTGCCATGAGACCTTTCCTGTTGCGCACGCCAAATGATGATTCAATCTTGCAGTTGATTCTTCCAGTCAGAACATATTAATTCAATCTAAAATAGCTGCTGTGAGAGTGCACAGCAGCTTTTCTTCTCGTTTACCATGCTTTCTTTCATCCCAGTTCGCTTTCCCCCTTTCCTTCTTGTCTTGTTTTTTAGTACAATTAGATATTAGTGATATTGAAAGAGGTCGATACAATGCCTAATCTTATAACCATTGAGAAAGAAATGATTACATTAGGGCAGTTTTTGAAATTAGCCGAAGTCATCCAATCTGGCGGAATGGCGAAATGGTTTTTAAGTGAACATGAGGTGTTCATTAATCAAGAGCCAGATAATAGACGGGGACGCAAACTATACCCAGGAGATGTTGTCGAGATAGAAGGTTATGGCACATTTCAAGTTGTGAATTAGAAACGGGTGACAATACATGTACATTCAAAGTCTGGCGTTAACTTCATACCGAAACTATGAACACACCGAGCTTCAATTCGACAACAAGGTGAATGTCATGATCGGTGAGAATGCCCAAGGTAAAACGAACTTGATGGAAGCGATCTATGTATTGTCGATGGCAAAGTCGCATCGTACGTCAAATGATAAAGAACTTATCCGATGGGACCAAGACTATGCTAAAATAGAAGGTAGAGTCATCAAAAAAAATGGTCCACTCCCAATGCAGCTAGTGATCTCAAAAAAAGGGAAAAAGGGCAAGGTCAATCACATTGAACAACAGAAGCTCAGTCATTATGTTGGTGCGTTAAACACCATCATGTTTGCACCAGAGGACTTAAGTCTTGTGAAGGGCAGCCCGCAAATCCGCAGAAGATTTCTCGATATGGAGATTGGACAAGTTTCTGCTGTCTACTTGCATGATTTATCGCTCTATCAAAAAATTCTCTCTCAGCGGAATCATTACTTGAAACAATTGCAGACAAGAAAGCAAAAGGATCAAGCGATGCTGGAGGTTTTAACAGAGCAGTTGATTGATGCGGCAGCGAAAGTTGTCAAAAGACGACTGACTTTTACGAAACAGCTCGAGAAATGGGCGCAGCCGTTGCATTTTGGCATTTCTAGAGAGCTAGAAACACTCACGCTCCAATACCACACGGCGATAGAGGTATCAGAAGCGTCAGACTTGTCGAAAATAAAGAATAGCTATGAAGAATCGTTTCAGAAACTAAGAGACAGAGAAATAGACCGAGGAGTGACGCTGTGGGGACCTCACAGAGATGACCTTCTTTTCTTTGTGAATGGTCGGGATGTTCAGACATATGGCTCTCAAGGGCAGCAAAGAACAACAGCTCTTTCACTAAAGCTGGCAGAAATCGACTTGATACACGAAGAGATTGGAGAATATCCCATTCTTCTACTCGATGATGTTTTATCTGAACTTGATGATTACAGACAGTCTCATTTGCTCCATACCATTCAGGGACGTGTACAGACCTTCGTCACCACAACAAGTGTTGAAGGCATCGATCACGCCACCTTGAAAGAAGCGGAAATTTTCAGAGTAGCCAGTGGAAAAGTAATTGACTGATAAATGAGGTGTGGGTCTTGTATATTCATTTAGGTGATGATTGTGTTGTTTCTACACGAGAGATTGTCGCAATTGTTGATTACAAAATGAGGTCGTCTTCTGTTGTGGAAGAGTTTCTCCTAAAACACGAAAGACAAATCATTTCGTTATCACAAGGGACACCCAAATCCATCGTCGTCACAACTAAATCTGTTTATTACTCTCCTCTTTCCTCAAGCACGCTCAAAAAACGTGCTTCATTTGTGATTGAAATTGAAGTCTAAAAGCTCAATTCATATAAATATATCGTTTAAGAAAAGTGTAGGTGAATGTACGTGGCAATGGAACAGCAACATAATAGTTATGATGAAAATCAGATACAGGTGCTTGAAGGACTAGAAGCTGTTAGAAAACGTCCAGGAATGTACATTGGGTCAACCAGTGCAAAAGGACTTCACCATCTTGTATGGGAAATTGTCGACAACAGTATTGATGAGGCTTTAGCTGGATATTGCACAGATATTACGGTGCAAATTGAAAAGGATAATAGCATTACAGTGAAAGATAATGGCCGCGGAATTCCTGTTGGGATTCATGAGAAAATGGGACGTCCTGCTGTAGAGGTTATTATGACTGTTCTTCACGCTGGCGGTAAATTTGACGGCAGCGGTTATAAAGTATCTGGCGGTCTGCATGGCGTAGGGGCATCTGTTGTTAATGCGTTATCTACGACCTTAGACGTGACTGTATATCGTGATGGGAAAATTCATTATCAACAATTCAAACGTGGTGTTCCAGTTGGAGATTTAGAGATCATTGGTGAAACAGATGTTACAGGGACAACCACTCATTTTGTGCCAGATACAGAAATTTTTACTGAAACCATTGAATTTGATTACGACACACTTGCCAACCGTGTACGTGAGTTAGCTTTCTTAACAAAAGGTGTCAACATCGTTATTGAAGATTTACGCGAGGGGAAAGAACGACGAAATGAATACTGCTATGAAGGCGGTATTAAGAGCTATGTAGAACATTTAAATCGCTCAAAAGAAGTCGTTCATGAAGAACCCGTTTACATCGAAGGTGAAAAAGATGGAATCACGGTTGAAGTGGCATTACAATATAACGATTCCTATACAAGCAACATCTATTCCTTCGCCAACAATATCAACACGTATGAAGGCGGAACACACGAAGCAGGCTTTAAAACAGGTCTGACACGTGTCATCAATGATTATGCTCGTAAAAATGGCGTATTCAAAGATGGAGACTCGAATTTGAGCGGTGAAGATGTGCGAGAAGGCTTAACAGCCATTATCTCCATCAAACATCCAGATCCTCAATTCGAAGGACAAACGAAGACAAAGCTCGGTAACTCAGAAGCAAGAACCATTACCGACTCCCTTTTCTCTGAAGCACTTGAGAAATTCCTCTTAGAGAACCCTGATGCTGCAAAGAAAATTGTGGAGAAAGGCGTGATGGCAGCTCGTGCAAGAATGGCTGCCAAAAAGGCACGTGAACTGACAAGACGTAAAAGTGCACTGGAAGTCTCCAGCTTACCGGGGAAACTGGCGGATTGTTCTTCTAAAGACCCTTCCATCTCTGAACTTTATATCGTAGAGGGAGATTCTGCGGGTGGATCTGCTAAGCAAGGTCGTGATCGTCACTTCCAAGCAATCTTACCGTTAAGAGGGAAGATCCTAAACGTTGAAAAAGCGCGACTAGATAAAATTCTATCGAACAACGAGGTTCGGTCAATGATTACAGCGTTAGGGACTGGAATCGGAGAAGACTTTAATTTAGAGAAAGCTCGCTATCACAAAGTTGTGATCATGACGGATGCGGATGTCGATGGAGCGCACATTCGAACGCTGCTTTTAACATTCTTCTATCGCTACATGCGTGAAATCATTGAAAACGGTTATGTGTATATTGCGCAGCCACCTTTATTTAAAGTGCAGCAAGGTAAACGTGTTGAGTATGTGTATAACGATAAACAGCTAGATGAGCTGCTAAAGACATTGCCTCAAACACCAAAACCTGGACTTCAGCGCTATAAAGGTCTTGGAGAAATGAACGCAACTCAGCTTTGGGAAACAACAATGGACCCTGATGCGAGAACACTTCTTCAAGTCACACTTGAGGATGCGATCGATGCTGATGAGACATTTGAAATGCTCATGGGAGATAAAGTAGAGCCGAGAAGAAACTTTATCGAAGAAAATGCGCAATACGTGAAAAACCTCGATATTTAGATAGATCCCTACTGAGAACAACCTTATTTCTTGTTTGGAATAAGGTTGTTTTTCAAGAAATAGGGGCGTGTAACCAATGTCCTGTTTTTCCGTGTTTTCGCTGATTTTCTAGTAAATAAATGTGTATAAAGACGAGATTATTGATATAATGGAGAATAGTCTTGTGAAGATAAATACATATTTTACTCCCACATAATTTATTTCATGTGATACGTAAAGGGAGGTTCTTATAGTGAGTGAACAACATACACCAAATGTACGCGAAGTGAATATTAGTCAGGAAATGCGTACGTCTTTTTTAGATTATGCAATGAGTGTGATTGTGTCGCGTGCATTACCAGATGTGCGTGACGGATTAAAGCCCGTGCATCGAAGAATTTTGTATGCGATGAATGACCTAGGTATGACAAGTGATAAACCATTTAAGAAATCTGCACGTATCGTCGGGGAAGTTATCGGTAAGTATCACCCTCATGGTGACAGTGCTGTATACGAAGCGATGGTTCGTATGGCGCAAGACTTCAACTATCGTTATATGTTAGTAGATGGTCATGGAAACTTTGGTTCAGTCGATGGAGACGGAGCAGCGGCGATGCGTTACACCGAGGCACGTCTATCGAAGATTTCTATGGAAATCCTCCGTGATATCACTAAGGATACCATTGATTATCAGGATAACTATGACGGCAGTGAAAGAGAGCCAATGGTGATGCCTGCAAGGTTCCCGAACTTATTGGTAAACGGAGCGACAGGAATTGCTGTAGGAATGGCGACCAATATTCCGCCACACCAATTAGGTGAAGTGATTGATGGAGTATTGGCTATCAGTCAAAACCCTGAAATGACTACACAGGAACTTATGGACATCATCCCAGGCCCAGATTTCCCAACAGCAGGTCAAATCATTGGCCGAAGTGGTATTCGGAAGGCGTATGAGACAGGGCGCGGCTCTATTACATTAAGAGCAAAATCGGATATTGAGGAAACATCTAGTGGTAAACAGCGCATTGTTATCAATGAGATCCCTTACCAAGTCAACAAAGCCCGTTTAATTGAAAAAATTGCTGATCTTGTGCGTGATAAAAAGATTGATGGCATTACAGACTTGCGTGATGAATCAGATCGTAATGGTATGCGTATTGTCATTGAACTGCGTAGAGATGCAAACGTTCATGTTCTATTAAACAATCTTTATAAACAAACGACACTTCAAACGTCTTTTGGTATCAACTTATTAGCACTTGTTGATGGACAGCCGAAAGTCTTGTCCCTCAAACAATGTCTAGAGTACTATCTAGAGCATCAAAAAGTGATCATTCGCAGAAGAACAGCGTATGAGCTACGTAAAGCAGAAGCAAGAGCACACATTTTAGAAGGTCTGAGAATTGCACTTGATCACTTAGATGAAGTCATTGCTTTAATTAGAGGCTCTCAAACTGCGGAAATTGCGAGAAATGGTTTGATGGAAAACTATAGCTTGTCTGAAAAACAGGCACAGGCCATTCTTGATATGCGACTTCAGCGTTTGACTGGTCTAGAACGAGAAAAGATAGAAGATGAATATAAAGGACTTGTTGATTTGATTGCTGAATTAAAAGCCATTTTAGCAGACAATGAGAAAGTACTTGAAATCATTAGAGAAGAATTAATAGAAATTAAAGAACGCTTCAATGATACGCGCCGTACTGAAATTGTGACAGCGGGTATTGAAACAATTGAAGACGAAGATTTGATTCCTGTTGAGAACATCGTGATTACGCTGACGCATAATGGTTATATCAAGCGTCTCCCTGCATCAACATACCGCAGTCAAAAAAGAGGCGGTAAAGGTGTCCAAGGAATGGGAACCAACGAAGATGATTTCGTTGAACAGTTGATTTCAACATCGACCCACGATACGATTCTTTTCTTCTCTAATAAAGGGAAGGTTTATCGTGCGAAAGGGTATGAGATTCCTGAATTCGGACGGACAGCGAAAGGGATTCCGATCATAAACCTTCTTGAAGTAGAAAAGGGAGAATGGATTAACGCCATTATTCCAGTAAGCGAATTTGATGAAAATTCGTATCTCTTCTTTACAACAAGACATGGTGTATCCAAACGGACGACATTGTCTCAGTTCGCTAACATTCGAAACAATGGTCTTATTGCACTTAGCCTTCGTGACGAGGATGAACTGATGGCTGTTCGTTTAACCAACGGAGAAAAACAAATCATCATTGGAACGAAAAAGGGGATGCTGATTCGTTTCGCCGAGACAGATGTTCGTGAAATGGGACGTACGGCAGCTGGGGTCAAAGGGATTACACTTTCTGAGGATGACATCGTCGTTGGAATGGAAATCCTTGAGCCAGATGCAAACGTATTGATCGTAACCGAAAGAGGTTATGGTAAATTAACGCCTGAAAAAGAATATCGTGTTCAAACTCGAGGCGGCAAAGGTCTTAAAACATGCAAGATCACTGACAACAATGGTCCGCTTGTCACAGTGAAGGCGACCAATGCTGAAGCTGAAGAAGACTTGATGATTATTACAGGGAGCGGTGTCATCATTCGTATGGCCGTTTCAGACATTTCGACAACAGGCCGTGTCACTCAAGGTGTCCGCCTAATCCGTCTTGGTGATGAGGAACATGTCGCAACAGTGGCATTAGTTGAACAATCACAAGAAGACGATGAAGATAATGAAGAGAACGTAGAGAATATAGAGTCAGATCAAGAGCAATCTGAGTAAAAATAAAGCCGGTTTTTCACCGGCTTTATTTTTTTTGAAAAAACATCACTTTTTTTGAAATTTATAATGCTTTTTTCATAGATATGTGTTAACCTTTCAAAGGAGCAAAAAGAGGCTCTATTTTTTATCTCATTCCCCAGTAAAAACTTCTTAGAAAAACAAAATGTTTTTTAAGAAAAATGTTGACTGTTGATAGAGATATATGATATATTTAATTGGTCGCTTTAAGAGAGTGACACACAAGTTCTTTGAAAACTAAACAAGACAAAACGTACCTGTTAATTCGAGTTTTTATAAAAAAATCCTATGTTATATCATAGGTAGTCAGTCAAACGCTGACGAAAAACAAAACTTCGGTTTTGTACTTTTTCGGAGAGTTTGATCCTGGCTCAGGACGAACGCTGGCGGCGTGCCTAATACATGCAAGTCGAGCGAACAGAAGGGAGCTTGCTCCCGGATGTTAGCGGCGGACGGGTGAGTAACACGTGGGTAACCTGCCTGTAAGACTGGGATAACTCCGGGAAACCGGAGCTAATACCGGATAGTTCCTTGAACCGCATGGTTCAAGGATGAAAGACGGTTTCGGCTGTCACTTACAGATGGACCCGCGGCGCATTAGCTAGTTGGTGGGGTAATGGCTCACCAAGGCGACGATGCGTAGCCGACCTGAGAGGGTGATCGGCCACACTGGGACTGAGACACGGCCCAGACTCCTACGGGAGGCAGCAGTAGGGAATCTTCCGCAATGGACGAAAGTCTGACGGAGCAACGCCGCGTGAGTGATGAAGGTTTTCGGATCGTAAAGCTCTGTTGTTAGGGAAGAACAAGTGCGAGAGTAACTGCTCGCACCTTGACGGTACCTAACCAGAAAGCCACGGCTAACTACGTGCCAGCAGCCGCGGTAATACGTAGGTGGCAAGCGTTGTCCGGAATTATTGGGCGTAAAGGGCTCGCAGGCGGTTTCTTAAGTCTGATGTGAAAGCCCCCGGCTCAACCGGGGAGGGTCATTGGAAACTGGGAAACTTGAGTGCAGAAGAGGAGAGTGGAATTCCACGTGTAGCGGTGAAATGCGTAGAGATGTGGAGGAACACCAGTGGCGAAGGCGACTCTCTGGTCTGTAACTGACGCTGAGGAGCGAAAGCGTGGGGAGCGAACAGGATTAGATACCCTGGTAGTCCACGCCGTAAACGATGAGTGCTAAGTGTTAGGGGGTTTCCGCCCCTTAGTGCTGCAGCTAACGCATTAAGCACTCCGCCTGGGGAGTACGGTCGCAAGACTGAAACTCAAAGGAATTGACGGGGGCCCGCACAAGCGGTGGAGCATGTGGTTTAATTCGAAGCAACGCGAAGAACCTTACCAGGTCTTGACATCCTCTGACAACCCTAGAGATAGGGCTTTCCCTTCGGGGACAGAGTGACAGGTGGTGCATGGTTGTCGTCAGCTCGTGTCGTGAGATGTTGGGTTAAGTCCCGCAACGAGCGCAACCCTTGATCTTAGTTGCCAGCATTTAGTTGGGCACTCTAAGGTGACTGCCGGTGACAAACCGGAGGAAGGTGGGGATGACGTCAAATCATCATGCCCCTTATGACCTGGGCTACACACGTGCTACAATGGACAGAACAAAGGGCTGCGAGACCGCAAGGTTTAGCCAATCCCATAAATCTGTTCTCAGTTCGGATCGCAGTCTGCAACTCGACTGCGTGAAGCTGGAATCGCTAGTAATCGCGGATCAGCATGCCGCGGTGAATACGTTCCCGGGCCTTGTACACACCGCCCGTCACACCACGAGAGTTTGCAACACCCGAAGTCGGTGAGGTAACCTTTATGGAGCCAGCCGCCGAAGGTGGGGCAGATGATTGGGGTGAAGTCGTAACAAGGTAGCCGTATCGGAAGGTGCGGCTGGATCACCTCCTTTCTAAGGATATATGGAGCAGTGTGCGTTTTCGTCTTGTTTAGTTTTGAAGGAACTTGCAAAAGATCCTACAACATCATATCTTCGATATGAAAGATGGGCCTGTAGCTCAGCTGGTTAGAGCGCACGCCTGATAAGCGTGAGGTCGGTGGTTCGAGTCCACTCAGGCCCACCATCTTCTATTAAATCGGGGCCTTAGCTCAGCTGGGAGAGCGCCTGCCTTGCACGCAGGAGGTCAGCGGTTCGATCCCGCTAGGCTCCACCAACGTGTTCTTTGAAAACTAGATAACAATAAGTAATACATTCACATTGAATGCAATGCAAAGTTCATCACACATAGTGATTCTTTCTAAAGTAAGAAATGGTTAAGTTAGAAAGGGCGCACGGTGGATGCCTTGGCACTAGGAGCCGATGAAGGACGGGACGAACACCGATATGCTTCGGGGAGCTGTAAGCAAGCTTTGATCCGGAGATTTCCGAATGGGGAAACCCACTGCTCGTAATGGAGTAGTATCCATACTTGAATACATAGAGTATGAGAAGGCATACCCGGGGAACTGAAACATCTAAGTACCCGGAGGAAGAGAAAGCAAATGCGATTCCCTGAGTAGCGGCGAGCGAAACGGGAACAGCCCAAACCAAGAGGCTTGCCTCTTGGGGTTGTAGGACACTCTATACGGAGTTACAAAGGAACGATATAAGCGAAGAGGTCTGGAAAGGCCCGCCAAAGAAGGTAACAGCCCTGTAACTGAAATGTTGTTCTCTCCAGAGTGGATCCTGAGTACGGCGGAACACGTGAAATTCCGTCGGAATCCGGGAGGACCATCTCCCAAGGCTAAATACTCCCTAGTGACCGATAGTGAACCAGTACCGTGAGGGAAAGGTGAAAAGCACCCCGGAAGGGGAGTGAAATAGATCCTGAAACCGTGTGCCTACAAGTAGTCAGAGCCCGTTAAAGGGTGATGGCGTGCCTTTTGTAGAATGAACCGGCGAGTTACGATCCCGTGCAAGGTTAAGCAGAAGATGCGGAGCCGCAGCGAAAGCGAGTCTGAATAGGGCGCATGAGTACGTGGTCGTAGACCCGAAACCAGGTGATCTACCCATGTCCAGGGTGAAGTTCAGGTAACACTGAATGGAGGCCCGAACCCACGCACGTTGAAAAGTGCGGGGATGAGGTGTGGGTAGGGGTGAAATGCCAATCGAACCTGGAGATAGCTGGTTCTCTCCGAAATAGCTTTAGGGCTAGCCTCAAGGTAAGAGTCTCGGAGGTAGAGCACTGATTGGACTAGGGGCCCCTACCGGGTTACCGAATTCAGTCAAACTCCGAATGCCGATGACTTATCCTTGGGAGTCAGACTGCGAGTGATAAGATCCGTAGTCGAAAGGGAAACAGCCCAGACCGCCAGCTAAGGTCCCAAAGTATACGTTAAGTGGAAAAGGATGTGGAGTTGCTTAGACAACCAGGATGTTGGCTTAGAAGCAGCCACCATTTAAAGAGTGCGTAATAGCTCACTGGTCGAGTGACTCTGCGCCGAAAATGTACCGGGGCTAAACGTATCACCGAAGCTGCGGACTGTTCTTACGAACAGTGGTAGGAGAGCGTTCTAAGTGCTGTGAAGTCAGACCGGAAGGACTGGTGGAGCGCTTAGAAGTGAGAATGCCGGTATGAGTAGCGAAAGACGGGTGAGAATCCCGTCCACCGAATGCCTAAGGTTTCCTGAGGAAGGCTCGTCCGCTCAGGGTTAGTCGGGACCTAAGCCGAGGCCGAAAGGCGTAGGCGATGGACAACAGGTTGATATTCCTGTACCACCTCCTCACCATTTGAGCAATGGGGGGACGCAGGAGGATAGGGTAAGCGCGGTATTGGATATCCGCGTCCAAGCAGTTAGGCTGGGAAATAGGCAAATCCGTTTCCCGTAAAGGCTGAGCTGTGATGGCGAGCGAAATTTAGTAGCGAAGTTCCTGATTCCACACTGCCAAGAAAAGCCTCTAGCGAGGTGAGAGGTGCCCGTACCGCAAACCGACACAGGTAGGCGAGGAGAGAATCCTAAGGTGATCGAGAGAACTCTCGTTAAGGAACTCGGCAAAATGACCCCGTAACTTCGGGAGAAGGGGTGCTTCTTAGGGTGTTAAAGCCCCGAGAAGCCGCAGTGAATAGGCCCAGGCGACTGTTTAGCAAAAACACAGGTCTCTGCGAAGCCGTAAGGCGAAGTATAGGGGCTGACGCCTGCCCGGTGCTGGAAGGTTAAGAGGAGCGCTTAGCGTAAGCGAAGGTGCGAATTGAAGCCCCAGTAAACGGCGGCCGTAACTATAACGGTCCTAAGGTAGCGAAATTCCTTGTCGGGTAAGTTCCGACCCGCACGAAAGGCGCAACGATCTGGGCACTGTCTCAACGAGAGACTCGGTGAAATTATAGTACCTGTGAAGATGCAGGTTACCCGCGACAGGACGGAAAGACCCCGTGGAGCTTTACTGCAGCCTGATATTGAATGTTGGTACAGCTTGTACAGGATAGGTAGGAGCCTTGGAAACCGGAGCGCTAGCTTCGGTGGAGGCATCGGTGGGATACTACCCTGGCTGTATTGACCTTCTAACCCGCTGCCCTTATCGGGCAGGGAGACAGTGTCAGGTGGGCAGTTTGACTGGGGCGGTCGCCTCCTAAAATGTAACGGAGGCGCCCAAAGGTTCCCTCAGAATGGTTGGAAATCATTCGCAGAGTGTAAAGGCACAAGGGAGCTTGACTGCGAGACCTACAAGTCGAGCAGGGACGAAAGTCGGGCTTAGTGATCCGGTGGTTCCGCATGGAAGGGCCATCGCTCAACGGATAAAAGCTACCCCGGGGATAACAGGCTTATCTCCCCCAAGAGTCCACATCGACGGGGAGGTTTGGCACCTCGATGTCGGCTCATCGCATCCTGGGGCTGTAGTCGGTCCCAAGGGTTGGGCTGTTCGCCCATTAAAGCGGTACGCGAGCTGGGTTCAGAACGTCGTGAGACAGTTCGGTCCCTATCCGTCGCGGGCGCAGGAAATTTGAGAGGAGCTGTCCTTAGTACGAGAGGACCGGGATGGACGCACCGCTGGTGTACCAGTTGTTCTGCCAAGGGCATCGCTGGGTAGCTATGTGCGGACGGGATAAGTGCTGAAAGCATCTAAGCATGAAGCCCCCCTCAAGATGAGATTTCCCATTCCGCAAGGAAGTAAGATCCCTGAAAGATGATCAGGTTGATAGGTCTGAGGTGGAAGCGTGGTGACACGTGGAGCTGACAGATACTAATAGATCGAGGACTTAACCTATATTCTAATGTGAAGCTTGAACATTGTTATCTAGTTTTGAGAGAACATTCTCTCCATCAGGTTTGGTGGCGATAGCGAAGAGGTCACACCCGTTCCCATACCGAACACGGAAGTTAAGCTCTTCAGCGCCGATGGTAGTTGGGGGTCTCCCCCTGTGAGAGTAGGACGCCGCCAAGCTTGTATAAGGATCAGTTCCATACGGAACTGGTCTTTTTTGTTTTTTCTTCTAATAGCATCATGATATAAGCTGGGAACTTCTCTTCGGCAATCTCCATGTAGCGTTCAATCATGACGTAATCATCACTAATGTATTGAGACAGCAGCTCGTACCACCATTCAGTTTCGTAGCGGGCAATCATACTGAGGTTATACATTAATAAGTAATGACTGATGATCTCAGGAATCCCTAAAAAGGAATCACGCGTTGACGGAATATACCATTGATCCATTTCTAAATCATAATGAAGATGAGTAGCGAGCGCTGGGTTTTCTTCTAGAGATACATCAAACGTCAGCTTTTTCGCTTCTCTCTGTCTGAGTTTCCAACTTGTATGAAACTCAAAGTATTCAATAAAGCGTTCAGCAGACATGTTATAAAGCAATGGAATATGATCTTGAATCATCATCCCATTGGCCTTTTCCACTTTGACTAATGCTGAGGGCTGTTTTTGAAAATCTAGAATATGACTCATTTCCGGTACCTTTGAGAGGAGATGAATCATCGTAAATCGCTCATCTTCAAGTCCATTTAAATGAAATAGATGCTTTAACACATGCATGCATAGTCCATTTCGTTGAATTTTCACCTCATCTTCACTAAAACGGTAGTGCTGCTTCTTTCTCTTTCTCGATGTTACACCATGGGCCAAAACAGAGGTTTGAGAAGGATAGTGAGGATCAACTGTCAGTAAACAGGCCTTTAGTAACTGAGCCATTCCATAAAATAATAAAATGGGCTTCAGTTCGAGTGGAGCGATAGCTGCCTGTTCATAGAACGTATGGCCATGCTTTAAAAAATAAATAAACCGTTCACAGTTTTTATAGGCTTGCTGGTTTGCATCTTGAATGTTCCGTTTCTCATATTGTTGATATAGAAACTTTTGGGAAGTTTCGAGTGAGTAAAAACGTTTTAAATCCTTCCATCCTGAACTTTTCATCTTCTTCCTCAACTCTCTTTATATTTTCTAAAAATTGCAACTGTTTGTTGCTTCCTTGACATGCTGTTTGCTAGTTGATAATCTACATATAATATTTTGCCGAAAAGAGGGGGATTTACTAATGTGGGAAAGTAAATTTTCAAAAGAAGGTTTGACGTTTGACGATGTTTTGCTTGTTCCAGCTAAGTCTGAAGTACTTCCGCGAGATGTCGATTTATCAGTTGAGTTAACAAGCACATTAAAACTAAACATTCCAATTATCAGTGCAGGAATGGACACGGTGACTGAATCACAAATGGCGATTGCAATGGCACGTCAAGGTGGTCTTGGTATCATTCATAAGAACATGTCTATTGAGCAACAAGCAGAGCAAGTGGATAAAGTAAAACGTTCAGAGCGCGGCGTTATTACAAATCCATTCTTCTTAACACCTGAGCATCAAGTCTTTGATGCAGAGCACCTAATGGGTAAGTACCGTATTTCAGGTGTACCGATTGTAAATAACATAGAAGATCAAAAGCTTGTCGGTATTATTACGAACCGTGACCTTCGATTTATTTCGGATTATTCAATGAAGATTAGCGATGTGATGACAAAAGAGGAACTTGTGACAGCTTCTGTCGGTACGACGTTAGAAGAAGCTGAAAAAATCCTACAGCAATACAAAATTGAAAAATTACCTCTTTTAGATGACGAAGGAACGTTAAAAGGTCTCATCACCATCAAAGATATTGAAAAAGTGATCGAATTCCCTAACTCCTCTAAAGATGCACATGGTCGTTTAATTGTTGGTGCCGCTGTTGGTGTCACTGGCGATACAATGACTCGTGTGAGAAAATTAGTCGAAGCCAATGTGGATGTCGTTGTCATTGATACGGCACATGGTCATTCACAAGGTGTTCTAAACACTGTATCGAAAATCCGTGAAACGTATCCTTCTCTTAATATCATTGCTGGTAATGTGGCAACAGCCGAAGCAACAAAAGCATTGTTTGAAGCAGGAGCCGATATTGTGAAAGTCGGTATCGGACCAGGATCTATTTGTACAACACGTGTTGTTGCAGGCGTTGGTGTACCACAAATCACAGCGATCTATGACTGTGCAACAGAAGCAAGAAAACATGGTAAAGCTATTATTGCAGATGGTGGAATTAAATATTCAGGTGATATCGTAAAAGCTCTAGCATCTGGTGGACATGCTGTAATGCTTGGAAGCCTTCTAGCTGGTACATCTGAAAGCCCAGGAGACACAGAAATTTTCCAAGGTAGACGCTTCAAAGTTTATCGCGGTATGGGTTCAGTCGCTGCAATGGAAAAAGGAAGTAAAGATCGTTACTTCCAAGAAGATAATAAAAAATTCGTTCCAGAAGGTATTGAAGGCCGTACACCATACAAAGGACCAGTCGTTGATACAGTGTATCAACTCGTTGGCGGTATCCGTTCTGGTATGGGCTATTGTGGAACACAGGACTTACGCTCTCTTAGAGAAGATGCACAGTTCATTCGCATGACTGGTGCAGGACTTCGTGAGAGTCATCCACATGATGTACAAATTACAAAAGAATCACCAAACTACACAATTTCTTGATAAATTGTGACAGTTAAATTACATTTGACAGGGTCTATGACTCTGTCTATTTTTTTTGTCTTTATTGTGATAAAATTTATACTGTTGTGTTGAAATAAGCCCTTGTGGATTAAATATATATGAAATATGTCGAAAAAAGATGATAACGGAGGTATGACGATTGAACAGCAAGATATTGAAACAGCTTATGGTCTCTATCCTTGCACTGGCATTGATTGTGACAGCATTTACACCAATGTCCAAAGCAAAAGCAGCTGAAGATCCATTCAATGTGAATGCGAAAGCAGCGATCCTAATTGAAGCTTCTACAGGTAAGATCCTTTATAGTAAAAACGCAGAGCAAAGACTGCCTATTGCAAGTATGGCAAAGATGATGACAGAGTATCTTTTACTAGAAGCGATTGCTGAAGGCAAAGTGAAATGGGATCAAACGTATACGCCAGATGATTATGTATACGAAATTTCTCAGGACCGCAGTTTATCAAACGTTCCTTTGAGAAAAGATGGCTCGTATACAGTGAAAGAACTTTATCAAGCAACGGCTATTTATTCGGCAAATGCAGCAGCAATTGGCTTAGCAGAAGTGATTGCTGGATCAGAATCGAAGTTCGTTGAAAAAATGAACGCAAAAGCAAAAGAATTAGGTTTAACAAACTACAAATTCGTGAATGCAACTGGACTAGAAAATAAAGACTTACATGGCAAACAGCCAAAAGGTACAGGTCCTGATGAAGAAAGTGAAGTATCTGCGAAAGATATGGCATTGCTTGCACAGCATCTCATCAAAGACCACCCAGAAATTCTTGAAACATCAAGTATTGCGAAAACAAAGTTCAGAGAAGGCACAGACGATGAAATGGACATGCCTAACTGGAACTTCATGCTTAAAGGACTTGTGAAGGAATATAAAGGTGTAGACGGTCTGAAAACAGGTTCTACAGATTCAGCTGGTTCTAGCTTCACAGGTACCGCTAAACAAGGTGACATGCGTGTCATCGCAGTGATCTTGAATGCAAAAGGTAATCTTCATACAGCACGTTTTGACGTGGCGAAAAAACTGTTCGATTATGCGTTTAAAAACTTCACGATGAAAGAAATGTACAAAAAAGGTCAACAGATCAAAGGACATGAAAACATCGAAGTCGACAAAGGCAAAGACAAAGAAGTACCCGTCGTTACGAAAGAAGCTTTCTCTGTGCCGGTCAAAAATGGCGACGAAAAGAGCTTTAAAGCAAAAGTAAATATCGAGAAAACAAAACTCGAAGCTCCTATTAAAAAAGGAACGAAGGTAGGCATGCTGACGACTTCTTATTCTGGTGATGAGAAGGATTACGGCTATTTGAATAAAGATCAATCAGGTGTTGAGCTTATAACGAAAACAGGCGATGAAAAAGCAAACTGGTTCATCCTTGCAATGCGTGGTGTAGGTGGATTCTTCGCTGGCATTTGGGGCGGAATCGTTGACACAGTAAAAGGTTGGTTCTAATAAAAAACTGCTCTCTATGCATGAGAGCAGTTTTTTTATCGTTAAAAGAAAAGCGATTGTTTGTGATTTTGAGGAGTGGACAAGGCTTGCTGAAAAATACCACATAACTTTTCCACTCCCTCGGTCAGTGCCTTTTCATTCACATAAGAAAAGCTGAGGCGGATATAGTTTTGTTTCGGCTCTCCAGGATAGCACACAGAGCCAGGCAGAAAGGTGATTTGCTGTTTACGTGCCTCATGCAGCAGTGCACGTGTATCAACCCAGGAAGGAAAGCTAAGCCACAAATTGAGCCCACCCTGAGGAATTTGCCACGTCACATCTTTTGGTGCGTGCTTCGTTAACACATCTATCATTAAATCACGTCTCACCTTCAAGGCGGTTCTCAGCTTTTTCGTATGATCAATCATTTTCTTTGAAGTCAGAAATGGCAGAATGGCTTTTTGTGTGAGAAGAGGGCTGCCTAAATCATTATTGGCCTTTGCAGCTAATAAACGATTAAATATCGAGCCTGAAGCAGTGATAATCCCAATTCTGCATCCTGGAGCAAGTGTTTTACTTAAACCTCGTAAATAAATGACGTGTCCATCATGATCCAGACTTTTGATAGGTGCAGGCGGCTTCTTTTCGAAATATAGCTCACGATAAGGATCATCCTCTACAATCAGACAATCAATACTTTGAGCCAGTAAGAGAAGTTGTTTTCTGCGTTTCATTGACATACTGGCGCCTGTTGGACTGTGAAAAGTAGGAATCGTGTAGATGAGCTTTGGTTTATATTTATCACAAATGCTTTGAAGCTGCTTCATGTTCATTCCTTCATGATCAACCGGGACTGTAATAATTCTTGCCCCTCTCCCCATAAAGACATCAATGGCGCCTGGATAGGTCGGTGCTTCCATGACAACTACATCATCAGGACCGATAAACGCACGTGCGACCAGATCAAGCCCTTGCTGAGAACCACTAGTTACTAGGATATTCTCAGAAGTTGAAGGCACATCCAGCTTTTCTAAAAAAGACTGAATGACCTGCCGAAGCTGAAGATCCCCTTGAATTTCCCCATACTTTGACATGATTTGAGGATGTCTGGCTAGGACATGCTGCATTTCTTTTTCTAAATAACGGTTCGGCAAAAGCCCTGGATCGATCATAGAGGAAGAAAGGTTGATCGCTTCTTCGACATAGTGATACTGAGCAAATTGAGATCGTGGTAAATAATCCGGAATGGATAACTGCCAATCAAAAGAGGTAGCTGACGGAACCGGAATCTCTGACTGCTTTTGCAACTCATCCACAAACGTTCCTTTTCCTTGCACAGTCGTTAAATATCCGTCGTCCTTCAGCCGAGTGTATGCCTTTGCTGCCGTGACAAGACTCACATTCAACTGCTTTGCCAAATCACGTACAGTTGGCAGCTTATCTCCCTGTTGAAGCAAACCCGATTGGATATGATCAATGATTGAAAAGTAAATCTGATTTGAAAGCGATGTATCAGAATGTCGATGGATATCAATATGCATGAGAAACCTCCATTGAGTGCAAAATTGTTATACATGAATTTGAATTGTTATAGTTGCATTATAGCATGTAAATGACACTTCAAAGAAAGAATGACATATTTTTAGCAGGTAATCGTTTATATACAAGGGTTTAAGCTATTTTTTCGGCTGATTGAATTGTTATACTATTCTCTTTATTGTTATACTGTCTCGCTTGTATGATAAAGGGGTAAATCAATCGAATTGACAAATGGGAGGAAACTATTGTGAGCAATAAGGGAACTGAACGAGTGAAACGTGGAATGGCAGAAATGCAAAAGGGTGGCGTCATTATGGATGTCGTCAATGCTGAACAGGCGAAGATCGCAGAAGAAGCAGGTGCGGTGGCAGTTATGGCACTAGAACGAGTACCAGCTGATATCCGTGCAGCCGGCGGTGTTGCCCGTATGGCAGACCCAAGAATCGTAGAAGAAGTACAAAATGCAGTAACGATTCCAGTCATGGCAAAAGCACGTATCGGCCATATCGTCGAGGCTCGTGTTCTTGAAGCACTTGGTGTTGATTATATCGATGAGAGTGAAGTGCTGACGCCCGCAGATGAGGAATTCCATTTAAATAAAAATGAATACACAGTACCTTTTGTCTGTGGTTGCCGTGATTTAGGTGAAGCAACCCGTCGTATCGCAGAAGGCGCTTCTATGCTTCGTACAAAAGGGGAGCCTGGAACAGGCAACATTGTAGAAGCTGTCCGTCATATGAGAAAGGTCAATGCTCAGATTCGTAAAGTAGCATCAATGAATGAAGATGAACTGATGACAGAAGCGAAGAACCTAGGAGCACCGTATGAATTATTGCTTCAAATCAAAAAAGATGGCAAGCTCCCTGTTGTTAACTTTGCAGCGGGAGGCGTTGCGACACCAGCAGATGCTGCGTTAATGATGCAGCTTGGAGCAGACGGTGTATTTGTTGGATCTGGTATTTTTAAATCAGACAATCCAGCGAAATTTGCAAAAGCAATTGTTGAAGCAACGACTCACTTCACAGATTACCGTCTCATTGCAGAGCTTTCAAAAGAGCTTGGAACAGCCATGAAAGGAATTGAAATATCAAATCTACTGCCAGAAGAGCGTATGCAAGAGCGTGGCTGGTAATTAAGGGAGCGCAAACGAACATGCTAACAATTGGTGTACTAGGGCTTCAAGGAGCCGTGAGAGAGCATATTCAATCGATTGAAGCTTGCGCTGCAGAAGGGAAGATCATCAAACGAGCAGAAGAGCTAGCATCTGTGGACGGTCTTATTATCCCTGGTGGAGAAAGCACGACGATGAGAAGACTCATGGATACGTACCAATTCATTGAACCGATCAAAGCGTTCGCTGCAGAAGGGAAACCGATTTTCGGAACATGTGCCGGTTTGATTATGCTGGCAAAGCATATAGAAGATCGAGACGATGCTCATCTTGGACTGTTAAATGTATCTGTTGCACGGAATTCATTTGGCAGACAGGTAGACAGCTTTGAAGCAGAATTAGAAGTAAAAGGACTGGATGCGCCGTTTACAGGAGTGTTCATCCGTGCGCCTCATATCATCAGCGCAGATGAGAGCGTAGACATCATGGCTGAATATGATGGCAGGATTGTGATGGCGAAGAAAAACAATATCTTAGGCTGTTCTTTTCATCCAGAGCTGACAGACGACCACCGGTTAACACAGCTGTTTGTTGAAATGGTGAAGTCCTATAAAACGAAGCTCGCTGTATAAAACGGTTGAAAAGAGATAAAACTTATAGTACATTAAAATCACAATCAAAGATCGAAAAAGCGTTGACGGGAAATAGTAAGAAGCCCCTCTTTCTCAGAGAGCCGATGGTTGGTGCGAATCGGTGAAAGATGCAGTCTGAATCCATCCTTGAGCGAAATGCTGAAACACGTGAAGTAAGCATTTACGGTGATACCGTTACAGAGGAAAGAGGAAAGCATGCTTCTGCATGTTTTCAATCAGGGTGGCAACGCGAGAGCTCTCGTCCCTTTCATGGGATGAGGGCTCTTTTTATTTTTCGATAAAAAAAGGAGTGTTATACATGCTGGATATTAAACAACTGCGCACGGACTTTGATCAAATCAAAGAAAAATTAGCACACCGAGGCGAAGATTTAGCGGATTTTGATAAGTTTGGTGAGTTGGATCAAAAAAGAAGAGAACTAATCGGAAAAACAGAAGAATTAAAGGGCCGAAGAAATGAAGTATCACAGCAAGTGGCTGTTCTAAAAAGAGAAAAGAAAGACGCCGATCACATTATTCAAGAAATGCGTGAGGTAGGAGATGAGATTAAGAAGCTGGATGATGAGCTAAGAACAGTAGAAGAAAGCTTGCAGCACATCTTATTCTCTATTCCGAATATCCCTCATGACACTGTACCAGTTGGGGAAACAGAAGATGACAACGTGGAAGTGAGAAAATGGGGCGAACAGCCGGCATTCTCATTTGAGCCAAAGCCACATTGGGACGTAGCGGATGAACTAAACATTCTCGATTTTGAACGTGCAGGAAAAGTCACAGGAAGCCGTTTCGTTTTTTATAAAGGGCTTGGCGCACGCTTAGAGCGCGCACTATATAACTTTATGCTCGATTTGCACGTAGATGAGTTTGGTTTTACTGAAGTGCTTCCACCTTACATGGTCAATAGAGCGAGCATGACAGGAACTGGGCAGCTTCCAAAATTCGAAGAGGATGCTTTTAAAATCCGTGAAGAAGATTATTTCCTCATTCCAACAGCTGAAGTACCTATTACTAACATGCACCGTGATGAAATAATTGAAGGGGAACAGCTGCCAATCAATTATGCAGCGTTCAGTGCTTGCTTTAGATCGGAGGCTGGTTCTGCCGGCAGAGATACACGCGGACTCATCCGTCAACATCAATTTAATAAGGTAGAGCTTGTGAAATTTGTAAGACCTGAAGATTCTTATGAAGAATTAGAGAAACTAACAAATCAAGCAGAAAAAGTCCTACAGCTATTAAACCTGCCCTACCGTGTCATGAGCATGTGTACGGGAGATTTAGGATTCACGGCTGCGAAGAAATACGACATCGAAGTATGGATTCCGAGCCAAGATACGTATCGTGAAATTTCTTCTTGCAGTAACTTTGAAGCATTCCAAGCAAGACGTGCAAATATTCGATTCCGTCCAGAGCCTAAAGCCAAGCTAGAGCATGTGCACACATTAAATGGATCTGGTTTAGCAGTAGGAAGAACCGTGGCGGCCATTTTAGAAAACTATCAACAAGAGGACGGCACTGTGATCATCCCTGAAGTACTGCGTCCTTATATGGGAAATAAAGAAGTCATGAAATAAGATGCCGCTATGGCATCTTATTTCTTTTTCCCAAAAGTTCTACAGTTTTCCTAAATTTAGCCGATAGAAATACTAAAAGCTTCTAGGAAAGAAGGAATAACCTTGAATAGGCTTGACTATTATGTTGAAATGGCTCAATTAATTAGAAAAGTTCTAGATGAAAGTATCCTTTTCGGCATCACTGATACAGAGAAGGTGCTTTGTTACTATCCGTCTAAAACAATAGATTTTGGCATGAAGGTTGGGGACCCATTGAACCCAGAAGACCAAAACGTGGCGACGACATTAAGAGGACAAGAATATGACGGTCATTTACCAGAGTCTTTATATGGTTATGAAATTGCAGTAAAAGGTTACCCGATTTTTGATGAAAATAGAAAAGTAATTGGCTCTTTTTTAGTGGCATTTTCACATCATCGTGAAAAGAAATTAAGTGGTTACATGGAGCATATCAATGATGTAGCGAAAGAACTTCAAAGTGGAATTGAGCAAATTGCTGCGCATTCACAAGAGCTGGCTGCCACAAGTTTAGAAATAAGCGAACAGGCAGGAAGAGCGGAAGAGAAATCTGCAAATATTGAAGAAGTCGTCAAAACCATTGGCGGGATTGCTAGACAAACCAATTTGCTAGGCCTAAATGCTGCAATTGAAGCAGCAAGAGCAGGAGAGAATGGAAAAGGGTTTGCTGTCGTAGCTGATGAAGTTCGTAAATTATCAGATGGCTCAAAGGAAGCGGCTGAAACCATTAATACCTTCTTAAAAGAGATCCAAGACAGCATTGGCACTTTGTCTGAAAACATCTCACAAATCAGCAGTTCAACAAATGAACAAGCAAAACAAGTGACAGACTTTACGAAAATTATTGAATCATTAAATGAGTTTAAAGAAGAGATGAATCATTTTATTGAAGAGATTAGACAGGATACAAAATAGATCAAGAGCAGCCGTCGATGGCTGCTTTTTTATGGGCAGATTCTCATGCCAAAATAACTTAATGAAATTTTTTTCGAAAAGATGTTGACTTGAAATAAATCGATATGGTATATTAATTCTTGTCGATACGGAGGAATACCCAAGTCCGGCTGAAGGGATCGGTCTTGAAAACCGACAGGGGTGTCAAAGCCCGCGGGGGTTCGAATCCCTCTTCCTCCGCCATATTGATTTTTTACCTTAGTTGAATTGAAACGCAAGCATAAAAATTGGAATTGTCAAACCGCTGCATTCGCGAAATGCAGCGGTTTTTTTTATTTTGTTTTAGAGCGATTTTTTTGAATAACAGAAGCAATTTCATGAAGAATTGGATCAAGTGAGCTTTCATCATGAAGTAAGTCGTAATCTTCAATGTTAATTTTAATCACTGGGCATAAATCGAATTGTTCAATCCATTCCGTGTATCGAGTATACATTTCTTCCCAATAGGCTCGATCCGTTTGAGTTTCCATCTCTCTGCCGCGTTCCTCAATACGATGTAAAATGTGATTTAAATCCCCGTGCAAATAGATGAGAACATCAGGGTGAGGGAAGTAAGGTGTCATCACCATCGCCTCGAATAGACTTGTATACGTTTCATAATCTACTTCAGACATCGTACCTTTGTCCGCATGCATTTTTGCGAAAATGCCAGTGTCCTCATAAATTGAACGATCTTGCACATACCCTCCACCAGATTCAAAAATCCGCTTTTGCTCCTTAAAACGCTCAGCTAGGAAATAGACCTGTAAATGGAAGCTCCATCTTTGGAAATCTGAATAAAAGGGCTCTAAGTATGGGTTATCATCTACTTTTTCAAGAGAGGTTTGAAAGCCGAGCTTGTCCGCTATTGTTTTAGTCATAGTTGATTTTCCGACACCAACAGTCCCGGCGATTGTGATCACTGCATCCTTTGGTATTTCGATATTGTTCATAGCACTTGCTCCTTTATGTTCTGTACAATTTGCTGGTAATCTTGCTGTGAGGAAACGAAGTCTGTATGATCTCCTTCAATTGTAATGATAGGAAGCTCTGGGTCAGTCTGTTTTAAATGTTCAATGGCCAGCTCATAATCTTCAATGAGTGTTTTTAAATAAGCCGGGTCAATGTCTTCTTCAAAAGAGCGTCCTCTCATCTGTATTCTTTCAAGTAAGGTAGGAAGGCTCGCTTTTATATAGATGATGGCATTTGGTTTAGGAAGATCATCTGTTAGCAGGTGATAGATCTTTCTGTATTTGTCCATGTGCTTTTTTGATAATGTTCTTTCTGCAAATATCATATTTTTATAGACATGATAATCAGTGACAATCGGCTGCTGTTGATTCACATAGGTTTCTTGAATAGATTCTAATTGTTTGAACCGATTGCATAAAAAGAACATCTCAAGCTGAAAGCTCCATTGTTCCATATCTTCATAAAATTTATCTAAGAATGGATTTTCTTCTACAATCTCTTTTACTAAAGGAAATTGAAATTCCTTCGCAAGCATTGTAGCCAAAGTTGTTTTTCCGGCTCCAATTGGGCCTTCCACTGCAATAAAAGGGGCAGGATACATAGGCGTTCTCCTCTATCTATAAAGTTGTCAAACCAATGTATATTGTACCATACCCCTGCCGAGAGATAGAGCGAACGGATTACGATGTCGTTCTTTTTTCAATATTGAATTGATCTGATAATAAGAGCCAATTTTGAGGGAAGGATAGACCTAATTTCCAATAAGCAATTCCGTTCAAGTTTAACTCTTTGATGAGGTTGAACTTTGCTTGAATTGATCTAGCGTCTTCGAACCATACCTCATGCTCTTTATTATTGACATCTGTATAACGAAAATAAGGTGCTTGTGCTGTTTCGTCATATAGAATGGAGGCATTATTATTTCTAGCAATTGCAATCGCTTGTTGGGGACTGACAGCTTTAGCAATAGGGCCGCCTTGAACGTAAGGAAGCGTCCAATCATAGCCGTATAAGTTCTGGCCCATAACAATTTTATTTGCTGGAATAACGGTCAGTGCATATTCAATGACTTGGCGGACAGGTCCAATGGGAGAGACTGCTTGCGCAGGGCCGCCGCTGTATCCCCATTCGTAGGTCATTAATACAACATGATCGACGATCTTCCCAATGGCTTCATAGTCATGAGCTTCATACCATTTTCCCTTTTGCTGACTACTTGTTTTAGGGGCAAGTGCAACAGATATTGTCCATCCTTCTTGATGGAAGCGGGTTGTTGCCTCTCTTAAAAATTGAATGTAGGCATCTTTATCAGCGGGACGTAAATATTCAAAATCAAAATGGATTTCTTTTAATTGATACTTTTTTGCAACACGAACGATTTCATTTAAAAATGTGGCTTTGACAGATTGGTTATTCAAAAGAATTTGCCCAAGTTCATCACTGAATTTATCATTCTCTAGGTTAGTCACCACCATGGATAAAACGGTTCTGCTCTGAGCGGCTATTTGAGGTAGCTGATCTAACGGTGGTTCTTTCAGTGTTCCATCTCTTTGCGCTTGAAAACTAAAGGCGCCTAAATGCGTTAAATATGGAGAGGCCTCTCTAGCTGCTTGTTTTAAGTTTTCACTGACTTGATTTCCCCGTGGTTCAATGTAAGCATTCGAGTTAATGTTCCTTTTCGGTCTTTGAGGAATATAGAGCAAGAAGCGAATAGGAAGTATCGCTTCAGGCCGTATTCTATTCACACGTGCCAACTCTTCCACTGAAATTCGAAATCGTCTTCCAATTTGATAAAGTGTGTCATTTTGTTTGACCTCATAAAATTGACCTCTAATTGGAATGACAATTGTTTGTCCAATGACGAGTTGATTTGGTGTTTCAATATCGTTGGTACGGATGATTTCATTGACTGTTGTTTTAAAACGCATGGCAATTTCGTTTAAAGTATCTCCTCTTTTGACAACATAAATTTGAATAGTCAACGCCCCCTTTGTTATTGCTAACAATTTATGAGGGTTATGGATAAATCATGTTTGATTTTCATTCGTGATCTCTTTAGCAGTGGTGATTTTTGCTAGTAGAACGTTCTCCATCATCGTTAAAGCATATTCGTTGTCTCTGTCGTCATTTGATGCGATACAATCTTCAGGTACAATTAAGTTGTATTCTCGCATGTATGCGTCATTTGCAGTGAACAGAACGCAAATGTTTCCTGCAATTCCGGTCAAAATGATGTCTTGTACACCTAATTCATTTAAGAGTGTCTCTAATGCAGTTCCATAGAAGGCAGAATGCTTCGGTTTAATTAAGAAGTAATCATCTTTAGATGGTGCCATTTTCTCTAAAATAGGGGCGCTTCTTTCACTTTTGCATGTTTCCATCACAGCTTGAATATCAGCCTTCCAGAGACCATAGTGGTCGTTGATATAGATGATCGGCCAATTTTCCTTGAAAGCATGATCTTTAAGAGCTAAAATCTTATTGGTCATTTGCTCTGTTTTATCAGCGAGCACATGTCCCATTTCAAAATCAAAATTATTAATCATGTCGATAATAAGCAGTGCCTTTTGGTGCTTTGACAAAGTAAGACCCCCTTTAAAAGATTGTGCTAATATGTTAACCTCAATATCCTTTTAAAAAACATGAAAAGAGAGCCGAGCTATGACGAGAGATGAACAGTTTATGCAAGAAGCTATTTCTGAAGCCTTAAAAGCAGAACAAATAGGAGAAGTACCAATCGGTGCCATCATCGTTGTTGATGACCAAATTGTGAGCCGAGCTCATAATTTAAGGGAAACAGAGCAGCGTTCAATTGCACATGCAGAATTACTTGCCATTGATGAAGCGTGTAAAACGACTGGAAGCTGGCGTTTAGAGGATGCTGTACTTTATGTGACGCTTGAACCATGTCCTATGTGTGCGGGAGCGATTGTCCTTTCTAGAGTGAAAAAGGTCGTTTTTGGTGCATACGATCCAAAAGGTGGATGTGCAGGTACTTTAATGAATTTACTGGATGATGAACGGTTCAATCATCAGTCTGAAGTCATTGGTGGTGTACTTGAAAATGAGTGTGGTGAGCTGTTAAGTCAGTTCTTCCGAAATCTCCGTCAGCGAAAGAAACAAGCCAAAAGTAAATGAATGGATGTCGTTTGCAATTTCGGCTATAAGAAGGTATACTTATGTCTGCGTCACTAACAATTTAATATTCATTTTGCCGTGCTAAGCGGGGAGGTAGCGGTGCCCTGTACTCGCAATCCGCTCTAGCGAGGCCGAATCCCTTCTCAAGGTTCGTTTACTTCAAGGTCTGCCTTAAATAAGTGGTGTTGACGTCTGGGTCCTGCGCAATGGGAATTCATGAACCATGTCAGGTCCGGAAGGAAGCAGCATTAAGTGAAACCTCTCATGTGCCGCAGGGTTGCCTGGGCCGAGCTAACTGTTTAAGTAACGCTTGGGGTAGCGAATCGAAAGAAGGTGCACGGTAAATCAATATTAAATGTAACTCATCTAGTTAATCTAGGTGAGTTTTTTGTTGCTGTTTAAAGAATAGTTCAGCTGCTTTGTTTATACAAATAGCCAAAAAATCTTTTTAGAGTTTTTTTGTTTTTTATTAATCGCAGCGGGAACTAGTGTTCCTCGTGGTGTGGCAGATCAATTCGAAAATCTAGAAAACAGGTTTTGGGTTCATAGAAGTAGAAAAACTATAGTTGAAATCATCATTTTCGTTTATTAGAAAATAAAGGTGTGCTTTTGAATTGATCGGTGCATCATGTATAATAAAAAAGATGATAAATGGAGGAGGGCGTATTTGTGAGTTATCAAGCTTTGTATCGAGTGTTCAGACCTCAAGTTTTTGAGGATGTTGTTGGACAAGAACACATCACAAAAACGTTGCAAAATGCCCTTTTGCAGAAGAAGTTTTCTCATGCTTACTTATTTTCAGGTCCTAGAGGAACAGGTAAAACAAGCGCTGCTAAAATCTTTGCGAAGGCAGTGAACTGTGAAAAGTCACCTGTGAGTGAACCTTGTAATGAATGTGATGCCTGTAAAGGGATTACAAACGGCTCGATTTCAGATGTGATCGAAATAGATGCTGCCTCAAACAACGGAGTAGATGAAATCCGTGATATACGTGATAAAGTGAAATTTGCTCCTTCGGCGGTTACATATAAGGTTTATATTATAGATGAAGTACATATGCTCTCTATCGGGGCGTTTAATGCCCTCCTTAAAACGTTAGAGGAGCCGCCCGCTCATTGTATCTTTATTTTGGCTACCACAGAGCCTCATAAGATTCCTCTTACCATCATATCTCGTTGTCAGAGATTTGATTTTAAACGAATCACGACAAAAGATATTGTTGGAAGAATGCAGAAAATTGTAGATGCAGAAAGCCTAAATGTCCAAGAGGGCTCGCTCGAGATTATCGCTAGTGCAGCTGATGGTGGTATGCGTGATGCACTAAGCCTCTTAGATCAAGCAATTTCATTTAGTGGTGAGCAACTGACAATTGATGATGCGCTGCTCATTACAGGAGCTGTTTCTCAGCAATTCATTAGTCAGCTAGCCGAAGCAATTTTTGATCAAAATATTGCCGTGGCGTTAGATACCTTAAATGAATTACTTCAGCAGGGGAAAGATGCTGCTAAATTAATAGAGGACATGATTTTTTACTTTAGAGATATGCTGCTTTATAAAACAGCACCAGATCTGGAAGGGGTCCTTGAAAAGGTAAAGGTCGATGAAAATTTCGGTACGCTTTCGGATCGTGTGACACCTCAATTTCTATATGAAACAATTGAAGTGCTGAATAAAAGTCACCAAGAAATGAAATGGACGAATCATCCAAGGATTTTCTTTGAGGTAGCTGTTGTCAAGCTATGTCAGTCAACGGCTGGAATACCACAAGCTCATGCTAACGCTGATTTAACGACGCTAACGGATAAAATAGACAGGTTGGAACAGGAGCTATCTAGGATAAGAGCTGAGGGTGTGCCAATGTCTCATTCTCATCATCCTCAAGAAAAAAAGGAAGCACCTCGACCACAAACGAGTAACAAAAATGGATACCGTGCACCTGTCGGTCGAATTCACGAAATTCTAAAAGAGGCAAAACGTCCAGAGCTAGAAAAAATTAAAGGTAAGTGGGGAGAACTCCTTGCCCACTTGAAACAGCAGAATAAGGTGTCTCACGCTGCACTATTAACGGATAGTGAACCAGTTGCTGCTGCTACTCATGCCTTTGTTTTAAAATTCAAGTTTGAAATACACTGTAAAATGGTTGCTGAAGATAAAAGTGGTGTTCGAACCAACCTTGAGCAGCTATTAGAGTCTATGTTAGGGAAAAGAGTGGAATTAGTTGGCGTTCCTGACGCTCAATGGGGTAAAATAAGAGAAGAATTTTTAAGAGATCATCAGCCGGATGAACAGGCAGATGGTCAGGGGACTTCTGCTGAAGAGGATCCATTGATTGCAGAAGCAAAGAAGTTAGTAGGAACCGATTTAATAGAAATTAAAGATTAATAAAAATGAAAGAGAGTGGTGTTCATATGCGCGGTGGAATGGGAAATATGCAAAAAATGATGAAACAAATGCAAAAAATGCAAAAGGATATGGCTAAGGCTCAAGAAGAGCTTGCAGAAAAAGTCCTTGAAGGTACAGCAGGTGGCGGTATGGTCACTGTAAAAGTAAATGGACAAAAAGAAGTTGTTGATGTAGCAATCAATGAAGAAGTTGTTGATCCAGAAGATATCGATATGCTTCAAGATCTTGTACTTGCAGCGACAAACGATGCATTGAAAAAAGTTGATGAGTTAACAAATGAAACAATGGGTCAATTCACAAAAGGAATGAACATGCCAGGTTTATTCTAGGAGGAATAACTGAAGATGCAATATCCTGAACCAATATCAAAGCTGATAGACAGCTTTATGAAATTGCCAGGAATCGGACCGAAAACCGCGGTCCGTCTGGCTTTTTTTGTTCTTAGTATGCAGGAAGATGTCGTACTAGATTTCGCGAAGGCGCTTGTTAACGCAAAGCGTAATTTAACTAATTGCTCGGTATGCGGCCATATCACAGATCAAGATCCTTGCTATATTTGTGAAGATACAAGAAGAGATCAATCTGTTATCTGTGTAGTACAAGATCCAAAAGATGTGATCGCAATGGAAAAGATGAAAGAATACAACGGCTTATATCATGTGCTTCATGGTGCCATTTCGCCAATGGATGGCATTGGCCCAGAGGACATTAAAATTCCTGACCTGTTAAAAAGATTGCAAGACGATCAAGTGACAGAGGTAATCCTTGCAACGAATCCAAACATTGAAGGAGAGGCTACAGCCATGTATATCTCTAGATTGTTGAAACCATCAGGAATTAAACTCTCTCGTATTGCTCACGGACTACCAGTAGGTGGAGACTTAGAGTATGCGGATGAAGTCACACTGTCTAAAGCTCTAGAGGGCAGACGTGAGATGTAGGAAGGAGAAGTACGGTACATGGGTTTTCTTCGCAGAAAATCAATTCGAAAAGAATTCGATGAGAAATTAATTCAACAGCTTTTTAAGCAAAAGGAAGAATGGAACAGACAAAAAAAGCTTGTCGCAAATAGCGTTGAGCCTTCACCGGACATTCTATTCGAATTAAAGCTTGCTCAAGCGAAGTACTTTTTCTATCTAAGAGAAGCGAAAAAGAGGAATTTACGTTTAAACAACTGGAGATAGCAGGTCTATTTTACATAGTCCTCTCATATGCTTGTACTATTCATATGAAGAGGAGATGAGAGGATTATGGAACCTGTTATTGTGATCGGGTCAATTTTGCTTGCTGTATTATTGTTGTTTATGTCAGGTGTTCAAGCGAACCCCATCAAATGGTTAGGGCTGATCGGAATAAAGTTTGTGGCAGGTGCTCTTTTTTTATTTTGCCTCAATCTATTTGGTGAGAGTCTAGGATTACATGTCTCTATTAACCCTGTAACAAGTGGAATCAGTGGTCTATTGGGCATCCCAGGCGTAGCAGCTTTAGTCGTAATTGAAAAATTTATTATTTAATGAGAAATATTGTTGACTTTGATCCCTTATGGTGGTAAATTAATATACGTCGCTGATGACGAAGAAACGAAATAACATGATAACAAAAAAGTTGTTGACATCAACAATTTAAATATGGTATGATGTTCTAGTCGCTTCTGAAGCGGTAAACAAGTTCTTTGAAAACTAAACAAGACAAAACGTACCTGTTAATTCGAGTTTTTATAAAAAAACCCTATGAAACATCATAGGTAGTCAGTCAAACGCTGACGAAAAACAAAACTTCGGTTTTGTACTTTTTCGGAGAGTTTGATCCTGGCTCAGGACGAACGCTGGCGGCGTGCCTAATACATGCAAGTCGAGCGGACAGAAGGGAGCTTGCTCCCGGATGTTAGCGGCGGACGGGTGAGTAACACGTGGGTAACCTGCCTGTAAGACTGGGATAACTCCGGGAAACCGGAGCTAATACCGGATAGTTCCTTGAACCGCATGGTTCAAGGATGAAAGACGGTTTCGGCTGTCACTTACAGATGGACCCGCGGCGCATTAGCTAGTTGGTGGGGTAATGGCTCACCAAGGCGACGATGCGTAGCCGACCTGAGAGGGTGATCGGCCACACTGGGACTGAGACACGGCCCAGACTCCTACGGGAGGCAGCAGTAGGGAATCTTCCGCAATGGACGAAAGTCTGACGGAGCAACGCCGCGTGAGTGATGAAGGTTTTCGGATCGTAAAGCTCTGTTGTTAGGGAAGAACAAGTGCGAGAGTAACTGCTCGCACCTTGACGGTACCTAACCAGAAAGCCACGGCTAACTACGTGCCAGCAGCCGCGGTAATACGTAGGTGGCAAGCGTTGTCCGGAATTATTGGGCGTAAAGGGCTCGCAGGCGGTTTCTTAAGTCTGATGTGAAAGCCCCCGGCTCAACCGGGGAGGGTCATTGGAAACTGGGAAACTTGAGTGCAGAAGAGGAGAGTGGAATTCCACGTGTAGCGGTGAAATGCGTAGAGATGTGGAGGAACACCAGTGGCGAAGGCGACTCTCTGGTCTGTAACTGACGCTGAGGAGCGAAAGCGTGGGGAGCGAACAGGATTAGATACCCTGGTAGTCCACGCCGTAAACGATGAGTGCTAAGTGTTAGGGGGTTTCCGCCCCTTAGTGCTGCAGCTAACGCATTAAGCACTCCGCCTGGGGAGTACGGTCGCAAGACTGAAACTCAAAGGAATTGACGGGGGCCCGCACAAGCGGTGGAGCATGTGGTTTAATTCGAAGCAACGCGAAGAACCTTACCAGGTCTTGACATCCTCTGACAACCCTAGAGATAGGGCTTTCCCTTCGGGGACAGAGTGACAGGTGGTGCATGGTTGTCGTCAGCTCGTGTCGTGAGATGTTGGGTTAAGTCCCGCAACGAGCGCAACCCTTGATCTTAGTTGCCAGCATTTAGTTGGGCACTCTAAGGTGACTGCCGGTGACAAACCGGAGGAAGGTGGGGATGACGTCAAATCATCATGCCCCTTATGACCTGGGCTACACACGTGCTACAATGGACAGAACAAAGGGCTGCGAGACCGCAAGGTTTAGCCAATCCCATAAATCTGTTCTCAGTTCGGATCGCAGTCTGCAACTCGACTGCGTGAAGCTGGAATCGCTAGTAATCGCGGATCAGCATGCCGCGGTGAATACGTTCCCGGGCCTTGTACACACCGCCCGTCACACCACGAGAGTTTGCAACACCCGAAGTCGGTGAGGTAACCTTTATGGAGCCAGCCGCCGAAGGTGGGGCAGATGATTGGGGTGAAGTCGTAACAAGGTAGCCGTATCGGAAGGTGCGGCTGGATCACCTCCTTTCTAAGGATATATGGAGCAGTGTGCGTTTTCGTCTTGTTTAGTTTTGAAGGAACTTGCAAAAGATCCTACAACATCATATCTTCGATATGAAAGATGGGCCTGTAGCTCAGCTGGTTAGAGCGCACGCCTGATAAGCGTGAGGTCGGTGGTTCGAGTCCACTCAGGCCCACCATCTTCTATTAAATCGGGGCCTTAGCTCAGCTGGGAGAGCGCCTGCCTTGCACGCAGGAGGTCAGCGGTTCGATCCCGCTAGGCTCCACCAACGTGTTCTTTGAAAACTAGATAACAATAAGTAATACATTCACATTGAATGCAATGCAAAGTTCATCACACATAGTGATTCTTTCTAAAGTAAGAAATGGTTAAGTTAGAAAGGGCGCACGGTGGATGCCTTGGCACTAGGAGCCGATGAAGGACGGGACGAACACCGATATGCTTCGGGGAGCTGTAAGCAAGCTTTGATCCGGAGATTTCCGAATGGGGAAACCCACTGCTCGTAATGGAGTAGTATCCATACTTGAATACATAGAGTATGAGAAGGCATACCCGGGGAACTGAAACATCTAAGTACCCGGAGGAAGAGAAAGCAAATGCGATTCCCTGAGTAGCGGCGAGCGAAACGGGAACAGCCCAAACCAAGAGGCTTGCCTCTTGGGGTTGTAGGACACTCTATACGGAGTTACAAAGGAACGATATAAGCGAAGAGGTCTGGAAAGGCCCGCCAAAGAAGGTAACAGCCCTGTAACTGAAATGTTGTTCTCTCCAGAGTGGATCCTGAGTACGGCGGAACACGTGAAATTCCGTCGGAATCCGGGAGGACCATCTCCCAAGGCTAAATACTCCCTAGTGACCGATAGTGAACCAGTACCGTGAGGGAAAGGTGAAAAGCACCCCGGAAGGGGAGTGAAATAGATCCTGAAACCGTGTGCCTACAAGTAGTCAGAGCCCGTTAAAGGGTGATGGCGTGCCTTTTGTAGAATGAACCGGCGAGTTACGATCCCGTGCAAGGTTAAGCAGAAGATGCGGAGCCGCAGCGAAAGCGAGTCTGAATAGGGCGCATGAGTACGTGGTCGTAGACCCGAAACCAGGTGATCTACCCATGTCCAGGGTGAAGTTCAGGTAACACTGAATGGAGGCCCGAACCCACGCACGTTGAAAAGTGCGGGGATGAGGTGTGGGTAGGGGTGAAATGCCAATCGAACCTGGAGATAGCTGGTTCTCTCCGAAATAGCTTTAGGGCTAGCCTCAAGGTAAGAGTCTCGGAGGTAGAGCACTGATTGGACTAGGGGCCCCTACCGGGTTACCGAATTCAGTCAAACTCCGAATGCCGATGACTTATCCTTGGGAGTCAGACTGCGAGTGATAAGATCCGTAGTCGAAAGGGAAACAGCCCAGACCGCCAGCTAAGGTCCCAAAGTATACGTTAAGTGGAAAAGGATGTGGAGTTGCTTAGACAACCAGGATGTTGGCTTAGAAGCAGCCACCATTTAAAGAGTGCGTAATAGCTCACTGGTCGAGTGACTCTGCGCCGAAAATGTACCGGGGCTAAACGTATCACCGAAGCTGCGGACTGTTCTTACGAACAGTGGTAGGAGAGCGTTCTAAGTGCTGTGAAGTCAGACCGGAAGGACTGGTGGAGCGCTTAGAAGTGAGAATGCCGGTATGAGTAGCGAAAGACGGGTGAGAATCCCGTCCACCGAATGCCTAAGGTTTCCTGAGGAAGGCTCGTCCGCTCAGGGTTAGTCGGGACCTAAGCCGAGGCCGAAAGGCGTAGGCGATGGACAACAGGTTGATATTCCTGTACCACCTCCTCACCATTTGAGCAATGGGGGGACGCAGGAGGATAGGGTAAGCGCGGTATTGGATATCCGCGTCCAAGCAGTTAGGCTGGGAAATAGGCAAATCCGTTTCCCGTGAAGGCTGAGCTGTGATGGCGAGCGAAATTTAGTAGCGAAGTTCCTGATTCCACACTGCCAAGAAAAGCCTCTAGCGAGGTGAGAGGTGCCCGTACCGCAAACCGACACAGGTAGGCGAGGAGAGAATCCTAAGGTGATCGAGAGAACTCTCGTTAAGGAACTCGGCAAAATGACCCCGTAACTTCGGGAGAAGGGGTGCTTCTTAGGGTGTTAAAGCCCCGAGAAGCCGCAGTGAATAGGCCCAGGCGACTGTTTAGCAAAAACACAGGTCTCTGCGAAGCCGTAAGGCGAAGTATAGGGGCTGACGCCTGCCCGGTGCTGGAAGGTTAAGAGGAGCGCTTAGCGTAAGCGAAGGTGCGAATTGAAGCCCCAGTAAACGGCGGCCGTAACTATAACGGTCCTAAGGTAGCGAAATTCCTTGTCGGGTAAGTTCCGACCCGCACGAAAGGCGCAACGATCTGGGCACTGTCTCAACGAGAGACTCGGTGAAATTATAGTACCTGTGAAGATGCAGGTTACCCGCGACAGGACGGAAAGACCCCGTGGAGCTTTACTGCAGCCTGATATTGAATGTTGGTACAGCTTGTACAGGATAGGTAGGAGCCTTGGAAACCGGAGCGCTAGCTTCGGTGGAGGCATCGGTGGGATACTACCCTGGCTGTATTGACCTTCTAACCCGCTGCCCTTATCGGGCAGGGAGACAGTGTCAGGTGGGCAGTTTGACTGGGGCGGTCGCCTCCTAAAATGTAACGGAGGCGCCCAAAGGTTCCCTCAGAATGGTTGGAAATCATTCGCAGAGTGTAAAGGCACAAGGGAGCTTGACTGCGAGACCTACAAGTCGAGCAGGGACGAAAGTCGGGCTTAGTGATCCGGTGGTTCCGCATGGAAGGGCCATCGCTCAACGGATAAAAGCTACCCCGGGGATAACAGGCTTATCTCCCCCAAGAGTCCACATCGACGGGGAGGTTTGGCACCTCGATGTCGGCTCATCGCATCCTGGGGCTGTAGTCGGTCCCAAGGGTTGGGCTGTTCGCCCATTAAAGCGGTACGCGAGCTGGGTTCAGAACGTCGTGAGACAGTTCGGTCCCTATCCGTCGCGGGCGCAGGAAATTTGAGAGGAGCTGTCCTTAGTACGAGAGGACCGGGATGGACGCACCGCTGGTGTACCAGTTGTTCTGCCAAGGGCATCGCTGGGTAGCTATGTGCGGACGGGATAAGTGCTGAAAGCATCTAAGCATGAAGCCCCCCTCAAGATGAGATTTCCCATTCCGCAAGGAAGTAAGATCCCTGAAAGATGATCAGGTTGATAGGTCTGAGGTGGAAGCGTGGTGACACGTGGAGCTGACAGATACTAATAGATCGAGGACTTAACCTATATTCTAATGTGAAGCTTGAACATTGTTATCTAGTTTTGAGAGAACATTCTCTCCATCAGGTTTGGTGGCGATAGCGAAGAGGTCACACCCGTTCCCATACCGAACACGGAAGTTAAGCTCTTCAGCGCCGATGGTAGTTGGGGGTCTCCCCCTGTGAGAGTAGGACGCCGCCAAGCTTGTATAAGGGTCAGTTCCATACGGAACTGGTCTTTTTTGTTTTTTAAGAAAAGGAACAAACACCCGATCTGACATGGATACATATACTAAACTACCATCTGAAACATTCTTAATTTTGTATACAATTGAAAGCGCTAGGGCATACTGAAGCTATAAGTGGAGGTGTCACAATGAGCAAAAAAGAGCGAGAAGCGATTTGTTTGATTTGTGAAGAGAAAAAGACAAAGGGAATTTATTTATATCATCAGTTTTTGTGCCGCGACTGTGAGCGAAAGTTAATTTCTACATCGACCTCGGATCCTAGCTATTCCGATTATGTGAGAAAGCTTAAAAATCTTCATACGCCGCCTTTGTATTCATAGACCACTAGATGGTCTTTTTTTATGAGCTATGAAGGATTGGGCTTGTTTTTTGGAACTTAGTTTGGACATCATCCGTAATTCATAATAAGATAAACAGAGAGCCTGATTATTCATAGGAGTCGATGAACATGAAATCAATCTTTTATACATTTATATGGGCCATCCTCTCTACTTTTTTTTCGCTTGTGATTTTAACCGTCAGTATAGGGGTTTTCCATCATCATGCTGGATTATCGATACTGTATGCGATGATTGGGTGGGGCGTGATGTTTGTGGGGAGCAGATGGACTGTTTTCCAATTGTTTTTAAAGAAACATGGACTGTCTCGTAGTGATTATGTATATATCAAACAGCATTTAAAAGAAGCAGGACAAAAGCTTGTGCGTTTAAAAAAAGCTTTATTTGCTGTGAAAAACGTACAAACGATCAAACATAATTATGAAGTTTTTCGGCTTGCACGACGAATCTATACAATAACAAAAAAAGAGCCTAATCGATTTTATGATGCACAGCGTTTTTATTTTGAAAGCTTGGATTCTGTCGTTGAACTAACTGAGAAATATGCACTCTTGTATAATCAGCCTAATCGTAGTCATGAGCTGGAAATGACATTGAGCCAAACCCGAGTGACATTGACAGAGCTGCAAAAGCAATTGACGAATGATTTGCAGCAAGTGTTAGGAAGAGATATAGAGGCTCTTCATATTGAGCTTGAAGTAGCTGATAAAATGATGAAGAAATAGATGAAAGGAGTCAAACTCGATGAAACCTGAAGATCGCGCCACAACATCACTTGCCTCCAATACAGATCTTCAGTTTCGGGTGTTTGATACCTTATCTGATGAAGAGAAAAAAGAAGCTGTGCAGCGAGCTCAGCAGATCCCTGAAAATCCGCAAAAGCTCCTTTTCTATGGTACACGTGTGCAGGAACGACTATTGGAACAATCACAACAGATGATGAAATATGTTGAGAAAAAAGATATCGATCAAATAGGAGACGTGCTTGAAGCCTTTTTGCAGCAGCTGCAAGTAGTGGAGCCTGAGGATTTAGTGCCAAAGAAACAGGGCTTTTTTTTGAAATGGTTTCAACGGGATAAGCGATCTATTCAGGAAATCATATCACGATTTCAACATGCAAAATCACAGATCGAGAGATTGTCAGCAAGGCTTCGTTATGCAAGAGGTGTATTAATCTCGGACCATATGTTATTAGAGCGTTTATTTGAAGAAAATCAAACTTATTTTCAAGAGATGACGATGCAGGTTGCCGCGGTTGAAGCGAAAATGACAACGTTAGAGCAGCAGCCTCTTTCAGAAACGCAACTTTCTGTTGAACGGACGTTAGAGGAGCAATTGATGAGTCAAGAAGTCAATGAAGAAGAGTATGTGGAGAGACTAAAGGAACGAAAGTATGATTTGCTGTTAAGCCGGCAAATTGCATTGCAATGTAATGCTCAAATTCGGATGATCCAGCATACGAATCATACATTGGCCAATCACATTCAATCAACTGTTTCAGCATCTATTCCTCTATGGATCAACCAAATGTCGATTGCATTAACACATATTCAGCAGCGGGCCAATTCAGCTCTTGAGAACCGAATCCAAAAAACATATGAAAATGTATCGAAACAGCAGGGGCAGATTCTTGAAGAGGCATCTTTAGCCCCTATAGATACGTTGAAAAAGGTTCAACGTCAATTAGCTGAAACATTACAGGAAACATTACAGGTGAAAGAGCATGGAAGCCAAGAGCGAGCTCAATTGAAAAGCAGTATGTATGAGGCAGAGCAGCAGTTGGCGAATCCAATAAAGGAATGAGAAACCATCTTTCGGTTCACTTGTTTGAACGTTATAATAGACTTAAGATATCGTTAAAGTGAAAAGGGTCGATTTGTTTGAGAACACCTTTATATACAGCATTAGCACAGCATGCGGAAAAGAAGCCTTATTCTTTTCACGTTCCAGGACATCACAATGGAGATGTCTTTTTTGATGAGGCACGGTCTCACTATGCTTCAATCCTTCAATTGGATGTGACGGAGCTTGAAGGCCTAGATGATCTTCATCACCCGACTGGGGTCATCCAAGAGGCAGAACATTTATTGACTAAGCTATATGGTTCAGGTCAAAGCTTCTTCCTTGTGAATGGCACAACAGTCGGAAATTTGGCGATGGTGATGACAGCATGCCGCACGGGAGACGAGATTTTTGTCCAGCGTAATTGCCATAAGTCTGTCTTTCATGCGATCGAGCTTGCAGGGGCAACGCCTATTTTGATAGACGCTGAGATAGACGCACACTTGCACGTTCCAACACATGTGACGGATGATACAGTGAGAAAAGCCATAGCAAAACATCCTCATTGCCGGGCAATCGTTTTGACTTATCCGAACTACTACGGACACGCAGCTGATTTATCAAAGCTGATTCACATGTGTCATGAAGCAGGTATGGTTGTTTTGGTTGATGAGGCACATGGTGCGCATTTTGTCTTAGCCGGTGCCTTTCCTCCATCTGCTCTTTCCTATGGAGCGGACGTGGTGGTACAATCAGCACATAAAACCCTTCCGGCAATGACGATGGGTTCCTATCTTCATCTTCAAGGGGACCGAATCGATGCGAAGCGTTTGAAAACCTTGCTCACGATGCTTCAAAGTAGTTCGCCCTCTTATCCAATTATGGCCTCATTAGATGTAGCAAGAGCTTATGTCGAGGAGATCAAAGGAAAAGGGACATTGGATGTAATCATGAAAGAACTGACAGAGCTGAAAGATCAGTTCAACCGTCTGACCCATCTTGAAGTGGTTGAACCTGACTCGCTACATTCCGATCCTTTAAAATGCGTCATTCGATCAACAAAAGGACTGACTGGTTACGAACTAAAGCAGGTGCTTGAATCAGTGGATGTTCATCCAGAGCTTGCGGACGAACATCAGGTTTTACTTGTACTTAGCTTAGAAAAGAGGCAGAACGTTCCTTTCAAGCGGATTGAGCAGGCTCTTAAGCAAAGTGATTCATTGCTCAAAAGAAAAAAACATATCCAAAATGAGACGATATCTATTGAGACTGATGTACAAAATCAAGACATAGAGGCTGTCCCATTTGAACATGCAGCAGGCCGGATGAGTGCAGAATCCATTATTCCCTATCCACCTGGAATTCCTTTGATGATTAAGGGAGAGCGTATTGAAAAAGAACAAATTGAGGCGTTAAGCCGTTTGCTTGGTCACGAGGTTCATATTCAAGCAAGTCAGGTCATTCATCAGAGAAAATTATATGTTTATATAGAAGAGGAGACACTATGAGTGGTATGTTTATTACGTTTGAAGGGCCAGAGGGTGCCGGAAAAACGACAGTGATACGAAAAGTGTACGAAGAAATGGAACGTCAAGGATATGCAGTGATGGCGACACGCGAGCCGGGCGGCATTGACATTGCTGAGCAGATCCGTGAAGTCATTTTAAATGAAAAAAATACAAAAATGGATGCGAAAACAGAGGCATTGCTGTATGCAGCAGCAAGAAGGCAGCATTTGGCTGAAAAGGTAGAACCGGCATTGCAGCGCGGAGAGACAGTCTTGTGTGATCGTTTTGTTGATAGCTCTCTTGCTTATCAAGGTTATGCGAGAGGGCTTGGAATTGACCAAGTCAGATCAATTAACGACTTTGCTATTGATGGCACGATGCCGCAAATGACGATTTACTTTTCTATTACACCTGAGGAAGGGCTAAAGCGAATTCACGCCAATCAAGGAAGAGAAAAGAATCGATTAGACATGGAGACGCTGAATTTCCACCAGTTGGTCAGAGAAGGCTATGAACTACTTATTGCGCAATCACCAGAACGATTCCATGTAGTGGATGCTTCTCAGCCGATGCAAGATGTCTATGAAGAAGTACTTCGAGTGATTCAGGACACATTAAAGAAAAATCAAAAATGACCTCATTCCCAATCGTTGTTATAATATAGAGGAAGACATCGGCATGTCACCTGTGCCTAAAACAAAGGAGGCCAATCAAATGAAATTAATTGTTGCCGTTGTACAGGACCAAGATAGCAGCAAGTTGTTGAAAATATTGACTGAACATCAATTCGGCGTGACAAAATTAGCTTCAACTGGTGGGTTTTTAAAGTCTGGGAATACGACTTTTATCATTGGTTGTGATGATGTCCGAGTGGATAAAGCGTTACAGCTTATAAAAGAAAATTGCCGTAAACGTGATCAAATGATTGCACCTGTATCTCCAATGGGTGGTAACGCAGATTCATATGTACCATACCCTGTTGAGGTTGAAGTTGGTGGAGCTACTGTCTTTATTCTGCCAGTTGAACAATTTCATCAATTCTAAGGATGGGTTGCTGTGAAAATTAATCAAGATATGCGGCTGCTTTTAGAAAAGCGTGAACTCCAAGGCATGAAAGGAAGCCACACATCTGCCTCTTTTAAAGCATCGATGGAGACGCAAAGCGGCAAAATGCGCTTAGAGCAGCTGACGGTTATGCTGAGTGATATCGAAGTGTTCGGTAAAAAGCTGACAAAGTCACGAAACTTAAAGGACTTGGCTAGGTTTAAAGGTCTTGTGAAGCGCTTTGTGAAAGAGACAGTCGATAATGGATTAAATATAGAAACATCAAGAAGCTTTGACATTTATGGCAACACGCGTACACTCGCTTTAGTCAAAGCATTAGATGAAAAGCTGATTGAATTAACAGAGGATATGATGGACCAAGAGAAGCCATCTATTGATTTGCTTGAACGTATTGGAGAAATAAAAGGTTTATTGATTAACCTTTACACATAGAGAGTGATAACATGGCAATTAGCTGGGATGACATGAATGAGTTGCAGCCGCGCGTCATGCGGCTGATTTTTAATAGTATTGATAAAGATCGACTTGCGCATGCCTACTTATTTGAAGGAAAAAAGGGTACTGGTAAGCGGGAAGCTGCGATGCTTTTGGCTAAGAGTTTTTTTTGCTTGGAATCAGGAGTGAAACCGTGTGAATCCTGTCAAAACTGCAAGAGGATTGAGTCAGGTAACCATCCCGATTTACATCTCGTGCAGCCTGATGGTCAATCAATTAAGAAAGCGCAAGTACAGGCATTGCAAGAGGAATTTACAAAAGCAGGTGTGGAATCTCACCGAAAAATGTATATCATTCTTCATGCGGACAAAATGACGGTTAATGCCGCGAACAGTTTATTAAAGTTCCTAGAGGAGCCTAACCGGGAAACGATGGCAATTTTAATCACTGAGCAATCGCATAAAATGTTGGATACGATTATTTCAAGATGTCAGATGCTCAGCTTTCAGCCGCTGCAGCCACAATCCTTGGAGCAGCAGCTATTACAAGAAGGCGTATCTCAGCATCTTGCAAGGCTTTTGTCGAATTTAACCAACAATTTAGCAGAAGCACTCGAATTAAGTCGAAATGATCAGTTTGCAGAGTCTAGAGCGAAAGTGATAAAATTGTATGAAGTCTTACACCAGCGAAAAGAACATGCATTTTTTTATATACAGGATCAATGGATGCCTTTTTTCAAAGAGAAAGACCTTCAAGAAACAGGTCTGGATATGCTTTTATTTATATATCGTGATGTATTGTCGATTCAAATAGGAAATGAAGATAAAGTCATTTATCAAGACTTATTCCAGACAATGAAGCAGCACGCGCTGCATTCCACACAGCAGATGGTGACGAACCAGATCCTTGCTGTATTAGAAGCGAAAAAGAGACTTCAATCCAACGTGAATGCCCAAGGGCTGATGGAGCAATTGGTGTTGATGTTGCAGGAGGGATAAGCTTGTACAACGTAATTGGTGTTCGCTTTAAAAAAGCGGGCAAAATCTATTATTTCGATCCTAATGGATTTCATATAGAAAATGATAGTTGTGTCATTGTAGAGACGGTCAGAGGAGTTGAGTACGGACAAGTGGTCATCGCTAATAAAAAAGTAGATGAACACGATGTCGTTCTTCCTCTGCGTAAGGTGATTCGTGTAGCAGACGAACGAGACCGACTCATCGTTGAGGAAAACAAAGAAGCAGCGATGACAGCCTTTGATACATGTCTTCAGAAGGTAAGTGAACACGGTCTTGAAATGAAACTGGTTGATGTTGAATTTACATTTGACCGAAACAAGGTCATTTTCTACTTCACAGCGGATGGCAGAGTAGATTTCCGTGAGCTAGTGAAGGATCTTGCATCGATCTTCAAAACGAGAATTGAACTTCGCCAGATTGGTGTAAGAGACGAGGCAAAAATGCTGGGTGGCATAGGACCTTGCGGGCGAATGCTTTGCTGTTCGACATTCTTAGGAGACTTTGAACCAGTATCCATTAAGATGGCAAAAGATCAAAACCTGTCGCTAAATCCCACAAAAATTTCAGGGCTTTGCGGTCGTTTGATGTGCTGCTTGAAATATGAGAATGATGAGTATGAAACAGCGAAAGAACAATTGCCGGATATCGGTGAAACGATTCAAACATCTAGTGGCTCTGCAAAGGTAGTAGGGCTCAACATTTTAGAACGAATTTTGCAAGTTGAATTAACCGGGCAAGAAAAAGTGGTAGAATATACTTGGGAAGAATTATTACAAGAAGGCGTTGTATCTGCACAAACAACTGAGTAACGAGGTGTGCCACCTTGGATAAAAAGGAACTATTTGATACGGTGATCAATTTAGAAGAACAAATTGGTTCTCTTTATCGCCAGTTAGGTGATTTGAAAAATCATATCGGTGAAGTGATTGAAGAAAATCATCAGCTGCAGATGGAGAATCAGCACTTGCGTGAACGTCTGGATCAGTCCGATCGGGACAAATCGTCTGAGACAGAGAATGATTCTGCTCAGAAACCAGGTCATTCTGATATAGGAGAAGGTCATGATAACCTGGCTCGGTTATATCAGGAGGGCTTCCATATTTGCAATGTACATTATGGAAGCATACGTAAAGAGGGAGACTGTTTGTTCTGTCTGTCATTTTTAAATAAAAAATGAGAAAAGGCTTCCGCTGAATCGGAAGCCTTTTTCACAGGAAAAGAAAGGATACATCATGGTTTCGTTAAGAGAAGATGAACGATTAGATTATTTGCTCGCCGAAGATATGAAAATTATTCAAAGTAGAACGGTTTTCGCCTTTTCATTGGACGCAGTGTTATTAGCAAAATTTGCGTATGTGCCCATCCAAAAAGGAGAGATCATTGATCTTTGCACGGGAAATGGCATTGTGCCATTGCTGCTTTCGACTCGATCTAAGGCTTCCATTACTGGGGTCGAAATTCAAGAACGGCTGTTTGATATGGCAAAAAGAAGTGTGGCGTATAATCAACTTGAAAAGCAGATAGGACTGATTCATGGCGATCTGAATGATATGCCAGCACGCTACGGCAATCACAAAGTAGATGTCATCACATGTAATCCACCATATTTTAAGACACCTTCTAAAGAAGAAATCAATGAGAATGAATACTTGGCCATTGCTCGGCATGAAATCCATTGTACATTAGAAGATGTCATTCGTGTTTCTTCCACGCTGCTGAAGCAAGGAGGGAAACTGGCGATGGTTCATCGGCCGGGACGGCTGCTTGAGATTGTGGAATTGATGAAGAAGTACCGAATTGAGCCAAAACGAATTCAATTTGTTTATCCCAAACAGGGGAAAGAAGCCAATACCATCTTAGTAGAGGGGATAAAAGATGGAAAACCAGATCTGAAAATTCTCCCGCCTCTTTTTGTTTATGGAGATGATCAAGAGTATACTGAGGAAATCAGGACGATACTGTATGGAGAAGCATAATCATTATTTCTATGTATTGAAATGTGCAGACGGCAGCCTATATGCAGGTTATACAAATGATTTACAAAAAAGACTGACGACCCACAATAGTGGAAAGGGAGCAAAGTATACAAGAGCAAGACGGCCAGTTGAGCTGTATTATCATGAATGTTTTGCAACCAAAAGAGAAGCCATGCAGCAAGAATATCGTTTCAAAACGTGGACACGGAAAAAGAAAGATCTTTATATAGAAGAAATGCGTATTGAAAAGGAGGCGGCACATGAAAACACAGAAAAGCTTTGATGGTCAATCAGATATGGGCATTCTATATCTCGTCCCAACCCCAATTGGCAATTTAGAAGATATGACGTTTCGAGCCATACAAACATTAAAAGATGTAGACTATATTGCCGCAGAGGATACAAGACAAACGAAAAAACTTTGTCATGTCTATGAAATTGATACGCCATTAACGAGTTATCATGAGCATAACAAAGACAGCAGCGGTCACAAGTTGATCGAATGGTTAAAAGAAGGAAAAAACATCGCACTCGTGAGTGATGCTGGTTTACCGACGATCTCTGATCCAGGTGCTGAAGTGGTCCGTGACTTTACGAATATCGGCGGTTATGTCGTTCCGTTACCTGGAGCAAATGCTGCACTTACAGCACTCATTGCCTCAGGGATCACGCCGCAGCCATTTTTCTTTTATGGATTTCTCGACCGACAAAAAAAGGAAAAGAAAAAACAGCTCGAAGCATTGAAGAAGCGTCAAGAAACAATCATTTTCTATGAAGCGCCTCATCGGTTAAAAGAAACGCTGACTTTGATGAAGGAAGTATGGGGCAACCGGAATATCGCCATTACGAGAGAACTAACGAAAAAATTTGAAGAGTTTATTCGTGGAGATTTAGAGTCTGTGCTGACATGGGCGGTAGAGAATCAAATCCGAGGTGAATTCTGTCTTGTCGTACAAGGTAACGATCAAGATGAAGAAGAGCTAAATGAAGATGTCTGGTGGAAGTCCTTATCTGAAAAGGAACACGTAATCCATTACATAGGGGAAGGATTAACGTCGAAGGAAGCCATTAAACATGCAGCCGTCGAACGCGGTGTACCAAAGCGCACCATATACGATGCCTATCATATTGAACAATAAAGAAAGGTTCTTGCAAACGGTGCAAGAACCTTTTTTATATCAAACTTATTTTTGTGATTGAAGTTGGTTTTGAATTTCGTTAATGATTTGCTCTGCACCTTCACGGCTAAGAACTAATTTACCATTAGCAAGTTTAAGGTTATCGTCTGATACTTCACCTGTAACTTGGCAAGTCATGTTTGGTTTATATTTTTTTAGGATAATTTTTTCATCATCAACATAAATTTCCAAAGCGTCTTTTTCAGCGATTCCTAGAGTACGGCGAAGTTCGATTGGAATCACCACGCGCCCTAATTCGTCAACTTTACGTACAATACCTGTAGATTTCATCTTCATTCTCCTCCCAAAGAGTTCTTATTCTTAATATAATATTATCTTCGTCATTATTCGACAAATTCCTTACATTCATAGCATAACAAGGTTTCCATAAATCGTCAATCATTTTGTTTACTATTGTTTGTAAAATATGACTCTTAAAGTCAAAAGACCTTGAAACTACTGATTTATAAGGATTTTGCGGGTTTTTTCTATGAAAATATGAGAAATGACGAGTTCAGATTAACAAGACTTTTGCCCTAAATTAGACAATTGTAAATCTGGAGATAGATTTCATACGACAATATTCGACAAAATGTCGACAGGTTTGTCGTTTTTTTCGAAAAACTCATCTTTTTCGATCATTTCATCTTGTTCTATGTATATATGCTTGATCTTAAAGGCTAAGATGGTATCATAGAGAAAGCACAAGTGCAAAATTTAATAAATGGATCTAACACATTTTCATGTAATGATGATAACCGCTCTCGTCCATTGGGCGGGAGTTTTTGACATTTACACACACGCAGGAGGTTCCAACATGCCGGAAAAGAAAAAAACGTTCTATCTGACAACACCTATTTACTATCCGAGCGGAAAATTACATATTGGACATGCTTATACGACAGTAGCAGGGGATGCTATGGCTCGTTATAAACGTCTTCAAGGCTATGATGTGATGTATTTAACGGGTACAGATGAGCACGGACAAAAAATTCAGCAAAAAGCTGAAGAACAAAACATCACACCGATCGAATATTTAGATCCTGTCGTAGCAGACATTCAATCACTATGGAAGAAACTCGACATTTCCAATGATGATTTCATCCGTACAACAGAAAAAAGACATACGAAAATCATTGAGCAAGTATTTCAAAAGCTGCTTGATCAAGGCGATATTTATTTAGACCAATATGAAGGCTGGTACAGTATTCCTGATGAGACATTCTATACGGAAACACAGCTTGTGGATGTTGAGCGGAATGAAAAAGGAGAAGTCACTGGCGGGAAAAGCCCTGACAGCGGACATCCTGTCGAATTAATTAAAGAGGAATCATATTTCTTCCGTATGAGTAAGTATGCGGATCGTTTACTAGACTATTACGAAAAGAATCCAACGTTCATTCAGCCTGAATCAAGAAAGAATGAAATGATCAATAACTTCATCAAACCAGGTTTAGAGGATCTAGCTGTATCAAGAACAACCTTTGACTGGGGAATTAAAGTTCCAAACAATCCAAAGCACGTCATCTATGTATGGATTGATGCGTTGTTCAACTATTTAACTGCGATTGGTTACGGTACTGATCAGGATGAAAAATATAAAAAATATTGGCCTGCCAACGTGCACCTCGTAGGGAAAGAAATTGTTCGTTTTCATACGATTTATTGGCCAATTATGCTGATGGCACTCGATCTGCCGCTGCCGAAACAAATTTTCGCACACGGCTGGCTGTTGATGAAAGATGGTAAGATGTCTAAATCAAAAGGGAACGTAGTAGATCCGGTCACATTAATAGATCGCTACGGTCTTGATGCCCTTCGTTATTACCTCCTTCGTGAAGTACCATTTGGTGCGGATGGTGTGTTTACACCAGAAGGATTCGTGGAACGTGTAAACTATGACCTTGCCAATGACTTAGGTAACTTGCTTAACCGTACAGTTGCGATGGTTCAAAAATATTTTGACGGTACATTAAGCAGCTATAAGGGTCCAGTTAATGAGTTTGATGAGGAGCTTAAAGCAGTAGCTGAGCAAACAGTCAAAGCCTATGAAGAAGCGATGGAAAACCTTGAATTCTCTGTGGCTCTTTCAAATGTTTGGACATTAATCAGCAGAACCAATAAATATATTGACCAGACAGCTCCTTGGGTGCTGGCAAAGGATGAAACAAAACGAAAAGAGCTGCATTCTGTCATGTATCATTTAGCAGAATCACTCCGCATCACAGCAGTGCTCTTAACGCCTTTCCTAACGAAAACACCTGAGAAAATTTTCTTCCAGCTTGGCATTGAAGAAGAGAAGCTTAAAAGCTGGGATAGCATTCTATCTTTCGGTGCGATTCAACAAGCGACGGTACAAAAAGGCGAACCTTTGTTCCCGCGTTTAGAGGTTGAAGAAGAAGTAGCATATATTAAAGAGAAAATGCAGGGAAGTGCACCAAAGGTAGAAGAAGAGAAAGTAGAAATAGAAGAAACAGAATTACCTGAGCTAGGAGCAGAAATTGCTTTTGATGATTTCTCAAAAGTTGATCTTCGAGTCGCACAGGTACTGGAAGCAGCCCCAGTGAAAAAAGCAGATCGTCTCTTAAAGCTGCAGCTTGATTTTGGATTTGAAAAGAGACAAATTGTTTCAGGGATAGCCAAGCATTATCAACCTGAGGAATTAGTAGGGAAGAAGCTCGTCTGTGTAGCAAATCTCACACCAGTTAAACTCAGAGGGGAAATTTCCCAGGGAATGATTTTAACTGGAGAAACTAGCGGGAAATTGCAGGTTCTTGAAGTGGATCAATCTCTAGCAAATGGAACAAAAATTTTATAAATCAACAAAGGTGTTCCACGTGTAACATTTCGTCGAACACCTTTTGTTTTTTAGAAGAATTGTCGAAAGGAGCAATCAACGATGTTATTTGATACACATGCCCACTTAAATGCGGAACAATATAATGAAGACTTAGAGCAGGTGATCGAAAGAGCGAAGAGTGAAAAAGTCGAAAAAATCGTAGTGGTAGGGTTTGACCGCCCGACAATTACGAGAGCAATGGAATTAATTGAAGAGTATGATTTCATCTATGCAGCCATTGGCTGGCACCCAGTCGACGCCATCGATATGACAGATGAGGATTTGCTGTGGATCAAAGAATTATCTCAACATGAAAAAGTCGTTGCAATTGGAGAAATGGGTCTCGATTACTATTGGGACAAGTCGCCAAAAGATGTGCAAAAAGAAGTCTTTAGACGTCAAATTGCTCTTGCGAAGGAAGTGAATCTTCCGATCATTATTCATAATCGTGACGCAACGGAAGATGTCGTGACGATCTTAAAGGAAGAGGGAGCGGCTGAAGTTGGAGGGATTATGCATTGCTTTACTGGCAGCCTAGAAATCGCAAAAGCGTGTATGGATATGAACTTTTATATTTCATTCGGTGGACCCGTGACATTTAAAAATGCCAAAAAACCGAAGGAAGTTGTCAAAGACATACCAAGTGACCGACTTTTGATTGAAACAGACTGCCCATACTTAACACCAGCGCCATTTAGAGGAAAACGCAACGAGCCAAGTTATGTGAAATATATCGCAGAACAAATTGCGGAGTTACGAGAAATAAGCTTTGAAGAGCTTGCTGAATTGACCACAAAAAATGCGAAAAAAGTTTTCGGTATAAACTGACAGTATATGATGTCAATCCTTGTTTAAGCTTGTCCATTTGTGAAACATAACGAAAATGTTCTACACGTTTACGCCTCTTCATAGGATAAGTTGTCGATAAGTCTTTCTTCCCTTCCTTCCATTAATCTCCCATAATAGGGTTACAATCGAGCATTTTTGTACAGTGGGTGGAAGGGTTGACAGGTTTTGAGATACTCTATATAATCTCTCCGAGGAGAAGGAGGCGTTTTTCATCGTACAAAAAATGAAAAATCTGTTTTCTGTTAAGCTAGGAAAAGGCAAGGTTTTATTACTAGTTGTTTGCTTGCTTTTAGCTGGAACTGGGACGGCTTACGGTGCGCATGAGCTCACTAAGCAGTCTATTACCATTTCAATCAATGGTAAAGAGAAGACAATTCGTACACATGAAGAGACAGTAGCACAGCTGTTTTCAGACCTTGGAATAAAGACCAAGGCGGAGGATCATATCTCTCCAAGTCTAAATACAGAGATTGAAGACAACATGAACATTGTGTATGATGCGGCTATACCGGTTCATCTGACCCTAGATGGGAAAGAGAAAACGATATGGACAACAGATCAGACGGTTGGAGCATTATTGAAGAATGAGAAGATAGATATTGGGAAGCACGATCAAGTAACTCCAGGAAAGAATAACAAGATTAAAAAGGATATGGATCTTGTGGTTCAGCAGGCCTTCCAGGTCAGCGTAAATGATGGAGGAAAAGAGAAAAAAGTGTGGACCACTTCGACTACGGTCGCTGACTTTTTAAAGCAACAAGAGCTGAAGCTCAAGAAGCACGATAAGATCAAACCTGCGTTACATAGTCACATTTCTAATAAAAGCGCAGATATCCAGATCACTCGGGTGGAAAAAGTCACCGATGTAGTGGAAGAGAAAATTGCTTTTGATACCAAACATAAAAAGGATCGTTCTCTTGAAAAAGGAAAAGAGAAGGTGCTTAAAAAAGGTGAAGAAGGTAAATTGAAGAAGCACTATGCCATTGTGAAAGAAAACGGCAAAGTGGTGTCTAAAGAATTGATTAAAGAAGTGACTGAAAAAGATAGCAAGGATCGTTTAGTGGCCATTGGTACACAAGAGTCCCAAAAAGAGCCTAAAGCGACACCTGCCGTTTCAAGAAGCAATGAATCGTCAGGAAAAGAATTTTATGTGACGTCGACAGCCTATACAGCGAGCTGTGCTGGATGTACGGGCAGAACGTCAACTGGCTATAATTTAAAATCAAATCCAGGTGCAAAGGTCATAGCAGTTGATCCGAGTGTCATTCCGCTAGGCTCTAAAGTGTATGTGGAAGGCTATGGATATGCCGTTGCATCAGACACTGGATCTGCTATAAAAGGGAATAAAATTGATGTGTTCGTCCCAAATAAGTCGGCAGCTTATCAATGGGGAAATAAACGAGTGAAAATTAGAGTACTCAAATAAACACATCAAATCATTTATATGAACAGAGGGCTTTGCGCACCCTCTGTTTTTTTGGTTATAATAGAAGCACTGTTTTCTAATTAATTAGACGCAAAAACAGCAAGAAAGGTTTCATTTTTTAACCAAAAATTGTTTATTGTTTTTGCAAGCGGAGGAATACATGAAAATCAAAGAAATCATTGTGGTGGAAGGTCGTGACGACACTGCGAGAGTGAAGATGGCAGTTGATGCAGATACGATCGAAACAAACGGATCAGCCATTGGCGATACAGTTATTCAACAAGTGCGTCTTGCTCAGGAAACGAGAGGGGTCATTATTTTAACTGATCCTGATTTCCCTGGGGAGAAGATCCGGAAAACCATCGCAGAAGCGGTTCCTGGCTGTAAGCACGCATTTTTGCCAAAACATCTTGCGAAGGCGAAGCGGGACAAAGGAATTGGTGTCGAGCATGCTTCCTTGGACAGTATTCGGGAATGCCTTGCCCATGTCCATGAGGAAATGGAAGTAACGGAAAGTGACATTACATTAGATGACTTATTTGACGCAGGCCTAATCGGAGGCGAATCATCGAAACGCCGCCGAGAACGACTAGGTGTGCTATTAAATATAGGATATACCAATGCGAAGCAGCTGCATAAGCGCCTTCACATGTTCCAAATAACCAAACATGATTTTATTGCGGCCTTAAAGACCGTCATGCAGGAGGAAGCCGATGAATAAAGATATAGCGACACCCATCAGAACGAAGGAAATACTGAAGAAATACGGTTTCTCTTTTAAAAAGAGCTTAGGGCAGAACTTTTTAATTGATACAAATATACTCGATCGTATTGTCGATCACGCAGAGGTGACGGATGAGACCGGCGTGATTGAGATTGGGCCTGGTATCGGTGCATTGACCGAGCAGCTCGCTAAGCGTGCAAAGAAAGTCACCGCGTTTGAAATCGATCAGCGGTTATTGCCCATTTTAAACGATACACTTTCTCCATATGATAATGTTACGATCATTCATCAAGACGTATTAAAGGCAGATGTGGGAAAGGTCATCGAGGAAAACTTTGCTGACTGTAAAGAAGTGATGGTTGTCGCCAACCTTCCGTATTACGTGACGACACCGATTATTATGAAGCTGCTTGAAGAAAACCTTCCATTGAAAGGGATTGTAGTCATGCTGCAAAAAGAAGTAGCAGATCGTATGGCCGCTGTCCCTTCATCAAAGGAATACAATTCGCTGTCTATCGCAGTTCAATACTATACGGAAGCGAAAACGGTGATGGTTGTGCCTAAAACGGTTTTCGTTCCACAGCCAAATGTCGATTCGGCTGTAATCAAGCTGACCGTTCGTGAAACGCCTGCTGTCTCAGTAGAAAATGATGAGTTTTTCTTTCAATTGATCCGTGCGAGCTTTGGTCAGCGCCGAAAAACATTGATGAATAATCTCATGAACAACTTACCTGATGGAAAGCAACATAAAGTGATCATTGAAGAAGCACTTCAAACAGCAGACATTGATGGAAAGCGCCGCGGCGAGTCATTATCCATTGAGGAATTTGCCCGTTTGGCGAATGTTTTACAAAAAGCCCTGTCTTAAGGGCTTTTTTCTTTTGTTTTTCACCACTTCGTTTGTTCGGGCATAGGCTAGAAAGAACAGCACCATGAAAGCGAACATATTTAGCGCAAGACGATACCAACAGGATATGAGCCTGATTGTGGAGTGAAAAGCATGCAATTTCAAATAGGAGATATGGTGACAAGGGCATCCTATCAAATGGATATTTTGTTTCGAATTATTCGAATTGATGAGACCGATCAGCACGAAGCCACCGCCATATTGCATGGGAATGAAGTGAGGCTGATTGCTGATGCCAAGTTGTCAGATCTCGTCAAGGTTCAAAAAGAGGAACAGCTGACTAGAGAGAAAAATGACGAAAGAAAAATCAATGAATCGCTCGATTTACTAAGACAGGATTATCAGCTGCTGCGGGAAAAACAAGAGTATTATACTTCTGGACAATATCAGCATCAGGAGCAGTATTTTCACATGCCTGGAAAGGTCCTTCATTTAGATGGAGATGCTTCATACTTAAAGAAATGCTTAGATGTATATGAACGAATTGGTGTACCTGTGTATGGGGTGCATTGCCATGAGAAGAAAATGCCAAGCATGATTGACTCGTTAATTGATCAATATCGGCCAGATATATTGGTTATCACAGGACATGATGCGTATTCCAAGCAAAAGGGCGGCGTACATGATATCAGTGCATATCGTCATTCTCGGCATTTCGTTGAAACGGTTCAAAAAGCCAGACGGAAAATCCCTCATTTAGATCAGCTTGTGATCTTTGCTGGTGCCTGTCAATCTCATTTCGAATCATTGATCCAAGCAGGTGCCAATTTTGCGAGCTCGCCTTCCCGTGTGAATATCCATGCGCTCGACCCCGTCTATATCGTTGCGAAGATCAGCTTTACTCCATTTGTAGATCGAATCAACGTGTGGGATGTGCTCCGAAATACATTAACAAGAGAAAAAGGGCTCGGAGGCATCGAGACGAAGGGTGTTCTAAGGGTAGGTATGCCATATAAAAGAGATCATGAATCGACATAACCCGACTGATTTCAGTCTGGTTTTTTTTATGTTCAAAAAGAAATTGCAAAAGGATACATAATTCACCGGAAATTGAGAAAAATAGGGAGGAGAAAAGGTAGAAGTTTGTCAAAATTATTTTGTTGACAATGGCTCGTGTTCGTTGATATAATTTAATTTTTATTTGACAAAAACGGGCCGTTGTTGTATAATTATCTCAGTGAGGTGGATGCAATGGCGAAGACTTTGTCCGACATCAAAAGATCGCTTGATGGTAACTTAGGTAAACGTTTGACGTTAAAGGCTAACGGGGGCCGCCGTAAAACAATTGAGCGTTCGGGCATTTTAGCTGAAACGTACCCTTCTGTATTTGTGATTCAATTAGATCAAGATGAGAATTCGTTTGAAAGAGTTTCTTATAGTTATGCAGATATACTGACTGAGACGGTCGAATTAACGTTCGATGATACCGCTAGCTCAGTCGCCTATTAATGGGCAGTGAACTTTTTGTTTACTGCTTTTTGTTTTGCCTTTTTTTCTGAATGGGAGTCTGTCCATTTTTTGAAAGGGGTAAAAGAAAGGATTCGATACAAAATAAGAAAGCCACACAAGCGGTGGCACTGATTCGAATTCTCGACTAAAGGGGCTGTTTCGTTTGGGTAGACGCCGAGGCATTATGTCAGATGAGTTCAAATACGAGCTGGCGAAGGATCTTGGATTTTATGATACCGTCAAAAATGGAGGCTGGGGAGAGATTCGTGCGCGTGACGCAGGTAATATGGTCAAACGTGCCATTGAATTAGCTCAACAGCACATGGCTCAGGATGAGAATCAACGATAGAAAAACGGTCAGGGATACCTCGGGTGTCTCTGGCTTTTTTTGATGAAAAAGTCAGTGTGCTCAGCGTAAAAGCCTATATTCATCAGATCGATCAAATGTGATACAATATTGATACTTATGTTTAGATGGAGAAGTAGGTGAAATGTTTGCGTATTTTAGAAAAAGCACCGGCGAAAATTAATCTCTCACTTGATGTTCATGGAAAAAGACCGGATGGATATCACGAAGTGGAGATGGTGATGACAACAATAGACCTTGCAGATCGACTTGAGCTGACGGAGCTGGACAAGGATGAAATCCGTGTATCATCTCATAATCGATTCGTGCCAGATGATCAGCGTAATTTGGCTTATCAGGCGGCTAAATTACTTAAAACAAGGTTCGGTATTCAAAAAGGTGTATCCATTGTCATCACAAAAACAATTCCAGTCGCAGCAGGGTTAGCTGGAGGCAGCAGTGATGCAGCAGCAGCACTTCGCGGCTTAAATCGTTTGTGGAAGCTGAACCTCACGTTAGATGAACTAGCTGAGCTTGGAGCGGAGATCGGCTCAGATGTGTCCTTTTGTGTACACGGAGGCACAGCACTAGCGACAGGACGTGGAGAAAAGCTGCAGCATATTGCAACACCGCCGCATTGCTGGGTGATTTTAGCGAAGCCGGTGATTGGGGTATCTACAGCTGAAGTCTATAGACAATATGACGCAAGCAAAGTAGAACACCCGAATGTAAAGCGTATGATTGAAGCGATTGAAGCGAAAGATTATAAAGAGATGTGCGGCTCACTCGGAAATGTTCTAGAGTCTGTGACATTAAAGATGTATCCAGAAGTAGATATGATCAAAAGACAGATGAAGCGTTTCGGTGCTGACGCTGTTTTAATGAGTGGAAGCGGCCCTACAGTATTTGGCTTGATTCAATATGAATCGAAGGTACAAAGAATATATAACGGACTGAGAGGGTTTTGTGATCAAGTATACGCTGTCCGCATGATCGGCGAACAAAATGCCCTTGATTAAATCCGTATATTAAGTTATATTTATCATAAATTATTCGGGTTCTGGGGGTAAGTTCATGAAGTTTCGTCGAAGCGGCAGATTGGTGGACTTAACAAATTATTTGTTAGCCCACCCGCACGTACTAGTACCGTTAACTTTTTTTGCAGAAAGATATCAATCTGCGAAGTCCTCCATTAGTGAAGACTTAACGATTATCAAACAGACCTTCGAACAGCAGGGAATAGGCACGTTGCTTACTGTACCTGGTGCTGCTGGCGGAGTGAAATATATTCCAAAGATTCACCTAAAAGAAGCAGACGACGTGGTAAACGATATCGGAGAAGCTCTATCGACTCCTGAACGTGTACTTCCTGGCGGTTATTTATATTTAACCGATGTTTTAGGGAATCCTTCAATCCTTGCGAAAATCGGTAAGCTATTTGCGACCATCTTTGCAGATCGTGCGATTGATGTCGTCATGACTGTTGCGACAAAGGGTATTCCTATTGCCTATTCTGTTGCGGGTTATTTAAATGTGCCGGTTGTGATCGTTAGAAAAGATAATAAAGTAACTGAGGGATCAACTGTAAGTATTAACTACGCGTCAGGTTCGTCTAATCGAATTCAAACCATGTCACTTGCAAAGCGGAGCTTAGATAAAGGATCCAATGTCCTGATCATTGATGACTTTATGAAAGCTGGCGGAACCATTAACGGCATGGTGAATTTGCTTGAGGAATTTAATGCAAATGTTGCAGGGATCGGTGTTCTTTTAGAAGATGAAGGCGTAGATGAACGTCTCGTTGATGAGTATGTATCGCTTTTAAAGCTTTCAACCATTGATATGAAGCAGAAGATCATTGAGATCAATGAAGGCAATTTCCACGAGTTTTTTCATTCGAAAGCTTAAGCATTGATAAACATGTAGTTGAATGGGAGAGATTGATATGACAAAAGTTGTTCAAACCAAACATGCACCAGCAGCCATTGGACCTTACTCTCAAGGGATTATTGTCAATAACATGTTTTACAGCTCCGGGCAGATTCCATTAACGGCAGCTGGAGACTTTGTAAATGGAGATATTAAAGAACAAACTCATCAAGTGTTCCGTAATCTTAAGGCCGTACTTGAAGCAGCAGGTGCTTCCTTTGAAACAGTCGTGAAAGCAACAGTTTTTATCAAAGATATGGAACAATTCGCAGAAGTAAATGAAGTGTATGGTGAGTATTTCCATACACATAAGCCAGCTCGTTCTTGTGTGGAAGTGGCAAGACTTCCTAAGGATGCACTCGTAGAAATTGAAGTGATTGCATTAGTAAAGTAAACAGGCAATCGTAACGAAAGCCGTTTGGTTTCATCATATGCAGGAAAAGACATCATCATGATGTCTTTTTTTCGCGCAGAGAATGTAAGCGTCGTCACTAAAATGACAAAAAATGTATAAATATCCCGATATTTCAAAAAAAGTTTAAAAAAAGAGCAGGAGAATCACCACAATCGTTGAATACCTAAGTAATGCTTTTATATTGGGAAAAGGTGGTGAACTACTGTGGAAGTTACTGACGTAAGATTACGCCGCGTGAATACCGATGGTCGCATGAGGGCGATTGCATCCATCACGCTGGACCACGAATTTGTTGTTCATGATATTCGTGTGATTGATGGAAACAATGGCTTGTTTGTTGCAATGCCTAGCAAACGCACGCCTGATGGAGAGTTTCGCGACATTGCACATCCAATTAATTCAGGTACTCGGGGAAAAATCCAAGATGCTGTATTAAATGAATATCATCGCTTAGGCGAAGAGGAAGAGACAATTGAATATGAAGAAGCTGGAGCTTCTTAATGATACGTTAACCTAAAAAGGCAGCTTTAAGAGAAAATGGATGTTTTCTTTTAAATGCTGTCTTTTTTGCGTTTTTCCTCATGTGTCTTATATGTTTCATTCGTTAGAAAAATATTGTACTTCCTCATGTATCCTTGAAATCAGTCCTTATTTAGGATATATTTTTCTATGGATAATAGGGATATTGGAGGCCAATCAATGGATAAGCGGTTCGCAGTGATTTTAGCAGCGGGAAAAGGAACGAGAATGAAGTCAAAGCTATACAAAGTACTTCATCCAGTTTGCGGAAAGCCAATGGTCGAGCATGTGGCAGATGAAGCGTTAAAGCTTTCTTTAGCCAAGCTAGTGGCGATTGTCGGTCATGGAGCAGAGAACGTCAAAGAGCAGCTTGGAGACAGAAGTGAGTATGCACTTCAAGAAGAACAGCTGGGAACAGCACATGCCGTCAAGCAAGCAAAGTCGTTCCTTGCGCAGGAAAAGGGAACAACCATTGTCATTTGTGGTGATACGCCATTATTGACAGCGGAAACAATGGAAGCTATGTTGAGCGAGCATCAAAAACATCAAGCGAAAGTCACTATTTTAACAGCACATGCGGATGACCCGACAGGTTATGGTCGTATTATTCGTGACGAAACCGGTGCTGTCGTGAAAATTGTGGAGCATAAAGATGCGAATGATGCGGAACGTCAAGTGAATGAAATTAATACAGGGACTTATTGTTTTTCAAATGAAGATCTCTTCCGTGTGATTGAGCAAGTGTCGAATGAAAATGCACAGGGCGAATACTATTTGCCAGATGTCATTGAAATTTTAAAGAATGAAGGACAAACGGTTGCAGCATATCAAACACCGCATTTTGAAGAAACACTTGGAGTCAATGATCGTATCGCTCTATCACAAGCAGAGCAATTCATGAAGCGACGTATTAATCATCAGCATATGAAGAATGGTGTGACCTTGATTGATCCTGAGAACACGTATATTTCACCTGATGCAGTGATCGGTGAAGATACAATGATTTATCCTGGGACGGTCATCAAAGGGAATGTGAAAATCGGTGCAGACGCCACTATTGGGCCAAACACTGAAATTGTTGACAGCATCATCGGAGACCGCACAGTGATTAAGCAATCTGTCGTCTGCGATAGTGAGGTTGGAGTCGATGTGACAATTGGGCCGTTTGCTCATATTCGCCCGTTGTCGAAAATTGGCGATGAAGTGAAAATCGGGAATTTTGTCGAAATCAAGAAAACGGTTTTCGGTGACCGCAGCAAAGCATCTCATCTAAGCTATATTGGAGATGCAGAGGTCGGAACTGATGTAAACCTTGGCTGTGGATCTATTACAGTCAACTATGATGGGAAGAACAAATTCTTAACGAAGATTGAAGATGGCGCTTTTATTGGCTGTAATTCTAATCTCGTGGCACCAGTCACTGTCGGAAAAGGGGCATATGTTGCAGCTGGTTCAACGGTTACAGAAGATGTACCGCAGGATGCATTGTCTATTGCTAGAGCAAGACAAGTCAATAAAGAAGATTATGTGAAAAATATTCATAAAAAATAATCCAAATACCCGGAGGTTTACCATGTCTAATCGTTATGCTGATGCGAATTTAAAGATATTCTCTTTGAATTCAAACCCTGAACTTGCGAAAGAAATTGCCGATCGTATCGGAGTTGATGTAGGAAAGAGCTCTGTTAAACGCTTTAGTGACGGTGAAGTCCAAATCAATATTGAAGAAAGTATCCGCGGCTGTGATTGTTATGTCATTCAATCCACTAGTGCGCCAGTGAATGAGCACATTATGGAGCTGCTCATTATGGTAGATGCACTAAAACGCGCTTCTGCGAAAACGGTCAATATTGTGATCCCTTATTACGGATATGCACGTCAAGATCGTAAGGCAAAACCTCGTGAGCCAATCACTGCGAAGCTATTTGCGAACTTACTTGAAACAGCGGGTGCTACACGTGTCATTGCACTTGATCTTCATGCGCCGCAAATCCAAGGTTTCTTTGATATTCCAATCGATAACTTAATGGCTGTGCCAATCTTAACAAACTATTTCGAACAGAAAAACTTGAATGATATCGTCGTTGTGTCTCCTGACCACGGTGGTGTAACACGTGCGCGTAAAATGGCAGATCGCCTGAAAGCGCCAATCGCAATTATCGACAAACGTCGTCCAAAGCCAAACGTTGCTGAAGTGATGAACATCATTGGTAACATTGAAGGCAAAACGGCGATTCTCATCGATGATATCATTGATACAGCTGGTACCATTACACTTGCTGCAAATGCACTTGTGGAAAATGGAGCGGCTGAAGTATATGCTTGCTGTACTCACCCAGTATTGTCTGGACCAGCAGTAGAACGTATCACAAATTCTAAAATTAAAGAATTAGTTGTGACAAACAGTATTCACTTAACAGATGACAAGAAAGTTGGGAAATTCATTCCACTTTCAGTTGGGCCTTTGCTTGCAGAAGCCATCATCCGTGTACATGAAGAAGAATCTGTGAGCTACCTTTTCAGCTAATTTTCTGATTAAAAAAGGCCCTAGGCATCCGCTTAGGGTCTTTTTGCTATCATCATTCACAGCAAATAGGTTTAAAATGATTCGGTTATGGGTAATTATGAGAGTAGTGACAAAAATGAAATAGGATGGTGCTGAATATGGCAACTTTAAAAGCAAATAAAAGAACTGATTTCAAACGTTCCACACTGCAAAAAATCCGTCATTCAGGACACGTTCCTGGTGTCATATACGGAAAAAATACAGACAACCTGGCTGTTTCACTAGACAGCATCGATTTATTAAAGACCTTACGTGATGAAGGGAAGAATACAATCATCACACTAGACGTGAATGGTGAAACAAAATCTGTGATGGTCACAGAATTACAAACAGACCCGCTGAAAAATGAGCTTGTCCATGCAGATTTCCAAGTGGTCGATTTACAGCGTGAAATTGAAGCGGATGTACCTGTTCAACTGATTGGCGAATCTAAAGGAGTTAAAGATGGCGGTGTGCTTCAGCAGCCACTATTTGAACTATCCATTACAGCGAAACCAAAAGATATCCCTCAGCATATAGAAGCAGATATTACAAACTTAGAAGTGAATGATGTCCTAACAGTCGCTGATTTGTCTGTTCAGTCATCATATCAAGTGAATAACGATCCAGAAGAAGTCGTGGCATCCATTTTACCGCCTCAGCAATCAGAGGTTCCTGAACCAGATAGCGCAGAGGAACCAAAAGAACCTGAGGCCATTAAAGAAAAGGATAACGATGGAGAATAACTGGAGAATAACTGGTCATTTAGAGACGTAACCCTCCCGCGGTTGCGTCTTTTGTGCTAGAATGAAAAGAATTCATACGTTTTACATGAGGCAATCCTATTGGCTCATTTTTTAGGCGTGTGCTTTGTGACAAAGGAGGTTATTGGTTTCATGCTTGCATTCGTTGGATTAGGTAATCCAGGAAAAGAATATGAAAAAACAAGACATAATGTCGGGTTTATGACAATAGATGAATTATCGAAAAAATGGGACATCCCTTTAAATCAGTCAAAATTCAATGGACTGTTTGGAACAGGGTTTGTTTCAGGGCAAAAGGTTCTACTTGTAAAGCCGCTTACATATATGAACTTATCAGGAGAATGCGTGCGTCCGCTAATGGATTACTATGATATTCCTCTTGAACATTTGAAAGTCATCTATGATGATCTTGATTTGCCAACTGGCCGGATTCGTTTGCGTACAAAAGGAAGTGCTGGCGGGCATAATGGAATCAAATCGTTGATTCAGCATTTAGGGTCACCTGAGTTTGATCGATTCCGTATTGGCATTGGACGCCCTCAAAATGGCATGAAGGTCGTCGATTACGTGCTAGGACGCTTTTCAGAAGAGGAGCAGCCTGACATTGCATCAGCCATTCAGGCGTCTGTCGAAGCTTGTGAGGCGGCTTTAACTAAGCCATTTTTAGAAGTGATGAATGATTTTAACAAAAAGGTATAAGAATGATAAGCAAAGCACATACTGATCATAAAATCTCAGCATGGGAGGATCACGTATGGCTTTGCATTATTACTGCCGGCACTGTGGTGTAAAGGTTGGCAGTCTAGATGAATCCGCTGTTCAAAGTGAAGCACTTGGATTTCATCACTTAACAAATGAGGAAAGAAACGATATGATTTCTTATAGGGAAAATGGTGATTTACATGTACAAACCATTTGTGAGGATTGCCAAGAGGCGCTCGAAAGAAATCCTAATTACCATCAGTATCATACCTTTATTCAATAAAAAGCTTTGGTGTAGATAATAGACCAAAGCGTTTTTCTGTTTTAAACAAGCAGGGAGGAGGAGCCAAATGAAAAATATACAATCATTTATCAAACAAAGTGATGATTTTCAGTCCATTTTTAATGGGCTAAAGGAAGGGTTAAAAGAACAGCTGCTCGCCGGACTATCAGGCTCCGTCAGATCTTTATTTACAGCCGCTATATCAGACGAACTTAAGCGGCCAATGTTTATTGTGACTCACAACTTGTATCAAGCGCAGAAGGTAACAGATGATCTTGCCAGTGTGATGTCAGATCGCTCGGTCCTTCTTTATCCTGTGAATGAACTCATTGCTTCAGAAATTGCCGTTGCAAGCCCTGAGCTCAGAGCACAGCGTCTAGATGTTCTGAACCGGCTGGCGAATGGAGAAAACCCCATTATCGTCACCCCGGCTGCTGCGGTGCGTCGAATGCTTCCGCCAGTTGAGCTCTGGAAGGAGAGTCAGATCCATTTAAAGCTTGGTGAAGAAATTGATTTGGAGGCGTTTTCAAAACAGCTTGTACAAATCGGTTATGACCGGACGTCAATGGTTGCTGCGCCCGGAGATTTTAGTGTGCGCGGAGGAATCATTGATATTTATTCGTTAACGGAAGATCACCCAATTCGTATTGAGCTGTTTGATACAGAAGTAGACTCAATTCGAACGTTCCACTCGGATACACAGCGTTCATTAGAAACACTTCAAGAAATTAAAATCGGTCCCGCAAAAGAGCTGATTGTGAGAGGGCCTGAACGAGTGAGAGCCATTGAACAGCTTGATCAAGGACTTGCGAAGAGCTTAAAGAAATTCAACTCGGACCAGCAAAAAGAATTGTTGCATCAACATATTTCTGCTGATCGAGAGAAGCTGCTAGAAGGTATCGTGACACAGGAAATGACGAAGTACCTGTCCTATTTCTATGAAAAACCTGCTAGTTTGCTAGATTACACTTCACAGGATACGATTATTATTTTAGATGAAATTAGCAGGATTCAGGAGATGGAAGAACAGCTTGAGCAGGAAGAAGCCGATTGGACAATTAGCCTGCTTGAAGAAGGCAATATTCTTCATGATTTATCCCTTTCTTTCCCGTTCCAACAACTGATCAATCAGCAATCGCGGTCGATTCTGTACTACTCCTTGTTCCTGAGACATGTCCAGCAGACAAATCCGCAAAATATCGTCAATGTATCTAGTAAGCAAATGCAGAATTTCCACGGTCAGATGAATGTGCTTGCAAGTGAAATTGAACGCTACAAAAAACAACAATACACAGTTGTTTTCTTAGGTGCGGATGAAGAGCGGACAGACAAACTGTCTTCTGTCTTACATGATTACGACATTGAAGCCGCTCTTGCCAAGCCGGACGCAGAGCTTGTAAGCGGGCAGGTGTATATTTTACAAGGTGAGCTGCAAACAGGCTTTGAACTGCCGTTATCGAAAATTGCCGTGATCACAGAAGGCGAGCTCTTCAAGAAACGTGTGAAGAAGCAGGCGCGTAAGCAAAAGCTGACCAATGCAGAGCGAATTAAGAGCTATTCAGAGCTTCAAGTCGGCGATTACGTGGTGCACATTAACCACGGGATCGGTAAGTATTTAGGAATTGAAACGCTTGAAATCGGCGGCATTCATAAAGATTATTTAAATATTCATTATCAAGGAAGCGACAAGCTTTATGTACCGGTTGAACAAATTGATCAGGTACAGAAATATGTGGGATCAGAAGGTAAAGAGCCAAAGCTGTACAAACTAGGCGGCAGCGATTGGAAACGTGTGAAGAAAAAAGTAGAGTCCTCTGTACAGGACATCGCAGATGATCTCATTAAGCTGTACGCAGAGCGTGAGGCAAGCAAAGGGTATGCCTTCTCGCCTGATCATGAGATGCAGCACCAGTTTGAATCAGCGTTCCCTTACCAGGAAACAGATGATCAAATCCGTTCGATTCATGAAATCAAACAAGACATGGAGCGGGAGCGTCCAATGGACCGCCTGCTTTGTGGAGATGTGGGATACGGAAAAACAGAAGTGGCGATTCGAGCCGCCTTCAAAGCGATTGCTGACGGGAAGCAAGTTGCTCTACTCGTGCCGACAACCATCTTAGCGCAGCAGCATTTTGACACGATTATGGACCGATTCCAAGACTATCCGGTCAAAATTGCTCAGCTGAGCCGTTTCCGTACAAGAAAAGAAACAACCGAAACGTTAAAAGGGTTGAAAAATGGAACGATTGATATGGTTATTGGTACACACCGTTTGCTTTCTAAAGATATTGTCTATAAAGACTTAGGTTTGTTGATTATTGATGAAGAGCAGCGTTTTGGTGTGACCCATAAAGAGAAAATTAAACAGATGAAAGCCAATATCGATGTACTGACATTAACGGCTACGCCAATTCCGCGTACGCTGCATATGTCTATGCTTGGCGTACGGGATTTATCGGTTATTGAAACACCGCCTGAAAACCGTTTCCCTGTTCAAACCTATGTGGTCGAGTACAATGGCGCTTTAGTCAGAGAAGCGATTGAGCGAGAACTAGCACGCGGTGGTCAAGTGTACTTCCTGTACAACCGTGTCGAGGATATTGAACGAAAAGCAGATGAAATCTCTATGTTAGTTCCAGATGCGAAAGTCAGCTATGCACATGGGAAAATGAGTGAGAACGAGCTGGAATCAGTGATGATCAATTTCCTTGAAGGTGAATCAGATGTATTGGTCAGTACCACCATCATTGAAACGGGAGTCGACATTCCAAATGTGAACACGCTCATCGTCCACGATGCGGATAAAATGGGGCTTTCTCAGCTGTACCAGCTAAGAGGACGAGTAGGACGCTCGAATCGGGTCGCATATGCTTATTTCACGTATCGAAAAGATAAAGTTCTTTCTGAAGTAGCAGAGAAGAGACTTCAAGCTATTAAAGAATTCACAGAGCTCGGATCAGGATTTAAAATTGCGATGCGTGATTTAACGATTCGAGGAGCAGGAAATTTACTTGGTGCACAGCAGCATGGATTCATTGATTCTGTTGGATTCGACCTCTATTCTCAAATGCTGAAAGAAGCCATTGAGGAAAGAAGAGGCGATACAACGGCTCAAGATAAATTCGAACCGGAAATCGATCTGCAAATCGATGCTTACATCCCGGACACTTACATTTCGGATGGGAAGCAAAAGATCGAGATGTATAAACAGTTCAGAGCGATTGGATCAATTGAAGAGCGAAAAGAGCTTCAAGATGAGATGATCGACCGATTCGGTGAATATCCGCAAGAAGTGGCGGACTTGTTCACGATTGCGACGATGAAAGTATACGCAGTGCAGGAACGTGTCGAACTGATCAAGATGGAGAAAGGCATTGTCAGGCTCACCCTTGAAGAGCAATCAAGCAGTGAAATCGACGGTCAAAAATTATTTGCCCTCGGCAGTAAATATGGCCGTGATATTGGCTTAGGAATGGAAGGCAGCAAGCTAATTATTTCTGTCCAAACGAAAGGCAAGAAGACAGGGGAATGGCTTGAAATCGTTCTGAATATGCTTCGGGGTCTTCAAGATGTGAAAAAAGAAACCATTCCATCTTCATAAAAATTTGTTTGTCTCTCGTGTATATTACGGTTGATGTGACGGATACTAATCTCAGGGTCAAGTGGTGAATGTTGCATAAAGTGGACGCTTTTGCTCCATTCACCCAACACATCATCAAACGAAAGAGAGGCAGCAGTGAATGAAAGCAACTGGAATTGTACGCCGCATCGATGATCTAGGTAGAGTGGTTATTCCGAAGGAGATTCGCAGAACATTGCGCATCCGGGAAGGAGATCCGCTTGAGATTTTCGTCGACCGCGATGGAGAAGTCATTTTGAAGAAGTATTCGCCGATTAGTGAGCTAGGAGACTTTGCGAAGGAATATGCTGATGCATTATTCGACAGTTTGGGTCATTCCATCCTGATTTGTGATCGAGATACGTATATTGCTGTATCCGGCAGTTCGAAAAAAGAGTACTTAAACAAATCCATCAGTGATTTACTTGAACGAACAATGGACCAGCGCAATTCTGTATTAGAAGAAAGCAAAAAAGAAATTCAACTTGTCGATGGTATTGATGATGACGTATCTGCTTATACCATTGCACCTATTGTTGCAAACGGAGATCCGATTGGCGCCGTCGTCTTATTTTCTAAAGAGCGTTCAATGGGGGAAGTGGAGCATAAAGCGGCAGAAACAGCAGCTGGCTTCCTAGCCCGTCAAATGGAACACTAGGTCTAATAATTCTATATCATTTTGATGAAACGAAAGAATGCCGATGAAATCATTTGATTTTGTCGGCGTTTTTTATATGGAATGAAACAAAACGAGAAATGTGCCGTCTACTCCTTAGAAAGAAACGGCTTTTCATTCACGTATGATATAATGAGTGCGTTTAACTGTAGATCTATTTTTAAAGGAGTCATCCATGAAAAATGCTGTGAATCAGCCGCATTGGCTTTTCCAGGGTGCGGTGATTTTGACCATCGCAGGCTTGTTATCAAAGGTACTAAGTGCCGTTTATCGTGTTCCGTTCCAGAACATCGTAGGAGACACAGGGTTTTATATTTATCAGCAAGTGTACCCCTTCCTAGGTATTGCGATCATGCTCGGCACCACAGGGTTTCCTGTCATGGTGTCCAAGCTTTTGAGTGAGCATGGGGAAGAGAATCGACGAATTATTACAAGGGTATCCTTGGTCTATATCACTTTACTGAGCCTGGTCTTATTTCTTTGTCTTTACATAGGAGCAGGCAGTATTGCGAGCCTTATGGCGGACAGTCAATTAATCCTGCTCATCCAAATGAGTGCTTTCGTGTTTTTATTTCTGCCGCTTACCGTGATGCTGAGAGGCGTTTTTCAGAGTGACGGTATGATGCTTCCAACGGCTGTTTCTCAATTGGTTGAGCAGCTCATCAGGGTAGGCGTCCTGCTTGTTTTATCCTTCTATTTCGTCAGGCACGGCTATTCGCTTTATGAAACAGGGGCGGGTGCAGTCTTCTCCTCCATAGCGGGAAGCGCGGCCTCGCTTATACTGCTTCTTTTCCTTTGGCTGACTTACCGAAAACAGTCTTCTGCACCTATGACAGTCAAGCGGGCGACACTTCGGAAAAAGGATGTTTTGAAGAGTTTGGTGCTGTATACATTCACGATTTGTGTCAGCGGATTGCTCATTTTATGGATGCAAATGATTGATGCCTTTCATCTGTATGCGTTGCTGCGCAGTGAGGGACTGAGTGAAGCCGCGGCAAAGGCGGCAAAAGGTGTGTATGACCGAGGGCAGCCGTTTTTACAGCTAGGGACAGTGTTTGCCATTAGCATCGGGACCTCTCTTGTGCCATTTTTATCTGCTGCCATGAGGAATGGAGAGCATGAAGCGATCAGGCAAAAAGTACGTACATCGTTTAAGACCACGTCGGTTTTAGGGATTGGTTCCGCAGTTGGGCTGATTTGTATTCTTTCGTCAGTCAATACCATGCTTTTTCGTAATGATTTAGGTACCGATGCGTTGCAAATATTCTGTATTTCCATCGCATTTACATCGATTGCGATTACGCAAGCAGCTTTACTTCAAGGGCTCGGGCATACTGTGTATCCGGCTGTTGTGGTGATTCTCAGTGTGCTGGTGAAATGGATACTCACGCTTGCACTTGTGCCGCTATTTGGCATCTACGGTGCCGCATGGTCAACCGTGTGCGGTTTTCTCGCTGCCGCTCTGCTCAATGCCGTTTATTTGAGGCATAAAGGATGGATTTCGTTGAGAGAGCTGTTTCCAGTGAAAATTCTTTTATCGGCCGCTTTCATGGCCATTGTCTTAATAGGGTATCAGGCACTGTTTTCTTGGGTCATTCCCTTTGAAAAACGTCCTTTTTCCGTTTTAGAGAGCCTGACGTCAGTTTTTATTGGTGGTTTCGCCTTTTTATATAGTATTCTTAAGCTAGAAGTATTTACGGACGAGGAATGGAGACTCATTCCATTAGGAGAAAAGATTTTATATTTTAAACAGATGAGAGGGAATCAAAATGGCAGGTAAGATTACCGTCGTCGGTCTTGGGGCAGGCGACATGGATCAGCTGACGCTCGGTGTATACAAGCAGCTGAAGCAGGCGAAAGAAGTATTTATGAGAACGCAGGACCACCCGCTTACCGCAGAGTTGATGCAGGAGGTTCCATCGCTGACCTTTTTTGATGAGATTTATGAAAAGCACGATCAGTTTGATTCGGTCTATCAGGAAATCACGGAAATTTTATTTGCAGAGGCTGCGGAAAAGGAGATTGTGTACGCAGTACCAGGTCACCCATTTGTCGCTGAAAAGACCGTCCAGCTATTAGTTTCTCAGCAGCAAGAGCGCGGGATTGAGGTGTCCGTTGCTGGTGGACAAAGCTTTTTGGATGCGACGTTTAACTCCCTGCAGATCGACCCCATCGAGGGATTCCAATTCGTTGATGCAGGAGATATGAGAGCGGACGATCTGAAATTGACCCAGCATGTCCTCATTTGTCAGGTATATGATCAGCTCACCGCTTCAAATGTGAAACTCACGCTGATGGAAAAGCTTCCAGACGATTATGAAGTCTGTATTGTGACTGCGGCTGGAAGCAGCCTGGAACAGATTACTGCCGTTCCTTTATTTGAACTTGATCGAGATGTGTCGATAAATAACTTAACGAGTGTTTATGTGCCTCCGATTCAAGATGAAAAGCTGCTTTACCAACAATTTGACACCTTCCGTGACGTCATCCGTACATTAAGAGGTCCGGGCGGCTGTCCATGGGATCAAAAACAAACCAATGAGTCACTTAAACCCTATTTAATTGAAGAATGCTATGAACTGCTTGAAGCGATAGATGAAGATGATCCAGACCATATGGTGGAAGAGCTCGGAGATGTGATGCTGCAGGTGTTACTTCATGCTCAAATTGGTGAAGATGACGGCTTTTTCTCAATTGATGACGTCATCCAGCATGTCACAGAAAAAATGATTCGTAGACATCCCCATGTGTTTGGCGACACAAATGTTTCTGAAGCAGAAGAAGTGGTCGTCAACTGGGAAAAAATCAAGCAGCAGGAGAAGCCGGAGCGGGCAGCCTCTATGTTGCAATCCATCCCGGCGACGCTTCCATCACTAACAAAGGCATATAAGCTCCAAAAGAAAGCCGCCAAAGTAGGCTTTGATTGGACAGATGTGAAAGATATTTGGAACAAATACGAAGAAGAAAAGCAGGAATTTCTCGTTGAAGTGGCAGAGAAGCCGGACGAAAGTGCAACGAAGCAGATGAAAGATGAATTTGGAGATCTTTTGTTTGTTCTCGTCAACATTGGAAGGTTCTATCAGCTAGAGCCTGAAACGGCGCTCGCTTCCGCCAACACAAAATTCATGCGTCGCTTTCAGCATATCGAACAAAAAGCAAAGGACATGGGACGTTCATTAGAGGACTTAACGCTAGAGGAAATGGACGATCTATGGAACGATGCCAAACGTATAGAAAGAGGTGAGCATACATGAGATTAGATAAATTTTTAAAAGTGTCCCGTTTAATCAAAAGAAGAACATTGGCAAAAGAAGTCGCTGATCAAGGCAGAATTTCGATTAACGGCACACAGGCGAAAGCCAGCTCTGATGTGAAAGAAGGAGACGAGCTTAAAATCCGTTTTGGTCAAAAACTAGTGACGGTTCAAGTCAACGAGTTAAAGGACACAACGAAAAAAGAAGAAGCCGCTGGCATGTATACTGTGCTAAAAGAAGAAAAAACAGCAGAATAGGGCTTGTTCTAAATGATCCCCCTGTCACATACAATGCAGTAACAATGCAAGTATGAGATATGGGGGATGTATAAATGAATCAATATTATAATCAACCTCAAGGCACGAAGCTGTCATCAGAAGCGGAACACAATATCACAATGCGAAACAGAAAGCATTTAGATATTACCGGCGTCAAACAGGTGGAAAGCTTTGATAATGAAGAATTTCTGCTTGAGACGGTCATGGGGATTCTCGCTATCCGTGGAGAAAATCTGCAAATGAAAAACCTAGACGTCGAAAAAGGCGTTGTGTCGATTAAAGGACGTGTCTTTGACTTAATTTATGTAGATGAGCAGCACGGGGAGAAAGCTAAAGGATTTTTTAGCAAGCTGTTTAAATGACGCTGACAGTCCAGTTTTATACGATGCTTTCGATGGTAGCGATGGGCATCTGGCTGGGCGCATCGCTTGATACGTACAAGCTGTTTGTGAATCGGAAAAAGACAGCAAAATGGCTTTTGATTATACACGATCTCCTTTTTTGGCTGGTACAGGGTCTCTTATTCTTTTATGTTCTGCTGCTGACAAATGAGGGAGAATTCAGGCTTTATATCTTTCTAGCCGTTGCACTAGGTTTCTCGATGTATCAGGCATTGATGAAACAGCTGTATATGAACATTCTCAAATTTATCACGATGTGTATTTATCAAACCGTTCTCATCCTTAAAAGGCTGGTCATGTCGATCGTCTTCCAGCCGATCCGTTGGATTGTCACAATGGTCATAAGTGTTATACTGTTCTTGTTCCACTCGCTCTTACGTCTTGTTCGTTTTACGTTTCGGCTCGTGTGGAAGGTGCTGTCCATTGTTTGTTATCCGCTCATCTGGTTACTTAATGTGACCATTATTCATCGGATTCCCGAAAAATGGCGAACATCAATGAGATTGTTTTTCTCTAAAGGAGCAGGAATTTTACAAGGGACCAAGAAATTATCTGGTACCATCAAAACGAAATGGAAACAATTCTGGACAAAGTAAGAGAGGAGGCCTTCAACCTTGAACAAGAGAAAAAGAAATATCGCACAAATTCAAAATGATTACCAAAAACAAATGGAACAGCAAGCACAACGCTTAAAACGCAAACGCCGTGGACTCCTTAGAAGGCTTACCGTGTTTGGTGTGATCGTGCTCATGTTTGCTGTCTTGGTGACAAGTGCCCTCTGGTCGCAATCGTCCTCATTAAAGGAAAAAGAAGAGAAGAAGGTTGCGCTCGAAAAAGAATTAAAGCAATTACAAACAAAGCAGGAAGATATTTCTGATGAAATTAAAAAGCTGAAAAGCAAGGAATACGTACTCGAACTGGCACGACGAGACTATTATATGTCCAAAAAAGGCGAAAAAATCTTTGATGTGGGCAATAAGAGCGATTAGCCTTGTTGACACTTAAAATTCAGTTTATGTATAATTGAACAAATGAGATTTTTTTATAAGTCTAAGGAGGAGCACTTTTTTTATGTCGATTGAAGTTGGCAGCAAGTTACAAGGGAAAGTTACGGGCATTACAAATTTTGGAGCTTTTGTGGAGTTGCCAGGCGGTTCAACTGGTCTCGTTCATATCAGTGAGGTAGCCGATAACTATGTAAAAGATATTAATGAGCATTTAAAAGTCGGTGAACAAGTTGAAGTGAAAGTGATTAACGTTGAAAAAGACGGTAAAATCGGCTTGTCCATTAAAAAAGCAAAAGATCGTCCTCAACAACAACAATCAAGACCGAGCAGAAATGATTTCCGTCCGAAGGAATCGTTTGAGCAAAAAATGAACAAATTCTTAAAAGATAGTGAAGACCGCTTAACATCTTTAAAACGTAACACGGAATCAAAACGTGGGGGACGCGGAGCAAGAAGAGGTTAACTTGTTGCTGCTTTCTATATATCTTTCACAACAAAGCACCTGCTGTCCGCAGGTGCTTTTTTTCTTGATCCATACGACATTTTTTGAGATTTCGTCATTTAATTTAAAACTTCCTATTGACGGACAAGCGATTCCTTTGTATTATAGATCTTGTGCTTCTTAGCGCATTTTTATTATGGCGGTGTAGCTCAGCTGGCTAGAGCGTACGGTTCATACCCGTGAGGTCGGGGGTTCGATCCCCTCCGCCGCTATCCTTTTTATTAGAACATAAAAGCAAGGCCCGTTGGTCAAGCGGTTAAGACACCGCCCTTTCACGGCGGTAACACGGGTTCGAATCCCGTACGGGTCATCTTCGAAAACAGCTTTCTTTAGGAAAGCTGTTTTTTTTGTGTCTTCGTAAAATTCTGATGAAAGACATCGACTTTCATGAAAGTATGCCTTTTTGACGAATAAAGCGTCGAACGTTTTATGGAAACGACAACTTCTTTTGACAAAATTTCTTTTTCACCTTCGCTATAATGACAAGCAACGAATATCAGGTGGGGGATGAAAAGATGGAAAAACTAGAAAGAAGAACTGATTTAACAGGAGCGGGGTTTGAAAGAATCAGTGCAGGGTTAAAAAAGATGAAAAACCTGTTTCTTCATCATACGCATTCTCTTTTTTTCTATAAAGGGTTTATTTATGTCGTTCTTGGTTTTTTATTAGGACGAGCCTTTATATTATCTGAAATTATGCCGTTTGCTCTGCCTTTCTTTGGCTCGATGCTACTTATCAAAAGAGATAAGTCCATGCTTGCTTGTCTCGCTTTACTTGCTGGAGCCATGACGATATCACCTCAAAATGCATTGTTTGTGTTTGCGTCGCTGATCGTATTCCTTCTTATGTCCAAGGTGGTTTCTTTCATCATCAAAGACCCAGTGAAAACATTGCCGGTTGTCATTGTGCTGTCAATGCTGATCACCAGAGGAGCGTTTGTTTACCTAGAGCAAGGTGCTGTGCAAAGCTACGATTACGTCATGGCGGGTGTCGAAGCAGGACTTGCCTTCATTTTGACACTGATTTTCCTTCAAAGCCTGCCGATTTTTACAGTCAGGAAAATCAAACACTCCTTAAAGGTTGAAGAAATTATTTGCTTTATGATTTTGATTGCCTCAGTTTTAACAGGTCTGGCAGGCATCACATTTCAAGGAATGCAGGCAGAGCATATTTTGTCACGATATGTAGTGCTGAGCTTTGCCTTTATTGGAGGAGCGAGTATTGGTTGTACAGTGGGTGTCGTGACTGGATTAATTCTCGGTCTCGCTAACATCGGAAACCTTTATCAGATGAGTCTTCTTGCCTTTTCAGGTTTATTAGGGGGATTGCTGAAAGAGGGGAAGAAAGCAGGTGCAGCCATTGGCTTAATTGTGGGTTCCTTACTTATTTCCTTGTACGGAGAAGGATCAGCAGGACTCATAACCACGCTATATGAATCATTGATTGCGGTTGCGCTCTTCTTGCTCACGCCGCAATCAGTGACCTCTAAGGTAGCGAAATATATTCCTGGTACGGTAGAGCATGTACAGGAACAGCAGCAATACGCCCGGAAAGTACGAGATGTGACAGCAAAAAAGGTAGACCAATTTTCTAACGTATTTCATGCGCTGTCTGAGAGTTTTGCGACATTTTACGATTCTATTCCTGAAGAAAAGAAACAGGAAGAGGATGTAGATCTTTTTTTAAGTACGATCACAGAACGATCCTGTCAAACGTGCTATAAGAAAAATAAATGCTGGGTGCAGAACTTTGATACAACCTATGAACTGATGAAACAAGTTATGCATGAATCTGATGAAAAAACCTACGAGCAAAACCGGAAATTGAAGAAGAAATTTAGCCAGCACTGCTCAAAATCAAAACATGTCGAGGAATTGATTGAAGAGGAGATCGCTTACTATAAAGCCAACCAGACTCTGAAGAAAAAAGTCCAAGACAGCAGACGCCTTGTAGCTGAACAACTGATGGGTGTCTCACAAGTGATGGAGGATTTTTCCCGGGAAATAAAACGGGAAAGAGAACAGCATTTTATTCAAGAAGAGCAGATGATAGAAGCACTTCAGCACTTTGGAATTGAAATTCAGCAAGTAGAAATTTATAGCTTGGAGCAGGGGAATGTCGATATTGAAATGAGAATCCCATATTGCCAGGGCCATGGTGAATGTGAAAAAATCATCGCCCCTATGCTCTCAGATATTTTAGAAGAACAGATTTTAGTCAAAGCAGAGCAGTGTGCAGAGCACCCAACAGGCTATTGCCACGTTGTATTTGGCTCTGCAAAATCATATCGAGTGGCTACAGGCGTAGCGCATGCAGCAAAAGGCGGAGGATTAGTGTCTGGAGACAGCTACAGCATGATGGAGCTGGGTGCGGGCAAATATGCCGCGGCTATTAGTGATGGAATGGGCAATGGAGCAAGGGCTCATTTTGAAAGCAATGAAACGATTAAGCTGTTAGAAAAAATATTGGCATCAGGCATCAATGAAAAAGTGGCGATTAAAACCATTAATAGTATTTTATCTTTACGAACGACAGATGAAATCTATTCAACGTTAGATTTGTCCATTATTGATTTACAGGATGCGAGCTGTAAATTCCTTAAGATCGGTTCAACACCCAGCTTTATTAAACGGGGTGATCAGGTGATGAAGGTACAAGCGAGCAACTTACCGATTGGGATTATTGATGAATTTGAAGTGGAGGTTGTGAGTGAACAGATGAAGGCAGGAGATCTGCTGATTATGATGAGTGATGGCATTTTCGAAGGACCAAAGCATATTGAAAATCATGATCTCTGGGTGAAACGCAAAATGAAAAGCTTTAAAACAGAAGATCCGCAAGAGATTGCTGATTTATTAATGGAAGAGGTCATTCGAACAAGATCGGGTCAAATTGATGACGATATGACGGTTGTTGTCATCAGGCTTGATCACAATACGCCTAAATGGGCATCCATTCCGACTGGTACATTCTATCTTGAGAAACAAGAGATTTCTTGAAATATCGTATAATATGAATTTCTTCTGGCGATGATGGGGATATAAAGCATTCAGTTACGATCCCAGGAGGAATGAAGATGCGAAAAGGTCACGTAAACCAAATCTTATTGATTACAGATGGCTGCTCAAATCACGGGGAAGATCCACTTGCGATTGCCTCATTGGCAAAGGAACAAGGGATTACAGTCAATGTCATTGGCATTATGGAGGAAAACAGACACGATCATGAAGCAATGAAAGAAGTTGAGGGGATTGCTCTAGCAGGCGGAGGCATTCATCAAGTTGTCTACGTCCAGCAGTTATCTCAAACGGTACAAATGGTTACAAAAAAAGCGATGACACAAACCTTGCAAGGTGTTGTGAATAAAGAATTGCAGCAAATCCTTGGTAAGGACACTGAAATTGAAGAGCTTCCGCCTGATAAGCGCGGGGAAGTGATGGAAGTAGTCGATGAGTTAGGAGAGACGGTTCACCTTCAAGTACTTGTGCTTGTTGATACAAGTGCAAGTATGAAACCGAAGCTGCCGACCGTTAAAGAAGCACTCATTGACCTCTCCATTAGTTTAAATTCAAGAATTGGTGAAAATCAGTTTGGAATGTGTATATTTCCCGGGAAAAACTCAGATGCTGAAATTGTGTTGAATTGGACGCCTCGATTCGATTCACTGTCATCTATTTTCCCGAAACTGACCACGGGAGGAATTACTCCAACTGGACCAGCGCTTCGAGAAGCACTCCAGCATTTCAAATCAGTTCGTTCACGTAAAGGGCTGCTTGAAGCAAAGGAAGAGCATGATGAATTCGGCTTCTAACATTCCGTTAGGCACGGTGATTCAAGGGAAATGGCATCACCATCATTACCGCATCGTAAAAGAGCTAGGAAAAGGGGCGAACGGTATTGTCTATCTAGCCGAATCGCCAAATGGTCAAGTAGCCCTTAAAGTGAGTGATGACAGTATGCTCATTGCATCTGAAGTCAATGTGTTAAAATCCTTTTCTAAGGCTCCTGTGAAAACCATGGGGCCTTCTTTTTATGATATGGATGATGCGATTTATCCCGGCATGCTTCAAAAGCGTTCCTTTTATGTGATGGAGTATGTCAGAGGCCCATTACTACTTGAATTTGTAAAACAAAAAGGTGATGAGTGGATCGTTGTTTTAATGGTTCAACTTTTATCTAACCTGGCTCATTTACATCAAGAAGGCTGGATTTTTGGTGACTTGAAGCCAGATAATCTCATCGTGTCAGGTCCCCCGGCAGCGATCCGGTGCATTGATGTAGGGGGAACGACAAAAGCAGGCAGGGCAATCAAGGAGTATACCGAGTTTTTTGATCGAGGCTATTGGGGATTCGGCACAAGAAAGGCAGAGCCATCTTATGATCTGTTTGCCTTAAGTATGGTGATGGTGAACTGTGCGTATAAGAAAGAATTCAAAAAAGGAGCAGAACCGGAAAAGCAGCTTTACAGAGCCATTGAAGGACATCCTTTATTAAAGCGTTATGAGCGGGTGTTAAAGGCTGCTCTACAAGGTAAATATCAATCAGCGGCGGCTATGAAGAGTGCAATGCTGAAAGAAGGACAGCTGATCGCTTCAAGAAAAGCGAGTCAAAAGAAGCAGCAAAAAAACGGGCAAAAGCCCGCTGTTCAACAAAATCAACAGGTGACTTCACGATCGAGAGTTGCAGCAGCAAAAAGAACACCAGTACGCAAAAAATCAGGCGGGCTTTTTGAAACTGTTCTTATCGTGTGCAGTGTACTTGCTCTTTACTGTGCATATGTAGTTTTGTTCCTGCTATAGACCTGTAAAAAAGCAGGCTTCATCTTTGCTTGGAGCTACTGAAAGTGATAGGATATGTATATCTTTAAATTACCTGCTCTTTGTGAGGAGGAAGTTGTGAATAGAATTGAATCATTTTTGAAAAAACATGATGTTTACCTTGAAAATACGACAGTCATTGTCGGGGTTTCTGGCGGACCAGATTCCATGCTTTTACTGCACGAACTAAACAAACGTCGAAAAGGTTCCTTTCAGCTGATTGCAGCCCATGTAGATCACATGTTCAGAGGAGAAGAATCCTTTGCTGATTTGGCATTTGTTGAGGCATACTGCAAGGAGCAAGGAATTCCTTTTGAATCGGCCCGCATACAAGTTGCCCAATATGCAAAAGAAAACCACTTAAACAAACAGGCAGCTGCAAGAGAGTGCAGATATGCTTTCTTTCGTCAATTGATGGAGCAATACAACGCTCAATTTCTAGCGCTTGCACATCATGGAGACGACCAAGTAGAAACAATGATGATGAGGCTTGTGAGAGGGACAGTTGGAATAGGACTCGCAGGTATCCAAGCAAAACGTCCTTATCAAGATGGATGGCTGATTCGGCCGCTCATTGGATATTCCAAGGATGACGTGCTGACCGCTTGTGAAAAAGAACATATTCCCTATGTCATTGATCAAAGCAATCACACAGATGACTACTTGAGAAACCGGATAAGAAGACACATTCTTCCTGTGTTAAAAGAAGAGGCACCTCATGTACATGAAAGCTTTCAGTTTGTAAGTGACATGCTGACTGAAGATGAGCAATATTTGCAGGCATTAACAAAGGAACAAATGAACCAAGTGATAACGAATCAATCGCCTAAGCAAATTAAGATCAAAACGAAGCCTTTGCTTGACCTGCCTTTGCCTTTACAAAGAAGAGGCATTCAACTAATATTAAACTATCTTTATGAAAACACTCAATCAGCGTTTTCAAACCAGCATATTCTAGGGACTTTGGACTGGTTATCTCATACCGAACAACCGTCTGGATCATTAGATTTGCCAAAAGGTTTACAAGCTGTCAAGTCTTATGATTACTGTATGTTTACCTTTGAACGATCGCTTGTACTAGACCAGACTTATGCTCTTCACTTGAAGGGTGAGCTTGGAGAGAAGCTTTTCCTTCCAAATGGGCAGTCTATCGTGGTATCAAATCATGTTCCGAAGGATGCACGGAACGGAAACCATTTTTTCTTGCTTCAAAAAGATCAAGTTCGTTTCCCTTTGATCATTCGCTCACGAAAAAATGGTGATCGAATGAAACTTAAAGGGATGAATGGATCAAAAAAGGTGAAGGATATATTTATTGATAAAAAAGTGCCTCTTGCAGAAAGAGACAGCTGGCCGATCGTCACTGACTCGGATCATCAAATCATCTGGATCCCAGGTCTGAAAAAATCCGTTTTTGAAGAAATTGATATGACAAACAGCGATCTCATTGTATTACAATATAGACAGCATGAAAATTTGTAGGGGGCAAGCAAAAGCATGAAACAAGATATTGAAAAGGTTTTGATCTCAGAAGAAGAGATCCAGCAAAAAGTGAAGGAACTGGGTGCAACATTAACCAGCGATTATGATGGTAAATTTCCCCTGGCTATTGGTGTTTTGAAAGGGGCTCTTCCATTCATGGCAGACCTAATCAAACACATTGATACATATTTAGAACTTGATTTTATGGATGTATCTAGCTACGGAAAATCTACCGTATCTTCAGGAGAAGTAAAGATCATAAAAGATCTAGATACTTCTGTTGAAGGAAGAGATATTTTAATTATGGAAGATATCATCGACAGTGGGTTAACTTTGAGCTATCTGGTAGAGCTTTTCCGATACCGTAAAGCAAACTCCATAAAAATTGTGACATTGCTTGATAAACCAAGCGGTCGTAAAGCAGACATCAAAGCAGATTATGTTGGATTTGAAGTGCCAGATGCATTTGTTGTCGGCTATGGATTGGATTTCGCTGAACGTTACCGAAACCTCCCGTATATTGGAGTGTTAAAACCATCTGTTTACGAAGGCTAATCAGCATACGTATACATGAGGTTATTGGTTGTATTGGAATGATTTTCTATGATACTATTGAACATAGTTGTGCTTACTGTGGGAGGAGGTAAGGAATGAATCGGGTTTTTCGTAATACGATTTTTTATATACTTATTTTATTACTTGTGATAGGGGTAGTCAGTTGGTTAGGATCCCCTAATCAAAAGCCTGAGAACATGTCTTACAGCAAATTTTCGCAAAATCTAAGTGCGGGAAAAGTGGAGAGTATCTCCATTCAGCCTGTAAGAGGGGTTTATGAAATTCGTGGTCAATTAGATGGCGCGAAGAAAGATGAATACTTCATTACCCATGTTCCAGATGGTCAAGGTGTTGACCAGATTTACAGTGCACTAAAGAATACAGATGTAAAAGTAGAACCAGCACCTGAAACAAATGGATGGCTGCAAGTTCTGACAACCATCATTCCGTTCATCATCATCTTTATCCTGTTCTTCTTCTTACTGAACCAAGCTCAGGGCGGTGGAAGCCGTGTTATGAACTTTGGTAAGAGTAAGGCGAAGCTTTACACAGAAGAGAAGAAACGTGTGAAATTTAAAGATGTTGCCGGTGCAGATGAAGAAAAGCAAGAGCTTGTAGAAGTGGTAGAGTTCCTGAAGGACCCACGTAAATTCGCAGAGCTTGGCGCAAGAATTCCTAAAGGGGTTTTACTAGTAGGACCTCCAGGTACAGGTAAAACATTGCTTGCGAGAGCATCTGCAGGAGAAGCAGGCGTTCCTTTCTTCAGCATCAGTGGTTCTGACTTCGTCGAGATGTTCGTCGGTGTCGGTGCATCACGTGTACGTGATTTATTCGAAAATGCGAAAAAGAATGCACCATGCTTAATCTTTATTGATGAGATTGATGCAGTGGGTCGTCAGCGTGGAGCCGGTCTTGGCGGTGGTCATGACGAGCGTGAACAAACGCTTAACCAGCTTCTTGTTGAAATGGATGGTTTTAGTGCGAACGAAGGTATTATTATCATCGCTGCAACGAACCGTGCAGATATCCTAGATCCTGCATTGCTGCGTCCGGGACGTTTTGACCGTCAAATTACGGTTGACCGCCCAGATGTCATTGGCCGTGAAGAAGTGCTGAAGGTTCATGCGAAAAACAAACCGCTTGATGATACAGTGAATTTGAAAGCCATTGCAAGCAGAACACCTGGGTTCTCTGGAGCAGATCTTGAGAACTTACTAAACGAAGCAGCACTTGTTGCTGCCCGTCATAACAAAAAGAAAATTGATATGCGTGATATCGACGAAGCGACTGACCGTGTCATCGCTGGGCCGGCGAAGAAAAGCCGTGTCATTTCGAAGAAAGAACGTAATATCGTGGCTTACCATGAAGCAGGTCATACCGTCATTGGTCTTATCCTAGACGAAGCGGACATGGTGCATAAAGTAACGATCGTTCCTCGTGGTCAGGCAGGCGGATATGCGGTCATGCTTCCAAGAGAAGACCGTTATTTCCAAACGAAGCCAGAGCTTCTTGATAAAATTGTCGGCTTGCTCGGCGGTCGTGTTGCAGAGGAAATTACGTTTGGTGAAGTAAGTACAGGTGCTCACAACGACTTCCAGCGTGCAACTGGCATTGCAAGAAAAATGGTTACAGAGTTCGGTATGTCTGATAAACTTGGTCCACTTCAATTCGGTCAAGCACAAGGAGGTCAAGTATTCCTTGGCCGTGACTTTAACAACGAGCCGAATTATAGTGAAGCGATCGCTTACGAAATTGACCAAGAAATTCAGCGTTTCATCAAGGACAGCTATGAACGTGCGAAACAAATTCTCACTGAGAATAAAGATAAGCTAGAAATCATCGCACAAGCTCTTCTAGAAGTTGAAACATTAGATGCTGAGCAAATTAAATCTCTTTACGAAACTGGAAAGCTTCCAGAGCGTGTATACGCAGATGACGAAGAGAAAAACGATGATGTGAAAGTGAACATCAAGAAAAAAGAAGAAGATGAGGAGATCTAATCTCCTTCTGTGAAAGCTGCCGGGATCATCGGCAGCTTTTTTTATTTCGATTCCTGAATGGATCGGTTTCGAATTGTTTACAAATGGAACTCAATTCGTGTATGGTATGATAGAAAGTCGAAAAATGCTCTTTTTGAGAAACTATTCAAAGTGGTGATGAAGTTGTTACTCGTGATAGATGTAGGGAACACAAATACCGTTTTAGGTGTTTATCATAATGGCGATCTAAACTACCATTGGCGAATTGAAACAAGCCGTCATAAAACAGAAGATGAATTTGGTATGGCCATCAGGTCTTTATTTGATTATGTCGGGCTGATGTTTGACCAAATAGAAGGAATTATCATCTCGTCTGTTGTCCCGCCAATGATGTTTGCATTAGAAAGAATGTGCGAGAAGTACTTTCACATAACTCCCCAAATTGTAGGGCCTGGAATGAAGACTGGATTAAACATTATGTGTGACAATCCAAAGGAAGTCGGGGCTGATCGAATTGTGAATGCAGTAGCGGCGATTCATCTATATGGGGCACCTCTCATTGTCGTAGACTTTGGCACAGCGACAACCTACTGCTATATCAATGAACAAAAACAATACATGGGTGGGGCAATTGCACCTGGTATTACCATCTCAACAGAAGCTTTATATACAAGAGCGGCGAAACTGCCGAGAATTGAAATTGTCCGTCCAGATCACATTGTTGGAAAAAACACCATCAGTGCCATGCAATCCGGCATCCTTTATGGATATGTTGGGCAAGTCGAGGGAATAGTGAAACGGATGAAGCAGCAAGCGAAACAAACACCGAAAGTCATTGCAACAGGCGGTTTGTCCACATTGATTGGAAATGAATCAGACTGCATTGATATTGTTGATCCGTTCTTAACATTAAAAGGACTTCAACTCATTTATGAACGTAATCGTGTCGGTGTACTATAGGAGGTTTAAAATCGAATGGACTACTTAGTTAAAGCGTTAGCATATGACGGAAAAGTCCGAGCATATGCTGCAAACACAACAGATACAATCAACGAAGCACAAAGAAGACACCATACATGGCCAACAGCATCAGCAGCGATTGGCAGAACAATGACAGCTACAGTCATGATGGGTGCTATGCTGAAAGGTGAAAATAAGCTAACGGTCAAAATTGAAGGCGGTGGACCAATCGGTGCCATCATTGCTGATGGAAACGCAAAGGGCCAGGTGCGCGGATATGTCTCAAACCCACAAGTCCATTTTGACTTAAATGAACATGGCAAGCTGGATGTTAGACGTGCAGTCGGGACATCTGGAACGTTAAGTGTTGTTAAAGATATCGGGCTGAAAGATCACTTTACAGGACAAACGGAGATCGTTTCAGGTGAAATTGGAGATGACTTCACTTATTACCTTGTCTCTTCTGAGCAAGTGCCTTCCTCTGTAGGTGTAGGGGTTTTGGTCAATCCAGATAACTCGATCCTTGCAGCAGGCGGTTTCATCATTCAATTGCTGCCTGGAACAGAAGATGCTGTCATTGAAAGATTAGAAAAGCGGCTCTCAACCATTGAACCCATTTCTAAACTCATTGAAAAAGGGATGACACCAGAAGAAATCTTAGAAGAAGTACTCGGAGAAAAACCTCAAATTTTAGAAACTGTACCTGTCGAATTCTCTTGTAACTGCTCAAAAGAACGTTTTTCTAATGGCATTATCAGCCTAGGAAAAGCCGAAATTGAAGACATGATTGAACAAGACGGACAAGCAGAAGCTCAATGCCATTTTTGTAACGAAACGTATGTATTTACAAAAGAAGAGCTAGAAGAGCTACGTGAAGAAATAACCCGCTAAGCTCTAAGCAGCGGGTTTTCTTTTTAGAATGGAAAGGAGACGAAAGATGAGACTAAAAGCAAGAGTAGTATGGACATTTATTCTCGTGTTGCTTATGATCAATGCCGTTGTCATTGCATATGTATTAACAAAGTCGCAAATGTCACAGGCTTCTTCAAACGGGAAGAGCGGTGAAGAAATTGCGTCGATTGGAAAAGAGAAGGTGACACGTCAAGAATGGTTAAAGAAGATGGAAGACCGCTATGGAAAGGCAACACTTGAGCAAATGATTAATCAGAAGGTGGTCGATCAGCTTGCGAAAGAAAACAAGCTTGAGGTGTCCTCAAAAGAAATCAATCGTGAATTGTTGATGCTTAAAGCGGTATCAAATAATTTCTACGAAGATGGACATACGAGTGAAAAGGACTGGACAGAACAGATTCGTTATCAAATATTATTAGAGCAGCTTTTAACGAGAGATGCTGTCGTTTCCGAAAAAGAAGCGAAATCCTTTTATGAAAAAAACAAGGACTTATATCAATATGATGATTCATACCGTATTCGTCATATCGTCGTGAAGACAAAGGGCGAAGCTGAAAATGTATTGAAGGATCTAAAAGGCGGATCTAGCTTCGAAGCGGTGGCAGCTGAACGCTCCATTGACCGCTACACCTCTCCATATGGCGGAGATCTTGGGTTTGTCACAGAAGAACAAGAAAGTATCCCAGCCCTATACATACAGGAAGCTCAAAAGCTTCAGCCAGATCAATGGACAAAAGAACCGATCGAGACCAAAAACGGGTATGCCATTATTCAATTGAAAGAAAAATTAGATGGTCGCTCCTTCTCGTATGAAGAAGTCAAAAATCAGATCAAAAGGCAGATTGCCATGGAAGATCTAGGTGAAAAGGCGAATGTTAAAACCCTGTGGAAAGAAGCAAAAGTCACATGGTTTTACGATGGCGAGCAGGACTAAAAGCATTGACAAAATTTTTTGAAATTGATAATTTAATATTAATACAATAAAATTACTCGGAGATAGAGGTGTTAGTGATGGCTCGTATTGCAAATTCAGTTTTTGAACTAATAGGAAATACACCAGTCGTTAAATTAAACCGTTTAGTAGATGAAGACAGTGCGGATGTCTACTTGAAACTTGAATATATGAACCCGGGCAGCAGTGTAAAAGATCGTATTGCGTTAGCGATGATCGAAGATGCTGAAGCGAAAGGTACTTTAAAAGCCGGCGACACGCTCATCGAACCAACAAGCGGAAACACAGGGATCGGTCTTGCAATGGTAGCGGCAGCTAAAGGAATTAACGCAATTCTAGTGATGCCAGACACAATGAGTCAGGAGCGTCGCAACCTTTTACGCGCTTATGGTGCAGAGCTTGTATTAACACCAGGTGCAGAAGGAATGAAAGGTGCCATCAAAAAGGCAGAAGAATTGGCAGAAGAGCACGGTTACTTCATGCCTCAGCAATTTAACAACGAAGCCAATGCGGAGATTCACCGTCGTACTACAGGAAAAGAAATTCTTGAACAGTTTGACGGCGAGCTTGATGCATTTATTGCAGGTGTTGGTACGGGCGGCACAATTACGGGTGCTGGTGAAGTCCTCAAAGAAGCCATCCCGTCGATTCAGCTTTATGCGGTAGAGCCGACAGATTCTCCTGTACTATCAGGAGGAAAGCCAGGCCCACATAAAATCCAAGGGATTGGGGCAGGTTTTATCCCTTCCATCTTGAACACGGAAGTATATGATGGCATTATCCAAGTGAAAAACGAAGATGCATTTGAGCTTGCAAGAAAAGCAGCGAAAGAGGAAGGAATCCTTGGCGGTATTTCTTCAGGAGCAGCTATTTACGCAGCACTTCAAACAGCGAAGAAGCTTGGTAAAGGGAAAAAGGTTCTCGCAATTATCCCAAGTAATGGGGAGCGTTATCTCAGCACACCTCTTTATCAATTCGATTAAACCGATTACCCCAGCATTTGCTGGGGTTTTTTTATGAAATCTGTAGATGGAAAGCAAATACTATTTTCTAAATAAATTGGATTGCATTACAATAAGATTAATGAAAATGAAAAAGGATGATAACATGACACAACGCAGGCCGATGGGCATCAAAATTCCTTTTACGAAAGATGCATTCTTGAAAAGATACGAACAATTAACTGCTGGCGAAACACACCATGTTCTGCTTGAAAGTGCTCGCGGCGGTTCATACAGCATTGCTGGCATTCACCCAATCGCTAAAGCGAAGGGAAAAGACGGGATGACAACCATCCATTATCAAGATGAGGTGCTGTTCAAAGAAGGCGATCCATTTAGAGCGTTTACGGATTGGTTCCAAACCCTTCGAACCGAAACGAATGAGGAATACCCTGATTTTCAAGGTGGGGCGATTGGATTTTTAAGCTATGATTATGCTAGATATATCGAGCATTTTAAGATGCTGTCCATTGATGACCTGAAAACACCTGACCTTTATTTTCTCGTGTTTAATGATGTTGCAGTCTTTGATCATGAAGAAAACGTGCTGTGGCTGATCACTCACACAGAGGGAGCGGAATCTGTGAGTGTCACTCATCAAAGACTTGAAGATTTGAAGCAAAAGTGGACAAGCTCTGCAAAAGAATCAGCGCAATCACCTGTTCATGAACCTTCTGTAGAATGTGTACCAGCAGCACCTTTTACCGAAGAAACCTTTGGAGAAGCAGTAGAGAAGATTAAGCAATATATCGCAAGCGGTGATGTGTTCCAAGTGAATTTGTCCATCAGACAAGATGAACAGCTCCACACCCACCCTTATGATTTATACAAAACGTTACGTCAAGTCAATCCATCTCCTTATATGTCTTATCTGCACACGCCTGATTTCCAAATTGTTTGTGGATCTCCAGAGCTGCTGATTAAGAAAAAGGGGACTCAATTAGAAACAAGACCGATTGCGGGTACAAGATCAAGAGGCAAAGACGATGCTGAGGATCAAGCGCTGGCAAAAGAGCTCATTGAAAATGAAAAAGAACGCGCGGAGCATGTGATGCTCGTGGATCTTGAGCGGAATGACCTTGGACGCGTGTCCACTTATGGCTCAGTAAGAGTGAACGAATTTATGGCGATTGAGAAATATTCACACGTGATGCACATTGTATCCAACGTACAAGGGGAACTGCGTGATGATTGTGATGCAGTAGATGTCATGAGAGCTGTATTCCCAGGCGGCACAATTACAGGTGCTCCAAAGGTGAGAACAATGGAAATCATAGAAGAGCTTGAGCCGACAAGGCGTGGGCTTTATACTGGATCTATAGGCTGGTTTGGATTCAATCAAGATATGCACTTTAACATCGTCATTCGTACGGCGTACTGCACTGAAGGCAAAGCCTTTATGCAATCGGGTGCTGGGATCGTCATCGATTCTGTACCAAAGCACGAATACAAAGAGTCGATTAAAAAAGCCTATGCAGTAAAAAAAGCATTACAGTTGAGCAAAGAAGAGACTATTTTGAGTTAGAGGTGAGCAGAGCATGATATTAATGATTGATAATTATGATTCATTTACGTACAACCTGGTCCAGTATTTAGGTGAGCTTGGAGAAGAATTGATTGTGAAACGGAATGATCAAGTAACCATTCAAGAAATTGAAAAGCTTCAGCCAGATTTTCTCATGATTTCTCCAGGGCCATGCAGTCCTGATGAAGCGGGAATTAGTATGGAGGCAATCAAGCACTTTGCGGGAAGTATTCCGATCTTCGGTGTGTGCCTGGGGCATCAATCCATTGCGCAAGTCTTTGGAGGGGATGTCGTTCGTGCTGAACGCTTAATGCATGGTAAAACGTCAGAGATTGCTCATGACGGAAAAGGTGTCTTCACTGGACTCCAAAATCCGCTCGTCGCAACGAGATATCATTCGTTAATTGTCAAAAATGAAACGCTGCCGGAGTGCTTTGACGCAACAGCTAGTACAAAGGAAGGCGAGCTCATGGCCATTCGCCATAAAGAGCTACCAATTGAAAGTGTACAGTTTCATCCTGAATCGATTATGACGTCCTTCGGAAAAGAAATGCTGAAAAATTTCATTGAAACCTATCGTAAAAAGGGGCATGAAGTAAACGCATGATCATTTATCTGAACGGTCAGTATATAGAGGAGAAAGACGCGACTCTTTCTCCTTTTGATCATGGTTTTCTATATGGCATCGGTGTATTCGAAACATTTACCAGCCTGGCAGGACAAGTCTTTCTGTTAGATTGGCACCTTGAAAGGCTCAATCAATCATTGCGTGACCTTTGCATCGAATCCACAATAGAGAAACCATTTGTACTCGACATCATTCATACCTTACTAAATAAAAACGAAATAGCCGGTGGTCATGCGAGAATTCGCTTCAATGTTTCTGCAGGCAGAGGCAATGGATTTTCTGCAGATCCTTATGAAGAGCCTGTCGTGTTTGTCATGATCTCTCCATTCCGGCCCGAATCTATTTTAGATGAGAAGCAGGGAGTCATTCTTCAAACGAGAAGAAATACGCCGGAAGGTTCAAGGCGCCTCAAGTCTCATCATTATATGAACAACCTGCTGGCTAAAAGAGAAGTGGGGAATGATCCGTCGTTAGAAGGCATCTTTTTAACAAAAGAAAATGATGTGGCAGAAGGCATTACCTCCAATGTATTTTGGCGAAAAGGCGATGTGATTTATACACCGTCACTTGATACAGGCATTTTAAATGGAGTCACTCGTCGATATTGTATCGAAACACTCCAAGCGATGGAGGCTTCACTAAAAGTAGGGCGATACCCAGTCTCGCATTTACTATCAGCTGATGAGGCATGGATGACCAATTCTGTTCAAGGGATTGTGCCTTTCGGAAGTATAGGGGAAATCTCCTTGCACCAAAACAGCCGGATCATCTCAACGAAATTGAGAACACAATATACTAAAGAACGTCTAGAACATAAAGAGTAGGTGGACACAATGACACAACAAGTGATAAAACAGCCTAAAATCATACAAGCCAAGCACCACACCCTTAGTTATGAAGAAAAGACATTGGTCATGGGCATTTTAAATGTTACACCTGACTCTTTTTCAGATGGAGGAAAGTTTAATCAAGTGGATAAAGCGCTGGCTCATGCAGCGCAGCTGATAGAGGACGGGGCACATATCATTGATATAGGCGGAGAATCGACTCGTCCTGGAGCGGCGTTTGTCTCAGAACAAGAGGAGCTTTCAAGAGTCATTCCCGTCATTGAAAAGATCACAAAAGAATTGGATGTACCGATTTCCATTGATACGTATAAAGCCCATGTGGCAGATGAAGCAGTGAAAGCCGGAGCTTCCATCATCAATGATGTATGGGGAGCGAAGGCAGATCCTCAAATGGCGCATGTGGCAGCGAAGCACAATGTGCCGATTATTTTAATGCACAATCGGCCAGAGCGAAACTATACACATCTAATTTCAGATATGATCGCAGATTTGAAAGAAAGTGTTCAAATTGCGAAACAAGCGGGTGTCCGTGATGACATGATCATATTAGACCCAGGTGTAGGGTTTGCGAAAAATAAAGAGGACAACCTGATGGTCATGAATGAACTCGAACATTTTTGTCACCTTGGGTATCCACTGCTCTTAGCTACATCTCGAAAACGATTCATCGGAGCTGTCTTAGACCTGCCACCGGAAGAACGTACTGAAGGAACGGGGGCTACGGTCTGCCTTGGGATTCAAAAAGGCAGTGCGATGGTTCGTGTACATGATGTAAAAGAAATCGCAAGAATGGCAAAAATGATGGATGCCATGTTGAATAAAGGAGGCGCTTATCATCGATAAAGTATATGTAAATGGAATGGAATTTTACGGCTACCATGGCGTATTTGCAGAAGAAAATAAATTAGGACAGCGGTTCCGTGTGGATTTAACAGCTTCACTTGATTTAAGTAAAGCCGGACAAACGGATGACCTCAATGAGACGATCAATTATGCAGAGCTCTACCATATCTGCAAAAGCATTGTAGAGGGTGAATCAGTCAACCTCGTTGAAACACTGACAGAAAGAATTGCGAGCCAAGTGTTAAAGGACTTCCCGACAGTTCAGGAATGTACAGTGAAGGTGATCAAACCAGATCCGCCAATTCCAGGACACTATCAGTCCGTTGCCATTGAAATGACGAGATCGCGCGCATGAACAATACCGCATACATCGCTTTAGGTTCGAACATAGGGAAAAAGGAAACCTATTTAAAAGAAGCCGTCAAAAAACTGCACGAACATCCAGAGGTTCAAGTAGAATCAATCTCATCTATATATGAAACAACACCTGTAGGTTACGAAAACCAAGATGACTTTTTAAATATGGCTGTGAAAATTTCCACCTCGCTTCGTCCGCATGAACTACTGACACTTACTCAGAAAATCGAGCAAGAGTTAGGCAGAACAAGAGAAGTGAGATGGGGACCGCGAACGGCTGACCTTGACATTTTACTTTATAATCGTGAAAATATTGAAACAGAACAGCTTGTAGTGCCACATCCTAGAATGTACGAACGTTTATTCGTTCTCGTTCCGATGAGTGAGATTTGCCCTGAAATCGGCGAAGTACAAATAAATGCCGTAACAGACCAAGAAGGTGTAAGCATATGGAAAAAGATATGTGGGGTAGAAGAATTCGTGCATACCGAAAGCTAAAAGGGTATACTCAGGAAGGGTTCGCGAAAAGACTGGGCATCTCTGTCTCTGTCTTAGGAGAAATTGAGCGAGGCAATCGATTACCAACAAACCAATTGGTTGATCAAATAGCAGATGCTTTAAATATAACGGTGGAAGAACTTTCGCCAATTCTTGAAGAAGAAAGGAGGGGAAATGATGTTTAAAATCGGAGATATCGACATTAAAAACAAAGTGGTGCTCGCACCTATGGCTGGTGTGTGCAACTCTGCCTTCAGACTGACAGTGAAAGAGTTTGGAGCAGGTTTAGTCTGCGCTGAAATGATCAGTGACAAGGCGATCCTGATCAACAATGCAAGAACAATGGGTATGCTATACATTGATGAACGGGAAAAGCCTTTGAGCCTTCAGATATTTGGAGGTGAAAAAGACACTCTCGTTGAAGCAGCAAAGTTTGTAGACCAGAATACCACAGCGGACATTATTGATATCAACATGGGCTGTCCTGTACCGAAGATTACGAAATGTGATGCAGGAGCGAAATGGCTGCTTGATCCAAACAAGATTTATGAAATGGTCTCTGCTGTTGTAGATGCTGTAGATAAACCTGTTACGGTGAAAATGAGAATGGGCTGGGACGAAGATCATATCTTCGCTATTGACAATGCCCGTGCTGTTGAACGAGCAGGTGGACAAGCGGTTGCGCTTCACGGACGGACACGTGTGCAGATGTACGAAGGAACAGCGAATTGGGATATTATAAAAGAGGTCAAACAATCTGTTTCCATTCCTGTCATCGGCAATGGAGATGTTAAAACCCCTCAAGATGCAAAACGTATGCTTGATGAAACGGGTGTAGATGCTGTCATGATCGGAAGAGCCGCACTAGGAAACCCGTGGATGATCTATCGAACGGTTCATTATTTAGAAACGGGTGAACTGAAAAAAGAGCCAAATGTACGTGAGAAGATGTCAGTGTGCAAGCTTCACTTAGACAGACTCATTGATCTAAAAGGCGAGCATGTGGCTGTCAGAGAAATGAGAAAGCACGCAGCATGGTACTTAAAAGGTGTCCGAGGCAATGCGGACGTGAGAAATCAAATCAATCAAAGCGAAACGAGAGCGGAGCTTGTACAAGTTCTTGATGACTTTACGATCGAAGCCGAGGCAAAAGAGCTTCAAAGTATAAAAGTAGGATAAGACTATCTTTCTTTTTGTAGCTCACTGCTAGTGCATGTACTGGCAGTTTTTCTGCTTTTCTCTGCAAAATACATTATTGGAGTGATATAAATGAGTAATGAAGGGCTTAATAACGAAGAATTAAATGACCAATTCCAGGTCAGACGTGACAAAATGAATAAAATGAGAGAAGAGGGTATCGATCCATTCGGTGAACGATATGACCGTTCTCATCAATCTGCACAAATTATTGCAGAATACGATGAGTTTTCTAAAGAAGACTTAGAAGAAAAGTCTGCCCAAGTGACAATCGCTGGACGTATGATGACAAAGCGTGGAAAAGGGAAAGCTGGCTTTGCGCATATACAAGACTTAGAAGGACAAATTCAAATCTACGTTCGTAAAGATAGTGTAGGAGAAGAAGCTTACGAATTATTCAAAAGCTCAGACCTAGGTGATATTATCGGTGTAACAGGAGCGGTATTTAAAACGAATGTAGGAGAACTTTCTATTAAAGCGACTAGCTTTGAGGTTCTCACAAAAGCACTTCGCCCACTTCCTGATAAATATCATGGACTTAAAGATGTTGAACAACGTTATCGTCAGCGTTACCTTGACCTGATTGTAAATCCAGAAAGTAAGCAGACGTTCATCATGCGAAGCAAGATCATTCAATCTATGAGAAGATACTTAGATTCTAAAGGATACCTAGAAGTTGAAACACCAACTATGCACAGCATCCCTGGTGGTGCATCAGCACGTCCTTTCATTACTCATCATAATGCACTGGATATGCCGCTCTATATGCGTATTGCGATTGAATTGCACTTAAAACGCCTCATTGTCGGTGGTCTAGAGAAAGTATACGAGATTGGCCGTGTATTCCGTAACGAAGGTGTATCAACTCGTCATAACCCAGAATTCACTATGATCGAGCTGTACGAAGCTTACGCAGATTACAAAGACATCATGAACCTAACTGAAAACCTGATTGCTCATATTGCCGAAGAGGTACTAGGGACAACCACGATTCAATATGGAGAAGATGAAATTGATCTCAAGCCTGAATGGAAAAGACTCCATATGGTTGAAGCGGTCAAAGAAGCAACTGGTGTAGACTTCTGGCAGGAGATGTCTATAGAAGAAGCGAAACAGCATGCAGCTGATCACGGAATTGAAATTACGAAAAACATGACAGTAGGTCATATCATCAATGAGTTCTTCGAGCAAAAAGTTGAGGAAACATTGGTGCAGCCTACCTTTATTTACGGACACCCAGTGGAGATTTCTCCATTAGCTAAGAAAAATCCTGAAGATCCTCGCTTCACTGATCGCTTTGAGCTATTTATCGTACGCCGTGAACATGCTAATGCATTCACAGAGCTAAACGATCCAATCGATCAACGAGAACGATTCGAAGCTCAATTAAAAGAACGTGAAGAAGGAAATGACGAAGCGCATCTAATGGATGACGATTTTGTTGAAGCATTAGAATATGGTATGCCTCCAACAGGCGGACTAGGAATCGGTATCGACCGGTTAATCATGCTATTAACAAATTCTCCATCAATCAGAGATGTACTGCTTTTCCCACAAATGAGAAACCGCTAATACATCAATTAAAGCGCCATTTTAACTATGGCGCTTTTTATTTTTCATAAAATGAAACTTTTTTTAAAAAAACTATTGCAAGGAAAGAATCAAGGTGGTATATTATTATTCGTTGCCGCAAAACAGCAACAAGGTTAAAAAAAGAAATTGAAAAAACTTCTTGACTTTAACCAATACGAAATGTTAAGATATTAAAGTCGCTTACAAGCGATAACGAAAATGATCTTTGAAAACTAAACAAGACAAAACGTACCTGTTAATTCGAGTTTTTATAAAAAAATCCTATGAAACATCATAGGTAGTCAGTCAAACGCTGACGAAAAACAAAACTTCGGTTTTGTACTTTTTCGGAGAGTTTGATCCTGGCTCAGGACGAACGCTGGCGGCGTGCCTAATACATGCAAGTCGAGCGGACAGAAGGGAGCTTGCTCCCGGATGTTAGCGGCGGACGGGTGAGTAACACGTGGGTAACCTGCCTGTAAGACTGGGATAACTCCGGGAAACCGGAGCTAATACCGGATAGTTCCTTGAACCGCATGGTTCAAGGATGAAAGACGGTTTCGGCTGTCACTTACAGATGGACCCGCGGCGCATTAGCTAGTTGGTGGGGTAATGGCTCACCAAGGCGACGATGCGTAGCCGACCTGAGAGGGTGATCGGCCACACTGGGACTGAGACACGGCCCAGACTCCTACGGGAGGCAGCAGTAGGGAATCTTCCGCAATGGACGAAAGTCTGACGGAGCAACGCCGCGTGAGTGATGAAGGTTTTCGGATCGTAAAGCTCTGTTGTTAGGGAAGAACAAGTGCGAGAGTAACTGCTCGCACCTTGACGGTACCTAACCAGAAAGCCACGGCTAACTACGTGCCAGCAGCCGCGGTAATACGTAGGTGGCAAGCGTTGTCCGGAATTATTGGGCGTAAAGGGCTCGCAGGCGGTTTCTTAAGTCTGATGTGAAAGCCCCCGGCTCAACCGGGGAGGGTCATTGGAAACTGGGAAACTTGAGTGCAGAAGAGGAGAGTGGAATTCCACGTGTAGCGGTGAAATGCGTAGAGATGTGGAGGAACACCAGTGGCGAAGGCGACTCTCTGGTCTGTAACTGACGCTGAGGAGCGAAAGCGTGGGGAGCGAACAGGATTAGATACCCTGGTAGTCCACGCCGTAAACGATGAGTGCTAAGTGTTAGGGGGTTTCCGCCCCTTAGTGCTGCAGCTAACGCATTAAGCACTCCGCCTGGGGAGTACGGTCGCAAGACTGAAACTCAAAGGAATTGACGGGGGCCCGCACAAGCGGTGGAGCATGTGGTTTAATTCGAAGCAACGCGAAGAACCTTACCAGGTCTTGACATCCTCTGACAACCCTAGAGATAGGGCTTTCCCTTCGGGGACAGAGTGACAGGTGGTGCATGGTTGTCGTCAGCTCGTGTCGTGAGATGTTGGGTTAAGTCCCGCAACGAGCGCAACCCTTGATCTTAGTTGCCAGCATTTAGTTGGGCACTCTAAGGTGACTGCCGGTGACAAACCGGAGGAAGGTGGGGATGACGTCAAATCATCATGCCCCTTATGACCTGGGCTACACACGTGCTACAATGGACAGAACAAAGGGCTGCGAGACCGCAAGGTTTAGCCAATCCCATAAATCTGTTCTCAGTTCGGATCGCAGTCTGCAACTCGACTGCGTGAAGCTGGAATCGCTAGTAATCGCGGATCAGCATGCCGCGGTGAATACGTTCCCGGGCCTTGTACACACCGCCCGTCACACCACGAGAGTTTGCAACACCCGAAGTCGGTGAGGTAACCTTTATGGAGCCAGCCGCCGAAGGTGGGGCAGATGATTGGGGTGAAGTCGTAACAAGGTAGCCGTATCGGAAGGTGCGGCTGGATCACCTCCTTTCTAAGGATATATGGAGCAGTGTGCGTTTTCGTCTTGTTTAGTTTTGAAGGATCATTCCTTCAAAACATGTCTCTAGCGAGACAGGATTGTTCTTTGAAAACTAGATAACAATAAGTAATACATTCACATTGAATGCAATGCAAAGTTCATCACACATAGTGATTCTTTCTAAAGTAAGAAATGGTTAAGTTAGAAAGGGCGCACGGTGGATGCCTTGGCACTAGGAGCCGATGAAGGACGGGACGAACACCGATATGCTTCGGGGAGCTGTAAGCAAGCTTTGATCCGGAGATTTCCGAATGGGGAAACCCACTGCTCGTAATGGAGTAGTATCCATACTTGAATACATAGAGTATGAGAAGGCATACCCGGGGAACTGAAACATCTAAGTACCCGGAGGAAGAGAAAGCAAATGCGATTCCCTGAGTAGCGGCGAGCGAAACGGGAACAGCCCAAACCAAGAGGCTTGCCTCTTGGGGTTGTAGGACACTCTATACGGAGTTACAAAGGAACGATATAAGCGAAGAGGTCTGGAAAGGCCCGCCAAAGAAGGTAACAGCCCTGTAACTGAAATGTTGTTCTCTCCAGAGTGGATCCTGAGTACGGCGGAACACGTGAAATTCCGTCGGAATCCGGGAGGACCATCTCCCAAGGCTAAATACTCCCTAGTGACCGATAGTGAACCAGTACCGTGAGGGAAAGGTGAAAAGCACCCCGGAAGGGGAGTGAAATAGATCCTGAAACCGTGTGCCTACAAGTAGTCAGAGCCCGTTAAAGGGTGATGGCGTGCCTTTTGTAGAATGAACCGGCGAGTTACGATCCCGTGCAAGGTTAAGCAGAAGATGCGGAGCCGCAGCGAAAGCGAGTCTGAATAGGGCGCATGAGTACGTGGTCGTAGACCCGAAACCAGGTGATCTACCCATGTCCAGGGTGAAGTTCAGGTAACACTGAATGGAGGCCCGAACCCACGCACGTTGAAAAGTGCGGGGATGAGGTGTGGGTAGGGGTGAAATGCCAATCGAACCTGGAGATAGCTGGTTCTCTCCGAAATAGCTTTAGGGCTAGCCTCAAGGTAAGAGTCTCGGAGGTAGAGCACTGATTGGACTAGGGGCCCCTACCGGGTTACCGAATTCAGTCAAACTCCGAATGCCGATGACTTATCCTTGGGAGTCAGACTGCGAGTGATAAGATCCGTAGTCGAAAGGGAAACAGCCCAGACCGCCAGCTAAGGTCCCAAAGTATACGTTAAGTGGAAAAGGATGTGGAGTTGCTTAGACAACCAGGATGTTGGCTTAGAAGCAGCCACCATTTAAAGAGTGCGTAATAGCTCACTGGTCGAGTGACTCTGCGCCGAAAATGTACCGGGGCTAAACGTATCACCGAAGCTGCGGACTGTTCTTACGAACAGTGGTAGGAGAGCGTTCTAAGTGCTGTGAAGTCAGACCGGAAGGACTGGTGGAGCGCTTAGAAGTGAGAATGCCGGTATGAGTAGCGAAAGACGGGTGAGAATCCCGTCCACCGAATGCCTAAGGTTTCCTGAGGAAGGCTCGTCCGCTCAGGGTTAGTCGGGACCTAAGCCGAGGCCGAAAGGCGTAGGCGATGGACAACAGGTTGATATTCCTGTACCACCTCCTCACCATTTGAGCAATGGGGGGACGCAGGAGGATAGGGTAAGCGCGGTATTGGATATCCGCGTCCAAGCAGTTAGGCTGGGAAATAGGCAAATCCGTTTCCCGTGAAGGCTGAGCTGTGATGGCGAGCGAAATTTAGTAGCGAAGTTCCTGATTCCACACTGCCAAGAAAAGCCTCTAGCGAGGTGAGAGGTGCCCGTACCGCAAACCGACACAGGTAGGCGAGGAGAGAATCCTAAGGTGATCGAGAGAACTCTCGTTAAGGAACTCGGCAAAATGACCCCGTAACTTCGGGAGAAGGGGTGCTTCTTAGGGTGTTAAAGCCCCGAGAAGCCGCAGTGAATAGGCCCAGGCGACTGTTTAGCAAAAACACAGGTCTCTGCGAAGCCGTAAGGCGAAGTATAGGGGCTGACGCCTGCCCGGTGCTGGAAGGTTAAGAGGAGCGCTTAGCGTAAGCGAAGGTGCGAATTGAAGCCCCAGTAAACGGCGGCCGTAACTATAACGGTCCTAAGGTAGCGAAATTCCTTGTCGGGTAAGTTCCGACCCGCACGAAAGGCGCAACGATCTGGGCACTGTCTCAACGAGAGACTCGGTGAAATTATAGTACCTGTGAAGATGCAGGTTACCCGCGACAGGACGGAAAGACCCCGTGGAGCTTTACTGCAGCCTGATATTGAATGTTGGTACAGCTTGTACAGGATAGGTAGGAGCCTTGGAAACCGGAGCGCTAGCTTCGGTGGAGGCATCGGTGGGATACTACCCTGGCTGTATTGACCTTCTAACCCGCTGCCCTTATCGGGCAGGGAGACAGTGTCAGGTGGGCAGTTTGACTGGGGCGGTCGCCTCCTAAAATGTAACGGAGGCGCCCAAAGGTTCCCTCAGAATGGTTGGAAATCATTCGCAGAGTGTAAAGGCACAAGGGAGCTTGACTGCGAGACCTACAAGTCGAGCAGGGACGAAAGTCGGGCTTAGTGATCCGGTGGTTCCGCATGGAAGGGCCATCGCTCAACGGATAAAAGCTACCCCGGGGATAACAGGCTTATCTCCCCCAAGAGTCCACATCGACGGGGAGGTTTGGCACCTCGATGTCGGCTCATCGCATCCTGGGGCTGTAGTCGGTCCCAAGGGTTGGGCTGTTCGCCCATTAAAGCGGTACGCGAGCTGGGTTCAGAACGTCGTGAGACAGTTCGGTCCCTATCCGTCGCGGGCGCAGGAAATTTGAGAGGAGCTGTCCTTAGTACGAGAGGACCGGGATGGACGCACCGCTGGTGTACCAGTTGTTCTGCCAAGGGCATCGCTGGGTAGCTATGTGCGGACGGGATAAGTGCTGAAAGCATCTAAGCATGAAGCCCCCCTCAAGATGAGATTTCCCATTCCGCAAGGAAGTAAGATCCCTGAAAGATGATCAGGTTGATAGGTCTGAGGTGGAAGCGTGGTGACACGTGGAGCTGACAGATACTAATAGATCGAGGACTTAACCTATATTCTAATGTGAAGTTTGAACATTGTTATCTAGTTTTGAGAGAACATTCTCTCCATCAGGTTTGGTGGCGATAGCGAAGAGGTCACACCCGTTCCCATACCGAACACGGAAGTTAAGCTCTTCAGCGCCGATGGTAGTTGGGGGTCTCCCCCTGTGAGAGTAGGACGCCGCCAAGCTTGTATAAGGATCAGTTCCATACGGAACTGGTCTTTTTTGTGTTTTTGAAAAAATTACTTCTATTAAATCACTTTGTAAAGTGAGAAGTGATGATGTAGTAAGCCTCATCGATCAATTAATTTTTCTGTTCGTCTCACTTTCATGTATTCTCATTGAACAACGCAGCTGTTGTGTGGATCGGTCGTTCAATTTGTTTAGGATGAAGATCAAAAGCATAGAAAGCAGCCAATAAGCATTTTCTTTGGCAACCAGATACAGAGGGCTGTTTAGAGACACACTAGATAACTGAGTATTGCCAAAGAACATATAGCACCTTCAGTCAATTTTTTCGCCCGCTCTAAGTAAGAACAAGAAAGAATCAATAACTAACTTGTTAACCAAGATAACACTTTAATATTGAAGATGGTAAAGAACAGCATCATTTACGGATATTTTTGCATGAAAATGATTTCTCAGAAAAATAAAATAATAAAAGAATCCCTTCTCTAGATGATTTGTATGAGAAGATATATTGAAGAAAACAAGCATATAAAAAGCATGAAAAGGGTCATTTCACACTAATAAAGCTTTATTAGAGCGCTTTTTAACAAAAAAACATAAAAAAATGAAAAAAAGACTTTTAAAATGATGAGACAAGTGGTAAACTTCTTTAGGTGCCTTAACGAAAAGATGAAAAAAACAACGTTAAAATAAATTCAAAAATTATTTTAAAAAAGTCTTTACAAACAATATCTTATCGTTATATAATACTACTTGTCGGATCGAGAGACATTCGAAATGACAACACAATATGGAGGATTAGCTCAGCTGGGAGAGCATCTGCCTTACAAGCAGAGGGTCGGCGGTTCGAGCCCGTCATCCTCCACCATATTTATTCTTACATAATGTTAGGATAGATAAAGCCGGTGTAGCTCAACTGGTAGAGCAACTGACTTGTAATCAGTAGGTTGGGGGTTCAAGTCCTCTTGCCGGCACCAGTTTCATATGGTAAGATAGACAAGTCGCTTTTAAAGCGAGCCATTAGCTCAGTTGGTAGAGCATCTGACTTTTAATCAGAGGGTCGAAGGTTCGAGTCCTTCATGGCTCACCATGTTTCATGCGGGTGTGGCGGAATTGGCAGACGCGCTAGACTTAGGATCTAGTGTCTTTATGACGTGGGGGTTCAAGTCCCTTCACCCGCATTGCCAAATAAAATAAAGAAATCCTGTAATGCGGAAGTAGTTCAGTGGTAGAACACCACCTTGCCAAGGTGGGGGTCGCGGGTTCGAATCCCGTCTTCCGCTTATACCATCCACGCCGGGGTGGTGGAATTGGCAGACACACAGGACTTAAAATCCTGCGGTAGGTGACTACCGTGCCGGTTCAAGTCCGGCCCTCGGCATTATACAATAAGCGCCCGTAGCTCAATTGGATAGAGCGTTTGACTACGGATCAAAAGGTTAGGGGTTCGACTCCTCTCGGGCGCGCCATTAAGATCGGGAAGTAGCTCAGCTTGGTAGAGCACTTGGTTTGGGACCAAGGGGTCGCAGGTTCGAATCCTGTCTTCCCGACCATCTTTTATGGGGCCTTAGCTCAGCTGGGAGAGCGCCTGCCTTGCACGCAGGAGGTCAGCGGTTCGATCCCGCTAGGCTCCACCAATATGATCTTTGAAAACTAAACAAGACAAAACGTACCTGTTAATTCGAGTTTTTATAAAAAAATCCTATGAAACATCATAGGTAGTCAGTCAAACACTGACGAAAAACAAAACTTCGGTTTTGTACTTTTTCGGAGAGTTTGATCCTGGCTCAGGACGAACGCTGGCGGCGTGCCTAATACATGCAAGTCGAGCGGACAGAAGGGAGCTTGCTCCCGGATGTTAGCGGCGGACGGGTGAGTAACACGTGGGTAACCTGCCTGTAAGACTGGGATAACTCCGGGAAACCGGAGCTAATACCGGATAGTTCCTTGAACCGCATGGTTCAAGGATGAAAGACGGTTTCGGCTGTCACTTACAGATGGACCCGCGGCGCATTAGCTAGTTGGTGGGGTAATGGCTCACCAAGGCGACGATGCGTAGCCGACCTGAGAGGGTGATCGGCCACACTGGGACTGAGACACGGCCCAGACTCCTACGGGAGGCAGCAGTAGGGAATCTTCCGCAATGGACGAAAGTCTGACGGAGCAACGCCGCGTGAGTGATGAAGGTTTTCGGATCGTAAAGCTCTGTTGTTAGGGAAGAACAAGTGCGAGAGTAACTGCTCGCACCTTGACGGTACCTAACCAGAAAGCCACGGCTAACTACGTGCCAGCAGCCGCGGTAATACGTAGGTGGCAAGCGTTGTCCGGAATTATTGGGCGTAAAGGGCTCGCAGGCGGTTTCTTAAGTCTGATGTGAAAGCCCCCGGCTCAACCGGGGAGGGTCATTGGAAACTGGGAAACTTGAGTGCAGAAGAGGAGAGTGGAATTCCACGTGTAGCGGTGAAATGCGTAGAGATGTGGAGGAACACCAGTGGCGAAGGCGACTCTCTGGTCTGTAACTGACGCTGAGGAGCGAAAGCGTGGGGAGCGAACAGGATTAGATACCCTGGTAGTCCACGCCGTAAACGATGAGTGCTAAGTGTTAGGGGGTTTCCGCCCCTTAGTGCTGCAGCTAACGCATTAAGCACTCCGCCTGGGGAGTACGGTCGCAAGACTGAAACTCAAAGGAATTGACGGGGGCCCGCACAAGCGGTGGAGCATGTGGTTTAATTCGAAGCAACGCGAAGAACCTTACCAGGTCTTGACATCCTCTGACAACCCTAGAGATAGGGCTTTCCCTTCGGGGACAGAGTGACAGGTGGTGCATGGTTGTCGTCAGCTCGTGTCGTGAGATGTTGGGTTAAGTCCCGCAACGAGCGCAACCCTTGATCTTAGTTGCCAGCATTTAGTTGGGCACTCTAAGGTGACTGCCGGTGACAAACCGGAGGAAGGTGGGGATGACGTCAAATCATCATGCCCCTTATGACCTGGGCTACACACGTGCTACAATGGACAGAACAAAGGGCTGCGAGACCGCAAGGTTTAGCCAATCCCATAAATCTGTTCTCAGTTCGGATCGCAGTCTGCAACTCGACTGCGTGAAGCTGGAATCGCTAGTAATCGCGGATCAGCATGCCGCGGTGAATACGTTCCCGGGCCTTGTACACACCGCCCGTCACACCACGAGAGTTTGCAACACCCGAAGTCGGTGAGGTAACCTTTATGGAGCCAGCCGCCGAAGGTGGGGCAGATGATTGGGGTGAAGTCGTAACAAGGTAGCCGTATCGGAAGGTGCGGCTGGATCACCTCCTTTCTAAGGATATATGGAGCAGTGTGCGTTTTCGTCTTGTTTAGTTTTGAAGGATCATTCCTTCAAAACATGTCTCTAGCGAGACAGGATTGTTCTTTGAAAACTAGATAACAATAAGTAATACATTCACATTGAATGCAATGCAAAGTTCATCACACATAGTGATTCTTTCTAAAGTAAGAAATGGTTAAGTTAGAAAGGGCGCACGGTGGATGCCTTGGCACTAGGAGCCGATGAAGGACGGGACGAACACCGATATGCTTCGGGGAGCTGTAAGCAAGCTTTGATCCGGAGATTTCCGAATGGGGAAACCCACTGCTCGTAATGGAGTAGTATCCATACTTGAATACATAGAGTATGAGAAGGCATACCCGGGGAACTGAAACATCTAAGTACCCGGAGGAAGAGAAAGCAAATGCGATTCCCTGAGTAGCGGCGAGCGAAACGGGAACAGCCCAAACCAAGAGGCTTGCCTCTTGGGGTTGTAGGACACTCTATACGGAGTTACAAAGGAACGATATAAGCGAAGAGGTCTGGAAAGGCCCGCCAAAGAAGGTAACAGCCCTGTAACTGAAATGTTGTTCTCTCCAGAGTGGATCCTGAGTACGGCGGAACACGTGAAATTCCGTCGGAATCCGGGAGGACCATCTCCCAAGGCTAAATACTCCCTAGTGACCGATAGTGAACCAGTACCGTGAGGGAAAGGTGAAAAGCACCCCGGAAGGGGAGTGAAATAGATCCTGAAACCGTGTGCCTACAAGTAGTCAGAGCCCGTTAAAGGGTGATGGCGTGCCTTTTGTAGAATGAACCGGCGAGTTACGATCCCGTGCAAGGTTAAGCAGAAGATGCGGAGCCGCAGCGAAAGCGAGTCTGAATAGGGCGCATGAGTACGTGGTCGTAGACCCGAAACCAGGTGATCTACCCATGTCCAGGGTGAAGTTCAGGTAACACTGAATGGAGGCCCGAACCCACGCACGTTGAAAAGTGCGGGGATGAGGTGTGGGTAGGGGTGAAATGCCAATCGAACCTGGAGATAGCTGGTTCTCTCCGAAATAGCTTTAGGGCTAGCCTCAAGGTAAGAGTCTCGGAGGTAGAGCACTGATTGGACTAGGGGCCCCTACCGGGTTACCGAATTCAGTCAAACTCCGAATGCCGATGACTTATCCTTGGGAGTCAGACTGCGAGTGATAAGATCCGTAGTCGAAAGGGAAACAGCCCAGACCGCCAGCTAAGGTCCCAAAGTATACGTTAAGTGGAAAAGGATGTGGAGTTGCTTAGACAACCAGGATGTTGGCTTAGAAGCAGCCACCATTTAAAGAGTGCGTAATAGCTCACTGGTCGAGTGACTCTGCGCCGAAAATGTACCGGGGCTAAACGTATCACCGAAGCTGCGGACTGTTCTTACGAACAGTGGTAGGAGAGCGTTCTAAGTGCTGTGAAGTCAGACCGGAAGGACTGGTGGAGCGCTTAGAAGTGAGAATGCCGGTATGAGTAGCGAAAGACGGGTGAGAATCCCGTCCACCGAATGCCTAAGGTTTCCTGAGGAAGGCTCGTCCGCTCAGGGTTAGTCGGGACCTAAGCCGAGGCCGAAAGGCGTAGGCGATGGACAACAGGTTGATATTCCTGTACCACCTCCTCACCATTTGAGCAATGGGGGGACGCAGGAGGATAGGGTAAGCGCGGTATTGGATATCCGCGTCCAAGCAGTTAGGCTGGGAAATAGGCAAATCCGTTTCCCGTGAAGGCTGAGCTGTGATGGCGAGCGAAATTTAGTAGCGAAGTTCCTGATTCCACACTGCCAAGAAAAGCCTCTAGCGAGGTGAGAGGTGCCCGTACCGCAAACCGACACAGGTAGGCGAGGAGAGAATCCTAAGGTGATCGAGAGAACTCTCGTTAAGGAACTCGGCAAAATGACCCCGTAACTTCGGGAGAAGGGGTGCTTCTTAGGGTGTTAAAGCCCCGAGAAGCCGCAGTGAATAGGCCCAGGCGACTGTTTAGCAAAAACACAGGTCTCTGCGAAGCCGTAAGGCGAAGTATAGGGGCTGACGCCTGCCCGGTGCTGGAAGGTTAAGAGGAGCGCTTAGCGTAAGCGAAGGTGCGAATTGAAGCCCCAGTAAACGGCGGCCGTAACTATAACGGTCCTAAGGTAGCGAAATTCCTTGTCGGGTAAGTTCCGACCCGCACGAAAGGCGCAACGATCTGGGCACTGTCTCAACGAGAGACTCGGTGAAATTATAGTACCTGTGAAGATGCAGGTTACCCGCGACAGGACGGAAAGACCCCGTGGAGCTTTACTGCAGCCTGATATTGAATGTTGGTACAGCTTGTACAGGATAGGTAGGAGCCTTGGAAACCGGAGCGCTAGCTTCGGTGGAGGCATCGGTGGGATACTACCCTGGCTGTATTGACCTTCTAACCCGCTGCCCTTATCGGGCAGGGAGACAGTGTCAGGTGGGCAGTTTGACTGGGGCGGTCGCCTCCTAAAATGTAACGGAGGCGCCCAAAGGTTCCCTCAGAATGGTTGGAAATCATTCGCAGAGTGTAAAGGCACAAGGGAGCTTGACTGCGAGACCTACAAGTCGAGCAGGGACGAAAGTCGGGCTTAGTGATCCGGTGGTTCCGCATGGAAGGGCCATCGCTCAACGGATAAAAGCTACCCCGGGGATAACAGGCTTATCTCCCCCAAGAGTCCACATCGACGGGGAGGTTTGGCACCTCGATGTCGGCTCATCGCATCCTGGGGCTGTAGTCGGTCCCAAGGGTTGGGCTGTTCGCCCATTAAAGCGGTACGCGAGCTGGGTTCAGAACGTCGTGAGACAGTTCGGTCCCTATCCGTCGCGGGCGCAGGAAATTTGAGAGGAGCTGTCCTTAGTACGAGAGGACCGGGATGGACGCACCGCTGGTGTACCAGTTGTTCTGCCAAGGGCATCGCTGGGTAGCTATGTGCGGACGGGATAAGTGCTGAAAGCATCTAAGCATGAAGCCCCCCTCAAGATGAGATTTCCCATTCCGCAAGGAAGTAAGATCCCTGAAAGATGATCAGGTTGATAGGTCTGAGGTGGAAGCGTGGTGACACGTGGAGCTGACAGATACTAATAGATCGAGGACTTAACCTATATTCTAATGTGAAGTTTGAACATTGTTATCTAGTTTTGAGAGAACATTCTCTCCATCAGGTTTGGTGGCGATAGCGAAGAGGTCACACCCGTTCCCATACCGAACACGGAAGTTAAGCTCTTCAGCGCCGATGGTAGTTGGGGGTCTCCCCCTGTGAGAGTAGGACGCCGCCAAGCTTGTATAAGGATCAGTTCCATACGGAACTGGTCTTTTTTGTGTTTTTGAGAGGTTTGACACCATATAAATGTGGAAATAATATTCTTAGTTGAGCGATTATCTTGAAAAATCGACCGAAAAAATTTATAGTAAGATTAAAGTCAAATATAGTCAAAGTCAATGGAGGAGGAGGCGGAGTGGCACAAAATATTTCTGATATCATCGAGCAGTATTTGAAAGAAGTCTTGGATCAGAATGGTCGAGAAATATTAGAAATTAAGCGCAATGAAATTGCAGATAAGTTTCAATGCGTACCTTCACAAATTAACTATGTTATCAATACACGCTTTACGAGCGAGAGAGGCTATATCGTTGAAAGTAAGCGTGGCGGCGGTGGCTATATCCGCATCATTAAAGTCAAAATGAATGATGAAGTCGACTTATTGAACAATATTATTTCCCAAATATATCATCGTTTATCACAGGCTGCCTCTGATCATATCATCATGCGTCTTGTCGAAAATAACATTTTATCTGAAAGAGAAGCAAAGATGATGATCAGTGTCATGGACCGTTCTGTTTTGCACATTGATTTACCTGAACGGGATGAATTACGGGCTCGGATGATGAAAGCGATGTTAAATGCTTTGAAATTAAAGTAAAGCGGGTGAAAAGATTGATTTGTCAAGAATGCAATGAGAGACCAGCCACTTTTCACTTTACGAAAGTTATAAATGGAGAAAAACAGGAAATGCACATATGTGAACAATGTGCAAAAGAAAACAGTGATTCATATGCTATGAGTGGAAACCAAGGTTTCTCGATTCACAACCTATTATCAGGCTTACTGAATATTGATCCTAGCTTTACCACAAGTGCGAATAAGGGATCATCCATTTTTCAAGAAGCGAGAGAAGTGGATCAATGTCCTAAATGTGGCTTAACCTTTCAACAATTCAGAAAAACAGGCCGTTTTGGCTGTGCAGAATGCTATCGTTCATTTGATCAGTATCTAAACCCTGTTTTACGGAAAGTCCATAGTGGAAATACAGTCCATCATGGAAAAGTGCCTAAACGGATTGCCGGCAGTCTTCATGTGCGCCGGAAACTTGAGTTGATGCAGCAAGAGCTGAAGCAGTTAATTGAACAAGAAGAGTTTGAAAAAGCAGCGGAAGTTCGAGATCAAATTCGTGCTTTAGAGCATGAGCAATCTCAGCAGAGGGAGGGAGATTAACAACATGTCGCTCCAGCATTTTATTCAAGACGCTTTAAGTCAATGGATGAAACAAAAAGGACCAGAAAGTGACATTGTTCTAAGCAGTCGAATCAGGCTAGCGCGCAATCTAGAGCATGTCCGTTTCCCAACTCAGTTTTCTCAGGAAGAGGCTGAAGCTGTTCTCCAGCAATTCGAGCAAAAGTTTGCTAGCCAGGAAGTGAAGGACATCGGAAACTTTGTTCTAATTCGAATGAATGAAACACAGCCTTTAGCAAAGAGGGTACTTGTTGAAAAGCATTTGATTAGCCCAAACTTAGCAGAATCAAGATTTGGCGGTTGTTTGCTTTCTGAAAATGAAGAAATCAGTGTGATGCTGAATGAAGAAGACCATATTCGGATCCAATGCTTATTCCCAGGATTCCAACTAGCCAATGCACTGAAAGCGGCTAACCAGATAGATGACTGGATTGAAGAGCAAGTGGATTATGCGTTTTCTGAAAAGCGAGGATACTTAACTAGCTGTCCAACCAATGTAGGTACAGGTATTAGGGCTTCGGTCATGATGCATTTACCAGCTTTAGCCCTCACAAGACAAATGAATCGGATTATTCCGGCGATTAATCAATTAGGTCTTGTAGTCAGAGGAATTTATGGTGAAGGTAGCGAAGCAATAGGGAACATCTTTCAAATTTCAAATCAAATGACACTTGGTCAATCAGAAGAAGACATTGTAGATGATTTAAATAGTGTGACCGCTCAGCTCATTGAACAAGAGCGATCTGCACGAAAAGCGTTATATCAAACATCTAAAATTGAACTTGAGGACAGAGTGTACCGTTCGTTAGGGATTTTGTCCAATTGTCGTATGATTGAATCAAAGGAAACAGCAAAGTGTTTGTCAGATGTGCGCCTTGGAATTGATTTAGGTATCATTAAGGGGCTTTCAAGTAATATACTGAATGAACTCATGATTTTGACACAGCCTGGCTTTCTTCAACAATATTCAGGAGGAGCTCTGGAGCCAAATGAACGAGATATAAAACGAGCAGCGATTATTAGAGAAAGGCTGCGTTTAGAAATGCATAGGAATGGACAGGAGGATGAAACGATATGATGTTTGGAAGATTCACTGAAAGAGCTCAAAAGGTATTAGCACTTGCACAAGAAGAAGCCATTCGCCTAGGCCATAAGAACATTGGTACTGAACACATTTTACTTGGTCTAGTTCGTGAGGGTGAGGGCATCGCCGCAAAAGCGTTAGAAGCACTGGGCCTTGTTTCAGATAAAATCCAAAAAGAAGTCGAAAGCTTGATTGGAAGAGGGCAAGAGGTGTCTCAAGCTATTCCTCATTATACGCCTAGAGCGAAGAAGGTCACTGAGCTTTCAATGGATGAAGCAAGAAAGCTAGGTCATTCCTATGTAGGGACAGAACATATTCTATTAGGTCTTATTCGCGAGGGAGAGGGTGTAGCTGCCCGCGTGTTAAATAACCTCGGAGTGAGCTTAAATAAAGCACGTCAGCAAGTCCTGCAGCTGCTTGGCAGCAATGAAACAGGTGCATCTGCCGCTGGCTCTAACAGCAATGCAAATACACCAACATTAGATAGCTTGGCAAGAGATTTAACAGCTATTGCGAAAGAAGACAGTCTGGACCCTGTCATTGGACGAAGCAAAGAAATTCAGCGTGTCATCGAGGTTTTAAGCAGAAGAACAAAGAATAACCCTGTGCTGATTGGTGAGCCTGGTGTTGGTAAAACAGCCATTGCTGAAGGTCTGGCACAGCAAATTATTCATAATGAAGTGCCTGAAATCCTGCGCGATAAACGAGTGATGACGCTTGATATGGGAACTGTTGTAGCGGGAACGAAATATCGTGGTGAATTTGAGGATCGCTTGAAAAAAGTCATGGACGAAATTCGTCAGGCAGGAAATATCATTCTCTTCATTGATGAGCTTCATACATTGATTGGTGCTGGTGGAGCAGAGGGTGCGATTGACGCATCTAATATTCTCAAACCATCCTTAGCACGTGGAGAGCTTCAATGTATTGGGGCGACAACGTTAGATGAGTACCGTAAATATATTGAAAAGGATGCTGCGCTTGAACGACGTTTCCAGCCAATTCAAGTAGATCAGCCATCTGTTGATGAAAGTATTCAAATTTTAAGAGGACTTCGAGATCGTTATGAGGCACATCACCGTGTGTCCATTACAGATGAAGCGATTGAGGCGGCGGTGAAGTTATCTGACCGTTATATATCTGATCGTTTCCTTCCAGATAAGGCGATTGATTTAATTGATGAGGCAGGGTCGAAAGTCCGCTTACGTTCTTTCACAACACCGCCTAACCTAAAAGAACTAGAGCAAAAGCTAGATGAAGTACGCAAGGAAAAGGATGCGGCTGTTCAAAGTCAGGAATTTGAAAAAGCAGCTTCTCTTCGCGATACAGAGCAGCGTTTGCGTGAAAAAGTAGAAGTCACAAAGAAATCTTGGAAAGAAAAGCAAGGTCAGGAGAATTCAGAGGTATCAGTGGATGATATCGCAATGGTTGTCTCTAGCTGGACGGGAGTGCCTGTTTCAAAAATTGCCCAAACCGAAACAGATAAGCTTCTAAATATGGAACAATTACTCCATTCTCGTGTAATTGGGCAGGATGAAGCGGTTGTCGCTGTAGCAAAAGCTGTGAGACGTGCGCGTGCTGGCTTAAAAGATCCAAAACGTCCAATCGGCTCATTTATCTTCTTAGGCCCAACAGGAGTTGGTAAAACGGAGCTTGCAAGAGCACTCGCAGAGTCTATTTTCGGTGATGAAGAAGCGATGATTCGTATCGATATGTCTGAATACATGGAAAAACACTCTACATCTAGACTTGTTGGGTCACCTCCAGGCTATGTTGGCTATGAAGAAGGCGGACAACTGACTGAAAAAGTGAGAAGAAAACCTTATTCTGTTGTGCTTTTAGATGAGATTGAAAAGGCGCATCCAGATGTATTCAACATCTTACTGCAAGTGTTAGAGGATGGTCGTCTGACTGATTCTAAAGGGCGTACTGTTGACTTTAGAAACACGATTTTAATCATGACATCCAACGTTGGAGCTAGTGAACTGAAGCGAAATAAATATGTTGGCTTTAATGTGCAGGATGAAGGTCAAAATTACAAGGATATGAAAGGCAAAGTGATGGGCGAGTTGAAACGTGCGTTTAGACCAGAATTCATCAACCGTATTGATGAAATCATTGTCTTCCATTCACTTGAAAAGAAACATCTAAAAGAGATCGTGTCTCTCATGTCTGATCAATTGACGAAACGATTAAAAGAACAAGACCTTTCAATCGAATTGACAGAAGCAGCAAAAGCGAAGATTGCCGACGAAGGTGTAGATCTTGAGTACGGTGCGCGTCCGTTAAGAAGAGCGATTCAAAAGCATGTGGAGGATCGACTTTCTGAGGAGCTTCTGAAGGGCAATATTGAAAAAGGTCAACAAATCGTATTAGATGTGGAAGATGGAGAAATTGTCGTAAAAACGACGGCTGCTACGAACTAATATAGTAAGAAAAAAGTGTGAGGCATACCAGTCAGGTGTATGCCTCCCTTTACTTATTTCTGACCAGTATAAGGAGTTGTATTCTTCAATCTATGGCTAAGACAAAATCAAAATTTATATGCCAATCGTGCGGTTATGAGTCAGCCAAATGGATGGGGAAATGTCCAGGCTGCGGCACGTGGAACAGTATGACAGAAGAGGTCGTTCGCAAAGAGCCGGCAAACCGTCGAAGTGCTTTTAATCATTCTGTTCAAACCATTCAAAAACCTTCACCTATATCTGCAATTGAAACATCTGATGAACCCCGAATCAAAACGAATTTAGAAGAATTTAACCGAGTATTAGGAAGTGGAATTGTCAAAGGCTCTCTTGTTCTCATTGGCGGAGATCCTGGGATTGGGAAGTCCACATTATTATTACAAGTATCAGCACAGCTTTCAGACAAAAATCAGAATGTATTATACATATCGGGTGAGGAGTCCATTAAACAAACGAAGCTAAGAGCGGACCGCCTTGGCATAAAAAGCACCTCTTTACATGTTTTGGCTGAAACCGATATGGAGTATATAACGTCTGCTATACAAGAGATGAAACCCGCTTTTGTCGTGGTGGATTCGATTCAAACCGTTTATCAAAGCGATATTACGTCAGCTCCTGGGTCTGTATCTCAAGTGAGAGAATGTACAGCACAGCTGATGAAAATTGCCAAGACAAATGGGATTCCAATATTTATCGTTGGTCACGTGACCAAAGAAGGCTCGATCGCAGGTCCACGCCTTTTAGAGCATATGGTGGACACGGTTCTTTATTTTGAAGGCGAGCGTCATCATACGTTTCGTATCTTGCGTGCGGTGAAAAACCGATTTGGTTCAACGAATGAACTAGGGATTTTTGAAATGAGAGAGGAAGGGCTCACGGAAGTATTAAACCCATCCGAAATTTTCTTAGAAGAACGTTCGGCAGGTGTATCTGGTTCGTGTGTTGTTGCCTCAATGGAAGGAACAAGACCTGTTCTTGTCGAGATACAAGCATTAATTTCACCGACAAGCTTTGGGAATCCGCGCAGAATGGCCACTGGTCTTGATCATAATCGAGTGTCACTGCTCATGGCGGTTTTAGAAAAACGTGTCGGACTGCTGCTGCAAAACCAGGATGCGTATTTAAAGGTCGCAGGCGGTGTGAAGCTTGACGAACCGGCGATTGACTTGGCCATTGCGGTCAGTATTGCATCAAGCTTTAAAGACGCAGCGCCGCATCAAGCGGATTGTTTTATAGGAGAGGTCGGTCTGACGGGAGAAGTCAGAAGAGTATCAAGAATTGAACAGCGTGTGCAGGAAGCTGCGAAACTTGGATTTAAGCGAATGTTTATTCCTCAGGCGAATATAGATGGATGGAAAAAGCCGAGAGGGATTGAGTTAGTCGGTGTAGAAAATGTAGCGGAGGCACTTCGAATTTCACTAGGGGGATCATAGAAATGGAAAAAGAGAAAAAAGGAGCGAAAGAACTCGATCTCTTAGATATCGTACAGTTTGTGGCACCAGGGACACCTCTTCGGGCTGGGATTGAAAATGTCCTGAGGGCAAATACTGGCGGGCTTATTGTTGTTGGTTATAACGACAAAGTAAAGAGTGTTGTAGATGGAGGGTTTCATATTAACTCTGCCTTCTCTCCAGCACATTTATATGAATTGGCTAAGATGGATGGGGCCATTATTTTAAGCGATTCTGGTCAAAAGATCTTGTATGCGAATACACAGCTCATGCCAGATGCAACGATCCATTCATCGGAAACGGGCATGAGGCACCGTACAGCTGAACGTGTAGCGAAGCAGACAGGCTGCTTAATCATTGCGATATCTGAACGGAGGAACGTCATTACCTTATACCAAGGGAATCGTCGTTATACGCTGAAAGATATTGGCTTTATTTTAACGAAGGCCAACCAAGCGATACAAACACTTGAGAAATATAAAACCATTTTAGATCACGCCATTTCTACGCTAAGCGCCCTAGAATTTGAAGAGCTTGTGACCTTTGGTGATGTATTATCCGTGCTCCATCGTTACGAGATGGTGCTCAGAATCAAAAATGAAATCAATATGTATATCAAAGAGCTCGGAACAGAAGGGCATTTGATCCGTCTGCAAGTCAATGAATTGATTACAGATATGGAGCAGGAAGCGGCTTTATTTATTAAAGATTATGTGAAAGAAAAGATTAAAGATCCATATGTTCTGCTTAAGCAGCTCCAAGATATGTCGAGCTTTGAGCTTTTAGATGATTCCATTCTGTACAAGTTACTTGGCTATCCAGTTTCTACAAATATTGACGAATATGTGTACACAAGAGGTTACAGACTGCTTCACAAAATCCCTAGACTGCCTATGCCAATCGTCGAAAACGTGGTTGAAGCGTTCGGTGTGTTAGATCGAATTATGGAAGCGGATGTACAAGATTTGGATGAAGTAGAAGGAATTGGAGAAGTAAGAGCGAAAAAGATAAAAAAAGGATTAAAAAGGCTGCAAGAAAAACATTATATCGACCGACAGCTGTAAGAAGAGAAATTTTTCTTAAACACGGTTAAAAATGGATGAATATGGGTATATTAATGATGCTTTTGTTTTCTATTGATTATGATAGGAAACTTAAACATATATCAATGTCAGGTGAGGGTGGATTGACAGATGAAAAATAAAGGAGGTGAAGGTATGTTAAAAAGAATCGTTCAGGCGTTTTTTATCATTTTTGGTGCAGTTGTAGGGATTTTTATCATTCCAGAGTTATTTCTGCTGTTAAATGTAAAGGACATACCTTTCATAACAAATGCTTACTCTTCAGCACTAATAGGAGCCGCTGTGTTCTTTATCATCGGCAAATGGTGCACAGGCTATGTGGTTAATTGGGTGAAATGGATCGAGGATTCTCTATTAAAGGCGCCTCTTCCTGATCTTATTTCTGGAAGTTTCGGATTAGTATTTGGACTTATTCTAGCATATCTTATTGTAAACGTGATCCCGCTAAACAATATCCCATATCATATTTTTGGTACCATTATTCCGATTTTCCTGGCTTTCTTTTTAGGATACCTTGGATTTCAGGTAGGCTTTAAGAAGAAGGATGAAATGATGGGGCTGTTCTCCCGATCTGCAAAGGTCACCAAGAAAAAAGGAGCAGCCGATGATGAACCTGAAATAGAAGATAAAAAGCTGAAAATTTTAGACACAAGTGTTATCATTGATGGAAGAATCGCAGATATTTGTCAAACTGGATTCTTAGAAGGCGTCATGGTCATTCCTCAATTTGTGCTCGAGGAATTACAGCATATTGCAGACTCTTCTGATGTATTAAAGAGAAATAGAGGTCGAAGAGGTCTTGATATTTTAAATCGTATTCAAAAAGAATTAGATATCAAAGTTGAAATTTACGAAGGTGACTTTGAAGACATTCAAGAGGTTGATAGCAAGCTTGTGAAGCTCGCTAAATTAACTTCAGGTGTTGTTGTGACAAATGATTTTAATTTAAATAAAGTATGCGAACTTCAAAAAGTAGCAGTGTTAAACATCAATGATCTAGCCAATGCGGTGAAACCGGTTGTGCTGCCTGGGGAAGAAATGAAGGTACAGGTCATTAAAGATGGGAAAGAGCATAACCAAGGTGTTGCGTACTTAGATGACGGTACGATGATTGTGGTCGAAGAAGGACGCAATTACATTGGAAAAGACATCGATGTGCTCGTCACAAGTGTGCTGCAGACTGCTGCTGGAAGAATGATTTTTGCGAAGCCAAAACTTCTGGAGAAGGCGCTCTAAAGGGAGAACGAACATGTATTATGAAGTAGTTATTCCGGCTGCGGGGCAGGGGAAACGAATGAAGGCCGGCCGCAATAAGCTTTTTATTGAGCTGAAAAGAATGCCGGTCATTATTCATACACTAAAGGTGTTTGACGCTCATGCTCAATGCAAACGCATGATCCTAGCGATCAATGAGGAGGAGCGTCAAGACTTTGAAAGGCTACTCAAGGTACACGCTTTTCAAACGCCTGTTTCACTTGTCACTGGCGGTGAAGAACGTCAGCAAAGTGTATACGAAGGATTAAAGGCTGTGAAAGATGCGGACATCGTGCTTGTTCATGATGGGGCAAGGCCTTTTATTAAGCATACACAGATTGACTTGCTCGTTAAAGCAGCGATTGAAAAAGGCTCCGCAGTTGTAGCGGTACCAGTGAAAGACACAATCAAACGCGTTCAAGAAGGCAAAGTCGAACAAACCATTGAACGTCAAAGCTTGTGGGCAGTCCAGACCCCACAAGCTTTTCGTCATTCTATTTTAAAAGAGGCGCATGAATATGCAGAGCGGACCGGTTTCCTTGGAACAGACGACGCCAGTCTTGTGGAACAATTACATGGTGAAAACGTGTATATTGTCCAAGGAGATTACACCAATATTAAGCTGACGACACCGGATGATTTATTGGTTGCCAAGGCAATTATGGATGCGGAAAGAGGGTACTAGATCATGTTGAGAATAGGACAAGGCTTTGATGTACATCAATTAACAGAGGGAAGACCTTTGATTATTGGCGGGGTCACCATCCCTTATGAAAAGGGGCTGCTTGGGCATTCAGACGCTGATGTACTGCTTCACACAGTGGCAGATGCCTGCCTAGGTGCGATTGCTGAAGGAGATATCGGCAGACATTTCCCAGACACAGATCCTGAGTTTAAGGATGCGGATTCTTTTAAATTACTGCAACATGTGTGGGCACTAGTAAAGGAAAAAGGCTACACACTTGTGAATATTGATTGCACCATCATGGCGCAAAAGCCCAAAATGGCACCTTACATTCAACCGATGTGTGAGAAGATTGCAGAAGCGCTTGAGGCAGATGTCACACAGGTGAATGTGAAAGCAACAACGACAGAGAAACTCGGATTTACAGGAAGAGGCGAAGGAATTGCCTCTCAGGCAACTGTGCTTCTTCAGAAAAAGTAAAACTCATTTTGATGAGAATGGGATTTGATGATAAAATACGTTTATAAAAAATTGGTGTCAGACAACATGATGCAGATGAAAGGAAGTTAAACTCATGGGAAATGAAGTGCGTGTTCGTTATGCACCGAGTCCAACTGGTCATTTACATATTGGGAATGCTAGAACGGCTCTTTTCAACTATTTGTTCGCACGCAGTCAAGGCGGCAAATTTATTATTCGAATCGAAGATACGGATCAAAAGCGTAATGTAGAGGGCGGAGAAGAAAGCCAGCTTCGCCACCTGCAATGGCTCGGTATTGATTGGGATGAGAGCATTGATAAAGATGGCGGCTACGGCCCTTACAGACAATCAGAGCGTAATGATATTTATAAAAAGTATTATGATGAGCTGCTAGAGAAGGACTTGGCGTATAAGTGCTATTGTACGGCTGAAGAGCTAGAGGAAGAGCGTGAAGCACAAATCGCCCGCAGTGAAATGCCTCGATATTCTGGTAAATGCAGTCATTTATCAAAAGAAGAAGAGGACAAGCTGATTGCTGAAGGAAGAGAGCCAAGCATCCGCTTCCGAGTGCCAAAAGGAGAAATTATCAAATTTGACGACATGGTCAAAGGCGATATTTCATTTGAGACAGACGGCATCGGTGACTTTGTCATTGTGAAGAAAGATGGTACGCCAACTTATAACTTCGCTGTAGCAGTGGATGATTATTTGATGAAAATGACTCACGTTCTCCGCGGAGAGGATCACATTTCGAATACGCCTAAACAAATCATGATCTTCAATGCATTCGGCTGGGATGTTCCGCTATTCGGACATATGACGCTGATTGTGAACGAGAACCGCAAGAAATTAAGCAAGCGTGATGAATCCATTATTCAATTCATCGAGCAATATAAAAACTTGGGCTATTTACCAGAAGCCCTATTCAACTTCATTGCACTACTTGGATGGTCTCCAGTGGGCGAAGAAGAACTGTTTACAAAAGAGCAATTCATCGACATTTTCGATGTAAACCGACTTTCTAAGTCACCAGCTCTATTCGATATGCATAAACTAAAATGGGTGAATAACCAATACGTGAAGGCACTTGATCTTGATCAGGTTGTTGCGTTAACGCTTCCGCATCTTCAAAAGGCAGGCAAGGTAAGCGAGCAGCTGTCAGACGAAGAAAACACGTGGGTACGCAAGCTGATTGCTCTGTATCACGAACAATTAAGCTATGGAGCAGAAATTGTTGAGTTAACAGAGTTGTTCTTTAAGGAGCAAATTGAGTATAATCAAGAGGCAAAGGAAGTTCTAGCAGAGGAGCAAGTACCAGAAGTTATGGCATCTTTTGCTGGTCAGCTTGAACGACTTGAATCTTTCACACCTGATGAAATCAAGGCTGCTATTAAAGCGGTACAAAAAGAAACAGGGCATAAAGGCAAGAAACTATTCATGCCAATTCGTGTGGCTGTCACAGGACAAACGCATGGCCCAGAACTTCCGCAAAGTATTGAACTACTAGGTAAAGAAACGGTATTAAACCGCATTAAACAAATATAAGGAAATCGTTGCGAGGGAGAAGTACAATGTTTTCGTCCATCACAGAAAGAGTCTTCACCGGCTGAAAGAGACTTATGGGCAGACGTTGGAAATGCACCCTCAAGACCCTTGAGGAACACGAGTACGTTAGTATGCAAGGGCGGTACCCTCCGTTATGGGATTAAGTTGAGAAGGCTGCGAAATGAGGGCTTTCTAAACAGAGTGGAACCGCGTTTTCAAAACGTCTCTGTCATATGGCAGAGGCGTTTTTTATTTGTCCAAAAAAGAGAGCAAGTCCGAAGAGAGATTGATGGGGAAGAACGGGGGGAGCATGTGTTTTTCAAAATGCTGAAAGAAGATATTGATACTGTGTTTGATCAAGATCCTGCTGCTAGAAGCTATATTGAAGTAGTGCTAACCTATTCAGGGCTTCATGCGATTTGGGCTCATCGTATCGCGCATGCATTTTATAAGCGGAAGCTGTACTTTCTTGCGCGGATCATTTCTCAGGTCAGCCGGTTTTTCACAGGGGTTGAAATTCACCCTGCGGCAACCATTGGCAGGCGCTTCTTCATTGACCACGGTATGGGAGTGGTGATTGGGGAAACATGTGAAATTGGAGACAACGTCACTGTTTTCCAAGGCGTGACATTAGGGGGAACAGGGAAAGAAAAGGGAAAGCGGCACCCGACCATTTTAGACGATGCGCTCATTGCGACAGGTGCAAAGGTGCTTGGTTCCATTACAGTCGGAAAAGGAGCCAAGATTGGAGCGGGGTCGGTCGTGTTAAAGGACGTACCCGACCATTCTACTGTTGTCGGTATACCTGGGCGAGTCGTCGTTCAAAATGGTAAGAAAATCAATCGTGATCTCAATCATCAAGATTTGCCAGATCCAATTTCCGATCGTTTCAAAGAATTGGAACGAGAAATGGAAAAGCTAAAAGGTGAGCTAGCTTCATTGAGCAGAAAGGAAGAACAATCATGACAATCAATATTTATAATACATTGACACGTAAGAAGGAAGAATTCGTCCCGCTTGAGCCAGGAAAGGTCAAGATGTATGTGTGCGGACCAACCGTTTATAACTACATTCATATCGGGAATGCAAGGCCTGCTATTGTTTATGACACTGTACGTAAGTATTTAGAATACAGCGGCTATGATGTGAACTTTGTCTCAAACTTTACAGATGTGGATGATAAGCTCATCAAAGCAGCCAATGAACTCGGGGAAGATGTCCCGACGATTGCTGACCGCTTTATTCAAGCCTACTTTGAAGACGTCAGTGCACTAGGCTGCAAAAAAGCTGACCTTCACCCGCGAGTGACGGAAAATATGGATGATATCATTGCATTTATTGCGACATTGATTGAAAAGGGCTACGCCTATGAAGCGGATGGCGACGTGTATTACAGCACACGCTCATTTGAAGGCTACGGAAAGCTTTCTCACCAGTCGATTGATGAACTGAAGACAGGTGCCCGTATTCGTGTAGGTGAGAAGAAACGAGATGCGCTGGACTTTGCTTTATGGAAGGCTGCAAAGGATCAAGAAATCTCATGGGATAGCCCGTGGGGCGAAGGACGACCAGGCTGGCACATCGAATGCTCGGCCATGGTTAAAAAATATTTAGGTGATACGATCGACATTCATGCTGGCGGACAGGATTTAACCTTCCCTCACCATGAAAATGAAATCGCTCAATCTGAGGCTTTGACAGGGAAACCTTTTGCAAAGTATTGGATGCATAACGGATATATTAATATTGAGAACGAAAAAATGTCAAAATCACTAGGCAACTTTGTGCTTGTGCATGACATTGTGAAAGAACAAGATCCTGACGTGCTTCGCTTCTTTATGTTGTCGGTTCACTACCGTCATCCAATTAACTACTCAATGGATTTACTAGAAAGTACTAAGAGTGCGTTTAACCGACTCAAAACGTCGTATGCCAATTTACATCATCGCCTCGAGAGCAGCACGAATATCACAGAAGACAATGCTGAATGGCTGGCGAAGGTTGAAGAGCAGCGAGCGACATTTATTTCTGAAATGAATGATGACTTCAATACGGCAAATGCGATCTCTGTTTTATTCGAACTTGCGAAACAGGCGAATTATTATATGGAAAATGATCATACTTCGGAGGAAGTGATCAAGGCATTTATCGGCTTGTTCCAAGAAATCACGTCTGTTCTTGGATTCTCTTTAGAAGAAAAGCATACGCTCGATGAAGAAGTAGAAGCGTTAATTGAAAAACGCAATGAGGCTAGAAGAAATCGTGATTTTGCGCTATCTGATCAAATTCGTGACCAGTTAAAGAGCATGAATATTGTATTGGAGGACACTCCTCAAGGTACTCGCTGGAAAAGAGGAGAATAGGTCATGTTGAATTTTGAAAAGCTGAAAGACGGTAAACAGTTAAACGGACTTGCGCTTGCTTACATGGGTGATGCCATTTTTGAAGTCTATGTGAGGCATCACCTCCTCCAAACGGGGGCGACAAAACCAAATGAGCTGCACAAACGAGCAAGCAAAATTGTTTCAGCTAAATCTCAGGCAGCTATTTTATTTACGCTACAGCAGCAAGGCTTTTTCACTGAAGCAGAAGAAGCGGTGCTGAAAAGAGGAAGAAATGCAAAATCAGGCACAGTGCCTAAAAACACAGACGTTCAAACGTATCGTTATAGTACGGCGTTTGAAGCGCTCATGGGTTATTTATTTATTGAAAAGCAGGACGAACGCTTAGAAGAGCTGATTAGTCAGGCGATTGAAATCGGAACGTCAGGGAGGAAGCCAAATGAGTCAGCAACATGATTATGTGATTGGGAAAAATGCAGTGATTGAAACACTGAAGTCAGATCGGGAGTTATACAAGCTCTGGATGGCAGAAAACACTGTAAAAGGACAAGCCCAGCAGGTCATTGAACTCGCAAAAAAACAAAATATCACCATTCAGTATGTTCCGAGGAAAAAGCTTGATCAAATGGTAACAGGTCAGCACCAGGGAATCGTTGCACAAGTAGCAGCATATGAATATGCAGAATTGGACGATCTATATCAAATCGCTGAACAGCGGAATGAACAGCCATTTTTTCTTATCTTAGATGAAATTGAAGACCCGCATAATTTAGGTTCCATTATGCGTACAGCAGATGCTGTAGGTGCACACGGGATTGTGATTCCGAAAAGGAGAGCGGTCGGCTTAACGACAACCGTTGCCAAAGCATCCACTGGGGCAATTGAACATATTCCTGTTGCCAAAGTCACCAACCTTTCAAGAGCTCTTGATGAGATGAAAGAAAGAGGAATCTGGGTTGCGGGAACAGATGCGTCTGCCAAACAGGATTACAGACAATTTGATGGCACGATGCCGCTTGCTCTCGTGATTGGCAGTGAAGGAAAAGGGATTGGCCGATTGATCAAAGAAAAGTGTGATTTTCTGATTAAGCTGCCTATGGCCGGGAAGGTCACTTCGTTAAACGCATCAGTTGCCGCTAGTCTATTGATGTATGAAGTGTATCGAAAACGTTATCCGTTAGGAGAATAGAGATGGACATCCTCTTAGTCGATGGATACAACATGATAGGTGCTTGGCCACGGCTGCAGCACTTAAAGGAAAACAGCTTTGAAGAAGCCAGAGACATACTGATTCAAAATTTAGCAGAATATCAAGCATACACAGGGTATCGAGTCATTGTCGTATTCGATGCCCATATGGTCAAAGGAATCGAAAAAAAGCGGATCAATCACCGAGTAGAGGTCATCTTTACGAGAGAGAATGAAACAGCTGATGAGCGGATTGAAAAGCTTGCCCAGGATTTGAATAATATTCGGACGCAGATTCATGTGGCGACCTCAGACTTTACAGAACAATGGGCAATCTTTGGACAAGGAGCTCTTCGAAAGTCGGCTCGAGAGCTTTTAAGAGAGATTGAAGTGATCGAACGAAAGATTGAAACGAGAGTCAAAAAGATTACTTCTGATAAACCAGCATCTAAGATTGAATTGTCAGAAGATGTATTGAAAACGTTTGAAAAATGGCGGCGTGGGAATCTAGAATAGCTTGACGATATTTCAACCATTAATGTATAATATTTCTATCTAGGTGCGGTCGGGGGGATCGAAGTGAATCTAAACAACAGCAAGGATAAATCCATCAGAGAGCAATTTTGCCAGTTGGAAGATGAACAAGTCATTGAAAGGGTTCATGTCGGAGATAGTGATGCGCTAGATTACTTAATAACGAAATACCGCAATTTTGTACGTGCAAAAGCAAGATCTTATTTCTTGATTGGAGCGGATCGAGAGGACATTGTTCAAGAGGGGATGATCGGACTTTATAAGTCTATCCGCGATTTCAGAGAGGACAAGCTTACTTCATTTAAGGCTTTTGCAGAATTATGTATTACCCGCCAAATTATCACCGCAATTAAAACAGCTACTCGCCAAAAACATATCCCGTTAAATTCCTATGTATCATTAGATAAGCCAATATATGATGAAGAATCAGACAGAACATTATTGGACGTCATTTCCGGTGCTAAAGCGCTTAACCCAGAAGATTTAATCATTAGCAAAGAAGAATTTGATGATATCGAAATGAAGATGGGTGAACTACTAAGCGAGCTGGAAAGAAAGGTTCTTGTGCTTTACCTTGATGGCAGATCCTATCAAGAGATTTCTGAAGATTTAAACCGTCATGTGAAATCAATTGATAACGCACTCCAAAGAGTAAAGAGAAAATTAGAGAAATATTTAGAGCTTCGCGAGATTAGTCTCTAATCAAACCTATATTGACAGCTTTTTCGACACTGTGATAAGGTACTAAGGAAATGATGTCGAGAAAATAGGTGTAAATATGAGGAAAAAGATTACTCTAGCCTGTAAAGACTGCGGAAGCCGCAATTATACGACAATGAAAAGTGATGCTTCAGCAGCTGAAAGATTAGAAGTTAAGAAATATTGCAAGACTTGTAATTCACATAAAACACATTTAGAAACGAAGTAAGATTTGCGTTCTTTAATCTGTGGAGGTCTTTTACAATGCGTATTATCAGTTTCTTAAAAAGTGTCGGGAAAGAAATGAAGAAGGTCAGCTGGCCAAAGAAAAACGAAATGATTCGTTACACAATCACTGTTATTTTAACAGTCGTATTCTTTGCAATCTTTTTCTCTTTTCTTGATATAGGAATCTCACAATTAATCGAATTAATTCATTAATACTTGAATAATGGTCTGCTGAACGTGCTATAATAGATCATAATATGACTTGCCAAAAAACCCGTTTTACGGGTTTTTTCAATTGCTTGAAAATATTTACCGGTACTCGAGATTCGTCAAATAGACATTACGAAATGTGGGGAGGGAAGGACTAAATAGTCCTGAACGAAATGGAAAAGAATTGGTATGTTGTGCATACGTACTCTGGCTATGAAAACAAAGTAAAAGCGAACTTGGAAAAGCGTGTTGAATCAATGGGCATGCAAGATAAGATCTTCCGCGTTGTTGTACCAGAAGAAGAAGAAACAGATATTAAAAATGGTAAGAAAAAAGTTGTCAAAAAGAAAGTATTCCCTGGCTATGTCCTAGTGGAAATCGTGATGACTGACGACTCTTGGTATGTTGTTCGTAATACACCAGGTGTCACAGGATTCGTTGGATCAGCTGGATCAGGCTCAAAGCCGACAGCGCTTTTGCCAGGCGAAGCTGAAACCATTCTGAAGAGAATGGGTCTTGAAGAACGCAAAACAGAAATCGACTTTGAATTGAAAGAAACGGTCAAGGTCATCGACGGACCATTTGCGAACTTCACAGGCTCTATCGAAGAGATTGATTACGATAAAAGCAAAGTCAAAGTATTCGTTAATATGTTTGGTAGAGAAACACCCGTGGAACTTGAGTTCACGCAGATCGATAAATTGTAATTCAAAAGAGCTTGAAATGAGTGTATAGAAGTGGTAATATAGCAAAGGTACGTCTTGAGTTCGCTCAAGATCGCTAGCTAGTTATTTCGTCATTCATATAAAGAATGAAGTTGTTGAGTGGGAGGGGGATTCCCCTATTACCACATCACGGACTTTAAGGAGGTGTGTCTCGTGGCTAAAAAAGTAGTTAAAGTTGTTAAATTGCAAATTCCTGCTGGAAAAGCTAACCCAGCTCCACCAGTTGGACCTGCACTAGGTCAAGCCGGTGTTAATATCATGGGATTCTGTAAGGAGTTTAATGCTCGTACAGCTGACCAAGCTGGTCTTATCATTCCTGTTGAAATTTCGGTTTTTGAAGACCGTTCATTTACATTTATTACTAAAACTCCACCTGCTGCAGTTTTACTTAAAAAAGCAGCTGGTATTGAGTCTGGTTCTGGTGAACCTAACCGTAATAAAGTGGCAACTGTTAAGCGTGATAAAGTACGCGAAATCGCGGAAACAAAAATGCCTGACTTAAACGCTGCTAGCGTTGAATCAGCTATGCGCATGGTTGAAGGTACTGCACGCAGTATGGGTATTGTCATCGAAGATTAATTTATTGTCTTGTTGGGTTGCGAGTTTGGTTTTGACAAGTTCGCAACCCTTATTCGTGGGAGGTTATTCCGCTAAAACCACATAAGGAGGATTTTTATAATGGCTAAAAAAGGTAAAAAGTATGTAGAAGCTGCTAAGCTAATCGAACGTACTAAAGCGTATGATGTAGCTGAAGCTGTTTCTCTTACAAAAAAAGCAAATACAGCGAAATTTGATGCGACTGTAGAAGTTGCTTTTCGTTTGGGCGTAGACCCTCGTAAAAACGACCAACAAATCCGCGGTGCAGTTGTACTTCCTAACGGAACTGGTAAAACTCAACGCGTTCTTGTGTTCGCTAAAGGCGAAAAAGCAAAAGAAGCAGAAGCTGCTGGAGCAGACTACGTTGGAGATTCTGATTACATCACTAAAATCCAACAAGGCTGGTTCGATTTCGATGTAATCGTTGCAACACCTGACATGATGGGTGAAGTTGGTAAGATCGGTCGTGTACTTGGACCAAAAGGTCTTATGCCAAACCCTAAAACAGGAACTGTTACATTCGAAGTAGAAAAAGCAATCAATGAAATCAAAGCTGGTAAAGTAGAATACCGCGTTGATAAAGCTGGTAACATCCACGCGCCAATCGGAAAGGTTTCTTTCGAGGACGAAAAGCTTGTTGAGAACTTTGCAACAATCTATGACACAATCCTTAAAGCAAAACCTGCAGCGGCTAAAGGTGTATACGTGAAAAACGTTTCTGTTACATCTACTATGGGCCCTGGTGTGAAAGTGGATCCATCTTCTTTCTCTGCAAAATAAATCTTGACTTATCACAATCATTTTGATAATATCAAAATGTTGTAAAATAGAATATGTCCATTTATACCGTAGACAGCAGGGGCCTTATGGCTTAATTAACCCGCCGAGGTGTATATGTCACAGTCTTACGTTAACGTATGCTTGTATATACAGCCTCCATGTCTTAATGGAGGCTTTTTATATGGAGAACCGTTCGTTAGGAACGTGATGGCCTGATCGGTATAAGTGTTACACAAACAATGTACAGGAGGTGTAACCATGAGCAATGCAATCGATACAAAAAAAGTTGTCGTTGATGAAATTACTTCTAAATTTAAAGATAGTATGTCTACTGTAATTGTAGATTACCGCGGTCTTTCAGTTTCTGAAGTGACTGAACTTCGTAAACAGCTTCGTGACGCTGGCGTAGAATTCAAAGTTTACAAAAACACTTTGACTCGCCGTGCAGTTGAACAAGTTGAACTAACAGGTTTAAACGATTTCTTAACAGGTCCAAACGCTATCGCATTCAGTAACGAAGATGTTATCGCACCTGCGAAAATCATCAACGAATTTGCGAAAAGCCACGAAGCTTTAGAAATCAAAGCTGGTGTCATCGAAGGAAACGTAGCGACTGTAGAAGAAGTGAAGGCTCTTGCGGAACTTCCGTCTCGCGAAGGCTTACTATCTATGTTGCTTAGCGTTCTTCAAGCTCCAGTTCGTAACCTTGCTCTTGCTACTAAAGCAGTTGCAGATCAAAAAGAAGAACAAGGCGCTTAATGCGTACTTAACGTAAAAAACTTAAAATGGAGGAATTACAAATGGCTTTAAATATCGAAGAAATCATTGCTTCAGTTAAAGAAGCAACTGTACTTGAGTTAAACGACTTAGTAAAAGCAATCGAAGAAGAATTTGGCGTAACTGCTGCTGCTCCTGTAGCTGTAGCTGCAGCTGGTGGTGCCGCTGCTGAAGAGAAAACTGATTTTGATCTAGTACTTGCTGGTGCTGGAGACCAAAAAATCAAAGTTATCAAAGTGGTTCGTGAAATCACTGGTCTTGGCTTGAAAGAAGCTAAAGAACTTGTTGACAACACTCCAAAACCACTTAAAGAAGGTATTGCTAAAGAAGAAGCTGAAGAACTTAAAGCTAAGCTTGAAGAAGTTGGCGCTTCTGTAGAAGTTAAGTAATCTTCGCCTAATCTTTTGGGAAAGCTCGCTTTTACTGGCGGGCTTTTTCTTTTCTATTCTCCTGAAACGATTGAATCCAGAGGAGGTCCATTCACCATGAGTGACCACTATTATACGGAAAAGCCATCAGTGAAAAGCAATAAACAGACATGGGACTTCACCTTGAGAAACCGTACCTTTACTTTTACAAGTGACAGTGGAGTGTTTTCTAAGAAAGAAGTCGACTTTGGTTCAAGGCTTTTAATTGAAGCTTTTGAAGAACCTGATGTGGATGGCGATGTCTTAGATGTCGGTTGCGGTTATGGACCGATTGGCTTATCGTTAGCAAACGAAATGACGAGCCGCACCATTCATATGATTGATGTGAACGAAAGAGCAGTCGAACTTTCAAAGGAAAACGCTAAACATAATCGCGTTGATAATGTCCGCATCTATCAAAGTGATTTGTTCTCGAATGTTCATTCATCAGCTGCTTTTGCCTCTATACTGACCAATCCCCCAATACGGGCAGGGAAGAAAGTTGTACATGCGATCTTTGAAAAAAGTGCTGATCATTTATTGCCGGAAGGTGAGTTGTGGGTGGTTATTCAGAAAAAGCAGGGCGGACCATCTGCGATTGAGAAATTAGAACAGCTCTTTGGAGAAGTCGAAGTTGTATTGAAAAAAAAGGGCTACTATATTATCAAAGCTAAAAAAGTTTGACGCAGTTTCCTAGCTGTGTTAACATTATAAAATGCCAATGTGTATATTTTGCTTAATAGGCTTAAAAAACAACTGTTTTGTATAAATTATGCATATTTGGGAAAACTAATAAAATCGGTATTTGTTTTTGGATGTGGTTTTCTTATTTTAGAAACCCTTTTTTCTTTTGTCTTGTAAAAGTATTTCTTTACTGACATTTGAAAGGCTGAAATACTTTTTACACATATAATACGCATGATTTGAGGGGTGAATCAGTTGACAGGTCAACTAGTTCAGTATGGACGACACCGCCAGCGCAGAAGCTACGCACGCATAAGCGAAGTGTTAGAATTACCAAATCTCATTGAAATTCAAACCTCTTCTTATCAGTGGTTTCTTGATGAGGGTCTTAGAGAGATGTTTCAAGATATATCCCCAATTGAGGATTTTACTGGTAACCTTTCTCTTGAATTCATTGATTACAGCCTAGGGGATCCTAAGTATCCTGTAGCAGAATCAAAAGAACGTGATGTAACTTACTCTGCTCCACTAAGAGTAAAAGTTCGTTTAATTAACAAAGAAACTGGAGAAGTAAAAGACCAAGATGTGTTCATGGGTGATTTCCCAATCATGACAGACACAGGTACTTTTATCATTAACGGTGCGGAACGTGTAATCGTTTCTCAATTAGTACGTTCTCCAAGTGTATATTTCAGTGGTAAAGTAGACAAAAACGGTAAAAAAGGTTTTACTGCGACTGTCATTCCAAACCGTGGCGCATGGTTAGAATACGAAACTGATGCGAAGGATGTAGTCTATGTACGCATCGATCGCACACGTAAGTTGCCGGTTACGGTTCTTTTGCGTGCTCTCGGCTTCAGCTCTGATCAAGAGATTCTTGACCTCATTGGCGAGAATGAATACTTACGCAACACGCTGGAAAAAGACAATACAGAGAATGCGGATAAAGCACTTCTCGAAATCTACGAGCGCCTCCGTCCTGGAGAGCCGCCAACTGTTGAAAATGCGAAAAGCCTGCTAGACTCTCGCTTCTTCGATCCGAAGAGATATGACCTAGCAAATGTTGGACGCTACAAGATTAATAAAAAGCTTCATATTAAAAATAGACTGTTCAATCAAAAATTGGCTGAAACGTTAGTTGACCCTGAAACAGGTGAAATTCTAGCAGAAAAAGGTCAAATTTTAGACAGAAGAGTTCTTGATAAAGTTCTTCCATACTTAGAAAACGGCATCGGATTTAGAAAGCTTTATCCAAATGGTGGCGTAGTAGAAGATGAAGTAGAACTTCAATCTATTAAGATTTATGCACCGTCTGATCAAGAAGGCGAGCAAGTGATCAACGTGATCGGGAATGCATACGTAGAGGAAGCTGTGAAAAACATCACGCCTTCTGACATCATTGCATCGATCAGTTACTTCTTCAACCTTCTTCATGGTGTAGGTGACACAGATGATATCGATCACCTTGGTAACCGTCGCCTGCGTTCTGTAGGTGAGCTTCTGCAAAACCAATTCCGTATTGGTTTAAGCAGAATGGAGCGTGTTGTTCGTGAAAGAATGTCGATCCAAGACACAAACACGATCACACCTCAGCAACTGATCAACATCCGTCCTGTGATCGCTTCTATCAAAGAGTTCTTTGGTAGCTCTCAGCTTTCTCAGTTCATGGATCAAACAAACCCGCTTGCTGAATTGACGCACAAACGTCGTCTGTCAGCGCTTGGGCCTGGTGGTTTGACACGTGAGCGTGCAGGAATGGAAGTTCGTGACGTTCACTACTCTCACTATGGTCGTATGTGTCCGATTGAAACACCAGAGGGTCCAAACATTGGTTTGATCAACTCTCTATCTTCATTTGCAAAAGTGAATCGCTTCGGCTTTATTGAAACACCTTACCGCCGGGTTGATCCTGAAACAGGTAAAGTGACACCAAGAATCGATTACTTAACTGCGGATGAAGAGGATAACTACGTAGTAGCACAAGCGAACGCTATATTAGGTGAAGATGGTTCGTTTATCGATGATAATATCATTGCTCGTTTCAGAGGAGAAAACACCGTTGTTCCTCGAAACCGCGTTGACTACATGGACGTTTCGCCAAAGCAGGTTGTTTCTGCAGCGACAGCATGTATCCCATTCCTAGAAAACGATGACTCTAACCGTGCTCTAATGGGAGCAAACATGCAACGTCAGGCTGTGCCTTTGATGCAGCCGGAATCACCGATTGTTGGTACAGGTATGGAGTATGTATCGGGTAAAGACTCTGGTGCTGCTGTCATCTGCCGTTACCCAGGTGTTGTAGAACGTGTTGAAGCAAAAAATATTTGGGTTCGCCGCTATGAAGATGTCGACGGACAACAAGTCAAAGGAAACCTAGACAAATACAGCTTGCTGAAATTTGTCCGCTCTAACCAAGGGACTTGCTACAACCAGCGTCCAATCGTAAGTGTTGGAGATGAAGTCGTAAAAGGAGAAATCCTTGCAGACGGTCCTTCAATGGAAAAAGGTGAATTGGCTCTAGGACGTAACGTCATGGTCGGCTTCATGACTTGGGACGGTTATAACTACGAGGATGCGATCATCATGAGTGAGCGCCTTGTAAAAGATGACGTCTACACGTCTATTCATATTGAAGAATATGAATCAGAAGCTCGTGATACAAAGCTTGGACCGGAAGAAATCACTCGTGATATTCCAAACGTTGGGGAAGATGCTTTGCGCAACCTTGACGAGCGTGGAATCATCCGTATCGGTGCAGAAGTAAAAGACGGAGACCTTCTTGTAGGGAAAGTAACGCCTAAAGGTGTAACAGAACTAACAGCTGAAGAACGTCTATTACATGCAATCTTCGGTGAAAAGGCTCGTGAAGTACGTGATACATCTCTACGTGTTCCACACGGCGGCGGCGGAATTATCCACGATGTCAAAGTCTTTAACCGTGAAGATGGAGATGAATTACCTCCAGGTGTTAACCAATTAGTCCGCGTATACATCGTTCAGAAGCGTAAAATTTCTGAAGGTGACAAAATGGCTGGACGACATGGTAACAAAGGGGTTATCTCTAAAATCCTTCCAGAAGAAGATATGCCGTATCTTCCAGATGGAACACCGATTGATATCATGTTAAACCCTCTAGGGGTACCATCTCGTATGAACATCGGTCAGGTACTTGAGCTTCATATGGGTATGGCTGCACGTTACCTTGGCATCCACATTGCGTCACCAGTATTTGATGGTGCGCGTGAGGAAGATGTTTGGGAAACGCTTGAAGAAGCAGGTATGTCCCGTGATGCGAAAACAGTCCTTTATGACGGTCGAACTGGTGAACCATTCGATAACCGTGTATCAGTCGGAATCATGTACATGATCAAACTGGCTCACATGGTTGACGACAAACTTCACGCTCGTTCAACTGGACCATACTCACTTGTTACGCAGCAGCCACTTGGCGGTAAAGCACAGTTTGGTGGTCAGCGTTTCGGAGAGATGGAAGTATGGGCACTTGAAGCTTACGGTGCAGCATACACACTTCAAGAGATCTTAACAGTTAAATCGGATGACGTTGTGGGTCGTGTGAAAACATACGAAGCCATCGTCAAAGGGGATAACGTCCCTGAACCAGGTGTCCCTGAATCATTCAAAGTGTTAATTAAAGAACTTCAAAGTTTAGGTATGGATGTCAAAATCCTATCTGGCGATGAAGAAGAGATAGAAATGAGAGATTTAGAAGACGATGAGGAAACGAAGAAAGCAGACGGATTAGCGTTATCTAATGACGAAGATGCTGCAGACCTCGCACCTGTCGATCTTGAACGTGACGCAGTCACAAAAGAATAGCAGAAACGATTAGAGCAAGTGACTAGGGTATAACCCGAAGATTAAAAGGGAGGTAGGCCCCTTGCTAGATGTGAACAATTTTGAGTATATGAACATCGGTCTCGCATCACCTGATAAAATCCGTTCTTGGTCTTTTGGTGAAGTGAAAAAGCCTGAAACGATTAACTATCGTACACTGAAACCTGAAAAAGATGGTCTCTTTTGTGAACGTATCTTCGGACCACAAAAAGACTGGGAATGTCATTGTGGAAAGTATAAACGCGTTCGTTATAAGGGTGTTGTATGTGACCGTTGTGGTGTAGAAGTAACACGGGCAAAAGTCCGTCGTGAGAGAATGGGGCATATCGAACTGGCTGCCCCAGTTTCCCACATTTGGTATTTCAAAGGTATCCCAAGCCGTATGGGTCTTGTTCTTGATATGTCACCACGTGCGTTAGAAGAAGTGATTTACTTCGCTTCATACGTCGTGACAGATCCTGGCAACACACCGCTTGAGAAGAAACAACTTCTTTCTGAGAAGGAATTCCGTGCTTATTTAGATAAATACGGTAATACATTCCAAGCAGCTATGGGTGCAGAAGCAATCAATAAACTTCTTCAAGATATCGATCTTGTAAAAGAAGTAGATGCACTGAAAGAAGAGCTGAAAACTGCTCAAGGACAGCGTCGTACTCGTGCGATTAAACGCCTTGAAGTGCTAGAAGCCTTCCGTAACTCAGGAAACAAACCATCATGGATGATTCTTGATGTACTTCCGGTTATTCCGCCAGAATTACGTCCAATGGTTCAGCTTGATGGTGGACGTTTTGCTACTTCTGACTTAAACGACCTTTATCGTCGTGTCATCAACCGTAACAATCGTCTGAAACGTTTATTAGATCTTGGCGCGCCAAGCATCATCGTTCAGAACGAGAAGCGTATGCTTCAAGAAGCTGTCGATGCCTTGATTGATAATGGACGTAGAGGCCGACCAGTAACAGGACCAGGAAACAGACCATTGAAATCTCTTTCTCATATGCTGAAAGGGAAACAAGGACGTTTCCGTCAAAACTTGCTTGGTAAACGTGTTGACTATTCTGGACGTTCCGTTATCGTCGTAGGACCACATTTGAAAATGTATCAGTGTGGACTTCCGAAAGAAATGGCTCTTGAATTATTCAAACCATTCGTGATGAAGGAGCTTGTTGAAAAAGGTTTAGCTCACAACATCAAGAGTGCGAAGCGTAAAATTGAGCGCGTGCAGCCGGAAGTATGGGATGTTTTAGAATCAGTGATTCGTGAGCATCCAGTCTTACTAAACCGTGCACCGACTCTTCACAGACTTGGTATTCAAGCGTTTGAACCTACACTTGTGGAAGGACGCGCAATTCGTCTGCATCCACTTGTATGTACAGCCTACAACGCTGACTTTGACGGTGACCAAATGGCGGTTCACGTACCATTATCTGCTGAGGCTCAAGCTGAAGCTCGTATCTTAATGCTTGCTGCTCAAAACATTTTGAACCCGAAAGATGGAAAACCTGTTGTTACGCCATCTCAGGATATGGTGCTTGGTAACTACTACCTTACACTTGAGCGTAAAGGTGCTATCGGAGAAGGTATGATCTTCAAAGATACGAACGAAGCCCTTCTAGCTTATCAAAATGGGTATGTGCATCTTCATACACGTGTAGCTGTTGCAGCTAACTCGTTGAAGAATGTGACATTCACTGATGAACAGCGTTCTAAATTGTTGATTACAACAGTTGGAAAACTAATCTTTAACGAAATCTTACCGGAATCATTCCCTTACATGAATGAGCCGACAAAGAGCAATATTGAAGAAAAAACGCCTGACCGCTTCTTCCTTGAAAAAGGTGAAGATGTCAAAGCTGCGATTGAGAAACAAGAAATCAATGCGCCGTTCAAAAAAGGTATTTTAGGTAAAATCATTGCGGAAATCTTTAAGAGATTCCATATCACTGAGACATCTAAAATGCTTGACCGCATGAAAAATCTTGGTTTCAAATACTCTACTAAAGCGGGTATTACGGTTGGGGTGTCTGATATCGTCGTATTAGATGATAAACAGAAGATCCTCGAAGAAGCGCAAGCAAAAGTAGATAACGTCATGAAGCAATTCAGACGTGGTTTGATTACTGAAGAAGAGCGTTACGAGAGAGTCATTTCGATCTGGAGTTCTTCTAAAGATGTCATCCAAGGTAAACTGATGAAGTCCCTTGATGAAGTCAACCCAATCTACATGATGAGTGACTCTGGGGCGCGTGGTAACGCATCTAACTTCACTCAGCTGGCTGGTATGCGTGGTCTGATGGCCAACCCGGCTGGACGTATCATTGAACTTCCGATCAAATCTAGTTTCCGTGAAGGTTTAACCGTATTGGAATACTTTATTTCCACTCACGGAGCGCGTAAAGGTCTTGCCGATACAGCCCTTAAAACAGCTGACTCAGGTTACCTCACGCGTCGTCTCGTCGACGTTGCACAGGATGTTATCATCCGTGAAACAGATTGCGGTACAGACCGTGGTATCTTGGCAAAGTCCATTAGAGAAGGAAATGAAATTATTGAGAAACTTGAAGAACGTCTAATTGGACGTTTTGCAAGAAAACCAATTGTTCATCCTGAAACGGGCGAAGTCATTGTTGGCGAAAACGAACTAATTGATGAAGATAAAGCACTTGAAGTAGTTGAAGCAGGAATTGAGGAAGTATGGATCCGTTCTGCATTTACATGTAACACGCCTCATGGTGTATGTAAACGATGCTACGGCCGTAACCTTGCAACTGGTACTGACGTTGAAGTCGGTGAAGCAGTTGGAATCATCGCTGCTCAATCAATCGGTGAGCCAGGAACACAGCTTACAATGCGTACGTTCCACACCGGTGGGGTAGCAGGAGACGATATCACACAAGGTTTACCTCGTATCCAAGAGCTATTTGAAGCGCGTAATCCGAAAGGGCAAGCGACGATTTCTGAAATTGATGGTGTCGTTGCTGAAATTAACGATGTTCGTGACAAGCAGCAGGAAATTGTGGTTCAAGGCGACGTTGAAACTCGCTCTTACACAGCTCCTTACAATGCACGTCTGAAAGTTGTTGAAGGTGACAAAGTTACTCGTGGTCAAGTACTGACAGAAGGTTCGATCGATCCGAAAGAACTTCTTAAAGTGACTGACATGACAGCTGTTCAAGAATATCTGCTTCATGAAGTACAAAAAGTATACCGTATGCAAGGGGTAGAAATCGGAGATAAGCACGTTGAGGTAATGGTTCGCCAAATGCTTCGTAAAGTGCGTGTCGCTGATGCAGGGGATACAGATGTATTACCAGGCACACTTCTTGATGTACATCAATTCACTGAAGCGAACAAAAAAGTACTATTCGAAGGCAAGCGCCCTGCAACAGGCCGCCCAGTTCTTCTTGGTATTACAAAAGCATCGCTTGAAACAGACTCATTCTTGTCTGCAGCATCCTTCCAAGAAACGACTCGTGTCCTAACAGATGCGGCGATCAAAGGAAAACGTGATGAACTGCTTGGCTTGAAAGAGAATGTTATCATCGGTAAACTTGTTCCAGCTGGAACAGGAATGCCAAACTACCGTAAAGTTAAGCCGGTTTCACAAGTGCAACCGTCTGACGATATGGTGCCTGTAGAGTAATCTTTCTCGTGAGATTCCTATAAAATCATCAAAAAATGGTGAAGGATGTCAAGATAATCTGTCATATGATATTGACATCCTTCTGCCATGATGATAATATAACCAAGGTGCTCAAAATAAAACCTGTTACTTTGGAGGATATTCGATGTCTTATGATAAAGTATCACAGGCTCAATCCATTATTATTGGTACGAAGCAAACAGTAAAAGCTCTGAAACGAGATTCAGTAAAGGAAATCGTCGTAGCGAAAGATGCTGATCCTGCTTTAACAGCTAGTGTAACAAAACTAGCGCAAGAGAAGGGTGTAGACATTTTAGTGGTAGATTCCATGAAAAAGCTCGGCAAAGCCTGCGGAATTGAAGTTGGGGCAGCAGCTGTTGCCATTATGTTATAGCGTACTTGTTTTGTTTTTGCATGTGTAAATGCAAAAGCATTGTTTTTTGCCTTTTAATGAACCACCTGGGTATGTGGGTTATAAAAAAAGCAACGAAGGGAGGAATAACAACATGCCTACAATTAATCAGCTAATACGCAAAGGACGCGTGAGTAAAGTTGAAAACTCAAAGTCTCCTGCACTTAACAAAGGATACAACAGTTTCAAAAAAGAGCACACTAACGTAACATCTCCACAGAAGCGCGGGGTTTGTACTCGTGTCGGCACAATGACACCGAAAAAACCAAACTCAGCACTACGTAAATATGCTCGTGTACGTTTGTCTAACCTGATTGAGGTAACAGCTTACATTCCTGGTATCGGTCATAATCTACAAGAGCACAGTGTAGTACTTATCCGTGGCGGACGTGTAAAAGACTTACCGGGTGTACGTTACCACATCGTTCGTGGTGCGCTTGATACTGCCGGAGTTGACGGTCGTATGCAAGGACGTTCTAAATACGGAACAAAACGCCCTAAACAAAGTAAATAATACAAACAAACATAAGGGTTTTTAGAAGTTGATATCAGATCAGTGGAGTCAGGCAACTGACAATGATATTGAGATGAGAGACAGATAGAAATCCTTTTAAATGAGAAGGGAGGCTATCAGATGCCACGTAAAGGTCCTGTAGCAAAAAGAGACGTATTGCCAGATCCAATTTACAATTCTAAACTTGTATCTCGTTTGATCAACAAAATGATGATCGACGGTAAAAGAGGAAAGTCACAAACAATTCTCTACAAGTCATTTGATATCATCAAAGAACGTACTGGTAATGAAGCGATGGAGGTTTTCGAACAAGCCTTGAAAAACATCATGCCAGTTCTTGAAGTTAAAGCACGTCGTGTAGGTGGAGCTAACTACCAAGTTCCTGTAGAAGTTCGCCCAGACCGTCGTACTACTTTAGGTCTTCGCTGGTTAGTAAACTACGCTCGTCTTCGTGGAGAAAAAACGATGGAAGAGCGTCTTGCTAACGAAATCCTTGACGCAGCTAACAACACTGGTGCTGCTGTTAAGAAACGTGAAGATACACACAAAATGGCAGAAGCGAACAAAGCATTCGCTCACTACCGCTGGTAGGATTTATACCAAACTAAAAAAACTATTCCCTAATAAGGAAGGAGAAATTACCCAATGGCAAGAGAGTTCTCCTTAGACAAAACTCGTAATATTGGTATCATGGCTCACATCGATGCTGGTAAAACGACAACGACTGAGCGTATCTTATACTACACTGGTCGTATCCATAAAATTGGTGAAACTCACGAAGGAGCTTCCCAAATGGACTGGATGGAGCAGGAGCAAGAACGTGGTATTACAATCACTTCTGCTGCTACTACAGCACAATGGAAAGGTTACCGTGTAAACATCATCGATACACCAGGACACGTAGACTTCACTGTTGAAGTTGAACGTTCTTTACGTGTACTTGATGGTGCGGTAGCAGTTCTTGATGCACAATCAGGTGTAGAGCCACAAACTGAAACAGTTTGGCGCCAAGCAACAACTTACGGAGTACCTCGTATCGTATTCGTTAACAAAATGGATAAAACCGGTGCGGACTTCCTTTACTCTGTAGGCACATTAAGAGATCGTCTTCAAGCGAACGCTCATGCAATTCAATTGCCGATCGGCGCTGAAGATCAATTCGAAGGAATCATCGACCTTGTAGATAACGTAGCATACTTCTACGAAGATGACCTTGGAACTCGCTCTGATGCACAAGAAATCCCTGCTGAGTATAAAGACAAAGCTGAAGAGCTTCGCAACAGCCTTATTGAAGCTGTCGCTGAGCTTGATGAAGAGCTTATGGAAAAATACCTTGAGGGTGAAGAAATTACAATTCCTGAATTGAAAGCTGCAATCCGTAAAGGAACGTTGAATGTTGAATTCTACCCAGTTCTTGTTGGATCTGCTTTCAAAAACAAAGGTGTTCAGCTTGTACTTGATGCTGTGCTTGATTACCTTCCTGCACCAACTGATGTTGCTGCAATCAAAGGTATCCTGCCAGATTCAAATGAAGAGGTTGTTCGTGAGTCTACTGATGACGCACCATTCGCAGCTCTTGCATTTAAAGTTATGACTGACCCTTATGTTGGGAAACTTACTTTCTTCCGCGTATACTCTGGAACACTTGCTTCAGGTTCATACGTGAAGAACTCTTCTAAGAACAAGCGTGAGCGTGTTGGACGTATCCTTCAAATGCACGCAAACAGCCGTGAAGAAATCTCTACTGTATATGCAGGGGATATCGCAGCAGCTGTTGGTCTTAAAGATACATCTACTGGTGACACTCTTTGTGACGAGAAAGATACTGTTATCCTTGAGTCTATGGAATTCCCAGAGCCAGTTATCGATGTAGCAATCGAGCCTAAATCAAAAGCTGACCAAGATAAAATGGGTATCGCTTTAGCTAAACTAGCTGAAGAGGATCCAACATTCCGTACACAAACAAACCCTGAAACTGGTCAAACGATCATCTCTGGTATGGGTGAGCTTCACCTTGATATCATTGTTGACCGTATGAAGCGTGAGTTCAAGGTTGAAGCTAACGTAGGTGCTCCTCAAGTTGCGTACCGTGAAACATTCCGTTCTGGTGCAAAAGTTGAAGGTAAATTCGTACGTCAGTCTGGTGGACGTGGTCAGTTCGGACACGTTTGGATCGAATTCGAACCAAACGAAGAAGGCGCAGGCTTCGAATTCCAAAATGCAATCGTCGGTGGGGTTGTTCCTCGTGAATACATTCCAGCTATTCAAGCAGGTCTTGAAGATTCACTTGAAAATGGTGTATTAGCTGGATTCCCATTAATCGACATCAAAGCTAAATTATTTGATGGATCATACCACGATGTTGACTCGAACGAAATGGCGTTTAAAATTGCTGCATCTATGGCATTGAAAAATGCTGTCAGCAAATGTAACCCAGTTCTACTTGAGCCAATGATGAAAGTGGAAGTCGTTATCCCTGAAGAATACATGGGAGACATCATGGGTGATATCACATCTCGTCGTGGACGTGTAGAAGGTATGGAAGCTCGCGGTAACGCTCAAGTTGTTCGCGCAATGGTTCCACTTTCTGAAATGTTCGGATATGCAACTTCACTCCGTTCTAACACACAAGGACGCGGTACTTTCACTATGCACATGGATCACTACGAAGAAGTGCCTAAGAGCATCAGTGAAGAAATCATCAAAAAAAATAAAGGTGAATAATTGATTTTGCCTTTAAACTAAAGTATAACTACTATTGAAGATCAGAAAGTGAGGGGTAACTCTTCACTTTCTATCACTCTATACCAAATACAATGAACCTTTAAGGAGGATTTTTAGAATGGCTAAAGAAAAATTCGACCGTTCCAAATCGCATGCTAACATTGGTACAATTGGACACGTTGACCATGGTAAAACAACTCTAACTGCTGCTATCTCAACAGTTCTTCATAAGAAGTCTGGTAAAGGATCAGCTATGGGATATGACCAAATCGATGGTGCTCCAGAAGAGCGCGAGCGTGGAATCACAATCTCAACTTCACACGTCGAGTATGAAACAGACACTCGTCACTATGCACACGTAGACTGCCCAGGACACGCTGACTACGTTAAAAACATGATCACTGGTGCTGCTCAAATGGACGGCGCGATCTTAGTAGTATCTGCTGCTGATGGTCCAATGCCACAAACACGTGAGCACATCCTACTTTCTCGTAACGTAGGTGTACCATACATCGTAGTATTCCTTAACAAATGTGACATGGTTGACGATGAAGAGTTACTTGAACTTGTTGAAATGGAAGTTCGTGACCTTCTTTCTGACTATGACTTCCCTGGTGATGATGTTCCAGTTATCAAAGGTTCTGCTCTTAAAGCTCTTGAAGGAGATGCTGATTACGAAGCAAAAATCTTTGAACTTATGGATGCGGTTGATGAGTACATCCCAACTCCAGAACGTGACATTGAGAAGCCATTCATGATGCCAGTTGAGGATGTATTCTCAATCACTGGTCGTGGAACTGTTGCTACTGGTCGTGTTGAGCGTGGACAAGTTAAAGTCGGTGACGAAGTTGAAATCATCGGTCTTCAAGAAGACAATGGTAAAACAACTGTTACAGGTGTTGAAATGTTCCGTAAACTTCTTGACTATGCTGAAGCTGGTGACAACATCGGTGCACTACTTCGTGGTGTATCTCGTGAAGATATCCAACGTGGTCAAGTACTTGCTAAACCAGGTACAATCACTCCACATAGCCGTTTCAAAGCTGAAGTTTATGTACTTTCTAAAGAAGAGGGTGGACGTCATACTCCATTCTTCGCTAACTACCGTCCGCAGTTCTACTTCCGTACAACTGACGTAACTGGTATCGTACATCTTCCAGAAGGTACTGAAATGGTTATGCCTGGCGATAACACTGAGATGGAAGTTGAACTTATCTCTACTATCGCTATCGAAGAAGGAACTCGTTTCTCTATCCGTGAGGGTGGACGTACTGTAGGTTCTGGCGTCGTTTCAAATATCATTAAGTAATAAACATTTAAAAGAGACTCCTTGCAAAAGGGTCTCTTTTTTTGCTTTTCCAGATCAGAACGGCTACTATAAGCTATAGAATCTAAATGGAACCGAGAGGATCACTGGAATGGCGAAGACATATTTGAAGAAATGGTTAATCGGCGGGGTTGACCAATGGATTATGATCAAAGAAGATCACACAAGTGAAGCGAAGCCTGTTCTATTATTTTTACACGGTGGGCCCGGCTCCGCTCAAATCAGCTATATCGACTCATTTCATGAGGAACTTAATCACGATTTTACAGTTGTTCATTGGGATCAGCGAGGTGCGGGACTTTCCTATCAAAAGAACCTCCCCAATACTTCTATGACCATTCAGCAATTTATTGAAGATACGATTGAACTGACAGAGAAAGTCCTTTCATATCTAGGTCAATCAAAATTGTACATCGCCGGATATTCATGGGGGTCATTAATCGCCATACAAGCAGTACATAAGCGCCCAGATCTATATCACGCTTATTATGGAATTAGTCAGGTAGTAGATGTAATAAAAGAAGATATTGTGTCATACAAGCTTCTTTTGGAGAAATGCGAACGAAATCGGTTGTTTACTTGTTGCCTGCGATTACTGACGCCTCCTCCGTGGAAACGAATATCAGCTCATGCTCTGTTCTCTCTATATAAAGAGCTCGGAAGCGTAGGTCTCACACATAGGTGGAAGCCGCTGATTCAAATGCTACGCGGGTTTCTTTTTAGTAAGGAATATCAGCTCAAAGATAAGTGGAATTTCCTTAAAGGACAGAAGCTTAGTCAGGACATGCTATGGAATGAATTGATGAATGAGAGCATTGAATACCGAGTTTCTACTATATTAATACCTTGTTACTTTATCATTGGTGAATATGACATGATTACACCAGCTGCTGTATCAAAACCTTATGTTGAGCAATTAACAGCACCAGTCAAAGAATGGTTCACTTTTAAAGAATCTGCACATTCCCCGCATCTAGAAGAGCCAGAAGAATTTATTCGTACCATAAAAAAGACGGCTGTACATCATCTTCAGGGAAAGCTTGATTTATAGGCTCAACCCCTGTATAATATGAAAAGTGTGCAAATCATAAATTTATCCGATTTATTATTGCAACACGCAGGCCAATTTGGTACAATAGTGCATGTTGGTCTTTGACTGCGATGAAGTGAGAGGTTGCTGACACACCCGGCCGCTTTGCCATGGCAAGGTGATCAGGTTTTTCTCACGGAGAACTGTCTAACGTAAGTAGGCGAAAAGGAGGGAAAATAATGGCAAAACAAAAAATTCGTATTCGTTTAAAAGCATATGATCATAGAATTCTTGATCAATCTGCTGAGAAGATTGTTGAAACGGCTAAGCGTTCTGGTGCTAGTGTATCTGGTCCAATTCCGCTTCCAACTGAAAAATCAGTTTACACAATCCTTCGTGCGGTGCATAAGTACAAAGATTCTCGTGAGCAATTTGAGATGCGTACTCACAAACGTCTAATCGACATCGTGAATCCAACTCCACAAACAGTTGATGCACTTATGCGTTTAGATTTACCATCTGGTGTAGATATCGAAATCAAACTTTAATTCAAATAGAAAACACATATTATAGGAGGTGTGACTAATGACCAAAGGAATCTTAGGTAGAAAAATTGGTATGACGCAAGTATTCGCAGAAAACGGTGATCTTATCCCTGTAACTGTTGTTGAGGCTGCTGCTAACGTTGTTCTTCAAAAGAAGACTGCTGACACGGATGGCTATGAAGCAATCCAAATCGGTTTTGACGACAAACGTGAAAAGCTTTCTAACAAACCAGAGAAGGGCCACGTTGCTAAAGCGGAAACTGCTCCTAAGCGCTTCGTAAAAGAATTACGCGGTGCGGAGTTAGATGCGTATGAAGTTGGTCAGGAAGTCAAAGTTGATATTTTCGCAAATGGAGATATCGTAGATGTAACAGGAACATCAAAAGGTAAAGGATTCCAAGGGGCTATCAAGCGCCACGGACAATCACGCGGACCAATGACTCACGGTTCACGTTACCACCGTCGTCCTGGTTCAATGGGGCCTGTTGATCCAAACCGAGTATTCAAAGGTAAACTTCTTCCAGGTCGTATGGGCGGAGAGCAAATCACTGTCCAAAACCTTGAGATCGTTAAAGTTGATGCAGAACGCAATCTTCTATTGATCAAAGGAAATGTACCAGGAGCTAAAAAATCTCTAGTAACTGTAAAGAGTGCAGTTAAATCTAAATAACTCTCTTAGGAAAGGAGGAAACAAGTCATGCCAAAAGTAGCATTATTTAACCAAAACGGTTCTACTAACGGTGAAATCGAATTAAACGCTTCTGTGTTTGGAATCGAGCCAAACGAAAGCGTAGTATTCGATGCTATTCTTATGCAAAGAGCTTCCTTACGTCAAGGAACTCACAAAGTAAAAACTCGTTCTGAAGTACGTGGCGGAGGTCGTAAGCCTTGGAGACAGAAGGGTACTGGTCGTGCTCGTCAAGGTTCTATCCGTTCACCACAATGGCGCGGAGGCGGTATCGTATTCGGTCCAACACCACGCAGCTATTCTTATAAATTACCTAAAAAAGTTCGCCGCTTGGCTATCAAGTCAGTATTGTCTTCTAAAGTAATCGACAACAACATCATCGTTCTTGAAGATCTGACTCTTGATGCAGTGAAAACGAAAGAATTCGCAGGCATCCTTAAAGGATTATCTGTCGAGAAGAAAGCGTTGATCGTCACTGCGGATGCAAACGAAACAGTTGCTTTATCTGCTCGTAACATCCCTGGAGTAACAGTTGTTGAAGCTAACGGTATCAACGTTCTTGACGTTGTCAACCACGAGAAACTTCTGATCACTAAAGCAGCGGTTGAAAAAGTAGAGGAGGGACTTGCATAATGAAAGATCCTCGTGATGTTCTAAAGCGCCCTATCATTACTGAACGTTCTGCTGATCTAATGACAGAGAAGAAGTACACGTTCGAAGTTGATGTCAGAGCTAACAAAACAGAAGTGAAAGACGCTGTTGAAGAAATCTTTGGAGTGAAAGTTGAGAAAGTCAACGTTCAAAATTACAAAGGGAAATCTAAACGCGTTGGACGCTACACTGGTATGACTAGCCGTCGCAGAAAAGCGATCGTGAAATTAACAGCTGACAGCAAAGAAATCGAAATTTTTGAAGCGTAAATCTTAAAAAGAAGGAGGGAAATTCAAAATGGCGATTAAAAAGTATAAACCAACCAGTAATGGTCGTCGTGGCATGACTACTTCAGATTTTGCTGAAATCACGACTGACAAACCAGAAAAATCGTTGCTTGCGCCGCTTCACAGAAAAGGCGGACGTAACAACCAAGGTAGAATGACTGTTCGTCATCAAGGTGGCGGTCATAAACGTCAATACCGTATCATCGACTTTAAACGTGATAAAGACGGTATACCTGGACGCGTTGCTACAATCGAGTATGATCCAAACCGTTCAGCGAACATCGCTCTTGTAAACTATGCAGATGGTGAGAAACGTTACATTCTTGCTCCGAAAGGAATCCAAGTTGGTACTGAAGTTACTTCTGGACCAGAATCTGACATCAAACCAGGTAATGCTCTTCCACTTATCAACATCCCAGTTGGTACAGTTGTGCATAACATTGAATTAAAACCAGGTAAAGGTGGACAATTAGTTCGTTCTGCTGGTACTTCTGCTCAAGTTCTTGGTAAAGAAGGTAAATACGTTCTTGTACGTTTGAACTCAGGAGAAGTTCGTATGATTCTTTCTGCTTGCCGTGCGACTATCGGTCAAGTTGGAAACGAGCAACACGAATTAATTAACATCGGTAAAGCTGGACGTTCACGCTGGAAAGGCGTACGCCCAACAGTTCGTGGTTCTGTAATGAACCCTAACGATCACCCACACGGTGGTGGTGAAGGACGTGCTCCAATCGGACGTAAATCACCAATGTCTCCATGGGGCAAACCGACTCTTGGATTCAAGACTCGTAAGAAAACCAACAAGTCTGATAAATTCATTGTACGTCGTCGTAAAAACAAGTAACGGGGTTGTCTACGGTTCATTTAGGACCGTAGTTCAATCACGAAGGGAGGTTCCACAATGGCTCGCAGCTTAAAAAAAGGACCATTTGTTGATGATCATTTGATGGCTAAAGTCGAGAAATTGAATGAAACTGACAAAAAGCAAGTCGTAAAAACTTGGTCTCGTCGTTCTACAATTTTCCCACAATTCATCGGTCACACAATCGCTGTCTATGACGGACGCAAACATGTACCTGTTTTCATTTCTGAAGATATGGTAGGTCACAAATTGGGCGAATTCGCACCAAGCCGTACTTACAAAGGTCATGCTAGTGACGATAAAAAAACAAGACGCTAATGAGAGGAGGCTTTTAAATGCAAGCTAAAGCTGTCGCAAGAACAGTCCGTATTGCTCCTCGTAAAGCACGTCTAGTAATGGACCTGATCCGAGGTAAGCAAGTAGGAGAAGCAGTTTCTATCTTAAACCTTACACCTAAGGCTGCTTCACCAATTATTGAAAAAGTATTAAAATCTGCTATCGCAAACGCTGAGCACAACTACGAGTTGGACGCTAACAGCCTAGTGATTACTCAAGCATTCGTTGACGAAGGTCCAACACTTAAGAGATTCCGTCCACGTGCTATGGGTCGTGCGAGCGCAATTAACAAACGTACTAGCCACATTACAATCGTTGTATCAGAAAAGAAGGAGGGATAATCCGTGGGTCAAAAGGTAAATCCAGTAGGTCTTCGTATTGGCGTCATTCGTGATTGGGAATCTAAATGGTTCGCAGGAAAAGATTACGCTGACTTCTTACATGAAGACTTGAAAATCCGTGAATTCATCAGCAAGCGTTTGTCTGACGCGTCTGTTTCTAAAGTAGAAATCGAACGTGCTGCAAACCGCGTAAATATCACAATCCACACGGCTAAACCAGGTATGGTAATTGGTAAAGGCGGATCTGAAGTTGAAGCACTTCGTAAAGCTCTTAACAGCCTAACTGGCAAACGTGTACACATCAACATCCTTGAAATCAAAAGAGCAGATCTTGATGCTCAGCTAGTTGCTGAAAACATCGCTCGTCAACTTGAAAATCGTATTTCATTCCGTCGTGCACAAAAACAAACAATCCAACGCACAATGCGTGCTGGAGCACAAGGAATCAAAACAATGGTTTCTGGTCGTCTTGGCGGTGCAGATATTGCTCGTTCTGAATATTACAGTGAAGGTACTGTTCCGTTGCACACACTTCGTGCTGACATCGACTATGCTACTGCTGAAGCTGACACTACTTATGGTAAGCTTGGCGTAAAAGTATGGATCTATCGTGGAGAAGTCCTTCCAACTAAGAAGAATACTGCGGAAGGAGGAAAATAATATGTTATTGCCAAAACGCGTGAAGTATCGCAGAGAACATCGTGGAAAAATGCGTGGACGTGCAAAAGGTGGTACTGAAGTACATTTCGGTGAGTACGGTATCCAAGCTCAAGAAGCTTCTTGGATCACGAACCGTCAAATCGAAGCTGCTCGTATTGCTATGACTCGTTACATGAAACGTGGCGGTAAAGTTTGGATTAAAATTTTCCCTTCTAAGCCATACACAGCTAAACCTCTAGAGGTCCGCATGGGTTCCGGTAAAGGTGCTCCAGAAGGATGGGTGGCTGTAGTAAAACCAGGCAAAGTTTTATTTGAAATTTCTGGTGTGTCTGAAGAAGTTGCTCGTGAAGCTCTTCGTCTTGCATCTCACAAATTGCCAATTAAAACGAAGTTCGTAAAACGTGAAGAAATTGGTGGTGAATCAAATGAAAGCTAATGAAATTCGTGACCTTACCACTGCTGAAATTGAACAAAAAGTAAAGTCTCTTAAAGAAGAACTTTTCAATCTTCGTTTCCAATTAGCGACTGGGCAGCTTGAAAACACTGCTCGCATTCGTGAAGTGCGTAAATCAATCGCACGCATGAAAACTGTGATTCGTCAAAGAGAAATCGCTGCTAATAAATAATAATTAGAGGGGAGGCCCCGCAAACATGAGCGAACGTAACCAACGTAAAGTGTATCAAGGTCGTGTTGTTTCTGACAAAATGGATAAAACCATCACTGTTGTAGTTGAGACATACAAAAAGCATTCACTTTATGGCAAACGTGTAAGATACTCTAAAAAGTTCAAAGCACATGATGAAAACAACCAAGCAAAAATCGGAGACATCGTAAAGGTCATGGAAACTCGTCCTTTATCTGCGACTAAACGCTTTCGTCTAGTTGAAGTTGTCGAAGAAGCCGTTATTATCTAATAAAGTTCGGATTTCTTTTTCCGAAAGGAGGTAACATTAATGATTCAACAGGAGACTCGTTTAAAAGTAGCTGACAACTCTGGCGCACGCGAAGTACTAACGATTAAAGTTCTTGGTGGCTCTGGACGTAAGACGGCTAACATCGGTGATGTCATTGTTTGTACGGTTAAACAAGCAACACCAGGAGGCGTTGTCAAAAAAGGTGAAGTTGTGAAAGCAGTTATCGTTCGTACAAAGAGCGGAGCTCGCAGAAACGATGGATCTTACATCAGCTTCGATGAAAATGCATGTGTCATTATCCGTGACGACAAGAGCCCACGTGGAACTCGTATCTTCGGACCAGTAGCACGTGAACTTCGTGAAAACAACTATATGAAAATTGTTTCTCTAGCACCAGAAGTACTTTAATGAATACAATCCGCGACTCAAGGAGGTGCGATTAAATGCATGTTAAAAAGGGCGATAAAGTAGTGGTTATCTCTGGTAAAGATAAAGGTAAACAAGGAGTCATCCTTGCTGCTTTCCCTAAGAATGACCGTGTTTTAGTAGAAGGTATTAACCTTGTGAAAAAACACTCTAAACCAACCCAAGCTAACCCTCAGGGCGGAATTTCTGAACAAGAAGCGCCGATCCACGTATCAAACGTAATGCCGCTTGATCCTAAAACGGGTGAAGTGACACGTGTTGGGTATAAAGTTGAGGACGGAAAGAAAGTCCGTGTAGCGAAAAAATCTGGGCAAGTTCTAGATAAATAGTAAATAAGGAAGGGAGGTCTTTCTCATGAACCGCCTTAAAGAAAAGTATGTAAAAGAAATTACACCTGCATTAGTTTCTAAGTTTGAATACAAATCAGTAATGCAAGTGCCAAAAATCGAAAAAATCGTGATCAACATGGGTGTTGGTGACGCCGTTCAAAACGCTAAAGCAATCGATACTGCTGTTGAAGAATTAACGTTTATCGCTGGTCAAAAACCTGTCGTTACTCGTGCGAAGAAATCTATTGCTGGATTCCGTCTACGTGAAGGAATGCCAATCGGTGCGAAAGTAACACTTCGCGGAGAGCGCATGTACGATTTCCTTGATAAACTTATTTCTGTATCTTTACCACGTGTACGTGACTTCCGCGGGATTTCTAAGAAATCTTTCGACGGTCGTGGAAACTACACGCTTGGTATTAAAGAACAGTTAATCTTCCCAGAAATTGATTACGATAAAGTAACAAAAGTCCGCGGTATGGATATCGTTATCGTTACGACTGCCAATACGGACGAAGAAGCACGTGAGTTATTAACTCAAGTAGGTATGCCGTTCCAGAAATAATCAATGAAAGGGAGGCGAAATCGTGGCTAAAAAGTCTATGATTGCGAAACAACAACGCAAACAAAAGTTTAAAGTTCAAGAGTATACGCGCTGCGAACGTTGTGGACGTCCACATTCAGTAATTCGCAAGTTTAAACTTTGCCGTATTTGTTTCCGCGAACTTGCATATAAAGGACAAATTCCTGGCGTTAAAAAAGCCAGCTGGTAATCCCCATAAATGGGAAGGAGGTTATTAAATAATGGTTATGACAGATCCGATTGCAGATTTGCTGACTCGTATTCGCAATGCGAACATGGTACGTCATGAGAAGCTAGAAGTACCGGCTTCAAAAATCAAAAGAGAAATTGCTGAAATCTTAAAGCGTGAAGGTTTTATCCGTGACGTTGAATATGTAGAAGACAGCAAACAAGGAATTATCCGTATGTTCCTTAAATATGGCCAAAACAACGAACGTGTTATCACTGGTCTTAAAAGAATCAGTAAACCTGGTTTACGTGTATATGCGAAATCAAATGAAGTACCACGTGTACTTAACGGACTTGGAATCGCAATTATTTCTACATCACAAGGTGTTTTATCGGACAAAGAAGCCCGTGCTAAACAAGCTGGTGGAGAAGTACTTGCTTACGTATGGTAAAAAAAGTTTAAGATGAATGGAGGTGCTTGGTATGTCTCGTATAGGTAAAAAACTAATCGAGATCCCTTCAGGAGTTACTGTGACAAACAACGATAACACAGTGACAGTAAAGGGACCAAAAGGTGAACTAACTCGTACATTTCACCCTGATATGGAAATTAAAATTGAGGACAGCGTCTTAACTGTAAGCCGTCCGTCTGATCATAAAGAACACCGTGCATTACATGGTACAACACGTAGCTTAATTGCAAACATGGTTGAAGGTGTATCTAAAGGTTTCGAAAGAGGTTTAGAACTTATCGGTGTCGGTTACCGTGCAGCTAAATCTGGAAACAAACTTGTTCTTAACGTTGGATACTCTCATCCAGTTGAAATCGTTCCTGAGGCTGGAGTTGAAGTCGAAGTTCCATCTCAAACGAAAGTAGTCATTAAAGGTATCGATAAAGAGCGTGTGGGAGCTCTAGCTTCTAACATCCGCGCTGTCCGTTCTCCAGAGCCTTACAAAGGTAAAGGAATTCGTTACGAAGGTGAATTCGTTCGCCGTAAAGAAGGAAAAACTGGTAAGTAAGATCGCTTAATGTGAAGAAAGGAGTGACTCGGATGATTACGAAAACTAGCAAAAACGCTACTCGTCTTAAAAGACACGCTCGTGTTCGTGCGAAACTTTCAGGTACTGCTGAAAGACCTCGCCTTAACGTTTTCCGTTCTAACAAGAACATCTACGCTCAAGTAATTGATGATGTTAACGGTGTAACACTTGTAAGTGCTTCTACTCTTGATAAAGAGTTAAAGATCGAGAATAGTTCTGACGCTGCAGCTGCTACTAAAGTTGGCGAACTTGTTGCAAAACGTGCTGTTGAAAAAGGAATCTCTAACGTGGTATTTGACCGCGGAGGATACTTATATCATGGACGTGTAAAAGCTCTAGCTGAAGCTGCTCGTGAGGCTGGACTTAAATTTTAATAAAAGAAGGAGGGACACATCCGAATGAGTCGTATTGACCAAAGCAAATTAGAGTTAGAAGAACGCTTAGTTACGGTTAACCGCGTAGCGAAAGTTGTTAAAGGTGGACGTCGTTTCCGTTTTGCAGCTTTAGTTGTTGTCGGTGACAAAAACGGTCATGTAGGTTTCGGTACTGGTAAAGCACAAGAAGTACCAGAAGCGATCCGCAAAGCTGTTGAAGATGCGAAAAAGAATTTAATTGAAGTACCAATGGTTGGAACTACAATTCCACATGAAATCATCGGTCGATTCGGTGCAGGAAACGTTCTATTGAAGCCTGCTTCAGAAGGTACAGGAGTTATCGCTGGAGGCCCAGTGCGTGCGGTTCTTGAGCTTGCTGGTCTAGCTGATATCCTTTCTAAATCTCTAGGTTCTAATACACCGATCAACATGATCCGCGCAACACTTCAGGGTTTAAGTGAACTTAAACGTGCTGAAGACGTTGCGAAGCTTCGTGGAAAATCTGTAGAAGACCTGTTAGGATAAGGAGGGAACATTAATGGCAAATAAATTAGAAATTACCCTCAAACGCAGTGTAATCGGTCGCCCAGAAGATCAGCGTGTCACTGTTCGTACTCTTGGTCTTAAGAAAACAAACCAAACAGTCGTACATGAAGACAATGCAGCGATCCGCGGCATGATTAACAAGGTGTCTCATTTAGTTTCTGTTAAAGAACAATAAAACATTTTTAATCGATAAGGAGGTGCCCAAATGAAACTTCATGAATTGAAGCCTTCAGAAGGTTCACGTAAAGTACGCAACCGTGTTGGTCGTGGTATTGGATCAGGTAACGGTAAAACTTCTGGTAAAGGTCATAAAGGTCAAAACGCTCGTTCTGGCGGCGGTGTACGCCCTGGTTTCGAAGGTGGTCAGATGCCTTTATTCCAACGTCTTCCAAAACGTGGTTTTACAAACATCAACCGTAAAGATTACGCGGTAATCAACTTAGACAGATTAAACAGTTTTGACGAAGGAACGGAAGTAACTCCTGAACTTCTTCTAGAGACTGGTGCAATAAGCAAGTTAAAAGCAGGAGTAAAAATTCTTGGCAACGGTAAATTAGAAAAAAAATTAACTGTAAAAGCCAATAAATTCTCTGCTTCTGCGAAAGAAGCTATTGAAGCTGCTGGCGGTACAGCCGAGGTGATCTAACTTGTTTAAGACAATCTCCAATTTTATGCGCGTGAAAGATATACGGAATAAGATTATATTCACTCTTTTAATGTTAATCGTCTTTCGTATAGGTGCTTTCATCCCTGTGCCTAATGTGAACGCCGAAGTTCTCCAGGCACAGGATCAAATGAGTGTTTTCGGGATCCTCAACACGTTTGGGGGCGGGGCACTTTTCCAATTCTCCATTCTTGCAATGGGGATTATGCCGTATATCACCGCTTCGATCATCATTCAGCTCTTGCAGATGGATGTTGTTCCGAAGTTCACTGAGTGGTCAAAGCAAGGAGAGGTTGGCCGCCGAAAATTAGCACAATTCACAAGGTATTTTACAATTGTTCTAGGTTTTATCCAGGCGTTAGGAATGTCATATGGATTCAACAATATGGCAGGAGGCATGCTGATTGAAAACCCAGGTGTTTCAACGTACCTCTTAATTGCGGTCGTACTCACTGCGGGAACAGCATTTTTAATGTGGCTGGGAGAGCAGATTACTGCTCACGGTGTTGGTAACGGTATTTCGATTATTATCTTTGCCGGGATCATCGCAGGTATCCCTCAAACATTAAAACAAGTGTACGCTCAGCAGTTTGTAGGTGGAGATGGACAGCTGTTCATGCAAATCCTGAAAATTGCCCTTATTGTCATTGCTATTCTTGTCATTGTTATTGGTGTTATTTACATTCAAATGGCAGTGAGAAAGATTGCGATTCAATATTCAAAAGGAACTGGCCGTGCACAAATGTCTGCTAGTCAAGCAACGCATCTTCCATTGAAAGTGAATCCAGCAGGGGTGATTCCAGTCATCTTTGCCGTTTCTTTCATTATTACTCCGCAGACGGTCGCATCGTTCTTCGGAACCAATAATGTGACAACTTGGATAACCAACAACTTTGACTATACTAAGCCAATCGGTATGACGATTTATGTAGCACTGATTGTTGCTTTCACATATTTTTATGCCTTTGTCCAAGTGAATCCTGAACAAATGGCTGAAAATCTGCAAAAGCAGGGTGGCTATATCCCGGGAGTTCGTCCAGGGAAAATGACTCAAGATAGAATTACGAGCATTTTGTACCGACTCACGTTTGTGGGCGCCATTTTCTTAGCCGTGATTTCAATACTTCCTATCTTTTTCATTCAATTCGCTGGATTACCTTCCGCTGCACAAATTGGCGGCACAAGTCTTCTCATTGTTGTAGGTGTTGCACTTGAAACAATGAAACAGCTTGAAAGCCAATTAGTGAAACGAAACTACCGTGGATTTATGAAATAAAACAGAGGGCTGGGCTCCTGCCCAACCTCTCTAAGTAAGGAAGGGGAAATCCGAAATGAACTTAGTCTTAATGGGGCTTCCGGGTGCTGGTAAAGGCACTCAGGCAGAACGAATTGTTGATGATTATGGGATCCCTCATATCTCAACAGGAGATATGTTCCGCGCTGCTATGAAAGAGGAGACACAACTTGGGCTCGAAGCAAAATCCTTTATCGATAAAGGAGAGCTTGTTCCTGATGAGGTCACAATCGGTATTGTTAGAGAAAGACTTGGCAAAAATGATTGTGAACAAGGTTTTCTTCTGGACGGATTTCCGCGAACAGTCGCTCAGGCTGAAGCTTTAGAAGACATTCTAAAGGACCTTGGCAGAACGATTGATTATGTCATTAATATTAAAGTCGATAAAGATGCATTGATGGAGCGTCTGACTGGCCGAAGAATTTGCAAAAATTGCGGAGCAACCTATCATTTAGTATTCAATCCACCTGCGAAAGAAAATGTTTGCGATAAGTGTGGAGGCGAGCTTTATCAACGTGCAGATGATAATGCAGAAACCGTTTCGACTAGACTTGAAGTAAACTTAAAGCAGACTGAACCTTTACTGAACTTCTATTCAGAAAAAGGATATCTTGCAAACATTGATGGTGCAAAACACATTAACGATGTATATGCAGATATCAAGGACCTGCTTGGGGGATTAAATAAATGATTATCTGTAAAACTCCTCGCGAGCTTGAGATTATGAGAGAAGCTGGACGCATTGTCGCACTGACTCATGAAGAGCTGAAGAAACACATAAAACCAGGTATTTCGACAAAAGAATTGGATCAAATTGCCGAACGTTTTATTACAAAGCAGGGTGCAATCCCATCTTTTAAAGGGTATAATGGTTTTCGCGGGAGCATTTGCGTTTCGGTGAATGAAGAACTCGTTCACGGTATTCCTGGTAAACGGGTTTTACGTGATGGTGACATCATTAGTATCGATATTGGCGCAAAGTTAAATGGCTATCATGGTGACTCTGCTTGGACTTATCCAGTTGGGGTAATCAGTGATGAAGACCGCAAACTACTGGAAGTCACAGAGGAATCTCTATATAAAGGCTTACAGGAAGCAAAGCCAGGCGAACGTCTGTCGAACATTTCCCATGCCATACAAACGTATGTAGAAAACGAGAATTTCTCAGTTGTTAGAGAATATGTTGGACATGGGGTCGGACAGGATCTTCATGAGGACCCTCAAATTCCTCATTATGGTCCGCCCAACAAAGGCCCGCGGCTAAAACCTGGAATGGTGTTGGCCATCGAACCGATGGTGAACGCAGGCAGCCGATATGTGAAAACATTGGCTGATAACTGGACGGTTGTAACGGTTGATGGGAAAAAGTGTGCTCACTTTGAGCATACGATTGCGATTACAGATACAGGTTTTGATATACTGACTAAGATTTAGGTCTTCACTGAAGCCTTTCAGGCCCAAATCGGGCAGGTTGTCTGTATAGTCCAAAGGAAAGAACAAGATCAGTATACAGGTGTCATCGGCATGTTCGGTGGCTGCCATGTACTAATCGCAGACGGAGAAAAGCGTAAATTTCATTCTCCTAAGAAAAAATATCAATCATATAACCTTTTATGGTTGCGTATCTCCGGAAGTTCAGAACAGTATATTCAAAACAGGTCGGGTGATAGATGGACAATTGAGATAAACTCATTTGGACATTTGTCAGAGAGCAAGTTACTGATTTGAAGAAGGGAGAACACTTGAATGGCGAAAGACGATGTAATTGAAGTGGAAGGTACTGTAGCAGAAACTTTGCCAAATGCAATGTTCAAAGTTGAACTAGAGAATGGTCATACAGTTTTGGCTCATGTATCAGGAAAAATCCGTATGCACTTCATTCGCATTTTACCTGGAGACAAAGTTACGGTAGAATTATCTCCATATGACTTAACTCGTGGTAGAATTACGTACCGTTACAAATAAAGCAACTCCGGAAGAAGGAGGTTGGAAACACATGAAAGTGAGACCATCTGTTAAACCTATCTGTGAAAAATGTAAAGTTATTCGCAGAAAAGGAAAAGTAATGGTGATCTGTGAAAACCCAAAACATAAACAAAAACAAGGCTAATAACAAGGAGGTGCCCAAATCATGGCTCGTATTGCTGGTGTAGATATTCCACGTGATAAACGTGTTGTCATTTCTTTAACATATGTTTTTGGAATTGGTCGTACGACTGCGCAACAAGTCCTTAAAGAAGCAGGTGTTTCTGAAGACACTCGCGTTCGCGATCTAACTGAAGACGAACTTGGTAAAATCCGTGATATCATTGACAAACTTAAAGTAGAAGGTGACCTTCGTCGTGAAGTTTCACTTAACATTAAGCGTCTAATTGAAATCGGAAGCTACCGCGGAATCCGTCATCGTAGAGGACTTCCTGTTCGTGGACAAAACACAAAAAACAACGCGCGTACTCGTAAAGGTCCGCGTCGTACTGTAGCTAACAAGAAAAAATAAGTAAAGGAGGTAGTTAAAGAATGGCTGCTGCTCGTAAACAAAATACGCGTAAACGTCGCGTGAAAAAGAATATTGAAGCTGGAATCGCTCATATTCGTTCCACTTTCAACAACACGATTGTAACGATTACTGATGTTCATGGAAACGCAATTTCTTGGTCAAGTGCTGGTGCATTAGGATTCAGAGGTTCTCGTAAATCTACTCCTTTCGCTGCACAAATGGCTGCTGAAACTGCTGCTAAAGGTTCTATCGAACATGGTCTTAAAACACTTGAAGTAACTGTTAAAGGTCCTGGTTCTGGTCGTGAAGCTGCAATTCGTGCACTTCAAGCTGCAGGTCTTGAAGTTACTGCAATCAGAGACGTAACTCCAGTTCCTCATAACGGATGCCGTCCACCAAAACGTCGCCGCGTGTAATTTGTTTGTATAGATTTTGTGTCCCTGTCAATAATGGGTTATGATACAGTTATTTATGAGACGAATACACGACTCGTTGCCTGAGCACATACGGGACTAAACAATGAGGAATTTCGGATGGAATCTCATATGATTCTATTCGAGGTTTCGACGTTTTGAAGGAGGGTTTTATTAGATGATCGAAATTGAAAAACCAAAAATCGAAACGGTTGAAATCAGCGACGATGCCAAGTATGGCAAGTTTGTCGTAGAGCCACTTGAGCGTGGATATGGTACCACTTTAGGGAACTCCCTTCGTCGTATCCTTTTATCCTCACTTCCTGGTGCAGCTGTAACATCGATCCAGATAGATGGTGTCTTACACGAATTCTCAACGATCGAAGGCGTGGTTGAAGATGTTACAACGATTATCTTAAACATTAAAAAGCTTGCACTCAAAATCTACTCTGAAGAAGAGAAGACGCTTGAAATTGATGTACAAGATGAAGGTACTGTAACAGCTGCTGATATTACACACGACAGCGATATTGAAATCTTAAATCCAGATCTCCACATCGCAACTCTTGGCAAGAATGCGAGCTTCCGTGTTCGCTTAACTGCACAAAGAGGTCGCGGGTATAATCCTGCTGATGCAAACAAAAGAGACGATCAGCCAATCGGTGTGATTCCGATCGACTCAATCTATACACCTGTCTCTCGTGTGACTTATCAAGTGGAGAACACCCGTGTTGGGCAAATCACAAACTATGATAAATTAACACTAGATGTATGGACTGATGGGAGCACAGGACCGAAAGAAGCGATCGCTCTAGGTTCTAAGATTTTAACTGAACACCTGAATATTTTCGTTGGGTTAACTGACGAAGCTCAGCATGCTGAGATTATGGTTGAGAAAGAAGAAGACCAAAAAGAAAAAGTGCTTGAAATGACAATTGAAGAGCTTGATCTTTCTGTTCGTTCTTACAACTGTTTGAAGCGTGCGGGTATTAATACTGTTCAAGAGCTTGCTAACAAGACAGAAGAGGATATGATGAAAGTTCGTAACCTTGGACGTAAATCTCTTGAAGAAGTGAAAGCGAAACTAGAAGAACTTGGACTGGGTCTTCGTAAAGACGATTGACTAGTTTCATTGTGAACTAGGATTTTCGTGTGTTTTTTATTCATACAGCATTCTCTAACTAAGGAGGGGACATCACATGGCATACAGAAAGCTAGGACGCACTAGTGCACAACGTAAAGCAATGCTTCGTGACCTAACGACTGATTTGATCATCAACGAACGCATCGAAACAACTGAAACACGTGCGAAAGAACTTCGCTCTGTAGTTGAAAAAATGATCACTCTTGGCAAACGCGGAGATCTTCATGCTCGCCGTCAAGCTGCAGCTTACATTCGTAATGAAGTAGCTAACGCTGAAACAAACCAAGATGCACTTCAAAAATTATTCGCTGACGTTGCAACTCGCTACGAAGATCGCCAAGGTGGATACACTCGTATCATGAAGCTTGGACCTCGTCGCGGCGATGGCGCACCAATGGCTGTCATTGAATTAGTTTAATCACATAGCGTGTATCTAAGAAAGGGCGGGACAGTTCATAACTGGATCTATGCCCTTTTTTAGATACTACGGCTTTTTAGCAAGAAGCAAAGAAGAGGTTGAGCTGAGAGGAGGTCCGGTAGAGATGGGGAAGACATTAATTGACGTAAAGGACATTGTATTTCGTTATCACAAGGATGCGGACAAGCCCGCTTTAGATCAAGTGTCATTGCATGTGAATCAAAATGAATGGCTCGCCATTGTTGGTCATAACGGTTCAGGTAAATCCACACTTGCCCGTGTACTGAATGGGCTCATTTTACCGGATGCTGGAACGGTCAAGGTTGGAGAGATTGAGCTGAAAGAAGAGAGTGTCTGGGATATTCGCAAAAAGGTCGGAATGGTCTTTCAAAACCCAGATAACCAATTCGTTGGCTCAACGGTTCGTGATGATGTGGCTTTTGGTTTAGAAAATAACGGGGTTGAGCGGGAATTGATGATAGAACGTGTAGATTGGGCTGTCAAACAGGTCAATATGCAGGAGTTTCTTGATCAAGAGCCGCACCATCTATCAGGCGGGCAAAAGCAGAGAGTCGCTATTGCAGGTGTACTTGCCGCAAGCCCTGACATCATGATCTTGGATGAAGCAACATCGATGCTTGATCCGATTGGCCGTGAAGAAGTGTTAGAGACTGTTAGACTATTGAAGGAACAAGGGACGGTCACAGTCATTTCCATTACACATGATTTAGACGAGGCCGCCAAGGCAGACCGGGTCATTGTCATGAATGGCGGGAAAAAATTTGCCGAGGGAACCCCAGAGGAAGTATTTGAACTAGACGAAGAGCTAGTTCAAATTGGACTTGATCTGCCATTCTCCTATCGGCTGAGCAAACAATTGAAGCAGCAAGGTGTACCGCTTGCAAATGCCCATTTGACACAAGAAGGATTGGTGAAAGAGCTATGGACATTACGATCAAAGAATTAGAGCATCGTTATCAAATGAAAACGCCGTTTGAGCGTCTCGCTTTGTATGATGTCAATGCTTCCATTCAAGAGGGCAGCTATGTCGCTGTCATTGGTCATACGGGCTCTGGCAAGTCCACGTTGCTGCAGCATTTAAATGGCTTGCTCAAACCAACGAAGGGGAGCATTGCGCTTGGGGATACCATCTTACAAGCCAATAAAAAGCAGAAGGATTTAAAGTCACTTCGGAAAAAAGTAGGCATCGTGTTTCAGTTTCCTGAGCATCAGCTCTTTGAAGAAACGATCCTTAAGGATATCTGCTTTGGTCCGATGAATTTCGGTGTTCCTCAGGAGAAGGCAGAAGCAAAGGCGAAGGAAATGCTGAAGCTAGTTGGTCTTCCTGAATCCTTATTATCTCGATCTCCCTTTGAACTAAGTGGCGGTCAAATGAGACGTGTGGCGATTGCGGGTGTTCTAGCGATGGAGCCAGAAGTGCTTGTGCTGGATGAGCCGACTGCAGGATTAGATCCACGCGGACGTAAGGAAATCATGGACATGTTCTATGAGCTTCATCAAAAGGCAAACCTCACCACGATTCTGGTTACACACAGTATGGAGGACGCCGCTCATTATGCGGATCAAATGATTGTGATGCATAAAGGAACGGTGAAGGCGACAGGTACGCCGAGAGAATTGTTTGCCAATCGTACAGACATGTCTTCGTTTGGTCTCGACCTCCCAGAAACGATTAAATTCCAGCAGACTGTAGAAAAAAAGCTGGGCATTACGTTTCCAAGGCCGCTTCTGACCATGGATGAAATGGCAGAAGCCTTAACAGCTCTTTATCAGGAGGACACGACATCATGATGGATAGTATGATTATCGGCAAGTATGTGCCAGGTTCATCCTTTGTCCATCGTCTTGATCCAAGGACAAAGCTGTTATCAATTTTCTTTTTTGTCTTTATTGTCTTTTTTGCTAATAATTACATCACTTACGGGCTTTTAGGTGTCTTTACCCTCCTTGTGGTGATGGTTTCTCAGGTGCCGCTATACTTTATTCTCAAAGGAATGAAGCCGATCCTATGGATTGTCCTGTTTACCTTCATACTGCATATCTTCATGACAAAGGATGGCGCCTTGCTATTTCACTTTGGTTTTTTAAATATTTATGAAGAAGGTCTAAAGCAGGGGATTTTCATTTCTCTCCGTTTTGTCTATCTCATCATGATGACGACACTTCTGACGTTAACCACAACGCCTATAGAAGTGACAGACGGTATGGAAAAGCTGCTTCACCCATTCCGTAAAATCAAACTGCCCGTTCATGAGCTTGCTCTCATGATGTCCATCTCTCTTCGGTTCATTCCAACTTTACTAGAAGAGACGGACAAAATCATGAAGGCGCAAATGGCAAGAGGTGTTGATTTTACAAGCGGACCTCTTAAAGATCGCATGAAAGCCATCGTTCCTTTACTTGTCCCGCTTTTCGTCAGTGCGTTTAAGCGTGCAGAGGAACTGGCGACCGCTATGGAAGCGAGAGGCTACCGCGGAGGAGAAGGGCGGACGAAATACCGTCAGCTTGTCTGGGGCATGAAAGACACGTTCACACTGCTCCTATTCATCCTGTTAACAGCACTCCTTGTATTTCTGAGAAATTAGGTGATTCCTAGATGAAGGTCAAATGTACCGTATCCTACGATGGGACACATTTTAAAGGCTATCAGGTGCAGCCTGGGCAGCGGACTGTTCAGACGGAGATCGAGTCTGCTCTTGCAAGAATGCATAAACAGGATGAACTGATTCCGATTGTGGCTTCTGGCCGGACGGACAGCGGCGTTCATGCGAAGGGGCAGGTCATCCATTTCGACACGCCGCTCTCGATTCCGATGGAAAGATGGCCTTTTGCCCTCAACAGTCTCCTGCCGGATGACATCCGGGTTCTAAAGGCTGAGGAAGTGGATGAGTCGTTTCATGCACGTTTTAGTGTCGTTTCGAAGGAGTACCGTTATAAGGTCTCAACGGAAACGCACCAAAATGTGTTCACGAGACAGTATGCCTGCCACTTTCCTTACCGGCTGGATGCAGACAAAATGAGAGAAGCTGCTGGGCACCTCATTGGCACACACGACTTCACAAGCTTTTGTGCGGCCAATACAGAGGTCCAGGACAAGGTGAGAGAGATTTACACCCTCGAGTGGAAAAACGTCTCAGACGGGCTTGAAATGCGTGTGAGAGGAAATGGATTTTTATACAACATGGTGCGAATTTTCGCTGGAACGTTACTTGAAATCGGATCTGGTAAATTTCACCCTGATGAGATAAAAGCCATGCTTGCCGCCCGAAATCGCGAAGCGGCAGGCAAGACTGCGCCTAGTCACGGACTGTATTTATGGGAAGTTTTCTATGACAACTAAACCAGGTGTAACATGTTCTTGACACAGGAAGCAGAAAGTTATAAGATATCATATGGTATGTATTTCAACCCCACAAATAAGCCCCGGAAGACTTATCTTGTGTTTTGAAATAGAACGTAGCATTTGATTCAAGGAAAAATCATTGATTTATTTAGGAGGGAAACTCATGCGTACAACACCAATGGCGAACGCAAGCACAATTGAGCGCAAATGGCTAGTTGTTGATGCGGCAGGCAAGACTCTAGGTCGTCTTTCTACTGAAGTAGCATCACTTTTGCGCGGTAAGCACAAACCAACTTATACACCACACGTTGATACAGGTGATCACGTCATCATCATCAATGCTGAGAAAATCGAATTAACAGGTAAGAAATTGACGGACAAAATTTACTACCGTCACACAATGCACCCAGGTGGTTTGAAACAAAGAACTGCTCTTGAGATGCGTACAAACTACCCTGAAAAAATGTTGGAGCTTGCTATCAAAGGTATGCTTCCAAAGGGTCCATTAGGCCGTCAAATGTTCAAAAAATTAAATGTGTACCGTGGTTCTGAGCATCCACATCAAGCACAACAACCTGAAGTTTACGAACTTCGCGGTTAATTATAAGGGAGGTTAACAATTTGGCACAGGTTCAATATTACGGTACAGGTCGTCGTAAAAGTTCTGTAGCGCGCGTTCGCTTAGTTCCAGGTGAAGGCCGTATCGTCGTTAATAATCGTGAAATTACTGAATACATTCCATTCGCTGCTTTAATCGAAGACGTGAAACAGCCTTTGAACATCACAGAAACAGCTAACAGCTACGATGTTCTTGTAACTGTTCACGGTGGTGGATTCTCTGGTCAAGCTGGAGCAATTCGTCACGGTATCTCTCGTGCTCTTCTAGAAGTAGATCCTGAGTACCGTACATCACTTAAACGTGCTGGACTTCTTACTCGTGACCCTCGTATGAAAGAGCGTAAGAAATACGGTCTTAAAGGCGCACGTCGCGCACCTCAGTTCTCAAAACGTTAATCAATTTTATATTGTATGGACGTTTTACAAAGGTTTGTTACAAACAAACCTTATAAAAAAAGCATCAGCTTCGTGCTGGTGCTTTTTTTTGTGCTTTTTATGTGATAGATCATGACTGGTCTCTTCCTCTTGAATACGTATAAAATATGAGTATAGAAGTTTTCTGTTAAAAAAGATGGAGGTTGTCCTATGAATCTAACGACAGAAAGATGTCTCATTCGTCCATTTGCTGATGATGATTGGCAGGATGTCTATGCTTATACATCTGATCCGGTAGTGATGAAGTATATTCCGGAAGATGTATTTTCTAAAGTAGATGCGAAGGAATTTGTCAAAAATAATCGTCATGAAGATGCTAAGTATGTCGCTGTCCTATTAAAAGAAGATCATACATGCATCGGGCATATCGCATTTCATCCTTACTTTGGTGATCACACGTATGAAATTGGCTGGGTCTTCAATCCTGTATATCAAAACAAAGGCTATGCATCTGAAGCAGCCTATGCTGTACTGCATCATGGCTTTCACACAATGAATTTACATCGGATCATTGCCACTTGTCAGCCTGAAAATGTGCCATCGTGGAGAGTGATGGAGAAAATGGGGATGAGAAGAGAAGGATATTTTAAAAAATGTATACCGCAAGGAAATGAGTGGTGGGATGAGTTTTACTATGCCATCTTAAGTGAGGAATGGAAAACTTGATAAGTTTTCATGATATGAAGTAATTCGTCATTCCAAATATCCCTTGGCTTTCGCTATTGATATAATCAGATCAAATAAGCAGAAGAGGGGCGCCAAGCATGAGGATCTTTGATGCACATTTTCATATCATTGATTTTGATTTTCCCATTCAAGAAAACCAAGGGTATACACCCCCTAGTTATGTGGTGAATGATTATAGGAGAGAGACGGCTGATCTGGGGATTGTAGGTGGAGCCATCGTCTCAGGGTCATTTCAAGGCTTTGATCAAGGCTATTTGTTGAAGGCGCTGGATGAACTGGGTCCAGCTTTTTGCGGTGTGACTCAATTACCTTTTACGGCAACTGATGATGAGATTGTTCATTTGGATCAACATGGGGTGAATGCTTTACGTTTTAATGTGAAGCGTGGCGGTTCGGAGGATATTTCGAAGCTCGATTATTTTGCGAGAAGGGTGTATGAGCTGGCGGGATGGCATAGTGAGCTCTACATAGACGCTAAGCATCTCCCTGACATCTCATCTACGCTTGAACAGCTACCAGCCGTTTCGATTGATCATTTAGGCTTATCGGAAGAAGGTTTGCCACATTTGCTCAAGCTGGTTGATAAAGGAGTTCGGGTAAAAGCAACAGGTTTTGGACGTGTCGATTTAAACGTTGAACATGCGTTGACATCCATTTATCAAACGAATCCTGATGCACTGATGTTTGGTACAGACCTTCCATCCACAAGGGCGAAGCGTCCATTTGAATACGGTGATGTTGAGTTGATTCAACAGCTCTTTGATGAAAAAGCAGCTGATCACATCTTATATAAGAACGCGCATCAATGGTATTTTGGTCAATAAGTTCCACTTCAGTTCATAGGAGGTGTGTTCAATGGGGTTCAGTCAACTGACATTCAGAGAAGCCAAGCTGGATGATCTCGATAAAATCGTCTTCATGCTCGCGGATGATATGTTAGGTCAAAAAAGAGAGCGTTACACGCAACCATTATTAGAAAGCTATATCGAAGCCTTTCATTCAATAGATGCTGATCCAAATATTGAACTCATTGTTGCGTGTGATCAGGAAGAAGCTGTAGGTGTTCTCCAATTGACCATGACGCCATTTCTTACACATCAAGGAGGATGGAGAGCTTCAATAGAAGGAGTTCGTACGGCCTCGTCTCATAGAGGGAAAGGAATTGGCACGATGTTGATAAAAAAGGCTATTCAGCACGCAAGCGACCGCGGTTGTCATATGATTCAGCTAACAACAGACAAACAGAGACCAGATGCACGCCGTTTTTACGAAAAGTTGGGCTTTGAAGCTACGCATGATGGGATGAAGCTGCATCTCTCCCCATGAATAAGAACACCAAGAAGCGAAGGGTTCATTCGCCTTTGCTTTTTTGTGACTTTATTTGAAATTTTTGTTATATTAAATATATAAATCCTTAGTTATTTGGAAAGGAGAAACATGTTACTCGAAATCGGTCTAGTTGTCTTAGGTGTGGTCATACTTTACTTGGTGGTTGATGTCCTGTTGTATAAAAGAGATATGAAGAAAACGAAGGAAGATCTTTTGACATTTGTCATGAAAAACAAAAAGGACGTATCAGCGACAATTATTGAAAATGAAGATGTGGTATTAGATTGGAATGGTAATCAAAAAACACCACTTGCAAGTACGGTGAAATTAATGGTTTTGTTTCATTTTGTTAAAACCGTCTCTAGCGGTGACATCAAGCTAGATGAAAAAGTGGCATTGGCGGACATAGAGCGGTTTTATATTGATAGAACAGATGGCGGTGCTCACACATACTGGCTGGAGGTCAACGATTTTTCTGAGCATGCAACTTTATTAGATGTTGCCAAAGGGATGATGCAAGTCAGTTCGAATGCTTGTACTGATTATTTGATTGAACGCCTCGGCTTAGATAAGATCAATGATCGAATGAAACAAGCGGACCTTACAGAACATGGTGAAGTCATGCCACTGACACCTAAGGTGTTGTGGCCAGCTTATGTATCTGATCATGAGCGGGATGCATTCAAGCAAATGAGCGGTGTAACAGATGAACAATACAAATCTCTGATGAGTGAGATTTTTAATATCATGAAAAATGACTCAGAGCATAAAAAGGCGTTAGAAGATAAAATAATGAAAAAGAACTTGTTAAGCTTGCGTATTCAATCATTACTGACGCAAAAGATGACAAAGTCTACAACTAATCAATATGCACATTTTATGAAACGTCTGCAGGATGAGTTGTTAACAACAGAAGAAAAGCGTCTTTTTAGCCAAATTGTGCTGGGAGAAACATTCAAGGCGGAAACAGATCAATACCTTTGGTATAAAGGCGGAGCAACATTGTTTGTTTTCACAGCTGCTTTATATCGAAGAACAGAAACATCCTCTATATCCATCTCTCTTTTTATCAATGATCCGAAAGCGAACAATTCTCACTGGATTGAGGAAGTATTCAATGAATTTATGCTTACTGCAGCAGTGGATCAAAACTTTAGACAACGTTTAATTAAGGCTTTTACTACATAATCATCAAAAAAACAGAGGGAGATACCCCTCTGTTTTATTATTTCTGCATTGGAAACACTTTGTATACATCTTGGCGTTTCTCTTTTGACTTCACAACTCCAACAACCAGTTCCTTCTGCCAAAGCGCTACATCGTCTTGGTACTCTTTAAATGAGTGAGGCAGCTTTTTTTCTAGCTCTTGTCTTTTAAACGTGACGGATTGTTTGTCGTTAGAGTTCATCTTGAGTGTCACTTGCTCAGCATTATCGATAAGAATAAAAAGTGCCAATGCGTTATATAAGTAGTTTTTTTCAATGGTATCCTTCTTGTCAAACCAAAATGTATCAAATTGTTCTTCTGTATCATTGGCATTTTCTTTCACGCCATATGTCACTTTTAGCTCTTTTTCATCTACGATTTCATACTCACGAATCACGTTACCTGGAAGATCTGATAAAATAGCGCCAATTGCTCCGTTGTCTCCAATATAAGAATTTTTTTGCTTAGAAAGCTGTTTTAATGATATGTCTTCTATTCCTTTTATGTCGCTCTTCTGCTCGGTCGCGTGACTGCTGCATCCAGATAAGACGACTGTTAGTAGCAGTAGGATATACATCCACTTCTTCATGAATTTTGCCTCTTTTCCATTCTTTCTATATATAAGTGTTCATCTTATCACAATTTTCCAATCCATTAGCTCATTGATTTCCATTTACTGAACTGCATGTTTTGTTCAAACCAACGAACAATACAAAGAAAAAAGGAGTTCAGTCCATGGCAGAGGTTCTTTCATTTTATCAATTGAAAACAAAACGAGATGTCACGCTTGAAAAGAAGCTGTTGCGTACATTGTCTCTTCAACAGGTGACGGTCGCTTCCGAGAAATTCACGAAGAAGCTGTTCCCATTTGCAGATGATCCAGCTGGGATTATGAGTGATGGCTGCATCGATTTCGCCATTGAAGCTTTTTTAGCAGGTGGGAGATACGGTGAGTCGAGCAAGTACGGTGAATCGTTCGATGATATAAAGAAGCGGTCAGTTCATGAAGAAGATGAGCTGGTTGAGGAGCTAGCGGGGTGTTTGCAATCGTGGGGGAATATGTTCCGAATGGAGCGGAAGATGTCGTGTCTGTATTCATTTGCGAAGGATTTTTTAAGCATGTGGTGGCAGGAAGGCTTTCGGGAATCAGAAAAAAGGCATAAGCTTCGGCTGCATTAAGCATATTTCCAGTCCTTGTCCCATATCTATAAAATAATGGTGTATGGGAGGGACAGGGATGAAAAGAAAGCTGAAATGGACAGGGTTTTTAATCGGGTTTATTGTCCTCTTATTCTTATTCAGGTTTCAATTTCTAAATGATGATTCGTGGAAATCGTGGAACTTGCCTCTGAGCGGCAAGATCATCTATTTAGATCCGGGTCATGGCGGTCCAGATGGCGGGGCTGTAGGAGGAGAGCTGCTTGAAAAAGAGATTGCACTGGATGTATCCATGAAGATACGTGACTATTTGCAGGAGCAGGGAGCGCTTGTTCTCATGACCCGCGAGGATGATTCTGATTTATCATCAAAGAACACAAAGGGATATGCCCGGAAGAAAGCGGAAGATTTAAGAAACCGCGTAAAAGTCATCAATGAGTCTGAAGCGGATCTCTATTTAAGTATTCATTTAAATGCGATCCCATCGAACAAATGGAGCGGCGCGCAGACGTTTTTTTACGGAAAGTATGAAGAGAATGAAAAGGCAGCGAAGTTCATACAAGATGAATTACGCAATAATCTTGAAAACACAGATCGAAAGGCGAAGCGGATCAATGGCATTTATTTAATGCAAAATGTGACAAAGCCAGGAGCTCTTGTGGAGATTGGGTTTCTCTCCAATCCGAAAGAGGCCGGTCAGCTGGCAACACCTAAATATCAAGATCAAATAGCCGCATCCATTTATAAAGGCATTTTAAGATATTTAACAGAGCAAAAAGAGCCGCCTGAATAAGGGGCTTTTTCCTTTTGAACGCAGGCAAACAGGACAGACATTGTAAGGATATGTATGATATACTTGGATTGTAAACGAATTCAATAAAGGGTGAGGTTCTGCTATGATCGGACAAGATGATGTGAGAAAACTAGTTGGGAAGATGGACGAACCTTTCCTTCATATACCGCTTGGTGAGCTGGATGCCATCAAGGAAATCAGCCTAAAGCCTGAAAAAGAGCATGTGAGCTTAAAGGTGGCCATTGCCAAAACGGGTACTGCTGAGCAGATGAAGCTGCAGCAAGACATCGTACAAGCCTTGAAAGCAGAGGGTGCTAACACAGTAGGACTTCGTTTTGAAGAACTGCCTCAGGAAACACTTGAAAGGTTTATGCCTTCACAAGATGAGGAAGAAAACCTGCTCAATTCTAAAAATCCGCCTGAGTTCTTAGCGATAGCGAGCGGAAAGGGCGGCGTTGGGAAATCCACCGTGTCTGTTAACCTTGCTGTAGCGCTGGCTCGTCTAGGGAAAAAAGTCGGACTGATTGATGCAGATATTTATGGCTTTAGTGTACCGGATATGATGGGAATCACCGTCAGACCAACGGTTAAAGGGGAAAAAATTATTCCTGTGGAACGCTTTGGTGTCAAAGTGATTTCAATGGGCTTTTTTGTTGAAGAAAATGCACCGGTCATATGGAGAGGACCGATGCTTGGTAAAATGCTAAATAACTTCTTCCACGAAGTCGAGTGGGGAGAATTAGATTACTTACTATTAGACCTTCCGCCTGGAACGGGAGATGTGGCGCTTGATATTCATACAATGCTTCCAAGCTGTAAAGAAATCATTGTCACAACACCGCATCCTACAGCTGCCTTCGTTGCTGCTAGAGCAGGCGCAATGGCACTGCAAACAGATCACGAAGTGCTAGGGGTCGTTGAGAATATGAGCTATTATGAAAGCAAAAAAACAGGTGAGAAAGAACATGTCTTTGGAAAAGGGGGCGGGGACAAGCTGGCAGAAGAACTGCGTGTATCGGTCCTTGGCCAAATTCCTTTAAGACAGCCTGATTGGAATGAAGAGGATTTTGCTCCATCCGTCTATGATGCGAGTCATCCGACAGGAGAAGTGTATCAACACATTGCGAATAAAGTCATTGAACAATTAGCAGTAAAAGCATAATGAAAGCCCGAGTGGATGTATGTCCACTCGGGTGATGTTTAACTGCCGCTTTCTTCGCTGCCTTTTGATCCGGAATCACTGCTTTCAGATGCTGCTTTTTTAAGCTCATCTTCGAATTTCTTCTTATAAAGAGGACTGCTTAATGTTTCCGTAATAACTTTTTCTAAATGCTTTCTGAACTCTTTGCTTTTCACCAGTTCACCGTATTTCTTTTCCATTTCAGGATCCTTGAGAATATCCATCATCAATTGCTGATAGTCAGGGTCCTTCATTAACTGTTTTAACATCTTTTCATGCTGTTGCTGCATGGATTTTGCGAAAGTCTCGGCAAATTTAGAATCCTCAAAGACCTTCTTCCAGAACTCTTTGCCTTTATCAGAAGTCAGTGTTTTCTCTATCGTTTTTTTCACAGTTTGTTCATCCATTACCAAAGCTTCATTCATTGCCTCGTCATTTAATAACTGTTGAATGGCCTTTTTACCGTCATCTGTCTTCAATATATCGACGACCATTTTCTTTGTTTCGTCATAGTCCATATTAGATGAGGATTGGGTTTTGGGAGCACAAGCTGTTAGAGATAAAAGGAGAAAACAGCTCATTATACGCAAGATGCCTTTTGACATACTGTGGCTCCTTTCGTTACATGTCTTACTTTTAATATGAATGTTTCACGTGAATTTATACATAACAAAAATAGGGGTTGGGTCAATTCAATGAAAAGTCGGGATTTAGTTCGTTTCTTCTTCTCTGTGCTAGCTGTTGGAGCGGTCATTACAAGCGTGGTAGGCTTTGCGCTGGAGTGGGGGAAATATCAGAAGCTTTTTATATCGTTTGAAATACTAGAAATCGCATCTGTGTTATTTTGGTTCATTGGTGTGGGGATGATTTTTAGTGTCATTAGTCAGATGGGGTTTGTTGTCTTTTTGACGGTGCACCGGTTTGCGCTAGAGATATTCCGGTCACATTCTTTATGGAATACCATTCAGCTGTTTCTGGTGATCTTTGTGCTGTTTGATTTAGCTTACTTGCGATTTTTGTTTTTCGGGGAGAATGAATCATTTCTTCCATACCTATGGCTGCCTGTCTTTATCGGTGTGTTCGCATTGATCGTGGCGTACTTTAAACAGCAGCAGTCCTCTAAGAAAACATTTGTTTCCGCAATGTTTCTCATGGTCGTCATCACGTCGCTAGAATGGTTCCCGGCGCTCAGAGTCAATGAAGAGGACTGGCTGTATTTAATGCTATTACCGCTATTAGGCTGTAATGCGTTTCAGTTATTAGCTATGCCGCGGTTTTCAAAGGCAAAAGCTACTTAACTTCCGATGACCTTGTTTTGGTATTGGAGATCAGTTCGCCAACCGTCACATTCTTTAAATTCTTTTCTTTGATTTGTTTCAAAATAGCTGGTAAGGCTTGAGCGGTTTGGGTTGCTGAATCTGAGGCATGGAGGAGAACAATGTCTCCGCTTTTCATTCGATCATTTACATTCTGAACAATCTGATCGACGCCTGGATTCAGCCAATCCTGTGAATTGACGCTGTAATGGACAACGGTATAACCGTACTGTGTGGCAATTTTTAAAGCTTTTTCGTTAAATTGCCCAGTTGGCGGTCTTAATAGTTGAATGTCATCTAGTCCAAGCTTTTGAAATGAATTTTGTGCCCGGACAAGATCTTGCTTGATTTCACTATCTTCAAGCTGGCTATAATTTTTATAAGCATAGCCAAGGCTGCCGATTTGGTGACCGTCCTCTCTAATTTGTTTGACGATATCAGGATGACGTTCAGCCCAAGAAGCAGACAGAAAGAAAGTAGCGTTCTTTATATCGTACTCTCGAAGGACATTTAAAATAGGAACTGCCTTCTCATCTCCCCAGCCGATATTAAAAGTAAGGGAGACATGTTTTGAGGAAGTCTCGCCTTTATAAATGGCTCGGGGTCCGTGTTCTGTTTTAAATACCGACAGCGGCGGTGCCTTTTGTACATAAAAAAAGGTTGCAGCTGCAAGGGCTGCTACAAGAATAATGACAATTTGCTTCAGCCGTTTAATAGGCAACACATATAATCGACTCAATTCAAACACTCCTGCCTTGTCCGAGATTGTTACTTGATTGTATGCAGGACAAGGGTTTGAGATGCACGATAAAACTATTTCAAAAAAAGTTTTGAAAAGGCGTTGACCAATAGAAAGTTTTCGTGATATATTATTAATCGTCGCTGACACACAGTGACAAACACAAAACGCTTCGGGAAATAAACTTGAAAAAAGTTATTGACATAAGATGAAGCGAAATGTTATATTATTAAAGCCGCTAAGAACGGCGAAGATGATCTTTGAAAACTAAACAAGACAAAACGTACCTGTTAATTCGAGTTTTTATAAAAAAATCCTATGTTATATCATAGGTAGTCAGTCAAACACTGACGAAAAACAAAACTTCGGTTTTGTACTTTTTCGGAGAGTTTGATCCTGGCTCAGGACGAACGCTGGCGGCGTGCCTAATACATGCAAGTCGAGCGGACAGAAGGGAGCTTGCTCCCGGATGTTAGCGGCGGACGGGTGAGTAACACGTGGGTAACCTGCCTGTAAGACTGGGATAACTCCGGGAAACCGGAGCTAATACCGGATAGTTCCTTGAACCGCATGGTTCAAGGATGAAAGACGGTTTCGGCTGTCACTTACAGATGGACCCGCGGCGCATTAGCTAGTTGGTGGGGTAATGGCTCACCAAGGCGACGATGCGTAGCCGACCTGAGAGGGTGATCGGCCACACTGGGACTGAGACACGGCCCAGACTCCTACGGGAGGCAGCAGTAGGGAATCTTCCGCAATGGACGAAAGTCTGACGGAGCAACGCCGCGTGAGTGATGAAGGTTTTCGGATCGTAAAGCTCTGTTGTTAGGGAAGAACAAGTGCGAGAGTAACTGCTCGCACCTTGACGGTACCTAACCAGAAAGCCACGGCTAACTACGTGCCAGCAGCCGCGGTAATACGTAGGTGGCAAGCGTTGTCCGGAATTATTGGGCGTAAAGGGCTCGCAGGCGGTTTCTTAAGTCTGATGTGAAAGCCCCCGGCTCAACCGGGGAGGGTCATTGGAAACTGGGAAACTTGAGTGCAGAAGAGGAGAGTGGAATTCCACGTGTAGCGGTGAAATGCGTAGAGATGTGGAGGAACACCAGTGGCGAAGGCGACTCTCTGGTCTGTAACTGACGCTGAGGAGCGAAAGCGTGGGGAGCGAACAGGATTAGATACCCTGGTAGTCCACGCCGTAAACGATGAGTGCTAAGTGTTAGGGGGTTTCCGCCCCTTAGTGCTGCAGCTAACGCATTAAGCACTCCGCCTGGGGAGTACGGTCGCAAGACTGAAACTCAAAGGAATTGACGGGGGCCCGCACAAGCGGTGGAGCATGTGGTTTAATTCGAAGCAACGCGAAGAACCTTACCAGGTCTTGACATCCTCTGACAACCCTAGAGATAGGGCTTTCCCTTCGGGGACAGAGTGACAGGTGGTGCATGGTTGTCGTCAGCTCGTGTCGTGAGATGTTGGGTTAAGTCCCGCAACGAGCGCAACCCTTGATCTTAGTTGCCAGCATTTAGTTGGGCACTCTAAGGTGACTGCCGGTGACAAACCGGAGGAAGGTGGGGATGACGTCAAATCATCATGCCCCTTATGACCTGGGCTACACACGTGCTACAATGGACAGAACAAAGGGCTGCGAGACCGCAAGGTTTAGCCAATCCCATAAATCTGTTCTCAGTTCGGATCGCAGTCTGCAACTCGACTGCGTGAAGCTGGAATCGCTAGTAATCGCGGATCAGCATGCCGCGGTGAATACGTTCCCGGGCCTTGTACACACCGCCCGTCACACCACGAGAGTTTGCAACACCCGAAGTCGGTGAGGTAACCTTTATGGAGCCAGCCGCCGAAGGTGGGGCAGATGATTGGGGTGAAGTCGTAACAAGGTAGCCGTATCGGAAGGTGCGGCTGGATCACCTCCTTTCTAAGGATATATGGAGCAGTGTGCGTTTTCGTCTTGTTTAGTTTTGAAGGATCATTCCTTCAAGACATGTCTCTAGCGAGACAGGATTGTTCTTTGAAAACTAGATAACAATAAGTAATACATTCACATTGAATGCAATGCAAAGTTCATCACACATAGTGATTCTTTCTAAAGTAAGAAATGGTTAAGTTAGAAAGGGCGCACGGTGGATGCCTTGGCACTAGGAGCCGATGAAGGACGGGACGAACACCGATATGCTTCGGGGAGCTGTAAGCAAGCTTTGATCCGGAGATTTCCGAATGGGGAAACCCACTGCTCGTAATGGAGTAGTATCCATACTTGAATACATAGAGTATGAGAAGGCATACCCGGGGAACTGAAACATCTAAGTACCCGGAGGAAGAGAAAGCAAATGCGATTCCCTGAGTAGCGGCGAGCGAAACGGGAACAGCCCAAACCAAGAGGCTTGCCTCTTGGGGTTGTAGGACACTCTATACGGAGTTACAAAGGAACGATATAAGCGAAGAGGTCTGGAAAGGCCCGCCAAAGAAGGTAACAGCCCTGTAACTGAAATGTTGTTCTCTCCAGAGTGGATCCTGAGTACGGCGGAACACGTGAAATTCCGTCGGAATCCGGGAGGACCATCTCCCAAGGCTAAATACTCCCTAGTGACCGATAGTGAACCAGTACCGTGAGGGAAAGGTGAAAAGCACCCCGGAAGGGGAGTGAAATAGATCCTGAAACCGTGTGCCTACAAGTAGTCAGAGCCCGTTAAAGGGTGATGGCGTGCCTTTTGTAGAATGAACCGGCGAGTTACGATCCCGTGCAAGGTTAAGCAGAAGATGCGGAGCCGCAGCGAAAGCGAGTCTGAATAGGGCGCATGAGTACGTGGTCGTAGACCCGAAACCAGGTGATCTACCCATGTCCAGGGTGAAGTTCAGGTAACACTGAATGGAGGCCCGAACCCACGCACGTTGAAAAGTGCGGGGATGAGGTGTGGGTAGGGGTGAAATGCCAATCGAACCTGGAGATAGCTGGTTCTCTCCGAAATAGCTTTAGGGCTAGCCTCAAGGTAAGAGTCTCGGAGGTAGAGCACTGATTGGACTAGGGGCCCCTACCGGGTTACCGAATTCAGTCAAACTCCGAATGCCGATGACTTATCCTTGGGAGTCAGACTGCGAGTGATAAGATCCGTAGTCGAAAGGGAAACAGCCCAGACCGCCAGCTAAGGTCCCAAAGTATACGTTAAGTGGAAAAGGATGTGGAGTTGCTTAGACAACCAGGATGTTGGCTTAGAAGCAGCCACCATTTAAAGAGTGCGTAATAGCTCACTGGTCGAGTGACTCTGCGCCGAAAATGTACCGGGGCTAAACGTATCACCGAAGCTGCGGACTGTTCTTACGAACAGTGGTAGGAGAGCGTTCTAAGTGCTGTGAAGTCAGACCGGAAGGACTGGTGGAGCGCTTAGAAGTGAGAATGCCGGTATGAGTAGCGAAAGACGGGTGAGAATCCCGTCCACCGAATGCCTAAGGTTTCCTGAGGAAGGCTCGTCCGCTCAGGGTTAGTCGGGACCTAAGCCGAGGCCGAAAGGCGTAGGCGATGGACAACAGGTTGATATTCCTGTACCACCTCCTCACCATTTGAGCAATGGGGGGACGCAGGAGGATAGGGTAAGCGCGGTATTGGATATCCGCGTCCAAGCAGTTAGGCTGGGAAATAGGCAAATCCGTTTCCCGTAAAGGCTGAGCTGTGATGGCGAGCGAAATTTAGTAGCGAAGTTCCTGATTCCACACTGCCAAGAAAAGCCTCTAGCGAGGTGAGAGGTGCCCGTACCGCAAACCGACACAGGTAGGCGAGGAGAGAATCCTAAGGTGATCGAGAGAACTCTCGTTAAGGAACTCGGCAAAATGACCCCGTAACTTCGGGAGAAGGGGTGCTTCTTAGGGTGTTAAAGCCCCGAGAAGCCGCAGTGAATAGGCCCAGGCGACTGTTTAGCAAAAACACAGGTCTCTGCGAAGCCGTAAGGCGAAGTATAGGGGCTGACGCCTGCCCGGTGCTGGAAGGTTAAGAGGAGCGCTTAGCGTAAGCGAAGGTGCGAATTGAAGCCCCAGTAAACGGCGGCCGTAACTATAACGGTCCTAAGGTAGCGAAATTCCTTGTCGGGTAAGTTCCGACCCGCACGAAAGGCGCAACGATCTGGGCACTGTCTCAACGAGAGACTCGGTGAAATTATAGTACCTGTGAAGATGCAGGTTACCCGCGACAGGACGGAAAGACCCCGTGGAGCTTTACTGCAGCCTGATATTGAATGTTGGTACAGCTTGTACAGGATAGGTAGGAGCCTTGGAAACCGGAGCGCTAGCTTCGGTGGAGGCATCGGTGGGATACTACCCTGGCTGTATTGACCTTCTAACCCGCTGCCCTTATCGGGCAGGGAGACAGTGTCAGGTGGGCAGTTTGACTGGGGCGGTCGCCTCCTAAAATGTAACGGAGGCGCCCAAAGGTTCCCTCAGAATGGTTGGAAATCATTCGCAGAGTGTAAAGGCACAAGGGAGCTTGACTGCGAGACCTACAAGTCGAGCAGGGACGAAAGTCGGGCTTAGTGATCCGGTGGTTCCGCATGGAAGGGCCATCGCTCAACGGATAAAAGCTACCCCGGGGATAACAGGCTTATCTCCCCCAAGAGTCCACATCGACGGGGAGGTTTGGCACCTCGATGTCGGCTCATCGCATCCTGGGGCTGTAGTCGGTCCCAAGGGTTGGGCTGTTCGCCCATTAAAGCGGTACGCGAGCTGGGTTCAGAACGTCGTGAGACAGTTCGGTCCCTATCCGTCGCGGGCGCAGGAAATTTGAGAGGAGCTGTCCTTAGTACGAGAGGACCGGGATGGACGCACCGCTGGTGTACCAGTTGTTCTGCCAAGGGCATCGCTGGGTAGCTATGTGCGGACGGGATAAGTGCTGAAAGCATCTAAGCATGAAGCCCCCCTCAAGATGAGATTTCCCATTCCGCAAGGAAGTAAGATCCCTGAAAGATGATCAGGTTGATAGGTCTGAGGTGGAAGCGTGGTGACACGTGGAGCTGACAGATACTAATAGATCGAGGACTTAACCTATATTCTAATGTGAAGCTTGAACATTGTTATCTAGTTTTGAGAGAACATTCTCTCCATCAGGTTTGGTGGCGATAGCGAAGAGGTCACACCCGTTCCCATACCGAACACGGAAGTTAAGCTCTTCAGCGCCGATGGTAGTTGGGGGTCTCCCCCTGTGAGAGTAGGACGCCGCCAAGCTTTTTGTTTATATCCTTCCAATGGAAGAAGTTACTTTATCATTCCGCAGTAGCTCAGTGGTAGAGCTATCGGCTGTTAACCGATCGGTCGTAGGTTCGAGTCCTACCTGCGGAGCCATGCTTCCATAGCTCAGTAGGTAGAGCACTTCCATGGTAAGGAAGAGGTCAGCGGTTCGAGCCCGCTTGGAAGCTTTCCTCTAAATGTTGATCTGACAAGGTTTCTCGATGATGAGAAGGCTTTTTTTTATGTCCTTTTTTAATTGCTTGGGGACAAATTGGGGACCAATTATCGAATTTGCAATAAGTTTGTTAAAGCATCCGCCACTAGACCGTATGTGTATACGTATCAAGAGTTGTTTTAACATACGCATGACCTAAACGCTGAGAGACAGATTTGATATTAAACCCAGGTATATGCCGATTTGATTTAGTAGCATGAGTATGACACATATCATGCAAATGAATTTTCTTATATCGTGCCTTTTTGCGAATCGCTCCCACCATGTATTTAAATTTGAAAAGGTAGTTGAGAACGCATAATGCTAATTCGTTCAGCTGATGACAGAGCAAGGCATTTCATTGGCCAACGTTGTGCCACATAAGAGATGGAACGGATCGAAAACAAAAGCAGCTCTTCAAAAAGCATTGAAAAAATGAAAAAAGTAAAGCCCCTGACCATAGAGAATAGGGGCTTTTTTGATGTTTATTTTTCATCGTTTGAAAATCCGTGGAGTTGCAATTCTTTTGCTTTCGCAACTTTCATTGTTCTTCTTTTGAAGTGAATCCTTCTCTTAAAATCCTTTTTCTTTTCTCTGTTACTTTATCGAGTGATTCTAGTGTATACGAAAAAGTGTTGTTTCCACACGGTTTTACACTAATCATGTTTCTCCTCCTGTTTTCGTAATATATTATTTTCATTTTACTTAATATTCCATAAAACGCAGTTGGTTAAATTTTATCATCCTTATATGCTTGTTAAATGTGTCGAATTTGTGAAATTAATAATTTCCACAAACTAAAATATGTGGTAGGTCTGTCTATAGTAGGTAACACAATACTCATTGTTATGGTGAGCATCAATAGAAGGAGATTTCATGATTATTGCCATAACTGGTGTTACATATGGTAGTAAAGTTAGAGAGCCAAAAGGTGCTCTGCGTTACTACTATACACATGCCTTAGAAATCGGAAATTCTAAGGAAGAGCTTCTCATCCAAATGGACTTAACAGATAAGCTCTCGAAAAAAATTACATGGAGGTAATAAGAAATGAGAATTAACCACAACATCGCAGCACTTAACACTTTAAACCGTTTATCTGCAAACAACGGTGCGAGCCAAAAGAACATGGAGAAGCTTTCTTCTGGTCTTAAAATCAACCGTGCAGGAGATGACGCAGCAGGTCTTGCCATCTCTGAAAAAATGCGTGGACAAATCCGCGGATTAGAAATGGCTTCTAAAAACGCACAGGACGGTATCTCTCTTATCCAAACAGCTGAGGGTGCATTGACTGAAACTCACTCGATCCTTCAACGTGTACGTGAACTAGTGGTTCAAGCTGGAAACACTGGTACGCAGGATAAAGAGTCTGACCTTCAATCTATCCAAGATGAAATTGAAGCTTTACAAGAAGAAGTAGATGGTATCTCAAATCGTACAGAGTTTAATGGTAAAAAATTATTAGATGGTACGTTTAAAGGAACCCCAGGAACACCGGCAATTCCGGGAGATCCAGATGATCCAGATGATAACGGTACACCTGTAGTCCCAGCAAGTGGTAATGCTTTAGTGTTCCAAATCGGTGCTAACGCAACTCAACAAATTTCAGTTCATATTGATAAAATGAGTACAGATGCATTGGGAGTTAAAGATGCTAATGGGATTGTAGCGAATCAAGCTATTAAAGACATCGATGTAAGAAAGTTTGCTGATAATGCAGCAGATGCTACTGATGTTGGTTTTGATACTCAACTAAGTATTGTTGATGCAGCTATTAACCAAGTATCTGCTCAACGTGGAAAACTTGGTGCAGTACAAAACCGTCTAGAGCACACTATTAACAACTTGGGTGCATCTGCTGAAAACTTAACTGCTGCTGAGTCTCGTATTCGTGACGTTGACATGGCTAAAGAAATGAGTGAATTCACTAAGAACAACATTCTTTCTCAAGCTTCTCAAGCTATGCTTGCACAAGCGAATCAACAGCCACAAAACGTACTTCAATTATTACGTTAATAAACCAAAAGCCCCTTTATATAGGGGCTTTCAGCGTGTAGACAAACCCTCGCATTCGTTGTCAGGTCTGCGCGCTGGTGCTCACGAATGTTCAATTCGCTCCGCAAAAGTAGCTGTCCTTCCTAGACTTCAAAGGTTTTCTATCACGCTGAAAAAAAGAAGACAAAGTGCTAAAATCAAAATCATTTTAGCACTTTGTCAACAATCTAAAAGCCCCTTTATATAGGGTTTTTTTGTTTGTCTTTATTCAGTTCGATGTTTCATTTTATTGATCGTTCTAAAAGACGCTTCATCCAAGTGTTCATCAGGGAAAGATCTCCAGCGATAGAACGTGTAAAGGAAAAGTTTCAAGCAGCTGGCGTACAAGTAGACGTAGTTGGAATGGATACACAAAGTCGAAATCTTGTGAAACAGGCGAATGGTTCTTAATAAGTTCTTTCTGTTTGTTACAATAGAAAAGGTAAGAAAGTGAAGGATGGAGGTGGCCGGCATGCTTGTGCGTTTGAACCAAGTGCTCGGCCGGATGATGCCGCTTATTACGCCTATTAGTGTGTTATTCGGTGTTTTATTGGCGGCCTATTTAAGGGATTTTACGTTTTTGGTGCCATGGGTATTTGCTGTTATGACCTTTGCAGGGAGTTTGTCTTCTACTTTTTCGGCTTTAAAGCATACGGTAATGCACCCATTGCCTTTGATTTTATCGTTTATGATTTTGCATGTGCTGATGCCTCTTTATGCTTGGTCAGCGGGGCATTTGATATTTGCGGGCGATTCTATGACGATCACCGGTTTGACTCTTGCGATGGTGATTCCAACAGGTGTGTCTAGTTTAATATGGGCGGCGATGTATAAAGGGAATGTCGGGTTAACGCTATCTATCATTTTAATTGATACATTGCTTTCGCCATTGATTGTTCCAGTAAGCTTGTCACTTTTCGTCGGTACACAGGTCCATATGGACATGGTGGCGATCATGAAAGGGCTGTTCGGTATGGTGGTGCTGCCCTCTATTTTAGGGATGCTTGTTCGTCAGTATGCAAAGCCATCGGTGACGAAAACAATGAGTCAGACCCTGGCTCCTTTTTCAAAATTAGGCTTGTTTGTTGTCGTATCGATTAACAGTTCTGTTGTCGCCCCATATTTGCGTGAACTGGATGCTGCATTTTTTAGCAAAGCAGCGACTGTCTTTTTCATTGCGATGAGTGGGTATGCTTTTGCGTGGTTGATTGGAAAGGTGATGAAATGTACTCAAGGGGAAATTGTGGCCATTGTGTATACAGGCGGCATGAGAAATATTAGTGCTGGGGCTGTGCTTGCTATTAGCTTTTTCCCGCCTGCTGTTGCTGTCCCTGTTGTGATTGGCATGCTGTTTCAGCAAGTACTTGCTGCCTTGTTTGGTTTTTTACTCAATCGATTTGAGCTGAAGGCACCTGCTGTGACTAAATCTTTATCATGAAAAGACCTCCATCCTATGAGATGGAGGTCTTTTTGCGAATTAATAGATGAGATATTTCTTCCGTTTCTTTTCGAACGATTTGAGGTCGTGATGATAACGCTTCATGAGGTGTTTGACAGAAGTACCTTGGTTGATTTCTTCTTTGATCCAATCATTCCCGATGAGTTTATCAAAGCTGCCTGTTTGAAGGAACTCAAAGTCTTTTGGATATAAATCATGTATGGCTTTAATGATGGATAACCCTGTTTTTACCGCTTCGAATGAAGAGCGGTCTGTGACGTATAGCTGCACACCGTGTGATAGCTTCCCTGCATGTTTAGAAAAAGTGGGGGTGAATGATACGGGTCTAAATTTCACACCCTTTAGTTTTAATTGATTTAGATGATCTGCTAGCTCATTGCTATTGATATACGGAGCGCCAATGAGCTCGAACGGTTTTGTTGTTCCTCTGCCTTCAGAGACATTTGTGCCTTCAATTAATCCTGTGGCGGGATATACAAAGGTACTATCCACTGTCGGCATGTTAGGTGAAGGAAGGACGAACGGTAGCTTCGTGTCATCAAACGTCAAGGAACGCTTCCAATTTTTCATTTTGATGACTGTGACATCAGCATTGATATGAAACTCTTTGTTAAAGAATGTTGCTAGTTCACCAGTGGTCATCCCATGTCTTAATGGTATTGGATAGAGCCCTACAAATGAAGCGTGCTCAGGTTCTAATACAGGGCCTTCTACTTTTAGTCCGCCAATAGGGTTTGGACGGTCTAGGACAACAAAGGGAATGTTGTTTTCTTTAGCGGCCTCCATCGCATAGGCCATCGTGTAAATATAGGTGTAATAACGAGTGCCAACATCTTGGATATCAAACAGCAAGACATCTACATTTTTGAGCATGTCAGGCGTTGGTTTTCTTGTTTTTCCATAGAGGGAGTAAACAGGAAGACCTGTTTTTTCATCGGTATAGGATTCGACGCCTTCTCCTGCTTGTGCATCGCCGCGCACACCATGTTCAGGTCCATATAGAGCAGTAAGCTTAATATTTGGATGCTCAAATAGGAGATCGACACTGCTTTTCATATTTGCATCAATACCAGTTGGGTTCGTAATGAGGCCGACCCTTTTCCCTTTTAACCATGAAAGGTTGCCTGAGAGTAGTGTTTCAATCCCTGTTTTGACTGTTGCTTTTTTTCCTTTTGTATCTGTTCGTTCTTGGCTTGCGGGGGAGGCGGCGGTCAATGTGCTCATAATGAGAATGCTTGCGAGTATGAAGCTTGCTGTTTTTTTCAAGAGAATCCCTCCTATTTGATCTGTTTCCCTTTCAAGTTGAGTCCATAGCCGAATGGATATAGGGTTTGATTTTGATGAGTGACAGATGGGATATCTACAGGCAGTTTGCCTTTAGGTGATGCAGTGCCAAATATAACTTCTAACCCAGCAGGAATATTTGGCTGGTTGAATTGTCCGTTTGAGTAACCCTTAAAACCGTAAACAGCTAGTAAGGCATCCGCCTCCTCAAAATTTGCAGCATCGTAAGGGTTTCTTAGGCTCATGATGACCATTTTTTTGTTTTGTGCTGCAGCTTCTTTCATGACAGCACGCGGGAAAGCAGTAGCCCATTTTTTCGGGTCCTGTACATTGTCATCAATCACACCATCATTCACAGCTGGATCATTTTGGACAACGTATGAGCCGGTAATCACATAGTCAGCATCTTGTATGAGTCTGGCTGTTTCTTTGTTGAAGGTCTTATCCGCAAAAGCATATGATTGGATACGTACAGGTTTAATCTTTTTTTGTTTGATCAGAGAGTCAATTGTGACAGACATGGCTTTTGTTTGATCTTCGTAAGGTGCCATGACCAAGATTTTATCATTCTTTTTAGGCTTGAAGGGTAGGGTCTTATCGTTGTTTTTAAGCAGGGTGATCCCTTCACGCGCCATTTTTTGTTCTGCTTTCCGGTGCGATTTTTTCCCAACGACTTGAGTGGCTTTTTTGATTTTTTTCTCAAGGGTGATAGGTTTTTTGGAAGAAATGATGCCTCGTTTGATCTTCAATTGAAGAATTTTTTCAACAGATTCGTTGATTTGAGACATCGGAATTTCTTTCTTTACAATTGCCTGTTTTACAGCATTGAACACATTCTCAAGGTTTTTCTCAGTTTTAAGAGAGGTGACTGGTGCTGGCATGAGGGCGATGTCGACGCCAGCCTTAATGGCCATCACTACGGCTTCTTCCTGTCCGAAGTTATCTGCAATCGCTTTCATATTTAGGGCGTCTGTTACGACAACACCTTGAAAGCCCATCTCTTCTTTTAATAAGTGTGTGATGACTTTTTTCGATAAGGTTGCTGGAACCATAATGTCCTCGCCATCTTTTTTGCTTTTATATGTTGTATCATCAATGGCGGGAAATTGAACATGAGCGGTCATGACCATATCCGCACCAGCGTTGATGGCTTGTTGAAATGGATAGAGTTCAACTTTTTTTAAACGATCTAGATCATGTTCTACGAGCGGCAAGCCGTAGTGACTATCGACGGCTGTATCACCATGTCCCGGGAAATGCTTTAGTGTCGAAATCGTCTTCTCCTTTTGAAGTCCCTTCATGGTTTGAAGGCCAAGCCTTGTGACAAGGGCAGGGTCAGAGCTAAAGGAACGGACACCAATGACGGGGTTGTTTGGGTTATTATTCACATCTAGCACAGGAGAGAAGTTTGTATTGATCCCTAGTGCGTTTAATTCCTTACCGATGATTTTCCCTGTGTCGTATGCATTTTTCGTGCTTCTAGAGGCACCAATCGACATATTTCCTGGGAAATGTGTTCCCTTTTGTAATCTTGTGACGATTCCACCTTCTTGATCAATTGAAATGAGTAATGGAATCTTTGGTGATGCTTTTTGAAATTCATGGGTGAGTTTGACGGTTTGTTTCGTATCAACGACATTCTCCGCAAATAAGATGACACCGCCTAGATGATATTTTTCTACAAGATGGGATACTTCTTTATTCATCTTTGTTAAGCCTGTAGGTGCGGATTCATCTTTTGTTTGCCAATTACGAAAGTCTGGCATAAGCATTTGACCTATCTTTTCATCCAAAGACATGTTTTGTACCATTTGTTTTGCGGTTGAAAGAGGGGCAGAGCTAACCTTTTCCGTTGGAATGGAAGAGGTTAGCAGAGCTAAAACCAAAGCAGCGGGGAAAAGTGCTTTTAACATCGAATTCCTCCTTTTACTTAAAAGATTCGTAGATTGCGGTCATGATGCTTCCATAAGTGCCAGTTGGGAAAAGGTCACCTTCAAATTGATTTGGGTTGGTTTCAGGTGAAACGACAGGCGAATGTTTCTTATTTGTCAGCAAGACGATACCTAGATTATGTTTTGGATCAATCAATGTCATCGTTCCGGTCCAGCCAGTATGTCCATAGGCTTCGTTACTTGCATATTTTCCAAACATCCATTCCATGTCAGTATGACCGTTTTTTCGCCAGCCTAGCCCGTATGTTGGGTTTGTATCAGAAGAGGCTGTAAAGAGATCGATAGAAGCTTGATCAAAGATGGTTGTTTTTCCATAGCCTCCTTTGTTCAGCATGAGCTGGAGCAGCACGGCCATGTCTGATATGTTAGAGAAAAGTCCAGCATGACCAGAAATTCCTGCCATTGAGTAATATGCTTTTTCATCATGGACTTCCCCTAGCAAGGTGTATCTGCGAATGTTTTCAAAATCAATGACACCATCTCGCGAATTACCTAAACGTTCGGTTGCTGCAAAATGCTTCGGTTTGAATCCTTTTTGCAGTGGATTGAACATTGTGTGTTTGAGACCTAGCGGCCGATAGATTGTCGACTCTACATATTGATCAAGAGGCATGCCTGTTTTTTTCTCAATGATCATGCCTAACAGCATGTAATCAATGTCACTATAAATGTGCTGGGTACCTGGTTTGTATTGCAGAGGCACCTTCGGCAGCCATTTCATCGTTGTCTTTCTATCTTGAGAGAAAAAGGTGCCGGCTGCTTCTTTGCTATAAAATAAAACACTGGAAGGGAGTCCGGCAGAATGGGTCAGAAGATCTTTTACACGGAGCTGATCTTTGCCGGTTACCTTTGCATCTGGTTCATCTTTAAAATCTGGCAGGATGGCTTGTATTTTTTCATTCACATTCAGTTTTTTCTCGTAGACAAGCTTTTGCAGGGCATAGTTGGTCGCATACATTTTGGTGTTGGATGCTAAGTCGAACAGAGTGTTCTTTTTCATTTTCTTATAGGATTTGAGTTCCGTTGTGCCTTCGTATTTTTGCCTGTAGCCATAGGCTTTTTGATGGACGATTTTTCCGTCTTTGATGATGATGAGTGCGGCTCCTGGAAATCCTGCTTTGATATCGTTTTGAATCATGTGATCAACCTTCCTAAGCTGCCTAGAAGAAAAACCAACTTGTTCCGGTCGTTTTGCCTTTTTTAAGACGGGGTATTCTTCAGGTGCTGTTTTAGACAAAGACGATACAGGATGGGAGCTAGTTGCAAATGTTTGTGCTGGTAATCCAAGGAGCATGAGCAGACTTGTCATTAAGAGAAAGTATTTCTTCAAGAGTTAGACCTCCTATTGCTTATTTTTCCTCAAATTCAACAGCCATATCATCATGAAAACCAAATAAGTATGTGAAAATAAATCCAGCGACATATGCAATAAAGAGTCCGATTAAGTAAAGAAGCATTTGATGTGCGTGAACAATAAAGGTTAATGGGAGACCTGATACACCAATCGCCTTCGTTGCAATTTGGAAGTAGGCTTGAAATGCTCCGCCGATTCCAGCGCCAAGACAAGCGGTGAGAAATGGTCGTCCCAGCGGGAGTGTGACACCGAAAATGAGTGGTTCACCAATGCCAAGCATCCCTGAAGGAAGTCCACCTGCGATGGCCCTTTTGAGTTTTTTCTTTTTTGTCTTCATATAAATGGCGAATGCCGCACCTACCTGTCCTGCACCGCCCATAGCGAGAATCGGCAAAAGCGGGTCATCTCCTATGGAATTAATGAGTTCCATATGAATCGGTGTCAGTCCTTGGTGAAGTCCTGTTACAACAAGTGGAAGGAAGGTCGCACCAAGAATAAATCCAGCGAAGATTCCGCCCATATTTAATAGATAAGTTAATCCTGAGGTAATGGCATCAGATATAAATCCGCCGACTGGCATGAAGACAACGTACGTAAAAATGCCTGTAATGAGTAGTGTGATGGTTGGTGTGACGATGATATCAAGTGATTGCGGGACGAAGCGTCTGATTCTTGTTTCCACAAGCGCCATAAAGATGGCAGCTAGAAGAACACCGATGAGACCGCCTCTGCCTGGTAGAATATTTGTGCCAAATAGCATAATATCTGCGGAGGCTGGATTAATAATGAGGATACCAGCTAATGCGCCTAATGCAGGAGAGCCCCCAAACTCCTTTGCGGCATTTGTTCCGACTAATATACCGAGATATGCGAACAAGCCTGAACCAATAACGGTTAAAATGATCGCTGCTTGAGACTTTCCATCAAGCCAGCCCGCTTGCACGATTGCTTTTGTAATCCCTGTAATAAGACCTGATGCAACGAGTGCTGGAATGATAGGAATAAAAATGCTGGCAATTCGTCGTAAGAACAGCTTGAACGGTGTGCGGTTCTTTTGTGAAATGGCTTGCTTGTTTTTTTGTGCTTCGTTGTTTAAATCATAGGAGCCAGAGGCATTTAGCAGTTGTTCAAACGCACTTGATACTTGGTTGACAACACCAGTACCTAAGATAATTTGCAGCGTTTCTGCCTCGACGACTCCAATGACGCCATCGAGTTCTTTGATTGCATTGATCTGAACTTGTTCATTGTCAATCGGTGTAATTCGGAGACGCGTCATACAATGTGTATGGGAAGAAATGTTTTCAGAACCACCACAGAGAGAAAGAATGTCTTTCGCCAACTGCTGATATTTCGTTTGATGACTCATGTTGAATCCCCCTTTGTTTTTCGTTTCATGGAGCGGATGGCATGTCTTGTTTTGTCAATATATTGCGCTGTCTCTTCATATTGACGGGAAGCTAAGCTGAGGAACAAGACATCAATTAAGTAGAGCTGTGCCATTCTAGAGGAAGTGGCTGCACTGCGAAAAGGTGCTTCATTGGAACCGGACGTCGATAGGTGAACGTCACATAAGGCAGAAACGCTTGTTTGACCTGGATGCGTCAAGGCAATGGTTTTGACTTGATTGTCTTTTGCGAGCTGAAGGGCTTGAATGATATCTAACGTTTCTCCTGAAAAGGATATACCGAACACGATGTCATTCTTTCCTGCATTTGCGATGACCGTTGATGCGATGTGCATGTCAGTGAAGGCAGTCGCTGCATAATTGATTCTGAGAAATTTCTGCTGGGCATCCGCTGCGACGATGCCAGATGCACCGACGCCGATAAAATGGATTTGGTTTGCATGCAGCAGTAATTGAACAGCCTTTTCTAACGCATCTGCATTTAAAATAGAAGCAGTATCCTTAATCGATTGAATCGAGTTTCCTGCTGTTTTTTGAATTATGGATTGAATTGGTTCATCTTGTTCGATATCACGGTAGCCTTGTTTATCGCTATGCATCAAGTCTCCAGCGATTCGCATTTTTAAATCGTGATAGCCATCTAGACCGAGAGATTTACAAAGGCGGATGACTGCAGAGCTGCTTGCACCGGCTGCCTGACTGATCTCATGTACTGTGCTTTTAATGACTTTGTCAGGATGGGCAAGGATATAGTCTGCAATGATTTTTTCAGATTGGGGGAGCTTTGCTTTCATTGTGTGTAGTAGGGTGAGTCCACCTGCTGACATGAGCTCTGCCTCCTTTAGGATTGATGGTGTGAGATGGCTTTGTCGATATGACCATTCGTTTTGTTGAGCAAATCCTTGGCTGTTTTCTTATCTGTGTTTGTTTGGAGCATGACGATGGCAGTTTTGACTTCTAAGTCTGCCGCTTCAAGCGTTTTCACGGCTTGTTCGTAGGGAGCGTTTGTCACATGTTGAATGATGGTGATGGCGCGTTCTTTTAATTTATGATTGCTGACTTTTACATCAACCATCAGGTTTTCATATACTTTTCCTTGTCTGATCATGACAGAGGTGGAAAGCATATTTAAAATCATTTTATGAGCGGATGCGGCTTTCATTCGTGTTGACCCGGTGATGGCTTCAGGTCCTACAATGACTTCAATGGCGCAGTCTGCCAGTTCGCTAATTTTTGATTGTTCATTACAGCTGAGGGCTACTGTTTTTGCGCCGATGGATTTAGCGTAGTTTAAAGCGCCGATGATGTAGGGTGTCCTACCGCTGGCGGCGATACCGACGACTGTATCTTTTGATGTCAGGTGAATGTGTACTAAATCCTGTTTGCCGGCTTCTTCACTGTCTTCCACATCTTCGGCAGCATGTGAAAAAGCAGTGTCTCCGCCTGCCATGATGCCGACAATCACATCAGGTGAGACGCTATAGGTAGGGGGACATTCGACAGCATCCATCACGCCAAGTCTGCCGCTTGTCCCGGCTCCTAAATAAACGAGTCTGCCCCCATTTGAGATGGATTCATAGGCGAAGTCACTTGCTGTTTTGACATGTGGTAGGACACGGTTGACTGCTTGAGCGACCTTCATATCTTCTTCATTAATCATTTGGAGCATTTCGAGTGGATCTGCTTGTGATATTCCCATTGTGTTAGGATTTCTTGATTCTGTTGTCAAAGAACGCAATTGAGATGGCTGCATGCGACATTCCTCCTTATTTCTTCATTTTCAGTATATTCAGTATGATATGAAATTTCAACATTATATTTAAATACTGAAATTATATTTCAGTGAAAAAGTGGTGCTAATCAAAGGTAAATAGTTAGAAAATAAAAAAAATAAAAATCCCCTTTACAAAAGGGGGACAACCTGTATATAATAACTTTTGTCAGCTTCACGGAAACAGTCAAACTTGACAAATTGGCCCGTTGGTCAAGCGGTTAAGACACCGCCCTTTCACGGCGGTAACACGGGTTCGAATCCCGTACGGGTCACCATTGATTTGGAGGATTAGCTCAGCTGGGAGAGCATCTGCCTTACAAGCAGAGGGTCGGCGGTTCGAGCCCGTCATCCTCCACCATATGCCGGTGTAGCTCAACTGGTAGAGCAACTGACTTGTAATCAGTAGGTTGGGGGTTCAAGTCCTCTTGCCGGCACTGTTTTTTCTTTATCAATTTCATATGTGGAGGGGTAGCGAAGTGGCTAAACGCGGCGGACTGTAAATCCGCTCCCTCCGGGTTCGGCGGTTCGAATCCGCCCCCCTCCACCATTTTTGGGCTATAGCCAAGCGGTAAGGCAACGGACTTTGACTCCGTCATGCGTTGGTTCGAATCCAGCTAGCCCAGTTAAGACACCTTTTTCAAAAAGGTGTCTTTTTTTATGTTGGCAGGCGGAATGTATAACTATTCAAAATATTGTTGAGTTGAGTCAGAAGGCACCGAGAAAGTAAAATATAAGCATGAACGGAAAGGGGATGTACATATGGGAGATCAAAAGAAGGTCACGCTTGTCGGGGTTCCGATGGATTTGGGTCAAATGAGAAGGGGCGTCGATATGGGACCAAGTGCGATTCGGTGTGCAGGCGTAAAAGAAAAATTGGAATCGCTTTCATTTGATGTGGAGGATCTCGGGGATATTCCGGTTGAACAAAGAGATGATGAAAAAGGTTTATATACAAGTGAAAAGCTAAAAAACTTAACGGAGAATGCTGGTGCGAATCAGCTGCTGGCTGAGAAGGTTGACAGTATTGTGCAATCAGGCTCATTCCCGCTCATTTTAGGCGGTGATCATAGCATTGCCATTGGCACACTTGCTGGTGTATCGAAGCACTATGAAAACTTAGGTGTCATTTGGTATGATGCACACGGTGATTTAAATACAGAGGAAACCTCTCCTTCTGGAAATATACATGGTATGCCGCTTGCAGTCAGTCTTGGCCTTGGCCATGCGGATTTAACGAATATTGGCGGCTATTCTCCAAAATTGAAGCCTGAGAATGTTGTTTTAATTGGTGCTCGATCCTTAGATGAAGGAGAGCGGGCGTTGATTAGAGATAAAGGCATTAAAGTGTATACGATGCATGAAATAGATCGTTTAGGGATGACAAGGGTGATGGAGGAAGCGATTGCATATTTAAAGGAAAGAACAGATGGTGTCCACCTGTCTCTTGATTTAGATGGATTAGATCCAGCCGAGTGTCCTGGTGTAGGAACTCCTGTGGCAGGCGGCATTAGCTACCGGGAGAGTCATCTTGCTATGGAGCTTTTAGAAGAAGCCGGTATTTTGACTTCAGCTGAATTTGTTGAGGTGAACCCGGTTTTGGATGAAAAAAATAAAACAGCCGAAGCAGCTGTTGCATTAATTGGATCGTTAATGGGCGAAAAGCTATTGTAGAGCGGGATTTGTTCCCGTTCTTTTTTATTTTCGGAAAATTTAAGGATATATTAAGGTTTTTACCAGTGGATATGCGTAACACGCTGTCAAAAATTTGTTACACTATTTTTTAGAGGAGAATGAAACCTTTTGGAAAGAGGTTCGTATACATAAAGACCGGTGAAGGCAGAGGTTGAATATACTATGGACACAATGATTAAAAAGAGAATTAAGCAAGTGAAAAAAGGCGACCAGAACGCATTTGCAGACATCGTAGACCTGTATAAAGACAAAATTTATCAGCTGTGCTACCGTATGCTTGGGAATGCACACGAAGCAGAGGATATTGCACAGGAGGCGTTTATTCGTGCCTATGTGAATATTGAAAGCTTTGATGTGAATCGTAAGTTTTCTACGTGGCTGTACCGCATTGCAACCAACCTGACCATCGATCGTATTCGCAAAAAAAAGCCGGATTATTATTTAGATGCAGAGGTGGCAGGAACAGAAGGATTGAATATGTATTCTCAAATTGCTGCTGATGGCATTTTGCCAGAGGAAGAGGTGGTGTCTCTTGAATTATCGAGTACCATTCAGCAAAAAATTCTAAGATTACCCGATAAATATCGTTCGGTCATCGTATTAAAGTATATTGATGAACTCTCGTTAAAAGAAATTAGTGAGATTCTAAATATACCTGTTGGTACGGTGAAAACGAGAATACACAGGGGTAGAGAGGCTCTCCGGAAACAGTTGAGAGACCTTTGAGTGAGGTGATTTTGATGAGTTGTCAGGAAAAAATCGTCCTGCTTATGCATCAGTATTTAGACGGGGACATTGAGCCCCAAGACGAAAAAGAATTAAAAAGCCATCTGCAATCGTGTGAGGAGTGCCGTACTCATTTTCAACAAATTGAGAAATCCATCGCGCTTGTGCAGAGTACATCTCATATAGAAGCACCGACTGATTTCACTGCAAAGGTGATGGCAGGTCTTCCAAAGGAAAAAAAGCGTGTGTCGGTTCAAAGATGGATCAAAGCTCATCCGCTGATGGTGGCCGCTGCCCTCTTTCTCATTTTGATGGGAGGCAGTCTGTTTACAAGCTGGAATACGGATCATAATTTCAGTGTGTCGAAGCAGCCGAATCTCGTCGTTGTAAATGATACAGTGACCGTACCTAAAGGGGAAACCGTAAAAGGTGATGTCACTGTCAAAAATGGCAAGCTGATTGTAGAAGGCAAGGTTGATGGAAATGTCACCGTCGTCAATGGGGAACAGCTGACTGCTTCTGCCGGACAAGTCACTGGTCAAATTAATGAAATTAATGAAGTGTTTGATTGGATTTGGTACAAAATGAAATCTACAGCACAAAATGTGATGCGGGTCATTGGACCAGAGGAGCAAAAGTAATTATACGGGTCGAGAGCAGTCTCTTTAGGGGCTGCTCTTTTTCTATATTATAGGTCAGAATGTATGCGAGCTAGCAGGCCAGCCATATATGGCAACTGTTTTCCTTGCTGAAACAAAATGTGATATAATAGCCACGCTATGTATTTACACATAGGCTCTTTTTTTATCAAAAATGCATCAAACGAAGAATAACTGAAAATTCTGGAGGACGAGGAAATGGCTTTAGGGGATATTCCTATTTTGCAGTACCTCGGTAATGCTGTTGATATTCTCGTTGTTTGGTATGTGATATATAAATTAATGATGGTCATCCGCGGAACAAAAGCGGTTCAGCTTTTAAAGGGAATTGTGGTCATTGTTCTCGTCAGGATGGGAAGTGCGTATCTCGGTCTTAACACACTTCAATGGCTGATGGATCAAGCGATTACGTGGGGATTCCTTGCGATCATTATTATTTTTCAGCCAGAGCTAAGGAGAGCGCTTGAGCAGCTTGGGCGCGGCCGTTTCTTCTCAAGAAGCGGGACACCTGTAGAGGAACAGCAGCAGAAAACGATCGAGGCAATTACAAAAGCAATTAACTATATGGCAAAACGCAGAATCGGCGCGCTGCTGACAATTGAGCGTGATACTGGGATGAATGATTACATAGAGACTGGAATTCCTTTGAATGCAAAGGTGAGTTCAGAGCTGCTCATTAATATTTTCATTCCAAATACACCGCTTCATGACGGTGCTGTCATTATGAAGCGTGATGAGATTGCAGCTGCGGCTTGTTATTTACCGCTGTCAGAAAGTCCTTTTATCTCTAAGGAACTAGGGACGCGTCACCGGGCGGCAGTCGGAATTAGCGAAGTGACAGACAGCTTGACCGTCATCGTTTCTGAGGAGACAGGCGGCATTTCTGTCGCGAGAAATGGTGATCTCCACCGAGAATTGACAGAAGAAGCGCTTGAAGAAATGCTGATTGCTGAATTTAGTAAGAACAGCAAAGATGCTTCCTCGACCAAATGGTATTGGAGGGGCAAGAAAAATGGATAAGATTTTGAATAATCGCTGGGCCGTAAAGCTTTTTGCATTGGTCTTCGCTTTATTGCTGTATGGTGCAGTCAATTCAGCGCAAGCGCCCACGCCGAAAAAAATCGGTGAATCCTTTTTCCCAACATCGACGACAGATGAAGCGACCTTAACCGATATTCCTGTTAAAGCGTATTATGATGACGAGAAGTACGTCGTCACTGGTGTGCCGCAAACAGTCAATGTGACGATTAAAGGGTCAACGAGTGCTGTGAAAACAGCAAGACAAACAAAGAACTTTGAAATATATGCAGATATGCAGAATTTATCCACAGGTACTCATAAAGTGGAGCTGAAGGCAAGAGATGTATCAAAGGGACTCACGCTATCGATCAACCCATCTGTGACGACGGTGACGATACAAGAAAAAACAACAGCAGAATTTCCTGTTGAAACCGAATTTTATAATCAAAATAAAATCAAAGACGGCTATTCACCTGAACAGCCTATTGTGAATCCGAAAAAAGTCACAGTCACAGGTTCAAAAGACGTGATCGACAAAATTTCTGTCATTAAAGCATTTGTGAACCTAGAGGATGTCGATCAGCAAATTGAAAAGGAAGCGAAGCTCACTGTGTATGATAGCAGTGGGAATGAGCTGCCAGTCGAATTGAGTCCGTCTGTTGTGAATATTACAGTTCCCATCTCAAGTCCAAGCAAAAAGGTTCCGTTTAAAATAGAGCGGACTGGCAGTTTGCCGGATGGGATCAGTATCTCAAGTATTGAGACAAGCCCGAGTGAGGTCACAGTGTACGGCTCTCAAAAAGTGCTGGATTCGCTTGATTTTATTGATGGCGTCAAGCTGGACCTAAGCAAGATCAAAGATGATACGGAGATTGATGCCGATATTCCCCTGCCAGATGGTGTGAAAAAGGTATCACCCGAAACGGTGAAGATCAAAGTGAAGGTTGCTACAGCTCAAGAAAAAAAGATCGATAATGTACCAATTTCTGTCGTAGGTCTGAGCAAGGATCTCACCTCTGATTTTGTGAGCCCATCTTCTGGACGGCTTACGTTAACAGCAAAGGGATCAAAGAGTGCGATTGATAAACTAAAGGCTTCAGATGTTGAAGCCTATATCAATGTCGGGGACTTGAACGAAGGAACACATGAGGTCACAATTCAAGTGAACGGTCCTCAAAATGTGACGTGGACATTATCGAGATCAAAGGTCAAAGTGAAATTGACTTCTACTGAGACAGAAGATCAGCCAGCGTCTACAAATGATCAGAAGAAGCCATCTTCTGATGACGATGATCAGGAAGAGAAAAGCAAAGAAGAATCCACGCAAGATAAAGCAAAGAAAGAATCAAGTCAAAGACAGCGGATCAAAGAAGATAAAAAAGAGGACGAAGCGTCCTCTTGAATGGTAAAAAAGGAGCGATTGAAACATGGGCAAGTACTTTGGAACTGATGGTGTAAGGGGTGTGGCGAATAGCGAATTAACGCCAGAGCTCGCATTTAAAATTGGGAGATTTGGCGGCTATGTGCTCACGAAGGATAAAGAACGTCCAAAGGTACTCGTTGGGCGAGACACACGTGTATCCGGTCATATGTTAGAAGGAGCGCTCGTTGCAGGCTTACTTTCAATTGGGGCTGAAGTAATGCGTCTGGGTGTGATCTCAACACCTGGAGTGTCTTATTTAACAAAAGCAATGGACGCAGAAGCGGGTGTCATGATCTCTGCTTCTCACAATCCAGTTCAAGATAACGGAATTAAATTCTTCGGCGGTGACGGCTTTAAGCTGTCTGATGAACAGGAGAATGAAATTGAGCAGCTGATGGATCAGCCGGTCGATCAATTGCCACGCCCAGTTGGAGCGGATCTTGGAACAGTAAATGACTACTTTGAAGGCGGTCAGAAATACTTGCAATTCTTGAAGCAGACAGCAGACGAGGATTTCACAGGTATTCACGTGGCGCTTGACTGTGCACACGGTGCAACCTCTTCTCTAGCGACACATTTATTTGCGGATTTAGATGCGGATGTGTCCACAATGGGAACATCACCAAACGGATTGAATATCAATGATGGTGTAGGCTCAACTCATCCAGAGGCGCTTTCTGCTTTTATGAAGGAGAAGGGTGCAGATATTGGTCTTGCGTTTGATGGTGACGGTGACCGTCTGATTGCTGTCGATGAAAAAGGTGATATTGTAGACGGCGATCAAATTATGTACATATGTGCACGTTATTTGAAGGGCGAAGGCCGATTAAAGGATGACACCGTCGTGTCTACGGTCATGAGTAACCTAGGTTTCTATAAAGCGCTTGAGAAACAAGGCATTAAGAGCATCCAAACCGCTGTTGGTGACCGCTATGTGGTTGAAGCGATGAAAAAGGATGGGTATAATGTCGGCGGTGAGCAATCAGGCCACTTGATTTTCCTTGATTACAATACGACAGGTGATGGCATGCTTTCTGCAATCATGCTTGTCAACACACTCAAAGCAACAGGAAAAACATTGTCAGAGCTTGCAGCTGAAATGGAGAAATTCCCGCAGCTTCTAGTGAATGTGAAAGTGTCTGATAAATATAAAGTAGAAGAAAATGAAAAAGTAAAAGCAGTAATTCAAGAGGTTGAAAAAGAGATGAACGGTGACGGCCGTATTCTTGTTCGTCCATCTGGAACAGAGCCGCTTGTACGTGTCATGGCAGAGGCGAAAACAAAAGAGCTATGTGATGAATATGTGACTAGAATTACCGCTGTTGTGAAGGAAGAAATGGGTATTGAGTAATAGATAGCAAAGCAAATCGCTAGCAGCGGTTTGCTTTTTTTTGAATAAACGTCATAAATGGATGGATTTGTACGAATCTTATACGCGAGGGCAATTAACTGTTGTCTTCATACATAGGAGAGCACATCAAAGGTAGAACGTGACAAGCCTCATCGCATATAGTGTATGGAGGTCTTACTTTCTTGAAAGGGATCACCCGCTAAATTGTGATTGACGGAGGTCAGACCTTATAGTACAATCATCCTTGTGTTACTGGATTTTTATTCTATCAGGAAAGGCAGGGGAGATGTTCAGAAACTCTCTTATAATTATAGCGCCCGAACTAAGCGATCGGACGAAAGATGCTTAGTTGACGAGGATGGAGGTTATCGAATTTTCGGCGGATGCCTCCCGGCTGATCAAAAAAGAGATCACAGCCGTAAGTGTTTCTTTAAAGCAAAGAGGTGACTCTTTGTACAAAGGGAATACACATGATCTCCCAAATTAAACATGTAGAGAGGGACGAAGAAATGTCCCTTCTATTGTAGTAGGCTTTCTTTGTCCCTTTCACATGATCGGGAGGAAGAATATTTATGTGTGGAATCGTAGGTTATATTGGTCAGAATGATGCGAAGGAAATCTTATTAAAAGGTTTAGAGAAGCTTGAGTACCGTGGGTATGACTCTGCAGGTATCGCTGTGGCAAACGAAGAAGGCGTGCATGTGTTCAAAGAAAAAGGACGTATCGCTGAGCTTCGTGAAGTTGTTGATGCAAACGTAGCATCTTCAGCTGGAATCGGACATACACGCTGGGCAACACACGGTGTACCAAGCCATCTAAATGCGCATCCGCATCAAAGTGCTTCTGGCCGTTTTACGCTTGTTCATAACGGTGTCATTGAGAACTATGTACAATTGACACGCGAATATTTACAAGACGTCACACTAAAAAGCGACACAGATACAGAGGTTGTTGTTCAAGTCATCGAACAATTTGTGAACAGAGGTCTTGATACAGAGGAAGCTTTCCGTCAAACGCTTCTTCAACTAAAAGGCTCTTACGCAATTGCTCTTTTCGATAACGAAAACAAAGAAACAATCTATGTGGCGAAAAACAAAAGCCCATTATTGGTTGGTTTCGGAGAAGATTTCAACGTTGTCGCTTCTGACGCAATGGCGATGCTTCAAGTAACAAACGAATATGCGGAATTAATGGATAAAGAAATGGTCATTGTCACAAAAGACGAGGTGATCATCAAAAACCTTGACGGTGATATCATGACACGTCCTTCTTATATCGCTGAGCTAGATGCAAGCGACATCGAGAAAGGCACATATCCTCACTACATGTTAAAAGAAACGGATGAGCAGCCGCTTGTCATGCGCAAAATCATCCAAGAATATCAAGACGAAAACGGCAAGCTGTCAGTCGCTGGCGATATCGCAAGCGCAGTAGCAGAAGCAGACCGCATTTACATCGTGGCTTGTGGAACGAGCTATCATGCAGGACTTGTTGGTAAACAATATATTGAAGACTGGGCAAAAGTACCTGTAGAAGTCCATGTAGCAAGTGAATTCTCTTACAACATGCCGCTTCTATCGAAAAAGCCGTTGTTCATCTTCCTTTCTCAATCTGGGGAGACTGCGGACAGCCGTGCTGTACTTGTTCAAGTCAAAGAGCTTGGTCATAAAGCATTAACAATCACAAACGTACCAGGATCTACGCTTTCTCGTGAAGCGGATTTCACATTGCTTCTTCATGCAGGACCAGAAATCGCAGTGGCTTCAACAAAAGCTTACACAGCGCAAATCGCTGTTCTTGCAATCCTTGCATCCGTTGCAGCTGAATTAAATGGTCAATCTCTTGACTTCGACCTTGTGAAAGAGCTTGGAATTGTAGCAAACGCAATGGAAGCCCTTGTCGATCAAAAGGATGAAATGGAACAAATCGCTCGTGACTTCTTCACAGTGACACGTAACGCATTCTTTATCGGAAGAGGACTTGATTACTATGTGTGCCTTGAAGGTTCACTCAAACTAAAAGAGATCTCTTACATCCAAGCAGAAGGCTTTGCTGGTGGAGAACTCAAACACGGCACGATTGCTTTAATTGAAGAAGGCACACCGGTCATTGCCCTTGCAACGCAAGAGCACGTGAACCTCAGCATTCGCGGGAACGTCAAAGAAGTCGTTGCACGTGGTGCAAACCCATGTGTCATCTCACTAAAAGGCCTAGAAGACGAAGGCGACCGTTTCGTCCTTCCAGCTGTACACCCAGCACTTGCACCACTTGCATCTGTTGTCCCATTACAGCTGATCGCTTACTACGCAGCCCTTCACCGCGGGTGTGATGTGGATAAACCACGTAACCTTGCGAAGAGTGTGACGGTGGAGTAGGTTTAAATAAAATCGGATTTTTGATACCCCTTTAGATATAATTGTCTAAAGGGGTATTTTTGTGTCTAAAGAACTAATTAAAATGAAAGATAGATTCGATAAGATCGTACATCTTCAAGGGAGCGGAGTCATTATGAGTAAATATTTAAAAAAGGAAAAGTGGGGAATTGCTTTTTTCTTCATCGTTTATATCGCATTGTTTATTAGCTCTTATTTGTTGATTGGTGGTCCTGCTACCGTCGAAGGACCGATTTGTGTATTTCTAGGATTCTGTTTCGTTCAATTTCATAAATATAGGTCTTTCAAAAAAGATGCGGGTAATAAAAAGGGAATAGGCATACTAAGAGAGCGGCACGTAGAGAAGGCAATACAGGTTGAATATTTAACAAAGAAAGAGAGAAAAACACATGAACAAACCTAAAATCTATACAATGAGCTTCGCAAAAGTCTATCCTCTCTATATCGCAAAGGTGGAAAGAAAGGGAAAAACGAAGGCTGAAGTCGATACGATTATTTGTTGGTTAACGGGGTACAGTCCGGAAGAGCTGCAGGAACGGGTGGATCAACAGATAGATGTTGAAAACTTCTTTGCGGAGGCTCCTGAGCTTCATCCTTCGCGCAGTTTAATCAAAGGAGTCATTTGTGGTGTTCGAGTAGAAGACATTGAGGAAGAAACCATGAAAAATATTCGGTATCTAGATAAGCTGATTGATGAGTTAGCGAAGGGAAAGAAGATGGAAAAGATTTTGCGGGATTCTTCATGACCATCACAAGCAAGCCCAGTGAATAACCTTCACTGGGCTTTTTTATATCATATAGACCATTAGATAGATAATAATAAAATCCATTTGAACGAATTCCCTCTTGATGTCGTCATAAGAAGTGATATCAAAACAAATTGGCGTTTGAAAAGGGAGTGGCGTGATGGACATGAAGATGATTTTACCTCTCATTTTGCTGCAAGCGATTTTAATGGTGATTGGTTTGTTTGATTTGCTGAAAAGAGATCCATCGAGAATCAGGGGAGAAGTGAAGTGGGTTTGGGCTTTGGTGATTGTGTTTGTGGCGAGTGTCGGTCCTATTGCGTATTTCATTTTTGGTCGTAAGCATTCTTAAAAGGGGGAGTTCGTTTGAATATGTTGGAGTGTCATGGGCTGACGAAATCGTATGGTCGGCATGAAATTTTAAAAAACGTTTCGTTTTCTGTTGGGGAGGTTGGATGTGTTGGCTTTTTAGGAGCCAATGGAGCGGGGAAGACAACGACGATCCGGATTTTGACGGGGCTTGCTCGTCCTACGTCTGGCGTTGTGAAGGTGGCAGGTTTTGATGTCGAAAAGGACATGGATCAAATCAGTCAGGTGATTGGGTACTGTCCGCAGCATCCTGCATTTTATCAGGATATGACGGGGCAGGAATGGATGCATTGGGTTGGCGGGTTATTTCATTTAGAGAAAAACATCATTCGTTCCAAAACAGATGAATTGTTGAAGCTTTGCCGTGTGTATGAGGCGAAGGATCGTGCCATTGGCAGCTATAGCGGAGGGATGAAGCAAAGGCTCGCCATTGCACAAGCGCTCATCAACAGCCCGAAGGTTCTTATTCTAGATGAGCCTGTGTCTGCACTTGATCCAATGGGAAGGAAAGATGTCCTGACTTTGATTGAGCGTCTGAAACAAGAGATGCTGATCTTTATGTCGACCCATATTTTAGATGATATTGAACGTGTGGCGGATCATATTATCATGATCAACAGCGGCGAAATTGAGATGTCCTCTTCGATGAAACAGATCAAAGAAGACTATATTCAGCCAGTGATTGAATTTCAATTAGAACAACAGAATACGAAACTAGTGGCTTTGTTAAAAGAACGGGATTGGGTGGAGGAATGCATTGAAACAGGAGACGCTTATCAGGTGCGAGTCAACGATCAACAAATGGCATTGAAGGAGCTGCCTCGTCTCATTACTGAAGCTGGCGGTGTTCTCCTCCATTATCGACTATCTAAGCTGACGCTTGAAGATATTTTCATGAAGGTTGTGACGGCATGATGATGTTGAAAAAGGAATTTAGGGAGTTATTCACTAGTTATAAAATGTTATTTGTGCCGATTATTTTTACGATTTTAATGATCACACAGCCTATTACACTCAAAATGCTGCCGGATCTTTTGTCGAAATCAGCGAATTTACCTGAAGGCTCCACATTTTATATACCAGAGCCAAGCGCTGGAGAGGCTTTAGCGAGTGCATTGAGTAAATTTGATTCACTCGGCGTGTTTATCTTGATTATGATCGTGATGGGGACGATCGCAGGAGAGCGTGCCTCTGGGGTGACAGCAATGATTATGGTGAAACCGATCAGTCGAATGAGTTATTATGTCTCAAAAATATGTGCCTATGCCTGTTTAACTTTGTTTAGTTTGGTAGTGGCGGTGCTTGCTTCCGTTTATTATGTGGACATCCAATTTGGGCATCTGGATTGGGTCAATGTCGTAAAAGGAACACTTCTTTATTATCCCAATTTATTGCTGATTGTCGTGTCGACCATTTGTGCTTCGGCATTCTTTACGCGTTCCGTCACAGCTGGCGGTGTATCGCTTTTGATCAACCTTATTCTATTTACCGTTCCTTCATTTTATGAGGATACATTAGGGAAGTTTGCGCCTAAAGGCGTGACAAGTGCGGCCGAGGAGATGATTCATAGAGGGACTTATTCGGATCAGGCACTTACAAGCTTTCTAGGTGTATCGGTATTGATTGGTTTCTTTTTTCTCATCGGATGGTTTCTTTTTAGAAAACAAGAATTATAGCAGACGGTTGCGATTGTTTCTTCAGGTTTACTATGAGCATAAAAATCTGAATACCGTTGAAAGTTTGATATGATGATAAAAATTGACTGTATTTTCAGAAAAGGAGTTTTTATCAATGAAAACATCACGTAATCCGGAGGCCATTCACCCGCCAGTTGCACCCTACACTCATCAAATAGAAACAACAGGACCACAGCGGTGGTTAACCCTATCAGGTCAAGTGGGGATGGAGGCTGATGGAACCATCCCAGAGAGTCCGTTGGAGCAGCTCGAATTAGCATTAGAAAATGTGAAACGAAACGTAGAAGCGGCAGACATGGCGGTAGAGGACATAACGAAACTAGTATTTTATCTCGTAGGAGAGTTCGATGCTGAGAGCAGAAAACGAATCATGGGGCAGTTTTTAGGTGAGCATCTGCCTTGTATGACGATGATTTATGTGGTGGCATTGGCTTCACCAGCATTAAAGGTAGAGGTGGATGCGTGGGCGTGTCAGGAGATGGTTTTTGGTGACGGGGCTTGTTATTAAGTTAAAATAGTACAAAAACTACAAAGTTTGTCTAAAAGATTGGAGTATCGCAGCCAATCTTTTTTTTATTGTTCATCTAAATAATATACTATAAATCCCTTTTAAGTTTATTTTTAGAATTATTTACACAATTCCCCTTACTTCGACATTTTTCATATGGTAATATCAGGGTGCATGGTAGATGGGTCTATTGACACTATGCAACAATTAAGAGGAGGTTTTACTTATGAAACGAAACCAAAAAGAATGGGAATCTGTGAGTAAAAAAGACCTTAAACGTCCAGGTGGTACGTCAATTGTAAAGGCTGCTGGATGTATGGGGTGCTGGGCCTCGAAGAGTATACCGATGACACGTGTTTGTGCACTTCCACATCCTGCAATGCGAGCTCTTTAATGAGTAACATAGGGAGTTATGCATACATTGCTAACTCCTTATTCTATAAAAAGGGGTGTTTTTATGTCGAATAATCAAATTGCAAAATATGAGTTACCTGAATTAGCCATCCACTTACAGCCTCATGGGGCCGTCATGATAGATAGAAAATCAATGTATTATTTTAGATTGAGCGGAAGAGGCGCTCAACTTGCATTTTTATTATCTAAGAATAAAGATTTAAGCAAAACTGCTCGTATTTGGGAGATCGTTAAAAAAGAAGAGTTGACAGCTGATCAGTTGCGTGAAGAGTTGAGTGCCCACCCTTTTACAGAGGCTTGGACACAGGGGTTATTGGATCAGCCCATTCAGTTTTCTGGATCGCTACAGTCTTATTTACCTATTAGCTGTACTTTGCAATTAACCAATGCCTGTAACTTAGGTTGTTCATTCTGCTATGCCAGTTCTGGGAAGCCTTATCCCGATGAGTTAACATGTTCTCAATGGATCGAAGTGATGCAAAAGTTAGCAGCCCAGGGAGTAGCTGATGTTACTTTAACGGGGGGAGAAGCAAAGTTAATCAAAGGTTTTAAAGAGATTGTAATGGCAGCCAGTTCATTATTTACGAATGTAAATGTGTTTAGCAATGGACTAAACTGGAGACATGAAGAAGTTGAACTTCTTAGTTATTTGGGCAATGTAACTGTACAAATTAGTATTGACGGTACGAGCGAAACTCACGATTCCTTAAGAGGAAGAAAAGGTGCTTTTCAAGAGAGTATGGAAACCATCAAACATTTAGCAGAAATGAATGTCCACGTAATTGTTGCAATGACGATCAATGAAATAAACGTTGATCAAGTTACAGAGGTTATAGATCATTGTGCAAGAGTAAATGCTGCCATTTTTCGTGCTGGAAAGACTTTATCCGTTGGGCGTGCTACAAAGAACTTTAAAGCACTGGAGAAGTCATTTGAACAGCGTGTTCAAAGTCAATTACAGCAGGCACGTCATAAATGGGATCAACACCTGAATATCATAGACTGGGAACACGAAGAAAGTTCTTTTACAACTGATTTTTGTACGCCTGGTTATCTGGCCTGGTATATCAGGGCAGATGGGTATGTGACACCTTGTCAATTAGAGGATATCTCTTTAGGTCATATTCTAACAGATTCATTTTCTGATATTGGCTCACCAGCACGTCTAATGAAATTGAAATGTGAAGCAAAAAACTGTAAATGTATTGGGAAAGTTGAACTTTCAGAACCAGACCTTCCATTTGAAAATGAGATGAAAGCAGGAGCTGTACATGAATAGTTTTACTATCATTATGTGGGCAGCTCTAGGAGTGATAGGACTTGTCCTATTCATGAAGTATAGAGTATCAACTATAGAATCAAATCTTTTAGATAAAAGTGAGGCAAGAAAAGTCAGTATCGACTTTATTAAAGAATTTGTAGGCGTGGATGTAGAAGAATGGGATGTTTATTCAGTCTATTGGTATGACCATGAAACCGTGAATAAACTACATCATCTAGGTTTACTGAATAAAAATCGACGTATACTTCACGAAATGGGCTTGGTAGAGTCATGGCGTGTTCGCTTTGTTCATGAACATCAATCTTTTGTAATAGGAGTGAACGCAAAGCATGAAGTAACATTTTTTTATGCAGATGTTAGGCAAGCATCATTATCTAATAAAGCTAATAAAATATCACCAGAAGGGTTAAAGGATCAACTAACTTGTTCTTCATCAGGACTATGGGCTAAGACACAGTCTACTGGTTCGGGTTCAAAGGAAGAGGATTTTCGTGAAGTCAAAACATATTGGTATATTGCTGAAAAGGAAGATGTTCGACTTAAGATAACAGTTGAAATGCAATCAGGTGTAATTACTTATATTGGTACAGATACAGAGATTCTAACAGATCAGATGAATAAAGTAATACGAGATGAACAAGTTGAATCTACTTTTGGGATATCAGGTATGTTAGCATCAGCTGCTGCGATGGTTGTGGCTATTTTAGTTTTAGTCTTAATGGATGTTCAAACTCAAATCATACTAAGTCTTTTACTAGGTTTAATCATTGTTTTAGTACAATCGCTCACGATTAAAGAAGATATACAGTTAACCATTGTAAATGCTTATGATGCTAGGATGAGTGTTCATACGGTTAAATTACTTGGAATACTCTCCACGATGTTTGCAGGATTATTGACAGGATTTGTAGTATTTATATGTTCATTGGGAGGAGGGGCTCTTGCGAATAAATTAGGTTTAGCATTTTTAGATCGAATTAGTGAGCAGATTTTTATTGGTCTTAGCGGTGGACTTATTAGTCTAGGCATCACTTCATTTATTTTTTATCTATTAGAGAAAATAAATCGATTACGTATATCTCCAGAATTATCAAATAGAAGTATGTTTTTGTCTGGATTTACTTTAAGGCAAGGGCTAAATATGAGTCTGCAAAGTTCTATAGGAGAAGAAGTCATATACCGACTTTTAATGATTTCTTTATTTTTATGGTTAAGTAATAATACTGTGCTGTCAATTTTACTATCATCTTTTTTATGGGCAATCATGCATCAAGTTACAGGGTATGATCCGAGATGGGTCCGCTGGGCGCACCTTTTCACTTTTGGATGTTTCCTTGGTTTTCTTTTTGTGAATTATGGATTTATTAGTGTACTTGCGGCACATTTCATTCACAATTTGGTGCTCGTGTGTATGCCCTTGTGGCAATTTAAATTTCAGAGATATATACATACCAAGAAGCCTCAGCATACATCACTCTAATAGTAAGGGAGAGATTTGATGCCATTCATGGAGGTTCAGAATATAAGCAAACGATATAGCAATGGTGATGGGATAGAGGGTCTGTCATTTTCCATCGAAGCAGGTGAGGTTGTGGCGCTACTCGGGCCTAATGGAGCCGGGAAGACGACAACGATTCGGTGTTTAACGGGGCTATATAAACCAGATGGAGGGGAAATTCTCATTGAGGGTTTCCCGCCTGGTCATTCCCATGTCCAAAAACAAGTAGCTCTTATTCCTGATCAGCCGTATTTGTATCCAGACTTAACGGCTGCTGAACATGTTCAATTCCGTGCTCGAGGATATCATAAAGGCTTAAAACAGATCAAGGAAAAGGTATATGGGGCGTTGAAAGAAGTACATATGGAAAAAAAGATGAACGAACTGTGCGGAAGGCTGTCAAGAGGTCAAAAGCAGCGTGTCGTCTTAGCAGGGGCCATTGTTCAAGATGCCTCCCTTTTTATATTAGATGAACCGACTGTCGGGTTAGATATTCCATCAAAACAGTGGCTGTCGGATTGGCTGAGACAAAAAAGCAGTCAAGGTGGGTCGGTCTTTGTGTCGACTCATAGTCTGGAGTTCGTTCTCGATACGGCCAGTAGGGTGGTATTGATTCGAGACGGTGCCATCATGAAGAATATGGATGTTCCTCAATTAAAGGAAGAACAGAGTGAGTGGAGGGCAGAAGTCATTCAACTTCTGGGGGAGTGGTCAAGTGAATAACACACTCTCCCTTTTATGGATGAAATCTCAAAGGCGCTTGATCAGTAAAAATCAAGAAAAGAAAATGCCTTTTCTGATCTTACTTCTTTTCATTGCGGCAATTGGTTTTCAGCTAAGCGCAGTTTCAAGTATGGGTGATTGGAATGCGGTTGCAGCTGGGTGGATCATTGTCTGTTTGTTTGTTCTTTATACGGGGTTTGGCTTGTTTACAAATCGTCTGCCTAGTCAAATGAACGATATCATTTGGTTATATGGAAATGGCGCTTCTCTATGGACAGTTGTCATCAGTGTATGGTTATATCACATTTTTTGGCGAGGGGCTCTTCTTATTGTCTCTGCTGTGGCTGCGGATTTACTTCTGTTTTTTATGACGCAGCAGTACCCGTTTCTCCTTGGAAGATCACTCATTCTCACAGGGCTGTTATGTTTGGTTGAAACTTGGATGATTGCGATGTCTTGTGCTAGAACCATTCGAGTATATAAGCGCCTGTTCATACTTAGTTTTGTATTGATGTTTTGCTTCTTTGCACTGCTTGTTTTGAATCAATTCATGATGAAACAGCTCTTCTTGATGAAAATGGCTGATTCTTTGATGTTTCAAGCTGGACGTATGATTGAAGAGTTCTCCATTCTTTCTTTCTTCATCTTTATTGGAGTAATGTTCCTATCTTTCATGATGATGTACAAGGCTAGTCATCGTTTAGAGATGAAGGAGTCTTTAGTCAAGGAGGCAGTATTTTGGGAAGAATTTGAGGGGAAACACATTCAATCAAGTCCAATCGTTCAAAAAAAGGGCAAGACATGGTGGGGGCTTCCGTCATTAACGGGTAGCTGGGCTTTTCTTTGGATTGAATTATTGCTGCTAAAAAAGTATGCGGCCTTTCATTTGTTATCTACCATGCTGTTAATTGGTACTTACTATGTCGTCCTTACTTATTTTTCTGATTGGCTGAATCTATTCTTAATCGTCATCGCTTCATCCGTTCTTTTTAGTTCATATTATGCTGGGATTGTAAGACACGCACAAACAGGAGTGCTCTATCTTTTTCCAGGTGCTTTATATCAAAAAATCATCCTGTTAGAAGTGTTTCAAACCTTTTGGCTGTATGCGTTCTACTTGATTTCTCTTTATTTAATTGAGATTCAGGATGTATTGTATTGGACCTTATTTGGTGGAGGAGTTTATATATGGTTTTTGGCCATACGGCTCTTTGCCTTTATGCAGCCCCTGAGACGAGAAAGGAGTTTTGCTTTGGCCGCCTATTATCGATCATTGCTATTTGCGTCTGTGATTAGTGCTATGGTTATGATTAGCATTCATCTAATCACTGATGGCTTGTTGACAACAATTGTATCCCTAGTGGCTGGAGCAGGATTTTATGTGCTTTGTTATCGATACCGTGCGGTTCATTAAAAAGAGGAGTTGATTGTCAATGAAACCAGAAAATAAGCTGTCTCAATCAGTTCAACAATTGGCAAATACAAATGAAGTAACGATCGTTCAAGCAATAGGGGAATTGAGAAAGTTCGGAAAAGATGCAGTGCCAGTCCTTGTTGAGGCTTTAAAAGAAAAAGGATCTCTGCGGAACATTGCAGCAGCTGTACTTGGTGAATTTGGAGCAGATGCGGGAGAAGCAGCTGAGCCACTAGCGCAGCTATTAGAAAGTGAAGAAGAGGATACAAGAATGGCCGCTGCCATGTCACTCATGAGGATTGGACAGCCTAGCTTGCCATTCCTTCTGGCACTGGCTAAACGTTATGAGGGACCTACTTGTTTCTGGGCATCATGGTGTATCTCTTGGATTGATCCATCAAAAATTGAAAAAAACATGTACGAGTGCTTAAAACAAGAACAAGAAAATCCAACAGGCAGCGTCACTCCTTTTGCTGCAGAGGAAGCATTAGGGAAGATTATTGCTTTTCAGCTAAAGGAAAAGGGGGATAAATAGTGGAAACGCAAAAACTCAATTGGCCTGAGCACCTCCCTTGGATTTTTCCTTCAGATCAAAGGAGTTTATCTGAGGGACAGCAACTTCTATATTTTTGGTCAGTCAACTGTCCGCATTGTGAAGAATTAACCGACCACATTCTATATCGTGTAAATCAGTTGGGTATTCATTTAACCTGTGTCCATGTTCCATATACAGAAGATGAAAAGTCGGTAGATGTTGTTTCAGAATATGCAGAGGAAAAAAATATGACCGCTCCTATTGTGTTGGATCAGGATTATGAGATTGTTGCAAAGTATAAGATTCAAGGGTTACCTAGCTTTTGCCTTATAGATGAAGAGGGAAATTTAATAGATCGGAAAATGGGAGATAGCGGCTTGGAAAAAATATTGAAAAAGTTAGAAAAACATTCAATTAGTTAGCAAGTATCAGGGAGGAGAGAGTGTTGTTTCAATCAAACAAAGAATTAAAAAGAAACGCCATTTTTTTCGCAGGGATTGGAGCGGTTTTGTTGATTTTAATGATATTGAAATGGTTTTCGATTTCTGCAGACTGGGAGCTGACGTTGATTTTTTGGGGATTGGGGATTTTGTTTTATTTGAAACGTGTGACGCGGAAAGAAGAAAGTCATCATTCATCAATTCATTCGTATGAAACCTAGAATGTATATTCTAGGTTTTTTTATTAAATTTACCTTAAAACGCATGTTTTTACATGGGTGTAGAGACCAATTTTTTAAAAGTGTGGTAGGATAAATATGCTTTTATATTTTCCGAAGGAGCTGTCGTGTTGAAGGGATCTAGGGTTGAATTTATTGATAGTTTACGTGGTTTTAGTTTATTAGGTATTTTGATCGTGAATATGCTTAATTTTCAATATGATTATGATTTTGAGAAAATGTTTGATTCGAGCTTTTGGGGGCAGGAATTTGGCGTTTATGTAACGGAAATTTTGTTCCAGGGGTCGTTTTATCCGATTTTCTCCTTTTTGTTTGGGTATTCTTTTATCAAGCTGATTGAATCTACGAAAGCTAAGGGACTAAATACGAATGCCATTGTCGTCCGCCGTGGTTTTGGTCTGATTGTGCTTGGAATGCTGCATTACATCTTTATTTGGAATGGTGACATTCTTCTTTATTATGGAGCTTGTATGCTTTTCTTGATGATGTTTATGAGCAGCCGGATCAAAACAATGCTGATTTGGTCGGGTGTGTTAGGTGCATTGTCATTAGTCGTTTCCCCATACATAATGAAACTTGTTCATGGGACTGATGAATTATTAACCGATGTGTATGCGAAGGGTGATTATGCTGATATTTTGCTCAGCCGGATTACGGTTGAAGACGATATGATGATTGTGACCATTATTTTGGCGATCGTGAGCATTACGCTTATGCCGATACTAGGGTTTCTTTTCGGTACGATGACGGTGGGGCCGTTCGCCTTGCTAGGCATGGTGATTGGTAAACGAGGGCATCTCACAGAAGAAGATCGAGGGATGGCCTATCGCAAAGGCTGGGTCTGGGTCATTGTCGTCGGCCTTGCACTAAAATGTGCGACGTTCATTGATGCGCCTTGGAGTGAATTCGTTATGATTCTCGGTGGCTATGTACTGGCGATCGGGTATATTCAAGCTTTTATTGTTTTCTACTATTCGAAGGCAGCCGAAGGTCTCAAACGTTTGCTTGCAGGGCTTGGCCGTTTGTCCCTTTCAAATTATTTGGCGCAGTCAATCATTTGTACAACGATTTTCTATTCTTACGGACTTGGTCTATTTGGACAAATGGGATCAATGTTTGGACTGCTGCTCGCTGTCGGACTGTATACAGCACAGCTGTTCATCAGCTATCTCTATTTGAAAAAATGGAGAAGAGGTCCGGTGGAGTGGATGATGGGAAAATGGGTGTATTGGAGATAAATGTTTTATTAAAACGTGAACAGGTAAGGAGTTTACTATTGAGAATAGAGCACTTTAAGACTGTAATCTCCTATGACTCTTTTAGAAATCCTTAAAATTAATTTTTACTAATTATGAGTATTGGAAAAAATAAATATGTATAAATACGGGTTCCATTTTAATTGAATCTAAGAACTATCCCTACTAGGGTGATGATTGAATTTTATGATTTTCTCTGACACTTATACAGGTCACCGTTATATAACATTCATCCAGTATATTTTAAAGCGGATAGAAAATTTAAAAATCCCATTCTAACTTCTTTTTATTTTTGAGATAATGACATAAAGTTTACATATTTAGAATAAAAAGAGAGGTGGGTTACATGTCACAAATTAAAGCTAATCATGAAAAGGGGAGCTATAGATGGGTTATACTCATAATAGCTACCTTTTCACAAACGTGTGCAACATTTGTAAATTACGGAGTAGGTCCTTTAGCAACATTTTGTCAAGAAATATATAACTTATCACAATTTCAAACAGGTTTAATTGTATCAGCTGTAAATATTGGCCCTATATTTTCTATGCTAATATTCGGTAACATAATGGATAAATACGGTGAGCGGTGGGTTGTAGGAATAGGCTCAATCTTACTAGGACTTACCATGTTAATAACAATTCCTATTAATGAATATGTATACCTTTTGATTGTTCTTGCTTTTGTCGGGGTTTGGTATGGGACGGCTCAACCAGGGGGGAGCAGTGCAATCATCAATTGGTTCCCTAAAAACAAAAACAGAGGACTTGCAATGGGGATTCGTCAAACTGGAATACCACTTGGTGGTGCTTTAGCTTCAACATCCCTACCTTTTTTCTTTTATAATTATGGTTTATCTTCAGTTAAATTAACACAAGCTATTGTAGCAATTGCAGGTGGTATAATCTTTTCAATTTTCTACAAAGATCATGGAATGACTGCGCAAAGACAACAGAATGATCGTTTTTTTGAGAAAATTAATAAGATCAAAGCAAAATCGAGTCTTTATCCAGTATTTTTTATTGGAATGAGTATGATTTCTTTACAATTAATCATATTAGCTCACCTGATGAGTTATCTAAGCAATACCTTACATATATCATTAAGTATTTCTGGAACGTTGTTAAGTGTGGTTTTAATTGGCGGTGCAATTGGACGGATATTGTTAGCATGGATGAGTGACAATTTGTTTAATGGAGATAGAAGTAAGCCATTACAACTTACAATATTATTAACTGTCATTATTTTAATTGTTCTAGTCTACTTTTTGAATTATCTTCCACTATGGGGACTTTATATAATTTGTTTCATTTTAGGTTTTTTAGGAGTGGGATGGTACAGTTTATTTATTGTGCTAATATCTGAAAAAGCAGATAAAGAGTTTATTGGATTAACTGTAAGCTTTGGTTTAACTTTAAATCAAATTTTTATTGTGCTGGCACCCTCCCTATTTGGCTTATCAGTGGACTATTTTAATGGATATAAACTACCGTTCTTCCTATTAATATTGTTTATATCAATAGGGGGTATATGGCTTAACTTATCGGAAAGAAACAATAAATGTCAAACACAAAAAGAAACTGAAAACAACCTTTAAAATAGAAAAAAACGCCATAGAATGCTAATTTTCATTCTATGGCGTTTTCACACTCGTTAGTGATTTAAAGCAAGTTTAAAAACTCGATCTTTAACAGGTTCTAGAGTACGGTGATTCCATAAATCAGGTGCTATAAAAATCCGCTGCAACCACCGAATTGGGTTACCTGATTTATCCAAAGTAGGTTTGAAGGCATCTCTTGAATGAAATGTAAATCGATTATTAATATACACTAGACGACCTGGATTAACATCAATACCAAATGAAACTTTACGAATCGCATTTCTAAATTTCTCTAATGATGTAGCTGCTAAGTTATTAATAGGTGCTACCATATCTGGATAAAATGCAGCTGTAACCTCTGGTAAATCAATTGTTCCTTTTATAATTGGTGAAGGACTTGTCTCTTGTAATTCGACCGGCGTTGAAACTCTCCAGCGATACGGGACTTTAATTCGATAAAGAGGCTGACTTAATTGTTCAATATCTTGCTCGGACAAAAGTCTTAATGCTTCCCGTGCGTCAGACAAACGTGTAAGAGGCTTTTTTGGATCGTTATTTACACCTGTAAGAAGTAATCCAGATGGTGAAAAATTATTATTTCCCATAAACTTTAATGCAGCATTTTCAATATGAAAATCCAACTCAAACTCAGAACCAAGTCCTGTATATTCTTTTTTTGCTTTTAGGCTGGGTATTAAGTTATTAACAATATTTTGGCCTTCATGAAACATGGAATAAGGTTCTCCAATTAGTGATCCAATCGCAATTATGAGGTTTTCACTTATAAATCCTGACTTAGCCTCTAGGGGGATATCTTGAGAATCTGGTGTGAATCTAACTTCTTTATCTGTTGGAAGATTTTCGAAAATAATATATGGAGCTGGTTTCAATGAGGTTTTCTGTTGATTGAGAAATTTCACAATTTCTTTCGGAAGAGCTCGCATTGCTGCCATTCGAACTTCTGTTATGTAATCTGTATTTCCTGTTGGATCGTACTGAATCTGATTTAATTCGTTAAATAAAAAGTCTCGTTCCTCATCACTTAGAGTGAAGATAAATGATTTGTTAACAGCATTTTCTTTACTAATTACAGAAGAGTTCATAATTACCAAGCACCTTTCCGTTATTTTGTATAAAGGGATTTATTTCTATAAATCCCAAATATATTTTATTCTAAATTATTGGTATTTTCAATGTTTATAGACAATTTCAGTGAAAAAATATAGGAATATTTATAGGAGAAGTTTTATTACGCAATCTTGATAGTTTAAAAGTAAACGCTAGTTAATAATTACCCTTTTATAGAAATTCCACAAAATGAAGTGCAATAGATTTATAAAGCGCTGAACGTGATATGTGAGTAATCTCACTCCAATCGATTTACACCAGCCATGACAGTGAGTAAAAAATGACTATAAGGGTTTTTATTCGATAAATCGAGCGAGCTTTCTTTTCTTTAATGATTGCAATAAGTTTAAACAAGTCTTTGGAACTTAGACAAATGGTAGGTGTGTACAAGTTGATATTTCTTCATTAAACGCTGATGGAGACCCAACGTTATGATAAGAGGAGGAGTCACCATTTTTCAGTTTTCTAATGACTCCCCCCTTTTTTTATATAAAATTACCTAATACAAACATCAGAGTTAATTTTTGTAATCGTAAGCGCTAAGGGGAGCAAGGCCAAATACAGAGCAACAAAAACCATAGACAGTGAAAAATTTAGAGACTAATTTTATAAAGTGATGCCAAGGTAAAACAAAGTTAAAAAAGAATAATTGTTCAGCGATAAGCCCTATTATCAACTCAAGATAAGTGGAGAATTCCACATTACTTATAACAATATGCTCTTTATTTACACTCATTGCTCGTCGAATGAATTCAAATGCAAAAGATAAAAGGACCGCATTGCTTAAGGGCTGTGCGGTTTTTTAATTGCATTCTATTTTAAAAAAATGAGGAGAACATTTTTAAAATGGTTGAATATTATTTTAGTGTGTATATAATGTATATATAGTGTATATACAATATTTTGTTCCAACTATCAGAAAAAAGAGGTTTTTATATGCAAATTACGATTTCAAACTACTCTAAGGAGCCCATCTATGAGCAAATTACGAATCAAATCAAATCGATGATTTTAACGAGTGAGCTGGCGGAAGGCGCGGCACTGCCGTCTATTCGAAAGCTGGCGAAGGATTTACAAATCAGCGTCATCACAACAAAGCGAGCATATGAAGAGTTAGAGAAGGCAGGATTTATTTATTCGATTGTCGGTAAGGGATCATTTGTTGCGGAGCAAAACCTAGAGGTCATGAGAGAGAAAAAATTGAAGGTGATTGAGGAACAGCTTGGAGCAGTTGTCACAAACGGCAAGGAATTAGGCTTATCTTTTGATGAATTGCAGCAGTTATTAAAGTTCTTGTATGAGGAGTGAGATGAGTGGAGCACGTGATTGAATTCAAAGGAGTATCAAAACGATTCAAGGACTTTTCTGTTCAGAATCTTGATTTACAGGTCAAAAAAGGCTTTGTTACAGGGTTTATTGGAGAAAATGGCGCTGGTAAGTCGACCACGATTAAAATGATTATGAATTTGTTAAAACCAGATTCGGGTGAGGTTAAAATTTTCGGTTTAGATTATCGCACCCATGAAAAAGAGATTAAGGAACGAATCGGCTTTGTTTACGATGCTAACGTTTTTTTCCCAGGATTGAATTTAAAAGACATTAAACGAATTGTGGCACCTGCCTATAAACGCTGGGATGACCAGCTTTTTTATCAATATATTGAACAGTTTGGTCTGCCGCTGAATAAAGCGATCAAAACATTTTCAAAAGGGATGCAGATGAAGGCGTCACTTGCGATTGCGCTGTCGCATCATGCAGAGCTGATTATCATGGATGAACCAACTGCTGGGTTGGATCCGGTCTTTAGAAGAGAGCTGCTCGGTACGTTACAAGAATTGCTGATTGATGGAAATCGAACGATTTTTTTCTCGACGCATATGACGACTGATTTAGATCGCATCGCGGATTATATTGCGTTTATACAAAATGGAAGATTGGTCTTTCAACAGTCGATTCACGAGGTAGCGGAGAATTATGCGCTTGTGAAGGGGAGTCTGGATTTGTTGGATCGAGACACAGAAAAGGCGTTTATCCATATTCAGCGTACGGCAGCCGGATTTGAAGCATTAACAGATCGGATTGATGAGGTGAAACTTATTTTTGGGGATGCTGTTGTGATTGAACCGGCGTCGCTTGAGGATATCATGTTTTATTTGAAAGGCGGGGTTGCGCATGTTTCATTTAATTAAGCGTGATGTGATTTTGCAAAAGAAGCAGTTACTTATTTTTATTCCGTTTATCTTGTTTTTTATTTTCATGGATGTCCATCCAGTATTAACGTTTCTAGTCGCTAGTGTCTTCATTCCATTTAACACATATGCTTATGATGAAATGGCAGAAACGAATATTCTCTTAAATTCTTTGCCTTATACACGGAATGAAATTATTGCAGCTCGTTATCTTGGTGCCGTTTTTTATATGGTCATTGCGATCGGGCTGACAAGTGCTGCTTTCTTTAGTTTTGGGAAGCTGTTTTCGATAACGGATATTGCTCTTGGCAGCGGGTTGTTTTTATTGTTTGCGGCGTGTACGTTTCCATTATTTTATATCTTAAAGCCTGGTTATATCACAACGGTAGTGCTCATTGGCTTTATCCTATTATCTACTATGGGACCGCCTGTTTTTCTCTATTTAGCAGAGCAATTCAGTGGGATCACTGATTTTATCATGAATTTATCGATCCCGATTGTATATACGGGGTCAACTGTGCTGATTATGCTCATCTACTTGCTGTCTTGGGGGCTTTCTACTGCGATTTACCAGAGGAAAGTGTTTTAAATCAGATGATCACATCATTTATAGAGAATCATTCATTTTGAGGTAGGCCTTTCAAAATGGATGATTCTTTTTTTTGCATCCGGTGAAATTGACATACAGAAGAAAAGAGGTTATTGTTAATTAACATAATGTTAATTATTTTTAACATATTGTTAAATAAATCATCCTTTAAGAAAGGAATTTGAAATGGAGATTAAAAATAGAATTAAGGTATTACGGGCAGAAAAAGACTGGACACAAAAGGATTTGGCAGAGAAGTTAGGTGTGACTCGTCAAACTGTGGCAGCGATTGAAAATGGTAAATATTCTTTGTCCTTAAAACTAGCATTTCAAATTGCGAGAACATTTGAAGTTGATTTATATGACGTATTTCAAGAGGTCGACAAGGAGGAACAACGATGATGACGACGATCATACTTTATTCTCTGATTATCCTTTCTATCTTAAGTACGGCCTTTCAATATAAGAAAAGCCGTGAATATAAGCAGGATGAACGGGGTCAATTTATTTTAGCGAAAGCCGGAAGTTTTTCTATTGTAGGTGTTGCTTTAGCTTATCTATTAGTTGTTATCATTCAATCTTTAGTCCATCAATTTTCATCTCCAACAGAGTGGTTTTATATAGCGATTACTTTTATGTATGTATCAAGTGTTTGCGCAAATACAATCGGTATCATCTATTGTGAAAGAAAATATTAATTTTCATCGATGGATGTAAGCTAGAGTTCTTCATCATGAAGGGAAGAGAAAACCAATGAAAAAAATATTGAGAATCATGCTGATATCTATATGTACCATTATCACGGTCATGGTTGTTTTTCTAGCTACTGTTTATTTTGTAAACCTCATTAGTAATGAACGGGAGAAGGGGAAAATAGAAGCTTATGGGCAAAAGGTCTTGGTGGATGGGAAGCAAATGAATGTGCTCATTCAAGGCGATGGGAAAGAAACGATTGTACTTCTGCCAGGCTATGGAACTGCTTCGCCAGTGCTAGATTTTAAGCCGCTAGTAGATGAATTATCACCTTATTATAGAGTCGTAGTAATTGAACCATTTGGCTATGGTTTAAGTGACGATACAGATAAAGCACGGACAAGTCAAAACATTGTAGATGAGATTCATGAATGTTTGCAGAAGCTCAACATTAATGAGTATACGTTGATGGGGCATTCGATTTTTGGCATTTATGGATTAGAATATGTGAATCAATATGAAAAAGAAGTGAAAGCATTTGTTGGAATTGATAATAGTGTTCCTAAGCAGGAAACGGATGAATTGCCGGTTTCCAGTTTGCAACTGCTCAATCAATCTGGCCTTTACAGATTGTTATTGAAAGTGAATCCAGATCAACTGGTGATGCCTAAAGTAGATGATCAAACGAAAGATCAGATTAAAATGCTGACCTTCCGAAATTTCATGGATGAAAGCCAAGCTAGTGAGGCAGAAAACTTTAGAAACAATTTTAAAAACGCTCAACGCCTACATTTTCCTAAAAAGCTCCCTGTAGTTTTCTATCTAGCAGATCAAACGGAGAAAGAAACACCAAACTGGAAACCAATGCATGAAGAGCTATTGAAAAATGTAGATCACGGCAAAGTAGTTACTTTCAAAGGCGGCCATTATTTGCATCATACGAAATCAAAGGAAATCGCAGATGATTTTAGAGAGTTTCTATCTAACAACGAGAGTCATCGTTAGTAATATACCATCCCGGCATCATCTAGTGACCCAAGTTAAAAAATAGAGACCGTGTGAGCGGTCTTTTTTTATATAAAGAACCTATATTGACAGTTTATCATGAAGTAGATTAAAATACATACCGACGGTCGGTATGTAAGAGGAGGCGTTTCATTTGGCCAGAAATAAATATCCAGAAAAGACAATCAAGCAAATTTTAGATGTGTCGACAAAGCTGTTTCAGGAAAAAGGATTCGAAAAGACGAGTTTGCAGGATATCATCCAAGAATTGAACATGTCTAAAGGGGCTATTTATCATCATTTCAAATCGAAGGAAGAAATATTACGTGCCGTGATGGAGAGGCAATTTCGTCATGCGACTGAGAAGCTTGAAGATCTGATTAAGCATACAGAAGCAGCGCATGCAAAAGAGAAGCTGCAGCGTATTTTAGAGCAGCTAGTGGCAGATCCAAAATCTCATTCGATTGATGGGATCTTGGTTGACCAGATCAAAAACCCGCAATTTGTGGTTGAAGGGATGAAGGCAGGAGTCAATCAGGATGCGCTTAAAATCAAACAGCTGATTCTTGAAGGAATTGATGATGGTTCGATGACAACTGCATTTCCTGGTGAAGTGGCAGAAGTGTTTATGCTTCTCGTGAATATATGGCTGAACCCAACGTTATTTGCTCGTGATGAGCAGGAAACTAGTCAGCGTTTACTGTTTTTACAACAGATGATGAAAGGTCTCGGAGTGGATGTGGTGAGTGATCTATTTATTCAAAAGGTCACAGCGCATTATGCTGGGATTGGTGGATATGATCAGCCTGGAACCTAAATGGCCAGAAAAGAGTCAAAAGCAAAATTCATTTCATAGGAGGATCCCTTATGCTTCACTTCGTAAAACTTGAGCTAAGAAAAAGTCATATGAAACATTATATTCAAGCTAGTATGATTATCAGTATTGTACTGCTGGTGTTTATTTATTTTGTCGCGTTTGTTGCACAGGTTGAACAGGAAATAGGTTTTCAGCAATATCCGAATATCTATTTGTTGACGAGTATAGTATGGATGATCTTTTTTTCGATCGTCACAGCCATGATGTATTGTCGAGTAATAGTGACCGCATTGAAAGAACATGAATCTCATTCATTAAGTATGAAGTCATCCCTCCTTTCGAGAATGGTTTGGATGCTGTGCTTTTCTACAATTGTCATGCTGTGTAGTATCATTCCTTCATTTGTTGTGTTTAGTGTCACTGAAACATTCTTCCCTATAGTTCAAGATGCGCTGACAGCTGATGTGATGTTCACTGTGATCAAAACGTACCTAGTGTTTACTTGCTGTATCAATGGAATTGGCATGATTGCGATGAGAGTGGGGGTAATGAAGAGGTCTACTTTCATGACCATTCTGACTGCGATTGTTCTATGTGCTGTTTTAGGAAACGTATTAATCGCTGTTTATGGAAATGATCAAATGAATGTCATTTTGTCAGGAGTCATGATGATAGCGGTCCTCATTGTGATCTTGGAGTTATGGGGCCGCATGACCCGGCTTCAAGCGAGATAAGCGAGTATACAAGGAGGGAGACATATGGAGCATACGATTCAAATTGAAGAATCGGTCGTAGAATTATCGTTGGATTGGTTGCTCGGAGAGGTGTGTATTCAACACCATGATCATCCTTATCTCATCATTCGTCAAACGACCAATCAAGTGTTTCCAAAGCGTTATTTGATGCATCATCAGGTAAAAGATGGACGACTGTTCATTCAAGATAGACGAAAAAAAATACTCAGCTTTGGGCTTCAACTTTATAAAACTGATGTCGCTATTTTTCTCCCTAAACAACAATTACAGTCCATTTCCATTCGTTGTAAAGGAGCAAATCTTCAGGCAGAGAGATTGAAGGTGGAAAATGCCTCTTGTCATTTAACGTCTGGAAAAGCAATGCTATCAGGTGAAATCAAGCATCTTCATTTAGAGACAGTAGGTGGGCTTATTTCTAGTCGGCAACTGACCGCAAAAAGATTATTACTGCACGCCACATCGTCAAAAGTTGAGTTGTCGGGTGCCTTTTCTGACGTTGATCTGCATGTAACAGGTAGAAGGATGCAGATTCATTCTACAAACATGCTAAATTCACTTAAATCTACTTCAACTGGAGCAAATGTTAAAGTGACGATACCGGAAAATGATGGGTTTACTTGTTATGTAAAGAAAAGATCCGGTGCTTTCCGGAATGACTTTTCTTGTCATCGAGAGAAGGACAAAATGGTGCATAAAAATGGACTGCGATCCTTTGAGGTTGATATAAGAGGCGGTCAGTTTTTATTACGTCATCAGCTTTGAAATGACTTTCATCCCTTGATTCAATATATCAATATAAAACAATTTGAGCATCTCTTTATATGTCGGAATATTTTGATAATAGTGTTTCTCTCAAAAAAACAATTGTTTTTTAAGGGTAGATTTATTATGATAATATACATCGAAAGATTGATGTTTCTCAATCAGAATGAACATTCTGATTTTTATTTTTTATGTTGTTTGTTGATGAGGGGGAAGAAAAGTGGCTCAAAAGGAATTAAAGAGAGGGTTAAGTGCCCGCCATATTCAAATGATCGCACTTGGCGGCACGATTGGTGTTGGCTTATTTATGGGGTCAGCCAAGGCCATTCAATGGACAGGTCCATCGGTTCTTCTCGCGTACGCAGTATGTGGTATCTTTATCTTTTTTATTATGCGTGCGATGGGAGAAATGTTGTACGTTGAACCGAGTACAGGTTCATTTGCTACATTTGGTCATCAATATATTCATCCGCTTGCGGGGTATATGACAGCTTGGAGTAACTGGTTCCAGTGGGTCATTGTTGGGATGTCGGAAATTATTGCCGTAGGCGCTTATATGAAATATTGGTTTCCGGAGCTGCCAGCGTGGATTCCAGGATTAATTGCGATGATTATTTTGGGAGCGGCCAACTTGATTTCGGTTAAATCGTTCGGTGAGTTCGAATTTTGGTTTGCAATGATCAAGATTGTGACGATTATTTTAATGATCATTGCAGGTCTAGGCATTATTTTCTTTGGATTTGGAAATGGCGGGACGCCTATTGGCTTGTCTAATCTGTGGGCGCACGGCGGGTTCTTTACAGGTGGATTTACCGGATTCTTGTTTGCGTTGTCGCTCGTCATTGCTGCCTATCAGGGTGTAGAGCTGATTGGGATTACAGCAGGTGAAGCACAAAATCCAGAAAAGACGCTGACCAATGCCATCAAAAGTATCATCTGGCGTATTTTGATTTTCTATATCGGTGCAATCTTTGTCATTGTGACAGTGTATCCTTGGGATCAGCTGAATACCCTTGGCAGTCCATTTGTGGCGACGTTTGCGAAAATTGGGATTACAGCAGCCGCTGGTATTATTAACTTTGTCGTCATTACAGCAGCGATGTCCGGCTGTAATAGTGGGATTTTCAGTGCGGGACGTATGCTTTATACATTAGGTGTGAATGGGCAGGCGCCTGCTTTCTTCACCAAAATTTCGAAGAATGGTGTACCGTATTTTGGGACATTCGCTGTGCTGATTGGTCTAGCAGTAGGAGTTGTCCTCAATTATGTTGCGCCACCAAACATTTTCGTCTATGTGTATAGTGCGAGTGTACTTCCTGGTATGGTGCCATGGTTTGTGATTTTGATTAGTCATATCGGCTTTAGAAAGGCGAAGGGAGCTGCGCTTGATCAGCATCCATTCAAAATGCCGCTAGCGCCGTTTTCTAATTATCTTACAATCGGTTTCTTACTAATGGTGCTTGTATTTATGCTCATTAATCAGGATACGCGTATTTCTCTGATTGTGGCAATTGGGTTCTTAATTGTAGTAGCGCTTAGCTTCTATGTTTTTGGGATCGGGAAACGGAAGCCGATCGAAACAGCTTCTTCTGATCAAACGGTAAAATAATCAAAGGCCTTGCGGGATAGACCGCAAGGCTTTTTTTGTTTAGAGTGAAGCTTTTACACGGTTAAAGACATCTGGAAAGTTGGTGAAAAGACCGGTGACGCCGTATTGCAGTAAACGGGTCATGTCGGCTTCATTGTTGACCGTATATGGGTGGAGGAGGAGTCCGTGGCTTCTGACCTGTTGTACGTTTTCAAGTGTCAATGCTCTAAAATTCGGTCCGACACCCACTGCATAAGATTTGATGAAATCGAGCTGATCATCTGTGATGGACGTCATTTGTGTTCTGTCTAAAAGCTGTACTTTTGGAAGGCGTGGAGCTAATGTCTGTAGCTTTAGCAGGCTGTCTTGGCTAAAGGATTGAATGATGACCTGCCCTTTTCTTGTGTGTTTCCCGAGAAGATGATGTTTTTTTAGGGTCGCCAATAGCTTTTCTTCCATTTGCGGATAGATGTCTGGTTTTTTTGTTTCAATATAATAATTTTCTCGTTTGCCGAAATAGCGCAGCACTTCATCTAATGTGAGGACTCGCTGTCCGATATAGTTGGCATTTTGTCTGTCGGGATTGACTTCATTAAACCAAGTACCGGCATCAAGCTGTTTGATTTCGGCAAGTGTGAGGTCTTTGACCCAGCCTGTTCCGTTTGTGGTGCGGTCAACGGTTTCATCGTGCATGACGATGAGATGTCCATCCTTTGTCATTTGAAGGTCGAGTTCGAGGTAATCCGCATTCATCTTTGTGGCGAGTTTGTAAGAAGCCAGGGTATGCTCTGGTGCATACCCTGATGCTCCGCGATGTGCAACGGTTAGAATACGATCTGGAGATAAAAGATGTTCATGTGCCGATACGGTGGCCGGCACCCACGCAATAGACAGTAAAGCAAAAGAGAGCAACACGAAAGCAAGTAATCTACTTTTCTTCATATTTTATCCTCCTTTAACGGTAACTGTCTTCATCATAAGAAATAGATGTAAAGGGCATGTTGGGTGGATATGAATCTTTTATATGATTTTCATTAAGCTTGCTCTACGCGCTTCCCTGTATTCCATGTCATCGCTAGGAAGACAATCGCAAGCACACAAGAACCAACCAATAAAATAAAGCCTCCTGTCCAGTCGTAATGGTCCACGACGACGCCCATCATCGCATTGGCGAAGGCAGAGCCGCCAATATAGCCGAAGAAGCCTGTGAGTCCAGCCGCAGTGCCAGCCGCTTTTTTCGGAGCGAGGTCAATGGCTTGAAGTCCAATGAGCATGACAGGTCCGTAAATTAAAAAGCCGATGCTGATGAGGGCGATGTTATCGACCATTGGATTGCCAGCAGGGTTTAACCAGTAAACAAGCACCGCAATTAACACCCCAGCCATAAAGAGGACGCCTGCTGGTGCACGGCGGCTTCTAAAGAAGCGGTCACTGATCCAGCCGCACAATAATGTGCCAGGAATGCCTGCATATTCATAAAGAAAATATGACCAGCGCGAATGCTCTGGTGAAAAGCCCTTTGCTTCTGTTAAGTAGGTCGGCGCCCAGTCCACGACACCGTAACGGACGAAGTACACAAAGACGTTGGCAATGGCGATATACCAAAGGAATTTATTGTTGAGTACATACTTAAATAAAATCTCTTTCACTGTTAATTCTTTTTCTTGATCTTCATATTGTTGTGCCGGATAGTCATTGCGATATTCCTCAATTGGCGGAAGACCAGCGGATTGCGGGGTATCCCGGACGAGAAGAATGATCACGAAGGAGACGATAATAGCAATGATGGCAGGGAAGAAAAAGATACTTTTCCACGTCGCAAACAGCACGATCCCTAAGGTGATGAGCGGTGCAAGAATTCCCCCGCCAATATTGTGAGCGACGTTCCAAATGGACATTTTCGTTCCACGTTCACTAACCGAAAACCAATGCGCCATCGTCCGTCCGCATGGCGGCCATCCCATGCCCTGGAACCAGCCGTTTAAAAACATGAATAAGAACATGATCCATACACTTGACGTCACCCATGGAAATGAGACAAATAGGATATTGATAAGGGCTGATAGAAAGAGTCCGGTGGCTAAAAAGTATCTTGGGTTACAGCGGTCTGAGATCATCCCCATGATGAATTTACTAAAGCCATAGGCGATAGAGACAGCTGCGAGTACAAAGCCTAATTCACTTTTCGTGAACCCTTCTTCCTGTAGATAAGGAATAGCAAAAGCGAAATTTTTTCGTAGCAAATAGTAGCCCGCATACCCGATAAAGATGCCTAAAAAGACTTGCAGCCGCAGCCGCTTATACGTCTCATCTGTCTTGGCATCATCGAGCCTGTCGATATGCGGAGCGGGTTTAAACCATTTGAACATAAAGATCCTCCTCTTGTCGTTGTCCGATTGACTGAAGCAAAAGTACGAGATCAGCGTTTGATCTTGTACTTTTTAAGAGACAAAAGAATTGATAACGCTTTCTTTTGTACTCCCATCATATCGGATGGAAGAGACGTTTATGATGAGGCTTTTGTCATTATTTTGGAAAAATAGTTCATCAAGTAACGAAAAAAATCCGCACAATGGCGGATTTTTCTTAGCTGTTACAGAGACACATTAATTTTCGCAGATTTCTTTAGTTTTTCAATTTCTTTTTGTACTTCTTTCTGTTTTTCTTGAGATTCTAGCTGTTTTTTAATTTGTGATTTAACCTCTTTGTACTCTGGTGCTTTTTGCTTTTGTTTTTTCATTTCATCTGCGTATTGATCATAGTACGCTTTAACATCCTTTTCAGAGACGGAGGCTGATTTGATTTCTTTGTCGACATACTGGCTGTATTTGATGCTGTCGGCAATGTCACTTTTCAGCTGATCCATTGTGAGTCCACTTTTCTTAAGGGCTTCTTCAAATTGAGCGTTGTCCTTGAATTGTTTCTTTTCTTCTTTTAGCTGTTTATCTACCTGCTTGTCAGAGGCTTTGATGCCTTTCTTCTCAGCATCTTGCAGGATAAGCTCTTGACCTACGAGCGCATCAATGGTTTGTTTCTTAACTGCTTTTGCGCCTTCTTTAGATGTTGGGTCTTGCCCAGATTGCTGAAGCTGTCCTTGAATGGTTGATAGAGCGCTATTATATTCATTACCTGTGATTTTGTCTTGGTTGACGGTCGCAACGACCTTTTGATCATCGATTTTTTGTGCGTCTAATTTCTTTTGCATCTCTTCCATTTGCTTTTGCTGTTCTTTTTGGTCAGCCTGTGTTGTTTCCTTGTTTTTGGCTGAGTCGTTTTGCTTATCTTGTTTGGCATCGTTTGACGAGCAGGCTGCAAGCCCAACAGATAACAAACAAGCGATGAGTGTGTATGATACCTTTTTCATCATTTTCTCTCCCTTCGGTATGAGAACATCTAGTGCGCATTCTAACCGTTTTTTATGAAAAATAAAACCGTACAGACAATTTGTTAGCGGATTGACATGTTTTTTATCTGTTTGTCCTCATTTTGTCTTCTCATAGTCATCTTATGACAGACTCAATCGCGGAATAATTGTTCCATCGCTTCGTCGATATTGGTGATTGGCTGGCGGCAGCTGTAGTTTTCACAAATATACACGGTGGTTTTGCCATCGATCGTTTTGTAATCTTTTGTAAAGGACGCGAGTTTTGCTAATTCCTCCCCTGTTTCGGCAGTCAATATGATATCAAAGGGCATGAAGCGTTTTTGAAGCGCCTGTAAAAGCTGTTCTTTTTGAGAGTCGCCGTTTTTCCCGAGAATGATGATTTCTCTTTTCGTTGCATATTGACCGAGGAGCCCTTGCAGAAACGCTGTGTGCCCGCTTGGATAGGAAGAGACATCGACATAAAAGGCTTTGAACATTTGCTCTAATGTGTCCAGCCAATCCTGACGTCCGGTCAGTCTGCTTAGCATGAGAAGCTGCTTGAGTGCGGTGCTGTTACCAGAAGGCATGGCGCCGTCGTATACTTCTTTTTCTCGAACGATGAGCGCTTCCGCATCTGATCCTGAGAAGAAAAAGCCCCCTTTTTCCTTGTCCCAAAACAGCTCAAACATGTTCTCAGCAATGGCTGTCGCTTTTTCCAGCCATTCTAATTCAAAGGTCGCTTCGTATAAAGACATATACGCTTTTAGCATATGCGCATAATCCTCGATAAAGCCGAAATGCTTTACGTCTCCTTCTCTATAGCGGACCATGAGCCGCTCATGTTGGACGAGGTGTGTTTCTAGAAAAGACATCGCCTGTTTCGCCATACGGATCGCTTCCTCTGCACCAAATACCCTTCCTGCTTTGGCGAGCGCAGAGGTCATCAGTGCATTCCATGATGTGAGTACCTTGTCATCGACAAGCGGCGCGGGTCGCTGCTGTCTGACAGATTGTAAAATGTGACGAGCTTCTTGCAGATTAGATTGAAGCGTATGGTCATCAATCGAAAAAGAGGCTTTAATGTCATCAAAAGAGGTTGAAATGGTATGAGGGATGTTCGCCCCTTCAAAGTTCCCCTCTTCTGTGATGTGATAGACAGCGCAGAATAATGCGCCGAGATCCTCGCCTAAATGAGTCATGATCTCATTTTTTGACCAAACGTAATATTGTCCTTCTTTCCCTTCAGAATCTGCATCTATCGCTGAATAAAAGGAGCTACTCGGATTCATCATATCTCGCTTGATAAAGTGGATCAGGCGGTGGACAAGCTTTTCATATTCAGGTTGTTGAGTGAGCTGATACGCTTCTGTGTAGGCTTCCATCAGTAAGGCGTTATCATACAGCATTTTTTCAAAATGAGGCACAAGCCATTTTTCGTCTGTTGAATAACGAGAAAAGCCTGAACCGACATGGTCGTATATACCGCCATTTGCCATTCCATCTAACGTTTTTGTGACTGCATAGAGCGCATTTTCCTGCCCAGTCCATTCGTAATAGCGCATCAAGAATGAAAGCATATGAGGTGCAGGAAATTTTGGCGCAGAGCCGAATCCGCCGTGCAGCGTATCAAAGCTACTCATGAGCTGATAATAGGCTTTGTGGATCGCCTCTTGGGTGAGCGTATTTTCCGTCTGCCCTGCTGCTTTGATCCGCAGATTATTTGTCGCCTTCTCTGCCAATGATTCGATATGATCGCGATCGTTATGGTACGCATCCAGCAATTGTGTCAGTGCCTCGATGAAGCCAGGACGCCCGTAAGCACTTCTCTTTGGAAAGTACGTCCCCGCATAAAAAGGCTTTTGATCAGGCGTGACAAACACGTTGAGCGGCCAGCCGCCTTGCCCCGTCATCATCTGACAAACAGACATATACATCGAGTCGATATCTGGACGCTCCTCACGATCGACTTTGATTGAAATGAAATGCTCATTTAAGATGTCAGCAACTTGCTGATCTTCGAAGCTTTCGTGCGCCATGACGTGGCACCAGTGGCAAGTGGCATAGCCAATACTGACAAGCACGGGTTTATTTTCACGCTTGGCTTTGTTGAAGGCTTCTTGCCCCCACGGGTACCAGTGAACTGGGTTGTAAGCGTGTTGAAGGAGGTATGGTGATTTTTCAGTGATGAGTGTGTTGGATGTTTGGTTGTTTGGCATGGGTCACCTGCTTTCTAAATGTTTTTTCGTATTTTCTTTTCTCCATTTAATATATCAGATTGCTGAGGCACGTCATAACTTGTCTGTAAGGTATTCCTAAAATGAAAAAAACAAGGGCTATAAACCCTTGATCGATTCTTTATTTCATCTTTAACTACTTCAATTGTAATGTTTTAACAAGATGGCTGAATTATGTCCTCCAAAACCAAAAGAATTGGATAGCCCGTATTTCAAAGGAAGCTGTCTCGCTTCTAATACAACGTCTAAGTTGCAATCTGGATCTTGCTTCTCTACATTAATAGTGGGTGGAATCATTCCTCGTCTCAAACTTTCCACTAAAGCAATGGCTTCTACTCCACCGGCAGCACCAAACATATGCCCAGTCATTGACTTGTTCGCCGTTGTTGGAATTTCACGGGAACGTTCACCAAATAATGTCTTAATAGCTAGAACTTCTGAACGATCCCCTACTTGAGTACTTGTTGCATGAGCGCTAATAACATCGATTTCATCTGTTGATATATTTGCACTTCTCAATGCTTTTTTCATGGCTAAGTAGGCACCCTTACCTTCTGGGTGTGATGCTACCATATGATGAGCATCTGAACTAGCTCCGTATCCCACTACTTCACATAGTATCGGCGCATCTCTAAGAATAGCGTTTTCTAATGATTCTAATACTAAGATACCTGCACCTTCACTCATAACAAATCCATCTCTATCTGTATCAAATGGACGGCTGGCTCGACTTGGATCTTGGTTTCTAGTAGATAGTGCATGTGCGTTTCCAAAACTAGCTAAAGATATCTGTGAGACGGCAGCTTCTGCTCCACCGGCAAATATAATATCTGCATCATCATTTCGGATCGCATTGAAAGCTTCACCGATAGAGGTGTTCCCAATAGAACAAGCAGTGACTGGTGACATTGATGGCCCTTGTGCTCCTAATTTTATGCTGATTTGGGCCGCAGCTGCATTTGAAATCATCATGGGTACAAGACTCGGGCTTACTCTCGAGGGGCCTCGTTTATCTAATACATTCACATTATCAACAAGCGATTGGATGCCCCCGATTCCTGAACCAACATATACGCCTAAACGTTCAAGATCAACATGGTCTAACTGTAATTTTGAATTTTTTAATGCTTGTTCGGCTGCTGCTAAGGCAAACTGACTAAAACGATCTAATCGTTTTGCTTCTTTTCTCCCCAATATTTCATCTGCATCGAAATCACGAACGATTCCAGCTATTTTTGTTTTATAATCAGTCGTATCAAAAGAATCAATGAGAGATATTCCCGATTGTCCTTTCACTAGTTGATTCCAAAAGCTATCTATATCATTTCCTAGTGGAGAAATAACTCCCATTCCAGTAATGACAACTCTTTTCATGATCATTCCCTCCTTGTTTTTATTAACTTTAGCCATTGTGTTATCCTATTACAAGTTGTTGTTTATCCTAGTATAATTAATAATATTTTAAAGGGAGCTCTTTATGAAACCTGAAACAAGACTTCAAGCATTATCAGAATTTCTCAAAAATCAGCGTTCGAAAATTACGCCCCAAATGGTTGGTTTACCTGTAGGAACCCGAAGAAGAACACCAGGACTTAGAAGAGAAGAAGTAGCTCAACTAGCCGGTGTGAGTCTTACTTGGTATACATGGTTAGAACAAGGCAGAGATATAAAAGTTTCTACTTCGGTATTAGATGCTATTTCTCGAGCATTACAATTAAATAACGATGAAAGAAGATATTTGTACGCTTTAGCGTTAGAGGAAGGTGTGAAACAATCTTTTATCATTGAGGATGAGAAGGAAATCAGTCCGGCTTTAGTGAAAATTTTGCAGGAGCTTCGTTATTGTCCAACAATTATATCTGATAGAAGAAGTCAGATTGTTGGGTGGAATCAAGCAGCAGCTAATGTCTTTTTGGACTTTGAACAGATCATCCCGGCAGAAAGGAATATCATACGCTTACTATTCGCAAGAAAGGAATTTAAAAGTTTAGCCGTGAATTGGGAGCATTTTGTTAGAGGATATATCGCCATATTTAGAACGTATTATGGACAGTATGTGGCTGATGACTGGTATGAGCAATTTATAGAAGAAATGGAGCAGGCATATCCTGAGTTTCGTAAAATATGGAATGAAAATGAGATCAGCTATGCGCCTGAAGTATTAATTGAATTTCGTCATGCTAAGGCAGGTAAAATGTTGTTTAATCTCACTTCATTACAAGTGTATGGGGATACTGATTTAAGATGCAGTGTCTATACTCCAGTTGAGGATACTGAAACTGAGCTTAAGTTAAAACGTTTGATTGAAAGCTAGCTATCGTTTGGATGAAGTTATTGAGTGTATTTAATATAAAATAGATCCTATGCTATCAGTGACAAGTTCCTTTGGTTATCCATACTCAATCGATACGAAAACTGGTTTGTTTTCGCGTTTCGCTTTCTTGAATCCTTCGTCTGACCATGTGTACCAGTTGACCCGATTATAGGCTTGTTGGAGAAGATATGGCGACTTTCAGTGATTAATCGGTTGAGCATTTTTTGTTTGTCATGAGTTCACCTGCTTTCATATATTAATTTCCTGCGTACTTTACCTTTAGCGAAACTTCGTCTTTTTATATAAAAAAATCCTCTAAAAGTAGAAGAGGACAATAGGACGTATTTCTTTTAATATGAATAGTATATGTTACTTGAAGTAATCAATTTTCACAATGAATTTTTCAACTGATATTCCATCGCTCCCAATCATATGGAGTTTAGGAGTTTTTAAATTTTTCTCACCATTATTTCCAAATGTAAAGGTGACTGTACCGCTTATATATTGATGAGGATTTATATCTTTAATTCTTTTCCCTGTTTTATTATTAATAAAATCTATTGTCTGGGTTTCTTCCTCTCCCCTCATCATTCTATAAAATTCAGGATGGAGGGGTAGTTTATCGTTTGTTTGATTTTTTAATGTAAATGGTATGCGGTATTCAGTTATTTTATTTCTCATTTCATCAATGGTATTAATTTTCTTAGCTTTTTTAAACGTATGACTTATTTTTAGAAATTCAAATGTTTCATTTGTCGTAAGGTTTTTTTCTGTTACTTTATATTTGGAGTATTCACTATTCACTTGTTGATAGCGGAACATGCTGATTAAGATAAAAATTATAGTCATTACTGAAATTACTATTACTTTTTTTCTCATTTTTCTTTATCCCTATCAACAATCGTTTCTTTTATAATTTCACCAGATTCAATATCATAAATCGTATCTGAAACCTTTTGAAGAGTTTCTTTATCATGGCTAGCGATCAAAATTGTTTTACCTTCATTTTTTAATGTTACGAGTAATTGATGTACTATTTCGACTGCTTTCTCATCTAAAGCATTAGTAGGTTCATCTAAAATGAGCAAATCCGGTTTTTCCATAATTGCTTGAGCTATTCCCAAACGTTGTTTCATTCCAAGAGAATACTTTTTAAACTTTCTTTTGTCATTTGGATCAAGCCCTACACGAGAAATGACAGCAGAAATTTCGTTATCGTTAATTTTATTCTGAATCATAGAGAGTAATTTTAGGTTAGCAAAACCAGTATATTCTGGGATAAAACCAGGATACTCTATTAATATTCCAACATTTTCGGGAAATGAGATGTCTCTGTGTAATTGTTTCCCACCTACAGTTACTTTTCCATCACTTGGTTTTACTAATCCGGATAATACACGAAACAACATTGTTTTTCCGGATCCATTAGGTCCACGAAAACCATAAATATTCCCCTTTTTTAATGATAAGTTAATATTCTTAAGGACGTGGTTTTTTTTAATAAATTTGTTTAATGCCTCAATTTTAATATATTCTTCTGACATGAGTTTCACCTCGATTAACATTCTTTTTCATGATCAATACCGTATTCATTTAAAAAATCTTGTTTGATAAAAATTTTATATGCAAGAAAAGTAAAAAGTAATCCAAAACCACTAAATAAATAAATCATTCTAGAAAATAAACCTGGTATAAGCCAAGATGTCATTTCTAATGACAGAGAGTCATTAATGAAAGAAAAACCAAAATAAATATTAAGCATTTTATCAAGAATTAAAGTAGATGAAATGATAATAAAGCTGTATATATAATTTTTACTTAACAAATAGCAAACCACAACAAATAATCCGATCAGATAGAATACCAATAAACTTGTAATCAGATATCTAATTAACATGATATTAGATGAAAAGTATTCATCTAAAGGTAGTTGATCGCCATATATTAAGTACGGAGCTCCTTTTGTAGACAGCCAAACGTTGTCCCACCTTCCTGACAGGAAGCCACCCAGAAGGAAACCACCGATTAGGTATATGAGAGTGAATATTAGACAGATCCAAAAGACACGTAATAATAACGATAAAAATACTTTTTCTCTTTTTTGATAACGAACAAAACGAGAAGAGTCAAAAAAAGGTACGATTCCAAATGAAAAAAACATTAGAAAAAGGGGTAATACGGGAAAAATAAATGTATAGGAAGAGAAAAATAAATTTAAAGATTGTGGTATTCCCATTATTCCATGTTGCGGTAAACTTTCTTTGACTAAATATAAAATACAGAGCAAATAACAAAAAAACCAAATGAATAATCGCACTTTATAACGGTATATGTCGAGTAAAACGATATGTAGTTCTTTAATGAATAACATTCTTTTTAACCCCTAGAATGTATAATGAAAAACTTAACATAAATCCGATAAACAAGTGTAAAACAAGACTTGCTAGACTCACACCATCTGTAGCCTGTTGTTGCAAGAAGCTTGTTGATATCATTTCCTGATGCCCTAGTGTTGAAAGTACCATGTTTATGACATATAAACTTGCAAAAGGTGTAATTAGAACAACAAATGATTTTTTAATAAACATTCCAAATCCCAAAGCTATACTTGCGAACATACCAGAGAAAATACCAATCAATATTACATATAAAAGCATATGAACAAAGGGATGTGTATAATATAGATCTGGTAAGAAAGTATTATCAGAGTCTAAAGGCATCTCATTGTTAATCGCTCTATCAGGTTTTATATTTGGAAGTCTCATGAAAGACAAATAAATATTTAATAATAGAGGAAAGACAGCTGTGAGCATACCTGCTAAAAAGTTTATAAGAAACAAACTAAAGAAATATTGTTTTTGTTTTCCTCTAATAATTAAAAAGCGAATAAAACCAGTTGATCGATCTCTTGAGTACAGATCTGAAAATGGAAGTGTTGCTAAAATTGGTAATAAGAACATGTAAAGTGCTGGATAATCTGATATTCCACCAATCCCCATCCATTTTGTATAAGGGGTAAAAGAAATTCCTCCAGTAAGTTCTAAATGTTCTTTTAGTGGCATTTCTTCTGTCCAAAAATATGCAATTGCTAGAATTGCACCTATGGCTAATGATATGTAAAAAGATGGGCGTTTTATTAATCGTAATATAAGCAAATAAAACATGTATCTCTCCATTTCGTTTATTTAAAAATAAATGTAGAAGCGACTCAGTTAATTCTGAGTCGCTGTGTCATATAGCTCTCTTTTGAATTTAAAGAGCCTAATAGAATCAAGGGCTGTTTCGATCGTAATCGGGACTCCATACGCCATTAGCATAACCAGCTGCATTCTTCTTAGCACCAATCGAAACAGGCGGATATCCTATTCCCAAGAATGTTTTTTCAACTGCCAAATTGTATAGGAGTTGTACTCCTTTATAATTTTTCTTAATTGTATAATAGTGGCCATCTGAAACATCTTTTCCTTTAGATCTGGCCCAGGCTACATAAGAAGTATTATTCTTTTCACTGTTCATATAATACCAGGATTTAGTAAATTTTGTTCTAGATGTTGTCTCATCATATGGATTTCCTTTTAGAAATCTAAAATTATAATTAGTATCTTTATAGTTGCCACTTGGTTCTCCTGCATAGACATGCACAATTCCTATAGTAGAAAAGGTTACTCCTAGAATTAAAGTTAGGGTAATGATTATTTTATTTTTCAACGGTCTTCTCCTCACTGTTTACTTACAACAAAATATTTATCTGCAACACCTATGCAATTATTATCTTTATTTAGCCAAATCATTCTTAATGCTATTTCTGCTTTCTGACCTTTGAATTTTGGTAAATTAATTAAAAAATCGTGATCAGCATCTGGGATATCATAAGATTGCTCCCATTGATGTGTAATACCCCTATCATCTTTCAATTTTCCTAAAATTTTTGTTGGGGTAGGTTCTTTTTGACTAAAGGTCATCGCTAATTCATAATTTTTAGGAAGTGGTCCAACTTCGAGGTCCTCTCCTTTGAAAACATTCTCAATTGCGACATCATTATTCTTAATCTGACCTTGATAATAACGGTCCTCTTTCAGGTTTTCCCAAAATATAACTTTGAAAAGACTTTGCTTTTGTTCAGTATCAAAATAGAATAGTTTTGGTTCATCCTTTGTACTATTATCCAAATCTTTTATACTTACAGAAGGATCTGGAGCTTTGTCTTTTATTGTGTTATTGAACTTATTTGATTGACAAGCACTAATCAAAGATATCATTAATAAAATTAAAAAAAATGTAAATATCTTTTTCACTATTTTTCCCCACTAAAACCATAATTTGTACCGGCACGTGAAGATTATACAATAAAATAAAGAAAAATACACCTTTTTTTGCATTTTTTTAACTTAAACGTTATGTTATGCTATGTTCTAGTTAGTTGATAAGAGAGGGTTTTATGCATGATTGGTTTATTATTACTTTTTAAAAGAGATATGATTCTTGGGTTTCATAGAACTGCAAAGATCTTTATCATTATAGTTATTCTAGGCTTATTTAATTTTCTATACTACCTTTACTTTCTGCATATTAGTTTATCCAAAAGTAATGTTGCGTTTTGGGATGTTATTGGTAAAACCTTTGCGGGAGTTCCCTTTGAACTTGTTCAACAACAAACAATTGAATTTCCCTTTGGATGGATTATATTTCAATTAAGTGGTGCAATATTGGTCAATACTTTTATAAAAGAAGATTTATTTGCCCATAGTGCATTTATTAGAGTTAGAACAAAGTCAATATTTAAATTGTGGGTAAGCAAACTATTATTTTGTTGTACTGCAATATTGTTCTTTTACATATTAATATTTTCCCTAACCTGGGTTGTATGGAAATTGAGTGGAGGTACAGTAAATAACTTGACAGATTACGGTGAAAGTATTTTAAGATATTCCTCATTCCAATTCTCTTATAGTCAAATTATTGTTTATTCAATTCTCTTAAATATAGCTGGGACATTTCTTTTCACCTTTATCTATGCCTTATTATCATTAATTGTTAAAACAATTTATAGTTTCATAGTTTGTATCTGTATTTTATTCCTTTCAATTTTCTCAGACAACCCACTGCTGCTTGGAAATGAATTTATGCTGATTAGGCACCCTATGTTTGGTTTATCTCCAGTTGTCTCTATTAGTATTACACTAATTATAGTACCTATTCTTTGTATTGTTCTTTCAGTAGTTGGAGGAATTTATCTAACTAAGTATGATTTAATAAGTGATACCGAAATGGAATGATATTTTATAACAATATATTATCCTGTAGACTTGAAATCTACATTTACCCGTTCTAAGGAGAGTTAAAGTACTTAAAAATGAGGAGCTACTGTGACATTTATATCAGTAGTTCTTCTTTTTTAATATCATCATGTTTGACTAAATACCTCTTAGGGTATACTATCTAGAAAGAATAGAAAGGAGTCCTTATTCATGGAGTATAATCAGCAGATGAAGAATCGTCTTCGCCGGATTGAAGGGCAGATTAAAGGGGTTCTTGCGATGATGGAGCAAGGCAAGGATTGCCGCGAGGTGGTCACGCAGCTGTCTGCATCACGTAATGCCATTGATCGGGCAATGGGTGTGATTGTGAGTACAAACCTTGAGCAATGTGTTCGTGAAAGTCTTGAACAAGGCAAAGATACGGAAGGTCTTGTGAAAGAGGCAGTTGAGCTATTGGTGAAAAGCCGGTAAGAAATTCCTCAGCCTTTGGAGGTTGACGGATTTTTTTACTTAATGTAATATACCATTACCGGTATATGTATATATTTTTTATTTTTATATACCCCCATAGGTAATTGTTGAAGGAGGAGCAGAATGGAAGAACAGAAAAAACGCACGACGATTGTGTTATTCAGTGGAGATTATGATAAAGCGATGGCAGCTTACATTATTGCCAATGGTGCAGCAGCTTATGATCATGAGGTGACCATTTTCCATACGTTTTGGGGACTGAATGCCTTGCGTAAGGATGAGATGGTACCGATGAAAAAAGGATTTTTAGAAAAAATGTTCGGCAAGATGATGCCGCGCGGGGCTGATCGCATGGGGATTTCCAAGATGAATTTTGCGGGAATGGGACCGAAAATGATTAAGCATGTGATCAAAAAGCACAATGCCATGACCTTGCCGCAGCTCATTGAGATGGCGAAGGAGCAGGATATTAACCTCGTGGCATGTACAATGACGATGGATCTTTTAGGATTACAGGAGAAAGAATTATTAGATGACATTCAATATGCTGGTGTAGCGGCATATTTAGCAGAGGCTGAAATTGGACGTGTGAATTTATTTATCTAGTGAGGTGAAGCAGGATGGTGCAGACGATTTTACTCATCATCGTAATTGGATTACTCGTGAGCCGCTTTCTGCCGGTTCGAGGTGTGAAGCAAATGGATGCAGCTCATATGAAAAAGAAGCTGAAAAGCAGAGGTCAACAGCTCATTGATGTGCGCTCTCCTAGTGAATTTCAAACAAATCATATCAAAGGCTTTCAAAACATTCCGTTGCCTCATTTGAAGAATCGAGCTTCTCAGCTTGAGAAAAATGAAGAGGTTTATGTGATATGTCAAAGCGGGATGAGAAGTATGCAGGCAGCGAAAATATTGAAGAAGCAAGGATTTACTCAGATTACAAACATCAAGGGTGGCATGAATGCTTGGTATTAAATGCGCAACAAAATATACCCCCACCCCTATATGAAGGAGGACATGACATGCAGCAACCAACTGTCATTTTAGATGCAAAAGGACTGGCATGCCCGATGCCGATTGTGAAAACAAAAAAACAAATGAATGAGCTCTTACCAGGAGACGTACTTGAAGTGCAGGCTACTGATAAAGGATCATCAGCGGATCTAGCGGCATGGTCAAAAAGTGCCGGTCACGAATTTTTAGGAACAAAAGTAGAAGGCCAGGTGCTTCATCATTTGATTCGTAAGGGCGGAGAACAAGAGAAAGAAGGGAAGTCCATGATTTCGGAAATGTCTTTGGAGACTTTTCAACAGAAAGTAAAAGAAGATCCATCTTTGTTTATTTTAGATGTGCGAGAGCTGGATGAATACGAGGCGGGGCATATTCCAGGAGCTGTTCATATTCCTCTTGGTGAGGTTGAACAACGTGCGGAGGAATTGAGCCGGGAGACGGACATTTACCTGATCTGTCATTCAGGCAGAAGAAGTGAATTAGCTGCGCAAAAGTTAAAAGAACAAGGATTTCATCAATTGATGAATATCGTGCCAGGCATGAATAGCTGGACAGGAGCGATTGAAAAATAGGAGCTGAATGAGACATGACGGTAACAGCGATGAACGCAGAGCAGTTAACAAAAAAGATCGTGAGCAAGGAACCGCTCTTTTTGCTAGATGTGCGAAATCAAGCGGATGTTCAGGATTGGAAGATCGAAGGGGAAGCAATCGTTCATATGAATGTGCCTTATTTTGATCTCCTTGAAGGAGTAGAGGGCATTTTGCATGACATTCCTCATGATCGTGAAGTGTTGGTGGTTTGTGCCAAGGAAGGCTCCTCTATTATGATCGCGGAGATGCTGTCAGAGGCGGGTAGAACGGTCCATTATTTAGAAGGCGGCATGAAGGCGTGGAGTGAGCATCTAGAGCCAGTGAAGATAGGGGATTTAAGCGGCGGTGGAGAGTTGTATCAATTTGTGCGGATGGGCAAAGGCTGCCTGTCCTATATGATCATGTCAAATGGAGAAGCCGCAATTGTAGATGCAGCTAGAATGACGGATGTCTATATCCATTTTGCTAAAAAGCTCGATGTCACTGTGACGCATGTGCTCGATACTCATCTTCATGCAGATCATATTTCTGGTGGGAAAAAACTGGCTGAACAGACTGGTGCCAACTACTGGCTGCCACCAAAAGATGCAGAAGAGGTGACCTTTGAATATAAACGGCTAGAAGAAGGAAAGCGGATGACGATTGGAGCGGCTTCCATTGATATTCACCCCCTTTACTCGCCGGGGCATACGATTGGTTCAACATCTTTTATCGTGGATCAGCAATATCTTCTTTCAGGTGATATTTTGTTCGTGGATTCGATTGGAAGACCTGACCTTGCTGGAATGGCGGAGGACTGGGTAGGTGATTTGAGAGAAACACTTTATGACCGGTATAGAGCACTTTCGAAAGAATTGATTGTGCTACCAGCGCATTTCATGGTCATGGATGAAGTCAATGAAGACGGAAGCGTTTGGAAGGAGCTAGGCGTCCTATTTGAAGAAAATCATGGACTGAATATTGAAGATGATGACGTATTTAGACAAATGGTCACGAAGAATCTGCCTGCACAGCCAAACGCCTATCAAGACATTCGTCAAACCAATATGGGGAAGCTGAGTCCAGATGATGAAGCGCAGCGTGAAATGGAAATTGGTCCAAACCGTTGTGCGATTCGGTGATGTCCAATAAAATAAGAAGAGAGGAACAATCAAATGACATCAGATCAAATATTAGACGTCACAGGGCTTGCATGCCCAATGCCGATTATTCGGACGAAGAAAAAAATGAATGACTTGACGGAGGGTCAAGTGTTAGAAATACATGCAACAGATAAAGGGGCTAAAGCTGACTTAGCAGCATGGGCGAAGTCAAGCGGACATGAATTGATCACGCAGACGGAAGAAGGACATGTGCTGAAGTTCTGGGTGAGAAAAGGGTCCTAAAGGATGTAGGGGTATCTGCTGAAGATCCCCTTTTCCTTTTGCAAAGGAGGAGACCAGCGTGGATTTTGCGTTTTTGATTACACTTTTTATCATCGGATGTATTGGTTCCTTCTTATCAGGAATGGTGGGGATCGGGGGATCTGTGATCAACTATCCTATGTTGCTTTATATCCCGCCACTGGTCGGTGTGATGGCACTATCGGCACATGAGGTATCAGGAATTGGCGCCATTCAAGTGCTTTTTTCGACGCTCGGTGGGGTATTGGCCTACCGAAAAAGCGGATTTTTACATCGGTCGTTGATTTTATATATGGGGAGCAGTATATTGGCGGGCAGCTTATTAGGCAGTTATGTATCTCACTTTATGCCAGAGAATGGGATGAATCTCGTCTATGGATTGCTTGCGATTGTGGCTGTGATTCTTATGCTAATTCCAAAAAAGGGACAGCGTGCAGATGCAGAGGGAGAAGTCACTTTTCATAAAGGACTTGCGGCAGGTATCGCCTTTGTGATTGGCAGTGTTTCCGGGGTGCTAGGCGCGGGCGGAGCATTTATATTGGTACCGGTGATGCTGTCTATTTTAAAAATTCCTGTCCGGATGACGATTGCGTCCTCACTAGCGATTACGTTTCTATCTGCGATTGGCGCATCGACTGGAAAGATATTGACGGGTCAAGTCATGCTTTTTCCTGCGGTTGTGCTGATGCTGGCAAGTTTAATAGCCGCTCCGATTGGTGCTAAGATCGGTCAGAAAATCAATGCCGTCTACTTGCAATGGGCACTTGCTGTGATGATTACGGCGACAGCGGTCAAAATTTGGCTGGATTTATTATAAAGAAAGGACCAGCAAAGCGTGTTGGTCTTTTTTATTTGACGTCATCGTGCTCGATATATGTTTCAAGGGCTGGGTGAAACTCTTTTTGATAATGAAGGTTGGGGCATGTTTTCACGACTTTGCCTTGCAGGGCATTGGACTTAGAGACTTCTAATGCTGTTTTACATTTAGGGCAGCGTTCGGCAAACAGTGAGGGCCAGCGCTTCATACATCACCACTCCAGTTAAAGTCTTAAAAACCGATTATATTAATATGAATTATAGGGGATCGTGCTGGTGAGGTCAATGGGTGTTTGGGTCTTTTTAACAAAAAGGAAGCATCGTGAGGGATGCTTCTCTTTCGTTTCTATTCTCAATAAGCTTTTGCCCAGAAAACCATATCAGATGCTGGCTTTCCGCAGCAGACACATGTATCAGAGACAGATTCCTGTTCAAATGGGATACAGCGTGAGGTCGCCCCTGTTCTTTCTTTAATGTCGTTCTCGCAGGCTTCGTCACCACACCACATGGCTTTAATCAATCGGTTTTCTTCTGAAAGAATGTGCTCAATGTCTTCGATGATGTGAGCTTTTGATGTTTTTTCATGTAATCGTTCTTTCGCCTTTTCGTACATCGTCCGTTGAATATCTTCAAGCGTGGATGTGATGGTTTGTTCAAGTGCATCTAATGTGACAGCTTGCTTTTCACCAGTGTCTCGTCTTGCGAGCATCACCTGTCCTTTTTCGATGTCCTTTGGTCCCACTTCGACACGTAGAGGAATGCCCTGCATTTCACATTCGTTGAATTTCCAGCCTGGCTGTTTATCGCTTGCATCAATGTCAGCACGTGCGATGCGGGTGAGTCGTTCTTTCAACTCGTAGGCATGATCGAGTACACCTTCTTTATGAGAGGCGATTGGCACGATCCGCACTTGGGTTGGCGCAATGTTTGGCGGAAGGACGAGTCCTCTGTCATCGCCGTGCACCATGATCATGGCACCGATGATTCTTGTGGTGAAGCCCCAAGAGGTTTGCTGGACATGCTCTAGCTTTCCTTCGCGGTTTAAGAATTCAATGCCAAATGCTTTGGCAAATCCGTTTCCGAAGAAGTGAGAAGTGGCCGTTTGCAGCGCTTTTCCATCATGCATCAGGCTTTCAACTGTATAGGTGAAGCGGGCACCAGCGAATTTTTCCTTCTCTGTTTTTCTCCCTTTAATGACAGGAATGGCAAGGAGCTCTTCGCAAAGAGAAGCGTAGATGTGAAGCATTCTTTCTGTCTCCTCAATCGCTTCTTGCTCCGTCTCATGGCATGTGTGTCCTTCCTGCCATAGGAATTCAAGCGTTCTAAGGAATGGACGTGTGGTCTTTTCCCAGCGGACGACATTCGCCCATTGGTTATAAAGCTTCGGTAAATCACGGTAGGAATGAATGATGTTTTTGTAATGCTCAGCGAACAGTACTTCAGAGGTCGGTCTGACGCAGAGCCTTTCCTGTAATTCGGATTCACCGCCATGTGTGACCCACGCCACTTCAGGAGCGAAGCCTTCGATATGGTCTTTTTCCTGCTGCAGCAGACTTTCTGGGATAAAGAGCGGCATATACACATTCTCATGCCCTGTTTCTTTGATTTGGCGGTCCAGTTCGTCGCGAATATTCTCCCAAATTTTAAAGCCGTATGGCTGAATGATCATACTGCCTCTGACGCTTGAATAATCGACGAGGCGTGCCTTTGTGACAACATCTGTATACCACTGGGCAAAGTCGTCTTCCATGCTTGTGATTTTTTCAACAAATTGTTTCTTTGACATTGCATATTCCTCCTTTTAAAATGCAAAAAAGCTGTGCTTTAAGTTAGGGACCATTCCTGGTGGTACCACCCTAATTTAAAGCACAGCTTTACACTCGATCATGATAACGGTATGAACCGCTGTATGAAACAGAACTAAATCGGCAGGTTCACTTGAAGATGTCAGTAGGAACTTCTCAGCACCGTTCCCTCTCTGTTAAAGGTCAATTCAAGCTACTTTTCCAGATCTACGTTGATCAATGTTCGTTGATTTTTCATCAGTTTACCTGTAAATGCAGGAGAAAGCAAGTTGTACTGGGGTTTCTTTTCATGCTGTTCTGAGTGCTTTGTGTGATCGTGAATTTGCAGTCATTTCCTATTTTTATAGCTTGCCAGTTATGTAAGCATATGCTACTATATTTGAAGAAAAAATAGACTTGTATAACCTCAATAATATGGTTTGAGGGTTTCTACCAGGATCCGATAAATCCTGATTACAAAAGCGTGCTTTCCTTTTTTGTAATCAGGGTTTTTTTGTTTGTCTTCACCCTGTATCAAAAGTGAAAGCGATGATATAGAGAAGGGATGTTAGACATGAACTGGAGAGTATATTTATTAGCCGTTTCTACTTTTGCGGTTGGATTAGTTGAGCTTGTGGTCGGAGGCATTTTGCCAAGCCTTGCAGAGGATTTGAATGTATCGCTTGCGACAGCTGGGCAGCTTATCACCGTATTTGCCATTGTGTATGCCATTTCAGCACCTGTGCTGCTGACTGCCACAGCTAAAATTGAACGAAAGCGTCTTTATTTAATCGCGTTATTGGTGTTTACAATAGGGAATGTATTCACATATTTTAGTTCGACCTTTGCCCTTGTCATGATCTCTAGGGTATTGATCGCAATGAGTACAGCGCTAGTGGTGGTGTTATCATTGACGATCACTGCTAAGTTGGTGGAGCCAGCGCATCGTGCGAAGGCATTAGGTCTGATTTTTATTGGGATTAGTTCTTCACTTGTTCTCGGTGTACCGATCGGTATTTTTATTACAGAGAGCTTTGGCTGGAGAGTGATGTTTTTAGGAATCAGTATTTTATCAGCGATATCGATGGTGCTAATTTATTTCCTATTAGAGAAAATGCCTGTTGAAAAAGTGACACCTCTTAGAGAGCAAATTCGTGCTTTAGGGCATCCGAAAATTTTTAGTGCACACTTGATCAGTTTGTTTATGCTTGCAGGTCATTATATGCTTTATTCTTATTTCACTCCGTTTCTAATGGAAGTTCTGCATATGACCCCGTTCTGGATTAGTATTTGTTATTTGGTCTTCGGGCTTGCATCTATTGGCGGGAATGGGTTAGGCGGTTGGCTTAGTGACAAGCTGGGTTCAGGGAAAGCCATTTTGCTGGTGACAATTGCGTTTGCGGTTGTGTTGTTTATCATTCCTTATACAGCGGGTGTGTTTGTCCTCTTTATGATCATGGTTGTCCTATGGGGAGCTCTTAGCTGGGCATTAACGCCTGCCTTGCAGAGCTATTTGATTCAAACAGATCCTGTGACGTCTGATATTCAGCAAAGCTTAAATACATCGGCCTTGCAAATTGGTATCTCAATTGGATCAGCGGTTGGCGGTGTCCTATTTACGATGACCGGTTCATCTGTTGATCTGGCGAAGTTCGGTGCAGTGTTTGTACTGATTGCCTTTAGCTGTGCGGTGATTTCGTTGAAGAGACCACCACTTTATATGGATCGTCAGCATCGTGCTGAATAGCTGCCTAATGATAGGCAGCTTCAGCGTGTAGACAAACCCTCGCATTCGTTGTCAGTCCTGCGTGCTGGTGCTCACGAATGTCAAATTCGCTCCGCGCCAGTACTCGTCCTTCCTAGACTTCAAAGGTTTTCTATCACGCTGAAAAGAAGACAAAGGGCTAAAATAAAAATCATTTTAGCCCTTTGTCAACAATCTGTAGCTGCCTATGATAGGCAGCTTTTTTTATGTTCTATTTTACTCTATTCAAAAACAACCATTTCGCCGATTGGTTGAAAGCCGGCACGTTGGTAAATATTTTTGCCGTCCGCCGATGCTTGTAACAGGACGCGCTTCTGTTTGTTGTCTGTCTGGGTCAGAAGGTAATGAAACATGTCACTGCCAAGTCCCTTTCCGCGGTGATCTGCCTTTGTGATGACATCATAAATACCGTAGCTATCGGTTGCTTCGAGTAATAAGCCTGTTGTGACCGGTTTGTGGTCTACATATCCGACGAACATGCGAGCGCGTGATTGTATAGCTTCAAGCGAAAAACGCTGGAAATAGTCCTCTAAGGCGATAGCCTCTGGTGACTCTTTGAATAGCTCGATAAAGATATTTTTGTAATCAAGCAGTGTCTGGTCATCAAGTACTTCTTTGATTGTAAGTGGTGAAGATGTAGCTGGGTCAATGCCTTCTGTCTGTTCAAGCATCATGATGGTATTGCGTTCAACCTCTTCAAGCTGATATTCCTTTAGTAAATCAGTCCAATCAGGATGAAGCAAGCGGTGATCCACCCATGTGCTAAATAATAGTTTCTGTGACTGCAAGTATTCGATGGTTGCTTTCACTTTTTGCGGATCTTTAATTTGCGCTGATGTCGGTAATAGCAAATTGAATGTGTCTGTCGATATGTGAGTATTGGATAGTACGAAATCGTCCGTTGCGAGGAAGGTTCCGTCCACAGCTGAAGAAAACAGGTGGATCTTTTCTTCTAATTGGCGAATGGCGATGTGTTGTTCGGTTTTCATTAGCTCACCTTTTTCATCAAAAATTGGATGTCATCCCCTATGAATTATAGCAAATAAAAGAAAGAGGAGCTGTGACATCATAGATCATCTAGTAGAAAAGTACATATACCATTTTCAGGTCTGATGGCCTATTATTTTTATCACACTGACATTTCTTTTGACTCCTATCTTAATTATTAGTACCATTTTATTAACCAGTTAAGAGTGGAGGTTCAGATGGAGACTAAAGAGCAGATTGTATTAAAAGCGATTCAAGATCTGATTATTCATAGAGAAAAGAGAAGGAATGATCCAACAGATCCACTGATTACCACGACTGATACACTCAAGCAAGATTGGACACTCACACAGCTTCACATTTTATCGATGATTCAAGCCAATCCAAACGAATCAAATAATACATTTCTTTCTCAACAACTGAAACTATCAAAGCCCGCTATTACAAAGGCTGTGAAAAAACTAATTGATAAAGGCATGGTGGGCTATTGCCACCGGCAAGGGGATAAAAAATCTGTCTACTATTCATTGACAGAGAAAGGCACGCAATTGGCGGCACTGCATGATGAATTACATGAGAAAGCTGTCGCGTCCTACTTAGAATTTCTCCAGCAGTTTCATGAAGATGAATTACAAGTGATTGAGCGCTTTTTGAAGGCATGGAAAGAAAAAATATAGATTAAAAAAACCGAAACCATCGTAGAAAATGAGATGATTTCGGTTTTTTATATGGTAAAATTAACATATATTGACGTTATTCGTGATCATGTTAAAAGGGAGGGAGCTTCTTTGGGGAAAGAAATGATGGAAAATTTTAAAAAGTACGTATTCATCATGCCGTTCGTGGGATTGTTTGTCAGCTTGCTATTATTTGTTTATTTTTTTGGTATCACAGGAGTTGAAGGGTCGATTTGGGCTGCTGCTTTGTATTGTGCTCTGCCCTTTTTTGTGAACACGATATGTTTTTTGCCATTATGTATTTATTTTAAAGTCAGCAAAAATAGTGAGGAACATTCATGATAGTGGTCAGCGCTTGTCTTGCTGGGTTGAAGGTCCGGTATAATGGTAGCCATCGATTAGATCAGCGAATCGAAGAGCTTGTGCAGGAAGGAAAGGCTGTGACAGTTTGTCCTGAACTGCTTGGCGGCTTTTCTACGCCAAGACCTCCGGCAGAAATCATTGGCGGAGATGGACATGATGTAATACGAGGGCAGGCTTCTGTTGTCGATGTTCATGGAACTGATGTAACAGAGATGTATGTAAAAGGTGCGAAAGCGACACTGGAACAGGTTCAGTCTCTGAAAGCAACAGCGGTTGTGCTAAAAGAGTACAGTCCTTCTTGCGGGAGCCAGCTGATTTACTTGGGAGAGTTTAACGGCAAGACAAAAGCTGGAGATGGTGTGACGTCCGCCTTGCTAAAACAGCACGGGATTCAAGTGTTCTCTGAGGAGGATGATTGGACTTCGGTGTTTCAATAGGCGTGGCGTGATTAGAAGGAGGAGTTAGGTTGAAAAAGTGGATCATTGGTGTAGTTGTCGTTATTTTAATCGGAATGGGTATTTATTTTATGATCAATGCCAAAACATACTCTTTTGATGATGTGGTCTCGATTGATCGAAACAAAGTGACATCCATACAAATTGAGCATGATAATGAACGTGCTGTTTTGAAGAAAAAAGAAGACATTCAAAAGCTGTTGAAGGAACTTTCAGATGTGAAATTAAAGAAAATGAACGAAGCCAAAAAAGCTTCAAAAGAATCTTATTGGATCAGAGTGTACGAGAATGAAAAGGAAACTTATGGCCTGACTTTTTATGACCAAAGCTTTTTAGAGACATATGATTTTTCTAAAAAGAAAGATCAAACAAGCGAATACCAAATCGTTGACGCCAATCAAGTCGATATAGGAAAATATATCAAATAACACAAGCGAAAATTCATGCATGATCAATCAAAAATTCGGGTATAGTGCTTGGTAAGCAAAAATGAAGCGGAGGTTTGTTTGATGAGTGGATTAACAGATACAGTCACATTAGCAAACGGAGTAAAAATGCCGAAGCTAGGCTTCGGTGTATGGCAAGTAAAAGATGGGGATGAGGCTGTAAATGCAGTCACAGACGCTCTTGAAGCGGGCTACCGCAGCATCGATACAGCAGCAGCCTATCAAAATGAAGAAGGGGTAGGCAAAGCCATTCAGCAATCAGGCATCTCTCGCGATGATCTGTTTATTACGACAAAGGTGTGGAATCGTGATCAAGGCTATGAATCAACACTTGAAGCCTTTGAAACAAGTATGAACAAGCTAGGGCTAGATGTATTAGACCTTTATTTAATTCATTGGCCAGTTGAAGGCAAATATAAAGAAACTTGGAAAGCACTAGAGAAGCTGTATAAGGATGGACGCGTTCGAGCCATCGGTGTGTGTAACTTCCATCAGCACCATCTAGATGATCTATTAGAAGAAGCAGAAGTTGTGCCAATGGTCAATCAAATCGAGCTGCATCCAAAGCTGACGCAGGAGCCTTTACGAGACTACTGCAAGGAGAAAGGGATTCATGTAGAAGCGTGGTCACCATTAGGCAGCGGGAAGCTGCTGAACCATCCTGTTCTTCAGGATATTGCGAAAAAACATGACAAATCCGTGGCTCAAGTCATTCTTCGCTGGGACTTGCAGCATGGCATTATCACCATTCCAAAATCTGTGACGAAGAGCCGAATCATCGAAAACACACAAGTCTTCGATTTCGAGCTGTCCGCACATGAGATGGGTGTCATCGATCAGCTCAATGAAGATGAGCGCACAGGTCCAGATCCAGATAACTTTGATTTTTAATCGAAAGAAAAGCACAGGTGGCATGCCTGTGCTTTTTATTGAACGATTTTACGAGGCTGATACGGTTTCAATGACTTGAATGGCGTCGACCATTTGCTCTTTGGAATAGTCTCCAATCAAGCAAAAAGTTTCATCTATACGTGCAGCATGGCTTGCCACTGTTTTTGCGGCTTCTTCTAGCTGAGCTGTGATGCCAAGCTCACGCATATTTCTAGGTAATCCGAGTGTTTCATAAAGCTCAAGTAATTCTTCTACTTCACCCATTCGATTTTCTGTGGCAAGCTGAACAAGAATGCCGTATGCCACTTTTTGACCATGTAACATATGGTGCGTTTCCTCAATAAACGTCAATCCGTTATGGATGGCGTGGGCTCCTGCCATTCTTCCGTAGCGTCCTCCGTAGCCGCCGACCGTGCCAGCTAATGTAATAATGGTATCCGTTACATCTGCAAATGCTTGCGAAAGCTGACCCGTTTGCAAGCTGTGGACAGCTTCTTCGCTATGGGAAACAAGAATATCCCTCACGTATACCGCCTGTTTTAGTGCTGCATGCACCATGAGCGGCAAGGAATCCTTTGCATTTCGAATAATGGCTTCCGCTTCATACCATTTGGCCAGCGTATCTCCAATCCCACTTTGAAGGTAGGAAAGAGGAGAAGAGAGCAAAAATGTATGATCAATGAGCGTGAGGTAGCTGGACCGTTTATGGTAATCGACTCTCATGAAATTCCCCTTGTCATCATAAATGACGCTAAGCGGTGTAGATGCAGCACATGTCCCCGGGATGGTTGGAACCATGATCACTTCAATTTGAAGAGCCTCTGCTACTGACTTGGCAGTGTCTAAAATCGTGCCGCCTCCAATCCCAATCACCACATCTGCCTCTTTCAGTTCTTCTGCAATTCGAGTGATTGCATTGGGTGAACTGTATCCTTTGTGCTGGACAACAGGCCAATGAGACGGAAGCTTTGTATACTGTGAAAAAGCATGAAATGAATCATATCCTGTCACGACAGCGGGTGACCGGAAGGATGGAGAAACAAGTGAATCGAGTTCATGATAAATGCCTTTTTGAGAAATAAATTGGTTTGGACCGCTTCTGACGATATCTTCTGGCTGTATCATTGCGTTCTGCTCCTTTACAACATCATATTTGATAAATCATCTCATTTTACAGAAAGTTCTGTCAAATATGAGAAGAAAGACCCTTCCGTTTTATGGAATTAAGCCGCTGTCATTGCCTTTAGGTATGTATTTCCTGTATGATAAAGAACGGTATGTTTTGATTAAATTTAAGAGGTGTTTATATATATGGAAAAACAATATCGTGTCTTACTTTACTATCAATATGTCCCCATCGAGGACCCAGAGACGTTTACAGCAGAGCATCTAGCATTCTGTAAGGAGCTTGGTTTGTTAGGTCGTATCCTTATCTCAGCAGAAGGCATAAACGGAACGGTTTCTGGTACCATTGAGCAAACGGACAAGTACATGCAAGCATTAAAGGAAGATCCGCGCTTTGCGTCTATGCCGATCAAAATTGACGAAGCAGACGGTCATGCGTTTAAAAAAATGCACGTCCGCCATCGAAATGAACTAGTGAATCTGAGCCTTGAAGATGATGTGAACCCGTTAGAATTAACAGGTAAGCATCTTAGCCCGGTTGAATTTTACGAGCAAATGCAATCACCTGATACCGTTGTGATAGATGCACGTAATGATTACGAGTTTGATGTCGGCCACTTTAGAGGGGCAGTTCGTCCTGATATTGAGACATTCCGCGAATTACCGGAGTGGATTCGTGACAATAAAGAGATTCTTGAAGGGAAAAAAATCCTGACGTATTGCACAGGCGGCGTACGCTGTGAGAAATTCTCAGGCTGGTTAAAGCGTGAAGGCTTTGAAGATGTCTCTCAGCTTGACGGCGGAATAGTCACGTATGGAAAAGATCCAGAAGTTCAAGGGAAGCTTTGGGATGGTCAATGCTATGTGTTTGATACTCGTTTAACAGTGCCCGTGAATCAAACAGAGCATGTGGTTGTCGGAAAAGATTTCTTCACTGGTGAGCCTTGCGAGCGTTATGTGAACTGTGCAAATCCTGCATGTAACCGCAAAATGATTGCAACAGAAGAAAGCGAGCATAAATATATGCGTAGCTGCAGCCATGAATGTCGTACAAGTGAACGTAACCTTTATGTGAAACAGCACAACCTGTCTGAAGAAGAAGTGCAAGAAAGACTAGCTGTGATTGAACAAGAACAAGCGATCTCACAAGGATAGAGGGAACCCCCCTTTATCCTTTTTTTCTATTCATGATAGGGCTCAGAAGGAAGAGGGATTCATTTCCTCTTTCTTTTTTGTTTTGTTTTTTTCAAAATAAGGGTAAAGGTAGTTATTCAGTCTAATAGATTGCATCATTGAAAAAGCGCTTTCTTAAGAAATAAGCATGTTCGACTATTTCAGAAAATGGAGAATTGAGAGATAATAAAACAGGCGAAAAAATGAACAAGGGTAAAGATTTAGTTGAAGAAATATTTGTTAATTGAATGAAAAGTGAGCTGCAATGAAAGAAAGGTGCTTACTTAGGCACATGCTTTGTAATTTAATCGAAAGGTGTTATGAACATGAATCATTTACATCGTAGAATGGGAACTTTCGCTTTAATGATGGTAGGTCTTGGCTCAATCATTGGTTCAGGTTGGCTATTCGGTGCTTGGCGTGCCGCTCAAATTGCCGGTCCTGCTGCTATTTTATCTTGGTTGATTGGGATGGTCGTAATTTTATTTATCGCTTTGTCTTATAGTGAACTCGGATCGATGTTTCCAGAGGCAGGCGGGATGGTGAAATATACGCAATATTCACACGGCTCTTTTATCGGGTTTATTGCCGCTTGGGCAAACTGGATCGCCATTGTCTCCGTCATTCCGGTTGAGGCGGTGGCTTCTGTCCAGTATATGAGCTCATGGCCTTGGGAATGGGCAAAGTGGACAACCCATTTGGTCACAAAAGGGGTGTTGACGACAGAAGGGCTCATGGTCGCCAGTGTGCTTCTTGTGATTTACTTTCTGCTCAATTATTGGACCGTTGGGTTATTTTCAAAAGCGAATACATTCATTACCGTGTTTAAAATTGTCATTCCAGGATTAACAATTGGTGCGCTCTTATTCGTAGGTTTTCATAGTGAGAATTTTACTTCTGGAACAAGTATTGCTCCTAACGGCTGGGCGAGTGTGCTGACAGCTGTTGCGACATCAGGAATTGTGTTTGCCTTCAATGGCTTCCAAAGCCCGATTAATATGGCGGGTGAGGCGAAAAATCCAGGCAGATCCATTCCGATTGCTATTGTTGGATCTATTTTGATTGCGACTGTGATTTATGTGCTTTTACAAATCGCCTTTATCGGTGCTGTCGATCCGTCCATGATTGTGAATGGATGGGGTCATTTGAATTTTAATTCGCCATTTGCCGACCTTGCCATTGCGCTTGGGATTAACTGGCTGGTTCTGATTTTATATGCAGATGCGTTTGTATCACCTTCTGGTACAGGGATTACGTATACGGCGACGACATCCCGTATGATTTATGGAATGAAAAAAAACAAATACATGCCAAGTGTACTTGGTCGTCTGCACCCTATTTATGGCGTGCCTCGTCCAGCGATGTTTTTTAACTTAGCCGTATCGTTTATCTTTCTGTTTTTATTTAGAGGCTGGGGTGTACTTGCAGAAATCATATCTGTTGCGACACTTATTTCTTATCTGACAGGCCCAGTAACTGTCATGACACTGAGAAAGACAGGGACAGATTTATATCGTCCGCTGCGAATAAAAGGACTCAGCATCATTGCTCCTCTCGGCTTTGTCTTTGCGTCATTGACGCTGTATTGGGCGAGATGGCCGTTAACAGGTCAGGTGCTGTTCATTATTCTCATCGGTCTTCCGATCTATTTTTACTATCAAGCAAAAGCGAAATGGAAAGGCTTCGGCCGCAACTTCAAGGCGGGTGCTTGGATGGTCGTGTACTTGCTTGTAATGATGACGATTTCCTGCCTGGGCAGTGACAAATTCGGCGGCTATAACGTCATTCATTATGGCTGGGACATGGCACTTATTACAGTGGTTGCTCTGCTATTTTATATGTGGGCACTCAAAAGTGGATTTGAAACAGAATTTCTAGAGGATGCGAAAAAAATCAATGATGAGCTGCGTACTTCTTCGCAAGAAGCCGCATCATCCAAAGAATAAAGGAACGGCTGCCTGAATATCATGGGCAGCCGTTTTATTTTGATAAATGATGCATCACGTGCTGCCTTAGCCAAGTGGTGACACCGCGTAAAACGGCTGCTGTGACAAATGAGATGAGCACATACTTCCAAAGCAGATTCATACCTTGTCCACTAAGCAAAAACACGATTCCTAGAAAGACGAGTGTGAATAAAAGCACGAATAAAAATGATGCAGACCAGAAAAAAGCCTTCACTGAAGGTCACCTCCTTGGAGTATTGTATGCAGGCAATTGAAGGATCAGACCAGCTATGACGGGGTAGAATTATGGTGAAATCTATTGCAAAAGTCAGATAAAAACACCAAGTGATTTGACAGTTATGTTAAGATGAGAGCATATTTTGAGTGAAGATTGTGGTTTATAGACGGAGGTGTTTGGGGTTGCAGATACAAAAAGTTCTAAACAATAATGTCATTAGTGTGATAGATGAACAAGGAAAAGAAATCGTCGTCATGGGAAGAGGTATCGCCTTCCAGCGGAGGCCCGGGGATCCGGTAGACGAATCGTTAATCGATAAAGTTTTCCGCCTAGAGGATCATTCCGTTCATGAGCGAATGAAAATGCTGCTTCTGGAGGTTCCGTATGATGTGGTCAAGGTAACCGAAGAAATGATTCAATATGCACATACAAAGCTGAACCGAAGATTAAATGAAAGTCTGCATGTATCGCTTGCAGACCATATTCATTACGCCATCGAACGACTGAAGAAAAATCATCTCATTGAGAATTCGCTCATTTGGGAGATTAAACGCTTATACAAAGATGAATTTCTTGTGGCAAAGGACTGTCTTGAGACGATTAGAGAGCGTCTTCATATTGAATTGCCTGAGGATGAAGCAGGCTTTATTGCCATGCATATCATTAATGCAGAGCTCAATGAGGACATGAATACAACGGTCAATATTACAAAAGAAGTAAACGCCATCCTCACCATTGTGAAATATCATCTCAATATGGAATTTGATGAAGACTCACTCAACTTTTATCGTTTTCTCACACATTTACGCTTTTTCGTCCAGCGTCTGATAAACGAAACAATGCTTGTCAGCGAAGATCAGGATTTGTATCAGCTGATCAAGGTAAAATATCCGAAGGCATACGAATGTGCAAAGAAAATCGCAGAATACGTCTATCAAACCTATCACCGAGATCTCACATCAGAGGAGATGCTGTATCTATCCATTCATTTGAATCGATTGATCAAACGAGAAAAATAAAGGTAGTTTTCAAAAGAAAGCGTTGACATGAGAAAAGCTGAGTGGTACTATTTGCTCATAAACATAAAAGAATACGGTTTCACAATGATCGTCTTAGAGGATTGTGACTGTTCGGCAGGCAAAACCTAAACGTTCACTGAAAAAGCGCAATAGCAAGTTGCGACTATTTTTGGTGCCCGTTTAGGTTTTTATTTTGCCCAAAAACGTATTTTTTTGAAAAAAAGGGGGTTTTTGTATGAGTTATCGTCAATTAGCAGAAGACATTATCAAACACATTGGCACAGAGAAAAACGTTCATTCACTGGTCCATTGCGCTACAAGACTTCGCTTCACATTAAATGACCGATCAAAAGCAGACAAAGCAGCCATTGAAAAATTAAATGGCGTTGTGACCGTTATGGAAAGCGGCGGCCAATTTCAAGTAGTCATTGGAAATACTGTACCAGAGGTTTATCGAGAGATTGGGGAGTTTACAAATCTATTAGAGGATTCCACTTCTTCATCTGAAAAATCAGGTGGAGAGAGCACGAGCCTTTTCGGAAAATTTGTCGACATTGTCTCTGGTATTTTTACACCACTTCTCGGTGTCATGGCAGGTGCTGGTATTTTAAAAGGTCTATTAGGTATCTGTATCAATGCAAAATGGTTATCACCTGAAGATACGTCGTATCAAATTTTATTTGCTGCGTCGGACAGCTTGTTCTACTTCCTGCCATTACTGCTCGCATTCACTTCGGCGAGGAAGTTTAAAGCAAATCCATTTGTCGCTGTGACGATTGCTGGTGCACTCATTTACCCAACCATTCAAGAATTGTCAAAAGGCGGCGGAGATGTGACCTTCTTCGGTATTCCAGTCGTCTTAATGTCTTATACATCAACGGTTATTCCAATCATTTTGGCAGTGTTTGTCATGGGATATATCGAACGTTTCTTTAACAAAGTCATTCATGAAAGTGTCAAAAACTTTATTACTCCACTGATTTTACTTGTCACGGTTGTTCCGCTGACACTCATTGTATTCGGACCATTTGGTGTGTATGCAGGGAACGGCATTGCCGCTGTCTTGCTGAAAGTATTCTCCTTTAGTCCTACACTTGCAGGTGCTTTAATTGCGATGGCATGGCAGGTTCTTGTGATCTTCGGTATCCACTGGGGTCTAGTGCCAGTGATTTTAAATAATATTGCCGTCCACGGAAAAGATCATATCAAGCCGGCGACTGCGCCAGCTGTATTTTCACAAGCCGGTGCTTCCATCGGTGTTATGCTGAAAACAAAGAATAAAAAGCTGAAATCATTGGCTGGATCGACAGCGGTTTCTGCCGTGTTTGGGATCACAGAGCCAGCTGTATACGGGGTCACGCTTCGTTTGAAAAAACCATTTATTGCAGCCGTTATCTCTGCTGGAGTCGGCGGTGCGATCATTGGTTATTCACAAAGTATTGCGATTGCGTCAGGGCTTCCAAGTTTACTGACACTTCCGATTTTCTACGGACAAGGGTTTACAGGGTTCATCATCGGAATCTCGGTCTCATTTGTTCTATCCATCGTCTTGACTTATTTGATTGGATTTAAGGATCCAGTAGATGAAGATGAAACCCCAGCACCGGTTGCCGCACCAACAATGGAAAACGAACATGGGGTCAAAGCAGCTCATGTGAAAAGTCCTTTAAAGGGTGAGGTAATCAAGCTGGAGGAAGTACAGGATAAGGCATTCTCATCTGGTGCACTAGGAAAGGGCGCAGCCATCATTCCATCAGAAGGCAAGCTGTTTGCACCAGTATCAGGAGTCGTGACAACGGTGTTCCCAACAGGTCATGCGTACGGTCTTACTTCTGAAAGCGGAGCAGAAGTGCTCATTCACATTGGACTGGATACCGTACAATTAGGCGGTCAGCATTTTACCCCGAAGGTCGTACAGGGGCAAACCATCACTGAGGGCGAATTGCTTGCGGAGTTTGATATTGAAGCCATCCAAGCTTCCGGCCTGTCCGTCACAACACCAGTGATTATTACCAATTCAGGTGAGTTTAGCGATATCATAGAAACAGAAGAAAAACAAATCACACCAGGACAATCATTTTTACATCTCGTTTAATCAAGAGGAGGCAGAAATCATGAGATATTCAACACTAGCACCATTTCCAAAGGACTTTTTCTGGGGCGGATCTACATCCGCCTACCAAGTAGAAGGTGCGTGGAACGAGGATGGCAAAGGGCCATCTGTCATTGATATGAGAGCAAGTTACCCTGAAGGAACAACAGATTTTAAAGTCGCAAGCGATCACTATCACCGCTATAAAGAGGATGTGAAGATGTTTGCAGAAATGGGTTTGAAGGCTTATCGCTTCTCTATTGCATGGACACGGATCATTCCAAATGGAGATGGGGAGATCAATCAAAAGGGGATTGAATTCTATCATTCTCTCATCGATGAATTGCGCCGCTATGATATTGAACCAATCGTGACGATGTATCATTTTGATCTGCCTCATGCACTGCAAGTAAAAGGCGGTTGGTCAAATCGTGCGACAGTAGATGCGTTTGAACGGTATGCAAAGGTTCTATTTCAGGAGTATGGCGAGAAGGTAAACTATTGGCTGACCATTAATGAACAAAACATGATGATCTTACATGGATCAGCGCTTGGTACACTTGATCCAAATTTAGAAAATCCGAAAAAAGAACTGTATCAGCAGAACCATCATATGCTCGTCGCTCAGGCGAAAGCCATGACGCTTTGTCATCAAATGTTGCCTGAAGCGAAAATTGGACCAGCGCCAAACATTGCGCTCATTTATCCGGCATCTCCAAAGCCTGAGGATGTGCTTGCTGCGGCGAATTACAATGCGATCCGCAACTGGCTGTATCTTGATATGGCAGTCTTCGGCCGTTATAACAACCTTGCTTGGGCGTACATGAAAGAAAAAGACATTCTTCCTGTGATTGAAGAGGGAGATATGGATATTTTGAAAAGTGCGAAGCCGGACTTCATTGCCTTTAACTACTACACATCTCAAACGGTTGAAGCGAGTAAAGGAGATGGCAAGGATGAATTTGCGCGCGGCGGAGACCAGCATTTGAAATCTGGTGAAGATGGCGTATACAAAGGCGGCAACAACCCGTTCCTAAGTAAAAATGCGTTTGGCTGGGAGATTGACCCTGTCGGCTTCCGATCAACGATGCGTGAGATTTACGACCGTTATCAGCTGCCTCTTATTATCACGGAAAACGGATTGGGTGCTTTCGACAAATTAGAAGAAGATGGATCGATTCAAGATGATTATCGAATTGACTATTTAGAAAAGCATATCGAACAAATCAAATGGGCGATCACAGACGGCGTCGAGGTCTTCGGATACTGCCCGTGGTCTGCAATCGACTTAATCAGCACACACCAAGGATGCTCCAAGCGCTACGGATTCATCTACGTCAACCGCGATGAATTTGACCTAAAAGACCTGAAGAGAATTCGTAAAAAGAGCTCTTACTGGTATGAAACATTAATTCAGCAAAATGGAGAGAAGATCGGGGAGTAACAAATAAAAAAGCCAATCACCTTATGCGGGTGGTTGGCTTTTTTTCGTTCACTCTATTGGCAAGATTATATTGTTCGAATTGTTTTAAAAAGATAGCCTGATTTTAACAGCCTAATAAACTACTTTCTTTTATAATCCAAAGAAATTTTGCTGTTTCGAATGCTACATCAGGTGGAAGGCCTGCCTGTATAAAAATTGCGCTACTTTGTAAAAACCTGATTTAGCTTTCTTTGCATATTTCTTGTCTATTACTTTCAATAAAGGGTTTTTCTAAATATGTGCCTGACTTGTGAAGAGCCTGAACAGCAAGTTTTTTTGCTATTGTAGTGACGATATTTTTAGTTTGGGCTTCTTTAGATTGTGGTGGGAATATCGTGCACCATTGTTTAGGAACATATGCATTTCGGCTTGTGTCATTTGTCTACCACAGAAATTTTCATTAAAACGAAGTTCTAAAAAATAAAAAAATGATTGCGGACACCGCAACCAAAAAAGTAATTTTCTTAAATCTATCTTAAATACATTGATAGACTCATTTTGATTTGATAACCTTAATTTTGGAATTTAATACAAAAGGAGGAATATAAACAAAATGTTCAAAAAAACACTCTTAATCCTAATTACCCTAGCTCTTGTCATATCAATATGGTCTCCATTTTCATCAGAAGCATCAGCAAAAACACACTCTATCAATTCACAAGAATTAGAAGCGTTAGTAACACCAACAGTTCTACAAAATGAACAAACTACCAAAGAATTAGACGAACTTGAAACGAAAATGGGGGAATACATAGAAAACCTTCCATTTACAGAAAAAGAATTCGAAAACATGTCAGAGACAGAACAAAATAAAGTGATAGATCAATATTTCAACAATGAAGAATTTTTAGCTATAGAAAACCGAATGAAACAACTTGACTCCAAAAGTAATCAGAGTGAAATCACAACACAAGCACTACCAATATTCTTCGTACCAATTGCAATGACCGTAGGAAGAGTTGCTTTATGGGCCATAAGATCAAAAGGCGCAAAAGTTGCACTGAAGTATTTGAAAAACAGAATAAAAGGTTTTGGGAAGAACTATCATATCGATTGGTATGTAAAAAATAGAAAAGGAAAAGTCGAGAGTCTTGTAAAAGTGTTCCATAAAAAAGGAAAAAAGAAAATACGAGTATTTGCAGTTGATAACGGAGTCATACCACTAAAACCAGGATCATCAAACTGGTACTGGCATTTTCACGTAGCTCCAAAAATTAATATACATCATGCTCTGAGAGCATCAGTACCAAGTAAACACAAAGCTGTAAAAGGTAGAACAATACTCCACTAAAAAAGAAAAGCCCTATTAGGAGGGCTTTTCTTTTTTAGCATCGTAATCTTTAATAATTTCAATTGGATCAATTGCATCATCATCTTGTACATATTGCTCTACATAAGGAGTCATCAACTTCTCAAACTTATTTTCATCATCTACTAAAGCAATACAAGTTTCATATCCTTCAAAATCAGATGGGTATAAATTTGCAACAGCACTACCAGTTTTTAAAGCCTGATCTATCGCATTTTTTAATTCCAATAGACCTTTCCTGTTTCCTAAAATCAATGCTTCTCTATGATGAGTTTCTTGAGCATATATATTACACATCTCTAAAACATCATCATCATCCACTTGAATAGACATACAAAAAGCACCTCCAAAGTAAAATTTAGTTAATTATATAATTATTGATGCCAACATGCCAAGACCTCAAACGTCTCATTGGCTACTTTATCCTCATCTTCTTCAATCCTGCTCAGAGATTCTTCCTAGGCATCAATACGCTATTTCCAAAACTGTCACCAACATTTTTTTGCCCTTTTTTCCTTCTGCTCCGTTGTCGAATTAATTTTTTAGTTTCTTGTTTCTCTTATGGCTTCTAATAGCTTTTTATCTCTTTTAATAAGACTGCTTTGTATGTATTCTTGCTGTTTTTTAACTTTCTGGAGGTTACAAATCCCATCTTACTCTCTACTATCATTATACCCCGAATGTTATCTCATTTATAGACTGTTTTCTACCCAGATCAGGCCGTATACTGTTATACGCAAGTCAAAAACGATAAGGGGTGTGGCTGTATGAACGAGAAGCAACAAGTTTTAGACCCTGGACCATTTTTTCATGGGACGAAAGCGGAATTGAAGATTGGAGATCTGCTTGAACCGCAGTATTTATCGAATTATCAGGATCAAAAATCAAACCATATCTATTTCACCGGAACATTAAACGCAGCCAAATGGGGTGCTGAGTTAGCAAGATCTGATGCGAAAGAGAGAATTTATGTTGTAGAACCGTTAGGCGAGTTTGAAAATGATCCGAATTTGACTGACAAAAAATTTCCGGGTAACCCAACACGTTCTTATCGGTCGAAATCCCCTTTGAAAATCGTCGCAGAATTAGGTTCGTGGGAAAGACATTCCGATGAAGAAATCGATCATATGCTGAGCTCTTTAAAGAAATTAAGTGAAGAAGGGAAAAATGTCATATACGATTGATGATTCTCAATCACACGAAGGCCGCCTCATCAACAGCTGGGCGGCCTTTTGTTTGATCTTATTGAAACAACGCATTCATCAGCTCATCGAATGTTTTTGATTGATTCAGAGCGTGAATGCGGTTTGGATTATCCAGTAAATCAACGGCTTGTTCAAAGAATTGATTCATGCAAGCTGCGTCATCTTTATGAATGGCTAATAAAAAGACAAGTGATACTTGGTTTCCCTGCCAGTCAATCGGCTGTTTTAAGTGTGCGATGGCTACGCAGGATGTGCCTTCATTTGTGATGAGCGGGTGCGGCATGGCAATCCCTTTTCCAAGGTAGGTAGACGACATTTGCTCCCGCTCAAGCACCGAGGACCGAAAAGATGACGATACTAGCTGATACGTTTCTAAATGGCTGCATAGTGTGTCTAATACCTCGTCCTTACTGGATAGGTCAGCGTTCAATAAGGTTAATCGTTCTTGAAAAAACGCCATCAGTTCTTGCGAGGGAGTCCCGTGTCCATTTAATAAATGAATGACCTCATTCACCCGCTGTACATCATGTTGTTCAAAAAAGGCGCTAACCTGTATCACTGGTTTTCCCTTTGATGCGAGCGGGACGGTTGTAATGATGACGTCACAGGGAAGGGTGGTGCTCATGAGATAATCCTGATAGGAATAAAGCTCGACGATGTCCAGTTCGTGCTGAAAGGCTGCCTTCAATTTAATTTCAAGCAGTCTTGCCGTCCCTAGTCCAGACCCGCACACGATAATGGCTTTCTTTTTTTGCGAGGTATCGAGCTGACTTCTTTCAAAAGAAGCAGCGATATGCAGGGCAACATATGCCGCCTCATCTTCATTTGGCGTCCGCACCAGCTGTAAGGCATTCAGTCCGCTGACAGCCAAATCAAACGGGTATGGATAGGACGTTTTGATTTCATGCAACAGCGGATTTTGTAAGGATACGCCATATTGGATTCGATTTAATAATGGCTTCATATGAAGCATCAAGTCTTGCTGCAGGATGTTGTCATCTGCAAAGTGGTGTCCGCTCATTTTCTCAATGTGCTGTAGAAAGACCGCAACCGCCTGCTGAACTTCCACTGTCGTCTGATGCTGGGCGGCTTCTTTCCACGTTTGATTTGCCAATAGATGCATGACTAAGTAATCTGTTTCATCCTCTGATAAGGTGACATGAAAGGTGTCACTCACCTGCTGTATGATCTTTTGAGCAATTCTCATCAAGACGGGTGATCGTTGTGTACGAGTGGTACTGGCGGGTATCCGCTGGTTTTTTCGTGTTTGCTGAATCGCAATTGCTAAGTGAATGACTAAGTTTTTTAAGGCAATGTCTTTAATGAGCAATGACTCTTGATGCAGGTTCGTCAGGACAATCGATCGAATGGTTTCAAGAGAAATATCGGGAAAATGGTGCTGCTCCCGCTCGGTGATATGAGAAAGTGCAGGCTCTTCTTCAAGGAGTAAGTCTGCATAGCATGTTCTTTTTTGCAATTCGTCTCCCTCAATTTTTAAGCCAAATCCAGGCTTTGACACAAGGGTCATACCGTAACGGGCTAACAGCTCTCGTCCTTTTTTCAAATCACTGCTGACCGTCATGCGGCTGATGAACAGTTCTTCAGCCAGCTGGTCAATTTTTAAGTAATCCTGTTGAAGCAATAGCTTCCTCATGATAAATCGTACACGCTCTTCTGGCATGACGGGGACGAGAGAGCGGGCAGGAAGCTTTTGTTGATGAAGCCAAAGCAGGAAGGCATCTTGGTCACTCGTTAATAGGGTGTATCCCTTTCCGCGGATCGTTTTAATCTTGGCTCCAGCTTCCTTTAATTGCTCATTTGCTTCTTTGATTAAATGACGGATGGAGCGGTCAGATAAGCGAAAAGAGGCAGTGAGCTCCTCCAGCTTCACGAACCCCTTCGTTTCAAATAGCTGCTGAATCAGCTGATAGGTTCGAGGATCTGCCGTCATCATCATTGCGCGGCTCCTTGCGCCTGTAAGGCATCAGTACCAAGAGCGATGGCGCCCATTAAACCTGATAATCCATCAAAGGATGGCTTGGTGATAATTTTATTTAAAGGCTTTGGCAGTTGTAAATACCCATGAAGCCGCTTTTCTGTTTCATCAAGAATGAGCGGCAGCATAGCGGGCTGTTTCATCACACCTCCACCGAGAATGATGCGCTCTGGCGAAAGGGTGAGTAATAAATTGGCGGTCATCTGTCCGAGATAGTAGGCATGAAGTGACCAGGCAGGATGATCCTCTGGCAGTATTTGTGCCAGTGTATGATAGCGCCCTTCTATGGCAGGTCCTGATGCCAGTCCCTCTAAACAGTCATGGTGTATAGGGCAGCAGCCACCGTAGGAATCATGAGGGTGCCGCTGCACTGTGATATGACCCATTTCTGGATGCAGCAACCCGTGAATGAGGCGGTGTTCAATATAGGCACCGCCGCCTATTCCGGTTCCAACAGTGATATAGACCAAAGAAGCAGGCTTTTCTGCTTCAACCGAAAAGCGGGCTTCCCCGAGTGCTGCACAGTTCACGTCTGTATCAAGCTTCATAGGGAGTCCAAGGGCTTGTTTTAAAGTAGAAAGGAAAGGGAATTGGCGCCAGGCTGTTTTGGGTGTCTCTAAAATCGTCCCATAGCTTGGGCTTTGTTCTTTTACATCGACAGGCCCGAATGCCCCAATGCCAATGGCATCGACAGGATGCTTTGTAAAGTAATCGATTACTTGCCGGCATGTTTCATCTGGATTACCTGTTGCAAAGGAAGTCGTGTGTTCAATCGTTCCATCTGTTGTTCCGTAGCCGCAGACAAATTTTGTTCCGCCTGCTTCAATGCCTCCAATTCGCATGATCAATGCCCTCCATTAAAGAGGGGCGGAATCCAAATGGACCCCGCCCCTACATGTTCATTTTTTCTTTACAATGTAGGTTTGTACCTGACAAGGTGTGAGCGGTTCAATGTGTAATGATCCATGTTGTGCTTTGAGTATATGTCCTTCAGGTGTTTCGCCTAAATTCGCTGTTTCTCCGTGCTGTAGAGATGAACTATTGATTGAAGCGGCTGTTTGACGCGTTAAAAATGGATTGAAGAGACGGATGACAATGCCTGTTCCATGCTCTTCTTTTTTCAGAGCGCTTAGAATGGCTCCGTCTGTCTCAATGTCAAGCAGGCTATAAGTAGATTGTAAGTCTTCTTTTTCATCTCGGAAAGAGAAAATTAAACGACCGTTTAAAAAGTCTGCCCGTTCGTAGCATTGAACTGGGGTTGTATACCGCTTGGCAAGCTGCGCTAAGTGCCCCTCGCTGACAGCATCCTTGCTATAGTGCATGCCAAATGAGAACGACAGTGCACCTTGTAGCTGAGCGTCAGGTGTCTCAACAATTTTTTCACCAGATGCGCGTCCTGGACGGTAAAGAAGATTTTCTTTCCCCATTTTTCCGAAACAGCGGAAAAGCGTATACGCAATTGTTGTGTAGCCTTCTCCTGTGATCTGATATTCTCTCACGCAGTCCGTCAATAGAGCGACACCATATGCTTCATCACGAAGTGCAGTAAAGGATTGCATCGGTTCAATGGTGATCGGTTTTTCTTCCCAATGCTCATTGCTCCACCATTCAAGCTCTTGCGTGAGCTCTGTTGGGCGTTCGATGGTTCCAAACTGCTGATCGCTCAGTGATACCTTTGATGCGATGCCTGTATCAAAGAGGACACGCAGACGATGGTCTAACGCATGATTGTCGACATCGACATGAAAACGGATGACAGGCTCATCTTTATTTAATGCTACCTTCGCTGTAATCGGGAGTGAAGTCGTGACTGATTGCTGAGAGCGCTCTTCTAAGTCATAAGGGACAGTAAGAGTAAGCTGGACGGTGAGCTCTTCTTGCAAGCCGCTTTTAGATACTGTGATGTCTGCTGAAGAAAGGTCCTTGGATGACACATACAGATCCTCACGCGGCGGTGAATAGTTGTAAGAATCCCCATCGTCTCCATTGTCTTCAAAGATCATTTGCTCAGAGAATGTCCGGCCAGTTTGTTTATCTGTGATCTCCAGCGATCCATTGTCATTTGCCGCAATGCGGTAATACGTATTTTCAATCGCGTGTTCTTCTGTTTGTTCCCATACAGATTCGCTTGATTCATCGAAAACCATGCTGACTTGTGTATAACCAACGGACGGTAAGTCGGCGGCTTCAATCAGCAGAACGGCTTTCCATACTTGTTTTGGCATGTACACATCTTTACTTGGGTTAAGAGAAATTTGCTGTGCCAGCACATAATCTGTGACATCAGTTTTGCTTTTTACTGTGTAGTGAAGCGTTTTTCCATTGGCATCTTTTAGTGTAAAAGGACGTTCTGTGATAAAGGTTTCAACTTCAATAACTTCAGAACGCTTTGAAGGCAGTGTATTAAATAAAGTAAACGTGATTTCTTGCTCTGTTTGCAGTCGAATGGCGATGAGGCGCATGTGTAAGTCCACAAGGTTCTCAGCAATTTCCTTTGCCTGCTTGTAGCGGAAGAAGACATCTTGATTCGTCGTATCACTATTACAGCCGCCAATGCTGTCATGTGCTGCATTTTCAAACATGAGGTACCAAATATCACGAACCGTATCATGCGGATAGTCGTGTCCGAGTGAATAGCTAATCGTGAGGATAGGCTCCATCACATTGACGAGATAGTTTTCAATTTGATTGTTTAAGATTTTTAAATCAGCTCGTGTTGAAAAAATAGATTTGTGAATCCGCATATGCTTCGCATGAATGAGCTCTCCTTTTAAAGTTTCAAAAGACGTCCGCTCTTTTTTCACTGCTGCAATGTAATCTTCTAAACTGCTGATTTGATAGTGGTGCTCGTCCAGTTCATTGGCTTTTTCTAATAAGTCAGGCAGGTTTTTGCGGATCGGTGCCTGGTCAAATCCATTTGGGAAATAGACATTCTTTGTGGTTGCCTTTGCTTGCAGCGCACCGATTTTTTCAGATAAAAAGACTTGTAAGTCCTCATCTTTTTCGGGAATATTTCCACCGTAGTAGTAGCCAAATGGCAGGTTCACCGCAAAGACTTCACTGCCGTCAGCCCCTTGCCAATTGAATTCAGTGTGATTCGTCATATGGTCTGAAACGCCGCGCCAAAAAGCTGTATCCACAATGCCGAAGCCGCGGTAAATTTGAGGCATTTGTGCGGATTGACCAAAGGAATCAGGGACATAACCGACTTTCATCACATGACCAAACTGCTGACAGCGTTCAATTCCATATTGCAGGTTCCGTACAATGGATTCACCTGAAATGACGAGCTGGTCGGTTTGGGTATACCACGGGCCGATGATGAGACGTTTGGCTGTGACGAGCTTTTTGATTCGATTCTCATCCTCTGGACGCCATTTGAGGTAATCATCCAGTAAGGAGGCCTGGGCATCGAGCATGAAGTAATGGAACCTTTCATCTGTTTCAAGAGTGTCTAAAATGTCCATTACGCTTTTCATTAAGTAGATACGGGAGCGGGAGGTGGTGAAATACCATTCCCGGTCCCAGTGAGTATGTGGAATCACATGTACATTAACAGTCATTGAGTAACGACACCTTTCTTTGTTCAAATTATCCTTCTAGTACAAGGTCAAAATCGTCTTCTTCTTTCTGCTTCTGATCATGTTCCGGCGTTTTTGGTTCTTTTTTCTCAGAGAAATTGACAAGCAGGTTGGCGCCAATACCGATGACGAGTGCGCCAGTGAGAGCTCCAATTAAATAAGCCCACCAGTTTCCGACTGAGAAGAAGCCGTATAGCCCGCCAATTGGCGGCATGATGTCATGGACACCTAATAATGCAGCAACCCCGCTTCCAGCAGCACATGCGACAACATTGAGCGGAATCAATTTCAATGGATTGACGAGGGTAAAAGGGATCGCCCCTTCCGTAATACCGATAATGCCCATGACAAGGCCGCCACGTCCTGCTTCTCTAAAGGTTGGAGAGAAATTGCGTTTTCGAATCAATGTCGCAATCCCGTATCCAAGCGGCGGAATGACAATCGCAATATTGACGAGAATGGCAGGGAGGTAGACGCCTGATAGGAAGAGCGCGTTACCTGCCATCCAAGCAGATTTATTCACTGGGCCGCCAAGGTCAAAGCCAATCATCGCACCTAGAATGAGAGCGAGTGCGAGTGTGCTTGTCCCGTCAGCGACCATGCCTTTGATCCATTCAATTAATGCTGTGTTCAAAGCACCTAATGGCCCGCCCAGCAGAACGGACATGAGAAGTCCAGTTAAGCCAACGGTAATGAGCGGTAAGATGAGCAGAGGAACAAGTCCGGCTGCGGAGCCTTTAATTTGAATTTTTCGTTTCACAAAAAGAGCGACATATCCTGCGAAGAAGCCTGCAATAACGGCACCGATAAATCCAGCATTCGTTGAGCTGGCAAGGGCACCACCGATGAAACCGGCCGAAAGCCCTGATTTATCCGCAATCGAATAGGCGATAAATCCAGCGAGCAGGACGTTCATTAAGCCAATCCCTGTCCAACCAACCTGCTCCATTAAATAGGCGCCGTGCAGTATGCCACCAGCATCCTTATAGGCGTTTAAATCTGAAACACCAAATCCTAATCCGACTAGTTTTGCTAAACCAACGATAAGGGAGGCACCGATGATTACAGGAAGAATATAAGAAATACCGGTCATGAGATGGCCTTCAATGACTTTTAATTTTGCTTTCATTTTGCTTTGCTCCTTTCTATATGGCATTGCTCACGTTTATTGAGATTCAGATTTTTTCTTTTCAACAAGTGCTACAGCTTTTGTGATGATTTGCTCGGCATTTTTTAAGGCGCGTCCGATCTCGACACGTACTGTGGGAATGCCTGAAAAACGTTCCGCATCGTTGATATGCTGATTGGAGGCAATGATACAAAGGTCTGCCTGTCTTGCTTCCTCTGGTGTAATGCCATTCACCTGTCCCATAATTCCTTGCTGCTCGATTTTGATCTCGTGACCGAGCTGTTTACCCGCATTCTCTAACGCCTTTGCTGCCATTGGTGTATGAGCTAACCCTGCTGGACATGAAGTGACACCGACAATTTTCATTGTGTAATCCCCTCTTTCAATTGTTGTTCAATGACTTCGTAATAATAGTCAGCGGTTTGACCTGGTTGAATCTTTTCGATGAAAACCGGCTCCATGAGGCTTGTCGCAATGCCTGACAGTAATTTCAGGTGTGTGATGTTTGCTTCTTCTAATGGAACGAGCAGTGTAAATAAATAGCTTGTGGGTAAATCGTCAAAGCTTCCCCATTCAATCGGTTGTTCTAATTCTAAAAAAAGAAGTGAAGCCGTTTGAACAGCGGAGCTTTTTGTATGAGGAATGGCGAAGCCTTGCTGAAGTCCTGTTGAGACTTCATCTTCGCGAGTCAACAAATCTGATAATAACCCCGCCTGATCGTTTGTAATCTGAAGGTCTTCAGCTTTCTCGGCAATGTATTGTAAAATCTCATTCTTTGATCGTCCGTCTACTTGTGTGAAAACATGATCTTTTTGGAACAAGCTGATCCCTTCTCTCTTGTTTGTTAAGCGCTTACAAGTTGATTGTAATGTACTTTTCGACATGGTTAAATAGCATCATTTTCCGTTTGAAATGGCAAAAAGTTTATGAAGCTATTCGTCTTGCTGTCTGTATATCTCAAATCCTAGCTTAAAACGAGTTTAATTATGTAAAAAACAGATTCTACTAAATGCATTTCTGTGATATTCTTCCAAGGTATTACAAAAGATAAGGGGGTCTTTTCATGTTCAAAAAGCAGGTCAAATCCTGTGTGATCGTACTCATGGCCATCATTCTCTGTATGGCGGCATTACCTGGATACGAGGCAGCAGCTGCCAGTAAAGGAACAAATGTCAATGAAGCCATTGGGTTAAAAAATGGTGAAGTCATCTCAGGGACATTACAGAATGAAATGGAAGAGTCATGGTACCAAATCACGCCATCAGCACAAGAGGTGGCAAAACATACACATATGAAAATTTCTGTAAAAAGTAAACAAGTATTATCCGTATCGGTCTATCCAAGTAAAGACAGAGCGATGAAGGATGACACTTATTCCAGATATCGTGTGGACACTGCAAGTGGAGAGACAGAGATCGACTTCCCTCATGCATGGTCAGGTCCTTACTTTGTCAAAGTGCTCTATTTAGGGTCGGAGGAAGACAGCCGTGATGAGGAAGAGGATGCGGCTTATACAATCGGGTATAAAGGAGCTAACCTTCCGCCCTCTGAACCCGTTTTCCCTGAAGACGATGAGCCTGGTATCATTATTATTGAGAAAAAGTACGGGCGAGAAATTCTCCAATCGATTCGTACAATCGAAGATAAACGTTTTAATGAAACACCAAATGGACAGAAGCTGAGCCGCTTGCTCCAAAAAACAAAGCCGTTTCTCAAATCGAAACTCATCAAACAAAAAAATGAGCAGCAAAAGGTATACAATCATCTGCTGACATTAAAGTCACTGCTAAATGACGTAGAGAAAAATGGTGCATTTAGTGGGCATATCGTAACAGAAAAAGAACAACAGGCGATCAGGTCCCTTTTTGATATGCTCAAAGAAGCAAGTCCGGCTTATTTAAAAAAGGAATTAAAAGCCGTCAGTCAAAAAATTGGCATCAATCAGCTTGAAGGAAAATCAGTTGGTTATGTATTAGAGAAACAAAAGCTTGTAAAAGAAGAGAAGGTTAAAACGAATAAGATCATTTTTAAATTAAAGGATGGCCAAACACTTCAATCTGCGAAAAAGAAGATGAAAAGCTATGGCATCCAAGAAAACCGTGTGACATCACAGTCAGTCAGTCCTTTATTTAAAGGAATGTATGTCTATGATGTGCCAGCAGGGCAAGAATCAGCTGGAAAGACTTTAAAAGCAGGCAAAGCTGTCATCAAAAGCACGGCAAGAAAGCTGTCCAGCATGCCGAATGTTGAATTTGCGGAGCCTGTTCAAACCTATCGCGCGCTAAGCAGCGACGCGCAGTATGGTTATCAGTGGCCGCTGAAAAACAGTGCGCAAAACAGCGGGAAAAAAGGCGCTGACGTCAAATTTGAACAAATGAATACACTGATTGGCACAAGCAAAATGAAGCAAACATTAATTGCTGTTGTGGATACAGGTGTAGACAGCCGTTTGACTGATTTAAGCGGGACTGTTCGTACAGACTTAGGTGCGAATCTCATTGGACGAAACAAAGATGCGATTGATGACAATGGACACGGTACGCATGTGGCGGGCATCATTGCCGCAAAAGCCGATAATCATTACTCGATGGCAGGTCTTAACCAACATACGGGCATCATTCCTGTGAAGGTGCTGGATGCCTATGGCTTTGGAGATACAGAGCATATTGCACTTGGAATTAAGCATGCAGTAGATAAAGGCGCAAAGGTCATCAACATGAGCCTTGGTGGCTACTACAGCCGGGTAATTGAATATGCAATGAACTACGCGGCTCAAAGAAATGTACTAGTGGTTGTGGCGAGTGGAAATGATGGCGTTCCAGAAATGGGCTATCCTGCGACATCAAAATACGCAATGGCCATTGGCGCAAGCAACCGTATGGATATTGCCGCTGAATTCTCAAGCTTTGGTAAAGGACTGAGCATGTCTGCACCAGGATCTGATATTCCAAGCTTAATGCCAGATGGGAATGTCTCATACCTGAGCGGGACATCAATGGCGACACCATATGTGGCAGCGGCAGCAGGATTACTCCTTTCTAAAAATCCAACCTTGAAGCCGAATCAAGTAAGGAATATCTTGCAAAGCACAGCCGATAACATCTCCTTTACTTCTGTTGATGGAACAGATGACGTTTTCTATGATGAAAACGATGAGCCAATTGTCGATCCGAAAATTCCAGGGATCGATTGGATGACAGGACATGGCAGACTGAATGCATTTGCTGCTTTAAGTGCTGTCGAACTGAACGCATCTGTGAGCAAAGTGGAGGATCAGCATCAAAAGGTGACAGGTAAAGCAAAGGCTGGCGCTGCTATTTCTGTGTATAGAGGCAAAACACTGCTTGGAAAAGGCACAGCAGGCAAAAATGGAACCTTTAGCGTGAAGATCAAGCATCAGAACAAAAACAAAGTCCTTCACATTAAGATTTCAAAAGGAAAGGCCGCTACAACGCTCAAAACAGTCGTCAAAAAAGGCAAAGCACCAGCTAAGCCGAAAGTGGGCAAAGTAACGGTTAAAAGTAAAACGGTCAAAGGGACTGCGGGTGCAGGATTGACCATTAAAGTGAAAAATAAATCAAAGAAAGTCATCAAAACGGTAAAAACAAATAACAAGGGCGCATTTACTGCCCAAATAAAACCGCAAAAAGCCAAAACAGTCTTGTATGTGACCGCTTCTGATGTGAGAAAAAGAGAAAGCAAAGCGGTGAAAGTGGTTGTGAAAAAATAAAAAAAGGACTTCCCTTTCTAAAAAAAGGGAGGTTTTTTGTTTTTTACTGGAAAAATACTAATTTCTGCCGATGGTAATATTGTAGGAAAAAAAAGGAGGATTTATCGATGAAAAAAATGTTGTTTGCTTTCTTTCTATCATTGCTTCTCGTATTCCCAGCCTTTGCACATGCAGAGGAAACAGGAGCAGTACCAGCATCTGTACAAGTAACAAGTGTTACAGCAAAAAATGGTGGAATGGCCAATTACGGTTATGGCAATAAATATCGAGTGGGTCCGCGTTATCCAGCTACGTTTAAAGGAATATTAAAGGATAAAAATGGAAACTTGATGACTAATCAGCCAATCCAGCTTTATTTTGAAGCAGAGATCAAATCATTAACTCAAACAGCGACAGGCACAACAGACGAGAATGGACAATTTTCACTAACGATTCAAGTTCCTTCAGCTGCAGGCTACCTTTATTTTGATAATGGCAGGTTTAAACATTATTTTGATATCGTTCCAGTCACTTTTACTTCAAACGATATCAAACTATCTTCAAATGTTACAGATGTGTACCATTTGGCATATTCAATCAATTCTTAACTAATCTGGTGGAAGAGACGACTTGGCGAAAGCCTTGTCGTTTTTTTTCATAGAAAAAAGGATGTCTTCATGTGACATCCTTTTCTTTTTGTTAGCAAACCTGCTGGGCGGCAACCGAAAGAGTCGATAAACAAACACTCATGAGCCGTGACTACCAGATTCGATCGAGCGTTTACCTTTTAATTCTGAGCTTTGATGGATAAGAACTTTTACACTTGAACGTTGATCCTTGAACGTTCAGCTTTGAGCTTTTATCAAGGATCATCCAGAGATGATCAGATGAGGAGGGAATGACCTTTCCCTCGGAGGTGTTTAGTTCTATCGATTTTCGGCTCACTAACAAAATTGATTAATCGATCTGTATTTTCGTTAGTGTATTGCTTTCTGACAAGGAAAAATCAACTTCCATTTGAAAATCCTCAATCTCGGTCGAAAGCTTTTCAATCTTCACTCGAAGACGAAGCGGATCGATGATCGTCGCCTCATTTTCAGCGAGGAACGACTTGACGATCTCTGGCAGCCGCTTGTGTTTTTCCGTCTTTTCCAAACAAGGTTTCTAAATGCTGGTCGAGCCTCTTCTTCACATCTTCATTGGTTTGTTCTGCTTTGTCTACTAGCTCTGTGTACACTTTTTTCAATTTCCGTAAATAACGAATATCGTATTCTATCGACGTCTTCCGTTCAATCGCTTCTGCCACCGTCATGCTGACACCCGCAACATCAATCGTTGTCGTCGCATTCGACACAACGATGGCTGATTTGATGGCATTCCGGCGCTTGATTAATGCTTGAATCGATTGGTCATCAGCCTTCGCCTTCTTTTCGATGTCTTCTTGATGTTGAAACCCGTGCTGTATATATTTCCCGATCATCAATCCACCAAGTACGGCTTCATCAACGGTTCGGTTGATTCTCTTATCTAACATTTTCAGTTCACTTAATGCTCTTGTAATGGTCATTTCCATATTAGTGACAACTCCCTTGATTCATCCTGAAAATCATAGATTCCTATCATATACCAAAGTGCGCTTCTTTTACTAGCGATATCCTTTTTTGTCAAATTGTTTACGATAGAAAAAACCCTGGCGTTATACACCAGGTTCTTCACGTTTTTTCTGAATCCAAGCTGTCACATAATAGGCAGCATAGCAGAGCGCGATGAAAGGAATGCCGCAGATAAGGGCAATCCGCTGATTTGGATCAAAGGCAATGCCAATCACAGAGGCAAGACACAGGAAGAAGGCAGCAATCGGAACCACTGGATAGAGCGGGGTTCGAAAGGAAAGATCATGGAGCTGTCCGCCTTCCTGTAAAAAACGTTTCCGAAACATAAATTGTGAGGCAGCAATCCCCATCCACACGATCACAACGGCCAGTCCAGAGATCGAAACAAGGACAAGGTATACCGTTTCTGGTGCGATGACACTTGAGAACAAAGAAAGAATCCCACCGATCATACTTAAAATCAGTGCGTTCAAAGGAATTCCTTTAGATGTCAGCTTCGCCAGTTTCTTAGGCAGTGTCCGTTCCTCAGAAAGTGACCAGAGCATACGGGATGACGCGTATAGTCCAGAGTTTGCGGCAGATAAGATCGCTGTCAAAATGACAAAATTCATGAAATCTGCGGCATATGGAATCCCGATGCGATCAAACACCACAACAAATGGACTTTTGATCACCCCGGCTTCTTCCACTGGGATCAAGCCGGCTAAGACCACGATCGTTCCAACGAAAAACAAGACAAGACGCAGTACGGTTGTGCGAATCGCTCTTGGAATGGTCTCATCAGGATTGACGCTTTCACCCGCAGCAATCCCAATTAACTCCGTACCTGAAAAAGCGAAATTGACGGCAAGCATTGTCATTAAAATCGGTAAAAAGCCGTTTGGGAAAAGACCGCCTTCCCCGGTGAAGTTAGAAAGGAACGGAGCGGCCTCACCGCCTTTTAACGGAATCAAGCCAAACATCGCAGCTCCGCCAAGAATAATAAAGAGAATAATAGCCATTACTTTAATGCTGGAAAACCAAAACTCTGATTCTGCAAAAAACTTCACTGTAAAAGCATTGAGTAGAAAGATGAGAAGAGCAAAGACACCGCTCCACATCCAAACCGATGTGTCCGGGAACCAGCGCTGCATTAAAAGCCCTGCCGCTGTAAATTCCGATCCGAGCGCGACTGTCCATGTCAGCCAGTAGAGCCAAGCGACTGTATAGCCTGTGCCGGGTCCAATATATTTTGTTGCATACGTATGAAAGGCCCCTGTAACCGGCATTGCCACAGACAGCTCGCCTAAACAGAGCATCACGAGGTACACAATTAATGCCCCGACAAGATAGGCAAGGATCGTCCCCGCGGGTCCTGCTTGATTGATGGTATACCCAGAGCTTAAAAAGAGCCCTGTTCCAATGACGCCGCCTAGAGAAAGCATGAACAGGTGGCGGCTCGTCATTTTTCGTTGATATTGTTGTGACTGATCTTTTGCTTGTTCCATGTCTTCCCGCCCTTTTGCTTAGAAGTATGTGTGATGATTCATGGTGCTATGCTGTGGTAAGTTTTAAGATGTCCGTGATATCTTCTGGGGTCGTCCGGCAGCAGCCGCCGATGATATGCGCGCCGTCTTGATACCATTGATGCGCACATTCACCAAATGTATGCTGAAGCGTATCTCCGCTCCATACCTTTTCTTCAGGATCATATAATTCCCCTGAGTTTGGATACACGACAATCGGTTTGCTCGTCCCCTTTTTCATCTCTTGAATGAGAGACGAGATAAATTGCGGCGGCGTACAGTTTACACCCACAGCAGCGATCTGTTCATAAGGTTCCAGTGCTTGTACACATTCTCTGAGCAAATCTCCTTCACTAATATGAAGGTCGTCCTTCGCGCTGAATGTAATCCAAGCAGATACACCACTGAATTCATCTTGCAGCAGCTTTGCAATGGCCGTTGCTTCAATGAGACAAGGGATCGTTTCACACGCAAGAATATCTGCACCAGCTTCTACTAATGCCTGAATCCTTGGTCTATGAAAATCAATGAGTGTCTGCTCTGTGAGTCCGTAATTTCCTTTATATTCTGAACCATCAGATAAATAAGCGCCGAATGGCCCCACAGATCCTGCGACAAATGGTTTTGTCCGCCCTTTACGACGCGCTTCATCCTGCCAAAAAAGATCGCGTGCCTCTTTTGCTAAATTGACAGATCGTTTCATTAGTTCAATGGCTTCTTCTTTTGAATAGCCTTTTTCAGCGAAGCCATCAATCGTTGTTTGGTAGCTCGCTGTTGTGGCACAGTCAGCTCCGGCTTGGAAGTAATCCAAGTGTACTTGCTGAATCAATTCTGGCTGTTCAATCAGTATTTTGGCTGACCATAAACTGTCGTTTAAATTGCAGCCCTTTCGTTCAAGCTCTGTTGCAAGTGCACCGTCTAAAATTAAAGGTGCGTGAGCCTGTAAACGGCTTTGAATAGGATTCATCGAATTGAACACCCTCCTTTTTAGTCGGAAATGATGGATATGATATGAGGCAGTAGTTTAAATGACTAAAGTGTTTTTGTCAAGGAGAGGAAAAAGCATGTGACCGCGGAAAAACCCTGAAAACATGCGGGTTTCCATGCATAAACATGCAGTCAAAATAATAGAAAACCAAGTCATTGACAGCCTCTAAAAAGAGATATATATTATGGAAAGGTTCATTTCAGAAAGCTTCGTCAAAAGGCGCTGTCTTTTGATTTTTTTTGTTCAACGACTGTCTTCTTTCGTGCAGAAAGAGGGTTTTTTATATGCTTAAAAAAGGAGGAAAGAAGAAATTGAAAAAATGTGTAAAAGATATCGCAATGATTCTAATTGGTTCTTTTTTATTTGCCGCCGCAGTGAACATGTTTGTCATTCCGCTTGAATTTGGTGAAGGCGGTGTAACGGGGCTGTCCATCATTTTCTATTATTTGTTTGAAATTGCACCATGGCTGACGAACCTAGTGTTTAATGCCATTCTGCTGCTTGTGGGGTATAAATATTTAGACAAGAAGACGACGATTTATACTGTGGTTGCCGTCGCAAGTAACTCCCTATTTTTACACCTGACCACAACATGGGTCGTGAATGTTCACGAATTGATCATTGGGGCCATTTTCGCAGGAATCATTATCGGAATTGGGATTGGTCTTGTGCTAAGAGCAGGCGGTACAACGGCGGGTTCTGCCATACTCGGAAGAATTGCCAACAAGTATTTAGACTGGAACGTGAGCTACGCCATCTTGTTCTTTGATCTGATCGTCGTATTTGCTTCCTACTTTATTATTGGTGCGGAAAAATTAATGTTCACGATTGTGATGCTGTACGTGGCGACAAAGGTGATGGACTTCGTGATAGAAGGGCTTAACACGAAAAAGGCAGTGACGATCATTTCTTCATGCAAAGATGATATTGCCGAAGAAATCAATCACACCTTGGATCGAGGCGTGACGATTTTAAACGGACGCGGTCATTATTCAAAGGAATCGAAGGAAATTCTCTATGCAGTCATTCAAAAACAAGAGCTTATGCGTCTAAAGAAAATCATTAAGAAAATTGATCGAGACGCATTCGTTGTTGTCCATGACGTGCGTGATGTGTTCGGAGAAGGATTTGTGAATATATAAAAACGAAAGGACCCCAAAAGGGTCTTTTTTTTTATATTTATACCTCTTGTCACATGATACTATGTAATGTATAGTATAAATGGTTAGGAGTTGTAATCATGAATGCACAATTAAAAAAAGGTTTACTGGAATTCTGTGTACTGGCGGTATTAAAGAAAGGCGATTCCTATGGTTATCAAATGATTAAAGATATGTCCCATTGTATTGAGATTTCAGAATCGACATTATATCCGATATTAAAGCGATTAGAGCAAAACAATTATGTGGAGACCTATTCCCAGGAACATAATAGTCGATTAAGAAAATACTACCGGATGACACAAAGCGGCCGTGAGCATATGGCGCAGTTTTTAGCGGAATGGGATCAAGTGATGGCGATTTACGACTTTATTTCTGGAGGACAGGGCAATGAATAAAAAAGAATTTTTAGCCAGCTTAGAGAAGCACCTGCATCGTCTAGGCGAAAAAGAAAGTGACCGGTTCATCGAGTATTACGATGAAATGATCGAGGATTATCAAGAAGATGGATACAGTGAACAGGAAGCGGTCGATCAAGTCGGGCAGCCTGCTATCATCGCTGAAGGGATTTTGAAGGAACAAGGAATTAAAACCGTTCAGGTGCCGACGTTTGGAGAAAAAGCCACAAGGCTCTCCATCCTCATTTTAGGCTTTCCATTATGGGGCAGTATTCTAGCAACAGTCTTCCTACTAATTCTTTCTGTGTATATGGTGATTTGGTGCATTCCGCTCGTGACAGGTACAGTGACGCTAGTTGGTCTGCTCGGAGGTTTTTGGAGCATCATTGGTTCTCCATTTATCTTTCAGGACGGTTTGCATGTGGTGGTGACGCAAATTGGCGTTGGTATTCTTCTATTAGGTGTCGGATTATTATGCGGCATAGCCACGGTGTATTTGACAAAGCTATTTGTTCAAATGACTGTTCAAACCACTAAGGCATTCATGGGAATGTTTAAAAAGAAGGTCGTGAGAATATGAATGTGAATGATTTAAAAAAGCAATGCATCAAATGGGGGATCATCTTCACCGTTGCCGGAGGAATGATCATGGCAATCGGTTTTGGACTATCGGGCTTTGACCTAGATGCATATCACAACAATGACCAGAACAATGTGTTCCGCACTATCAATTGGAGCAAGCCATAAATGAAAAACCCGCTTATGCGGGTTTTTTTGCTCTGGCTACAAAGAAGAAATAACAGCAAAGTGCACCTAGTTCACAAAGCATAATGATCAGGCCCATTGGAAAGGCTGTTTGGCTTCCGGCTAGTCCGACAAGAGGTGTCATGCAGGCGCCTAGCAGCATTTGTGCCACACCGATCAGGGCAGCCGCACTTCCTGCATGTGCGCCGTGATGCTGCATCGCAAGAGACGGGGCAGAGGTGCCGACAATTCCAACGCTTGAGACCACAAAAAAGAGCGGAATGAGAATGCCATATAATCCAGCATCAATGGAGATCATCAAAAATAAGGTGATGCCGCCTAAGGCAGCTGTCAGCAATCCAATGCGAAGAACCTTCTCTTCGCCGATTTTAGCAGCGACGCGGGCAAATACTTGTCCAGCTGTGATGATCCCAAGACTATTCACTGCAAAGGCAGCACTGAATCCTTGTGGAGAAAGGTGAAAAAGCTCCTGAAGCACAAACGGTGAGCCAGAAATATAAGCAAACATCGCTGCGAATACAAGACCTTGCGAGAGGGCATACCCAACAAAGAGACGATCACTCGCTAAAATTTTCATGGCACTTACAATCTGTTGAAAGCCTCCTGTCTGTCTGCGCTCCGTAGGTAAACTTTCTTGAAGTGAAAAAATAGATCTCAGCAGCATCAAGGCCCCGAGGATGCCTAATAGAACAAATACACCCTGCCATGTGGTGAAGCGTAACATCTGTCCGCCCACAATAGGTGCCGCTGCCGGAGCAACCCCGTTGACCAACATGAGCAGTGCAAAGAATTTCGTCATTTCTGAGCCTTCATAATGATCTCGCACAATGGCTCGTGCAATGACAATGCCTGCTGAACCAGCGAGTCCTTGAATCAATCTTAAGAGGATGAACATCCAAATCGACGAGACCACCGTACATAAAAGAGAGGCGGCGATAAAAATGATTAAGCCGATCATCAGCGGTTTTCTTCTGCCGATCGTATCACTAATAGGACCTGCAATCAGTTGTCCAAGCGCGAGTCCAATCAGACAAGCCATCAGACTTAATTGGGACAAAGCAGTGCTTGCTTCAAAATCTCGTGCAATATGAGGCAATGCAGGTAAATACATATCCATTGCAAGCGGTGCAAGGGCGGTTAAAGAACCAAGCAATGCAGCAAGGAGAAATCGGTTTTTTTTCGATTCTTGGGGATAAGATAAAGAACTCATATGACATTACACTCCTCGTATACTTCCTCAAAACAGCATAATGAATCGAGCGTCCCTTTTCAATGGAAATTTTCAAAGAGGATTCCGTGCAAAATAATTGATCTTTCGAAGGAGACTCTTTACATTGAATGAGTAGAGAAAAGAACAAGGTCATCGACATGCAGTATTTGCATGATACGTATATCTGGCAATTAAACAACAGGAGGTGCTGACATGGAGCAGCAAGAGCTGATCATTCGTCAAGCAGTCAAAGAAGATCATGAGGCCATTAGACACGTACTAATCAAATCCTATTCACAGTATGAGCCTCAATTTACAGAGGAAGGCTGGCAAAATTATTCTGCTGCGCTTGCAGCAGCTGTAGATAATCCAAACATGGAGCTGATGCTTGTGGCGGAGCTTGAAGGTCAGGTCGTAGGGACGCTTCAAATGTTCCGGTCATCAGCGCAAGCGTATGACAAACCCGAAATGGGCATTACATCAGCCATCGTCCGGTTTTTAGGAGTAGATCCCGATGTCAGAGGAAAAGGAATTGCAGAGTCATTGTTACGTAAAAGTATTGAGCTCACGCAATCATGGGGCGAAAATGTTCTGTACCTTCATACCTCTGATAAAATGCAGGCTGCCATTCGTCTTTATGAAAGAATGGGCTTTGAGCGTGCTCCAGATAAAGAATTTGTGAATCAAAATGGGACGCATGTTAAAAGCTATCAATATGTCATCCAGAAAGAACAACCAGCTGGTTCATCACATCACGCATAATAAAAGGAAGAGCACGTCCTCGATGGACAGCTCTTCTTTTTTTATTTACGCCCACAGTATAAGCGCCCAATATGATATCCCCCACGAGATTAAACCGAACATAACAAAGAATTTTAACATGCGCTCATAAGGAGATAGCCTTCGTTCTCTCTTCGTTTTCACCAGCCGCCAATAAAGGGCATAGCCGCAAAAAATGAGGATGATTTGTCCAAGCTGTGTAAGGTTTTCAAGAATCGTGATTCCGTTCATTTATTTCACCTCATCAATAGGTCTTCCATATGTGAATGTAGCAACCCTTTATTTTTTCAAAAAAAATCGATGTATACTGGAAAGAGAGAATCTAGATGCAAGAGGGAGTTGTGACATGGTGTTTTCGCTACATGCGGATCGGTGGGATGAAGTAATCGAGAGAAAAATCAAATACGATCAGAAGATTGTGGAACATACTTGTCAGCTGTTAGACGCACAGGGACAGCAGGCTGTGCTGTTTCACAAGATTGAAGACACGTTTACGATGAGGGCAGGTGATGGTGCTCTGACGATTCCAAAAGGGAGCTATACGACCGCTTATTATTGGAAGGATCGTCCTTACAATATGTATTTCTGGAGAGATGATCAAGGGAAGGAACTAGGTTCTTATTTTAATATTGTGGGGAATACATCGTTCAACGGCCAGCTGGTCATGTTTGAAGACCTCATTGTTGATCTTCTCGTTCTTCCGAATGGTGATTTTTTTGTATTGGATGAAGATGAGTTGCCAGAGAGTTTAGTGGATTTTGAACAAGGTTCAGTGCACCGAGCATTAGAGAGTGTGATGGCTTCGTTAGAAAACATACTTGATCAAGTGAGGGCAGATGTTGATGGAAAATATCATCACAGCTTGTTTGCACCGCTGTTAAAATAGAAAAAAACGATTCCTTTCAGCGAGGAATCGTTTTTTCTGTTACACCTTGATACGGTTTAATCGTTTTTGTAAACTGGTTTTCGTTTTAGAAGCTTTTAGCTGTTTGACAGCGGTTTGCGCTACTGCTTTTGTTTTCTTCGTTCGTTTGGTTTCCGCTTTTTTGACCTTTTGTTTGGCGTCTGTCACTTTCTTTTGATAGGCGACCTGTTTTTTGACTTTGTCGAGCCGATTTTGCAGGCTTGTTTTTTCTTTGCCTTTGTTTAACTTTTTGATGGCCGCTTGTGCGCTTTTAATGGCGCCTTGTGTTTTGCTTTTTTCGGCTGTTTGAACCTTTGCACGTGCCAAGCGGATATCAATGGTTCCTTGTACCTTTTTCACCCGTTCAGTGAGTGCTGTTTTTTGCTTACTTGCAGTGAGTCGGCCAATTCTCGTTTTGGCTTGATTGACATCTGCCTGCTTTTTAGAAGTTTCGGCTGTTTTGACAGCGCTAGTCGCAGCCTTCAAAAAGCTTGATTGTGCTATATATTGCACGCGGCCATAGCCGAATTGTGGATCCTTTCCTTTTGCGCCAAGATCCACTGTATAGCTGCGCAATAAGGTGCGAAGCTGAACATTTGTTTTCTTCGGATGAAGCTGCTTCAACAGTGCCAGCATGCCTGTGACATGCGGTGCGGCTTGTGATGTACCTGTTGCATACCAATATTCATTTTTTAAATAAGTGCTGATGACGTTCTGACCAGGGGCAGAAAATTCAATACCTTTCCCTGTATTTGAGATAGAAGCGAGTTTGTCTTTGTCCGTCGTTGCAGAAACGGCAATGACGCTATTGTAGGCGGCAGGATAGCTGATATGATTCTTCTTCCCATCATTCCCGCTTGCAGCGACCACAAGCAGTCCTCTTTTGTATGCTTCATCCACTGCTGAACGCAAAATAGGGATATTGTCTTCAAAACCTAGACTTAAATTCATAATATCCATCTTGTTGCTAATGGCCCAATCGATTCCTCGAAGCAGACTGTACAAGTCGCCTTCTCCCTTTTTATCTAACACTTTCACAGCATACAGCTTCGCGCCAGAAGCGACGCCGACTGTGCCGTAATCGTTATTGAGGGCACCAATCGTTCCTGCGACATGTGTGCCGTGTCCTTCATCATCTTTATAGGAGGAAGTGTAGTTCACGAATGATTTACCGCCGGATATCTTTAAATCCTCATGGGGAGAAATACCAGTATCCAAAACGGCTACCTTCACATTTTTCCCCGTGACGCCTTCTTTTATCGCTTGCTTTACATTCAGCTTTTGCAGGTTGTAAGATTTTTGAACCAATGCATCCTGATTCGTAGAGGCAGCGGTTTTTTTCATCGTAGAAGAAGCGAGTTTGACCTTTATGTTTTTTGAGACATACGCGATGTTAGGGTCTTTTTTGAGTGACGTGACCGCTTGTTCATCTGCTGTCACAGCGACAGCGGGAAGATGTATGTACTGTGCGTTCACTTTTTCACTTTCTTCAATCGCTGTTTGCTTTCCTTTTTGGTTTTTATAGACGATGATGACATCTGTTTCTTTTGGCGGTGCAGCTGCCTGCGAATGGTAAGGCAAGGCAGTTGTCAACGCAAGAAGAAACGCGATGACTACGAATATTTTCTTTTTCAAGGCGATAGCCCCTTGCATACGATGACCTCCGTCTTTTTTTCTCTATTATATCGGAGAAATGAGAAGGATGGTTAGAAGAATCATATTGTTTGTCAGAAAGTTTTTTTTACAAGTAACCTGAAATTGAAATTCATACAAATCTAGTAGACAATAGAGAGAACATAATAAGAGAAAGTAGGATATGCTGATGAACGTAAAAGAGTATATGACGTATGATGCGATTGGCTTGGCGGCACTTGTACGGAATAAGCAGGTAACGCCAGACGAGCTTGTACAAGCTGCATTTGCTAGACTGAATGAGGTCAATCCTGAACTAAATGCGTTGATTCAGACAAGACAAGATCAAGTATTAAAAGAAATCAAGACATTACATACGAATCAGCCGTTTGCGGGCGTTCCATTTGTACTGAAAAATATATCGCAAGGGCTGGAAAATGAACCGCTGACAGCAGGAGCTGCATTATTAAAGGATGTAAAGGCAAAAACGGACTCCCACTTTGTCCAGCGATTGAAGCAGGCTGGATTTCTCATGATGGGACATACAAACACACCAGAATTCGGATTAAGAAATGTAACAGAACCTGCTTTACATGGTCCAACGAGGAACCCTTGGCATCCTGACTATTCTCCTGGCGGTTCAAGCGGCGGGACGGCAGCAGCTGTTGCGAGCGGCATCGTACCTGCTGGTGGAGCAAGTGATGGTGGAGGGTCCATTCGGATTCCAGCATCCTTTACAGGTTTGTTCGGTCTCAAACCAACAAGAGGAAGAACGCCGGTAGGACCAGGCGCAGGAAGGCAGTGGCAAGGGGCATCCATTGACTTTACACTTACAAAAACAGTGCGGGACAGTGCAGCCCTTCTTGATCTACTTCAAGTCATTCAGCCTGAAGCGGCTTTCCAAACGCCATTATACGACGGCAGCTATCAAGAAGATCTAGAGAAACGTACATCTTCTATGCGTATTGCTTACAGTGTAGAATCTCCAGTTGGTACGAAGGTCAGTGAGGAAGCGAAGCAGGCGGTGCAGCAAACAGTGAAATGGTTGAGTGATCAAGGGCACCAAGTAGAAGAAGCAGGGCCTGCAATCGATGGGATTCATCTGATGCAGCAATACTACGTCATGAACAGCGGAGAAATGTCTGCGCTATTCACGTCCTTGAATCGTTCATTAGGACGTCCAGTCAATCCGGAGGAAACAGACATCGTGGCATGGGTGTTGGCAGAGGCTGGCAAGAATGTAACCGCTGCTGCTTACACAGAAAGTCTTGATGCATGGGATATGGCGGCTGCACAAATGGCGTCATTTCATCAAACCTATGATCTCTTTGTGACACCAGCGACTGCCTATTCAGCTCCTAAGGTTGGTGAGTTGATGCATTCGAAAGAAGAAATCACAGAACTTTTACGTGTGTCATCTCTCTCAATGCAAGCGCAGCAGGATCTCATTTATGACATGTTCTTAAAGAGTCTGACCTACACACCATTTACACAGCTTGCCAACTTAACGGGTCAGCCTTCTATGAGCGTTCCTGTTCATCTCACTAAGGCGGGCATGCCTTTAGGGGTACAGGTCACAGCACCTAAGGGGAAAGAGGATTGGCTGCTTCGGCTTGCAGCAGAGATGGAGACATCCTCGATTTGGAAAGGAACAAATCAACTCATACGTTGAAACGACATTTGTCTATGGAGGGAAAGGAGTGTCACACGTGAGTACGAAGGATAGAATTATTCAAACGGCCGCACTTCTTTTACGCAAACAGGGGTATCATGCGACAGGATTGAATCAAATCATTAGAGAGAGCGGCACGCCTAAAGGATCTCTTTATTATTATTTTCCAAACGGAAAAGAAGAGCTAGCCATAGCAGCCGTTGAATATATTAGTCAAAAGGTCATCAATCGAATTGAAGAAAGCTTTGCCTATTCGGATGATCCTTATATCGCCATCGACCGCTTTATGACAAACATCATCCGGGGATTTGCGGAGCAAGAAAATGAAAGAGGCATTCCGATTGTCTTGCTGGCGGCAGAATCCAAGCCAGAACATACGCAGCTTCATACTGCATGTAAGCAAGAAATGATCCGCTGGCAAAAGCTTGTGAAAGAAAAGCTCATGAACAGCGGATATGAAGAAAACAAAGCGGATGAGCTGGCTTCTCTCCTTCATTCAATGGTGATTGGGGGTCTATCGATGACCACCGCACTCAAACAAACGACCCCGTTAGAACATGTGAAATGTTACCTTAGACACTTATTTATGCGAGAAGAGTAAAATCTCTCGCATATTGTCTATCTATTATATCGATTGGTCTATATAATAAAGATAGTCAATTAGTCATGAGGAGTGATGGGATGTCGGAGCAACCGCAATCGATCAAGCAATCCGAAGGTACCTCTTTTTATACCGTGTCTGGTTCAGGGAAACTGTATGGGCTGGAAAATCAGCTTGTTCATGTGCTGGCAGAAGTAAATCAAACGAATCAGCTGTTTGAGCTTGTCTTAATCACAGGTGGGAAAGGAGCTTATTTTCCACTTCACTGTCATGAGCACTTATTTGAAACCATTTTTGTGCTGGAAGGAAAGCTTGAAGTGATCTTGGACGGTAAAAAATATATGGTCACAGCCTTCGATTATATTCATATCCCACCCAAAACGATCCATGGCTACAGAATGCATAGTCACAAAACAAGATTTATTTCATATACGTTGGGCGGACAAATGACAGATGTCTATCAGCAAATTGGGAAAAGGCTTCAGCGGAACGAATGGCCGATGACCGATCATGCTTTCGATGCAGACAGCTTTGAACAAGCTGAAAAAGAAAGCGATATCATATTGATGCATGGTATCCGGCAGCTGTCAAATACAACTAAGCCCTCCGTTTTATTTCATAGTCAGCTCCCTCAGGCGGTGCAGCCCTACGTATTAGAGGCTGGTGAAGGAAAGCAATACATTATTGATGGTCAGCTTCATGAGCTGATCGCAACAACAGAAACAACTGGAGGCGGGTTCAGTCATTTTGTGATTGAAGGCGCGAAGGGAAAGTATTTTCCTCCGCATTATCATCAAGTACATACAGAAGCACTCTATTGCGTTGAGGGAAAAATGAATCTGCAATTGAACGGAGAAGATATATGCCTGATGCCGGGTGACTTTGCCTATATACCGCCGGATACAATTCACTCTTCTGAACTCGTGTCCCATTCTAATAAATTTTTGCTATTGCTGCTTCCTGGAAAGATTGAGCAGTTGTATGAGCAGTTTGAAGAATCACAAAGCCCGAGTATATGTCCTTATTTTATTCAAGAAGGGAACTTGATGATTGATCGAGAGACTTCCTCTCAATATGATTTGGTCTTTATTGAAAAAGGATAAATAGGTAACGCGTTACACATGATTGTATAAGTGCCTGTCGAACCGATCGACGGGCTTTTTTGTTTTTTAATAATCCTGATCTGATGCATGAACCATCCATTCAAGGTGAAGCTATGTACAGATGATTTTCGCTAAAGGAGGAAATGCATGTGAGAGCTGTTACTTATCAGGGGAAAAATAGCATTGCAGTGAAGAAAGTAGATGCGCCATCTATTCAAGATCGGGAAGATGTGATCATCCGAATCACATCAACAGCAATTTGTGGATCTGATTTACATTTGTATCAGGGGAATTTCCCGCTTCCAATCGGCTATGTGATTGGGCATGAGCCAATGGGGATTGTGGAGGAAGTTGGCCCAGATGTCACGGCAGTAAAAAAGGGAGACCGTGTCGTTATTCCATTTACCGTTGCATGTGGTCAATGCCAATATTGTCATCACCACTTAGAAAGCCAATGCGACAACTCAAACCCGCACTACGATTCGGGTGGACTTTTTGGATATAGTGAGAAATATGGGGACTACCCTGGAGGACAGGCAGAATATTTACGCGTGCCTTTTGGGAACTACACTCCGTTTAAGATCCCAGATGATTGTGAGCTGGAGGATGAACAATTGCTGTTCTTATCGGATGTTCTTCCAACTGCTTATTGGAGCGTGGAGCACGCCGGTGTGAAAAAAGGTGATACGGTCATTGTGTTAGGCTGTGGACCTGTTGGGTTAATGGCACAGCAATTTGCATGGCAAAAAGGGGCCGACCGTGTGATTGCGGTCGATTACATTGATTACCGTCTGCGACATGCAAAACGGATGAGCGGCGTAGAAGTATTTGATTTTACAGAAGATCCCGACATGGGAGAAACGTTAAAGGAGCTGACCAAAGGTGGAGCCGATGTTGTGATCGATTGTGTGGGAATGGACGGGAAGAAGTCGCCGCTTGAAAAAATTGAGCAGAAACTCAAGCTACAAGGTGGAACGATCGGACCGATTCAAATTGCCACAAAAGCCGTCCGTAAATGTGGAACGGTGCAGATGACGGGTGTGTACGGCGGCCTATATAATATGTTCCCATTAGGTGCCTTTTTCGCAAGAAACGTCACCCTGAAAATGGGGCAGGCCCCGGCGAGAGGCTACATGTCAAAGCTCTATCAAAAAGTGACAACCGGTGAAATTGATCCTAAAGCGATCATCACACACCAATTGCCGTTAGATGATGCCGCTCATGCATATCACATATTTAATGATAAGAAGGATGATTGTATAAAGGTCATCTTAAAGCCATAAAAAAGAAGGCTTAGGAATTCTCCTAAGCCTCAGCGTGTAGACAAACCCTCGCATTCGGTGTCAGGTCTGCGTTCCGGTGCTCACGAATCTAAATTCGCTCCGCTTCGGTACTCGTCCTTCCTAGACTGCAAAGGTTGAAAAGAGGACAAAGGCTTAGGAATGTTCCTAAGCCTTTAATGGCTCGTCCATCATTTTTTCGATTAATTCAAAAAATGTTTTTTTATCTTCTTCTGAAAGGTGGTTGAACAGCTGATTGACAAGCAGCTGGCGGTTGTCAATCATTTGTTTTGCAATTTGTTCACCTGATTCAGAGAGTTCAATCCATACAGTGCGGCGGTCATTATTATTTCGAGAGCGAATAATCAACCCTTCATCTTCTAAGTGATTGAGAGCGGTTGTTGTTGCAGAGGGAGATAATGAAACTTCCTGCAGAATATTTTTCACAGTACATGATTGATGACGATAAATGATGCGTAAAATAAACCCTTTCACATTCGTGACGTTTTTCGGAATGTTCTCTTCATCTATTTGTTTCGTCGCCTTTAAATACTTTGTCAGCGCATGGTCTAATAAACTTGCCTCTAGCTCGAAATGTTGCATTCTCCATACCTCTTTTCCTATTGCATTCGCATTTTCCGATCAATTACTAGGTCTATCTTATCATAATAGTTATCATCATTTAAACCAAAATGGAAGACGGCTATAAAATTACCTATATTATCAATTAATATAAAGAACAATTCCAAATTGAAATGATTTTACTTTCAGCTGGTTTTATTTTAGAATGTGAATGAGATAAAATCTGCCAACCCATTCACTGGAAATTGGCTATTGTAAATCAAACGTTTGGAGATGAAGATATTGAATACATTACAGGCATTACTTAACGACAGAATGGAACGCTCTTCACAAATTGAAGCGGTAACTGGCGGGGGTGTGTCTTATACATTTGAAGAATATGCAAAGCGTATTGACCAGCTCGCTCATTATTTACATCAAAAGGGGATTCGAAAAGGGGACCGTGTTTGCTTTATTTGTCAAAACCATCATCACTTTTCAACAATTATGCTGGCAGCCATTAAAGCAGGTGCAGTCGCAGTTCCGCTTAGCTGGCAGCTTACTTCTTTTGAGCTGGAAGGTATTTTGAAAAAAGCAGAGCCAAAGGCTTTATTTTTTGACCGTGAATTCCGTGACATCATTGCGGCAGTGAATGTGTCTTTAGAAGATTGTCTGATGGTGGAATCCGGTGCCAATGCGAATACAACACAGCTGTTTGAAGACATGTTGGCTTCAAATGATGGAAGTAACCTTGCTGAAGAGGTATCAGAAGAGGATCTAGCGATGATTTTATTCACCTCTGGGACAACGGGAAATCCAAAGGGCTGTATGGTCGGACATGGACGAATCTATCAATTTTTAACAAGACATGGGAATCGAGGATTCGATCTGAAAGGAAAACGGTACTTGGCGAGTCACCCTCTGTATCATATGAGTTCGATTAATCACCTGATCGCAGCTGCGATTGAAGGATATACGCTTGTCTTCTTACATGATGCAACACCGAAGCGCATTTTAGAAACGATTGAGAAAGAAAGAATTACGTTCATGATGGCTTTCCCATCAGCTTACACGTACATGCTAGAAGAAATGAAACGCGGTTCGTACGATCTCTCATCTTTTGAAATTGCGATTTCTGGCGGTACGAAGGTGCCGGTACGCTTAATTAAAGATTACAAAGAAGTAGGCATTCAGATGATGCATGGCTATGGAAGTACCGAAGCATGGGTTGTGAGTGCGTGGCATCCAGCGATGGGCGAGGATAAAATGGGCTCTGCAGGTAAAGTGGATCCGGATGTAGAAGTGAAAATCATGCACCCTGAGACAGAGGAGACATTGCCAGCTGGAGAAATTGGCGAAGTCGTTATGAGAAGCCCATTCTATTTTCTAGGCTACTATCATCAGCCTGACGCTACAGAGAAGGTGCTGAAAGATGGCTGGTTCCATATGGGAGATGCAGGCTATCTAGATGAAGACGGTTTTCTTTTCATCACAGGGAGATACAAAGATGTGATTCTGTACGGTGGGGATAATATCTACCCTGACCAAGTAGAAGAGGTCATTGATCAAATTCCAGGTGTGATTGAATCAGCTGTCATTGGGGTACCAGACGAATTATATGGTGAAGTGCCAAGTGCGTATATAGTAAAAGACGATTCTGTCGATTTTTGCGAAGAAGATGTGGTGAACTATTGCCAGGAACGTTTGGCAGATTACAAAGTGCCCTCCATTCATTTCACACAGGAGCTGCCAAAAAACAAGCTTGGTAAAATCATGAAGAAAGATTTACGTGAATTGGTTGTGAATGCGTAGTACCTATTCTGCTATAATGAAATTTGAATGATTTTTTGTTTTTCTAACGTTTTGGAGGGAAAGGGTTTGCGACATATTCTACGTAAGAAACACATTCACGATTTGTTAGAACAGAGCAGGCAGCAAAAGGTAAAGAAAACGCTGGGCGGGCTCGATCTCACGCTCCTTGGTATAGGGGCAGTGATTGGCACGGGGGTCATGGTGTTAACCGGAATTACAGCGGCTAAGGATGCAGGGCCGGCTGTCATTTTTTCCTTTGCCATCGCAGCGATTGTGTGCAGTTTGGCAGCACTTTGCTATGCAGAAATGGCTTCAGCACTGCCTGTATTCGGCAGTGCGTACATTTATTCATATACAACGATGGGTGAGCTTGTCGGGCATCTAATGGGATGGACGTTATTGTCCGTTTATATGCTGACTGCTTCAGCTGTCGCCAGTGGCTGGTCGAGCTATTTCAACAGCTTGCTTGACGGGTTTGGAATTTCGATTCCCCATCAATTTTTAGCGGGACCTGAACAAGGCGGATATATGAATCTGCCAGCCATTATCATTGCCTTACTGATTGCGTGGATCTTATCTAGAGGAACGAAGGAAAGTAAAAAATTCAATAATATCATGGTGTTTGTGAAACTCGGTATTATTGTTCTTTTCATTGTAGTAGGCGGGTTTTATGTACAGCCATCCAATTGGCAGCCGTTCATGCCGTTTGGTGCAGAAGGCGTCATTGCTGGTGCTGCTGCTGTGTTTTTTGCCTTCTTAGGATTTGATGCGATTTCTGCTTCTGCAGAAGAGGTGAAAAATCCGCAGCGGAACCTGCCAATTGGCATTATTGGCTCATTACTCATCTGCACGATCATTTACATTGTCGTTTGTTTGATTATGACAGGTATGGTGCACTATACAAAACTGAATGTCACAGAGGCGATGTCCTATGTCTTGCAAAGTGTACATCAAAATAGTGTAGCCGGTATTATTTCTGTCGGTGCGGTCATTGGATTGATGGCTGTGATTTTCGCCAATAATTATGCAGCAACTCGAATTGCCTATGCGATGGGACGAGATGGTCTTTTGCCGAAAGTGTTTTCGAAAACAAACAAAAGCGATACGCCTGTTGCAAGCATATGGATGATTGGCGGCATGACAGCTGTTATTTCAGGGTTTATTGATTTAAAGGACTTGTCCAATTTAGCGAATATCGGTGCTTTATTGACGTTTGCAATGGTGAGTTTATCTGTCCTCATTTTGAGAAAGACACATCAGCAGCTTGAGAGGGGATTCCGGGTTCCATTTGTGCCGGTCTTGCCGATTATTTCAATGGGCTGCTGCTTGTTCCTTATGTTCAACTTACCAGGCCGGACGTGGCTTTACTTTGGTGTTTGGCTGTTAATCGGTGTTGTCATGTACGCAGCGTATTCAAACAAACATAGTGAATTAGCGAAATCTTCATGAGAAAAAGGTGCAAATCCGTTGACGATTTGTGCCTTTTTTCATACGATTTGGGATAAGCTATAAAAGAGAAGATGGACGGAACAAGAGGAGGATGAGGGGTATGATTAGTGTTAGTCCTTATATTGTGGTAGACGATGTGAAGGAATCTCTTCAATATTATCAAGGGATTTTTGGCGGTGATATTCATATTTTAAATGAACATCAAGACCGTGTGCTGCATGCAGAACTGCACCTTGGAGAATCGCTGCTTCACTTTTCAGATACGTTTGACCGCACACCAAAGCCCGAGAATCTCAGATTGATTATGCAGTTTGACAATGAAGAAGAACTAAAGGCTGTATATGAAGCGCTAGAAGCTGATGGAGATGTACTGGTCGAATTACAGGATACGTTCTTTGGCGCCCTTCACGGGCAAGTACAGGACCGCAAAAATGGGTTGATCTGGGTGCTGAATTATATGCAATAAACCAAGACCTTCACCTTCGTGAAGGTTTTTTTGGGAGTGCTTTTATTTTCTGAAAAATGGGAAATATGCTATGTTGGAAGAATAAAGAACAAGGAGAAAGGTGGCAAAGGGATGGAGCAAATTGAATTTCAATCAATCCAAACAAATGGTGTAACACTTCACACAGCAATGGCTGGACCTGAGGATGGCCCGCTGCTTATACTGCTACATGGATTTCCTGAGTTCTGGTACGGCTGGAAGAATCAAATTATGCCCCTAGCCGAGGCAGGTTATCGTGTCGTCGTTCCTGATCAAAGGGGCTACCATCTAAGTGATAAGCCAGAAGGAATCGAATCCTATGTATTAGATCAACTGAGAGATGATATCGTAGGGCTGATTAAGACGCTTAGTCCGAATCAAAAGGCGATTGTGGGTGGTCATGATTGGGGCGGAGCAGTTGCTTGGCATTTGGCATCCACACGTTCTCAATATGTAGAGAAACTAATCATTGTCAACATGCCGCATCCGCGGGTGATGATGAAGGTTCTTCCATTTTATCCCCCGCAGTGGAAGAAGAGCTCCTATATCGCATTCTTTCAGCTTCCGAATGTGCCAGAGGCAGCTCTTCAGGAAAATCACTTTCAAAAGCTGGATGAAGCCATTGGGCTGACTGCAAGACCCCATTTGTTCACGAAGGAAGATGTATCAAGCTATAAGCTGGCTTGGACGCAGCCAGGTGCCATGACCTCAATGCTGAATTGGTACCGCGCCATCAAAAAGGGCGGCTTTGAAAAGCCGATATCAAAGCGCATTTTAGTACCTGTTCGCATGATCTGGGGGATGGAGGACAAGTTTTTAAGCAGAAAGCTGGCGAAGGAAACGATGAAGATTTGCCCAAATGGACAACTAATTTTTGTCGATGATGCTTCTCATTGGATCAATCATGAAAAACCAGAAGTGGTGAACAAACTCATACTCGAATTTTTGAACTAAAGAAAAAAGCTCTGATCAGAGGGGGAAACTCACTCTTGTCCCCATAGAAAAAACACCTCCATGTTTTATTTCGGATCACAACGATCCGTTTTCAAACTTGAAGGTGTTTTTTATTTGTCTCATCTTATGGGGTCAGTCCCAAGAGGACCAGAGCTTTTTTGATTTAACCGATTCGATTCTTTTTCAACGAAGCAGGTTCGTCGTCCCAGCATTCAATTTTCTCATTGTTTGGAACGACATTTTTATAGAAGACAGGATCCTTGCCTTCTTTTTTCTGTCTCGTATAATCCTTCAATGCTGCAAAGGCGACCTTAGACAGCATGGTGATGGCGATGAGGTTGACGATGACCATGAGTCCCATGAAGAGATCGGCTAGACCCCACACGAGAGGAACAGTAGCAACTGCACCGAAAAGAACCATTCCAATAACGGCAATTCGATAAATGTTAAGCCAAACTTTGTTGGCTCCAAGGAATTCAATGTTCGTTTCGCCGTAGTAATAGTTACCGATTAATGTACTAAAGGCGAATAGGAAAATCATGATAGCAAGGAATCCAGAGGCCCATGGTCCAATGTGCTGACTGAGTGAAGCCTGTGTTAATTCAATTCCTTGCAGGTTCGTTGTTTTGTATGCATCAGAGAACAGGACAAGGAAGGCTGTGCTTGTACAAATAATTAATGTATCTGTTAACACGCCAAACGCCTGAATTAATCCTTGTTTTACAGGGTGACTTGTCACAGCTGTTGCTGCTGCGTTAGGTGCACTACCCATACCAGCCTCATTCGAGAAAAGACCGCGTTTAATCCCTTGTAATAATGCGCCGCCTAATGTTCCACCAGCAAACTGTTCAAACCCGAAGGCGTGTTTCACAATCGTACTGATGACACCAGGAAGTTCAGTGATATTTGTCACAATAACAAAGAATGCAATTCCGATATAAGCTAGAGCCAGCACAACGACAATGTATTCAGAAGCTTTTGCAATGGCTTGGATTCCCTTGAAAATAATTGCTGCAAAAATAACAGCCATCACAATACCGACTGTTAAACGGTCTAATCCAAAGGAGTTTTCAAAAGCGACAGTGATTGTATTTGATTGCACCGCATTAAAGACGATTCCAAAAGAAATTGTAATCAGAATCGCAAATAAAATTCCCATCCAGCGCTTGTTTAACCCTTTTTCCATGTAATAAGCAGGTCCACCGCGGAATCCTGTTTTATCTTTCACTTTATACACTTGGGCTAACGTACTTTCAACAAAGCTTGAGGCAGAACCGATAATCGCTACGATCCACATCCAAAAGATTGCCCCAGGTCCACCAATTGCAATGGCGATGGCAATCCCTGTGATATTCCCTGTTCCTACACGTGCCGCCATACTGATGGCAAATGCTTGGAACGGTGATATTCCTTCTTTTTCTTTTCTTCCTTCTTTCAGGACACGCACCATTTCTTTAATCATTCTCACTTGCAGGAAGCGTGTTCTATATGTGAAGTAGACACCAACTCCAAGTAACAGAGCAATGACAATATAAGTCCAAATAAAATCATTTGTATGTGTTAAATAAGATAGCAAAGCTTTTTCGTTCATAACATCACCTCTTCGAATTCATGACTGTTCATTTTAAAAAATACTGAGATCCCACTCTTTTGCGAGCTTTTTCAGCATCATGACACCGGTAATACTATTTCCGCAATCGTCAATGGCGGGACCATAAATACCGATTCCGCAGCCTGTCTGAAATGGGAATTCTCTTCTTGCGCTTGGCGGAACGCAAGCCATAATTCCTCCAGACACACCACTTTTGGCTGGAACGCCTACGAAAGCAGCAAAATTACCAGACGCATTATACATGCCGCATGTCAGCATCAATGCCTTTGTTAGTCTTGCGATATCCTTTGGAATGACTTGGACCTGTTTAAAGGGATGATAGCCATCACTTGATATAATCAGCCCAATCAAGGCGATGTCCTCTGTTGTAACCTCGATGGAACATTGCTTTAAGTACACTTCTAATGTGTCCTCGACATCTGATTCTAAGTAATTGGTTTCTTTTAAATAATAAGCAAGTGCCCGGTTGCGATGCGCAGTTGCCCATTCTGATTGATAAACCTCTTCATTAACAGAGGGACGCTTACCTATTAAGTTTTCGATTAAATCGAAAATATATGCTAGCTTTTCTGTAGAAGTCTTTCCGGGAAGGATGGAGGATACGGTAATAGCTCCAGCATTAATCATTGGATTAAAGGGCTTCCCTGGTTTATGCATCTCAAGACGGTAGATGGAATTAAATGCATCACCAGTTGGCTCTACATCTACCCGATCCAAGACGTATGGTACGCCTCTTCCTAAACAGGCAGCTATAAAGCTGATGACTTTTGAGATACTTTGCAGGGTAAAGGGAACGTCCCAATCACCATATCGTACAGATGATCCATCTGGGCCTATCACGCTGATACCAAGTTGAGAGGAATTCACTTTTCCGAGTGCTGGAATGTAGCCAGCATTCTGTCCGTTTTTGTAATACGGACGTATTTCTTCTGCCCATTGATCAACAGAAGACTGGCATGCGTGTTGTGTATTATTAGAAATTGCTGTTTTCATACGATTCCTCCAATCAAAAATCAAAAAGTACCCTATTGAATTGGCGGATGACAAAAAATGCGATCAAATAGGCACGAAAACATGTTACACATCTTCAAAGAACTTGTCATGCGCTGCTTGTACCACTCCTTTACACCTAAATATATGTTCAATGAAGGCTTTGGCGGCGAAAAAACAAAAAGGGTTTTTAGTGAAAATTCAGAAAACGCTTACATATAGTTTCACTAAAATTGTTCATTCAATTTATCTTGGAAACTACACAATCTGACGAAAATCTACAGAAAAACTTACAAATAAAAATCGGTTTGTCGATCATTGTCTAAACAATTCCCATTATTGTAGACAATCACCAAAATGCTGAATAGCTGAAAGGTCACCATGGCGCCTCGGTGAATAGTCATAAAAAAGGATTTTGAGGAAAGAAGGAGCCGTGAAAATTATTTTTTTGTACGTTGTGAAGAAAAGAGTCTCCTTGTATACTGTGGCTATGCAAAAAGGGGAAGGGATGTCAGTCATTTGAGTTTAAACCAGCTTGTTAAAAAAGACGCATTCATATTAATTTTTATGGTGGTTATTGTGCCGCTTGCAGGAGAACTGAAGTTTTATCCTGTGAATGAAACGTTCCGGATCAGCTTTGGGGCACCTGCGTTTTTCTTTTGTTTATTACTCTTAAGGAAATCTAGACCGTTCTTGCCCGGGTTTTTAACAGGCGCAGCCATTGTGCTTTTTCGAGTAGGTTTAGATCTGATGCAGCATCATGCTGATCTCGCTACATCATTTTATCAGCAATTCCCAAGTTTCTTTTTTTATTTTACATATGCTTTCTTGTTCTTTGCCGTCCGTACGGGACGTTTTAAACAGCGTTCTATTTTTATTGGGATCATTGGTCTCATGATTGAATTAGTGGCTGATTTTGTTGAGCTGTTTGTACAATTTTTAGTGTTTGATACGACGATGACGCTATCAAAGCTGAGTGATATGTTTCTCATTGCGTTTGCTCACAGCTTTGTCGTAATCAGCTTTTTTAATATGATGAAGCTGTATGAGGCACAATCAAGAGAGAAGCAGATCATGAAACAAAATGAGCATATGATGATGGTCATTTCAAATTTATATGAAGAAACGGTTCATTTAAAGAAAACGTTAAAACATACAGAGCATATTACGCAAGAATCATACAGGCTTTATCGTCTCTTGCATGAACACGAAGCAGGGAAGAAAGTGAGTCAGGAGCTGTTGAAGCTCGCAGGAGAAATCCATGAGGTGAAAAAGGACAATCAACGTATTTATGCTGGGCTTTCGAAGCTGATTTCTAAGGAAAATATGCAAGACTATATGAAGGCGGAAGAGCTCGTTCAAATTGTCCTTCGCATTCAAGAAAAGTATGCGCTCTCTCTAGGGAAAAACATCTCCTTTACATCTGATATAAGAGGCATTCATTTGCATGATTATCATGTGTTCATTTTCTTATCGCTCATTAATAATTTAATGGCAAATGCGGTTGAAGCCATAAAGGATGACGGAATGATCTCACTCGTATTGAAAGGAAATCATGATAAAATAGAGATTCGGATTGAAGATGATGGCCCGGGGATTCCTGAAAAAATGAGAGAAATAGTATTTGATCCAGGCTATACTTCTAAATTTGATGCATATGGAACACCATCAACTGGGATTGGCTTATCCTATGTGAAAGAGCTGGTTAAAGAGCTTGGCGGTACAATTAAAATCGAACAAAGAGAAACAAGGGGAACGGCTTTTCAGCTACTCCTTCCTATACAAAATTTAATACAGAGAGGGTGAGTGTATGCGATTTTTCATTGCAGATGATGATCGTGCAATACGCTCGATTTTAGGTCAAATCATAGAAGATGAAGATTTGGGAGAGGTCGTGGATGAAGCCGATGACGGAGTGGGATTAGAAGCACATTCATTGAACCTAAAAAAAATAGACATCCTTCTGATAGACCTTTTAATGCCTGCTAGAGATGGCATTCAAACGATTCGTCATATTCACCCTGAATTCAAAGGTAAAATCATGATGATTTCCCAAGTAGAGGCGAAAGAGATGATGGCAGAAGCCTATGAATTAGGGATCGAATATTATATTCATAAACCTGTCAATCGAATTGAGATCGTCAGTGTGATTCGAAAAGTCATAGAGCGGATCAAACTCGAGAAATCGATTTACGATATTCAAGCTTCCCTTCGCCATGTGCTGCCACTAGAGCCAGTGACTTCTCATAATACAACGGGTGCTGGGTTGAAGAAAAGGACGATGAAAGAGGCGGGGGAATTTCTCTTATCCGAACTAGGAATTGTTGGAGAGAGCGGATCTAAGGATTTACTAGAGATCCTGATCTACTTATATGAAACACAGTCAGCCAATTCTCATGAGGTCAATTTCCCGCCGCTAAAGCAGCTCTTTATCAAAACAGCGGAGAGGAAGCTGGATCATGGGGCGACCGATGTAGAAGTGATGAGGGAAGTGAAAGCGGCAGAGCAGCGGATTAGACGCGCTATTCATCATTCCTTGAATCATTTTGCTTCACTAGGATTAACAGATTTCTCGAATCCTAAGTTTGAGCACTATGCATCGAAGTTTTTTGACTTTACCGATGTCAGCCAAAGAATGAAAGAAATGCAGAAAACCTCTTCATCCGCAGGATCAACGGGCAGAGTCAATACGAAGAAGTTTGTTCAAATCTTTTATTTTGAAGCAAAGCAGCTATTTGAGGGAATGAGCTGAAGAAAATCTATTGGAATGATTGGAGAAAATAAACAGAAAAAGACCGCTATTCCTATGATCTGTCGTGATCTTCAAGTATCTTTATTATTTAACTGATCATTCTGATTTTTCTTTTTTCTTGAAAATAAAACTCTCCTGTGCAATCGTTTGTTAAAATAGTGAGGTTAGACTAGAATGTCGGAGGTTTTATTTTGGGAAAAATTAAACGAAATGCGCTCTGCCCTTGTGGAAGCGGAAAAAAATATAAACATTGCTGTGGTCAAAAGTCAGGCGTAGAACAAACGTCTGAGCTTGTGTTTAAGGAAGCTGTACAAGTTCAAAAGGATTTAATGAATTACGCATTCTCTAAACATCAGAGAGCCATCAATCAATTCATTAATGATTTTTCTTTTCTTGCAGATATGGATAAAGAAACGCAACAAATCTCAGTCTTTCATTTGAGTGTATGGGGCATCTTCTTCCGTCCATTAACGGATCAGAAAGAAACCATCTTCCAAGAATTCCTGACAAAGAAAGCGGAGGATATTACCCGTCCGAAAACAAAACAAGTGGTTCAATCATGGACAGACATGGAGCCATCTTTGCTTTTATTAAATGAAAAAACGGACGAGTCTCTTTACTTTGAGAATATGGTGACAGCTGAAAAGGTTGAAGTAGATGTAAAACCGGATCAAACAGTGCTGCCTGAAAAGGGAAGTCTCGTGCTGGGATTCCCTGTTCAATTTGAAGAAAAAGCAGAGTTTTTCATTCAATATACGATGTTTGCGAAAGAGTTTACAGATACGCTTCTTCTTCAAGTTCGTCAGCTTGTTGAAGCATTTGAGGCAAATGGAGGAACGCGCAGCACATTTATGAGAGAATCATTCCCTGACGTGTTGAAGTGCATGTTTGCAAAGCAAGAAGTAGAAGAATCAGAAACATCTGCTCAAACAGAAGGCGATACAGGTCTAACAGCAGATCGCATGGACTGGGCGAGTGACGTTCAACTGGAAACAGCTAAGCTGATTGAAGACGGAATGAAGGAACACGGGGACCAAAGCTTGACTGATGGCGCTTTAACTGTGTGGAAAGCCTATTGTGATCAGAAATCACCTGTGATCCGTAAAGCAGCATCATTTGCTGCGGGAATCGAATATTACATTCATTCACTTGCAAGCGATGCCCCGCTTTCTCAAGCACAAATAGCGAAAAAGTATGGCATTAGTGCGTCTACTGTATCGAGCCGTTTTAAAGATATTGAAAAAGCGGTGAAAGAAGAACAAGAGGCGACGGTATAGCATCAGAAAAGACGCGGCACCTTCATTGGGCCAGCGTCTTTTTTTAGTTCATGATTATCTTGTTTTAATAAAACCACTCATGTACTGAGATGTATTATAATCGTTAAGGTCAATTTTCCACTGACCATCCCCATTACGTTTCATTTTCACTTCGTATTCAGCCGGGCTGGAGACTGGAGGAAGCTTTTCGAATTCAGATGCGTACAAGTTTAAGCTTATCTTATACAATTCTTCTTTAGAGCGGATCTTGCCGTTGTAAAACTCGTCTCTTTGCTTGTCCAGCTTGTCTTTTAAGTTAGAAGCATCAATGCCTGTTACTTGAGCGACAACCTTCGCCTCGTCATTAGAGATGGTTTTTACACTTGTTTCTACTTTGGTTTTATCCTTCATGGTGTCTTGAATCCGTTTGTACATAGACAGGATATCACGGTCACTTACTTCATTGCCGTACATCCCAGCGCTTCTTTTGAAGTCTTTTACGAACATGTCGTGGTATTTATTCACGACATCGGATTGGTTGTCACCTGTTAAATCTGCAAATTGATCGTTCTTTTTGTCAAATACAATGATATCCGTATAAGCGGATAGCGCTTTTGCAGGGTTATCCAGCTTTTTCGCTGTATCCAGTATTTTGTTTCCATCTAGGTCGATTTCGATCGAATCACTGTTTTTCTTGATGCTGTCTTGGTACACGAACTGATATTTTTTCCCTTTGTCTACTAGGAAATAAAGAGCACCTGATTGTGATTTTCCTTTGTTCAATGAACCAAGGTCAAGACGGTCTTTACTGCCGTAAAATTTTAAATCAGATACTTTGGCATCGTCCTGATAAAGGGAGAAGTCAGAGCTATATAATGATAGAGCTTTGTCACCTTTGTTTGTAATCGTCAGGTTGATTTTTAGCACCAATTCGTTGTCTCTTAGCGTAGTTGTTGAGTCTTCTGGTAACGTATATTCGTAGCTATCGACTTTTACCTCTGCTGTTTTTGTTGATTTTTGATCAGTGTTGCTTGATTTTGCTGAGCTCTGGCAAGCTGCAGAGATGATCATCACGAACGAAATCATGAGGAGTGCACTTATTTTTTTAAGATTCACAGTTGATGCTCCTTTGCTTTTCTTTCGTCATTTCATTCCCGCTATCTGACTATGAAAAAAGAAACAGATAGGATGGTATATTCGGGTGTTACAGGGGAAAATCTCCTTATGACGATTTGCACTTTTCATTCTATCGAAATTCAATCATGATGAGGAATAGGTTTTAGTCCCTATCTTTGAAAGGAATTTACACAAAAGCCAATAATAAAAGGAAATGCGTAAGTCTAATATACCGGTTAATAAGGATTAATTTGTAGATTTATTATCGGTTTTAAATGTTTTTTACGTAAAAATCTTGAAGTGAGGGTGTTGGTGCTTCAGAGAGCAGGATACTTGAATGTTGGAAAGGATTCATGGGAAAATAAGGATGATTAAGCAGATAAGGGAGATGAGCTTTTGAAAAAGGTAACGCTTGGACGAACTAATTTACAGGTGAATCCGATAGGGCTTGGTACGAATGCGGTAGGTGGACATAATTTGTTCCCGAACCTGAGTGAAGATGCCGGACGAGAGCTTGTGGAGACAGCTCTTGATCAAGGTGTCAATTTCTTAGATTCTGCTTTTATTTATGGGCTGGGCCGTTCAGAGGAATTGATCGGTGAGATTATTGCCAAAAGAGGCGGTAGAGAAAACCTTGTCCTTGCGACAAAGGGGGCTCATAAAGAAGTAAACGGAAAAATTGAGCTGGATAACAGCCGGGACTTTTTAAGAGAGCAGGTCGAACATAGCCTGAAACGACTGCAAACAGATTATATTGATTTATACTATATGCATTTCCCGGACGGCCGGACGCCGCTGGAAGAAGTAGCAGGCACATTAAAGGAATTGAAGGATGAAGGGAAAATCAGGGCCATTGGTGCATCTAACCTTGATTTTGAACAGCTTCAAGCCTTTAATCGAGATGGCTACTTAGATGTGCTTCAGTCAGAGTATTCTTTGCTGAAACGTGAGGCAGAGAAGGATCTTCTCCCATACTGCGTCGAGCATCGTATTTCCTTTATTCCGTATTTCCCGTTGGCGTCAGGTTTGTTGACTGGTAAATTTACGAAGGATGCGACATTTGATGATATTCGAGCAAAAGATCCGCTTTTCCAAGGCGAGGCGTTCCTTCAAAACCTCGAAAAAGTAGACAAGCTGAAGGCAATTGCACAATCAAAGAACGCCGAAACGGCACACGTTGCACTCGCTTGGCTTTTAGCACAGGACGGCATCGACGCCATTATTCCAGGTGCAAAACGAGCTGAGCAAGTTCAGCAAAACCTAAAAACAAACGAAGTTCAATTAACAAAAGAGGAAATCAATCAAATTGACCACATTTTCTCTTAATCAAAAAAGGTGCTTAGCTGCACCTTTTTTTTATGACATCGTGAGAGGGATTTTGATGACAAGCCGCAAATGTGGAGACCGGTAAGTGAAATCAAGAGTACCGTCTGCCTTTTCAACAAGCTGATGAATGATATACGTCCCCATTCCTTGATGATCCCCGCCTTTTGTCGAGCGGCCAAAGTTTTTAAACAAATGGTCTAACACGTGTTTTTCCATTCCTTTTGTGCTGTTCTCACAATGGATTAAAAAGAGCCCGCTCCGAATAGAGGTCGCAATCGAGATGCTGCCCTCTTTCCCGGCTTGCTTCGCTTCAATCGCTGCGTCTAGGGCATTATCAAGCAAGTTTCCAGTAAAACTAACCTGCTCCGCCTTAGAAAAGGGAAGCGATGAAAAAGGTGCTTGAAAATCTAGAGAAAGGTCAATGTCCTCTTTTTCAGCCCGTTTAAAAAAGGAATGCAGGGTTGAGGCCAAATAAGCATTTTCTCCTTTCATCCAAGGGAAATGTTTTACGTATTGCTGAATCAAATCCTTGATCTCGTGCTCGTCGTTCGACGCGGAAAAGGCATTTAAATGTCTAGCTGTTTCATGATGTTTACTGCGCAGCTCAAGCAGCAATTCATTGGTTCTTGATTCTGCATTGATCAGCTCTTGAAGCCGTCCGTTTAATCGTTTCTCCGTCTGCATCATCTTCAATGAAAGGATATCTGTTGTCATGAGGATGATCAAAACTAAAAGAGAGCTCAATCCATTTCCTTGCGTCAGAAAAAGGGAAAGACCTGCACAGGTAAAGAGCACAAAAGCGCCCAACATCACATAACCACTCACATGAGGCAAAAACCTTTTGTATATGAAAAATGTATAAAGACAAATCACACAAAAAGTGAGGAGCCACAGCACTCCTGATGATAGCGGCAGAATAGCTTCAGCAGCTGCATGTAACGCAAGACCTAGCCATATGAGAGCATACATGCGGAATCCAAGATAGAAAGCGTTCACGTTCGTTCTCCTTAAAAATAGTATTTCTTAAAGTATTCTAATTGCTGCTTGGTTATCATGGCTTTTTTATCTGTACCTTCAAAAGACACGATAAATGAATTTTTGGCATACGCCGAGAAGTTCTTAATGTAATGAATATTGATGATAAACGATCGGTGGGAGCGGATAAAATCTTTTTCAGCTAGATCGCCCTTTAACTCGTTTAATGTCTGATATGTTTGGATATCTCCTGTTGTTGTGACAATGGTGGTTGACCGGCCTGTTCGCTCAACAAAAATGACATCCTTCTTTTGCAGCACATGAATATCTGACTGCTGTTTAATGAGAAGCCGTCCATGAATGCTTTTCTCCTGCTTGGTGGACATGTAGCGCTCTAAGGATTTGGCAATTCGATCGGCTTGGTAGGGCTTCATAATATAATCGTGAACATTTAAATCAAACGCATGGACCGCATATCCGCTGTTTCCTGTCACAAAGACAACATCGACATTCAGTGCATGAGAGTGAATGAGATCCGCTAATTCATAACCGGACATTCCGGGCATTTCAATGTCTGCGAACAACAGATCAATATCTCCTTTTTTGACCTTCTCGTATGCATCCTCTGCTGACTGCGTGACAAAGACAATCTCCACAGTCTCCATTCTGCCTACAATGGCATGCAGTTTTTCTAAATCTACTCGGTAATCGTCAACGAGACCTACTTTTATCATAAAAATCACCTATGACTCATCGTATTATTTGTCTATTTTATCATTTGTTTTTTAAAATAGATCATTTCAAGACAGAAAAAGGACGTTTCGCGACATTTTTATGTCAGGGAAGCGTTATTTTTTCTATCATAGACTTAGAAAGTTGAAAGGGGCGAACCACATGATTACTCTCAGCGATTGCAGCTGCTGGTTTAAAGATAAGAAAAAAGTCGTGAAAGCGATGAAACATATGACGTTCTCCGTGAAGGAAGGGGAAGTCGTTGGCATCCTAGGAGAAAATGGTGCAGGGAAGACCACATTATTACGCGCCGTAGCCACATTATTAGAACCTACGCACGGATCAGTCACTGTCGCAGGCTTTGATACGGTGAAAGAATCTACGGAAGTGAAAAAGCGAATTGGTGTCTTGTTTGGCGGTGAGACGGGGCTTTACGATCGTTTAACGGCACGAGAAAACCTTGAATACTTTGGCAAATTGTATGGCTTAGATCAGCATGAAATCAAAGCAAGAATAGAGGATTTGGCAAAGCGTTTTGGGATGAGACAATACATGGATCGCAAGGTGAAAGGATTCTCAAGAGGAATGAAACAAAAGGTGGCGATTGCCAGAACCTTGATTCATGATCCTGACATTATTTTATTTGATGAGCCGACAACAGGCTTGGATATTACATCAAGTAATATTTTCAGAGACTTTATTCATCAGCTCAAGCAGCAAAATAAAACCATCCTTTTTTCAAGCCACATCATGGAAGAAGTCAGCCAGCTTTGTGACAGTGTCATGATGATTCATCAAGGAGAGCTTGTGTATAAAGGGACACTTCCAGAATTATATACACAGGAACAAAGTGATGACTTGAACTATATCTTTATGTCGAAGCTCGCTAGGGGGATTTCATAATGTGGAAAACCGTATTTTTAAAAGAAATGACAGATGCGCTAAGAGACCGAAAAACACTACTCTTAACAGTGCTGATACCTCTTTTGACGATGCTTGGACTGGTGTTCTTTTATGAAAGCATGATTGCAGATCCAGGAGATAAAACGTATACGGTCGCAGTGAATGAAAAGCTTCCAACTGAAATGAATCAAATGATCAAAGAGGTCAAAAACCTCACACTTGAAACATTTGACGACCCGCAGCAAGCTGTCAAAGATGGAAAGGCGAATGCTTATCTGGAAATGCCGAAAGAGGCAGACGACATGCTTCAGCATCAACAATCATTTGCGATTAAAATTCATGGGTACACAACAGATGATGATTCGGTGATAACGGTTCAAATGCTGCAATCCTTACTGGAGCAGTATCAAAACCAAGTCGTAGAAAAGCGTTTAGCCGCTGATCAAATCAATACGTCTGTTGTTCATCCATTTCAGGTGCAGGCTGTTGATGTAGAAGAGGGCGATGAAGGAGAAAATGGCATGACCTCTATGCTTTTGTCGATTCTTCTTCCAATGATTTTGGTGACCTCCGTCATCTCAGGTGCTTTGCCAGCTGCGCTTGATATTGTAGCGGGTGAAAAAGACCGAAAATCCATTGAAGCGTTGTTCCTGACACCTGCCAGCAGACTCCAAATTCTCATCGGAAAATGGCTGGCTGTCTCCATGTTCGGGATTTTAAGTGGAATTGTGGCGATCGGCATGCTGCTTTTATCCACGCTGCTCTTTACAGAAAAGCTAAAACAAGCACTGAACTTTGGTGATCAAATGTGGAGCATTATCGCCGTCATGTTTGCGGCGCTTATCATCTTCTCTTTCATGGTATCAATGATTGAACTGCTACTCAGTGTCGTTTCAAGCTCAGTGAAAGAAGCGCAATCGTACATGTCCATGATCATTACATTAGGTGTGATCCCAATGTTCTTTACCATGAGAGCAGGTGCTACGCAGCTAGATACGTATTACTTTGCTGTCCCATTCCTCAATATTCATGCGCTCTGTAAGCAATTGATGTTTGGAATCATTGATCCGATGGCCGTCACTCTGACACTCGGCTCCTCAGCCCTCGCAGTCGTCATCTTGTTTGTCATCGTGAGAAGCTTGTTTATGAAAGAAAAATGGATGCTTGCAAAATAAAGAAACGCCCTCTATGATAGAGGGCGTTTTCAAGTGAATACCGATCACCGTGTTTTTCAGTTTAAGAAACCGAATTGATCCAAGTTCTCTAAATAAAATTGAAAATACTCATCATGAATACCATCAGGATATTCTTCTAACCCATTTTCAATAAGTGCACCTACAATTAAAGCATTTATATACCTATTAAGCTTTTCGCAACTATCTCTTACGGTAAATTCTGAAACATATACTCCATCTTTACTTTCTAAAATGATATCAATTCTTCTACCTTCTTGTTCATCAAGCAATAAGTGATTATAATCCCACTCTTTTGCTTTTTTGGGATTTAAAGGATGAAGACGATTATGAAGTACTTGTTCACGATGATCCTTTTTTTCCTCATTCGAAAACAATTGAATCAATATACTCGGATCATCAATGACAAAACATTTATATATCTTAGTATATTCAAAGTGATCATCATTTACTAAATCTAAAATCTTTGTTTTTGAAAATTCTCTAGCTTTAAATTTAGACGTTATCATTTCAACGACTTGTTCTTTAGTAAAAATCAATTGATCTTTTTTATATAAATACTGTTTATATAGCTTTTCGTAATTGTACATGATTCACCTCTATTAACTATTTAACAGGACCTCCGTAGAATGAATGAGCTTTTGGAGTTCTTTTATAGGGATGCCAGTGATAATAATAACCTTTCTTCGGCTTACCTTTGTATCTATCTACTTCTTTAAATGGTTTACCTTTTGTATTAGCTCCAGCTGCAACAACTTCTGCCTGACTAGAAGAAATAGACCAAATATCCTTTTTTGACTTCATTTAGCGATTAACTTAAAAAATGATTTAATTTCATGGTAAATTTTCTCTTTGAAGTAGTTACTAATTCTAGCACAATAACAATGATAAAAAGTTTAAAATCACCTTAAAATGAGCATATAGAACCTTTTTTTGATTATTTTGTAAAAATGGAATTATTTATATTTCGAAGAGTTTTATTGAGGAATAACTTAAATCGAAAAAAAGAGTTGGTGAATGAAAATGATGGTTTACTTTTATAATGAGTTAGGAAAGAAGCTAGATTTATAATATCTTCAATAGAAATAAAGAATGAAGAGTACATTTTTTTACTTCGAGTTTACATTTCATCTTTAACACAAATAAGCAGAAAAAAAATCTTAAGTACAAAAAATAATAATCAGGATTGAATATCTCATAGGGATCAAGCTAAAGAAATGGAACACTGATTATAGAAAGAAATGTTGTCAAGGGTAAGGTAACTTGACTATATTCTGGTTTTTTATGATAGAGGGGGTTCACGTTCGCCAAACTAGATTATAAATCATAACAAAAAACCCCGGCATCGGGGGTTTTTTATTAGTTCTTGATGAACTTTTCAACTAATGAGCTTGTTTTGTAATCGTTCAAATCAAGTTTCCATTGGTCGATGTCATTTTTCTTCATGTTGACTTCTACTGTTTCTTCAGAAGATGATGGTCCTAATTTTTTGAACTCTTCTGGGTAGATCGAGAGTAGGTATTTTTGAGCTTCATCGTAAGAAGCTGAACGGTTTTTGCTGTAGAACTCAGTCGCTTTTTCTTTTAAACGATCGACAAGCGGGCTTGCATCAATTGGTGTAAGAGTTACAGTCACAACAGCTTTATCACCACTGATCGCTTTTGTTTTTGTTGATACTTTTGATTTTTCAGCTAATGTTTCTTTCACAGCTTTTAGAAGCTTATCAAGGTTTTCGTCCTTCGCTGAGCTAGAAGAAATACCTGATGACGTGATGTAGCCTTGTTTGAATGATTTATCAAATTGGTTGACTACAGTTGATTTGTTATCACCTGTTAGTTTTTCGAACTCGTCGTTATTCTTACCGAAAATCATCACATCAATATAAGAAGAAAGAGCTTTTGCAGATGCTTGAAGTGTATCTGCTTTTTTCATTAAGTCTTTACCTTTAATATCGAATTCTAGTGTTTTGTCATCTTTTTTAGAACCACTACCTGGCTCATTGTACACAAGCTGATAGTCTTTGTCTTTATCAACAACAAAGAAAAGACCGCCTTTTGATACTTTGTCTGCATTTAGAGAGCTTGAAGATAATACTTCATTGTAGTCATCTGGAGAGATCGTAGACACCTGTGAGTCATCTTGGTAAAGCGTAAAGTTGCTTTTATCAACATTTAGAGGCTCTTTGCTGATATTTTTTACAGATACGTTCACTTTTAGTACATACTGATCATCCTGTACAGATGTATCGTATTGAGGTGGTAATGTGTACTCAGCACTTTCTACCTTTACCTCTGCTGCATCAAGAGATTTTGTATCTTTTTCCTTTGCAGCTGACTTTTCTTTTCCACCACTACAAGCAGCAGCGACAACAGTGACACATAAGATCAGAAGAAACAGGGATAATTTCTTTTTAAACATGACGTGTTTTCCTCCTCGGGTTTATGATGAATTTTATTGAAAAGCTTTAGTTCATATCATTCTTTTTGCACAAAAAGAAAAATACTGTATGTTTTTTACTGTAGAATGAAGCGGAAGTACTGTCAATACTTCAGTGCGTTTCTAAGGTCGCACAGCTTCAAGTAGTAAAAATGACACTAAGTTGAAAGGAGAAACTTGTAAAATATGATTTGATGTCTCCTGTAAAAACTCAATATTTTATATTTTAAGGTTTTGAGTCGGATTGTTGAATAGGTTCAAATGACTGTTTTTGATGCTGGTGTCGCAATTAGAAGGATTTTTATGACTTGTAAGTGAGTCTATAGTAATGAATATTTTTTCCTGTAATGTGCATGATCACTAGGTTTGTGTGTTGTTGGCAGAGAGACACATGTCCAGCAAAATGTTGAGGTGTTTAGACAGGCTCTCGACACGGAATGTGTCTTTTCCCTTCAAAATGGCAGTCATCTACACAGAAACCCTACATAAAATAAAAGAGAAACGAATGGAGGTGGATGTATGGCAGTGGTAAGAGCGACAAGCTCTGATATTGACCTCATGGCCAGACTGCTGAGAGCGGAGGCAGAAGGTGAAGGGAAGCAAGGGATGCTGCTTGTAGGAAATGTGGGCATCAACCGGTTGCGTGCCAACTGCTCTGACTTTAAAGGGCTGCGTACGATTCCACAAATGATTTATCAGGAGCATGCATTTGAAGCAGTCACGCATGGTTATTTTTATCAACGAGCACGAGAAACAGAAAAAACACTTGCACGGAGGAATATTAACGGAGAACGATTTTGGCCAGCAAAATTCAGCCTTTGGTATTTTAAGCCGCCTGGTAATTGTCCACCGACATGGTACAATCAGCCGTTTGTGGCAAGGTATAAGTCTCATTGCTTTTATCAGCCAACCGCTGAAACTTGTGAAAATGTCTATAACACCTTTTAGCTTGATGAACAGCACAATCCTCTTAGTCAACGATTGTAGAGGATTGTGTTTTTCTTTTTTTCAAAATGGGTAACCATTGTGTATCAACAAGATGAAGCACGTGATAGGAGGAAATACAGATGTATCAAGATTTAAAAGGGAAAACAGCCATTGTCACAGGTTCTTCAAAAGGAATCGGACAAGCCATCGCATTACGATTTGGACAAGAGCAGATGAATGTGGTTGTGAACTATAAAGGTGATGAAGAGGGTGCTGAAGAAACGGTCCAAGCCATTCAGCAGCGCGGAGGTAGGGCGGTGAAAGTACACGCAGATGTCTCCAAAGAGGAAGGAATTCAATCCATCATGGATACAGCACTGGAGCATTTCGGAACAGTCGATGTGTTCGTCAATAATTCAGGCTTTAATGGTGAAGAAGCGATGCCGCATGAGATGACGCTCAAGCAATGGCAAAAAGTCATTGATGTCAATATCACAGGCGCCTTTTTAGGGGCAAAGGTCGCAATTGCCTATATGATGGAGCATGACATCAAAGGGTCTATTTTAAATATATCCAGTGTCCATCAGGAAATACCGCGCCCGTTCAATGTTCACTATTCCACTTCCAAAGGCGGAATGAACATGATGACAAAAACGCTGGCTCTTGATTATGCAGAAGCAGGGATTCGGATCAATGCAATTGCACCAGGTACAATGGCGACCGAATCAAATGATGATTTGCAGGATGAACAGAAAAAACAAAAGCAGCTTGAAAAGATTCCGATGAGAGCATTTGGCGAACCGAAGGAGATTGGGTCCGCTGCTGCATTTCTCGTATCTAAGGAAGCTTCGTATATCACAGGCACCACTTTATTTGTAGATGGAGGAATGACGCTTTACCCTTCTCAAATCAATGATTAATCCAAAAAACATCTGCCCGATCAGCCGGCGGATGTTTTTTGTTCGTAGCGGTGTGCGGCTTTGGCTGGTTTGCCGAGCAGCATCGGGTACTTGCTCAGGAAGGAGATACACGGCACCATAAGCAGCAATGTCCCAATCGTGTAAAAGAGAGTCCAAGAGAGCTGCGCTGTATCTGCAATATTGATACCAAGTCCATAATAAACAAATGCTTTCATGATATCGATGCCGGCAAACTGCAAGACAAGAATAACAATGGAATTTCGACCGAGATACGTCAAAATAGGGGACGTTTTGAATTTGAAACTTAAATAAATCACAGCAGCTGAACCGAGCAACGCACATGCATAGAAAAGAAAAAGATCACCATAGTCATTCACGCGCATATCAATCCGCGAATTAAAGCTTTGCATATAAGCCGTCAGTACAAGCAGACCTGTACAAAGAAGAAGGGTTGGGTCTGTTTTTAATTCCACAAACCATTGCTTTGTCAAAAATCCGATTGAATAAAACACAACAGCCGTCAAGGCGACATTGGCATTCCACGGCAGACTTTGGTCTAAAAGCAAGGTTGAGGCATATCCAGCACCTCCGCAAAGGACGGTCAGTAAGATCAAGACAGCAGGTTTCCCTTTTGTCAGACGGTGCATAAAGAAAAAGATCATTTCCACTAAAAAGAGCGTCGTTAAAAACCAGATGGCTGGGTTATGCGTGAGTCTAGCTTCATCTGCATTGGATATAAAAATACCTGTAAACGGAACGAAAGGGTCAATATCCGTTTGTCCCTTAAAGGCAAAAAAACGAGTAACGGTGAACCAGAAAACATACGTAATGATGGAGAAATAGAGATAGGGCAAGAGTAAGCTCTTGGCTTTCTTCTGAATAAATGACAGAGCAGGGCGTGAGGATGATCGAAACATCATGCCTGATAGTAAAAAGAAAAGCGGCATATGAAAAGAGTAAATGAATTGCTTGAGCGGATCTGGAATGGGCACATGTGCCATGACTACGAGCAGAATACCAATCCCCTTAGCTGCATCGACCCATTCGAGTCTCTTATTCATGGCCTGTCATCTCCTTCCTTCTAGCGTCGTAAACGTGTCTTTCATATGTACCTCTACTATATAAAAGGTACACCCCTTATGCGTTTACAGTTCGCTAACGATTAGAAGACACATTTGCGATCAGATGACAGGCGGAAGGATTTTGACATCTTGATGTTACATTTCCCATTTCAGATCGTTGACAAAGGGCTAAAATGATTTTATTTTAGCCCTTTGTCTTCAAAATAATTCGGCAATTCGTTTGAAGGAGCGCTGTTTTTCGATCGGATCAAATGAATTGTTTAAAATCATGATGTCATCCGTTTGATAGCGGTCCATCAAGCTAAGTAATTGCTCTTTCACCGTTGCCTTTGAGCCGACGATCATCCGCTGGCGGTTTAGTAACACTTTTTTCTTTTCCTGCGAGGTGTAGTGATAGGTACTGGCTTCTTCTATAGAAGGTACGCGGCTGTCTAGTCCTTTTTCAACACGCAGCAGCCATAAATCTGTACTGCTGGCGATCCGTTCGGCCTCTTCATCGGTTTCACCACAAATGACAAACACGGCAAACATAGCGTGCGGCTGGGTGGAAAAGACAGATGGAGAAAAGTGAGACCGATACGTCTCAAATGCTTGTTTGCCACGTGCAGGGTGGATAAAGTGACCAAAAATATAGTTGATCCCAAGTTCCGCTGCCTGCATGGCGCTATTTTCTCCTAGACCAAGCAGCCAAACTGGAGGACGAGCATCAACAAGCGGAGAAGCCTTGACCCCTGCATGCGGGTGCCCAGAAGGCAGGCTGTCTGATAAGTAAAATAGAAGATCCTTCAGCTGGCGGTCAAACTGAGACAGGTCTTTATGCACGCCGTCTGTCAAAGCCAGTCTCGTCCTTTCAATCCCGCCCGGAGATTTACCGACACCGATTTCAATTCGTCCAGGATACAGAGCCTCAAGCTGCCGCGTGACCTCTGCTACTTTCAAGGGGCTGTACTGCGGAAGTAAAATGCCGCCAGACCCGGTACGTAAGGTCGATGTATGAGCAGCAATATGTGCCATTAATATTTCAGGTGCTGTACTAGCGAGCCCTCTTGTGCTGTGGTGTTCAGCAAACCAATAACGCTCATACCCAAGCGTTTCCGCAAGCTGAGCCAGCTGCGTTGTGTGAATCAATGTCTCTTGCGCTGTCTGACCTTTAGGAATAGCGACTTGATCTAATATGTGAAGTGATGGCATCATCAACATCCTTTCGATAATACGTTGGATATAAGTATAAAGAAATCCACGGATGGAAGGAAACGAAAGGGTTTATCCTTTGATCTCATGCTTTATCTTTTCTATATCAACATATGAAACCACATCAATACACTATTTATCAGCAAGAGCTGTGGACAAGAATTTTCGACAATGTTTCACATGAAACACTTCATTTACGACATGAACCATTTTCAACATGGATCTTTCGTTAAAAAAATATCATCTGTTTGAAACCTATCTTGAACGTAGATCGTATATACTAGTAAATAGAAAAAAGAGTAAGAGGCTCCAATGTCATTTCATGAATTTTGTCGAATTTTCATGTATGATGATTTTAATAGGGTCCATCGCTTAATAAATAGATTTTTATTATGCTGGAGGAGTGATTGATTTGGCGATTACATTAGAAAAAGGTCAACGTATTGATTTAACAAAAGGGAAGGCAGGACTAACGAATATCCTAGTTGGACTTGGCTGGGACCCTGTATCACAAGGCGGCGGATTTTTAGGAAAGCTGTTTGGCGGCGGAGGCGGCGCTGATATTGATTGTGATGCTTCAGTGCTCATGCTGAAAAATGATAAGTTTACGGAAAATAAAGATTTGATTTATTTTGGCAACTTGAAAAGCAAATGCGGCAGTGTCGAGCATACAGGTGACAACCTGACTGGTGAAGGAGACGGAGATGATGAACAAGTCCTCGTCAACTTGAGCAAGGTGCCGGGCAATGTGAATAAATTGGTGTTTGTTGTGAACATCTATGATGCACTAAGAAGAAATCAACACTTTGGTATGATTCAAAATGCGTACATTCGCATCGTGGATCGTTCAAACAATCAAGAATTAGTGAAATATAATTTAAAAGATGAGTATGCAGGGAAAACATCATTAATCGTCGGAGAGCTTTATCGTCACGAGAATGAGTGGAAGTTTGCGGCTGTTGGGGACGGTACAAATGATGCGAAGCTTGCCGATATTACGAGAAACTACATTTAATTAGAAGGGAGAGGTTCCTAGTGGGAATTTCTTTAGCGAAAGGTCAAAAAATTGATTTAACAAAAACAAATCCAGGTTTAACAAAAGTGGTCGTAGGTCTTGGCTGGGATGTCAATAAGTATGACGGCGGACAAGACTTTGATCTAGACGCAAGTGTATTTCTTTTAGATGCGGCAGGTAAGGCAAGCTCACCATCTGATTTTGTCTTTTACAATCAAACAACTGGCGGTGGCGGCAGTGTCGTTCATACAGGCGATAACCGCACTGGTGAAGGCGACGGAGATGACGAGCAGGTCAACATCGACTTATCAGCTGTACCAGCGAGTATTGAGAAGATTTCATTTGTCATCACGATTCATGATGCAGAAGCGCGCAGTCAAAATTTCGGACAAGTCACGAACGCATATGTGCGCATTTTAAATGCAGCATCAAATGAAGAGCTCATTCGCTATGATTTGGCGGAGGACTTTTCAATTGAAACAGCGATTATTGTAGGTGAATTATACCGTCATGGCGGAGAATGGAAATTCTCGGCTGTTGGATCGGGCTATCAAGGCGGACTTGCCCGCATTGCAACAGACTTCGGTTTAGATATCGGGTAACGACCCGTTTTCATATTTTCAGGAGACAGGAGAGATACGAATATGGCGATTCAGCTTTCAAAAGGACAACGTGTCGATTTAACAAAAACCAACCCAGGACTGACGAAAGTGATGATCGGTCTTGGCTGGGATACGAATAAATATTCTGGCGGAGCCGAATTTGATTTGGACGCTTCGGCATTCTTAGTGGATGCAAACAATCGTTGTCAGCAAGACACAGATTTTGTTTTCTATAATAACCTTCAGCACCCAAGCGGCAGTGTCACTCATACAGGTGATAACCGGACGGGTGAAGGAGATGGAGATGACGAGCAAATTCTCGTTGATTTCTCAAAAATTCCTGCTAACATTGATCGTATCGGAATTACAGTGACGATTCATGATGCAGAGACGCGCAGCCAGAATTTTGGACAAGTCTCAAATGCGTTTGTTCGTGTTGTAAATGAAGAGGGCGGGGAAGAATTGATTCGCTTCGATTTAGGGGAAGACTTCTCAATTGAAACGGCTGTCGTAGTGTGTGAATTGTACCGACACGAAAGCGATTGGAAGTTTAACGCGATCGGAAGCGGATTCTCTGGCGGACTTGCAGCTCTTTGTCAAAATTATGGGTTAGAAGTATAAACGAGAGAAACAAAATTCAAGAGGCGCTGCCAATGACTCATATGAGGGCCTTTTCCAAAGTGAGAAAGAAACAGCGATCAAGAATAACAGCAGGCGAAAGCCTGCTGATGCTTCTACACTTATAGGAGGAAAACCAGTTGGACATTTTGAAACATATGTTGGACACGTATGCCTCGTTTTTTGATTGGCATATGTGGGCAGAGGTATTAACAAACCCTGTCTCTTGGGGGCTCATTGGGACCCTTGTTGTGCTTGAAGGATTGTTATCAGCAGATAACGCACTTGTATTAGCTGTCATGGTGAAACATTTACCAGAAAAGCAGCGTAAAAAGGCATTAACCTACGGATTAATTGGCGCTTATTTCTTCCGTTTTCTATTCATTGGCGTGGGGATGCTGCTTATTAAGTTCTGGTGGATTAAGGTTCTCGGAGCTGCATATTTAGCATGGCTTGTCATTAAGCACTTCTGGTTAGGTGACGGCGATGACGAAGCGAAGGAATTGAAAAAAGAAGGCTGGATGATTCGCGTATTTGGCGTGTTCTGGGCAACCGTTATTTCTGTGGAAATTATGGACCTTGCCTTCTCGGTGGACAGTATTCTTGCGGCATTCGCTGTATCTGAGGAAGTATGGATTCTTCTATTAGGCGGAATGCTTGGCATTCTCATGATGCGTACAGTGGCACAGTTATTCCTTGTCCTCATTGACCGTATCCCAGAGCTTGAGAATACCGCGTTTATTCTCATCGGGATTATTGCTATCAAAATGGGCTTAAGTGCTGCACATATTGAAATTCCGCATCTTGCATTCTTTGCGATTATTATTCTAGCGTTTATCGGAACGTTTATTGTTCATAAAATCAATAAGAAGAAACATCAAGATGTGACAAACGAAGCTGCGGCTTCAAAAGAAGAATAGAATAGGACGATCAAAAAGTAATGGAGTTGACTAGCGGCTCCATCTTTTTTGAATCATCAGGTTATTGATTTTCTCTAAACAACAGGAGGTGGCACAGCATGCGGTATTTTCGTTTTTTATCAGAGGCGAGGCAGCACGATCTTTTTTTCAAGCGGCCGGGGGCGATGCATTCACTGACACCGAGGCATGTACTTGCGCATGCATTAGGTGCTACTTTGTATATGCCTGCGACAAGACAAGATATAGCAGATATGCTGCTGTCGCAGAAATATGAAGCGCTTTGCTCTGTTGTATTTTGCTTGGAGGATGCCATCGGTGATCAAGAAGTGGACATGGCTGAACAGAATCTAGTGGCACAACTGGCCAGTCTCAAAGAGAAAGTCACGCATGCGCCTGAAACGGCTGAACATTTGCCTCTTATATTTATTCGCGTTCGTTCGCCGAAACAGCTGCTCAAAATGGCAGACTTGCTCGGTTCCTCTCTTCAATTACTTACCGGTTTTGTGTTCCCGAAGTACTCGGTTCATAATGCGAAGGATTATTTGGACAGTCTGAAACAGGCATCGTCCCAAACGCAGACAACACTTTATGGGATGCCCATTTTGGAAACACCTGATTTACTAGAAAAAGAAACAAGATATACGGTGTTGTCAGAGTTAAAGCAGATCTTGCTGAATGACGAGGAATATATTTTGAATATTCGCATTGGGGCAACAGATCTTTGCGGTTTGTACGGGATTCGCCGTGATCGTGACACGACCATTTATGAAATTAATTTGATTGCTGATCTGATCACAGATATCATCAATTATTTTGGCCGTTCCTTTGTGGTATCAGGTGCTGTGTGGGAGCATTTTGGCCCTGCACGAAAGGAACAAAAACCATTCATCCGGGCACTTTCTCATAAGAGTGGCGAATCGTCTTCATCTGAATTTGATGACGTACAAGGTTTACTCAAGGAGACAAAACTCGATGTGGCTAACGGCATTCATGGAAAGACGGTCATTCATCCAACACATCTCAAGCCGGTTCAAAGCATGTATGTTGTGACGAAGGAAGAGTATATGGATGCATTAAGCATTCTGGAACATGCAGACGGCACAGTTGGCGTAATGAAGAGTACCTTCTCTAATAAAATGAATGAAACGAAGCCGCATTACCGGTGGGCAGAGCACATTTTAATGAAGTCAGATATTTACGGGGTGTTTCATGAAAATAGAAGCTATATCGACATACTCACAGAAGCAGAAGCCGCATACGCTGAGCATCTTGGAACATATGGAAGTTGAGCTTGTTCTCAAAGAAGGTGCGCTTCAGCTAGAAAAAGAGCATCTTTTTGACATGGCAGCAAGGGTGAACAAAAAAAGAGCCTTTTTATTCGTTAGTAAGGTGCTCGGTAAGCACATTCCTGTTCATCCAGTAAAACCGCTCCTTGTCTCGGGACTTTTAGCCATGGCGTATGCCAAAGAGCAAACAGGCAAGACGTCTCCGCATCAAGAGCTTTTAGTAGAAGCACTCAAGACGGATGACCACACGGTATTAACTAAAGCCTACGAAGCGCTCAAAAAAGAGAAGCTTTCAACAGGAAAACAGCCGATCGTGATCGGCTTTGCAGAAACAGCCACAGCTCTTGGCCACGGTGTGTATGACGTATTAGAAGGAGCATCTTACATTCATACGACACGTGAACAGCTGCTGGATCTTGATCCTTCATTGGTATTTGAAGAAGAGCATTCGCATGCAACGGATCAGCTTTGTTATGCAGACGAAGCATTACTTCGCACAAACCGTCCCATCGTGCTAGTAGATGATGAAGTCACGACAGGTCGTACGAATATCAATATCATTCGGGACCTTCATGCAAAGCACCCACGGCATTCTTACACGATTCTTTCTATTTTAGACTGGCGGACAGAGGAGCACGAGAAAGCCATGTGTGAGCTTGAAAAGGAGCTTGGTATTCACATCACCTCATTGTCTTTATTAAAAGGGCAAATGGTTTTTCGAGGCAAAACGCTGGATGAACCAGCTTATTCGTATGAGATAGCTGAGCAAAAGGATCTGCCAAGTCTCTCTGTTCACTCCCTTCAATCTTTCTTTCAGCAAGAGCCATATGCACGTTCTCATGCAACCAATTCGGCTGGTCATTCGCCATATATACATGAAACGGGTCGTTTTGGTTTAAACGCAGCAGATACGGCAGCCATCGACCAAGCAGCTGCAGAGGCTGGACTGAAACTAAAGAAGGAACGCAAAGGAAAGCAGACACTTTGTTTAGGAACAGGTGAGCTGATGTATGTGCCGATGAGAGTGGCTGCACATATGGGAGAGGGTGTTCTCTTTCATTCAACGACGAGAAGCCCAATTCATCCAGTTGAAAAGGATGGATACGCTGTTCAAAACGGGTTCACCTTTGTGAGTCCAGAGGATGCTCGAATCCAGCATTACGTGTACAACATACCAAAAGGTCAATACGATGATGTATTTCTCTTCTTTGAGAAAAAGGTCTCTCAGGAGGCATTGCTTCCGCTTGTTCATTTATTTGCCGAGCGGCATGTGAAGCATGTGCATATTGTGACTTTATCAGACGAGGTGAAGGTGAATGGCTAATGTGTATACAAAGATGGGAAGCTATCCAGAACAGGATGTAACCTTCTTACTCAAAGATTTATCATCCATTGAGATGGAGAAAAGTACAGAGGAGCGGGAACGTTCGATTCAGAGTGGTGCGCATTATTCAGAAATGCTGCCGATTGAATATAAACCAACGGAATCTTATATGGATTTATTCTATGAATCTCTGAAAGAAAGTAAGGAGAAGGTAGCAGAAGCAGTAGCTGTTGTAGCAGAACAGATTGTGAAAAAGCGAGGCTTCCAAACGGTGCTTTGCAGTTTGGCTAGAGCGGGAACGCCGATCGGGGTACTTATCAAACGATATATTCGAAAGACGTATGGTCTTGAACTGCCTCATTACAGCATCTCGATTATTCGTGATCGAGGAATAGATGAGAATGCGCTGCATTATATGCTCAAGGAGCATCCGGGCTATGAGATTGCCTTTATTGATGGATGGACCGGAAAAGGTGCGATTTCGAGAGAGCTCCAAAAAGCGGTGATTGATTTTGAAAGAAAATACGGTATTCGTCTTTCTAGTGAACTGGCTGTACTCGCCGATCCTGGCTATTGTACACATGTCTACGGAACGAGAGAGGATTTTCTCATTCCTAGTGCTTGTCTGAATTCGACTGTATCTGGACTTGTTAGTCGTACGGTACTAAACAACCGCTGGATCAATGCCGATGATTTCCATGGGGCAAAATATTATGAAGAGCTTCTTGAAGAGGATGTGTCCAATCTGTATGTGGATACAATCGAAGAAGCATTTTCTAGCCTCGAACCAAATGTAGAAGAGAAAGCAGAAACCATCCTCGCGCACGGAATGCCTGCGGATTGGCGAGGGATGGCGTCCATTGAAGCGATCGGTCAGGAGTTTCAAATTGAAAACACCCATTTGATTAAGCCAGGTGTTGGTGAGACGACTCGTGTGCTGCTGAGAAGAATCCCTTGGAAAATCTTGATTCAGCCTGGGTCTCAGGAGAAGCTAAAGCATATTTTGCTTTTGGCAGAGGACAGAGGCGTTCCTGTCATTGAATATGCCAATATGTCCTATACGTGCTGTGGACTCATTCGTCCGCTGGAGCAGACGTCATGAAGACAAGTGCGTTTGCCAGCGATTTAGACCGGACACTGATTTACTCACACCGAGTGCTGGATCAGTATGAGTATGAAGGAGATTATGATTTAGTTGAGATGCTGGATGAACGTCCGCTTTCCTATATGTCGGTTGAAACGAAGAAGTCTTTGCAGATGATTCATCAGTTAGGCTGGTTCATTCCAGTGACGACAAGAACGACCGCTCAGTATGAACGGATCACCTTCTTTCAGCAAGAGCTCAAACCGGAGTATGCCATCACGACAAATGGGGGCTGTATCCTTCATCACGGCAAGCCGCTTGAGAATTGGCAGGTCATCGTTGATGAGAGGCTCAAAGCGTGTATGTCAGTCAGAGAGATGCTAAGAGCCATCTCCGAACTTCCAGTTGCCGCATGGGTGAAGCGTACCCGGACAGCCGAGGGAAGATTTCTTTATTTGATTATGAAAGATGAGTATCTGTCTCGCATTCCACTTGCTGAATTGAAGCAGTGGGGCGAGGAGAGAGGCTGGCAGGTGTCTCTACAAGGACGGAAGCTTTACTTTATTCCGTCACCGCTCAATAAGTGGGATGCTGTTGCTTTTCTAAAGGAGCGGCTGGAGCTTGAATATGTATACGGTGCGGGTGATTCCCTCTTAGATGCAGGTCTCATTCGTCAGGCAGATATGGGCTTTGCCCCAATGCATGGAGAAGTGCTCGACTTTGATCCATTGCTCGAGCCGACAGCAGCATCTGGCATGGCAGCAGCAGATGAAATCACCGCTTGTGTCATGAACCAGATGACGACCGCAAAAAAGCCTTCGATTCGATAGCAGAAGTAGAAGGGTGAATGATATGATAGTAGTAGCTTTCGAGAAAATATAGGAGAAAGGAAGGAGCGGCGTGAGTTATAAAGAAATCAATGTTAACCAAACACGGGCGGAGCAGGAAGCCTGGAAAAACGTGCTGAAAAAGCCGCTCCCTGAAAGAGACGGTTATGTAAAGGACGAGCATACATTGTCCTTGCCGCGTCTCGCCGCCCGGGTCCTTGGAACTCCGCATGATGCAACCGATTATTTTATTTATTTACATGAATTATATGAAACAGATGGCGTTCACATTTTAAGTGAAACGCTCAATCGTCATATTGAGCCAGAGCATTTTCAAGCGCTTCAACGCATTCATTTGATTAACCAAGAAGAAAAGGGATTATCTGTGAATCGCTTTGTGGCTTTCTTAGATGGTGAACAGCTGATTGTACGCCATCCAAACCCTGTGATGAACCGGCATATCCGCCTTTCATTGATCAAGGTGTTTGAGCATTTCAAACAGCTGCATGAAGGGGGATTTCAGCATCCTGATTTCCGCCGGGTACTCCTGGATGTAGTGAAGTTTTCAAATAATCATCTAGGTCCATGGCTGAAGGAAGTCAATATAGAAGAAAAAATGCCGGCTGTCATTTGGTATGGAGAGGCGAATAAAAGTCAGCTTTATTTTCTTTACTATGTCATGCTGATTGGCTGTGATGTTGTGCTATTTCATCCAGAGGGCGAGGATTCGTTCCGCGAACTAGATCCAGAAGAAAAGCTGACTTTTATTGATCAGTATCCGGGGACTTCAAAGCTGGAACCGTTCCCTACTGAAAAGCCTGAGAGGAAGTCAACGGTGGCGTACCGCTCGACAAGAGAGCTTGAAGAGGTGCTCCACACGGAAGATTCAATGCTGTATAAGCCTTGGCAATTCAGAGATCATACTCCTCATTCTATTACGCTGAAGACAACGTATGATGAGCTGTTTTTAATTGCAAAGGAACGTTCCTTTATCCGCCCTAATTTTCAAGCAGACCGCGACACGATACAGATTCCGAACCTCTTTGCGAAAATGATGGGAGTCACACGAGACAAGCGTGAATACTGGGATCGTATCCACACGTTAATGGAATGGAAAGAGACGAAGACCATTCGCCATTTTCCTTTTACGAAAGAAGTGTCTTCGAATTATCAATTTCATTATCAGCATGCCCTTTCGTCTGCTGGAGAGATTGATCCTGAATTATTAATGAAAAGCAACGTGTGGCAGTTTTCTCATCTATATGAGGGGACGCAGCGTGCGATAGCAGAGGCGATATCTCGAATCTGTCAGCATCCGAAGCTATTAAAAGAAGGCAATGAGACTGAATTAGATGTCCGTATTTATTTATTCAAACAGGTACTGCATATCGGCCAGGAGCTCATTGAACTCATTCAAACCTTTGATTATGCACAAACCGTACCGAAAGTGATTTTATATCATACGGAATATAATGGTGAGCTGACTCGTTCTGATGCGGCTGCCCTGATTTTTCTAAATGAAATGGGTGTGGATCTCTTCGTGTATCATCCGGCGGGATACCAGTGTATTGAGCGGTATATAGATGACCAATTATTTGATACCCATTGGCTTGATGAGATGGTTATGAACCAGGAGTTTAAAGAGCCGTCCATCGTTAGAAAATTATTTCAATCCATTAAAAACCGATAAGGAGATCAAAGCTTATGACAAATACAAACGGAAATGACATCATTTCAATTGATAAAGAGGAAATCTCCATTGAGAAGGCAGACGATATTCGCGTTCAGCTTCGAAATGAACCAGAAGTGCAAAATATTGCGAGACAGATCGATGCGAAAAATCAGCTGGAGCTGCTTGAATACGGAAAACAGCCGGCCGTTGAAATCTCTAAGTTCTCTGATCGTATTCTTTCGATGATGCGTTCAACTAGTGTCACTGACTCAGGAACGATGCTGACGCAGCTTGGAAAAATTATGGATCGTTTTGATAAAAATGATTTTGACGAGCCAAAGGGTGGTTTACTGTCAAAAATCTTTAAACGCGGCGGCAGCATGATTGAAAAGATTTTCAGTAAATATCAAACGCTCGGTGCAGAGATTGAAAAAATTAATGTGGAAATCAGTAAATATAAAGATGAAATGACCAAATCGACTGTGACGCTTGAAGAAATGTATGAGCATAACATTCAATACTATATGGAGCTTGAAAAGTATGTCGTTGCAGGTCAAATGAAAATCGAGGAATTAAAGCAATTGGTTCCTTCTTATGAAGAAAAAGCAGTTAGTGGAAACCAGCTCGCACAAATGGAGCTTGATACACTTCGTAACGGCATTCAAGCGTTGGAAGAGCGTGTATATGACCTTGATATGGCACGGATGGTGGCTCTTCAAACAGCACCGCAAATTCGTTTGCTGCAGCGTGGGAATACGAAACTAATCGGTAAAATCAACTCAGCGTTCATTATCACGATTCCGATCTTTAAAAATGGCATCATTCAAGCTGTGACAGCGAAAAGACAAAAGCTTGTGGCTGATTCAATGAGTGAGCTGGATAGAAGAACAAATGAAATGCTGAAACGAAATGCTGAAAACATCTCAAGCCAAAGTGTAGAGATTGCCAAATTGTCTGGACGTCCAAGTATCGACATTGAAACGATCGAATCTTCCTTTAATACGATTGTACAAGGGATGAAAGAGACAAAACAGATCGAAGAAGAAAACAAACGATTACGCGAAGATGGAACAAAGCGTATGCTTGAATTGCAAGATAATATTAAGCGAGCTGCACTAGAGTCCTAAAAAATAAGCTGTCTGTAACTAAAGTTGCAGGCAGTTTTTTAATATTTTAATTAAAATTTGAATGAAAAAGGTTTCTATGTGACCATTTTCGGGTAAATCCTGTTCAGGGGAATGGTTCACCCATGTTTGAAAAAGTCCGCTATGGTGAGGATTTGAGTTATTTTTTAGCACAATTAGGAATTTCAAGTAAAATATTGTCTGATGAGAGGAAATACCCCGTAAAATATGTTGTTTATGAAGCATTCTATAGGATTTACGAGTAATACGGCGTATAAACTCTAATCACCAGACCTCTTATATGGAATTCATACATATTGTGCGGAAATAAGCGAATTCTAAAGATTGTTCGCATCATAACGCTTATGTTACGGTTATAAAGATGCTAATTTGGAGGGAAAATATGAATTCTGAAGAGAGAAATATCAAAATCAAGATAAATAATGTATCTAAAATTTTCGGTAAAAATGCTAAAAAAGCAACTCAAATGCTTGAAAAAGGAAAAACAAAAAGAGAGATCCTAAAAGAGACCGGCGCAACAGTTGGTGTCAATCGAGCAAATTTTGATGTGTATGACGGCGAGATATTTGTCATCATGGGGCTATCAGGGAGCGGAAAGTCCACACTTGTGCGGCTGCTAAATAGGTTAATCGAACCAACCTCCGGCGAAATATATATTGATGGGGATATGATAACAAATATGTCAAAGGATCAATTGCGTGAAGTCAGACGGAAAAAGATCAGCATGGTCTTCCAAAACTTCGCATTGTTCCCGCACCGCACCATTCTTGAGAACACAGAGTATGGTCTTGAATTACAAGGTGTAGACAAAGAAGAGCGCCACTCAAAAGCGCTTGAATCTTTAAAGCTTGTTGGACTTGAAGGCTTTGAAGAGCAATATCCAAACCAATTAAGTGGTGGGATGCAGCAGCGTGTTGGATTGGCACGTGCATTAGCAAATGACCCTGACATCTTATTAATGGATGAAGCATTCAGCGCACTCGATCCATTAATTCGTAAAGACATGCAGGATGAATTGCTTGAGCTTCACACATCTGTAGGAAAAACGATCATTTTCATTACCCATGATTTAGATGAGGCGCTTCGGATTGGCGACCGCATTGTGCTCATGAAGGACGGGAATATCGTCCAAATCGGAACACCAGAAGAAATTTTGATGAACCCATCGAATGAATATGTTGAACGTTTCGTTGAAGATGTCGACCTTTCTAAAGTATTAACCGCTGGTCATATTATGAAACGTGCAGAAACAGTCCAGCTCGACAAAGGGGCACGTGTTGCGCTCACGCTCATGAAAAACCTTGGAATTTCGTCAATCTATGCAGTTGATAAGAAAAAGCATTTATTAGGTGTTATTTCTGCACAAGCGGCGAAAAAGGCGGCAGAAATGGGAGCATCGCTTGAAACTGTTCTTGATAAAGAATTCACGACAGTATTGGAATCTACGTATTTGACAGAAATCTTTGATGCAGTGTCTGATGCGGCAAACATTCCAATTGCCGTTGTCGATGAGAAAAACAGAATGAAGGGTATTGTGGTCAGAGGTGCATTAATTGGTGCGTTATCAGGTAATGATGAGTATATCAACATGTCTTCTAACAAGCTTGAGGAAATTAAAACACAAGAGCCTTCTGCACAGGAGGTAGAATAAGATGTTTAGTATGAGTGATTTACCTAGAATTCCGTTCGCGGATTACATCGATCAATTTGTTGACTGGTTAACATTAACGTTTGGCGGTTTCTTTGATGGCATCACAAATGGATTAGCAGGTACAGTAAATGGAATTGTGGCAGTACTTGGTGTGATTCCATCCATTATTTTAACCCTTATTTTTGCCGGCATTGCTTGGTGGATCAGTACAAGAGGAATTGCTCTTTTTACACTTATTGGATTCTTGCTGATTGACTATTTAGGCTACTGGCATCCAATGCTTCAAACCCTTGCGCTCGTTTTAACAGCTGTGGTCATTTCCATCGTAATCGGGGTTCCGATCGGTATTTGGGCATCACAGAAGGAAACTGTGCGTAAAATTGTGACACCGATTTTAGATTTAATGCAGACAATGCCTGCATTCGTTTATCTATTACCAGCCATCTTCTTCTTTAACATTGGCGTTGTGCCTGGAGTTGTGGCATCGGTTATTTTCTCTATGCCGCCAACGATTCGTATGACGATTCTCGGTATTAAACAAGTACCAGCTGATTTAATTGAAGCAACAGAAGCATTTGGTTCAACGACATTCCAGCGTTTGTTCAAAGTTCAGCTTCCACTTGCAACAAAAACCATCCTAGCTGGTATTAACCAAAGTATCATGCTTGCTCTATCAATGGTCGTCATTGCGGCAATGGTAGGTGCACCAGGACTTGGTTCAGAAGTATATAGTGCGGTAACGCAGCTGAAAACAGGAATTGGATTTGAAGCAGGTATTGCCATTGTCATTGTGGCGATTACACTTGACCGTATTACACAAAACATTAAAACGAAAAAAACCAGGGGGAATGCTTAATGTGGAAAAAGTCTATCTACATTGGGATGACCGCCCTGCTTGTCTTTTTACTAGCCGCTTGTGGCGCAAAGTCGGACTCAAATGCGAGTGCAGCACAGCAGGTGAATAAAACCATTATCGGTATTGATCCTGGTTCAGGGATTATGGCGCTAACGGATCAAGCGAAAAAGGATTACGGCTTAGAGGATTGGACGGTTGTGTCTGCATCAAGTGCAGCCATGACTGCAACGCTCAAGAAATCTTACGACCGTAAAAAGCCAATCATCATCACTGGCTGGAATCCACACTGGATGTTTTCTCGATATGATTTAAAATATTTAGAGGACCCAAAGAAATCTTACGGTGAAGCGGAAGAGATTCATACGATTTCACGTAAAGGGTTTGCAAAGGATCAGCCGGATGCAGCCAAAATGCTTGGTCAGTTTAAATGGTCTCAAGATGATATGGGCGAAGTCATGATGGATATCCAAGATGGTATCAATCCAAAGGATGCCGCCGTTAAATATGTGAAGAAACATAAAGACCAAGTAGCGAAATGGACAAAAGGCGTGAAAAAGTCGAATGGTGACAAAGTCAATCTTGCCTACGTTGCGTGGGATAGTGAGATTGCAAGTACCAATGTTGCTGCAGAAGTACTGCGTGAGCTCGGATTTAAAGTGACCTTGACTCAGGTGGAAGCAGGTCCAATGTGGACAGCAATTGCAACTGGAAGTGCGGATGCCTCGTTATCTGCTTGGCTGCCAAATACGCATAAAACGTATGCAGCGAAGTTTAAAGGGAAATATGATGATCTAGGCACAAGTATGAAAGGTCTTCGCATGGGTCTAGTTGTTCCGACATATATGAAGAACGTCAACTCGATTGAGGATTTGAAAAAATAGCCAATTATGATGAGGTTCCCTTATAATAGAAGGGAGCATATGAAAAAGCAGTCTGCTCAAAAAGCGGCTGCTTTTTTCTTATATATAAGGAAGGTGGACGAGTTGTCGATGATGGTTAAGCCAATCATGATTTTCCTGCATGGCGGAGGAGTAAGTAGCTGGATGTGGCAGGAGCAGATAAAAACATTCAAAGAAGCGTATGAATGCTATACGCCTGACCTCATTGGTCACGGGACTAGAGCAGATGAACAGTCCTTTTCCATGCGAGAAAGTGCTCTTGAAGTCATCTCATGGATCAAGCAGCATGCGCACGGACATAAAGTAATACTCGTTGGCTTCTCTCTAGGTGCACAGGTTGCCGTTGAGGTGTTATCAAAAGAGCCTGACATCGTAGACATAGCCGTCATCAATAGTGCTCTTGTAATGCCGCTGCCATGGCTTTACTTGATGGTGAGACCTCTTTTACCTCTTACGTATCCATTATTAAAGAAAGATTGGTTTATCGAGCTCCAAGCTGAAAAAATGGGGCTTCCAAACGATGTACTCAATCACTATGTGGCGGATTCGAAGAATTTGCAGAAGAAAACCCTTCTGACGATGTTTCAAGAAAATCTCCATTACAAGCTCCCAGACACGTTTCAACAAGCGAAGGCACGAATTCTTGTCACAGTGGGGGAAAAGGAAAAAGGCATCATGAAACGGTCAGCAAAGAAAATAACGAATTCACATCCGCAGGCAGCAGGTGTCGTCGTTCCCGCTATTGGACATACATTTACGTTTGAGAAGAAAGAACTGTTTATGGATATGGTTCAATGCTTTATAGAGGAACGCGCATTACCAGTGGAATTAAAGGAAATCAAGTAACCGAAAGTAAAGACAGGCATAAAAGAGGCAGCCAAATCTTAGAACCTATATGATAGAGGTATAAAACGCTTACAGATGAGCTACTGTCTGACTGAAAGCTCATGAGACGTAGAAGGAGGAGCTATGAGTAAAAACTATATCATATTCGGTGCAAGTCAAGGATTAGGGGATGCTTTTGTTAAAGGTCTTCCTTCAAGCGGAGATACAGTTTGGATTGTGTCTCGAAGTGAACCGAGCAGTTTGAAATTAGATAACGGTGTACATAGAATTTGGCTGAAAATTGATTTATCAAGCCAATCTCATATCCCATACATGATCGAAGCATTGGGGGACAAAACCATTGATGTCCTGATCTATAACGTCGGCTTATGGGAAAAACGAGGCTTTGAAGATGATTATTCATTTGATCACGATCAGCCAGAGGATATCGCTCATTTAATCAATGTGAACGTCACGTCTACGATTACTTACATCCAAGCACTGCTTCCGCACGTAAGAAAATCGGAGAATGGAAAAATCATCGTGATTGGTTCAACGGCGGGACTTGATCATACAAACCTACCGCAAGTTTCTTTTGTTGCATCTAAATTTGGCCTGCGCGGAATTGTGAATGCACTAAGAGAGCATGTGAGAAAAGATAAAATATCTGTCACCTGTATTAATCCAGGAGAGCTGGCGGCAGAGGTACCATATGAAGATGGTGCCGAAAAAGCCATCGCTCTATATGATGAAACGAGAATTCCTGTACAGGATATAGTAGAGCTTGCGAGATGTGTGATTCATTTATCAAGGGTATCCTGTGTTAAAGAAATCAACGTCCCAGCCATGACAGATTTGAATGCGTAAAACAATCAGACCACCCGTTTAAAGAAAAAACGGGTGGTTTTTTGATTTTATGATGAATGCTGCTGAAGGGTTTGATAAACAGCTTCAGTTAAAATTTCAATGCCGGTAAAAATAGCAGAGCGGTCGAATGTCATATACGGATGATGTAGACCGGGCTTTAGATCACAGCCTAAACCAAGCATCGTGGATTTGATATGCGGAACCTTCGCTGCATAAAAGTGAAAATCCTCTCCGCCTGTCGTTACGATCGGAGGATCAAGCTGTTCTTTCCCTAAAATCTTTTCAATGGCTTGAGACATCATCTGAACGGCTTCCTCATTTAAGGTAGCGGCAGGCAGACGATGATCTGTTGAAAGGGTAATGGAAGCGCCAAAGGCATCTGCTACAGCATGTACGGCTCTTTCAATTTCTTTTTCTAGTTCATCCATCACTTCATTTGTTTGTGCTCTGACATCTAATGTAAAAGAAGCTTTGCCGGGGATGATGTTTGAACTACCTCCGCCAGCATGTAGGTTGGTCATTTTCACAGAATGTGAAACTCTTGGGTCGACATGAATATGCGCGAGTCTTTGCACGAGGGTAGAAGCCACTTCAATGACGTTGACCCCTAGATGCGGGCGTGCACCGTGGGCTTCCTCACCAATAATTGTGCCGATGTAATGATTACTCGATCCATGTAAGATCGCAGGTGCGCAGCGTCCGTTTAATGTTTCTTGAATTGGGCGCACATGCACTCCGTATAAGTAATCAACGTCTGCTAGCACACCTTTTTCAATCATTTTCAGCGCACCGCCGCCTTTTTCCTCAGCAGGCTGAAAAATGAAGCGGATGGTGCCGTTTGGGAGCTCCTTTTCTTTTAATGCCATGAAGGTGCCGAGAGCCATTGTCATGTGTGCATCGTGACCACATGAATGATTGGCTTGAAACTCACCATCTACTTCCTGCCAAAGTGCATCAATATCGGCTCTCACAGCGACCACTGGTGAACCTTCTCCCATTTCACCGATCACTCCTGTACAGTCGTCAAATGTTCGAGTTTGACAGCCCATTTTCTTTAATAAGTCCTCAAGATAAGCCGTCGTATTCGTTTCTTCCCAGCTGATTTCAGGGTGGGCGTGCAGGTGATCAAAGATGTCTTTCACCGTTTGCTGCATGTCGTTTGTCAAAGTTGTCATGAATAGCCTCCTTGCTGACAGAAAATCTGTCAAAATATTCTTTTAGTGAAATAATATTGATCTTAAATATCATCAGTGTTTATAATATAACACATCATTTGATTATTCAGAAAATTAAGTGAAATTCCAATCGGGACAAAGGGGTTTTGACACATGAAAACAGCAGCAGTATTACCACCAGAGAAACAAAAAAGAAAACTTCAAATGCCGGATGCGTATGTTCTCTTATTTATCATTGCGCTCATTTGTACCGTTGCAACGTATTTTGTGCCAGCAGGTGAATTTGACCGAAAGACGTCAGGGGAAATTACAACAGCTGTTCCTGGCAGCTATCACCGCATTGATCAATCACCCGTAAGTCCAGTGGGCTTTTTTACAGCCATTCAGGAAGGGATGGTAGGGTCTTCTTCTATTATTTTTCTCATTCTATTTACTGGTGGAACCATAGCCATTTTGGAGAAAACAGGTGCCATTAACGGAATGATTCACCATGTCATCAGCAGATTTCAAACTAAGCAATTATTGTTTATTTGTATTGTTGGAGGATTATTTTCAGTGCTTGGAACGACCGGAATTGTCGTGAACTCTGTTATAGGATTTATTCCAATCGGGATCATTGTGGCAAGATCCTTGAAATGGGATGCTGTGGCAGGAGCTGCGGTCATTTATATCGGCTGTTATGCCGGGTTTAACGCAACCATATTGTCTCCATCTCCACTGGGGTTATCTCAGACGATTGCAGAGCTGCCGATTTTTTCTGGCATTGGCCTGCGTGTCATTATTTATCTTTGTTTTCTTATATCTAGTATTGTGTACATCTATTTATATACAAGACGCCTAAAGAATAAAGAGAAGGGAAGTCTTCTTGGAGATGAATGGTTTCCTGCGAAGGGACTTGGCGGATCTGATGCAGAATCTGTGGACAAGCCTGCATTTACGGGCAGACATAAGCTGATTTTAGCAGTGTGTGGATTGTCTCTTGGGGGCTTCTTATATGGCGCGCTTCAGCTTGGCTGGACCGATAAGGAAATGGCAGGAGTCTTCATTTTCATGGCCATTGCTGCTGGATTGCTTGGCGGATTAGCAGCCAATGATATTGCGAAAACGTTTATCATCGGCTGTCAAAGTCTTGTTTACGGCGCACTCATTGTTGGGATGGCACGCTGCATTTCTGTCATTTTGGAAAACGGTAAGCTGCTTGATACTGTGGTTAATGGCTTGGCGAGTATGTTGACAGGATTTAGTCCAATTGCTGGTGCGATCGGGATGTATATTGCGAGTGCACTTCTTCACTTTTTGATTTCATCAGGATCAGGAGAAGCGGTTGTCTTTATTCCAATTCTTGCGCCGCTGGCTGACTTAATGGGCATCACAAGACAGGTCGCTGTAGAAGCGGTGATGCTTGGTGAAGGGGTGGTTAACTGTATCAATCCGACGTCAGGTGTGCTCATGGCTGTGCTTGCTGCAAGTGGTATTCCTTATGTGAAGTGGCTTCGTTTTATGGTGCCGCTTGCGCTCATTTGGTTTGTCATTGGCCTTGTCTTTATTTGCATCGGCGTGATGATCAATTGGGGACCTTATTAACATGTATAAAGCTGCTGACAATGGCTTGGCAGCTTTTTTCTTGTGGAAATATGCATGGAGACAGCGCTTTGAAAGCACAATAAGAGTGTTCACAAATTCGCTACATATTTTTTTTCAGAAACCCCCTTGAAAAAGTATGTGAAGTGTTGCACAATAAGAATGTGAAATACTTCACATACGAAAAACAACCTAGTTTTACTCAGGAGGATGAGATAAATGACAAACGAAAAAGTAAACAAAGTAGCACTTATTGGAGCAGGTTTTGTAGGTAGCAGTTATGCCTTTACATTAATAAATCAAGTGATCACAGATGAATTGGTTGTCATCGATTTGAATCAAGATAAAGCAATGGGTGACGTCATGGATTTAAACCACGGGAAAGCATTTGCTCCGCATCCGGTGAACACATGGTATGGAGATTATGAGGATTGTAAGGATGCGGACATTGTGTGTATCTGTGCTGGAGCGAACCAAAAGCCAGGTGAAACGAGACTTGACCTTGTTGAAAAAAACTTAAATATATTTAAAGGCATTGTAGACAATGTGATGAAAAGTGGATTCGATGGTATTTTCTTAGTCGCCACAAACCCTGTTGATATTTTAACATATGCGACTTGGAAATTCAGTGGACTGCCAAAAGAGCGAGTGATTGGCAGTGGAACTACACTTGATACTGCAAGATTTAGATACATGCTTAGTGAGTACTTCGACGCAGCGGCACACAATGTGCATGCATACATCATTGGAGAGCATGGCGATACAGAGCTTGCTGTTTGGAGTCATGCGAATATCGGAAGTGTACCGATTACAGAATTAATGAAGAAAAATGATCAATACAAACAAGAAGATTTAGATGAGATGATGGAAAATGTCCGTCATGCCGCTTATCAAATCATTGAGAAAAAAGGCGCTACTTACTACGGCGTAGCGATGAGTTTGGCCCGCATAACAAGAGCGATTCTGCACAATGAAAACAGTATTTTGACTGTCAGCACTTACTTAGATGGAGAGTACGGAGCAGAAGATGTCTACATTGGTGTACCTGCCCTTGTGAATCGAAATGGCGCAACAGAAGTGATAGAGCTTGCACTGAATGATACAGAAAAAGAACAATTCGCGCACAGTGTGAATGTGTTAAAAGAGATTTTGGCTCCTCATTTTTAATCAAAAGCAACCTATCTGAGCAGAAAAGGATGAATCACTATGTGGCAGCAAATATATAATCCGTTTGGTAATGAGTTCGTGAGTGCATTGGTAGCAATGCTTCCAATTTTGTTTTTCCTACTTGCATTAACCGTATTTAAGTTAAAAGGTGTTTTAGCCGCTTGTTTTACCTTAATCGTCAGTTTTGTAACAGCGGTTTTCTTCTTTCATATGCCAATTGAAAAAGCATTATCTGCTGTGCTGCTCGGTATATCTAATGGGCTGTGGCCGATTGGATATATCGTCATCATGGCGGTGTGGCTCTATAAAATTGCTGTGAAATCTGGTAAATTCGATGTTATTCGTTCTAGTATTGCAGGAATCTCTCAAGATCAACGTCTTCAGCTCTTATTAATTGGTTTTAGTTTTAACGCATTTTTAGAGGGAGCCGCTGGGTTTGGTGTACCGATTGCGATTAGTGCCGCTCTCTTAACAGAGCTTGGGTTTAAACCGCTGAAAGCTGCGATGCTCTGCTTAATTGCCAATGCTGCGTCTGGCGCATTTGGTGCTGTGGGTATCCCAGTCATTACAGGGGCGCAAATGGGCAATATGACGCCGCTTGCATTATCTCAAACCCTTGTGTTTACGATTCCGTTTATTTCATTCTGTATTCCGTTCCTACTCATTCTCATTGTGGACGGATTCAAAGGGATTAAAGAAACACTTCCTGCCTTGCTTGTTGTGAGTGGAAGCTATGCCATTTTGCAAGCTGTCACAATGGTGACAATGGGTCCTGAGCTTGCCAATATTATTTCAGCTTTAGCAAGTATGGGGATTTTGGCTTTATTTCTTCGAAAATGGCAGCCGAAACATATTTATCGTGAAGAAGGGGCACCAGACATTGAACAGAAACAAACGTATCGCGGCGTTGAAGTGCTGAAAGCATGGTCTCCATTCTATATTTTAACTGCCGTGATTACGGTATGGAGTCTACCAGCATTTAAAGTATTGTTTGCTGTAGGAGGCCCGCTCAACTGGACAACCATTTTAGTAAAAATGCCATTTTTGCATCAGCAAATTGTGAAATTACCACCAATTGCACAAACAGCAACACCTATTGATGCGATCTTTAAAATTGATGTGATCAGTGCAACAGGTACTGCCATTCTAATTGCGGTGATGCTGACAGGTTTGTTTAGCAGACATATTACATTAAAAGAAGGCGCTGCCTGCTTAAAAGCATCAGTGAAAGAGCTTTGGGTACCAGTTCTCACTATTTGTTTTGTCATGGGATTTGCCAACTTGGCGAACTTCGCCGGACTAAGTTCAGCCATTGGGCTTGCACTTGCCAAAACAGGCGATTTGTTCCCGCTTGTCAGCCCAGTGCTTGGCTGGATCGGGGTGTTTATTACAGGATCTGTCGTGAGTAACAACGCCTTATTCGGTAACCTTCAAGCGGTCACTGCTTCTCAAATCGGCTCACAAGCAGGTTTGTTAATCGGAGCAAATACAACAGGCGGGGTCATGGCGAAATTAATTTCTCCACAATCTATCGCCATTGCTACAGCAGCAGTTGGAGAAACAGGTAAAGAATCTGAGCTCTTCCAAAAGACTGTGAAGTACAGCTTCATCCTGCTCGGCATAGTGTGTATATGGACATTCATTCTTGCTCAATTTATATAGGTTTAAAAAAGACTGAGACAGCTCTCAGTCTTTTTTGTTTATGTTGATTCCCTTGTTACGAGCCGGGTAGGCAGCTGGATATGTTCACGCTGTAATGGTTTTTGGTCTTGCAGGATCTCGATTATTTGCTGCACAGACCGCTGGCCAAGCTCTACGATCGGGATGTCAATTGTGGTGATCGTTGGAGCCGTCACCTCGCAAATGTCTTGATTGTCATAGCCAATCACCGCTAGATCCTTAGGAATTTGATAACCATATGAAATGGCCTGTTTAATGAGTCCTGCTGCGACTTGATCATTACCGGTGAAAATGGCATCAGGTGCATTCTTCATGTCATGGATGACATCCATTAAGCGAAAACCGTCTTCAATGGTGAAGGCCTCGCCGAACAGCCAATCGTCATGCAGCGGCAAGCCGTGTGCAGAAAGAGCATCGAGATAGCCCTGTTTCCTTTGTTTCTGTGCTTCACTGCTTTCTGTATCAAAGCAAAACCCTATCGATTTCCGCCCCGACTGAATCAAGTAGTCAACTGCTTTATAGGCAGCTTCCCGCTCATCGTATCCAATAATCGGGATGTCTGCTGTTTGATGATATTCATTCGCCATGACAATAGGGCCGTTCGTTAAAAATGGCTCGATCTTTTCCCACGGATTTTCTAATGCCCCTAATATGACCCCATCTACTTCTCTTCTTTTTAATAATTGAAGCCCTTCAAGCTCTAATGATTCCTGATAAAACGTCTGAAGCACGATGGCTTTATAGCCTTGATCCAGTGCTTCTTTTGAAATTCCTTTAATGAATTGTGCAAAAAAAGGATGGTCCACAGCCGGGACAGACACAGCAATGGTTTTTGTCTGATGTGAACGAAGGGTGCGAGCCGCTGAACTCGGTGTATATTCCATTTCTTTCATCACCTGTAAAATGAGCTGGCGCTTTTCCTCTGACACATATGGATGATGATTCAGCACTCTGGAAACGGTGGTGGTTGAAACCCCGCAGCGTTTGGCAATTTCATAAATTGTACACATATTAACAAATCCTTTACACAAAGTTATTGTTCTGAAATCGATAACATCATTTACAATGTGAAACAAGTTAAATATTAACAAATGGAATTGATTAATTGGAGGGAATGGAATGCAAATATTGACGAAGATATCAGGTAAAAGCAAGGATTATCTTCCTTTGCTGGATATGATCAATCAAGGTGTTCAAGTAAAGTCTGATTCAGTTGAGAAGCACCTAGCAAATGAAAAGCTGGTGACGTTCCTCGAGCAAGATATAGGGCACACAGGATTGGAAAAAATTCTCTTCCATTATAAACAAAATAAGGAAAAAAAGATACCGTTCCTGCCAGTCGATAAACTGATTTCAGAGGATGAGATCGATGACATTATGCAGGTGCTGAAAGAAGTATTGAGTTCTGGCCGTTTTACTTCAGGGCCATATATCCCGGCGTTTGAAAAGCAGCTCGCTGAGTACTTAGGGAAGAAATATGTCATTGCCACGTCAAGTGGAACAGATGCCCTAATGATCAGCCTTATATCAGCAGGCGTCACTCCAGGAGATGAGGTCATTTTGCCAGCGAATAGCTTTGCTGCAACAGAAAATGCAGTGCTTGCGATTGGGGCTGTTCCAGTCTATGCCGATATTGATCCAGATACTTACTGCTTGGCACCGAGTGAAATAGAGAAGCATATCACAGATCAAACGGCATGCATTCTTCCGGTTCATTTATATGGAAAACAAGCGGATATGAAGGCCATTTCGGCGATTGCGAAAAAGCATGGGCTGAAAATCATTGAAGATGGCTGTCAGGCGATCGGCAGCACGGGCCTTGGAGCATATGGAGATGGGCTTGTTCTCAGCTTTAATCCATACAAAAATCTTGGTGTCTGCGGCAAGGCAGGAGCCATCGCGACAAATGATGAAGCCTTAGCGGAGAAATGCATGGAGATCAGCTATCACGGCTTTGAAGTAGGAAAGAAAAATGTCAAACGCAGTGACTATGGCTTTAATTCGAAAATTGATAATTTGCAGGCAGCGATCGGACTCGAACGTATGAAGTATTTAGGATTACAAAACTTTAAACGTTTCTACTTAGCAAAGCGATACATTGACCAGCTGCAAACGCTTGAGGAAGAAGGATACTTGAAGCTTCCGAAGCTAACGGATGACCACGTCTGGCATCTGTTCCCGATTAGAGTGCTGAAGGGAGAGCGAGATGAGCTTGCAGCAAAATTGCTGAAAATGGGCATAGAAACGGATGTTTATTACCCGATTCTATCGCATCAGCATCAAACAAAACTTGTTTCTCAAAAGTATAAACAAACGACACTTCCACAAACGGAAAAAGCAGCACAGGAATTACTTCACTTGCCGTTGTATCCAGGCATGCCGCTGCAAGATCAGGAGAAGGTCATCGAGGGGGTTCATCATGTTATCAAGTCTTCCATTCAATAAAAAGCTGCTGAATCAGCCGGATAATCCGAAGTGGATCGTCTTCTGTGACTTTGATGAAACCTATTATTCTCACGAAATGACAGAGGAGCAGAGAGAGGATGTCAAGCGGCTGGAAGCCTTTGTGGCAGAAAAGAGTGAAGCAGGACAGCTCATGCTTGGCTGGGTCACGGGAAGTAGCCTCGATTCTGTCACAAGTAAAATGAAAACAGGCGGTTTTTATCAATTCCCGCATTTTATTGCGTCGAACTTAGGGACTGAGATTGTGTATACATCGGATGCTCGTTTTGGACAGCCAGATGCGGAGTGGATGAAGCGGCTGGATGCACAGGGCTTCTCAGATGAAAAAATTGAAGACATCCTCGAAACCATACATGAAAAGGGAATTCATCTCAGACCGCAAACGCAGCTGGGCAGCTCAGGGTATAAGAAGAATTTCTATTATCAGGAGCAGGATGAACGGACAGATCTTCATCATCTATCATTCATCCAAACACTTGCCAAAGAGCGCGGGGTGGCGGTCAACATCAACAAATGCAATCCGCTCGCAGGAGACCCTGCTGACTGCTATGATGTCGATTTTTTACCAGTCGGCACAGGGAAGGATGAAATTGTCCGTTTTATGCTGAAGCAATATGATTTATCGAAAGGTCAAGGCTTTGCCTTTGGAGATAGTGGGAACGATTTGCGGATGCTTCAATCCGTCACGCACGGTTTCCTCGTCCAAAATGCGACGGCCGAAGCCAAGCGGCACCATCATCAAATTTGTCATCATGGGTATGCAAAAGGAATCTATGAAACACTGAAAACAGTGATGTATAAACATGAGGAGGCACATTCATGAAGAAAATTGGAATTGTTGGAGCAGGGAATATTGCAAAAGCACATGCAAGAGCATTATCAACGATCAAAGGTGCAGAGTTATCAGGTGTTTATGATTTACACGAGTCAGTTGCACAGGGATTCATTAAACAGTATGGCGGACGCGTGTATTCAAGTATCGAAACTTTAGCAGATGCATCTGATGGGTTGATCATTGCTTCCCCGAATTTTTGTCACAAAGACCATGCCCTTCAGGCACTAAGAGCAGGACAGCCCATTTTATGTGAAAAGCCGATGGCTGTGTCGCTGAAGGAAGCGAAGGAAATGGTGGAGACAGCCAAACAGTTCCAGGTTCAAGCCAGTATGGGCTTTAACTATCGTTACTTATCCTTTGTGAATATTTTGAAGAATTTGATTGCCAATGGTGAATTAGGTCGGATTTTAACTGTCAGGACTCATTTTAAGAAAAACAGTGCCCTCAGAAGAAAGACATTTTCATGGAGAGACAGCGGGGAGAGTCTGCGTACGAGCGGTGCATTAGGAGATCTTGGCATTCATTTAATTGATATGCTTTGGTACTTATTTGGCAGTGACATGAAGAAAGACTCCTTAAATACCAAGATGCTGACGCATGTAAAGGAAAAGGAAGAGAAAAAGGTACAGGTGGATGATCATACCGAAATTTTCGGTCAGATGGAGAATCAAGTGTTCTTTCATTTGGTCACATCCAAAAGTACGCAGCCGGAGGAATGCGGATTTAGTGTAGAAGTCGTTGGTCATGACAAGGTATTCAAATACCATACGAACATGAAAAACGAATATGAGATCAGCGATGGCTTGTGTGTGGAGCGTCATCAAATGCCGCAAACCTTGCTGACAGATCCGCCAAACGAATTTTACGGATGGTCTGATACGTTCCGTGATCAGCTGATGCACTGGGTGAATACAGATCCATATCCATCTCATATGAAAGTCGCTGATTTTGTAGACGGGTATCGCGCGCAAGCAGCGCTTAATACGTGCTTCGAGAGGGAAGAGGCTGTCGAGTCTGCCCAGACATATTAAAGAGGTGGAGCGGAGGATGTCAAAACTCCGCTCCTTTTTAGAGGAAGTGAAAAGATGAAAAAAGTATTTTATTTTGGCTGTGTCTTTTATTTTTTTATTGGGACCATTCATGTGTTTTTTGGCAGCTTAACTCCTTATTTACTGTCTAGTTACGATAAGGGTCCTGGGGAATTATCTTCTTTAATCTTTTTTCAGTTTATTGGTTTTTTGACAGGGGTTCTGTTATCCCCCATCCTTGTGAGGAAAAAAGGCTACGGCGCTGTTCTGACCATGGGTCTTTTGCTGATGATCGGGTCACTTCTGCTTGGGCTTTTGGTTCCTGGCTGGTCAACACTTGTGCTGGCAGGTTTTTTTCTTGGGAGCGGGGCAGGCAGTCTTGAGACAACAGCCGGAGCGTATGTGATTTCGATGGCAAACAGTGCGAAGCGAATCAGCATCATGGAGGTCTTCTTTGGGTTAGGAGCACTGTTATTTCCACTTGTGATTTTACTAACTGTCAATGAACAGACGTGGCACTATGTGTTTTTATTTCAAGTCGGTGCACTGACATTCTTCCTTATGCTCTGGCTTACCTTCATGAACAAATTGCCTAGTGGACAGATGACTGCTCCTTCCAATGGGGTAAGAAAACCGTCCTTACTTGTTGATCGAAACAATCGAATCATTGTGGTGATCATGATTTGCTTTGCCTTTTTCTACGCAGGGATTGAAACGAACTTTGCGAACTTTTTACCGTCGATCATGCTGGAGAAGGGAGGAGACAATTGGGGTCTCTTTGCGGTCTCTACCTTTTGGACAGCGATCGTCATTGGCAGAACTGTCATTGCGAGAAAAGCTGATAAGTTGCACCCGCTGCGTTTTTTAAAGCTAAGCGCAGCACTCATGATTCTGCTGCTCGTTGTATTTGCCCTGACAACCCACATCGCCGCGCAGCTGCTTCTCATCTTTTTCATCGGTCTGTGTGCAGCTGGTATGTTCCCAATCGCACTGACTGCATCTGCATTAATGATTGAAAATGCGATCGACGAGGCGACGAGTTACTTTATTGCAGCCGCAAGTTTAGGCGGAGCCTGCTTGTCCTTCTTGATCGGCTTTAGTCTTGAATGGGCAGGAGCAGCAAGTGCCGTCTTTGTTTTCGCCTTCTTAGCTGTTCTTCTGTTTGCAGCTGCGATTCAAATGAAACGTGCTACGAAAAAGGAAACGGTCCTGCCGCAACAATCGGCGCTGAAAGCCGATCGTTAAGCAATATCCAATGTCTCCTTGAATCCACCTGAAAAGATGGCAAAGGACTTGTACTAAACCATAGAACGTTTGAATAATATGTACAAGTCAGCATCAAAAGGAGGACGTCTATGTGGCGGTGTTTTTTGGTTATATCTTTTTAGGGTTGTCACTTTCAGCGCCTGTTGGGCCAGTCAATGCAGCTCAAATCGACAGAGGGATTAAAAGTGGATTTTGGCACGCGTGGATTTTTGGTGTGGGGGCAATGGCTGCGGATATTGTCTATATGCTCCTCATTTATTTTGGTGTCGCCCAGCTTTTGACCGCACCTCTTGTGAAAACCTTTTTGTGGCTGTTCGGTTTTTTCGTTTTGACCTATACGGGCATTGAAAGTCTGCGTAAAATCAATTTGCAGGAAAGCCCAAAAAAGGATGGGGGAAACACTTCAATTAATCAGTCGTTCATGACGGGATTTTTCATTTCTCTTTCCAATCCGCTCAGTATTTTATTTTGGCTTGGCATCTATGGCAGTATTTTGGCCAATACGATCGAAAAGTATGGGGCATCTCAAATGCTGATGTACAGCTTGGCTATTTTTATCGGCATGTTGATCTGGGATTTCAGCATGGCGCTGCTTGCTAGTTCGTTTAGGCGCTATTTAAGTGAACGTGTCTTACATGGCTTATCCGTGCTTGCAGGCTTATCTTTACTTGGTTTCGGCGCTTATTTCGGGTATCAAGGGATCATGGCGTTGATTGGGTAGAAAAGCAGACTCATGTCAGTCTGCTTTTTTTGTAAGGATTGACAGACATAACACATTCTTGAATAATGGTGAGATATAAAATGGATTCAAGGAGCTTTGCCATGCGTATTTTTCTTCCAGTATTCAACTATTTGTGCATGCTGATCTTATCAGTCATCACAGCGACATTCGTATATACCATGCTATTTATCCCGACTGAATCAGGCTTTGGTTATGTGGAGATGACAAGTCTGCTGATTTTAATCGCTTATGTAGTGTTTGCTGCACCGATTCAGCTTGTTTTACACAGGCATCCTAGAAGGTTTCGAGGCCGTGACTTACTTGTTTATTTTCTTGCGGCGTGGGTGATTTGCTCTGCGTTAGCGTTATGGATTGATTATGGACTGGTTGTGTTCATTAGCTACAAAGTCTATCTGTTTAGCTTTTGCTCAGCCCTCATTTATTGGGTGCTCGATTCTGTCTTTTTGATGAAGAACCGATCATAGGGAAGATACAAAAGCGCTCTATTAAAAGAAGCAGCATGGAGTGAAAGACGCACATACATGCTGAATTTGAATGAGAACATCCACCTCTGGAATGCGCAAGGAAAGTCGCTTAGGGACAGTCACCACAGCCTTTTTTTCTCATAGGCTATGGAGAAGACGCTAAAACGAGGTGGAAGGAAATGGCCCAGTTGTATGCAAAAAGTTGCCTTGATCAAAATCTACGATCACTAGAAGAATGGAAGCAGGATGCTTTTACGCTATTTGGAGAGATGGTAGGAGATGAGGCAGATACATTCCCTTGTGTCCCAGGAAGACAGGGATTTTTTCTCGATCATTTACGCTATGGGTTTGTGGGTGATCCGAGAAAAGAGGAAGCTGTTGAGGAATTAGCGCAGCTGCTGAGAGAATATCAAAGCTGTGCGAAAGAAACGGGTCAATATGCTTCATTTATATGCTTTTTTGAAACACCACAGGATTTAAAGGAAAGTTCGCTTGAAGAGCTTGAGCAGCAGTTTTGGTCATTGCTTCAACGACTGCACCAGAAAGATGAAGTGCCATGGCCTGAGGATATTCCGCTAGATGCTCATCATCATGAGTGGGAGTATTGCTTTCACGGGGAAGCGTATTTTATTTTATGCTCCACACCGGCTCATAAGCTCAGAAAAAGCCGCCACTTTCCTTATGTCTTAATGGCATTTCAGCCTAGATGGGTGTTTGAGAAATTGAATGGATCGACCAAGTTTGGTCAAAAAATGAGCCAGCTCGTTCGCAAGCGGCTCAAAGCGTATGATGAGGTCGGCGTTCATCCATCATTAAAATGGTACGGTGATCCGACCAATCATGAATGGAAGCAATACTTTCTCCCAGATGAAGAGGCGGAGAAACCAGCCTCCGCCAAATGTCCTTTTACTGCATTAAGAAACATGATGAAATTATGATGCGGTCTGATCCTGCTGCTTCCACTTTTTCCTCATAAATAGCACCATGATGGCAATCACTGCAATGATCCCAAGGCTGATAAAAAAGCCAGGTCGTCCGCTTGCCTCTGTTAAAGTGCCTGAAATGGCGGCTCCAATCAGGAGCAGTGCAAGAAACATTTCGCACGTTTGGCGAGTGGATGGCTTTGATAGCTTTTTACTTGAGAACAGAATGAAGACCCACGTGTACAGAAGGGTAAGGCCGGCTGCTGTTGTGAGGTGCTCGTAGATGTGTTTGGACAAAAAGAGCGCAAGCAAAATCGAGACAATTAATCCAGCAGCAGTTAAGATAATCGAAGACCATCTGACATGAGATGGGTCTTTTTGTTTAAAACAAGCAGGTGCATCTTGATGCTCTGACATCGTGCCAAGCAGCGTCGTGACTGCATAGAGAGAGGCAACCAATGTCGAAAAGCCGGCAATAATGAAAATGCCATTAAAGATATGAAGAAAGATCGATAAATGAAATGGCTCTAATGATGTAATAAAGGGACTGCTGTTCTCATTAAAGGCTGTCACTGGGACAAGCAAGAGAGCAAGTCCAATTGAGACGATATAGATGACCGCTAGAATGATCAGCATGACGCGTCCAGACTTTGCTGCATCCTTCGGGTCCTTTAAATGAACCGCCATCAGCCCCATGACTTCAATTCCCCCAAATGCATAAAACGCGTAAATCAATCCATTCCAAAGACCAAGTGGACCGAGCGGCATCCATTCGTGATCTTTGTTTGGGAGGTGAAGGGTTGGTTTATGATCTGTCAGAATCCCGAATAACACAAGCACAGCAAGGATCATAAATAGAAAAATCGCCGATGTCTTCAGTACCGCAAGGACATTTTCTGTCTTTTGAAAAGAAGAGAGCCCTATGATAATCACGAGCAGGGCAAGAGCGGAATAAATTGCAGAAAACACCCAGAGCGGCACAGATGGAAACCAGTGGCGGGTAAAAAGAGAAATCGCTGTTAACTGACTTCCTGTAATCAGCATTTCTGCGAACCAATACACCCAGCCATTGCTAAACCCTGCCCAGCGTCCATATGCTTTACGAGCATAGGAACAAAATGACCCTTTATCAGGATTATCGGCTGTCATCGCAGCCAAATGCTTAAAGACGAGATAGGTTCCAACCGCAGCAAGTAAAAAAGAAATGCAGACGGAAAAACCGGACTTTGTAATGGCAATGCTGGAACCAAGGAAGAAACCAGTGCCAATCGTACAGCCGACTCCGATGAGAGAAAGCTGCCACCAAGATAAAGTTTGTTCTTCTTTCAATGCATGCGCAACACCTTTCTGTTTCAATGACATTAGCTTGTGACCGCCTCTTTTTTTTATACATGATCAAGAGGACGTTTTGGGCATACTGTCAAGGAAAGGAGTGTATGTGATGAACGGAGAATATGTCATTTTACCAAAGGGCAGACTGGGCTTTCGTTTAGGAAAAGGTCAATGTATGCGGGTGGTTGATGTTGAAGGCCAGCAAGTAGCAGATGTCATGGCCTATCACGAAAAGGATTTTTATGAAAAATTTGACCAAGGCGCGACAATGGACAGCCTATTTTCGTCCAAAGTGAAAAAAGGCGATAAGCTCTATTCTAATTTATACAAACCGATGTTTACGGTCATTGAAGATACAGTCGAGTGCCATGATTTATATATGCCCGCCTGCCGGCAAGAAATGTACCAGCTTTTATACGGACGGACGCATTTAGAGGTCATGCATACATGCTACGATAATTTAAGGACTGCCTTTGAACCATTTGGGATTCCGAAGGAGGATATGTACTATCCTTTTAATGCCTTTATGAATACAGTCATTGATGAAAAAGGAAAGCTGTCTGTGGAGCTGCCAAAATCTCTTCCCGGTGATTACATTCGTCTGCGAGCCGAAATGGACCTCATTGTGGCCGTATCCGCATGCCCTGCTGATATTGGGAAGTGTAATGGCGCAAGCTGTACATCTATACGGGTAGAAATTGATTGAAAAAAAGGCCAGTCCGTATCGACAGGGTCTTTTTCATTTGTGAATGTTTGATCATTGATGAAATAGGGGAACGTCTTACAAAATGTTCTTCCTGAAAACATGGTATAATGAAGATTCAAAAAACGTTGTAAAATCAATGAATTTAGAGTAAAACCTGTTCTCTTCATGTAGAGGATGCTTAGGAGGAAAAGTGTATGAGTTTGCAAAAAAAGATCAGCCAAGAGTTGCATGTGCAGCCCTCAATTGACCCGAAGCAGGAGATTGAAAAACGGGTTGGATTTTTAAAGGACTACTTGAAAAAAACCGGCGCGAAAGGATTCGTTCTCGGCATTAGCGGCGGACAGGATTCAACGCTCGCTGGCCGTCTTGCACAGCTCGCTGCATCTGAACTGCGTCAAGAAGGAAAGGAAGAGGTAGTCTTTATTGCGGTGCGTCTCCCGCATGGCGTGCAGCAGGATGAAGATGATGCCCAGCTCGCTTTATCATTTATTCAGCCGGACAAGTCGTGGAAATATGATATTGCGCCTGCCGTGACGGCATTCAGTGAACAATATCAAAAAGACACAGGCGGACCGTTGTCTGATTTTAATAAAGGGAATGTCAAAGCACGCATGCGAATGATCGCGCAATATGCTGTTGGAGGAGAAGAAGGATTACTTGTCATTGGTACAGATCATGCAGCCGAAGCAGTCACTGGGTTTTTCACGAAATATGGTGACGGCGGTGCAGACGTTCTCCCGCTCACAGGTCTGACGAAACGCCAAGGCCGGACACTGCTAGAAGCGCTGCAAGCACCAGAGCGCCTATACTTAAAGAAACCGACAGCCGATCTGCTTGATGACAAACCTCAGCAAACGGATGAAACAGAACTAGGCATTACGTACAATGAAATTGATGATTACTTAGAAGGTAAGCCCGTGTCAGAACAAGCAGCAGAAGCGATTGAAAAGCGCTATGTTCAATCAGAGCATAAACGCCAAGTACCCGCTTCCATGTTTGATGACTGGTGGAAATAAAAAAGCGACCTCTCCAGTAGACGGAGAGGTTTTTTTATGGTGAATTTTTAAATGGGTTTGACAAAATAACCAAAAATTCATTAAATTAGTAGAACGATCTACTCAAGTCCATTTAACTAAATAAAGATTTTTTTGATCAAAAAAAGCAAGCATAATTAGTTCGATTCACTTAATTTCACTGCTATTTACAGTATTTTCAGAAAAAATGATTGACGAAGAAAAAGAATGCGCTTACAATGAAACCACATTCCGAAAAGTGAAATTAGATTCCACTGAATGGAATAAAGGGGTGGTTCACCTCCAAATAAGAAGCTAAAGGAATGATTGACACAATGAAAAATCGAAGTGCACTGGAAATCTACAAAGAGGGAGGCGCTTGGTGGGAAACTGAGATTAGTCATATTCAAAAAAATTCAATTGAACTTCGAGGTTATCCGATTGAAGAACTGATTGGCGAACTGTCGTATCCACAAATGCTTTATTTACTGCTTGTTGGTGAATTATTGGATGATTCAAAAGCAGCTCTTTTTGAAAGTGTTCTTGTCGCAGGCGCGGACCATGGACCAAGAGCGCCATCTATTGCAGCTGCCAGAATGGCGGTGACTTGCGGCATTTCGTTTAATTCCTCTGTTGCAACAGGGGTGAATTTATTAGGTGATATTCACGGCGGAGCCGGAGAGAAGGCCATGCGTATGTTATACGAAGCCAAAGCGATCTACGATGATCAAAAGGATATACAGTCTGCGGCCAAGCAAGTATGTCACACATGGTTAACTCGCAAGGAAAAAATCCCGGGGATCGGCCATCAGCTTCATGATGATGATCCGAGGGTTCGACGTCTATATGAGCTAAGTCACACATATGTCCAGCAAGGTCTTATCAGTGGGATATATTTACGGTTAGCCGAAGCGATTAGACATGAGCTTGAACACCTGAAAGGGAAGAAAATCACGATGAATATAGACGGTGTATCTGCTGCAATCCAATGTGAATTAAACATTCCAGCAGAAGCAGCAAAAGGCATTTTTTCCTTATCTAGAGGAATGGGCATCGTGGCGCATGCATATGAGGAGCTGAGAAAGGGAGCCCTCGTGAAGGGACCTTGTCCAAACGAAGAAAGATTGGTTCGTTATGCAGGACATGGAACGCGGCACCTCAAGGAGGGAGAGAAAATTTGAGCAGTTTAAAAGCATTATCATATATAAACGGCGAGTGGATGGATACCGATCGTGTGAAAACAGATATCATCAATCCTTACTCAGGAGAAAGGATCGGTACATCATATCTCGCCTCATCAGAAGACATAGAACAGGCACTTTCTATTGCGCAGCATGCTAAAAAACAAATAGCGGGAATATCGGCAATCGAACGCTCAAAGCTTCTAACGAAAGCAGCCACCTTGCTTGAAGAACAAAAAGACCATTTCGCAAAACTGATTTCGTTAGAATTAGGCAAACCGCTTAAAAATACAAGAGATGAAGTCTCACGATCAATCGAGACGCTAGCGCAGTCGGCGGAAGAAGCGAATCGATTAGTAGGTGAGACCATTCCAGGCAATGTATCATCACGTGGGCAGGGAGCAATGGCCATGACATTTAAAATACCAGTCGGAGTTGTGCTGGCGATTACTCCTTTTAATGCACCGCTCAACTTAATTTGTCACAAAGTTGGTCCAGCTTTTGCGGGAGGGAATGTCATTATTTTGAAGCCTGCACCGCAAACATCAGCTGTTGCTACAGCGTTTGTCAAACTCCTTCTCGAAGCAGGGTTCCCTGAGGCGAGTTTGCAGCTTGTGATTGGCGGGGTCGAGGCTGGGAAACAGTTAGTCACTGATGAAAGAACGAATCTCATCTCTTTTACCGGTGGGGCTGCCGGAGGAGAGCATATTACAACCTCTGCGGGATTAAAAAAAGTATTGCTCGAACTCGGAGGGAATGGCGCGACGATTGTTCATCACGATGCTGATATTGAACAAGCCGCATCCCTTTGTGCCAAGACAGGCTTTAGTAATTCTGGTCAAAGCTGTATTTCTGTTCAAAGAATTTATGTCCACCAGGAAATAATGCCGTCGTTTACTGAGGTATTAAAACAAAAAGTAGAGCAGCTTGTCGTTGGAGATCCGCTGTCCAGTGAGAGTGATATCGGCTGTATGGTCGATGCACAGGCCGCGCAGCGAGTTGAGACATGGATACAAGAGGCACAGAGTATGGGGGCACAGCTTTTATGTGGGGGAAAAAGAAATGGAGCGAGCATCACACCGGCTATTTTGCTGAACCCTCCGAAACAGGCCAAGGTCGTCTGTGAGGAAGTATTCGGCCCAGTTGTCAGCATTCTCCCTTATGCGGAGCTGGAGGAGGCAATTAAAGAAGCAAATGATAGTCGATATGGTTTGCAGGCAGGGATCTTTACGAATCAGCTGGATGTTGCGTTACACGCAGCAAAAGAGCTTGAAACTGGCGGTGTTGTCATCAATGGGACATCAAATTTTAGACTGGATCATTGGCCTTATGGAGGAATTAAGCGAAGTGGTCTTGGAAGAGAAGGTCCGCGTTTCGCTATTGAGGAGATGACCGAAACCAAAATGATCGTGCTTCCAAATGGTCTGTGAAAGGGGCGTATGGATGTGAATGCATTTCAGCAAAAGGTAAAAAGTGTGCAGACAGGCGGTCAGCCAATGATTTGTACGCCGCTCATCGGGCAAACAAAGGAAGAATTGTTTCATGAGGTCGAGGTATTAACTGAGAAGAAGCCTGATGTGATAGAGTGGCGGGCGGATTTTTTTCATCACCTTCATGACAAGGAACAAGTCATAGAAACCCTTAAGGGGATGGTAGAAAAGGCAAAGGGCATACCATTTTTATTCACCATCCGCTCTGAAAAGGAGGGCGGCGAAAGTATATCACTCTCAGAAAATGAGAAGGTTTCTCTGCTTGTCGAGCTTTGTTCCACACAGCTTGTGGACGCCGTTGATTATGAATTGATGCATGATGTGACACATTTACAGCAAGTCAGTCAGGCGGCTAAAAGTAATGGGGTCATCTTGATTGTGTCGTATCACGATTTCCAGCGTACCCCTGAGTTGGATCGTCTCGTGCAGCTCTTCGTCAATGCAGAATCAGTCGGCGCCGACATCGCAAAGATTGCAGTGATGCCGCATTCCTATGAGGATGCATTAACACTGCTCTCTGCGACCAGCCATGCGAACAAGCAGCTGTCGATTCCCGTTATTTCGATGGCAATGGGGGAATATGGGGCTTTTACAAGAATGGTTGGTGGACTTTTTGGATCTGTCATGACCTTTGCTGTAGGGAAAGAAAGCTCAGCTCCCGGGCAAGTGGCAATACAGGATTTGAACAGCGTTCTATCTATTGTTTTTCAAAGAATAAGAGAGTAGCAGATTCATAGCTGCACCGTGAGAGGAGAGAAACATGAAGAAGAATATTTCTACACAGGTTATTCAGTATTTAGAGAATCGGGGAGTCGAGCATATTTTTGGTCTCTGCGGTCATACGAATATTGCTTTTTTATCAGCGCTTGAAAAAAGCTCGATTCAATTTGTAAATGTCAGACATGAACAGATAGCGGCACATGCAGCAGATGGTTATGCGCGAGCAAAGAAACAGACAGCTGTTGTTCTCAGTCATCTAGGTCCTGGACTCACCAATGCGGCAACAGGGGTAGCGAATGCAGCACTTGATTCCATTCCAATGGTTGTCATTGCAGGAGATGTCCCGAGTCATTACTACGGAAAGCACCCACATCAAGAGATCAATCTTCATTCCGATGCCTCTCAATACGAAATTTACCGGCCGTTTGTGAAAAGAGCATGGCGAGTCGATATTCCAGAATTATTTCCAGAGATTTTATCAAAAGCATTTCAGTTAGCTGAAAGCGGCCGTCCTGGCCCAGTGCTGATATCTGTTCCAATGGATGTGTTCTCAAAAGACCTAGATGTGTCCCTGTTTGAACAAATCAACCATCATACACACACCATTGAAAAGCCTTCAATTGATGATCAAACGGCCAATCGGATATTAGATCGATTGCTGCAGGCAGAAAGGCCGCTTTTATATGTAGGGGGAGGCATTTTACTAGCTGACGCAGCTGAAGAATTAAAGGCATTCTCTGATCATCTAAGTATCCCTGTCGCCCATTCTTTGATGGGGAAAGGAGCCATGCCAGATGATCACCCAATGACCCTTGGAATGACAGGATTTTGGGGGACAAAATTTATCAATGATCAGTGCAAAGCGGCGGACTATATATTGGCTTTAGGCACCCGTTTTGCTGAAGCTGATGCGAGTTCGTGGGAATCAGAATATACGTTCCGTTTCCCATCAACCAAGCTCATTCATATTGACATTGATCCGAATGAAATTGGACGTAACTATCCTGTTGACATTGGAGCAGTAGCTGATCTGAAGCAGGCCTTGACTGTACTCAATCGAGTGGCGAGAGAAAGACTGCCAGAAGGGCTGAATCGACCTGAATTGAAAAAGGAAATTGCGGCATATCGTAAGGATTTTCAGGCGAGCAACCTGACGAACATTCAAGATGAATCCTTCCCAATGAAGCCGCAGCGTATTTTGCAGGAAGTACGAGAAGTATTACCGCCAGATGCCTTTATTACAACGGATGTTGGCTGGAATAAAAATGGGGTGGGACAGCAATTTCCTGTGCTCACGCCAGGGACCATTCTAACACCAGGCGGCTTTGCAACGATGGGATTTGGAGCACCTGCCGCACTTGGGGCAAAGATTGCCCAGCCTGACCGTGTCGTTGTGTCACTCGTTGGGGACGGCGGATTCGGTCAAAATCCATCCGTTCTCGCAACAGCCGTTGAAGAGAACATTCCTGTTGTGTGGATTGTGATGAATAACAGTGCGTTTGGAACAATAGCTGGCTTGCAAATGGCGCACTATGAAACGACGTACGGTACTGTTTTCAGAAAAGGTGGAGAAAGCTATTCTCCGGATTTTGCTGCCATTGCAAGAGGTTATGGGATGAAGGGGATTAAAATCACCTCTGCTTCTGAATTCAAAGAAGCTTTAGCTGAAGCAATTGCATCTCAAGAGCCTTGCGTCATCGATGTAGCAATGAAAAATGATCCTGTCCCTACGGATGGACATTGGAATATTAATGATATTTATTCACCAAATTCAAAGCGCTCACATGTCAGCGTGAATTAAACATAACGAGGAGGAAGTAACAATGAAAATTAAAGTATTGAATCCGTTTCAAGATGGGAACCCATTATGGTTAGGTTTAGATCATCCAGAGGAGCAAATGATTCGAAAGGTATTTCAAACCATTACACCAGATACTGTTGGGTCAGAGCATATGATGGCAGGTCTCACCATTTTTGAACCGGGAGAAGCAAGTTCAGTGCACAATCACCCAGGTTCAGAGGAATTTGATTATGTGATTAAAGGATCTGGCGAAGTCATTTGTGATGGAGAAAGGCAGTCCTTTAAACAAAATGATTTCATGTTCATTCCAGACGGTGTCTCGCACCAGCATGTAAATACAGGAGATGAACCTTTATGGCTGATTTGGCTTTACACACCGCAAGGGCAGCTTCCGAAGGATTAACAAACTGCTCCGGTAAGCCCTCCTTTTGAATCATCAGGGGCTTCCGGGTCAATCAGAAAGATGACAAGGGCTAAAATAGAAAGTTATTTAGCCCTTCATCACTTGAATGAAAGGGAGTCAAGCAATGAATATGAATACACCGCTCGAAGGAATGAAAATATTAGACGTCTCTACGATGATCGCTGCCCCCTATGGCGCGGTGCTTCTAGGGGATTTTGGTGCAGAGGTCATCAAAGTCGAGATTCCTGGTAAAGGCGATACGCTGCGGCATGTTGGCCCTTTTGCAGAAGGTGAACCACTTAGATGGTCAGGTCTCTCACGGAATAAGAAATCTCTAACACTGGATCTGCACAAAGACGAAGCAAAAGACATTTTTAAAAAGCTTGCAGGTCAGGTCGATGTGTTGATTGAAAATTTTCGCCCTGGAACTCTCGAAAAATGGGGCGTGGGGTACGACGTATTAAAAGAAATCAACCCTCAATTAATTATGATTCGTGTATCGGGTTATGGACAAACGGGTCCGTTTAAGGACAAGGCCGGATTTGGAACACCTGCGACGGCGTTTAGCGGATTTACATATATTCAAGGGTTTCCAGACCGGCATCCAGTCAGTCCTTCCTTTTCTTTAACAGATTATATTGCAGGCATATATGTGGCGTTTGCTACTGTGACAGCGATGTATTACAGAGATACACATTCAGAAGGAACTGGGCAAATGGTGGATTTGGCCCTCTATGAATCTGTGTTTCGTATGTTAGAATTTTTGGTTGCAGAATATGACAAGCTTGGGAAGGTGCGTGAGCGTTCACCGGGGTTAAGCGGTCATTCAAGCCCTGCCGGCACCTATGTGACAAAGGATGGGCATTATTTGGTTCTTGTGACGAGTACGGATTCGACCTTCAATCGATTGGCAGAGGCGATGAATCGATTAGATTTATTAGAGAATGAAAAATTCGCGGTCAATGCATCTAGGCTGAAGCATAACAAAGAGATGGATGCGATCGTCTCTCAATGGATCGCGTCGAAAACAAGGGATGACGTATTAGAAATTCTAGATACTCATGGCGTTCCTGTGAGCCCAATTTTAAGTATTCAGGATATTTTCGAGCATCCGCAATTTAAAGCACGAGAGAATATCGTCGAGGTGCATCACCCCCGTCTTGGAAAAGTAAAGGTGCCTGGGATCATTCCAAAGTTTGAAAAAACACCCGGAAGTATCCGGCACATTGCACCTGATTTAGGCGAACATAATTATGAGATTTTAACAAATATGCTTGGCTTAACAGAAGAAGAGTGTAAACAATTGGAGGAAAAAGGGGTTATTTAAGGCGCTCAACCGAACCGCACGATGCGGAAACAAAGGAGGATGGTTATGAAAGTGCATTCAGAACTGAAGGGGAATGAATTGCGGCCCGCTTATATGAAGCCAACGAAAGCCCGTTTTGGCATATTGATTCTGTTGTTTTTTATTACCGCCATTAATTATATTGATCGAGCCAGTGTATCCATTGTTGCACCTGCTATTCAATCTTCATTGCAATTAAATCCTGCCTTATTAGGCCTCATTTTTTCAGCATTTAGCTGGACATATACAGCGATGCAAATACCAGGCGGTTTTATTCTCGATAAATTTGGCTCAAAGGTAACGTATGGGATATCACTCATTACCTGGTCTATTTTCACAGGCCTGCAGGCGTTTGCGAACAGCTTTGCCTTTTTATTCGGCTGTCGTTTGTTTATTGGGATTACAGAATCTCCCGCATTTCCTGCGAATAACCGCATTGTCACCACATGGTTTCCAAGGCGGGAACGGGCTTTTGCGACAGGTGTTTATACTGCTGGAGAGTATGTGGGTCTTGCATTTGCGACACCTCTTCTTTTTTGGATCATGACGACTTTCGATTGGAGAACCGTCTTTATTACAGCAGGTGCGCTCGGTATCATATTTGCTTTCTTTTGGTACAAGTATTATCACGAACCGAAAGAGCATCCGAAGATGAATGAAGAGGAGTTAGAATTGATTCGGCAAGGCGATGGACTGACAGTAGCATCACAGGGGAAGCTGAAATGGGCAGACTTTGCCGCCCTTCTAAAATATCGTAAATTGATTGGGCTCTATATTGGCCAATTCTCTGTAGCGTCTACACTTTTTTTCTTTTTAACATGGTTTCCGACCTATTTAGCAGAGGCGAAAAATATGGCATTTCTTAAGGTAGGTTTTGCGGCTTCTCTTCCTTATATTGCTGCATTCTTTGGGGTATTGTTTGGAGGTTATGTGTCTGATTGGCTGCTTAAAAAGGGCGTATCCGTTAATGTAGCGAGGAAGCTGCCGGTAGTGGTTGGCTTGCTTCTGACGAGTACCATTGTTTTAGCGAACTTTACAACAAATATTCCGCTTGTGCTGACCATTTTATCCATCGCTTCATTTGCACAAGGACTGTCTAATATCTCTTGGACGATGCTGTCTGAAGTGGCACCAAGGGAAATGGTTGGTCTGGCTGGCGGTGTATTTAACTTTTTTGCAAATTTAGCTGGGATCATCACTCCGCTTATTATCGGATTCATCGTGTCGGCGACAGGCTCATACAACGGGGGTATTTTATTCGTCAGTTTAGTCGCATTAGGCGGGGCATTGTCGTACATTTTTATCGTAGGGAAAATTGAACGTATTCAATTAAAACCAGAGTGAGAAAGCAAAAGAGAACTCAAACCAAGTTGAGTTCTCTTTTTTATGAATAAAAGATAATAGTGATGATCGTTGCACATGCGATACCCATGCTGATATAAAAGCCAGCAAACCATATATTCCAGCGAGTGATACGGTAAGGGTTGACCTTCATCAAATCAGCTAATAGGGAGACAGAAACATTAAAAGGACTAAACATGACAGTTGATGTTCCAGCAACGATAAGCATGATGGCAATGGGAAGAGCAGGAAGTTCTTGGATGACAGGTGCCATCATGCTGACTAACAAAGCAAGCGAGACGAGCGGGTGAAAACCGCAAAGAGCGGTGATCAGAAAATATAACCCAATGACACAATAAACCAAAATGGCATCGTCTGATATACTGACAATAAATGCTTGAATCGGCTGCATACTGTTTGTGGCAAGCAGCATATCGACAAAGAAGCCAGCACTTAAAAATAGACACATATAGTTGGAGAGCTGACGGGTACTTTCTTTCCAATGAGGGACAGAGACGGCGATATATTGTTTTCTTTTTTTGATGACAGAAGAGAATAATAGAGCAAATGGAATAATGGTTAGCACAACAGCGAATAAATAGCCTTTCCCAATCCATGCATCGACAAGTGAGACGGCTGTCATAAAACTCAGCAGCATGAAAGCAAGCTGAAGGGTTTTTCGCTTAATTCGACGAGGATTGGAGTTTGTTTCTGCGGACTGAATGATGTTTGGGAATCGTTTGCTTTGACGAGAGAAGAGCATCCAATCTGTCGCCAGCACGAGGACCATTAAACCAAAAGTAACGGGTGCGATTTGATAATATTTGAGTTTGGTTGCATCAATGGTGACGCTTACGAGCACTTCAACAGGACTCCAGCTTAAACATAATGCATATGACCTTAAAAGGTTACGTGTATAAAGATGTTGTCTCACTTGTTCTTTTAGGGAATCCAGCGACGGTTTGAGCGATGTATATAGTAAGGGGATCGTCGCGATATTTAAAAACATGCCAAGAATATGAGTGACAAATGAACTCTTGCGATAAAGCTGGTTTGTGCTCGTTGTATGCAGTGTGAGCAGTTTATTTAATTGTGTATCGAAATGTCCAACATGTATGAGAGAATGAATAAAAGGCAGCATGAAAAATAGAGAAAGCAAGCCTAGCATGGAATGAAAGTGAAGAAAAAACGTGTGCAATGGCTCGTCGGATAAGAAAAATAAGAACAAGCCAATCATGAGAAACATAGCACCTGTTTTCAAATAAAGCCCACTTGCTTTCTTAAAAGAAATGATGAGCGAAGCAGCGGCCAGCAGACCAACAAAATAGGAGAGTATGGGAGCGGGAAATAGTTGATGAACAATATATAGGCTAATAAGAAGTGTAAAAACGAGCAGGTACATTCAAATATCTCCTCCATCAAACCTCTCCAATCGTTTTTGTTCCGACTGGTGGAATTTGTTTTCTTTTAGTGGAACGTTTAAAATGGATTATAGCAAAATCGATCGTTTATGTCGATAAGAAATCAAAGGGGAAAAGGAGAAAGTGAACATGGCTGATAAGAAGTCAAAAGAAGAATCAGGACTGCGTACGGTTCAGCGCGCTTTGGATATTCTTTATTGTTTTAGTGAAGAACGTCAAGAGCTGACGCTAACGGAAATTTCAAAAGAGATGAATTTAGCAATGTCTACTACAACGAGACTGCTCAAGGCACTTGAAATGAATCATTTTGTGGAAAAGAATCCAGACACAATGAAATACCGATTGGGTCAAAGACTTTATCTCCTTGGATACGTTGCAGGGAAGTCCATTAAATTGAGAGAACTGGCTAAACCACTCATGTACGCACTTCGTGATGAAACAAAAGAAACCGTCAACCTGTATGTACTGGATGCAACAAGCAGGGTTTGTATTGAACAGGCGGAAGGGCTGCAATCGATTCGACATCTTGTCAAGGTTGGTGAGAAGCTGCCGTTATACGCAGGTGCAGGCGGAAAGGTATTATTGGCATTTCAAAGTGAAGAATTTCAACAAAAAGTATTAGCGTCTGAGGCTGATCATGTGATGAGAGATGACTGGCAAAAGGAATGTAAACATATTCTTGACACGTATACTTCTTGCAGCATCGATGAACGAGAGGTAGGCTCTGCGGCAGTAGCGGCACCAGTCTTTAACATTCATGGGGAAGTGAAGGCTTGTTTATCCATATCTGGTCCAACCCAACGGTTTACTGAAGAAGTCATTCCCAAGCTGCAGCAAAAAGTGAAAGAACAGGCACAAAGGCTTTCTGAACAGCTCGGCTACGTCGTCAAACACAATTTTTAAGATTGCCTATCTTTTCGCGCTCCATTTATCATATAATAGAAACGTTATGTAGCATTCCTTGTCGTAAGGAGGACGTGTCACGATCATGAAAATCAATAGAGAAATCCCTGTAAGACAGCGGAATATTGTTCTCATTGGCTTTATGGGTGTTGGGAAAACAACCATTGGGCAGCTAGTTGCCAAAAAGCTATATCGAGATTTTATTGATGTCGATCAGGAGATTGAAAAAAAATACAACATGACGATTCCAGAGATGTTTCAGCAAAAAGGAGAAGCATTCTTCAGACAGGCTGAAAAGGATTATATCGTCGATTTATGCGAACATACACAACTCAAGATCGTCTCACTTGGAGGCGGTGCATTCAAACAGGAAGAAATCAAACGTGCCTGCTTGAAGCATTGTACGGTTCTTTTCCTTGACCTATCTTGGGAGAATTGGAAGCAGCGGCTTGATATTTTAATTGAAAACCGCCCTGTTCTTCACAACCGGACGCTTGATGAAATGAAAGAGCTGTTTGAAGAACGCCGGGAGATTTATTCTCTTCATAACTCCAGGGTGGAAACAGATCATTTAGAGGCTGAGGAAGTCGCCAATTATATTGTGGACACACTCAAGCTTGGCTGGGATTTATATTCGAAATAAAAAAAGTCTACCGTTTAGTGTAGACTCAGATTGTTGACAAAGGGCTAAAATGATCTTTATTTTAGCCCTTTGTCTTCTTTCTTTTCAGCGTGATAGAAAACCTTTTGATGTTTTGACCATAAAAATTTATTTATCCTTTTTTGGTATGTTGCCGTTTGGAAAAAGAGGTATCATACTTCAACCAGTTCATGAAGATGAGGGTTTTTTTGGTTGATATGGTAAACAAAATTTATCCCTTATTTTCTTTTTTGGAAAAATAAAATAGTATCTAAAATTCAACAATAGTTTTTTGAATTATTATAATTTTAAAAAAATAATGTTGACACCTCCGGCAATATCATTCTATGATAGTTTACGTAAACGCTTACCGTAAACGTTTACTATAACGAATGGGGAGGAATTTGTTTATGAAAAATAAAGAAAAATGGAGCGGTGTATTCCCGGCTGTCTTAATTCCTTTTAAAGATGACTATTCAATTGATGAACCTGCTTTTCGTAAGCTTGTCCGTTGGGTGGCGGATCACAAAGGGATTAACGGGATCGTTGTCAATGGACATACTGGCGAGATTATGACTTTACTGCCACATGAACGAGCTGAAGCAGTGCGCATTGCAGCCGACGAATTAAAAGGGGAAGTACCTGTCATTTCTGGGGTTTCTGCAGAAGGGACAATTGAAGCGATCCAGCATGCAAAAGCCGTTGAAGAAGCTGGTGGTGAAGGTATACTTCTCATGCCGCCACATTCATGGCTAAGATTCGGTATGCAGCCTGAATCACCTGTCCAATTCTTTAAAGATGTTGCAGAAGCGATTGATATTTCAATCATTGTCCATCAATATCCAACATGGACAAAAACCTCATATACAACCAGTCAATTACTAGAAATGTCGGAAATTGAGAATGTTGTTTCGTTTAAAATTGGTCAAAGAGACATGGCACAATACGAGGTCGATGTACGGGCATTGAAAAAACATGCACCAGATGTATCGTTACTCACATGTCATGATGAATATTTATTGCCAACATTGGTTCAAGGCATTGATGGAGCACTTGTAGGTTTCGGCTGTTTCGTGCCAGATTTGATCGCTGAACTTGTGAAATGTGTGGAAGAAAAAGACCTTGTAGCGGCTAATAAAGTTTACGATAGAATCTTTGAATTAAAGCATGCTGTGTATAAAATGGATGAACCTTCATCTACTTCTCATCTGCGCATGAAGGAAGCGATGTATCAGCGAGGTTTGATCAGTAGCTCGCTTGCTAGGAAGCCGGTATTACCTTTAACTGATGAGGAAAAAGAAGAAATTCGCCAGGGCCTTCAAAGTGTTGGTTTGCTTAAGGAAAACGTCGGTAGATAACAGACCATTATTTCATGATGAAGGTGAGTCAGGTTATAATAGTGTATAAAACAACAGACTCCCGGAGGTATGAAATGTGTCAGTAAGTATTAAAGATGTCGCATTGAAAGCTGGAGTGTCTATCGCCTCTGTTTCCAGAGTATTAAGTGGTAAACCAGGAGTAGGTGCTCAAACGGCTGAAAGAATCAAACAAGTGATTGATGAGTTAGGCTATCGCCCTAATTTAGGAGCTAGAGGGCTCGTTAAAAGAAAGACTGGCAATATAGCTGTCGTGGTTCCGCGTGGTTCATATATTTTGAATAATCCATTTTTTTCGACGATTTTAGATGGTATTGCGAAGGAATTAGATGAAACTGAATTCAATATGTTGATGTCATTTACATCTATACAGCAGCAGCGATTACTTGAAACACAGGCTGTAGATGGTGCCATTTTATTTTCTCCAAGAAATGAAGAATTGAGTATGGATTGGTTAAAAAGTTTAGCTATTCCCATTATTGTTGTTGGAAGTTACTTAGAGGATTCTCCTTTCCCATGTGTCAGGCCAGATGATGAAGAAGGTGTGTGTCAATCCGTAACGGCCTTATTTGAGAAAGGTCATCGAACCATTGGGCTGGTCAATGGTCCAATGAGTTCGATGCATAGTGTGAGGTACTACAAGGGATATGAGCGCACACTTAAAAATTTAGGGTTAACAATGAACAAAGAACTTGTGTTTGAGTTAGATGAATTTGATGGGGGAAAAGTAGTAGAAGTGGTTTCTCAATTTCTCCAAGGAAACCAGCACATGACTGGAGTTGTTTGCTCTTCAGATTTTTTGGCGATGGGGGTCATGAAAGCTGCAGATCACGCAAATGTGTCCATACCTCATGACTTGTCAGTCGTTGGTGCCGATGATGTGCCCATTGCAAGTTTTCTAACCCCTTCTTTATCTTCAGTTCATGTAGATTTAGTTGGAATGGGGAGAAAAGCTGTTTCTTTATTAACACAGGTATTAGAAGGAGAACAGTTAGAGGCGATGGAACATATCTTCCCTATGTACTATATAGATCGGGGCACCACGGGAACGCCAAAAAAGAAATGATAGATGCTGAAAACTCGTATGAACGCTCTAGAATGTCTCTTGATTTAAAATGTAAGCGATTTCTTTAGCGCTCTTCGGCATGTACTTTTGCATCATTTCCTCTAATAAGGAGGAGATATCATGACGTTAGAAGTCAGCGGAAATTCAAATTCTCATGATGGGCAAGTTGTTGATAGAGCTTCACAACTATTGACGAGAATGGAAAGTGTACCTTTTTCTAGATGGCATTTAAAGCCTCGTATCATTATGGGATCTGCCACCTTTTTTGATGCTTTTGATGCTCTGTCTTTAGCGTTTGTTCTCCCAGTTCTCATCGGCATGTGGAGTTTATCACCTGCTCAAATTGGTCTTCTTATTGGGTCTGGTTATATAGGACAAGCGATTGGTGCCATTTTCTTTGGATGGTTAGCAGAAAGGCGTGGCCGTGTTTTTAGTGCAAAGTGGACTATACTCCTCATGTCCGTCATGAGTATTGCATGTGTGTTTTCAGGTAATTTTATGGCACTGTTTATTTTTCGTTTTATACAAGGGATTGGGGTAGGAGGAGAGGTGCCGGTAGCAGCCTCATATATCAATGAGCTATCCCGGGCTCAAGGGAGAGGCAGATTTTTTATGCTTTATGAGATGATTTTTCCTTTAGGGTTAATGATCTCAGCTCAAATCGGCGCATTTGTTGTACCTAGCTTTGGGTGGAAGTGGATGTTTTTAATTGGAGGCATTGGAGGTCTAATCGTCTTTGTATTCTTTTTTATGTTACGTGAATCTCCAAGATGGCTTATTTCGAAAGGCAGATTAGATGAGGCCGAAAGAATTATTGAAGAAATTGAAGCTAGTACTGACAAACGAATGCCTGTAAAACAAGTATATAATAGTACTGAAAAGGGCGATTGGAAAGAGCTTTTTTCAACTTTTTACCGTAAAAGAACATTGATCGTATGGGGACTATGGTTTTCTGCCTACTTTGTATCGAATGGTTTAAATAACTGGTTACCAAGTCTTTATAATACGGTTTACAATTTGCCAGTTGGAGATTCATTAAGGGCAGCCTCTCTGACAAATATTTTACAGACCGTAGGTGTATTCGCTTGTGCATTTTTAATTGATAAAGTAGGACGAAAGCGCTGGGCAACCATTGCATTTATCGTAACAGGTGCTTTATTAACGGCTTTATGGATCAGCGGAGCGAGTTCTCCAGAAAGTGTGATCTATTTAGGGTCCGCTGCTTACGGAATGATGGGGACAATTACAGTTCTTCTCTATTTATATACACCTGAAATTTATCCAACACGTATGAGGGTGATTGGAACGGCATTTGCTACTGCTTGGCTTAGGCTGGCCTCAGCGATTGCTCCTATTATGATAGGCTTTATTTTAGAGGTGAGCGGTGTTTCAACTATTTTTATTCTTTTCGCAAGTGTGACTGTAGTGGGAGCAATTCTTGCTTTTAAAATGATCGAAACGCGTGAGAAAGTATTAGAGGATATTGCACCGTGATTGACGCACGCAGTGAAGAACTTATTCCAAAGAGGGTAGGTTCTTTTTTTATTCAGAGGATCTACGTACAATTTTTAAAATGCCTAACCTATCTCCGTTCTTTTATCTTATAATAGAAACACGATGTAGCACTCCTTGTTGTGAGGAGGGACGTGTCACGAACATGAAAAGCAATACCTGTGAGACAGTGAAGATGTATATTCGAAATAAAAAAGTCTACCGATGAAGGTAGACTTTTTCTATAAGTTCAATTCTTGATTCCTTGAATGAGTGCAGCTTTTAAGCAGAAGGAAATAGGCTGCTGCTGTGCATCGAATTGAAGCTGAAATAGCTGCATTGTATCAGGGTCTGCGGCTTGAAGATGGGAAACGATCTCCTGTTGGACATTTTCTGGTGTGCGTCCACGTGTGATCCAGTCCTGATAATCAATTTGCAGATCCCAGTAACGAACCTCTTTTTGAGTCAGTTTGTTGGCAGCGAAAAGCTCTTCCCATTCTGATAAAGAGCTTTCTCGCACATGAGAAGGATCTCTGAGTCTGTTTAATTGATTAATGAATGAATCCTGTGCCGCATTCTCAGGTGCATAATGGTCGACGAGCAGAAATGCGCCGCCTTTTTTTAAGACCCGGCTGATTTCGGACATGGCTGCGGGAAGGTTTGGAAAGTGGTGAGCGGCAAACCGGCACGTCACGATATCAAATGATTCATCAGCGAATGGCAATGCTTCTGCGGCTGCCCGTTCAAAAGTAATATGTTCCAGCTGGCGTTCTTTTGCAAGTGCTGCTGCAACCTCGATCATTTTTTGCGTGACATCAATGCCGATCCCTTTAGAAATAATGTCTGAAAAGGAAAAAACGGTATGCCCTGCTCCGCAGCCGATATCAAGTAAATGCTCATGACCCTTCGCATTTGCTGTCGCTTTCATCCATTCCAGCTCTTCTCCGGCTGAAAATATAGGTGAATCTCGATAGTTCTCGGCATTTTGTGAGAATTGGTTTTCAGCTTTAGCATATGGATTCATTTCTTCTCCCCCTTTGTTGTCTCTTTATCGTAAAATTCCTTTTGTTATTTGTCTAAGACATAAAAGATATGACATGAATAGTTAAAACCTATGAGGTGATGTAAGTGGATATACGAATGATGGAATATGTCATGGAAGTGTACCGGCAGAAAAGTTTTACAAAAGCAGCGGACCAGCTTCACATTGCACAGCCTTCTTTAAGCCAACAAATAAAGAAACTGGAAGAGGAATTAGACACCCCCCTATTTATTCGAAAGTATGGACAAGTCACACCCACCCCTCAAGGGAGTCGGTTCATTAAAAGGGCTGAGAACATTTTGAAGGAAAGAGATGATTTGCTGCGTGAAATGGGAGAAGCAGCTTATGAGGTGGGGAAAGAGCTGAACATTGGAGCGCCAGCTGTCACAGGGGGATATGTCTTGCCTGGTTTATTAAAAACCTTTTGTCAAACGTATCCCCATGTTCACGTTCAACTAATAGAAGAATCACCTCGTGAGCTAGAAAAACTTCTATTGGCTGGTCAGCTGGATTTGGCTATTTTATCTATGCCGGTTGAGCATGAATCATTGAAAACGAAACACATGCTGACAGAGCCGCTTCTTCTTGCAGTACCGCCATATGCTCAACCTTGGTTACAGGCGGAATTGAACGATATCATCAATCAAGCAAATCAGAAAGGGGCTGTTCCGTTTCGCCTTCTGGAAGACGCAGCATTCATTATGCTGAAAGAGGGATACGGCTTTCGGCAAGTGGTCACGGAACTATGTCTTCAACATGGTTTTCAGCCGAAGATAACCTTTGAAACAAGTCATATTCAAACAGCGCAGGCATTGGTCAAAAATGGACTAGGTGTGACAGTTGTGCCGAAAATGGTGGCACAAGAGGACAGGAACGAAGTCACTTATTTGAAAATTGATTCATGCCCAAACCGCACTCTTGTGTTTGCATATGTGGAAGAAAGGTATTTAACGAAAGCAGCTCAAGCCCTAATGGACCTTTATCAAAAAGCTTAAACAAACGTTTAATTAAATGCAAAAAGCAGGGGAGCACCCTGCTTTTTAATAAATATCCAGACGCTGATCTGTCATCACAGGAATCTGCTGTCTCACTTCATCCACTAGCTGAAGGTCAATTTCCGCATAATAAATGTCTTCCTCATGACTTGTTTCAAGCAGAATACGGCCAAGTGGATCAATCACCATGGAGTGTCCAGGGAATTCAGTGTCTCTGCTTGTGCCTGTTCTGTTAACAGCAATCATAAATGACTGATTTTCTATTGCTCTTGCGATGAGCAAGCTGCGCCAATGATCCACTCTTGCTGACGGCCATTGCGCCGTATTGATAAGCACCTTCGCCCCTTTGTTGACAAGTGTTCTGGAAAGCTGCGGAAAGCGAAGGTCGTAGCAGATCATCGCCCCGATCTTCACATCCTCATCATAGTCAAATAAACCAAGCTGATCACCAGCGGTTAAATAGTTGTGCTCATCCATTAAGCGGAACAAATGAATTTTGTCATAATCGACTAAAAGCTCACCTTGGCGGTTAAATCCATACATCGTGTTGGTGATCCTCTCATCTTCTGTGCGCTTGTTCAATACACTTCCTGCAATGAGAACGACTTGGTGCTTACGAGCAAAGGAAGAGAAAAGCTGTTTTGTTCGTTCACCGTTTACATCCGCCAGCTGATCGGCTTTTTCAAGAGCGTAACCAGTATTCCACATTTCGGGTAAAATGATCAGATCAGGCTGCTCGCGGATCGCTTCTTCTAAAAATGCTTCTGCTTTTTGAAAGTTCACATCAGGTTCTCCAATTTGTACGTCCATCTGGACAAGGGCGATTTTCATACAGGTTCCTCCTTTATTCGATGATTACGAATGTGAAATCCATGAATGGATTTGTTGATTTGTTTTGTCTAAGAATCTCTAGTTTTCAAGCCAGTTTCTTTATCATAAAGGTTTCAATCTTCTTTGCCAATAGAAATGTCAGAAGGTTTTGTCTTTTGTAGTGGAAATGTCTTTCTTCGTCAAGAAAACAGTGATATGATACACACAACTAATAAAACAAAGGGGGATAGTAGGATATGCAATTGTTTGATTTACCGTTAGATGAGCTAAAAAAGTATAAACCGAAGAAAACAGCACGTCCTGATTTCTCAGACTTTTGGAAGGCGTCGCTTGAAGAACTGAACCAAGTGGAGGCAGAGCCAGCACTTGAACCTTATGATTATCCAGTAAAGGGCGTTAAGGTGTACCGCCTGACGTTTCAAAGCTTTGGTCAATCTCAAATTGAAGGCTGGTATGCGGTACCAGATCAAACAGGTCCGCATCCAGCACTCGTTCGTTTTCATGGCTATAATGCAAGCTATGACGGCGACATTCATGACATCGTCAATTGGGCACTGCATGGCTATGCGACATTTGGCATGCTCGTCCGCGGTCAAGGCGGCAGTGAAGATAAGACAGTGACACCAGCAGGGCAGTCTCTGGGGTGGATGACAAAAGGCATTTTATCGAAAGAGACCTACTATTATCGGGGTGTTTATTTAGATGCGGTTCGAGCGCTCGCCGTGATTCAGTCCTTTCCGGAAGTGGATGAACACCGGATCGGCGTGGTGGGCGGGAGCCAGGGTGGTGCACTAGCGGTTGCAGCTGCAGCACTTTCAGACATTCCGAAGGTCGTCGTGGCAGATTATCCGTACTTATCAAATTTCGAGCGTGCAGTGGATGTGGCATTGGAGCAGCCTTATTTAGAAATCAATTCATACTTTCGCAGAAACAGCGATCCAGAAGCGGAAGAAAAGGTATTTGAGACGTTAAGCTATTTTGATTTAATCAATTTAGCCGGATGGGTGAAACAGCCCACATTGATGGCGATCGGTCTGATCGACCAAATCACCCCGCCATCTACTGTGTTTGCGGTATACAACCATTTAGAAACAGATAAAGATATAGAGGTGTACCGCTATTTTGGACATGAGTACATCCCGGCTTTTCAAACAGAGAAGCTTGCCTTCTTACAAAAGCATTTAACGAATTAAAAGAAAAGAGGCCACTCTCTAGGAGGGCCTCTTTTTTAATAGCTCGTATTCTGTCTCGTTTTTTCATCAGGCACTAACGCGGTGATAATGAGAGCAAGGGCAGTGATGATATGAAGAATGAATCCGAGAATCGGAATCCAGGCAAGACAGGATGTGACAATTCCGATGATGCTTCCAATCATTGGTCCCTGGTCTCGCTTCGATAAGACGAGTGTGATAATATGCAGAATAAGCATGACCATGAGCGGTGTATAGCCATTACTGATAACGAATAGACCTCCGATCACAGGGATGGCAAGGCAGGCTTCAAAAATCCCAGTGATCCATTTCATAATGCGAGATATAGACATTAGATCCAACTCCTTTTTCATATATGTCTTATTCGTATTTTCCCAAAACGTGAAGAAGTCATGCAGAATTCTATAGAAAGAGTTGATGGACGCTTGAGAGAGAGAATTAAGGAAGAGCTGAAAATCATCGAAGAAACGTATGATGTAAAGATTTGCCTTGCCGTCGAATCAGGCAGCAGGGCATGGGGATTTCCCTCGACTGATAGTGATTATGATGTTCGTTTTTTATATGTTCCCCGGAAAGAATGGTATTGGGCAATGGAAGAGCATCGTGATGTCATTGAACGACCGATTGATGACATGCTTGACATCAGCGGCTGGGAGCTTAGAAAGGCACTTCGCTTATTCAATAAATCAAATCCGTCCATTATGGAATGGCTGTCTTCTGATATCATTTATGCTGAATCTTTCTCTTTGGCAAAGCAGCTAAGAGAATTAAAAGATCGAGCGTTTTACCCTGCGGCTTTGATGTATCATTACCTCAATATGGCGAAGCGGAATGAGAGTCGGCATTTACGAGGAGAGCAGGTGCGAATCAAGAAGTATTTCTATGTGCTTCGTCCGCTGCTTGCCTGTCAGTGGATTGAGCGTTACCGGACAGTTCCACCAATGGACTTTCATGAATTGCTGAAAGAGCTAGTGGAGGAAGGCCCGCTTTTAGCAGAAATTCACGAACTGCTCAAACGTAAAATGGACGGAGAAGAAATGGATGTAGAGAACCGTCTCGCTCATGTCCATCCATTTATTGATCAAGAGCTGGCGCGTTTTGATGAATTGGTGAAAAGCTACAATCAACCGAAAGACAATCTGATGCAAGAATTAAATGAGCTGCTGCAGTCTACCCTTGATGAGGTGTGGGCGTAGGAGGGAAGAGCCAGCCGGATAGCGGCAGGCTCTTTTTTATCTCTTATTGTGATAAAACCACAAAAAAAGTCAGAATTTTTGTCATCTTCAAATATTGTAGCGGACAGCTTATGAGCCTTACAATAAAGACATAGCTTACAAAGAGTGGGAGGTGCCCTTTATGGAGTCGGTCACAAGAAATTTCTTCTTGTTTTTGTCAAAAAGCAGTCTCTTGAACCATATTGCTCGTAATTGGGGAAGTGCTGTTGCATCTAAGAAAATCATCGGTGGGAAAGATTTTGAGAGCGCTATCTCTGTCATTAAACGATTAAATGATCAAGGAATGGCTGTAACAGTCGATCACCTTGGTGAGTTTGTCACAAAGGCAGAGATTGCAAATGAGCGGACGGATGAGTGTATTCAAACCATTCAGCGGATTGCAGAGGCCAAGCTCAATTCCCACGTGTCACTCAAAATGACATCACTCGGCCTGGATATTGACGATGACCTTGTGTATCGCAATATGAAACGTATTTTAGATACGGCAGAAAAACACCGTATCATGGTGACAATCGATATGGAGGATGAACAGCGCTGTCAAAAAACGCTGGACATTTTTAAAGAGATGAAATCTCAATATGAGTATGTTAGTACGGTCCTGCAGGCGTATTTGTACAGAACAGAAAAGGATCTTGATGACCTCAATGAGCTGCAACCATTTTTACGACTTGTAAAGGGTGCCTATAAGGAATCCGCCGAAGTGGCGTATCCGAACAAAAAAGACGTTGATCAGAATTACAAGAAACTGATCGAAAAGCAATTACTCACAGGGAACTATACAGCCATTGCGACACATGACGATCAAATGATCGAGTTCACGAAAAATATTGTAAAAAAACACAATATACCGACAAGTCAGTTCGAATTTCAAATGCTGTATGGCATGAGATCAGAAACGCAGCAGGCACTTGTGAAGGAAGGCTATCAAATGAGGGTCTATACCCCGTATGGACGAGAGTGGTATGGCTACTACATGAGACGTCTTGCAGAACGGCCGGCAAACATTGCCTTTGCTTTAAAAGGAATGACGAAAAAATAATTTGAAACGGGAGCGTGACAAAGATGACAACACCTTACAAACATGAACCATTCACGGATTTTAGCCAGGAAGAAAACCGCAAAGCGTTTGAACAAGCATTAGCAAAGGTAACAGAATCACTGGGTCAAACCTATCCGCTCGTGATTAATGGCGAAAGAATCGAAACGAAAGACCAAATTGTCTCGATCAATCCAGCGAAAAAGGATGAAGTTGTTGGAACCGTATCAAAGGCCGGGAAAGAAGAGGCAGAACAAGCGGTTCAGGCTGCGGCGAAAGCATTTGAAACTTGGCGCTATACGTCTCCAGAAGAAAGAGCCAGCGTCATATTCCGTGCTGCGGCAAGCATTCGCCGTAAAAAGCATGAGTATTCAGCCCTTCTTGTCAAAGAAGCAGGTAAGCCTTGGAACGAGGCGGACGCAGATACAGCAGAAGCGATCGACTTCCTTGAATATTATGCTCGTCAAATGCTGGAGCTGGCGAAAGGCAAACCAGTGAACAGCCGCGAAGGGGAACACAATCAATACGTATACACACCAACTGGCGTGACGCTTGTCATTCCGCCGTGGAACTTCTTGTTTGCCATTATGGCAGGAACAACAGTAGCACCAATCGTTACAGGGAACACAGTTGTCTTAAAACCTGCAAGTGCAACTCCTGTCATTGCCGCACGTTTTGTGGAAGAGCTTGAGCAAGCAGGTCTTCCAAAGGGTGTGGTGAACTTTGTACCAGGAAGTGGAGCTGAAGTTGGAGATTACTTAGTCGATCACCCGAAAACAAGCCTGATTACATTCACTGGCTCAAGAGAAGTAGGGACACGTATCTTTGAACGTGCGGCAAAAGTACAGCCAGGTCAGCAGCATTTAAAGCGTGTCATTGCTGAAATGGGTGGTAAGGATACAGTGGTTGTAGATGAGGATGCAGACGTCGAATTAGCGGCTAATGCCATTTTCACATCAGCCTTCGGTTTTTCAGGTCAGAAATGTTCAGCTGGATCTCGGGCAGTCGTCCACGAGAAGCTGTATGACCAAGTGATCGAGCGAGTGAAGGAAATCACAGAAACGAAAACAACAGCGAATCCTCTTTCTGCGGATGTCTACATGGGACCTGTCATTGATCAAGCGTCCTTTGACAAGATCACGGATTATATCGAGGTTGGCAAACAGGAAGGCCGCTTAGTCACTGGCGGAACGAGTGATGATTCAGAAGGATATTTCATTCACCCAACCATTTTTGCAGATCTTGAGCCAACATCTCGCTTGATGCAAGAAGAAATCTTTGGACCTGTCTTGGCCTTCTCGAAAGTATCTAGCTTTGATGAGGCACTTGAAGTAGCCAACAACACGGAATATGGTTTGACAGGTGCTGTCATTACCAATAATCGTGATCACATCAACCGTGCGAAGCAGGAGTTCCACGTAGGAAACCTCTACTTTAACCGTAACTGCACAGGAGCCATCGTGGGATACCACCCATTCGGCGGATTCAAAATGTCAGGAACCGATTCAAAAGCAGGCGGTCCAGATTACCTAGCTCTACACATGCAGGCAAAAACGATTAGTGAAATGTTTTAAGTTGGAAAAGCATGAACCTGTGCACACGGGTTCATGCTTTTTTTGCATGTCTACGACTTGTTTCTATGCAAATCTGTCCGGAAAGAAGTATGATAAATGTATTACTTAATCAGGGAGCAATCGGGATGGAAGAGATATTAGAAAAGCTTCATACATTTTTTGATGTCGATAAGTTAATTGCATTTATTAGCGGGTATTTAAAAAAACCAGTCATTTTAGAAAGCACAGAGTGTCAGCTCCTTGCTTATAATTCTTACAGCATTCAGCAGTTTGACCCAGTCAATCAGCAAACGATTTTCTCAAAGGAATGTCCGGGGTCTGTAGTCGATTGGTTAAAGAAAACAGGGGTCATCGAGCGGCTTCACAAGGAGTCAAAGCCTTTTTATGTGAGCGGTCATGACGAGCTCGGGTTTAATCGGCGGGTGGCTGTGAGCGCCAAGCACAAACAAGAGGTTGTAGGCTTTATTTGGGTGCAGGACATTGAGGATTCTCTCACGCAGGAGGAGCTGCAATTTTTGCATGAAGCTTCCTTTCAAGTGGGAAAAGTGATTTATAAGAATAAGAAACAGCTGGAGAAAAAGGAAGGCAAGATTGAAGAATTTTTCAAAAAGGTCATGGATGATCATTTTTATACAGAAGAAGAACTGAAGTGGGAGGCTGAGAATTTAAGCATCCCGCTGCCAGCGGTATTTACTGTCATGGTCGTACACGCTGCCGATAACAAAAGTGAGACGGCAGAAGATGTAAAGGACGTCATTCGGACGTATTTGCAGCTAGAAGACAAGGTGAATCACGTATACTCCGTTCAAGCCGACATTGTCGTGATATTGGGCAGCTTGTCAGACCGGCACTCACCGAAAGCGACTGCGGCTGACGTCATCGCTCACCTGCAATCGAAAGCGCATGCCCATCCTTCTCCATTGTATATTGGAATGGGAAGAGAGTATCGAGATGTCATGAAAATGAGCACAAGTCGATTTGAAGCGATAGAGGTCGTGAAGGCTGTGAAAATTGTGGGAGGACAAGAGCTGATTCCATATGATTACGAGAATCTGGGGGTTTTCCGGTTCTTAGACTCAATTTACAGTCATCAAAAAAAGAAAAATGACTTCAATCCAGATTTATTACGTTTGAAAGAAAAAGACCGTGACAGCCAAACCTCATTTTTAAAAACGCTTGAAGTCTACTTATTGAATAACTGCAAGCTAAAGCCAGCCGCGGAGCAGTTGTTTATTCATCAAAATACATTAAATTATCGAATGAAACAAATCTTTGATATGACCTCAATCGATTTAAGTCACTTCAGCCAGCGATGTGAGTTATTTATTGAATTAATGCTGATGAAAAAAGATCAATAGTCATCGAATCCGCAGGTGCCCGGGATCACCTGCGGGTTTTCATGTGAAAATGGCATACAACGGCTGTGTTTCGTTGTATGATAGATAAGGATTTTATGAAAGGGGGGCCACCTTTGGGAGCAGTCACCTTGGCCATTTTGATTTTCATCCTGACCCTCGTCCTTGTCATTTGGCAGCCAGGACGTTTAACCATTGGATGGTCAGCATGTGGAGGCGCCATTCTTGCACTTGCCTTTGGTGTCGTTCATCTGGGCGATGTGTGGGAAGTGACGCAGATAGTATGGAACGCAACATTTGCGTTTATTGGCATCATTATTATTTCGTTAATTTTAGATGAAATTGGGTTTTTCGAATGGGCTGCACTGCATATGGCAAAAGCCGCAAAAGGGAACGGTGTCCGCATGTTTATTTATTTAACATTGCTCGGCGCTGTCGTGGCTGCTTTTTTTGCGAATGATGGAGCGGCACTGATTTTGACCCCGATCGTCTTGTCTGTAGTGAGAGCGTTAAAGCTGGATGAGCGGATGATCCTGCCTTTTGTGATGGCGAGCGGCTTTATTGCAGATACAACTTCCTTGCCATTTGTTATTAGTAACTTGGTCAATATCGTATCAGCCGACTATTTTCATATTGGGTTTCTAGAATATACAGCAAACATGTTCGTGCCAAACCTTGTGTCGCTTGGAGCAAGCATGCTAGTGCTTTATGTGTTTTACCGAAAGCTTATCCCAAAAACATACGATGTATCACAGGCGAAGGAACCGGCATCAGCGATCCGGGATATCCGCATGTTCCGCTTGTCTTGGTATGTGCTTGGCTGTTTGCTTGTCGGTTATTTTGCAGGGGAACTCATTGGGGTTCCGGTCTCCATCATTGTGGGCGGTATTGCTCTTGTCTTCTTGTGGCTGGCAAGAAGAAGTCCGCAAGTGGCGACAAAACGTGTCGTAAAAGAAGCACCGTGGTCCATTGTCTTTTTCTCAATCGGCATGTATGTCGTCGTATATGGACTGAAGAATGTCGGTCTCACAGAAATATTGGCGGCATGGATCGAACAAGGAGCATCGCATGGCTTGCTTGCGGGAACGATGTTTATGGGCGTGCTTGCCGCAGTGCTGTCCTCTGTCATGAACAATCTGCCTACCGTATTGATTGATGCGATAGCAATCGGTCATACAGATACAGCAGGCGTCATGAGAGACGGACTGATTTATGCCAATGTCATCGGCTCCAACCTTGGTCCGAAAATGACCCCTATCGGCTCATTGGCGACATTGCTGTGGCTTCATGTTCTTAAGAAAAAAGGCGTCCATATCTCTTGGGGTGCATACATGAAAGCCGGAATCATCCTGACCATCCCGACCTTGATCCTTACTTTATTGGGGTTATATGCGTGGTTATGGCTAATACATTAAAGCTGAATATAAAAAAGAGCAGGTCGATTGGATCTGCTCTTTTTTGTTACAGATATTTTGCATAGTGTTTTTCTAAAAAGTCCTGAAGCAATGAGACTACGCTGCAAATGCCCCAGTAAATGAGGGCGACCAAAATATACATGGTCATATAATCGAATTCGCGCCCACCTACGATCTTTGCTTGCTGGAAAAGCTCGGGTACAGTAATCATCGCAGCCAGTGAGGAGGCTTTGATTAAATCGAGCATGACATTGGTCAATGGTGGCAGTGCGATGCGGACGGATTGAGGCAAAATGACACCGCGCATCGTTTGCCAATAGCTGAGCCCTAGTGATTTGGCAGCTTCCACCTGTCCACTTGGAACAGATGAGAGGGCCGCCCGATTGATTTCTGCAATATAGGCAGCGCTATTGAAGCTGAATCCAATAATGGCAGCAGTGACCGCTGTAAACTCAATGCCGATATAAGGAAATCCAAAATAAAGAATAAACAAAATCACCAGAATGGGCACGCCACGCATGAATGAGATATACAGCCGTGCAGGCAGCCAAAGCATCCACGTGTTCGCCATTCTGGCAAGCGCAATAAAAAAGCCAAGAATGGTGCCAAAAAACATGCTCACAAAGGAAATGAGCAGCGTCAACCAGATGCCTTTCATGACAAATGGAAATGACGCCTTTGCCAGTGCAGGATTAAATATATATTCTAAATGAATATCTCCCACGCTTGCGGCTCCTTATTTAGAAATGTCGACATCTTCGACATCAGCATTTATTTTCTTTGAGACGTCTGCATGATTAAAGAATTTTTCGGAAATCTTTTTCATGGTTCCGTCTTTTTTCATTTCTTTTAAGACACGATTTAATTCTTTTTGAAGCTCTGTGTTGTCTTTCTTCATCACAAAACCTTGTTCGTTTGGCATGTATTTTAAGTCAGGGTGAATCGTAATATTTAATTTCGGGAATGCAGCTAGAGCTAGTGTCTGCAAGTAATAATCATTTAGAATGACATCTGTACGACCGTTAGCGACATCCTTTAAGTATTGCTCGTTTGTCGCATTATCATAAATGACTTCCTTCGCACCGTACTTGCGAGCGACATCCATGTAAATCGTTGTGGCAGCACCAGCTGCTTTCTTTCCTTTTAAATCTTTTAACGTTTTAATGCCAGACAAATCATCTTTTCTTACGATCGCCGTGCCATAAGAATATTTATAAGGAGTTGAAAAGGCGAACTTATCTTTTCTGTCATCTGTGATGTCAATGTCATTTGCAGCGGCATCCACTTGACCAGAATTAATGGCGCTCAGCATGCCATCATAGCCCATTTCTTTAAATTCTACTTTCACATCAAGGCGTTTAAATGCTTCTTTGACCACTTCCACTTCATAACCAGTCAATTGATCCTTGCCATTAGCGGTATCATGATATGACGTTGGATAAAGGGTGCCTGAAGTAGCAACCACGATTTTCCCTTTCTTTTGAATCTCATCCCACTTTGAATCTCCAGACTGAGAAGAGCCTGATTGACTGCAAGCAGACAAGACAAGTATGAAAGCAGACACAACAAGCATTACCCAGATCGATTTTCTATGATAAAAACGACTCATTTAAGAATCCTCCTCTATTTTTTATACAAAACAAAACATAGCACGCTTTTTCTGTTAGGACAACGTTTTCAGAAGAAAAGCGAAAAAGTAAGAATATTATGTGCAATTTGCGTGATGGAATATGTATAAAAAAGGAAAGTGTGCACAAAATAAATGCGAATAAAGGAGGGAATAAAATGATGAAAAGAATAAGTGGATTGATCATATTATCGATGATGCTGTTGTCTGGTTTTTATATGGAAACAGCTCATGGAGAAACACCCCAAATGGAAAAGCGTCCAGTAACGCATCAAGTAAAACTAACGACAGAACAACAAAAACAAATTGAAACGCTTGAGCAGCAAATTCTTTCTAAACGAAAAGAAGTGATTGAGAAGTACGTCCAATATGGTGTGTTAACAAAGGAACAAGGTACACATATTACGAAACGGATGGATGAGCATTACAATCATTTGAAAAACAACGGATTTGTGCCATTGCTGAAAAAACCACAGCACCATCGACCATAAGGATGAAACCGGCAGCGAGGTGCCGGTTTTTTATTGTTTATCAATCTATTCAAAAGGAGAGACTTTCACCATCTTTAGGGACAAAAATGGCTTGTGCTGCTTGATGCTCCTGAATGTAAGCTTGTAAAGAGGCTCTTGTTAGTAAGCAATGATTCACTGCCTCAAGGTGAGTAGCGACAATTTGTGCAGTTGGGTGAGAACGGTGAACGTCTAAAATGTCTTCCTTCGTCATCGTAATCGGATCGCCTTCTAAAAATTGAGCAGCTCCGCTATTGACCAAAATGACATCTGGTTTGCAAGTATTGATAACCTCCTTCGGCTCATCACACCAAATGGTATCACCTGCAATGTAAAGGGTAGGTTCATCAGGGTGAGAGAAAATAAAACCGCTGACCTGTCCCATCCGCTTTGCAATTTCTCCTGTCCCATGCTGTCCACCTGTCCGCTGAATATGAACACCATAAATGTCTATTTCATCTTCAATGCATGTGACATGCTGGAAACCAGCCTCTTCAACTTCTTTTTTGTCATTATCCGATTGCGTATAAATGGGTTGGTCTTGGTCTAATTTTTGTTTCGCCTCGTCATCAAAGTGATCCACGTGCAAATGAGTGAGTAAGACAGCATCTGGGTGTAGCATGTTGTCTAAGTCAATGTTTACAGGCAGATCAACAATCGGATTGTTCAAATGTTGATTGGCTGTATGAGGAAACGGTGGATATGTTCCTTTTGCTGCTAAAAAGGGATCAATGAAGAAAGTTGCCTGACCATATTCAAGGTAGAAAGTAGCATTCCGAATGAGTGTGATTTTCATGAAAAGGCCTCCTTTTTTTCTGCTTAAGTTTACAGTATATTAAAAGAGTTCCATGTGACAGAGGGTAATGAAAGTCTTTCATCAGAAGGACTTGATTTTTGAAAGAGGTGAGCCAATGTTAGACCAAACCGATTTGGATATATTAAAAGAGCTCTCAAAAAACAGCCGATTAACTATGAAAGCGCTAGGTGAAAAAGTTCATTTAACGGGTCAAGCTGTTGCAAATCGTGTGTTAAAGCTTGAAGAAGAGGGTGTGATTGAAGCATATACCATTTCGATTGACTGGCGGACGCAAAAGACCATTCAAACATTTATGCAGCTCTATACCCGCAGTCATCATCACGAACCGCTTCTGTCCTTTCTCGACCGACAGGAAGAGATCAAGAATTTATTTAAAATAAGTGGTGAGGGCTGTTATATGGCTGAAGGTCATTTCTCCAGTCATGATGAACTGGATCTGTTTTTAACGGAGCTGACAAATTACGCAAATTATAAACTGTCTATTGCGGTTAAGCGTCTCATTCAGCAGTAAGAAAAGAGACGCAGGAGGATAAGGAAACGATGAAAAAATTAATCGAAAATCAAGCTGAACCGGTGACAAAGGAAAAAATCAAAGCAGACTTGGTTCAACTTGGTGTGAAAAAAGGCATGATTTTATGTGTTCACTCATCTTTATCATCTATTGGATGGGTAAACGGAGGCGCTGTTGCCCTCATACAAGCATTGATGGAAACCTTAACAGAAGAGGGGACACTAATCATGCCGGCACAAACGTTAGAGCTTTCTGAGCCCGCTGATTGGATCGATCCGCCTGTTCCTTTTTCATGGTGGAAATCAATCAAAGACACGATGCCTGCATTTGATCCAGCTTACTCGATGCCAACAGCAATGGGAAAGGTAGCGGAAACGTTTTGGAAATACCCGGGCGTGGCGAGAAGCAATCATCCTCATTTTTCATTCACGGCCTGGGGGAAAAAGAAACATGAGCTTCTGAAACACCACGCACTTTCTTTTGGATTAGGAGAACATTCGCCTCTAGCCCGCATGTATGATGTTCAGGCTCAGGTGCTGCTGATTGGTACGTCTTTTGAAAGTCTGACAGCTTTCCATCTGGCTGAATATCGCATCCCTCAGCAAGACCTCATGACAAGAGGAGCTCCCATCTTAGAAAATGGATGGAGGGTATGGAAAGAATACCAAGATATTATCACAAGAGAAGAACTATTTGAGCAGATCGGCCGTGACTTTCTTCTATCAGGAGGCACTCATCATCACGGTCAAATCGGGCTTGCCAGTTCATATTTATTACCGGTGAGAGAATCGGTAGACTTTGCGGAAAAGTGGCTTGATTTGTACGATCAGTCGTGACCTACACCGTTTGGAAATTCATATGATAAAGGTCTTGATCAGCCTGCTGAGAAGTATAGCAGGTGAGCTGATAGTCTCCCTTTGGAATAGGGAAAGACAGCACCTGAGCCATGACGCTTGTGATATAAACTTGATCGCTTGCATGCGTAAAAGGCACTGTGACCGTTCTATCAGCCGAAGCTGGGGGCATATTGCTATTTAAAGTTACGGTAACAGATGCTTTTCCGTTGTTGACCCCTTCAAAGGATACACCGTGATCTCCTATGGCGAAACCTTGAAGAATGTCATCATCTGACCAGTCAATCACAGGTGGTGTTTTGCTTCCGGTGTATACGGTGATTTGGTGATAGGAGATAGATAGGGAATAGGCTTGGTTTAAGTTATTCATTTAAAAAACTCCTTTATACATAGATTTTCGTTGGAATGTGAATGGTTGAAAGAGTGATTCTTGAAGAGAATGTTAGGCAGCAAGACGATTGTCGCCGTCTTGCGCTTCTATATGAGGAATCTAGATGTGAAATTGTGAAACCATTGCTTTTAAATCTCCTGCTAAATGGGCAAGAGCTTCTGATGAAGCAGTTACTTCTTCCATTGCGGCAAATTGTTCTTCTGTTAAACCGGCTACTTGTTGTGAATGTTCACTTGTTAGTTTAACCCCTTCTGTAATAGTGGCAAAGGATCGTTTCGCATCGTTTGTATAAGCTGCGATTTTTTGTGATGCACTAGATAAATGCTTGATACCATCTGCCATTTCTCTCATTGACTGCTGAATATCAATAAATGATTCTTCTGTATGAGAAATAAGTACAGTCCCTTGAGCCGCTTCCTCTTTTACTCGTTTAATCGCATTAGTTGAATGAGTCATCTCTTTTTGGATTTCAGAAATGAGATGGGAAATCATATTTGATGATGATTGAGATTCTTCAGCGAGCTTTCTTACTTCGTCTGCGACAACTGCAAATCCTTTCCCATGCTCGCCTGCTCGTGCTGCTTCAATTGCTGCGTTAAGAGCAAGCAGGTTGGTCTGGTTAGCGATGTCTGTAATAACATGGGAAATATGATCAATTTCAGCCGAACGTGTTTCTAATGCTTGAATGGCTGTCCCATTTTCCTCTATTGATTTTGCAATAGATGTCATTTGTGAGTTTACTTCCCCAATATTCTGTACACCTTTTAGGGCGATTTCTTGTGCAAATTGACTTCTTGAAGCCATTTGCCCCGCATTTTCCGTGATGTTTGCCAACTCGTTAGATACTTGAATCATCGTGTGCTCACTTGTTGTCATTTGAGCTGACTGTTCTTCTGATGATTGAGCGACTTCCTGAATACTATGGGTGATTTTTTCGGATGCTGCACTTGTTTCTTCTGCACTAGCTGACAGCTGTTCAGATGAGGTTGCCACTAATTCAGACGTGTTCATCACATTAAGAATGGTGTGATTTAGTTTTTCCCGCATTTTATTGAAATGATCAGCCAGATCAGACAGTTCGTCGCCTGCTGTATCTGTCACATTGATGGTTAAATTTCCTTCACCTGCACTTTTAATGGCAGAAGCCATACGCTTGAGACGGGTTTGAATCCGCTTTGTGAAAATAGAAATAATGATCACAGCAACGATTAGGCTTAACAACAGAACTATGAAAAATTGAATGTAGAATGACTGAAGCATTTGTGAAATCATGCTTTGGTTGGCGCCAGTATAAAAAATACCGATCGTTTCGCCTGCATCATTTTTGATCGGCATATAAGCCGTTTGGTAGTCTTTCCCTGCAACATTTGCTGTGCCGTAATAGTTTTCACCTTTATCTAATACAGTGGCCTTCACTTCTGGTGAAACTTGTGTACCGACAGCTCGTTTTCCGTTTAACATGACATTTGTTGCGACACGGGTATTTCCTTGGAAAATTGTGACGGTATCATCAGTGTATTCTGCTAAATGGTCGACCAATGTATCATGATCATTGATTTGGGTATTTCCTTTGTAAAGCTTTCCATCTTTTATCTGCCACGAGCCTGCTACTTTTTCATCTAGGTAGGCATAGCCTAGCTTTAAATCACCTTTTGCTTTTTCAGTGGCCATGTGCTTGATGTTTTCTGTCATTTCGCGATTCACCACATAACCAACAATTGCTGAAAAGATGATGATGACACTTAAAAAGATCAGCAAAATTTTGGCACCAAGCCTCAGTTTTCCCTTTTTCTTCATGCTTTTTGACTCCTTTAGGTATAAGGTAGGATAAACCTCCTTAAGGATTATCGGCATGAAAAAAATGTTTGAAATACCTGAATGCAGTTACGAGGAAATTTTTTTAGATAGAAAAGGGAAATGGCGTTAATCGATGATAAATTGTATTCTTGTACCGTCAGGATCATCCGATAATTGATGACCGACCCATGAGCCGGCTCCTCTATTATCTGAAGGACTAATATATTTGACTGAAGCTCCTGTTCCTCCTTCCTTACACATCGCCATCGGCCATTCGTCCCGATCATACCCGCGCTTTGTTGGGATGCCATGAAGTGATTGTTCTCTTTGTTCATCGCTATGTTTACGGTCAATCGTGCATACGGATGAATGCCCTTCATCAATTGCCTCTTCTATGTGCTTCGCGGTTTCAGGGTAACGTTCTGATGGGAAGTGAATGGTCTTGTCATAAGATGAATTCGTCGTCTCTTGTTTACTTTGCACCAGCTGAATATAGCCTGTTGCTACACCAACGACGATCAGTAAAAGCAAGAGAATGATTTTAAGAAGTTTCATAGATGCTAGCTCTCTTTCTTGTTTGCGTATTTTGTAAACAGAAGTATAGCAGAATTACTTACCAATTTCTCCTGGTTTTGAAAAAACGCCTTTTAAAGTTCGAAAAACGGTTTTTATCCGTTTTCTTGCTTTTCACATTTGTAAAAATTCATAAAAATTTTAATTTTTCAGTTCATAAAAAGATTATGCTTTATAAAAATGGCTTTATCACTGCTTTTTGGGCTAATTTCAAGAATTTAACACACAGAAATTTTAAAAAAATAAAATTGACTAGACCGATATGCTTTAATAATATGGAGTCAAATATCAAAAAATGTCGTAATTTATCAAAATATCGTTCTATTTACATTGTAGGAGGGAAGTACAAATGGCGGATGTCTCTTATCGGCTTGGCATAGACATAGGCGGAACATTTACTGACTTATCGCTGATGAATGAAGCAACAGGGGCGCTAACTGAACTCAAAACACCCACAGTGACTGACGACCCAGCTCAGGGAATTATCAATGGGCTAAAACTTCTAAAAGACAGAGGTGTTGATTTAGCTAAAATCCAATATCTCGTACATGGCATGACAATCGGTCTTAATACATTATTGCAGAGAAAAGGAGCAGATTTGGCCCTTTTTGTGACGGAAGGCTTTCAAGACATATTGTCACTACAGCGTTTACGATTACCCATTCCTTATGACTTCAATTCTCGTTTGCCAGAACCATTGATACCACGAAAGCATGTATATCCAATCTCTGAAAGGTTGATACACGATGGTACTATCAAAAAACCTCTCCATCTGCAGCAATTAGATCAGGCTGTCCAGCAGGTCATGTCTAAAGGGCTAGCAGGTATTGTCATTTCTTTTTTACATAGTTATCAAAATCCAGTTCATGAATTACAGGCAAAAGCCTATATCAAACACCATTATCCGCAATTAGAAGTCCTTACTTCATCTGAATTATGGCCCCAAATGAGAGAATACGAGCGTACTGTGATGTCTGTTGTCAATTTGTATATCCAACCAAAGGTGAAACAGTATTTACAAACATTGAAAAGCCGTTTGAAAGAAGAAGGTGTACCAATTTCTCCATACATTACACAATCAAATGGTGGTTTAATGGATGCAGAAAGTGCAGCAACTTCACCTGTTAAAACACTTTTTTCTGGTCCGGCAGCTGGTGTCATTGGTGCGGCAAGAATTGCAGCCGCTGCAAATGAATCCAATCTGATCACGTTTGATGTGGGGGGGACGAGTGCAGATATCTCCATTATTCAAAATGGACAGCCTACAATGGCTCAGTCAAATCAGCTTTCAGGTTTTCCGATCATTCTTCCATCTGTTGCGATGTATTCAATAGGGGCAGGCGGGGGTTCTGTTGCATGGATTGATCAGGGCGGGCTTCTCAAAGCAGGACCAGAATCAGTTGGCTCACAGCCGGGACCAGCTTCGTATGGAAAGGGAATGAAAGCCGCCTTAACTGACGCGTTCCTCATATGTGGTTATCTCAATCAAGAGCGTTTTGCCGGAGGACATTTACAACTACAGCTGTCCGCGGCGGAAAAGGCCTTTCAGCCAATTGCTGACCAGCTCAACAAAACGGTAGAAGAAGCGGCTGACCAGCTGATTCAAGTAGCTGTCGCCAATATGTACACAGAATTAAGCAATGTCATGGAGCAGCAAGGGTTTGACCCAAGAGATTTTAGTTTACTAGCGTTTGGCGGAGCAGGACCGGTTGTAGCGAATTTCCTTGCGCGAGAAATTCATGCGAAAAACGTGGTCGTTCCTCCAAGTCCAGGAACATTATGTGCATTAGGTGCCCTGAACGCTGACTTTATTCATGATGCGGTACTGTCGAAGAAAATATGTTTACAAGACTACTCGATAGATCAACTAAAAAAAGATTATGAGATGCTTTCTCGAAAAGCGACTGATTGGTTCAGTCAGCAGAACATTCAGCATATTAAACAGACATCCATACTATTATTGGCAGATGCACGTTATCAAGGACAAGCCTTTGAGATTGAATTACCATTATCAGCTGAATGGCTGAAGCAAGAACAAGATATCCATCAACTCATTGAAGCCTTTCACAAACTACATCAGCGTCAATATGGTCATAGAGATGATCAGGCGAACATCGAGTTTACTCATTTACGAGTTCGAGTCATAGGCGAGACGCCGCCGCTGCCTTTCACAACTGTTCATGAAAGCAGCGGACAATCTTTGAAGCCACATGAATTTAGGCGAATCTTTATGGAAGAAAAAGAATATGAAGCAGCTATTTATTACAGAGATACTTTGTCAGTAGGCTCTGTCATTAATGGACCTGCCATCATTGAGCAGGATGATACGACAACATTGATTCTGCCAAATTGGGCAGGCAGCATTGATCAATCAGGGAACTTGGTGATTTCAAGGGAGGCGGCTTTACATGAGAACTGATCCAGCAAAGCTTGAGATGATGCGTAGTTATTTTAATGCAATTGCATCCGGCATGGGACATGTCATTGAGCGGACGTCTTTTACGACTTTCGTCAAAGAATCAGCTGACTTTGCGACAGCGTTAGCCACGCCTTCTGGAGATTTCTTTGTTTATCCGAAGACAGTGGGTGTCACGATCTTTTTAGGGCTGAGTCTTAAAAAAGCGATTGAAGAGAGCGGACCGATGCAGCCAGGAGATATTATCATCACAAATGACCCTTATACGACAGATGGTTTAGCAACTCACCTGCCAGATGTCCATATCATTAAGCCGATTTTCGTAGATGGTGAAATTGTCAGCTATGCTTGGTCTTTTGTTCATGTAAGTGATGTGGGCGGACTTGTGCCCTCAAGTATTTCACCGACAGCGACAGATGTTCATCAAGAAGGATTAAGAATACCGCCAGTGAAAATTTATGAAGGCGGAAAAGAGAATCAGGTCGTTCGTACTTTTTTAAGAGCCAACAGCCGAGCCAGTCATTTAAATGATGGGGATATCAATGCAATGATTGCTGCAGTAAATACAGCAGAAATTCGGTTAAAAGAAATGATCGGGAAATTTGGAATAAATGAAGTGAAACAAGGAATGATGGACCTCCTGAAACAATCTGAGGTTCGTGCAGGAAAGGTCATTGAAGCCATTCCGGACGGAACGAGTGAATTCGCTGATTATTTAGATGATGATATGATCTCGGATGTGCCGATCCGGTTGAAAATCAAGTTAACGGTGAAAGGAAAGCGGCTGACACTTGATTTTTCTGAGTGTGACCCACAAGTGAAAACAGCTTTTAACCTTGTCACCAATGGTCAGAAGCATTCCTTCCTATATCAAGGATTGATTAATTACATTATTAGTAAAGATCCCTTTATACCGATTAATGGCGGAATCACATATCCGATTGAAGTGATTTCACCTAAAGGGACGTTAGTGCATCCAGAATACCCGGCTTCTGTTGGTATTCGGCATTCAATTACGATGAGGCTGTACAATGTCGTACTAGGCGCCATTGGTAAGCTGTTACCTGAAGCGGTGCCGGCAGCAGGTGCAGGTCAATCAGCTATTGTTGTTCTCTCCGTTCCTGATAATCAAACAGGTGGCAGGAAAATGTCTGTTGTCGAACCATTAGGCGGAGGCGGCGGTGCTCAAAATGGAACGGATGGAGTAGATGGCATCGATCATTCGTCTGGTTTTTTGAAGAATACACCCATTGAGAGCTTAGAACAGCATATTGATATTCATGTTCACCGATATGAGCTTTTGCCAAACACAGGCGGAGCAGGAGAAAACAGAGGCGGACATGCGATTGGTTTGGAATTTGAAATGATCAAGCCTGAATCCATGGTGACCGCACGAGGGATGGAACGGATGAAGTTTCAGCCTTGGGGGCTAATGGGCGGCCGCGCGGGAGCTATCGGTGAGGTCAAGCTAGTCACAGCAAAAGGTGAAAAACAAGACCAGCCGAAAATAGATGTTCTACGTCTTGAAAAAGGCGAAATTGTGCAATTGATATCACCAAGTGGAGGCGGTTGGGGAAATCCATTTGCAAGAGAGAAAGAAAAAGTCCTTCATGAAGTGGAAGCAGGTTTATTAAGTGAAGAAAGAGCGCTGCAGCAATATGGCGTTAAAGTGTATGTAGACCAAAATGAATGGAAGATTGATGAGGAACAAACGAATCAGCTTCGTGAAAAGGGTAATCATCCTGCTCATATCATGTGGGATGTCGGAGAACACAGAGAAGCTTATGAGAGAGTATGGACGGATGAAGCTAGCAGCGAGCTTGCTGTGCGGCTGCGTTCCTACCCAGCCAATGAACGTACACATTATAAACATGCAGTTCATCAATATTTCAGTCATAGAAATGAGCCGTTAACAAAGAAAGATATTATTCAAGCACTTCGTCATATGGATGGACAAAAAGGGGGAAATGAATCATGAAAAGAAGATTAATCACTATTTTTGCAGGTGTTCTGTCAATGATTCTACTGCTGACAGCTTGTGGTGGGAATGGACAGGATCAAGGTAAACAGCAGCAGACTGTAATCGTTGGCGTATACGGAGGCGATTGGGAAAAGAATATCAAACCGATCCTCGAAAAGTTTGAAAAAGATACGGGAATTAAAGTCCAAACCGTCTCTGGTGCGGATTCTGAATGGTTTACAAAATTAAAAGCGTCAAATGGTAAAAATCCACCGTATGACCTGCTTATTTTACAGCCTGATACGATTCAAAGAGGCATTGCAGCAAACGTTCTTGCGCCTATCGATGAAGATCAAGCACCGAATGTCAAAAAACTTTACCGTTCTGTTCAAAAGAAGCTCACTGTTGATGGAAAACAATATGCAGCAGGCTTTAGTATGGGTCAGCTTGGAATTGCTTATCGAAAAGACCTCGTAAAGCAGGAACCAAACAGCTGGACAGACCTATGGAGCAGTCAGCTAAAAGGGAAGGTAGCGATTTCATCCCCGACTTATTCAGCCGGGCTGCAATTTTTCTCTGCGCTTGTCCATGCTCAAGGGGGGACAGAATCAAATCCTAAGGATATTGATAAAGCCTTTAAAAGCCTTTCGCAATTAAAAGGGCATGTAGCTGCTTTTCCAGACAATCCAGGGTCTATTCAAACCTTGTTAGAACGTGGTGACGTCGCAGCAGTTCCATATTGGGATGGACGAGCATTTGCACTTGAAGAAGAAGGAATGAATATTGGTTTCTCATACCCGAAAGAAGGCGCTGTTGCAGCAGTTGCGAGCTGGGCTTTAACGAAGGGAAGTCAGCATGAAGAAGCGGCTTACAAACTATTAAACTATTTAAGTGGAAAAGAAGCTCAAGAGGCTTTCTCGGCAGTATCTTATTATGGTATGTCGAATTCTGATGTGAAATACGGTGACAAGATTAAGGGGAAGGTCAAGGTTGGAGAGAATTATTATAGCAAGCTGACTTGGGTAGATTACGAAACAGCAACTTCGGAGCTGGGCAATTGGACAAATCGATGGAACGAAGTATTAGGCGGAGGAAAATAGGTGATCGTATGAGTGGAATCCATTTAGAACATATTAGCCAGCATTTCGGCGAGCAGATTGCTCTTAACGATGTCAGTCTTACGGTGAATGAGGGAGAGTTTTTCTCCCTTCTTGGTCCTAGTGGCTGCGGGAAATCAACGTTATTAAACATCATTGGCGGTTTTTTAGAGCCAACAAAAGGTGTCGTCTATATTGGTGATCAGAATGTGACGAATTTACCGCCTTATCAAAGAAAAACGGGTATGGTTTTTCAAAGCTATGCACTCTTTCCGCATCTGACCGTATTTGATAATGTGGCGTATGGGTTAAAGGTTCAAAAGAAAAAGAAGGCAGAAATTAAAGAGAAGGTAATGGAGAGTTTGTCTCTTGTGCAATTAGAAGCGTTTGCGAAACGTATGCCGCATCAATTAAGTGGTGGACAGCAGCAGCGGGTAGCGATTGCAAGGGCGCTTGCGATTCAGCCATCTGTTCTTCTTCTTGATGAACCGCTCAGCAACCTAGATGCAAAACTAAGAAAAAATATGCAGACAGAGCTTCGAAATATTCAAAGGAATGTCGGAATTACCACCATTCTCGTGACCCATGATCAAGAGGAAGCATTAAGTCTTTCTGATCGGGTTGGGATTTTAGGAGAGGGGAAAATCCAGCAGATTGGGACGCCTTTAGAGGTGTACCGCCAGCCGAACAATCGATTTGTTGCTGAATTTATCGGACAAGTGAACCTATTTGAGGCGGTCTATGATGAAGCGAAAGCTGCATTTATCGTTCCTCATTTAATCCAGTCAAACGGGCAGGAAGTTCAATTAAAGGCAGCGGCACACCAAGAGAAGAAGGAGAAGCATTTACTCATGCTCCGTCCGGAAAGAATCAACATATCTTCTGAGCGGGAAGACATTCAGTCCAACCATGTATCAGGTGTGCTGACTGATGTCAGTTATATTGGTCACTCATTACGTTTGGTGGTGGGGCTCGATAGCGGTGAAATGATTGTTCATGCTTCTGATGCAGCATTTCCAGAGCTGCCGAAAGTTGGAGAAGCTATTCATATCAATTGGCAGCCTGAAGATATCGTTTTCCTAGATTCGAAGGTGCATACGTGATGCGTATCAAGAAAAAGAATCAGCGATTTCATTGGTTCATGCTGCTGCCAGCGTGTTTGTTTCTTGTTGTATTTCTTCTAGCGCCGCTTGTGATGATGTTCGTCCTCAGTTTTCGTGATGTGAATTCAATGATGAACACATTACAAACGTATAGCTTTTCTCAATATATTCATGTGTTCACGACAGATGCGTATGTGAAGGCGATTGGAAGTACAGTGTGGGTAGCCTTGCAGACAACGGTGATTTGTTTATTGATGGCATACCCTGCAGCATACGTGCTCGTCAAGGCACCTCATCCGCGTCTGCGGGCATTTTTCTATATCTTACTTGTCTCGCCGCTTTTGACAAGCGTTGTGATTCGGACATTTGCATGGATTGTCCTTCTTTCACAAAATGGTCTGATCAATGGCATGTTATTAGATTTACATGTGATTGAGAAGCCGCTCTCTATGCTGTGGAATATGAATGCGGTGATTATTGCTTATGTCCAGGTCATGCTGCCTTTTGCAGTGCTGCCTATTGCGACGAGCTTAACTGATATTGACCGTCATTTACGATCGGCTTCTATGAGTCTAGGAGCTGGACGAATTCGAACCTTCTTTCATGTGACCTTTCCATTGACCATTCCAGGGATGGTGACTGGGGCTATTATTGTCTTTTCGCTGGCGGCTGGGAGCTATATCACTCCGCTCTTAGTCGGCGGAAGAATGCAGCCGCTGCTACCGCTGTCTATTTATCAGCAGGTCATGCAGGTGTATAACTTGCCTCTTGCTGCAGCGATGTCCTTTACGTTATTGGTTTGTGTGCTTGTGGTGGTCAGTTTATTAAGCTATCTATTGAAGCGCTGGGAGGCGAGGATGCATGCGTAAAAAATCATTAGGTGATCGCTTGCTTTCCATCCTGATTTGGACTGCTGGGTCATTGGTTTATCTCTTTTTGACCATACCTGTTCTTGTCATTGTCCTATCTGCTTTTAGTCCAAATGCCTTTCCTGAATTTCCGCCGACTTCGTTCTCTGTTCGTTGGTTTCAAGAGGTCGTGTCGAATCCAGAATGGATGGAGTCTCTGCGTATCAGTGTGATTTTGCTATTCATCGTAACGCCTCTCACGGTTCTTTTAGGCACGATGGCTTCGTATGCTTTAGCAAGGCTTTCCTTTAAGGGAAAAGAGGCGATTCAAGCCTTCATTTTGTCACCTCTTATGATTCCTCAAGTAGTGTTAGGGATTGCCATGCTCTATTTGTTTACGGCTATGGGGTTTACGGGATCTTTGTGGGCGCTTGTCATAGGTCATGTCATCATTGGCTTTCCCTATGTGGTTCGAACAGTAGGTGTCAGTGTCTCGAATTTGGATCCGCGGCTTGAGCTAGCTTCAATGAATCTTGGCGCAGGACCCATTCGCACATTCTTTCGAGTGACGCTGCCTTTGATAAAGCCAGGAATTATTGCAGGTGGGGTATTTTCTGCCGTGACGTCATTTGGGGAAATATCGATCAGTTTGTTCGTTTCCTCTCCCCAAACGATTACGATTCCCGTCAGGACGTTTAATTACATTGAGCAAACCTTTGATCCGAGTGTCAATGCGATATCTGTCATATTTATTATCATTTCTATCATTGCGTTGCTCATTATTGAAAAAACAATTGGCCTGTCTAAGGTGATGTAAATATAATGAAGAAACAAGGGAGCTGTCATTTGAAATGGCAGCTCTTTTTGTGTTGTTTTTACGGTAATTATTTTCAATTTTTTAGGGAATATAGTTCTTAAGATTTAAGAAATTGTGGAGGGTGGAAGGAGACCTCTATCCTACATTTTCGGTCATATTTGCAAAATTTAAGGGAAAACATGAAATTTTTGCGGTATTTAGTCGATTCTTTTCGGTTGAACGCAACTATTATTAGTTATTTTCGGTAAATATCGTAAATTATTATGTGATTCATTCGGCATAACGCATGAATCTTTACACCCATTTTTCGGTGAAAAAAACAATAATTTCATATACAGTGGACGTAATATAGAAAATATTTAAAAAGAAAAGAAGAAAAAGGCAAATCTATGGAAACGTAGAGACGCAAAGCCATGTCCTAAGGTAAATGTTGCTTTTTTACTAAGGTCGCCAGGTTACCGAATCAAAATGGGAGTCCCTCCGTTTTATTCGGGGTGGGCTTCTTTCCGTATTCTGTCTATTTTAATGAAATAGACTTGGTTCTTTTGATATAGAGGGTGCTGGGTGTCACATTGGTGGAAAAAACATAGAAGAGGCGGAGGATGAAAATGAATACAGTTTATTACCCCTTAACACATGCGCAAAAGCGAGTATTCTACACGGAAAGATTTTATCCAGGTACAAGTATTTCTAATTTGGGTGGATTCGCCAGATTGAGATCGGTATCAGGTTTAGATCCATCTTTGGTCGTTGACGTGCTTCAAGCGTACATTCGCCAAACTGACTCCCTTCGGTTGAGGCTGGTGTATCGACATGAGCAGGAGGAGCCTGTTCAATATATCAAGCCTTATGAAGAACAGCCGATTCGCATGGAAAAGGGCTGGAGTGAAGAAAAAGTGAGGGCTTGGGCGAATGAGCAAATCCGTGAGCCGATGCCGTTGATTGACAGTCCCTTGATTGAATTTACGGTCTTTCAAATCAGTGATCAAGAGTGCTGGCTGTTTTGTAAAGCACATCATATTGTGGCGGATGGCATCTCCATTATCTTAATGGGAAATCGCATCATCGACTTATACCAGGACATGCTGCAGGGGGTAGACATCTCACCGGTTGAGGAGATTTCCTTCGTTGACCACATCATGAGTGAGCAAAGCTATGAAACTTCTAAACGATTTCAAAAAGACCAAGCTTTTTGGAATGAGCAATTTGCCAATATTCCAGATTTCGCTTCATTAAAACCGCATAAGGGATACGAGATGAGTTTACATGCGGAGCGATTTTCAGGGGATATTCCAGATTCTTTGAAGGAGAAACTTCGTGCGTTTTGTGAGGAGCAGAAAGTCAGTATGCTCTCGATGTTTATGTCCACTGTTTATGTATATTTACATCGTTTTAGCGGCATGGGGGATGTTGTTCTTGGAACCTTTATGGGCAACCGAACAAACGCCAAAGAAAAAAAGATGATTGGTATGTTTGTTTCCACGATTCCGATGCGTGCATCTGTTCAGGGGTCGCAAACATTTCTTGATTTCGTCAAACAGGTCATGGCGGATCAAATGAAGATCTTGCGTCACCAAAAGTACCCTTACAATCTTCTTATGAATGATTTGCGAGAAAGAGAAGGGTTTACAGGACGCCTTTTTGATATTTCTTTAGAATACCAGGTCATGCAGTGGCAGAAAAAAGAGAATCTGTCTTTCATTACTGAACCGATCTTTAGCGGGAGCGGAATGAATGATATTTCCATTCATGTAAAGGACCGCTGGGATACTGATACATTGACCATTGATTTGGACTACCGTACAGATGTATTCACCGAAGAAGAAATCAGTAAGATGTTTGATCGATTCTTAATCATACTAGAAGCGGCAGTCTCCCAGCCTGACCAGCTGATCGGGAAACTCCCTTTACTTCCACCAGATGAACAAAAGGAACTGCTTCAATTATCTGAGAGAAAACCTTTTGAAAAGCCAGCTGAAAAGCCGGTTCACCATCTGTTTGATGAGACAGCCAATAAGTATGCAAAGCGAACAGCTGTTGTAGCAGAAAATGGAGCATTTACTTATGGAGAACTGTTTCAAAAGGCAGAAAAGCTGGCGCGTTTTTTACAAATGAAAGGTGTCTCGCGTGATGTGCCTGTTGCTGTCTTAATGGATCGGAAGGCAGAGGCTATGGTGTCGATCTTCGGCATATTAAAGGCTGGCGGGGCGTATGTACCGATTGATCCGGCATTACCTGAGGAGCGTATTCAATATATTGTGGAGGATTCTGGTGCTTCCATTGTGTTAACAGAGGAATCGTTCGTTTCAACATACCGTGCCCTCTCGGAAAAAATGGTCGTGCAGCAGCAAATCGCATTAGATGATGAACTGTTGCCTCAGCTTGTAGATCAGTCGGTACCAGAGGATTTGGCTTATATGATTTATACATCGGGGACGACTGGAAAGCCGAAGGGCGTCATGATTGAGCATCTTCAGCTACATCATTTGGTTCATGCCTTGCATCATGAAATTTATGAAGAGGCGAGTGAGCTTCAAATGGCGCTTCTTGCACCATTCCATTTTGATGCATCGGTGAAACAAATTTTTGCTGCGCTATTATTTGGGCATACGCTTCATATCATCCCGCGAGAATCAACGAGAAATGGTGTTCAATTAGCGGCTTATTATAAAAAACATCAAATTGAGGCAGCGGACGGAACACCGGCGCATGTGCAGCTTTTACTTGCAACGGAATTAGATGGGCTGTCCTTGAGGCATATGTTAGTTGGGGGAGAAGCATTGCCTGCGAAAGCAGCATATTCTCTTATCGAAGCGGTTCGGATGAGTGAGCCTGATTTTACTTTGTGGAATGTGTATGGTCCGACTGAGACGTGTGTCGATGCGGCGGTTCATCGCCTAGAACTAAGTGAGCTGCGCGAATCCTCTGAACAGCAGCGTTATGTGTCAATCGGAAAGCCGCTCGGTCATCACCGTCTTTACATTTTAAATGACCATGATCAATTACAGGTACAGGGGGCTGCTGGAGAACTGTGCGTTGCAGGGATAGGTGTTGGACGAGGCTATGTGAATCAGCCTGAATTGACGGAGAAAGTATTTACGGCAGATCCATTTTCTCCAGGTGAGCGGATGTATCGAACAGGGGATCTAGTCAGATGGCTTCCGGATGGCACAATTGATTATCTTGGCAGAATGGATGATCAAGTGAAAATAAGGGGTTACCGCATAGAAACAGGCGAAATTGAAGCAGTGATGGAGCAGGTAGATGGAGTGGATCAAGCTGTCGTACTTGTTGTCGAAGAAGCGGACGGGGAAAAGGCGTTAAGTGCTTACTATCAAGCTCGTCATGAAAATGTGTCAGTTGACATACTTCAAGCCGCTATCAAACATCAGCTACCAGCTTACATGATGCCGCTCTATTTCAAAGAGCTCGATGCATTTCCACTCACAGTCAGCGGCAAAGTGGATCGTCGTGCACTTGCTGCCTTAAAAGGTGATAAAGCCGTTCAAGCTGTTTATGCTGCGCCTAGAAACGGTCTCGAAACGAAGCTTGTACGTTTGTGGGAAGAAATTCTTGGTCAAGAGAAGATTGGTATATATGATTCCTTCTTCGAACGAGGGGGGCATTCACTGAAAGCAATGACTGTACTCACACATGTGCAGCGAGATTTTCAGGTGGAGGTGCCGCTGTCCGTTTTATTTGAACAGCAGACCATTGCCGCTTTGGCTGACTACATTGAGCAAGCGGAAACATCTTCTGAAACGGTGATACCTAAAGCACCTGCCTTAGACCATTACCCATTGTCACCTCCACAGCAGCGCGTTTATATGGTGAGTCAATTAGAGCAAAGCACTGCATATCATATGCCAGCTGTTGTGAGGTTAAAAGGAACGCTGCATCAAGAGAAGCTGACGGAAGCCTTTGAAAAACTCATCACACGTCATGATATGCTGCGTACGTCTTTTCATACGTTGAAAGGTGTTCCGCGTCAACGGGTAGCTCCATCCGTGCCTTTTCAAATAGAGCAGCTAACAGGCGGTACGATGGAAGAAAATATGCATCAATTTGTCAGACCCTTTGACCTTGGGTGTGCACCACTTCTTCGCATTGGCCTGAAGTCATTAGATGATCAGGAGCACCTGCTCTTTTTCGATATGCATCACCTGATTTCAGATGGTCTTTCGATTGATTTGATGCTGCGTGAGCTGTCAGATGCTTACGAGGGATCGGTCAAAGACCCATTGAAGCTTCAATATCAGGACTATGCTGTTTGGCAAGAACAACAAGATTTTCAAAAAGAAGAAGCATTCTGGCTGCAGGAATTTTCGGGTGATCTTCCTGCTTTACAGCTGCTGACCGATTATCAGCGCCCAGCGGTCCAGTCGTTTGCAGGGGATCGTGTGATCAAAGAAATCAATGAAACGTTAAAGCGGCAATTACAGGAGCTAGCGGCAAAACACCATACGACACTGTATACGGTTCTGCTTTCTGCTTACTATACATTGCTTGCGAAGTACACGGGTCAAAAGGAATTCGTGGTTGGAACACCGGCGGCGGGGCGTGTGCATGCAGACTTGGATGACATGATTGGCATGTTTGTCCAGACACTTGCTTTGCGGTCCGAGGTTGATCCGAATGGAACCATGTCGCAGTTGATCGAGCAAGTGAAGGAAAAGACGATGCATGCATTTGAGCATCAGCAATATCCATTTGAACGACTGCTTGAAAAACTGAATGTGCCAAGGGATTTTAGCCGTCATCCATTATTCGATACCGTTTTTACACTCATGCCAGATCATGAATCAGCCCAGCATATAGGAGAAATGCAAGTTGAAATCGAAGAAACCAATTTCCATATTGCAAAGTTCGATTTAACGCTGCAAGCGATGGAGTCAGATCAAGGGTTATCCTTTGTCCTCGATTACAGTACGGCGCTATTTAAACGAAGTACAGCCGAGCAGATGCTTCATCATTATATGTATTTGCTGAAGCAGATGGTTCAAGCGCCGGAGGAGGCGATTCGATCTTATCGATTACTCTCTGAACAAGAAGCAGAAGCTCAACTGAATCTGTGGAATCCGTTACCGACGCCTTATCCGTCAGAAGAAACCATTGTGACGCAGTTTGAAGCACAGGTGCAGGCGCACGGTCATAAGTCTGCCCTCCAATGTGAAGGTGTGATTCTTTCTTACCAAGAACTAAATGACCGTGTGAATCAGCTGGCTCATTATTTACGTGAACATGGGTTTGAAAGAGGGATGAAAGCAGCCTTATTCTTTGAACGGTCTAATGAGATGGTACTCTCTGTTCTAGCTGTACTTAAGGCGGGCGGCGTCTATGTACCAATTGATCCTGATTTCCCTGATGAACGCGTGAAGCACTTTTTAACAGACAGCGGTGCGCAATTCTTACTGACACATCAAGTGCTGCGCCATCGTTCGGTGCTTGCTTCTTTCGAGGGAACCATCATCGAAACAGAAGATCGTGGAATTGTTCAGCAATCAGACAGCAATATAGACATTCGGGTATTGCCAGAGGATTTGGCGAATTTGACCTATACATCTGGTACAACTGGAAAACCTAAAGGAAATATGGTGACACACCGAAACATTTTGAGAACAGTGAAGCAATCAAATTATCTTGCCATTCATCATGAAGACACGGTGATGAGCCTATCAAACTATGTATTTGATGCTTTTATGTTCGATGTGTTTGGTGCTTTATTAAACGGTGCGAAACTGATTGTTCTGCCAAAGGATCATATCTTAAACATGAATGAGCTTTCTGGAGCGATTGAGAAGGAGAAAGTCAGTATTTTAATGATCACGACAGCTCTTTTTCACTTACTTATCGATATGAAAAAAGACAGCCTAAAGAACGTCAGAAAAGTTCTATTTGGCGGAGAACGTGCTTCCGTACCTCATGTCATGACTGCACTTGAAACGGTAGGGGAAGGCAAGCTTGTTCATATGTACGGTCCTTCTGAAAGTACGATTTTCACTACGTATTATCCAGTGAATCACATTGAGGAGCAGGCGTTATCCATTCCAATCGGAAAGCCAGTGAGTCAAACGGCTGTTTATATTGTAGATGAATTTGGACAGCTGCAACCGCCAGGTGTAGCAGGAGAGCTATGTGTCGCTGGTGATGGACTGGTAAAAGGATATTATGGGCAGCCAAAACTCACAAGTGAAAAATTCGTGGAAAATCCTTTCCGCCCTGGTGAGGTCATGTATAAAACGGGTGATCTTGCCCGCTGGCTGTCAAATGGAGAGATTGAATTCATTGGACGAATCGATCATCAAGTGAAGATTCGTGGTCAGCGTATTGAACTTGGAGAAATTGAGCATCAGCTGCTGCGCCATCCGCAATTAAAGGAAGCCGTCGTCATTGCAGCCCCAAATGACACATTATGTGCATATTTTACAGCCGAAGGATCCGTCTCATTAACTGATTTGCGCGAGCAAGCAGGACGTGAACTGCCTGTGTATATGATGCCGTCATTCTTCATGCAATTAGACGAGTTTCCGTTGACGAATAACGGCAAGGTAGATAGGCGGGCGTTGCCGGTGCCTGACCTAAGTGAGCAGGGGATAAATGAGTATTTCCCTCCTCAAACCGAAACAGAGCATCACGTAGCGCGCATTTGGGAGGAAGTTCTTGAAGTGCCGCGAATCGGCAGGAACGATCATTTCTTTGAATGCGGCGGCCATTCGCTACGCGGCATGAAAATGCTGAACAAGCTGTATGAAGAGATGCATGTGGAGCTCACTTTGAAGTCTTTATTTGAATCACCAACATTAGAGGCGTTTGCCTTGGCGGTTGATCAAGCGGATCAAACGGAGATCAAGCGAGTGGAGATCGCAGAAGAAGCGGCCTATTATCCAGTGACATCTGCTCAGAAAAGACTGTTTGTATTGGAGAAAATGACCGATGCGGAGCAAAGCTATCATATGCCGGCTGCTTTAAAGCTAGAAGGTGCTTTTGATGAAAAACGATTTAAAAAAGCGATTGAACAGCTTGTCCATCGTCATGAAGCATTCCGAACGAGCTTTGATTTTGTTGAGAATGAACCTGTTCAACGGATTGAACCAAACATCTCCGTAGACATTGAGACAATCGAAGGGAACGGAAGAGACATACAGGAATTGATGACTGATTTTATCCGTCCTTTTGATATAGAAAAGGCGCCTCTACTCAGAGTAGGTCTAGTTTCTGCTTCCGTAAATGTCCATTATTTACTGATTGATATGCATCATATCATTTCAGATGGTGCATCTGTGGGCATTTTAATTGAAGAGCTTTCAGCCTTGTATCGAGGAGACAAGCTAGAGGAATTACCTGTTCAATATAAGGATTATGCGGTTTGGTCAAAAAGCGAGACGTTTGCTGCACAAAAAAGAGCTGAAGAGGCGTTTTGGCTGGAGCAATTAGAAGGAGAACTGCCTGTACTGGCACTCCCAGAAGATTTGCCAAGACCAAAAGTGCAAACATTCGCAGGAGATCGTGTCTCATTTACAATCAATGGGCCGCTTAAAGCGAAATTGGATGAGCTGGTCAGAGCACTCAACAGTACGACGTATACAGTGCTGCTCACTTGCTACAGTACCCTTTTAAGCAAGCTTTCGAGACAAGAAGATATCATCATCGGTTCGCCGATTGTAGGCAGAACTCATCCTGATATTCAATCTGTCATTGGTATGTTTGTGAACACGCTGGCACTTAGAACAAAGCCAGCAGGACATCTGACAGCCGCAGAATTTGCGTCAAATGTTCATCAGCTTGTGTTAGAGGCAAATGAGCATCAGTTGTATCCATTTGAAGAATTGGTAGACCGAGTACAAGCGGTTCGAGACACTAGCCGTCATCCAATCTTTGATGTGGTGTTCTCGATGGAAAATGCGGATATCCGTAATTTAACGATGGATGGACTTCATATTGTTCCGGAGCCATTCGAAGAGAATATCGCCAAATTTGATTTGACCTTAACTGGAAACGAATCGGCTGATCACATTGAGCTTGTGTTCGATTTTAATTCTTCTATCTTTCAACAGTCGTCGATTGAAAAGTGGAAGGAGTTTTTCCTTCATTTATTGGAACAAATGGTATCAGCGCCAGATCAATCGCTAGATCAAATGCAGCTATTATCATCGAAGCAGCAGCAAAAAATGCTCAACGAATGGTCAGGTCCTGTCCTAGACGTACCGTCAGATCAAACGGTTCATGAACTGATCGAGGCTAAGGCATTTGAAGCACCTCATCAAAAAGCGGCGACCTTCTGCGGAACGAGCTGGACGTATGAAGAGCTGAACAATCGGGCGAATAGAGTCGCTTCAAGACTTATCTCAAGGGGCATAAAACGAGGAGATCGTGTCGGTATTCTGACTCGCCCATCGCTTGATATGACGGCAGCCGTCCTTGGCGTCCTCAAGACAGGTGCGACATTCGTTCCAATTGATGCGGATTATCCGGATCAGCGTATTGCCTACATGCTGGAAGACTGCGGGGCAGAGGTTCTTCTCATGCAAAAAGGATTAACTGCACCAACTTCCTTTGCAGGTCATGTCCTGTTGATAGAAGATGCCGTAGAAGGCGAAGCACAAGAAATTCAGGTTCATGTCAAACCAACAGATCTCGCCTATATGATTTACACATCGGGAACGACAGGACAGCCGAAGGGTGTCATGGTCGAGCACCATTCTCTTGTGAATCTTGCGTTCTGGCACAATGATGCCTTTCAAGTGACAAATGCGGATCGAACCGCCAAATATGCCGGCTTTGGCTTTGATGCCTCTATTTGGGAAATGTTCCCGACATGGATTGCCGGCGCAGAGCTGCACATCATTGATGAAGCGATTCGTCTCGATATGATCAAGCTCAATGCGTATTTCAATGACGAAAATATCACCATTGCATTCCTGCCAACTCAGCTATGCGAGCAGTTTATGTCGATGGACAATCACTCCTTGCGTTACTTACTAACAGGAGGAGACAAGCTGAAACAGGTAAAACCAGTTCCATATCAACTCGTGAATAACTACGGTCCGACAGAAAACACCGTCGTGGCGACAAGCGGGATCATCGATCCAGATCAAGGCACGCTTCCGATCGGAACAGCGATTGCCAATACCCGTTTTTACATTATGGGTTCGTTATATGACCTCTCGCCGCCAGGCGTACCGGGTGAGCTTGTGATCGCAGGAAAAGGACTGGCAAGAGGGTACTGGAATCTTCCGGAGGAAACAGAGAAAAGCTTTGTCCCAGATCCATTTTATCCAGGTGAGCGTATGTACCTGACAGGCGACTTAGTGAAATGGACAGAGGATGGCGAGCTAATCTATCTCGGCAGAAAAGACCATCAGGTCAACATCCGCGGCTTCCGAATTGAGCTGTCAGAAATTGAGGCGCAGCTCCTTGCGCTGGCAGAAGTCAAAGAAGCAGTTGTGACAACGGTCAAAGATGCCAGTGAACAGGATGCCCTTGCCGCTTACGTCATCACAGATGAAGAAACGACCGACCTAAAAGAAAGTCTAAAACGAACGTTGCCAGACTATGTGGTGCCTTCATGGATCATCAAGCTAGACCAACTGCCGATGACGGCAAATGGCAAAGTCGATCTGAAAGCATTGCCAGCACCTGATATGGAAGCGAACCAAACAGCATACGAAGCCCCAAGAGACGAAGTGGAAACACTTCTATGCGGCATTTGGAAAGACGTGCTTGGCGTCAGCCAAGTCGGCATTCACGATCACTTCTTCTTCCTTGGCGGAGATTCGATTAAAGGCATTCAAATGGCAAGCAGGCTCACACAAGCGGGCTGGAAGCTTGATATGAAGCTATTATTCCAGTATCCAACGATTGCGGAGCTGCGCCCATATATCGAAGAAGCTGATCAACTGACAGCCGACCAATCACCTGTCGAAGGAGAAGTTATTTTCACACCGATTCAGCGCTGGTTCTTCGAACGAAACTTTACGAGTCAGCACCATTGGAACCAATCAGTTATGCTCCAAGCTCCAAATGGCTTGGATGAAACCATCGTTCAGCAAGTGTTGGAGCAGCTCATGATCCATCATGATGCCTTGCGAATGGTGTATCCGCTTGAAGAAGGACGCGTAATCCAGCGTCATCGAAAAATCGAAGAAAATTTGGTGGCTGTTGATGTGGTAGAAGTACAAGGGGAACTGTCGCAGCAAATCCAGCAGGTAGAAAACCTGGCAAATGAAGTGCAGGCGAGTATATCGCTAGCGGAAGGACCTTTAGTAAAGCCAGCCATTTTCCGAACGGATCAAGGGGATCATTTACTGCTCGCTGTACATCATCTTGTCATCGATGGTGTGTCATGGCGTATTTTCCTTGAAGATTTTATGGCTCTTTATGAACAGTCGAAGCGCGGGGAAATCCTGACACTTCCTGAAAAAACACACTCTTTCCAAGAATATGCCCAGAAGCTGACGGAATACGCGATGTCAGATGAGTTGCTGTCGGAAAGAGCTTATTGGAAAAAGGTACTTGCGCATTCTGTTACACCGCTTCAAAAGGATCATGTGACGGAGGATCAGCGGATGCTTCATACACAGACAATCCGTTTTACATTGTCTGAGGAGGAAACGCGCAGTCTGCTGACAGATGTACATGAAGCATATCAAACAGACATCAATGATATTTTGCTGACAGCACTCGGATTGTCCATGAAAGAGTGGACTGGTGAAGACAGACACTTTATTCATCTTGAAGGACACGGAAGAGAGAACATTCTCCCTGCGGTCAATGTATCACGGACGATTGGCTGGTTTACAAGTATGTATCCTGTGTTACTGGATATGTCGCATGCAGACGATCTTTCTTATCAGATCAAGCATTTAAAAGAGGAACTCAGGCACATTCCGAACAAGGGAGTCGGCTATGGCATATTAAAATATTTAACCCCTGACAAGATGAAGGACGATATCTCATTTGAGCTCGCGCCACATATCAGCTTTAACTATCTTGGTCAGTTTGATGAACAGATCAGCGGTGAGTTAAGCCGCTCAACGTGGCATCCAGGACAATCGCTGAGTCCTGAATCAGAGAAACCTCATGCAATTGATATTGTTGGTTTCGTCGAACAAGCCATGCTCCATGTGACGATTTCTTATCATCATCTTGAATTTGAAGAACGTACGATGGAACAATTCAAGGACCTTCTTGAAAAGAATGTGAAGGCGCTGATCTCACATTGCGTATCACAGGAGGAAACCCAGATGACACCTAGTGATGTAGGGGATGAAGATCTCACGATGGATGAACTTGAAAAGCTAATGGATATATTTTAAGCAAACGAAGAGGTGGACATATGAGCAAGCAGAAGATTCAAAAGGTATATCCTTTAACACCCATGCAGGAGGGCATGCTGTATCATGCCATGCTAGACCCTAATTCCTCCTCTTATTTCACACAGCTTGAGCTTGGAATAAGCGGAGAATTTGATCACGCTCTTTTTGAAAAAAGTCTCAATGAGCTCATACGGACATATGACATTCTCCGTACAGCCTTTGTTTATCAACAATTACAAAAGCCTCGTCAGGTTGTACTTGCTGAACGTCATCTCGATGTGTATCGAGAGGATCTATCACATCTGAATCATCAAGAGCAGCAAAAGGTATTGGATCAATATAAAAAACAAGTGAGAAAGCAAGGATTTCATTTAACAAATGATCTGTTATTGAAGGTCGCTGTTTTTCAACTAAATGAAACAAATTGGCATCTAATTTGGAGCAACCATCACATCATCATGGATGGTTGGTCCATGGGTGTTTTAATGAAAAAACTGTTTCATTACTATGAATCTTTTCGGAACGGTCGAACGCCGGATCGCTCACAGGGTAAGCCTTATGCAGATTATATCCAGTGGCTTGGAAAGCAAAATAAACAAGAAGCGGAAAGCTATTGGCAGGAGCGTCTAGATGGAGCGGTTCAGCATCAAGGGCTGCTGCAGCAAAAAGAAGCGAACGGACAATACGACCATCAGGAATGGACGTTTACATGGGATGCTCAAACGGTACAAGCCATTCAAAATGTAGCAAGACAATGCCAAGTGACAGCCCCGAACCTGTTTCAGGCTGTCTGGTCTGTTCTTTTAGGCACCTATCATGCAGCTGATGACGTCACATTCGGCACCGTTGTATCGGGCAGACCTCCAAGTGTATCTGGAATTGAGCGCATGGCAGGGCTGTTTATCAATACGATACCCGTTCGAGTGACATTGGATCAGAAACAGACGTTTAAACAGCTGTTTCAAAAGGTTCAGCAGCACGCACTGGAAGCGGAAAACTATGATTTTATGCCGCTTTATGACATTCAGCAGAAGACAGCTGCTGGAGGGCAGCTTTTTGATCATTTGGTTGGGTTTGAGAACTATCCTTTAGATCAGGAGCTGTCTGGTGACACCATGTCTGCACGTCTTGGTTTTTCCATTGATGTAAAGGACGGATTTGAACAAACGAATTTTGACCTAAATATCCTTGTGTATCCAGGTGAAACATGGACATTGAAAATCAAATACAACGCCATAGCTTTTGAAGAAAAGATCATTGAAAACATATCGAAACATCTAACCAATCTCATGAAGCAAATCATCCAAAACCCTGAAGTACGCCTTCAGGACGTGACGTGTATCACGGAAGAGGAGAAGCAGCAGATCAAAGCGTGGAATCAGACGGAGCGAGATTATCCGAAGCATCTGTCTATTCCTGAGCTGCTCAATGAACGTGTGAAGGCGCAGCCTGACCATCTGGCATTAGTTGAAGGCGATCAAACATTCACGTACGAGGAGCTCGGACAAGAAATCAGTCGTTTAGCTGGCAGTCTTATTGAGAAAGGCGTACAGCCAGGAGATGCTGTTGCAGTGTATATGAACCGATCAGCTGATGCGGTGATTGCCATTTTAGCAGTTCTGCACGCAGGGGCAGCTTATGTGCCGATTGATCCTTCGCAGCCTGAAGAAAGAATCCGATTTATGCTTGAGGACAGTGGCGCATCCATTTTGCTTCATGCTGATAGTCCGCCGCCAGTTGATGAACAGATCAAGGCTGTACATGTGACGAGTCAGCCTCATCACTCACACATGGATGTATCAGTCAGGACGTCTCCATCTCACTTGGCGTATATCATGTATACATCGGGATCAACTGGACAGCCAAAAGGGGTTCAAATTGAGCATCAGCATATTGTGAGATTGGCTTGCTCTCAGGAGAAATTAGGCTTGAATAAGTCGGATCGTATGGCTCATACAGGGGCCGTCAGCTTTGACGCCATTACCTTTGAAATCTTTACCACGCTGCTGGGTGGGGCGACGCTGTATCCTGTTGACCGCGATACTTTATTGGATATTCATCGATTTGAACAATTTATCCAAACACATCAGATCACGACGCTCTTTTTAACGACTGGATTATTTAATCAGCTCGCTCAGCAGCGGCCACAAATGTTCAAAGGATTAACCACATTAATTACAGGCGGTGACGTGATCAATGTGAAGAGTGCGGAGCTTGTGAAACAGCATCATCCAGCACTTGTCTTGCTGAATGCCTATGGTCCAACAGAAAATACAACCATCTCGACCATTTACGAAGTAAGAGGAGATGAAACGGGTCCAATTCCAATTGGCCAGCCGATTAACCATTCGTCGGCTTATATTTTAGATGGTGATCAACGATTGCAGCCAATTGGAGCGCCAGGAGAGCTGTATGTTGGCGGGGATGGTGTCGCAAGAGGATATCTCCATCGTCCAGATTTGACCAATCAAGTATTCATGGCAGATCCTTTTAAGCCGTCAGGCCGTTTGTATCGAACAGGTGATTTGGCTCGGTATGGCGCGGATGGCCAAATCGAATTCCTCGGCCGGACAGATGATCAGGTGAAAATTCGAGGCTTCCGTATTGAGCTTGGTGAAATTGAATCAGTGCTTCAACAAAAAGCGGGCATAGATGATGCGGTTGTGCTTGTCCATTCGTTTTCCTCAGATGAAAAGGAAATCACTGCTTACTTCACAGGGACAATGACAGAAGAAGAAGTGCGAGATTTATTTAATCAAGAGCTCCCAGCTTATATGGTGCCGCACCATGTGATGAAGCTGGATGCTTTTATGCTCACATCGAACGGCAAGGTAGATCGAAAAGCTTTACCAAAGCCGGACGAAGCGTATCAGGAGAAAAAGGAAATCATTCAGCCTGAGACAGAGACAGAAAAGGCACTCGCTCAAATTTGGGAGGAGCTTCTTGGAAAAACGGTAGGAGTAGATGAACATTTCTTCATGGCTGGCGGGCACTCTCTTAAAGCGATGATGATGTCCGCGAAGATTCAAGAGGTGCTTCAAAAGGAAATGCCGATTCAAGTGATTTTTGAGAAGCCGACGATTCGTTCATTAGCGGCATATATCGATCAGGATGGTCAAGAAGAAATGGGGCATCCGATTTTACCAGCAGAGCAGGCGGACGAGTATCCGGTATCACCAGCTCAGCGCCGTTTATACATTTTGCAGACACTCGAACCAGAGAGTACGAATTATCATATTCCAATCGTCTTAACGCTTGAAGGAACACTCGAATATCAGCGGCTCAAATCAGCGTTCGATCAGTTGATCCAAACGCATGAAATCCTAAGAACGAGTTTTCATATGAATGGAGAAGACATTGTTCAAAGAGTGAATGAATGGACGGGATTTGACCTTCCTGTTCATGATATCAAGGAAGAAGAGGCGGAGGCATTTCTTTCTGAACATCAATCACCATTTGATTTAACAGCTGCGCCTTTATTACGAGCCCAGTTGTTGAAGGTCAGTGAAAACCGTCATCTTCTCGTCTTGGAAGCACATCATCTCATTACAGATGGCAGCTCCATGAAGACGTTCATACAAGATTTGGCGAAGGCCTATGATGGCGAAGCTCTTGCAGAAAGAGCCATTCATTATAAAGATTACGCTGTCTGGCAGTTAAGTGAAGAAGAGACGGAGAAACAGAAGGAGCATGAAGCCTATTGGCTGAAGCAATTCGAAGGAGACTTGCCAGTATTAGAGCTGCCAACTGATTTCTCGCGTCCAGCGGAACGTGATTTTTCAGGAGAACGATTCATGTTTGGCTGTGATCAAGCGACGACTCAGCGGATTCATGACCTGCTTCAGAAAACAGATACGACCATGTACATGTTCTTGTTATCTGCTTTTCAGGTGCTGCTTGCCACCTATAGCGGTCAGGAAGATATCATCGTTGGTTCCCCTGTTGCAGGACGGACACATCCTGATATACAGGACATGCCGGGGATGTTTATCAACACCGTTGCGATGCGCGGAAAACCAGAGCAAACAAAGACATTTTTACAGCTGCTTGAAGAAATAAAAGAAACGAGTGTTGATGCTTTTGCTCATCAAAGCTATCCGCTTGAAGAGTTAATTGCACTTCTTCCGTTAGATCGTGATACAACCCGAAGCCCGCTCTTTAGCGTGTCATTTAACATGCAGAACATGGAGGTTCCCGCGCTAAAGCTCGGCGACCTGCACATTTCGCCTTATGCCATACAGCATCACTCAGTCAAATTTGATTTGTCTCTAGAAGCATTTGAACGAGAGGGAGCATTAAAGCTGAGCTTTGACTATGCAGCGGCGTTATTTAAAGAAGAGACGGTCCGCAGATTCGGAACGCATCTTCTGGCGATTATTCATGAAGCGGTCCAACACCCGGAGGAACAGATCGGCTTGCTCCCTATTCTTGAACAGCATGAGCAAATAGAGCGGTTGGAGAAAAAAGACGAAGTGCAAACAAATCATCATGAGCCTTTCCACGTCCAATTTTCACGTCAGGCAAAGGAAACACCAGATGCCATTGCGGTGATGGATGATCAACGGAAGCTCACTTACGGCGAGCTGGAAGACATGTCAAATGCGCTTGGCAGTGAACTGAAGATACGTGGCGTCGAGAAAGAAAAGACTGTAGCGCTGATTCTTGATCGCTCTGTCTATGTCATCGTTTCAATGCTTGGTGTGATGAAAGCAGGAGGTGCATTTGTGCCAATTGATCCGGCCTTCCCTGCGGAACGTATCAATTACACGTTAGAAGATTCAGGTGCACAAGTGATCGTAACAAATGAGTCTCTTGCAGGGTCCTATCAACATCACAAGTCGATTCAGGTCGTGCAGGTTGAAAAAGCAGTACTTCAAAGCCGCATGTTAGATTTACCGGAAGCATCAGCCAATCAACTTTCGTATGTGATTTACACATCTGGGACAACAGGAAAACCGAAGGGTGTTCAGCTCACGCATCGTAATCTATCACACTACGTTAACTGGCTGACAAATGAGGTGACATTGCAAGAATGCGATCGGACGGCACTTCTTTCTTCTTATGCATATGATCTTGGTTACACAAGCATTTTCCCTGTCTTAAAGGCAGGAGGAACCCTGTATGTGCCTCGTGAAGATGTGTATACAGACCCGGTACGACTCATGCGTTTAATTGATGAACAAGAGCTGACTTATATCAAAATGACACCATCCTTATTTCATATGATGGCAGATTCGAAGGATCATGCATTTAACGCTTTACGCCTTGTCATACTTGGAGGAGAATCGATTGTCTCTGAGGACGTTGAGACATTTATGGAGCAGCATCCATGTGTGGCTGTGATGAACCACTACGGCCCGACAGAGACAACCATTGGAACTGTGACCAAGCTGATCACAAAGCAAGAGCAAGGCACACTCAAGGATCGCTCTGTGATCGGGCAGCCAATTGCTCATACAAGAGCGCTCGTACTCAATCGTCAGCAGCGCCTCGTCCCTTATGGCGCACCTGGAGAGCTTTATATATCAGGGGAAGGCGTATCGAGAGGGTATTTGAATCAGCCTGAATTAACGACAGAGCGTTTTCTAGAAAATCCGTATTTTTCTGAAGAACGGATGTATCGTACAGGAGATTTGGTCAGACAGCATGCAAATGGAGACATTGAATTTCTCGGAAGAATAGATGATCAGGTGAAAATCCGCGGCTATCGTATTGAGAAGCAGGAAATTGAGCATGCCGCACGTGCACGATTATCCATTCAAGAGGTGTATGTCAAAGTACTTCATATGTCCCGTTTACCAGAGCTTGCACTCTATTACACGTCGCCTGAACCGATTGGAACACTGACGTTTAGAGAAAAGCTTGCGGAGACACTGCCGGATTATATGATCCCAACGTACTTTGTCAAAGTCGACCACATCCCGCTCGCGCAAAACGGAAAGGTAGATGCGAAGTCTCTGCCGCTTCCGCACGAGGTGCATATGAATCGCGCGGTGCATGTAGCACCAAAAACGGCACTTGAGCAGACGCTTTGCGATATTTGGTCAGAAGTACTTGCGGTTGAACAAATAGGTGTGCATGATCACTTCTTTGAATTGGGAGGTCATTCCCTCAAAGGCATGGTGCTCATTTCAAAAATGCAAGCCAAGCTGAACAAGCATGTGCCGCTCAAAGTCCTTTTTGAAAAGCCAACGATACGCGCTATGGCAGCTTATTTAGAAGAAGTGGGTTCCTCGGACATGACATCCATTCAGCCGGCGGAGAAGCAAGATTTCTATCCTGTCTCTTCTGCTCAAAAGCGGATGTATGTGTTGCAGCAGCTGCATCCAGAAGCAGTGACTTACCATATGCCTGCCGTATTGATGATGGAAGGCAGTCTAGATGTAAAGCAGCTAGAAGAAGCGCTGCAAGCCTTGATCGAACGACATGAATCATTGCGGACAGCCTTTGTAGAAATTGACGGCGTACCCGTTCAAAAAGTGTATCGCCGAGTGCCGTTTACGTTAGAGGTTGTTGAAGTAGAGAAAGGTCATGAGCAACCTGTCATAGACGCATTCATCACCCCATTCTCATTACATCAAGCACCATTAATGAGGGCAAAGGTGGCGAAGTTTTCTGAAGAAAAATATGTGTTCATGATGGATATGCACCATATCATCGCAGATGGTGTCACACGCAGTCTGCTCATTCAAGAATTGGCAGAGCTGTATGAGAAAAAGACGTTACCGCCAGTTCAGCTGCACTACAAGGATTATGCGGTGTGGCAGCAGGAAGAAAAGCAGCAAGCGCTGCTCCAGAAACAGCGTCAATATTGGCTGGAGCAATACGCAGAGCCACCTGAAGATTTGGCACTGCCACTTGATTTTCCGCGCCCTCATGTCCAGTCATTTGAAGGAGACCGAGTCGATAGATGGTTATCTCCTGAGAAGGTGCAGACCATTAAAGCACTCATGGCTGAAAAAGGTGTAAGCATGAACATGGTCATGCAAACGGCATTTGCTATTTTCCTTTCCAAATTAACTGGGCAGACAGATATCGTTATAGGCGCTGTCACAGCAGGACGTACACATGCTTCAATCGAACGGGTTCCAGGCATGTTTGTGAATACACTGGCTCTTCGACATGAAGTGCAGCTCGAGGAAACGACAGCACAATTGCTTGAAAAAATGAAAGATCGAAGTCTATCAGCCTATGAACATCAAGAATTTCCGTTTGAGGAATTGGTAGCACAGTTAGATCTTCCGAAAGACACTAGCCGCAACCCATTGTTTAGTGTCATGCTGACAACGGATGACCGTGATATGACGTTACCGAAACTAAATGGATTCAAGCTTTCGCAAAAACAGCAAGAGACAGTTCATGCAAAATTTGATGTAACGCTCGGTATATTCGAAGAAAAGAACAAAGTGGGCTTACGCTTTGAATATGCAACGGCGCTGTTTAAAAAGAAGACCATTCAGCGTTGGAGTCGATATTATGAACAAATCATAGACGAGATGCTGGCGAAGCTAAATGAACCAATTTCATCGCTTTCGATCTTAAATGAAGAGGAAAAACAAGAACTGATCAATGAATGGTCAGGCCCTGTGCTACATGTACCGTCAGATCAAACGGTTCATGCACTGATTGAGGCTAAGGCATACCAGACACCTCATCAAAAAGCGGCGACCTTCCGCGGAACGAGCTGGACGTATGAGGAACTGAACAATCGGGCAAATACAGTCGCTTCAAGGCTCATCTCAAACGGCATAAAAAGAGGAGACCGCGTCGGCATTCTCACCCGTCCGTCCCTTGACATGACGGCAGCCGTCCTTGGCGTCCTGAAGTCAGGTGCGACATTCGTTCCAATTGATGCGGATTATCCGGATCAGCGTATTGCCTACATGCTGGAAGACTGCGGGGCAGAGGTGCTTCTCATGCAAAAAGGATTAACTGCACCAACTTCCTTTGCAGGTCATGTCCTGTTGATAGAAGATGCCGTAGAAGGCGAAGCACAAGAAATTCAGGTTCATGTCAAACCAACAGATCTCGCCTATATGATTTACACATCTGGAACGACAGGACAGCCGAAGGGTGTCATGGTTGAGCACCATTCTCTTGTCAATCTTGCGTTCTGGCACAATGATGCCTTCCAAGTGACAAACGCGGACCGAACCGCCAAATATGCCGGCTTTGGCTTTGACGCTTCCATTTGGGAAATGTTCCCGACATGGATCGCCGGCGCAGAGCTGCACATCATTGATGAAGCGATTCGTCTCGATATGATCAAGCTCAATGCGTATTTCAATGACGAAAATATCACCATTGCATTCCTGCCAACTCAGCTATGCGAGCAGTTTATGTCGATGGACAATCACTCCTTGCGTTACTTACTAACAGGAGGAGACAAGCTGAAACAGGTAAAACCAGTTCCATATCAACTCGTGAATAACTACGGTCCGACAGAAAACACCGTCGTGGCGACAAGCGGGATCATCGATCCAGATCAAGGCACGCTTCCGATCGGAACAGCGATTGCCAATACCCGTTTTTACATTATGGGTTCGTTATATGACCTCTCGCCGCCAGGCGTACCGGGTGAGCTTGTGATCGCAGGAAAAGGACTGGCAAGAGGGTACTGGAATCTTCCGGAGGAAACAGAGAAAAGCTTTGTCCCAGATCCATTTTATCCAGGTGAGCGTATGTACCTGACAGGCGACTTAGTGAAATGGACAGAGGATGGCGAGCTAATCTATCTCGGCAGAAAAGACCATCAGGTCAACATCCGCGGCTTCCGGATTGAGCTGTCAGAAATTGAAGCTCAGCTTCTTGAACTGAATTCAGTCAAAGAAGCAGTCGTGACAACGGTCAAAGATGCCAGTGAACAGGATGCCCTTGCCGCATATGTCATCACGGAGAATGAAACAGAAGACTTAAAAGAAAGCTTAAAACGCACGTTGCCAGACTATATGGTGCCTTCATGGATCATTAAGCTTGACCAACTGCCGATGACGGCAAATGGCAAGGTCGATCTGAAAGCATTGCCAGCACCTGATATGGAAGCGAACCAAACAGCATACGAAGCGCCAAGAGACGAAGTGGAAACACTACTATGCGGCATTTGGGAAGACGTGCTTGGCGTCAGCCAAGTCGGCATTCACGATCACTTCTTCTTCCTTGGCGGAGATTCGATTAAAGGCATTCAAATGGCAAGCAGGCTCACACAAGCGGGCTGGAAGCTTGATATGAAGCTATTATTCCAGTACCCAACCATTGCCGAGCTGCGCCCATATATCGAAGAAGCTGATCAACTGACAGCCAACCAATCATCGGTTGAAGGGGAAGTCATGTTGACTCCAATTCAACGCTGGTTCTTTGAACGAACATTCACTGACCAGCATCATTGGAATCTCTCGATGATGCTTCATGCGCCAAATGGATTTGACCTTTTGATGACAGAACAAGTGATGCAGAAATTACTTTCACATCATGATGCACTGCGCATGGTATACAGGCAAGAGGATGGCGGCATCCTGCAATACAATCAGCGGGAGCTCACTGAACCGATTGCGGTTATTTCTCATGATGTCTCTAAAGAGCACGACGTGAAAAAAGCCATTTCCACCTATGCCAACGAGTATCAGCGTCAGCTGAACCTCGAAACAGGTCCGCTCATGAAAGTGATCTGTTTCCGTGCAAAAGATGGCGATCACTTACTTATCGTGACACACCATCTTGTTATTGATGGTGTCTCATGCCGAATTTTACTAGAGGACTTTATGTCTCTTTATCAACAGGCTGCCCAAGGACAAACGCTCGTCCTACCGCCTAAAACCCACTCCTTTAAAGAATGGGCAGAGGCGATCGAACGATACGCACAGTCTAAGCCGTTAAAAAGCCAAAGTGAGTACTGGAATGAGATTGACAGGACCCCAATGACCACTTTACCTGTTGATCATGAAGTAACGAAAAGAAAAGTTGCTCAAACAAAAGCAGTACAGATGCAGCTTTCAGAGTCTGAAACCGAGCATCTTTTAACAGACATTCATCTACCGTACACAACGGAAATGAACGATATTCTTCTATGTGCGCTCGGTCTTGCCGTTCAGGAGTGGACAGGTGAATCCCATGTACATGTGCAGCTTGAAGGTCATGGAAGAGAGGATATTTTATCAGGGCTGGATGTCTCCCGCACGGTTGGATGGTTTACGAGTATGTACCCAGTCGTACTGAAAGCAAAGCCGGATCAGACCGTAGCTGAGGCTATTAAAGGAACGAAAGAGATGCTGCGGCGTGTCCCGAATAAAGGGATCGGCTACGGGATTTTAAAATACCTCACAGCCACTGAATCGTCAGGACAGCATGTACAGCCTGAAATCAGCTTGAACTATCTGGGGCAGATTGATCAGGAAGTGACGACAGAACTCTTTAGACCGTCCGCCTATGATATGGGACGACAAGCAAGCTCTGATTCAGAAGCTGTCTATAAGCTGAATCTCAGTGGTCTTGTTCAACACAATCGATTCATGTTGTCGTGTTCCTATTGTACAGATGAATATGAAGAACAGACGATACAGCAGTTCATGGCATTGCTAAAAGAAAAAATCCAATCCATCATGACTCATTGTTTAGCACAGCACGAACGAGAATTTACGCCAAGTGATTTCTCTGCTGGTGACCTTGAAATGGATGAAATGGACGATATATTTGACATGCTTGAGGAGAAATTGACCTAACAACATGAGATCAGTCATAAAAACGGGAAGGGAGGATGAAATAGATGAGTTCATTTAAAAGGGATCAAGTTCAAGACATGTATTATCTGTCACCGATGCAAGAAGGCATGCTGTTTCATACCCTCCATCACCAAGAAAAGGGCTTTTATGTAGAGCAAATGGATATGAACGTAAAGGGCACACTGCGTCATGACTTACTTGAGAAAAGCATGAATGTCATCGTGGAGCGGTACGATATTTTTCGTACCGTATTTCTCCACGAAAAAGTGAAGCGCCCTGTCCAAGTTGTGCTGAAGAAACGTCCTTTTACGCTTGATGTGGTGGACATGCAGAATCTTTCTGAAGACGAACAGCTTGTACGTCTTGAGACATTTAAACAACAGGATCGCCTGAGAGGATTTGACCTTTCGAAGGATGCTCTCATGCGGGCAACAGTTTTCCAAACGGGCCCTGCCAGCTATCGCTGGATATGGAGCTATCATCATATCCTTCTTGATGGCTGGTGCTTTGGGCTTGTGGTGCAGGAGTTATTTACGATTTATCATGCCCTTTTACATGACATCCCTTACAAACTGGAACCGGTTAAACCGTACAAAGAATATATTCAATGGCTTGAAAAACAAGATAAACAAGCATCACTTCAATATTGGCAGCAATCATTAGCCGGGTTTGATGGACAATCTACCTTTAAAGAACAGAGAAAGCAAACGAATGAACATGAATTAGGCGAATTGGAATGGTCGATGAGCAAGGGAGAAACAGCTGCTTTATCAGAGTTAGCGTTCCAGCAAAATGCGACGTTAAGCAGTGTGCTGCAATCGGTCTGGTCAATTCTGCTGAGCAGATATCAGCGGTCAAATGATGTGCTGTTTGGCACGGTTGTGTCGGGACGTCCGGCAGATTTGGCTGGTGTTGACAGAATGGTTGGCTTGTTCATCAATGTCATCCCAAGAAGAATTCAGCTGACAGATGACATGACATTCCGTTCTCTTCTGTCAGAAACGCAGCAGCAGTCTCTTGCAGCCGAGCCGCATCAATATATTCCGATTTATGATATTCAGGCAAAGACAGGTCATCAGCCACTCATTGATCATATTGTCGTGTTTGAAAATGTCCCAGCCGCAAAGAAGGACGAGCAAGAGGCGCGGTTAGGATTTACTGTGGAAAACATGAATGTGTATGAAAAATCGAACTATGATCTCAATTTGCTGGCATCACCAGGAGAACAATTGCAATTGAAGCTGGCCTTTAACAAAAAAGCATTTGATCCTCAATTTGTTCAACGGTTAAAGGAGCAGCTGAGTTTATTGATGAGCGAGGCGATCAAGCATCCTGATCAATCGGTTCATACACTTACACTTGTCACGAAACAGGAAAAGCAGCTGATTCTTGAGGAATGGAATGCGCCCGAGCTTGAGCATGACCAGCTATATTTGTCGAAATGGTTTGAGCATAATGTCCGCAAACAACCGAATGCGGTCGCATTATCAGCAGGTGAGCACACGATGACATATGCGGAGCTGAATGAACAAGCTAACCGATTGGCAAGACATTTGCAAAAAAATGGGGTCACGCATCAAACGGTCATCGCCATTTTAGCGGGCCGCACGCCTGAACTGATTGTCAGTCTACTTGCTGTCTTAAAAGCAGGTGCAATCTATGTGCCAATTGATCCCGATTATCCAGAAAGCCGCATTCAATACATGCTTAAAGACAGCGGAGCAACGCATCTACTGACTCACTCATCCTTTATCGGTCAAGTGAAGGGACTTGCGTTTGATGGAAAGTATCTGTTTGCAGATGATCAAGAAATTTCACTGATGAGCTCAGAGAATCTGCCGCTTGAAGCAGGCTTACACGATACGGCTTACATCATGTATACGTCTGGTACAACAGGTCAGCCAAAAGGCATCATGACGACCCATTCCAATATTGCCCGGGTGGTCAAAAATACAAACTACTTAACCATTTCAGAAACAGATACACTGCTGTCATTATCCAACAGCGTATTTGATGGCTTTACATTTGATGTGTATGGCGCACTTTTAAACGGAGCGAAGCTTGTCTTGCCGAAAAAAGAGACCATTTTAAACATGGGCGAGCTGACGGGATTGATTAAAAGGGAAAACATTTCTGTCATGTTTGTTCCAACGGCATTATTTAATCTCCTTGTTGATGAAGAAACCGACTGGATGCGTAGTGTGCGCAAGGTGCTATTCGGAGGAGAGCGGGCATCGGTACAGCATGTGAGGAAAGCTTTTGCTGTCATGGGGAAAGGCAGACTCATCAATGTCTACGGCCCAACCGAATCAACAGTATTCGCCACTTATTATCCAGTCGATGAGGCTCTGCCGATGGAAGCGCGTTCGATTCCAATCGGAAAGCCGCTCAACCAGACGGGTGCTTATATATTGAGTCAGCACAGGCAGCTTCAGCCGATTGGAATGGTCGGAGAGCTTTGTCTGAGCGGCAAAGGGCTTGCGAAGGGGTATTTGAATCGTCCTGATCTGACAAAACAAGCCTTTATCGCGCATCCATTTGCTGCGGGAGAAAGGCTGTATCGTACAGGAGACTTGGCTTATTTTCGAACGGACGGTTTGATTGAGTATGCAGGCAGAGTGGATGATCAGGTGAAAATTCGCGGTCACCGAATTGAGCTGACAGAAATTGAAGCCCACCTTCTCATGCATCCAGGTGTAAAACAAGCGGCTCTTATAGCTGATCAGCATAACACGCAGCATACAAGGCTGCTCGCCTACATGACGTGTGAGGAGGAGTGGAAGGATAAACTGGATGTGATCAAATCAGGGCTGAAGGAAAAACTTCCGGCTTACATGCAGCCTCATGACCTGATCAGACTTGAGAAAATACCACTTACGCCAAATGGAAAGGTTGATAAACGTCAGCTGCCAAAGCCAGAGGTGCCTCAAGGAAACCGTCATGTGAAGCTTCCGGTAAATGAGGTAGAACAAAAGCTACTTGTGATGTGGCGGGAAGTGCTTGAACGAGAAGATATCAGCACAGATGACCATTTCTTTGAGCTTGGCGGGCATTCATTAAAAGCGATGTCGCTTTTATCCAAGATGTCGAAGGAATTCGATGTTCAGGTGCCTATTCACTTGCTGTTTGAGACGCCTACCATTGAAGCAATCAGCCGTTATATTCAACAGCAGGATCAGGAAGCAGCCGGCTATCTTGTATTCAATGAATCTCAAACGCCAACAGTCTTTGCTCTACCCCCATTACCAGGCTATGGCTTTATCTATCAGGAAGCCGCAAAAACGCTCGATGGTGTTCGTTTGATCGCCTTTGACTTTATTGAAGCTGATCACCGAATCACGCAATACGTTCAGCATATCCAGCACCTTCAGCCTGAAGGACCGCTGACTTTGATGGGTTACTCTGGCGGGTGCTACCTAGCCTTTGAGCTTGTTCAATCGCTCGAACAAGCAGGGCGGACCGTCGAAAAAGTCATCATGATCGATTCCTATAAGAAAATAGGAGAAAGTGATTTAGAAGGACGATCCATTGATGACGATATTGCAGCGATCGTCCATCAGTCGAAGCAAAGTGAACTTGCCCAAGCGGAGCTCATTCAAGACGCGCTTGCTCAAAAAACGAGGGCTTACTATGAAACTTTTGTTAAGGGGGTGAACCAAGGAGAGATACAAGCAAACATTGATTTCATCCAATCCGAAGAAAACATTGCGATACCAGAATGGATGGAACATTGGGAAACTGCGACGACCGGCGCTTATCGACAATATCAAGGCTATGGTCAGCACGCCGACATGTTCAAAAACAAAGAATGTGCCGCCCGAAATGCACAGCTAATTAAAGAAATAGTCCATCATAAAAATAGAGAAACAGTCTTGTGAACTTTAGATGAGGCAGGGGTGCACATTGGCAGCCCTGCCTGACAAAAAAGGGAAGGAACTCATATGAAACCATCAACCATTAATCAATCGAATGTACATGAATCAATGGATACGATTTTACAAGATGTACAGAAAACCATTTTACAAACCAACGAAATCGAACGCTTCGCTGTTTTTTCTCGTGAAAAAACCATTCGACCACGGCCATATCACCTCTCTCATTTATTTCTAGACCAACACATGGAGCAGGAGGCCGCAGCTGAATGGATACAAACGCAAATGGCTTCACCTGCTTTAGCGGACATGCCCCCAGCCATTTCCTATGGAGGGGATATAGATGTTCGTGCAGGAGCTCAAACCTTGCAGGACGCTCTAACTGAGGCAGCCAAAACAACAAATGGGCTGACTTATATCATCAATAGTGAAAACGAGCTCACGCAATCCTACGCGCAGTTAAAGGAGGATGCCGAGCGGGTGTTGACGGGTTTAAGGGCACTAGGGCTTGAGCCAGGAGATCCTGTGTTCTTTCAATTTTCATCGAATCATGCGATGGTCACGGCTTTTTGGGCATGTGTGTTAGGCGGATTTGTCCCAACACTTGTGTCGGCAGCCCCGACCTATCGGGAAATGAATGCCTCAGTGAAGAAGCTTCATCACGCTTGGGACCTGCTGGAGCATCCGCTCATTCTCACGGATGACTCGCTGATTGATGAGGTGCAAGGCTTGGCTTTACTGTGGCATACAGATCAATTACGTGTGGCAGCCGTTGAACCAATGCTTACTTTAGAAAGAGATCTAGAAGCACACCCAGTCACGCCCGATGATTCCGTCTTTTTTATCTTAACGTCTGGAAGTACGGGGATGCCCAAATGCGTAGAGCATTCTCATAGAAGTGTGCTGGCGAATGTCAAAGGAACAGTTGCAGCCAATGGGTTTACACAAGAGGATGTCTCGTTAGACTGGATGCCATTAGATCATATTGGCGGCATTGTCATGTTCCATCTTGTCAATGTGTACACAGGCTGTGAGCAAATTCGAGCAAGAACAGATGACTTCATCGCTCAGCCGCTGCGCTGGCTTGACTGGATGGACCGCTATCGTGCAACGAAGACATGGGCACCTAACTTCGCATTTGCGATGATCAATGATTATGAGAAAGAAATCTCTTCGGGATCGTGGGATCTTTCTGCTATGACTTGTATGATCAATGGGGCAGAAGCGGTTGTGCCGAAGACGATTCACCGGTTTTTACACCTGCTCGCACCGCACGGCTTAAAAGGAGACGTCATCAGACCAGCTTTCGGCATGTCAGAAATCTCATCAGCCGTTGTCTTCTCTTTTGCGATTGAGCGGGGAGATGAAAACAGCGGGGTTCTGACCTTTGAGGAAACATCGCTGACAGAGCAGCTAAGACCAGCAGAGGCACGCGAAACTGGAACCGTCAGCTTTACAGAGCTCGGGAAACCGATTCCGGGTATTACGATTCGTATCGTCAACCATGAGCATGAGCTTCTTCCTGAAGATCATATTGGCAGCGTGCAAATCAAAGGGCCGACGACAATGAAGGGCTATTACAAGAATGACGAAGCGAATGAAGAGGTTTTTCAAACAGAGGGCTGGTTCCACACGGGTGATTTAGGTTTTCTGCATGAAGGAAGGCTGACATTAACTGGCAGAGAAAAAGACATGATCATCATCAACGGGAAAAATTATCACAACTATGAAATTGAAGCCATGGCAGAGGAAGTACCCGGCGTAGAAACAAGCTTTGTGGCTGCTTGCTCCGTGCGAATGGAGGCATCTGCATCCGATGAACTGGTTCTCTTTTTTACACCGAAGCTGTATGAGCCTGCTTATATCATGAGGGCTAGCCAGCACATTAAAACCCATATTGCGACAAAAATGGGTCTTTATGCATCAAGGATTATTCCTGTCCAGAAGCATGCCTTTCCGAAAACAAGCTCTGGAAAAATAGAAAGGGCACAGCTCAAGACAAGGTGGCAGGAAGGAGAATTCGACGAAATCATTAAGGAACTGGACATCAGACTTGAAAATGAACATACCTTGCCTGATTGGAGTTATCAAAAGAAGTGGACACCCGCTCCGCTTCATGAAACGGAAAAGCAAACAGAAGGGGACATGGTGATCTTTGCAGATGAGTTAGGGCTGGCAGATCAATTGAAATTCCTCTCAAACCATGAACAAACCTATATCACGGTTGAACCGGGTCAAGCATTCACACAACTCACACCCACTCACTTCATCATCCACCCGAATCGGCCGTCAGACTACGAACAACTCTTTGAGACGCTCCGTTCGTATGGCGTTTCGGTGAAACAAATCATTCACCTTTGGAACTACACAAACAAGAAAGACACATTACAGGCGGAAATAGCGAAGGAAGCACAGAAAGCTGGCAGCATGAGTGCATTGTATGTAACAAAAGCGATCGCCGCCTATGAGGAACCTGTAGAGATGACCTTTGTCTCCGCTCATGCGATGAATTTGCCAGAAGACAAAGTACATCATGTGGAAAAAGCAACAACAGCGGGATTGATGACAGCTGTTCAGCATGAATGGCCGTTTATCAAGGTGCGATGTCTTGATTTTTCTCTCACAGAATCGGTTGGTCATTCTCATGTATCGGCGATCATGACAGAGCTCATCCATGGCACAAGTCAGCATGTCGCTGCTTATCGCGGAGGTGTTCGTTATATTCCTCTTATAGCGCCGCTTCATCTGGAAAGGGAACAAAAGAGGAAAAAACCGCCATTTGAATCATCCGGGCTTTACGTGATGACGGGCGGGCTTGGCGGAATAGGACGGATGCTAAGTGAACATCTTCTAACATCCTATCACGCGCATCTTGTGCTGCTTGGAAGAAAGGCACGAGAAGCTTTAAGTGCGGAGCAGCAAGACGTATTGACCTCACTTGAGAAACAAGCGGAAAAACGCGGCGGCACTGTTCATTATGAAGAAGTGGACTTGACGGATGCAAAAGCCCTTGAAGCCCTTATCTCGAGACAAGAGGTGGCTCATGGAAAAAGGCTGCATGGTGTGATTCATTTCGCTGGCATCATTCAAGAAGAGCTGCTTGCGGACATGTCGTCTGCGTCCTTACATGCGATGTACGAAGCAAAGGTATATGGCACGATTGCGCTTCATGAAGCGGCTTCTAAACGTCAGAATGTCTTATTTCTTTCTAGCTCATCAGCTCGAACGTTAAAGGGCGGGATGACCGTAGGCGCTTATTGCGCTGCCAATGAGTTCGTTGAACAATTTGCTCATTATCAGAGGCTGACATCTACCGTGAAGCCTTACTGCTTTAGCTTTAGCATGTGGGATGAGATCGGCATGAGCGAGGGTTCGATGATCAAAGGCATGTTAAAAGAAAGAGGCTATCTTCCGATTCCGAAGCGGGCGGGCTTGCAGACGATGCTGGCATGTTTGATGACAGATGCACCTCTCATTTATATGGGATTAGATCGGTCGAAGCAGGACATTCAAGAGATGCTCCATGCGAAGAGCCGAACAGAGAAAGCCGTATATGTCTTTTTCAAAACCGACAAAACAAAAGCCATTGAAGAACGGCTGTATCAGTCCATTTATACGTCTTTGCAGTCTCATCTATCTGGTGAATATTCCGTCCATCTATTTCCTGAGGAATATTGGAAAGAATCAGAGGATGGCATGCCGGATGAACCGTATTTTAAAGCACTCATTGAGGAAAGTGGCCAGGAAGCCGAGGACAGAGCGCCTCAAACGGAGACGGAGAAACATTTGGCAAGCATTTGGTCCGAACTGCTTGATGTCTCAAATATCAGCTGTGGTGATCATTTCTTTCTACTCGGGGGTCATTCGCTCAAGGCGACGCAAATGCTGTCTGCGGTGAGACAAAAAATGGGGTTTGATGTGCCTCTCGCTGTTCTTTTTGAGCATACGAGACTTGGGGAATTAGCGGCATGGATCGATTCGCATGCAAAAGTGGATGAAGCGGTACAGGTGCGGAAAATGGCAAAGGGGCAGAAGATTCCGATGTCCTATGCCCAGCAAAGACAGTGGTTTCTCTATCAATTACAGCCTGATCTGCCATTTTACAATAATACAATTTCCTTTCGGGTGAATGGATCTTTAGATGTGAAGGTGCTTCAGCGCAGTCTTCAGCAAATGGTGCAAAGGCATGAGGCGCTTAGAACTTCCTTTACCATGAGCGGCGATGAACCGGTGCAGATCATCCATGAGCATATGACCCTTCCAGAGCTTGAAGTGGTGGATCTATCAGATCTGACGTCACAGGAAGAAAAAGAACAAAAAGCGGCTGAGTGGGCAAAAAGAGAGGCAAGCACAGCTTTCCGCTTAGAGCATGATCCGCTCTTTCGGGTAAAAATGATTCGCCTGTCGGAAACAGATCATTTGCTGCTGATGTCCATTCACCACATTGTGTCAGATGGCTGGTCGGTTGGGATTGCCGCAAGAGAGCTGTCTGAATGGTATACAGCGATGATTGACAAGAGAGAGCCTGATCTTTCGCCGCTGCCAATACAATATGCGGATTACGCCCTATGGCAGAAGGAGTATTTGACTGGAGAGACGCTGCAAAAGCAGGTTTCCTATTGGAAGGAGCAATTTGCTGTTCCTGTAGAAGATTTGGTTTTGCCATATGACTACCCGCGGCCAGCCGTTCAATCCTACAAGGGAAAAACGAAAAAATACCACCTGTCGCAGTCGCTGTCTGAGCAGCTGGCAGCTCTTTCTAAAAAAACAGACAGCACCCTTTATATGACGTTACTGACTGCCTTTTCTACCTTGCTGCACCGTTTGTCTTCACAGGATGAGTTTGTGATTGGGTCAGTCATTGCTGGGAGAAATCGGACGGAGATGGAGCAGCTCATCGGATTTTTCGTCAATACGCTGGCACTTCGGATCGATCATAGCGGGAATCCTGCTTTCACTGACCTATTAGAACGGGTGAAAGAAACAACAATGGGCGCTTATGCGCATCAGGATGTGCCGTTTGAGATGGTCGTAGATGAGCTGAATATTGTACGTGAGGCTGGCAAACAGCCGCTGTTTCAGGTCATGTTCGTTTTGCAAAATCTGCCTCTTGAGGCTTCTCCGATGGGGGAGGCGACATCTGTTTTAGCCATTGAAGATAACGATACCGCCAAATTCGATCTATCCCTGTTTGTTTTTGAAGGAGCGGAGGGTCTTCAACTAAAACTGGAGTATGATGTGGACTTATTTTCTGACGATACGATGGACCGGTTCCTTCAGTACTACGAGCAGCTGCTTGAGCGTATTTGTGAAAATCCAGCACAGCCGATTAGACTAATGAATTACCTGCCAGAAAAAGAGAAGCATCAGCTGCTCTATGAATGGAGCGGCAAAACAGATCAGCCTGCAGGCCCGCTTCTCATCACTGAACGGTTTGAAGCGCAGGTGAGAAAGTCACCCGATGCCATCGCTCTCGAATTCGGGGAAGAGCAGTGGACGTATCGTGTGTTACAAGAGAAAGTCGACCGGCTTGCGGCTTCTCTGCAGCAGCGAGGTGTGACGCCGCATGAACCAGTAGGGCTGCTCATCGACAGGTCGCCTGAAATGATTCTTGGGGTGCTGGCGATTGTGAAAGCAGGAGGCGCCTATGTGCCAATTGATCCTGAATATCCAGATGCCCGCATTGATTATATGCTGAGGGATACAGGTATTCAGCTGTTACTGACAAAAAATAAATGGCTGAAAAAGGTGTCCATCAGTCAAACCGAACTCATTTGTCTTGATGAAGGATATGAAGAATTTTTATCAGAAGCAGAACTCATACCTGCTGCCTTAAAACCTGATGGACTCGCTTATATCAATTACACCTCAGGATCAACTGGACAGCCAAAAGGGGTATTGATCCCGCATCAAGCAGTCATCCGGCTTGTGTGTGAAACAGATTATGTCACCCTTGATGAACATACACGTATTTTACAAATCGCTAGCTTCTCCTTTGATGCCTTTACGTATGAAATATGGGGAGCCCTGCTAAACGGGGGAAGACTGATCCTGACCGATCGAAATACAGTTTTATCAATGGATACACTGGCTGATACACTGACATCATACAAGATCACAACAGGATTTCTGACGGTGCCGCTGTTCAACCGATTGACAGAAGAACATCCAGAAGCTTTATCTGGATTCGATGCATTATTGGTCGGTGGTGATGCGCTCTCAGCTGCTCATATCCGCAAGGCACTGCCGTATTTACCGGAAGGGCTTTTAAACGGCTATGGACCAACTGAGAATACGACGTTCTCCTGTGTGCATCACATTCGTTCATTAGACGAAGGGCAGACGACCGTTCCTATCGGTCAGCCAATTGCTTATTCACAAGCCTATGTATTAGACGACCAGCTGCAGCCGGTTCCGCAGGGTGTCATTGGAGAAATCTACGTTGGCGGAACAGGGCTGGCACTCGGCTACCTTGGAGATGAAGAAAAAACATCGCAATCATTTATCCCGCATCCTTTCCATAAAGGAGAGCGTTTATATAAAACAGGTGATATGGGCCGCTGGCTCCCAAATGGCATCATCGACTGCCTTGGAAGAATGGATCATCAAGTGAAAATACGCGGACATCGCGTCGAATGCGGAGAAATTGAAGCCGCTATGCTGAGTGTTGAAGACATCGTAGAATGTGCGGTTATTCCGCATCAGCACGAGAGTGGTCATAAGCGCCTGATCGGTTACTTTGTCCAAAAAGGTGAATGGACTCAGCAAGACCTTCGACGCAAGTTAAAAGATAGACTGCCAGATTATATGGTACCGAGCCTATTCATAGAGCTCGAGGAACTGCCGCTCACGCCAAACGGCAAGGTAGATCAAAAGCATCTCCCGCCGCCAGTGTGGAGACAGGAAGAAGCAGACAAACCAGCAGATCAGGCACTCAGTGAGGGAGAACGGGTGCTGGAAAAGGTGTGGACTCAGCTTCTTGGCACTCCTTCAATCGGTGTTCATGATAACTACTTTGAGCTTGGCGGAGATTCTATTATTGTCATACAAATGGTGGCACGCCTAGCACAGGAAGGCTACATCATACAGCCGAGAGATGTATTTGAAAAACAGACCATTTCACAGCTGGCACGCGCTATGAAAAAAGCAGATGTATCTGTGTCCTATGATCAATCACCTGTTACAGGAAATGTTCGTCTGCTTCCAATCCAATCTTGGTTCCTTGAACAATCGATGACAAACCAAGATTATTGGAATCTATCAGCGCATATTGAATTCAAGCAATCGATACAACCCGAGCAGTTAACACAAGTTCTTTCAAAGCTTGTCGATCATCACGATATGCTGAGAGCTATTTATACAAAAGCAGCAGACGGTACATGGATTCAAACCGTTCGTGCGCCTGGCATCATTCCTTGTGTCACTTTCTTTGATTTGACGGATGTTTCTCACGAGGAAGCACTAGAGCAAATCCGCATGGAGACAAGCGCTCGTCAAGGAACATTGTCATTAGAGCGGGGAGAAGTGATCAAAGCCATTCTTTTTCAGACAAGTGATCGTACGTCTGAACTCTTTATCGCAGCCCACCATCTTGTGATGGATGGAATATCGTGGCGCATCATACAGGAAGATGTATTAAATGGGTTAAAGCAGGCTGCGGCAGGGCAGGAGATCACGCTTGCAAAGAAAACCGCTTCCTATCAACAGTGGGCAGAGGCACTCTATGAATATGCACAAACCGATCAATTACAAGAGCAGGTTCCTTTTTGGGAAAAGATCATGAATCAAGAGGAAGAAGGTTCGCCTTTTCAACCACCTGCGCTTTTCAATATAGAAGAACATGCAGAGATCCTGACTGTTCAATTGACGAAGGATCAAACAGACATTTTACTAAGGCACGCATCACAAGCGTACCGAACAGAGGTCAACGATTTACTCCTGTCAGCACTTGCGCAAGCTGTTGGAAAGCCACTACTGATTACGTTAGAAGGGCATGGACGCGAGGATTTATTTGAACAGATGGATTTGTCACGGACAGTCGGCTGGTTTACAAGCTCTTATCCTATTTTTATTCCTTTTATTCAAACCGATGTTGAGAGACAAATTAAAGATGTCAAAGAAACCTTAAGAGCTGTGCCGCAAAAGGGGATCGGCTATGGCTTACTTCAATACATGACAGCATCTCGTTTACTTAAAACGGCAGCGCCGCAGGTGAGCTTTAATTACCTTGGACAATTAGATCAAATAGATGGTGAGGCAAATCTGTATATAGCAGATGAACGAAATGGACATGTACATGACCCAAAAGCAGAAAGACAGCATTTGATCGATGTGTACGGGTACGTTGTCAGTGGTCAGCTTCAGATGAATTTTATGATCAATTGTGAACTGCTTCAGGAGGAAGAGGTGCGTCAGTTACCTGAACGATTTAAAGAAAAAATGGAGGGCATTTTGACGCATTGTGTAGAGGCAAAAGGCGGCTTTACGCCATCTGATTTTCCAATGGTCCAGCTGACGCAAAAGCAAATAGATAAGCTTCCAGACAATGTGGTAGATGTGTATCCATTATCTCCGATGCAGCAAGGGATGCTGTTTCATGCACTGTTAGATCAAGCATCACAGGCGTATTTTGGTCAGGTGCATATGACACTCGAAGGCTTAACGGACGGCGAAGCCTATGAAAAAGCATGGAATCTGCTTGTGGAACGTCATTCGATTTTACGGACAAGATTTGCTTGGGAGGGGCTAAAGGAGCCTGTCCAATTGATTCAATCAGAAGGAAGCATTCACCTCACTCAGCACGATGTGCGCCACCTGAGTGAAATGGATCAGAAGAAAACCATTGAGCGTTATTTACAATCCGATCGTTCAAAGGATTTTGATTTGGAAAATACGGCTGAACCGCTCATTCGTATCGCTTTATTCCATCGTGACGAGAAAACTTGCACGTTTGTTTTTAGCTTTCATCATATTTTAATTGATGGCTGGAGCCTGTTCGGCTTGATTGAGGAATCCTTTTCAATGTATCGCTCGCTTGTGGATGAACGAGAGATGAACCTTCCTGCTGTGCGTCCATACAAAGATTTTATTGAGTGGCTGCAAAAGCAGGATCAAGAGAAGGCACAAGAGTTCTGGAAACATTACATGTCAGGAGTAGAGGAAGCCACACCACTTCCAGGAGACGGAGAGCAAGCCTCGGATGAAGGAGCAGGTATTGATCAAATTAGTATCAAACTGACGCCTGAAATGCAGCAGAAGCTGGACAAAATGACAGGGACACAGAAGGTCACGATGAGCACATTGATTCAGGCGGCATGGGGTCTGCTCTTGCACCTTCATTCAGGCTCAGAGGATGTCGTGTTCGGTGTCACAGTATCTGGCCGGCCGGCGGACTTACCAGAGGTTGAAAGCATGACAGGGCTCTTTATTAACACCTTGCCGCTTCGTTTGCCGATCACACCAGACAGGACCATTGCCGAACTGCTTACGCAGACGCAGGAAACGGTTTTTCACATGCGAGAATTCGAGTATACCGTACTCCCAGATATTCAGCAGATGACCCAAATTCCGAATGGAGAATCATTGTTTAACAGCATTGTCGTGTTTGAAAACTACCCGATTGAATCTGTAGAGCCGTATGGTGTACGGATCTTAGACATAGCTAGTCATGAAGAAACCAACTATGACCTGACCCTTGTGGCTGTCCCGGGAGATACGCTGGAGCTTCGGGTCACATACCGCTTCAATCAATATAAAGAAAAACAAATACAATCGCTGATGCAGCAGCTGGTCCATACACTTGAAGCCATGACAGAACAAGTGGAGACACCACTCTCTTCCTTCACGATCGTGACAAATAAAGAAAAAGAGCGGATGATCACCGATTGGGCGAAAAACGCACAAGTCAGCGTGCTGTACCCAGATCAAGAAGAGGTCTATTCAGTTATTCATGATCCTTCGTGTGAGACGGAAATCTATGTTCTGAGCGAAGAGCATCAGCTCATGCCGGTAGGATTTCCTGGAGATATTTTTATCGGTGCAAAGGATATCAAGGCACTTTGCGGAGAGCTTGCCGATTGGATGGAGACGCATAAAATTCCGCATCCATTCAAACATCAAACTGGCGAATACCTCTATCCGACAGGGGATGTCGGCGTTTGGACTGAAAAAAACAAGATTCAGATTTTGGATTGGGTGTAGGAGGAGAAGAACGATGTTAATGAGTAGAAGAAAAGGACATGCAGCAAATCATATCGTCAGAATCAACGGAAAACGAATCGATCTCAAAGCATTAGAACAGGTCGTGATGCTTCATTTTCCGTTAAAGGAATGTGCATTCATCCCGAAGAAAAATGAAGAAGGTAGCCTCTCGCTTGTGCTATTTGCACAGGCGAAGGACCCTTCGCTAGCAAGAGAGGATCTAATGACAGGCGCGCTTCACCCTGATGAAGTGCCAGCCGCTCTCGTCTTATTGCCTTCCTTGCCAAGGACAGAAAGTGGAGCGGTCGATACAGAAGCACTGCTTTCGATTGACATCATTGATGAAGAGAGTTTGAGAAAGATAGAAGATCGTACGAAAGCTATAGATGGAGTAGAGGAAGCGGCTGCTCTCATTGAAAGTCAGACAGAAAAACAAACGCCTTATCACCTAGATGATCTGTTTCCTAATCGGCAGCGTGCGCAAGGGAACGAATCGATCTCGAAGGATGAAGAGGGCGAAACAAAGCAAGCATCTTGTCATGAAAAGCCGCCTGCACTTGTGTATGGCGGGGATGTCATCAAAAAACCAGGCACACCTGTCACACTGACAGAGGTGTTGATTCGATCAGCCTTTATGTCACCTGACCGCGGGGTGACCTACATCAAAGAAGGCGGGTGCACGTTGACCCAATCCTATCCTGAGTTACTCACAAACGCAGAACGGGTTCTGTCTGGTTTAAGGAAAGCAGGCCTGACAAACGGCGATCAAGTGTTACTACAATTGAAAGATCATCAAGATTTCATCACTGCGTTTTGGGGCTGTATTCTCGGTGGTATCATTCCGACTCCGGTTTCTGTACCGCCTGTTTATGATGAAACGAATCAAGCTGTGAACAAGCTGAAAGGCGTGTTTCGGCTGCAAAATGAACCGTTTATTATGACGAATGAAGCAAGTGCTGAGGACATTGCTGGGCTGCGTGAGTCATTTGAGGCAAAAGACATACCTATTTTAACAATCGAAACATTGCTCTCGTGTGAACCTGATGAACAGCATTATGAGCCAGAGCCAGATGAGCCTGTGCTTCAGCTGCTCTCTTCAGGTAGTACGGGTGTGCCAAAGTGTATTCGTCACAACCATCAAAGTATTTTATCTCGAATCATCTCTTTTGAGCAGACAAATGGCTTTACGCATGAGGATGTGTCGCTTAACTGGATGCCGCTTGATCATGTAGGAGGCATTGTCATGTTTCATGTGCATGACGTCTACTTTGGCTGCCAGCAGATTAGTCCATCCATCGATCAATTTATCGAGCGGCCGATGGTGTGGCTGGATTGGGTAGAAACATACGGCGTCACAAGGACATGGGCACCGAATTTTGCTTTTGCGATGATGAATGAATATGAGGACGACATTCGCAAGGGGAGCTGGGATCTCTCCACACTGACTTATATCATGAATGCAGCCGAAGCGGTTGTGCCAAAAGTGACGCAGCGCTTCATGCATATGATGGGCCAGCACGGATTAAGCCGTCATGCGATGGTGCCGGCGTACGGCATGTCTGAAACATCCTCAGCCATTGTTCAATCAAAGAAATTCATGCGGCATGGTGATCAGGATGGACAGCTGACGATTGATCAGACTTCGTTAACAGGTGAAATTCAATACGTGGCGCAAGATCATCCGCACAAAATGACGTTTACCGAAGTCGGTGCACCGATTCCGTCTGTATGGATTCGGATTGTAGACGAGCATCATCATGTGCTGCCAGAAGATCAGGTCGGGCGCTTGCAGGTGAAGAGTCCGACGATTATGATGGGCTATCATCAAAATGAGGAAGCCAATCAAGAGGTATTTGCGGAAAATGGCTGGTTTCACACGGGGGATTTAGGATTTATCCACGAAGGGCGTCTTGTTCTAACAGGCCGGGAAAAGGATATCATTGTCATCAATGGAGCCAACTATTTGAATTACGAAATTGAAGCAGTTGTGGAAGAGGTGGACGGGGTGGAAGTCACCTTTGCCGCTGCGTACGGCATCTACAATCCCGAATCAAGCAACGACACGCTTGCCGTCTTCTTTGTCACACAAAAGGATTCGCTAGAGGAACAAATCACGATGATTCAGCAGATTAGAGAGGCCATCATTCGTAAAATTGGCATAGAGCCCGATCACATCATTCCAGTGAAAAAAGACCAATTTCCGAAAACAGAAAGTGGAAAGATCCAACGTGCTCAGTTAGGCGCGGCGCTAAAAGAAGGGATATTCCGTGACATTGAAAGGGCACTGGACCTTGCTTCTGAAAATGAACAAACACTGCCAGATTGGTTTTTCAAACGCACTTGGGTAAAGGAGCATATTGGTCCGTCTCAGCCTGCTGCTGATCATGTACTCGTTTTCGAGGATGAAAAAGGGCTTTACCAATCACTTTACGCCCATTTTGAAAAAAGAAATCAGCCCTATGTTTCTGTGAAAAAAGGACATGAATTTTTGCGTCTCTCCAAAGGGATGTACCAGATGAACCCGAGAATCAAGGGGGATTATGTCAGGCTCGTTGCAGCACTTGAAGCAGATGAATTAAAGACAGGGTGCATACTCCATTTGTGGAATGTGGCAGACAAAGAAGCCATTGTTGAGCCTGCGCAGTTCACAGAAATGCATGCGAGGTCCAATCAATCGATTTTGTACTTGTATCAAGCATGGAGGCAAGAAAACAAAGAGCCTGTCCGGCTTGTTGTGGTGACAAAGGGTGGTCAATTTGTAAGCCCTGAAGACGATCTTCATGTGGAGAAAACGTCGCTCGTTGGTTTATTAAAAACCATCCCGCAAGAATGGGAAGGAGCAGAGGTGTCCCATATTGATATTGAAGCGGAGCAAGTGGAGCAGGATGCAAAGCACATTGCTGATGAGCTGTCGGCGATTCATATAAAAGCAGAGGTAGCATACCGAAAAGGGCACAGGCTCGTACCAAAGCTGGAAAAAGTCAATATGATGAACGCACCTCAAACAGAAGGATTTTTAGAATATGAAGGACTTTATTTGCTGACCGGAGGACTCGGCGGTATTGGATTTGAACTGTCTAAGCAGATGCTCCAATTTGGCCTAAAGCTTGTATTGATTGGAAGGACTTCTTTGGAAGACAGCTTGGAAAAGAAAGAAGCGTTCTTACAGCTAAAAAGTCTCGGTGACGTTATCTATGTACAAGCGGATGTGACCGATTTAGCTGACATGGAGCGGGCGATTTACAAAGCAGAAAAACATTTTGGTCAAACCATCCGGGGTGTGCTGCATTTAGCCGGTGCTGGCAATGTATCAGAGCATTTTCAGCATACAGATAAGTATACATTGGCGCATACGTCAGAAGAGGATTTTACAAAGGAACTGTCAGGGAAAGCAGACGGAGCGTTTGTCCTGCAGGAAGCCTTCAAGCATGATCCGGCAGTACCACTCGTCTTTTTTGGATCAGTAAATGGCTTTTTTGGCGGTACAACATTCGGGGCTTACTCTGCGGCCAACAGCTTTTTAGATGGGCTTGCGCACACGCTCACCTTTCAAGAAGGAAGACGGGCGATCTCTTTAAACTTTAGTATGTGGGATAATCTCGGTTTGTCTAAGGGACATACCGGCGCAGCCCTTACCGTCCGCAAGGGATTTCAATTGATTGGAAAGAAGCAAGGTCTCCATTCATTATGTCTAGGTGCTCGGCTGAATGAAGCGCATCTATTTATCGGACTAGATGGAGCCAATCCAGAAATCGCAGCGTATCTTCAGCCAGCGCCAATACCGACTTTTGAGAAAAAGCTTTTTTACACAGTTCAGCCTGGCAAAGAAGTGCATGTGGAAGATATCGCAGGCGGAACAAAAGGTGACTGGGATATTCAGCAAGTACAGGAAATACCGAAAAAACTAGATGGCTCTATTGATCATGAAGCCGTTAAGCTTAATCATCACAAAAATGGACAACCCCTTGAAAAACAATTGCCAGAAACGAAAACAGAGCAAATGCTTGCTGCCATATGGGAGGACATTTTAGACGTTGATCGTGTGTACAAAGAGGATCAATTCTTTGACCTTGGCGGACATTCATTAAAGGCGACTCAAACCATTTCTCGGATCAATCATGAGTTTTCAATCAAGGCGCCTTTAAAAATATTATTTGAAAGCAAGCATCTGGCACATTTGGCGCAAATGGTTGATGACATCAAAGAGGCACCTGCTGTTCAGGAAGCCAATATTCCAAAGTTGGAAAAGCGAACAAGCTATGAACTGTCACATGCTCAGAAGCGTATTTGGTTCTTATCCACATTGGAAAAGAGCCATCATTACAATATATTAGGTGCTTGGAAGCTGACAGGACAACTGCACATTCAAGCGTTAACAAAAGCGATTGGTCTCTTAACGAAACGTCATGAAGCACTACGCGCAACTTTTCAATCGCTTGGTGGCAAGCCAGTTCAACTGATACGTGAAGACCTTCCGCCATCCGTCACTGTTGCGAACTTCTCATTATTTAATGAAAAAACAAGAACGAGAAGACTCAAGCAGCTTATTCAGCAAGAAGCGAACCGCATTTATGATTTAGAAAGAGGGCCTCTTGCGCAGTGGACGATTGTGGATATGGGCAATGAAGAATTTTATCTTCTTTGCGCGCAGCATCATATCATTTCAGATGCATGGTCGCTCAGTCTGCTCATTCAGGAGTTAGAAATGGCATATGACGGGCTGCTTGCAGATGAAGCGCCGCAACTCCCAGCGCTGGAAATTGAATGGACAGATTATGTCCATTGGGAAAATGAGCAAGTAATGCATCATCAAGTAGACCAAGCCTATTGGCTCGATCATTTACAAGGTGATCTTCCGGTGTTAGAGTTGCCGTTTGACCGTCCTCGCCCGCCAGTTCAAACATTTAACGGCGCTACAGAGCAAATCGTCTTGGAAGATACGCTTATCCGCCGTTTGCAGGCTTTGTCCAAGCAGCAGGGCACAACACTGTTCATGACGATGCTGTCAGCGTACTACGTCCTGCTTCACAAGCTGTCCGGACAGACAGATATCATCATTGGTTCGCCGATCGCAGGGCGAGGTGCCAAGCAATCAGAGAAGCTTGTTGGAATGTTTGTGAATACACTCGCGCTGAGACAGGATATCTCCACAGCAGATACGTTTGCTGATGTCATGGAAAACGTGAAGGAGATGACATTAAAAGCCTTCGAGCATCAGCGTTATCCATTTGATAAGCTTGTCGATGATCTTTCATTAGATAGAGATTTAAGTCGATCGCCTATTTTCCAAGTGGCGATGGGTTATGTAACAGATTCGCTCCATGTCAATCTCAAAGGGCTGACAAGTGAACATGTGATGGTTCATCATACAGTGTCTAAATTTGATCTCACCTTACATGTATTTGAACAGGGGGATCAGCTGTCGATCCATGTGGAATACAATACAGATTTATTTGATCAAGAGACCATTCATCGTTATATGAATTATTATCTTCATCTGCTAGATGGTATGACAGCTCAGCCTGAACGTACATTTTTTGATTATTGCTTAATGGACAAAGCGGAACAGGCTGCGATGATCATAGGGAAAAACCAAACGGCTACGCCATATCCAAAGCGCACCATTCAAGAGCTGTTTGAAGAACAGGTGCAGCGTGATCCGCACCGCATTGCCTTGTCTTATTTGGAAGAGCACATGACGTATCAAGAGTTGGATGAGAAGGCAACACAGCTTGCTGCTTACTTGCAATCAAAAGGAGTTGGACCAGGTTCACTTGTACCGATGCTTTTTGATCGTTCCTTTGACATGATTGTCTCAGTGCTAGGCATTGTCAAATCTGGTGCTGCATATGTTCCAATGTCACCAGAATATCCAGATGCGCGAATCCGCCTCATTGTTCGCGATACGCAAAGTGATGTGATCATCACTCAGTCTCATTTAATAGAGCGTCTAGTAGACTTTACAGGTACAAAGATTGAGATGGACAAGCCATTACCAGTAACAGATGCAGTGTATCAAAGAGAACAATCAATCATTGGAGAAGACCAGTTAGCCTATGTCAACTACACATCAGGCTCAACAGGTACACCAAAAGGCGTCATGCTCCCCCATGCAGGAGTTGTCCGTCTGGTTCGAAAAACAAACTATATAAAACTAGGTCCAGATGATAAGATGCTTCAGCTCTCAAACTATGCTTTTGATGCCTTTACATTTGAGTTGTGGGGCATGCTGCTGAATGGCGGTCAGCTCATTCTGATTCCGAAATATGCCGCACTGAATATGGATGAATTATCACGGCTGATCAAAGTGCATCAAGTGACAGCCAACTGTCTGCCAACCGCTTTATTCAATCGGCTGGTGGAGCACGATCCAAAAAGTGTAGCAGGCTACCGCACATTACTCGTTGGCGGAGAAGCGATGTCCAGTGAGCATGCACGAAAGGCACTGCCACATATGGAGGGTGTACTCATCAATGCTTACGGCCCAACAGAAAACACGACCTTAGCCACAACACATCAAGTCATGCACATGCCAGAGGAAGCAAGGTCAGTTCCGATTGGTGTCCCAGTATCGAATTCAACTGTTGTCATACTAGATGATGCGCTCAACCCAGTGCCAGCAGGCGTCAAAGGAGAAATTTACATCGGCGGCACAGGGCTGGCAAAAGGCTACCTTCATGATCCAGAGCGGACGCATGAACGGTTTATAGACAATCCATTCCCTGAACTAGGGGGAGACAGGCTGTATCGTTCAGGTGATCTAGGTACATGGCGTTCAGATGGCACCATTGAATATCTCGGCCGAAAAGACAACCTCGTGAAAATTAGAGGCTACCGGATTGAATGTGGAGAAATAGAGACAGCTCTCCTCAAGCATCCACAAGTAAAAGAATGTACAGTCATCGCCAAAACGTATGGCAGCTCAAAACGGCTGGCGGCCTACCTTGTCACAGACGGAGAGAATCCTGTTTCAGGCTGGAAAGCATTTTTACAGGAAAGCCTGCCAGGCTACATGATTCCAAGTTACTTTATTGTAATGGACGAAATGCCAGTCACAACAAACGGAAAGGTTGATCAAAAAGCACTGCCAGACCCAGCAGAAACGATCTCTCTTTCTCAAGGGGATGACAAACCAGTCACCGAAACACAGCAGCTGATTGTCACAGCTTTCAAGGACGTGCTTGGTGTCAAACAAGTAGGCATACATGACTCATTTTTTGATTTAGGCGGCGATTCAATTATGAGTATCCAAGCTGTTGCCAAATTAAAAGAACAGGGGATTCGTGTGGATCCAAAATGGATTTTCATGCATCCAGCGCCGGCTCAGCTAGCCGCACATGTGGACGCAATGCCAGAGGCCGGAGAGCACGTAGAAAGGTCTCCAAAGGACTACGTGATTGAGCTGAAAAAAGGCGATCCAGCCGTACCGAGGATTTTCTTTGCACCGCCTGCCGGTGGAACGGTGATGGGCTATATCGATGTGGCTAAGCTGATGACACATCAAGGCGCTGTGTACGCCTTGCAGTCTCCTGGCTTATATGAGGATGAAGAACCGCAATTCCTCCATTACACAGAGCTTGTGTCCATATTTGTTGAAGCCATTGAGACCTTCTATCGACCTGGTGTTGACTATCTAGCAGGGCATTCAATGGGCGGGCACCTTGCCTACGGAATGAATCAGCGGCTCTGCCATGCAGGAAAAGCGCCGAAAGGACTCATCATTTTAGATACCGTCCCTGTGTTAAGAGATGAGGCAGATCAGGCGCTCCATGCGGATATGAACGAAGAAGAAGTGAAAATGCTTGCGCTTGTCCTTGGAATGGGGAATCTTGTCGGCATCCAGCCAGAAGCATTACAAGGGCTGAGCTTCCAAGAAGTGAAGCAAAAAATACTCAAAGAGGCAGAAAAGGATGAAGTGGTTCATCAATTTATGAATGATCAGTATTTAGATAAATATTTGCAAATGCAAACGCATAATACAATCATGTCACAAGCCATTGAATTAGAAAAAGAACCATTCGATGTGCCGTTTTATATTGTACAAAGCAGTGATCACGCCATTGATTTTCAGAAGAAGTTCTCAGACTGGGAGGCTTATACGAAAGGATCATGCTCGTATTATCACATCAAAGGAGACCATGTCACCATGATGAAAAGGCCGCAGGCAGATGAACTGGCACGGATTCTTCAAACGATGATAAAGGGGTAAGAACATATGAACCATTTATTTAAAACCTTTGAAAAAAAATCAGACCTTATTCAACTTATTTGTTTTCCTTTTGCAGGCGGTTATTCCGCCTCGTACCGCCCGCTTTTTGAACAGCTAAAAGGCACTGCCGAAGTAACAGCAGCAGAGCCCCCAGGTCATGGAACCAATCTCATGCCGCTCGAAACGAGCATTGACCGATTGGCTGAGCTATACAAAGAAGGGCTCTCGGGCAACTTGAACCGCCCGTTTATCCTGTTCGGACATTCCATGGGAGGACTTGTTGTGTATAGACTGGCTCAGCTGCTAGAAAAGGAAGGAATCGATCCTGCAGCAGTCGTGATCTCGGCTATTCAGCCGCCGCAAACAAAACGACAGATCCTGACCCATTTATCGAATGAAGCATTTGTTCAGCATATTGCCGAAATGGGCGGGATTCCAAAGGAATTATTAGAGAACAAACCAATGATGGATTACTTTACGCCGTCCTTACGTGCAGACTATCAGGCGCTGGAAACCTTCCAGCACAAAGATCAATCCATCATCGAAACACCCGTTTATTTATTCAATGGAACAAAAGATGAAAAATGCATGAAAGATGCAAATGGCTGGCTGCCATGGGCAAAAACCATCGAACGCACCAATTTCGAAGGAGGGCACATGTATATCAACACACACCTCGAGCCCTTCGCAGAACAGATGAGACATGTGATTGACGTTGCAAGCAAACAACAATTAATGAAACTTTAAAAGAAAGCGGTCCTCCTTAAAGGGACCGCTTTTTCTTATGAATTCCGCTTCACCACATTCCCGCCAATCACTCCGCCAATGACCAGCACACCTCCGATGAGATGATACCAATCGATTGTTTCATGTAAAATGAGAACCCCAGCGGCAACTGTAATAAACGCAGATAAATTGTTAAAGATGCTGACCTTTGCCGCTTCAAGCTGAGAAAGGGCATAGTTTGATAAATATGCCGTGAGAAGTGATGAAAGAATGCCTAAAAAGAGCATTGACCATACAAAGGATGGTTGTGTAAATGGGCTGAAAAATTGCGGCATTGTCCCGTTTGCTGAATGCTGGATGAGCGCAGCGGCATTGAAGAAGACAAATCCAAAGAATGTCATCACGAAAGTGAGTTCAATCACATGGAAGCGCCGTGTAATCACTCGGGCAAATACACTGTATGCACTGGAGGATAAGGCTGAAAGTAATATCAGTCCATAGCCGATCATGTGTGAATGCTTCACATCAATTCCCTTCATGACAAAGAGAAGCATCACCCCGCACACTGAAAGAATGGTAAACAGCACTTGGATCCATGTCGCGCGTTCCTTTAAAAACCACGCGGCAAGCACCATCGTCAGAATGGGGATCGTTGCCTGAATAATACCAGCCTCTGACGAAGAGGTATACATCAGCCCCCATACTTGAAAAGCAAAAAACAACACAGGATAAAGCAAGGAAAACGGTACGATGTAGAGAAGATCACGCCATTGAATGGAGAGGCGGATCTTCTTTCGTAAAAATGGATAAAGCAATAGTGCGGCTGCAAAAGAAACTGTAAAGCGGTGTGCCAATAAATCAATCGGATTTGCTGATTCTAATGCAACTTTGACAAACAAAAATGAAAAACCAATGATCGTGGCGTAGCCTATCGCGGCAGCATACGCTTTCTGTTTTGAAATGTCCACAATTTGACTCCTTATACAAGCATGCATGCTTCAGTTGAATTGACCGGTTCTGTTCTTCTATCGTAATCGGATCATCTAAAGTGTACAATAAGAGAACATGATATCTGTACCGGTACAAGGAGGAAGTGGTGTGAGGAAATATGATCAGCTTGTTCTCAGCTTAAAAGAGAAGATGACGTCTGGTGAATACCATGCAGGCATGAAGATCCCCTCCATTCGCCATTTGGCGGCTCAATATGCAGTGAGTAAAAGCACTGTCATCAAAGCACTAGACACATTAGAACGTGAACATCTGCTGTATTCTGTAGAAAGAAGTGGCTATTATGTCGTGAAAACAAAGCAGTCAGCGGGGAAACAGGATAGCACATGGATTGATTTTGCTTCATCTGCACCTGATCCCGTCGTGTTTCCATATGTTGATTTCCAGCACTGCATCAACCAAGCCATCGATTTGTATCAAAATGACTTGTTTATATACGGCACATCCAACGGATTACCCTCGCTGCTGCCAGTCATTTCTAAGCGATTAATGGATTATCAAGTGTTTGCAAATCCAGAACAGATCGTTATGACTTCTGGTATTCAGCTGGCGTTATCCATTTTAAGCACCATCCCTTTTCCGAATGGCAAACAGACCATATTAGTCGAACAGCCAGGCTATCATCTATACCTTCAATATTTAGAAAAAAATCAACTGCCTGTACGGGGGGTTCAGCGGACGGAAAAGGGGATTGATCTTCAAGAATTGGAGCGTATCTTTCGAGAAGAGGAGATTCGTTTTTTCTATACGATGCCAAGGTTTCAAAACCCGCTTGGAACGAGCTTGTCAAAGCAGGAGAAAAGAGCGATTGCAGCTCTTGCCGAGACATATGACGTCTATATCGTTGAAGATGATTACATAGCCGATTTAGAATTCGACGCAAAAAGAGACCCGATCTATTCGTACGATCAGGCGGGGAAGGTCATTTATTTAAAAAGCTTCTCCAAAATCATCTTTCCAGGACTTCGAACAGGAGCGGTCGTCTTACCTGAGGAACTGATTAGACCTTTTAGCGAACACAAACGGCTCATTGACATCGACAGCTCCATGCTGTCACAGGCAGCCTTAGAAATATATTTAAAAAGCGGGATGTTTGAACGGCATCGAGACAGGATGCGGGCGACCTATCGCAACCGATCCAAACAACTAGTGACATGCCTGAAAAGCGATCAAATCGCTTATCAACTGGGAGAAGAGGAGCCAGCTACTCATACACATGTACGTTTCGATCGGTCAATTCCGATGAACCAGCTCATTCAGCAGCTGAAAAAGGCATCTGTTTCCATTCAGTCAATCGACCGCCATTATCTGTCGACTTATCAAAAAGACCCCATTCTTCAGTTGAACATTTGGCATGTGAAAGAAGAGCAAATCACACGTGGAGTCGATTTGATAAAGACAGCATTTCAGCAAATTGGGCGATATTAAAGACGAGACAGTACATCACTACAAGAGAGTATCTCAACACGTTCAGCCGCAGAAGGCTTTCGTGTACACACCGCCATTTGGTAGGTAGGATCGAGTGAGTATATTTGAACAAAGCAGGGCGCTTCATGATCAGGTAATGCAAGCGTCGCCTGTCCATCCTCTGACAGGCGGGCTGTAAAGGACGAAAGACCATAAGATAATCCCTTTCCAGTCAGCTTGATAAAGGCCTCCTTCATTGACCATAAATGAAAGAAGTAGGCTTCCTGCCGTTCTGCCGGTTGTGAAAGTAAATCCTCATACTCATCTGCTGAAAAAAATCGTTTAGCAATCGCTAGATCAATCGGTTTGATCTCCTCAATATCAATACCTACAGGTGCATCATCTATTGCGCATACGACCCAATCACCAGAGTGAGAAAGATTAAAATGAAAAGAAGGAATGTGACGGACGACAGGCTTACCATTGCCCTCTGTTTCAAAAACGATCTCATCAAAAGGCAGATCGTACATATCATGGATCATCTGACGAACCAGCACCTCACCTAACAAGGTCCTTCTTGCATCGACCAAAAAGCGAAAGCGCTCAGCCGCGGCACGTTTTTCAGCTGAAACAAAGGGTTTCAATTGATCGATTTGTTTTCGTGCATGGATGTCATCTAAATGCTGTAATTGGATAGCGAAAATCTTCATAATGAACCTCTAATTTTTTACATTGATTGTACCATTGGAGAGCGCCGTACAAAAGGGAAACAGACCTCCTTTTCAGCGAAAGCTCAAAATGACAGGAAGTGGAAGGGGTGGGTTGATTTCCTCTTATGAATATAAGAATATTCTGTTTATTTATTTTAACACAAGAAAAGCCATTCCTTATGTAGAATGGCTTGTTCTTATCGGATAAGCGTCTGAACAGGTTTCTCTGCTGTTTTTGTAATAAGCAGCTGCAGGAGCCGTGTCGATTGCGGCAAGGAGAACCGAAGGACGAGGCCTGTGAAAATAGCCGTCAGAATCGTGCCAACGCCAATCGGCCCGCCGAGCATCCATGCAAATAAAAGCACTGTTAACTCAATGCCATTTCGCACCCACTGCACGTTCAATCCTGTTTTCGCTGAGATGAGCAGCATTAATGAATCCCTTGGCCCGGCGCCAAGATTCGCTGAGACATAAATGCCAACACCATAACCTGAAACCACAACGCCCGTAATAAACACATATAAAGCGGGTAAATACCCATGTGGTGCAGGCAATACCGCATTAAAGAAATCTATAAACATACCAATCAGCACCATGTTCAGTAATGCGCCGATCTTTGGAAATGATTTTGTAAAGACAGAAGTCAGTGTCACAATGAGTGCACCAATAATGATGGACCACTGTCCAATCGTGAGTCCAAAGTGCTGAAACAGTCCGTAGTGGAAAGCGTCCCAAGGACCAATACCTAGAATCTTTCCTTTCACTGTCAGCGATAGTCCAAAAGCTAGTACGATCAATCCAACAAAATAAAAAAACCAACGTAAAAGATGTTCCCGCTTCAAAAGCTTTCCCTTCTTTCTTAAACACTCGAATTCAATCGTAACATACTCCCACGCCCCTTTAAATGGCTTTGCTCAATTGTAATCGCTTACTTATAAAAAGAATTTTTCGCATCGTAAAAGTCAAAACATCAAAACAAGCAGCAAGACTTTCGGCTTGTTTTTTTTAACAAAGCGAACCAATCATTCCCTTTTTTTAATAAAAAAAGAAAAAAATTCAATATATATTAACAAAAAATTAATCGTCACCCAATAAAAGAATATTTATCTTTAAATAGAAAGGATTGTATGTGATTCGCATCATAAGACCTGTTTGTAAAGATAGATAGATGATGAAATTTGAGATGGAAAAAGGTTAATTTATTGGAAAGACATAAGCGAATCAATCATTGAGAGGTATATAGTTCTAAATGTCTATTTTTGTCGAAAATAGTCATTTAGTCATGTTGAGGCTTTTGAAATATTATTGATATTCTTTACCAAAGTGTGGGAGGTGAACTGGTACATACCATTATGATCTGAAGCATGGAAAGGGGATGTCAAAGAATGAACATATTAAAAAGAACGAGTCAATTATTTCTTATATTGGTGCTGATTGCTGGGAATTTATTAACAGTCTCACCAGCTGTTACGAAAGCCGCTGGAACGGTGGTTGTCAACAACACAGATTCCTACATGATTGGCCAAAGTGGCCAAGGTCTTCCAATGACCCTTTATCAGCTTGATGGGAATAATCCAACCAACGTAAAGGCTAGTGTGCCGGTGAAGGGGATTAATACAAATTTAGTCAACGGTGTTGCTGTCAATGATCAAGAGAACACTGTGTATGCAACGACATCAGCAAGTGGAGAACCTGTTCTTTATAAAATAAATGCGACCTCTGGACAAGCACAGCGTGTAGGTGCTTTAGGCGGAACTGCTTCTAATGCCGTTGTTCACAAGGGAAAATATATACATTCTTACGCTTCGGGTGGTGAATACTTCCTTGGAACGTACGATTTAGCTACGGGTCAAAAAACATCCAAAAAAATTGTAGGCTATGACATCGGCTCTGGCGTTGGCGGGGACCTTGTAGTCGATAAGGACGGCTATCTTTGGTTCGCATCTAATGGAAGTGGCGCCATTGCGCAAATGAATCCAGATACAGCTGAAGTGATTCGTGTCATTCCAATTAAAAATGCGGATGGTAAAACGATTGACGGGGGCGTTCGGGGGATTAGCTTTTTGCCAAATGGACAAATGCTATTACAGTCAGGGTTAAATGAGTCTATTGGACATTCTACTCTTTTTACACTTGATGCGAAAACATTAAGTACAACTTATATGGGTACTGCAGGTAATTCATTATCTTACGACTTAGCTTCACGGGTGAAGCCCGAATTTGATCCATATCCTCCAGAGCTTGAATCAGAAAAATCTGTTGCCTTACAGAAAAAAGCAGAGGGCAACACAGATGAGAAGCATCCAGAAGTAGGCGACACGCTGCTTTATACAATTAAAGCAAAAAATACTGTGCAATATGGTATTGTCAAAAATCTGATCATATCAGATAATCTTCCGAGCAGCTTAGCCTATGTTCCAGGCTCACTTAAGGTGGATGGCGCAGGCGTAACAGATGCAAAAGACCAAGACAAAGGTGATTTTACAAACGGTACTGTTACAGGTCAAATAGGTGATGTGAAAGACACCGATTGGCACACCGTGACATTTGAAGCGAAAGTAGCAAAAGGTCAAGCTGGCAAAGATATTCAAAATACAGCGAATGTCAAAGGGGAAAATACACCACCAGACAAACCAACAACAAACATAGAAATTTATCCTCGTGATCCAAAGCTTGAATCAGAAAAATCAGCGGTCTTACAGAAAAAAGCAGATGGTAATACAGATGAGAAACATCCAGAAGTAGGCGACACTTTGCTGTATACCATTCAAGCCCGTAACACTGTTGAAGACAGCTTCATTGAAGATCTTGTGATTTCTGACAAGTTACCTCAAGGGTTATCATATGTACCAAATTCTCTACAGATAGATGGGAATCCAGTCACAGATGCAAAAGATAGCGACAACGGTGATATGACAGATGGAACTGTCACTGGAACGTTCGGTGAAGTGAAAGATGCGAAATGGCATACCGTGACATTTGAAGTCACAGTTGAAAAAGGTCAGGCAGGCAAAGACATTCAAAATACAGCGAGTGTCACAACCGGCAACACACCGCCAGACGAGCCGACAACGAATGTAGAAATCTATCCTCGTGACCCGAAGTTGACTTCTGAAAAATCAGCCGTCTTGCAGAAAAAAGCAGATGGTAATACAGATGAGAAGCATCCAGAGGTCGGTGATACCCTTCTTTATACGATTAAAACAAAGAATACGATAGAAGACAGTCTCGTTAAAAACTTAGTGATCTCAGATGAACTGCCAGAAGGATTAGCATATGTGCCAAATTCACTTGAAGTAGACGGACAAGCGGTGACAGATGAGCAAGATCAAGACAATGGGGATGTCACAAACAGAACCGTATCAGGACAATTCGGTGACATTCAGGATACAAATTGGCATACCGTGACGTTTGAAGTGACGGTTGAAAAAGGACAGTCTGGTAAAGACATTCAAAATACAGCGAGTGTCACAGGTGAAAATACACCACCAGACGATCCAACAACAAAAACAGAAATCTATCCGCGTGATCCAAAGCTTGAATCAGAAAAATCAGCGGTTTTGCAGAAAAAAGCAGAAGGTAACAAAGATGAGAAACATCCAGAAGTAGGGGACACCCTTCTTTATACGATTAAAACAAAGAACACGATAGAAGACAGTCTTGTTGAAAATCTAGTGATCTCAGATCAATTGCCAAAAGGGTTGGAGTATGTCGCTGGTTCTCTTGAGATTGATGGAGAATCCGTCACAGATGTGAAAGATGACGATAGCGGTGAGTACACAGATGGAAAGGTCACGGGGTATTTTGGCGATGTGAAGGACACGGACTGGCACACTGTGACGTTTGAAGTGACAGTTGAAAAGGGACAGGCTGGTCAAGACATTCAAAACACAGCCGAAGTAACAGGTGAAAACACGCCGCCAGATGATCCAACAACGAAAACAGAAATTTACCCTCGTGAACCAAAACTAGCATCAGAAAAGGATGCAAGCATTCAGAAAAAAGCTGAAGGTAACACAGATGAAAAGACACCTCAGGTAGGAGATACCCTTCTTTATACGATCAAAACAAAGAATCTTGAAGAAGACAGCATCGTTAAAAATTTAGTCATCGCAGATCAACTGCCAGAAGGTCTTGAATACGTCGAAGGATCATTAAAAGTAGATGATCAAGCCGTCACAGATGCAAAAGATGACGACAACGGAGACTACACAAAAGGCACAGTAACTGGTCAATTTGGCGATATCAAAGACACGGACTGGCATACGATTACTTTTGAAGCGAAGGTTGCTAAAGGCCAATCAGGTAAAAGCATTCAAAACACAGCGAAAGTAACAGGCGAAAACACGCCGCCAGATGAGCCGACAACCGAAACAAAAATTGAACCAAGAGATCCAAAGCTTGAATCAGAAAAAACATCTGAGATCTCTCAAAAAGCAAAAGGTAATACAAATGAAAAACAAGTTCAGGTAGGCGACACACTTCTTTACACCATCAAAACAAAAAATAGTGTAGAAGACAGTGTCATAAAAGATCTAGTCATCGCAGATCAACTGCCAGAAGGTCTTCAATATGTCGAAGGTTCACTAAAAGTAGATGACCAAGCCGTCACAGATGCAAAAGATGACGACAACGGAGACTACACAAAAGGCACAGTAACCGGTCAATTTGGTGACATCAAAAACACGGACTGGCATACGATTACTTTTGAAGCGAAGGTCGCTAAAGGCCAAGCGGATAAAAGCATTCAAAACACAGCGAAAGTAACAGGCGAAAACACACCGCCAGATGAGCCGACAACCGAAACAAAAATTAATCCAAGAGATCCAAAGCTTGAATCAAAAAAAACATCTGAGATTTCTCAAAAAGCAAAAGGTAATACAGATGAAAAACAAGTTCAAGTAGGCGACACCCTTCTTTACACCATCAAAACAAAAAATAGTGTAGAAGACAGTGTCATCAAAGATCTAGTCATCGCAGATCAACTGCCAGAAGGTCTTCAATATGTCGAAGGTTCACTAAAAGTAGATGGACAAGCCGTCACAGATGCAAAAGATGACGATAACGGAGACTACACAAAAGGCACAGTAACCGGTCAATTTGGCGATATCAAAGATATGGACTGGCATACGGTTACTTTTGAAGCGAAGGTCGCTAAAGGATATGAAGGTAAAACCATTCAAAATATCGCAGTTGTGAAGGGTGAGAATGTGGATGAACCAGACAAACCTGAAAACTCAACAACAGTAGAACCGCCGCATGTGCCAGAGGTGCCAGGGAATCCAGAACAGCCTTCTCATTCAGAACCGGATACACCTGGTCATCATCTTCCGAACACTGCAACAGCGATGTACAACCTTTTACTAGCAGGATTTGCACTTGTGCTAATAGGTGCCTCCCTTATTGTATGGAAAAGAAGAAAAAGAAACGAATAATTGTCCATGTTTCAAAAAATCATCTCAACTCTATTGATCACAGCAGGTATTTGTCTTGTGATGATAGGATATATGAGGATCGTTGATGGGCAAAGGCAAGTAGATCAATCTTTCCGGTCTGCCCAAGCAGCCATCCAGCAAAAGGGGCAAACAGATTCCCCTTTTGTCCCGAAGGCTGGTGAAACCATTGGGCTCTTGCACATTCCAAAGTTAAATGCTGAGTTACCAATTGTAGAAGGAACAAAAGCGGAGGATTTAGCAAAGGGCGTTGGTCATTACCACGAGAGCTATTTACCTAATGAACAGGGACAAATCGTTTTATCTGGGCATCGTGATACTGTGTTTAGACGAACAGGAGAACTGGTGAAAGGGGATCAACTCGTCATTGAGCTTTCATACGGTCGATTTACCTATGAAATTGAGAAAACAAAGATTGTGAAAAAAGATGATCAAAGTATTATTACATTGCAACAGGAAAAGGAAGAACTTATCCTCACCACATGTTATCCTTTTTCTTTCATTGGTCCTGCACCAAACAGATATATCATATATGGGAAGCGTGTTTAGCCACTGGATCAGCCTGCAGCTTATCCTTTCATGAACCGATTAAAGCGCTTAATCTCTTGATAAAAAGGGAATCACCTATATCTAGAGATGCGGGAGGGGGTCAATTTGTTAAACAAAGACTATGTTAAATATATAGATAACGTCGGAAGAATTGTCCTGCCGACAGATATAAGAAAACGGTTGAAAATTCATCCGCGCGATTTTATGGAGATTTATCGAGAAGAAGACCAAATTGTCATAAAGCCGTATTGGCAGGACAAACCTTGTATCGTCACAGGGGAAGTAACAGGCTCCAACAAAGTGCTATCGGGTGGAGTGGTTATCAGTCCAGAGGGAGCGAGATTGCTCTTACAAGATTTACTGGCGCTTTGTCTGAAAAAAGAAATATAAAAGAGGCTGTCGAGATTTTCTCGACAGCTTTATTTATCTCCTTAAATTCCCTATATCTTCATTTTATAATTGAGAAATTCTTTTAAAGGAAAATATTTACACCATGTTCTACACTATAAATTCTTCTAAGTAGGAAGCTGAATTTGTTAAATTAATTTGTTGACAAGGATTACTTTCATTGTAAAATTGTTCAGTGCATTGATTTATCATTGACAAAGTCAAATCATATAGTGATAAGAGTTGTCTTCCTGCTTTTGCTTCACTTATTATATTCAAAATGATATTTATTGGATATTTGTATGGTATCTTCTAGAAAGATAACTTTAAAAGAAAAGTTTTGACATATCAATGACCTCATTCCTAATCAAATTCAACTATAAGTTGGAATCGTCGTACTCAATTTAAAGATACAACGATTCTCAAGACACTATAAATAAGATGCTTGGAAGTTCTAACACGATTGAAAATTATAGGCATATATGCTTTGTAAACTAGTTGACTATTTGCAGAAAAGTGGTAAAATCAATGAAAAACATTACAAAATAGTAATGTTTTACTAAATAGGAGGAATGTCATAATGAAAAGAAAATCTTTTGTTTTGTCGGTTGTTGCTTTCGCTGGATTAATAGGAAGCAGTGTTTTACCTTCCAATGCTTCTGCAACGGAACATTTAGGTTGGGACGAAGATATAGGGGTTGTACAGCAAGGCTTCGCTACCCTCGCAGCAAGTAAGCCACAGTCCCATAAGGGCTATAGAGAATTGAATGACCGTATGAATCGGCATAGAGCAGTAGGTATCACGAAATGGAAAGGCAAAAAACACTATACCACAGCAAGATATGAAAAAAGATGGCCGTTAAGTGGTGTTATCACGAGTAGTGGACGAGTCTGGGGAACTGGTAAGACAATCGCCAAATCTGGTTGGTGCCAAGGTGGAATAGCTAAAACTTACTGGGGCAATTAATCTTGGACTCTATAATTGAAGGTGGGTTTACATGAAACAAAGAGTAGCAATCCTAATATATTTATGTATTCCCTTTTTTGTTATTAGTTTCATAGTGGCTTTATACAGCCACTATTTAACTAATCAACAACGGGTAGAGAAAATTTCAAACTCTTTGTATAGTAATGTCAGCGTTTACGTGGAAATTTCAACAAAGGACCCCTTCAATTGGAATCGTTTTGATGATCAAAAGGAATATACCATATTCAAAGAAGCCTCTGATGGTGATACAAAAGTCAGAGGCTTTTTTTCAAAAGATCCAATTGAAGACCCCCCCATTTTAGAAGGAAGATTCTTTAAGTCGAGTGATTTTTATAATCATAAAAAAGTTGCTGTTGTAGGAAAAGCTATTAAAGATAGAGAATATTTTCTTTATAAGGGAGACAAATATCGAATCATTGGCCGTATGGGTTTAGAAAAACCTACGCCTCTTGATCAGCAAATGCTTATTAATATTGATGCTCTGGAAGAATCAAAGGAAGAAAGCAAGAATTATTATGTAATAGATGATTATTCAAGCATGAAAAACATGAAGAATCAATTACAAAAGATGCTTGGCAAAAAAACAGCAATCAACATTAAAGATAAGGAGGAGAAAGGTTTAAATCGTGTAATGGGTACTGATAAGCAAAATCAGTTTGTTTTTTATATTCTCCTTTGTATAGTTGGCCTTACATCAAGTTTTATCTCTGTATATTGGATTCACCGAAAGACCATGTTGATTACGATTCAACAACTCATCGGATTCCAACAGAGAAAAATTTTAAAAAGCCTCATTTTTCAGTACCTTGCAGCTTCACAATTATTTTATTTGTTAGGCCTGCTTACAGGAAAACTTGTTTTTCCATTTTCAGCAGAACAAACAAAAATAATCATTCTAAGCTATATAATCGCCACGACTTTTGGATTAGGAACTTTCTTGGTGGCGTTTAAAAATAAATCATACGAAAATATTATAAAACGACTGAGGTAAAAATGTATGTTGCTGTTAAAAGAATGTTGGGAAAGTTTAGTATCCAAAAAAACCATTGCATTTTTGGCCATTCTTGAGCTGATAGTGCTTTCTTTTTTTATGACGATACTGTTTTTAAACTATCAAAAATCTGAAACGCATGCTAAAAGTTTTATGAGGCCTTTTGAAAATCAAAACGTGTATCAAATTGATGATGAATTGCGAGATGAAAAAGAAGATGCATTTTTAAGCAGTCCATCCAATGTAGATAAACTCCGTGTATTATATGAAAAATTTGATTCCGCCAAAAAGTTTCAATTTATTAATGTTACACAACAACCAGTAGGCATCCTCAATTTTAATGGTCCTCAATCTTTATTAGCTGGTTTTGAAGAAAATAGTATTATAGAACCTTATGAATCAGAAACAGATCATCAAATGTATGAAACGATTAAAGCTGTGCAAATGAATAAACAGGCGATGAAGTTACTAAATATAAAACTTTCAGAAGGTGAGCTACTTACTGACAAAGCCTTTGAATATAAAGAGAATAAAGATATCCCTGTTCTTTTGGGATCAAACTATCAGGGTTTATACAATATCGGTGACAAGATAACCGTTGAATACTTATTCAAGAAGTTGGACGTTCGTGTGAGTGGTTTTTTGGAGAAAAACACTTATACAACAATAGGGCAAGATTCCCAAGTATATTTAGACAGATATATGGTGTTACCGATGATGCACTTTGACCAAATTGAACGGAAAGATAAAGAATTCTACGATTTCCAGTGGAAGGTATTACTTCACAGTATTAATGGATTCATAGTTACACCAAAAGATAGTCTTGCAATCACTAAAGAAGTCAATTTGCTTGGAAAAGAAGCTGATTTTACAGATTTTGCGATTCTTGGGGCGAATACAACAGGTATTGTTGTTTTGTCGAGTATGATGGAACAAAATCAACAAATTTTGATCTTACTGACAGTGGCTTTATCGTTATTTTCACTAGCGACCATTTATTTTGTATTGCGGACAAAGCTGAAATTAAATATGAAAAAATATGCGATTTATCTCATATCAGGTCTTACAATGAAGCATATATTTGCTTTCATTTTCAGTGAAGTGCTGTTGCTTAGTCTGATTTCCTTTGGATTAACAGCATTGGGTGTCTCGTTCATATTAGGAACCTTAGATCCATTTTATTATATAGGTGGTATTGTCCTTTCCCTTGTGTTTAGTCTAATTATCACTGCTCCGATTTATTTTAGATTTAGAAAAATGCCGATACAAATGCTGCTGAAGGGAAGAGAATAATGGACCTAATAACGTTTAAAAATATGTCTAAAGAATTTAACTCAGGGAAACAAACAAACAGGGTTTTAACGGATGTTAATTTAACTATTAAAGAGAATGAACTTGTTATGATTACAGGTAGAAGCGGAAGTGGAAAAACTACTTTATTAAACATTATTGCAGGTCTAGATAAACCAACAAGTGGCTCTTACTTTTATAGAAATCATGATTTGACAAACAATAACTATAAACAATTAGCTGATTTTAGACAAAATAAAATAGGCATCATCTTGCAAAACTATCCGTTGGTAGATGAAAAAAACGTATTTGAAAACGTTAAGATTCCGCTATGGAATAGTGATTTGTCTATAGAAAAACAACAACAGCACATTATAGAAATGCTACGATATGTCGGTTTAGAAAATAAAGCAAAGGCATATCCTAAGGAGCTTTCTGGGGGAGAGGCTCAAAGAGTGGCAACAGCAAGAGCTTTAATTAATAATCCAGATTGCATTCTTGCTGATGAGCCCACTGGCTCTTTAGATGAGGAAAGCGAACAAATTATATTTGATTTGTTAACTGATCTCCATCGTGTGGGAAAGACGATTATCATCGTGACACATAATAAGGATTTGGCTAAACAGGGAGAGAGACAAATAAATATAAGTAACGGGGTTTTTTCATAGTGTAAGGTAGAGTGACACGTCCGAATCATCAGAGCACGCAGCCGACCGTATTGCGATGTATAAAAGCGTTCTGTGTTTGTCAGAGCAATCAGTGGTATGGATATATTCGAAATCTTAGTTCCGGATGCAGAGGTTTTAAAGAATGAAATTAACAACTTGATCATAAAAAAAGGCTGTTCTCACCACGTGAGAACAGCCTTTTTTCATCATACTGGATTCAAAATCCGGTTTAAGAATTGTTTTGTTCGTTCTTCCTTTGGTCGTTTGAAAATTTCTTCGGGAGGACCTTGTTCGACGATGACGCCGCCATCAATAAAAATCACTTCGTCTGCCACTTCTTGGGCAAACTTGATTTCATGTGTGACAACTGCCATGGTCCAGCCTTCTTTCGCTAAATCCTTCATGACCTTTAAGACTTCCCCGACAAGCTCAGGGTCAAGTGCAGAGGTGGGCTCATCAAAAAGCATGAGCTCTGGCTGAATGGCAAGTGCACGGGCAATCCCGACACGCTGCTTTTGACCGCCTGAGAGCTGGAATGGATACAGATCCTTTTTATCTTCCAGACCGACCTTTTGCAAGAGCTGGATGGCTTCTTTTCGAACCATTTCCTTTGGACGGCGCTGCACCTGAACAGGACCTTCCATCACATTTTCAAGCACGGTGCGGTGTGGAAACAGGTGATAATCTTGAAACACCATTCCCGATTTCCGGCGAAGCTTCAGCAGATCAGCTGACTTATTTTTTTTCGAAAAATCAATCGAGAAATCATCGAAGGTAAAGGAGCCGCCATTTGGTGTTTCAAGTGCATTTAAACAGCGAAGCATCGTTGTTTTTCCTGAACCTGATGGGCCAAGAATGGCTACAACCTGCCCTTTGTTGATCGTAAAATCTATTGACTTTAAAATCTCATTTTCACCAAAGGATTTCTTGAGACCTTTGACTGTTAGCATGTCGTTCCCTCCTTACCTTGCGACATATCGATCAAGTCGTTTTTCAATTTGATGCTGAACGAGCGATAGAATGAAGCAGAATACCCAATAGATCAGGGCTGCCTCCATATAAATGAACAAGATCTGATCCAAGTTCGCCGCAGCAATTTCCTGTGATTTACGGAAAAGCTCTGCTACGAGGATTTGGGAGGCAAGAGATGTATCCTTCACCAAGCTAATGAATGAATTAGATAGCGGTGGAATCGATACACGCACAGCCTGCGGTAAAATCACGCGGACGAGCGTTTTACGATGCGTCATCCCGATTGAATAACCAGCTTCCCATTGACCTTTAGGAACAGATAGGACGGATGCACGGATAATTTCCGACGCATACGCACCTACGTTTAATGAAAAAGCGATAATGGCACTTGGATATGGATCCAGTGTGATATTAAATGTCGGAAAGAAATAGAAAATAATAAACAATTGCACAAAAAGCGGCGTTCCGCGAACGGCCGACACATAGATGGAAAAAATCCATCTGAGGGCTTTGATTTTAGACATTCTAGCAAGTGCTGTCACAAGCGCGATAAAAATACCAATAATAAAAGCAATGATGGCGAGGGGGATTGTGTAATAAATCCCCTGCATCACCATTGGCCAAAAAGATTGCTGAAGAAGATCCCAAGGAATGACGACTCCTAGGGTATTACTTTGTAACATCTTCACCAAACCATTTCTTAGAAATCTTAGCAAGTGTACCGTCTTTTTTCATTTCTTTTAATGCGCCATTCACTTTGTCAACGACTTCGCCGCTGCCTTTTCTGAACGCAAAGTAAGTTTCTTGAGGATCTCCTGTTTCAAATGCAACTTTTAGGTTTTTGTTCCCGCTTGTTTTCAAGTAATTCAATACAGCCAGCTTGTCATTGAACGTCAGATCAGCACGTCCTTGCTGAATCAATTGAATCGATTGTGCAAGACCTTCAACGCCTTCAATTTTAGCACCAGCATCTGTAGCTAGTTTATTGTAGTTACTTGTTAATGATTGTGCTGCTTTTTTGCCTTTTACATCAGATAGTTTCTTGATGTCGTTGTTATCTGATTTTGTCACAACAATGGCTTGAGACGTTGTGTATTTATCAGAGAACTCGTATTGATTTTCACGTCCAGTTTTACCAACTTGGTTCGCTACCACGTCAAAACGTTTTGAATTCAGTCCAGCAAACATGCTGTCCCATTGTGTTTCTTTGAATTCAGGTTTTAAGTCAAGACGTTTTGCTACTTCTGTGATGACTTCTACATCGTAGCCAGTTAATTTATCTGTCTTTTTGTCATGGAATGTGAAAGGAGCATAAGTTCCCTCTGTTCCGATCGTCAGAACACCTTTATCCTGAATGGATTTCCAAAGGTCACCTGATTCCTTAGACCCAGATTGTTTATTCGCGTTGTCGCTTGCACCAGATCCACATGCCGTGATCAATGCAACACAAGCGCCTAACATAATGGCAAAGAACATTTTTTTCATTTTATTCCCCACTTTTCTTGTTGGTATTTACAACATATGATCTTACAGAGAAGCAACCTAAAAGTAAAGCATTTGAAACTAGCTTGAGCGAATCTCACCAACTTTATGCCCGCAACCCGTTTCTTTCAAACCTCTCACGTCTACAAAGCCTTTCATCTTTTATTTGTGTGAACATTATTAAAATAAAGACTTTGAGACAGTGACCATAGAAGGAAGCATATTTATTATAAAAGATGTATAATTAGTAGGTTGTTTTGAAAATGGAATGAATCACATGGAGACATGTTTTGATAAGTTATCATCTTAGAAGAAGGAGGGCATCATTGTGGATGTTGGACAAAATCAGCCCGAGCAATTGAAAAGGGCGATGACCTCCCGTCATTTATTTATGATTTCACTTGGCGGTGTCATTGGGACAGGCTTTTTCTTAGGAACGGGCTATACGATTGGACAAGCAGGGCCAGTTGGAGCCGTTCTTTCTTATATTGTGGGCGGATTGATTATGTATTTAACCATGCTGTGTCTTGGAGAGCTGTCGGTTGCACTTCCTGTGTCCGGGTCGTTTCATACGTATGCGACGAAATTTGTCAGCCCTGCAGCGGGTTTTGCGGTCGGCTGGATTTATTGGCTTGGCTGGGCAGCAACGGTCGCCCTGGAATTTTTATCAGCAGGACAGCTGATGAGGCGCTGGCTTCCACAAGTGGATGTGTGGATTTGGTGTCTCGTATTTGGACTGTGTCTTTTCTTATTAAATGCCCGGTCGGCGAAAGCGTTCGGGGAGTCGGAGTTTTTCTTTTCAACCATTAAGATTATTGCGATTTTACTCTTTATAGGTGTAGGCGGAGCGGCGATGTTTGGTTTTATTGAAACAACGAGCGGTGAACCTGCCCCTTACTTCAGTCATTTTGTGAGTGATGGGCTGTTTCCAAATGGATTGCTCGCCGTTGTGGTCACGATGATCACCGTGAACTTTTCATTCCAAGGAACAGAGCTGATCGGGATTGCGGCCGGAGAAAGTGAAAACCCTGAGAAAACCGTTCCTCGCTCAATTCATCAGACTGTTTGGCGTACACTCGTCTTTTTCGTCCTATCTATTTTCGTCTTAGCGGGTATGGTGCCTTGGAAGGAAGCGAGTGTGCTGCAAAGTCCGTTTGTTACTGTATTTGAGAGAACGGGCATTCCTTTTGCGGCAGATATCATGAACTTTGTCATTATCATCGCTTTATTATCTGTTGCAAACTCTGGCTTGTACGCATCGACGAGAATGCTCTATTCCTTATCGAAAGAAGGAATGGCAGGAAAAGCATTTAGACGCGTGAATCAGCGCGGTATTCCGATGAATGCCTTACTGCTCACGTTCCTGTTTACAGGGATTTCGCTATTATCCGGGTTCTTTGCAGAGAAAACAGTATTTGCCTGGATCGTGTCCATTGCCGGCATGAGTGCCCAGACTGGCTGGATCACCATTACCTTATCACAAATGCTTTTCCGCAGAAGATATCTTAAAGCAGGCGGAAAGCTGGAAAACTTAAAATTTAAAACCCCTCTTTATCCGGTGCTGCCGATTATTGCGATCACACTCAACACCATTGTTTTGGTCAGCCTTGCCTTTGATCAGGAGCAGCGCATCGGGTTATATGTCGGCGTCCCTCTCATGATCATTGGGTATGTCGTCTATCACCGCTATGTGAAAAAGCATCAGGCGAAAAGTGAACCGCTTAAGCTGCAAATTCATGGAGATGATGAGATCCGGTTTTAAACTAGAAAAAAGAAGCCAACCCAAAGGGGAGGCTTCTTTTTTTATTTAATGAATACCTTTCATCGCTTTCTTAATCACTGGTGTTAAGAGCAGCATCACACCGCATAAAACGATGGCGAGCAATCCAATGATACCGAAATAGACGGTTTCTGGCACTTTATCAAACAGTTTGACCACTTGGGCATTGATCGCCTGTGCCATCGCATTTGAAAGGAACCAAAGGCTCATCGTTTGCGCTGAGAAGGCAGCAGGTGCAAGCTTTGTTGTCGCTGACAGCCCAACAGGTGATAAGCAGAGCTCTCCGATCACGACGAGGAAGAAGCTCAGAACGAGCCATAATGGACTCACAAGTGTATTCGGACCAGACATGTAGGCAGGAATGATCATGATGATAAAGGATAATCCTGCAAACAGAAGGCCAAGTGAGAACTTAATCGGGGTAGACGGCTGTTTCTTTCCAAGTCTAATCCACAACCAAGCAAACACAGGAGACAGCAGCACAATAAAGATTGGGTTCAATGATTGAAACCACGAAGAGGCAAGTGTCATCCCAAGGAAATTCAAGTTTGTTCGTTGATCTGCATATGTGGCTAGAATGTTTGAGCCTTGTTCTTGAATCGCCCAGAACATCACCGCAGCAAGGAACAATGGAATATAAGCGAGAACCCTGGATTGCTCCACTGGGCTCGTCTTTTTACTGAAATACATGACGATGAAATACACAATCGGAATGAGCACACCAAGGACACTGACAAACCAAGTGAATAGATTAATCGTGAGTGCGCCTGTTTGAATGCCAATGACGACAAAAACAGCGAGCACAATGGCAATTAATGTTCCGAAAATTTTGAAGTTCTTGCGTTCAGTAGCTGATAACGGATTTGTTACATAAGTACCGGCAAGACCAAGATTCGGTTTTTTCGTGATCACAAATGTAATCAGACCAACAAGCATCCCAACGGCAGCAAGTGAGAACCCGAGGTGGAAGTTCACTTTTTGACCGAGTGTTCCGACAATTAATGGGGCAATAAAACCGCCCATGTTGATCCCCATGTAGAAAATACTAAAGCCAGAATCCCTGCGTGGGTCTGTTTTGGAATACAAGTCGCCAACAATGTTTGAAACATTCGGCTTCAGAAGACCTGTCCCAATAATAATCAGCCCCATACTAATAAAGAGCGCTGTTGCACCGCTTGGCAAAGCCAAAATGACATGTCCAAGCATAATGAAAACCCCGCCATAAAAGACCGTACTGGACGAACCGAATACTCGGTCGGCGAGCCATCCGCCAATAATGCCTGACATATAGACAAGCGCACCGTAGACAGACATGATCGAATTGGCTGTCGTCTGATCAAAACCAAGACCGCCCTTTGTCACCTCTGTGTACATATAGTAAATAAGCAGTGCACGCATGCCGTAATAAGAGAAACGCTCCCAAAATTCAGTGAAAAACAGTGTGTAAAGTCCTTTAGGATGTCCAAAAAAACCTTTTTGAGGAACACTTTTAACAATTTTATCGTGGTCAATTGTTGACATGGCATAGATCCTTTCTTAAAAAAAGAGATATGAGAAAAATGATATTCTTGTATAGTTCTTGTGTCAATATAAAACTATTCTAAAACAGGAAAATGTTAGTTAAATAGGTGTAAAGACTCAAAAAACGAAAAATTATTTCAAGTGAGAATGGTCAGAAAGTTATATTGGGAGAATTTATTTAAAATTTGAAGGATTGTACAAGCAAACCTTTTACACATGCATAGGATGACAAGAGGACATGTGTGAAAAGGAGGGGTTTAGATTGGGGGAATTGAATGAATCTGATCTAAAAAAACCTGTTGTCAATGTTCAAGATTTTGGTGTAGTGGCGGATGGGAAAACGGACTGTACAGCGAGGCTTAATGAATGCTTAGAATGGACGAAAGCACAGGGGTATTCCCATGTCTGGCTGCCGAGCGGCACGTATGTCATCGATGCTGTGTACAGAGGTGATCAATTTTTTCCTTTCCGGGGTGCGGGTATACGTGTGCCAAGTCATATGACCATTGAGATGGCGCCGGATGCCGTAATTAAGGTGAAACCAAATGATTCGTGGGGGTATGCGGTCTTTTATATAGGAAAGGTTCAGCATGTGACCATCCGGGGTGGGCGAATCGAAGGGGATCGCCATGAGCATGTGTACAAGTCGCTTCCCCCTGAACGAAAAACCCATGAATGGGGCTTTGGGATATGTATTGAAGGGGCCTCTGATGTGGAAGTGAATCGTGTACAAATCAAGAATTGTACGGGAGACGGCATCATTGTCAGTCCCCACGGTTTATTATCACAAGCTGAATCGTACTCGCCTGCTTCATCTATTCACATTTCTGGCTGCCACATCACAGATTCAAGACGAAACAATATCTCGATTACAGGCTGTGATGGAGTCATTGTGGAGGACTGCCTGCTGGAGAGAGCAGGAGTTGACGGAGTCGAGCCGAGAATGGGCATTGATATTGAAGGCTACGGAGAAAATGCGGTTAATATGGAGGAACCACTGAATATTCAAATTCGAAACAACATTGTAAGAGGTGGTGCCGCAAGCTCCATTTATAACTTCAACGGCTATGGTGTCATCATTGAAGGCAATCACACAGACAGCAGTATCTCCTATGGCTTTGCCACCGAAACCATCATTGCCAACAATTTGATCCGTGCAGTAGGAGGAGGCGTCACAAAAGCTGGGATTACGAGCTTAGGAGTCTCTTTTGGTCAAACGGAAAACAATGTGATCATTATTGGCAATATGATTGAGGGATTTGAAAAAGGGATTGATGTGAGGGGCGATAGTGTTCACATTACAGGGAATAAGATCAGTCTATTTGAAGATGCGGCTTTGTCCGTTTATATGGCGAACCGTATTCTAATAGAAGGAAATCATATTGAATCGGGGACGAATATAGGGCAAAGAAGCGCAGCGCTGCGTATCTATCAGTCGGATAGCGTCGTCTTTTCAAACAATACGATTTACTCGGTGATTGATGGAGCGATGGTGAGAGGAACGAATATCCTGATCCAGCACAATCAATTTAAAGATTTCAGCAGAGGGATCTGGGTGCAGGAAGGAGAAGCTGGAGTTAACGGCAACCTCTTTATTCAAGAAGGACACCCAGAGCTAGGGTCTTCGTATACGATCAGTGTCACTGGAAATGCAAAGGCTTTCATTTGGCAAAATCGCTTTAAGCACTACCAAAACTACGCCGTATACAGCAGCACGACTGGTCCATTAGAAATCAAAGACAATTCCTTTGAAGAATCATCTTTATATGTCGTGATGTATATTAAGAACGGTTCACCACAAATCGGAGATAACCGCTTTTATTTAAATCGTTCGATCGGACAGCCGACGGCGATCTTTATCGATCAAGCCGCCTCAGCCCGTGTGCTGCGGAATAACATCATTAATTTATCTCCTCAAAAAGCGATTGCCGTCCGCACCATATCTTCCACTCATTCCGTGATCGCCCATAACATGCTGGAACGCAGCCAATTGATGACACATACTACAGATCGGCTCATTGGGAATATTGAAATCGATACACCGTGATAAACGGGTGAAATCCCTAATTTTGGAGGTTCAGAAGGCGGTTGACAATCCTGTAAAAAGGGCATATAGTAATAATTATTTTTCATTTTTCGCAACATTTGCCCTTTTTTTATTGATAAAACCGATTAATTCAATCAGAAAAATGTATCTTACGAGGACTTCAGTTTGATACATCAGGATATAGAAAGGATGAAGAACAAGTGTCACAGCCGAAAAGGAAGCTCAAGCTAGGCGTATTCATCGCAGGAACTGGACATCATGTTGCCTCTTGGAGACATCCGAATGCCGTATCAGATGCAGCCATGAACCTGGATTATTTTAAACAATTAGCGAAAAAAGCAGAGGAAGGAAAGCTAGATTTACTCTTTTTAGCCGACAGCTTATCCATTAACCAAACCTCTCATCCGAATGTACTGACGAGATTTGAACCGCTTACCCTGCTTTCGTCCATTGCTGAGTCTACTTCATCAATTGGTTTAGCAGCAACAGCATCCACTACATACAGTGAGCCTTTCCATATTGCAAGACAGTTTGCCTCCCTTGATCATTTATCAGGCGGAAGAGCGGCATGGAATGTGGTCACATCTTCTATTGAAGAAACAGCGAAAAACTTTAGCGGAGAAGAGCATTTAGCCCACCATAAACGATACGAGCGAGCAGAAGAGTTCGTCGAGGTCGTGAAAGGTCTTTGGGATTCTTGGGAGGAAGACGCCCTTGTCAGAAACAAGGAAACGGGAGAATTCTTTGAATCTAGTAAGCTTCATGAGCTCCAGCATAAAGGAGAGTTCTTCTCAGTACGAGGTCCTCTCAATGTATCACGCACGCCTCAAGGGCAGCCAGTGATCATTCAAGCAGGATCATCCGAAGATGGTCAAAAGCTTGCAGCAAAGACAGCTGAACTCATTTTCACAGCACAAAACGATCTCAAAAAAGCGAAGGAATTTTATCAAAGCTTAAAGGAGAAAGTAGAGGCTGCTGGTCGTGCTAGAGAGGACGTCAGCATCATGCCGGGCATCTTCCCGATTATTGCTGATACAGAGGAAGAAGCCAAAGCGAAATATGAAGAATTACAGGAGCTGATTGTTCCTGAGATTGGGCTGAGCATTCTGCAAAACTACTTAGGTGGGATTGATCTGTCTCAGTATCCTTTAGACGGACCGCTTCCAGAGATTGATCCAAGCACGTCAAATGCGGTAAAAAGCCGTTTTGATCTCGTGATGAATATGGCGAGAAAGGATCACCTGACCATTCGCCAGCTCTATCAATCGGTTGCCGGCTCTCGTGGTCATAATATTTTCATTGGTACACCGCAGCAGCTCGCAGATGTGATGGAGACATGGATCAATGAAGAAGCAGCAGACGGCTTTAACGTCATGCCGCCGCTATTGCCAGAAGGGCTGGATATGTTCGTAGACCGCGTCGTCCCAATCCTTCAGGAAAGAGGCTTATTCAAAACAGAATATACAGGACAAACTTTACGAGAAAATCTAGGATTAACTGAGCCAAAAAATCGCTACACGACATAAGGGTGAGGTGACTAACGTTGGGATACACGTTTCGTCTGGCAACAGAGGCAGATATAGAGGCACTGCTTGAACTGACAACAAGAGCCTATGAGCCAATTCGTGAGCTCGGCATCCAGTTCCAAGCAGCACATGCTGATTTTGCTCTCGTTCAGAAAAATGTACAAAAGAATCTTTGCTATGTGATGGAAGAAAACGGAGAGCTTCTATCCACCTTGTCGCTCCGTATGCCTTGGGGAGAACAGCCAGGCCCGTTCGGCGTCCCTCACATTTGGTGGTTTGCCTCAGAACCATCCGCCAAAAAAGGGACAGGCTCTGTCTTGCTGGAATGGGTGGAAACCGAAGTGTTGAGGGATACCTTGAAGGTGCCATACGTATCTCTAGGTACAGCTGATAAGCATCCGTGGCTCATAGACATGTATGAGCGCAAAGGCTACGTCAGAGCAGGAGAAAAGGATTTAGGCAAGGGGCACATCACGGTTTATTTTAAAAAACAACTAAGATCAGATATCACACAACCATAAAAGGAAAGAAGGGTATAAGAACATGAAAAACAAAAAGTGGCTAGTCGTTCTATTTGCAGCAATGCTGGCAGTTTTAGCAGCTTGCGGCGGGGGCAATCAGGGTGAAGGCAAAGATGAAAAAGTATTAAAGGTAGGTGCCACAGGACAAAGCTATCCGTTTGCCTATAAAGACAATGGTAAGCTTGTTGGCTTCGATGTCGAAGTAACTGAAGCGGTTGCGAAAAAGCTCGGCTACAAACTAGACTGGCAGCTGAGTGAATTCAGCGGACTCATGGGACAGCTGACATCTGGTAAGCTGGATACAGTGTCAAACCAAGTCGCAGTCACAGATGAGCGTAAACAAACGTTTAATTTCACTGATACGTACGCTTATGCAGGAACACAAATCATTGTGAAAAAGGACAACAACGACATCAAAGGTCTTGATGATTTAAAAGGAAAAACAGTGGCGGCGGTTCTTGGCTCTAACCACGCCAAAAACTTAGAAAGCAAAGATCCGGACAAAAAAATCAATATTAAAACATATGAAACGCAAGACGGTGTCTTAAATGAAGTGGCAAATGGCCGCGTAGATGCTTATGTCAACGGACGCAGTGTATTACTTGCTCAAATTGAAAAAACAGGTCTGCCACTCAAAATCGTTGGCAACCCAATTGTGTATGAAGAAGTAGGCTACCCATTTGCCAAAGATAAAAAGCATGACAAGCTAAGAGAAGAATTTAACAAAGCGATTAAAGAATTAAGAGAAGACGGGACACTTAAGAAATTGTCTGAGAAGTATTTCAAAGACGATGTCACAGTGCCAATTAAAAAATAACGACAGCGGCGGTGAAGAGCAGACATGAACAAAATTGATTGGCAGTATATGGTGACCGTTTTTCCGACATTGATCCAATACTTGCCGATAACGATCTTCATGGCGATTGTCTCCATGGTATTTGCCATTATCATTGGTGTGGTATTCGCGCTCATTACGAAAAACCGGATACCTGTTTTATACCAATTTGCCAAGCTGTATATTTCTTTTTTCAGAGCGGTTCCAACCTTGGTTCAGCTCTTTCTCATTTATTTTGGTCTTCCGCAGCTATTCCCTGCGATGACCTCAATGGATGCCCTAACAGCGGTCATTATCGGATTAAGTATTAAAAACTCAGCATACTTAGCAGAAATTTTCAGAGCGGCCCTTAATTCTGTAGATGAAGGGCAACTGGAAGCTTGTCTATCTGTCGGCATGACAAGATGGCAGTCTTACGTCAGAATTATTTTCCCGCAGGCAATTAGAAATGCGATTCCAGCGACGGGGAATACCTTTATCGGTCTTTTAAAAGAAACATCTCTTGCCTTTACGATTGGTGTGGCAGAAATGTTTGCACAAGGGAAGATGATTGCATCGGCGAACTATAAATACTTTGAAACCTATTTAGCCGTAGGGATTGTGTATTGGGTGATGACCATCATTTATAGCTTCCTTCAAGACCTATTTGAACGAAAAATCAGCAAACCTTACCGGAATTAAGGAGGTGTGGACATGATCAAGCTCAGCAATTTGAAGAAATCATTCGGCGAACTTGTCGTCTTAGACGGAATCAATCTCGATGTGCAAAAAGGGCAGGTTGTGGCCATTATCGGACCTTCTGGCTCCGGTAAATCCACCTTGCTGCGCTGCTTAAATTTATTAGAAATACCAGATGAAGGCACGATTGAAATTGGCGATGCGAAGCTCGATGCGTCTAAATATACACGAAAAGAAGCCCATCACCTGCGTCAACAAACGGCCATGGTGTTTCAAAACTATAATCTATTTAAAAACAAGACAGCACTGCAAAACATCACAGAATCACTGCTTGTGACGAAAAAAATGACGAAGCAGCAGGCAAATGAGATTGGAATGAAGCTGCTGAAGCAGGTAGGGTTAGAGCAAAAGGCTGACAGCTATCCAGTCACGTTATCTGGCGGACAGCAGCAGCGAATTGGGATTGCCCGCGCATTAGCCGTTGGTCCACATGCGATTCTACTCGATGAACCAACGTCAGCACTTGATCCAGAGCTTGTCTCAGGTGTGCTTCAAGTCATTAAATCCATTGCGATTCAAGAAACAACGATGATCATCGTCACACATGAAATGGCGTTTGCAAGAGAAGTGGCAGACCATGTGATTTTCATGGCGGATGGTCATATTATTGAACAGGGCACACCAACTGAGCTATTTGATGAAACGAAGAATGAACGGACAAAACGATTTATCCAAAAAGAAGCAGCGGCTGAAGAAGCATAAGCTGCTTTTTACTCTTTAGAGGGGTGAGTATCAGTGAAATCAATAGGAAATGAAGCATTAAACAAACGTTTAATTAACATTCGCCGAGCGCTTCATGAGCATCCAGAGCTGGCATTTGAAGAACATGAAACGACTAAAAAACTGCGCGGCTGGTTAAATGAAGAAGGGATCACCGTACTCGATTTTCCAGCTCTTCAAACAGGTGTTGTCTGTGAAATCAAAGGAGAACAAGAGGGACCAACAATTGCCCTGAGAGCCGATATTGATGCACTTCCGATTGAAGAAGCATCTGGCGAACCATTTTCTTCAAAGGTACCGGGCAAAATGCATGCATGCGGACATGATTTCCATACAGCTTCTATCTTTGGAGCGGCTCTTTTATTAAAAGAACGGAAACACGAGATCAAAGGAACGGTCCGCATTTTGTTCCAGCCGGCTGAGGAAGTCGCGCAAGGAGCGAAACATGTCATAGAGGCAGGCGTTTTAGATGGAGTGGATGCGATTTTTGGTATGCACAACAAACCTGACCTGCCAGTTGGCACTATAGGCATTAGAGAAAAAGCGTTGATGGCAAGTGTAGACCGGTTTGAAATAAATATTAAAGGAACGGGTGGTCATGCAGGTATTCCGAATCATACGGTGGACCCGATTGCCATCAGCGGGCAGATCACAAGTGCTCTTCAGCAAATCGTTAGCCGCCGCATCAGCTCATTGCATCATGCAGTTGTCAGTATCACACGCATTCAAGGTGGTACTTCATGGAATGTGATTCCTGATCGTGTTGAGATGGAAGGAACCGTTCGGACGTTTGAGCCTGAAGTAAGAGCGATGATTCCAGAGCTTATGAAACAAATCGTGAGTGGGATTGCCGAGGGATTTGGGGCGAAAGGTGAAGTGAAATGGCATCCGTATTTGCCTTCTGTGTTGAATGACGATCGTTTGACAAAGGTGGTCGAAGAAACGGCAAGTGCACTGGATCTCACAGTCGTTCAGGCAGAGCAGTCACCGGGCGGAGAAGATTTTGCCCTTTATCAAGAACACATTCCAGGCTTTTTCGTATGGATGGGGACAAGCGGTACCGAGGAATGGCATCACCCTGCCTTTACATTAAATGAAGGCGCACTTCCTGTTGCCGCTGCCTTCTTTGCTGAGCTTGCTGTTCGGGCATTGGAGTCACGATCATGGAACTAACAAAACAACTGGCAGAGGTTGTACTGTCTGCTCATCCACTTCAAGACCAGAGGGCGGTAGAAATGGCTCGAAATGGTCTGTTAGATGCTGCGGCAGTAGCGCTTGCTGCGAAAGAGGATGAAGGAATTCAAAAGCTCATGGCACTTGTGGAACAAGAAGGCGGAGCAGCTCAAATTCCTGTCATTGGACAAGGGAAGAAGGTCAGCCGTCAATCCGCAGCGATGCTGAACGGCTACCTGATCCACGCCCTTGATTACGATGATGTGCATTCAGACGTGAGAGGACACCCAAGTGCAGTCATCATTCCAGCATTGCTATCACAGCTATCAGACGGCAAAGGGTTTGGCGATCGATTTTTAGCAGCCTACATCACCGGTGTTGAAGTGATGGCGAGGCTTGGCGAATCCATCGGCAAGGCGCATTATGAACGGGGCTGGCATAATACCGGAACCCTTGGAGCCATTGCGGCAGTATGTGCCATTGGGTATTTAAAACAAGTTTCTCAGGAAGAGCTGACGAAGGCAATCGGCTTTGCCGGAGCGCAATCGGCCGGAATGCGAAAGCAGTTCGGCTCTGATATGAAACCATTACAAGCCGGCTTAGCGGCTAAAACAGCTGTCTGGTCTATGGATTTAGCTTGTTCAGGTTTCGGCGGGAATGAAACGGTTCTTGATGGCACGCTTGGTTTCTTTTCTCTCTATGGAGATCAGGAGCGTGCGGAAAGTCGTTTACTAGAGGGGTATGGTATAGCGTGGCGTATTGTCTCGCCGGGGCTGTGGTTCAAAGTATACCCGTTCTGTTCAGCTGCGCATCATGCAGCCGATGCGATCCAATCCTTAATGAAAGAGCATCCTTTCTTACCGGAGCAGGTGAAACAAGTAGAGGTCCTATTCCCGCCTGGCGGAGATGCAGCGCTTATTGAGCGGGCACCTTCGACTGGAGAAGAAGGACGATTCAGTGCCGAATACGTGATCGCACTTGCCGTGTTTGGACAGACGCTCACGCTGGATCACTTTGCGAAAAAATCCATTCCATCACACATGCGCACATGGATGAAGCGGGTGAGCAGAGGATATGATCAAACGATAGAACCCCATCCAGACGCAGTCCCAAAAGATCGCTTTACGATTGTGAAGCTTACCTTATCTGATGGCACCATCATTAGCGAACGAGTCGATATTCCGCGGGGCGCACCAGGCCATGCATTATCGAAAGAAGACATCATGCAAAAATTAAACAGTGTCACTGACGCATCACATGCACAGAAGATTGTACAAGTTATTGAAGACGGAAACGATTCTTCTTATTTGCAGCTGTTGGCATGATTGAAAAAGAAGAAAAAGGGCTAAAATAAACATCATTTTAGCCCTTTTTGTATATATCATTTCTTAATCCATTTTGGTAAACGTCAAGCCAATATGAGCAAGTGCCTGCGGCAAGTCTTTCCGAATGGTGATGTCTTTAAATGAAATATTCGATTGAATCGCACTTAAAGCAAGGTCTTGTTTAATCCCTGTTAAAACAGCCGAAATCCCTAAAAGTCTCAGCGTTTGTGCATAGCTGACCAGATATTGAATGCTCTGTTCATTCAGGCGTTTTGTTCCCGATACATCAATGACCAAATGAGAGAGCGACAGCCTATAGCTTTCCTGTAAAATGGTTTCTAATATATGCTGAGCACGTGTCTCCTCGATATCACCAAGTAGAGGAAGCACAGCGACACCGTCAACAACTGGGACGATCGGTACAGATAATTGCTGAATCTGCCGGTTGGCACGGTCTAGTTCGAGGACGTAGCTTAATAGAGAAGCCATTGTTTCAAACATATGCACATGTTCTTCTGTGAATTGCTGCGGTCTTAGATCAAGCCCGCAAATCGTTCCGTAGTTCGTACCATCTGTAAAATCAATCGGCACTCCGATGAATGATCCACCTTGAAGACGTTTCGTAACTTCTAAGTATTTAGAACGATCATCCAATGATATATCAGGGATCACAAGCGTATCCTGATGATCAACCGCCAACTTGCAAAATGTCTTCTCGTAAGGAATTTCTTCTCCTTCTTCAAGAAGCTGCTCGTCATGATTTAGCACCTTGACAATCTGATTGGTGGTTTGATCGTTTTTAGCAATAAACAGTGTATTCACATCAGTGAATTGACTCATCATATTTAGAATACTCGTAGAAGCATCATGAAAATTGCGAAACTGTTTTAATAGTTGTTGACGAGGCATTGTTTTAGGACTCCTTGTAGCTCCGATCATAGGCCGGAACAATAGTTGGTTTGTCTCTATCATACAAAATCAAACGAGAAATAGATATACTTTAATGCGCGAATCCATGTGAATCGAGTGAGAACAAAAAGACTGCCGATCCTGGGATCTGGCAGCCTGCTGATTAAAGAGAGACAGGGACGGTAGACATAGAGAAAAATTCCTCATACAACGCTTGAACGGCTTCTTTTTCTTGAGCCGCTTTGACGCCAAACATCATGCTGACCTCTGAAGATCCTTGATTGATCATTTCAATATTGACCTTCGCTTTTGACAGCGCCTTTGCTGCTCTTGCTGTGGTGCCAACATTGTGGCGCATCGCTTCTCCTACAACCATAATGAGAGAGAGATGCGGCTCTAAAACGACCTCATCTGCATCAAGCACATGCTTTAAGCGATCGAGTAGCTCTTGTTCAATATGCTGCTCCTCCAGCTGATCCTGCCTTAAAATAATGTTCATATCATCAATGCCAGAAGGGACGTGCTCATACGTAAGCCCATATTCCTCTAATGTTTGCAGCACCTTACGCCCAAATCCGACTTCTCGGTTCATCAAATATTTGCTAATATAAATGCTGCAAAATCCGCTGTCTGAAGCGATTCCGACAACGGGTCCATTTGTATGATCCCGCTGGTTCACAATTTTTGTGCCTTTTGCCGAGGGATTATTGGTGTTTTTAATCTGCACAGGAATGCCTGCACGGAAGGCCGGAATGAGTGCTTCATCATGGAACACAGAAAAACCAGCATAGGACAGCTCGCGCATTTCCCGGTACGTTAGCTCTGTAATCTCCTTCGGCTCATGAACGATCGTTGGATTGACAGCGTAGACAGCATCCACATCTGTAAAGTTTTCATACACATCTGCCTTCAAACCGTTTGCCAAAATGGAACCGGTAATATCGGAGCCGCTGCGAGAAAAGGTGACAATGTCTCCCGATAGACTAAAGCCAAAAAAGCCAGGGAATATGATGATGCCAGAGCGCTCTCTTAATTTATACAAATGATCATATGACTCCGGTAAAACTTGCGCTTGACCAGGCTCATCGCTCACAAATAAACCAGCTTCCTTTGGATTCACATAGTGAGCTTCGACACCTTGATAGCGGAAATAGGCGGCAATGAGTTTTGCGTTATTGTCTTCACCGCTTGCTTTGATGGCATCAAGATATCGCTCAGGATGAGACGTATCAGCCTGTAAAAGAGCATCTAGATCTTGCCGGATGGTGTCAATCACGTTATGACTTAAGCCGAGTTCATCCGCAATCGAGGCATACCGCTTGATGACGGCTTCCTGTAAGTCATGTGCTTCGCCTAAACGTAAATATTGCTCACCACAGCTAATTAATAGATCGGTGACCTTCGTATCCGTTGAATGCCGTTTTCCTGGTGCGGAAACAACGACTGCTTTTCGAGCTGGATCTGCTGTTACAATGTCAAATACCTTTTGCAGCTGCTTGCCAGATGCAAGTGAACTGCCACCAAATTTAACGACCTTCAATGCATACATCTCCTAAAGTAAAAATTTTCTCACAAATTGAATAGTTCCTATTATCAACTCTTTTCTTCAAATTATCAAGGTTTTTCTTCACTAGAAATACAAATGTATTTTCTGAGAGGACGGTATAGCGTGAGTATATGAAAAAAGAGCCGGCAATATGCCGAGCTCTTTTCTTATGAAGAAGATGATGAGGAAGATAGCTCCTGCTTCATCACTTTATTATTGCGTTTTTCCTTTAAGAAAAAGGAGAGGACAAGCCCAATGACCGCAATCAGACCAGAAATGAAGAATGACGTATTCATTCCATGAACGGCTGATTTTAATGGGCTGGCTAATTCTGCATTTGCAGCAGAGCTGCTCATGATGGAGACAAGCACAGCCGTCCCAATGGAACCGCCCATTTGTCTCATCGTGTTATTCATCGCTGTCCCATGCGGGATCAAATGAGGTGGTAAAGAGTTAATACCTGCTGTTGTCAGCGGCATCATGATCATCCCAACCCCGATTAAGCGAAGCGTGTAAGCGACCGTAATGAGGGCGATCGATGAATCAAGGGTGAGCAGCATAAATGGCAAGGTCGTCACGGTAAGTATCGTAAACCCGCCTAATGCCAGCCCTTTTCCGCCGACTTTATCAAAAATCCGTCCAATAATTGGTGAGAGGAGCCCCATAAAGAGAGCACCTGGCAATAAGATCAGTCCTGTATCAAGAGCAGACAACCCTCTGACATTCTGCGTATAGAGCGGCAGAATCGTCTCTGTCCCAATCAATAAAGCAAAGACAAGCATCCCAAGAAAGGTCGTCAAGCTAAAGATTGCAAACTTAAAGACACCAAATTCAAGCATCGGTCTTGTCAAATTCGACTGGCGCAGAATAAAGAAGAACAAGCTCACAGCGCCGACAATCAACGAAATGAGGACAGTGGCACTTGTCCAGCCGTATGTGCCAACACTAGAAAATCCGTAAAGCAGTCCGCCGAAACCGAAGGACGACAAGATGACAGATAAAACATCAATACGTGTCTCTCTTTGCTGCGTTACATTTTTCATTAAGAAGAAAGCAAGAATGAGATCAATGATACCGATTGGCAGAACAATATAGAACAAGAACTTCCAGCTGAAGGAATCAACAATCCAGCCGCCAAGTGTCGGTCCAAGAGCTGGTGCGAAAGATATGACAAGTCCGACCATGCCCATTGCCTGCCCGCGCTTTTCTTTCGGGAAAATGGTTAAAAAGATCGTTTGCATCAGCGGCATTAAAATCCCTGCGCCAGCTGCCTGCACAATACGCGCTGCAAGTAATACAGGGAAATTCGTAGCGAATGAAGCAAGAATGGTACCGGCTGTAAAGATGCTAAGCGCTGTTAAAACTAAAGAACGGCTTGAAAATTTCTCGATTAAGAAAGCCGTGATCGGGATGAGAATCCCGTTTGTCAGCATAAAGGCTGTGGTGAGCCACTGTCCTTTGCTGACATCAATATTGAATTCCTCCATGATATGTGGGATCGCTGGTATGAGCAGCGTTTGGTTTAAAATCGCCACGAATGCCCCAACGAGGAAAATCCCCACAATCACAGATCGATTATACGATGTTGTAGATTGGTTCATGTTATCCCTTCTTTATCTATAAGATGATGCTTTTCAGCTGTGACACGTTTTGTGATAAAATGCTATTTTTGCCTAAATAATCGAGTAGTGAGCTGATTAAAAAGGTTCTCGGTTGGTCCTTTGATAATTCTTCACTTAGCAGTTCAAACGCAGAGAGGAAATCGTCCTTTTCTTCCCCGTTTACCAGTGTGTGAAGCTCTTGTTTAATCTTCGTTAAGTACGAGATGACAAGCTTTTCTTCATCGTATTCGTCCTGTGTGGAAAGCAAATAAGAGTCCATCAGCTGATCTGTTAGCACAGGCTCAATAGAGCAAGGCTTTTTCGACACACGGTCCATCACGCCGATAATCATTTCGGCGGCATTTTCTAATTGGATGTTCTTGCGCTCAATCGCCAGCATTAAAATGAATTCTCTCATTAATCCGTTGAGGACAATGACAAGATCCCAGACGTAAGGCGCAACAGATTCACCATATGTGCTTAAAATAATGTCTCTGTGCCGCTGCATGATAATGGAGCGTGTCTCACGTAAATGCTTAATCACAATGGGCGAATGCTGTGAAAAAGCTTCAAAGGACAGCATATTCAAAAATTTATGATTCTCTTTAAACTCTTCAAGCTCAAGCTTGATCTTCTTTGTGAATTTTTCCTTTTTGGACAGCGTCGTTTCTGAATGAATGATCTGAGAAATCTCTCTCATTTTGCACTGATTGTATTTAATCAGTTCTAATAGAAGAGCTTCCTTTGAATCAAACAGCTTATAAATAGACGCTTTTGATATTTTACAGGCATCGGCAATTGACTGCATGGAGACACTCATATAGCCTTTTTGAGAAAATAATTTCTTCGAAACCCGCAAAATCTCTTCTTGCTTTTCATTCATCTTCATAAGTCCTTTCCGAATCGGCAAAACCATATGGTCACAATGGAAACCGAGTGGTCACTTTTGCAATGATAACAAAACCAATGACCTATGACAAGAAAAGAAACTTAAAAAACACCTATCTTATGACAGGTGTTTTATCCTTCTGCATGTGCGGCATATATGATGATCTGTCCGTTAAGTTCAGCGATCAAAAGGTCTTTTCGCTCCTTTACAGAGTAAATCGCTGTCCCTTTTTTCAGCTGGGAAGCTGTGCCGTGATTAAAATGTTCGGCAGCTGTTTTCTGAATCACACCTAATTGCTGATCTTTAGTGACGGTTAGTTGATGGGTCCAATCTACATTTGCTTCATAGACAGTTTTTTCCCATTGAAATAAATCTGCCTGTTCATCGAGAGCTAATAACTCTTCTGCACTAGGTGGTTTAGATTCGGCATACCGGACGGATTGGCATCCACATAAGCAAATGGCGAGTAACATCATACATAAGTAAGTCCATATCTTTCGTGTCAAATGAGGTCCTTCCCTTCAAGAAAGCTTGTATATGGTCATAGTCGTTTGCGAAGGATGTATCGTTACTTTATGAGGCGAGTAAGAAAATTGTATGTTGGCACAAAATACGATACATTTATCGTATGAATAATCCAATCTATCCAACCCAAAAAGACATGAGACTGATTTCTGTGCTGCACGCTTTGGCTGATCCTGTCCGTTTAGAAATTGTCCGCTGTTTAGCGGAAACGGGGGAGAGGACATGCGGCACATATGAAATGAACATTGCCAAATCTACGCTTTCCCATCACTTCAAAGTGCTGAGGGAGGCAGGCATCGTGAAAGTGAGAATTGACGGAAAACACCGCTACTATTCTTTAAGAAAACAAGACATCGAGACCGCTTTTCCTGGACTCGTGTCATCCATTTTAGCCGTAGATAAAGAGCGGTGGTAAGCCAGCTGTCTAGTAAAGCAGCTGGCTGTTTTATTTTCCATAAATCGACTCATACAGTCGTTTTACCGCTGGCTCAATATCCTCTGGTCGCATATGAGAGAAGCCAAGAACGAGTGGAACAAATCCTTCCTGATGCCCCGGTAATTGCTCATCAAGGGTAAAACGGTCCATTCCATACATTTTCAGCTTTCTTTCTTTGGCTCGCTGTAAAATCTCATGCTGCGTGCGGTTTGAACGGAACTCTGCGATAAAATGAAGTCCAGCATTTTCCCCAATAATCCGCACGTTGTCAGCAAAAACCGTGTCGAGCTCTTCAATGAGCTGCTTCCGCTTTTCCTCATATAAACCATTCATTCTTTTAATATGCCGCTGATACGCCCCATCCTTTATAAAATGAAGAAGGGTGTGTTGTGTAAAAAGGTTGGCCGTTTGAATGAAAAAGTGCTGTTCTTCCTTATAGCGTCTTAATAAATGCTGCGGGAGCACCATGTAGCTTAGCCTTAAGCCTGGTAGCAATGATTTTGAAAAGGTCCCCATATAAATGACTTTGTCATATCGATCCAAACTTTGCAGCGCTGGAATGCTGTCAGTCCCATACTTGAATTCACTGTCATAATCATCCTCAATGATATAACGGTCATGCTCATCGGCTGCCCAGTTTAAGAGCTGAATCCGCCGGGAAATTGGCATAATCACCCCTGTTGGGAATTGATGTGAAGGGGTAATGATCAACACATTCGGCTCTTTCTTCTGAATGTCACTCATCCGCACTCCTTTTTGATCAATGCCTATCGTTTCAATTCGGTGATGATTGTTTTTTAGCATTTGATAGAGCCGGCGATAGCCAGGGTTTTCTAACCCGTATACTTGATCGGCTGGAAGAATACTTGATAACGAATGGATAAGCGACTGCGTGCCTGCACTTAAAATGAGCTGTTCTGGATAGCATTTGACTCCTCTTGCCAGCCCGATTAACCGGGCAATCGTTTCCCGAAGCTCGTACACACCTTGTGGATGCGGAAGCTCGCCAAACGCTTCTTGGTGGAGGCTGATCGCCTTTTGTTCACTTTTCAACCAGCTTTTAAAGGGAAAATGAGTGGTATCGACTGAGATATGTGAAAAGGAATACCAATCGTCCCGTGCAATCGGCTCTTCCTTTAAATCTGTTGGGAGTGTAGAGGGTTTCAGCTGACCTGATTCATGAAACGTTTCTAGTGATTCCACGAAAAAACCTTTGCGTTCAACCGAATATAAATATCCCTCGGCAAGCAGCTGCTGATATGCGCCATTCACTGAATTGACGCTGACATTTAAAGTATCGGCTAACTCTCGTTTGGAAGGTAATTGATCATGCGGCTGAAGGTTTCGATTTAAAATTTCACCTTTAATTTTCGTGTAAATTTGATGATAAATAAATCCGTTTGCCCCTGTTTGGTCTAGTTGAATTGTCAGCATCTTGTCATTCCTTCCTCTCTGGTACCATGAAAAAAATGATATTGGTACTTTCTATCATACCAAAAAATATTCAGAATAATAAAAAAGACATAAAGGGGATGGATGACAATGAGTCAAACGACAACAAACCGTTTTTCAACAGAGGAATGGCAGGGGAAAAGAGATCAATATGTCGCAAGAGGCGTGAGTAATGGCAACCGTCATCTTGCAGCAAAAGGGAAGGGAGCCGAGCTGTTCGATATCGATGGGAAACGTTTTATCGATTTTGCCGGTGCTATCGGTACGTTAAATGTAGGGCATTCACATCCAAAGGTTGTGGAAGCCGTCAAAGCACAGGCAGACAGTCTGATTCACCCAGGATTCAACGTGATGATGTACGAATCGTATATTGAATTAGCTGAAAAGCTATGCCGCCTCACACCAGGCGATCATGACAAGAAAGCCATTTTTCTCAATTCAGGCGCAGAAGCCGTTGAAAATGCGGTGAAAATTGCACGTAAATATACGAAAAGACAGGCCGTTGTCTCGTTTACAAGAGGCTTCCACGGCAGAACGAATATGACGATGAGCATGACGAGTAAGGTCAAGCCATATAAATTTGGGTTCGGACCATTTGCGTCAGAGGTGTATCAAGCGCCATACCCGTATTACTATCAGAAGCCAGAAGGGTTAAGCGATGCAGCCTACGATGAGTACATCATTGATCAATTCAATCAATTCTTCGTCGCTGCCGTTGCACCAGAAACCGTTGCGTGTGTGGTCATGGAGCCAGTCCAAGGGGAGGGCGGATTCATTGTACCATCGAAGCGTTTTGTTCAGCATGTCGCTTCATTCTGTCAGCAGCACGGGATTGTCTTTGTAGCAGATGAGATCCAAACAGGCTTTGCGAGAACAGGGAAATATTTTGCGATTGAGCACTTTGATGTGGTGCCTGACTTAATCACGGTGTCAAAATCACTTGCAGCTGGCCTGCCGCTGAGCGGTGTCGTCGGCAGAAAAGAACTGCTTGATGCGGCAGATCCAGGGGAGCTAGGGGGAACATATGCAGGAAGTCCATTAGGCTGCGTGGCAGCACTAGCGGTTCTTGATATTATTGAATCAGAACAACTAAATCAACGATCTGAGCACATCGGACAAGTCATTGAGGACAAAGCGAATGAGTGGAGAAGTAAGTACTCATTCATCGGGGAAGTACGCCGATTAGGGGCAATGGCGGCGATTGAAATTGTGGAAGATCAAACAACGCGTACACCAGATAAGAAAACAGCCGCAGCGATTGCAGTCTATGCAAACAAGCACGGACTACTCTTATTAACGGCAGGGATTAATGGGAATATTATTCGCTTTTTAACACCACTTGTCATCACAGATGAGCTGCTTCATGAAGGACTAGGGATCATCGAGGACGCCTTCAAAGCACGCTAAACAACAAAGGGGGATGGTTGTATGCAAAAACAACAAATGGCAAAAACCATGTCGCAGTCTGACGTACTGTTTTTATCCATTGGTGCAATGCTTGGATGGGGCTGGGTTGTACTTTCGGGAGATTGGATTTTAACAGCTGGATTTTTAGGCAGTGTGATTGCCTTCGTTATAGGCGGTATTCTCGTCATTTTTATTGGACTGACGTATGCTGAGCTTTCGTCTGCGATTCCAGAGACAGGCGGAGGGCTCGTCTTTGTCCAGCGGGCATTTGGGATGAAATCAGCGTTCGTCTCAGCATGGGGCGTATTGTTTGGTTATGTGTCCGTCATTACGTTTGAGGCTGTTGCCTTGCCGACAGTTATTGATTATGTGATTCCAACACAGCATGTTGGCTTCCTATGGAATATAGGGGGATGGGACGTTTATTTCACATGGGTATTGATTGGTTCTGGCGGTGCACTGTTTTTAACAGCACTGAATTACATTGGGGCAAAGCCCGCAGCCATTTTTCAGTCTGTGTTCACAGTAGCGATTATTTTGACAGGCTTTCTCCTTTTAGGCGGCGCGACTTTTAATGGAGATTTTGCAAACCTTGAGCCAATGTTTCAAGGCGGGGTTGGCGGGCTTATGGCCGTATTAGTCATGATTCCTTTTTTATTCGTTGGGTTTGATGTGATTCCGCAAGTAGCCGCAGAGATTAATGCGCCAAAGAAAATCATTGGGAGAATTTTAATTATCTCCATCGTGAGTGCGGTCGTATTTTACCTACTTATTGTCATTGGGGTAGCTGCGGGGCTATCAAAAGGACAGCTTGAAGCCTCTTCATTGGCGACAGCAGATGCCATGGTGCAGCTTCTCGGTCATCAAGCATTTGGGACAGTGCTTGTCATTGGCGGTGTAGCAGGGATTGTGACGAGCTGGAATGCTTTTATTATCGGTGCAAGCCGTATTCTATACGCGATGGCGGAAAGAGGCATGATTTCCAAATGGTTTGCGTATATTCATCCAAAGTATAAAACGCCGACAAATGCCATTTTATTTCTTGGTGCTTTGGCCTTTTTCGCTCCATTATTAGGGCGCCCTGCTCTCGTATGGATTGTCAATGCAGGCGGTGTCGGGATCATCGTCGGGTACTTAATTGTGTCCATTGCCTTTATGAGACTTCGCAAAGTAGAACCAGAGCTTGAGCGTCCGTACCGCATTAAGTATTGGCGAACGACAGGCGTTTTAGCCATCGGGCTGAGTCTCCTGTTTCTTTCATTTTATTTTCCAGGGATGCCGGCCTCCTTATCATGGCCAGCTGAATGGATATTGCTTTTAGGTTGGGCACTCATTGGGTATATACTATATGTAATGAATCCAAGAACGAAGGAGACGGTAGAGCATGACAAACGAACTCAAAGTGTATAATCCTGCAACAGGAGAAGAAATTGCTTCAGTTGCTCAGCATACAAAAGAACAGATCGAAGACGCCATTTCGCGCTCACATCAAGCATTCAAAGCATGGGCAAAAACGTCAGCGCATGAACGTGCCAATATCATTCGCAAGTGGTTTGATCTCATGATTGAACATAAAGAAAGGCTCGCAAAAATCATCACGGAAGAAAACGGGAAGCCGTATCAAGAAGCATTAGGCGAAATCGTTTATGCGGCTGGATATATTGAATGGTACGCAGAGGAAGCCAAACGAATCTACGGCAGAACCATTCCGTCACATACGACGAACAAACGCCTTTTTGTCACAAAGCAGCCAGTTGGACCTGTTGCGGCCATTACACCGTGGAATTTCCCAGCAGCCATGATCACGAGAAAGGCAGCACCAGCACTTGCAGCGGGCTGTACCTTTATTGTGAAGCCTGCCGAAGATACGCCGCTGACGGCTATTGAACTTGTAAAATTAGGCCACGAAGCCGGAATTCCAGAGGATGCCCTGCAATGGGTGGTTGGAGATGGAAAAGAAGTCGGTGAAATATTCACAGATAGTCCATTGATTCGCAAAATCACGTTCACAGGCTCAACGCCAGTCGGAAAGCATTTGATCAAAAACAGTGCAAGTACAGTCAAGCACGTATCAATGGAGCTTGGCGGTCATGCCCCGCTCATCGTAGACAAAGATGCCAATCTCGAACTAGCTGTCAAACAAGCAGTGGCATCTAAATTCCGTAATGCAGGACAAACCTGTGTCTGTGCCAACCGCTTAATTGTGCATGAAGACATTCATGAAGCATTTGCTCAAGTCTTTAGCAAAGAGGTCGAAAAGCTGAAAGTGGGAAATGGCTTTGAAGAGGGCACATCCATCGGCCCAATTATCAACAAGCGTGGCTTTGATAAAATTGTCAGCCAAATTCAAGATGCAGTCGATAAAGGGGCGAAAATCCTTGTCGGCGGAGATACGCATTTCGATGATGACAAGTCGTATTATTTTGTCCAGCCAACGGTTCTCACACATGTGGACCCTTCCATGAACATCATGCATGAAGAAACCTTTGGACCAGTGGCACCGATTACGACGTTCAAAACGCTAGATGAAGCGATTGAATTAGCGAACGATACACCTTTTGGTCTTGCAGCTTATTTCTTTACAGAAAATTATCGAAACGGCCTCTACATCTCAGAGAATCTTGATTACGGGATTATTGGCTGGAATGATGGCGGGCCATCGGCTGTTCAAGCACCATTCGGAGGAATGAAAGAAAGCGGAATTGGCCGTGAAGGCGGCATCGAAGGGATCGAACCTTATTTAGAAACCAAATATGTATCTATTGGTTTAGACGAATAGACGTGAAAAAGACTGTCCGAATAAGGAATCTCGGCAGTCTTTTTTATGTTAAACAGCCGGCGGAAAAAGCTGCTCCACCGTTTCTTTTGTTTCTTTCAGAATGTCGTGGATGTAATCTGCTGGTGCCTGCTCCATGCTGCTGAACAAAAGTCGTTCAACAGGCTCAACACCAATAAAATTGAAGACTTCTGTATCTGATGTCATTCGGTGGGAAGCGGAAACGATCCGGTTAGAGTCAAGAAAGGTCCTTGGAGCATCGTGCGTGTTGATAATGACACCTTTTTTGTGCCGAAGCAGGTTTTCAATAGCCCCATGCTCATTGATTTGATAAGCGAAGCCCTCAGAAAAAACGCGTTCTACATAGCCCTTTAGCATAGCGGGTAAGCCTGTCCACCAAATGGGGAAAATAAACGTTAGGACATCTGCTTGCTGAATCAGCTTCTGCTCTGTTTGAATGGCAATTGGGAGATCACCCCGTTTGATCGCAGCCTTTTCCAAGATGCTTAGTTCTGGTGAAAAACCAAGAGCATAAACATCACGAACAGTCACTTTATGACCATTGTTCAAAAGAGTGCTGACAACAAGATCTAATAAGGTTTGATTTAAGCTTTGCTGGGGATGAGCAAATATAATTAGATGGTTCATCTTATAGCCTCCTAGGTGGTCATGTGTCTCATTATGGCATGCGTCATCATCCTATTCAATCCTATATTGGTAATAATAGGTTGGGAAAATGGAGGTTGATCGTCCAAGCTTGCAGGCAAAGCCTTGCATCTCGTGTTCAGGCAAGGTGGAAAGAAACAAAGCGATCGTTTCCGTGAAAACGATCGCTTACGAATCAATTATTTCTTTCTAAAAGCAAGCACAAGCGCAATCAGTGCTACGACTAGAGCAGCAATGGACAACCCTAGCACAAGTGGTGAAGAAGAATTGGAGGCTGTTTCAGATGCCTTTTCTTCTTTTGGTTTTTCTTGACCATGTGAATCCGTTACCGTATTAGATGCGACAATGTTTGTGATCGAATGCGGCTTATCAGCATCTTGATCGCCAGTCCATTCAACGACCGTTCCATCCTTATAATATTGATACGCATCCCATGCAGCTTCGCCTGCTTTTTCAGGGTTTTTCGCTACAAAAACGAATTGCTGGAACTGTCCGGCAAGCACGCCTTTACCCGTTGCTTCCCAAGTCACTCTTGTTACCTTGCCATCTTTTTCTTCAGTTGACGTTTTCCATCCAGAGACTGGCTCATATTGTTGGAATTCGACGCCTTTAGGTATTGTCAAGACAACCTTAGTCGTTGGGCTGTCACTCTCAGAAGGAACTTTTAACGTATAGGTTTCCCACGCATTTGTCGCAGACGTATCAGGTTTGACTGTGACGTGAGCACTCACAGGAATCGCCAATAAAAATGAAGCGAGAAGCATTGGTAATAAAGCTTTAACGTATTTTTTCATATGGTATGAACTCCTTTTAGTTTCTTCTAATAAATGTGGTATCAATATTTTCAAAAGAACCAGTTAACGCATGGATGTCAATTTTCCAAGTACCTTTTTCATTTAACAAGAGGTTTTCAGCAGAGTAATGACCATTTTTTAATCGTTTCAGCTGAAATTCACTCGGTTTCTCTTCACCGAATAAGGTGACTTTATGGATCTTGGCTGACACAGATTGAATATCAGTAATCGTTTGTCCATCCTTCTTCGTAAATGCGACCTCGAATGTGTTTTTGCCCGGGGCATTAGGGGTAATGCTCATGGACACAATGTCACGATGCTCCACTTGGTTTGCGCCGAAGAACGGCTCAGGTGCAGGCGGAGGAGGGCTCGGGATATTGGTGAATACAGCTGTTAATAACAAGATAGCGATTCCGATGATCCACTCAGCTCGTAACGAAACGTTTTGTTTCTGTTTCTTTTCCCATCTTAGCATCAAGTAATGGACAAGCCCAAGAAGGCCCATCAAGATAAATAAGCCAAGCTTGATTAAAAAGGTTCGTCCGTATGCTGATTCGAAAAGAGCATCAAACGATTGCAAAATAAAGATCGCATTTACAAATCCTGAAAACACAATGAGTCCAACAGAGAGCAGTGCCCAAGGGTGAAACGCTGTTAACGTATTCCGTAAGAGCGGCTGATCTTCATTTGGCAGCTTCTTCAACAATAAAAGCACAATGGCTGTTAAACCACCGACCCAGATTGATGCAGAAACGAGATGGATGAAATCAAGTGACGTTGTCAGTATTTTATTATCCGTTGCTGCTGGATGTCCGATTTGTGCCTTCAGCCAGAGAAGTACTGCGAATAGGAGCAGTGGAAACAACCATACCCGAAAAGAAGTGAAATCCCCTTTTTTCATCGCAACTAGGCTCCAAATGGTTAGAAGCACAAATGACACCATGAGCATCATCCACAAACTACCGCCAGAAGTCGATGCAATGGTTTCTTGTAAAAGCGCTGGCTGAAATGCTCCCCAAAAAGACACGTCTGCTGCTGATTTTGTTTGAATCGGCAGCTGGAACACGAGTGCTCCGCCCATCATGACCAGTGACAATGTCAAAAGCCATTTCATTCTTTTCGCTAATACAGGTGAAATGGCTGCTTTAAACCAAAACAGTCCAAACAAAATGGTCCCGAGAAATAAGCTAAACGACGTATAAAGAAAGGCTTTGTCAATGGTTGAGGCAACATCGATGGATTCATTCGTTTGACCTTGATCTAATTGGTCAAAACCGCCATCCGCTTTGCCAATACTAAACGGGATCATGCCAGAGACAGAGTGCCCGTCTGCTGATACCGCATTCCATTGAATGGTGTAAATTCCCTTTGGTAAACCCTTTTTTAAAGCAGCTTCCATGATTTTTTGATCTTTGATGACCGTATCACCTTGATCCACACGATCCCCTTTTGCATTTAGCACCTTAATGGCATGAAATCCACTTTCAATTCCTTCACTAAATGTGATAGAGACCGAAGGAGGCTGCTTCTCCAGCTCTTCATTTGCTGCTGGATTCGAGCTGACGACGTATGCATGGGCAAATGCTTCCTTTGGAATGAAAAAAGCAAACGTAACGATAAGGAGCAGAAGCCACTTACTATGTTTCAACAAGTGTATAACCGCCTTTCTACCTATGAAAATGTCTCATGTATCAGAAAGAAAGCGGCAGTAAACTGTGAGTCACAGAAAAAACCGCTCCTCCTATTGTGCCGCTCACTCTAAAAGGTAAACGAAACAAACAGCAAGATGGTTCACTTTTTCTGTGTCATGTCTGCGCAGACATTTCTTGATTGAATAGGTTTGATCATGTATAAGCCTATTCGATTTAAGAAGAGGAAACAAGAAGTGACGATTTGAAAGTTGTGAAATTCCAATGAATTTTGCGTCAAAACCACGGCACATCAACTTTTTTACTCTATTTGTCCTATGCTCTGACAGAGAATTCACATCATATTTCAATTTTGTCACACACTAAGTGACAAAGTGACATTTAGTTTCAATTGAAGAGAAAGTGAAAGCGTTTTACGATAAGGTTAAGGGCTTCACTGACACTTGTTCTTATATCTTTTGACCTATAAAGCCCTAAATAAAGGGAAAGAAGAAAGGAGTTTTCATAGATGCAGGAAAAAAGCGGATTCCGCGTAAAAGTACAGCGCTTTGGAAGCTATTTAAGCGGCATGATTATGCCGAATATTGGAGCATTTATCGCTTGGGGACTCATTACGGCATTATTCATTCCGAGTGGCTATTGGCCAAATGAACAATTAGCTTCACTTGTTGGCCCAATGATCAACTACTTACTGCCGCTCTTAATTGGTTACACAGGCGGTAAACTCGTATACGACCATCGAGGCGGGGTACTCGGTGCAACTGCGACGATTGGGGTCATTGTCGGTTCGGACATTCCAATGTTTTTAGGTGCCATGATCATGGGACCACTTGGCGGTTACTTGATTAAGAAAATTGATCAGCTCTTCAAAGATCGAATCAAATCGGGCTTTGAAATGCTTGTGAATAACTTTACGGCAGGGATTTTAGGTGCCATTCTTGTCGCGATTGCCTTCTACGCCATCGGACCAGTGGTACTTGGTCTAAATAAAGCCCTTGCGGCAGGTGTAGATATCATTGTGAATGCACATTTGCTTCCGCTAGCAAGTATTTTCATTGAACCAGCGAAAGTCTTGTTCTTAAACAATGCGATTAATCAAGGGATCTTAGGTCCTTTAGGAGTAGAGCAAGCGGCGAAGACAGGGCAGTCCGTTCTGTTCTTGCTTGAAACAAACCCAGGGCCAGGTTTAGGTGTTCTACTTGCATACATGTTCTTCGGAAGAGGGAATGCAAAGCAGTCTGCACCGGGTGCGATTGTCATTCAATTTTTAGGAGGAATTCATGAGATTTACTTCCCGTACATCTTAATGAAACCAAAGCTCATTTTGGCGGTGATTGCAGGGGGAGCGAGCGGCGTTCTGACCTTTACCCTGTTAAATGCAGGCTTAAAGGCTGTGCCGTCACCAGGAAGTATTATCGCTCTCATGCTGATGTCACCAAAAGGCGGACATCTTGCTGTTCTAGCAGGTGTTGTCGTGGCTACCGTCGTCTCATTCCTTGTCGCTTCTGTGATTTTAAAAGCTTCAAAAGCAGTTGACGAAGACTTAACAGCAGCAACAGAAAAAATGCAGGACATGAAAGGGAAGAAAAGCGCAGCCGCCTCTGCTCTTACAGCACAAAAAGAAGACGCTGAAGCAAATGAGCAAGCAGCATCTCCAAGTGATGTCAATCCAGATGATGTGAACAAAATCATCTTTGCCTGTGATGCAGGAATGGGCTCAAGTGCGATGGGCGCATCCATCTTAAAGAATAAAGTCAAAAAGGCAGAGCTTGATATTGATGTGACAAACACATCCATCAGCAACATTCCAAATGATGCTGATGTGGTCTTCACTCATAAAGATTTAACAGACAGAGCCAAGGCAAAATTGCCAGGCGCTGTGCATATCTCAGTTGATAATTTCTTAAACAGCCCGAAATACGATGAGCTAATTGAGAAATTGAAAAAATAACATGGCGAAACGGGTTGAGTTCAATTTTTCTTCATTGAACTCCCCGTTTTGGTTGTTTTCCTGATTTTCCATTCTAAAAAAAGGTGTGATCATTCATGAAACAAGTACTATCAAAAGACAATATATTTCTTAACGAACAAGCAGGCTCGAAAGAAGAAGCCATTAAAAAAGCAGGCGAAGTCCTAGTGGCAAATGGCTATGTCACAAGTGATTATGTTGACAAAATGTTTGAAAGAGAAAATATCTCGTCTACATTTATGGGCAACGGGATTGCGATTCCTCATGGAACAGAGGATGCGAAAGCAGCTGTCCTTCATTCTGGGATTTCCATCATTCAAATTCCAGATGGCGTTGAATACGGCGAAGGAAATATCGCCAAAGTCGTCTTTGGCATCGCAGGTAAAAACAACGAACATCTCGATATTCTTTCTCAAATTGCGATTGTCTGTTCAGAAGAGGAAAATGTAGAACGCATCATCCATGCAAAGGATCAGGATGAATTGATCGCCATCTTTAACGAGGTGAACTAACATGAAGGCACTTCATTTTGGAGCAGGGAATATTGGCAGAGGGTTTATCGGTTCTTTGTTAAAAACATCAGGCTTTGAGCTTGTCTTCACTGATGTAAATGAAGCGGTCATCAACGAGCTGAATGCAAGAGGAGAATACACGGTTGAACTCGCAGCACCAGGTCAGAAGCAAGAAGTAGTCGGTCCAGTGACAGCGATCAATTCTGCACAAGACCCAGCGGCATTAACAGAGGCGGTGGCATCAGCCGATTTGATTACAACAGCTGTTGGACCAACCGTTTTGAAGATCATTGCTTCATCGATTGCTGAAGGATTGAAACAGAAAAAGCCTGACCATATCATCAACATCGTGGCATGTGAAAATATGATTGGAGGCAGCTCTCATTTAAAAGAAGCCGTTTTCTCTCATCTAACAGAAGAGGAACAAGAAGCGTTATCAAAAACAGTTGGTTTTCCAAACGCTGCTGTGGACCGCATTGTGCCGATTCAGCACCATGAGGACATTTTAAAAGTATCAGTCGAGCCATTTTTCGAATGGGTCATTGATGAGACTGGCTTTATTGGGGACGTTCCTCAAATTGACGGAGCGACCTTTGTACAAGATTTGACGCCGTATATTGAGCGCAAGCTCTTTACTGTCAATACAGGACATGCGTTAGCTGCGTATGTCGGGTATCAGCAAGGCGTTCAAACGATTAAAGAAGCCGTCGATACACCAGAGATTCGCCAGGTGGTTGAAGGTGCACTGCACGAAACGGGCAGTTATTTAATCGACACATATGGCTTTGAAAAAGAAGAACATGATGCGTATATTCAAAAAATCATCAAACGATTCGAAAATGTTTTTATCTCCGACGAAGTCACTCGCGTCGCACGCTCTCCTCTTAGAAAGCTAGGAGCAGATGACCGTTTAATCGGTCCGGCGAAAAAGATCAAGCAGCCAGAGTACTTAATCAAAGGCATTGCTGCAGCTCTCGCTTATGACTTCGCCGAAGACGAAGAAGCGGTTCGTTTGCAGGCATTAAGAAAAGAAAAAGGCATTGAAGGTGTGCTGGAAGAAGTATGTGGCCTCACGCCAGCAGATGATCTCTATCAAGCCATTCTTAAAGAAACAGATCGATAATTAGAAAATCCCTTTCCAACGAGTGAAAGGGATTTTTTGATGACTTTTTAATACTTTACCCCGTTTGTCGATATATGAAGTAAGGGGGAATTTGTATATGAAAAGGAAAATGTTTGCGTCAAGGAGTGTCTTTTTTCAATTAATGTCTGCCATTATCGTCATCACGATCTTAACCGGCGGACTTGTTGGGACAACGGGGTATTTATTAGCGAAACATGTCTTAATTGATGCGGGGAAAGCCGATTTAAAGCACATCGTCAGCGGAGCAATGGCTACACTTGAACAGTTGAATGATCGTGTAGAGAAAAAAGAACTGACGATTGAACAGGCACAGGAACAAGCCCGCATTTACTTGAGCGGGCCAAAAAATGACAACGGGAAAGGGTACCAATTTCAAAAGTCAGATTTTATCTATAAAAATAAAGGCTATCTTGTCGCATATGGAGCAGATTATTCCTCTCAAGTCCATCCTGTCAATGACATTGGCGTCATTCCAGATAACACGACCAATCGTGAAAAAATGGTCGCTGGAGCCAAATCAGAAGGCGAGGATGCACACTATGTGACCTATTTAGATAAGGACGATGCCACTGGGGAAGAAAAGCAAAAGCTTGCCTATATGAGCCAGTTCACGCCCTGGAATTGGAGTATCGGCATCGCCGTCTTCCAGGATGAATTTTATAAAGAATTAGAGCAGATGAAGCTCTATATCATGCTCATTACAGCAGGTGTCGCTCTTCTCAGTCTTGGCGTCTTTTATTTAGCTGCTCGAGGAAAGGTCAGACTGCTCAAGCAAGTCACTGCTGCTTCAAAAGAAATTGCGGAGGGGAATCTTGAACGCACGAGTTTAAAAGAGACAACAGATGAAATTGGACAGCTGGCAAAAGGCTTTAATCATATGTCAGGAGAACTCCGGACACTTGTAAGCGGTCTACAGGAGACGAGCAGTCAACTCGTCGAATCAGCCACAGATTTATCAGCAATATCTGAAGAAACCTCAGCCAGCAGTGAAGAGATTGGCAGAGCGATTGGTGACATATCGACTGGAACGCTTCATCAGGCATCTGACCTTGATGTAGCCAATCAACAAATGACCCAGTTCAATCAATCGATTGAGAACGTCAAAGAACAAAGTGACCAAATTAAACGAATCTCTGACCAATCGAATCAATCTTCGCAGCAGGGCCAGCAAATTGTTCAGCAATTAAAACAATCAAATGAACAATCCATTCAAGCGTCTCAAGGCATTAGAGCAGGCATTGAGCAATTAAGTACAAAAGTACAGGATATCTCTAAAATTACAGATACGATTGAAAGTATTTCAAATGAGACGAATTTACTTGCGCTGAATGCCAGCATAGAAGCAGCACGCGCAGGAGAGCACGGTAAGGGCTTCTCGGTTGTGGCGAGTGAAGTGCGGAATTTAGCAGAGCAGACAAAACAATCAGCTGTGCAAATTCAGCAAATGGTACAAGGCATTAAAGAAGAAACGACGGCAACAGCCGACATGATGTCAAACACAATGGATCGTTTCGCTGAGTTAGATGACGCGGTACATGCAACAGAACATGAATTCAATGCCATCTCTACGTCGATTTCACAAACCATCGTTGAAACAGACGCCATGGCAAAAGAGCTGAATGCATTACTAGAGCAAAACGACCTCATCACAAAAGCCATGCAAGGCGCAGCCCATATTTCTCAGGAAAATGCCGCTGCGATCGAAGAGATCACCGCATCCACAGACGAACAAGTGACAGCCATATCCAATGTGGCAAAAGCAGCAGAAAGGCTCAATGAACTAAGCATACGATTGAATCACGATATTGCGCGCTATCGTCTATAAACCATTTTGACTGAACGTCTCGTTTCAGGTACTATATAGATGATCAAAACCTTGCTCACGCAATCAAAAGGGAGTGTTCCGGTCATGAAAAAGAAAATATTGATGTTCTTACCTTGTGGCTATGGATACTCCACTGCTGTTTTCTTTTAGGATAGATAGAAATTGGTGAAGTCTGTCTACATGAAGAGAAATCTAGCAGAAAAATCAAAGTGAGTGAGGGAAATCATATGGAAAAAATCACAAGAAAAAACCCAGAAAGTATGCCGAAGCCCGTTGGCAGCTATAGTCATATCACAAGAGTACCAAAGGGCGCGGGATTATTTGTTACATCGGGTCAAGTCGGAACAGATATCGATGGACAGGTACCATCAAGTTTAAACGACCAGGTAACCAATACGTTTGAAAATATCAAAAAAATCCTTGAATCAGAAGGATTGAATGAAGAGCATGTCATCAAGGTCAATATATGGGCAACAGAAGAAATCGACTGGGATCATCTATATCCTCAGTGGGATACGATCTTCAAAACAGCTTACCCATCAATGACGGTTGCTTATGTATCAGCTTTAGGATGGCCTGAGCTGAAAATTGAAATTGAGCTATGGTGCGCCGATATATGATCAAAAAAAGAACAGTGCAAACTGTTCTTTTTTACTTGAACCGAAACCGCTTTGTCATCCATGCAGCGATCAACGTAAAGACGGTGTAGATGATGACCCAAATGAGAAAGGATTCATCCCCGCCAATGTATGTGTACATGAGAATGACGCTGGCTAACAGGACAATCAAAGTCGGCATCCAAACATTCTTCAAAAGCATTGTGCCAAAAATGCCAATCAGCACAGAAAGAATAGGGAAGCCAAATACAACGAATAAAATAAAAACAGCCATATGACGAACTCCTTTTAACAAGTGTTACATTAAAAAATAAAAGATCGACACTGCCATGTGCGGAAGTGCAAAGATCATCATGAGAAAGGCCGTATCCAGACGCCACATGCGGTGTTCTTTCGTTTCAGAATGATAGGCGGCTCTTGTTTCATCTCCGCTTGTCCAAGCCCCCATTAGAAGCCCAGACATCATGATCCCGATAATAGAGATTCCACCACTGACCCATCCTATCCACTCATGGTGCTGCAAAATAATAGCGGCACTGCAAATCACAATCATTGAGCAAACACCGGCGATAAAGGCATGTTTTTTTCTCATACTGGTTCACTCCTTTAAACAGGATTAGGAGACGGCATCACATATTTCAATGAAATGACCATCAGGATCAGCGACATAAGCGACGGTTTGACCCCATGGTTTTTTTGCAGGTTCTTTGATGATCGAAACCCCTTTTTCCTTCATTGATGCAATGGTTTGTTCCACATCATCCACAACAAATCCAATCTCAAACGTTTGCGAGGATTGATTTGCTTCAGGGACAGGCAATCCAAGTGCATCTTTGACATCCTGACGCGAGTTAATCGATAATGTCACGTCCCCCGTGTCAAACTCAACATAGGATTCAACCCTAAGTTTCATAGGAAAGCCAAGTACATGTTGATAAAAATGAATACTTGCCTCAACATCGTTTACATATAGAATGGTATATTTCATTTTCATGTGAAAAACTCCTCTCTTCATATACGTGTCAAAACCGGAAAGGTTTCCCACTCAGTGTACCATATAGGATATAAAGCATGTTTTATTCCAAAAAAATCAATATATTTAGCTCGATAGTCTTGAAAAACAAAAAGTGGTGACATATGATAAAAATGTAAAAATAGAAAAAATAGGGGGATTCTACATGTTGAAAAAAATCATGGTGGCTGTCTTGTCCTTAGGTCTTTTACTAAGCGTTACACAAGTCGACACCCACACTGCAGATGCAAAAACAGTCAAGTCCTACAAAAACTGCAAAGCGCTGAACAAAGTCTATAAAGGCGGCGTAGCGAAAAGCAAAAACACGAAAAACAAAGGCGGCAAAACAAAGTACAAGCCGTATGTGTCAAAAGCACTTTATCAAAAAAATAAGCGACTTGACCGTGATAAAGACGGGATTGCATGTGAACGCTAAGCCAATGCGAAGAGACCTGTAACAAGGTCTTTTTTCTATGGGATCAAACTCGTCCCTTTGTGCCATCTCCCTCTTTATATTAAAATAAAGATAGTTAAAAAAAATGATACAAAGTGGGGTACTCAATTTGTCCATACAAACTGATAAGAAAGACATCCGATTGATTGCTATTGATATGGATGGCACGCTGTTAAACAGTGAACATGTCATTCCAGAGGAAAATAAACAAGCCATTAAAGATGCTGAAGCAAAAGGGGTCCATGTGGTGATTAGCACAGGGCGGACGCTGATGACATGCCGAGAGCTGGTTGAGCCGCTTAAGCTGTCTTCTTACCTTGTGACAGCAAACGGAAGTGAAATCTGGGATTCAAACTTCCAGCTGATCGAACGAGATCTATTGCATCCTGATCATGTCCAAATGATGTGGGATCTAAAAAATAGGTACGAAACCGATTACTGGGCTTCCACTGTGGATAAGGTGTGGAGAGGTGAATTCCCAGAACGAATTCATGACCATGAATGGTTGAAATTTGGCTTTGATATTCATGATGATGACGTTCGAGAGGAAGTACTCAATACATTGAAAACAAACGAGCATCTAGAAATCACAAATTCAAGTCCAACCAATATCGAAGTCAACGCAGCTGGCATTAACAAAGCGGCAGCTCTTGCAAAGGTAGCAGAACGCATTGGCTGTACGATGGACAATGTCATGTCACTTGGCGACAGCCTAAATGATATGGCTATGATCCAAGAAGCCGGATTAGGTATTGCGATGGGAAATGCGCAAGAAGTGGTGAAAGAAGCCGCTGATTGGATTACAGCTCCTAACACAGAACACGGTGTAGCAAAAGCCATCCAGCATTGGGTGCTGTCTAAATAAAGAACATGATGAAAAAGCGAGAGGCGATATCCTCTCGCTTTTTTATGTCCTAGTTCTATTGTTATGTTTTCTGACAATGTCATGTGCAATCTATCCAAAATTGATATAATCAATATAAATTCGAATATTCGGACTTTATGTTCCGTTATTCGGAACAACAAGGAGGGATCCTATGTATCAAGTAGATATCAACTGTGATTTGGGAGAAAGCTTTGGTCAATATACTATCGGTTCGGATGAACAAATTTTAGAATATGTCACCTCAGCCAACATCGCTTGTGGTTTTCATGCAGGAGATCCAACAGTCATGAGAAAAACCGTCAGAATGGCACTGGATAAAGGGGTCCGAATTGGCGCGCATCCGGGTCTGCAAGATTTAGTCGGATTTGGCAGACGTCCAATGGCGATTTCAGCAGAGGAAGCCTATGATCTCGTCGTCTATCAAATTGGCGCTCTATCAGCCTTTCTCAAAGCAGAAGGCGGCACGATGCAGCATGTCAAGCCACACGGCGCCCTGTACAACATGGCGGCTAAAAATACTGAATTATCTGAATCGATTGCGAAGGCTGTGTATCATGTCGATCCAAGTCTTGTATTATACGGGCTTTCAGGCAGTGAACTTGCGATAGCAGGTGAGAGAATGGGTCTTCAAGTGGCGCATGAAGTATTTTCTGATCGGACCTATCAATCAGACGGGACGCTGACATCCCGCCGCGAACCACACGCACTCATTGAAGACGATGAACTGGCCGTTCAGCAGGTCGTTCGTATGGTGAGAGAAGGGAAGGTTCATACCGTTCAAGGGGAAGACATTTCGCTTAAAGCGGATACTGTCTGTATTCATGGAGACGGCATCCATGCGCTCCAATTTGCCAAAACTATTACATCAAAGCTAAAAGAAGCGAGCATTCATCTCAAAGCCTTTCAATAAAAATCGTCATCAAGGGGGAAACAGCATGAAAAAAGAGGAAGTCAAGCACACGAAGGCACCAAAGGGGAACCGGTCTATGCTGATGGGCGCAGCCTTTTTAATGGCGACGTCCGCCATCGGACCGGGATTTTTAACACAAACGACTGTCTTTACACAGCAGCTGGCGGCTAGCTTTGGGTTTGTCATTCTCATCTCTATTTTGTTAGATATTTTTGCGCAAACCAATGTATGGCGCATCATCGCTGTGTCAGAAAAACGAGGGCAGGATATTGCAAATATGGTTCTGCCGGGTCTCGGCTATGTCCTGGCCGTTTTGATTGTCATTGGGGGACTTGCCTTTAACATCGGAAATATCGCTGGTGCTGGTCTCGGTTTTCAGGTCATTTTCGGAGTCGATCCGCGAATCGGTGCAGGGGTCAGTGCTGCTATTGCTATTCTGATCTTTGTGATCAAAGAGGCTGGAAAAGCGATGGACCGTTTCACACAGATAGCGGGTTTTGTCATGATTGGTCTGATGCTGTATGTGGCGATTTCAACAGCACCGCCAGTTGGAGAAGCGGCAGTGAGAACATTTGTCCCAGAGAAAATTGATATTTTATCCATTGTGACACTTGTAGGCGGAACAGTAGGCGGCTATATCGTCTTCGCTGGCGGACACCGCTTGCTGGATGCAGGTATTAAGGGGAAGGAAGCATTGCCCCAAGTGACGAAAAGCTCTATTTTCGGTGTCCTCATTACGTCCATCATGCGTGTAGCACTCTTTCTTGCTACATTAGGAGTTGTCGCAAAAGGCTTGCAGATTGATCCATCTAACCCGCCTGCCTCTGTATTTCAACTAGCTTCAGGAAATATCGGATATAAAATGTTTGGCATTATTATGTGGGCTGCGGCAATTACGTCCGTCATTGGAGCAGCATATACATCAGTTTCCTTCTTTAAAACCTTCTCGCCAAAAATTGAGCAAAATCAACGTGGCATTATCATCGGCTTTATTGCCCTCTCGACCATCTGTTTTATTACGATCGGAAGACCTGTGAACATATTGATATTAGTTGGGGCAATCAATGCATTGATCTTACCGCTCGCGCTTGGCACCTTGCTGGTAGCGGCTTATAAGAAAGACATTGTCGGGGATTATCGACATCCATTCTTTTTGACAGTATCAGGCGCATTTGTAGTTGTCATCATGGCAATGATGGGCGGATATACCATCATCAATGAAATTCCAAAACTATGGAGCTGAATCGAATGAATATCTATCAAACATATGAGCCTTCACAGATCAGAGAGTTGATTCGTAAAAAAGAAATCACAGGGCCAACGGCAGGCCTAGCAGAGGGATATGCTCAAGCCAACTTAATGATCGTCAAAAAGGAACTTGCCTTTGATTTTCTGTTGTTTTGTCAGCGCAATCCGGCTGCATGCCCCTTGCTTGATGTGCTGGAGCCGGGTGATCCAGTGCCGAGACGGTCTGCACCTCAAGCGGATATTCGTACGGACTTTCCTAAATACCGTGTTTACCGAAAAGGGATTCTTCAAGAAGAGGTGTCAGATATCTCTGCTTATTGGGAGGACGATATGGTTGCCTTTCTCATCGGCTGCAGTTTTACGTTTGAGCATGCGCTCATGCTGAATGATATCCCTGTTCGCCATATTGAAAACGGCCATAACGTTCCGATGTATCAAACGAATATCGCTTGTGAAAGGGCGGGGGCATTTCATGGCCCGATGGTCGTCAGCATGAGACCCATTCCGGCGCATCAGATCACAAGAAGTGTACAAGTGACGTCTAGGTTCCCGTCAGTTCATGGTGGCCCCATTCATATAGGTGACCCAGCGATGATCGGAATTGACAATGTGGATCAGCCGGACTTTGGAGAACCATCTGTGATCAAAGAAGGAGAGGTCCCGGTGTTTTGGGCATGTGGGGTGACGCCGCAAGCCATTGTCATGCATACAAAACCAGACATTGCGATTACCCATGCACCTGGGCATATGTTCATCACAGATCAACGAGATCAACAGCTTGGTGTGCTTTAGAAAGAGAGGGGTCCTCAAGTGGCATTTTCAGCAATAAAAAATTCTATCACCTTCCACCCGTTGGGAGATGCAGCGATTGTTATTCAAGCAGGAGCAGACATATGTGAAGAAATTCATGAGCGTGTTGTGCAGCTGTTTTCTTGTATTGAACAGCATCCATTTGCCGGATATGTGGAAGCTGTTCAAGCCTTTACAAACGTGACTGTTTTCTACGAGCCGTATACCGTTTATCAATCTGCCCATCTTCAACAACAAGATTTGTCCCCCTATGAATGGGTGAAAAGCTATATTGAAACACTCCTTGAAGAGAAATGGCAGGAGGGGGTTCAGGCTAAGCGCTGCACCATCGACATACCGGTCTGCTACGGGGGAGAGCTGGGTCCTGATTTAGAAGAAGTCGCCCGGATCAATCATTTAACACCAGAAGAAGTCGTGCGTATTCACACCGCAGGGACGTATCTTGTCTATATGATTGGATTTGCCCCAGGGTTTCCGTTTTTAGGCGGGCTGTCTGAAAAGATCACAGCCCCGCGCAGGGAAACACCGAGAATGTCCATTCCAAAAGGATCTGTCGGCATTGCAGGAAAGCAGACCGGCGTTTACCCCATTTCCACACCTGGCGGCTGGCAGCTCATTGGACAAACACCGCTGCCACTCTTTCGACCAGACGAGAAAGTCCCGAGTCTATTGAGAGCAGGGGACGAGGTCAGATTTGTCCAAATGTCTGAAAAGGAATTTTTCAGCATGAAGGAGGCAGAACGTTGAGTATTCATGTCATCAAGCCAGGAATGTTCACAACCATTCAAGATAAAGGGCGGAAAGGCTATCAAAAGTATGGCGTCTTAACGAGCGGCGGCATGGATGCGCTCTCGCTTAGAATTGCCAACATTCTCACAGGCAACGAGGAAAACGAAGCCGTACTGGAAATCACATTAATGGGGCCGGGTCCTGTGTTGACATGTCACAAGGATGCGCTTATTGCAGTGACTGGCGCTGATGTAGAGATCGACATCGATGGAGAGCCAGCCCCTTTATGGAAGCCGCTTTTTATTCGAGCAGGAAGCACAATCACCTTTGGACCTTGTAAAAGAGGCTGCCGCGCTTACTTTGCTGTGGCAGGCGGATTCGATGTAGAGCCGGTGATGGAGAGCAAAAGCACTTATGTGAGAGCAGGAATCGGTGGACTGAACGGACGTCCGCTTGAAAAAGGAGACGTCCTGTCCATTGGAAAGCCTTTAATTGTAGCGGATCGATTGTCTGATAGACTCAAAAGCAATCTGAAGCAGTCGGCGTACAGCGCACCCGATTGGACTGTAAGTCATACACATTTTTTGCCGCTGCGGAAATCGCCCGTGATTCGGGTGCTGCCAGGGAGACACCTTTCTTTTTTTCAAGAAACATCTCAACACACCTTTTTTGAACAGCCTTACCAGGTCACGCCTCAATCAGATCGCATGGGCTGCCGCTTGAAGGGGGAGCCGGTTCATTTAAAAGAAAAGCTTGAATTGATTTCAGAGGCGGTTGCCTTTGGTTCTATTCAAATTCCTCCTGACGGTCAGCCGATTATTCTGCTGGCAGATCGGCAAACAACAGGCGGATACCCGCGGATTGGAGAAGTTGCGACGGTCGATCTGCCGCTCATAGCACAAGCGATGCCCGGGGCGAATTTGTATTTTAAGCGAATCGACCATCAGGACGCGGAGCAGGCGGTATTTAAGCAAGAAGCAGAACTGAAGGAGCTTGCTGCTAGAATCAAGCTGGAAGCATTCGTTTAGAAAAGGGGATGGCCATGCAAAATACAAATAAAACCGTCGTGAAATCAATGGAGATTTTGCGGCTGTTTATCGCTCGTGACCAATTAACGTTAAATGAAATGATCGAGCTTTCCAGCATGCCGAAAACGTCTGTGCACCGCATGGCGAGCTCTTTAACCGATATGGGGTTATTAGAAAAGCAAGATTCAGGTGCTTATCGGTTAGGACTGATGTTTCTAGAATACGGTCAGCTTGTGGCGGATCGCCTTGATATTCGGAGAATTGCGAGACCATTTATGGAAGGCTTGCGGGATGAAGTGGGAGAAGCTGTACAGCTCATCGTTCGTGAAGGAGACGAAGCCATTTACGTGGATAAAATTGAAGGGACGCAGCCTGTTCGTCTCTACACCGCCGTCGGCAGGCGCTCTCCTTTATATGCGGGTGCTTGTGCGAGAAGTATTCTCTCCTTTTTGCCAGAGAACGAGAGACTTGCCTATATCGATTCGATTGAGCTAGGGAAAATCGGAATCGGAACCATTACAGATAAAGAGGTTCTTCGAAACATACTGGAAGAATCAAATGAGCGGGGGTATACGTTAAGTTATTCGGAGCTTGAAAACTATACAGCTGCGGTTGGAGCACCTATATTCAATCACCTTGGGGAAGTCGCAGCAGGAATTAGCATTGCTGGGTTTGAAGCGGGTTATCAAAAGGAACGTCTTCCATACTTAATTGAACAAGTCAAAAAAGCCGCGAGCGGTATCTCCAGAGAATTAGGCTTTCATCTAGATAAATAAAAAGCCAATGACCGTTAAGATCATTGGCTTTTCGCGTTCAGTTTATTAGAAAGTTTTACCTAAAGCTTTTGCACGTTCGATTGCATCTGCTTTAATTTGCTCTGCTTTCGCAGGTTCAGCATTGTGACCTTCAACGATAAGACCTTCGAAAGAAGGAATTCCGAAGAAGCTCGCAATTGTACCAAGGTAACGGTGGCCTGCTTCAAGTTCAGCAGCAGGACCTTCAGTGTAGTATCCGCCACGTGCTTGGATGTGTAGAGCTTTTTTGTCTGTTAATAATCCAACAGGACCTTGCTCTGTGTATTTGAATGTTTTACCAGCTACAGCAACAGAGTCGATGTATGCTTTAAGAACTGGTGGGAATGAGAAGTTCCAAAGTGGTGAAACAAATACATATTTGTCAGCAGAAACGAATTGATCGCTTAATTCGTTTAGGCGAGCAACCTTCGCTTGCTCTTCAGCTGAAAGTGTATCGAAACCAGCACCTGATTGCAGCTTGCCCCAGCCAGCGAATACATCTGCATCAATGTGAGGGATGTTTTCTTTGTACAAATCGATATGTACAACCTCGTCACTTGGATTTGCTTCCTTATAAGATTCGATAAATGCTTTAGCAGTAGCCATACTGTAAGAAACTGTTTCATCATGCGGATGTGCAGTGATGTATAAAACTTTTGCCATGTTTATTCAATCCTTTCTGTTTCAGTGATTTTTTTAGCGTATCCCAAAGATACACTGAATATGTGGCATCTTTAATCATAGTGGAATGCTACGAAAAAGATGTAACAAGCACAGTTACATAAAAACTGATATTTTTATTGTAATCACAATGTAGTTTGAAGTCAAGGTATAAAGTCTCGAAATCAAGATAAAAAGTTTGTCAATTTTTCTGGAACGCATGCAGGTGCAAATTTCATGATCTCAACCTATTCTTATTGAACAAAAAATCAGTCGATCTCGCAAGTAAAGAGTTTGTAAAGATGTCTCATGAAAAAAAGATGAATGTCTCTAAGTCATCTGCTACAAGCATCTGTTCTCCGATTTCGTATATATAAGAGAAGGCAGGAGAGAGTGAGGGATAAGAGTGGGACGATCCTATGTTGCGATTGGAGATTCCTTAACAGTTGGAGTGGGGGCACGTTTATTTGGTGGAGGCTTCGCAGAGCGGTATCAGTGGATGCTTGAAAAAAAGACACATACTCCAGTCGAGCTGTCTGTATTTGCAAAGTCAGGGTTAACAACAGATCAGATTTTACAGCTGTTCAAACGATCTGATGTGAGGCGTGCTATTGCAGCAGCTGACATCATCACCATCACAGGCTGTGGGAATGACCTTGTTCAAGCGATTCAGCAGTATGAAAAGGGTGAAGATGAAAAGAAATTGCTGCAAGCGACGCTGCATTGCCAAGCGAATTTCAGCAAAATGATTCAAGAAATCGCTCAGATCAAAAGAGGGCAGAAGCAGCCCTATTGCGTGTATCTCATGAATTTATATAATCCTTTTCCGCAAATACCTATAGCCGGGCGGTGGCTTCAGCAATACAATCATCAGCTTCGCTCGCTTGCTGCAAATCCGCATGTAGAGGTTGTGGATGTGTACCGGGCGTTTGAAGGACATGAAAATGAGTACTTATCGATTGATCAATTTCATCCGAACCATAAAGGATATGAAGCAATGGCAAAAGCATTGTTTCAACAATCCTGTAAACAGCTGTAATCCATTGGGATTGCAGTTTTTTTCATCCTTTTAAATGAAGGAGGGTTTCGATATGATAAAAGAAACGAAAGCGAAAGAGGTGTGCAGGCATGGAGGAAATCAGTGCATATTTTCAAGAAATGACAGGAACCGCTTATGAAGTGGGAAAACAGCAGGCTGTCTGGATGAAGAAAAAGCAATGGCTACAGACACAATACATTCGAACAGAACCGCTTGCAAAAGAGGCTGTGAAAGAAACGAAGCAGCTGATGCGCCCTTATCTTCCTCAGTTAGAAGAAGAGATTGCTGGATTTTGTGATGAACTGCAATTAGATGAGCGCTATTTGACCTTTTTCTATTCATCTCATCTACAGCCAGGCTGTTCCCACTGCGTGAGGCAGGGAAATATGGAGACAGGTCAACAAACGGTCATGCTGCGTAACTATGATTTCTCTCCGATATTTGATGATATGCGTCTTGTGACGACACATGTGAAGGGCTTGGCATATCATACAGGCTCGTCGCTGCTTTTGTTTGGCAGATCTGATGGGATGAATGAGCATGGTCTTTCTGTCACATTCTCTGCATGTGGTCCGCCGGTTGGAAATGAACCCGGTTTAAAGCCTCCAGCAGTTGCCGGCTTGCAAGTGTATCATGTGATTCGATCTGTTCTGGAAAACTGTAGAACAGTTGAGGAAGCCATTCGCTCTATTCAGGAAATGCCCGTTGCCTCAAATGTCCACCTCATGCTTGCCGATCGAAAAGGAGAAGCGGCTGTGATTGAAATCATTGATGGCCGTAAAATGGTGAGAAGACCGGAGGAAGGTTATATTGCAGCCACAAATCATCCGCTTGCTGATCAAACGGCAAAAAGAATGACGAAACATCATTCTGTTGTCAGATATGACATGTTAGTAGAGGCTTTAAAAGAACAACAAACAAGTGATTCTCTTGCTAAGCTGTTTCAGACAGAATATCCTAATGGTCTAGCTGTGCACAATTATGAGGAGCTGTTTGGAACAATGCGAACTGTCATCTTTCGCCCGGAAGAAGGAACAATGGATTATTGCTTTGGCTCTCCAATATACAATCCGACGTATTCTTTAAAAGCTGGGGGTTCACTGCCTTTTCATGAACAAAAGGTTCAATTTCATCAAAAGGATTATGGACCGTCATTTTGGAGAAATGTATGATCAGACGTTGTATTTAATTTTGTCACAGCTGATGTGCCAAAGTCAGATCAACTTAAGATTGCATCATTGTTGAAAGCGTTTTATATTAAGGTGCGACAATAGACCTATTTTTGCAGAAGGAGGCATTTCATGTACATAACGGCACGAGAACAGAAGATCATCAAATACATCATTCAGCAAAATCGTTATGTCACCATTCGTGAGATAGCCGATTCTGTTCAGGTGAGTACAAGGACGATTCATAGAGAACTAAAATCAATTAAACCCATATTAAAGAATTATGATCTTTCACTAGATAAACAGCCGGGGAAAGGCTTGAAGGCAGTCGGTGAACAGGAGGATAAACAGCGGCTTCTTGCTCATATGTCAAATGAGGATCAAATTGAATATAGCTCTGATGAACGGAAGCTCTTAATATTATGTGCGCTACTTGAAGCAAAGGAACCGGTGAAATTATATACACTCGCTTCCGATTTGCAGGTCACAAATGCGACGATCAGCTATGACTTAGATGAACTGACGGAGTGGATCGCGCCATACGGTTTGCAGTTGATCCGAAAACGCGGGTATGGCATTGAATTAAAAGGACCGGAGGAAGCAAAACGAAAGATTGTCGGCAACCTCATTGTCGACCGGCTCGATATTCAATTATTTTTAGAAACGATTGAAATGAATATCAAGCAACGAACGAAAGCGACGGAAAAAGTGTTTGGCGTTGTCAGCAGAGGGCAGCTGCTCAAGGTAGAAAGACTTCTCTTTCATTTGAAAAATCGCCTGTCACTCTCTTTATCTGATAGTGCCTATATTGCGCTTGTCGTTCACTTAACCTATGCTATCGAACGGATTCAGCTTGGCGAAACCATTCGAATGGAAGAGGAAGAGCTGCTTGAACTAAAGCGCACAAAAGAATTTGAATCATCTCTGCGAATCGCAAGAGCACTTGAACGCATGTTTAATGTCGAAATCCCTGAAGCAGAGGTTGGATATATGACCATCCATCTGCGCAGTGCAAACCGCAGCTTTGGGGCAGAATACCGTATTGATGAAATCGAGCTGGATATCGCGATTAGAACGAAGAAGCTCATTGATTTTATTTCAAATAAAACTGGCTATCATTTAAATGAGAATGATTCATTGTATGAGGGACTCGTGTCTCATCTTGAACCTGCCATGAACCGTTTAAAGGAAAAGATGAGAATCTACAATCCACTTACACAACAAATTAAAAAGGACTACTTTTTACTTTTCATGGCGATTGAAGAAGGAGTCGAACGTTTCTTTCCAGAGATCGAATTTCCAGAGGATGAAATCGCCTTTATTGTGCTTCACTTTGGCTCAGTGCTTGAGATCAAAAAAGAAGAAACGAACATTCATGCATTGGTCGTGTGCTCAAGCGGGATCGGTTCCTCTAAAATGCTCGCATCTCGGTTAAAAAAAGAATTGCCAGAGATCGCCGAATTCGATCTGTCTTCCTTGATGGAACTAAAAGAAATCGATGCATCAAGCTATGACATGATTGTCTCGACCGTTCCTATCCCATATGAGCATATCGATTACATCATGGTCAGTCCGCTCTTAAACGAGGATGATGCTATGCGTGTGAAGGCTCATATTAAACGAAAGATCCCTTATATGATCGAGAAAAAAAGGATGAAAGAAGCTGCCAAAGAAGCGGTACAAGAATCCGTTAATATGATGGTGGTTGCAGAGCGGGTGACGAATTACATGTCTGTGATTCGCAGCATCTTGTCCCATTTCACCATCGACAATAGAAAGGCGATGCCGCAGCATGAGGCAACAATCAGTCAGCTGCTTCGTCAGCTTGAAGAGGAAGGATTTATCACACATGCGGATGAGGTAGCAAGTGGTTTACTAGAACGTGAACAGCAAGGTGGTTTAGGGATTCCTGGTACAGAATTTGCTCTTTTTCATTTAAAGCATACGTTCATCAAGGAACCTATCTTTCATATTTATGATCTTGATCAGGCATACGAGGTCAAAAGCATGGACGGCGGGCAGCAGCAGATGTCACGAATGCTCATGATGCTGGCGCCGCTAGAGCTAGGCAAGGAAGGGTCAGAAATGTTTAGTCTGATCAGTTCATCCATCATTGAAAGTGAGGAAAGCATGACGCTTTATGGTCATGGGTTAAAGGAAGACATTGAACAGAAATTGCATCAGCTGTTCTATCAATTTGTCAAAGAGGCAAAGTGGTAAGAAAAAAGCCGAGAGCTTATTCGCTTCTCGGCTTTTTGGCTGTGACACAGACAGCAAGCGTTGGACGAATTTCCTCATACTCAACAGAAAAATGGTCAAACCCCGCAAACTGTAAATCATTCAATATGTTTTCACCCATCTCTTTTGTCCGGCTCGCATCAGCACCTTTTTCTCTTGGCTGCATCACAATGACGAGTTTTCCGCCGGGTTTCAACGTGTGATAAAGGTTGAGTAGGCCAGTCTTTGGATCATCCCAAATCGTAAAGTTGTTCACAGACAGTACTTTGTCATACTGCTCTCCCGGCAAACGTGTTTTCTCGATTTTTCCTACATACAGCCGGACTTGTTTGTCTTTTGACCGTTTGCTGACGCGGGATTTTGCTTGCTCCTGCATGGTGGAGGAAGCATCTAGTCCATCTATATGGAGACCTTCATAATGCTTAAGCATATGCTTGATGCTGTAGCCGGGTCCATAGCCGATTTCCAAAATGTTTTCACCATCTGACAAATCTAAATGCTGGATCGCCCACTGATTCAGTGCTTTATTTTCATTTGCCATAATGAAGCCTGCAATGCTTCCGAGCCAGCCTTTTGGTTTGCTAAAGGTTTTCGAAATGGTTGACAGCATGTGAGAACGCTCCTTTTTAATGATCATGTAACCGATTTTATCCATCTTGAAACATGCCGAATTTCAAAACGCATCAGTGCCGCACCGGGATGTTTGAGTGAAAAAATGAGGTGGTAATGAAAGGATACATCAACAAATCAAGGAGGAGCTTACACATGGATTTACGTGAATATTTAACAAATGGCATTCCGCGCCAAACACAGGATCAGCAGCCAGGCAGTGAAAGGGAAATGAATCCTGCGCCGATCTTTGAGGATGAATCATATCAAGGGTCTGGCAAGCTCAAAGGGAAAGTCGCACTGATTACAGGCGGAGATAGTGGAATTGGACGTGCTGTATCTGTTGCCTATGCAAAAGAAGGGGCACACGTCGCCATTGTGTACTTAAATGAACATGAGGATGCAAAGGATACGCAAAAGCGCGTAGAACAGGAAGGCGTCAAATGTTTAACGATTGCAGGAGATGTCGGTGACGAAGCCTTTTGCGAGAAAGCGGTAGAAAAAACAGTTGAAGCCTTTGGGCAATTAGATATTTTAGTGAATAATGCGGCTGAACAGCATCCGAAAGAACGGATTCAGGATATATCTAGTGAACAGCTTCACCAAACCTTTAGAACCAACTTCTATTCCTATTTTTATTTTACGAAGAAAGCACTGGATTACTTAAAACCAGGAAGTACAATTATTAATACAACATCCATTAACCCATATCGAGGCAACAAAGTGCTGATTGATTATACGGCGACAAAAGGCGCCATCAATGGCTTTACGCGTTCTATGGCTCAGTCGCTTGTGAAGGATGGGATTCGGGTGAACGGTGTAGCGCCAGGTCCAATTTGGACGCCGCTCATTCCATCTACATTTGATGAGGATCGTGTGGAAAGCTTCGGGGCAGAAACCCCAATGGGAAGACCAGGACAGCCTGTAGAGCATGTCGGCTGCTATGTGCTGCTTGCTTCTGACGAATCGTCTTATATGACAGGACAAACACTTCACGTCAACGGCGGTTCCTTTATGAATACATGATCAATAGCGCACCGCCCACCTGATTGGGCGGTGTGTTTAGTATTTCTTGCGATTTTTCTGCACAGATGAGACAGACCATACGATAATGCCCACAACAACTGCCGCAATGACAAGTGAACTTAAATGGAACATCGTTTCATGATGCATGTTCAACTTCTCCCTTCATTGAGCCTGTTTTCTATAGCATCAGCCAGAAGATCTCTTTTTATGAAAAACACATTTCTTTGTTTAATGAATGGATTGTCGTGGAAACCTAAGAGTACGGATGAAATTTGAAGGAGTGAAACGATATGTCACAAGAAGAATTAAAACAAAAGGTACTCAATCTATTAGATGAACAAAAGGTCGGAACACTGGCGACCGTTGAACAGGATAAGCCGCATACCCGCTACATGACTTTTTTCCATGAGGGACTGACATTATATACACCAACGAGCAAAGAAACACATAAAGCAGACGAAATTGAAAAAAACCCGAATGTCCATATTCTCATTGGTTATTCAGGTGAAGGATTCGGTGACACGTATGCAGAAATCGCAGGTACCGCCACATTAACCGATGATCCAGAACTGATCGACCGCCTTTGGTCTGAGGAGATGGAGAAATGGTTTAAAGGAAAAGATGATCCGAACCTAGTGATTCTGAAGATTGATCCAACATCTATTCGTTACATGAATGAAGGAAACCGTACTCCAGCTGAATTATCACTTTAACACTTGCGTAAGATGGGGGGATGTGTTATAGTTTTATATTAAGTGTTGAAATAAGCAAATAAATAAAGAAAGTAAACTTTCTTTTTTCTATGACATAATGAGAAGCAATAGAGCTTCTACTAGATAAGAACGAGACGCTGTCAAAGCGAACAAACTTATTCTTTTCCTTCTGCACCCGCCCCCTATAAAAGCGGAAGAGTGGAAAAAAGACGTTTTGATTTACAATTCACACTGGCACGGCTTCGGAGCCGTAAGGACGAATGAGAGGTAGGGCTTTCGTTGTCTTGTTATCCAGAACTTCCATGGCGTTTACTTTCAAACGTAGGTTCACTCGGAACACATATGACACACTGATATGATCGAATCTTAATTCATACACTCCGTAACGGAGATCACACATTGATTATTTATTTGCATGAAAAAAGCAAGAAAAAGGCTGCCATCTATTTGGCAGCCTTTTTCATTGGATTCATTTCATGATCACTCACTTCTTCCTTTCTTCTGATAACGCCAAATCTTCTGAATAAAAAAGAACATCACCGCAAACAAAATAGAAAAAATGAACATGTCCAAGAGTGTCACGCCTCTATTTGGGTGCACAATGCCAAACCAAACCAATTGCAGAACAAAAGAGATAGCAAAATAACTAATGGATTCTTTCATGATTTTCCCCCTTTCACTTATTTTTTTGACCTTTTAGCCATAACAGCCAAATGAAGAAAGAACCGATGACACATGATAGTAAAGTGATGGGCGGCAAGGTATGCCAGCTAGTCAGCCCCTTTACAAAACACATATAAAAAAAGAAAATGGAAATGGATACGAGCACCCATTGCTTGAACCAACGGGGAACACGCAGCCAAGCCGCTAGAATGATCGATGATAGCTTACTCATTGTGATAACATCCTTTTTTCGAATCTGATTGGATTTTATCGCAAACTACCAAGTTTGTAAAATATGGAACTTAAAGGCTGGAATGGTATTCTTCTAGCATGAAACATTCTCGTTGCACTGACGTATAAGATAAAGGAACCTCATGAAAGGAAGCGATCAAGTGAAAAGAATACCAGTGATTTTCCTCAAATATATTGTCTTCTTTATTCCAGCGATCATTCTTAGTGTCTTGGTGTGGAACCATTACCAAGATGATTTGTCAGCAGGGAAAGTGACGGAATATGACGTCAAACGAATATTTACATTTGATGAAGGAAAACGAGTGGTGAGTGCTGTATCAAAAGACCAGCAGCTCCATTTTGAAATGTATGATCCTCAATCAGGAAAAAGAATCAGTGAATGGACGACAGCAAGCGATTCGTTTAATGAAATGCTGCCATCCATTCAAGGTAACAATCTCTTACTTGCTTTAAAAAATAAAGACGGGCAGCTGTTGATCGAGAAACTAACGCCAAGCGGAGAAAAGAAAGAGCTCGTTAAGCAAAATCTACAGATACCCTCGTTTTTAAAAACGAATACATATCAATGGAATGGACGGCTTGTGTTTACAGGAGAAATGGAAGGCGCCGCTGCAGTCCTTGGTGAGCTAAAGGATGGTCAGTTTCATGTGCACAATCTAAGCGAGCTAAAGCTGCCAGCAAGGCCAGTTTCCATCGATGTCGTCATGAATTCCTTTAGAGGACAGACCCCTATTCCTATATTTGAATTGACTTTGAAAAATGACCAGAAGGCATATGTCAGCGGAGTCTCAAACGATAAGAATCAGCTTGGGGTCTATGTCTCCAAAAACGCTGAACCGTTTAGCCTCATTGAAGATAAAGTGGAGCAGCAGCTGGAAAAAACGATCGGAACATCCCAAAATGTTGCAGTCGCTGTCGAATCTAACTATCCAAAAAGACCAAGGAAAGTGAATGCAGAGGGAAGGCTTGGGGAAGTCGTCCCAACACCAAAACCGATTTATCAAACCCTTATCTACCAGCTTAATGAGGAAGAAGTTCTTCTTGCAGGCTCTACAGCAAAGGACGAAGCAAAAGGCAAGCTGACTGGTTATATTTATAACCACCGCACGAATAAGGCGACGTCTGTTAGCAAGCTTTTGCAGTCGTTTTCATATGAAACGTTACAAAGAGAAGGACTCTCTTTCAATAAAAATGTGAAAAGCGATTGGATCTATTATTCAATCGACAATCAATTAACGGGTGCATTTGAGACGAAGAGCAAAGAGCTAAAGGAATTTCCTTTGAAAAAAATGATCTCAATCGAAAACGCCAGTCCTGCTCACCAAACGTCTGTTGACACCTTTATGCAATATGTCATGAAAGGCGGACCGCTCATTCTCAACTGGGCGATATGGCTGTTTATTCCACTGCTGTTATTTGTGCTAGCCATCTTCCTGCCGCCGATTTTGAGACTGGTGAGAAAGAACAAGATCAAGGACAGTGTCACATTAGAAGCCAATATTGTATCTGTCAAAGAAACGGGTACCTACATCAACGAACAGCCGCTTGTCAAAATGCAGCTGCAATTTCAATACGATGGGGAAAATATCGAGAAGGCAGTTAAAACGGTTGTATCCTACACCCAAATACCGCAGCCGGGTCAGCGTATCGCCATTCTCTACAATCCGAAGAAGAAAAAGGCGATGCTCTTAAAAGAGGGGGACTTCTCACAGACAAGTGAGCCAAAGTTCATCAAAGGCGCTGTTTTAAGAAATATAGAATCATATGGAACCGTAGGACGAGGCACGGTCTTATCGCTTACATTTGAAGCAGATCAGAAAAGGTATACCATTCCGATGATTCAAGCCGCTGGTTTTGAATTTAGAACAGGAGAAAAAGCCGACCTCGTCGACATTAGCGGTCAGTTGAAAATGGCAGCCTATGGCCATGAAGTGCGCAATCGATCGGGGAAAGACGTGACATTAACAGGAACCATCCAGCGGGTGAAGCAATATCCAGTCACGATTCATGGTCAGAAGCCGATCATGCTAGATGTGACGGTTTCTAGCGGAGATCAGTCCATCACAAAAACGGTCAGTCAATTCATCCCTGATCATATGGAGGTCGCGCCAGGAACTCAAATCACGATGCAGACAAAACAAGAAGAGCTGGATAAAGAAATCAGTCTCATGCAAGAGAAACAAGGAAGTGCAAAAGTGACCCATGTCGCATTTGCTGGTGTCATCGGCAACCAGCCGCTAGCGATCATTCAGATTGAGCGAGATGGCATGATGTATGAAGTGAACCAGCCAATCGATCCAATCACCAGCGTACTGCCAGGTGATGAATTATGGGTGGCATATCACGAAATGACGCGTCAAGCAGCCATAGTGAAATATGCCTCGATTTAAAAAATACTTTAGTGTGTAGAAAAAGGGCTAAAACGAATTTCGTTTTAGCCCTTTTTGATTAAGCTTTTGTATCATACTGGCGGAGCACCTTATCATAGGCGAAGTTGCCGAAAGGAATGAACGCCGCAAAAAAACCAGCGATCGACCATTTCAAATGCCAGCGAACTTTAAAGGTCACATATGCCAAAATCAGCATATAGATGACAAACAATGCGCCATGAAGAGAGCCTACAATGGTGACTGCCATCGGAATATCCGCAAAATATTTCAGAGGCATGGCAATTAAAAGAAGGGTTAAAAGAGACATACCCTCAATAAAACCCGCCTTTCGAAGACGGCTAATACTTGTATGCATAAACAAATCCTCCTGTATAAAAGCTAGTTTCTCATCTTCTAATATAAACGAAAGATCGTCTGGACATGCTGAAATCTACGAAAAATTCAAAATATGTTCATGTAATGCTTAAAAAATGGGAAAAAGGAAAAATCACTTAATCCGTGTTTGTTTCAGAGAGTACTTGCTTTAAGTGCATCACATCATGTAACAAATGATTCGTCATTGCTTGGATGGCTTCTGTGGAGCGGCGCTCTTTCATTTCAGAATAAATGGCAGCATGCTCTGTTTGAATCGTCTCAGCACGCGCCCCGCCGCTAAAATGAAAGATGCGGCAAAAATGAATGAGTGCATTCACATGATTCAATTGTTTACATAAGCGGTGATTGTGACTCGCTAGAATGATTTTTTGATGAAAGGCTTCATGTAACTGGACGATGTCTTTAGATGGCAGCTGCTGTTTGATTGCTTCGTCTGCCTGCGTGAGGACATGCCCAATTTCCTCCAGCTCTCTTTGCGAGGCTTCCTTGCATGCAAGCTCAACAGCAAGCGTTTCTAGGGCGATCCGAATTTGATAAAGCTCCTCGACATCTTTTTCCGTTAACGTATAGACAGAGTAGCCCGACCGATGATCAGCGATCAAGAGCTCATCTTTTTCTAAAAGTCTCATTGCCTCTCTCACTGGTGATCGGCTTACACCAAATTGTTTGGCAAGCTGTGTCTCATTGATGCGTTCCCCTGGCTGAAACTGTCCATCAAATATCATTTGCTTCAGCTGTTCATAAAATTGCATATGGTATGGTGCTGGTCTTTCCATCTCGAATGAATTCATCCTGTCATTCCCTCATTTACACATCATCTTTTGTCTCATGTTATCCAAGTTTTTCCCTCTAGGCAAGCCTGCATCGGAAAAGTCAATATCGTACAATTCAAGAGAAAAAGGGTGTGCTACACTGATGATCAGTTCAGTGAAAGAGGGGATCGACATGAAAACACAAGAGGAACGAACGGTACATTTTGATCAGGACTTGCAAATAGAGGCGTATCGCTTTCATGGCATCATGCAAAAGTTCCCGAATCATTTTCATACATACTATGTGATTGGATTTATTGAGGATGGTCAAAGACGTTTGATCTGCCAAAATAAAGAATACATCATTGAAAAGGGAGACATTCTTCTTTTCAATCCATATGACAATCATGCATGCGAGCAGATTGATCACAGTACACTAGATTATCGTTGTTTAAATATTGAAGCAGATGTGATAGAGAAGATGTTTCAGCACAAGCCGCATTTTAAAGCTCCTGTGTTTTCACAAAGTGAACTGACAAAGCCGTTATATGATCTTCATCAAATGATGACAGAAGAAGCCCCAGCTTTGAATAAACAGGAAACGTTCTATTTCTTTATGAAGCAGCTGATTGAAGCCTACGCTGATACATCAGAGGAAAAAGCGTCAGTAGTACATGCCGCCGAACAAAAAGTCCAAGACGTACAGCAATATATTGAAACACACCTTACGGAAAATATATCGTTAGACGACTTAGGAGAGCTTGTATCCATGAATAAATACTCACTTCTGCGTGCTTTTACAAAGTACAGAGGGATCTCGCCGTATCGTTATTTACAAACAGTGAGAGTGAATTATGCGAAGGAGCTTCTCGCCAAAGGAGTGAAGCCTGTAGATGCGGCAGTCTCCACCGGTTTTTCTGATCAAAGTCATTTGAGTCATTTCTTTTCAGAATTTATTGGGCTCACACCAGGGCAATATCAGCAAATTTTCACAAAGCAGGTAACAGCAGATGAAAAATAAACAGCTTCTTGGTCATCTGGCGGCCATGTTCACCATTTTTCTATGGGGATCAACCTTTATCTCAACCAAAATATTGTTAACGGCTTTTTCTCCAACAGAAATATTATTTTTCCGCTTTTTTATTGGATATCTCGCTCTGATGATGATCTATCCGGTCACTATGAAGGTGCAGCGTAAAAAGCATGAATTGATGTTTGCGCTCGCAGGTTTATGTGGTGTGGTCTTATACTATTTTTTAGAAAATGTCGCACTCACCTATACGTTTGCTTCGAATGCAGGTGTCATCAGCTCAGTTGTACCATTCTTCTCATTTTTATTGGCTTATTTTTTATTGAAAGATGAGCCTTTGCATCGCCGGTTTTTCATAGGCTTTTTCATCGCGATGACAGGAATTGTCCTGATTAGCTTTAATGGAATGACGACGTTCCAATTGAATCCAATCGGTGATGCGCTAGCATTAACGGCGACCATTGTCTGGGCCTTCTATTCTATTTTATCGAAAATCATCAATCAATATGGATACCATATCATTCAAGTGACGAGACGTGTCTTTTTTTACGGCTTACTCTGGATGCTTCCCCTGATCTGGCACTTTAAAATTCGTATAGACTGGGGGCGATTGACGAACCCGTCGTTTGCCTTTCACTTATTGTTTTTAGGCCTGTTCGCATCAGCTATTTGTTTTCTCACATGGAGTTTTTCAGTGAAAACGCTCGGTGTGGTGAAAGCGAGTGTGTATATTTATGGCGTTCCTATTATTACGATGGTCATTTCAATGATCGTTCTTCATGAGAGATTGACTTTCATGTCTGTACTTGGAACGGCTCTGACCTTAGGCGGACTGCTGCTTTCAGATAAAAAAGGTACGAAGAGGAAGAAGGAGAAACCCTCGATGCTTTTGCAGGATAAACAGGCGCTTTGATCAAAAAAGCGCCTTTATCCATTGAAAGAACATGCACTCTCTAGTAAACTCAAACTTAAACGGTCGACGGTCGACCGATAATAAAGGGGGAGAAATAAATGAAGCATGTTTCAATTGCGGCGATACCAGGTGACGGGGTTGGGAAGGAAGTTGTACCTGAAGCCATACGAGTATTGAAAGCGGTATCAGAAGTGCATGGCGGTCTGTCTTTTACCTTTCAGGATTTTCCGTGGAGCTGTGAATATTATTTAGAGCATGGCGAGATGATGCCAAAGGATGGATTACATCAATTGAAAGCCTTTGACAGCATTTTCTTAGGGGCTGTCGGAGATGCCAATTTAGTGCCGGATCACGTATCACTTTGGGGACTGCTTATTAAGATTAGGCGGGAATTTGAACAGGTGATAAACATCAGACCTGCAAAACAGCTTAGCGGCATTCGCTCACCGCTTGCTCAGCCAAAGGATTTCGATCTTCTAGTTGTCAGAGAAAACGGTGAAGGTGAATATAGTGAAATTGGAGGCCGTATGTATCAAGGGGAAGATCAGCTTGCAGTTCAAAATGCAGTGTTCTCAAGAAAAGGGACAGAGCGTGCGATGCGTTTTGCCTTTCAATTAGCAGAAAAAAGGCGAAAGCATGTGACGAGTGCAACCAAATCGAATGGGATCGTTCATACCATGCCTTTTTGGGATGAAGTGTTTCAAGACGTAGCAAAGGATTATCCAGAGGTGAAAGCAGACTCACAGCACATTGACGCGCTCTCAGCCTTCTTTGTAACAAGACCAGAAAAATTCGATGTGATTGTTGCCAGTAATTTGTTTGGTGATATTTTGACAGACCTTGGGGCAGCCATTATGGGAAGTATTGGCGTAGCGCCTGCCGCCAACATCAATGTAAATGGCAAATACCCATCCATGTTTGAGCCTGTACACGGATCAGCTCCAGACATTGCGGGAAAAGGAATCGCTAACCCAATCGGTCAAATCTGGACGGCTAAACTCATGCTGGATCATTTCAGAGAGGAAGAACTGGGCACACATCTGCTCGAAACCATCGAATCAGTCACAGCAGATGGCTTTTTAACGGCAGACATCGGCGGCGCCTATCAAACGCAAGAAGTCACAAACGAAATCATCACACGATTGAAGAAATAATCCGCCATTAGAACCGCATCTCCACGTCTGCTATAATAAAAGGATGGATAGAAGAAAGAGATGTGAAATCTAGTGTCAAAAACAGTTGTATTAGCAGAGAAACCTTCAGTCGGACGTGATCTTGCACGTGTACTGAAGTGTCATAAAAAAGGAAATGGCTTTTTAGAAGGAGATCAATACATTGTGACGTGGGCGCTTGGCCATTTGGTCACACTGGCTGATCCAGAAGGCTACGGAAAAGAATTTCAATCCTGGCGTTTAGAGGATTTACCAATCATTCCAGAACCGCTTAAGCTTGTGGTGATGAAAAAGACAGGAAAACAATTCCAAGCAGTGAAAGCGCAGCTTGCGAGGAAAGATGTCAAAGACATTGTCATCGCAACAGATGCTGGACGTGAAGGGGAGCTTGTCGCTCGATGGATTCTTGAAAAAGCGCATGTGAAAAAGCCTTTGAAACGATTATGGATCTCATCTGTCACGGACAAAGCCATTCAAGAAGGCTTCAAACGATTAAAAGACGGCAAAGAATACGATAACCTGTATCGCTCAGCCGTTGCACGTGCAGAGGCAGACTGGATTGTCGGCATCAACGCAACAAGAGCGCTGACAACGAAGTTCAATGCACAGCTTTCCTGCGGACGGGTGCAAACACCAACGATCGCCATGATCGCCAAACGAGAAGAAGACATTCAGCAATTTCAGCCGAAGCCGTTCTATGGATTGACTGCACAAGTAGATGGACTGACTTTGACATGGCAGGATGCCAAAACAAAGCAAAACCGGACATTCCAAGAGAGTGTGATCAAAGAACGCTTGACAGCCTGCGAAGGAAAACCAGCAGTGGTTGATGCGTTGAAAAAAACAGCGAAAAAAGCTTTCGCGCCGGGACTGTACGATCTGACTGAATTGCAGCGTGATGCACATAAACGCTATGGTTTTTCAGCCAAAGAAACATTATCTACGCTTCAGCGATTGTATGAGCAGCATAAGCTCGTAACATATCCACGTACAGATTCACGATTTATTTCAGCGGATATCGTTCCTACATTAAAAGATCGTTTAAAAGGAATGAACGTCAGACCGTACGCCCAGCATGTGAACCGGATTTTACAATCAGGTGTCAAAGCGCACAAAGGCTTCGTCAATGATGCCAAAGTGTCAGATCACCATGCGATTATTCCAACCGAGGAAGAGCTGTACCCAGGAGTATTAAGCGATAAAGAGCGTAAATTATATGACCTCATTGCCAAACGATTCCTTGCGGTACTCATGAATCCTTTCGAGTATGAGGAAACAACGGTCATCACCAAAATAGGCAGTGAAACGTTCACAGCAAAAGGGAAAACCGTGCAAGCAGCTGGCTGGAAAGCCGTGTACGATGACTCATATGAAGAAGAGGAATCAGCCGAGGCAGATCAACATTTGCCGCTGCTTTCAGAAGGACAGTCACTAGATGTACGACAGCTGAAAGAGACAAGAGGAGAAACGAAGCCTCCTGCACGTTTTAATGAAGCGACCCTATTATCTGCTATGGAAAACCCAGCGGCATTTATGCAGAACGAGGAAAAGGACTTAGTGAAAACCCTTGGTGAAACAGGTGGACTAGGAACAGTAGCAACAAGAGCCGATATTATTGAAAAGCTGTTCAATAGCTTCTTAATCGAGAAAAAGGGCAAAGACATTTTCATCACATCGAAAGGGAAGCAGCTGCTCTCGTTAGTGCCTGAGGACTTAAAGTCTCCTGCATTAACAGCGGAATGGGAACAAAAGCTTTCTAAAATCGCCAAAGGGCAATTGAAAGCTTCTCAATTCATGAGTGAAATGAAGTCATATGCCAAACAAGCTGTATCTGAAATCAAACAGACGAACCAGACCTTTAAGCATGACAATGTCACTGGCACCCATTGTCCAGACTGCGGTAAACTCATGCTGAAAGTGAATGGAAAACATGGCACGATGCTCGTTTGCCAGGACCGAGAATGCGGCCATCGTAAAAATGTGGCGAAGAAAACAAACGCACGCTGCCCGAACTGTCATAAAAAGCTCGAGCTGCGCGGAGAAGGCGATGGCAAAATCTTTGCTTGTGTATGCGGCCATAGAGAAAAACTGTCTGTCTTCGAAAAACGCAAATCTCAATCCAATCAAAAGAAAGCCAGTAAGCACGATGTGTCTAAATATATGAAGAAACAAAAGAAAGTGGAAGAACCAATTAATAACGCACTAGCTGAACAATTAAAGAAGTTAAAATTAGATCAATAGTTCTATAAAAACCCGTGCGGAAACGCATGGGTTTTTCAGTATTATTAAGTGTATCGACATATTGTTTTTCTGAAAATGGGAATAAATATGCGAAAAGGCTCGTAATTTGGCATAAAATATTCATTTAAATTTAAACAAAAACGCTCTATAATAAATCGTTAGATGCTTAGAGAACGCGGAATTGAAAGGGGACACGAATGCATACACGCATATATCGTACAGCAATTGTTTTACTCATTGTCATTCTACTAGGCGGATGTACCTGGGAACAGCAGAAAGAATCAGCTGATCCAGTATCACCTCAGCCCGTTTTGCCTGGAGAATATTTTATCACTCACCACTTAATGACAGATCAAGGCTTGATTCGCACCTCTTTTGCAGAGCAGCACATTTACTTATCTGAATCACTTGGACTTTGGATGGATTATCTTGTTCGAAAAAAAGATCAAAATTCATTTGACCAACAATTTGATGTTCTGCAAGATCAATTTTTACTAGACCATCATCTTCTCAGCTGGCAAATTGAATCCGATCAAAAAAATAAGGCCAATGCTTTAGTTGATGATTTACGTGTAGTGACGGCACTTCAAAAGGCAAATCATTTGTGGAAGAAGTCAGCGTATCAAACGACAGCAAAAGAAATCGCTCAAGCGTTAAAAGAAAAAAACATGTTCAAAGGCATATTGTCCGATTATTATGATGCATCAACCAATCGAACTTCACATACAATCACACTCTCATATATAGACCCAAAAGCAATCAAAGAATTGGAATCCCTCCAAATATTCACGAAACAAATGACCAGTAACCAATTAGCCATTCTAAAACAAGCACCGAGAAAAAAAGGATTCTTTCCTAAATCCTATGACATAAAGAAAAAAACCTATTCATTCGATCAAGAAATCAATATGATCGATCAACTTTATACAGCTTTACATGCATATCATGCAAAGGTGAATACGTCCGAGATCATGAAATGGCTTAAAACGTCGTTTAAACAAGAAGGCAAACTGTACGGAAGATACAAACTGAGCACATTGAAGCCATCTGTCACATATGAATCGCCTTCGGTATATGCACTCGTCATTTTGTATGCCCTTAAACAAAACGAGCTGAAATTCGCAAAGACTGTCTATCACCGCATGAAAGAATTACAAACTCAAGATCCTCTCAAGCCTTACTACGGAGGATACATGAACGAAAAAGAGACACACTCATTTGATAACTTATTGCCTTTAATTGCAGAAAGGGAGCTTCTAAATGAATCGGTTGTTCAGTAACACGTATCGCTTGTACTATTCTCTGCTCCTCACGTTTGCAGGCCTTATTTTGTTTATGGGCTACCTTAACGTACAAGATGCGGAGAGCTTTATGATCATCGCACTGACATTTGTCGTGTTAGGCTGTGGTATTTTATTTGGTATCCTACCATCATTAATTTTCACCTTACTGTTTTTGTTCTTTATAGGAAGCGTCATGTTCTTTACAGAGCTTGGTCATGAAAATTCCCTTTTTTCAAATCAAACATTGCAAGATGTAGTAATTTGGGGCGTAGCACTTCTTTTTTTCGCTATTTCAGCGGGAAGCTTGCATGAACGGATCAATACGCTGCGTCACACCATTGAACAACAAAAGCAGGCCATCAAACAATTTGTGGCGATTGACTCGACAACAGGATTTGACAATGCTGAGCGGATGAAGCTCGAATTATCCGAGGAAATGAAACGGGCGGAACGGTACAAACAGCCATTTGTCTTTATCCTTCTTCATATGAATTACGCAGCGGAATTCAAATCGTTATATGGAGAAAAAGAAATGCAGCATCTATTTCAGCAATTAAGTCTCAAGATACGCGAAAGCGTAAGAGAAACCGATAAAAAATTTCGGTTATCTGAAGAACGAATGGGCTTGCTGCTAACCCATACACCAGAAGAAAATGTGTCAGTTGTCCTTGATAAGCTAAAGGATAAACTGCAAACGCATGTCCTATTAAACGGTCGTGAAGTGACCTTGACATTTCATGTCTGTCATTTAACAAGCAGCTCGGATTATCGTACGCCAGAGCAGTTTTTAGAAGAACTAGAAAAAGAGATGATGATGAATGAACTTTAATTCTTTGATGAAATGTTGTTTGATGATCACGCTTTTTTCGATTCTTTCGTTTAAACACATGGCTTCAGCCGATGCGCTCGTCACGCAGCCAAATACACTGATCGTTTATTCCACACCATCGGGGGAAGTGACTCCAGCCGTTCATATGCTGGATCTACTCGCCGGTCATTTTTCAAAACAGACGACGATTGTATCTGATGAACATTTGGCTGAAAAGAGGATGAATGAATTTCAGCAAGTCATTTATCTTGGAGAAATAAAGAGAACCCTGTCAAAACAAACCATTCGTGCGATGAACGAATCACAGCAATTCATCGCTATTGGATACAATGCGGAACAGCTTCGCCCATTCTCCAAGCTTACTTTTCACAAACAAGATCATATCAGTCAATTGAAACATACACATGATCAGACATACCGTCAGCTAGAGAGAAGGATCAATGTGTTAACGGTTCGAGGGACAGACTTGGAAAATGAATTTCTAGTGAAGAAACGTCAATCTGATCTGCCATTTGTGACTCAGACAAAAGAAGGTACGGCATATATCGGTATCTTAGATGTCGTGCAACACAACAAGCTTCTTGCAGAAGTGCTAGAAAAATACATGCCATCTTCTGTGCAAATGAAGACAAAATACTTAATGCTCGGGAACATCAGTCCAGCAAGTGACGAGAAGAAGCTACTAGAACTTGGACAATACGTATCCGCACAGCATATTCCTTATCAAATTGCAGTGACCCCTGTTTGGATAGATCGAGCAACAGGTGATGAAGTCACACTGAGCGACCGCCCGAAGCTCGTGAATGTGTTAAAACAATTGCAAGAAAATGGAGCGAGTATCATTCTTCATGGCTTTAGCCGTACGTATCGAACGGAGGAATCTGGTCAGGGATTTGAGTTCTGGGATGCAAAATATGATCAGCCCATCACGACAAATGATCCAAAAAATGCAGAGAAGAAACAAAGTAAAAGCCAATTCCCAAATGAAAAAGACTTTCATACGTATACCAAATTGAATCAGCAGCAAGAAGTCGCCTATACAGAAAAGAAACTGACAAAGGGCATTGAGCTTCTTGCTAGGCAAGGCTTATATCCTCTTGCGTTCGAGGTGCCGCATGATGCGATATCACAAAAAGGTTATGAAGTAATTTCAAAGCATGTGTCCAGTCTATTTGGACAGGTGCAGCTGTCAGACCGCACTTGGAAAACAGCCGGTGCATCGCCGCTCGTGACGTCTCCTGCCATGTTACACGGCATGACCTTATATCCTCAGCAGCAAGTTGAGCAAGTGTCTGACAAAGAAGGTTCAAATGTTTTAACTGAACAGACGATTCAATCCGTGCAGCATCTGCAATCAGCCGCAATCGGGCTGTCCTATGACGTGGAGTTAGGGATAGCAGGGTTACAGAATTTAATCACACAGATGGAGGCAATCCCTTCTAGCGAATGGCTGGATGTAAAGAAAACAAAACAGACGGTCCAAACTGCACATGTAAAAATCCAAACATCTGGGAATGGACATATTCAAGTAGAGGAATCCAACATCGCCGAAACAAAAACAGTCAAACGAAGTGGCATGGAAAATATGCTGAGAATTCTCACGGTCGTGGTCATGCTGTTTATTGCGGCATTTGCTTTATACACATTGTATTTAAGACTGACAATGAAAAAACGAATTTTTAAGGAGAGAAAATTAGGTGGCTGATGTCTTATTTTATCTTTCATTAATGCTCATTTGGATCATGCTTCTATACCACATGTTTCTCATGCAGGGCGGCTTTCAGCATTACCTCACCTATGAAAAAGTGCTGCCTAAATGGACAAAACAAGGGAAAGAGCTGCCGACCGTCAGTATCCTGATTCCTGCTCATAATGAAGAGGTCGTCATTCGGCAGACATTAAAAGCGATGGTTCAGCTATCTTATCCTAAACACCTCCTTGAAATCATTGTGATTAATGACAATTCTTCTGATCGCACAGGAGAGATTGTGCAATCATTCAGTGAACAATATGATCATGTCCATATGATTGAAACGAAGCCGCCATTTGCAGGGAAGGGAAAATCCACTGCGCTGAATGAAGGCTTGAAGGCTTCAACAGGAGAAGTGATTTGCGTATACGATGCAGATAACATGCCTGAACCAAAGGCTGTCTATTATTTGGTTCTTGGATTATTAAATGACCCAAAAGCAGGCGCTGTTGTCGGGAAATTCAGGGTGATCAATGCAACCAAAAATTTGCTGACCAAATTTATTAATATTGAGACCATCTGTTTCCAATGGATGGCGCAGGGCGGGAGATGGAAATGGTTTGGTATTGCGACAATACCAGGTACCAACTTCGCCATCCGCCGGCACATTTTAGAAGAGCTCGGCGGCTGGGATGTCCAAGCTTTGGCCGAGGACACCGAATTAACGATCCGTGTGTATAACCTGGGATATGTGATTCGATTTTTTCCAGCTGCGATCACATGGGAACAAGAGCCTGAGACATGGAAGGTCTGGTGGCGGCAAAGAACGCGCTGGGCTAGAGGGAATCAATATGTTGTCCTTAAATTTTTAAGGCAGTTTATGAAGCTGAAACGAAAACGAATGGTTTTCGATTTGTTTTATTTCTTCTTTACGTATTTCTTATTTTTCTTCGGCGTTCTGCTCTCAAATGGCATCTTTATTGTAAACCTATTTGTTGATCTTCATTTATCTGTAGGGGCTGTCGCACTAATCCTTTGGGGATTAGCCTTCTTCCTCTTTCTAACAGAAGTGATGATTACATTAAGTATTGAGAAAACAGAGCTCACCAAACAAAATATTCTCATTGTGGTCCTCATGTACTTCACCTATTCTCAAGTATGGATTGCGCTTGTCGTGTACTCCTTATGTGTAGAGGTGAAGAGCCGATTATTGAAACAAGAAGTGAAATGGTACAAAACAGAGCGTTACGATCAACAACAAAAGAAAAGCGGGTGACAAATTGAAATCGGTCAAATGGATGTTTTTAATATTAGCGCTATCCCTTGCCATTCAGCCTTTTTTCATGGCAAGTCAAGCAATGGCGCAATCCAATCGAGTACAAGTGAAAGACGATTGGGTTCACTCATCAAAAGGAAATCAAACAGAAACGCAGCATCTATCAGAAGATGTGGTGACCTTGTATGGTCAAGAAGACCGCACTGAATTTTCCTATCAAATGGAGAAAGAAAAAGTAGAGTCTAGCACTCTTACATTAAATATAGAGGCTTCACCATTACTAATATCGCCATCATCTTTCACAGTGATGATCGATGGAGAGATTGAAAAAACGATCCCTGTATCAGGGAAAAACCCAAAAAAATCGATTCAAATCAAATTGAACAAAACGCAACTGAAAAAAGGATCTCATCAAATTCAGCTCGCATTTTATGGTGTGTTAAAAGAAGGTGTGTGTATCAACCAAGAGACGCCTGCCAATTGGCTGAAAGTATATCCTGAAAGTGAGCTGGCGTTCAAAGGAGTTCAAACGAAAGACGTGACGTTAGACAGCTTCCCTTCACCATTTATTCCATCAGGTGATCAGGAAGAACAAACAGATATTGTGATTCCAAATAAACCAGAAGCGGCTGAATTAGAAGCGGCTATGAAAGTATATCGTACGTTGAAAAACAAAGACCGCCTAGCAGACCTCAAACTCGTTCAAGAAAAGGACGTCGAGCAAATTGCGCACCCAACTATTGCTGTTGGAGCAAAAGGAAGCTGGAATGGACGAATAAAATCGCTCGAGCAAGCGGCTGGAATTAAAACAGAAGGCGATCAACTTACGTTAGCGGTGAGAACCCTGACAGCAAAGAAAAAAGAACAGCCCATTTTATTTGTCACTGCTAAGCAGCCAAAGACAATTGCTGAAAAAATCAATGTCTTGACTCAGCCAGAACTGACAGGTCAGCTCACTGGAACCGACTTGCTGCTGCAAAAGGTGACAGCTAGTGCTTCTAAGCCATCTCATCATATTTCCTTAATAGATTTTGGCGCAGATGATGTCAAAGTTGGAACCAAAAAGACAGCATCTGATCATTACTATTATCCGAAAGCATTAATGGCTCAACAAAAATCAGGTGCAAAACTAAATCTATCATTTAAAAAATCAGATCCAGCGAACAAAGCAGAGCGTCTAACAGTGATGATCAATAACGAACCGCACGACGTACCGTTAACAAAACTAGGAAACAAAGATGAGAATGGGTTCTACCATGTGTCGATTCCAGTAGATTCACAAGTGCTTCAAAAGAACGAATATGTGGACTTACAGTTTGTCACAACAGGTTTTAAAAACATGGAATCCTGTAGACATACAGATGAAGAAGGCTGGATTTACATTGATAAGAACAGCTCTCTTCAAATACCAGAAGGAACAACTAGTGATACACCGGACTTAGCCGCATGGCCGCTTCCTTACACTTCAGAAACGGAGCAAGGAAACACATTGATCATTATGCCAGATCAAATCAATCAAGCCTCAATCAATCAAATGGCTATGCTGACCGAATCATTTAGTCAGCCGGAAGCTACTCAATATCATTTGATTGAAGCATCGAATGTGACAAATGAACAATTGAAAAAGAACTCTCTCATTTTCATCGGAGGCATCCAGACATTCTCTCTTTTAAAAGAAAAAGCAGATGATCTCATCGTTCCAGCGAAAAAGGGTCAATATGATGTATCCTCATTTGGCATGATCAACGAAACAACAGCTCGTATTGTATGGACGCAGCCATCCGTATGGAATAAAGAACAAACCATGACCGTTTTTTCAGGAATGACGGCAGCTGACGCTGATATATCAAATGAAGTGATTCGATTCCTTCAAACAAATACTGAGACCGCAACAGTTGCAATAGAAAGCAAAAACAAAGATGTGTTCTCTAATCACCAAACAGTCAGCAATGCAAAAAATGATCTTAAAAAAGGTGAAAAGCAAGGCGGCGGTGATTCTTGGATTTACTTTGCATGTATCGCTGTACTGATCACTTTTGTCGTTGTGATGATTGTTTATTTCGTACGAAAAAACCGCAAAAAGACTGATTAATAAACGGTCAAAAGACCTCGAAAAAATCTCTTTACTTTGGTGTCAAACGGGAGTATGATCTCTTTTATAAAAGACCAATCGCTGAATCATTTCGATGAGCGGGGGAACCAATTTTGGTGGTATAAAACACCATGTGGGGTGAATCCTTTTAAGGTAGGGCAAAGTCTCATGCGCCCGAATCCGTCAGCTAACCTCGTAAGCGTTAAAGAGAGCAAAGACCAACCTGTGATCTAAACAATAGACACAGGGGCATTCTATTGCCTCTGTGTCTTTTTGGCGATCCATCTTTTGCAACTTAAATCGTTTGACACTAAAGGAGCGGGCATCACATGTACAGTTTGATGAAGCGTATTTTAATTGGTAAACCATTAAAATCACAGGCAGCAGGAGAACAAAAACTATCAAAAATCAAAGCGTTGGCATTATTGTCATCAGACGCATTATCATCAGTTGCATATGGTACAGAACAAATCTTAATTGTTCTTTCTGTCGTTAGTGCAGCAGCATTTTGGTACTCACTCCCGATTGCAGGTTGTGTATTAATTCTTTTAATGGCGTTAATTCTGTCTTACCGCCAGATCATTTATGCTTATCCAGAAGGCGGCGGGGCATATGTCGTCTCTAGCAGAAACCTAGGTGAAAAACCGGGATTGATCGCTGGCGGATCATTGCTTGTAGACTATATTTTGACTGTAGCAGTGAGCATTTCAGCGGGGACCGATGCCGTCACATCGGCTTTTCCAACACTATATCCATATCATGTCTTGATCTCAATTGTATTGGTCATCGTGATTATGGTGCTCAACCTCCGTGGATTAACAGAATCGGCATCTATTCTGGCTTATCCTGTATACTTGTTTGTATTTTCACTCCTTATATTAATTGGAGTAGGCGGTTTCAAATTATTAACAGGCGGCGTACCGCCAGCACCTGAACATACAGCGGTAGGCACACACGTACAAGGCATTACATTATTTTTGTTATTAAAAGCTTTTTCATCTGGCTGTTCTGCTCTGACTGGAGTAGAAGCCATTTCAAATACGATTCCATCCTTTAAAAAACCAGCTGCACAAAACGCAGCGAGAACATTGTTGATGATGGGTGGATTGCTAGCTGTTTTATTTGTGGGAGTCACATTGCTTGCATTTGGTTTCGGCATCTCGCCAAAGCCAGAAGAAACGGTTGTATCACAAATTGCGTCAGACACTTTTGGACGTACGTTTTTCTATTACGTGATTCAGGCAGTCACAGCGCTAATTCTAATATTAGCGGCAAATACCGGCTTTTCAGCCTTTCCGTTATTGGCTGTCAATTTAGCAAAGGATAAATATATGCCGCGTATGTTTACTGTTAGAGGAGACCGGCTTGGTTACTCTAATGGCATTATCTTTCTAGGCGTAGCCTCTATGCTGCTCATCTGGTTGTTTGATGGGAAGACAGAACATCTCATCCCGCTATATGCTGTCGGTGTGTTTATTCCATTTACCCTGTCGCAGACCGGCATGTGTGTGAAGTGGATTCGTGAAAAACCGCAGGGCTGGAAAACGAAAATGCCAATCAATATTGTCGGAGCACTGATTTCTTTTACAGTTTTTATGATTCTCATTTTGACCAAGTTCCATCTCGTATGGCCAATATTTGTTTTCCTGCCTATTGTTTTATTTATCTTTTATTCCATTAAAAAGCATTATTTGTCTGTTGGAGAACAACTGCGTTTATTGAATGAAACAGAGCCAGTTGAGATTAAAGGAAATGTGGTCATCGTACCGATAGCAGGAGTCACACGTGTTGTTGAACAATCTGTTCAGTATGCAAAATCTTTATCAGAGCAAGTCATAGCGGTTCATGTATCCTTTGATAAAGAAAAGGATAAGAAAATTGAAGAAGATTGGGAAAAACTCAATAGCGGTGTACGGCTTGTGATGCTGCATTCGTCCTATCGAAGCCTCATTCACCCACTAGATAAATTTCTTGAGACAGTTGAGACAAAAGCAAATGCCCATCAATATAAAGTGATGGTCCTCGTGCCACAATTTATACCGAAAAAAAGATGGCACACCATTTTGCATAATCAATCTGCCTTTTTATTAAGATTCCGCCTATTATGGAAGCGGGATATTGTGGTGGCAACCCTGCCCTATCATTTTAAAAAGTAGCAGAAGCAGGTTGAAACGTTTGATCAAAAGGATGCGGTGGTATGGAGTAAGAAAAAAGGAGTTTTCTCACATGCCGCAAAGAACCGCAGGAAAAGAAGTAACAGCGCTACTGGAAGAGTGGGGCGTGAAACATATTTATGGAATGCCCGGCGATAGTATAAACGAATTGATTGAAGAACTTAGGCATGAATCAAGCCAAATAAAATTTATCCAAACGAGACATGAAGAAGTGGCAGCACTATCAGCGGCGGCTGATGCCAAACTAACAGGTAAACTTGGTGTCTGCTTATCAATCGCTGGGCCGGGTGCTGTCCACTTATTAAATGGGCTGTATGATGCAAAAGCAGATGGTGCACCAGTTTTAGCAATTGCAGGGCAGGTTGCTTCGGCCGAAGTAGGCAGAGACGCATTCCAAGAAATCAAATTGGAGCGAATGTTTGACGATGTCGCTGTCTTTAATCAGCAGGTACAGACAGCAGAGGCGCTGCCTGACTTATTGAATCAAGCCATCAAAGCAGCTTATACCCATAAAGGTGTGGCAGTTCTCACCGTATCGGATGACTTATTTTCTCAAAAAATAAAGCGTAAACCCGTCTATACATCTCCTCTTTATGTTGAGGGAGAAGTACGGGCGAAGAAAGATCAATTGCTAAAGGCAGCTCAGCTGATTAACAATGCTAAGAAGCCAGTCATCTTAGCAGGTAAAGGATTAAGACATGCAAAAGAAGAGCTTCTTTCATTTGCAGAAAAGGCAGCTGCTCCTATCGTCATCACGCTTCCTGCAAAAGGGGTTGTGCCAGACAGGCATCCATACTTTTTAGGTAACTTAGGTCAAATTGGAACGAAGCCGGCATATGAAGCGATGGAAGAATGTGATCTCTTAATTATGCTTGGCACCTCCTTTCCATATAGAGACTACTTACCAGAGGACACGCCAGCCATTCAACTAGATATTAAACCAGATCAAATCGGCAAAAGGTATCCGGTAGATGTGGGAATTGTGAGCGACAGCAAGAGTGGTTTGCATGAACTAACTTCCTACATTGAATATAAAGAACAGCGTGGCTTTCTTGAAGCTTGTACAGAGCATATGATGAAGTGGCGAGAAGAAATGGATAAAGAAAAATCTGTTGCTACTTCACCAATTAAACCGCAGCAAGTCATTGCTAGACTAGAAGAAGCAGTCGAGGACAATGCCATTCTTTCAGTTGATGTTGGTAATGTCACGGTATGGATGGCACGTCATTTTGAAATGAAACAGCAGGATTTCATTATCTCCAGCTGGCTTGCCACAATGGGTTGCGGTTTACCTGGTGCGATTTCAGCTAAATTGAATGAACCGAACCGACAAGCCATTGCCGTCTGTGGTGATGGAGGCTTCACAATGGTCATGCAAGACTTTGTGACAGCTGTAAAGTATAAGCTGCCGATCGTTGTCGTAATCTTAAACAACAACAATTTAGGGATGATTGAATATGAACAACAGGTAAAAGGAAACATAAATTATGGTATAGAGCTGGAGGATATTGATTTTGCTAAGTTTGCAGAAGCGTGTGGCGGCAAAGGAATCTCCGTGTCATCACATGAAGAATTAGCTCCAGCCTTTGATACAGCTCTTCAATCCGATAAACCAGTCATTATTGATGTCGCTGTCGCCAATGAACCTCCGTTACCTGGGAAAATCACTTACACCCAAGCAGCAGGCTTCAGTAAATATTTATTGAAAAAATTCTTTGAAAAAGGTGAGCTGGATATCCCTCCACTCAAGAAAAGCCTCAAACGCTTTTTCTAAACACAAAGTAGTCGGTCTTCTGAAAAGAGGGCTGACTTTTTTTGCGATGATTAGGAAAAATATTTCAATTGTCACTTGCCTTCATCTCTATTAAAATATTTGGAAATAATTTTTGTAACTTAAAGCCTATTTTTCCAATTCGCTGAGAAAGGTAAAATAGACTTTATGATCAATAATGGAGGGAGTGACTTCTTCTGGGCAAGATACTTGATGCAAAAGCACTAACAAGTGCCATGGACGCAAGGGCAAAACACTACCAGGAACTCCGTGAACAAATGGTAGACTTGAAAAAGACACTTCAAGGCGTGGCAAACCTCGGTGATGATTTCACTGGAAAAGGTGCCGATAACATTAAAAGCTTTTATAAAGAACTGGCTGGAAATGTAGATATGTTTATCAGCTTCATTGATAAGCAAAAAGCCTTTCATGAAGGTGTTTCTGGGACACTTGATGATACGAGTTTTGGCGGCGAAACCTTCGTAGAAGAACACTTTTTAGACAACGCTGTACATATGGGCATCAAAAATGCCAAAAGCATTGTGAAGGATCAAAAAAAGGCGCTTAAAACGATTTTTCAAGACATCGACGACCTCATTTCTCTAGAAGTATTTGATAGTCAAACCTTTGATGAAAAAATTGCAGATGCGGAAGACGAGCGAAAAAAGACGATCAAAGATCTAAGAGAGCTTGATCAAAATTTAAAAGATGAATATGCTTTGTCAGAAACGGAGCAGCAAGCTACAATGGCATTGTATACGGAAATGATGAATGCCACAAATGATGGAAAAGCCATTTCGCCTATGAATTTTGACAAGAAAGCGTATCAAAATAGCGAAATCTACAAGGCAAAAAGCGATATTGAGAAGCAAACTTCTGAATATCTGAAAATCAAAAAAGAACAAGAAGAAGCACGCGAGATCGCAAAGGAACAAGAAGCACTCGCCAACCGTCCTTGGTATGAAAAAGCACTTGATTATGGCGGAAATATCGTCAATGAATTGACAGGTGTGAACGATGCAAAACGTGCCGCAACAGGTGTTGACCCGATCACAGGTGAAGAGCTCACCGCAGGACAGCGCGTCGCCGCAGGCGGCATGGCAGCAGCGGGTTATATCCCAATCGTCGGATGGGCAGGTCGTATTTTCAAAGGTGGTAAAGCCGTCTATAAAACAACTCAAGCCACATCAGCCGCAGTGAGAGCAGTTGACATTTACAAGACATCGCAAAAATCCTTTGACGCCTTAAAAACATCTCAAAAAGGCTTATATGGTCTTACCGCCACCAACGGCTTCAGCGAAGCGATTACAGGGCGTGATATGTTTGGGAATAAGATCTCAAAAGAACAGCAGGAAGCGAGTATGAATGCGGCTCTGGGAATGCTTTTGCCGTTTGGGGCGAAGGGGTTCAATGGGAAGATGGGGATTAAAGGTGGTACTGTTAAAAATGTGGATAATGGTACAGTGTGGAAGGATATAAAAGTTACTCAACCACTTTATGAAGGTACAAAAATCCCAAAATCTTTTGAATTAGCAACAGTTGATGGAAAGTTCTGGGTGCACCCTAATGGGACAAAACATATGGTTGAGTATATAACTAGAGATGCAACGACACATGGTATGCCGATAAATAGTCAAACTTTATTGTCGATTTTCCAAAGCTCTGTTAACAATGCTGCCAAGCAAGGAATTAAATATGAAGAAATTATGAAGGTAGGTAATTGGGAATTAATATTTAGTAAACCTCGCGGAGACGGATTGCTACCAGTAATAAAGCATGCTGTGTATATGCCTTAAAAGGAGAAATGATGATGTTAAAAGTAATAGAATATAAAGACAGTCAACCTATCAACATTGAATATGATCTTTATACACCGATTAATATAGAATTTGGTAGTTGGAATATATCAAAAGAGCCAACGATATATTGGAGAACTGGAGATTTCAAGAAATCTTTAATTGAAATAGGTTTAGGGAAATATACGGGTAATATTCGTTCAATTACACTAACGTTAAGTGAAAATGTACACAAAATGGAAAGTTTGAAATTAGATATGGAAGATATAATTATGGTTAAAGGTGTACCGAGTTTTCAGATAGAAGAATCTAATGATAATACCTATATAGACGAAAAAGGTAAATTAGACGTGTATATAGGTAGGGATAAGGTATTCATTTCATTCTCAGAAAATGATGCAGTATCTATTTTACAAAATGATACAGTAGGATTTGCTTTGGATAAAGAAGAAGTAGTATGTGGTATTATCATAAGTGGCATGTTAGAACATGAAAAGAAAACATTAGAAGATGCATTGAATTAGAGTATTATGAAATACAAAAACCTTGATGACTAAATGTCTTAAAAGGTTTTTTGTGTTGATCGGAGTTTAGAAAATTATTTGATAGTGATGAATATGGTGAAGGAATTTTTCATTATCAAGAAAGTGCTAGAAGCCACCTCATGAGCAAGTGAAAATGGATTATATAATTTTTTACAGCTGTTTTTTGTTTTGTTCAAACATAGAAACGGAAAGGGTTTTTAAATATTGAATGATATATTGACAAAGAAGTTAGTTGTAGAAAGTGGTATTGAGTTTGAAAAGTCTCTAGAGTATGGGGGACCCTATGAACTAGCGATTGTAGAATATACTCAAGGAGGGAAAGAAAAACTATTTACGGGACTAGCCTATGATATGTACGAAAACGGACATGTTGAAAGTTATTTCTATGTAGAGAAAGGTATTAAACAGGGGAAGTACGTGGAGTTTTACCCAAATGGCAGTTTGAAAAAAATAGGGTATATGAGGAAGAACACTACAGAGGGATATCAAGTGGAGTTTTTTGAGAATGGAAATAAAAAGTATGAGTGTGAATGTATTGCTGGTCGAGAGATGACTTACATAAAATATGATAAAGATGGTCATGTGAAAGAGTATAAGGAAGAACCTAATGAATCAGATTTAATATATGCTGAAAAATTCAATGAATGATCAATGGTCAAATGAATTATCAGTTAAAAAAGCTTAAAATGAGAAGAAATCAAATAGAAGTCATTACAAATTGAAAAGGGGAATAACAACCATGCTATGGATCCTCACACAAAACCAACAAACGCTGATTCATGTCCAAGAAGTCTCAGTAAGCGGCAAAAAAATTGAAGGGATGATCTTGGGGAGTACTTCCTGGGCAAAGATGCTCGGCAAGTATGACTCAAATGATCGCGCAGCCGAGATCCTTCAAGACATGATGAAGACGATTGAAGAACATCCAAATGCCACAATGACATACCGAATGCCTCTTCAATAAAAAGAAACCACCTTTCCATCGTGAAAAGGTGGTTTTTGTTTAGGATGGTGTTTTTCCAAAGGCTAAGAATAAGGGAATGCCTGTGCCAACAAGGGTGGTGGCAAATAGGAACATACCGCAAATAAATAGAAAATGGCTGGCTGAAAAGACGAGTGCCAGAATGAGAAAAACGATGCTGAGTCCTATCATGCAATAGGATGGGACAAAGCGGCGTTTGTAGGTGGCTTTCTTTGTTAGGAAGGAGAAGAAAATACCAAATAACAAAGGGACAATCCATAAGTAAAATAAAATAATAAGAGACATACATCATACCTCGATTTTTCCTTCTATTTTATCAGATGCCGATCACAACGGATACTACAAAGCTTCACTTTGTAAAATAATTCATGCAATCGACACAATTAAGTGGGCTGATTCATCGAATGCGTTTTTTGTTTTATATATTCAGGCTGTAAAAGGGCGTACACACAATGATCGGTAAAGCGATTGCCCAGCCATTCACATTGTCTTAAAATTCCCTCAAGCGAAAAGGATAATCGCTCTGGGATGCGTCTGCTTTTCTGGTTATCGACAGCAGCCCTAATCTCAATACGATGCAGCCCGCACTCTTCAAATAAATAGCGAATGACTGCTTGGCATGCTTTTGTCATGATGCCTTTTCCTTGATGGCCTTCTCCGAGCCAATAGCCGACTGAAACGGTTCTATTGATCCAATGAATTTGATGGGTGCCAATGATGCCGACAAGTTCTCCATGTGACCAAATGCCCGCTTGAAAACCGTTGTTCTGCATCGCTTGCTGCATCGCACCTTGGATAAACGCCATACTGTCTTCCTCTGTCTGCGTTGAATCCACCCAAAGCATCCATTCACGTAAATGCTCTCTCGACCGCTGGATGAGCAAATACAGACTTCTTGCGTCTCTTGGCTCAAGCAGCCGCATGGATATCTCTTGATCCTGATAAACAAACATGTATCCACATCCTCTCAGGGGAATTCTACCATAACCAAATGGAAAGAAAAAGACAGCTCAACACGGTCTTTTACATAAACGTATCTACAATTAAGAAGAGATTAAGTGCTACAACAAGAGCTGCTATCACCCAAGATATTCCTGTCACCCAGCGAGCATTCGTCAATTCGCCCATAATTCGTTTTTTACTTGTAAATAAAATGAGCGGAATTAAAGCAAAGGCAATCCCAAACGATAAGACGACCTGACTCATCACAAGCGCGGAGGTCGGATTCACTCCAGATGCAATAATCGCAATAGGAGGAATGATGGTAATCAGCCGGCGAACATACAGCGGGATCCGGTATTGAATAAAGCCCTGCATAATGATGTCGCCTGACAATGTACCGACAGAAGAGCTGGATAGTCCGGCTACAAGCAGACCTACACCAAATAAGATGGCTGATACAGGCCCTGCGAGTGTACCAAAATGCTGAAACGCAACATCCAAATCTTCAACAAAAAGACCATTTTTATAAAATAAAGCGGCTGCCACAATCAACATGCTGGCATTGATGGCCCCGGCGACGATCATTGCAATGAGGATATCTAAAAACTCAAAGCGGAAAATCTGCTTTTTCTCCTTTTCCGTTCTGCCGACGACTCTTCTTTGGGTTAAAGCTGAATGTAAGTAGATTGCGTGAGGCATGACAGTGGCACCTAAAATTCCAGCTGCAAGCAGCACGCTGTCTGCGCCATCAAATTTTGGAATGAACAGTCCGCCAGCGACACTTGCGATATCTGGTTTGGCGACAAAGGTTTGTACAGCGAAAGCGATCACGACAACGAACAACATGCCTGTGATACCTGCTTCTAATGCTCGATATCCTCGTCTTTGCAGCTCCAATATCGCAAATGAACCGATAGCCGCGATAATGGATGCTTCAAGTAGCGGGATTCGAAAGAGCAAGTATAAACCAAGTGCCGCCCCGATAAACTCAGCTAAATCCGTGGCAATAATGACGAGCTCTCCCTGAATCCATAAACCGATCGAAACGGGCTTTGGAAACTCTTCACGTGCGATTTCAGGTAAGTTTTTGCCTGTCGCAATTCCAAGCTTTGCGGATAAAGACTGGATGAGCAAAGCCATGAGATTTGATATGAGAATGACCCATAAAAGGAGATATCCATATTTGGAGCCAGCCGCAATGTTGGTGGCGAAATTTCCTGGATCAATATAAGCAATGGCTGCGATAAAAGCAGGACCGAGAAAAGGAAGGAGTCTTCTAAATCCCTTGACTTTTCCTTCAAGTGCACGCTCAGCTGCCTCTGACATGTGTGCCTGTGCCTCGATGTATTTGTTTGTCATATGTCATCACCTAGATTCTACAAAGTTTTGCTTGGGCACAAAATGTTTCCTTGATGCAATTTTTAATCATCATATGCCCATCTTCATGAAAAGTCAACTATCTGAACTAATAGGTTTGTTTATCATATGTAAGTGAAAAAAATAGATACCTTGTCAATCCAACACATAAAAAACACCGCCTTTATAGACGGTGTCCCTACTGCTTCCTCTGTTATTTGTTTTTTTAAGATACCCTTGATCCCACACTACGGAAGATCAGGCTTAAGATGATGACAAAGATCGCTGCACCTAAGATTGCTGGAATGATCGCAAAGCCTGCCAAACTAGGACCCCACGTTCCAAGTAATCCATGACCAATCCAAGCACCTGCAAGTCCTGCAATCATTGAACCGATCCATCCTCCTGGTACACTACCTCCAGCGAGTGCACTGCCAATAAGGCCGATGACAATCGCCACAACTAATGAAATCAGAAATCCTAACATGTTGATCACTCCTCTTTTTGTTTGTGTATTAAGCAATAACCGTTTTGAAAAAGTTTCAAACCTTTCGAAACCGATTCAATGTTCTATACGTATGATGGAAAAGGATTGTGTATAATAACAAACAAATACTTCAGCAGCATCTAAGGAGGAAAAAGGCATGGAGGAAAGAGAGTGGCTAAAAGCACAATTAAAGCAGATTGAACAGTGGGAGAAAGATCAGCAAAAGGTATGGTTTTGGGAGAAACTCAGCCGCCTGCCATTTCAAATGCTGGACAAGCTGACGCCTGCCTTTATCCAGAAAAAAATCGGTGTGCTGCTAGATGAAATGGGGCATTACATTCAATCAGGCGGTGCCTATTTGACATCAGAAAAAGGCATCATCCATCAATTTCAAAAGAAATGTGCCGACGAATCGATTCAGCGTATAGAAGATATAGAAAAAGCTCCAATTGAAATCATGGATGCCATTAGTGAACATATGGGGAAAAATAGGACGAATCTCGCCACGGTACAAGGGGCGACAACGGGTGTCGGTGGTATGTTTACACTGGCTGCAGATATTCCTGCGGTACTTGGTCTCTCCCTTAAAACATTACAGGATATTGCCGTCACCTATGGCTATGATCCTAAAAACAAGGAAGAACGGGTCTTCATCATAAAATGCTTACAGTTGACCTCTGCTGATGTGGTTGGGAAGAAATCGATATTAAAAGAACTCAGGAGCTATCATGCTTCCGAAGGGAAACACGAAAACATGTTCTCACAAATCCAAGGATGGCGTGAGGTAGTCTATAATTACCGAGATTCATTTGGCTGGAAGAAACTGTTTCAGCTTGTTCCCGTAGCAGGGATTTTATTTGGCGCAGTTTCCAACCGCTCACAACTAAAAAGTATTGCCGAAACAGGCATGATGCAATACCGAAAGCGAAGAATTGTCTCAAGATTAGAAGAGCTCACGCAGCAAGAACAGAGTGAATCTGGTGCATAAAAAATCCCTTTCTCAAAGGGATTTTTTATTTGGTCTTATCCTCTTCTTGAAAAGCATGGATCGGAGAATGTTCATAACGCGCACGCAGCTCACGAATCTGTTTGATTAGGGTAGAACCAATGGTTTTTTCGGCTTCCTCATACAAAGGATCGAGGGCTTTCATCCATTTTTGTCTTTCTGCTGGCGTCAATTCATGAATGGCAATCTGCGATTCCCGTTTAATGTCCTCCAGCTGATCTTTGTTCATCTGTTCTGCATGTTTTTCATTCCAAGCTGTTGTTTCTTCCATAGCTTCAAGTAAAATTCGTTTCGTTTCAGGTGTCTGGCGATCAAAGAAGGATTGATCTGTTAAGACCACATAGCCTAAATACCCGTGATTACTGATCGTCATATAGTCTTGTATATGATAGAATTTTTTTGAATAAATATTTGAAATGGTATTTTCTTCACCATCTACTTTTTTTGTTTCTAATAGCTGAAACGTCGAATTAAACGAATCCTGATAGGGCTTTGCGCCAAGAAGTTTGAATTGTTTTTCAATCATGTCGCTTTGCATAATGCGGAGAGATTGGTTTTTTAAATCACTAGGCTGTTTGATTGGACCTTTATTAGAGGTGATTTGCTTAAAGCCATTTGTCCAATACGCCATTCCCTTTAGCCCGTCTTTTTGCAGGGTGCCAAACAATCTTTGTCCAATTGCACCGTGCAAGCCTTCCTGAACCGCATCATAATTAGAAAAAGCAAAAGGAAGGTCAAGTGCCAGCCACTCAGAGGATAGCATGCCGAGCTTCGAGGTAGATGGTGCGATAAATTGAACTTGATTCTCTTTGAGTGCATTAATTTCTTCTATATCAGAATAAAGACTTCCGTTGGAGAAAATTTGAATGGTGATCTTCCCATCGGATTTTTCGTGCACAAGCTCAGCAAATTTCTTTGCGGCAAGTCCTTTTGGTGTATTATCTGCCACGACATGGCTAAATTTGAACACAAGCTGATCCTTTAGCCCTGTCTGTTCATCGTCAAAGGTCGTCGCTGCTTTTGGCATCATATGATAGAAACCAAAGTATAAAGCGGTTACAAAACCGATCAAGAGCAATAGTGTATAGGCGAGTAAATTCTTCATGCGTCCGATCCCCCTTATGTCAAGCATACTTGACCGAGGAAGAATTCGTAAAGATACAGGTGAAAAAAATGATGAGAAATCGATTGAAATTACAACAATTATCTATTAGATGGAAGCTCACCATCCTCACATATTTCGTTGTCATTTTCGCCCTTTTAATCGGAGGAATTGTCCTTGTTGGGGGAATCCAGCAAACAGAGGAACGAGAGCTTCGAAAAAGGCTCATGAACACAGCGAGAACAGTTGCGGAGATGAATGAGGTAAAGCAGGCGTTAGCTGATCAAACAAAGAAACGTGACCGATTACAGCATGCCATCGAAGAGATTCGGATTATTCAAGACGCTGACTACATTGTCGTCATGGATATGGAGCATGTGAGATTAACGCATCCAGTGAAAGCAAGGATTGGCCAGCGTTCGGAGGGGACAGATGAAGAGCCTGCTTTTGCCGAGCATATTTATTTCTCAGAAGCAGAGGGAGAGCTTGGGACCGCCATCAGAGCCTTTTATCCAGTGAAGGATGATCAATTTAATCAAACAGGGGTCGTCCTTGTAGGGAGAACGCTGCCAAGTATGATCGATATATTAGGAGAAATGAAGCGGGATATCCTCATGATCCTTTTGCTGACGCTCAGCTTTGGGCTTGTAGGTTCATTTTTACTCGCTCGTCATATTAAACAGCAAATGTTTAAGCTGGAGCCGCATGAGATTGTCAGAATGCTAGAGGAGCGCACCGCAACCTTTCACTCTATTAATGAAGGGGTCATCGCCATTGATAATCAGCACATGATCACCATTTTTAATGAAAAGGCGAAGCAAATCTTTGGCGTGACAGGGGATGTCGTAGGCCGGAATATTTGGGATGTGCTGTCTGACACAAGACTTCCAGAGATCATTGATCGCGCAGAACCCGTCTACAATGAAGAAATTCATATGAGCGGAAAGCGGATTATGAGCAGCCGGATTCCGATTGTCATGAAAAAGAAAATTATTGGAGCGGTCGCCATTTTTCAGGACCGGACAGAAGCGGCAAAATTAGCAGAGGAGCTAACCGGGGTTAAGAACTTTGTAGACGGTCTGCGGGTGCAAAATCATGAGCATATGAATAAGCTTCATACGATTGCCGGGCTGATTCAGCTTGGTAAACCCGATCAGGCGCTCGATTTAGCCTTTCAAACGACGGAAGAACAGGAACATGTGCTGGACTTTCTTCACCGCGTCATACAGCATGATGCCGTTGCGGGATTATTGATGAGCAAAATCAGAAGGGGCAAGGAGCTAGGCATAAAGGTCGAAGTAGACGAACATAGCTGTCTGCGTGATTTCCCTGAGCGTCTAGATCAGCATGATATGACGAAGCTGCTTGGCAACCTGATCGAGAATGCTTTTGCCTCTTATGATACTGTAGAAAGAGACACAAAACGCATTTCGATTAGTATTGATCAAACCGAGGATGTCCTCGCGATTTTAATTGAAGACAATGGCTCCGGGATTGAAGAGGAAATGATTCCTTATATTTTCGATAAAGGCTTCACACACGGCAAAGAAGGCGGAACAGGCTATGGCCTGTATATTGTAAAAACGATTATCGACAAAGGGATGGGAAATGTAGAAGTCACATCAAGCATCGGCATTGGTACCACCTTCTCAATCGAATTCCCAATGATCATAGAGGAGAGAGACAGATGACTCAGATTAAGGTGCTATTAATTGAAGATGATCCGATGGTGCAAGAAGTGAATAAAGAGTTCATTAAGAGTGTTCCTGGCTTTCAAGTGGCGGCAGTCGCAGGTAATGGGGAGCAGGGCATCCAGCTCATCAAAGAAATTCATCCAGACCTTGTAGTCCTCGATGTATATATGCCAAAAAAAGATGGCGTAAAGACGCTTCAAGACATTAGAAAGCAAAAGATACAGGTGGACGTGATCGTTATTTCTGCGGCAAAGGACAAAGAGACCATTGGCATCATGCTTCAAAATGGTGCACGAGATTATATCATCAAGCCGTTTAAGTTCGAACGTATGAAAGAATCGCTTGAAAGCTATAAAGCGTTTAAATCTAAAATTCGTACAGCAGCAGAATTTTCTCAGGAGATGCTGGATGATATCATACGAAAGCCTGCTGTTAAACAGGAAGATACTTGGCTCCCTAAGGGGCTGAATGTGCATACGATGAATGAAATTAAAGCCTATATGGGCATGCAGGAAGGTCCGCAGTCTGCAGAGGAAGTTGCCAATGCACTCGGCATTGCACGTGTCACGGCACGCCGGTATTTAGACTTCTTAGTGAAAGAAGGCGAGCTGAAATTAGATATGCAATATGGCGGGGTAGGCCGGCCTGTCAATAAATATATCGTACATTCTGACTAAGAGACCAAAAAGACCAAAATGTACGATATGTTCATAAGCTTCACAGCCTTTGATGAAATCGCTATCATTTAGCTACAGATAACAGTTAAGCGTTTACATCAAAGGGTGAGGGAGTTGATTTTTTATGAAGAGGCTTTTGAAGAACCTGACATTTCAGGTGATTGCAGCTGTCATTATCGGGATCATTGTCGGGATGGTTTGGCCAAACGTCGGAAAAGAAATGAAGCCGCTTGGTGACACCTTTATCAATGCCGTTAAAATGGTCATCGCACCAATTATTTTCTTAACCATTGTTCTTGGTATTGCCAAGATGGGGGATATGAAAAAGGTTGGAAAAGTTGGGGGAAAAGCATTTATTTATTTTGAAGTCGTCACGACGCTTGCTTTGGTCATCGGTCTTTTTGTCGTCAATATCATGAAGCCAGGTGCAGGTCTGGACTATAGCAAGCTTGAAAAAGGGGATGTTTCACAGTATACCCAAAACGGGGGACAGGGTATCGACTGGATGGAATTTGTCACACACATCGTGCCATCTAATATGGTAGATGCTTTTGCAAAGGGTGATATTTTACAGGTCTTATTCTTCTCTATTTTATTCGGTGTTGCGCTTGCTGCACTTGGCGAGAAGGGGAAAGGAATCATTGAGTGGCTTGATAAGCTGTCACTTGTTTTCTTTAAAATCATTGGATATATCATGCGTGCAGCTCCGCTCGGTGCATTTGGGGCAATGGCCTATACAATCGGTCACTTTGGTTTGGCATCGATTAAACCGCTCGCAAGTCTGATGCTCTCCGTTTATTTGACTATGTTCCTGTTCATCTTCGTTGTGCTGAATATCATTTGTAAAATGTATGGCTTCAGCCTGTTTGGTTACCTGCGATTTATCAAGGATGAAATTTTAATTGTTCTTGGCACAAGCTCATCAGAATCCGTGCTGCCAAGAATGATGGATAAAATGGAACGCTACGGGTGCTCTAAGTCTGTTGTGGGTCTTGTCATCCCAACAGGGTATTCCTTTAACTTGGACGGAACCTCGATCTACTTATCGATGGCTGTGGTCTTCTTAGCGCAAGTGTTTGGTGTAGACTTGTCTATCGGCCAGCAAATCACCATTATCCTTGTTCTAATGCTCACATCAAAGGGAGCGGCTGGGGTGACAGGAAGCGGATTTATCGTGCTGGCTTCTACACTCGCTGCACTACAGGTCATTCCGCTAGAGGGGCTTGCACTTCTGCTTGGTGTAGATCGATTCATGAGCGAAGGAAGAGCCATCACAAACCTCATTGGAAATGGAATCGCGACAATTGTTGTGGCGAAAAGTGAAGGTGAATTTGACGAAGCGAAGAGCAAAACAGCCCTTCAAGAAATGCGCAATATAAAGCAAGCTGTATAGTATAAAAACAACCAAAAACCGAAACCTTATGTCTACATGGGGTTCGGTTTTTTCTTGTGTAAAAAAAGAAAAAACATGAAAGCTTGATAAATTTAGGTCGAATCGTAAGACCTCATTGACCTTTTGTTATATAATTTACAGAAAGATCCGATATAATGTATATCAGATCCAATGAAAAATAGACTTTAGTCCTGGCAGGTGTATAACGAAATGGCAGCATTTTTAAAATTGTTCGAAAAACCCGGTGTTAAGCGGTTTTCTGTATTTGTAGTATTAGCCACAGCCTTATATTTATTAAGAGGAATGATGAATTTAATTCTCTTGACCTTCATATTCACCTTTTTGATGAATCGGTTAGAAGAGGTCATTAGAGGCTTTTTAAGTCGCTTCCTGAAAATAGGGCAGAAATCGGTTATTACCATTTTGTATATTCTTTTGGCTGGTGGATTGACGGTTGGCGGATTCGTGTTTGTGCCAATCATCGCCAAACAGGTGGAGCAGCTATTTCATTTAGGAAAGAAAATTGCAGATCATCCACAAGATTTACCCTTCATTGATGTCATCACGAACGTATTCGGAGATTTTAAAATATCAGCTTACTTTGAGAAAGGGTTTAATTTCCTCTATACATACTTAACTGATTTCAGTACGTTCAGTATCCAGGTCATTATGTCCTTAATATTAAGCATGTTCTTCCTGTTCGAAAAGGAACGCCTCATTCAATTCATGAACAAGTTCAAAACGAGTAAAATCTCTGTGTTCTATAACGAAATCGCCTTCTTTGGACGTAAATTTTCCAGAACGTTCGGAAAGGTACTCGAAGCACAGTTTATTATTGCAACTGTTAACTGTGTTTTAACAACCATTGCGCTAGGTATTATGGGATTCCCGCAATTATTTGGATTAGCGGTCATGGTCTTTTTGCTAGGCTTAATCCCTGTGGCAGGTGTGGTTATCTCACTTATTCCACTCAGCATCATTGCGTATACGCTTGGAGGCGGCATGTATGTCCTGTATATCGTGCTTGTGATCGTCATCATCCATGCCATTGAAGCCTATTTCCTAAACCCGAAGCTCATGTCAGCAAAAACAGAACTCCCTATCTTCTTCACATTTGTTGTGCTGATCTTCTCTGAACACTACATCGGCATTTGGGGACTGATTATTGGTATCCCGATCTTTGTGTTCATTTTAGATATTTTGGAGGTCACGAATAAGGAAGAAAGTAATTAAAAAGTTCATATGAACCTGTTTACAATTTTCCGAAAATAAGGTATAAATAGTATGAAAATATCATATTACCACACGCTTAATCCTTCTAAAGGAATGGGGGACCCATGTTTTTGGGGTGAATTTTTCTCTGTGAGAAAAAAGGACATCTCTTCGTCCTAACCCGTCAGCTAACCTCATCGGCGTGAAGAGAGTAAACAGTGGTACGTGTATGGAAACAAAGACCCACGAGAAAACTCTCTTGTGGGTCTTTGTTGATGAGGAAGGGGAGATTTTATTGAAGCTAGCGACGAAAATTATTATTGCCTTGTTTGTAGGTGCAATCACAGGACTATTGCTTAACATTTTTGCTCCAAATGTATTCAAAGTGTTAGACCCTTATCTATTTACGCCTCTAGGTCAAATCTTCTTAAACCTGATTAAAATGTTAGTGGTGCCGATCGTATTCTTTTCCATCACACTAGGTGTAGCAGGTCTAGGTGATCCGAAAAAGCTTGGCAGAATCGGCGTAAAAACCATTACTTATTTCCTGCTTACTACTACTTTTGCCATCATCATTGGCATTTCATTAGCCTTATTAATCAAGCCGGGAGCATTCGGTCATTTTGATACGAAAGCAGCTGATTATTCCGCAGAGGAAGCCCCATCAATGGCAGAAACACTACTCAACATCATCCCAACCAATCCAGTCCAATCTTTAGTTGAAGGAAACATGCTTCAAATCATCGTCTTTTGTGTATTTTTAGGTCTTGGCATTGCCATGCTTGGGAAGAAGACGGAAGGTTTGCTAAAGCTGTTTGAACAAGGAAATGAATTAATGATGTACCTTGTCGGCATAGTGATGAAGTTCGCACCGTACGGAACATTCGGTTTGATCGCAACTGCCATTGGCAGTCAGGGATTTGATGCGATGAAAGCGATGGGCCTTTATTTCTCGGTCGTGTTAGTTGCGCTCGTGCTGCATTTCTTCCTAACTTATGGGTCAACTGTCGCCATTTTAGCGAAGCGAAATCCGATGGCATTTTTCAAAGGATTTTCTCCAGCAATGGTTGTCGCATTTAGTACGTCAAGTAGTAACGCAGTCCTCCCAGTCTCGATGGAAACAGCCCAGAAACGTTTGAAGGTGCCGGAGCCGATTTCAAGCTTTGTACAGCCGCTTGGTGCAACCATTAATATGGATGGCACAGCGATTATGCAAGGGGTCGCGACTATTTTTATCGCGCAAGTGTATGGAGTTGAACTGACGCTTGTCCAAATGCTGACGGTTGTCTTAACGGCTGTCTTAGCAAGTATCGGTACAGCTGGTGTGCCAGGAGTTGGGCTCATTATGCTCGCTATGGTACTGAACTCTGTGAATCTGCCGGTTGAAGGCATTGCGCTCATCCTTGGCATAGACCGCTTATTAGATATGGCAAGAACCGTTGTCAATATTACAGGTGACGCCGCATGTGCGGTGATTGTGACAGAAACGGAGAAAAAACACGAGACAGACGCAGCATCACCGAACCTATCCATGTAATGTAAAAGAAGGGCTGACTCGATCAGCCCTTTTTTTCATGGAGTCCCTTGTCTTGCGTGATATACTTTTAACAGAATGAGCGGTCTTATTTGCCGCTTTAGGTTTTACATCAGAAGGAGGAACCACGTTGGAATCTGCTGTTCTAAAAGTAGAGAAAGTCGATAAACGAATTGGCCGGAAAATGATCTTACAAGATATATCTATAGAAATAGGGAAAGGGGAAATCGTCGGCTTACTAGGACCAAATGGGTCTGGAAAAACAACCTTGATTCGTTTGATCGTTGGCTTGATGAAAAAAAACAATGGCCGAATCATGATCAATGGATATTCACAGGATGAGGATTTCCTACATGCGATGTCATCTGTTGGTGCAATCATAGAAAATCCCGAATTTTATTCTTATTTAACAGGCTTCGAAAACCTTGAACTGTATGCGGCGATGCACGATGGAGTGACAGAGGAACGAATGCAGGAAGTGGTGAAAAGAGTTCGTCTGGAGCACGCCATTCATCAGAAGGTGAAGACATATTCACTGGGGATGAAACAAAGGCTTGGGATTGCACAAGCCATATTACATCAGCCGAACCTGCTCATTTTAGACGAACCGACAAATGGACTTGATCCTGCAGGTATGAAGGAATTCAGGGAGCACTTGCAAACGCTAGTAAGAGAAGAAGGAACGTCCGTATTATTCGCCACACATTTATTACATGAGGTTGAAGAGCTATGTGACCGCATGATCATCATTCAAAAAGGACAGATCAAAGCCAGTGCCATGCTTCGAGGCATAGAGGGGAAAGAACAGATGCTCATGAATATTCAGCCAGTGGAAAAGGCAGTGACGTGGCTCGAGACACATGACTATACATATGAACGAAATGGATCGCATGTTTTACTTCAATTGAACAAAGAGCAAGTGCCTGAGCTGAACAAACAGCTTGTTCTGGCTGGATTTGATGTACTTGAAATGACGCCTCAAAAGCCATCAATTGAAGAGGCATTTATGAAATGGACGGAAGGCGGGACGGCAGATGCTTCAACTCATCAAGAATGAGCATAAGAAAATTACGAGGAAAAAGATCACGTTCATTGCACTTGGATTGATTGTTGTGTTTCAATTAGCGATGGCTCTAGCGTTGAAACGAGTCATCTCCAGCTTTGGTGGACAAGACACTGTCGCCAACTATTTTGCTTATTCCACAAACGTCGTGTTTATTTTACAGGTGCTCGCGGTTGTCATTGGCGCAACCTTGATCTCAACAGAATTTCAAAAAAGAACGATCAAGTTTTTATTGATACGGCCCAAAACAAGGCTGCAAATTTTCCTGTCAAAATACATCACACTTGTGCTGACGGTCATCTATTTGTTTGTTTTTTATTATGTCATTGCTTTCCTATTTGGCTTTATTTTCTTTGGTACTGCATTTGATGAAAGTACGGGACGACTATTTCAGCATACATTTGCTGTGATCGGATCTCAGTGGGTGGAAGTGATCATGATGGCAAGCTTCGCTTTTATGTGTTCCAGCTTGTTTAGGAACAGCCTCGTTGCGCTTGTGACCTCGTTTTTTGTTTTATATGCGGCTAAATCACTTGTGCCTATTATGTCTCTTTTAGAAAATCAGTGGGGGAAAATCCTGCTTTTTGCTAATACAGACTTTACTCAGTACAGCTTTCAAGGACCGCCGCCCTTCCATGGCATGAGCCCTTTGTTTTCTCTATTTATGGTAGGGGCGCATTTTGTTTTCTTTGTTGGCACGGCTTGGGTTCTTTTTTGGAAGCGTGATGTAAATGTGTAAAAATTGTGTCAAATAACAAGAAAAATTCGTGACATCTTTGTGAAAACGAGTCTGCATTTCACGATAACCGGCTGATTTTGTCTTATAATAAGAGGGAGTCTTGGAGGTGGCACTATCGTGAAAAATTTCATTACGGTTTTACCCATTTTGTTGCTGCTGTCGTTTTCGTTTGTGTCTTTTGCCTTCCAGTTTGATCATCTTATTTATTTCAGACTAGCGCTGGGGATCTTTTCGTTAGCGGGTCTTTTCTTTCTGTATACACTTAAAAGAAACATGAAATGGTTCATGGTTTATTTATATGCGAGCTGGATCATACTTGCAGCTGTCACAACATTTGAGGAGCCTGTCTTTTCTCAGTTCTTCTTCGGTGGTTTAACAATGACTATGGGTTATCTCACATATATGCTCATTTATTTAGGAATGAAGCAGGACCGTGTAGCGAAATCACATTAAAACAAAAGCCGATAAAATCACAGCATAGATTTTATCGGCTTTTTTTGTTGAAAAAGACAAAAGAGAGGAGCAGCCAGCTTTGACTGCTCCCCCTTATGTTTATGATTCACGTCCAGCAGCTGCAAGCTGCTTCTGATGCTTTTTGTCGATGGTTTCGTATATACTTTCCATCATTTTAGGATCGCGCATGATGGCTTTCTTGTTTTCTTCAATCAATTGCTGATACGTTTTGATTTTCTTCTTAGACATGTGACTCATCGCTCCTTTATAAGAATAGACGTCTATAGGATTCCACATAGATGAAATTGATAATCATTTTCAATTAGCACCTCTATTATACAAAGCACAATGCCGGAAGTAAAGATTATATTCAGAAAATTCACGTAATCGACAAATTCGAAGCCTAGTCGACGCTCATTCTTTCCCAGGAAATAATTTCTGTCATTTCTTGTCGTAAGAGAAGCCTCTATATAAAACATTCTTTCGCTCATTGAAACGTTTTGACTGAACAATTCGTCTTATGAAGAGATTTGATGTAAGAGATAGAGAAAAAAAGACACCAGCAAGTGTTTGCTGATGTCCTTCGTTTCACGATTTAAGAAACGTGCCCTTGAAGAAACTCTGTCACTTCTTCAGGTGATTTTGCGTTTGCACTGTGTAAATGACCTGTTTTTTCGCCATTTTTGAAAATTAACAGGCTTGGAATACCCATGACCTGATACGTTTCTGCTAATTCAGGGAAATCATCTTTGTTTATTTCAAACCATTCATGGTGAGCATACGCCTCTAAGATGTCTGGAATGAACATGTCCATTCTTGTACAGTCAGGACACCATGTTGCAAAGAATTTAACGATGACTTCTTTGTCAGATTGAATGATTTCATTGAATTGTTCAGTACTTGTGATTTTTTTCAATTTGTCACAACTCCTTTTCAATGTCATTTTAATATAAAATAAAGGCGAATGACATACAAATGCTCGGGAGGCGCTTACAACTTTACAAATCATTTCAATTCCGTAACAACAAAAATTAATTAGAGCATTTTTGCTTGAAAGTGATAAGATAGTAAAGATGAATTTTAGTGGGGGGAGTATCCATTGAAAATAAGTTTAGGATTGATTTACGGCGGAAAGTCAGCCGAACATAATGTATCACTGCAAACAGCCCTTGCAGTTACAAAAGCACTTAACACTGAGAAGTTCGATATACATCCAATTTATATTACAGAAGAGGGCGAATGGCTAAGAGGAGAAAAACTCACTGAACCAGTATCAAACGTCAGAATGCTTCAATTTGAACAGAACGCAAAGACGTTTTTACCAACTTCTTTAAATGAGAGCATGTTTCCACAGCCTACATCCGCTGATGAGAAGATTGATGTTGTCTTCCCATTGTTGCACGGGCCAAATGGTGAAGATGGAACGATGCAAGGATTACTTGAACTGCTAAATATCCCGTATGTCGGCAACGGCGTTCTTGCTTCTGCCGCGGGTATGGATAAAGTCATGATGAAAGATGTTTTTGCTCAAGCAGGACTTGCGCAAGCAAAGCACCTTTCCTTCAATAAAAAAGACTATGAGAAAGCCGCACCAGACAGCTTAGAACAGGTAGAACAAGTACTTGGCTATCCATGCTTTGTGAAACCTGCCAACATGGGATCAAGTGTTGGAATAAGCAAATGCCGCAGCAAAGAAGAGCTGCAAACCGCATTCGACTTGGCTTTCCAATATGATCGTCGTGTGGTCGTAGAAGAAGGCGTCGTAGGAAGAGAAATCGAGATAGGTGTATTAGGAAATGACGAGCCGAAGTGCTCTGTCGTTGGTGAAATTGCACCTAAAACAGATTTTTATGACTACAAAGCAAAATATGAAGATGGCGATACAGATTTGATCATTCCTGCGAGTGTGTCAGAAGATGAATACAAGACGATTCATGATATGGCGATTAAGGCATTTAAATCCCTAGATGGTTCTGGTCTTGTACGTGCAGACTTCTTCCTCACAGAAAAAGGCGAAGTGTTGATCAATGAAGTGAATACAATGCCTGGATTCACACCATTCAGTATGTTCCCGCTTCTTTGGAAGCACACTGGTGTAGAGTATCCAGAGCTAATTGAAAAGCTAGTGTCACTTGCAATTGAACGCCATCAAGAAAAACAAACCATTAAAACGACTTTTTAATGTGAGCAACAAGCAGACACTATCCTTAGGTAGTGTCTCTTTTCCTTCAAACGTGAAATGAGAAAGAGAGGCGAAAAAATCATGATCAAACGTACAGTGAATCAAATCGCCCAAATGGCTGGTGGGACACTATCTAATCAAGCTTTTGGCGAAGAGCAAATTTACGGAGTGACGACAGATACACGAAAAGTATCAAAAGGTGCATTGTTTATCCCCTTAATTGGAGAACATTTTAACGGTCACACATTTGCTTCTAAAGCAGTGGAGCTTGGAGCCGCAGCCGTTCTTTGGAATCAAAAAGAAGCCAATCCACCGTTCGGTGTACCTGTCATTCTTGTCGACGATACACTGGCAGCACTGCAGCAATTGGCAAAATCATATTTAAAAGAAGAAAACCCTCGTGTTGTCGGTATTACAGGAAGTAACGGGAAAACGACAACGAAAGATATGATTCATTCCGTCTTACAAACAACGTATCAAGTTCATAAAACAGACGGTAACTTTAATAATCATATCGGTCTTCCGCTCACCATTCTTGCGATGCCAGAAGGTACAGAGATAGCTGTATTGGAGATGGGCATGAGTGCAAAAGGCGAGATCGAGTTCTTGTCGAACCTAGCTGAGCCTGATGCAGCAGTCATCACCAATATCGGAGAATCTCATATGCAAGATTTAGGATCAAGAGAAGCCATTGCTGATGCAAAATGTGAGATCGCAAAAGGGCTAAAAAAGGATGGCATCTTTTACTACTTAGGAGATGAACCTTTGATCCGCGACAGAGCGACTGCACTTTCGCAGCAAGTGAAAACCTTTGGAGAAGCAGAGAACTGTGATATCAAGGTAACGCATATCAACCAGCTTGCAGAAGGAACTGAATTTCAGGTCGAAGGGTATGCCCAGGGGTTTCTCATTCCTGTATTAGGGAAACATAATGTAAAGAATGCCCTTGCTGCCATTGCCATAGGCCAGCATTTCGGACTGAATGAAAGACAAATCGCCCAAGGACTCATGCAAACAAAGTTGACAGGGATGCGTCTTGAACTGTTTAAAACGGAAAAAGGAATCACTGTTATCAATGATGCGTATAATGCAAGTCCTACTTCCATGAAAGCTGCCATTGATCTTGTAGGAGATATGGACGGCTTTGCAAATAGGATTCTTGTCCTTGGAGACATGCTTGAGATGGGCAGCGAGGAAGAAACGTATCATTATGAACTAGGCCGCTACATCAAGCCTGAATTCATTGATCATGTGATGACGTATGGCCGCCTAGGTGCATTCATCGCTGAAGGAGCAAAGAAATCATTCGGTGATGCGCGTGTGTTCTCATTTATGGACAAAGAGGAACTGAAGAAAAAACTTGCTGATGTAGCAGGTCCTGACGATGTTGTTCTCGTCAAAGCCTCACGCGGCATGAGATTAGAAGAAGTCATTACTGCGCTATAAAAAGTGAGCGGCAAAGAAGGTGACAGAATGATTGGCTGTCTATGTATACATGGATTCACTGGCGCCCCCTATGAAGTGGAACCGCTAGCGCAATATTTAAAGCAGAAGACAGATTGGAACGTTCAGTCTGTCACGCTTCCGGGGCATGGAGATGAACTTCAGCTAAAAGGTATTCTCTATCAAGAATGGATTGCGACAGCTGAATTAGAACTTCTTTCTCTTTACAGAACATGTGATACCATTTTTTTGATCGGGTTTTCCATGGGAGGAATGATTGCTTCTTATCTTGCAGCGAAGTATCCAGTTGCTCGTCTCGTCCTTTTAAGTGCTGCGGCGAAATATGTGAATCCAAAACAAATGATTCAAGACACAAGGCAGTTGGTGAAAGAATCATTGTCTGGGCTGATTGATACGAATCCTTTGTATGATAGATACCGTCATAAGCTAACGAGCACACCGCTGTCAGCCGCTGTTGAATTTATGAAACTGGTGAAGCAAACGAAGAGCTCCCTTGAGAAACTACACCTCCCTGTGTTAATTGTTCAAGGGGAAAGCGATGGGATTGTGCCAGCTTCAAGTGCACAATTTATTGATCATAAAATCCCGTCTCGTCAGAAAGAAGTGTTTTATTTACCTGACTGTAAACATCATGTTTGTCACGAGCCGTGTGCACAGCAATTGTTTGAAAAAGTAGAGCAATTTCTAAAAAAAACAATTTAATCTATAGAAAAGCGAAAATGTGGCTAAACTAATATAAATTGAATCCCACTTGTTAAAAATTGCATCATTTTTGTCGAATGAGTGACAAGCCTATGGTACAATAGGAAAGAAAAGGTGGCTGATTCGGTTGTTTCAATACGACGGAAAAACCTTTGTCCCGCAGTCTAATTCGAGTAACGGAGAAGTATCGGCAGGCACCATATTTCAATATCGTCAGGACGGGAATATATTAACGGGCACATATCAAGGCGGCAGTATTGTATCTGGTGTACTTGTAGGAACTGTAAATGAGGATGGAACACTTCATTTTAGGTACCACCATGTCAGCAAAGACGGCAGCATGAGAAGCGGGTCTTGCAATTCTACACCTAAGCAGTTGGATAACGGAAAAATTCAACTGTTCGAAAAGTGGAAATGGATGGATGGCGATCAAAGTGATGGTGAATCTGTCATTGTGGAACAGTAGATATATCCATTTCTGTCTTGTTGAAAAACAAATAGTGTAATGGTAAGATATAAGGTAGGGTAATTCGGGCTTTGTATATAATGGACCTGTCCTTTCGGGTAAGGGCAGTTTTTAATGATCATTCACGAGATTACTGAAACAGCAATTAGAAGGAGTTTGAATAATTTGACTATAACGTTTCAAGATTTTCAATTAAGCGAAAGTCTCATGAAAGCTATTAACCGCATGGGATTTGAAGAAGCAACACCGATTCAAGCGGAAACAATTCCTCTCGGTCTTCAAAATAAAGATGTCATTGGACAAGCACAAACAGGAACAGGAAAAACTGCAGCGTTTGGTATTCCTCTTGTAGAAAAAATTGACCCAGCGTCTCCAAATATCCAAGCGATTATCATTGCGCCAACAAGAGAATTAGCGATTCAAGTATCTGAAGAGCTATACAAAATTGGCCAAGACAAGCGTGCGCGTGTACTTCCGATTTACGGTGGACAAGATATCGGTCGCCAAATCCGTTCGCTCAAGAAAAATCCTCATATCATCGTAGGGACTCCAGGACGTTTACTCGATCACATTAACCGTCGTACAATGCGTCTTCAAAATGTTGAAACTGTTGTGCTTGATGAAGCAGACGAAATGCTAAACATGGGTTTCATCGAAGACATTGAATCGATCCTTTCAAATGTACCAAGTGAACACCAAACACTTTTATTCTCTGCGACAATGCCTGCACCAATTAAGCGCATTGCAGAACGTTTCATGACAAACCCAGAACACGTAAAAGTAAAAGCGAAAGAAATGACTGTCTCTAACATCCAACAGTTCTACTTGGATATCCATGAGCGTAAGAAGTTTGATACATTGACTCGTCTTCTTGACATTCAATCACCTGAGCTTTCAATTGTCTTCGGCCGTACGAAACGCCGCGTTGACGAATTGACTGAAGCACTTAACCTTAGAGGTTATACAGCTGAAGGAATTCATGGTGACTTGACTCAAGCGAAACGTATGGTTGCGCTTCGTAAATTCAAAGAAGGTTCAATCGATGTGCTTGTAGCAACAGACGTTGCAGCACGTGGACTTGATATCTCAGGCGTAACACACGTGTATAACTTTGACGTACCACAAGATCCAGAAAGTTACGTACACCGTATTGGACGTACTGGACGTGCTGGACGTACAGGTATGGCGGTGACATTTATCACACCGCGTGAAAAAGATATGCTTCGTGCGATTGAGCAAACAACTAAACGTAAAATGGATCGTATGAAAGAACCAACATTAGATGAGGCAATCGAGGGACAACAACAAGTAACAATTGATCGTCTGCGCACAATCATCAGTGAAAACAACTTAAACTTCTACATGACAGCTGCTGCTGAATTGCTAGAAGATCATGATTCTGTCACAGTGGTTGCGGCTGCCATCAAAATGATGACAAAAGAGCCAGATGCAACGCCTGTTCGTTTGACAGATGAAGCACCAATGGTTTCAAAACGCAATCGTAACAACCGCAGCTCTTCTAAACGTAGAGACGGTGGCGGCGGAGGCGGCTATCGCGGAAAAAGTCGTTCATCTTACGGTGATAAAAAGCGTTCTTCAAATGACCGCAATCGTTCTTCTAGCGATCGCCGTCAAAAGAAATCTTATAATAGCTAATTTAAAAGCGAATCCTTTGCAGGATTCGCTTTTTTTAACAGGTTTACTGAAACTTTTTAGGCTTTCTTTCGTAATATATTGATAGAAAAGTAAGAGAATGGGGGAAGAATGTGAGAAAACAGCCGCAACGTCAAATAAGTTTAAATGGTTTAAAGGTATGGCGTCTTCAAAATGGAATTATCTCATTGATTTTCTTACTCATCATCATTGGGGTATTTGTTGCTAGTTATTATCTTCAATGGCCATATTGGATTGGCGCCATCCTCGCCGGTTTATGGGTCTTGCAGATTATTTTTGGCATCTGGCTTATACCGAAAATACGTCATCGCATCTGGCGCTACGAAGTATTCGAAAATGAAATTGAAATTCAGCATGGACTCATTCGCGTTACACGTGTGATTGTACCGATGGTGCGTGTCCAGCATGTCGATACATCACAAGGACCGCTCTTAAGGCGCTACCGTTTGGCATCTGTTCAAATATCGACTGCTGCCACAGTTCATGATATACCGGCGCTAGAATTAGAAGAAGCAGATGAGCTTCGTGATTACATATCTCGTTTAGCAAGGGTGACGGAAGATGATGTCTGAACCAAAACGTGTACATCCAATCTCGATGTTCATTGATTTTATATCAGATGCCGTATCCATGATTAAAAACTTCATTATCCCTTTTTTCGTGCTTATTTTTGTGAACTCGAATTCGAGCATTCGTTTTTATGCATTTATCTTTCTTGGTGTGCTTCTTTTATGGAAAGCTGTTTTAACCGTTTTAGCATGGAGGCGCTTCACCTACCGGATGGAAGATGATGAATTTCGCGTAGAATCGGGCGTCATCACAAAAAAGAAAAAATATATTTCGCTAGAGCGAATTCAAACGGTGAATACAAGTGAAGGTATCTTCCAACGGATTTTTGGTTTGGTGCGGGTCCAAATCGAAACAGCTGGCGGAACAGACGGTCCGGAAGTGAGTCTGACGGCGATTACAAAAGCAGAAGCGGAACAATTAAAGCAATCGATTTTCAACCGGAAGAAAAGCTTGCAGCAAGAAGAAGTGGATGAAAATGGGGATGTCCCGCATGATCCTCTGACAGCGCAGCAACCTGTAGAAAAAGAAATCAATGTTTCCTACCGAATGGGTATACCAGAGCTGCTTTTGGCTGCGACCACTTCCAGTGGGATCGGAGTCATTATTTCTGGGTGCCTCGCCATTTACACACAAATAGATGAAATTCTTCCTTTGGACGGTTTCCTCAAGCGGTTTTCTTTTTTAAGTCATGCGAGTGTTGAGATTTATGCGATTCTCATATTTATTGCCGTATTGATTGCTTGGATTCTTAGTGTTGGGGTAACAGCCCTTCAATATGCGAATTTTACCGCGAAACGAAAAGGGAAAGACATCATCATCACAAGAGGGCTCATTGAGAGGCATCAAATGACCATTCCGCTTGCGAGAATTCAAGCAGTGAAAATCAAAGAAAATATTCTTCGTGAACCCTTTGGCTTTGCGACGGTGATGCTTGTGAGTGCAGGAGGTTCTATTACAGAAAAAGAAACCTCTTCCGTCTTATTTCCACTGATTCGGAAGAAAAAAATCAACGAACTGCTCTCTCAATTCACAGATGATTATCATTTGGCGCCAGAAGCTGAACTGAAAAAGGTGCCAAAGCGTTCGCTCAAGCGCTACCTGATCTCTTTCGGCTTTGTGCCATTACTTGTCGGCGTAATCCTATCTGTCCGTTTTCCGCCATGGGGGTATTTGGCACTTATTCCGCTGCCTATTGCTTTGTTTTTTGGTTATTTAGCTTATAAACAATCAGGCTATACGATCAAAGATCCATTGATTCAACTGACATCAAGAGGCATTGGCAAAACCACTGGCATTGTCTTGAGAAAACGAATGCAAAACTATACGATGACGCAATCTTTCTTCCAAAAGAAAGGCCGAGTGGCGAGTATTCACACCTTTGTGAAATCCTCTGCGCTGCTTGATTCCTTTGGTGTGCATCACCTTGAGGAAGAAGATGCAGCACGTGTAATGGATTGGTATTCGTATGAAAAAAATAAATCTTCTTAAACAAAAAATGTCGATCCGCTTCCTGTTCATAGGAGTGATCGACATTTTTTATGAGGTTAGTAGCGTCTTTTTTTTGAATGGAAAAATAGCGTAAGAGGTGCTAGGAGCATGCCGCCGATTAATCCAAATAAGTGAGCCATGATATTGATGTTCGAGTTGACGAACGTCATGATGACAGAGACGGCAAGAATCGTTAAGATCACCTGAGAATTGCCGCGGTCCATCATATGCGGTTTAAATAGAACAAGGTATAAATAAACGCCAAACAAACCGAAGATCGCACCAGACGCGCCGACATGTACATACTCTAAAGGCTCCACCCAATAGGTTCCGAGATTGCCAATGAACCCTGCACCAAGATAGATAATGAGAAATCGAACCTTCCCAAGCAAATGTTCAAGCGCTGGAGCGAATAAGAACAAAGACATAGAATTGAACAAAATATGGGTCAGACTTCCGTGAAGGAAAATAGGTGTGACGAGCCGCCACCATTCTCCAGTAGCTACACCATAATTGAAACCGACGAGATGGTCGTGACCAAGCTGTATAAGAGGGATAGGAAGCGCAAATATAAGCCATAGACCAAATTGCAAAGCAAGGATCGTTGTGACGATTGGATACGATCTAATAAATTGTTGAAAGCTCTCCGTTCGAATAAACATAACAAACCCCTTTTGACTAGATAATGGTAAGTTTATAGTAACACGTTTATGAAGAGAACATCCAAATTAGTACGAGTCTCATAGGAGGTACCTCATGATCAAAGGAATAGGTATTGATATAGTAGAGATCAACCGGCTCGCGCGCGTGCTTAGTAGACAGCCTCGTTTACCAGAACGGATTTTAACGTTAAGTGAACAAGACATCTTTCACACACTCAGTGAAAAGAGGCAGCTGGAATTTTTGGCAGGACGTTTTGCAGGAAAGGAAGCTTTCGCTAAAGCATACGGAACGGGAATCGGCCGGCATTTAAGCTTTCATGATATGGAGATCCAGAAAGACGAACTTGGAAAACCTTTCATCAAAAGCGAAAAGACGAAGGGTGACCAGGTTCACGTGTCCATCACTCACACGAAAGAATATGCTGCTGCACAAGTTTTAATTGAAAGGTTGTCAAGCTAGTCTGCATATTGTTTGTCCCCCCTTCATATATTGGGTAGTGCGATAAGGAAGGGCGAGTTGCTAACAGGCTTTGATGGTTCGCGGTACGCAGTTAACTCTTGAGGCGTACTGTTAAAGTCAAACAAGCGGTTTCTTCCTTTTAACACAATTAACGAAGGGGTTGAAAAGGGTGAGAAAAAGCTTTGTTTTGCTTGTAACGGGAATCCTTTTTGTACTGATTCTCTCCGCATGCGGTCAAAAATCTCAGCAGGATATCGTTGGAGATTTAAACAAAAAGGCAGGGGAAATGACATCATACAAAGCCAAAGCAAAAATGACCATTGAGACAGGAAATGACCCGCAGGAGTATCAAGTAGAAATTTGGTACAAGAAGCCGGAACTTTACCGTGTCTATTTAGAAAATCCGAAAAAGGATCAGAGTCAAGTCATTTTAAGAAATGGCAATGGTGTGTTTGTGCTGACACCTTCATTGAACAAGAGCTTCCGTTTCCACAGTGATTGGCCAAATAATAGCAGTCAGGTCTACTTATTTGAGTCACTCGTGAAGGACATTAAAAATGACAGTGCCGCTCAGTTCAAAGCGAAAGATTCAAAGTATGTGTTTGAAACCAAAACCAATTATCAGCACAACCAAATGCTGCCTACCCAAGAGATTACCTTTCATAAAAAAACAATGGCGCCTGCCAGTGTGAAAGTACTGGATAGCGACAAAAAGCCAATGGTGAAAGTGGAATTCTCTCACTTTGAATTCAATAAATCCTTTGACAAAGATGCATTTGATGAGAAGAAAAACATGACACTCTCTCAAATGGATGTTGCCACAAGTGCAGACCCATCTGACAGCTTTGCGGTGAAAACACCAGTTGACATGCCAGAGGGTGTGAAGAAGATGGAAGAGAAAGAAATGATGACAGATGCAGGTAAGCGTTATGTCATGACGTATGGCGGAAAGAAATCCTTCACACTCATTCAGGAAAAAGCGAGAGTCGCTGAAGCATCTACGCCTGTGACAATGAACGGTGAGCCAGTCGACCTTGGCATGACAGTTGGGGTTCTCACAGATCAATCCCTTTCATGGACATCTGACGGAGTGGACTACTTGATTTCTTCAAGTGATCTATCGAAGGAAGAGCTCTTGATGGTTGCAAAGAGTGTAGAAGGCCAGTCAGCTAAATAAATACCTCAGGCGAGAGCCTTAGAAATGAAACATCAGCCCTATGCATGGGCTGATTTTCTTTGATTTGTTTCACATTATTCTTGATTTTTAGTATCATATGAGGGGATTGAATCATTCAATAGGGAAGTGTGACGGATGGACACAAATGCCTTTTATAGAGACACATGGGCAGAAATTAATTTATCAGCAATCAAGCATAATGTTTCACATATGAAAGATCATATCGGTCAAAGTGTTCAACTGATGGCTGTGGTGAAGGCCAATGCATATGGACATGGAGATATAGAAGTGGCGAGAGCTGCTCTCAAAGCAGGAGCAGACGTATTAGCCGTCGCCTTTTTAGATGAGGCGGTTTCTTTAAGAAATAAAGGCATCAAAGCACCAATACTTGTACTCGGCGCAGTACCGCCGGAATATGTCAAAGTCGCCGTTCGTTACAATGTCATCATGACCGCTTACTCCATCGATTGGCTGAGAGACGTCACCAAAATGGTGAAAGGGCAGATGGGACAACCGATACGTTTTCATTTGAAAATAGACAGCGGAATGAACCGATTAGGTGTGAAAACGATAGAGCAAGTGAACGAAGTGAAAAAGCTTGTCAGCGAGCAATCTTATTTACAGCTGGAAGGCGTATTTACTCACTTTGCTACAGCAGATGAAAAGGATGAAGCCTACTTTGATCGGCAGGTCGACACCTTTCAAACACTGCTTGAGCCGCTTCATACGGACAAGCTGCTCGTTCATTGCGCCAACAGTGCTGCAGGTTTAAGGTTTAAAGACGTTTTGTTTAATATGGTTCGCTTCGGCATCAGTATGTACGGGCTGTCACCGTCTGAAGAAATCAAAGATGAATTGCCTTTCAAGCTCGAAGAAGCCATGTCTCTTCATACAAAGCTTGCCCATGTAAAGCATATTCAAGAGGGTGAGAGTGTCAGCTATGGGGCGACGTATACAGCCAATCAAGATACGTGGATCGGCACGGTTCCAGTCGGCTATGCAGATGGGTGGATCAGGAAGCTGGCAGCAACGGAAGTGCTTGTTGGCGGAAAACGCCGGAAGATCGCAGGAAGGGTTTGTATGGATCAATTCATGATTGAACTGAATGACAAGCTTCCAGTAGGCGAGCCGGTCGTTTTGATTGGTAAGCAAGGAGAAGACATGGTATCAGTCGATGAAATCGCCAAAAGGCTTGAAACCATTAACTATGAAGTCACTTGCTCGATTGGCCACCGCGTCCCAAGAGTATATTTAGAGGACGGCGAAAGAGTGCATGTGCGGAATCCGCTCCTTCAAGGCGGGCCAAGTTTTTTATAAACAACATTCAAAAGAACGATAGTCAAACTGACTTCGTTCTTTTTTATTCGACAAAAGTAGGGTAAACATTCTCCCTTTTTTAGAGATTTTGGAAATACCGTATGATTTTCGGAAAAAAGCGTATAATGGGAAAGAGGAACTCCATTATCATCTTGATTTACGGGTGGCGAGCCGCTTCATGTTCTAATAAGAATTCATGAAAAAACAGCTTTGCTTGTGCATTGAATAATGGTATGATTAGTCTTGGAATGGATCGATACGGTATCCGTAAGTTTTGTGGAGGTGTATGTTTTTTGTCTGAATCCAGCGCAACAAATGAAATGAAGATTCGACTGCCGGAGGCTTTAATGTCTGAGATCGAACGAGTAGCAGAGCAGGATAAGGTAACAAGAAATGAATTGATCTACCGAGCGACAAAAACGTATATTCGTGAACGTAATATTCGACAAAATCGTGAATCGATGAGACGCGGCTACATGGAGATGGCGAAAATTAATCTGAATATCTCTTCAGAGGCACAATACGCAGAGTTTGAGGCTGAGAATACAGTTGAGCGATTAGTCAGCGGGGGTTAAACATTTGATTGTTAAACGCGGTGATGTTTACTTTGCTGATTTATCTCCTGTTGTTGGCTCCGAGCAGGGCGGGGTTCGCCCGGTATTGGTGATTCAAAATGACATTGGAAATCGCTTTAGCCCGACTGCTATCGTTGCAGCCATAACAGCCCAAATACAAAAAGCGAAATTACCGACTCACGTCGAAATTAATGCAAAGCGCTACGGCTTTGAACGAGATTCTGTCATTCTTTTGGAACAGATTCGTACAATCGATAAACAAAGATTGACAGATAAAATCACACATCTTGATGATGAGATGATGGAGAAGGTTGATGAAGCCTTACAAGTTAGTTTGGCTCTTATTGATTTTTAATATGGTGAGATATGGTTGCTCTACTGGGAGCAACTTTTTTTGTGTTCAATTTTTATTAACGTTATAATGAAGACAGACTAAAGAAGAGTTTTAAATGTAAGTAGGGGGTAAAACATGTCGAATCATATCGTGTTAGCTTTTGCAAGAAAGCATCAAAAGGAATTAGAAAATGAGTGGACGGACATTTTAAAACGACTCGGAGAAAAAGAAACGGACATGATGCTGAACGACAAAATGTATGAAACCATCTGTTCGGAATATGTTCAACTGATCATTACATCTCTTTCAGAGGGGTATAGTGAGGATTTTGAAGAAAAAGTGCAAAATTTTGCTTTAAAAATTGTTCAAATGGGTATATCACTTAAGTTACTGGCAAACGGTCTAACGGAAATCCGTACACATTTATATGAAAAAATGAACGATGACAAAGATACAACACAAGAAAGTCATGACCTCATTTGGCAAATCGATCGATTCATCACACCCATCCATAACGAGATCTTAAACCAGTACTCCATCTCATGGGAAAAAACCGTCAGCCTTCAAAAAATGGCGCTACAGGAACTTTCTGCCCCGCTTATTCCTGTATTTGAGCACATCACCGTCATGCCACTTGTTGGAACAATTGATACAGATCGTGCGAAAAAAATTATGGAGAATCTGCTCAATGGTGTCGTCAAACATCGCTCACAGGTCGTCTTGATTGATATCACGGGGGTACCTGTCGTGGATACAATGGTGGCCCACCATATCATTCAAGCGTCAGAGGCTGTGAGATTAGTAGGAGCGAAGTGTTTACTTGTCGGTATTCGCCCAGAAATAGCCCAAACGATCGTTAACCTTGGAATTGATTTATCTCAGGTTACAACAAAGAATACCCTTCAAAAAGGAATTCAAACTGCTTTGGAAATGACAAATCGAAAAATTGTTTCATTGGAGGGATAACCAATTGAGAAATCACCCGAAGATTCCAATCTTAAAATTATATAATTGTCTTCTGATCTCAATACAGTGGGAGCTTGATGATCAAACAGCTCTTCACTTTCAAGAAGACTTACTGAATAAAATTCATGAAACAGGAGCAAACGGTGTTGTCATTGACTTAACATCCGTCGATATGATTGATTCATTTATCGCAAAGGTATTAGGCGATGTGATCACCATGTCCAAGCTCATGGGGGCAAAAGTTGTATTAACAGGAATACAGCCGGCAGTCGCTGTGACGCTTATTGAACTTGGTATATCGCTGGAAGAAATTCAAACAGCACTAGATCTTGAACAAGGGCTTGAGACACTGAAGCGGGAATTGGGGGAATAGATATGAAAGACCAATCCTGTGTGAAAATATTGACGGAATGGGATATAGTCGCAGCAAGACAATTGGGGCGCAATGTTGCAAAAGAACTTGGTTTTGGAACAGTTGACCAAGCAAGAATTACGACGGCCATTTCAGAATTAGCTCGAAACATCTATTTATACGCTGGTAAAGGTCAGATTTGTATAGAAGAAGTGATGGAGCGCGGAAAGCGTGGACTCAAAGTCATCGCAGCCGATGAGGGGCCTGGCATCATGGATATACGTAAAGTGATGGAAGACGGATTTTCTACATCAGGCGGACTCGGAGCAGGCTTGCCGGGCGTCAGAAGACTGATGGATGAATTTAAATTAGATTCTGCACCAGAACAAGGAACGGAGATACAAGCTGTTAAGTGGCTTCGCTAGGAGGGAAACCATGGATTTTAAGGAGGTAATGGAGCAGCGGTACCATCAGCTGCTCAGTCGTTATATCAGTGATTTAACTGAAACATCGCTTTATCAAGCTCAAAAATTTAGCCGTAAAACCATTGAGCATCAAATACCTCCTGAAGAAATAGTGAGTGTTCACCGAAAAGTGATTCAGGAGCTTTACCCTGATTTGCCGGAAGATGTTTTTCATTCACTAGACTTCTTAATTGAAGTCATGATTGGGTACGGACTTGCCTATCAGGAACATTTAACACTTAGAGGCATTCAGCAAGAAATTAAATCTGAAATTGAAATTGCTGCAAATGTTCAGCAAACCCTTCTGGAAACGAAAATTCCAGAAGGAGATACGTTCGATATTGGGGCGATCAGTGTACCGGCAAAACAGATGAGTGGAGATTATTACCATTTTGTAACGGATCACGATACGATTAATATTGCGATCGCAGATGTCATTGGAAAGGGAATCCCAGCTGCGCTTTGTATGTCGATGATTAAATATGCGATGGATTCCTTGCCTGAGTCAGGGAGCGGCCCAACTAAAGTGCTGAAAACCCTTAATCGTGTTGTCGAGCAAAACGTAGACCCAAGTATGTTTATCACCATGTTTTATGGCAGTTATAATAAAGAAACGCATGAATTTAAATATGCATCGGCTGGTCATGAGCCGGGCTTTTTCTATTGCAATAAAGAGAACCAATTTTACGATTTAGATGCAAAAGGGCTTGTACTTGGAATCGCACCAGATTTTGATTATAAGCAGTATGAGAAGCATTTGGACGTAGGAGATATGGTGATCTTATTCTCTGATGGTGTTACAGAATCTAAGTCGGAGGACGGCTTTTTAGAGCGGGAGGATATCAAAGCGCTTATAGCAGAGCACCTACCCTACTCAGCTCAGGAAATGGTCGATGCCATCTATGCCAGCTTACTCAAGCTACAAGATTTTCAGCTTCACGATGACTTCACTTTACTTGTGCTCAAAAGAAAGGTTTAGAAAGTGAAGATGCGGGTATATAAAATTCTAGGAAACAAGAATTTCGAGGTGAATGCATAATGAATATGACAGTGAAAGAGCATCAAATAGATCAAAAAACGAAAATTAGTGTCAGCGGAGAAATTGATGTGTACTCTGCTCCTCAGCTAAGAGAAACACTCATGCCTAAAGCCGAGGCGGGAGAGCATCTTGAGATCTGTTTGAAGGATGTTACGTATATGGATAGTACAGGATTAGGTGTATTTGTTGGGCTGTTTAAAGCGGCTCAAAAAGCAGGTGGAACACTAAAGCTTGAGAACTTGTCAGATCGGCTTGTAAGGTTGTTTGAAATTACTGGACTAAAGGACATCATTGACATTTCTGCAAAGACAGAGGGTGGGGTACAATGAACGAATCAGTAGATCTAATCGAGATGAAAATCCCAGCGAAACCAGAATACGTAGGCATCATCCGCCTGACTCTTTCAGGCGTAGCAAGTCGAATGGGTTATGCCTATGAAGAGATTGAGGACTTAAAAATTGCGGTCAGTGAGGCCTGTACAAATGCAGTTCAGCATGCCTACAAAGGTGAAAATGGCGAAGATGGAGAGGTAGCTGTTCGCTTTCTTGTCTACGAGGATCGTCTAGAAATCATTGTCGCGGACAAAGGCGGTAGCTTTGACTTTAAGCAAAAGCAGGAAGACCTAGGGCCGTATACATCTGCTCATACGGTGGATCAATTGGCAGAAGGAGGTCTTGGTTTATACTTAATGCAAACATTGATGGATGAAGTCGAGGTGCAAGCAAACTCCGGAGTTACCGTTGCGATGACAAAGTTTTTAAACAGGGAGCGAGTTGACCATGACACAACCATCCAAAACTATGAAACTAACTAAAGATGAAGTGGATCGTCTTATCCAAAGCTATCAATCCAACCAAGATGAGCAGGCGCAGCTCACGCTGGTCGAATGCTATACAAACTTGGTTGATATGCTGGCAAAAAAATATTCAAAAGGAAAAAGCTTTCATGAGGACCTCAGACAAGTTGGAATGATTGGTTTACTTGGCGCCATTAAGCGATACGATCCGCTAGTCGGTAAATCATTTGAAGCCTTTGCTATTCCAACCATCATCGGGGAAATCAAACGCTTTTTACGAGATAAAACATGGAGTGTCCATGTACCAAGGCGAATCAAAGAGCTTGGACCAAGAATCAAGATGGCTGTTGATCATCTAACAACAGAGACGCAAAAATCACCGCAAGTCCAAGAAATTGCAGAATACCTAGATGTGACGGAGGAAGAAGTACTGGAAACCATGGAGATGGGCAAAAGCTATCAAGCACTGTCTGTTGACCAAGGCGTAGAGGCTGATTCTGAAGGAAGCACAGTCACCATTTTAGACGTTGTTGGCTCACAGGAAGAGGGCTACGAACGTGTAAACCAAAAAATGATGCTTGAGAGTGTGCTTCATGTTCTGACAGACCGAGAAAAAGAGATTATCAATCTGACTTATTTGCAAAATAAGAGTCAAAAAGAAACAGGCGATTTACTAGGGATATCCCAAATGCATGTATCGAGACTGCAACGGAAGGCAGTTAAAAAGCTACGAGATGCATTATCAGAAGATGCGTCTATGGAGCTAGGGTAATGAAGCAGATTGAACAGCATGAGCATGTGAATGCCATTATCTATCAATCGAATAAAGAAGGGAAATCATGCTGCGGGGACAGTTTTTTTATTAAAGCAGATGATGAAGAACTAATTTGTGCTGTGGCAGACGGATTAGGCAGCGGTCAGTTCGCCAATGAATCATCTTCTTTAGTCAGCGAAATTGTCGAAGAATATGGACATGAGGATATGACGACCCTCATCGACAGATGCAATCAGGCGATGAAAAATAAACGCGGAGCCACTGTAGCCATATTAAAGGTGAATTTTTCCCAGCAGCAGTTTACCTATTGTTCGGTTGGTAATATTCGGTTCATCTTGAATGCCCCTTCTGGCGACTATATTTATCCACTTCCGACATCAGGATACTTATCAGGGAAACCTAGAAAATATAAAACATACACCTATTCCTACGAAAAAGGATCGACATTCATTATGTATTCAGACGGACTGAATGTGCCAAACATGAGAATGTGTTTAAAGCATAGTCATTCAGTTGCAGACATTGCCAAACAGCTTGAAACATACACACAAGACAAGAAAGACGATCTCACCTATGTACTTGGTCAGCTCACGTAAAATAGCTGACCTTTTTTCTGTTTTGCCGATTTTTTTGATACACTAAAAGAGAAGACACAGTGAGGGGATGCAAAGTATGAAGACATCTGACTTTTTATTGAAACAAATTGCAACAGAATTAAAGCTTTCAACAAAACAAATTGAAAGTGTCATCAAGCTCTTAGAGGATGGTAACACCGTCCCGTTTATTGCCCGTTACCGGAAAGAGCAGACAGGCTCTCTGGATGAGGTGCAAATTCAAACCATTTCAGAGCGCTATACATATATCCAAAATGTCATGAACCGAAAAGAAGAAGTCATTCGCTTAATCGCAGAACAAGACAAACTGACGGATGAATTAAAACAAAAAATTGAACAAGCTCATAAACTGCAAGAGGTCGAAGATTTATACCGACCATTCAAACAAAAACGTAAAACAAAGGCGAATGTAGCCAAAGCAAAAGGGCTCGAGCCGCTGGCAGAATATATACTCACCTTGCCAAGCGATGAGATCGAGAAGAAGGCCGCTTCTTTTATCAACGAAGAAAAGGAAGTAACAAGTGTAGAAGAGGCACTTGAAGGCGCGCAGCACATCATTGCTGAACAGCTGGCAGATGATCCTGATATGCGGAAATGGATTCGCAGCGAAACGTACCAAAAGGGAAGTCTGGTCACATCAGGAAAAGACATCGAGAGCGATGAGAAAAATGTCTATGAAATGTATTACGATTATCAAGAGCCCATCAAAAAGATAGTGCCTCACCGCGTACTAGCGGTCAATCGTGGAGAGAAAGAAGGCATCTTAAAGGCAGCCATCGAGCCACCTGCTGAAAATATTCGTTTCTATCTCGACAAACAAGTCATAAAAGGCAAACAGACGACGGCGAGACCGTTTATCGATGCGGCAATTGACGATGCGTATAAACGCCTCATTCAGCCTTCCATCGAACGAGAAATACGCAAAGAGCTGACAGAAAAAGCAGAGGAACAAGCGATTCATATTTTTGCTGAAAACTTAAGAAAACTACTGCTTCAGCCGCCGATGAAAGGGAGACGTGTACTTGGAGTGGACCCTGCATTTCGTACAGGCTGTAAATTAGCCGTCGTGGATGATACAGGAAAAGTCCATCATATAGGCGTCATTTACCCGCACCCGCCTGTACAGAAAAAAGCGGAAGCGAAACAAAAAGTGAAAGAGATCATTCAATCATCTAACATTGAAGTCATTGCGATTGGAAACGGAACAGCCTCAAGAGAGACCGAACAATTCATTGCAGACCTCATTCAAGAGCTGGATCAGCCGGTCTCCTATTTGATTGTGAATGAAGCAGGAGCAAGTGTATACTCTGCGTCTGCACTGGCGCGAGAAGAGTTTCCAGACCTGCAAGTCGAAGAACGAAGTGCTATATCCATTGCTCGAAGATTACAAGATCCTTTAGCAGAGCTCGTGAAAATTGATCCGAAGTCTGTCGGAGTGGGCCAATACCAGCATGACGTGAGCCAAAAACAATTAAACAGCTCGTTAACCTTCGTGGTAGAGACGGTCGTCAACCAAGTCGGTGTGAACGTCAATACGGCCTCACAGGCGCTGCTGCAATATGTGTCAGGTCTTTCAAAAGCTGTCGCAGGGAATATCATCAAGCGCCGCGAAGAGATTGGAAGATTCACAAGCAGAAAAGAGCTAAAGGACATTCCAAGACTTGGGGCAAAGACTTATGAGCAGTGTATCGGCTTCCTGCGCATCGCAGACGGACAAGATCCACTTGACCGGACAGGCATTCACCCAGAGAGCTATAAGGAAACAAAACAGTTTTTACGCATGATCAAGATGACACCAAATGATCTTGGCACAGAGCAGTTAAAGGAGAAAATCGCAGAGGTCAAGCTGGATGAAGCAGCAGAGCAGCTTGATATTGGTATCATTACATTACAAGATATCGTCGATCAGCTGACAAGACCTGAGCGTGATCCGCGCGATGAAGTACCAAAACCTCTTTTAAAAACAGATGTGTTGAAATTAGAGGACTTGAAGCAAGGAATGGAGCTGCAAGGTACAGTGAGAAACGTTGTAGACTTCGGCGCATTCGTTGATATTGGTGTAAAACAGGACGGGCTTGTCCATATTTCCAAGCTCAGCAACCGCTTTGTGAAGCATCCGCTTGACGTTGTATCAGTTGGTGACATTGTGACTGTATGGGTCGACTCCGTTGACCAGGCAAAAGGCCGCGTTGCCCTCTCCATGCTGAAACCAGAGTAAACAAAAAACGAGGCGCACCTCAGCATGGGGTGTGCCTTGATGCGACTGAATGTTTTTTTCTGTAGAAGTACCAGCATTGATTCAACAACTTGATTTGGTAATGATTTTTTTCGAAAAAAGCCTTCTGCATCTGATTTTTCAGCCAGTTGGGCATCGCCCATTCCTCCTTTGATCGAAACAGTGGGTGTACCTTCAATGTATGCAAAGGGGAAATTGTCCCGTTCGATGTTTTTATAGAAAGGAACGATCTTGATTGAAGGAGAGAGAGTTACAGCAGTTAACAGAGCATATTTCTGAGCAGTTCTTTGGTAAGGCATTCCGCCATCAGGCTGTTTTTAATGACCGTCTCAAAACGACAGGCGGGCGGTATTTACTTGGTACACACAATATCGAACTGAACCGCCGATACCTAGAGGAACATGGACGAGAAGAATTAATCGGGATCATCAAGCATGAGCTGTGTCATTATCATCTGCATCTTGAGGGAAAAGGCTATCAGCATCGTGACCGTTCCTTTAAAGAGTTATTAAAACAAGTAGGAGCCCCGCGTTTTTGTACACCGCTAAAGACTGTACAAAATAAACGGCGTGTACAGAAACGGCAAGAATATGTCTGCACAGGATGCGGTCAGTATTTTATCAGGAAAAGGCGAGTTGATACCTCTCGTTATGTGTGCGGCGTCTGCAAAGGAAAATTAAAATGGCAGCGTACAATCGGTTCAGAGTGATAAGCATTCCTTTATGGGATGCTTTTTTTGTGAGATGAAGTAGACATATTGAGACAAATAGAGACGCAAGTCTCATTTTGTCTCTTTTTTGATCAGTGTGAATCGCTCAAAAACCTAAGCTTTCAAGCGCCATGATGTTGGCACGCTTTTTGCTTGTATAGAAGTGCAAGCAAAAAAGATAGGAGGTTTTATCATGGAAATGGCACTCACAAAAGAAAAAGCCGTTTGGATGTATCGAAAAATGCAGGAAATCCGCCAATTTGAAGATCAAGTACACACGCTTTTTACAAAGGGGATCTTGCCAGGTTTTGTCCATCTTTATGCTGGTGAAGAAGCTGTTGCTGTAGGAGTCTGCGCTCATCTGAATGAACAAGACAGTATTACAAGTACACACCGTGGCCACGGTCATTGTATCGCTAAGGGCTGTGATCTAAAAGGAATGATGGCAGAAATCTATGGAAAAGCCACAGGCCTTTGTAAAGGAAAAGGTGGATCTATGCACATTGCAGATTTTGATAAAGGAATGCTCGGTGCCAACGGAATTGTTGGAGGCGGCTTTCCACTTGCGTGCGGGGCAGCCCTCACAGCTAAATATAAAAAGACAGATAATGTAAGCGTTTGCTTTTTTGGGGATGGTGCTAACAATCAAGGGACTTTTCACGAAGGAATCAATCTCGCTGCCATCTGGAAACTGCCAGTCATTTTCATCGCAGAAAACAATGGTTACGGGGAAGCGACGCCATTTTCCTATGCTTCAAGCTGCAAATCGATTGTGGATCGAGCCGCCAGTTATGGTATTCCGGGTATTCAAGTAGATGGAAAAGATGTGACAGCCGTTTATCAAGCAGCAGAACAAGCGATAGAACGAGCAAAAAATGGAGAAGGTCCGACATTGATTGAATGCATGACATATCGGAATTATGGTCATTTTGAAGGAGACGCCCAGCGCTACAAAACCAATCAAGAAAAAACCGAACATCAAGAAGAGAAAGATGCCATCACTCTTTTTAAAAATGAATTATTAAAGCAGCAGCTGCTAACGGATCAAGAGATATCAAGTATTGAAGCGGCTGTAGCAGAAGCGATAGATGAAGCCGTGAGATTCAGCGAAGAAAGTGAATATCCAGATCATACTGAATTGCTGACTGATGTGTATGTTTCGTATTAATAAATCTGAAAGGGGAGAGGGAAATGACAAGAGAAATCAGCATGTCTAGTGCTTTGAATGAAGCGATTAAACTGGCAATGAGAAGAGATGAAGATGTCATTTTAATGGGAGAAGATGTTGCGGGTGGCGCTCATGTAGATCACTTACAGGATGATGAAGCATGGGGCGGTGTTCTTGGTGTAACGAAAGGAATCGTTCAGGAGTTTGGACGTGAGCGTGTCCTTGACACGCCGATTAGTGAAGCTGGCTATGTAGGCGCGGCTATGGCAGCTGCTTCAACAGGGCTAAGACCAATTGCGGAGCTTATGTTTAATGATTTTATCGGTACTTGTCTGGACCAAGTCCTGAATCAAGGCGCAAAATTCCGATACATGTTTGGCGGAAAAGCAGAGGTGCCAATCACGATTCGAACGACACATGGGGCGGGTTTTAGAGCAGCTGCCCAGCATTCACAAAGTTTGTATGCACTATTTACAAGCATCCCTGGATTGAAAGTAGTTGTGCCTTCTTCACCATATGATGCCAAAGGGCTGCTGCTGGCAGCCATCGAGGATCAGGACCCTGTCATCTTTTTTGAAGACAAGACGCTTTACAATATCACAGGAGATGTGCCGGAGAGGTATTACACACTGCCGCTTGGTAAAGCAGATGTGAAGAGAGAAGGATCTGATGTAACCATCTTTGCAGTAGGCAAACAAGTGCATACAGCACTCGAAGCGGCAGAGCAATTATCTGCTCAAGGTATTGAAGTGGAAGTGATTGATCCAAGAAGCTTGTCGCCGCTCGATGAAGAGGCCATTCTGACTTCAGTAGAAAAAACAAATCGACTTGTCATTGTCGATGAAGCAAATCCAAGGTGCGGAATTGCCGCAGATATCTCTTCTTTGATTGCAGATAAAGGATTTGATTTACTTGACGCTCCAATCAAAAAAGTAACGGCTCCTCATACACCGGTACCATTTTCACCACCTCTTGAAGATATATATCTGCCAACACCTGATAAAGTTGTGAACACCGTATTAGAGATGATTGGCAAGAGCCATGACAAGATCTTGAACTAAAGAAAGGAGAGAGGGAGATGGCTATCGAAGTTGTGATGCCTAAATTGGGCATGTCGATGAAAGAAGGAACGGTATCTGTCTGGAATAAGGAGGTCGGTGAGACCGTAAATAAAGGGGAAAGCATTGCAAGCATCAACTCCGAAAAAATTGAAATGGAGATCGAATCACCTGCTGAAGGAACCATATTGGATATAAAAGTGCCCGAGGGAGAAGGTGTACCGCCTGGCACGGTCATCTGCTATATCGGTGAAGGAAATGAACAAGTGGAGGAAAAGAAAGATAGAGACATCCAGTCAAAACCAAAGAAAGAGAGAAAGAAAATCTCACCTGTTGCCCGTAAAATGGCGATTAGCGCAAACCTAGACATTGATACGCTCGTGGGGACAGGACCAGGTGGAAGAATTACGAAAGAGGATGTGCTTCATGCGCTTCCTGAACGGAAAGAGAAAAAACAAGAAGAGAAAAAACAAAACGAAACAGAGCATCAACCTATTAACATGATGCGGAAAACAATTGCCTCAAGAATGATGGAAAGCCTGCAAACAAGTGCACAATTAACTATTACGATGAAAGCGGACGTGACAAAACTTACAAACTTACAACAACAGCTGAATGAAACAGCCATAGCACGTTACGATACAAAGTTGACCATCACCGATTTTGTAGCCAAAGCAGCGATCCTTTCGTTGTTAGAACACCCTGCGATGAACAGTCAATATCATAACGGAGTTGTGGAAACCTTTGAGAATGTTCATCTTGGGATTGCTGCTGCGTTAGATAACGGATTGGCTGTACCGGTCATTCGGCATGCGGAGCGGTTAACGCTGATAGAGCTGGCGAAGAGCATTAAATTGTATGGTCAAAAAGCACGTGAAGGAAAGCTTCTTCATGATGAAATTCAAGGTTCAACCTTTACATTGACCAATCTTGGAGCGTATGGTGTAGAGCATTTCACGCCAATTTTGAATCCTCCGGAAGCAGGTATCCTTGGCGTCGGAACAATGTATGACACCCCTGTTTATCGAGAGGATGAATTGTGCAAAGGGACCATCCTGCCTCTCAGTCTTACGTTTGATCACCGCGTACTGGACGGAGCACCGGCATCCGCATTTTTATCAACGGTCAAAGCACATTTAGAAGAACCAATATCCATTCTTTTATAGGAAGAAGGTGAACGTACCATGACACTGGTCATTATAGGAGGCGGACCATCAGGTTATGTGGCGGCCATAACAGCCGCCCGTTTTGGCAGGGAGGTTGTGTTAATTGATCAAGGTCAGCTGGGAGGTACCTGCCTCAATGAGGGCTGTATTCCAACCAAAGCACTTTTGCAAAGCGCCGATATGTATGAGCATGTGAAATCAGCTGGACATTTTGGAATTGAGCTTCCAGAACATGAGCCTACCATCCAATGGGATGCTGTCCAAAAACGGAAGCAGTTTGTCGTCAAGCGGCTCACTGATGGTGTTCGCTACTTGATGAATAAAAACAAAGTCACCGTGGTAAATGGGAAGGCTTCATTTCTATCAGCACATGAGCTATTGATAGAAAGTGAAGAAAAGTCTGAAATCATTCAAGCAAAACAAATCATTATTGCATCAGGGGCAGCGCCTGCTGCTTTACCGTTTGCACCTTTTGATGGCGAATGGATTATTCACAGCAAGGATGCCATGTCACTTTCTTCGATTCCAGATTCGCTTTGTATCATTGGGGGCGGGGTGATCGGCTGTGAGTTTGCGAGCATCTTTAGCAGAATGGGATCAAAGGTTGTCATGGTTGAACGGGCAGTGCACATTTTACCTGAAGAAGATCGTGATATTGCACAATGTCTTCACGAGCAGCTCGAAGAAACGGGTGTAGATATTTTGACGTCCGCCGCAGTCAAGCAGCTTGATTCCTCTTCAAGTAAAGTAGTGGTGGAGAATAATCAAGGCGAGCAGTGTGAAATCCAGTCGGATCTTTGCTTAGTGGCCATTGGCAGAACTCCGCGGCTTGGAGAGTTGAATCTTGATCAGGTTGGTATTGCATTTGATAGAAACGGTATCTACGTCAATGAACATATGCAAACCAATCTCCCGCATATCTATGCGTGCGGTGATGTGACAGGTGGGGTCCAGCTTGCTCATACTGCCTTTCATGAAGGAACGGTTGCGGCATCCCATGCATCAGGTGAGCATGTAAAGGTCAATGAGCAAGTGATTCCGAGGTGCATATACACCTCTCCAGAAATAGCCAGTGTTGGTTTAAATGAAGAGAGTGCTAGAAAACAATATGAGGAGATTCGGATAGGGACATGTGCATTTTCTGCAAATGGAAAAGCATTAATCTTAAATCAACCAGCCGGTCACGTAAAGGTCATTGTAGAACCGCAATATCAAGAAATATTAGGTGTTTCAATTATCGGACCGCATGCAACAGAACTGATTGGACAAGCGGCGGTGATGATGCATACAGAGCTGACCGCTGATACATTAGAGCAGTTTATTGCGGCACATCCGACACTTTCAGAGGCGATACACGAAGCCTTGCTGCAAACCATTGGACGAGCGGTGCACTGCTGAAAAAGGCTTCTTTTCTATCCGATTGACTTCTAGGGTTAGCTAATGATAATTGAAAGCGCTTTTATAATTATCTATAATGAATAAAAAGCCCCTAGAGGAGAGGATGGAATGAGTCCGACGCCTTGTTATTTAAATACGTGGAAACGTTTTGTTCGTGAAGGTTTGCTTGATCAGTCTCGTCTGAATAAGAGAGTGGTAGAATCATGGCACAGGTGTAAACAGGCAAATGTGAATCCGTATTTAGATAAAGGACAGTCGTTGTTAGAAAAGGAGCGTTTCAGTGCCCAAAAAAAGAAATATTCATTATTCCTAAATGCGGCTCTTCCTTACTTAAATAAAATCAGTCAGCAATTAAAAGAATCTGACATGCTGGCCTTACTCATCGATGCAGACGGTTATGTGCTAAGTCTGACAGGAAGCGAAAGAACGATGGTGGAAGCAAAAAGAATTAATTTTATGGAGGGTTCACGCTGGACTGAAACAGATGTAGGGACAAACGCGATCGGAACGGCACTCGTCATCGGAGAAGCAGTGACGATCAATGGAACTGAGCATTTTTCTATCGCCTCTCACCATTGGAGTTGTTCAGCCGCTCCTATTCGCGATGCAGGCGGTACAATCATAGGGGTGATTGACATCTCTTGTATGACGGATAACAAGCACCCTTTTATGCTTGGAATGGCTTCAACGGTTGCTTATGCCATCGAGAGAGAAATTCAAGTCCAGCAAAAAAGGAGAGAGCTGGAGCTCATCACTCATTGTCTCCAGCAGGTGGAAACAGACGAACCGTATGTGGTCTGTAATGAAAAAAAGCAAATTGTTTCTGCCAGCAGGTCGATTAGAGAACGATTTTCAGACTGGTATGGAATGGATGTCGAGCGGCTTAAGGATTATCCATTTGTTATCCGGGGAAAGCAGATCATTCAATCAGAGCAAGACGGAAAGATGCTAGGCATGTCCCTTTCCCTTGAAGAAGCAGCGAAAAGCAGCATCACCGTTTCTTTTGCTCAATTTCCCGGGGAATCAGGAACAAGTAAGGTATTTCAACAGACGCTTAACGAGATGAAGAGAGCAGCACAAACAGATGCTCATGTGTATATTTGGGGAGAAACAGGGACAGGGAAGGAACTCGCCGCTAGAGCCATTCATTCCGCCAGTGAAAGGCATAAAGGGCCGTTTATTGCTGTTAATTGCGGAGCCATTCCTGAAAGCCTGTTAGAAAGTGAGCTGTTTGGCTATGCTGAAGGGGCATTTACAGGGGCAAAACGTCATGGAGCTAAAGGCAAATTTGAACAAGCTCATAAAGGAACACTCTTTTTAGACGAAATTGGTGAAATCCCATATGCGATGCAAGTAGCGCTTCTTCGGGTGATAGAAGAAAGGGCAGTCGTACCGCTCGGCGGGACACACGAAATCCCTTTGGATATTCGAATCATTACAGCGACTCACCGTAATATGAACGAACTGCTGAAGGAAGGAAAAATACGAGAAGACTTGTATTACCGTCTTCATGTCTATCCGATCAATATCCCGCCGCTTAGAGAAAGAAAAGAAGACATTCATGATTTATATCGTTATTACCAAAAGAAGCACCACTGGAATGCGGCGTTTCCTGAATCATTTTTTCAGAAATTGCAGGAGTATCATTGGCCAGGAAACATACGAGAGCTTTTTAACCTGTTTGAGCATCTAAGGGTCCTCTTTCCTAAAGGCGGATGGATTGGTGAATCACAATATGCTTCAGTATTAGAGGCGATTGATCAGAAAAAGCAGAAGCTGCATCCAGCAGAGTGTACCGAGACTCCAAAAGAACTCACATTCAGGGAACGCATTCAAATGCAAACAGTGATAGACGCACTGCATAAAACGAAAGGTCATGTGTCAGAAGCAGCGAGGCTAGCAGGGGTGCCAAGAAGTACTTTTTATAAGTGGATGCGAAAGTTTCATCTGTCTTAATCTCATGGAAGGCTGCATCAAGGCCCTTGGTCTACTTGAAGAGGTCGGGGGCTTTCTGCCAAGTTAAACAAATGGCATGGAAAAAGGCTTGACTGTTATATTAGTATATGTTAAATTATAAAAGCCGTCGCAAATTGAGCAGGAATGAAACGCTTAAAAATTCTTGACACATTTTTCTGGCATATATATAATGAAACATGTCTTATTATTCCGCAGTAGCTCAGTGGTAGAGCTATCGGCTGTTAACCGATCGGTCGTAGGTTCGAGTCCTACCTGCGGAGCCATAATGGAGAAGTACTCAAGTGGCTGAAGAGGCGCCCCTGCTAAGGGTGTAGGTCGCGCGAGCGGCGCGAGGGTTCAAATCCCTCCTTCTCCGCCATTATTTTATGGCCCGTTGGTCAAGCGGTTAAGACACCGCCCTTTCACGGCGGTAACACGGGTTCGAATCCCGTACGGGTCATGTTTTGTTTTTTGATTCGTTGGGCTATAGCCAAGCGGTAAGGCAACGGACTTTGACTCCGTCATGCGTTGGTTCGAATCCAGCTAGCCCAGCCATTTTTTTATATGTTTTTCTGCATAGCAGATGAGCCATTAGCTCAGTTGGTAGAGCATCTGACTTTTAATCAGAGGGTCGAAGGTTCGAGTCCTTCATGGCTCACCATTGTCACGCGGGTGTGGCGGAATTGGCAGACGCGCTAGACTTAGGATCTAGTGTCTTTATGACGTGGGGGTTCAAGTCCCTTCACCCGCATTGTTTTTTCAAACAGTGCACTTATGAATATATGAGCACATCATACACGCGGTCGTGGCGGAATGGCAGACGCGCTAGGTTGAGGGCCTAGTGGGTGAATAACCCGTGGAGGTTCAAGTCCTCTCGGCCGCATCTAAGAAACCAAAGGTTGTAGACCTTTGGTTTTTTGTCTTATCTAAATGTTGCTGGCAGGATAGTACAACCTTCACCAAAAGCAAAAATAGAGTATCAAATGAATGAGAGCGTATTAGGTGCGTTCTTACAATAATGCTAAGTTCTCCATCTCGCAATTAACAAAGGATGCTTTACATGATGTTGACAAAGGAAACTTTGGTGTCGCATTTGCATTCGATGAACCAAGTGAAAGGGAAGATGTCTTGAAATGGATGAATCTTGAACCAAGTATAGAAAATCAAAAGATGCTTGGTTCAATGTTTCAAGGCCAATGCCTGTTTAAAGATATTTACGGGCGTACCTCAAAAATCTCAATTGAATGCCTGTTGAAGAGTGGATGGGTGCTTTCGAGACCATCAATAAAAGTGAAGTGGCATATGCTGAAGAGATGTATTTATAAGTAACCATTTCTAAATATCTTTAAATACTTGCATTGTTTGCTATGTTATTTGTAGTTTTATTTATGCGAATATATGTTATTTGTATTTTATTGATGCTATAATGAACTTGTCATTAAACAAAAGAATTGCAATTGAAGTGTAGCGAAACATTGAAGCGCAAAAGTACAGCGAAGTACACTTTTCTACTTATTAAACAAAAGAATTGCAATTGAAGTGCACAGCTAAAGAGTGACTCTTTTTTTTAAAACTGAAGCGCAACAAATAATTCAAAAAAACTTACTTACACTTCCGATGAGGTCTCCTTGAAGTAGACGGAGGAAATAAAGAAAGACCCGAATATCGGGTCCATAATTTCTCAAAAACTATGCCTTTTTCTTTCGTTTAATGAATAAAACGAAGATTGTTGCTACAGACGCGACTATGCTTAAGCAAGTAGCGACTATATTTAAAAGGATCATAGTTTCACCTCCCATTTTTGGGACGTTGGAATACATGCTCTTGCCCAGCTTGTATTCCTTTTCCTATTTTACCTTGTTTTTGCTTTTGTTGAAACCAAAAAAATGTGACTGCTTGATTAGCAGATTTGTTTTTCTTTTTATAACTACAATTTTTGTTTAACAAAATGCAATTTTAGTTAAGAAAAAAGGAGATTAATAGCTCAAAAAATGATGTTTGCTTTCTCACAGATAAACATTATATTTCCTAACTAGAATTGCCCAATTTGTAATCGACAAACTTGATCAGTGATAATAAACATGCTACAATTTATATAGTTAGATTAGAAGAATTGAAAAGCCCAATTTAACTTGGCAGAGTTAAACTAGGCTGGTCTTACAGATAAATCATTTTTTAAATGATTTAATGTTTATTGGAATCAACAAAAAAAGTACTAAAAATTTAATAGACATATTGAACTCACCATTTCCTTTCCGAGACTATTCACGATAGTCTCTTTTTTTTTGACACTATGTAACTAACACTATATATAGTATAACGGATTTTTACAAAACACAACATATAGATGATCGAAACGAAAAAAATCAACCAACGAACACGATGGGCACGGGTACGGGTTTCAAAATTAATATCATAAAAAGAAGAGATTTGAAAATTAGTCGTTCATATTTGAGCGGCTTTTTTTATTGGGATCTAGGAGGTTGAAATGAAGAAGAGAAGCTTAATAATAACTTTATTAGCTCTAGTGATATTGGTTTCTTCTGTAACTTTGGTCTTTGCGGATGATAAAGAAGGAGACAAAACGGTTAAACCAAAAATTGAAAAGATTGGTGGGGTTGATCTTGAAATAAGTCGTTTTCCATTGGAGCATTACCAAGCTCACAATTAAGCAGAAGACGGAATGATAAAAGGTACTATTGTTTCTCTGTCCAACGTAATGCTAGGTACGACACAAATAATTGTTCTTGTCGTTGATAAGGCAATGGATTTGTTTATGAGTGCGGAACCAATAAATAACTTTAGCGACGCTATTACGAGTGTCTCTAAGGATATGTACAATGTTTTGAAGAAAAGTTTTGGAGAAATAATTTTTGTGTTTCTGATAGCTTTCCTAGTCTATCTATTCTTTATAAGAGGAAATTTTAAGGAGGGTATGAGACGTTTCGCTTTGTTTTTCCTTGTCATGATTGTGGCAGGCTTATGGGTAAATAAAGCTGGATATTGGGTCGAATCTCTTAATGCCTTGTCAATTGAGGGACAAGGCAAACTTATAAATGTTGGAAATAAATTAGTTGATTCCTTTTCTGGGAGAACTGATTCTTCTTTGAGTATGGATGATGTGAAAAAAGGACAGGAGTTAAAAGGAACAACCGCCGTATTGAGAAACTTTTATTTTGATGCAGCTTTGAAAAGTCCATATTTGGTTACTAATTACGGTACACCAAATGAAAAAACAATCTTGAAAAAAGGTGATGGAGAAGGTGGTCTTGATCGAATAGATACGCTGCTTTCTTTTAAACTGACCAGTGAGGGTCAAAGTGCGAAAAAGAAATTTATTAATGATAAGGAAGTCAAAGAATATAAAAATCAGAGTATTGCAGAGGGAAGTATTTATGCACAGTTAGGCTATTCATTTATAGGTTTGCTGGCTGCCATTTCTCTTGGTGTACCATTCTTTCTAATTCCTTTTCTTAATTTCTTGATTCAAATTATTGTACTTGCGATTGCCTTGTTTCTTCCGATGGCGTTCATTCTTTCTTACGTTCCCCAGTTTGCTTATAGCGGATTCGTGTCGCTAGGAAGGATGCTTGCTTTATTTGTGATGAAAGCTATGCTCACATTTGTTTTGATATTTGTTTATGCAATCTGTGTCATTACAAATAAAACCATTCCGCCAACAAATTTAGGAATGTACTTTTTAAATGTGGCAGCTATATCAGCAATCCTTATTGTTTCTTTCTTGAAACGTGACAAGATCATCAAGTTTGTTACGGCTGGGAAAGTTCAATCTGTGGATGCAAATTTATTAGAGAATACTAGAAAGTCTGTCGTTCAACCTTCATGGGAAGGTGTAAATAAAGTTGGTAGCAGTATTGGCGAATGGAAAAAGAGACATGACGCCAAAAAAGCTGCTGAAGAAAGGAAAAAGGCAGAAGAGGAACAACAGTATTCAGCGGAAAGACGAAGTGCTCCACAAAATCAATCAACTACTGGCAATTCTAAATTTGATAGAACTTCACAGGACAATTTTAATAAGGGGGATTTAGCTGCGAAAAAAGAAGTTGAAAGAAAGCGTCAATTAGCAGCCTCTAATCAATTGGCGGAGGAGAACAAGGATAATACAGATACTTCAAATGCTATGTCTAAAGTTGATGTAGAGAGAAGTGAACAGCTTGCTAAAGATCAACTGAAAGAGGAAGGCGACAGTAATACAAGTGCTTCTAATGTCATGCCGAAAGTGGATGTTGAAAGAAGTGAACAGCTTGCTAAAGATCAACTGAAAGAGGAAGGTGATAGTAATACAAGTGCTTCTAATGTCATGCCAAAAGTGGATGTTGAAAGAAGTGAACAGCTTGCTAAAGATCAACTGAATGAGGAAGGCGACAATAATACAAATGCTGCTTCAAATGCCATTCCTAAAGTTGATGTAGAGAGAAGTGATCAAATTAAAGAACATATTGCCGAAGAAGAAAAGACCAATAGTCCGAAGGGTTCAACATCAATTCATGAGGTTGATGTTGAAAGAAGCGATCAAGGCATTTCTGAAAAAACGTTAACAGAGGAAAATAACAGTAATCAAAATTCTGTGAGTCCTGTTCCTAATACTAACGTAGCAAGAAATGAACAAATACAATCAGAAGAAAAATTAAGTGCATCAGTTCAAAAAACTGAAAATGAAACAGTTAAGACTTCAGATGCACAACCAAAAACTAAAAGAGTTATTCAGCAGCAACCAAAACACGTGAAAATAGAATTGGATCAGATAGAAAGTCGTCAAAGCAAAAATGGTCGAGGTGACAGATCATGAAAAAGCTATTGACGGCTTTTTTTAGTTCACTCCCAATTATCTTTTTTGGGGGAATGTTGATTGTGGTTGTGCTTATATTTGGGGGCAGTAACCAAAAAGAAGAAATTGACGGTGATGATGAGTACGTGACAAATGGCATTGCGCCAGAGATTGAAAGGCTCCGTCACGTATTTGAAAAATATGCTCGTAAAGAAGGTGTTTACGATCAATTGAATATCATCATGGCTCTAACTATGCAGGAAAGTGGTGGGCGTTACCTCGACATCATGCAATCGAGCGAATCAATAGGCTTGCCGCCTAATACGATAACCAATCCAGAATATTCAATACAGGTTGGTATAAAGCATTTTGCGGCTGTATATAAAAAAGCAGGTGGAGATGTTCGGTTAACATTGCAGTCTTACAATTTCGGAGGGGGCTTCATAGACTTTGTTAAAAAGCGTGGAGGGAAATATACAAAAGCTCTTGCGCTAGAATTTAGCAAATTCCAAGCCTTGAAATTAGGTTGGCGAAGCTATGGTGATCCGAACTATGTTGATCACGTATTTCGTTATCTAAAAGGAGGTGGCAGCGTTAAACCAGTGAATGGAGCTATCGAAGGATATGAGGCCATTATGAATGAAGCTCTTAAGTATGAAGGTAATCCATATCAATGGGCTGGTTCAACTCCAAAAACGGGTTTTGATTGCTCGGGTCTTGTGCAATGGGCATACAGAAAAGCGGGTATTTCATTTCATTGCCTAGGACGGCACAAGAACAGTATGGCGCAACGAAAAAGATTGCTGAAAGTCAGGCAGTACCAGGAGACTTAGTCTTTTTCACAGGTACGTATCAAGGTAAATTCATCACGCATGTGGGAATTTATGTAGGAGATGGAAGAATGTATAATAGTAATGATAGTGGCGTCCAATACTCTGATCTTAAAAAGGGATATTGGCGTGACCACTTGGTGTCGTTTGGAAGAATAAAAAATTAGGAGGATTTTATGAAAAAAGTATTTTGGGTATTGGGTGGTGTGATTTTGATTTTAGGGATTACGAGTTATTACATGACATACAACAAGTTAAGTGCTGAAAAAAATCAAGCTATTAAAGACCGCCAAAGAGTAGAGAATCAAATGAGCCAGTTGAAAGAATCAGAAGCTGCTAGAGTGAATCAGAAATTTTTTGAAGCGTTCTTTCAATATGAAGATGCGGATGATCGAGAAGGTGCAGTTAGAAAGCTAGCAACCGATAAGGCTATGAGTTATGCGTTTCCTTCAAAGAGTCCTGAAAAACATAGTGTAACAATGCAGGGAGATTTGTTATCTCTCGAAAGCTATTCAAAGAAGGTAGATGAAGACAGGGAGCTTTATTTGAATGAAGCAAAAATTGCGCTTACTGTGAATGCTGTGACAACTAAACAAGAATTGATTATTCAAACAGAATTGAAGAAAGATAAAGCTAAATGGATTGTCGATAATGTCCAAGTTAAAGGAAATAATTAATAATCAAAAGAAGGGTTTAATTTTTAATACAAATTCTTATGAAAAAAGTATGTTCAATTTTAGAAAATAAAGGTATAATTTTAGGTAAATATTAACCCTTGTAACATTATATGTAATAACATTTAGACTTTACACACTTGAAAGGAGTTTTAGATATGAGCAATAAAATAAAGTGGATTAAAGTATCGGTTTAAGAAATAAAAACACCTAAACTAAACATTCAAGAAGACCAGTATATAGAAAATAGATTTGATAAAGAACATTTTCTGAATTTTTTAATTAAAATTGCATCTTCAAAGGAAAAAATACTTGATGTAGACAATAAATTTCTGACCCTAGAAGAATTCTCAGTAAGTGATGATGCAGAATTCTATGTAGGGAAATTCACTTCTGCAAGGTACGGGAATGTCGAACAATTGGTTCACCGAAAAACTTTGGGAAGGCGCCCAAGTAATAAAACAGTCGATGAAGGAGATGAAAACACTGTCTACTTTGTAGTGGATGTTACAAATGGTAACCTGTATTTGCAGAGCGATAGTCAGAGAATTGTAACCAAGGGTTCTATAGATGTTTACTTAAGAAGTTTTTTAGAGTTATTTGAAAAAGAAATAAATGAATTTAACCGAAAAAGTAATTTAACTATTACACCCAAAAATTTATTCAATATAAAAACTGTTTATTCACAAAGTTTTTTTGATGAAATTAACAGCTTGTTGAGAATTAAGAAAGCTACTATGAAAGTCAACTACAATAAGGATATCAATAGTAGTGTTATTAATGCTATTCGTAATGGAGCAGAAGAAATTGAAAATGCTGATGAAATAACATACTCTTTGTCAAATAAAGAAAGAGGAGGAAGTATGAAGAAAGTAGAGAAATTCATAAAAAATTTAGAAGAGTTAGATAAGTATAATAATATTATGGTGGAAGGTGTTGGAGAATCGGGCCATCCAAGAGCTATAAAGCTAGAGGACCATCCACAGAGTTTTTACGTGAAAGTAAACATTAACAGTAAAGGTTTAATTAATTTTAATGATCTTATTAATGGTATAGTTAAAAAAGGAAAAAAAATAAGATTAAGGAGTTAATACTATGGCAGAAGGAGCCCCTAATAAGAGATCTGTCAATCATGATGTATATAATATAGTCAAGAAATTTTTTGTTTCCTCTTCAAAAGATGAATTAAAACATGATCTTTTATTACCTATTGTCATTGCTGTTTTTATAGTCAATATACTTTCGATTAGTGGATTAGATATCCTTAATATATTTAGAGAGTTTAATGTTTTAATAATAACTGTAATGTCGATACTAGCAGGTTTTAATACGGCAAGTATAGCTATTATAAGTGCAAGTAACTTAGTTAATTTTGTTAACTCGATTGATAAAGGGACTAAAAGTGATGAAGTAGGAAGAGACCTTTTGAATAGTTTAACGAGTTATTTTAGTTATGCTATAATGCTGCAGCTATTTATTCTTATAGGAAGTATTTTGGCATCTGTTATTTTAAAGCTGATCGATTATTCGGTTATAGAAACTAATTTTTTATATTTGTTTTTAATGATTCTTTTTTTTAATATATGGTTTGCTGTAATACTTCATTCTCTATTTATAACTATTAGAAATGTTTCAATATTACACAACTTTATTTTATTTATAAGCAAGAAAGGTTAGGAACTTAAAAGGCTCATTCTCTATTATGAGTTTTTTTAAATATTTGATTTTTTTGAAACTTTTTACTCTTTTGCTTAATTCAATTATTTGACATAATTCTGACATTAATAGAAAGAACATTAATTGTAGGGGTGGATTACTTGATTTTAAGCAAAATTCCGTATGATTTGGTTTCGACTCGTTTAAATTTTTGGTATACAGCTATAAAAAACAACTTAGCAAAAGAAGCTAAGGAGATAAAAAAGAAGTTGAAAAGTTGATAGTAAATATGGAGGAAAATCAAGATGTATTATTGTATTATCAACTGTTAGATTTCAGACATGAGTTAATGCTTTCTTATATGAATTCAAAAGACCTGACAGAAGTCAATGAAACCTATGAGCAATTGCGGCAAAATGAAGGAAACCTCACAGGCATGTTGGAATACTATTTCTTCTTTTTCATGGGAATGTATGAATTCAGAAGGCGTGAGTTAACCACTGCCATTAGTGCTTACAGAATAGCGGAGACTAAATTAAACGATATTGAAGATGAGATTGAACATGCTGAATTCTACTTTAAAATTTCAGAAGTTTATTATTATATGAAGCAAACCTTCTTTTCTTTGAATTATGCTAAGAAGGCTCTTAGAATTTACAGTAAATATGATACCTACCATGATCATATTATCCATGTTCAATGCATTATAGCTGGAAATTTGATGGACATCTTAGATTATGAGGGAGCACTTAGCCAATTCAAAGAAAATCTGAGGATCGCCCAAAAAATAAACAAAGAGTATTTAAAAGGTACATCTTATATGAATTTGGGGATTTGCTGTAATGCTCGTGGAGACTATGAAGCAGCAGAAAGTTATTTAAAGTGTGCTCTTGAAATTTTTGAAGAAGGGAACCACAGCTTTTTGCCGAAAACAATATTTAATATGGCTCATGTTTTATGCAAGGATAACAGAACGACTGAAGCTAAGGTTTATGTAAAAAAAGGTATTTCTTTGGCTCAAATGAATAATGATGTTGAATATATTTCGAAATTTAATATTCTTCAAGGTCTGTATATAAAAGAAGATAAGCATTTGCTAGACCAATGTTTTGCATTCTTTAAAAGTAGGCAAATGTATGGTGATATTGAAGACTTTGCATTAGAAGCAGCTGAATACTTTAGAAGAGCTGGAAGATTTGAAATGGCTAGTGACTATTATCATATTGTCAATCTAGCTAGAACAGAAATTAAAAAAGGAGAAGTCATATATGAAAATGAAAATGATTATCTTGGCATTAATGATAGTCGTGGGCATAGCGATCTCGGGTGATTTATCAAAAAATGATAGTGCTTACTATAATAGAATATTTAGTGGAGAATCAAAAATTTTAGCTGAGCGTGTAGGAAGTTAATAAGGTTTACAAATTATTCAGCTGAAAATGTTCTTTAAATGTCCATTTTTTGATTATTAATAAGAACATGGAGAAAAGAGGTATGAACTTTGAAGAACCTTTTTATTTCCCTTAATATAGTTGCCTTTCTTTTGTTGACTGCGTGTGGAGGAAATAAATACGATGATGCGATTGATAATGTAATAAAAAAATATAAACTCTCTTTAATTGAGAGTGGATATGATACGGAAGAAGTTGAAAGGGATAATGCCTTAGTTCGTGTATATGATGGTGGTAAATATATTAAGTTTGTTTTTTATAATGATGATTCCTTGAACTATACCTCGTATATATACTATGAAAAAATGGGAGATGATTACGAAGAAATGGCTAATATGCCCGCTAATGGAGATGGGGATCGACTTGGTTTATATATGAAAACACCTGATTATGAAGAAGTTAAAGGGAAAGAAACAAAATTGGAAAAGTAGATTTCATGTCTATTCCTTCACTTGTGTGGAAAAGTATTTACAATTTGGTATTTATATGTAAAAATAGTTTTGTGTGTAAAAATTATAGGGAGTGTGATTTTACGTGAAAAGATTTCTAGGCGGTCTTGTTTTCATGCTGGTCTTTGCGTTGGCAATTACGACTGTTTCGACTAGTATTTCTGCAACTTCTGCAAATAAAGGAGTAACACCTCAGTCAGTTTTAGAGTCATATCTTCAAGCTGTTAAAGAACAAAATGTTGATAAGATCATGAGTTATGTTATTGATGAGAGGGACTTAACAGTTGCTGATTATAAAGAGATGATGAGTTATGAAAAATTAAATAACTATGAAATAGTAAAATCAGAAACTTTGAGTGATGGTACTCATTATTATGTCGTCAATTCTTCTTATGAAGGGGGATTAGTAAAGGACGTTCCTCTGGAAGTCAAGAAGGTTGGTACTGAATGGAAAGTGAATATTAACACTGATACATTAAGCAGTGATGATAATAAAACATTGCAACAAGGTAGCGATCAATACTATGAGAATGCTTTCTCTATAATTGAAAATCAAGATCCAGTGATGAAAACAATGGATGTCTTGATGTGGTGGGATTTTTCGAAAAGACAAGGTGGTAAAACTTTTTACTCTAACTCAAAATTTAGTGTTCCTGGCTTACACAAATATGTAATTCTCGGCATTGATACACAATTGAGTACAAAACCTAATAATACAGGTATCAACTACGCTGTTGTACGTAAAGGAGTATTGGGAGATACTGTATGGGGTACTAAATATGTTAAAGGTCATTTTATGGGTGAAAATAAGAGGATAAAGTTAAATGGAAACACCATGACTTTTAAAGGGGCAAACTTGCGTTTTATTCCTAATGCTCCTGGCGTCTACGCTGGTATTGGTGGATTAGATTGGTAAGAAAATTTTGAGTAGACTTTTATGTCTGCTCTTTTTTGTGATTAATCATTTCTGAAAAAATGGTGAAAATCACTGAATTATGAGAGAAGGTATCAACAAATTTTATTACAATATTAATTTTTCGAAATTAAAGTGTCCTATTATTGTCCAACTTTTATTGGAATTAATGATACTTAACATAAATAGTCTGTCTTAATTGTAATAAAATCAACTTTTCGTAAGTGGTAATACAAATTTTCTAGGTTGAGGGCCTAGTGGGTGAATAACCCGTGGAGGTTCAAGTCCTCTCGGCCGCATCTAAGAAACCAAAGGTGGTAAACCTTTGGTTTTTTAATTTTTTATCACTTTTAAATGAATTTGTCCATTTACCTTAAGTAAGTGGACTTTTTTAATTATCGAGGTTCAACTGTAATCTTAAAAATGACGTAATTATCGTTTATATCATAGGCATAAACCAACGCCGTGCCCAGTGATGAGTAAGAAGATACGACACCACTAGAACTAATGCTAATAAGGTGACTGCCAGAGATGATTTCCCATCTTGTATAGCCATACAGCAATCCAACGTTTGAGTTTCTTAGCATATGGAAATCGACCGTTCCAATTTCATTTGTTGGCTTTGCTATATTGTGAATTTTTGCAGGTTCTTGCGCAGAAGCTTGATTTGTTAAAGCTGGAAGAGCTAATGAAGAAATTGATAATACTGAAACAATTAATCCCTTGTAAAGTTTATTCATAATACTTCCCCCTCAGTTTGGTTTTATTACAAATTAATCATAACATGTAAAATATTTGAATTGTATGGATGTCGAGTATATTTCGAAATTTAACATTCTTCAAGGTCTGTATTTAAAAGAAGATAAGCATTTGTTAGACCGATGTTTTGGGTTCTTAAAAAGTAGGAAAATGTATAGTGATATTGAAGACTTTGCATTAGAAGCAGCTGAATACTTTAGAAGAGCTGGAAGATTTGAAATGGCTACCAAGCATGTACCTCTTACAACAGAAAAATTGAATAATGTCATGTCATTTGATGGTTTATTTGTTATCAAGTAAATTTATGATACGTTTTCCTCGTCCACCTCCAGTTTCTAAGGAATGATGAGCTTTGGCAACATCAGATAAAACATAAATGCTATCAACAACTGGTCTGACCTTGTTGGAATCTACATAAGATGCTAATTCTTTTAAAAGTTCATTTTTGGGGTTTGCGCTGAATGTGCGAACTCTACGAGAACCGAAAGTAGTTGAAGCTAATATATATATGAAAGACGAAAAACTAGGAAATCCAATAGTAACCATTCTTCCGTTCTTTGTAAGCAGGCGCCTATAATGTTTGAGGTCAGTTCCAACTGTGTCCATGACTACATCAAACTTTTTAAGATCAGTAGGATACGTCTTTTTATAATCAAGTACTTCGTCTGCACCTAGCTCTTGAAGAAAAGTGAGATGTTTTTCGTTTGCAAGAGCAGTTACATGAGCACCTAACATTTTTCCAATTTGAATCGCAATGCTTCCGACTCCTCCACTTGCACCACGTACAAGTAAATTTTCGCCTCTTCTAAGTTTAGCTTGATATTTTAAGGCAATAATTGCAGTAGCACCTACGCCAGGCAATGCCGCGGCTTGTATGAGATCAATCTTTGTAGGAGTTTTAGATATTTTCTCAGGTGATATAGCTACATATTCAGCGGCACTACCAATTTGGCTCCTGAGATTCATAGGAAGAACTCCCCACACTTTATCACCTAATTGATAACTTTTTACGTTCGATCCTACTTCAACAACCTCTCCAGAAAAATCTGCCCCTGTCCCTTTAGGGAATTGATTACCCGTTAATAGTTTCAACTTGCCTGATCGAAACAGCGTATCCATAGAGTTTACACTCGACCCATGTACACGAATGAGTACTTCTCCAGACTCTATAACAGGTTTTGATATAGAATCTTCAAAAAGAACATTCGGTGATCCATAATTAGTGTATTGTGCAGCACGCATCTTTTCATTTTTCATTTACTCACTCCATCTCCTTGAAAAAGTATTAACTTGAAGGGTTTTATAATCAATTTTGCTCTCTATTACATGGATGACACGGTTTACATATTTGATTATAATAAATGGAATTGATTTAACAAGTACGCAATATAAACTGCTTAAGGAAGGAAAAACTGACTAAGGGGTGGATAAAATATGACTGAAAGTGAGCTGAATAAAGCGATAGCTCCAGCGAATTATGCATTAAATATATTAGCGGGAAAATGGAATTTGAAAATCTTAGCTGTACTATGTAGTTACAAGGAGATTCGATATAATGAGTTAAAGCGTAAAGTGTATGGAATTACAGGAACAATGCTCAATCAATCATTAAAGGACCTGATTGAAAACGGAATTGTTCAACGGGTTCAGTATAATGAAGTTCCATCAAGAGTAGAATATTCATTGACTGGGGCAGGACTAGAGCTGATCCCTATATTTGAACAACTTCTTTTATGGGGCGAAAACCAATTAAAAAAATCAAAGTCATAATAAAATCCATCTACGTGAGAAGTTCGTTGGGGAATCATAGCATAGCTTCCTAACAAAGATTTTATTCACTTTAAGCTATGATGAAGAAAAACAACAAAAAATCTTGAGATTACTAGGGAAGCGCTAGAAAAGGGGATGCAAATACATGTCAATTTACCATAAAGTCATTGGAGAAGGATATCCGATCGTTATATTACATGGTTGGACACTTGACCATCAAGTGATGTTACATGCATTTGAACCGGTATTTGAAAAACAAAGCGGTTGGAAGAGAATATACATAGACTTACCGGGTATGGGACGTTCCGAGCCGCATCCATCTATTCAGAATTCTGATGATATGTTAGAAGCGGTATTGCGTCTTTTGGACGAAATGATCCCTGATGAACAGTTTATTGTTTGTGGTTATTCGTATGGAGGGTACATAGCTAGAGGTATTGTTCATTCACGCCTAGAAACCGTTCGTGGATTACTACTTGTGGCCCCAATGACTATACCTGTATTCGATCAAAGAGTCGTGCCAGAGAAGACCGTTCTAAAAAGTGACAGCAGCTTGATATCACAACTCTCTCCAGAGGAGACGGATGAATTTTGCTCCATGGCAGTTGTGCAAGGAAAACCGGAATGGGAGAGGTTTCGAGATGAAATTTACCTTCCTTCTAAACAAACAAATCATGAATTCATCAATAACATTCTTCAAAATGGATATGGCTATACCTTCGACATTTCATCTGAATTTCAGTATCCCACGCTCATTATCACAGGGCGTCAAGACAATGTAGTTGGATATCACGATGCGTGGCGGCTGATCGAAGACTATCCAAGGGCAACCTTTGCTGTGCTTGATATGGCTGGCCACAACTTGCAAATCGAACAACCCGATGTATTTAACTCATTAGTTCATAACTGGTTAATCAGACTTGAGTCGGAAAATGTAAAGAAATAGATTAGGTTTTGTGCAAAATATGTGCAAATCGGAGTCAGGGGTGAATAACCCCGTGGAGGTTCCAGTCCTCTCGGGCATCTCTAAAAAATACCAAGGGTCGTGTACCATTGGTATTTTTTTTGTGTGCTCTTTTATTAGAAAGAGATCACAAGATACATCGATTGTATGCTAGCTGTGAAATCTTAATTACTATCCTCTAAAGAATAGTTGTCAGTCATGATGTGATTGTTGTCCATAAAAGAACTGAATAAGCACTTTTATTCAGCTTTTAGTTTCCTTTCATATTGTTAAATAAAGGTTATAATGAGATAATTTGATAAAAAGAAATTAAGTCGCTTAAGATCAACCAAAGGAGTTATAACATGATAAAAAGGTTTTCTCTAGTTTTACTTACTCTCATGATGTCTATAGTTGTTTTGCTAGTGGCTGCCAAAAATTCCCCTGGGGATCATGTCATTTCATTTGATCAGCCTCACATCTTAATAATATCAATTGGAATAATGGTATGTTTATTCATTCCTCCGTTAGTGATGTCCTTTTTCAGTCACTTGATTGTGAGAACTATATCTAGTGTATACCAATGTTTTATTGTTCTATCTTTTCTGGGGCTCATTCCAATAGGATTTCTTATTCCGGATTTTTTAACAATTGTTGTTTCTGTTGTAGGAACTTTAGCCAGCGTAGCTAGTCTTATAGTAACTTTAAGAATTGATAGGAATAAAGATGCTAACCTTAACTAAAATAAAAATCAATTTTCTAAGAGTACAGTAATGTTTCGTTATTCCTTACTTTTAAATAAAGCTGAAAGATGTCTGAAAAATGGATTGACGTTATAAACTTGTTTATTCCTTTCGGATTGAACACCCTTTTTGCAAAAAAATAGTTTAAAGTCAGAGAAGAACAAAATTGAGTATGATCGTTGATTTTGCTCTTTTAAATCCTAAATTGCAATTATTTCCGAATCATGTTACAATAAGATTAATTATTTTTGTTCGGCGTAAAGGATAGCATGAAGAAAGACTTTTCGTCTTGAGGATACTTTGGGCAAGGATAGTATAATACATTGTGTGATAACGCACTAGGAGGCAACAAACATGGAACAAGGTACAGTAAAATGGTTTAACGCAGAAAAAGGTTTTGGATTTATCGAACGTGAAGAAGGCGACGATGTATTCGTACATTTCTCAGCTATCCAAGGTGACGGATTCAAATCTTTAGACGAAGGTCAAAAAGTAACATTTGACGTAGAGCAAGGTTCTCGTGGAGCTCAAGCTGCTAACGTTCAAAAAACTGCTTAATCTTCATTTTTTAAAACAGGTTCTCTGTAGAGAGCCTGTTTTTTTGTGCTTTCATTTATTTCTTCAATAAAAAACCCTACTCAGCGTACAAGTAGGGAGATGTTACAAGGTAATCGTAAAAAAATTCATGCTTCAAAGGTTTATCAACAGTATAGCATATTGGATTTACAATATGCGGAATTTGCCTAAATAAATTCTTTTTTCTTTCATTAATTGAAGGGTGGGTCAGAGAACTTGAATTCAAAAATGGTGAGGGATGCCCAAAAGAGCGGCAGAGTTCTTAACAGAAACTTTTGATTTGTTTTTCTGTAATCCCTTTGATGACCTCTAATTCACTTAGCAAAAATTCATGGGCATCATCTAGCATTTTCTTTTCACTTGCATTTAGTGCTTTCTCTTTTTTCATACGCATCAGGTCACGTACAACTTCAGCACCGTCTTGGATGCTACCCGTTTTTATTTTGTTTGTATTAATTGTATGCCGTTCTTTCCATGTCGGTATTTGATCTGATTCGCCATGCTGGAAAATGTCCATCACATTGTTTAATGCCAGTATATCTGTAACAGGTCTAATGCGTGAACCCGATATTTTCCGTGTTGGAATCATCACTTTCATATGACTGATTGACATATTAATCACATAATACTGTTGTTTTTCATCAGAAAATTCTTTTTCTTCTATGGCTTCAATTATACCTGCTCCGTGCATTGGATAAACAATGTTATCACCAATTTGAAACATATCATCCGCCTCCATATCATGTATCTACTTTAAGGGTACCACACTTAGAGATAAAATAATCAAATTTTTAATAATAACATGTTTATTTATTTTTTGTCAATAAATTTAGTTCTAAAAAAAAGAGATGATTTCATGAAAATGTTGGATGATTTTTGAACATATCCTCTAAAATCTCACTACAAGAAAAACAGGATATCCACCATTAAAAAAGACCAGCCATTGAGCTGGTCTTTCCAGATAGAATCCGATCATAATGTCGAAATATCAATGACAAACCGATAACGCACATCACTTTTCAGCACACGTTCATACGCTTCATCAACTTGACTTGCGTTAATCACTTCAATTTGTGGTGCGATATGGTGAGCAGCTGCGAAATCGAGCATTTCTTGTGTTTCTTGGATGCCGCCAACGAGTGAACCAGCAATGCTACGGCGGCCGGAAATTAATGAAAAGACATGGAATTGATCTGGATTAGGCGGTGCACCGACATTCACTAAGGTTCCATCCACGCGAAGTAAGGATAAATAGGCGTCTACATTGATATTGGCAGAGACTGTATTGAGAATGAGGTCATATTGACCGGCTAATGTTTTAAATGTATCGGGATCACTTGTGGCAAAATAGTCTTTTGCACCAAATGACAGTGCCTCTTCTTTTTTATTCATAGAGCGGCTCAATACCGTGACTTCAGCGCCAAGTGCACGTGCGAATTGAATGGCGACATGACCGAGTCCACCCATCCCGACGATGGCCACTTTTTTACCCGGGCCTGCCTTCCAGTGCTTTAACGGAGAATAAGTGGTAATGCCAGCGCACAGAAGAGGACTTGCGGCATCAAGGGATAGTTGATCTGGAATGCTGACGACAAAGCGCTCTGTCACGACAATCTTCTGACTATAGCCGCCATAAGTTGGTTCTCCGTCATAATCAATGCTATTATAGGTTTGGACGACTCCTTTCGTGCAATATTGCTCGTCTCCGTTTTGGCAATATTCACAGGTGCCGCAGGAATCAACAAAGCAGCCAACGCCTACACGGTCTCCAATCTGAAATTTCGTCACAGCATCACCGACAGCCGTAACAACTCCAGTAATCTCATGACCCGGAACCATTGGGAAAATACCGCCGCCCCATTCATCAAAGGCGCTGTGGATATCTGAATGACAGATCCCGCTAAATTGAATATCAATTAAAATATCATGTGGACGAAGTGCTCTTCGTTCAATGGTTGTCCGTTCAAAATTCGCTTTTGCATGTGAAACACTTAAAACGTTTGATTGGTGCGTCTGACACATTCTGGATCATCCTTTCAAAAGTAAGATTCTGTTCTACTTCTATACTGTACGTCTTAAAGTGAACTCTAAGTCAATAGAGAACCCTCTTCAGGCTTTTCAACATCCTTAAATAAAGAATTGAGCCAAAAGCATCTTGCGTTCTCTATCAAATTGGAGATGATGAGAAGAAGGAATTTCATTTTTCATAAGGTGAAAGAAGAAGAGAAGGGTGAAAACAATGAAAATAGCACAAGCCGCCAAGCAGCTCAATTTATCTACTGCTACGCTCAGGTACTATGAGAATATTGGGTTAATTCGACCGATCCGGCGGGATGAAAACGGTGTTCGTGATTATGCAGAAGAGGATATTCAGTGGATTGAATTTATAAAATGCATGAGAAATGCGGGTCTCTCAATTGATGCACTTCGAGAATATACGGCTTTATTTATCGAGGGCGAGGATCATACCCTGTCCTCGCGGAAAAGTATTTTGGTCAATGAGAGAGAAAGACTTGTAGAAAAGCAAAAGGAAATCGAAGAGACGATTAAGCGGTTAGATTACAAGATAGAAAGTTATGAAGATATTATCCACAGTTATGAACAAAAGCTCGTTCATCAACTAAAAACCAATTCCATTTGAATGAAGAAAAACCTGTGACAAGTCACAGGTTTTGTAATGTGGTTATCTTTTTGTGTAACGCACCCAGTTATAATGCGCATGGAGTGGTGTAACACCGTTATAGGAGCCGAGCCATTCATCGACACCTGCACCATTCCAGAGGTTCATCATAATCTTTCCTGGTGTTTGAGGGATTTGAGTAGTGGCAGTATGTTTTAATTGTCCGTCCACATACCATTTAATCGAGTTAGGCTGCCAGTCAAATGCATACGTGTGATAAGAGTTTGCTGCATCAAAACCAAGGTTGACGATCTTTTCATGATTTCCTACACCATTGGTATAGTAGTTAAACTGAACCTTTGTCGTATCTTTTCCTAGAAATTCGATGTCAATTTCATCCCAAGGCGTACCATCAGTCGGTCCTGTATAAGTAAAGAACGAAGACACGATCCCAACATTTTTGGCTGGTTTCATGCTGACTTCATAAAGCCCGTAGCCATATGTTTGAGTGGAACGATTTTCTCCGCAGTCAAACTTATTATAGGAAGGACTTGTAAGCGATAACCGCATTTCCCCTAACGACGTCATGGAGACATTGTTTGCACGCCACGTACAGTTAAACATGTTTCCATTCGAGTACCCATCGGCTTTTTGCCATAACCCCGTATTATAGTTGTTAAAAGGCTCATAAAACGACCCGCCTGTTTGGGCCGAGGCACCCGCAGTAAATGTGGACAAACTCAAGACGATTCCAGTGACAAGCAGCATTAACATTCGTTTCACACGGTAAGACATGTAGGCATTCCCCTCTCTTGTTTTGAAAGCGTTTTCTTAATTGATCATACATGATTCTCTCGAAATGGAAAATCGGTCTAATATATGATATTAAAGAGGATATTTTACTAGACTCTTCTATTTTTTTATAGGAAGTTATGAAAGAAAATGATCTTTTTCAGGCGATTTACTAAAGAATGATTGACAAAGCGGACAGTTGTCCGTAAGATAATACCGGTACAATTGTCCTAATGAAAATCAAAAAGTTTTGATTGAACACATAGAGAGAAGTGCAATATGGATGAAGGTAAAGAAGGTGAAGCATCATGGAAAAGGATATTGGGAAGGAAATTGAAGAAGTCGCTTTTACTTTGTTTCAGGAATTTGGCGTGGAAAATGTCAGCATGCATAAAATTGCCAAAACAGCTGGTGTTGGGCAGGGTACTCTTTATCGCCGTTATGCCAATAAAAGTGATTTGTGCCTTTCGATCCTTGGAGAAAGATTTGAACAGCTGATCCCTGCTTTGCATCTTTACTTGAGCAAAATCAGTGACCAGCCAGTTCGTGAACGTTTGCGTTATGTGCTCGAAGAAATTCATCTCATTGTCGGTCATCATTTAGACTGGATTCGGATGCTTACGATATCTGGGAATTTAGAGCAGACAAGCAAAGTGTATGACTGTCATTACAGTCAATCGCTTAGGCAAATGATTCGTGATTTGCTAGAAGAAGCAGATGAAAAAGGGGAAGCGAACATACAGGATATTGAACTGACGACACTTTGTATGTCCTCTCCGATGACGCCTGAACTGATGTTTTATATTCATGAATCTGGTTATTCAATCGAAAAAATCGCTCAATTCGCTGCAGAAAAACAGATTTTATCTGTTTTCAATAGACATTGAAGTGGCTCATTTCTGACCGTCCTTACTTCCTATGATTGATTTAAATTGAAAAAGAAAAGGAGCCAACCTACTATGAACAAACAGCAAGCAGCAGCTTCTCATATTCGAACGCTGCCCATTATTATCTCATTTATCACAGCCGGTTTTATTGGCCTGTTCAGTGAAACGGCACTAAATATGGCGCTGAGAAGCTTAACGTTAGACTTTGGAATTGAAGCGACGACAGCTCAGTGGCTGACAACAGGATATTTATTAACACTTGGTATTCTCGTACCAATTTCAGGACTCATTCTTCAATGGTTTACAACAAGACAGCTTTTCATGACATCGCTCGTCTTTTCGATCATTGGAACTTTTATCGCAGCAGTTGCGCCAGTCTTTAGTATTTTAATGGTGGCACGTGTCGTACAGGCAGTCGGAACAGCATTGCTTCTTCCATTGATGTTCAATACGATTTTGGTAATCATCCCGCCTCATAAACGAGGCAGATCTATGGGGATTATAGGTCTTGTGATCATGTTTGCACCAGCTGTTGGTCCAACAGTCTCTGGCCTTATTTTGAAATCGCTGACGTGGCATTGGATTTTCTGGATTTCACTTCCGCTATTAATAGCTGCACTCGTCTTTGGTTTTATCTTCATGCAAAATATTACTGAGCCAACAAGACCGAAAATCGATATCTTATCGATTGTGCTTTCAACCATTGGTTTCGGAGGAATTGTGTATGGCTTTAGTAGCGCCGGTGAAGGCGGCGGCTGGAGCAGTATGCATGTGATCGTGGCAATTGTAGTAGGTGTCATTGGGATTCTTGTATTCTCTCTCAGACAGTTGAATATGAAGGAACCGATGCTGAACTTAAGCCCGTTTAAATATCCGATGTTTGTCATTGGGTTACTGCTGATCTTAGTGTGTATGATGGTGATGCTGTCTGCCATGATGATTTTGCCATTGTATTTGCAAACATCCTTGGCACTAACGACCTTTACAGCAGGTTTAATGCTATTGCCAGGTGGAATTATCAACGGTCTGCTATCTCCTATCATGGGTGGTTTATTTGATAAGTTTGGACCGAAATGGCTTGTGATTCCAGGGCTTGCGATCGTCGCAGCGACGATGTTAGGTTTCACCAATCTAAGTGTGAATACATCAATTGGATACATTGTGACTCTTCATATTACATTAATGGTCGGCATCGCGATGATCATGATGCCTGCACAAACGAATGGATTAAATCAGCTGCCGCCAGAGCTATATCCGCATGGTACAGCGATTATGAATACATTGCAGCAGGTGTCAGGAGCCATTGGTACTGCGGTCGGTATTTCAATCCTTTCATCAGGAACCCGCAGCTTTATGGAAAATGTGGCTGATCCTGCAAATCCGATGAACAAGCTGCTCGCCTTTACAAATGGCGTCCAGCATGCATTTATCTTTGCTGTGATCATGACAGTCATTGGTTTGATCATCGCTTTCTTCATTAAACGAGTGAAGGTAGAACAGCAAGTTTCATAAAACAGATGAAAAGCACTGAGGACTTAGCGCCGCAGTGTTTTTTTTATTTTCTCAATACTTGTTTCAAAGAGGGCGAAAATGGGGAGATAGATAAAAAGTGAACCAATGTGAATGTGCTGCTGATTCAGTAGAAGGAAAAGAGGAAAAAGAAACGAATGAGTTAAGAAGAAATAAATAAGACAGGAGACTGAGATCATGAACTTAGAAGAACAAATCAAAATCGCTGAGTCATTACGTCAACCATCTGAAGGTTCATTACCGAGTCAATCGGAACTAAAACCAGTCCATCCACCTGAAGTGAACAAAATGGAATATGACATTCCAACAAGTGCTGGCGAAACAAAGGTATGGGTATTTAAGCCGGTCAACACATCAAAGCAGTCGCTTCCTGTTTTTGTGAATTTACATGGCGGAGGATTTATTCTAGGCAGTGCTGAAATGGATAACCACTGGTGTCCGGTCATTGCAGACCGAGCCCAATGTATCGTCGTCAATGTCGAGTATCAGCTTGCTCCAGAGCACCCTTTCCCAGCCGCTCTTCATGAATGCTACGATGTGCTGAAGTGGCTGTATGAACACCCTGATGAGCTTCAAATAGATCCCAAAGCAATAGCCATTGGCGGACATAGCGCAGGAGGAAACTTGGCAACGGCTGCTTGTCTCTTAAATATTCAAAAAGGGAACCAACTCCCGATTGTCTATCAAGTGCTTGATTATCCGCCACTTGATTTAGCCACTGATCCAGCACAAAAGCCAGCGTTTGAAGAAGCGATCCCAGTTGAAATGGCGAGGCTCTTTAATGCCTTCTATCTGCAAGGCCAAGATCCGCGCAATCCGCTCGTTTCTCCAATCTTTGCCGATCGTTCATCCTTGGCACAAATGCCACCAGCTCTCGTTATCACAGCTGAAAGAGATTCGCTAGCTCAAGAAGCCGAACAATATGCTGAGAAGTTAAAAGAAGCAGGGATAGACGTCACGTACAGACAGTTTAAAGGAGTCCCTCACGCCTTCACGCATGCCGGAGATTTAGAAATAGCTGAAGAAGCTTGGCATCTCATGAGTGATCAATTGAAGAAGGCATTTGAATAAGAAAGAAGCATTGATAGAAAAGCACAGAACCCAGCGGGTCTGTGCTTTATTGTTGTGAAGTGAATGAAAAAAATCAGATATATGCCTTCATTGTCGATATAATAGAAAGATAGAAGACGACTTAAAAAGGAGCAAATCTAATGGAAAAAGAGAATCTACAGGCATTTTGCCTTTCTTTAAAAGGAGTCACCCATGATTATCAGCCAGAATGGCAGGCAGATCGATATCATATTGGTGGAAAGATGTTTGCTATGATGGGCGGGGATGCGAATCGAAAGCCTGTGATCACTTTAAAATGTGACCCTCAACGTGCTGAAGAACTAAGAGAGATGCATGAGGGGATTATTCCGGGCTATTATATGAATAAGACTCATTGGAATTCCATCTACCTTGATGCAGACATTCCAGCTTCATTTGTAGAGGAGTTAATCGAACATTCCTACCAATTGGTTTTTCACAAATTAACAAAAAAATCTCAACATGACATCCTCCAACATGATGAATGAAGATAGACAAGCTAATCACCCCTGTGATTCTCTTCAAAATTGACTAGAGCGAAGTGCTGTCGTTATAATTTAACTAGTTAGAAGACGTTCATAGGGGGATATAAAATGAGCTATACAGTCATTACAGGAGCAAGTTCAGGTATTGGATATGAGGCGGCACTGGCCTTTGCAGCACGAGGCAAAAATCTTATTTTAGCTGCACGCCGGCTCGAGAAACTCCAAGAACTGAAGAAGGAAATTCTTGATCAATATCCCGATATCGAAGTAAATATACAGTCTGTCGATTTAACCGACATGGAGCAAGTGTATTCATTTTATGAATCATTGGCTGAATATGAGCTCGACACCTTCATTAATAATGCAGGATTCGGCCATTTCGGCTCGATAGGAGAACAGGATGTAAGTAAAATTGGAGATATGCTTCATCTGAATATCGAAGCCTTAACGATTTTATCCACTTTATTTGTTCGTGATTATGAGCAAGTAGAAGGGGCTCAGCTGATCAACATTTCTTCAAGAGCGGGCTATACAGTCGTCGGCAATGCAGTCACCTATTCGGCCACAAAGTTTTACGTGAGTGCCTTTACAGAAGGACTGGCACTAGAGTTGAAAGAAAAGGGAGCTAAGTTACAGGCAAAAATATTAGCACCTTCTGCAACAGAATCGGAATTTGCAAAGCGTTCATTAGATGTAGATCAATTCGAATATGAAGGCAATATCAAGAAATATCATACATCAAAAGAAATGGCAGCTTGTCTGCTCGAGCTGTATGATCATGAGAAAACAGTCGGTATTGTTGACGGCAAGACATTTGATTTTGAATTGAAAGATCCGATTTTTTCACATGCTGGTCCAAGTATGAAATAGAAATGACACATCACTGAGGGAAGATGTCCTCGGTGATTTTTTTATGGCATGATTGACTGTGTGGTAACCACATGGTTTAGACTATGTACACAAGGAGGGAATCTAGTGACGTATGTAACAAGTGGAGAAGTATGTAAGCTATTAAACATCACAAAGTATACGCTTCGTCATTATATAGAACAGGATCTCGTCCGCCCTGCGAAGGTCGCTCAAAATGGATACCAATTATTTGATGAAAAAGAAATTTACACCCTTTATCAAATCCTCTTCTTAAAAAAGGCGGGGTTTTCTTTAAAAGATATCAGCGAGAGCTTTTCGAAAGAACCCGGTATGACTCTGTCCTATCAAGGTATGCTGGATCAGGTCGAGAAGCAACTACAGGAATTGAGCGAAGTGAAACAGCGTCTGGAGCATATGCTGTCGATTCAAAACAGCCTTCAGCTTAATCAAACAACGACTCAAGATCGACCAATTCGTTATTTAAAACAGATCCCAGATCATCTTCTAAAGAGTGAAACAGAGCTCGACTTTAAACAAATCGTTCACCAAAAGGAGCTGGATCTGTCTCTTTTTGAGGAGAGATATTATGTGATCAATCTGCAAGATGACTCAACAATTTCTTATTATGTATCAAATGAACAGGATTACGATGTGAGACTGGATGCTGGTTCTTACGCGGTCAAAAGTTTTTTAGCCGAAGATGAAAAGAAAGTCATTGAAGAAATTGAGGCTTTTCTACACGAAGCTCCGTTTGCCCAGCCTTCTTATATGATCTTATATGAGAATGTACCGGTCTCTGTCACGTACCAAGATTCCATGGTGTACACAGTTGAACAGAGAGCGGGGAATAGAAATTGAAAAAAAGGATTTGGCTGATCATCGCAGTGGCGGCCTTCATTTGTATCACAGCATTTGTATTTTATGAAAACAGCTTTGCTATGAATGAAAAGGAAGTCGTCATGGAGACTGCGGATGGGACATTATCAGGTATCGTCACAACACCTAAGAAGGAGTCAATAAAAGGAATTGTCCTTTTTGTACACGGAGATGGTCCACAAAATGCCACATATGACGGAGGATACAGACCTTTAATGGAACGCTTTGCAAAGCAAGGCTATGCGTCTATATCATGGGATAAGCCCGGGGTGGGTCAATCAGAGGGAAACTGGCTGCATCAATCCATGGATGATCGTGCAAAGGAAGTAGAGAATGTGATCAAATGGGCGAAGAAAGAGCCTAATCTTCAATCAAAACAAATCATCTTATGGGGAGCAAGCCAAGCGGGCTGGGTGATCCCAAAAGTAATGACAGATCGAACCGATATCACAGCCTCCATCCTTGTCGGGCCTGCTGTCAATTGGATGAGACAGGGAAGGTACAATACACTTCAAACATTAAAAGAAGCGGATGCATCTAAAGAACAAATTCAAAAAACACTCAAAAAAGAAGATGAGCAAAACAAATTATTAGAAGAAGGCGCAGCATTTCGCACATATCAAAAGAAAACGGACGATCAAGAGATGACAAAAGATCGTTATGAATTCATTCAAAAGAACATGAAAGCCGATGCCACTTCAGATATCAAGCGCATCCAATCACCGATCTATTTGGTTTTGGCACAAAATGACCGAAACGTAGATTCCGCAGAAACAAAAAGGATCTACGAGGAAGAAGTAGCACCTCAATGGTTGCATATTCAAACAATAAGAGACGTAGAGCATTCAATGCTGAATCCGCTCATTCATCATTCCAATGCCCTGATCACATTAGCAGCGATCGCCGCACCGAAAGACTTCCTGCTTAGCCAAGCGTACTTGGATCATTGTGAGCATATACTCGAGCAGCTAAAAACACCTTCACATTAGGTGTTTTTTTTATGCGTTCTTTGATAAAGCAAAGAATCAAAGATCCAGTAGATGAGACTGCTCATGATAATGATAGGTATAGATACTGAACTCCCAATACCATCGATCACAAAAAGCATGACAACCATTGCGATCAGTAAATAAGCAGCAAGATAAAGTGGATGGAAAGCCTTTGGTTGCAAAGAAAACAACAACTGCAAAGGAACCGCAAAGACGAAATAACAAACAAAAAAGATGGGAACGTAAAATACCATGAACGCAGGCTCTCCCTGAATCGGTGGATAGAAGCATACGAACAGACTGAGTAAAATCGAACTAAGGAATAGTGTTATTAGGATTTTGTGAAATGATTGAAGCTTTTGCAATATGTATACTCCTTTTTGTAAAATTCACTATATTTTATCATAAATTGATGATCTAGCATCGTTTACTATTCTTAATTGAACAACCTCAATACTCCTTTTTAAAAAGTAAAGTTAGGTATTTAGATGTAAAAAATAAGTGTAATAATGCCCTTTTTTCCTTTATTTGGTTCTGTATCTTTCGCCTCATGCTGATGAATGAAGGAATGGTATAAAGTAAATCCTATAGAAAGAGACCTAGCTTTGAATCCATCACATTTAAGAAAAGAGATGATCGAATGAACGTAACAAAATGGTTAGGTGCTGTCCTTCTTTCAGTTTTATTAATGTCGACAGCAGCTTGTGCCAATACAAGTACCCAAGAGAAAAATCAAAGCGAAAACGAAACCGCATCTAAGGAATCAAAGGACAAAACGACAGCCGTAGAAACAGGGAATAAGTCCTTGTCTAATATTAAGGTATTAGCGACAGGCGGGACGATTGCTGGCAGTTCAGACAGTGATACAGATACGACAGGGTATAAATCTGGTTCACTTGGCATCGATAAAGTCATTGCTTCAGTTCCTCAGCTCAAGGATATTGCAAACGTAACAGGTGAGCAGGTGGCGAATGTAGGCAGTGAAAATGTGGATGATGCTCTTCTTTTAAAATTAGCCAAACGAGTCAATAAACTCTTAAACGATGATCAAGTCGATGGGATTGTCATCACACATGGAACAGATACACTTGAAGAAACCGCTTACTTTTTACATTTGGTTGTCAAAAGTGATAAGCCAGTTGTGGTCGTTGGCTCAATGAGACCAGCGTCTGCTATCAGTGCGGATGGCCCGCTAAACTTGTATCATGCTGTCAAAATCGCCTCTACAAAAGAAGCAAAGGGCAAAGGGGTCATGGTCACATTAAATGACCGAATTGCATCAGCTCGTTTTATTACAAAGACAAATACGACCACAACCGATTCCTTCAAGTCTCTTGAGCAAGGCTACATTGGAGAAATTGCTGGTGAAGTGGTTTCCTTTTATAACGAACCAACAAGAAAACATACGTCTGAAAGTGAATTTGATGTATCAAAAATAAAAGAATTACCACAAGTCGATATTTTATACGGCTATCAAAATGATCAAAAATACATGTATGATGCAGCAGTAAAAGCAGGAGCGAAAGGCATTGTCGTTGCCGCAGCAGGCAATGGAACGATGTCAACTGAAGCCATCAAAGGGGCAACAGATGCCGTAAAGAAAGATGTAGTCGTCGTGAGGTCAAGCCGTGCAGGAAATGGGATTGTGACCCATGAAAAAATGGATGATGAACATCACTTTGTCTCATCGGATTCATTGAATCCACAAAAAGCACGCATTCTGCTTATGCTCGCTCTAACGAAGACAAAAGATCCAAGTAAAGTGCAGGCATATTATGAAAAGTATTAATGAAGAAAGGGACCCGAAGCTTCGGGTCTTTTTTTATACGTGCTCCTGATGATGCTCTTCTGCACGTGTTTTTAAAGAGAGTAAAATATCTCGCCAAATATCGTCTACATCTGTAAGAAAATGTCCCGCTTCATCGATATAATAGGTTTTGACGTTTGGAATGCTAGGAGCTAATTTTTCTATTTCGACAAACGGAGCCATCGCATCTTCTTTTCCATGCCATACATCAACAGGGATTTGAATATCCTTCATATCGAATGCCCACGGACGCGAGAGCAAATCTGGTTCATGAATACATTCATCCACCGATTGACGAGTGGCTTCATGTAAATGTGTCATCATCATCTCTAATTGCTCATCGGTTTGAAGAAATTGACGGTCCCATGGATGTAAATGCTTGTTCCCGTTTTTGGCCAGCTTTTTAAATTTCTCTGGTTTGTTCTCAATCATTTTCTTCTGGGAACGATAGCTTGCTCTTAATAGCCAAGGGAACTTCTTACTGAGGAAAAAAGCCAATTTGTTTTCTTTGAGCATACTTTTTGGCGGTTTTCCGTCCTGAAATGGCGTTGTACTTGAAATCAGAGCGGCTGAAAGGACTCGGTTCGGCAATTGATAAGCACAGCCAGCAGCGAATGCGCCGCCTCCAGATACACCCATCACTGAAAAATGGTGAACGCCAAGATGATCTGCGACTTCCAACACATCTTTTGCCCAATCTAAAATCGTACGTTCAGGTTGAGGGGTAGATAAACCAAATCCTGGTCTGTCTAAACAGATGAGACGAACACCGAGCTCTTTAGAAATGGGGTCATCATCTAAAAACATCACTCTTGATCCAGGAGTTCCATGAAAAAAGAATACTGGAAACCCTTCAAGATCCCCGTATTCACACAAACCAATATGACGTCCATCTTGTAAATGAATACTATCCATACTTTCATCCCCTTAATAGTTTATCTAACTTAAATGTCAGAGAAAGAAACACCGGATTAAGGCGTTTCTTTCGCAATCTGATAGATTTTTTCGTATAGAGACAATAATGTTTTTAAATCTTCTTTTGGAAGCTTTGCATAGTATTTTTGAATAAGGTGCAATTGAATTTCTTCTGTATTCTTGTGAAAGTCATGACCCTTTTCAGCAAAATCAACAATGATTTCCCGCCGGTTATGTGGATTAATTTCTCGTTTGACATAGCCAAGCTGTTCAAGCTTTGATACAAGCTGGCTGGCGGCACTTGCCGAAATGGAAAAGTAATCAGCTAGTTCGTTGATTGTTCTTGTTTTTGTCCGTAATAATTCAAGTGTCAGCTCTTGTTTGGCTGATAAATCTGCATATTCATGTTTTAAAAATCGTTGATACTCTTCTACGTAGATGGAGCCTAGTGCATTCGAGTATTCAATGATTTTTTTACTGTAATGAATGATTTCTGCATCCAATGACATCACCTCTATTCCATTATAGGCATTGTTTATAGTTAAGTGAAGTTAAATATTAAGGTAATTTAAATAAGGAGATGGCATGAGTGATTGTTTCGACGACTTTTTCATTGTATTTTGAAAAAGATCCATTTATAATAAAAAATAAACCAACTGGTCGGTTTTGGATTGTCCTGATGAAGAAAAGCAAGATAGAAGGGATTGTAAAAGATGACAAGTACACAAAGCGGGGCTGAAAAGAGCGAGAAGACGAAGCGAAAAATCGTCACCGCTTCACGTGATTTATTTGCAAAAAAGGGGTACTCAGAAACATCTGTGCGAGATATTCTAGAGGCGGCTGAAGTGAGTAAAGGCAATCTTTATCACCATTTTAAAGGAAAAGAGTTTTTGTTCCTTCATATCATGGAAGAGGATCACCTCTTGATGATGGAGACGTGGCATCAGGAAAAACAAACGATGCAACAGGCCATTGATCAGCTCGCAGGATTTGCAGAGCTGCTCAGTCAAATGGGCATTAACTACCCATTAATGAGAGCAAGTGAGGAATTTTGTGCAAGTGCCTTTACATCAGACGAGGTCATGGAACGGCTGAACAAGATTGACGCCGACTTTGATGATGTGATGAGAGACATCATACTTGAAGGTAACAAAGATGGCAGCTGGTCGATCCAGCATGTTGAGTCAACAGTGAAAATATTATTATCCGTTTTTTACGGATTAGACGTGTTGTATAAAAATGATCCAATCGAAGAGAAAAAAGAATTACAAAAACAAGCGATCTCATTGATTATTCACGGAATCAACCATCATGAGTAACAATTGAATCAATAAAGGGGAAACAAACATCATGCAAAAACCGATTCGTGAGCAAAAAGCTGTACTCGTTATTTTATTAAGTAACATATTTATTGCGTTTTTAGGCATTGGTCTTATTATTCCTGTCATGCCGCTATTCATGAATGTGATGCATCTAACAGGGAGTACGATGGGATACCTTGTGGCGGCGTTTGCTGTGGCTCAGCTCATTGCATCACCTATTGCAGGGAGATGGGTAGACCGCTATGGAAGAAAGATTATGATTGTGTCAGGACTATTTCTATTTGCGTTATCAGAACTCGTCTTCGGTCTTGGGACACACGTGTATGTGCTGTATTTTGCAAGGCTGTTAGGCGGTATTAGTGCGGCATTTATTATGCCAGCTGTGACTGCTTATGTCGCAGATATCACGACCGTTCAAGAAAGATCAAAGGCAATGGGATATGTATCAGCGGCCATTAGTACCGGCTTTATTATCGGACCTGGGATTGGCGGATTTATTGCAGAATACGGTGTACGCCTGCCATTCTTCTTTGCAGCAGGGATTGCCTTTATAGCCGTCATTTCGTCTATGCTTTTGCTGAAGGAGCCATTAACAAAAGAAGAGCGAGCGAAGCAGATGGATCAAGTGAAGGAATCGACCTTCTTTAAGGATTTGAAAAAATCGATCCATCCAAGCTATCTCATCGCTTTTATCATTGTGTTTGTCCTCGCGTTTGGACTGTCTGCGTATGAAACGGTCTTCAGCTTGTTTACAAATCATAAGTTTGGTTTTGGTCCAAAAGATATTGCGGTGATTATTACGGTCAGTTCGATTGTGGCGGTTATCATCCAAGTGCTGGTTTTTGGGAAACTCGTAAATACCCTAGGGGAAAAAAGAGTCATTCAGCTCTGCTTGATTGTCGGAGCGGTGCTCGCTTTTGTTTCAACTGTCGTCTCAGGATTTATGGTAGTCCTCATTGTCACATGTGTGATTTTCTTAGCGTTTGATTTATTGCGTCCAGCATTAACGACCTTCTTATCAAAAATCGCTGGCAATCAGCAAGGATTTGTCGCAGGGATGAACTCTACCTACACAAGCCTAGGTACGATTTTCGGCCCAGCCCTTGGCGGTATTTTATTCGATCAAAATATACATTTCCCATTTCTATTCGCAGGTGTTGTCTTATTTCTCGGATTAGGCTTAACCCTTATTTGGAAGGGGAAGGCGACGGTTGTATCTAATTAAGGGCTCTAACTAGGGCTCTTTTTTTGTTCCTGTGGATAGAGTATTGAAATAATCACAAGGTCACTGTTGATGAGGTGTTATTCATGTTAACATGATACATATTTTACCAAAATGCTAGAGGAGGATTTTCAATGCAAATTAAAGAGATTTTTTATATTCGGTGTATCTCGTGTTTGAGTGTTGTGCTCATTCATGCAATAGCCATTTTATCTAGCCCACAATCATCATCTATTCTTGTAGCACTACTCATGTTCAGTACACCGAGTTTTATTTTCATTTCTGAGTTTTTATTGGCGCATTCTTATCCAAATGGTACACCTAAAGGATTTATGTGGAAGAGAGTGAAAGCCATCTTTTTCCCATTTGCATTTATTGGGATTGTCGATGGGTTTTTGTATTCTGCATCGTTAAATGGAGGGGCAGCTGACTTCTTTAAAAGAGCTTCAGCAAATGTCTTATTGGGAAATTATATTGGTTATTTTGTTCTGATTATTTTTCAGTTTTACTTTTTGCATATGTTTTTTCACAAAATGGCTAAGCGTACCTCAGCCAAATGGGTATTGCCGATCTCCTTTATCATCACAGTTGGTTATTTAAGTGTCATGAACCTCGTCAAAATCCCACAACCTCAATTACCTAATCCAATGTTCGGCTTAGAATGGATTCCATTTCCAGGTTGGTTATTCTATTTTTGTTTAGCCTATTATTGTGGAGTGAATTATCAGCAGTTTATCACAAGACTTCATCAATTTAAGTTTGCCGTGTATGGACTTGTTCTGATTTCAGCAGTGACCCTTCTAAGCAATACATATGTAGGCTTTTTCGAGCCTTCTTCTAAGAGGCCAGATGTTGTTCTTTATACAATCAGTATTGTCTTCTTATGCTTTCTCTTGTTTTCTAAAGTAAAAAGCGTTCCACCTTTCGTAGCTGTCATTAGTCAATATTCATTCACCATCTATTTGCTTCACGGGTATTTTCTAGGTATCTCTGTGTTACTATGGGGACAATTAAAAGATTATCCATTCTTTGTGGGGACATTCATAATATCAGCACTTGCAATTGCTGGACCTATCCTATTGTCTCGGTTAGCAAATCATTATAAATATGGCTATATGTTTGTCGGTAAAATCAACAGAACGAGACGAAAAACAGTCGCCTCATAAACGATTTAAAGGGGATCTTAAGAAGATGCCCTTTTTTTGTTGCCTAAAAGTACAGTGCTTTTTGCCCAAAAGTACAATTTTAATCGATCATCTCATTGCTTAGAATAAAAAGATGAAGTTCATGAAGTTGAAGAAAAAGGAGTAAGTGAATGGCAAAATTTTTATATCATTTAGGAAAAAGTGCTTTTTCTAAGCCGAAACGGATGATTATCGGTTGGTTACTTGTTTTAGTAGCTGTTGTGGCGGCAACAATAGGGACAGGTGTTTCATTTAATGGAGATATGTCGATTCCAGGAACAAAGTCAGAAAAGGCAATGGATCTCTTGGAGAAAAAGTTCCCAGCAGGTGATGATGGCGGGACGATTCGTCTGATCTTTAAAGCACCTAAGGGCGAAACATTAGAAACAAAAAAAGTAAAAAATAAATTGAACGAAACGATCAAAGAAGTCAAAAAGGATAAAGCAGTCAAGCAAGTGACGGATTTATATCAGACATTTGCTATTAGTAAAGATAAGAAAATAGGGTATGCGGATATTTCATACCGGGTGAAGGCGGGTGAGGTAAAAGCATCCTCAAAAGAGAAAGTATTAGATAGTATTAAGATTTCAAGAAAGGCTGGCATCCAAACAGAATTAGGAGGCTCCGTCACATTCTCAGAAATTGAGGTAGGCGGGATTTCGGAAGTCATAGGTATTGTCATGGCCTTCTTTATTTTAGCCTTTACCTTCGCTTCATTATTGATTGCAGGACTACCGATCTTGACGGCTGTCATTGGGTTAATAATCGGCGTGATGGTCATATTAATTACCTCAAACTTTGTTGATATGTCTGCATTTAGTCTTACATTAGCTGTGATGATTGGACTTGCCGTAGGAATTGATTATGCATTATTTATCATTTCTCGATATCGACAGTTATTAGCAGAGGGTTACAAATTGAAAGAAGCAGCTGCTAGAGCTGTTGCTACAGCAGGCAGTGCTGTATTGTTTGCAGGTGTCACCGTCGTGATTGCACTATGCGGACTTGTATTAGTCGGTATACCATTTTTAGGCGTTATGGGTCTTGTAGCTGCATTCATGGTACTATCAGTTATGCTTGTGTCTCTGACAATTGTTCCTGCGATACTAGGGATTCTTGGTGATAAAGTAAGCCCTTCAAGAAAGAATAAATGGTTCTCTAAATTACAATCTCAACAAAAAGAAGAAACAACAGCTTGGGGAAGGTTTATCAAAAAGTATCCAGGTAAAATCATCCTAGGTGTCATTGTATTGACTGGTCTATTTAGTTGGCCAGCACTTCATATGGAGTTGGGTCTTCCTGATAACGGTATGAAGGGGAAGGAAACAACTGAACGCAAGGGCTATGACCTGTTAGCAGAAGGGTTTGGCAAAGGGTTTAATGGGCCACTGGTTGTTATCATTGATGCCTCCCATGCAAATAACGCAATGAAATCTATTGAGAAAACAACAAAAGTATTAGAGAAGATGGATGGCATCAAACAAATGGCACCGGCTGTTCCTAATCCATCGGGTAAGTATGCCATGCTGACCATCTTACCGAAAAGCGGTCCAGAAGATAAGGCGACAAAGCAATTAGTCAAAGATATACGAAATGAATCTAGTCAGACTGCTGCAAAGTATGATACGAAATTACTTGTTACTGGTTCTACGGCAGTTAATATAGATATTTCAGATAGACTCAGTGAAGCGTTACCGAAATTTGCAGGGGTCATTATTGGATTTGCTTTGATTTTAATGATTCTTGTGTTTAGATCATTCCTTGTTCCATTAAAAGCGGTTTTAGGATTCCTTATGACATTGACGGCTACACTAGGTTTTTCAGTCTTTGTTTTACAGGATGGACACCTTGCGCCATTGTTTGGAATACCAGCAAATGGCCCATTGTTAAACTTTATGCCTGTACTAGTGACAGGAATATTATTTGGTCTCGCAATGGATTATGAGGTCTTTTTAGTCAGTCGAATGAGAGAAGATTTCCTTCTATCAGGTGATGCGAAAAAGTCCGTTGTATCAGGTTTGAAGCACAGTGGAAGAGTAGTGACTGCCGCAGGCTTAATCATGATCCTCGTCTTTGCTAGTTTTATCTTTGCAGATGACTTGATCATTAAAACAATGGGATTAACGTTGGCATTCGGCGTTCTGTTTGATGCATTTGTCATAAGAATGACTTTTATCCCAGCTTGTATGATGCTGATCGGACGAGCTGCTTGGTACTTACCCAAATGGTTCGAAAGCTGGCTTCCACGTATAGACATTGAAGGTGAGTCTATTTCTCAGAAAGAAGAGAAAGAAGAGAAGGTGATTTAGTCACTGATAGTCTTACATGGTATGATTGATGATACCGCCATTACCTCGATAAAGGGTGGGCGGTATTTTTTGAGTGAATATGAGGCTCGGATGGTGATTATTTATGGCGAAACGACGGGTAGACCCTTTTAATGAAATGATCTATTCGCGGATTCCAACATTATTATGGGTCATTCTTGTTTATATTGCAGCAATGATATTTCAGTTTATAACCAATTCATTAGCACTTTCTGGCCTGTTTTTTTCTGCACTTATTGCCATACATCTGATTCTGCATTGGTGGTCATTTTACTGGTTTCAGCAGAATCCATGGGTATATTTTCTGATTCAAGGAATTGTGATTCTACTTTGTGTTTCAGTCATGCAGGCGGCTTCCCCTGTGATCTTAATTGGTCTGTTACCGGTACTAATTGCGCAAAGTATTGGGGTATATTATCATACATTGAAGGTGATTTTGACAGGGCTTAGTTTTTATGTCCTTTTTTTTCTTGCCCTTATTTTGGTCAATGATACAGATGATTTGACGGTATACATTCCTATTTTGTTTTTGATTCTGATTGTAGTCATCGCATACTCCATTTTATTTTTTAGACAAGTCAAAGCTAGAATTCGTACACAAACATTTTTAAAGGAACTTGAATTGGCACATCAACAAGTGGAAGAGCTGACACTTGCAAATGAGCGTCAAAGAATGGCGAGAGATTTACATGATACCCTTGCACAAGGACTGGCAGGTATTATTATGCAGCTAGAAGCGGCCCATGCACATTTAGAGAATCAGAATGTTGAGCGTGCTCAAAGCATTATTAAAGGTTCAATGACCCATGCGCGGACGACATTAGGTGAGGCGAGATTGGTCATTGACGACCTTCGAACATATAGCCAGGATCAATATGACTTAGCTGATTCTGTGAAAGATGAAGTGAATCGGTTTATGACGGCGACGAATATTCCAGTTCATACAAAAGTGGCTGTCTCCTATCAAGTGTCCCCTTTTCTCATCGAACATACCGTATACATTGTCAGTGAATGTTTGACGAATATTGCCAAGCATGCCAAAGCAAGTAAAGTCGAATTGGTGATGGAGCAAAAAGAAGATCACATCTCCTTGCAAATCACAGACAATGGAGTGGGTTTTGATGAGAAAAAACAAGAATCCACTTCCGGGCATTACGGTCTAATAGGTATGTCAGAACGTGCCCGACTGCTTGATGCACAGCTACACTTAAAAAGTGAAAAAAATGAAGGTACACAAGTGACGGTAACCATACCTTTAAAAAAGGAGTAAAAACAATGTCTTATCAAATTGTGATTGTCGATGATCATTTTGTTGTTAGAGAAGGATTAAAATTAATTCTTGAGACAGATCAACGATTTGATGTTATTGGTGAAGCAGAGGATGGGGCAAAGGGGTTAGATGTCTTGAAAGAGAAGGCTCCAGACCTTGTATTACTTGACCTCAACATGCCTAACATGAGTGGGCTTGAGATGCTAAAAGAGATGCAGTCTCTTCAATTAAAAGTACCGGTCCTGATTCTCACTACCTATAACGAAGAGAAATTAATGATTGAAGGGCTGCAACTTGGAGCAAAGGGCTATCTTTTAAAGGATGCCAGCAGGGAAAATTTATTTTATACAATTGAAGCAGCTATCAGAGGAGATATTCTTCTTCAAGCAAACGTCGCTGCTAAGGTATTTGAATCAACAGAGCATCAAGTGACTCCGAACCATTTGAAAAAAGAAATAAACATGCTGACTGAAAAAGAGATGCTTGTCTTGCAAGCAGTGGCTAGAGGATTACGAAGTAAGGAAATTGCATTTGATATGGGGATTTCCGAAAGAACTGTCAAAGCTCATTTAACAAATATTTATCAAAAGCTGGAGGTCACTTCAAGAGCGGAAGCAATTAAAGCAGCATTAGAATTAGGGGTGATTCATTTTTAGAGAGAGAGAATGATCATATGAGAAGATGACAAGAAACATTGCTCTGTTAAGTTTCAGCGTCAAGTGATTTATTATCTCTTCCACTGCGGTTTCAGTATGTGTAGGAAAATGAACTCTGCCTACATAAGTAATGGTACGATCTTTGACCGGCACTTGGCGGCATATTATCCGATCAAAATATTCATGTCCCATTTTTATTCGCAGGTAGGCTTACCCCTGATTTGGAAGGGGGAAGGCGACAGAAGAGACAGCAGCAGAATAATGAATGAAGAAGTAAGAGACCTTTTAAACGAGGTCTCTTTTTTTAAGACTGCGGCTTCAGGTGATTTAATGCCTGTGCCATGTGGATGGTTGATGACGTTTACTTATGTCATAACCTTTTCTTGATTCCAAATAAAACAAAGCCTCATTCATAAATCTCCTTTCACAATGAGCATAGCAATAGAGGAAAGCGAATAAGAAAGAATTTTATTTGTTGCAAAGAGTCACTGCATGCGCGCATTTTTTTTATATATAATGGAAGGAAAGAACATGTTTGGAAAAGGGGAGCGCCATGCATCTTTTGGAAAAGCAAAGGACAGCATCGATAAAAGAAGGGATTCGCCAGATCGATCCGGCATATCCAGTGTTTGTAGATGCGGTCATGGATGGTTTCATACAAGGGAATCTTTATGTAGATGATGCAGTGCACCCTCGTATTTATTTTCTCGAAACAGCATGCGGCATTTATTATGTTGCAGGCAAGAGAGAAGAAGAGCTGTCACACTTCTCGGCGTTTATTGTGGATATTTACGAAAGGCAGAAAAGACAAAACGGCCGATTTACCATATTTTCAGCGAATCAATCGACAGATGTGATGATGAAAAATTGTCTTGGATCACATCTGAAAGAGATGGAAAGACATGCGTACGTTTTTTCGCAAGCACAATCTTATGTTTCTGCGTCTCATTCAGGCTACAGAGTAGAGCGGACAAAAGAACAGGTGATCAATGCAAGCAGGGCTTTCACGCCTAGCTATTACGAAGCCTATTGGGGGAGAGCGGCGCGCTTTCTATCAAAAGGAATCGGAGTTGCCATCTTAGATGGTGAGAACGTGGTGAGTGAATGTGTCTCCATTTTTTCAAGTGAAGATCGTGTAGAGATAGATATTTGGACAGAAGAAGCCTGCCGGGGGAAAGGTTTAGCGCAGCTGGCGGGTCAGCATATGATCAAGAGTTGTCTTGAAAATAAGAGGACACCGCATTGGGATTGCGATGTCCATCACCTAACTTCGATCAAACTGGCAGAAAAGCTAGGCTTTCAGCGGACAAAAACCTATCGATTGTTTTACAGCTCATGATGAGAAGGTTTTGAGATACCAAGCATCCATTGCAGAATGCTCAGAGCCTTCAATCGGCTCTGAAAGAAGAGAAAAGCCATATCGCTGATAAAGGCCGGTGGCTGCAGTTAATTCCTGGCGGGTTTCTAAATAACATGCTTCATAGTATGTAGAGGCATATTGCAGCGCTGTATCCATCAGTTTTTTGCCAGCACCTTTTCCTTGAGCATTTGGACTCAGATAAAGCTTTTGTAATTCACATATTCCGTTAGTAAATGGAGCAATGCCTACGCCGCCCAGAATATCGCCATTCTCTTCAGCAATCCAATAGGCTGCATGAGTCAATGATTGATAGTATTCGAACAGCTGGTCAAGGTGGGGATCAGTGTAGGCGGTTCCTTCAATCGCCAGATTCGCCGATTCTAGTGACTGGCGGATAATCGCTGCGATATACGGGTTGTCTTTTTGCTCAATGGGTCTCATGTTCATTGGAAGTACCTCCATCGTCATAAAATAAAAAAAGAGAAAGTGAGTTGAAACAACATGTTTTGGCTGCAAACCGCTATTTTTACATGGTGGGCAGGGAAAAAAGGCAGAAACCGTCATGCGGGTCTGATCCTCCCTATATGCTTTATTCTATTTGGATTGGTTTTATTGATAGCCAGTTTCTTCATTGGCAGATGGGAAGGCATGGCGCTTAGTATATCAAGCGTCTCTATCGTTCTCTCTTCCATGATTTGTTTGATCATCGTCACAGCGATTCAAATTTTAAAAAAAGATGTCCCTTCTTAAGCAGGGGCATCTCCACTGTTCATCTGATTGTATTCTTCACGAAGGATGCCCATGATGATCACATCTGAGTAGGTACCATTGAAATAAAGCGCTTGGCGCCTTTTTCCTTCATATTGAAATCCGGCTTTCTCATAGCTTCTGAAGGCTCTCGGATTGTGGGAAAAGACTTCGAGCTCAAGGCGATTGAGTTCTAATGTCTCAAAGGCGAATGCTTGAACCATTCGGACAGCTTCGGTGCCATAGCCCTTTTGGAAATGTTCTGGTCCATGAAGCGCAATGCGGAAGCTTGCCGTATGATTGATTGGATCAATATCCACAATCGCCGCATCCCCAATCATTTCTTTCGTGTCTAACAGACAAATGGCGAAATCTCGTCTGCTGTCATCTTGTAAAAATCGGGTGTAGGCTGAACGAATTTCTTCTAGTGTGAACGTTTTTCGTGTGCCAGTCATGTAAAGTGTTTCTTCATGCTGGCATCCTCTTTGAATCCCCGGATAATCCTGTTCTTCAATCGGTCTCAAAAATAAGCGGGTCATGACGGATCACCCTCCTCTATATATCGAGATATTTCAATTAAATTCAGATCAGGATCACGGATATAAACAGATTCAACCGGACCTAATGTACCTGTGCGCCTGACAGGCCCCTCTTCAATAGGAACCACTTGCTTGCGAAGGTGCAGCAGCAAACTGTCCATATCTAAATCGGTGATAAAGCACAAATCACTAGAGCCTGGAAGTGGGTGAGCCGCTGCCGGCTCATATTCATGACCAGCTTCATGAAGATTGATCTTCTGTAAACCAAAACGAAGCGCTTTACGGCCTTCTCCAAAGGTTTCTTCCTTCATTCCTAATACGTTTGTATAAAAGCGAATGGTGTCCTCCATATGTTGTACAGTCAACACGATATGATCAAGTCGTCGTATCATCAGTTTCTCCTCCAAGTATGATCATTGATTGAACTGATTTTATTATATCATTACTTGAAGAGGATACCTTAGTGAATCACGGTGTTGAAGGCATGAAAACGGATGATGAAAAATCCATATATACTTTGTCTTTCCTTTCTGATACAATTAAAATAGAATATATGTTCTCGTTTAAGATAAGGGAGTGATGGAATTGAGTCAGAAAAGGAAGCTGCTTTTTTATGGGGCAATGAGTATCGATGGCTATTTAGCGAGAGAGGATCACAGGCTCGATTGGTTAATAGGAACAGAGGGCGAAGAAGAAACGAGGTATGATGACTTTTATGCGTCAGTTGATACGCTGATCATGGGGCGAAATACATATGAGCAGGTTCTACAGCTGTCACCAGATGAGTTTCCTTATGAAGGAAAGACATGTTATATCATGTCACGTACTTTACAAGACAGTTTGAAAGGAACACATATCATTCGTGAAGATATCTTATCTTTTATAAAAAAATTAAAACATGAAGAAGGTCAGCATATCTGGATTGTCGGCGGCGGGGAACTGCTTCAGTTTTTCATAAAAGCAGGATTGGTTGATGAGCTTTATCTTCAAATTGCTCCTGTCATGATTGGGAGAGGCATTCCCCTGTTTTCCCCAGCGGATATAGAATCCAGGTTTTCATTAAAAGAAGTCAAACAATACAAGCAGATAGCTGAATTGCATTTTGTCTTAAAAGAAGAAGATCACTGATTTGAGGTGGTCTTTTTTTTATGAAACAAACTCGTTGACAATCATATATCCTAGTGTTAGGATAAATTTATCCTAGTTTTAGGATTTCTTAAAAAGGGAGTAGTTGCCATGGTGCAGCATGAACATGAATTAGACTTAAGGCTATTCCGCGTGTGGATGAAAGCCTATCAAGCTCTTTTTACAAATATTCAAACAGACATTGAACGTTATGATATCGGATTTGAAAACTTTCAGATCCTTGAATTGCTCTATAGTAAGGGGCCACATCCCGTCCAAAAAATCAGCGACATCCTGTCAATCCCAAGTGGAAGTATGACATATGTCGTGAACAAACTAGAAAAACAAGAGCTCGTGAAAAGGCAATGTGCGCCCTCTGATAAACGTGTATTTCATGTATTACTGACGGAAAAAGGAAAGCAATTGTTTGACGACATTTTTCCTAAACACACAGATGTCATTTCACAAAACCTATCCTTTATTGAAAAAGAAGAAAAAGAACAGCTCATTGAATTATTAAAAAAAGTCGGTTTAGGTGCAAAACAACTTCACGAAAAGGGGAAACAAGATGACTCTCAGCTTTGATACATTGGTACGTGAAAGACGATCCGCATCAAATTTTTTGCCAAATATCTCGATTTCGAGAGAAGAGCTTAACAGCATTTTTGAAGAGGTCAAAATGGCACCATCTGCTTTTAACTTACAGCACACACAATATGTCGTCGTCCAAACAGAAGGTCTTAAAGAACAAGTAAGAGAAGCTGCATTTGGACAATATAAAGTGCATTCCGCCTCAGCAGCGATCATTGTACTGGGAGACACAAAGGCTTATCAGCAAGCGGCGAACATTTATGAAGGTCTGAAAATGCTTGGCATTTTAAACACGCAGCAATACGAAGAAATGGTCAGAGAGACGATGAGCTTTTATGAACAGAGAGGAGCGGATTTTCAGAAAGAAGAGGCAATCCGCAATGCTTCATTATCTGCGATGCTGTTTATGCTCGCCGCCAAAAACAAGGGCTGGGACACGTGCCCAATGATCGGCTTTGACCCTGATGTCATGAAAAAGGTGCTCAACATCGAGTCGGATTTGGTTCCCGTGTTAATGATCACACTAGGAAAAGAAAAAGTAGAGAGCAGACAACCGAGAGGCTACCGAAAGCCAGTCTCTGAATTCGTAACATACTTATAAGATAGGGGGTTCCACTCATGGAACTAGGAATTAGTACATTTGTAGAAACAACGCCTGATTTTCAAACAGGAAAAACAGTCAGTCACGCACAGCGTATTCGAGAAGTAGTCGAAGAAATTATTTTAGCAGATCAAGTCGGTCTCGATGTATTTGGCGTAGGTGAGCATCACCGTGAGGATTTCGCTGCATCGAATCCCGCTGTTGTCTTAGCGGCTGCGGCAACACAAACAAAGAATATCCGCCTGACAAGTGCAGTGACAGTCCTTTCATCAGCAGATCCTGTTCGTGTCTTTCAGGATTTTGCAACGCTAGATGGACTATCAAACGGGCGTGCAGAAATTATGGCAGGCCGTGGTTCATTTATTGAATCATTCCCGCTCTTTGGCTATGACCTTGATGACTATGAAGAATTATTTGAAGAAAAGCTTGATTTGTTGCTCAAATTACAGCAGTCTGAGCGTGTCACATGGAGCGGAAAGCATCGCCCAGCTATTCAAGATGTCGGCGTATATCCAAGACCTGTTCAAGATCCGCTTCCAATCTGGATCGGCAGTGGAGGAAACCGTGAATCTGTCGTACGTGCTGGATTATTGGGACTGCCTTTAGTACTTGCCATCATTGGCGGAAGTCCTAGACAGTTCGCACCGCTCGTTCAGCTGTACAAGCAAGCGGCAGTGCACGCTGGACATGACCCTGAGAAATTAACCGTGGCGTCACATTCGCATGGATTTGTTGCGGAAGAAACAGAACTGGCAGCAGACCAATTCTTCCCTTCCACACAGCATGTGATGAATACGTTAGCAAGAGAGCGAGGCTGGGGACCTTATACTCGTTCTACATTTGATGCAGCGAGAACGTTAGAAGGCGCGCTGTATGTAGGAGATTCAGATGCAGTGGCAGAGAAAGTGATTCACCTAAGAAAAAATGTAGGAATCACGCGTTTTATGCTTCATGTACCAGTTGGTTCAATGCCGCATGATCAAGTATTAAAAGCCATTGAGCTATTTGGAAAAGAAGTCGCTCCTAAAGTAAGAGAAGAGGTTGCCCGCTGGGAAGCAGAGCAAGCATAACGAAAAAGGTCGATCAAGTGAATAGGCTTGATCGACCTTTTTGATGCTTAAGGATCAATGACACAAGGTTTCACTGTAGGGCATGAAGCAGCAGAAGCAAGTGGTGTGGTCGTCAAGGTGAAGAGAAAAACAAGTTGAAAACAGATGAGCCATTTTTTCATGAAATCACCTCCGTTCACAATTGTTTGACGGAATGAGATGAGGATAAAAGCACAGAAGTATAAAACACTCTCTATCCAACATAAGACAATCATATCATAATTTTCAAAAAAATGAAAAAATATCTTATATAAGTACTGAATTATGGTATGGTTATTATGTTCTACAAAAAAAGGGAGGGATTTTTTTATGAAAAAGGTCATGTCTTCTGTTTTAGTTGGAGCAATTGTCTTAACGGGTGCTGGGGTCACAACTACTCCAGTGGAAGCAAAGGAGCAAACAAACAGTGAAATAACGGCTCAGGCCAGTCGAACTGTTTCAGTAACAAGAACATATACGACATCAAACATCCCAGAAAGTATTGTATATGCAGAGGATGGCTGGGTCGGTATTTTAAAACAAACCTCTATTAAAGAATTGGGATTAGGAAAATATAGTGTCACATTTACTGGAACAGTGGTACGCGATCCAGGATTTAATTAAATAAAATGCAAAGCTGACAGGTGGACAAGCCTGTCAGCTTTTTTCATGAGGATAATAAAGAATCATTTGCAGCCGGACCATTTGTTCTCCGGTTTGTTTATATGCATGCGTACGGTCCGCTTTAAAACGAATGGAGTCGCCGGCGTTTAAGCTGTATTGCTCATCTCCAATGGATATATCAAGCGCTCCCTCAAAAACGGTAATCAATTCCTCTGTCCCGCCAATGTGTTCATTTGCATGCAGCGACCCGCCAGGATCAATTTCTACTCGGTACACTTCAAATTTCCCCCGGTCATCAAAAGGAAAAGTCGTATATACGCGATATCGCCCATCATCTTCCGTTAAAATCTGTGCATCTTCATTGCGTACTACTTTGATTTCAGGCTGTGGTGCGTGAATGAGCTCACTAAAAGATACCTTTAATCCGTTGGCGATTTTCCATAAAGTCGTGATGGTAGGGGTTGATTCTCCTCTTTCAATTTGTCCAATCATGGTTTTGCTGACACCTGTTAATTCTGCCATCTTTTCGAGGCTTAATTTCTTTTGGTCTCTAAGAAGCCTCACATTTTTAGAAATAATCGATTGTACATCTTCCATGAAAAAAACTCCTTTCTCTATTTACTTTATAAAGACCGAACGTTACAATAAAACGTAACATACGCAATAAAGTAATTAAAGTCTCAATAACGTACAAGGGAGGCGGCAACTATGATTCTTTCTATGTTGATCTATGCTTTTGTGAGCAGCTTTACCCCAGGGCCAAACAACATCATGGCCATGGTCTTTACGAATAAATATGGGGTCAAGCAAACATTTCGATTTTGTTTAGGTGTGGGTATCGGATTTCTCGTTATTTTGTGTTTGAGTTGCTTCTTTAATATCATTCTTTATCAAGTGATGCCGAAAATAGGCTGGGTCATGGCGTTCATCGGAGCTGCATACATGATTTATTTAGCGGTCAAAATCATGAAAAGTAAAGGCGGGGATGACGAAACACTTGATCGTTACAATCATTTTGTCCCTGGTATGATGCTGCAATTTATCAACCCAAAAGCGATCTTGTATGGATTGACTGTGATTTCAACATTTGTTTTGCCATATGGACAATCGAATATGCAGTATGTCATATGGACGCTGATTCTCGCACTTATTGGATTTCTCGGTACATTTAGCTGGAGCCTATTTGGCTCTTTGTATAAGCGCTTTTTGACTGCTTATGAAAGACCGTTCCAGTATGTCATGGGGCTGCTTCTAATATACAGTGCGATTTCAATGGTATGGGGTTATGTGATGTAAGTAGTCAGAAGCTTGGCCGCTGCCTGCCCATCACAACAGTATTGTAATAAAGTCCATCTGCCAGACGTTTATCCTTTTTTAATACCCCTTCAATCAGAAAGCCATGGTGCTCATATAACCGAATGGCTTTTTGGTTCGTTTCTAGCACTTGAAGTGACATCTTCTGGATGCCTTGCTGATCAGCCCAGTCAATAGAAGCGGCTAAAAGCTCTTTGCCAATGTGATAGCCCCAAACATCCTTTTGAATGGCGACCCCAAAAGTCACTTTGTGAGCAGAGCGCTTGAGTGAATGTCCCTCACATCTGGAGAAACCAACAATTTCCCCTTCAATATCAGCGACCAAAAATAAATGTTTGCTTTTTTTGGTATCATCTTGAATCAACACCTCAAAATCTTTTTCATGAAGAAAGGCTTCGCCTGGTTCACGGTCTAAATATTCTGTTTCACCATCAATTTTCAGTCTGAGCGCTGATAACTGCTTGGCATCGCCAATTGCAGCAGACCGAATACGATAGGTCAAGTTACGAACGGTGAATATGTTTTCAGAGATAATCATAGAACACCAACCTTTCTTTCCATTATGTCTATCATACCTGAAACGTGTACATAGCAGGTGAAAGCTTTTAAGTCTGTCTTATAGATCATTATTTTTTAATCCAGCTGACCCTGGCTGGATTTTCATGATTTAGACTGAGAACTTAAATAGGCTTCTCTCACAACTGTTAAAAAGTGGTCAGCGACGGTTGATGTTTCATCTTGTCTCCATGAAACATATAAATTTACTTTTGGTGTAGTTTCTTGGATTTTTCTATAAACAACCCCTGAACGTTTTACGCTTTCTACTGAGGATGGAACCACAGAGATTCCCATTCCTGCAGCAACTAAATTCACAATCGTATGCATTTGAATAGCTTCCTGAACTACGTTTAAACTTATGCTATTTTCCCAAAAGTAGCTGATAATTAAATCATAAAATGCTGCACCTAGATGACGTGGAAACATGATAAATGGTTCATTGGCTAATAAATGAATTGGAACTTTGGGAAATGAAGCTAAAGGATGATTTTCTGGCAAAACCAAGCTTAATGATTCCTCACAACAAATTTCTGAGGTAAGTATCTTATTATTTTGGTTAGAACGAATAAATCCTATTTGAATTTCTTTCTTATATAGTGCTTTTAACTGCTGTTCTGTAGCCATTTCACATAAGACAAGTTGGATGTTAGGGAAACTTTCTCGAAACCTTTTAATAATATCAATCACAATATCAGTAGAATCAACGAAGCCGATCGTCAAATGACCTATTCTTCCGTCATCTGCAAGTTGTGTTGCTTTAATCGTTCTATCTACTTGAAGAAGCGTACGGCGGGCTTCTTCTAAAAATACTCTCCCCGAATCTGAAAGTTCAACCTGTCTTCTCGTTCTATGAAAAAGCGTAACACCTAACTCTTCTTCTAATTTGCGAATTTCCTGACTTAATGGAGGCTGTGCCATTTTAAGACGTTCAGCTGCCCGGCTAAAATTTAGTTCTTCAGCAACCATGATAAAATAACGTATTTGTCTCAGATCCATTTTTTATGCCCCCTATAAATTTCAACATTGCTTATTGTGTTTTTTTAATGGAAATATTTTTAGTTATATAAAATATATATATATTTATCTGAATATATATATTATACATATTAAGGGCCTCTTTTTATAATGAAAGTATTCTTTCAAAAGGAGGGCATTATTATGGAGTATAGTAAACTTGGAAATAGTGGATTAACAATTAGTAAACTTGCATACGGAAACTGGATTAATCATGGTGGTAAGATAAATGAAGAAACTGCCCATGATTGTGTGAAAGCTGCTCTTGATGTTGGTATTACGACGTTTGATACTGCTGATGTTTATTCAGACACCAAGGCTGAAGAGATACTAGGCAGGTCTTTAAAAGGGATCCGGCGGGAGAGCATTGAACTATGTACAAAAGTATGTCATCCAACCGGTACAGGGAAAAACGATAGAGGATTATCACGCAAGCATATTTTGGAAAACTGTCATGCCTCTTTGCGACGTTTACAAACGGATTATATTGATATTTACTATGCACACAGGTTTGATCCAACTACACCTCTGGAAGAAACGATGTTAGCTTTCGCAGATTTAGTAAGACAGGGGAAAGTGAACTATATTGGTGTAAGTGAGTGGACAGCAGAACAAATTACTCGAGGGGCAGCGCTTGCACGAGAGCTAAAAGTCCCCCTAATTGCCAGCCAACCTCAATACTCCATGCTATGGAGAATCATTGAAAGTGATGTAATACCGACCTGTCAGCGCGAAGGACTTGGCCAGGTAGTATGGTCGCCTTTGGCCCAAGGAATTCTTACTGGAAAGTATCTCCCAGGAAAATCACTTCCGACTAATTCGCGTGCTAACTCACCTGCTGGAAAACCTTTTTTTAAAAACCTTGCTCAACGCTGGATGAATAATAATACCTTAGAGGCGATCCAAAAGCTTAAGCCCATCGCACAAGAGGTTGATCTTACTCTCGCTCAGCTTGCGATAGCATGGGTACTGCAAAATCAGAACGTTTCTGCAGCAATTATCGGTGCTTCTAGTCCAGAACAGGTGAGGGAGAATGCTTTAGCATCTGAGGTGAAAATTGAAACTGAGATGATGAATCAGATTGACGAAATTCTAGGTGATCTTGTTGAGTACGATCAGAGTAAAACAGGTTAAAGCTTTTAAGTCTATCTTATAGATCATTATTTTTAATCCAGCCGACCTTGGCTGGATTTTCTTGTTGCTGTAGTTTCTTGGATCGCACACTCAGATGTTTTGTATCTGTGAAAAAGGCTAAATGAATAGTATCAAACGTGGAGGTGGAACAAATGAGTGAAGAAAAAGGACATATGGATAAAGCGAAAGGAAAAACAAATCAAGCCAAAGGTCAATTGAAAGAGAAGCTTGGCGAAGCAACAGATCATCAAAACCTGAAAGCAGAAGGGAAAAAGGATCAAGCCAAAGGAAAGCTTCAAGATAAAAAAGGGGATTTGAAAAATCACCTGAACCAGTAAATCCGAAAACATGGCACTGCTTCATGTCTCCATCATGACATGTCTTTCATCAATAAAATGAATAGATGTGTGAAAAGAATTGATTATACGCGCTCGCTATCATCATGTAGACTTGAGACAGAAGACATGATCAAGGGAGATGGTTGAGATGAAGCAAGTGTGGGAGAAAGTTGACGAGTATATCACAGACAAGTTGATTCCTAAAGATGATGTTTTGGAGCAAGCTCTTACTCATAATAAGCAAGCAGGCCTGCCAGAAATTGATGTGTCACCAGCTCAAGGGAAAATGCTTTATTTATTAGCAAAAACCAAGAATGCAAAGCGCATTTTAGAGATCGGGACACTTGGTGGATACAGTACCATTTGGTTGGCGCGTGCTCTTGAAGAGGATGGAGAACTCATCACATTAGAGGCTGTCAGCCACCATGTACAGATTGCGCAGCAAAACATTAGTAGAGCGGGCTTATCGGAACGGGTGAGCATTTTGCAAGGAAAGGCATTGGATACGCTATCTCAGTTAAAAGAGAGGGATGTGCTTCCATTCGATTTGATTTTCATTGATGCAGATAAACCGAACAACCCGAAATATCTAAAGTGGGCGTTACACTTCTCAAAAAAGGGAACAGTCATTATTGCAGACAATGTCGTGAGAAATGGAGCAGTCCTTCATGACTCTGATGGGGATGAACGAGTGCAAGGAACTCGTGAATTTTTCAATTTACTCAAACAAGAGTCAAGAATAGAGGCTACAGCCATTCAAACTGTTGGTGAAAAGGGTTATGATGGATTTGTATACGGAATCGTAAAATGAAACAAAGCTTAACCGCATGCGGTTAAGCTTTTTCTTTTAAAAAAACCATCTGGCAGTCCCCATCAGCAGGACGCCTACAAGAACAGTAAGTGATAAGCTCTTTGTCCAAACAGCGATCACGACGGTCGGAACCAAGACAGCAAGGTACATCCAGTGAATGGTGACACCTGTTGTGGTATGAATGAACAAATGCTCTGCAATTAAAGCCGTAAAGATACAAATGGGAATAAACGATAACCACTTGAGCACCACTTCAGGCAGCTCGATACTTCGTACAAATATAAAGGGAACGACCCTTGGAATCACAGTGACAATCATACAGCCGAGAATGAGCCACATCATAAAACTGCTGATCATTTATCTGTCACCACCCCAATGGTTGCGACAATTATGGTGGCTAACAGAACAGCCACGTGTGATGGAACAAAATGAAGCAGGACAAACATCGCAACGACCATATACAAAACAAGTGACAGGCGATGGGTTAATTTACTTTTAGGCACAGTTTGCAAAGAAAGAACCAGCAGTGCAGCAAACATAGCGGAAAGAGCAAAATCAAGACCAAGTGCTTCAGGATTTGAGATCCAGTGTCCAAAAATGCCGCCAAGTATACAGGCAGCAATCCAGCACAAATAAGCCGTTATGTTCAGCCCGTGCATCCACCGGTTATTCAGCTTTCCATGCTGAGCTAATTTATTCATAGCTACGCCAAAGGATTCATCAGTCAGCAATAGACCGAATCCAATATTTTGTTTTAAAGAGTAGCGTGTAAAATGAGGAGCCAGCGTCAGGCTTAGTAATAAATGACGCAGATTCACAATAAATGTAGTGAGAATAATAGCGGAAAGGGGGCTTCCCGTGACAAGCAGTGCACAGATAATAAACTGTGAAGCACCTGCGTAAATAAAGATTGCTAGAAGCGCAATGTCCCATAGGCTTAACTGTGCGCTAATTCCAACAATTCCAAAGGCAAACCCGATACTCATATAACCAAGCAGGGTTGGCACACAATCTTTTATTCCCTCGAGAAATGGTTCATGTTCCGTGCTGGGAATATGTTTTCTAGCTTCAATATCCAACGACCTCTACTCCTTTTCTGCGTGACGACCTATAGTTTTACTTACTATATGAAAACGAATTTAGCATGTCAATATCCCCTTATCTTCTATTATATAAAGAAAAAAGGTGCAAAAAGGATTGAAGTCATCCAGAATCTGTTATAAAGTATCAGAAAATAAAAAAATTGGAGTGACGACGATGCTGTGCAAACCTTTGTTTGAACATGATGTTCCAAATGCCCTCCGTCCATAACGGAGAGTGATCTCCGTTTGTGGATATGGTATTCAAAATATCCAATAACGGAGGGAAAATGATGAATGAAAAATATATAGGCGCCCTTTACCTAGCAATCGCAGCAAGTATTTGGGGCGGCATGTACGTTGTTGTCAAAGTAACAGTAGCGGTTGTTCCGCCACTTGAGCTCGTCTGGATGAGATATGCTGTAGCAGGAGTCGTGTTGGTGTTCACCATTTGGCGCTTGGGCTATTCCTTTCGATTAGATAAAAAAGATATCCCGCTTATGGTGTTGATTGGGCTGATCGGAAATTTCCTTTCAATCGTGACCCAAGAAATTGGGACGATGTATACCTCTGCACAAATGGGGGCTGTTATTACATCTGCAACTCCTGCGTTTATGGTGCTGTTTGCTTTCTTTCTATTAAAAGAAGCCATGACTGTTCGAAAGTGCGCATCCATCCTGCTTGCTACAGCAGGTGTATGGCTCATGATTGGACCAGTTGCAGTACAGACAGATGAATTTGTCGGTGGTCTTTCATTGGTCTTCGCTGCTTTAACATGGGCGCTGATGTCTGTTTTGCTCAAACGTGTCCCAGGAAAGTACCCTCAGGTGGTGACAACCACATATGCGATCATCATTGCATTCATTGTTTTAACACCGCCTGTATTATTTCGTTTACCTCACCTAGATGTGGAACAGATGGCAAGGCCGGAGATTTGGGGCGGTATTCTTTATCTAGGCATCATCTCAACAGCTCTAGCATTCTTTTTATGGAATAGAGGGCTTCAATTAATGGATGCCTCAAGCGGCGGTTTGTTCTTTTTCTTTCAACCGATCGTAGGTGCCGTTCTTGGCTGGCTGCTTTTGGGAGAAGAAATGGGATTACGCTCATTCATTGGCATTCTATGTATCTTTGCAGGTGTCTATACTGTGCTGCGTCAAAAGGAATAAAAGAAGATGTCCCTTGTAATAGGGGCTCCTCTTTATAAATGAGAGATTGAGAGAGGATGGAGGGAAATAGGATGATACAATTTCCACAATTACAAAAAGGACAAACAATTGGCGTCACAGCACCTTCCTCAGGTGTACAGCCGTCTTTGCATGACATGTTTCAGCTCTCATGCGAGCGAATGAAAAAAAGAGGCTATGATGTCATATGTGGAGATACGGTATGGCACCAGGAAAAGGCAAAATCAGCTCCTGCCGTAGAACGAGCAAAGGAGCTTCAGTACATGATGACCTGTGATTAGATTGATCACATCATCCCGCCATGGGGAGGGCAGCTTCTGATGGAGGTGTTAGAGCACCTTGATTTCTCATCGATGCAAAAAAAGTGGATTCTTGGTTACTCGGATACGAGTGCGCTTCTGCTGGCGTTAACTTTAAAAACAGGCATTGCCACTGCGCATGGACCGAACCTAGTAGATCTTCAGGGAGAAGAGCTTGATCAAACAACTGTCATGTGGGAAGAAGTACTTTCAACAAAAGGGGAAATGGACATCAGCCAATATTCTTCATCTATGTATCAAAAGGAATGGCAGTATGACAATCCGATTGAACATGTTTTTCATTTAACAGAACCGACCGCATGGCATACGGTTGATCGACAAGAAAAGATGGTAAAGAGGAGGCTAATGGGCGGCTGTATTGATGTCATACGCCACTTAGCTGGGACGCCTTTTGGAGATGTCAAAGCTTTTCAAAAAACATTCTTAAAAGATGAACCAATTCTCTGGTACTTTGAAAACTGTGAATTAAATGCTGTAAGCGTGAAGAGATCGCTTGTTCAATTGAAACTAGCAGGATGGTTTGACCATTGTTCAGGTATTATGTTTGGGCGAAGTGCAGTAGATGTGCCTGTGGAAGGGTATCAGTATCATGATGTATATGAAGAATTACAAAAGGAATTAAAAATCCCCATTTTTTACGATATAGATTGTGGGCATGTCCCGCCGCAAATGACGCTGGTTAATGGCGCATATGCAGAAGTGCAGCTGCAACCTCAAGGCAAAGCGGTCCTAAAGCAAGCATTTTTATCATAAGAAAAGGAAAGGGGAAGCCCTTTCCTTTTGTTTTCTTTTCAGCGTGATAGAAAACCTTTGAAGTCTAGGAAGGACGAGTACCGGAGCGAATTTGACATTCGTGAGCACCGGAGCGCAGGACTGACAACGAATGCGAGGGTTTGTCTACACGCTGAAGGAAAGGGGAAGCCCTTTCCTTCATATAACACTACATTCCTTTTGTTTCTTCACCTGCTTTTGGAACTTCCCAAGCAGACTCACGGAATACTTTCTCCCATTTCGATACGACAATACATGCAACGGCATGACCTGGAACGTTCACACCAGTTCGTGCCATATCCATAATTCGATCGACACCGGCGATAATGGCGACGCCTTCTGCTGGAAGACCTACTGCATGGGCGGTTGCCAAAAGTACGACGAGTGAACCGGATGGCACCGCTGCAATCCCTTTACTCGTTAACACAAGAACAAGCATCATCAAAAGCTGCTGTGACAAACTCATGTCGACACCAAACGCTTGTGCAAGAAACACACAGGAAACCGATAAATATAAACTGGACCCATCACAATTGAGAGAAAGACCAGATGGGATGACAAAGGAGACAATTCTTTTCGGACAGCCGTATTTCTCCATTCGTGACATAAGCTGAGGAAGGACGGTTTCTGTACTTGTAGTAGAGAAGGCAACCAAGAACAAATCCCAAATCATTTTTAAAACTTCGAAGTAGTTAAAACGGAAGATCAGTGCGACCAGAGGGAACAAAGCAAAGAGAATAATGAATAAACCTAAAAATACAGTCCCAACAAGCTTCATCATTGGAATTAATAACACAATGCCATATTGACCAACAGAAGCAGCCATTAATGCAAGCACTCCAATAGGTGCTGTCACCATGACCATCTGCGTTAGCTTAAACATAATTTGTGCCACTGATTCAAAGAAGTTGAGAACAGGAGCGGATGCCTTACCGATACCGCTTGCCGCTACACCAAATAATATGGCGAAGAAAATGACAGCTAGTAAATCATTTTGAGCCATGACATCGACGATATTCGTTGGAATGATATCGAGTACCATTTGTTTAAAGTCGACGACTTTCTGCGTATAGCCGTCTAATTCACCAATATCTTTCTTAGCTAATTTAGAGAAGTCAAGGCCAACGCCTGGCTTTAGAACATTAGCCAGCAATAGACCAATTCCTAGAACGATGGTTGTAATGACCTCAAACCAAATGATCGTCTTTAATCCTAGACTGCCCATTTTTTTCATACCACCACTGCCAGCTGCACCAATAACAATGGTAGAGAAAACGATAGGAACAACGATCATTTTAATCAACCTGATGAATCCATCTCCAATTGGCCTGAGAGCCATCCCGAAGTCAGGAAAGAAATGGCCGATAAGAGCTCCTATCACCAAAGCGATCATGATTTGAAAAGCGACGAACTTTTTCATCATCTCCTACCCCCTTTAAATGCTTGGAAAATTTTAAGAATTTTCCAATAAATAAAAATTCTATGTGACCATGTTTTGTCCTCCTTTGGATTTAGAAAGATTTTATTTAAGAATCATTGGAATTATGAAGAAAGGGAAGAAAATAGGGTTATTGCATCTCTATTTATCTAAGAAAAAACCACTTCTTAAAAAACATGAAACTTTTTTAGAAAAATGTATTGACCCTTTTATGTGATCCATGGTATATTTTTATTCGTCGCTGATGACGTATTTGAAACAAAGACATTCAAACACATGCGACAAACAAATCTCAAAAAGATATTGACTTGATAAAAACGATATGTTAAGATAATTAAGTCGCCTGATTAAGCGCCCGTAGCTCAATTGGATAGAGCGTTTGACTACGGATCAAAAGGTTAGGGGTTCGACTCCTCTCGGGCGCGCCAATACAAACCACGCGGGTGTAGTTTAGTGGTAAAACCTCAGCCTTCCAAGCTGATGTCGTGAGTTCGATTCTCATCACCCGCTCCATTTTTTGAAATATGATCTTTGAAAACTAAACAAGACAAAACGTACCTGTTAATTCGAGTTTTTATAAAAAATCCTATGTTATATCATAGGTAGTCAGTCAAACGCTGACGAGGCAGGAAATGATCACATGCTAAGTTCGCTACATCGTGTAGCAACGCATGTGTGATATGCATCCTGCATACCTCGGAGAGTTTGATCCTGGCTCAGGACGAACGCTGGCGGCGTGCCTAATACATGCAAGTCGAGCGGACAGAAGGGAGCTTGCTCCCGGATGTTAGCGGCGGACGGGTGAGTAACACGTGGGTAACCTGCCTGTAAGACTGGGATAACTCCGGGAAACCGGAGCTAATACCGGATAGTTCCTTGAACCGCATGGTTCAAGGATGAAAGACGGTTTCGGCTGTCACTTACAGATGGACCCGCGGCGCATTAGCTAGTTGGTGGGGTAATGGCTCACCAAGGCGACGATGCGTAGCCGACCTGAGAGGGTGATCGGCCACACTGGGACTGAGACACGGCCCAGACTCCTACGGGAGGCAGCAGTAGGGAATCTTCCGCAATGGACGAAAGTCTGACGGAGCAACGCCGCGTGAGTGATGAAGGTTTTCGGATCGTAAAGCTCTGTTGTTAGGGAAGAACAAGTGCGAGAGTAACTGCTCGCACCTTGACGGTACCTAACCAGAAAGCCACGGCTAACTACGTGCCAGCAGCCGCGGTAATACGTAGGTGGCAAGCGTTGTCCGGAATTATTGGGCGTAAAGGGCTCGCAGGCGGTTTCTTAAGTCTGATGTGAAAGCCCCCGGCTCAACCGGGGAGGGTCATTGGAAACTGGGAAACTTGAGTGCAGAAGAGGAGAGTGGAATTCCACGTGTAGCGGTGAAATGCGTAGAGATGTGGAGGAACACCAGTGGCGAAGGCGACTCTCTGGTCTGTAACTGACGCTGAGGAGCGAAAGCGTGGGGAGCGAACAGGATTAGATACCCTGGTAGTCCACGCCGTAAACGATGAGTGCTAAGTGTTAGGGGGTTTCCGCCCCTTAGTGCTGCAGCTAACGCATTAAGCACTCCGCCTGGGGAGTACGGTCGCAAGACTGAAACTCAAAGGAATTGACGGGGGCCCGCACAAGCGGTGGAGCATGTGGTTTAATTCGAAGCAACGCGAAGAACCTTACCAGGTCTTGACATCCTCTGACAACCCTAGAGATAGGGCTTTCCCTTCGGGGACAGAGTGACAGGTGGTGCATGGTTGTCGTCAGCTCGTGTCGTGAGATGTTGGGTTAAGTCCCGCAACGAGCGCAACCCTTGATCTTAGTTGCCAGCATTTAGTTGGGCACTCTAAGGTGACTGCCGGTGACAAACCGGAGGAAGGTGGGGATGACGTCAAATCATCATGCCCCTTATGACCTGGGCTACACACGTGCTACAATGGACAGAACAAAGGGCTGCGAGACCGCAAGGTTTAGCCAATCCCATAAATCTGTTCTCAGTTCGGATCGCAGTCTGCAACTCGACTGCGTGAAGCTGGAATCGCTAGTAATCGCGGATCAGCATGCCGCGGTGAATACGTTCCCGGGCCTTGTACACACCGCCCGTCACACCACGAGAGTTTGCAACACCCGAAGTCGGTGAGGTAACCTTTATGGAGCCAGCCGCCGAAGGTGGGGCAGATGATTGGGGTGAAGTCGTAACAAGGTAGCCGTATCGGAAGGTGCGGCTGGATCACCTCCTTTCTAAGGATATATGGAGCAGTGTGCGTTTTCGTCTTGTTTAGTTTTGAAGGATCATTCCTTCAAGACATGTCTCTAGCGAGACAGGATTGTTCTTTGAAAACTAGATAACAATAAGTAATACATTCACATTGAATGCAATGCAAAGTTCATCACACATAGTGATTCTTTCTAAAGTAAGAAATGGTTAAGTTAGAAAGGGCGCACGGTGGATGCCTTGGCACTAGGAGCCGATGAAGGACGGGACGAACACCGATATGCTTCGGGGAGCTGTAAGCAAGCTTTGATCCGGAGATTTCCGAATGGGGAAACCCACTGCTCGTAATGGAGTAGTATCCATACTTGAATACATAGAGTATGAGAAGGCATACCCGGGGAACTGAAACATCTAAGTACCCGGAGGAAGAGAAAGCAAATGCGATTCCCTGAGTAGCGGCGAGCGAAACGGGAACAGCCCAAACCAAGAGGCTTGCCTCTTGGGGTTGTAGGACACTCTATACGGAGTTACAAAGGAACGATATAAGCGAAGAGGTCTGGAAAGGCCCGCCAAAGAAGGTAACAGCCCTGTAACTGAAATGTTGTTCTCTCCAGAGTGGATCCTGAGTACGGCGGAACACGTGAAATTCCGTCGGAATCCGGGAGGACCATCTCCCAAGGCTAAATACTCCCTAGTGACCGATAGTGAACCAGTACCGTGAGGGAAAGGTGAAAAGCACCCCGGAAGGGGAGTGAAATAGATCCTGAAACCGTGTGCCTACAAGTAGTCAGAGCCCGTTAAAGGGTGATGGCGTGCCTTTTGTAGAATGAACCGGCGAGTTACGATCCCGTGCAAGGTTAAGCAGAAGATGCGGAGCCGCAGCGAAAGCGAGTCTGAATAGGGCGCATGAGTACGTGGTCGTAGACCCGAAACCAGGTGATCTACCCATGTCCAGGGTGAAGTTCAGGTAACACTGAATGGAGGCCCGAACCCACGCACGTTGAAAAGTGCGGGGATGAGGTGTGGGTAGGGGTGAAATGCCAATCGAACCTGGAGATAGCTGGTTCTCTCCGAAATAGCTTTAGGGCTAGCCTCAAGGTAAGAGTCTCGGAGGTAGAGCACTGATTGGACTAGGGGCCCCTACCGGGTTACCGAATTCAGTCAAACTCCGAATGCCGATGACTTATCCTTGGGAGTCAGACTGCGAGTGATAAGATCCGTAGTCGAAAGGGAAACAGCCCAGACCGCCAGCTAAGGTCCCAAAGTATACGTTAAGTGGAAAAGGATGTGGAGTTGCTTAGACAACCAGGATGTTGGCTTAGAAGCAGCCACCATTTAAAGAGTGCGTAATAGCTCACTGGTCGAGTGACTCTGCGCCGAAAATGTACCGGGGCTAAACGTATCACCGAAGCTGCGGACTGTTCTTACGAACAGTGGTAGGAGAGCGTTCTAAGTGCTGTGAAGTCAGACCGGAAGGACTGGTGGAGCGCTTAGAAGTGAGAATGCCGGTATGAGTAGCGAAAGACGGGTGAGAATCCCGTCCACCGAATGCCTAAGGTTTCCTGAGGAAGGCTCGTCCGCTCAGGGTTAGTCGGGACCTAAGCCGAGGCCGAAAGGCGTAGGCGATGGACAACAGGTTGATATTCCTGTACCACCTCCTCACCATTTGAGCAATGGGGGGACGCAGGAGGATAGGGTAAGCGCGGTATTGGATATCCGCGTCCAAGCAGTTAGGCTGGGAAATAGGCAAATCCGTTTCCCGTGAAGGCTGAGCTGTGATGGCGAGCGAAATTTAGTAGCGAAGTTCCTGATTCCACACTGCCAAGAAAAGCCTCTAGCGAGGTGAGAGGTGCCCGTACCGCAAACCGACACAGGTAGGCGAGGAGAGAATCCTAAGGTGATCGAGAGAACTCTCGTTAAGGAACTCGGCAAAATGACCCCGTAACTTCGGGAGAAGGGGTGCTTCTTAGGGTGTTAAAGCCCCGAGAAGCCGCAGTGAATAGGCCCAGGCGACTGTTTAGCAAAAACACAGGTCTCTGCGAAGCCGTAAGGCGAAGTATAGGGGCTGACGCCTGCCCGGTGCTGGAAGGTTAAGAGGAGCGCTTAGCGTAAGCGAAGGTGCGAATTGAAGCCCCAGTAAACGGCGGCCGTAACTATAACGGTCCTAAGGTAGCGAAATTCCTTGTCGGGTAAGTTCCGACCCGCACGAAAGGCGCAACGATCTGGGCACTGTCTCAACGAGAGACTCGGTGAAATTATAGTACCTGTGAAGATGCAGGTTACCCGCGACAGGACGGAAAGACCCCGTGGAGCTTTACTGCAGCCTGATATTGAATGTTGGTACAGCTTGTACAGGATAGGTAGGAGCCTTGGAAACCGGAGCGCTAGCTTCGGTGGAGGCATCGGTGGGATACTACCCTGGCTGTATTGACCTTCTAACCCGCTGCCCTTATCGGGCAGGGAGACAGTGTCAGGTGGGCAGTTTGACTGGGGCGGTCGCCTCCTAAAATGTAACGGAGGCGCCCAAAGGTTCCCTCAGAATGGTTGGAAATCATTCGCAGAGTGTAAAGGCACAAGGGAGCTTGACTGCGAGACCTACAAGTCGAGCAGGGACGAAAGTCGGGCTTAGTGATCCGGTGGTTCCGCATGGAAGGGCCATCGCTCAACGGATAAAAGCTACCCCGGGGATAACAGGCTTATCTCCCCCAAGAGTCCACATCGACGGGGAGGTTTGGCACCTCGATGTCGGCTCATCGCATCCTGGGGCTGTAGTCGGTCCCAAGGGTTGGGCTGTTCGCCCATTAAAGCGGTACGCGAGCTGGGTTCAGAACGTCGTGAGACAGTTCGGTCCCTATCCGTCGCGGGCGCAGGAAATTTGAGAGGAGCTGTCCTTAGTACGAGAGGACCGGGATGGACGCACCGCTGGTGTACCAGTTGTTCTGCCAAGGGCATCGCTGGGTAGCTATGTGCGGACGGGATAAGTGCTGAAAGCATCTAAGCATGAAGCCCCCCTCAAGATGAGATTTCCCATTCCGCAAGGAAGTAAGATCCCTGAAAGATGATCAGGTTGATAGGTCTGAGGTGGAAGCGTGGTGACACGTGGAGCTGACAGATACTAATAGATCGAGGACTTAACCTATATTCTAATGTGAAGTTTGAACATTGTTATCTAGTTTTGAGAGAACATTCTCTCCATCAGGTTTGGTGGCGATAGCGAAGAGGTCACACCCGTTCCCATACCGAACACGGAAGTTAAGCTCTTCAGCGCCGATGGTAGTTGGGGGTCTCCCCCTGTGAGAGTAGGACGCCGCCAAGCTTGTTATATTTATATCGTCGCGGGGTGGAGCAGTTCGGTAGCTCGTCGGGCTCATAACCCGAAGGTCGCAGGTTCAAATCCTGCCCCCGCAACCAAATTATTTTATATACCAATGGGTAGTGCTCAGTGAGTGCAACCAAAATGGTCCGGTAGTTCAGTTGGTTAGAATGCCTGCCTGTCACGCAGGAGGTCGCGGGTTCGAGTCCCGTCCGGACCGCCATTTTTATGACTTGTAAACGAAAACGTATAGTTTCGTTTTTTTTTATGTCTTTTTCTTTTCATACGTATCCAATATACATTGAATGGCGTTGTGTTTGGTTACACGTTATGTAAAAAGAAAAGATAGATCACTTCAACCCAGCTTGGTTTTTTCATACCAGGCTTTCTTTATATCATTTTTAATTGAAACTGAAACTCATATTGGCTTACACTAATACTAATTATGTCTGACATCGTGTCTATTCAATCAATTGATTGCATGAAGGGGCTGTCTTTTTATGGATGAATTTGATCTTATTCGCCGAATTACACCAAAAGAAACACATCAGCGTTCTTTGGTTATGGGTATCGGAGATGATGCAAGTGTTTATCAACCTCATTCACATTGTGAAGAGGTCGTTTGTGTTGATACAATGGTGGAGCATGTTCATTTTCGCTTTGATTTTTCCACACCTTTTGAGATTGGCTTTAAAGCACTAGCGGTCAATGTCAGTGATATCGCCGCAATGGGAGGAACCCCAAAGTATTATCTTGTATCAATTGCGATCCCGCCTCATGGTGATGAGACGATCGTTTCAGCTCTTTACGAGGGAATGAGAGCATTGGCTGATATTTATCATATGGATTTGATTGGTGGAGATACGGTTGCCACTCGAAGTGACTTTGTCATTACAGTGACGGTCATTGGCGAGGTACCAAAGGGAAAAGCTTGTTATCGTCACAGTGCTCAGACAGGAGACGTCGTCTTTGTCACAGGTGAGCTTGGTTCATCAGCTGCTGGATTATCACTTTTAATGAACGAAGTAGCCCCTCCCAAGGCAGTCGACACAGCCTTTTTTCTTGAGCGTCATAAAAAGCCTCAGCCCCACATTACTGCTGGCCTCATTTGCTCAAGCTTCCCGCGGGTCACCTTGAATGATGTGAGTGATGGATTAGCGAGTGAGCTGAATGAGATAGCCGAAGCGAGTCGTGTGACGATAGAGATAGAAGCAAACAAGCTCCCTGTACATCCAAATTTACCAGTGCTGCGTAAAGACTGGCTGGAATGGGTGTTATTTGGCGGGGAAGACTTTGTATTAACTGGTACAATTTCAGAGGCTGATTGGGATAGCTTTGAAATGCAATGTAGAAAAAAAGACATTCAAGTCAAACGCATTGGACAAGTCAAAGGTGATCAAGCAGCAAGCGTTCTATTAAAAGACAATGAACAGCAAACAATGTTAATGAAAAAAGGATATAATCATTTTAAGAAATGAGGTGACATCAACTGTGAAATTAACGTGGACGACAAAAGGTGCGGATGAGACGAAACGAATTGCCGCTGCATTGGCCAAACTTGTGATGCCAGGCGATGTTTTGACATTAGAAGGAGATTTAGGCGCAGGCAAAACGACTTTTTCAAAAGGTTTTGCAGGAGGCTTAGGGATTACCCGTATCGTCAACAGCCCTACCTTTACGATTATTAAAGAATATACCGATGGCAGACTGCCACTTTATCATATGGATGTGTACCGCATGGAAGATGCGGAAGAAGATATCGGGCTCGAAGAATATTTTGAGGGCGAAGGTGTATGCTTGGTTGAGTGGGCACATCTTATTGGACCTCAATTGCCTTCCTCCTACTTGAAAATAGAAATGCTAAGAACAGAACGTGAAGAAGAACGTCATCTTACGTTTAGTGCAAAAGGGGAACGCTATGAGACCCTTTGTAAGGAGATGAAAGAATTTGACCATACTGGCAATTGATACGTCAAACCATACACTAGGAATTGCCCTTGTCAAAGATTCCACAGTGATTGGTGAGAGCATTACGTATTTAAAAAAGAACCATTCCGTCCGAGCGATGCCGACTGTTGAGGCATTGATGAAAGAATGTGGTGTAGCCCCAAGTGAACTAAGTAAAATTGTTGTAGCAAAAGGACCTGGTTCCTACACTGGCGTCCGAATTGGTGTGACCATTGCCAAAACACTCGCATGGACGCTGTCTATCCCGATATCGGCTGTTTCGAGTTTAGAAACACTTGCGGCAAATGGTCAATACTTTGATGGATGGATCTCGCCACTATTCGATGCGAGAAGAGGACAAGTATATACTGGGCTATATACGTTTAAAGAAGGAAAAATCAAAGAGATCAAACCAGACCAAAATATCTTGCTCACGGATTGGCTTCATGAGCTGAAGCAGACAGGAAAGCCTGTCCTATTCCTTGGACAGGATGTGCATCTTCATGAAGAAAGCATTGGCTCCATTTTAGGAGAAACGGCTGTGATAGCGGAGGGAGCTTTTCATAACCCAAGATCTTCAATGCTTGCGTTTTTAGGGGCAGATCGTCCTGCTGAAGATGTCCATCAGCTTGTTCCTAACTATATTCGTTTGGCAGAAGCGGAAGTGAAATGGCTTGAAGGACAAAAATAATCTCAACATAACCGAGATTCGAAAAATGACGGTAGCGGACATTCCAGAGGTATATACGATTGAAGTGCATTCGTTTACTGCGCCTTGGAAAAAAGAATCATTTGTCTATGAGATTCTCCATAACCAGTACAGCCATTATTTCCTCATTGAAGAAGATGAGCAGCCTGTTGGCTATTGCGGGGTCTGGATCGTCATGGACGATGCACAAATTACGAACATTGCGATTCTCCCTGAGCATAGAGGAAAGGGTTACGGGGAAGCATTGCTGCGATATGTCATGGAATTTTGTAAAGAAAAAAAGACAGATCATCTTTCTTTAGAGGTGCGGGTGTCAAATACACCTGCACAATCCCTTTATGAAAAGCTTGGTTTCAGACCAGCTTCTATTCGAAAGAATTATTATACGGATAATGGGGAAGATGCATTGGTCATGTGGGTGAATATAAATGAGTGAACAAACAGATCGATTTATATTAGGTATAGAGACAAGCTGTGATGAAACAGCGGCATCTATTGTGAAAAATGGGAAAGAAATTGTAGCGAATATTGTCGCATCGCAAATAGAAAGCCATAAACGATTTGGCGGAGTTGTCCCAGAAATTGCTTCAAGGCATCACGTGGAGCAAGTCACCATCGTGTTAGAAGAAGTAATGGCACAGGCCAATATGAGCTTTCAGGATTTAGATGCCATTGCTGTCACAGAAGGACCGGGCTTAGTCGGTGCTCTTCTGATCGGTGTCAATGCAGCCAAGGCACTGAGCTTTGCTCATCAAATTCCTCTTGTTGGTGTACATCATATCGCGGGGCATATTTATGCAAACCAACTTGTAGATGAATTGCAGTTTCCATGTTTGGCTCTTGTCGTCTCTGGTGGACATACTGAGCTTGTACTAATGAAAGAGCACGGGTCTTTTGAGGTTATCGGAGAAACATTAGATGATGCGGCTGGAGAAGCATACGATAAAGTGGCCCGGACGATGGGTCTCCCGTATCCAGGCGGACCTCATATTGATCGGTTAGCACATGAAGGAGAGCCAACGATTAAGCTTCCACGTGCATGGCTTGAAGAAGGTTCCTATCACTTTAGCTTTAGTGGATTAAAATCAGCTGTTATTAACACACTACACAATGCATCTCAAAAAGGAGAAACAATTACTCCAGAGAATTTGGCAGCAAGTTTTCAAGCAAGTGTCATTGAGGTGCTTGTTGGGAAAACATTAAAAGCGGCTGAGGCCTATGGCGTCAAGCAAGTTGTCCTAGCTGGTGGAGTCGCTGCCAATAAAGGACTGAGAGAAGCTTTAACGACAGCATTCACGAAGCTTCCTGACGTGAAGGTCATTATTCCACCATTATCTCTTTGTACAGACAATGCAGCCATGATCGCTGCTGCTGGAACCATTGCGTTTGAAAAAGGTATAAGAGGCGATATGGCGATGAATGGCCAGCCGGGCTTACCGCTTGTCTCATATGAATAAAAACTCCTGTGGATACACAGGTTTTTTTCATTTTTAATGAAAGCGAGTTATTCACAAGTAAACGTGATATATCCACAATTGTTAGAAAATTTCGTTTTAAAATGAAGTGGATGTGCACAAATACGTTCTTTTATGTGGATATGTGATTAAATCTCTGTGGATAAAGTGGATAAGTCCGATTTTTAAAAGAATAATAAAGAAGTTATTGTGGATATTAATGTGGATAAGAAATTTTCACTAAAAGAAAAAAGAGCACCCATTAGGGCACTCTTTACGATTCGGATAGCTCTTCCCACTCTGCGAAAAGGGATTCCAGCTCTTGATGAAGTGTATCGTTTTCTGTTTGAATGTTTTGGACCTTCTCGTGATCTTGAAAAATAGCAGGATCACATAGAAGCTCTTCATTTTCACCAAGCTTAGCTTCAATGACAGCAATCCGTTCTTCAATTTCCTCGATTCTGCGCTGCTTTTGTCTTTCTTTCTTTTTCAGTTCTTTTTCTTCCGCATAAGAAAGCTTTGCCGTTTCAACTGGCTTGGCTGCTTGTTTTTTCAGCGCTTCATTTTCTTGAATCGCTTCAAGCTCTAATTGTTCATTTTTCTTTTCAAGGTAGTAGTCATAATCACCGAGATACTCTTTTGTTTCTGTAGGCGACAGTTCGAATACTTTCGTTGCCAGACGGTTGATAAAATAACGGTCATGAGACACAAATAAGATGGTTCCTGGGTAATCAATCAGTGCATTTTCTAAAATTTCCTTACTATCTAAGTCTAAATGGTTCGTAGGCTCATCAAGTATCAGGAAATTGGCTTTTTGGAGCATCAGCTTTGCCAGGGCAAGGCGCGCTTTTTCTCCACCGCTTAATGCATGAACGGGCTTTAAGACGTCGTCACCGGAAAAGAGGAAGTTCCCTAAACATGTCCGAATTTCTTTTTCATTCATATGAGGATAGTCATCCCAAAGCTCATTCAGCACTTTTTTGGAGGATGTCAGTTTGGCTTGTTCTTGGTCATAGTAGCCGATTGTGACATGAGATCCAAAGGTGATGTCGCCTTTTACAGGCTTTATTGTGTTCGTTAACGTTTTTAAAAGGGTTGATTTCCCGATCCCATTAGGACCAATGAGTGCCACGCTATCCTCTCGTTTGATCTGAAAAGAAAGAGAGGATAGGAGCGGTGTTTTTTCATCATAACGAATGTCGAGATCATGTACCTTCAGCACATCATTGCCGCTTTGTCTCGTAATATCAAAATGAAAGTTTGCAGATTTTTCATCACCTAATGGCTTATCTATACGATCCATCCGTTCCAGCTGCTTGCGTCTGCTCTGAGCGCGCTTTGTGGTTGAGGCTCTTGCTAGATTGCGATCTACGAAATCCTGAAGCTTTGAGATTTCTTCTTGCTGCTTTTCGTAAAGCTTCATATCGCGCTCTAGCTGCTCAGCTTTCAGATCAAGATACTTACTATAGTTGCCTGCAAACTTTTTCATGGCAGTTCTTGAGACTTCATAAACATGGTTCACCACTTTGTCTAAGAAGTAGCGGTCATGGGACACGATCAGAATGGCGCCTGTATAATTTTGCAAATACTGCTCCAGCCATGATAAGGTATCAATATCTAAATGGTTGGTCGGCTCGTCCAGAATTAAGAGTTCTGGTTTCATTAATAAGAGCTTTCCAAGCGCTAGACGGGTTTTCTGGCCGCCGCTTAAGGATTGAACGGTTGTCTCATCTTCAAAGTGACTAAAGCCGAGTCCATGAAGAATGGAGCGGACGTCTGCTTCGTATTGATAGCCGCCTTGGTCTTTAAATTCCTGCTGTAGCCTGTCATAGGTTTTCATGAGGGAATCTAGCTCAGAACCTGTAGAGGAAGCCATTTTCTCCTCGATGGTTCTCATCTCTTGTTCCATCTTTTTCAAATGATCAAAAACCGATAATAATTCGTCTTTTAACGTACGTGTAGACGTCACATCGGTATGCTGTGCTAAATAGCCGATCGATAGGTCTTTCGGTTTGATGATCTCACCTTGCTCGTAAGACAATTGACCGGCAATGATTTTCAAAAGGGTGGATTTGCCTGCGCCGTTACGACCTACAATGGCAATCCGATCCCTTGCTTTGACTTCCAATTTTATATTCGTTAAAACGGTATCAGCACCAAACGATTTGGACAGCTGATTCACTTGTAGAATCATCATGTAACTTCACCTCTGCTATAATATGTTAAGTGTAGCTTATCAGCAGTAAACCAGCAAATGTTACATACAATCGCCATATTCAAATGAAAGACAGATAGGAAAAAATAGTGTATCATTTGAGTGAGGGAGCGTTGAAAAGATGAGTCAATTTAGCCACTTTAACGAACAGGGAAGAGCAAAGATGGTCGACATTAGTGACAAATCGTCTACCGTGAGAACCGCCGTTGCTGCTTCTAGCGTTCGTATGATAAAAGAAGTGTTTCATAAAATAGAGCAGCGTGAAATTGGAAAAGGCGATGTGCTGTCTGTTGCACAGGTTGCTGGCATTATGGCAGCAAAGCAAACATCTACCATCATTCCAATGTGTCATCCGCTTGCACTAAAAGGTGTGGATATCTCCTTTGATTGGGAGGAAGACGGAAATGCGCACATTCTGAACATACAAGTACAAGTGAAAACAAAAGGAAGTACGGGTGTGGAGATGGAAGCGCTCACTTCTGCTTCAGTATGTGCACTGACTGTTTACGACATGTGCAAAGCGATTGATAAAGGCATGATCATCGGTCCTACCTATTTAATTGAAAAGACAGGCGGGAAAAACGGTGATTTTCACAGAGCATCTGATATTTAAGTTGGAGGACCTTATATGAATATAGATCAGTCAAAAATTCCACAAGCGACAGCCAAACGTTTGCCGCTATATTACCGTTTTTTAAAAAATCTGCATGCATCAGGAAAACAAAGGGTGTCATCAGCAGAGCTTAGTGATGCAGTCAAAGTGGATTCTGCTACCATTCGCCGAGATTTTTCGTACTTTGGTGCACTTGGGAAGAAGGGCTATGGCTATAATGTCGATTACCTTTTGACCTTCTTCAGAAAGACACTTGACCAAGATGAAATGACCAATGTAATGCTCATCGGTGTCGGGAATTTAGGGACTGCTTTTTTACACTATAATTTCATCAAAAACAATAATACAAAAATTTCAATGGCTTTTGACGTCAATGAGAGTAAAATAGGAAGTGAGATAGGCGGCGTGCCTGTCTATGATTTGGATAAGCTTGAAGAGCATGTTCAAGAGGTAGGAGATATTCCTGTTGCCATTTTGACAGTACCTGCCGTAGCAGCTCAACCCATTACAGATCGTTTGATTGCCCTTGGCATCAAAGGAATCCTTAATTTTACGCCGGCTCGATTGAATGTGCCGGAACACATTCGAATTCATCATATAGATTTGGCGGTTGAACTTCAGTCACTTGTGTATTTCTTAAAGCATTACTCTGTTACACAGGAGGATTGACGAAAAGGGGTAAAGGGGGTGGAGCAAATGGGTCCGATCGGTCCTGGAAGTTTGGTTCTGATTGCGATTGTTGCGCTCATTATTTTTGGGCCGAAAAAGCTTCCTGAATTAGGAAGAGCAGCAGGAGATACATTACGTGAATTCAAAAATGCCACAAAAGGTTTAGCTGATGATCAGGAAGAAAAAAAGAAAAAAGAAGATCAGTAGAATAGGATGAGCTTCATGAATGTCAAAGATATGCCGCTTATGGAGCATATTGTGGAACTGCGAAAACGTTTAGTGATCATTGCGATGTTTTTTGTCGCCTTTATGGTGGCTGGTTTTTTTCTTGCTAAGCCGGTCATTGTGTATTTACAAAATACCGATGAAGCGGCCACACTGACACTGAATGCATTTAAGCTCACAGATCCGCTGTACGTGTTTATGCAGTTCGCATTTGTCATCGCTTTGGTTTTGACGTGTCCCGTGATTTTATATCAGCTTTGGGCGTTTGTGAGCCCCGGCTTATATGAAAAAGAAAGAAAGGTGACACTTGCTTATATTCCGATTGCACTGCTTTTATTTTTGAGCGGTGTGGCTTTCTCTTATTTTATTTTGTTTCCGTTTGTCGTTGATTTTATGATGCGAATGTCGAATGATTTAAATGTAGAGCAAGTCATTGGGATTCATGAGTATTTTACATTTCTGATGCAGTTAACACTTCCATTTGGCTTTTTGTTTCAGATGCCCGTTGTGTTGATGTTTCTCACAAGACTTGGCATCATCACACCGATGTTTTTATCAAAAATACGGAAGTATGCCTATTTTGTCCTCCTTGTCATTGCCGCACTCATTACACCACCAGAGCTTGTTTCTCACCTCATGGTTACCTTGCCGATGCTCGTTTTATACGAAGTGAGTATCGTCATTTCGAGAGTGACCTATCGCAAAATGCAGCAAACAGAGGAGAAAGAAAGTTATGATGTCACATAAAAAAGCATCGTGATCCAAATAAGGGTCACGATGCTTTTTCTATTATGAAAGGAATTGATTGATCGCTTGAAATAGATGCTGATAATAGGCAGTCTCATGCGGGACAAAATCTTGTATACAGACTACTCTGCTTTTCTCACGTCGTTCTCCGAATTCATCAACTTCAAAGCCATCAAGCTGCATGTTTTCACATTTTCTTGTGAAAAGCTGCTGTGCATCCATTAGCTTTGCTCTGTAAAGTCCAGCGACTTCTTCCTTTTGTAATTGAATGTTCATCTGCTCTTCTTGATGGACGTAAAGATAGACATGGCAACATTCACGATCAGTAAAACCGGGTAGATGGATTTCATCCTGTATAACACCTGCAAAGGCTAGATCTTCAAAAGGGACAGTAAGACCAAGCTCTTCTTCTACCTCTCTCACACCGTCAGAAGGCTGTTCATTTGCAAGAAGATGACCTGCTGCGGTGATATCAAAAAGAGAAGGGAAATCCTTTTTTGCGGGACTTCTTAGCTGAAAATAGAGATAGATGGTGTCATGTTCCTTTTTGAGAAGCCAAAAATGAAAGGTTTCATGCCAAAGGCCTTGGGCGTGGATATCTGATCGGGCAGCGACTCCAATCGTTTCATGCTGCTCATTTAAGATGTTCAGTTTTTCTTGTTCCATGAAAACTTGTCCTCCATAAAAAAACCATTTTCCAAGTACGGAAAATGGTTTTTGATTTATTTTTGCTGCTGTTTTTTGAGTTTGACTGAGAAGGCAAACATTTTAAGCGCGATATTAATATTATAGGCCGCAAACACCATCAGCAAAATGCTGTAAAATGACCACATGTCACCTGGATTTTGAATGGCCATATAGGTGAAAGCCACACCTACGGCAAAATAAATGATGCCCCATACAACAGGGTTTCTCATGAGAAAAAGCCTCCAATAATCATTTGCATTGTTTGAGATTGTTCTTCAATCATTTTTCTTACTGGCTCAATCTGCACAAGAATAACGAGTGAGTTCATCAGCATATGAGCAACGATTGGAACAATGATTCGTTTTGTTTTCGCATATAAAAAGGCAAAGGTAAAGCCCATTGCGGTATAAAGTAAGATATGAGCAAAATCGTTGTGTACAGCTGCGAATACGACTGAACTGACAAGCGCTCCAATGAAGAAATTTGTTTTTTCATAAATCACACCAAAAATGATTTTTCGAAAAATGATTTCCTCTAATATCGGTCCAATCAGGGCGATGACGATCACAAGCCATGGAACTGCATCCATTATGGCTAAAATGTTTTGAGTATTTTCGGATTCACGGCCAATGCCAAATGCATATTGTTCAATCGCTCCTGCAATCGATTGTGCAAAGAGGGAAAGAAAGAAACCACCAATGATCCAAGCGATTGCCGCGCCGACTGAAGCCGGTGCCTCATTTCGAAGTGAAGCTTTTGGCACAGTCCGAAGAATGAGCAGAATAATGATTAATCCGACACAGAAGCTGATAATTGTCCATGTACCTGACAATTTAGAGAGCTCTGCTTGTGTCATCGGTGTCTGAATGTAACCTAACCACTTCATGATGAATACATACGGAAACGCAGAAAACTGCACCAATATATACGTTAAGATGATGTACCAATATTGTTTTTTCAAGTAACGAAAACCCCTTTACTAAAAGAACTAGATTTATTGTAACACAAGTCTTCTTTTTCGATGAAAAGGAAAGAATCTGAGATGAAAAAAGATCATGAAAGCGTAAAAATTTTTAAAGGTTTTTACTTGAAATTGCAGAAGACATTCTTTATTATAATAAATGTGTTAGCACTCACTGGTGATGAGTGCTAAAAAAAGACTACATATAAAAATTGAGGAGGTTGTTTCTTATGTTAAAGCCATTAGGCGATCGCGTAATCATTGAACTCGTTGAATCTGAGGAAAAAACCGCTAGCGGTATTGTGTTACCGGATTCTGCAAAAGAAAAACCGCAAGAAGGTAAAATTGTTGCAGCAGGTTCAGGTCGTGTACTTGAAAGTGGTGAGCGCGTTGCGTTAGAAGTAAACACAGGCGACCGCATTATCTTCTCAAAATATGCAGGCACTGAAGTGAAATATGAAGGCAAAGAATATTTAATTCTTCGTGAGAGCGACATTTTAGCTGTTATTGGTTAATCACATAAAAAACATTGAGATACATTTTTAAAAAGACTGAGGAGGTTTCGTTATTATGGCAAAAGATATTAAGTTCAGTGAAGAAGCACGTCGCGCGATGCTACGTGGTGTAGATGCACTTGCAGATGCTGTAAAAGTAACTTTAGGACCTAAAGGACGTAACGTGGTTCTTGAGAAAAAATTCGGTTCTCCACTTATCACAAATGATGGTGTAACGATCGCAAAAGAAATCGAATTAGAAGATGCATTTGAAAACATGGGTGCAAAACTTGTGGCTGAAGTTGCAAGCAAAACAAACGACGTAGCTGGTGACGGTACAACGACTGCAACAGTTCTAGCTCAAGCGATGATCCGTGAAGGTCTTAAAAACGTAACAGCTGGTGCAAACCCTGTTGGCGTTCGTAAAGGGATCGAAGAAGCAGTGAAAGTAGCACTTGAAGGCTTGCACGAGATTTCTAAACCAATCGAAGGCAAAGAATCAATTGCTCAAGTTGCGTCTATTTCTGCAGCAGATGAAGAAGTTGGAAGCCTGATCGCTGAAGCAATGGAGCGTGTAGGTAACGACGGCGTGATCACAATCGAAGAATCTAAAGGGTTCACAACTGAGCTTGAAGTGGTTGAAGGAATGCAGTTTGACCGCGGATATGCTTCACCATACATGGTGACGGATTCTGATAAGATGGAAGCGGTTCTTGAAAATCCTTACATCTTAATCACTGATAAAAAAATCACAAACATTCAAGAAATCCTTCCTGTACTTGAGCAAGTTGTACAACAAGGAAAACCATTATTGCTCATTGCTGAAGATGTAGAAGGCGAAGCACTTGCAACACTTGTTGTGAACAAACTTCGTGGAACATTCAACGCAGTGGCAGTAAAAGCACCTGGATTCGGTGATCGTCGTAAAGCAATGCTTGAAGACATCTCTGTTCTAACTGGCGGAGAGTTAATCACAGAAGATCTAGGACTTGACCTGAAATCAACTGAAATCGGTCAGCTTGGCCGCGCGTCTAAAGTCGTTGTGACAAAAGAAAACACAACCATCGTAGAAGGTTCAGGAGATTCTGCTCAAATCGCAGCACGCGTAAACCAAATCCGTGCGCAAGTTGAAGAAACAACTTCTGAATTCGATAAAGAAAAATTACAAGAACGTCTTGCTAAACTAGCTGGTGGCGTCGCTGTCATCAAAGTTGGTGCTGCAACTGAAACAGAACTAAAAGAGCGTAAACTACGCATCGAGGATGCACTCAACTCAACTCGTGCAGCAGTTGAAGAAGGTATCGTATCCGGTGGTGGTACAGCACTTGTGAATGTATACAAAAAAGTCGCTTCAATCGAAGCTGATGGTGACGTTCAAACAGGTGTAAACATCGTTCTACGTTCTCTTGAAGAGCCAATCCGCCAAATCGCTCACAACGCAGGTCTTGAAGGATCAGTCATCGTTGAGCGCTTGAAAAACGAAGAAATTGGCGTAGGCTTCAACGCAGCAACAAACGAATGGGTAAACATGATCGAAAAAGGAATCGTTGACCCAACAAAAGTAACTCGCTCTGCACTTCAAAACGCAGCTTCTGTTGCAGCAATGCTTCTAACAACTGAAGCAGTCGTTGCTGACAAACCAGAAGAAGGCGGCTCAGGCGGTGGAATGCCGGATATGGGCGGCATGGCTGGAATGGGCGGAATGATGTAATTACGGATTTAAACCCTTATTAATCAAGGGTTTAACCGTAAGTCGCACTCATTTTGGTGCCATTTTGATACCACATAGAAAAATTAGAGGCTTTTCATTAGTTCTCCGAACTTTTGAGAAGCTTCTTTTTTCTGTCTTTTGTAATGTAGATGAGTTTTTTGATTTGAAAATTCATACATTGCATTGGTTAGCTCGCACCATGGCCGCCCAGAAGGAGACTTTTTTGATGTTGAAAGCTGTATAATTGAATATAGAGAAGTAAAAGTGATCATATTAAATCACCTTTAGGAAATTCCCCGCTTCATTTTACATAAGGTCATAAAAATACATATAACTAGGCAATGCATTGGTAGAATGATATAATACGCGCTCCAATCCCTTAATATATAGGGATTTTATGTAAGAATAGAGCGGGTTGTTAACATGAAGTTTTTAACGAAGGCTTCTCTTAAGTTGAACAAACTTGTGGGAAGCCTCTTTTTTCATTTATTATTTAACATTGTAATAAGTCATTCGTTCGATTACTTGATGTTGTGCTTCTTTGTAGCGGTTTTATACATCGTTTTTAGGGCAGAAAAATATTAAAAAAGAAGTCGCTCTTCCACAATATGAGCGGCTCCTTATTGTTTATATGTGATTTGATAAATCTTTGTATAATTCACACATTCTATTTGTTTAATAATCTTTTTAGCATACTTTTGGGTTTTACAGGATTTGAACTTTCAAGGATAAGGGTAGATAACTTCCCAAGCATTTCAGTTAATTCACTTTCGAATTCTAAGGTGTTATCATCAGTATTTGTATGAGCGTGAACCAACTCGTGCACAAGTGTACCTGCGAATGATTGTATATTTTTCAGTTGGCTACGTTTAATGATAATTCGTTTAGTGGACGGCTCCCATAACCCAAGTGCATCATTACCCGTATAATTGTCTGGTCGCATTGAATTGGAAATCACAATATCATTGACGAGATTACTCTTTTTTGGGAACCAACTTACAATGATATCTTTGTAATTGAAAATTTCTTTTTCTTTAGCCGTTAACTGGTTGACTTTTACGATATCAAATTCGAATTGTTCGTTCCATTCTAACGCATAAGTTTCCAAATTTCTGAAGTTATTACCATTCAGATCTTTACTAGTTTCAAGTTTATTCGCTAGTGAATCAGGAACAGTAATGATACGTATCCCTTCCTCCTTTGCGTAATTTAAGTATTTACCGCCATCCATTAAATCATAAGCACTTAAAAACATCACTTTTTTGTCCTTGCTACTTAATATTTTACAGGCGTGTAGTTGAACATCAACCCATTGTAATTCATCGTGATAATCTCCTGTTTGAATCCTTTGTAAATCATCCACCAGCTTTCTAGCAAATGTTGGGCTCTTACATTCTAAGAGAATAGACTTCACCCTGTCTGTGTAAGCACTTCTTCCTACATTTGTTCGCTCCCGATTTAAAGATTGACGAAGTTTCTTAGTGGTGGAAGTGATATTGTAAGAAAAGAGTAAATTGTCTTCCTCAGCTACACAAATTCCGTTAACGTAAATTCTTGAACGTTTTTTTTTGTTTTCAATGAGTTCCCCATACTTCGTTTTTTCAATTGTCTTTTCTCCGGAATAAAGTAAGAAGAAATCCTTGGCTTTTTCGATATCATCATCTTTGAGACCAGTAAACGTAAAGTCTGTGCCTACCAAATTAGGATTAGTCGGACTATGGACGATGGCGTGCAAGGTTACCAGATCGTCAAAGTCTCCCTTAGATAACTTCTTTATTGTAATATCACTATATTTTGATTGGATGAGGATTTCTACGTTCCTTCGATCGAATGTCGCCAATGCATCTTTTAAACCTACCCCGAATTTACCAATGACTTTATCTGGGTTCTCTGTCTTTTCTATATTCTCGTTTTGCGTTAGATGTTCATACTTTAGACCTCTCCCAAAATCTTTGATATGCCATTTATTATCTTCATCTTTAAAAATAAGGGGCTCTTTCGTGTTCGTTAAATTTGATTCATCCAGTGCATTTGCTATGATTTCTCTTAAGGCGTGAGGAATAGTCCAGTGCTCTAATACTTTTTCGATGTTCAAATCGAACTTTTTCATTATTAATGCTTCTCCTTTTTAATTGGTATTTTTTATAAGATGATTATACCTCATACTTTTGAAACTAGACTATAAATTGATGTTTATTTGTGGTTTTGTACCTCAAAATAGAACCTGTTAGTATATTCAAGATTGTCTCTTCTTTAATCTAAAATTATCCTCTGTATAAAAATATTTCTAAAATAGAAAAATATAAGTTGTGAAATATGATGTTATTTGTCATTGTGATCATATATAAAAAAAATTGAAGTGGTTGATATGACCGACTTCAGAGAGTTTTTATGGGAGACGCTGTCTGAGGAACTATTAAGAGAAGCAAAATGAAAAGCACTGTAGGCTTTAGATTGTGCTCGCATCATTGAAAAGATGATGCAGAGGGGGAAGTGGAAATGGCTGAAACAATGAAAGAGAGAGTAAAGGACGTATAAGAAAACCAATCTTATAATCAAGAGTGCTTTTTTGTTTTCAGAGAGATATGAGATACCTTGACTTATAATGTCACATTTTCTTTAAAATTACATAAAAAAATCCACTATTTCCATAAAAAATCAGATCAATTCCTTATAATAAAAGTATCTGAGAATGGGGAGTGAGTCGAGATGGACCAAAACTTGCTGCAAATGAATCAAGTGAGATCAGAGGATGAATTAGAGGTTGTGAATATATCTTCTACAGAAATTGGGGCGCTGTCAAAGGAAGCGGCTGAGCGGATTTTACAAACGAACGATACGGATAATATTCATCAACTGATGTATGTTCCGATTGAAAAGAAAGCAGATTTGCATTGGTTGATTCAAAGTGTTGGACAGGCGTTAGAAGATGAGGATGACGATAACGTTGCACTTGAATTGGCTGATTTGCTCTATTTCTTTGTCATTCCATTTTATAAGGAGTATATTTTGAGGGAACATCATTTGTATGAGTGTATAGATGATCTGTTGGTACGATTAGCATCGTGGGCTCACTCAGATATTCACACACTGGTCGATGCGATGAGAGACGATTTGTCTGTATAAACTTGAAAAAAGCTTGTAGAGCGATCCTCTACAAGCCTTTCTAAATTACTGGGCTCTTTCCCAAGTAATCTTTGTTTCATTTGTTTTTTTCTTTCCCTTTGCCAGCACTTTGCCGTTTTCTTGTTTCACGGTGATGTTTAGGTCGTAAAAGGAATAGAGAGCACCAAGACTGTCATTTTCGGGTTTGTGCAGGTTGTTTTCTTTTTCAGTTGAAGCTCCAATGGCCAGTGTCTTGGCAAAGTTTAAACCGATGACTTCAGCGTAATCACTATTGGTGTCAGAGGAAGCGATCACGTTTAATGAAATGACTTTTTTCTTTTGATCAACGGTAATCGCTGTGTCTTTTATGAGTTTAGACTGTTCCATGACTTCTTTCGTTTCTTTTTGAATGCGTTCATTGATCGTTGGAAGTGCCTTCGTTTCTGTTTTTTGTTCGTTTGTTGTATTTGAGCAAGCTGCTAGCATGAAGAGACTTGCAACTAGGCTCATGAAAACAAGTAGACTTTTTTTCACGTTCGTTCTCCTTTTTTCTTCGAAGTATGTATGTTTATGTTACCACGAATCCTTGTTTTGATTAAAAGAGAAGTGCTGATAAGCTGTGAACAATAAAAAGCACCCAAAAAGGGCGCTTTTTTCTTATTGTGCTGAAAGGCTTGTACTTAATGGAACAGAAGAAATGACGGTGAATTTAGGAGCTGCAGCACCTGATTCTAAATTTTTACGTAAAAGCGATGATTTGATGGACCCATCCCATTTTTTATAGACGCTTCCTGATGTATCTGCACGAAGCTGTACATTCGAGAAGCTTGCTTGTGTGTAGCTGTTTGCCCCATTATCCTGAACACCGTGTACCATTTTGACGACATCGAGGTTTTTCAGACGGCTAGGTTTGTAAACAGGCTGTTTATAGCGCAATTTCCCATTGACGTATAGTGAGACTGTGCCATCACCATTGTTGATGAGCTTTAAATTGACACGTGCACCATCCTTAATGCTCTTATCATATTCGCTGTTCCAATATTGACTGCCACCTTGTGAGCCGCTGCCAAGAAAGACCTTATAGCCAGAAGACGTTTTTGAAATACCGCTCTCTATAACGGCAGAGCCGAGACCGAGGTACCAGTCCGCATAGCCATTTTTAATGGTAGCTGTTTTCGGCAGCACAATATCAGCCGAGATACCTGACCATTTGGCCTCATCCGTTTGTGTCACAATCGCACCGTGACGAGGACTAGCTGCTGAGGCAGGTAGACTTGAAAGCATCAAAACCAACGCTAAACTCACACTTAAAACGATGAACCACTTTTTCATAAAAATCCCTCCTTATATTTGATTCATTTTTATTATATAAAATGAAAGAGAGGAGTTGCTTACATTGTTCTGGCTGATTTTGGTAATTTTTATGAACAAAATCGGTCTTAAAGTGGTCAATTTGTATTCGAATTGTAATGTGACTGTAAAATAACTGGGGGCATCTTCATGTATAATAAGTGCAGAAACCAAATACGGAGGATTTTTTAATGAATAAAAAGCTTATCGCGACAATCGTAACAGTAGCTAGTTTATTTTTGGCGTTTAGTTTCTCACATGGAGCAAGTGCAAAAAAAGTAAGCGGCAATATTACTTGGTATAATGGTGTCGGTAAAAAAGGCGCAGATGGAAAAAAACTCGGTCATTGGGATGCAGCAACTAAAATGGGATTTGACGTGCCAAAAAAAGGTACAAAACTAAGAGTGACAACAAAAGCGAAACCACATAAAGTGATTACAGTATATAAATATGATGTAGGTAGAATGCCAAACGCTGTATTAGACGTCAGCCCAAAAGCATTCAAAGCACTAGGGTTTAAAACAAGTAAAGGTGTCGTAAAAGGACATTACACTTATTAATACATAGGCATGCAAAGAAGCGGGAAAAGTTCATTTTCTGGCTTCTTTTCTTGTAGAGAGGGTCTGAAAGGCAATGAAAAAATCAACATGGTGGATCATCACGGTCATCGGAGTCGCAGTGATTGCGGCCATCATTTTCTTTATGATGAAGCCGGGGCAAGAGCCGAAGCATGCGGTAAAAGTGAAAACAAATCAGGATGCAAAAGACGAATTACTCGTTTCATTTACAGATCAACAGTTAAACAATACGTATTACTTGCATGACCGGGCGCTTCATACGGAGAAACTGACAGCCTATCCTTCGATTGCTTATGATTCTACGAAACAGCTTTTATATTACACGTATACGGATGAAGACACGCAAAAAGTGAGTATTCGAGAACTGAATGTAAAAACGGATGAAGAAAAAACGCTATTTACGAGTGAAGATTCCATCGACAGTATGAGGCTGTCTGGAGACGGGAAACAGTTATATCTTAGGTATAATAAGGATTCTGGGGAACAATTTTATGTCGCTATGTTTGATGTAAACACACACAAAGTGAAGGTATTATATCCAGAAAAAAGCAAGGATGACACGGTAAGTTCTTTTGCATATGATCCTGCGTCAAACCTTCTGGCAATCCAGCATTATTCCTTAAAAGAAGATTACAAGAAAACCGATGAAGCGAATGAAAAGGGAAGAGACCCTGAACCAACGACCATGAAGATCACCCTTCAAACAGGCGTGAAGGGGAAGCGAATTGCACGTATCTCGCAAACGATCAATGATATTTCATTTTCACCAGATCATAAGACATTGATTTATACAGAAGTGAAGGTGCGAAACGAAAAAGAAGTAGCCTCTATTAAAATGCTTGATGTAGAAACAGGAAAACAGGCGACACTCGTTAAGAACAGTAAGGATGTGCATATTTTAAGTGCAGCACAGCCGCAATTTTCTACGGATGGGTCTTCTGTTTATTTCTTAGGTGTTGCTAAAAGCGCAAAGGAATTAAAGGATGACACCGGACGAAAAGCAAAGGTAAGAACGATATTTGAATACAATATCAAGAAGAAAACAGTGGAAGCCGTTTGGGAGAAGGATGGCGGGATTGTTAACAATTTCACTGTCAATCGATAAAAGGTACGTTCAGTTATTTTTATATAACTGGACGTTTTTTTATTTTGCCATTTGACATGTTGCAGAAATTAAGGAATTTATGTAAGGAAAATCAGTTTTTAAGGTGGGAAACGTGTGGTATTTTCATATTTTGCTTAAGTGACAGAGGAAAGGAAAGAGAGTAATATGAGTGGACATAAAAAAACGAGAGGACAGATGCTTCTCGTTTTCTCTGATTTATTTGGTGTTATTGTCTAATAAGTTTTGAAAGATAAACAGGGCATTAATGGAGTGAGGGAATCCAGCAACTTTTGTACAGTGCTTAATAATCTCCATAATCTCTATGACAGAAAGTCCGATATGTAATGCTTGTTCAAAATGAGTCTTTAATTCTTCATCACAATCGCCTTTTGTAATGAGGGCAGATAATGTACTGATGGCCTTTTGTTTTTCATCTAAAATGAAGTGGTTGAATTCTTTTTGTTCACCGAGTTCAATTGTTAGCTGTTCAATATTTGACCGAATGCTCTCGTTTTTCTGAATTGAAAGCTTCTCTATGTTACCTGCCGTTGTTTCTTGTGTGATCTGGCAAGTCTCTTTTTCTTCATTCAAATTGAACTCCTCCGTTTTTTATCGCAATTTTCCATTTGTTCGTTCAGTGTGGCAAATGTGCCTTTTGATAGATGCAATGGGTATATAGTAGTATTATCGGTTTGCTGCGTCAATTTTTTAAGTGTTGAATGTACAAATAAATGCCATTTCAAGTCATGCATTGTTTTATTTTAGAATGATTCAATGAAAAGAAAGGAAAGGGCTAATATAACGCTGTCTGTTAGCCCTTCGCAATGATGTAGTCAATATATGTGTTTACGCATGTGACGGGAGATCGGTTTCATGTTACTTAATAATATCCATCGGCCGCATCATGTCATAATCCTCGTGCTCTAATATATGACAATGCCACACATACCTGCCGCTGTATGGAACAAAGCGAGCGATGATCCGAATGACTTCACCGGCATGCGCTTGAATGGTGTCCTTGTAGCCTTGTTCATGTAAGGGAGGTGCTTCGTTTGGTCCTGTATATACAATGTCCCCTGTCGATTGATAGACCTCAGTATCAAATGGTCTTCTGTCTATCACTCTGAATTGAACAAGGTGTAAATGAATAGGATGTGTGACTCTTGTTGGATTGACGATAGACCAAACCTCCACACTGCCAAGACGAGGATTTTCCGTGACAGGGTCATTCCAAAATTGGTTATCTAGCAATAAAATGGGGCGGCCGTATTTATCCTGTGTGCCGCTAAGTGTGAGCGTACGTTCTTTATCAGCTCGACTAGGACGAAGCGGTGGAAGCGGTTTGAAAATAGGCCGTAATGTTTTAGGTGCTCTCCCTTTTAGCGGACGTGTGACTTTAAATTGCATGATGTTCGCATCTGTTTCAGGATTCACTTCCTGTCCGCAGCCGGCTTTATTTTTAAGGATGATCGTTTTGTTTTCATAAGCTGAAAAATCGATGATGACATCAAATCGCTCAGCAGGAGCAATGCTAAAGGATTGATGGTGAACAGGTCTTGGTAAAAAGCCGCCATCAGATCCAATTTGCAAAATCGTCGCATCGTTGTCTAGATGCAGCTCGTAAGTTCTTGTATTGGACGCATTTAAAATACGAAAACGGTATTTTCGCGGCTCTACTTCTAAATACGGCCATACTTTTCCATTGACCAAAATGGTTTCTCCGCAAAAGAAGGGCACGATAGACGGATCTGGTATGTCACTGTCTTCTGGCGTGTTGTTTGGTCTGCTTGGATAAAACAGCGCGCCATCCTCCTGAAACGTACGGTCCATGATCATTAGCGGAATATCATACTCACCCTTCGGTAATTCTAGCGATTTTTCAAACGCATCTGAAATCAAATAAAATCCAGCTAATCCGGCGTACACATTTAATCGTGTCAATGCCATCGCATGATCGTGATACCACAATGTGCAGGCTTGCTGATGATTTGGGTATTCGTACACCTCTCGTTCAAAGAAGGGGCCGGTTGCTTCAAAGTCTCGTGAAAACCAAGCCTCTGGATAGCCGTCACTGCTTGCTGGTGTGACGCCGCCATGTAAATGAACGACGGTTTTGACTTCTGGTTCATCATGATGGCCTTCGTGAATGGTATGATCGACCGGTAGAAAATGCTTAAGTGGCAATTTGTTCATCCATTTCACTTTGACTTTTTCATTTCGATTCGCATGAATGGTTGGACCAGGCAAACTGCCATTATAGGTCCATAGCTTGGTTGGGGGCAGGTCTCTATGAACTTTTAGAAATACCTCCTCCATAGCGATTTCATAATACGTTTGTCTTGGGTTCTTTTTGACGGGCTTCGCAACTTCTGGAATTGGCAGCTCGTCAACAAATTTTTCTAGGTTCATGTTATCTAATCCTCACTTAAAATCCAATTTGATACAGTATAAGTGCGGACATCAAAATAGGTGAATAAAATAAAAAACCCGCTTTTCAGCGGGAGCATTACGGATGTTTATTTTCAAGCGCTGCATTTGCAGGCACTTTTTTATTCGGTTTAAAGAAGAAATAAGCGGCAAGCACACCGAAGGTAATGATACTCGTCAAAATGAGCTGCGGTCTCATTGATTCGATAAACAGCATTGATGCCAAGATGGCGCAAATGACCAAAATGGTAAAATACGTGAGGTATGGGAACAGCCACATTTTGATTTTGAGCTGTTCTGGATTTTCTTTTTCGATTTTACGGCGCATTCTTAATTGTGAAACAGCAATGACCAAGTAGACAAGAAGGGCAATCGCGCCTGATGCGTTGACTAAGAACAAAAAGATGGTTTCAGGATAAAAGTAGTTCATCATCACGGCAATGTAGGAAAAGAAGGTGCCTGCGACTGTAGCCGCTACGGGAACACCACGTTTGCTGATTTTCATAAAGCGTTTCGGTGCTTCGCCTCTTTCTGCCAATGAATAAAGCATTCTGGACGTTGTGTACAACCCAGAGTTTAAGCAAGATAGAACAGCTGTTAAAACAATGACGTTCATCACTTGAGCAGCCGATGGGACACCGATGTATTCTAATACCGCAACGAACGGGCTTGTTAAAATACTCGCTGAATTCCATGGAAGCAAGGTCACAACGACAGCGATGGAACCGACGTAGAACACGATGATACGCCATACAACAGAGCGGGTAGCTGTTGTCACAGACTTGACGGGGTCTGCTGATTCTCCGGCCGCTATTGCCACAATCTCGGTTCCCATGAAGGAAAAGATGACGACGACAATTCCGAGTAAAACAGAGCTGAATCCATTTGGAAGGAAACCGCCGTTCCCCGTTAAATTGGCAAGACCTACAGTATGATGACCACCAAAACCAAAGATAAATGCAAAACCGATGAGTAGAAAGAGAATAATGCTGACGACTTTTATTAATGAGAACCAATATTCAAATTCGCCAAAAGATTTAACAGAAAAGATATTTGTTAATGTTAAGAGGATAGTGAGGATAAGACTTGTGAGCCAAACAGGTGCATCTCCATACCAATACTGAATAATGGCAGCACCGGCAATGGCTTCGATCGCGATGACAATCACCCAGAAGAACCAATAAAGCCAGCCAATTGTAAAACCGGCCCATGGACCGATGGCATCGCTCGCATATTGTGAGAAGGATCCGCTTGTCGGATAGGCGCATGCCATTTCTCCAAGCATTCTCATAATAAAGATCACGAGAAGTCCTGCAAAAGAATAGGAAAGAATGGATCCAGGCCCTGCAGAATGAATGACAGCGCCGCTACCAACAAATAGCCCTGCGCCAATAACCCCAGCAATGGAGATCATTGAAATATGTCTTGTTTTCAGATTTTTTTGAAGACCGTTTGTCATGTTGGACATGTCTTTACCTCCAAACATTTCTCCTGATAGAGAATTTGTTTTTAGAATATTTTAAATTTTATCATACTGAATTGTCATTCAGCATTGGACAGGTTATCAAACTGACATTTCAAACCTCTTAACATGATGTTAAAAAGTATAAAGGATTTGAGAGATTATGTTCCCTCTTTTTCCTCTGTTCATTCTTAAAAATAGCATAAGATCGGATGGGGAGAAGTTGTGTCTCAAAATAAAATTATTCTGATAACTTCTCAGAAAGAGTGATATTGCCAATATAATCATCACAGAGTGAATTGGAGAAAGGTTGATGGGAGTAGGTCTTGAGGTCAATTGACCTTATAAAATTAAGTTTACTTAGGTCAACACATTTCTATGTATCCTATTTTGCTGACACAAGCGAATCATGTTGCTGTAGACCCACATGGGCTTTGCTTTGTAAGATAAATAATAGAAAAGTGATGTGTGAGGAGGCGCGGTTCGACATGGAGCGCTATAACGAATTAAGACAAGGTGAAACAGGTGCTTGGGTCAGCATCATTGCCTATGTGATCTTATCTGCGGTGAAACTTCTGATTGGGTATACGTTTCATTCAGAGGCTCTTTCGGCAGATGGATTGAATAATACGACGGATATTATTGCATCCCTTGCAGTGTTGATTGGATTGCGTATTTCTCAAAAGCCGCCTGATGAAGATCATCCATACGGTCATTTTAGAGCAGAGAATATTGCGTCACTTGTGGCGTCCTTTATTATGATGCTTGTTGGACTTCAGGTTCTGCTGAGTGCAGGCCAGTCGCTCTTCTCATCTAAGCATCAAACGCCCGATATGATCGCAGCTTGGACGGCAGCAGGAAGTGCTGTGGTGATGTATGGTGTGTATATTTACAACCGCAATCTGTCCAAACGGATCAATAGCCAAGCTCTTCATGCAGCAGCAGCTGATAATAAATCAGATGCGTATGTGAGTATCGGAACATTTGTAGGGATTATCGCCTCTCAATTTCAACTGGCATGGATTGATACGCTTGCAGCGTTTGTGATTGGGCTCATTATTTGTAAAACGGCGTGGGAGATTTTCAGAGATGCCTCTCATTCGTTAACGGACGGTTTTCATATAAAAGATATGTCCAAATATAAAGAGACCATTGAAGCAACACCTGGGGTGGGCGATTTGAAAGATATTAAGGCGCGGTATCTTGGAAGTACGGTCCATGTGGATGTAGTAGTGGAGGTCGAGCCGCACTTGAACATTGCAGAAAGCCATGATATTGCAGATGAGATCGAACGTAGAATGAAGAAGGAACATGATATTTTACACTCTCATGTTCATATGGAGCCAGCGGGTGAGCCAAAAGAAGAGAAGAAGTCTTATCCATCGTGAGAAGGCTTCTTTTTTTCTACGTGTTGATGTTTTATGCTATTGCACGTTGTATGGTAAAGTTAGACTATATGAAATTTAACGGAAACGTGATAGGAGGATCAGGATGGCATTTGATGAACCGATGCATTCAGATTTACAAAAAATCGTAGATAACATCAATAAAGTCATGGTTGGGAAGAAAGACATTGCGATATTAAGCCTTGTTGCGATTTTGGCGAAGGGGCATGTGCTGCTAGAGGATGTGCCTGGTGTTGGGAAGACGATGATGGTTCGTGCTTTGGCAAAATCCATTGGCTGTGAGTTTAAGCGAATCCAATTTACTCCTGACCTTTTGCCTTCAGATGTAACAGGCGTGTCGATTTATAATAAAAAGACAAATGAATTTGAATTTAGGCAAGGACCGATTATGGGGCAGATTATTTTGGCTGATGAGATCAACCGGACCTCTCCCAAAACACAGTCGGCATTGCTCGAAGCGATGGAGGAAGGCAGTGTTACAGTGGACGGAGAAACAATGCTGCTTGCTGATCCTTTTTTCGTCATGGCTACGCAGAATCCAGTTGAATATGAAGGGACCTATCCACTGCCAGAGGCACAAATGGACCGGTTTTTATTCAAGCTGCAAATGGGGTATCCGACCATGCTGGAGGAGCTGGAGGTACTCAACTTGCAGGAAAAGCAGTCCCCGATTGATACGCTCCAAGCAGTCATGACCAAGGATCATATCCATGCGTTGCAGCAAGCGGTTCAGACTATTCATGTGGATGTATCCATTAAAGAATATATTGTGGAAATTGCACAAGCGACGCGGCAGCATCCATCTGTTTATTTAGGTGTGAGTCCAAGGGGATCGATCGCCCTCATGAAAGCGGCTCAGGCGTATGCCCTGTTGAATCGGCGCGATTATGTGATTCCTGATGATGTACAGTATTTAGTGCCATATACATTACCGCATCGTATGATTTTGACTTCAGAAGCGACGTATGAAGGGAAGAAGGCGGAGACACTGCTGCGACAAATGCTTGAGCAAATTGGCGTGCCAGTTCAAAAGTCGATGACTCAATGAAATTAGGTCATCGTTTCGCTTTTTCATTATGGTTACGGGTGATGATGCTTATCATCCTCACTGCGGCAGTCTTTTGTTATGCCATGTTTCAGGGAGGGTTTGTGAGCTGGTTCCTTTTTTATGCATTTTTACCATATACTTTGTATGCTTTGCTGTTTGCGCTCGTTCCGCTGAGAGTGACAGTGAAAAGGACTTTACAACAAACCCGCTTGAAGGCGGGAGACGTGCTGCCTGTTGACCTTGAAATTAAGCGGACAAATCTATTTCCATACGTTTACGTCTTGATTGAGGATGATCCGCCGGACACCTTTCGTTTACAGGAACAAATTGAAATGAAGCAAATGCTGTTTCCTTGGTTTCGGAAAACATGGCGTTTTTCCTATCAATTGAATGATGTCATGCGCGGAGAACATCATTTGTCAGCAGTTCGAATCAAAACGGGTGATATGTTTGGTTTTGTGGAGAAAGAAGTCATCATTCCGTTAGAAAAAAAGCTGCTTGTTTATCCGAAAATGCTCGATCTTCAGGTGGAGTCTGCTGAGTCATTGAATGAAAATGGAGGCAAAGCGGTTCACTCGTGGTTAAATGAACCGACCCATGTGACAACAGGCGTAAGGGAATATCAGCAAGGAGATCGTTTTGCTTGGGTGGACTGGAAGACGACGGCTAGAAGGGGTCAGCTGATGACGAAGGAATTTGAACAGAATCAAACAAAGGATCTTGTCGTGTTTGCTGATTTTACCGACGAAGCGGTATTTGAGACCGTCGTGTCTATTGCAGCGTCTGTCCTACAATCGGCAGTGAAAAAAGGATTGCCTTCAGGTCTTGTACCTCTAGGAGATCAGCATGCCTTTCGAGTGGATCAAGGAGAACTTCATTTGCAGGACATGCTTTATTATTTAACAAGAGTGCAGCATCACCCTTCTCGCGTACAAGAGTATAAGGCGTTAGCAGCGAGTGAGTATCAGCATTCTGGAAAATATGTCATCACGGGTCAGCTGCAGGAAGAGCTTGCTGCGAGTCTCTTTGGAAATCGAAACAGAAAGAACATCACTGTTCTTTTAGTGAAGAGAGCCGTGGATCGATTCACGACAAAAGAAAAACAGCTTGTAGACCGGCTTAGGGCATCTGGAATACGCACGACCGTTTTATTTGAAGACCGGCTGTACGAAAGAACTGTGAGGTGACAAACATTTATGCTGCATACGCATCAGCGGCAAAGCCGTTTTGAGTTGTTCATCTATTATGCTGTAGCATTTCTGCTGCTTTGGGAGTGGCTTCGACCGCTTCAAGATTTTACAGAGACGAGTCATACGTCTTATTTCATCATTTTTATAGGGCTTACATGTTTGTTTACATTCTTTCGTTTGAAATGGTATGTGATGTTTCCTATTTGTACTGGCTTGATTCTACTCGCCTTATATTTGATCTTTTATCAAGCAGAGCCAAGCTATCCGGCTGCATTATTTGCTGATATCAAAGATAATATCACCTTGATGAGCACAGGCATGTGGAGTGACATGTACCCCTCCTTCCGCACATTATTGTTTTATATTTTGTTATGGCTGCTTGTCTACTTGCTTCATTATTGGGTGGTCTATCAGCAGCGTATCTTTTTCTTTTTACTCATGACGATTGTGTATGTCACCATTCTGGATACGTTTACGCCATATGATGCAACCTTTGCGATCGTTCGTATTATGGTGTTTGGTTTTTGTTTGCTTGGGTTGCTGTATTTCGATCGACTGCGTTCGGCTGAAGGCATTCGGGTGTCGCAGAAGGCGCGCCTAAAGTGGTTTTTGCCCATGCTGGCGCTCGTTCTTCTGTCAGCGACACTCGGCGCTTCTTTACCAAAGTCTGATCCGAAATGGCCTGATCCTGTCCCATTTTTTAAGGCGGTGACGAATCAAGATGGCTCTGCCGGACAGAATAAGGTGGGATATAGTACAGATGATTCTTCGCTTGGCGGACCGTTTAGTGAGGACCGCACGCCGGTCTTTAAATGGATCGGTAAGGAGCCGTCCTACTTTCGTGTCGAAACAAAGAGCATCTACACCGGAAAGGGCTGGGAGGATGCCTCAAATGATACGAAGCCTACGCGGCTAAAGGACCATGATGTGCCGAATCGGTGGTTTACTAATCGTGTGAAAACTGAGGAGCATGAAACGAGGATCGATATGGAATCGGACTATCGATTTAATCATGCCGTCTATCCGATTGGGACGATCATGCTGACGCCAATGGAAAACATTCCGCTGCAAATAATGGGTAAAACGGAGAAAATCGTCCCATCCATTCAAAATCCGCCTAAAAATTTAGGGAACTACCAAGTCAGCTTCTTATCGCCTACATTTATCCTTGAGGATTTGCAGAGCATCAAAGTACCGACAAAGCAAAAGGTCAATCAGGAGGTTGGCCGTGAATACTTGCAGCTTCCTTCCTCATTGCCAGAGCGAGTGAAAACATTGGCAAACAGCTTAACGGAAACGAAGGATAATATGTACGATAAGGCCAAAGCGATTGAGGACTACTTAGGGTCAGCGAAGTTTTCATATGAAACGCAAAATGTCGCTGTGCCTAGTCGTAATGAAGATTATGTGGATCAATTTTTATTTGATACGATGATCGGCTACTGTGATAATTTTTCATCCTCTATGATTGTGATGCTCCGTTCGATCGGGATTCCGGCGAGATGGGTGAAAGGGTACACGTCAGGTCAATTATATGAAACACAGATGGATGGAAACAATGTGTATGAAGTAACCAATAACAATGCGCATTCATGGGTAGAGGTGTATTTTCCAAATAGAGGCTGGGTGACCTTCGAACCGACAAAAGGGTTTACGAACCCAGAGACCTTTACAAATGAATCGGTTTCTAGCGATCAGACAGATGATGATCAAAAGGAAGAAGATCAGCCTAGCTCTAATACAAACGAAGATCAGCAGGCAGAACAGCCACAGCAGCAGGAGACAGCGCAGCCGGCTGAACCAAAGAAACAAACAGCGCAAGCGAAGCCTAATATGGTACATGTTGGTTCAATCCTTGGTTTTGCGGCAGGAGCTATGATCCTTCTAGGATTGATAAGCTGGCTGCTTTATCGATTCAGAGCAAGATGGCTGCCATTCTTTATTGTGAGCAAGGTGAAACGTCTGCCAGAGGAGGAAGCATTCTTTTATGCGTATGCTGCTCTATTAAAGCAGCTGAAACGCAGAGGAATTGAGAAAAAACCTGGCATGACGCTGAGAGAATTCGCTTCTTTGATCGATGACAAGGATGGAGATCATCGGATGTCAGAGCTGACGCAGCTCTATGAGCGGGCGCTCTATCGACGAGAAGATGCATCGGCGCTTTGGCGGCAGTCGGCGAAGTTATGGGAAAATTTAATAAACAGGAGATAGTCTTGACCGCGTACCTTCCTGTTGTTAGAATAGGTGAATATTAAAACCTTCTAAAATACATGAAATTGAAGCGTTCGGATGTGAGTCTGGGCGCTTCAAAAGCGTGATTCACACTGAGAGCAGGTTTTCTCCTCTCATTTTTTCTGTGCGTTTATAAAAACTATATTGGACATAGAGGTGACACCATGACAAATTTAGTAAATGAAATGATTTTGGTTCTAGATTTCGGCAGTCAGTACAATCAGCTGATCACACGCCGTATTCGTGAATTTGGTGTGTACAGTGAGCTTCATCCGCACACTTTAACTGCTGAAGAAATTAAAGAAATGGCGCCTAAAGGAATCATCCTTTCTGGCGGACCAAACAGTGTTTATGATGAAGGATCTTTCCGCTGTGATGAAAAGATTTTTGATCTAGACATTCCGGTTCTAGGCATTTGCTATGGCATGCAGCTTATGACTCATTATTTAGGCGGGAAAGTAGAAGCGGCAAGCCAGCGTGAATACGGAAAAGCAGATATCCACATTAATGGAACGCCTGCTTTATTCAAAGACCTTCCGACTGATCAAGTCGTTTGGATGAGCCATGGTGACCTTGTTGTTGAAGTACCAGAAGGCTTTACTGTTGATGCAACAAGTGCACATTGTCCAAACTCAGCGATGAGCTTAGCTGAGAAGAATTTCTATGGCGTTCAGTTCCACCCAGAGGTTCGTCACTCTGAGTACGGAAATGACCTATTGAAAAACTTTGTCTTCGGCGTGTGTGACTGCGATGGCAAATGGTCAATGGAGAACTTCATTGAAATCGAAATGCAGAAAATCCGTGAAACAGTAGGCGACAAACAAGTACTGTGCGCACTAAGCGGCGGTGTAGATTCATCTGTTGTGGCGGTATTGATCCACAAAGCAATCGGCGATCAGCTGACATGTATTTTCGTTGACCACGGTCTTCTTCGCAAAGGCGAAGCAGAAGGGGTTATGAAGACATTTAGCGAAGGTTTCAACATGAACGTGATTAAAGTAGATGCGAAAGATCGTTTCTTAAACAAGCTAAAAGGTGTGTCTGATCCTGAGCAAAAACGTAAAATCATCGGTAACGAATTCATCTATGTATTCGATGATGAATCGGACAAGCTAAAAGGAATCGACTACTTAGCACAAGGAACACTTTACACAGATATCATTGAGAGCGGAACAGCAACAGCACAAACAATCAAATCTCACCACAACGTAGGTGGTCTTCCAGAAGACATGCAGTTCGAATTGATTGAGCCTTTGAATACGCTATTCAAGGATGAAGTCCGTGCCCTAGGTTCAGAGCTGGGTATTCCTGACGACATCGTCTGGAGACAGCCATTCCCAGGTCCAGGACTAGGTATCCGTGTACTAGGTGAAATTTCTGAAGAAAAACTAGAAATCGTCCGCGAATCGGATGCGATTCTACGCGAAGAAATTGCCAACTTCGGCCTTGATCGCGACATCTGGCAATACTTCACGGTCCTCCCAGACATCCGCAGTGTAGGTGTTATGGGTGACGCAAGAACATACGACTACACAATCGGTATCCGTGCTGTTACATCTATTGACGGTATGACTAGTGACTGGGCAAGAATCCCTTGGGATGTACTTGAGAAGATCTCAACTCGTATCGTGAATGAAGTGAAGCATGTGAACCGCGTGGTGTATGATATTACGAGTAAGCCGCCTGCTACGATTGAGTGGGAATAGTTATAAAAGAGCTAGAAACCTTTGTGTATCAAGGGTTTTTAGCTCTTCTTTATTTTTAATTGCACTTTTTCCTTCCTTTTTAATGTGTTAATGAATCATTCCATCCCTTACACACATCAATCCATTGTGAATAACCGGAGTATTTTTCTAATTGTTTTATTGTTAGTTCAATCGCACTGTTACTGCTCCCGCAGGCTGGATAAACTGTCTCAAAACGTTTTAGTGAAATATCTAAATAAACAGAAACGCCATTCTTTATAGCAAAAGGACATACTCCGCCAATTTCATGACCGACCAAGTCAACGACCTCATGAGGAGGCAGCATTTTAGCTTTTGTTTTAAAATATTCCTTGAATTTTTTGTTATCAACTTTTGCATCGCCAGAGGTCACAACTAAAATAGCTTGTCCATTTACTAGAAAGGAGAGTGTTTTTGCGATTCTTTCAGGTTCGCAGCCTAATGCAGAAGCAGCCAAGTCTACGGTTGCACTAGATACTGAAAATTCCTGAATTCGAGTATCCATATCATATTGTTTAAAATAATCTTTTACTTTCTTGATCGACATGATGATTTCTCCTTTTTATTAGTATTGATTTGAAGTTTGCTCGACTTTATTATTTAAACGATATTGATGTGGTGTTAGGTGAAACTTTCTCTTAAATAAACGAATGAAATGCTCTACATTTTGATAACCAACAGCTGTCGCAATATCATCTATTTTTAAATCACTACCAGTGATCATTTCGCAGGCTTTTTCCAATCTTATTTCTTGTCGAATTTCACTAAATGATTTGCCAAGTTTATGAGCTATATATTTAGACAGATAAGATTGTGAAAGGTTAAATTCCTCTGCCATCTCCTGGATTGTTATATGCTCACAACATTGCTGAATATATTGGAGCATTTGAATAATACGTATATCACTATATTGTTTGACCTGATTTACGTTCATATGACTTGGTTTGAATCTTAATAAGAGGCATAATAATATCTCAAACAAATTATTCATAATCAATTGGTAACTAGGAAACCGATTATAATTTTCTGTAAATAGTTGAAGAGAGCAGTCTAGCAAATTTTTATCCAAGCGACTATGGAAAATAAGAATATTTTTATTTTCTTTTATATACAATGCATTCAAAAAGAACTCTGAAATGACATGATTGCCTTTTAACATTTTAAAAAACACTTTTTGAAAAGTACTTTTACGGATCATGATTTGGATTGCGATTGTATTCTCCATGACAATTGGCTTGTGTATTGTATCAGGTGGAATAAAGGCAATATCTCCTGATTTTAAAGTCATTTTTTTATCTTCCACTTCTAAATACATCTCATTTTCCAGAACATAGATCATCTCAAAGAAATCATGGATAGCCGACAATGGAGGCATAAAACGGCTATACTTTCTCACTTCGATATCTTTCTCCTGACCTAACCACATGGTATCCTCTTTTTCAAATTCGTTCTGCCCTTTAAGCAAAAATTCTTCTATATATATTTGCTTATGCATGAAAGTGTTTTGATCATAATCCTTCAAAAATAATTGCAATGATTGATTGTCATGCTTTTTCTGTTGGTATTGTTGATAAAAGATTTCTTGCTCGTTATATTCTCTTAAATATTGCATCGCTTCATGTTTTTCAAGTTTATCTTTTTCCATCTACATCCAAACCTCTAGTCTATTTACTGCAACCACCAGGGCTTTCACTGTTGCTTCAATAATATCTTGATCAATTCCAGCACCCCAATGCATTTTTCCTTGATATGAAATACCAATCTGTGCACAGGCTTTTGCTTGAGAATCCTTGCCCAAAGAATTCTGCTCATAGACTTCCAAAACATACTCGAGATTAAAGTAAGCTTTTAACGCATGACTGATTGCATCTAAACTTCCAGTGCCAGTTCCTTGTATTTCAATTTGTTGATGATCTCTCAGCAAAGTTAAGGTGACTTCCTGCTTCTCTCCTTTATGAAATTGATAATCAAGCACCTGGAAATGAGGGTGAAAATCAACATACTGTTCTTCAAATACATGATATATTTCTTCGACAGACAATTCCCTATTTGTCTGATCAGATACTTTCTTCGCTTCATATCCCATGGCTTCATTCATTTGATAAGGAAGTTGAATGCCATAATTTGTTTCTAGTATATAGCCTATGCCGCCTTTTCCAGACTGGCTATTGATTCGAATCACATCCGTTTGATAATTCCTCCCCAAGTCAACTGGATCTACTGGGATATACGGAACGTCCCATTTATCAACATGATTTTCCTTTCTATATTTCATACCTTTAGATATAGCATCTTGATGTGACCCAGAGAATGCGGTGAAAACCATCTCGCCAGAATATGGCTGTCTCTCATGAACAGTAATTTTGGTTAGTTTTTCATATTTTTTCCGAATAGCTTCTAGGTTATTGAAATTCAATTTTGGATTATAACCTTGTGAATACATATTCATTGCCAAGGTAATCAAGTCTACGTTCCCTGTACGTTCACCGATACCAAATAATGTACCTTCGACTCTTTCTGCGCCAGCCAGAACACCAAATTCTGCATCACTCACCCCAGAGCCGCGGTCATTATGAGGATGAACAGATAATGTCACACTGTCTCGGTAAGACAGATTTTTGTGTATATACTCAATCTGACTTGCAAAGATATGAGGCATTGAATATTCAACTGTTGTCGGAATATTGATGATTGCTTTATGAGTTGGTGTCGGTTTCCAAATATCTAAAACACTATTACAAATATCTAACGCATAATCAACTTCAGTTCCTGGAAAGCTTTCTGGACTATATTGAAAATAAATATCACTATTTGTTTTTTCGGCAAGTTCTTTTACTAAAATAGCTCCATCAATGGCAATTTGTTTAATTTCATCTTTTGTTTTCTTAAATACCTGTCTGCGCTGCGCTTCTGAAGTCGAATTATATAAATGAACAATCGCTTTCGGTACCCCCTTAATGGCTTCGAAGGTTCGGCGGATAATATGCTCTCTCGCTTGCGTGATCACCATAATCGTTACATCGTCTGGAATCATATGATGATCAATCAGTGTCCGTAATAGCCTAAACTCCGTATCGGAAGCAGCTGGAAATGCGATTTCAATTTCTTTAAAACCTATCTCTACTAGTAACTGAAACATTTCCAATTTTTCTTCTAAGTTCATAGGAATAGGTAATGCTTGATTTCCATCCCGTAAATCCACACTGCACCATATCGGAGCACTTTCTAATGTTTCTTTCTTCACCCAATCATAAGTAAGGTTCGGTGGCAAAAAGTATTTCTTTTCGTATTTTTTGTGGTTAAACATCATCGGTTCCTCCTGTAATTGGAATATAAAAAAAGCCTATCATCTCCAAGATTTAACTTGGAGACGAAAGACTTCATCTTACGCGGTACCACCCCTGTTTCATGATAACCATACATTATCATGCCCTTATTCGGATACAGATTGTTATATCTTATATCCTTCCCATATAACGGTGGGGTGCCGACCTTAACTACATCAATCCTTTTCACTTCACTAAGGCTACTCTAAGGTGAGTTCCCTGCCTTCTTGTTATTGCTTCTCATCAACCAGCAACTTTCTGAAAACATTTCGGCAAGTACTATTCCTTATCATCGCATTCTAATTTTTTTGATTTTTTCTATTATACCAAGATGACAAAAAAGAGATAGTGGTAGGGATATCTTTTTCAATTGATTTTTTTTGTCCTATGGGTGTCTTATCTTTATTTTCAATTTTATTTTACTTCTGTTTTAATGGTGAAATTGAAATCTAGAATAACTAGCGTTTTTTGCTAGAGTTTGAAGCGGTAATTCATCTTTCAGATGTTAATGGTCCTTGAATCGTTTTCTCATGTTCTTGATAGGACAACCGAGCACATCTTTACCTTACGAGTTTAGCATAACGGAAATCATTTTTAAGAAACTTGACTTTTTGTGCTATGTTGCAATATCAAAGAATGGAGGAAAAGCATTTTAAGAAATAATTAAGAAAACTTTCTGTAAGAGAAATTTAATGATTATTTTGTGGAAGGCTATTAAAAAATCAACAATTAGCACAAATGATCAAAAAAAAGAGGAGGGAAGTAATAAAATAAAAGGTAGAGGGGGGAGAAACAATGGATTACTATGAGAGAATACAGCATTCGATTGAGTTTATTGAGGAGAATCTCCAAAACAATATATGTATAAAGGATATTTCCTCGAAATCCTGCTTTTCAGCGTTTCATTTTCAGCGTTTGTTTCAAGCCATTACAGGTTTTTCTGTGCAAGAGTATATCAGAAATAGAAGGCTCTCTGAAGCTGCTAGGTTACTGAAAGAGACAAAGCAGAACATTTTACACATAGCGATTGCTTTCCAGTATGGTTCTCAAGAAGCGTTTACTCGTGCTTTTTTACAATTCTTTGGGGTGACACCAGGTAGGTTTAGAAAAGAAGAAATGGTGTTAAAGCAACAAAACAAAATGGATTTTTTAGCGTACCAGTCTAAGCTAGACAGTGAATTCAATATGAATAAACCTGTCATGACTCAATTAAGCAATTTTTATATCATTGGTTACGAGTATCAAACGAATCTTCAAAATGAGGAATATTTCACGGATATTCCTTTGTTTTATATGGATTTTGGAAAAAAGGAGTATTATCAACAGATTCCAAAGAAAATAGCACCTCATATGGCTTATGGTGTATCTACTTCTTTTCAAGATGACGGCCGTTTTTCGTTTGTGGTAGGGGAAGAAGTGGAGGAATCCGATATAGAATTAAATGAAGGGTTTGTAAAAATAGTGATTCCTGAGGGGAGATATGCAGAATTTAAAGTGAGTGGATCTCATGAAATGGTGCAAAACACTAGAAGATATATCTATGGTAGCTGGCTTCCAAATTCTAATTATGAAAGAACGAGTGGACCAGATTTTGAAATAACAGATGTCTTACATTCGAATGGCCCGAACGATATCAAAATGAAAATCTATATTCCTATCGAGGAATAAGGGGGATTAAGAGATGAAAATAGAAAGTCTTTTTGGCACTTTTCCTGTAGTTGCGTCAAAGAATGTATTGTTAAAAAAGGTGGAAGAGCGTCATTTGCCAGAGTTATTTTCAATTTACGACAATGACACAGTCTTTCAGTATTGTGGGATCATTCCCAAACATAATCTCCAAACGGTAAAAAAAATGATTGGACATTTCGAACGGGATTATACGAAGAAAAGCAGAGTGAAATGGGGAATCTTTCAAAAGGATAATCCTCATACGCTAGTTGGTATCATCGAAACAATGGACCTCAATCAAAAAGTGAATGCGGTGACGATTGGCTATTTCTTTGCGGAGGAACATTGGGGCAAAGGCATCGCAACAGAAGCTGTCTCTACACTAGTGAAATTTCTGTTTGAAGAGATTGATATCAATAGAATTCAAGCGGAGGTCATGCCGGCAAATGAGGTATCAAAAAAAGTCCTTTTGAAAAATGGTTTTATCAAAGAAGGACTGCTTAGACAAGCTGTTTTATGGTCAGGCAAAGGAGTTGTTGATTTAGAAATATACAGCATGCTGAAGGAGGATTACATGAGTGAATAAGCACGAGAACATGATGATGCTGATATGGCGTTTAGGATATCGGCTTTTTGTTACGATCTCATTTTTCTGTATTTCGGAATTCCTTTTAGAAAATAAAAAAGCGAACACTGAGCTCGCTCCTTAAGGTTTATTTCATTTCGTTTGAAAATCGAATTTGTCTATCTTTTAGTTCATCATAAAATGTGAAGTGTTGTAACTCTAATTCTTCACAGACTTTTTTGATGATCCATTTGCCTCGTTCTTCAATCCTAAGATTTACTTTATGTAGGTACTCACTTAATTCTTGTTCATTTTGAGGTTTTAAATGATTGTAATTTCCTATGCTATCAAAATGACCTTTCCAAAATTCACTCACTGTCCATTCTTCATCATTATTCACATAAGGTTGAAGGAAATATCGTTTGACGAACTGTTTCCAACATCCTAATGGTTGAAAGAATTCAAAAAGTGAATACATCGTCACATCCCAATAATCTTGAGAAAATAAATAACGGCCCGAATTCATCCAATGTGGTAATACGGTAAAATTCCCAATGCAGTGGGTGGCAGTAGCGAATTTTTCAAAATCATGGTTGAGATGATTATCAGAAGTTAGTTTTTTAGAATGATTGAAAGTCGTAATGAACGAATTCATTGTTTCTCCACGGAGCAAATTGTGACGATCTAAAGAAAGCTGTGATTTAGGCTTTGGCTCATATTCAGTACTCCAAAGTAATTGATAAATATAAAAAGGTTCTTTATCACAGTCAGCTTTGCGACCGGCTTTTTTGGTGACATTACAGATTCCAATTTCTTTGAGTTTACGACTTTTATAATCTAATATTAACTCAATTGATGATTTATCTTTTGGTATCGGCTCTTTGATATAACTTTGTTTAAAATCCCATTCCCAAGGCTTTATTTCAAGTCCTTCGCACTTTTCAAACCAGCCTTCTATCCATGTGTTCTCCTTCATTTCTTTCCTCCTCTTTTCATTATCTATTGAACACTTTTTTCATTCTTAATCTTCTCCACAACACCACTGCAAGCACAAGTAAGATGACACATTGAAACGAAAGCAAAAGCATTTGCATTGCCATAGGCGTTTGCCCACTTGTCATTTGATCCACGATATTATGCACCGCGTGCCATAGGACGACCCATTGCAGGCTGTTTGTGAGTGCCACAATTTCAGCTGCAACGAATCCAAATAAAAAGGCGAATATGATTTGTGTCACTGTTAATGTGAGGATTTTTCCGCTTAGTAAATTGGCAGAATGACCGAGGCCGAATAGTACGGCGGAGCCCCATATGGCAGTGCTCAAGTTGATTTGTTTTAAATATTGAAACAGGATGCCTCGAAAGATTCCTTCTTCAAACAGACCGACACACACCATGAAGAAACAAAGTGCTATAAAGGAAGAAAGGGTTAGATCCTTATTTAATCCAGCAATAAATGGAATGGCCTCGATGATAAGGATGGGAAATATCCACATACCAAGAGACCCTTTTCGAAAACCTATTTCTTTCAAGTGAAAACGACTTTTTTGAATAATGAATAGAAGTAAAAGACACCCAGCCAGCATCGCACAGCCATTGATGAGATAGATGTTCGTTGGATCGGTTACTTCTTTGATGGATATATAGACACCTGCACTTGTTGGGATGATTAAAGAAAACAACAGTAGAAGTACTGATTTTCGAATGATTGTGATTGGTTTCATGTTTTGATTCCTCCTCTAACGTCAGAGTAGTGGAATCAAGCATAAGTCACAATTAAATCTTCCTAACATGTCAATATTTAGCCCTAAGATGCACTTTAAGATGTTGTTCGTTTCTTTCGCTGCTTTAAAAGTTCGTTGATTTCCTCAGCAGTTGCTTGATCTTTTTTATACAATAGGTACTTCATCAAAAAGAATAATGCCATGACCACAAGGAAATTCACGATGAACGAAAGGAGACTGATTTCACCGCTGACGATGATGATGGTTGTCATAATCATACACATCACAAGGACGATATATAAGATTTGTTGAAAAAGAATCCGTTTGTGGCTGTACGTTTGTTTTGGATATAGCAAGAAGGTCAGGGCGCTTGAAAAAAAGGAACTGAACATGATTGCTTGTAAAATATAGATGGGCATTGTTCCAAACGTGAAACAGTAAATCAATACGAGTGCAGTAAAGATCAGACAAAATGTGATCAAAAGATTTGTGATATAACGTTTCATCCTGTTCACTTCCTCCGTAACCCAAGCTTCTCTTTTAATGCTTGAATATAAAAACGTGAAATCATTACCTTTTCTCCATTCATAAGGCTTGCTTCAAAACGGCCACTCGTTTTAGGAGAAATAGCGGCGATCTGATCAATATTAAGAATCATCGATTTAGATACCCTCAAATAATCATGCGCTTCAAGCCGTTCTTCAAGTTCAAATAACTTTTCCTTTATGAGAAACACCCCATCTGACGTATACAAGAACGATCTTTTATCGACGCTTTCTATATATAAAACCTCGTGATAATAGACCTTCTTCATTCTTTCTTTCGTGGGCTCTTGCGCTAGGAAATAGGGTGATGATTGCTTCACTTGTTGAACTAGCTTTTCAATAGTAGGATTTAGCTCATAAATGTGAAAAGAAACATACTCTGATTGCGGCTTTTGGATGAAATGAATATCCGTTTTCATTTGTTTCTCCTCTGTCTATTAGGATTTTTCGTAATCTCTCTTCAAAATCGAATACATATACACATCATCGAACCCCTTTTGACCCAATTCATACTCTCTCAATAATCCCTCTCCCACAAAATCAATCTTCTCCAATAATTGAACAGACGACGTATTTTTAGGATCAATGATTGCTTCAATTCGATTCAGATTCATCTCCTGAAATCCATATCGTAACACCGCAGCAATCGCTTCCTTCATGATGCCTTTTCTCCAATGATCGTGGTGTAATTCATAGCCAATTTCGGTGCGGCAGTGCTGTTTTTCTAGATTGAGAAAGCCGCAGCTGCCGATGATCGCAGGATCTTCTTTTAAAGAAATGCCCCACCGGATGCCTGTTTGTTCTTTGAAGATATTGTCATACCACTTGATTTCTCCTTTTGTGTCTTCGATGGATTCATGAGCATCAATGCCCATGTAGCGGCACACGGTTTCATTGGATAAATAGATATGCATATCCTTAGCGTCTTCGGTCGTTGCTTGTTTTAAGATTAGTCTTTCAGTATGTATTGTTGGAAATGATTTTGGAAAGGTGATGTTGTTCATTTGGTTATCCTCCATGCGATGTCTTTTGTTCTGTACATGCCTTACAATAAAAAACCCCTTCATTCCTCAACCAAGCCTTCACTTCTGTCATCCCTCTTCTCTTTGGATAGACCAGCTTGACGTACACTTCTTCGTTTCCTTCTATTTTTTTCTGACAGCTAGCACAAGTGGGTTCTTCGAATCGAAACAATCGACATACTCCTTTTTGTAGATATTTCTTCCATTATATCAAATATTCAACTTGTTCTTTTGACTCCATTCTTCACTTTCTCTATTTTTATCCGACATATGCTAAGTAAAAGAAATTTCCGTTTGTTGAAACCGTTTGAGAGAAAGCGTGCTCTAACAGGTGTAGGAGGTGTGAGTGAGATGAAGCAAGTGCGTCTAATTAAAAAAGCACAAAAAGGGAATGTCCCGGCATTTGAGAAATTAATGCTGATGTATCAGGAGCGTTTATATAAAACGGCTTTTCTCTACACAAGAAATAAAGAGGATTCGTTAGATGCTGTTCAAGAAACGGTCATTAAAGCGTTTAAGCATCTATCTGGATTAAAAGAACCGACTTATTTTTCTAGCTGGCTGACGAGAATTTTGATTCATACAATTTTTGCGATGAAGAAAAAACAGCAAGATGTTGTTCCGTTTGAACAGCAGCACGAAAGCATTGAACGTCATGATTTATTGGAAGACAAGCTCGATTTAAAAAACGCACTTGAAGTGTTAGATGAGCAATACCAGATAGTCATTCAGTTGTTTTATTTTCAAGATTATTCAATTTCGATGATTTCTGAACAAATGGGAATGCCTGAAGGAACGGTTAAAACTCATTTGTATCGAGCAAGAAAGTTATTAAAGCAAACGTTGGAGAAGGAGGAGAGTGTCGATGGAACGAAAAGAAATGAAAAAGCTTTATGATGAGATTGAAGTACCAATGGTGGAAGTAACTTCTGCGGTTCGCCAAGCAATAGGAGATGTGAAAGCGGAAAAGAAAAGACGTTGGTTCACATGGAATTGGAGAACACCAATATACTCAGTCATCGTCCTTGTTGTCCTTTATTTTTCATCTGGTTTCCTTTTTCCTTCGCTTAATACAGCAATGGCACGTGTCCCGATTATTGGGCAGTTTTATATGATGTTTCACGATAAAGTAGGAATGTCTCTTTTTCAGAGTGATGTGGTGAAGCATGTCAATGAGGGGGCTGAATCAAGAGGGGTTACTGTGAAAGTAAACAGTGTGTACTATGATGCCGGGCGGCTTGTTTATACGTTTACTGTGGAGAATTTCCATACAAAAGAAGAATTTATACCGATCAAGATTGATTCAGATCAGATCAATGGAAATTTCCAACCGAATATAGATAGTCCGGAGTTGAAAAAATTAAAAGATGGTCGATATGCAGGACGAATGGAATTCTATACAAATGGACAGGTGATCAAACAAGGCCAAAAAGCGCCACTCGTGATTTCGAAAATCGGAGATATTGTAGGGAATTGGCGCTTTGAGTTACCTGTGGTTAAGCAAAAAACCACTTTATTAGCAGGACAAAAAGAAGTATCTATTTTAAATGGACGTTATCAAGTGAAAGATATAAAGGTGGAAAATGGAGTGAATTCCTCTGTGATTCAATATGCGATTGATTACAATGGTGTCGCAAAAGGTGATCAGGTACTAATAGATAGAATGAGAGATAATTTAGGAAATGAATACAGGCTTAAGACCGGGACAAGATTTGAGGAAAAACAACTTTCAAACAAAAAAACTAGGATAAATCATATGACAATCTTAAATCAGCCAATCGATCCAAAGGCGACAGAACTAACATTTTTCACTACTTTGTGGGTAGAACATGAAGAAAGCAAAATCATTCCCCTCCAAACAAAGCTACCTGTTCAGCTTAAGACAAAACACTATGGAATTGGGATTGAAATCAATAAAATGGAGCAAAAAGGGCGTTCTGTGATCGTTGATTATCAATTTACTGGAGTAGATCAAAAAGAATTAGACGAGGATGTGATGAAGAATGTCGGTGAATCAATTGGATTAGGAGATGTTGAAAAGATGAAATCATGGTCAGACCCTGAAGCAAATTACGAAAACGGATATTACTTGAAGGGGAACAATGCGAAGGTGACCAATTTAAAGACAGCTTCTATGCAATCCACTTTTGATTTTGATGTGAAGGAGTTAGACACATTATCATTAAACCATTTTTCATTTAAGGATTATGGGCTTTATCTTGATTTGTCAGTTCTGAATACGTTGGCACCACACAAAGATATACTTGTAACCATTCCAGTCAAAAAAGAAACATCAAAAGCTAGTCAATAAATAAAAGAGCGAACATGATTACACATGTTCGCTTTTTGTCTGCTTTTGGACCAGTCGATTACGCTGGAACGAGTACCGAATCAACATGAATGCAACAAAACTGGCTAAACCGCCAATCCAGCTTAAGTTCGTGACATTTGTATATTGTATAATCACACCGCCCATTGACGATCCAAGCATCATGCCGATATTCATAATCGCTGTATTAAAGCTCAGCACGGTTTCTGATGCTTGGGGTTTTAGAGAGATGAGGTAAAACTGCTTCGCCGGAGTTGTCGTCCATGTAGCGATGCCCCATATGGCAAGCGTAATCAAGATACTTATTGTAGAGAATTGCGTAAAGAATAAAGCAAAGAGAGCGAGCATCTGGATCATGATGCTGATCGAGATGGTTCGGTTTGGTCCCCATTGATCAACGGCGAAGCCGCCAAATCGTGAGCCTATAAAAGCAGCGATTCCTAAAATGAGTAAGGCGATACTTGTCATTTCAAGAGAAAAGCCAGCGGTCTGTCGTAATAAAGGCGAGATATAAGCGAATACCATTGTGTAGCCTAAGATCCAAAAGACGGTCGTGGCTAATCCGCTGATCACCCTGCGATCTTGAAGGAGATGTAATTGCTGCTTCAATGGCAGATGTGAATGTCCTTCCATGCGTGGAAGTAATTGATAAAGCAGTAGTAAAAGACAAGCAGTACCTAGTGCAATGATGAGAAAAATATAGTGCCAATCCACATGACCTGATAGAAATGTGCCAATAGGGACACCAAGTACGAGTGAAACGGTAAAACCAGTAATGACCGTTGCCATCGCACTTCCCTTTTTTTCTGGAGGGGCGATCTGCGCTGCATAATTCGTGGCGACGACAATATATAAGCCGCCACTCATCGCCATGATGACTCGGGATAGCAGGAGCAGCACAAAGTGATGGCTAAAAAAGGCGACCACATTGCCTAAAATAAACACAAAAATACCAGCTAACAGAACCTTTTTTCGGTTCAATCTCGATGTTGCCATGACTAAAAAGAGAGCACCTACTGCATAAAAGAGAGAGTACACGGTGATAAGCTGCCCGGCAGCAGGAATAGAGATATTTAAATCAACAGAAATCATATCTAGAATGCCTGACACGACGAATTCTGACGTGCCTGTGACGAATGAACCGACAGCTAAAAGAATAATCAATAGCTGATGTGATGTGTTTTTCATTTTTGAACCCTTCCTTCAATTTGATACGTTGTTTTTAGTTTAAATTCCGTGCTAACATAAGTAAAATTGATGTTTTTCATGAAGGAGATGAGTGAATACTCATGAGCTTTGTTCGCTTTGATATCATCGCAAAAGTGGTCGAGCTTGGCAGTTTTACCGCAGCAGCTGAAGCATTAAATATGACGCAGTCCGCAGTGAGTCATGCGGTGGCGAGTTTAGAAACGGAGTGGGGTGTGTCTTTATTCATTCGTGATCGAAAAAAGGGCATCATGCTGACAGATATCGGTCAAACGCTTCTCCCGCATATTAGAGAAGTGTTAAATAGAGTGGAGAAGATCCAGCAGGAAATTGCGTTAACGAAAAATATCGAAACGGGCTTGATTCGTATCGGCACATTTGCCAGTGCATCTGCTTGTTTATTGCCTAAACTGCTTGTGAGCTATCAGAAAAAGCATCCGAAAATCGAATTTAAATTTTATGAGGGAACGTATGAAGAAATATTGGAGTGGCTAGATTCTGGCATCATTGATGTTGGATTTGTTGTGAAAGGTCATGCAGATGAAGCCTTTGACTTGCTTCCGCTGATCAAAGATGAGATGGTGGTCGCCTATCATCCGAATCATCGATTTCACCAGCAGTCCATTGTAGACATCACAGATTTGGCGGATGAACCATTTATTATGCCGACTGGCATGTATCAATCACATGTAGAGGATATTTTTTCTGACGCTCAATTGAAGCCAGCTACTTTATTTGAAGTACACGATTGTACGACCATTGCTCGTATGGTTGGGGAAGGGCTTGGTGTCACGATAGGACCTGAGCTGTTTTTAAAAACGCAGCAGCTTGTGCACATTCGACAGTTGAATGTCTCTCATCATCGTGAGGTTGCGCTCGCCTGTCCGTCTCTCTCCCAAGCTTCTCCGGCAGTGAAAGAGTTTTTTCATGTAGCCGAGGCAGTTTTTGCAAAAGAGAAGGATTTGGAGAAGGGTGTATAAAGAACTAGATGTGATTTTCCAAATTCGTGTATAAGACGAATGAAGCGGACATTTCTTTGAAAAATGTTCGCTTTTCGTATTGTGTTTAAAAATGAAGTTGGTATTTGGTACAATAGACAAAGGAATCAAAAAGATGAAGGAAATATTGTTCAACGAACTGTTTCCAGCAGCCTAATGATTGAAAGAATTCAAGTCGTAACATCCCAATAAACTTTGAGAAAATAAATAACGGCCCGAATTCAACTAATGTGGTAATACGATGAAATTCCTAATATTAGCTAATTTTTCAAAATGGTTGATGTGAATATCAGAGGTTAGTATTTTAGAATCATTGAAAGTCGTAATTAACGAATTCCTTGTACAACCAGGTATTAATTTTTTTCAAAGTGATTGTGATGTAGCATTAGCTAGAAGTTTTAAATGTTTAAAAGATTATACCAATAACCGTTACTGCTCAACTAAAAATAAAAGTACAGCCGGCAAATGTTCTCCTAACATTGCTAAGCATTCAAGGCTCTATCATAAACATACAGGATGGTTCTCACCTAGTAAGTAAAGAAGGGGGGGTATTAGAATTTTGGGAGTTACGCTAATTATGGGTGTATTATTAATATTATCAATGTTTTTTTTAATTTTTTTGCTTTTAAAGAAGATTATAGATTTGAAATTAATCATTATAATAGGTATTCCTTTTTTAATAATAATAATTGTTTTTTCTATATTAATTTTTGTGAATTTCCATTCAGTTTCACTTGAAAATGAATCTTTAGGCAGTTTTAAAACTGGTCAAGAGATAGATAACAATGAACTCGAAAAAAATGATCAGTTTTCGTTTGAAAATGAAGTGGTATATTCCAAAAAAGGAAATGAAGATTTTTTAGTAACATCTAATAATAAGCAACAAATTATCTCTATTATTAATGAATCACAAGATGGAAATATTAAGACATCAAAAGGTATTAAGGTTAACGATACGTTTCAAGATGTAGTAAAGGCGTATGGGAAAGAATACAAAAACCTTTGGTTTGTAGAAGGGTATGAAACAGGTATTCAGTATCAAGATAAAGATGAACAGCTTCTCCTAGAATTTTTCTTTAATGAAGATAAATTGTACCGTATTGAATTAATTAAAAAGTGATGCGCTAAATTTCTGAGATAGTATTAATTTTTTCCTGTTAGAAAGTTTATATTTTCATGCTTTCTCTGTGTTTCTTGGCAATTTCGAATATTTAGACAAGAAGTAACAAGAACTAGATGTGATTTTCCAAATTCGTGTAATAATACGAATGAAGCGGACATTTCTTTGAAAAATGTTCGCTTTTCATATTGTCTTTTAAAAATGAAGTTGGTACAATAGACACAGAAATCAAATAGATAGAAGTCGTATAATGGCGGGGATATGGCCCGCAAGTTTCTACCAAGCTACCGTAAATAGCTTGACTACGTCAATTCACACTCGTTTGATATAAATCATGCATTGTTCTTGTTTTATGTCACCGTCTGAATTCACATATGTAGTCAAGCGTCCCAAAACTGTTGGGGCGTTTTTTATTTGACTTGTGAATGGGGCAGACTAAAGCAAAAGGACATGAAGGGAGTCAGTTGGCTTGAAACAGTTTTTTCAATTTGATGAGTTAGGAACGAATTACCGCAGAGAAATCATCGGTGGTTTAACCACATTTTTGTCGATGGCTTACATTTTGTTTGTCAATCCGATCACACTTGCTTTAGTGTCGGTACCGGATTTTCCAGATAAATTACGAATTGATCAGGGCGCTGTCTTTACAGCGACGGCGTTAGCCTCTGCCGCAGGGTGTATTCTGATGGGGCTGATTGCTAGGTATCCAATTGCGATTGCACCAGGTATGGGCTTGAATGCCTTTTTCGCCTTCTCGGTTGTTCTTGGCATGGGCATCACATGGGAAGCAGCACTTTCTGGTGTATTTGTTTCAGGATTGATTTTCGTTGCCCTTTCTTTAACAGGTTTCCGTGAAAAAATCATCAATGCCATTCCGGCTGAGCTGAAGCTGGCAGTTGGTGCAGGTATTGGTCTATTCATTACGTTTGTCGGTCTGCAAGGCTCTGGTATTATCGCCAATAATGATAATACGCTCGTTTCGATTGGAAACATTCATAGTGGTCCTGTTCTATTGACGGTGTTTGGTATCGTAGTGACCGTTATTTTAATGGTTCTTCGAGTGAATGCAGGTGTCTTCATTGGGATGCTTGTGACAGCTATTGCAGGAATGATTGTTGGTCTTATACCAGTTCCGACGCAAATTGTGGGAAGTATTCCAAGCTTATCTCCAACCTTTGGACAAGCCTTGATTCACTTGCCAGACATCTTCTCGATTCAAATGCTTGTCGTGATATTAACGTTCTTATTCGTTGGGTTCTTTGATACAGCAGGAACGCTTGTGGCTGTTGCAACCCAAGCTGGTTTAATGAAAAATAATGAGCTGCCGCGTGCAGGAAGAGCACTTCTAGCGGATTCATCTTCAATCGTTGTAGGTTCTATTCTTGGAACATCGACGACAACATCTTATGTTGAATCTAGCTCAGGTGTTGCTGCTGGTGCACGTTCTGGATTTGCAGCTGTCGTGACAGGTATTTTCTTCTTGCTTGCGATGTTCTTCTCGCCGCTTTTATCCATCGTTACTTCGAATGTGACAGCACCTGCTTTAATCATTGTTGGTGCACTGATGGTCGCTCCGCTTGCGAAGATTGCATGGGATCGTTTTGAAATTGCCGTACCAGCGTTCTTAACGATGATTATGATGCCACTCACATACAGTATTGCAACAGGGATTGCGGTTGGCTTTATTTTCTACCCGATTACGATGATCTTTAAAGGGAAAGCCAAAGAAGTACATCCGATTATGTACGGATTGTTTGTGATCTTTATTCTCTACTTTGCTTTCTTAAATCATTAATAGTTCGCCTGAAGCAGCAGCTCATGGAAGCTGCTGTTTTTTTGTTTTGCCCTAATTTTCTTGCCATTTTAAAACCTCTGCTGCCCTTTAGCCGTCTATTCGTATGAACGTCAAGGAATCTTGACTGAACAGAGAGACTCCGCTACTTTAAGAGGAGTCATCCTTACAGGTCATTCGTATGAGCCTGTAAGGATTGTGCTGGATAGGAGTTGATATGAGATGTTAGAAAAAGATGAAGAGCAAAGTACATCAGACGTAAAAAATGAAGAGCCATCAATAGATCAAGAAACGAGGCAATCCCGCCTTAGCAGAAGCGCTGCAAAACGTGGAAGAACGTCGAAAGTAAAAGCAGCAGCGGATGATGAGCGTTCTGCCATTCAGCGTATGCTGCAAGGTGTAGGAGGCGCGTTTAAGCGCTATGGCTCATATGGACTTGCGATGTTAAAATCACCGAGCCGGGCCATCAATCAAGCGGAAACATTACGGATGAAGTATGCCTGGATCTCGATTGTGTTATTCAGCGTGTTTTTTGCTTTAGGCAACTATGTTCAATTAAAGGCGTCAAAGACTCGTTTATTAGGCTTTGGCATTCATTACTCTTTTGGTGACGCCTTTTTGAGGGTAGCGGTCTTTACACTCATTCTGCTCACATTGATGATGCTGACCGTCTGGTTACTCGGTAAGTACATGCTAAAAGGAAACATATCACTGAAAGAAGTGATCATGAAGTTTGGTGCCGCACTTGTACCGGTTTTGGTTTTATCCATCCTTTGGCTTGTATTTGCCATGCTGAATATTCCATATGTGACGGTCATTTTATCTGTGATGATGTTTTTTGGTCTCCAGTTGATTGCGGTCGTGCTGTTTCGCTCGATTCAATCGGAGCATGAAGCGGTGCGCGGTGATTTGATGTATGCTGGCTGGATCTTTTTATTGGTGGAGCTTGTCATCATTGCACTGCTCTGGGGCATTGTCGGAGAGTATTTGATTCCTTCACTTGTGCCTGTTCGATTTGGATAATACACACACTGAAAACCTCCTTTTTCAAAAAAGGAGGTTTTCATGTTGAGAAGAGGAAAAAACGGGTAAACTCTTGGTAACAAAGACCACCGTTCTTGTCGAAAGATATATGTGTTTTTCTCGCGCAAATTTGATTGTATCAAGGTATGTTCTCTAGTAGAATATGGGGTGCTTTATTTGATTTTTTAGTGCAGGGGGTTCGAATCGTGCTTCAACAACTTTTATCCAATGCGTTCACCATGGTTTTGATCATTTTAGTGATTAATATTGTCTATGTTTCATTTTCCACCATGCGTTTGATTTTAACAATGAAAGGCAGACGGTACGCAGCAGCTTTTGCTGGTACGATTGAAATGCTGATTTATGTGATTGGATTAAGTATCGTACTTGATAACTTAGATCAAATCCAAAATGTCATTGCGTATGCGTTAGGTTATGGGATGGGGATCATTGTCGGGATGAAAATTGAAGAGAAGCTGGCACTTGGCTACACAACTGTTAACGTGATCACAAAAGAATTAGATGTCGATCTCCCAAGGCAATTGAGAGAAAAAGGATATGGTGTCACCAGCTGGGTAGCAGGCGGTCTTGAAGGAGACCGGACAGCATTGCAAATTTTAACACCGAGAAAATATGAACTGCAATTATATGAAACGATTAAAACGCTGGATTCAAAGGCATTTATCATTTCATATGAGCCCAAATCGATTCACGGCGGCTTCTGGGTGAAGGCTGTGAAGAAAAGGAGAATTAAAGAATGACCGCAAAACCAAAGAAGAAGAAATTCTATGTGGAAGACGACATGACGATCGATCAAGTGTTGTCCCAGATGGCAGCGGAAGGCTACGCGCCTGTCCGACGAATGGAGGAGCCCATTTTTCAGGAAAAGAAGGAAAATGGGTCGATTCAGATCATTCCGATTGGGAAAAAAATCGTATTTGAAGGAAAAACAGTCTAAATCCGAACATTAAAACGACGACTTCATAGATTGTTCGATAAATCCGTTGACATCATGAACATCCGTTGTTAAGATAAACATGAATTCAAAACACGAACCTCATATAATCTTGGGAATATGGCCCATAAGTTTCTACCCAGTTACCGTAAATGACTGGACTATGCAGGATAGTGAACAAAACTGACATGGCGTTTCAAAAGCGAACAGCGCTTACCATGGCCCGGTTTGTGTTGCTTCCTAACAATGCAATGCAAATCGGGCCTTTTTGTTCGGCGTTTGACAAGCTGCTTAGGTTTGGGAAGCGTGTCAAACGATACAAAATCGAATATCAGCTTAAAGGTGGGGACAAAATGAAGCCGCTTGTAGGTGTCATCATGGGAAGTACATCTGATTGGGAAACAATGAAGAATGCGTGCGATATCTTAGAGGAATTAGACATTCCGTATGAAAAACAGGTAGTATCCGCACACCGGACACCTGACTTGATGTTTGAATATGCGACAGAAGCAAGAGGTAAAGGACTAAAAGTCATCATTGCCGGTGCTGGAGGCGCAGCACATTTACCGGGGATGGTCGCAGCGAAAACGACACTGCCGGTCATTGGTGTGCCCGTACAATCAAAAGCACTGAATGGACTGGATTCCTTATTATCCATCGTTCAAATGCCAGGCGGTGTACCAGTTGCGACAGTGGCGATTGGCAAAGCCGGTGCAACAAATGCAGGCCTTCTAGCTGCACAAATGATTTCAGCATTTGATGAAACAATCGCTGCTCGCCTTGAAGAAAGAAGAGAGCAAACAAAACAGACTGTACTAGAAAGCAGTGATCAGCTTGGCTAAGCAGACCATTTTTCCAAACGCAACCATCGGTATTATCGGCGGAGGACAGCTTGGCAGATATATGGCCGTCAGCGCAAAGCAAATGGGGTACCGGGCAGCTGTCTTAGACCCGGTCGCACAATCTCCTTGTGGACAGGTTGCTGATACAGAAATCACAGCTGCATATAGTGACCTGGATGGAATCAAACAGCTCGCAGAAATCAGCGATGTCGTGACCTATGAATTTGAAAATATTGATTACGATGCACTTAATCAATTGAAGGAAGAAGCCAATTTACCGCAAGGAAGTGAACTTCTTCTTTTAACTCAAAATCGTGAAACGGAGAAAAAAGGGATTGTAGATGCAGGCTGTGAAGTCGCACCTTACCGCATCATTCATGATGAAAAAGAGCTGGAAGACGCAGTAACCGTACTTGGTTTGCCAGCCGTGCTGAAAACATGCAGAGGCGGCTACGACGGAAAAGGGCAGTATGTGATCAAGGAAAAGGGACAGCTTCACGAAGCAGCTGAATTGCTCACACATGGAGCATGTATTTTAGAAAGCTGGGTCCCATTTCAAATGGAGCTCTCGGTGATCGTCACTCGTTCTATTCACGGGGAGATTGCGGTATTTCCAGTCGCTGAGAACATTCATAAGCACAACATTTTGTTCCAGAGCATTGTGCCTGCAAGAGTAGGTGAAAGCATTCAGGAGAAGGCAAAAGTGCTGGCAACGACACTGGCTGAAAAGCTAGCGCTAGTTGGTACACTTGCTGTAGAACTGTTCCTGACAAACGAAGGAGAGCTACTCGTCAATGAACTGGCGCCTCGCCCGCATAATTCTGGTCATTATACGCTCGATTTATGTGAGACGAGTCAGTTTGAACAGCATATTCGCGCGATATGCGGTTTGCCGCTTGGCGGTACAGCCCTTTTATCAGAGGGCATGATGGTGAACTTATTAGGCGATGAAGTAGACATCCCAAAAGAGCATCCTGAGCTTCTCAAAGAAGCGAAGCTTTATCTATATGGAAAGCATGAAGTAAAAACCGGCCGCAAAATGGGTCATATGACTTTTATGAAACAGCTTGATGATGAATGGATGACAAACATCACAAAGATATGGACTGAAAGAGATGGAGGAAACGGGAAATGATCGAACGTTACGCACGACCAGAAATGTCAGCAATCTGGACAGAGGAAAACAAATTTAATGCATGGCTTGAAGTAGAAATTCTCGCTTGTGAAGCTTGGGCAGAGCTCGGCGTTATTCCAAAAGAAGACGTTGTGACCATGCGCAAGAATGCAAGCTTTGATATTGATCGTATTCTAGAGATTGAACAAGACACGCGCCATGACGTGGTTGCCTTTACGCGTGCTGTATCTGAATCTCTAGGAGAAGAAAGAAAGTGGGTTCATTACGGGTTAACCTCTACAGACGTAGTGGATACGGCGCTTTCATATCTATTAAAGCAGGCGAACGATATCTTGCTCAAGGACATTGAGAGATTTGTTGACATCCTAAAAGAAAAAGCAAAAGAGCACAAATATACCGTCATGATGGGCCGTACACACGGTGTACACGCTGAACCGACAACATTTGGCCTGAAGCTTGGTCTTTGGTACGAAGAAATGAAGCGTAACCTAGAACGTTTTAAACAAGCAAAAGCTGGCATCGAATACGGTAAAATTTCTGGAGCTGTTGGCACATATGCGAACATCGACCCGTTTGTTGAGCAATATGTATGTGAGAAGCTTGGTATCAAAGCTGCACCAATCTCAACCCAAACCTTGCAGCGTGATCGTCATGCAGATTACATGGCAACTCTTGCACTCGTCGCAACAAGCATTGAGAAATTTGCTGTTGAAATTCGTGGACTTCAAAAGAGTGAAACACGTGAAGTAGAAGAGTTCTTTGCAAAAGGACAAAAAGGATCATCAGCAATGCCGCATAAACGCAACCCAATCGGCTCTGAAAATATGACGGGAATTGCCCGCGTCATCCGTGGATATATGCTGACAGCTTATGAGAATGTACCACTTTGGCATGAGCGTGATATTTCTCATTCGTCTGCTGAGCGCATCATTTTACCAGACGCAACGATTGCACTGAACTATATGCTAAACCGTTTCTCAAACATTGTGAAAAACTTGACGGTCTTCCCTGAGAACATGAAACGCAACATGGACCGCACACTTGGCTTGATTTACTCACAGCGCGTTCTTCTTGCATTAATCGATACAGGCATGGCACGTGAAGAGGCATATGATACGGTTCAGCCGAAGGCAATGGAAGCGTGGGAAAAGCAAGTGCATTTCCGTTCATTAGTAGAAGCGGAAGAAAAAATCACATCACGCTTAACACCTGAACAAATCGCTGACTGCTTCGATTACAACTATCACTTGAAAAATGTCGATATGATTTTCGAACGTCTAGGTCTTGCGTAAGAAAAGGGCCACCTGCTTGTCAGGTGCCCAATCCTGAAAATTGCCAACATTCAAATTAGGAGGCCAACCTGAATGACTGTGAAACAAGAACTTCTCTACGAAGGCAAAGCGAAAAAAATCTATCAGACCGATGACGAGCAAATTTTATATGTCGAATATAAAGACTCTGCGACAGCATTTAACGGCGAAAAGAAAGCTGAAATCGAAGGCAAGGGCAGACTGAATAACGAAATTTCAAGCTTAATCTTTCAAATGCTACATGAGAAAGGGATCAACAATCACTTTGTGAAACGACTTTCTGAAACAAAGCAGCTCATTCAAAAGGTGCAGATTGTGCCGCTTGAAGTCGTTGTACGAAATGTGGTGGCAGGCAGTATGTCAAAGCGCCTTGGCATTCCAGAGGGAACAAAACTGGATACACCATTGATCGAGTTTTACTACAAAGATGATGCACTCGGCGATCCGCTCATTACAGAAGATCATATTCGCATTTTAGATGCAGCGACACCAGAGCAGGTCGAGGAAATGAAGCAGATCACAAGACAAGTAAATGAAGAGTTAAAGCAAATCTTCTCAGAATGCCATGTGAATTTAATTGATTTCAAGCTTGAATTCGGAATAGATCACGAGAATCGTATTTTGCTAGCTGATGAGATTTCACCTGATACGTGCAGGCTTTGGGACAAAGATACAAACGAAAAGCTTGATAAAGACGTGTTTAGACGAAACCTGGGCGGCTTAACAAATGCATACGAAGAAATTTTCAAAAGACTTGGAGGCCATAAACATGTATAAAGTGAAAATTTTTGTCAGCTTAAAAGAGAGCGTTCTTGATCCACAAGGAAGTGCCGTGCAGCACGCCTTGCACAGCATGTCTTATCAGGAAGTAAAGGATGTCCGTATCGGGAAATACATGGAGCTTGTCATTGAAAAATCAGATCGTGATTTAGATACAGTCGTCAAAGAAATGTGTGAAAAATTACTGGCCAACACGGTGATTGAAGATTACCGCTATGAGGTGGAGGAGGTTGTCGCACAGTGAAGTTTGCAGTGATCGTCTTGCCTGGCTCTAACTGTGATATCGATATGTACCATGCGATTCAAGATGAGTTAGGTGAACAAGTTGAATATGTATGGCACGACGAAACGAGTCTAGACCGATTTGACGGTGTACTCGTACCAGGCGGTTTCTCTTATGGGGATTACTTAAGATGCGGTGCGATTGCTCGCTTTTCAAACATCATGCCGGCGGTGAAAAAAGCAGCTGCGGAAGGAAAACCTGTTCTTGGTGTTTGTAATGGGTTCCAAATCCTTCAGGAGCTTGGCATTCTTCCAGGTGCGATGAGACGAAATAAAGACTTAAAATTTATCTGTCGTCCAGTTGAACTCATTGTAGAGAACAACGAAACGCAATTTACAAGCGGCTATCAAAAAGGCGAATCCATTTCGGTTCCTGTAGCGCACGGTGAAGGCAACTTCTACTGTGATGAAGACACTTTAGCGAAGCTGATTGAAAATAACCAAATCGCTTTCACTTACGGAGACGATATTAACGGCAGTGTCAATCGAATTGCAGGTATAACGAATGAAGAGGGCAATGTACTCGGCATGATGCCGCACCCTGAGCGCGCGGTGGATACATTACTAGGCAGCGCAGACGGACTTAAATTGTTTCAATCTATCGTGAAAAATTGGAGGGACACTCATGTCACTACTGCTTGAACCAAGTCACAAGCAAATTAAAGAAGAGAAATTGTATCAGCAAATGGGATTGAGTGATGAAGAATTCGCTTTAATCGAATCCATTATTGGCAGGCTGCCAAACTACACAGAAATAGGCATTTTTTCTGTCATGTGGTCAGAGCATTGCAGTTATAAAAACTCAAAGCCTGTCTTAAGCAAATTCCCGACAAAAGGAGAGCATGTTCTTCAAGGTCCTGGGGAAGGCGCTGGAATCGTTGATATTGGAGACAACCAAGCGGTTGTATTTAAAATCGAATCACATAACCATCCATCTGCGATTGAACCGTATCAAGGAGCAGCTACTGGTGTCGGCGGAATTATCCGTGATGTATTCTCCATGGGTGCGCGTCCAATTGCTGTACTAAACTCTCTTCGTTTTGGTGAACTGACTTCACCGCGCGTGAAGTACTTGTTTGAAGAAGTAGTGGCAGGGATCGCAGGCTATGGAAACTGTATCGGAATTCCTACAGTCGGCGGAGAAGTTCATTTTGATCAAAGCTATGAAGGCAATCCGCTCGTGAATGCGATGTGTGTTGGATTAATCAACCATGAAGACATCAAAAAAGGGCAGGCAAAAGGTGTTGGCAACACGGTGATGTACGTTGGTGCTAAAACGGGACGTGACGGTATTCACGGTGCAACATTTGCGTCTGAAGAATTTTCTGATGAATCAGAAGAAAAACGTTCAGCGGTTCAAGTCGGTGATCCATTCATGGAAAAACTGCTGCTTGAAGCATGCCTTGAAGTCATCAAAAACGATGCGCTCGTTGGGATTCAAGATATGGGAGCGGCTGGCTTAACAAGCTCAAGTGCGGAAATGGCAAGTAAAGCAGGTTCTGGTATTGAGATGAATTTAGACCTCATTCCGCAGCGTGAAACAGGCATGTCCGCATACGAAATGATGCTGTCTGAATCACAAGAGAGAATGCTTCTGGTCATTGAAAAAGGCCGTGAGCAAGAAATCATTGATATTTTCGAAAAATACGATCTTGAAGCAGTATCAGTCGGTCATGTGACAGACGATAAAATGCTTCGTTTACTCCATCAAGGTGAAGTGGTATGTGAGCTTCCTGTTGACGCTCTTGCAGAAGAAGCACCGGTTTATCACAAGCCGTCAAGTGAGCCTGCATACTATCGTGAGTTTTTAGAAACGAAAGTGGAAGCTCCAGCGATCACAGATGCAGCAGAGACATTAAAGCAGCTCCTTCAGCAGCCAACGATTGCAAGTAAAGAATGGGTCTATGATCAGTATGACTACATGGTTCGGACAAATACCGTCGTTGCACCTGGCTCTGATGCAGGTGTACTAAGAATCCGCGGAACGAAAAAAGCCCTAGCGATGACAACAGATTGTAACGCACGCTATCTCTACCTTGATCCAGAGGTCGGCGGGAAAATCGCCGTCGCAGAAGCAGCACGTAACATTGTCTGCTCAGGCGCTCGTCCACTTGCAGTGACAGATAACCTGAACTTCGGTAACCCGGAGAAACCAGAAATTTTCTGGCAAATTGAAAAATCTGCTGACGGGATTAGCGAAGCATGCCGCACGCTAAGCACACCAGTTATCGGTGGGAACGTCTCTTTATATAACGAATCAAATGGAACAGCGATTTACCCAACACCAGTCATTGGGATGGTTGGTTTGGTCGAAGATACTGCTCATATTACGACTCAATCGTTCCAGCAGGCTGGCGATGTCATTTTCGTCATTGGTGAGACGAAGGAAGAATTTGCAGGCAGTGAGCTTCAAAAGATGACAGAAGGTCGTATTTACGGAAAAGCACCGGAAATTGATTTGAACGTAGAGCTTTCGCGTCAAGAAGCCCTGCTAGCCGCGATTCAAAATGGTCTCGTTCAATCAGCACACGATGTGTCTGAAGGCGGACTTGGTGTAGCACTCGCTGAAAGTACATTTGGAACTGACGGGCTTGGTGCAGATATCCAAATCGATTTAAACAGCGAAGCTTCATTATTCAGTGAAACACAGTCACGTTTTGTCGTCACAGTTAAACTGGAGCACCGCGAAGCGTTTGCTGCGGCTGTCAAAGATGCGAAAGAAGTCGGAACGGTTACAAATGATGGTGTGTTTACTGTCAAAAATCAAGAAGGACAACAATGGATTCATGCAGCGGTCAACGAGCTTGAACGTGCATGGAAAGGAGCGATCCCATGCTTGCTGAAATCAGAGGCTTAAATGAAGAGTGTGGTGTCTTTGGGGTTTGGGGACACGAAGAAGCCCCGCAAATCACATATTACGGATTGCATAGCCTTCAGCACCGAGGACAAGAAGGTGCGGGAATCATTGCAACAGATGGTGAGAACCTCACATCACACAAAGGCCTTGGACTGATTACGGAAGTCTTTCAAAACGGTGAGCTAAAGGATTTGAAAGGAAAAGGTGCGATCGGACACGTTCGATATGCGACAGCAGGCGGAGGCGGCTTTGAAAATGTGCAGCCCCTCTTCTTCCGTTCGCAAAACAATGGCAGTCTTGCCCTTGCTCATAATGGAAACTTAGTGAATGCAACGCAGTTAAAGCAGCAGCTAGAGAACCAAGGGAGCATTTTCCAGACCTCTTCTGATACCGAAGTGCTGGCACATTTAATTAAGCGCAGCGGGCATATGGAATTGAAGGAACAGATCAAAAATGCGCTGTCCATGCTTAAGGGAGCCTATGCTTTCTTAATCATGACGGAAACAGAAATGATCGTGGCGCTTGATCCAAACGGCTTACGCCCGCTTTCACTTGGTATGCTTGGGGATGCTTATGTTGTCGCTTCTGAAACATGTGCATTTGATGTCGTCGGTGCCACGTATTTACGTGATGTGGAGCCTGGCGAAATGCTGATCATTAATGATGAAGGCTTAAAATCTGAGCGCTTCTCGATGAATATTAACCGCAGCATGTGCAGCATGGAATACATTTATTTCTCAAGACCTGACAGCAATATCAACGGTATCAATGTGCATAGTGCGAGAAAGAGTCTTGGCAAAAAGCTTGCTGAGGAAGCGCATGTCGAAGCAGATGTTGTGACAGGTGTACCAGATTCCAGTATTTCTGCAGCGATTGGATATGCCGAAGCAACAGGTATTCCGTATGAGCTCGGTTTGATTAAAAACCGTTATGTTGGCCGGACGTTTATCCAGCCGTCTCAAGCATTGCGTGAGCAGGGCGTACGGATGAAGCTGTCTGCTGTGCGCGGTGTAGTCGAAGGAAAGCGTGTTGTGATGGTGGATGATTCCATCGTACGCGGGACAACGAGCCGCAGAATTGTCACGATGCTAAGGGAAGCGGGTGCGACGGAAGTCCATGTACGCATTAGTTCACCGCCAATCGCACACCCATGTTTTTATGGAATTGATACATCCACACACGAAGAGCTGATTGCTTCTTCTCATTCAGTGGAAGAAATTAGACAGGAAATCGGTGCGGACACCATTGCATTTTTATCTGTAGACGGTTTAATGGACGGGATTGGCAGGAAGTATGATGATCCGCAGCGCGGTCAGTGTTTAGCATGCTTTACTGGGAAATACCCGACTGAAATATATGAAGATACGGTTCTTCCGCATGTGAAGGAAACGGTCTTGACGAAATAATCGAATAAAGGAGCAGCAGTCAAGATGAGTTGATATGCTGCTCTTTCATTCTGCCGAAAATACATGGAAAGCAGCAGCTAAAAGGAGTGAATGGGATGTCAGAAGCATATAAAAACGCCGGTGTCGACATCGAAGCAGGGTACGAAGCCGTCAAACGAATGAAAACACACGTAGAACGTACAAAACGAGCAGGTGTTATGGGCGCTCTAGGTGGATTTGGCGGTATGTTTGATCTATCTGAGCTGCCATACAAAAAGCCCGTTCTTGTTTCAGGAACAGATGGTGTCGGAACAAAATTAAAGCTTGCCTTTTTAATGGATAAACACGATACGATCGGCGTCGATGCCGTGGCCATGTGTGTCAACGATGTGCTTGCACAAGGGGCAGAACCGCTCTTTTTCTTAGATTACTTAGCCGTTGGAAAAGCAGATCCGGTAAAAATTGAATCCATTGTCAAAGGTGTGGCTGACGGATGTGAGCAGTCTGGTTCAGCGCTTGTCGGCGGTGAGACAGCCGAAATGCCAGGTCTTTACACAGAAGAGGAATATGATATTGCTGGTTTTTCAGTAGGTGTCGTTGAAAAGGACGAAATCGTAACGGGAGAGGGCATCAAGGAAGGGCATTTGCTTATTGGACTCAGCTCAAGCGGAATTCATAGCAATGGATACTCTCTCGTTCGTAAAGTCTTGCTGGAAGACGCTGGTCTTGACCTGCATCAAACGTATGAACCTTTTACAAGACCGCTCGGAGAAGAGCTTCTTGAACCGACAAAAATTTATGTGAAGCCCGTACTCAAACAAGTGAAAGCCGGCAAGGTTGACGGCATGGCACATGTGACAGGCGGCGGTTTTATTGAGAATTTACCACGTATGCTGCCTGAAGGTCTTGGTGTTGAGGTAGATAACGGCTCATGGCCAGTACCACCCATTTTCTCCTTTATTCAAGAAAAGGGTCAGTTGAAGGCAGAAGAGATGTTCAACGTGTTTAATATGGGCATTGGCTTTGTCCTAGCTGTCAAAGAGGACGATCTTGTGGATGTGATTAGCGGACTTGAACAAGATGGAGAGAAAGCATTTCTCATCGGACGTGTTAAAAAAGGAGAAGGTGTCACATTCGGCGGTGGAAGCCTCTCATGAAGAAGTTTGCGATCTTCGCCTCTGGAAGTGGGACGAACTTTCAAGCCATTATAGATACGTTAAAAGAAGAAAAGTGGCAGGCAGAGGCCGCCATTGTGATTTGTGATAAACCGGGTGCAAAGGTGCTGGAGCGTGCTGAGAAAGAGGGCATTCCCTCCTTTGCTTTTACCCCGAAGGCTTTTCCGAATAAAGCCGCTTTTGAACAAACAATCATCGAACAACTGAGGCTTCATGAAGTAGAATGGGTTTTCCTTGCTGGGTACATGAGACTGATCGGTCCGACATTACTTGAAGCATACAAAGGGAAAATCGTGAATATCCACCCATCCTTGCTGCCAGCTTTCCCTGGTCTTGATGCCATCGGACAGGCGTATCAAGCAGGCGTCAAAGTGGCAGGCATCACCGTCCATTTTGTTGATGAAGGGATGGATACAGGTCCGATTATTGACCAAGCCGCGATCTATATTGAACAAGGCGAAGAGCTTGAATCAATTGAAAAAAGAATGCATGAACTAGAACACACACTATATCCAAAAGTGATCAAATCACTTTTAGAATTATCTTAATGAGGTGACGAAGGCATGACGATCAAACGCGCATTAATCAGTGTTTCTGATAAAACAAATCTTGTACCTTTTGTGAAAGAATTAACAGAACTTGGTGTTGAAGTCATTTCAACTGGAGGTACTCATAAGCTTCTTCAAGAAAATGGCATTGATGTCATTGGGATTTCTGAAGTCACTGGATTCCCTGAAATCATGGACGGACGACTCAAAACGCTTCACCCGAACATTCATGGTGGATTATTGGCAGTGAGAGAAAATGATGAGCATATGGCACAGATTGAAAAGCATGGCATTCAGCCGATTGATCTTGTTGTCGTGAATCTCTATCCTTTCAAAGAGACGATCTCAAAAGACGATGTAACGTATGAAGAAGCAATTGAAAACATTGATATTGGCGGACCGGGAATGCTTCGTGCGGCATCGAAAAACCACCAAGACGTCACAGTGATTGTCGATCCTCGTGACTATGATACAGTCGTTCAGCAAATCAAAGAAGGCGGCGTGTCACTTGAGAAAAAACGTGAGCTTGCGGCGAAGGTATTCCGTCATACAGCTGCTTACGATGCCCTCATTGCAGATTATTTAACGAACTTTGTTGGCGAAACAGAGCCAGAGCAGTTCACCGTCACGTTTGAGAAAAAACAATCCCTTCGTTATGGAGAAAACCCGCACCAAGCGGCGACTTTCTATGAAAATGCTCTTCCAAGCAAAGGCTCTTTGGCAACAGCTACACAGTTACATGGAAAAGAGCTTTCCTACAACAATATTAAAGATGCAGATGCAGCTCTTCAAATCGTACGTGAATTTACGGAGCCAGCGGCTGTGGCTGTAAAACATATGAACCCATGCGGCGTTGGTACAGGAGAAACGATTGCAGAAGCGTTTGATCGTGCCTTCAAAGCAGATGAAACCTCTATTTTTGGCGGCATTGTGGCGCTGAACCGTGAAGTAGACAAGCAAACGGCTGAGGTACTGCATACGATTTTCTTAGAAATCGTCATCGCTCCATCGTTTAGCCAAGAAGCGCTTGACGTGTTAACAGCGAAAAAGAACCTTCGTCTATTAACATTAGATGTAGAAGTAGATCTTGAGAAAAAAGAAAAGCAGCTGACAAGTGTTCATGGCGGACTGCTCGTGCAGGATATTGATACGTATGGCTTAGAGGAAGCAACGATCTCTATTCCAACGAAAAGAGAACCTACAGAAGACGAATGGAAAGACTTAAAGCTTGCTTGGAAAGTCGTCAAGCATGTGAAATCAAATGCGATTGTCCTTGCAAAAGATCAAATGACAGCAGGGATCGGCGCTGGTCAGATGAACCGCGTGGGCTCAGCAAATATTGCGATTGAGCAAGCAGGTGAAAAAGCGAAAGGAAGCGCACTAGGCTCTGATGCATTCTTCCCGATGGGCGATACAGTGGAAGCTGCTGCAAAGGCAGGCGTCACAGCAATCATCCAGCCAGGTGGTTCCATTCGTGATGAAGAATCAATCCAAAAAGCAGATGAATACGGCATCGCCATGGTCTTCACTGGCGTTAGACATTTCAAACATTAAGGGGATGACAGTGTGAACGTATTAATTATCGGCAGAGGCGGAAGAGAGCATACCATCGCATGGAAAGTGAACCAAAGTGAACTTGTCAGCCAAGTATTTGTCGCACCTGGCAATGATGGAATGGCAGACGCTGCGAAGCTTGTACCGATCGACGAAGGTGATCATGAGGCATTAATTCGTTTTGCAAAAGACAATGAAATCGGCTTAACGATTGTCGGTCCAGAGGTTCCTTTAATTGCAGGTGTCGTCGATGCATTTGAAGAGGCAGGTCTAAAGGTATTTGGACCAAATGCAAAAGCCGCAGTCATTGAAGGCTCAAAGGAATTTGCAAAAGACTTAATGAAAAATTATGAGATCCCGACCGCCGCTTATGCCACTTTTACATCGTTTGAAGAAGCGAAGGCATATGTGGAAGAAAAGGGTGCGCCGATTGTCATTAAAGCAGATGGTCTCGCAGCAGGAAAAGGCGTGACAGTTGCGATGACACTTGAAGAGGCGATCAACTGTCTGCACGATTTTTTAGAGGATGAAAAGTTTGGCGATGCAAGTGCATCGGTCGTCATCGAGGAATTTTTAACAGGTGAGGAATTTTCATTGATGGCCTTTGTCAATGGAGAAAAGGTGTACCCAATGGTGATCGCGCAAGATCACAAACGGGCATTTGAAGATGACAAAGGACCGAATACCGGCGGGATGGGCGCTTATTCACCAGTTCCACAAATTTCAGATGAAGTCGTCCAAAAAGCGGTGGAAGATGTCGTCAAACCAGCGGCTCGCGCCATGGTGCAGGAGGAGCGTCCGTTTACAGGCATTTTATATGCTGGCTTAATGCTGACACCAGAAGGCTCAAAGGTCATTGAGTTCAATGCACGCTTTGGCGACCCTGAAACGCAGGTGGTTCTCCCACGTCTTGAATCAGATCTAGTCCAAGTATTCCTCGATATTCTTGATGGAAAAGATGTAGACTTGCAGTGGAAAGATACTGCGGCTGTCAGTGTGGTCCTTGCATCAGAAGGGTACCCAGAAGACTATGCAAAAGGCACACCGATCGGTACTTTGCAAACAACGGTCTCTGATGTCGTGACCTTCCACGCAGGAACAAAAAAAGAAAACGACCAATTCGTCACAAATGGCGGCCGTGTAGCAAATGTGACGGCATTTGACGACACATTTGAAGCGGCAAGATCAAGAGTGTATGAAGCGGTTGAAGAAATCATTCAGCCAGGTCTATTTTATCGCCGTGACATCGGTGCCCGTGCGCTTAAGGCTGCGGGGAAAACCGTTTAATCAAAACACCTTTCTATCTGATGAGATGGAAAGGTGTTTTTTGTTCATGAGAAGGGATGCCGATTGAAAATGAAGAAGTAGTATGGGATCACGAATAGATATCGGGAGGAAACATGGAAATCAAAGCATTTATTATCTTTGCAATCGTCATACTTATTTTATTTCTCATAACTATAAATAACATCATGTTGATTGCCATTAAGCACAATAAAATGAAAAAGGCTTCAGCCATTAGTTATATGATACTTTCAATTTTTTCTGGCGTCGCTATTTCGTCATTTCTAATTTGGACATTCTTTATTAAATAATTCATTAGAGAGGAATGAGTGTATGGTGCAATTGAAGGAACTTGCGAATGAGCGTTTTTCTGCCTCGATCTGTATTGATTCATTTAATGAGCGAATCCGTTTAGATGATTATAGCGGCAGGGTGCGGGATGTGATTCAGTCGGTTCTAAAGGAAGCGGCGGACTGTAAGGCTTCTAAGGTCATTGTGAAAGTAAGACGTGAGCATGTACCTCTTTTTTTAGAAAAAGGCTTTCGGCTTGAAGGGGTGTTTTCTCATTATTTTCTTGGAAGTGATGCGTACGGCATGTCGCTTTTTCTCACTGAGGATCGAATGAACAGTTCGTATTGGCTGGAGGAGGATGAGATCGTCGCATCCATTCAAGCAAAAGAAATCAAAAAAGACCAAGGCACATGGCAGGATGAGTATGTGATGAGAAAAGCCGATCCAAAGGATATTCACAAGCTGGCAAAGCTCTATGATACCGTCTTTGAAACGTACCCTACGCCAATGAACGAGTCAGATTATATTCAAAAGGTAATGGAGGAAGGGACAATTTTTTATGCTGTTGAACATGACGGACACATTGTGAGTGCAGCATCCGCTGAGATCAATGCGCCGTATGGTCATGCAGAATTAACAGACTGTGCGACCCTTCCTTCATATAGAAAACTAGGATTGATGCATCATTTGATTCTAGCCCTTGAAAAAGAACTCCAGTCGATGCATATCTATGTCTTTTATTCTCTTGCCCGTGCTTTGTCCTATGGAATGAATCAAGTGTTTTATCAGCTCGGTTATACGTATACCGGTCGCTTTCAAAACAACTGCTATATTTTTGACAAAATTGAAGATATGAATCTATGGGTCAAAACGCCAAATGAATCATGAAATGGTTCTCATCTGATCAAGCAGACCAGATAGGCGGTACGCCATGATACTGAGCTGCAGCTTCATCCGATCATCAGTGGATTTGAGGCTGCAGCCTGTTCTCGTTTCAATTTGTTTCAGCCGGTAGCTTAACGTATGTCTGTGAATAAACAATTCTCCCGCAGATTTTTGAATATTTTCATTGTGTGCCAAATAGACTTCGAGTGTATGGATCAGGTCAGCCCCTTGTTTTTTCGTATAAAGCAAAGGACTTAACAGCTCCACGTAAAAATCATGCAAATTCATACCCGCTTCATTCATTTCAAGAAGCATCCCATATAAGCCGAGCTTTTGATAATGAATGATGCTTTCGTCTGTTTTTAAAAGCGGAAGAAGCCTTGCTGCATACTGCGCTTCCTTTGCGCTTTTTGCAAAGAGACTGATCTGGTCATAGGCTTTCCCAATGCCAATGACAATCGGATGGACGGGGAAAAAATACGACCAAGTGCTCCGGCACTCCTCTGCTGCGCGATACCACTCCGCTTCTTGAAACGCTTTTTTTCCTGCTGGTGTTAGGACAAAAATGGAATCGAGCCTTGTCTTTAGTAAAAAAGGAATATGTCTGCGTTCAAAGATCGAGGTGAGTAATTGCGATAGACGCTGCATCATTTGGTGATCGAGCTGTGTGTGCTGATGCTGGAATTGAAAGTAGATCACCACCTGCTCCTCGCTCATATCATATTGCAGCTTTGTTGCTTGTTCGACCACGTAGCTTTCTTCTGTATATTGCTGCTGCAAAATATCATCTAACAAATGTCCCTGCATTTGGTTTTCTGTATCTTGAATGGCTTTTTGCTTCAGCCATTCAATCGCATACACGGCCCCGGCATGCTCGATCGCAATCGCGTCGAGATGATGCCACGTATCCTTTTTCTTTAAAGACACAATAAATCCAAAAATATCACCCATCGCAATCACCGGACATGCGGCGAGGACAAATGCTCCGCACGTGTCATAAACGAGCCGCCCTTTCTCCTCTGCCTGCTTGAGAAGGGGCATGGTTTCAATTGGTTCATGATCTGTCAGAAAGCCAAAAGCTGGAGAGTACGTCACTTCATCTTTTATGAGATGAGCCGCTGTTTGATGTAAAAAGACATCGAGAACGACAATGTTTGCTGCAGTGAGATGTGCCAGTTCCTCTGTAATTTGCGTCACATTTTTATTCCTTACATTTAATTGGGTCAGTCTTTGATGAATCGCGGAAGAATATTTAAGCTGATGAAGCTGACTGCTCACGATTTGTTCTAAGACGGCTTTTGTAATGTCCGAGAAATTGATGTGCGGGGGAATCTCGATGAGCGGAATGCCGCTATTTTTCGCCGCTTGAATGAGTGATGCTGGAATGTCGCTTAAGTATACACCTTTATAAATAGCGATGGCTGATAGCCTTTTAGATTGAATCAATTCTTCAAGCCGGTTGCGTCTTTCTTGATTGTCTGCGAGTCCAAATCCGGTTGTGACGAGCAATTCTCCTTCGGAAAGCCTCGACGTGTCTTCGATGATTTCCACGATGGTCACCCATTGAATGAGTCGGTCCAGTCCATTTTCTCCAGCGAGCAGCTTTGTTCCCTTCATGATATCGAGCGAAAGTGCATCTTTGACGAGAATCGCCATAGACTCATGACCTCCTTTTGAACACTCTTATACACGATGTATAAAAAATGCGTCTGAAATTCGGGCATGTGGCGAATGGAGGATGACTGCCCTCTTGATTAAGCTAATCTTATAACAAGTATACAAAATTTTCTTGCGATTCATGAAAAAGAAAGAGGCAGCTGCTGACGAGAGAGGGAGGAATGGCAAAGTGGAGACCCGGGATTACTTAATCAAACCGATGTTGAATCAGCATTATCCTGTGGCTGTGAAAGGAGAGGGAATTTATTTATATGATCGGGACGGAAAAAAATATATAGACGGCTCATCGGGGGCTGTCACGGCAAGTATTGGACATGGCATACGTGAAATCGTTGATGCCATGACCGAGCAAGCGGAAAAAGTGAGCTTTACGTACAGATCACAATTCACAAATGAACCAGCAGAAGAACTTGCCTATGAATTGAGTACGCTTTGTCCAGGTAACCTGAACTGGTCTTTTTTTGTCGGAAGCGGATCAGAGGCAACGGAAACGGCTATGAAAATTGCAATTCAGCATTGGCAGGAGCAAGGAAAGGCTGAGAAGAATCACATTATCTCACGATGGATGAGTTATCACGGCATCACCCTCGGTGCACTGTCGATGTCAGGACATATTGCAAGGAGAGAGCGCTTTGAACCATTGCTCGAAAAGAACCCAGTGCTGTCTCCGCCATATAGCTATCGTTCATGGCTGCCGAAGGAAGAGGGCAAGCAGGTTGAATGGTATGTTCAGGAATTTAAAACCGTCATTCAGCGTATAGGAAAAGAGAGGATTGCCGCTTTTATTGCAGAGCCGATTGTTGGAGCATCGGGAGCGGCACTTGTACCGCCAGATGGATATTTTGAAGCAATGAAGCGTGTCTGTGAGGAAAACGATATTTTAATGATTGCAGACGAAGTCATGACAGGCTTTGGACGAACTGGGAAAATGTTTGCGATGGAGCATTGGGGCGTCGTACCAGATATTATGGTTCTCGGCAAAGGGATGAGTGCTGGCTATTCACCGATTGCGGCAGCCGTCTCAGCGGATCATGTCATCGCACCAATTCTGAGCGGTTCCGGCTCTGTGATGGCAGGTCACACCTATAGCGGCAACCCGCTTTCAGCAGCCGTCTCACTGGCTGTCATTCGATATATGAAAAAACATCAGCTTCCTGAACGAGCGGATCTGTCTGGCCGCTATTTAATGAATGCTTTAAAGGATGTGCAAACAAACCATTTCATCATAGGAGATGTGAGAGGAAAGGGACTGCTCATCGGCATTGAGTTTGTCGCAGACCGTTTATCGAAAACACCATTTCCTGCCCATGCTCAAATGACGCATTTAGTCGTTGAGACAGCGAAGCAAAATGGCTTGCTCGTTTACCCAGCAAGCGCTGGAGAGGATGGAGTGGGAGGTGCAGCGGTCATGATCGCTCCGCCGCTTTCTATCACGCAGCAGGAGATGGATGAACTCATTCAATTATTTGAGCAGACAATCACGCAGGTCGAACAAGAAGTCATCAACCGAGGGTTTTTCCCATCTGCGATGTAGGGAGGAAAGATGATGAACAAAACAGTGAATGTAGATGAAGTGATCACGCATTTTAGGGACGGCATGACCATCATGTTTGGCGGATTTGGCGGCGTAGGGTCGCCGCCATCATTGATCGATGCCATCCTAGAAGCCAATATCAAAGATCTGACATTGATCGGAAACGATGCAGGCTTCCCGCAAATAGGTGTTGGCCGGCTGATCACAGAAGGAAGAGTCAAGAAGATCATTGCTTCTCATATTGGCTCAAATCCAATAGCCGGACAGAAAATGCAATCAGGTACACTAGATGTTCATTTTTACCCGCAGGGCATTCTAGCAGAAAAAATACGAGCAGGCGGGATGGGCTTGGCAGGCATTGTAACAGATGTCGGCATGGATAGCCTCAATCTTGATGAGAAGCAGCTCGTGCCACTAAACGGAAAGACATATATCCTTGAACCTGCGCTGACAGCGGATATTGCCATTGTGAATGCCTTCAAAGCAGATGAAGCAGGAAATCTGATATTTGATAAAAGTGCACGGAATACAAACCCGATTGTGGCGATGGCAGGAGACTGGACCATTGCGGAAGTGGAAGAGATTGTGCCTGTAGGTAGTCTTCATCCAGAAGAAATCGTGACACCAGGCGTATTTGTGAACCAGATCGTGCAATCAAAAGGAGTGAACTGGACATGGGCATGGGAGACAACGATATAAGACACCGCATAGCCAAACGGGCGGCGCAGGAAATTGAAGATGGCATGATCGTCAATCTTGGGATCGGCATCCCAACCCTTGCGGCTGATTACATTCCAGCGCATTACAACGTATGGCTTCATGCAGAAAACGGCATTATGGGGGCAGGCGCCTCACCAGCACAAGGAGAAGAAGATTCGAACTTGTGCAATGCCGGTGGTTTTCCTATTACGTTAACAAAAGGCGGCTCATACATGGACAGCACGACTGCTTTTGGCATCATTCGAAAAGGCATGCTGGATATGACCATTTTAGGTGCACTTGAAGTAAGCAGTCAGGGTGATCTTGCGAATTGGATTGTGCCAGGCAAACGAGTACCCGGGATGGGCGGAGCGATTGAGCTTGCGCAAAAGGCGAAAAAGGTTGTGGTGGTGATGAGCCACCTCGATAAACACGGTGAATCAAAGGTGAAATCTGCCTGCACACTGCCCTTAACTGCTAAGTCTTGTGTGGATCTGATTATAACGGATATGGCAGTCATTGAGGTCAAATCGCAGCTGCTCATTTTACGTGAAGTCATGCCGCCGTATCAGCCGGAAGATGTCATAAGGGCGACAGAGGCACCTTTAATTTTAGCGCCTGATGTCAAATCTGTTGTGTAGAAAGGATGAATGACTTGCAGCCAATCACACGTATCAGAAGCTGGATGAGAGAGCACCAAGATGAAGCGATTGCGCTTCTTCAGCAAATGGTGCAATGTGAGAGCACCCAAGGGAATGAACAAGGTGTGCAGCAAATCGTAGCAAATAAGCTGTCTGCCATTGGTTTTGATGTAGATGTATGGGACATTGGCGGAGAAGACTTGCTAGAACACCCGTATTTCTATTCCCCGAGACGTTCCTTTAAAGGAAGTCCCAATGTCGCCGGACGATTGAAGGGAAAAGGGGGCGGCAAATCCATTTTATTAAATGGGCACGTCGATGTTGTGCCAGCAGGAGATACGAAACAATGGACATATCCGCCCTACAGCGGGCATATCATAAACGGGAGACTTTATGGACGCGGGGCAACAGATATGAAAGGCGGAAACGTTTCTTTACTCTTTGCACTAGAGGCACTGCATGCACTACAGATTCCGCTGAAAGGAGATGTCGTGTTTCATAGTGTCGTCGAAGAAGAGAGCGGCGGTGCAGGCACCCTTGCAGCCATACTGAGAGGGTATACAGCAGATGCGGCCATCATTCCAGAACCAAGTCATATGAAAATCTTTCCGATTCAGCAGGGATCTAAGTGGTTCAGACTGCATATTAAAGGAAGGGCAGCTCATGGCGGAACAAGATATCACGGCGTTTCCGCTATTGAAAAAAGTATGATCGTTCTTTCACATATAGCAGCACTTGAAGAAGAACGAAATCAGCGCATCACCGAGCCGTTATTTCAGCATATCCCGATTCCAATCCCCATCAACATAGGGAAAATTCAAGGCGGTGATTGGCCGTCCTCTGTAGCAGATCTGGTCACAATGGAGGGAAGACTTGGTGTGATGCCAGGTGAGACGGTTGAGCAGGCAGAGAAGGAACTAGAAAATTGGATGATGGGACTTGGGGAAAAGGATGAATGGTTCAAAGAGCATCCTGTTGAGGTCGAATGGTTTGGGGCAAGATGGCTTCCAGGCTCAATTGATACGGATCATCTACTTTTAGGCCTATTGAAGGAACAATATGAAGCGGTCAAGAAGGAGCCGCCAAAGATCGAAGCCGCTCCTTGGGGAACAGACGGCGGATTACTGTCACAGGCGGCAGGTATCCCGATCATCGTCTTCGGACCTGGAACAACGGAGCTTGCCCATTTCCCGAATGAATCCATCGACATTGAGCATGTGATTGAAGCAGCGGAAATTATCGCAGGTACGATGGTGGAATGGTGTGAAGCAGCGGAGTGATATGAAAACGATCACAAAAAAAGAAGGCTGTCTCACTCAGCCTTCTCTTTATGTGTGTCTTGCTGCTCACACATATACGTCACTGGACAAAAACGAAGAATGCCAGATGCCAGTTTCATTCCGCCGAACATGATGCTGAAAAGAAGCATTTTACTCCATGGTTTTCTAGCATATAAAGAACCAGCTACAGTACATATTGTCATTCCACAGGCAATTCGAATGAGCGCTTCCATTAAGCCGAGATTAGGTTTCATTGAAGGTAAATCTCCTTTTTTAAATATTTTAAGTGTGATTTCAAGAAATTGTAACGTTTCATTAATGCGTAACGTGGTTCGTTATGTTACGATAGGGCTAATACAAATGAAGGAGAGTATGTGAATGTCCGAACGTACTTTTAATTGGAGAAACAATGACATCCGCACACAAATCGATGTAGTCGACTCAAAAATAGTTCCAACACTCCTTTTAACGAATGGACTCGTGCTAAACCCGTTTTTAAAACAATGGGTGAAGGCAAATATTTGGATACATGATGATCGAATTGTTTATGTCGGAGCAGAGCTTCCTCAAAATAAATCAGCTAAACGTGTGATTGATTGTGAAGGGAAATACATTGTGCCTGGGTATATAGAGCCTCACGCGCACCCGTTCCATATTTATAATCCCCAATCACTTGCAGAATATGTGTCTCAATTTGGCACAACAACGATGGTCAGTGATAACTTATTTCTTCTTTTGCAGAGCAATGAAAAGAAAGCGCTTTCCACTCTGTGTGAATTAAAACAGCAGCCATTTCAGTATTTCTGGTGGTCTAGATATGATCTTCAAACTGAAGTCAGATATGAAGATGAGATGCTTCCTATCAACTACCGGAAGGAATGGATTGATCATCCTGATGTCCTTCAAGGCGGCGAATTAACAAGCTGGCCAAGATTGATGGACGGTGATGATCTCATTTTATATTGCATGCAAGAAACGAAGAAGCAGCGGAAACGAATTGAAGGGCATTTCCCCGGAGCTTCTGAGAAAACGCTAACAAAAATGAAGCTGTTTGGCGCGGACAGCGATCATGAAGCGATGAATGCAGACGATGTGCTCAAACGCTTGTCCCTTGGCTACCATGTCTCACTTCGTCATTCTTCCATCCGCCCAGATTTAGTGAACATTTTAAGAGAGCTGCACGAGCGTGATTTTAGACACTATGATCACTTCTTCTATACAACAGATGGAGCAGCGCCTCATTTTTATGAGGAGGGTATGATTAATCGTTTGATTTCAATTGCCCTTGAAGAAGGCGTGCCTATCATCGATGCATACAATATGGCGACCTTTAACATTGCGAAATACTATCAAATTGATGACCTATTAGGTGTTGTCGGTCCAGGACGTCTGGCTTCATTGAATGTGTTAGATGATCCAATGAATCCAAATCCGGAAACGGTGATATCTAAAGGGGTTATCCTCAAATTAGATGGAGAGAACCAGCATCAATTTCAAGAAACTAAATGGGAAAATGGCGGGCTTGTTCCATTAGATTTAGGCTATGATCTGACGACGAGTGATTTGCAATTTTCCATGCCGCTAGGTGTCAAAATGAGAAATGCTGTCATCATGGAGCCTTATACAGTGGAGATTGATAACTCTGTGAACCAGCTGTCATGTGATCATGATCAAAGTTTCTTTAGCCTGATTGACCGAAAAGGCGAGTGGCGTGTGAATACGATGCTCAAAGGCTTTGCAAACAAAGTGCAAGGGTTTGTCAGCTCATTTTCGCTCACGGGTGACATTTTAGTGATCGGGAAAAATAAAGAAGATATGATGCTGGCACATAAGCGAATGAAAGAAATCGGCGGGGGGATCGTCCTCACAGAGAACGGGAAAATTTTGCACGAAATCCCGCTGCAATTATCAGGCTGTGCCTCTGCTGAACCGTTTGAGACAGTTCTTCAGCAAATACAAACCTTGCGTGAGCTGCTCATTGAGCGAGGCTATCCATTTGATTGCCCAATTGATACACTTGTCTTTTTCCAAAGTACCCATTTGCCGTATATTCGAGTGACACCAAGAGGAATATTTGATGTCATGAAAAAAACTGTACTCTTTCCGTCTATAATGCGTTAAAATATAACAGAGTGGAGCTGTATCATCTTTGCCACATTTCTGACAACTGTTATAGGGCAGACGTGAGCAATGGATCTCTTCACTGCCATGTAAGTGAAAATACTTATGTGGAGTTGTTGAAGCAGAGGGCTTTGACATGACGAGTGAAATGGCCTGATTGAAAAATGAATCTGTCGGTTACGCTGACCGACCAACATATTTTGAATAATTGAGCGAGGCGGGGCGCATGTTTGTGGTCTCGCCGAGCTTTCCGCACAACCTGTATTTTTAGGGCAGACCTAATCAAGCAGAAGTGTTCTTGATATCGGAAGCAAACAAGTTTGTCAGATTGTCGAACAAGGAAAATGACAGAACTTGTCGATTTTGTATACGATAAAGAAGCTTCGGCTTACGAAAGAACTGACGGCATTTCCAGCGTATAACCAAACCTGTCATGATTCGTTCAAAGCTCATTGCTGAGGTTGAAAAAAAATAGTCAGGAAAGATACCGCTTTCTCCGCAGAATGTCGTGCGAAGCGGTGCCAATAGTAAAGGAGAAGATGTATAAAGATGCAAATTGATAAATTAAGGGGCAAAAGCTTAGATCAGTTATTCAACTCCATCTTATCCCTTAAAGACCTGGAAGAATGCTATCGATTCTTTGATGATTTGTGTACCATCAATGAAATCCAATCTTTATCACAGCGTCTTGAAGTAGCACGTATGCTTCGCGAGGGGAACACGTATCATAAAATTGAGACGGAAACAGGTGCGAGCACTGCAACCATCTCACGTGTCAAACGCTGCTTGAACTACGGAAATGATGCCTACACAATGGCACTTGACCGCGTAGCAGAACAGCAGGCAAATGACGAAACAAAATAAAGCAGACTTCACTGTAAACAATCCTATTCAACAAGAATGGCGTTGTTTACAGTTTTTTTATGAAGAGCGCTGAAAAGACAAGCAAGGACTGGCTTGAAAGAAGCAACAAACGGGTCATTTAACCGAATAACTTTATCAGAAGGTTGTGGAGAAGAAAAAATGAGATTCAATGCTTTGATACCAGAGTTATCTGTAATAGACATCGAAAAGTCTAAATGGTTCTATATAGAATTGCTTGGTTTTAAATTGGAATATGAGCGTGAAGACGATAAATTTATATTTGTTTCGTTGGAAGAGGAAACACAAATGATGTTAGAAGAAATCAATGGCCATTGGGACACTGGGGAGTTAAAATACCCATTTGGACGGGGAATCAATTTTCAAATAGACATTGAAGACGTACAGCCTGTCATTGACCGTTTAAGAAAGCAAAACATTCCACTATTCAGAGAGCCAACTGTTAGCAAATATAAAAGTAATGATACTACGTTTATACAAAAGGAATTTCTTGTTCAAGATCCTGATGGATATTTACTTAGGTTCTCGCAAGAAATGGCAGGTTAACATGAAAGTCTCTTCCAGAATAGGGCGCGATTGTTGAATAAGTAAAATTAAGAGTGGCTGCGGCTACTTTTTTTTATTTTGAGATACATGAGTACAGATACAAAAAATTGACTATTGCCGAAAAGGACAACGGTTATTTTTAAATTTGTGTTACTGCCATTCCCTTTGAATGTTTCTCGCATCGGAAAGAGGCAGTCAACTCTGATCATCATCATGTCTATTGAAAAAGTCTTTAACATAGGAATCTCCTTTAAACACAATGATTTGTGATCCCCATCATTCAATGGCATCTACTACAACCACGACACGATATACTTCTCCATCAATTGGCTTCAAATCAATGAGATGTTCAGCTCTATTTATCAGTGTCTGGATGGACAATCGCTTGATTTTTTAAGGTGTTTTGTTTGTACAAATAAAATCATAAGCAAATGGTAGAGGAAGATGCCAATACCCTTGTTCAATATCTGCCGGGAACTCTCGTGTACTTTCCTCAATTCTTGTAACCATCTCATTCGTCTTCCGTTTCATCCCGCGAACCTTTTTCTCACGCATCCTCCATCTCTCCACTTCCTGGTTATTTGCCCTAAGTTCTTTATACGCGATTGAGCCAAAATGGCAATTGAAAAAAAGGTGCAAAAACGCACCTTTCTCAAACTAGACGGATGGCTGTGTCCCTGTAAAAATAGGCACTTCACTTGTCTGACCATTTTCTTGTCTATAGACAATATGTTTCTCATTAAAATGAATGGGAGATTCAATACCAGCGGCTGCGGATAAGTTAAACAAGCCTTCTCTTAGAGAAAGGATATAATTGCAGACTCGGTATTTCTTTTCTTCAATTGATAAACCCTTTTGCAGTTTTGGATCAGTTGTGGCGACCCCGACTGGGCATTTATTCGTGTGGCACACTTGGGCGCGAATGCATCCGACTGAAAACATGAGTCCCCGTGCGATATTGACAAAGTCAGCACCCATGGAAAGGGCAATTGCAATTTTATCTGGTGAGAGAAGTTTGCCAGAAGCAAAGAGTTTGACCTGATCTCTGACACCGTATTCCTTCAATATTTGATGAACCATTGGGAGTGCCGTGAAAATCGGCAGCCCTGCGGAATCTGCCAATTCATGAAAAGATGCGCCAGTGCCGCCTTCTCCGCCATCCACTGTAATGAAATCAGGGTGCTTTCCGCTTTTTTTCATGTACGTTGCAAGCTCTTCAATGTTTTCTTTATGTCCGACCACAAGCTTGATGCCGACAGGCTTTCCGCCTATACTTCGCAGCTGTTCAATGAAATCAAACATATCCGGAATGGAGTGGAACATCTCAAATCGGTTTGGGCTGTCAATGGATTGATGGGGCGGCAATTTACGGATGTTCGCAATTTCTTCGGTGACCTTTTCGCCGTCAATATGACCGCCGCGTGTTTTAGCTCCTTGTGCTAGCTTCAGCTCAAAGGCTTTGACTTCCTCATGCTCGCTTTTTTTCTTAAATTCTTCAAAGGAAAAAGCGCCATCTTCTGTTCTCACGCCGAATAGACCGGGCCCAATCTGGCATATGATATCGGCTCCGCCTTTGAGATGATAGGGAGAAAGCCCGCCTTCACCTGTGTTCATCCACGTACCGCCAGCCATTTTTAATCCCGAGGATAGTGCTGTAATGGCCCTGTCGCCTAAAGAGCCGTAGCTCATGGCAGACTGCCCAATCAGGCCTTTTACACGGAATGGCTTTTGACATGTGTGCTCGCCAATCACTTGTACATCGTCTTGATGGAGATAGTAAGGTTTTGCTTCGACCTCTTTGGTATGTTCACTTCTTCGTAGTAAATTGTCTTGATCAATCTGATACACTTTTGTTTGGATTTTTTCAGATTGATCGATGCGTAACTCATCTCGCTGCTTTGGAAATAGAACATTGCGAATGTAGTAACCAGGCTTGTCAAAATCACGTTTTGATCCAAAGCCCATCGTCCGGCTTTTGTACTTTCCAGACATGACAGCTTGCTCGTATTCTCTTCTTGAGAAAGGAAGCTCCTCGCGATCATTCAGAAACAGATATTGACGAAGCTCAGGTCCTATTTTTTCAAAAATAAACCGCAGCTTTCCAATGACCGGATAATTTCGCAGGACAGAATGCTCTTCCTGTTTTTCATCTCTCATCCAAATCCAGATGAATAAAATGATTGGTATGATGAAACAAATCACTAATAGTGCGCCAACAATGACAATGAAAGTTGTTGTCACGAAGATCCCCTCTTTTCTCTATCATTGTTGTTGTTATTCCACTTTTCATTGAAAGAGAAACCACTTCAACATATTGTGACGTTTAGAAATAAAAAGGCGGGGTAACTTACAAATAAGATCATAAGGGGAGGGAACATACATGAATAAGCGTCCGAATGCGTATGTACTTGCAGGATTAGGGGTTGGTGGTGCAGTGTTATTAGCAGTGAAAAATAAACAGCATCTCAAAAAATGGGCAAGCATGTTCCGCTCAGATGAAAAGATTCCTGAAAAAGCTGGACACCCTGATCCATTAGATATTCAAGACAACAAGATGGTCGATGAAGGGGCCATGACATCCGTCCATTATTTCAATGAAGTGAGACAATAGCTTGGAAAAACCGTTTTGACCATTCAAAACGGTTTTTTCTTGTCTTTCTTTTGACGTTATATCGATGAGGATCGACAAACGTAAAACCGATTAGCCCTTTGTGATCAGGCGTCGAGAAATGAAATTCAATGCCTGATAAATGATAGGTTGAGAGAACGTCCTGATCTGTAAAACGTAAAGAAAGCTCGTCCTCATACACGAGTGCATGCTTCAAAACTTCGGCTTCTTCTGCAAATAACTCCAGACCAGCTACTCGTCCCTCTTTGTCGATATCTGCGTTCATACATTCATTCACATTTAATTCAATGGTTTCTTTGATTGTCCCGATTCCTACAGGCAGGAGATAGATGTATCCGATGTTGATCGTTTGATCATATGTGATGGTTCTTTTCATGTGGGTCACCTGCTTTATGTATGGTTTTTTGATCAATAGTAAAATGTGCCTTTATTGTATAATAACATGTGGTGATACAAAGCTCTTCTATCAGTGAACGGTCAAAGATCATCCCTCTCAGCTCCTAGATGTTTTCAGCATTCTAACCGAAAGTCACGAACCCCATTTTCAAAAGAATGAAATTTTTAGCTGAAGGAGGTTACCCATTTTTTGCGGTCACTGATTTTGTTATAATATTTAAATGGAATGAAACGAATGGAGGAACGTTTTTCATGTATGATGTTACCGAGTGGAAGCATGTCTTTAAACTCGATCCAAATAAAGAAATATCCGATGAACAGCTAGAGGCAATTTGCGAATCTGGTACGGATGCTATATTGATTGGCGGCAGTGACAATGTGACAGAGGACAACGTGCTTCAATTGATGTCAAAGGTCCGCCGGTTTCTTGTGCCATGTGTACTCGAAATCTCAACACATGAAATGATTGTGCCGGGCTTCGATCTGTATTTCATCCCGACCGTCTTAAACAGTTCTCATCCTGATTGGATTGTTGGGCTTCACAAGGATGCGATGAAGGAATTCGGTGATTTGATGTCGATGGAAGAGATCGTGCCTGAAGGCTATGTTATTTTAAATGAAGAGTGTAAAGCGGCCAAGCTCACAGAGGCAAATACAGCACTGGACATCGATGACGTAAGAGCATATGCAAGAGTGGCAGAGCATTTGATGAAGCTGCCCATTTTTTATCTAGAATACAGCGGAACGCTTGGAGATATAGAGCTTGTGAAAGAAACGAAAGCAGTGCTTTCTGATACGGTTCTTTTTTATGGCGGGGGCATTGAAAACGCAAAGCAGGCGGAAGATTTTGCGCAGCATGCGGACGTGGTTGTTGTAGGAAACGTCATTTATGACAATTTCAAAGAAGCATTAAAGACAGTGAGCGCAGTCAAAAAGTCATCATAGTCAAACAAGACGAAAAGGGTTAAAATAGAACATAAGTTCGAATTGGCGGTGAATGGAATGAATGAAATATCGAATCATCTATTAGAAGGGCTAAATGACGCGCAAAAAGAAGCGGTCAAAGCAACAGACGGTCCGCTACTCTTGATGGCAGGAGCAGGAAGCGGGAAAACGCGGGTGCTCACACACCGAATTGCCTACTTAATGGCAGAAAAGCATGTGGCTCCGTGGAACATTTTAGCGATTACGTTTACAAATAAAGCAGCACGTGAAATGCGTGAGCGTGTCCAAGCCATTTTAGGACCTGGTGCGGATGACATTTGGATCTCTACGTTCCACAGCATGTGTGTGCGTATTTTACGACGCGATATTGACCGTATTGGTGTAAATCGCAACTTCTCTATATTAGACACATCTGATCAGCTTTCAGTCATTAAAAACATTTTAAAAGAACGAAATATCGATCCTAAAAAGTTCGATCCTCGCAGCATTTTAGGATCAATCAGCAGTGCAAAAAACGAACTCATTGACGCAGAGGAATACGCCAAAACAGCCAGTGATTTCTATGATCAAGTTGTTAGCGACGTCTACACAGATTACCAAAAGCGATTACTTAAGAACCAATCACTCGATTTTGATGATCTTATTATGATGACGATTCGTCTGTTTGAGCGCATCCCTGAAGTATTAGAACACTATCAGCGAAAATTTCAATACATTCATGTCGATGAGTATCAGGATACGAACAGAGCGCAGTACATGCTTGTGAAACTGCTTGCTCAGCGTTTTCAAAATATATGTGTGGTCGGTGACTCGGATCAGTCCATCTACCGCTGGCGCGGAGCGGATATTACAAACATTCTCTCCTTTGAAAAAGATTATCCATCCAGTGAAGTGATTCTGCTTGAGCAAAATTACAGATCGACGAAACGTATACTGAATGCCGCAAACACGGTGATTCAAAACAATTCAAACCGTAAGCCGAAAAACCTTTGGACAGAAAATGATGAAGGGGCGAAGATTGCCTATTACCGTGCAGATAATGAATTCGGCGAGGGTCAATTTGTTGCTGGAAAGATTCATCAGCTTTATCAGAGCGGTAAGCGTAAATTATCCGATTTTGCGATTCTTTATCGAACCAATGCCCAGTCTCGTGTCATAGAGGAAACATTATTGAAGTCAAACATTCAATACAACATTGTCGGCGGCACAAAGTTCTATGACAGAAAAGAGATCAAGGACATTTTGGCGTACTTACGCCTAGTAGCTAACCCAGATGACGACATTAGCTTTGCACGAATTGTGAACGTACCAAAGCGCGGAATCGGTGCGACATCTGTTGATAAAATCGCAGCATACGCGGAGATGAATGACCTGTCTATGTTTGAAGCGCTTGGTCAGGTAGATTTCATTGGACTCAGTGCAAGGGCAGCCAATGCGCTTGATGAGTTCAAACAGCTCATCGATCAATTGACAAATATGCAGGATTATTTATCTGTCACAGAACTAACAGAAGAAATTTTAGAGAAAACAGGCTACCGAGAGGCACTAAAGGTTGAAAAAACGATTGAGGCACAAAGCCGTCTAGAAAATATTGATGAGTTTCTCTCTGTGACTAAGAACTTTGAAGAACAAAATGAAGACAAGTCCCTTGTGACCTTCCTGACAGATCTCGCTCTTGTCGCAGACATTGATAAGCTGGATGAGAATGAGGAAGAAGATCAAGATGCGGTCATTTTAATGACGCTTCACGCCGCAAAAGGTCTAGAATTCCCGGTTGTCTTCTTAATGGGCATGGAGGAAGGTGTCTTCCCGCACAGCCGCTCATTAATGGAAGATGCAGAGATGGAAGAAGAGCGCCGCCTTGCTTATGTAGGCATCACACGGGCGGAAGAAGAGCTTTATTTATCAAGTGCCAAGATGAGAACACTCTTCGGCCGGACAAACATGAACCTTGAATCAAGATTCATTCGAGAAATACCAGCCGATTTATTGGACAACCTAAATGAGAAAAAAGAAACGAAAACACCTTTTGGCCAAACTAGAGAAAGACCACAAAGACGGGGACCTGTCTCACGTCCGCAAACTCAAACCATTCAAAACACAGGCGGCGGAAGTATTGGCTGGGCTGTGGGCGATAAAGCGGCTCATAAAAAATGGGGCGTTGGAACGGTTGTGAGCGTAAAAGGCAGTGGAGACAGCACGGAGCTTGATATTGCTTTCCCAAGCCCTACAGGCATTAAGCGTCTTCTCGCAGCATTTGCGCCAATTGAGAAGCAATAAACCGATAGGACATATAAAACGGATGAATTGAAAGGAAGAAGCAGATGGATAAAGAAGCAGCGAAACGCCGGATCGAGGAACTGCACCAGATTTTGAACCAATACAACTACGAATATCATACACTGGATCGTCCAAGTGTTCCTGACGCTGAATATGATGCGCGGATGCGTGAGCTGATCTCTTTAGAGGAAGAGCACCCTGATTTAAAAGCAGCGGATTCTCCCTCACAAAGAGTCGGAGGCGCTGTGTTAGACGCCTTCCAAAAAGTGCGCCACGGCACACCGATGCTCAGCCTCGGGAATGCGTTTAATGAACAGGACCTTCTTGATTTTGACCGCAGGGTTCGTCAAGCAGTCGGTGACGATATTGCATACAATGTCGAGCTGAAAATTGACGGACTCGCTGTTTCTCTCCGTTATGAAAATGGCCTGTTTGTCCGAGGTGCCACACGTGGAGATGGGACAACGGGTGAGGATATTACAGAAAACCTCAAAACCATTCGATCCATCCCGCTCAAAATCAAACGTCCTTTGTCAATTGAAGTGAGAGGCGAGGCATTTATGCCAAAACCTTCTTTTGAAGCATTAAACGAAAAAAGATTACAAAACGAAGAAGAGCCGTTTGCGAACCCGCGTAATGCGGCGGCAGGCTCGCTTCGTCAGCTTGATACGAAAATTGCGGCGAAACGAAACCTTGATATCTTCGTCTACAGTATAGCGGAGCTTGATGAAATTGGTGTTGAATCGCAAAGCGAAGGACTTGATCTTCTCGACGAACTTGGCTTTAAAACAAACAAAGAAAGACGGATGTGCCAAACGATTGAGGAAGTGATTGAGCTCATTGAAACACTAAAAACGAAGCGTGCCGACTTTTCATATGAAATCGATGGAATTGTGATCAAAGTCGATTCGTTAGCTCAGCAAGAAGAGCTCGGCTTTACAGCAAAAAGTCCCCGCTGGGCTGTTGCGTACAAGTTTCCAGCTGAAGAGGTGGTGACAAAGCTGCTTGATATTGAACTAAGTGTCGGGCGTACAGGTGTCATCACACCAACGGCGATCCTTGAGCCTGTCAAAGTAGCAGGAACGACAGTGCAGCGAGCTTCCCTTCATAATGAAGATTTGATCAAAGAAAAGGATATTCGCCTTTTTGATCAAGTGATTGTGAAAAAAGCGGGCGATATTATTCCGGAAGTCGCAGGTGTACTGATCGATCAGCGTACAGGAGAAGAAAAGCCGTTTCACATGCCGACTGAATGCCCGGAGTGTCATAGTGAGCTGGTGAGAATTGAAGGCGAAGTGGCTTTGCGTTGCATCAATCCAGAATGCCCTGCCCAAATACGTGAGGGACTCATTCACTTTGTTTCCCGCAATGCAATGAACATTGATGGGCTTGGCGAGCGGGTCATTACACAGCTTTTCCAAGAACAGCTTGTCTCTCGTGTGTCTGATCTTTACCGATTAACGAAAGAAGAGCTCATTCAGCTTGAGCGAATGGGCGAAAAATCTGTCGACAATTTACTGCGTTCGATTGAGCAATCGAAAGAAAACTCTCTAGAGCGTTTACTATTTGGACTCGGTATACGATTTATTGGCTCTAAAGCGGCGAAGACCTTGGCGATGCATTTCGGTGATATCGATCAATTAAAGCAAGCGACGAAAGAACAATTACTCGAAGTCGATGAAATCGGTGAAAAAATGGCTGATGCTGTCGTCACATACTTTGAGAAAGAAGAAATACTCAATCTGCTAAATGAACTAAAAGAGCTTGGGGTTAATATGACCTACACAGGACCAAAACCGGTGAAGGTTGAAGAAAGTGATTCCTATTTTGCAGGCAAAACCATTGTGCTGACAGGGAAATTAGAAGAAATGGCTCGAAACGATGCAAAAGCAGCGATCGAAGCACTAGGCGGTAAACTGGCAGGTAGTGTGAGTAAGAAAACAGATTTAGTCATAGCCGGAGAAGCAGCGGGAAGTAAGCTGACAAAGGCAGAAGAACTCAATATAGAAATTTGGGACGAAGCTAAAATGCTCGAGGAGCTAAAGAAATAAGAGGAGTGTTTTCTATTGAAAAAGTTGTTATTGCTGCTGACAATGCTCACACTGATATTGTCAGCGTGTGCACCTTTTGGGGGAAAGGAAGAGGAAGAGGTCACACAAAAAACGGATGAAACGAAGGAAACAGCCATCATCCCGATGTACAATATCTCTGACTCCTATTACAAAATGGTGCTGCCGTTTAAACAAGGGGCTGCGAGAGGATTAACAGCAGAGCGTCTCAACACACGCCTGGACATCGATGAATTTGAAACAGGACTCATGCGCCTTGCAACAGAGTCATTTAATACAAACGACTACCTTTTCCAAGAAGGACAGCATTTTGATGAGGACACCGTTCTAGGCTGGCTGGCGCGCAAAAAAACAGGCAGTGATCTGAAAAAGGCAGAAAAAGAAGATAAAGACTTTAAGAATCTAGGCTTAAACCCTGCTCTTCCGAACTCAGGTTCAACAAAGTCTAAAAATGAAAGTAGTCCAATTTACTTAGCTTCGATGCTAGAGCATAATTACTTAATTCGAAAAGATAAAAACAGCTTACAGCTTGGCGGAGTTGTCATTGGGCTTGCGCTGAACTCTGTTTATTATTACCGTGAAAATATCGGTGACCCGCAGCAAGAAGTGACGATCGATTCTTCGAAAAATTCAAAGAAACTTTTGGCAGAAGGCGAAAAAATTGCTGAACAAGTGATCAAACGAATTCGTCAAATGGATGGGCTGCAAAAAGTGCCTGTCATGATTGCCCTTTATAAGCAAGCACCAAAATCATCTATCGTTCCAGGAAACTTTATCGCCAAAACGGATGTGAAAGCGGGCTCAGCTGATATCGGCAATTGGGATACGATCAAAGAGGAGAATGTCTTCTTCCCTTCAGATAATGCGAAAGGCAACTACAAAGATGATTCCGAGCGATTTGACCGCTTCAAAACAAAAGTCGAAGACTACTTCCCGAATTATACTGGTGTCGTAGGAAAAGGGTTTTACAAAGACGGCAACCTGCAAAAAATGAAAGTCGAAATTCCAATGCAGTTCTACGGAAAAACGGAAGTCGTAGCCTTCACGCAATATTTAACAGGTGAAGTCATGGATTACTATAAGAGTACGAATATCGAAATTAACATCACATCTTCAGATCAACAAGAAGCCTTGATCACGAAAAATGCTGAAGACAAAGAACCAACCGTCCATATATATGACTAAATAAAAACCGCCTTTTGGCGGTTTTTTAAATTAGTCATAATGTATCAAATTATGAAAATATTGTTATAAAAAGTAGAAGTGTAGAAAATAATGTATTATTATGGGTGATAATGAAGAGAAAATGGAGATCACTATGAAAAATAAATCATTTTACTTTTTATTAGGGGGACAATCCCTAGCTAATTTTGGGGATTCGCTATATGTCCTCGTATTGACCATCCTGACATATCAATTAACAAATTCTACACTGATTGCTTCAATGGTGGCTGTCTCACAGTTTGTTGGACAAGCACTTGGAGCGGTACTCATTCCTTTCTTTATGTATCAATTTAAGCTAAAAAGACTCATTATCTATTTACAAATGTGTCAAATTGCTTTCTTCGGTTGCTTAATTTTCATTTATATTCTACAACTATCAACTTTTACTATTCCTCTCTTTTTTATCATTGTATTTTTCCTTTCTTTGATAGATGGAGGAACCATTCCAGTTCGAAATTCGATGATCCCACGTCTAGTAGAAAAGAACTTTTTACTAAAAGCAAATAGCTATATCTTAACTTCTGATCAAATGGTCCTTTTACTAGGCTGGCTATTAGGAGGGCTGTTTATTGGCATTCTTGGACCACAGTTTCTCCTATTGACGACACTTGTTTTATACAGTTTGTCACTCATATCTATGCTCTTTATCATTGATACTGGGGCTGCAGCTAAACAAGAGCAACAGTCTGAATCATTTGCTACAAGGGTCTTTTCAGGGTGGAAGCTCATGTATGAAAAACCAACTATTCGAACATTAACGATTTTAGAAATGCTATCCATGAGCGGTAGAAGTATTTGGACTGGTGCCATTATCCTTGTGTATGTCACAGAAGTTTTACATCAGCCTGAAACATGGTGGGGCTTTATTAACGCAAGCTATTTTGGCGGAACCATTCTAGGCGGCCTGCTTGTGTTGCGGTTCGCAAAGCATGTGGAACAGCGTTTGTTTGATCACATTTTTTACAGTTCGGTGATCGTGGCTGTGCTAACCCTTTGCTTAGGATTGAATCATTCTGCATGGATGAGTTTGTTGTTTGTCTTTTTATTAGGACCAGCCTTTCAGCTTCGCAGTATTTCCATTCGAACCTATGTACAAGATACACTGAGTGAAATTGAATTGCCCAAAATACTATCAGCTCAACATACACTATCAACTTTTATATACGGAATGTCCATCCTCGTTATGAGCACCATGACCGATCTCTTTGGGGCAAGAGTCGTCTTTTTTATAAACGTTGCCCTGTTTACTGTGTCGGCTTTCCTAGCGTCTAGATTAAAAAATGAACAAATTTAGACATTTTATCTCAATTATTTACAAAAATACCATTATGTGATTTAATATGTTGGTAGAAATGTTAACTATATGAAAAGTAGAGGTGGCGTAATTGACTAATAGTTTAGTATATTGGCCATTAACACATCCGCAGCGGCGCGTGATGAACATGGAAACATTTTATCCAGGAACACCGATCAATCATATTGGCGGTATCATTTTCGTCAATGGGCCATTGCATCTCGATAAACTGAAGCAGGCCATTGCATCTTGTATCATGATGACAGAATCTCTTCGTCTCAAGCTAGTAGAGAAAGATGGTGAAACGCTTCAATACGTTGATCCAAACGCCGATAGCCCTATTCCTACCTATGAGTTTTCCACACATGAAGACATGCTAGAATGGGCCGAAAAAGCCTTTAAAACACCATTTCAATTAACAGAAACCTCTCTCGCCGAATTTGCGGTACTAAAAATCAGTGAACAACAATCCGGTTATTTCATCAAATGCCATCATACAGTAGCAGATGGATGGTCGATGAAAGTAATCATCGATAAAATTAGCCAGCTTTACACTGCTCTTACCCACAGCTCCTCTATCGAACAAGAAGCAGACAATCACTCTGTATTTATTGATAAAGAATCAAAATATATGAACTCCCCAAGATTTAAAAAAGATCAGCAATTTTGGAAAGAAGCATTATCTGATGTGTCTGATAGTTATTTGGTACAGGGAACTGACCAAATCAAAGGCCATCGGCAAAGCCATTATCTTGATCGACAACTCTCAGAACGAATCTATGAATTTATAGATGTCCATCATTGTTCAATCAACTCTTTATTTACTTTAGGACTCTTCGTCTACTTGCATAAAAGATACCAGCAAAAAGATTTTATTATTGGGACGCCAGTTCTCAATCGTTCCGGACAAAAGGAAAAAGCCACGTCCGGTATGACCGTTAGTACAATGCCATATCGAATGAAGATCGATCCTCATCTCTCTTTGTTAGAAAGTTTAACAGACGTTCAAAAAAGCTATAAGGCTTACTTCCTGCATCAGCGTTATCCCTATGATGCACTTGTCAAAGATTTAGAGCTTGCAAAAGCAGGGTATGATCAACTTTTTCAAATCTATATCAATTCCTACAGCACAAATATGGTGCAGGAGATGGAAGGATACAAGGTTGAATACATAGAGCTTTACAATGGCTTCCAGCCATATGGCTTACAAGTTGCTGTGAAAGAATGGGATGAAAAAGGGCAAATCGAGCTTCAATATGATTACAAGATCTCAGATTACAGCAATGAAGATATCGACTTTCTACACGAAAGAATGCTTCTCTTTGTCGAAACGATACTCGCTCAGCCAAAGCAACTGTTAAAAGACGTACTTCTCATGACAGAAGTCGAGACACATCGAGAGCTATATCACTGGAACGACACAGGCATGCTGTTTCCACAGAAACAAAAAATCCATGAATTGATCACAGACATGTCAACGTCTTCTCCTGATCGAATTGCACTTCAGGACGGATCTCATAGCATGACATACGGTGAACTTGAGAGAAAAACCAATCAAATGGCGCATTTTCTACAAACACATGGCTTACAAAGACATGACTTTGTTGCCGTATGTATGAATCATTCACCAGAACTTATTGTGCTGCTGCTGGGGATTTTAAAGGCTGGAGGCGCATATGTGCCGATTGATCCTGAGTATCCAGAGGAACGTATTCAGTTTATTTTGGATGACAGCCAGGCAAAGCTGTTTTTCACAGATGACGCATCTGCATACCATTTTAATGGCGATACGTACAATATCTACAACGTGTGGGATCAGTTCGCTCAGTATAATGCGGAACATCCATTCATTGGAGATGCTGAAGATGTCGCATATATGATTTATACGTCTGGCTCTACAGGACAGCCAAAGGGAGTCATGATTGAGCACCGAAGCTTAGTGAACTATATCATGTCTGCCAAAACACACTATACTGATTCATCAGATGATCATTTTGCCTTGTATTCATCCATTGCGTTTGATTTAACCGTGACATCCATTTATACGCCATTGGTCATTGGCAGTACCGTGATAATCTATCGTCAAGAGGATCAGTCAGGCTTTTTATTAGAACATATTTTGTTTGATCAAAAAGCGAAAGTCATCAAGCTGACACCAGCTCATATGGCACTGCTAACAGATGCTGCACTTTCTCAATCAGTTGTGAAACGGATGATTGTGGGCGGAGAACAATTATCGACCGCTTTGGCTAAAAGAATCACAGAGGCAAGTGATGGAAGGATATCTATCTTTAATGAATATGGACCAACTGAAGCAACCGTTGGCTGTATGATTCATCAATTCCATCAAGATGATGAAGGGGCATCTGTGTCAATTGGTGTGCCAATGCCCAATACAGAGATTTACCTTTTAGATGAGCATCAGCAAGCCGTGCTGCCTGGGACAGTAGGAGAAATCTATATTTCAGGTGCAGGTGTTGGCAGAGGGTATTGGCAAAGACCTGATTTGCAGGAATCACGCTTTCTGCCCAATCCATTTGTAAATGGTCGCCGCATGTATCGAACAGGTGATATTGCCAAACGAGCAAATGATGGAAAGATTGATTACATTGGCAGAATTGATCATCAAATCAAGCTGCGAGGCTACCGGATTGAGCTCGGTGAAATTGAACTTGCACTGATGGCACTTGAAGAAGTTGATAAAGCAGCGGTTATTGATCTAACCGATGAATCTGGAGAAAAACAGCTGGCAGCCTATATTGAATTGAAAGAAAAACAGATGACGTCCTTTTTACTTAGAAAGAAATTATCAGATCAGCTTCCAGCTTACATGGTACCTGCCTATTTTGTTGTACTAGACGAGCTCCCGCTCACTCAAAACGGAAAAATCAATCGGACGGCACTGCCTGATCCATTGCTGTCTCAAGAAACAGCTGTTGAGTGGTCCAAGGAAACAGCGGACATTGAAGAGATCATCCTAGATACAGCAAAAGGCATCTTAGGGCATGAAACAATCGAACCGGCTGATCATTTTTATCAGCTTGGCGGAGATTCCATTAAGGCGATTCAATTTATTGCGAAATTAAAAGACAAAGGACTCTATTTAAAAACCAAGGATCTTTTTACTTATCCCATTTTTAGAGAAATGGCACAAGTCGTTCAGCAGGAACCTGTCATACATATCTCACAAGAGCAAGCTGTGGGTGATGTGAAATCGATTCCAATTATCGAATGGTTCTGGTCCCAGCGGTTAAAAGATGAACATTTCTGGCATCAATCCATCATTGTTCATTCAAAGAAAAAGATGGATGAAACCATCGTGCAGGATGTTCTCAAAGAGCTCGTCATTCACCATGATGGACTAAGGTTAAAAGTACATGAGGCAACAAACACACTTTATTATGATGAAGACATTCAAGATATTCCGCTGATGATACACGATTTCACGGCATTGTCAGAAGAGAATGTGGAAGAAGCGTTACAAGAAGTAGGATATCGGATCAAGCAAAGGACTCATCTTTATCAAGGACCATTGATTCAGGCTGCGCTTTGTCAAACTGATTCTCAATCACATCTCATCTTTGCCGCCCATCATCTATTAGCTGATGGTATGTCTTGGCAAATTCTTGTGGAGGACTTGATTCAATTATTGCATGCAGAGAAGGTTACAGCAGAAGTACTTCCGTCTAAAACCCATTCCTATCAAACATTTGCCGAGCGGGTGAATCAGTATGCAGTATCAGAGGGTGTAAAAGAGTCGGTCAGCTATTGGCAAAAAGCGGTGCAAAATATACAGCCTCTGTATCCAGTTTCCTCAAATGAGGGATATGTCAGAGACGAAATCAAATTAACCAACGCATTATCAGTGGAACTCACGAATCAATTGCTCAATCAAGCGAATCAAGCGTATCAAACGCAGCCGCATGAACTGTTAATTTCAGCCTTGACGCAAGCCTGTTATCAGCAAACGAATCAAGAGCAGATTTCTTTGGAATTAGAAGGTCATGGCAGGGATGCAGTAGAGGATGAGATCGATGTATCTAGAACGTTTGGCTGGTTCACCACCATGTATCCTGTGAATGTTCATGTGTCTGAATCTCTCTCGGATCACATACGAACTGTCAAAGAAACGATACGTGAAGTGCCAAATAAAGGTGCAGACTATGGGCTGTTGTCACTCATCAATAAGCAGCTTCCTCCTCATTCAGCGCCGCAATTACGCTTTAACTATCTAGGTGAAATTGATCAAGTGCTGAAACAATCATCTGATTATGAGATGTCTTACTTTACATCGGGGATGGATTCGTCATTGGATAATCCATTAACAACCGTCATCGATATGGTCGCTACCATCAAGGGCGGTCAGCTGATTTTTCATCTTTCTTTCAGCGATAAACAGCTGTGTGAAACAGACATGATGCAGCTATTGCAAGCGGTAGAGCAGCAAATTGAGCGTCTTGTACAGCATTGCTTAGAGAAAGAAGGAATCGAATTTACACCGTCTGATTTTGAAACAGTGGATATGTCTCTTGAAGAAATGGATTCATTATTTACATGAGGAAAAATCAGCATGTTATCTACATTTCATTTTTATTAGCGGTCTTATGGATAAGCAGCTTTGCCGGTTGGACACATGCAAAAGCAGTGATTTCACCTAAAGCCATTGATCAAGTGATAGAGGAACAGATGGAGCTTGGACGCATTCCAGGCATGTCCGTTGTGGTTGTGAAAAAGGACGAAGTGGTGTACCAAAAAGGCTTTGGTTATGCGGATCGAAAGAAAAAGAAGCAAGTGACAGCCAGCACTTTCTTTGAAATTGGATCTACATCAAAGGCGTTTACCGCTCTTGCGATTGTGGAGTTAGAGAAGCACGGGAAACTTCATTTAAAAGATCCGGTGAGTAGCTATATTCCAGGTTTTTTTCCAACATACAATGGAAAGCCTCAGCGTTTAACGGTGGAGCAATTAATGCATCACACAAGCGGCATTCCCTTTCAATCCATTGCGCTTATCCAGCCAGATACTACAAAGGATGCGTTGAAAAAAACAGTTGATCAGCTGAAATCAATCGAGCTTAATCGTAAGCCAGGCAGTTCCTTTGAATATGCGACCATCAACTATGATGTCCTTGGTCTCATCATTGAAAATGTAACAGGAACATCGTATGAGGCTTATATGAAAGGACTGTTTAAAAGGCATCATCTTGACCAAACGGAGGCTGGGCTAAAACGGATGAAATCCGGCGCTGTCTCAGAAGGGTTTAAATTGCAATTCCTTGCTCCGCATGCTTATAAAGCACCAGAATATCGAGGCAACACTCCGGCAGGCTATATTGTGATGAATAGTCAGGATGTGGGGACTTGGCTGCAATATCAATTGACCGATTCAACTTGGTCTCGCTTTGTAAAAAATCCTGATCACTTAACTGTGAATGTCCCAGAAGAAGGGAAGCATGTCTATTACAATGCCGGCTGGTATATAGAAAAGGCACATGAGCAGGTAGACTCGCTTTTTCATGCGGGCTCTAACCCTAACTATTCATCATTTTTTCTGATCCAGCCAAAAGAAGAGGTTGCGATCGGAGTGTTAGCAAATATGAATAGCAGCTACACAGAGCAAACGGTACGTCTTATTGCCAAAACGATCACGGGTACAAATGAGGAAGTAGAGTCATCAATGGACCCTTTTCAGCTCATTGATCAGTTGAGTCTTGGTGCCACATGTCTTTTTATTTTGCTGCAAATAGTGTCTATCGTTCGTTTTATCAAGTGGAAAAAGCGTGTAAGAAACGGCGCTTTCGTTCGCAGGGACATGTCACTTCGCGTCTGGCTGAAAAGTAGCGGCTGGGTGCTACTGCTAATTGGGATATTGATCCTGCCAATCATTGTTGCGCAGCTAGCCTTTAATGGGCTGCCTTGGAAAATGACTTTTGTATGGGGACCTTCCTCTCTCATTGAATTAGCGATTTCTTATTATTTGTTTTTCATTTGGTTTTGTACGATTGGTTTCATCAAAGGATTTATGGTGACATCTCCTGCTGGAAAGAGAGGAAAAAAAGATGACCGTCAAACAGATTTCGGGCATTCATCCTTATAATGATTTGTTTTATCGCAGCTGTTTTTTCAATTGCTTTTTTCCAATTGTGAAGCTGCATGATCAAGAAGTTTCTCCATACTTATTAAATGATCAATTTGCCTACGGGCTTACAGAGCACGGCTTGCTGCAGATTGACTGGATGTCGGCACACGATCCAGAAAAGATTATGAATTTACAAGGCATTCAAGTAGAAAAAATGACGTATTGTCCCAACCTCATTGAAAAGGTCAAGCAAGATGTGACGTGTGACCGCCCGGTAATTGTATGGGTAGACCCTTACGTTCAGCGAGGTAGAAAAGAGTATTTGACAACCCATAGCCGTCATTCCATTTTAATTACGGGATTCGATGAAAATCAGCAAATCTTTCACGTATTAGAGAATCGGCATTTAGATAATTTGTCTTATGAGCATCAAGTGCTGTCATTTAAAGATGTACAGAAAGGGTATGACACCTTTCATGATCATTTTCAGCCGAATGATCAATTTCATTCCTATGCGGCCTTCTACTTTGATCCGGACAAGCTCTCGACTGAGTTATTTGATCAAAAAACGACTTATTTCCTGAGAAATATGCATGGTCAGATAGACGTAATAGAAAAAGGAATCGCAGCTCTTGAAACATTTTATGAGCAGCTTCCGCAATGGGATGATATCGAGAAGCTCGTGGCGTCGTTCAATCAGATCATCAATACGAAGAAAGTAGAGCTGTATCGGCTGAATCTCATCAAAGGCGATCTACCTGAGCTGGTGGGATGGATGGAACGTATTTTAGCAGAATGGGAGAAAGCAAGGCATCAGGCAGCAAAACTCCTTTTTTCAGGTGAGATGTCTAGTAGGTACCAAGCCAATATCAAAGCTTCTTTAGAACAGATCATCCAGGATGAAAAACACTGGCTGGAAGCGTTGGCAATCAAATGCAAAAGGGAGTGTGGCGTGTCGTGAAGTTATTTTGCTTACCGTATGCAGGTGGAGCCAGTACCGTATTCAGTACGTGGAAATCTTATATAGACCGGTCGATAGAAATTCATGCCCTTGAACTCCCTGGGCACGGGACAAGAATGACAGAGCCTGTACTAACCGATTTACAGCAGGTCGCAGATGATCTTTATGTACAGGCGTCCTCCTCCTTAAAAGAAGGAGAGCCCTATGCCATTTTCGGTCATAGTATGGGAGCCGTCCTTGCATATGAATTACAAAAAAGAATGAAAACAAGGTTAAACAGAGAGCCTGTTCATGTCTTTTATTCTGGGCGCTTCCCGCCACATATTCCAGAAAAGAAAGTCTATCATCAGCTGTCAGATTCCAAATTAAAAGAAGCGATCATTGCGATGGGAGGCGTTCCTGAGGAACTTGCTGATAACCATGCAGTGCTTGATTTCTTTCTGCCGATTTTAAGAGCAGACTTTCAGCTTTTGGAGACCTATTTATGTGATGAAGTCGTTCCAGCTGCTTGTCCAATTTCTATTTTTTATGGTACACGTGATTTGCCTTCTGTGCTGTTCGATTTAGACGATTGGGATCAATATACAAGTGAAGATTGTGCGTTTTTCGAATTCGATGGAGATCACTTTTTTATTCATTCATTCACAAATGAAGTCGTTGAAAAAATCAATGTCATTTTAAAGCGAATTGGAGTGTTGGAGAAATGAACACGAAGCACGTAGGCGTGATTGGAGCAGGTGTCATGGGGGCTGATATGGCATTAGACCTTTCAGCAAATGGCTATCAAGTCACATTAGTTGATGTCACAGAAGAAAAGTTAAACGAAGCGCTAGAAAAAATTAAGAAGACCTATCAATTGGTTCAATTTGTGAGAAAGAAGAAAATCTCATTGTCTTTAGAAGATGTATTGTCTCAAATCCAGCTGTCAACTTCACTTGAAGGACTACATGACACGCATATCGTCATCGAAAATGTGACGGAAGATTGGGAGATTAAAAAACCTATTTATGAAGAGCTACGAGATATTTGTGCGAAAGAAACCATCTATTTTGTAAACACAAGCTGTATCTCCATCACAAAGGTAGGGTCTCTTATGCATCACCCTGAGAATGTCATTGGGGCGCACTTTATGAACCCTGTTCCTCTTAAAGCGCTAGTTGAAGTCATTAGAGGTAAAGCAACTTCTGATGACACAGTGGAAACGGCAAAAGATTTCTTGAAATCGTTTGATAAAACACCAGTTGTGGTGCATGATTTTCCGGGATTTGTTTCCAATCGTGTGCTGATGCTGACAATCAACGAAGCGATTTGGGCGGTGCAAGATCAAGTCGCTACGCCAGCGGATGTCGATAAAATTTTCCGCGGAGGTTTCGGTCATAAAATGGGACCACTTGCGACAGGAGACTTAATTGGGCTTGATACGATTTTGAATTCATTGCTTGTTTTATACGAGAGCTACAAAGATCCGAAGTTCCGTCCATGTCCTCTGCTTGTCAAAATGGTTGATGCAGGCGAGTACGGCAAAAAATCAGGCAAGGGCTTTTTCCAATATGACATGTGAGAGGAGAATAACCAATGGCTAAGCAAATTAAGTGTGTTGTCTGGGATTTAGATCATACATTATGGGATGGAATTTTACTTGAGTCAGATGAAGTGACGTTAAAACCATCGATGAAGGAAGTACTAACAGAGTTAGATGAGCGCGGCATCCTTCTTTCTATAGCAAGCCGGAACGATGAAGCAGCCGTGAAGGAAAAGCTTTCTGCCTTCGGAATCGAACATTTCTTTCTCTATCCAGAGATTCATTGGAATGCCAAATCTAGTTCATTAGAGAGAATCAGCGAGCGCCTAAATATTCATAAAGATACCATTCTCTTTATTGATGATCAGCCATTTGAACGAGAAGAAGTGAAGGCTGTTCATCCAGAGATTACGTGCTGGGATGCAGTGGATTATCTGTCATTACTCACTGATGATCGGCTGCGTCCAGTCTTTATCACAGAAGATGCTAGACGACGCAGAAGAATGTACTTAGAAGCGGACAAAAGGCAGCAGGAAGAAGAGAAATATGAAGGGCCGCCTGAGAAATTCTTGGCGTCTTTACATATGAAATTCGTGATATCAGAAGCAGGAGAACAAGACCTCCAGCGTGCTGAAGAATTGACCGTCCGTACCAATCAATTAAATGCGAGCGGGAAAACCTACGATTATGAAGAGCTTGATTTCTTCCGTCAATCAGATTCTCACTTGCTGCTTGTCTGTGAACTTGAAGATAAATTCGGTTCCTATGGAAAAATTGGACTCTCATTAATAGAAGAAACAGGTGACACATGGCATGTCAAACTGCTGCTTATGTCTTGCCGCGTCATGTCTCGTGGTGTTGGGACCATCTTACTCACAACGATTTTGCAAGAAGCGAAAAAGCGAGGAAAGCGGCTTGTCGCTGACTTTAAACAAACCGACCGAAACCGCATGATGTACATCACATATAAGTTTGCGAATTTCAAAGAAATAGAGAAAGGGGAGGACGGCTATATCTTGTTTGAAAATGATTTAAGCATGATTCAGCCTTTCCCAGAATACGTAGATGTCAATATTGAATTAAATCAGAAAGACCCAGCCAAACAATAAAAAAGCGAAAAGCGAGGAGATTAAATCATGAACCTACACGAACAAGTAAGAGCTTATATCGAGCAAAACCTAGTGGTATTTGATGAGGAAATTGAGCTTGGAAATGATGATCATATTTTTGAACAAGGCTTTGTGAATTCTCTATTTGCGATGAAACTAGTGAACTATATCGAGCAAGACTTTCAATTCCAATTAGATAACGAAGACCTCGACATTGCTCATTTTAGTACGGTCAATCGCATTGTCGCCTTAATTGAGAGAAAACAACAGGGGGCGGCTCTTCATGAAAACAGCTGAACAAACGATCAATGCCGTTGAAGAAATTCGCCAGTATTGCGATGAACATATCCGTCCGTTTGCCAATGAATTCGATGAGACGGAACATTTGCCAGAGTCACTGATTCGAGATATGGCAAAAAGAGGCTACTTGGCAGCAGGTATCCCGTCTTCCTATCAAGGGCTAGGGCTTGATCCAATCGCATATGGACAGTTCACAGAACAAGTGGGAAAAGCTTGCTGTAATGTACGCACATTATTGACAGTGAATTCACTTGTAGGAGAAGCCATTCTTCGTTATGGAACAGAAGAGCAAAAACAAGGCTGGCTCGTTGAATTAGCCAAGGGAGAAAAAATCGGAGCCTTTGCTTTGTCAGAGCCGAATATTGGTTCAGATGCCAATCATGTTGAAACAAGCTATCAAAAGGAAGGGCAATCCTATGTATTAAATGGGAAGAAAAAGTGGATTTCCTTTGGAGCGATTGCCGATTTCTTTATTGTGATTGCAAGAGACGGTGAACAAGTCACGGCATTCCTTGTCGATCGAAATCAGCCGGGTGTAGAGATTGAGAGGATTACAGGAATGATGGCCAACCGAGCGTCATATTTAGCGGAAATCACCCTCGATCATGTTCAGGTTCATGAAGACTGTGTCTTAGGACCAGTTGGAGGCGGATTTAACCATGTGGTGTCACTCGCATTAGACCATGGAAGATACAGTGTCGCTTGGGCAGGGCTTGCCATCGCACAAGAAGCCGTTGATTCTCTTGTCACGTATTCGCGTAAAAGAACACAGTTTAATGAAAAATTGTACAAGCATCAAATGATCAAAGGCATGATCGGAGATGCGGTGACCCAGCTCCATGCAGCGAGAGCCTTATGCCTAAAGGCTGGGGAAATGAGAGAAGCGAATCATCCTGATGCGATCACTGAAACATCCATCGCAAAATATTTCACCTCTAAAATTGCCGTTGACATTACAAATACAAATGTCCAAATTCATGGCGGAAGTGGATTTAGCCGGGAAAACTCAGCTTCAAGACTATATCGTGAAGCAAAGGTGCTTGAAATTATTGAAGGAACTTCGCAAATTCAGCAGCAGGTTATTGCTAACTATGGTTTACGCCATTATTTTGTGAAACATTCTTAGAGAGAAAGGAGATGATCCCATGGCTTTACAGCCGCAGAAGCTGGATAAACAGAACATTGAAAATATGTTAGGTGTCACTACGATCCAAGAAGGACTGCTGTTTCATCATTTAATGGAACCGAACGGAACAGCTTATTTTGAACAACTGCTGATCGAAATAGACGGACCAATAGATCGAGACATTTTTGAACAATCATGGACGAATGTCACCAAACAGCATGAAATGCTTAGAACATTGTTCAGATGGCAGGAACTGGCAAAGCCAGTACAAATTGTGCTGAAGGAGCATCAGCCAGACATTCGATATCGTGATTTCACGCAAGCGAAGGAGCCTCTTCATGTGCTGAAAGAAGAGGTGACGGCACAGAACCGAGAAGAACGCTTTGATCTGCAGGAAGTCCCATTCCGCCTGACGTTATGTGAAGTGAATGATGAAGTCAGCTGGGTTCTCATTAGCTTCCATCACATTTTATTGGACGGATGGAGCCTTGGGATTGTATTAAGCGATTGGATGAGTGCATATGAGCGCTTATCGAATGGGGACAAACCTCTTCTGGAACAAAGACCGTCCTACCAATCCTTTGTCAAATGGCAGCAGAAAAACCTTCAACAGACAGAAGCACAAGCCGCCTATTGGAAAAATGTTTTCAACGGATGGAGTTATGCAGAACTGCTTCCGAAGTCAAGCGGCGCATATGAACCTTCAGAAGTGTTTCATCAATATGAACATCAAGTGGATACTTCCATTGCGGAGAGCTTGAGCAAATTCACAAATCAATATGACGTGACGCTGGCATCTGTGATGTATACGCTGTGGGGAGTTTTACTATCTAAGTATGCGAACCAAGATGATATTGTCTTTGGGACAACAGTATCAGGGAGAAATGCGGATGTCCCTCATATTGAAAAGATGACTGGGCTGTTCATTAACACTTTACCGCTGCGAGTCTCATTCGAACAGGAGCGGCCAATTCTTGAACAGATGCAGGAAGTGAGCCGTGAGATCGCTGTAAGAAATGAATATGAACATACCCCACTATCTGACTTAAAAAAATATGCAGGAATGACTGCAGAGCAATCATTATTCGATTCAATCGTCGTCATTGAAAACTATCCACTAGATCAAATGCTCACGAAAAACGATCAGCCAATTCGTATTCGTGGATTTGAGATGACTGAGCAGACAGAATTCGATCTCACGCTTAGTGTTCAGGCGTTTGATGATCAGCTGCACTTTTCATTGGTGTATAACCCTGTCAGCTTTTCAGCTGAGCAAATCGAAAAGTGGTGTCAGCATTTTCTTCATCTCCTGTCTGATGCCTGTGCACATCCGCACAAATCTGCTGCTCAACTACAGCTGCTATCAGAAGAAGAGAAAGAAAAGCAGTTAGCGGTCTTTCAGCAATACGGCGGAGCAACACCTAGCCATGAGCCAACGGTGATTGATCTATTTGAAGCACAAGTGGAGCGGACGCCAGCGGCAGTCGCAGTTGAGTTTGGCGATACGACGGTTACATATGAACAACTCAATAAGAGAGTGAACCAGCTCGCACATTATTTACAAAACAAAGGGGTCAAACAGGAGCAGCGTGTCGGCATTTTAGCAGAGCATTCCATTGAAATGGTGATAGCATGCTTATCGATCTTAAAAGCTGGCGGTGCTTACGTGCCGATTGATCCTGAATATCCGCAGGAACGAATAGAATATCTATTAGAAGACAGCGGAGTAGAATGGCTCTTAACTCATCCAATGAAAGGGCTCACCTATGCCTATCATGGAGAAAAAATTGATATCACGCAGCCGGATCTATACACCGGACCATCAGACAACTTGGCACAAGCCATCACCTCAGACCAAACAGCCTACTGCATTTATACATCAGGAACGACCGGAAGACCAAAAGGAGTACTCATTCATCATCTTGGCTTAGCCAACTATATTGATTGGGCGAAGCAAGTATATGTTCGAGGAGAAACAAGGCATTTTGCTTTGTATACCTCACTGTCCTTTGACTTGACGGTTACTTCTATTTTCACGCCGCTCATTTCAGGAAATACCATCATGATTTATCACCATGAAAACCGGCAGCTACTTGTCGAAGACATCATAAAAGACAACCGTGTACATGTGATGAAACTGACACCATCTCATTTACAGTTTATTAAGCATTTGTCTTTCCCAGACAGCCAAATGAAATGTTTCATTTTAGGCGGAGAGCAGCTGGAAACATCTTTAGCGAAATCCATTCAGCAGTCCTTTCCGCAGCCAATTGAAATTGTGAATGAATATGGACCAACTGAAACGGTCGTTGGCTGCATGATTCATCGATATGATCAGGATCTTGATCAAGACGTGTATGTACCGATTGGAAAGCCAGCACAGCATACAGATATTCTTCTGTTTGACAGACATATGAATCTCATGCCGGAAGGAGCCGTCGGTGAATTATATATTGGCGGAAAAGGTGTCGCAAAAGGCTATTTGAATCGCCCAGAACTAACCGAAGAAAGATTTGTCGATCACCCTTTCCAGCCAGGAGAAAAAATTTATAAAACAGGTGATGCAGCGCGCATTCTCCCTAATGGGCTCATACAATTTTTAGGTCGAAATGATGATCAAGTGAAGCTGAGAGGCTACCGGATTGAAACTGGTGAAATTGAATTTTGGTTGAATGAACAGCCAGGAATAAAAGCAGCAGCTGTTGTTGTAAAGCCAGATGCTTCTGGTACACCATGTTTGGCCGCATATGTTGTCACGACAGCCATACTTGATCAAGCGGCAATAAAACAAGCGTTGGCTGATCAACTGCCGGATTATATGATCCCAACTCACTTTGTTCAATTAGAAGATATGCCGCTGACTGCCAATGGCAAACTAGATAAACGAGCTTTACCTGCTTTAAAACAGGCGCAGCAAACGAAAAAACAGGCGGGCTCTGACTATCTTTCTGATACGGAGAAAGTCATTCAAGACATTTGGAAAAAGGTGCTCGGCTTAGATGAGGTAAGTGTTCATGACAAATTCTTTGACATTGGCGGGCATTCACTCAATTTGATCCACGTCAATCAACAGCTCGCTAAGCAATTGAATCAAAGCATTCCAATGGTCGAAATGTTCCGCCGCCCAACGATTAGAGAGCTTGCCGCATATTTAAGCGGCGATTCAGAGCAGACAGCGGCAGGCGCGCAGCCTGTAAAACAAAAGATAAGAAAAGCCAATGAGCCGATTGCCATTATTGGAATGGCTGGTAAATTCCCAGGTGCGAAAAATGTTGAGGCATTTTGGCGAAATTTGAAGAATGGAGAAGAATCAATTTCCTTCTTTTCCGATGAAGAACTGCTTGAAGCTGGTATTGACCGCCAAACCTTCGAGCGATCCGATTATGTGAGGGCAAAGGGTGTCATTGATGGACCTGATTTATTTGATGCATCCTTCTTCGGCTATTCGCCAGGTCAGGCAGAAATGATGGATCCTCAAATACGTCTCCTGCATGAATACGCCTATAAGGCGCTGGAAGATGCGGGGTATGTACAAGAAGATTATACGGGGAAGGTCGGGTTGTTTACTGGGTCCACTTCGAACTTCCAATGGATTCAGCGTTTTGCCGCTTCCCTTGATAGCAGCATGTCAGAGCTGTTTGAAGTGGGTTCACTCAATGATACGTATACCGTCAGTACAAGAATTGCCCATAAATTGAATTTGAAAGGACCGGCGCTTACGCTGCAAACCGCTTGTTCAACTTCCTTGGTCGCCTTGCATTTGGCCTGTCAATCCATTGCAAATGGTGATTCAGATGTAGCTCTTGCGGGAGGTGTGTCGATCCTGCACCCAGTGAAATCAGGCTACGTTTATCAGCAGAATATGGTGAAATCAAGCGATGGCCACTGCCGCGCCTTTGATGATCAAGCAGATGGAACTGTTGGCGGAGATGGTGTTGGTCTTGTTGCTTTAAAAGCACTTAGTGAAGCCATAGAAGATGGTGACCATATTTATGCGGTTATTAAGGGCTCTGCCATCAACAATGATGGTGATCAAAAGGTTGGTTTCAATGCTCCGAGCGTCGAAGGACAGACACGTGTCATTCAGGATGCCCTGCATCAAGCAGATGTTTCACCAGATACGATTGAATATGTGGAAACACATGGAACTGGCACATCACTTGGTGATCCGATTGAAATAGAGGCGCTCACAAAGGCTTTCGACACAGAGAAAAAACAATTTTGCCGCATTGGGTCTGTGAAAACAAATATTGGACATTTAGATGCAGCGGCAGGAGCAGCTGGCTTGATCAAAGCTGTGCTTTCGCTTCAGCATCACACATTTGTACCTAGTCTTCACTTCAAAAAAGCCAATGAAAACATTGCATTTGAGCACAGTCCTTTCTTTGTAAACACTGAGTTGACCGACTGGAAGCAGCCAGCTTCCCATTTGCGGCGGGCGGGGGTGAGCTCATTTGGAATGGGTGGAACGAATGCACATGTCATCTTAGAAGAAGCACCACAAAGAGATCGTCAGCAAATGCCTCGTTCTGCTGAGCTGCTTGTTCTTTCAGCCAAGAGCAAAACGAGCTTGGAACGAATGAAAGACAAACTCGCAAGCCAAATAGAAAACACACCTTCTATCAATTTGGCAGACGCAGCTTATACGCTGCAAACAGGAAGACAATCCTTTGGTTTTCGTCAGGCATTTGTTGCGGCAAACAGAGAAGATGCTCTAAGAGTATTAACAGAAAAGCAAGGCAAAGGCATTGGAAAGCTCATGCATTCGCATGTGGAAAAGCAAAAGATTATTTTTATGTTTTCTGGACAAGGCAATCAATATCTCAATATGGGATTAGATTTGTACCGGGAAGAGCCTTACTTTAAGAAGCAAATGGATGCTTGTTTTCAAGCATATGAAGAAGCAACGGGACGAAGTCTTGCCCGTATTCTGTACCCATTAGCAGCTGAAACAGAAAAGGCACGTGAACAATTGGCAAGTACTCAATATGCACAGCCAGCCATTTTTGCCATTGAATATGCCTTATCCATGCTTTTCATTGAATGGGGCGTTCGTCCTGATGCAATGATCGGCTATAGCTTTGGCGAATTAACGGCAGCCGCCATATCAGGGCTATTCAGCTTAAAGGACGCAATGTCCATGGTCGCCTATCGTGCGAATGCGATGCAGTCGTCACCAGCTGGCGTCATGATGAGTGTTCCATTACCTGAGGCAGAGCTAAAACCGATGCTTCCAAACGATATTTCTCTCGCGGTTGTCAATGATTCATCATGTATCGTGTCAGGTCTAGAAGAGGCGATAGGTGAATTTGAACAAGAGCTAAAAAGCAACAGATTGATGTGTATGCGATTAGGTGGAACCATTGCCGCCCACTCACATGTCATGAAGGAGGCAGCGGAGCAATTCGGAGAAAAATTAACGCATATTAACGCCAAGTCGCTTCGTATTCCATTCATTTCGAATCTGTCAGGAGATTGGATGACAGATACGAGTGCGAAGGATATGTCTTATTGGAAAAGGCATATGACCGATACAGTTCGCTTTGCTGAAGGCATCACAAATATTTTACAAGAGGACAATATTCAACTAATTGAGATTGGTCCAGGACAAGATTTAAGCGTGATGGTCAACCGGTCGCTGAACGGCCTGAACCAGCATGTATGTCATGTGTTAAGACATGCAAAACAAGATGTGACGGATACTGAATTTTTACTTGGTCAAATGGGACGTCTATGGACAAACGGATTATCCATTGATTGGGACAGGTTCCATCTAGACCGTCAGCCGCGGAAAATGCCGCTGCCAACGTATGCATTTGATCAAACCTCCTATTGGTATGATGCAGCAGATCGTGTGAAGCAAGAAAAACCAAAGCAGTCTGGACGAAAGCAGCAAATGGATGAATGGTTCTATACCCCTCATTGGGAAGCGGATCTTTTACCTTGCGTGCCATCAGAAGATACGTCTGGCGGAGCCTTGCTTTTGTTTGCAGATCCATCTGCTTTTGGAGAGAAGATTGCGGCTGAGCTCCTGACGAAACGGAACGAGTCCGTAGTGGTTCGTAAAGGAAATGAATTTACGAAGCATGACAAAAAAAGCTATACCATTCGGTCACATGAGCCATCTGATTATGAAAGGCTCATATCAAATCTGGCAGATGATGAAATCAACGTGTCGAAAGTTTGTCATCTATGGGGGCTTTCAGAACGACAGCTATCTGACACGGAAGAAGAATGGGTGAAGCAAACGCAGCAAGATGCTTATTACTCCTTGCTTTATATCGGCCAGGCACTGAAAAAATATGTGTTGGACCAAAAGGTATCGATTACAGTTCTTTCCTCATTGACGTATGCCGTTGGCGGTGAGCCTGTACTTTATCCTGAAAAAGCGATCCATCTAGGACCTGCGATGGTGATTTCACAGGAAACACCGAACTTACGCTACCGCATTCTTGATATTGATCGCCCAGTGGAAAATGGGGTTCAAGAAAAGAGATTGCTAAAGCAAATAAGCGATGAGCTAGATCGAGCGTATGGACAGCTTCTCACGGTCTATCGACGAAATAAGCGATATGTGAAAAAGTATGCGAATAGTTCAGTTCCTGAAACAAGACAGGCTCATTTGGCTAAAAAAGATGGTGTATACATTTTAATTGGCGGACTTGGGTTTATTGGATTGAATATCGCCCAGACTTTGGCCGAGCAAACGAAGGGAACATTGATCTTAACGAGCAGATCTGGACTCCCTGATAGAAGCAAGTGGCAAGAATGGCTGTCTAAGCATGATGAACAGGATCCAACAAAGAAAAAAATCCAAAGGGTAATGGCGCTGGAAGAGACAGGTGCAGATGTTCTCATTCAGAAAGTAGACGTTCGTCACAAGGAAGATATCCAGCAATTGATCAACACGGTGGATGCATCATATGGGCAGATCGATGGCGTGATCTATGCAGCTGGAGTGACAGGCGACCAATCTTTCCAGGTGATGGAGCAAACAGATGTCACTTTTTCGGAGCCGCATTTTGAAGCGAAGATGAATGGTGTACTTCATCTTGATGCTGCCTTAAGTGATCGATCCCTTGATTTCTGTTTTGTCCTGTCATCTTTGTCACCGATCTTGGGCGGACTCGGTTTTACAGCCTATACAGCTGTGAATCATTTCATCGATGCGTACGTGTATGAACGCAATCTACGTTCAGAAACACAGTGGTCTGTCATTAGCTTTGACGGCTGGGAATTTGAGCAAGGGAAGCAGCTTGATCTTCCAATCGGAGATGATGTCACCGAAACGTTAATTACAGAAAAAGAAGGAAGAATGATCTTTGAACGATTGCTTTCGCTGGATCAAGTGGAACAAATGGTTATTTCAACAACATCTTTACATGATCGTATTCACCGATATGTAGACCGTTTATCCCTTGAGGAAGAGAGCGGCGGAGAGCATGAACAAGATGGCAACCTGTATTCTCGACCAGCGCTTTCCACGAATTATGCGGCACCAGAAACGGAGCTGGAGAAGGCATTAAGTCAACATTGGCAAGCATTCTTTAAGATTGATGAAATTGGCATAGATGATCATTTCTTTGAAATGGGTGGAGATTCTCTAAAGGCGATTACCTTCATTGGCATCATTCATCGTGCATTTAGTGTAGAGCTGACGCTGCCACAATTTTTCCAAATCCCTACGATACGATTAATGGCAGCATATATCGATCAAGCAGATACTGCTGCTTATCATGCGATTGAAAAAGCCGAAGTGAAGGAGCATTATCCTCTGTCGTCTGCGCAAAAACGGTTGTATCTCATGCAGCAAATGGATGTAAACAGCACAGGATACAACGAGTTTAAAGCGGGACGAATCAAAGGGAAACTCGATATTAGCAGGTTGGAATGGGCATTTCAGCAGCTCATTAAGAGACACGAAAGTTTGCGGACAGCGTTTGTACTAGAGAATGGCGTCCCTTATCAAAAGATTGAAGAAGAGGTACCATTTGCAGTCACATTATTTGACCTCACTAACGGATCGAAACAAGGATCTGAGGAAGATCAAAAACAAGTGATTGAACAATTTTTGACTGCCTTTACGTTAAGTGAGGCTCCATTGATGAGAGTCGGTGTGATGAAGCTGGCAGATGAGGAATTCGTACTCATGCTGGACATGCACCACATTATCTCAGACGGTCTTTCTCAAGATATTTTGGTCAATGACTTTATGCAGTTATATGACGGCAGGACGCTCGAGCCTCTTGCTCTGCAATATAAAGATTTTTCAGAATGGCAAAATGACCTGCTTGCATCAGAAGCACTGAAAGAATCGAGTGATTACTGGAAAAACCGGTTAGAAAGTGCCCCGCTACTTGATCTGCCAACAGATTTCGATCGGCCAGAAGTGAGACAATTTCGCGGCGGACATTATACGTTCCGTATAGAAGAAGCGGAGCTGAACGCGTTTAAGCAGGTGATTTTACAGGAAGACGCCACACTGTTTATGGGCTTGTTAAGTGTATATCAGATTTTACTTCATAAATTAAGTGGACAATCAGATATCACGGTCGGAGTTCCGGTAGCAGGGAGAAAACAAGAGGAGCTGCAGCAAGTGATCGGTATTTTTGTCAATATGCTGCCACTTCGTTTGTATCCTAAAGCAGAGCTGACGTACCAGCAATTCCTGCAGGATGTGAAAGCACATGTCATCGATGATTTCGGACATCAAGACTATCAATATGAACAAATGGTTCAAGACCTCCAGTTAAGCCGGAGTGTCAGCCGGAATCTATTGTTTGATGCTGTGTTCGCCTTGCAAAATATGAATCAGCCAGAACTGAAGGTAGGCGGTTTAACCTTTAGTGATTATCCGTATGAGACAGGAACGTCACGCTTTGATTTACTCTGGATTGCGTATGAGCAGGAAGACGGTCTTTCTTCAACGATTGAATATAATACTGAGCTTTTCACAGAGGAAACCATCGAGCGGATTGCGGGCTTGCTGAAAGACATCATGAGGGCTGTTTCAGTAGATGCTGTAAGAATAGAGGAGATCGAACTGACCTCTTCATTCAAGCAATTAGATGACGTATCTCTTTTCGAATTAGATGACTTGAAAATATAAGTAAAGAGGTGAATGGAAGAGTGATTGAACATGATGATTTTCAACTGAAAGCAGCGGCGAAGGAAAGGGCGTTAGAAAGAGCCTACTGGACATCGATCTTATCAGGTGTCCAGCTTGATGGCCGCATTCCTCATACTGTTTCACATGCCAAGCCTGCTGCAATGAACCGATCGCTTCATTCGTCCTTCCCTGTGGCTATGAATCATTCGTTAAAGCAATTATGTGGAGATTCTGATTTGCGCCTGTTTATCGTGCTAACCACAGCAGCTTTTGGCTTGCTTCAACGTTATAGCGGAAAAACTGAGTTGATGGTGACTGTTCCTACAATGGAACAGTCTGCTAATCAATCCGCCATCAATCATATGCTGCCGCTGAAGGCAGAGATTGAGCCTCATATGAGCTTTAGCGCAGGGCTAGAGGCAGTGAAACAATCGTTTCAGGAGGCAGTGCGTCATCAAAACTATCCTGTTTATATTTTAATAGATGAGCTTTGGCATTCAGCAGGAGAAGACAAGAAGCGTGTCAATCTGGCATGTGCATTTGAGACATTGCATGGGCAAGTTGACAGAGAGCAGCTGCATGCGGATGTGCTTATTGTTTGGAAGAAAGAACAAGATCACCTTCATGCTGAAGTTCACTGGGATGCTTCCATTTATGATGACCACATGATGGAGCAGTTCTCCAATCATTTCATGGGATTCACAGAGCAATGTCTCGAAACGTCTGAGCAAACGATGAGCACACACTCATTTTTATCTGATATAGAGAAAAATCAGCTGTTTGATTCGTTTCAAGGGGAGTCGCTCGCTTATCCAGTGGATCGTGATATTGTGTCGTTATTTCAACAACAAGTCCAATTGCATCCAGCGCGAACGGCTGTTGTGTTTGGCACCACCTCCTATACATATGAAGAGGTTGATCATTTATCAGATCGCATTGCGCTTAGACTATCTCAAAGCCAGATAACACGTGAGGCTCCTGTTGGACTCAGAATGTATCGATCTGCTGAACTTGTCATTGCCATTCTTGGCATCTTAAAGGCTGGCTATGCTTATTTACCGATTGATGTTCATCTGCCGATTGAAAGAATTCGGTATATGCTCAAAAACAGCGGCGCTACAGCTATTGTCTCGGATGCAGAAGGACACGAAGGATTGGATGTCGAGGTCCATGTGATTCAAGACATGCTTCAAGAACCATCAATAAAAGAGAATATGACTTGGTCTATCTCGCCTTCGGATATGGCGTATGTCCTGTATACATCAGGTACGACAGGGCATCCGAAAGGTGTCGTTATCGAACATCGTCATGTCATTAATTTGGTATATGGAATGAAAACGCGCTTTTTTGATCTGCTCCCTAATCCTTTGCAAGTAGGGATGCTGGCTTCTCACATTTTTGATGCGTCTGTTCAAACATTGTTTCCGGCATTGCTCTTCGGGCATACGCTGCATATTGCCAAAGATGAAGTCCGTATGGATGGGCATGCGTTATGGTCGTTTTACCAAGAACATCACATCCAGCTGTCTGATGTGACCCCCTCTCATTTAAAGCTGATGAACAAGGCAGCAGCGCAATCAAAACAAGACTTGCCAGCGTTGAAGATGATGCTGGTGGGCGGAGAGGTGTTCACAAAAGAGCTGATGGATCAATTTTTACAGCATATATCAGGTGAAAAACCAATCATGATAAATGCGTATGGGCCGACTGAATGTACGGTTCAGTCATCATCCTTTTTGATTCCCCAAGACTGGGATGAGCAAGTCATTCCTATTGGGCAGCCGATGCCGAATGAGCATATTTTCATATGTGACGCGCAAGGAGAGCCAGTTCCGATTGGCGTCTTTGGAGAGTTATATATAGCAGGCGATGGTGTAGGTCGTGGGTACATCAATCACCCTGATCTGAGCAAGGAGAAATTTATCAAAAAACCAGAGCTGAGCAGCGGGATGTTATACGGTACGGGAGATCTTGCAAGATGGCGGTTTGATGGTTTATTAGAATTTGCCAAGAGAAACGACGGTCAAGTGAAAATTAGGGGATATCGAATTGAGCTAGAGGAAATCCGTAGAGCGATTCTTGATGACCCGCATATGCAAGGACTGATTCAAGATGTCATTGTCATTCCTAAGGAAACGCAGGATCAGGACCAATACATTTGCGCATACATGATGGCAAAACAAGTGATAGATCAGCGTGCGCTTCGTCAGTCTTTAAGTGAAAGATTACCAGGTTATATGGTGCCGAGACATGTCATCCAAATAGAGCAATTTCCTTTGAATCTATCAGGGAAATTGGATATCCAAGCACTACCGAATCCAGAAGATCAGCTGTCAAACAATCAAGAGCCTGTGACCATTCAAGCACATAATGAAACAGAGCAGAAGCTTGTTCGCATTTTCGCCTCTATTTTACAAGTCCCTGCTTCGCAGATTCGTATAGATGAACCGTTTTTTGACTTAGGCGGGAACTCTTTTAATATCGTTGAGTTGTCCAATAAAGTGAAAGAGGAATTTCAGCAGGAGCTGACAGTGATGGAGCTGTTCCAATATACAACTGTTTCGCAAATAGCTACGCAATTAAAAAACAAAGCATCAGGGCAAGAGAAACAGATCGATGATGATGGAGAAAATGAAGCGGATGACTTAGAAAGTGCCGCTCAACTGTTAGGCGGGATGATAGATGAGTAAGTTCACAGGATTAGAGGTTGCAGTGGTTGGGATGGCCTGCCGTTTTCCCGGAGCAAAGAATATTCATCACTTTTGGGACAACCTTGCAAATGGAAGAGAGTCCATTACGTTCTTTTCGAAGGAAGAGCTGCTTGAGGCAGGGGTTGAGAAAGAAGCATTGGATCATGAGCAATATGTACGTGCCAAAGGAGCAGTTGATCAGCATGATCATTTTGATGCAGATTTCTTTGGTTATTCACAGCGTGAAGCAGAAGTAATGGACCCGCAAATCCGCATGTTTCATGAGGTGGCGTGGGAATCACTTGAAGATGCAGGCTATAACCCTGAAACCTATCAGGAACCGATTGGTTTATTTGGAGCCGCTTCTGCTAATTTATATTGGCAAGCTGCATCCATGCTGATGAGAACGAATCACTCATCCGAACAATTTGCGGCTGTTCAGTTAACAGATAAAGATTTCATGAACACAAAGGTATCTTATAAATTGAATTTGAAGGGGCCGAGCGTAGCTGTTGATACAGCTTGTTCTTCCTCTTTGACTGCCATTCATATGGCGGCGCGTGCCCTGATTACTGGAGAATGTAAAATGGCACTCGCCGGCGGCGTCACCATTACGACCCCTCACAAAAAAGGATACATGTATCAAGAAGGCATGATCATGTCGCCAGATGGGCACTGCCGGGCTTTTGATGAACAGGCAGAAGGCACTGTTGGCGGTGAGGGCTGCGGTGTTGTTGTGCTCAAATCATTAAAGCAGGCACTAAAAGATAAGGACCATATCTATGGCGTGATTAAAGGGTCAGCCTATAACAATGACGGCGGGCGGAAGGTTGGCTACACAGCACCAAGCATAGAAGGACAAAGCGAAGTGATTAAAAAGGCACTCAACATCAGTCGTGTAGAAGCTGAGAGTATTTCTTATATTGAAGCACACGGCACCGGTACAACTCTTGGAGATCCGGTTGAAATTGAGTCACTAAAGAAAGCCTTTCAAACGGATAAAAAACAGTTTTGTGCGATTGGGTCTGTGAAAACCAATATTGGTCATCTTGACTCAGCCGCAGGGGTTGCAGGTTTTATCAAGACAACGCTTAGTCTGTACCATCAGATGCTGCCGCCTAGCCTTCATTATAAAAAACCGAATCCGAAAATTGATTTTGAATCAAGTCCATTTTATGTCAATACAACACCCGTACCATGGATGAAAACAGGGCAGCCGCTGCGTGCTGGAGTTAGTTCGTTTGGAGTCGGTGGAACGAATGTACACCTGATCATGGAAGAGGCACCCGCCGCCGACAAACCGTCATTAGAAAGAGATCATGAACTAATGGTGATTTCTGCAAGATCGAAGCAGGCGGTTCAAAAATCGGCTGAACAAATGACATCTTATTTAAAAGAACAAAAGCGTGTCACACTATCCGAGGCTGCCTTTACCCTGCAAGAGGGACGAAAGCATTTTCCTTATCGACAAGCTTTTCTTGCAGGGCCTGACCGCACATTCCAGTCAGCTGGACAGCCGCAAAAGGCCTTTCAACAGCCGGCAGTTGTCTGGATGTTTTCTGGACAAGGTGCTCAGTATGTGAATATGGGCAAGGATTTATATGAGAAAGATCCTGAATTTAAACAAACGCTTCAGAAATGTTTTGCCATCATTTTATCTTTATCAGGTGTTGAGATCGAGAACGTGTTATATCCAACAACCGAAGAAGAGTTCATAAAAGCAGAACAACTCATACAGCAAACATCATATACACAAATCATCTTGTTTAGTTTTGAGTATGCGCTCGCATCGAAGCTGATGGGACTAGGCATACGTCCGCATTATTTCATTGGTCATAGTATTGGAGAAATAACAGCTGCCTGCGTGGCCGGTATCATACACCTTGAAGATGCAATCCGGATCGTTTTAAAAAGAGGCAGTTTGATGCAAAAAATGCCTCGGGGTGAAATGGCCGGAGTGTCACTCTCTGCCGAAGAGATTGAACATGATCTTCCTGAGGGTGTCGAGCTTTCTGCGGTGAATAGCTCACAATTATCTGTTGTTTCCGGTCCTCCAGAACGGTTACAGATCTATCTCGAACAAGCTGAAAAAAGAGGAGCTTCTGTCCAAACATTGAAAACCTCTCACGCCTTTCATACGAGTATGATGGCTGAAGCGTCCGTACAGTTTAAGAACGCTCTCTCAGAGATCACCTATCAGCAGGGCGAGGTTCCGATCCTTTCGAATGTGACAGGAAGCTGGTTAACAAATGAGCAAGCCTCATCGCCTGATTACTGGGCATCTCATATTAGGCAGCCTGTTTTATTTAGTCAAGGATTAGAGACGTTACTTGGACTTGGTGAAGTGGTTTTCATTGAAGTGGGACCAGGTCATATGTTGACTCAATTTGTGAGACGACATGATGACTATGATGTGAACAAAGCAGCGGCTGTTTCATTGGTGAGACATCCAAAAGAACAAGCTGCTGATGATGAATATATGAAAAAGGCTATAGGGAAGCTGTGGAGTTTTGGAGTGGAGCCGAACTGGAGCGCTGTCAGAAAAGAAAAGACCCCATATCGAGTGTCACTGCCAACATATCCATTTGAGCATCAAATATTCCCCTCTCCGCAGTTTAAAGCGGATCAGCTGATGAGCAATTTAGCACCATCAGAAATGGGGGAGACACTCTCCGCTGATTTTCAAGACTGGTTTTACATTCCGGTATGGGAGCGCTCTGCACCTGTACTAAAAGAGCAGAATCATCAAGGGAAGCGTATCTTGGTTTTTGAGAAAAATGGTCATATTGCCGCTTATTTGAAAGAGCGGCATGCAGAGGTTGTCAGCGTCTGTCAAAGTGATCATACGATCAAAGAAAATGACCAGGTGATGAAGGCTGACGTTCATATGCTGTCACACTTAGAGTGGGTGATGGCTGAACTGCAGCAATCTGGATTTATACCGGAAGAGATCATCTGGATGCATGATGAACTAACAGAAGATACAGGTGATCAGCCGAACTACTTATCTGTACTTGATCTCGTCAGGCTGATCAGTCAGCATCATAACACAACCATCCGTCTTCACCTTGTGACAAACCAAGCGCATGATGTTATCGGGATGGAGAAGGTCAATCCTCTTCAAGCAACATGCACTGGACTAGCTCTGACCATTCCTCAAGAATATCAGCATATTGCGTGTCAGCACATTGATTTATGTCAGGAAACAAAGGCGGACTGGCCGCTATTTCTTTCATATGAGGTGGCAATGCACGATCAAGAGGCAGTCGTGGCGTATCGGGGGAACAGTAGGTGGGTTCGAAAAGCTTCAAGTACACCTTTAAGCAAAGAGGAATCGTCCACACAGCCTATCAGGACTCATGGTGTTTACCTCCTGACCGGCGGTATGGGAGGCATTGGTTTCACACTAGCTCAACATTTAGCAGAAACGTATCAAGCAAAACTTGTGTTCCTCAGCCGATCACAAATACGTGAACGCTCTGCATGGCATGAACTGCGTGATGCGGATGGGAAAGAAGCTGAAACCGTGAAAAAGCTGATGACTCTTGAAGAGTTAGGAGCTGATGTACTAACTGTACACGGTGATGTGTCAGATAAAGACGCCGTGCAGAAAGCGATCCAGCTGGCTCATACATCATTTGGTGATTTACATGGTGTCATCCATGCGGCAGGAGAGGCAGATGGGAAGATCATCCAAGCAAGAACAGCAGACGATGAAATTCGCATGTGTCTGCCAAAAATCAACGGGACCTATGTGCTGGATGAAACACTCAAGGATGAAACGCTCGACTTCTTTTTACTTTGTTCATCCCTAGTGTCCTTTCTTGGAGCGGCTGGACAAGTGGCTTATGCCGCTTCCAATGCTTTTATGGACAGCTTTGCTCATGAGAAGAGGCAGGAAGGAAAGCCAGTGATTTCTTTAAACTGGGATCGATGGGAAAAAGTCGGTATGGCACACAACTCAGCATTAGCGGCCAAAGTCAATGACATGATGACGCTCGAGGAGCAGGCGGGAATTTCACCAGATGAAGGAATCAAGGCCTTTCAGGAAGTACTGCGTTTAGATTATCCGCAAATTCTTGTTTCTGTTCGAGACATGGGTGAGAGAATGAAACACCGATTAACACCTATGCAGCAGGAAGAAGAGCCGACTCAACAAATATCGCAGGTCATAGATGATCGTCTAGAAGCATCATTGAGTGATGTACTCAGCTCCTTTTTTCCTCATGAACCGGATGTAAATGAGAACTTCTTTGAAATGGGTGCGACATCCCTTGATTTACTGCAGATGAGCGGTCATATTAAATCAATTTATGGTATAGAGGTTCCAGTGGTCATGATGTATAGTCATCCAACGATTGCGTCATTGGCTGCAGAACTGAAGAAGATACATGGAGTGAAGGAAGAAAAGCAAGCTGTCACTGAGTCATCTAATCTCCGCAAACAGGCGATGGCAGATGGAAAGAACCGCCGTAAACAGAGATTAAAACGAAAATAGATGGGAGAAATGCAGCGTATGTCTGATCAAGAGCAATGGAGCGAATCTGGACTTGAAATTGCAGTTGTAGGATTAGCAGGTACATTTCCCGAGGCACCGAATGTGCAAGCGTTTTGGGAAAATGTATCGCAAGGGAAAGAATCCGTTACGTTTTTCACTGATGAAGAATTAAAGGCAGCGGGTGTAGATGAAACGCTGCTAAAACGTTCTGATTATGTCAAGGCAAAGCCATATTTAAAACATGTATCATCATTTGATGCAGACTTTTTTGGCTACTCTCCGCGAGAGGCATCTATTATGGACCCGCAAATTCGATTGATGCATGAATGCACATGGCATGCGCTAGAGGATGCAGGCTATGAGCCCGAGCAATACGAAGGATTAATTGGACTTTATGCCGGCGCATCTAGCAATCTATCGTGGATGGGGCAGCATATGTCGTCACTTGCAAAGAACGAAGATGTGTTTCAAATCATGCATCTCAATGACCCATCCTTTGCTTCTCGGATTGCCTATAAATTAAATCTAAAAGGTCCAAGCGTATCGGTGCAAACGGCTTGCTCCACATCGCTTGTTGCTATCCATATGGCCTGCCAAGGATTAATCGGCGGTGAATGTGACCTTGCGTTAGCAGGAGGTGTCACACTCCATCAGCCGCAAATCACAGGCTATCAATACCAAGAAGGAATGATTTATTCTCCTGATGGTCATTGCCGTCCGTTTGATGAAAAAGCAAAAGGAACCATTTTTGGTGAAGGTGCAGGCGTTGTTGTGCTAAAACGATTAAAAGATGCGATAGAAGATGGAGATTTTATTTATGCTGTCGTAAAAGGATCTGCAACGAACAATGATGGGAGCAATAAAGTCGGTTATACAGCCCCAAGTGTGAGTGGACAGGCAAGTGTTATTGAATCTGCGTTAGAAATGGCTGAGACAGAACCAGAGACGATTTCTTATATCGAAGCGCATGGAACGGGGACGCCTGTTGGAGATCCGATTGAGATTGAGGCGCTTACCCGTGCTTTTCAAACAGATCAACAAGGCTATTGCCGAATTGGATCAGTCAAAGCCAATATTGGGCATTTAGATGCCGCAAGCGGCGTAGCTGGTTTTATCAAAACAGTCATGATGCTACATCATCGTCAATTTGCCCCGATGCCGCACTTTGAGAAACCGAATCACCGCATTTCTTTTGATCAAACCCCATTTTATGTTGGGACAGACAAAGAGGAGTGGAAGACATCTCAATTGCCAAGGAGAGCGGGTGTCAGTGCCTTTGGTATAGGGGGAGCCAATGCTCATGTCATCTTAGAAGAGGCAAAGCCGAGAAAAGCAAACAGCAACGCCTCGTCCAAAGAATTAATCGTGCTGTCAGCTAGATCAACGCATGATCTGAAGAACGTGACAAAAAACTTAAAGGAATATGTCTCCTCACATCCTGATCTCTCACTTGGTGAAGCAGCTTATACCTTACAAAGTGGAAGAAAGGCTTTCAAATATCGAAAGGCGTTTGTCTGTTCCACGCGGGAAGAGTTACTAGCGGAGCTGCAATTGCTGAATGAAGAGACAGCAGGCAGAGAAAGTCATCTTTATAAACGGATCAGCATGAAGCTAACGGGTTATCATGAGTCAGGTTTACGTGATTACATCAAGCTGTATGAGAAAGATCCTTCTTTCAAAATAGAAGTGGATCGAATCATAAGCCTCGTCCAATCCGCAGTACCTATCAAAAAAGACGAGCTGTTCCATCCTAAACAAAGCAGTCAATCAGAAGTGGTGATGCTGATCATGACATCGGCTTTTGCCAGCATGGTAAGATCACTCGGAATTGAACCAGATGGCTGGATTGGAGAAGGAAGCGGCGTCTGGACAGCTTTATATGCAGCAGGCGGTCTTGAGCTAAACGATGCGGCATCTATTGTGTGCCAACTTCATGATACCGAGACGGTTAATCAAAGGCTGGCTTCCCTGCCTCAGAGGACACTCCAACAGCCTGTTTACTTGCAGCAAACTGGGGAGGAACTAACCACTCTCGACCCATCGTCTGTAAAGGGTCTTCTTACTATGGATCAGCCTGTAAAATCACCAATAGTTGAGCAAGAATCACCAGCTTTGATCATTGACCTTTCAACGAAACAAGGGATTGTAGTTGAAAAGGGAGCAGAAAAAACAACCGAACCACTTGATGGAGACATGCTTCAAATCGCAGGTGTTCTTTGGGAAATGGGGGTCGGCTTAGCTTTCCCAATAACAGATGAGAAGAACAGACAGCGTATTCCGCTACCTGGGTACCCATTTCATAAAACTGATTTCTCTGCACAAACAAATACGATGGCAGCCATTGAACCACAAAAGCCGCAGAATGAACAGCGTGTCTTTGCTTCACTCGCTTCTTTACAAAAAGACATTCACGACATTGTGCAAACTCATTTTGGGTTTGATCAAATAGATGATGAATCGCCATTTTTCGAATTTGGTGCGACATCCCTTGATATTTCTCAGCTTGCAGCGAAAATATCTGAGCATGTGGACAAGCAAATTGACACTGTGCAATTGTATCGGTTTGCGACAGTGGCAAGTCTTGCTGAATATTTGTTTGAAGAACAGTCAGAACAGATTCAAACGCCTGCTTCTCGCCCAGTAAAAAACACGTCCCATGAGCAAACGGATATTGCGATTGTCGGAATGGCTGGAAGATTCCCGGGAGCTTCATCGCTAGAAGACTTTTGGCAGCGTCTTGTGAATGGCGAGGAAATGATTCACTTTTTCACAGAAGAAGAGCTCAAGAAAGCAGGGCTGGATGCGTCTGTCTACCAGCATCCGAATTTCATTGGAGCAAAAGGTCGTTTACAAGAAATCGAAGGCTTTGATGCAGACTTCTTCAACTATTCTGCTAGAGAGGCAGAGCTAATGGATCCGCAGTTCAGGCTCTTGCATGAATGTGCTTGGGAAGCGCTGGAGGATGCTGGCTGTGACCCTGATCGAATGGCAGGGAAAATTGGCGTTTATACAGGAACGAGTCCAAACCATGAGTGGCTGACGCGCTTTGCCCATCAAATGGAAGCAACTGAGCAATTCAGCGCCATGCTGTTAAATGATCGTGAGTTCTTTAGTACACAGCTTTCTTATAAATTGAATTTACACGGGCCTAGTGTGACCATGCAAACAGCTTGTTCGACCTCACTTGTCAATATTGGCATGGCCTGTCAAGCATTATTGAATCAAGAATGTGATGCAGCACTGGCAGGCGGTGTGACGGTTAGTTCTCCAGAAAATATCGGCTACATCTATCAAGATGGGATGATTCAATCAAAGGATGGACATTGCCGACCGTTTGACCAAGAGGCGAGCGGAACCATTTTCGGAGATGGAGCGGGGATTGTTCTGCTAAAACGTTATGAAGATGCGATGAGAGACGGTAACCCGATTCATGCGGTCATCAAAGGGGTTGGTGTGAACAATGATGGCAGCCGAAAAGCTGGTTTTACCGCTCCGAGTGTGGAAGGACAGGCAGAGGTTTTAAAAGAAACGTATGAAAAATCAGGTATCGACCCCGCGTCCATTGGTTATGTAGAAGCTCATGGTACGGGGACAAACATGGGAGATCCAATTGAGGTATCTGCTCTTAGTCAAGTGTTCAAAGGGACAGATCCGCTGACGATTCCGATCGGTTCTGTGAAAAGTAATGTCGGACACTTAAATAGTGCGGCAGGGATTGCAGGTCTGTTTAAAGCCATTTTGGCTCTCCAGCATAAAACGATTCCGCCAACCATTCATTATGAATCACCCAATCAGGAGATTCCTTTCAAAGATACACCGTTTTATGTGAATCAAAAGGCGTTGTATTGGAAGGAAGCAGATGGTCCGAGAAGAGCGGGAGTTAGCTCTTTCGGTATCGGCGGAACGAATGCCCATATGATCATAGAAGAGGGCATACAGGCGAAGCAGAAGCCAGCTTCTAACCAAAAGCAGCTGCTCGTCTTATCTGCAAAAACAGATACTGCTTTGGCGGAAATGACAGAGCGATTAAAGCAGTATGTGATCCAGCATCCTCAAGTCCCGCTTGAAGATATTGCTTATACATTACGGTATGGCAGAAAGCAATTTCCATACCGAAAAGCGATCGTACTCGCGTCTGCTGATGAATGGATGCAGCAGAAACAGCTTGAAACGAGTGTGTTCCGAAGCAAAAAATGGCGTAAAGCGACCTTTATGTTTTCGGGTCAAGGCGCTCAGTATGCTGGTATGATGCGCGGATTATATGATGCAGAGCCAGTGTTCAAATGGGAAGTAGATAGATGCTTTAAATATGTAATGGAAACGGAGCAAGTGGATTTAAAGAGCATTGTTTTTTCCGAGAATGAAACGAACGAAGACATCACAAAAACGTCAAATGCCCAGCCGCTTCTCTTTATATTTGAGTATGCATTAGCCAAATTGCTTCAGCATAGCGGTGTTGAGCCAGAATCAATGATTGGACACAGTATCGGCGAGTACGTTGCCGCTTGTTTGTCAGGGGTCTTTTCTCTCGAGTCTGCATTAACACTCGTGATGGCAAGAGGAAGATTGATGCAAGACATGGAAAAAGGCGCGATGCTTAGTGTGCAATTACCCGAGGTGGAGCTCGTCTCAATGATCGATGAATCGCTTTCTGTTGCTGCTGTCAATGCAAAAGACCTTTGTGTCGTTTCTGGAAGAGAAGAGCATATCGCTGCATTTGAAATGAAACTGCAAGACAAAGGAATTGTCACAAGACAGCTCCATACTTCTCATGCCTTTCATTCCTACATGATGGAGCCGATGCTTGAGGCGTTTCAACGATTCGTAGAGAAAGTAGAATTGCACGAGCCGGCGATTCCGTTTATATCGAATGTCACAGGCACCTGGGCGACAAGCGAAGAGGTGATGACAGCATCTTATTGGACGAACCACCTGCGTGGAACCGTTCGTTTTCATGAAGGTCTATCTCAGCTGTTAACCGATGAAGTACGAGCACTCATTGAAGTTGGACCTGGAAACAGCTTGACGGCATTAGCGAAACGTCATGAAAACAAAGAGTCTCATCATGATGTCCTGAATATGGTGAGGCATACGAGAGAACAAGCGGATGACCATGCATATTTCTTAAAGAGAATAGGAGAGCTATGGGCAGGGGGCTACGAGGTCAAAGCGCAGCAACATCCAACTCAAGAGGAACGTCAGCTCGTATCGCTACCGACCTATCCATTTGAGCGGAAACGATATTGGATTGAAGCAGGAAAGCCCGCGTCTCCGCAGCTATCCGCTCCTAAAGAAACGAAGAAAAAAGAGATGGAAGAATGGTTCTACCTGCCTTCTTGGGAGCAGCAGCCGCTAAAACCAGTTTTCAAAAAAGAAACAGAAGAACAAACGTGGCTCATTTTCAAGGAACAGGATGCTTTTCATGAACTGTTTACCCATTCATTTACGCAACAAGGTATCAAGGTCATTTCTGTCACAAAGGGTGAAGCTTATCAAGAGCAAGATGAGTCGTTTACGATCAATCCGGCAGAAGGCCAGCACTACCGAAACATGCTAGATTCATTGTCTAATAGGGGCATCAATATTCAGCGGATTCTGCATTTATGGGAAGCTGCGAAAGAAAATGACAACTCGAATCGTCAAGCCGCTTTTCAGGCGCACATTGAAAAAGGCTATTACAGTTTAATTTTCTTATCTCAAGCGATTGCTGCCCAAAAAAATATTCTAGAATGCCGTCTGTTTACGATCACTAGCGGAATCCAGCCAGTTACAGGCAATGAGACGATATGTGCAGAGAAAAGTGCAATGCTTGGACCATGTAAAGTCATTTCACAGGAATACCATCATATTAAGTGCTGGAATATCGATGTGGAAGACGTGCCAGAAGTCATGTCTTGGAAGGAACAAGTCCTTGTCGATCTTATTGTGCAGGAAATCATGCAGCCTGGAAAGGACCAGCTTGTGGCGTATCGTCATCGAAAGCGCTGGGTGCAAAGCTACAAGCATTTGCCGCTGCAAAAAGAAGATGGACTTCCGAAGATGATCAGGCCAAATGGTGTGTATCTGATCACAGGAGGTTTAGGCGGTATCGGATTTGTTCTATCAAAGATGCTGGCGAAGGAAGGAAATGTACATCTTTATTTAACTGGCAGAACGGCATTGCCGCCAAGAAATGAATGGGCGTCATATGTTCAACAAGCAAATGCCGATGAAGCGCAGCGCACGAGAATTGAGAAGGTGCTTGAGCTCGAACGATTAGGTGCAACAGTAGAAGCGGTGCAGGCGAATGCAGGAGATCTGGATCAGATGAAACATGTATTTGATGCCATTCGCAAAAAGCATGGCGGCGTTCATGGTGTATTCCATGCAGCAGGATTACCAGGAAGTACATCCTTCCGTGCAATCAAAGATATCCCTTCTACACTGGCGCAGGGAGAGGATCAATTCCAATCAAAGGTGAAAGGGCTCGATGTGCTAGAGCAGCTGCTGGAACAAGAACAAGCAGACTTTTGTCTTCTCTTTTCTTCCATTAGTGCATTGCTTGGGGGCTTAGGATTCTCTGCTTACTCAGCGGCTAACTTATATATGGATGCATTTGCAGCTAGACTTAATCAACATAGTCAAACCCCGTGGATGTGTGTGAACTGGGATGCGTGGAATTTCTGGGGTGAACTAGAATCCACAATTGGTGAATCGATCAATGAGCTTGCAATTTTACCAGAAGAGGGTGCTGAGCTGTTCCAGTATGTTCTGTCTAGCCGGCAGAATCGACACATGCTCGTGTCCACAGGAAATCTTGATGAACGGATAGATCAATGGCTGTCACTAGAGCCTAAGACCGTAGCGGATGAGAATTCGTATGAAGTGTCTAAGCACGAAAGACCAGAGCTGGGCAATCCATATGTGGCGCCTCGAAATGAAACTGAAAAAGCGATCTGCCAAGTATGGCAGGATTTTATGGGCATGGAACAAGTGGGCATTCACGACAATTTCTTCGATCTCGGCGCAAGCTCACTGGATATTGTCCAAGTCACCAATCGGTTAAATCAAGCACTTCAAACAAATGAAGCGGTTGTGACGTTGTTTACGTACCCTTCTGTTGCAGAGCTTGCGAAATATATCCAGCCTTCTGAGGACTCGAAGGAAGAAGCGATGGAAGAAGAACTAGCCGTCGTCACTTCCGGTGATCGAAGAGCTCGTTTTAAACAGCAACGGAATAAAAGATTGAGAGGCGGAATCGAGAATGAATGATACAACGAATCACTATCATGGCGCAGAAATTGCTGTTATCGGTCTTGCAGGTCGTTTTCCAGGGGCCAAAAATGTAGATGAGTACTGGGAGAATCTGAAAAAGGGAAAAGAAACAATCTCCTTTTTTACAGAAGAAGAGTTACGGTGTGAAGGTACAGATGAAGCTTTATTAAAAAATCCCCGTTTTGTTAAAGCAAAAGGGATGCTAGATGATGTTGATTTATTTGATGCAGATTTCTTTGACTATACACCAAAGGAAGCGGCCATGATGGACCCGCAGTTTAGACTGTTTCATGAATGTGTGTGGACAGCGCTTGAAGACGCTGGGTACGATCCGTTTGAATATAAAGGGCAAATCGGTCTTTATACAGGTGCAGGGATCAATACAGAATGGGTCATGAGAGCACTTCAAGGGGCGGCTCAAGGTGAGGATTCGAAAACACTGGAAGCTGCCGTTCTGAATATGCGTGATTATTTAGCGACGATGATTTCATATAAATTAAATCTGAAGGGACCGAGTATGGTGGTGCAAACCGCCTGCTCGACCTCGATGGTGTCGATTCATTTAGCCGTTCAGGCTTTATTAAGCGGCGACTGTCATATGGCTGTTGCAGGTGGCGTGTCCATTCGTCTGCCGCAAAAATCGGGCTATCTGTATCAAGAAGGCATGATCCATTCATCTGACGGGCATTGCCGCGTCTTTGATAACAAAGCCGATGGAACCGTTTTTGGTGATGGTGCAGGAGCCGTTATTTTAAAAAATTTAGAGGATGCCATTGAAGACGGCGATCACATTTATGCTGTCATCAAAGGGTCATCTATTAATAATGATGGAAATAGAAAAGTAGGATATACAGCGCCGAGTACGAAAGGTCAAGTTTCAGCGATTAAGACAGCACTTCGAATGGCTGAGGTGGAACCTGAAACCATTTCGTACATTGAAGCACATGGAACGGGGACAACCCTCGGAGATCCGATCGAAATTGAAGCGCTCAAGCAAGCATTTGATACAGATAAAAAAGGCTTTTGCCGCATTGGCTCTGTCAAATCAAATGTTGGTCATCTGAATGATGCATCAGGTGTCGCGGGCTTTATTAAAACCGTTTTAAGCTTAAAGCATCAAGTGATTCCGCCGACCATTCATTTTGAAACGCCAAATGAAAAAATTGAATTTACCAATTCGCCTTTCGTTGTAAACACAGACTTGACGCCATGGAGCACGCAGGAATCTCCTCGCCGAGCAGGTGTAAGCTCATTTGGGATAGGTGGAACAAATGCTCATGTCATTTTAGAAGAAGCACCTGCTACACGTGTTGCCGCTGATAGCCCTGAGGATAGTGAACTTCTTTTATTATCTGCCAAAACACCAGCAGCTCTTGAAAAAATGACGGATCGCCTTGCGGACTACTTACTTCAGCATCAGCAGCATGTTCGTCTAAGTGACGTTGCCTATACGCTGCAAACAGGGCGCCATCATTTCCCGCATAAACGTGTCATTCTTGGAAGTAACACGGCGGATATGTTACAGGCGCTGAATCAAAGGTCAAAAGAGGTGGTCAAGACGGCCAGCTCCCAAACATCGAGCCGTCCAGTCGTCTTTCTTTTCCCAGGCCAAGGATCTCAGTATGTAGACATGGGGCGTCAGCTTTATGACAAATATCCAGTCTTTAAAGAAGCGCTGGATCAATGCTTGAATCAATTCAAACAGCATGTCTCAGTTGACCCATTTCGTATTTTATTCTCAACAGAAGCAAGTGATGATCGTCAGCTGATCAATCAAACAGAATATACGCAGCCGCTTCTGTTTAGTGTGGAATATGCTTTGGCTAAATTGCTGATTCATTTTGGCGTCAAACCGCAGGCACTGATCGGTCACAGTATTGGAGAATATACGGCTGCTGCGGTATCTGGTTTACTATCTGTTGAAGATGCTGTAGATCTTGTGGCTTATCGCGGACAGCTCATTAGCCAGCTTCCAAAAGGCTCTATGCTGAGTGTTCCTTTGAGTGAACAGAACGTGCTGCCATATTTAACAGATGATCTTTCACTTGCAGCAGTAAATGGTCCTGAATTGTGCGTAGTGTCAGGTGAGACCGTAGCCATTGATGCACTTGCTGAGAAGCTGGAGGCTGCTGGACATGGGTGCAGGAAGCTTCACACCTCTCATGCCTTCCATTCTAAAATGATGGATGACATCCTGCCATCATTTAAAGAAAAGGTAGCCGAGTATCAATTGAATGCGCCGTCTATCCCGTATATTTCTAACGTCACAGGTACGTGGATTGACCATGAAGCAGTGCAAGACCCGGCATATTGGGCTAATCATTTGCGGCAAGCGGTTCGTTTCCGTGATGGAGCAGAGACATTATTAACGGAGCTTGATCCTATTTTCGTTGAAGTCGGGCCGGGGAATACGTTAAGTGCCTTTATTCGCCAAGCTTCAAAGGAACATCATCAGCAGCCGATTCCATTGATGCGTCATCCAAAAGAAGAGGCAGCCGACGACCGCTACCTGCTGGGAAGATTGGGTGACATCTGGCTTCAAGGGGTGCCGGTTGACTGGACAAAATTGCGAAATCAGACATCAAATCAAAAAGTATCCTTGCCGACCTATCCGTTTGAACGACAACGATATTGGATTGAAAAGGTAGATACATCTGCATTATCTTCATCCTCAGGTGTGCAAATGGTGGTGCCAAAGGATAACAAAGGGCAGGAAATAGAAGAAAACAATCAAGTCCATGCCGCCGCATCGAATGACATTGAGGCAACGTTACAGCGGATGTGGAAAGACATTTTAGGAATTGAAAAGGTGGAAAGAGACGACCATTTCTTTGAGCTTGGCGGACATTCGTTAAATGCCACCGGTCTGATTTCTCAAATTCACAAAGAGTTTGGTGTAGAGCTAACGCTCACAGACATGTTTAACAATCCGACAATTGAAAAGCTCCAAGCATTCATCGAAAAGGCAGAGAAGCATCAATATTTCAAGATTGAACCAGTCGAAAAGAAAGACACATATCCATTATCTGCTGCTCAAAGACGGACATTCCTTATTCATCAGCGTATTGGTCAAGTGACCTCTTACAACATGCCGATGGCACTAAGGTGTAAAGGTGAAATTGACGTCGAGCGCTTTGAGCAGACCTTCAAGCAATTAATTGATCGTCATGAAACCTTGCGAACGACCTTTGAATTAAAAGATGGTGAACCAGTTCAGCGTGTCCATGATGACTTCCAATTTGCTGTTGAATTGACAGAGGCTGATGAAGAAGGATTAGAAGCACAAATCGATGAATTCATTCGTCCATTTGATTTAAAGGCTGCACCATTGATCCGTGTGCGTTTTGTGAAAATCGCAGCTAACGATCACCTCTTATTAGTCGATATGCATAATATTGTGGCGGATGGAGCGAGCATGAACATCTTTATTAAAGAATTTACTGAGCTCTATCGAGGGGAAACTTTGCCGGAACTCACTGTTCAATATAAAGATTATGCAGAATGGCAAGACAAATATTTCCGTAGCGAGATGTTTCAAAAGCAGCAGGATTATTGGAAGCAGCAAATTGGCTCAAATGTGCCAACTTTGACAATGCCATATGATTTTGAACGGAAGGAACAATCCTTCTTAGGAAGAGCGATCAAATTCAATATTGAACCGCACATCGTTGAGAAAATTGAACAGCTTGCTGAACAGTATCAGCTGACAAATAACGTTATCTTGTTCCAGCTCTATGGGCTACTGCTCTCACGTTATGCAGATCAAGAGGAGCTGATTGTCGGTTCACTTGTGGCTGGACGGCGTCATGCAGATATCGAGCATACAATTGGCATGTTTACAAACTTCCTGCCAATTAAACTAGACATGGTACAAGAATCAACCTTTACAGAGCAACTGGCGCAGACAAAGCAAGTATTGCTGGATGCGTATGACCATCAAGAGTACCCATTTGACCAAATGGTTGAGCATCTGAATCCAAAAACAAGACCGCATCGCAATCCATTCTTTGATACAATGCTCATCTACCATAATGAGTACGATCCGAATATTAAAATCGAAGCCGATGGACTAACCTTCGAAACACATGAGTTTGCAAAGGGAATATCCAAACTCGATATGAAAATGGATGTTGTCAGAGAAGTAACGGGGGAGTTAAAGTGCGTCCTTCAATACAATCTTGCGCTGTTTAAACATGAGACAATGCAAGCGTTCGTCAAGCACTTCGAGCACTTGGTCGAACAGGCTGTTCAAACACCTGATCAACTGCTCAAGGATTTCGATGTGCTTACAGAGGAAGAAGAACAGGCAGCAAAGGAGAAAAGGGAGCGTGCAGAGGAAAAAGCACCGCTCGTACTTACAGTTAGCTCGACATTTACAGCAGATCCAATCGCACCTTACATTCAGTACTGGACCAAGCAGTTTGATGTGCAGCTTGATGTTCAATTTGCACCGTATGGGCAGGTATATCAGGAATTACTAAATGAGCGCAGCCTTATCTCACAGAAGAAAAACGGTGCGAACCTTCTGCTCATTCGATTAGAGGATATCACGGGTCCAGCTCATCTTTCACTGGAAGAAAAGAAAAAACTGGCTGCAGAGCATGCTGAAGAACTTGCAAACGTTCTGAAATCAAAAACGAAACATAACCTATATTTTGTTGGGATTCTGCCGATAAGTGCTGCTCTTAAAGACACGCTGCAAGATGTGGAACGAGAGTGGATTGCTCAATTATCTGAGATAGACGGTGTTCAATTAATCGACTGCCGTCAGCTTGCGAAGCACTATCAGATAGATGACATCTTTGATGCAAAAGGAGAGCAAGCCGCACATCTCCCATTCACTGAAGTCTTTTGTGGAGCCATCGGTACAAAAGTCGCACGCGAGTTCATTGCATGGCAAGGTGCACCATTTAAGGTGGCGGCCATTGATTGTGATCACACGCTTTGGAGAGGTGTCGTTTCAGAAGACGGTATAGAAGGCATCGATATTACGCCAGAACATCAAATGCTTCAGCGCTTTTTAAAACAAAAGCAAAAAGAAGGTCTCCTGCTTGTCTTAAGCAGCAGGAATAATGAAGAAGATGTGTGGCGCGTGTTTGAAAACCACCCAGATATGATCCTGCAAAAAGATGATATTGTCGACTGGCGGATCAATTGGGAAAGTAAACCGGCACATCTCAAAGAGATGGCAGATTCACTGAATCTTTCATTATCTCAGTTTATTTTCTTAGACGATGATCCTGCTCAGTGCTTGCGTATGAATGAAGAGCTGCCTGAAGTGATGACAATGCTACTACCTGCCAATGAAAAAGCGATCCCATTATTCGCTCAGCATGCTTGGGCATTTGACCGCTATGATGTCACAGAAGAAGATAGAGGGCGAACAACGAGCTACAAGGCTGAAAAAGCTCGTCAAAAAGAGAAAGCAGAATCGCCGTCAATGGAGCAATTTTTACAAGATTTGAATTTGAACATGAGTGTAACAGAGTGGGGAGAAAAGCACCTTGCCCGCGTGGCGCAAATGAGCAGTCGCATTAACCAATTCCGCTTAAATGATCAGCGCTTTGATGAACAGCAGCTGAGAGAGCGGATGGAAAATGAGCATGTTCAGGGCTGGATTATCGAGGCAGCGGATCGCTTCAGTCATGAAGGAATTGTAGGGGCGATCTTGGCTCATCATGTAGGCGACACCTTGATCATTGATGCATGGATGCTAAGCTGCCGTGCTCTAGGGAAAGGGATTGAGCAAAAATGTCTGACATGGCTCGCTGAATATAGCCGTCAGCACCAGCTTTCTTCTATTGAATTCACATTTGCATCGACTGGACGTAATGAGCTATTCAAGTCATTTATGAAAGAGCACCAGATGCAGGAGATGGGGGAGCAGCAAACATACCGGATACAAGTGGAAGAAATCGGTTCACTGAGCGATCACATTCAGATCGTCGACCACCTGTCACCTCGTCAGCACCCGGCTGAAGAAATAGAGGGTCAAAAGGTGGAGACAGCAAGTCATTCAGCTTCTGAAGGTTACACATGGGAAACGGTTCAAACAGATCAAACGCTGCACAGCGGGTATGTAAAAGCCCTTAAGGTACATGATCAAGAAGGTCTTCGTTCATTATTAAAGACGGAACTAACGCAGGATCAGGGACTTTACGCACAGCCAACCAATGAACGCGAGGCATTGCTTCTTGAGATTTGGTGTGACATTCTTCATGTGGAAAAAGTAGGAATTGACAACGACTTTTTCGATTTAGGAGGAAATTCTTTACTTGCTGTCAAAATGGAAGTAGAGATTGAAAAGAAGGGTTGGTATGTTGATGATTTGAATTTTGCTGAAAAACACACCATTCGAGAATTAGCAAAATATATGAAGAGGGAGAATCAGCATGCATAAAGATGTAAAAGCCATATATGAAGAATCAAAAATTTTAGATGAGGCAACTCATTTATACGGAGTCCAGCGAAGTGACATCCACTTTATCGCAGATGCAGAAAACTATGTGTATGAACTTAAAAAAGACGGAGAGTCTTTCATTTTAAAAATTACCCATACCATCCGCAGATCACCTGATTATATTTTAGGTGAAATGGAATGGCTCCATCACTTAGCGAAGGGCGGACTTTCGGTTGCAAAACCAATTGCTTCATTAAATGGCCGTGATATCGAGCAAGTAGACGATGGGCAAGGCGGTTCATTTTTACTGCGGGTCTATGAAAAAGCACCAGGCCATAAAGTCGAAGAGGCAGACTGGAACGATGAATTATTTTATGCCCTTGGACAGTACACAGGCCGCATGCATAAACTGACAAAAAGCTATCAGCTGTCAGATCTGCGATATAAAAGACAAGAGTGGGATGAAGAGGAGCAGCTTAAATTGCGTAAGTATGTCCCAGCCGATCAGACGCTTGTATTCGAACAAGCGGATCGGTTGATGGAAAAGCTGGCAAAGCTTCCGAAAAATCAGGATACGTACGGATTGGTTCATGCGGATCTTCATCACGGAAACTTCCACTGGGATCAAGGCAAAATTACGACCTTTGATTTCGATGATATCGGGTACAATTGGTTTATGAATGACATTAGCATTTTGCTATACAATGTGTTGTGGTACCCAGTCATTCCATACGAAGACAAAGCAGCTTTTGCAGGAAACTTTATGAAGCAGTTCCTTAAAGGCTATCGTGAAGAGAATGAGCTTGGGGATGAGTGGCTTGCCTACATTCCTGACTTCCTTCGCTTACGTCACGTGCTAATCTATGGCTTGCTGCATCAAGCATTTGATTTGGCTACCATCGGAGAAGAAGAGAAGGCCATGCTCGCTAGCTTCCGCTCCGACATTGAGCAAGCAGCACCGATTACGACGTTTGACTTTACAAAGCTAAGTCAATCTTAAAATCAAAATCCCCGCCTATGTGATGAGGCGGGGATTGTTTTTTTATGGGCGATAGGTGGACGGTGATTCAATGATATGAAACAGGTTCTTTCCTTGCTTTGTATTATCGATCCAGCCTTGAAATGCTGCTTTACCAGGTCCATATGCATAGACAGGGACATCCTCACCTGTATGAGCAAAGGTTGTCCAGCCTGAGAAAGAACGCTGATCAAAGATGTGTTGAATGCTGAGTTGAATTGTACTGGCTTTCCCTGATTGTGCCGCTTTCTCCACCTGTGAGATTTCCTCATTTGTGAGCGAGAAATCAATATGGGTGTGAAGGACATCACGTACCGATTGTCCGCCTGCGATTTTCTTTGCCATATACACAGGTGTTTTCTTAGCAGCTAAAATAGGTGCTGGGTCCCATTTATAGCCAGTTTCACTTGTCATGCCGTCTGCACCAAACGAAAAGCCGCCAGTCGCATGATCTGCTGTGATGACAACGAGTGTTTCTTGATCCTTTTTAGCGAATTGAAGAGCCGCTTGGACTGCTTTCTCAAAATCCTCCATCTCACTCATTGCGCCGACCACATCATTTTCATGTCCAGCAGAATCAATGGTACTACCTTCAAGCAGCATGAAAAACCCATGCGAATTGTCTTGATTTAATTGGGCTAATGCTGACTGCGTCATGGCTTTTAAAGTAGGCACATGCTTTGGACGATCGATGGCTCGATCCAGTTCGTCCTCCTGGAATAAGCCGAGCATTTTCGAAGATGATTGGGAGGTTAAATCATCTTTTGACCTTAGTATGGAATAACCGCTCTTCTCAAATTCTTTCACAAGATCACGGTCTTTTCGGTCAAAATATTGCATGCCGCCACCTAGAAGGATATCAACTTTGTGCTCTCCGTCTATTTTCTCATCATAAAAGTGGTCTGCAATTTGTTCTTTGTTTTTTCGGGAGACGTTATGTGTGCCAAAAGCGGCAGGTGTAGCATCGGTGATGTCAGATGAGACAACAAAGGCTGTTTTCATTTGTGCTTCCTTTGCTGCTTCAACGACACTTCTAAGAGGTTCTTTTTCTTGGTTGACGGCGATGGCATCATTGTATGTCTTTTTTCCAGTCGCCATGGCCGTGGCTGCGGCAGCTGAGTCGGTAATATTATCTCGAGGATCATCTGGGTGTGTGGTCTGCATCCCGACTAAATACGGGTCCCAGACGGTTTGTGCTTTTGGAGAACCAAGCTTTTCCTGCTTGAATGTGCGGTAGGCTTTGATCACGGGCATCCCCATTCCATCGCCAACGATAAAAATAACATTTTTTGGTGTTTTCGTTTGTTTCTTGTCTGCTGCATTTGTTGAGACGGGAGTGACATAATGTGAGGTCAATAAAGCAGCGAATACGAGTACCGCTAGAATCCCACTCATAAGAAAAATACGTTTTTTACGATCCATAGAGCCCATGAAAAATCCCCTTTTATCATTTATTTCATAATTTGTATTTTATTTGAATGAGGGCAATGGTTCAACCCCTTTTCCCATAAAAAAAGGGATGAGACTTTTGCCTCATCACCTTTTATACCGTATCACACTTGACGCCAACGACGCCTTCTAGATCTTTAATATCAAAATACACATCGGTTGTATAGCGATCTTTATGCACGCGTACGCGTACTTCCATAATCGGATAGTTCTTTTCTGTTAAATCATCAATACGAACAGAATGAATGCGAATGTTGAGGGCTTTCATTTCTTTTAAAATATCCGTCATACGGTTTCGATCAGAAAGAGACATTCTGATGCGGATTTCTTTTTCCTGTAAGCGAATCGGTCCGATCCGCTGGAAGAGCCATGGTAGAAATTCGACACTAACCAGAATAAAGAAAAGACTGAGGAAGGCTTCTTTATAAAATCCTGCACCTGTTGCAACCCCAAGTCCTGCTGCTCCCCAGATCATCGCAGAAGTCGTAAGACCTGAGATGACATCATTGCTTTTTCGCAGAATCACACCTGCTCCAATAAAACCAACACCAGATATAATTTGCGCCGGTAACCTGAGTGGGTCCATTTGAAGCCTAGAGACTCGAGGGAAATTGTAGGCTGCATCAATGCTGATGATGGTTAACACGCAGGAGCTGACAGCAATGACAATACACGTTTTTAAGCCGAGCGGCTTTTTCTTCAGCTCGCGTTCAAGCCCAATAATCAAACCGATTAAGGTGGCCACGGCTAATTTTAAGACTGTATCCCATTCAATTGTCCAAAACATGCGTATCGCTCCTTCACTTCATGTACGTTTCACATCATGTATATGATCTTCTCATAGCCCATATGGCTGCACAACTCTTATTTTATTCAGAATCGGAAGAAAGAAAAGCTTTTTATTTAATTTAAAAAGAGAGTCATCCGCATAAGGCAGACGACCCTTCATGTTCTTTATTTTGTTTCTTCTTCAAGATGATTTTCCATTTTGTTAAATAGCTGTTTTGATGCTTTTGACGGCTTACTTGTCAATAAGCTCACAATAATGGCAGCTAATCCACTTAACGTAAAGCCAGGAATCATTTCATAAATACCTGTTGCATGGTTAAGGCCTGTCGTGATCCATGTGAGAACGACTATCGCACCAACAATCATCCCAACAAGGGCACCATGATGATTCATTCGCTTCCAGTATAGGCAAAGTAAGATGACTGGACCGAATGAAGAACCAAATCCAGCCCACGCATAACCGACAAGGTCAAGAATGGTATCACTTGGATTAAGTGAAAGGCAAAGGGCAATTACAGCGACAACGAGTACAGACATACGGCCAATCATCACGAGCTCTTTATCAGATGCTTTTTTTCTAAAGAACGTTCTGTATAAATCCTCTGTCATCGCACTTGCTGTGACAAGCAGCTGAGACGAAATTGAACTCATAATCGCCGCTAAAATGGCAGAAAGTAAAAATCCAGTGATATATGGATGGAACAGCACCTTAGAAAAGACGATAAAGATCGTTTCAGGGTCAGCAAGGTTCATACCCGTTTCATGAACATAGGCAACACCGACTAAACCGACAGATAGTGAACCAATTACTGAAATAATCATCCAGCTCATTCCGATGCGGCGTGCTGGTTTTAAGTCTTTGACGGACGTAATCGCCATAAAGCGCACGATAATATGCGGCTGTCCAAAGTAACCTAGTCCCCAAGCGAGGAAGGATATAATGCCAATGACGCTCGTTCCTCTAAAAATATCAAGCAATTTAGGATCAATCTGTTGAATATCTTGGAATGTGGCAACAGGTCCACCTAATTGTGTAAAGGCAACGATCGGCACGAGCACTAATGCTAAAAACATGATAGCTCCTTGGACAAAGTCCGTTAAGCTCACTGCCAGGAATCCACCAAACAATGTATACAAAATAACAATACTTGACGTCAAAATCAGTCCAAACATGTAGTGTGCACCAAATGCTGACTCAAATAAACGTCCGCCTGATACCATCCCAGACGATGTATACAGCGTAAAGAATATTAAAATGATGACAGCTGATACAGCTTTTAATAAAGAAGATGATCCTTTGAATCGTTTATCAAAGAAATCAGGAATCGTAATGGCATCATCAGCAATTTCTGTATAAGAACGTAAACGGGGTGCAAGAATGAGATAGTTTAAGTAAGCACCGACGATGAGACCAATCGCAAGCCAGGTAGTCGATAAACCTGTTTTATACATTTCACCTGGTACACCCATCAGCATCCAGCCGCTCATATCCGCAGCACCTGCTGAAAGAGCTGTAACGAATGGACCAAGTCCGCGTCCACCAAGCATATAATCATTTAAATCATGTGTTTTCCTGAATGCATACCAACCGATGGCAAGCATCCCGATAAAATAAATAGATAAGGAAATTGTAACTTCAATACTCATTTTGTGTTCTCACCTTTTTCGTATAAATTTGACATCACCTCAATCAAAATATCCAGAAGTGTCAGGGCTAGTTTTTTGATTGAATGCCCTTCTCACTGCTATGGTTACTTAACCTAACAGAGTATTCCCAAGTGATCAACCTTCTTAAACCTCCTCATTTTGAAGAAAAAATGGACAGATCGGTGATACGAATCAGTTTGTATACGCTTACAAAAGTAAATAAAAGTAAAAATTTTCTGAAAATAAAAGGTGGTCTGCATGACTATTTTCTTTATCTGTTGGATCACTATGATGCTTCGAGAGAAAAGGGCTCTTGCTGCGCCTGTGTAAAGTTGCTTTAGAACAGTAAAATTTGATATGATAAAGTGTATATGACTTATGATCATGACCACGAACACGTATCATTTTTGGAGGTGAACCTGCATGTCTAGAATTTCAATAGAAGAAGTAAAGCACGTGGCGCATTTGGCACGGCTTGCAATTACAGAAGAAGAAGCTGAAATGTTTACTGAACAGCTTGATAGCATCATTTCATTTGCAGAGCAGTTAAACGAGGTAGATACGGAAAACGTTGAACCAACAACACACGTATTAAAAATGAAAAACGTCATGAGAGAAGATGTTCCGAATAAAGGTCTTTCCATTGAGGCAGTCATCAAAAACGCGCCTGATCATAAAGACGGCTATATTCGTGTGCCATCAATTTTGGACTAAAGGAGGCCTGAGGCATGTCACTGTTTGATCACAAAATTTCTGAATTAAAAGAGCTTTTACATAAAAAGGAACTGTCTGTTTCTGATTTAGTGGACGAGTCTTATAAACGAATCAATGAAGTAGACGGGAAAGTACAAGCATTCCTTGCACTGGACGAAGAGAAAGCTCGTGCGTATGCAAAGGAATTGGACGAGGCAGTTGGTGAAAAGGACGAGCTTGGTCTATTGTTCGGTATGCCAATCGGTGTGAAAGATAACATCGTCACAAAGGATTTACGTACAACAGCATCTAGTAAAATCCTGCAAAACTTTGATCCTATTTATGATGCAACGGTTGTCAATCGTTTAAGAGATGCGGAAGCAGTCACAATCGGTAAATTAAATATGGACGAATTTGCAATGGGATCTTCTACAGAGAACTCAGGCTACAAAGCAACGAAAAACCCTTGGAATTTAAACACTGTTCCAGGTGGATCAAGTGGTGGCTCAGCAGCCTCTGTTGCAGCAGGTGAAGTACCATTCTCACTTGGATCAGATACGGGCGGTTCGATTCGCCAGCCGGCATCATTCTGCGGCGTTGTGGGCCTGAAGCCGACGTATGGCCGTGTATCTAGATACGGCTTAATCGCATTTGCTTCTTCATTAGATCAAATCGGGCCGATTACGCGTAACGTTGAGGACAATGCATACGTTCTTCAAGCGATTGCTGGAGTCGATCAAATGGACGCAACGAGTGCAAATGTCGACGTCCCAGATTTTCTTTCTCCATTAACTGGAGACATCAAAGGCATGAAAATTGCAGTGCCAAAAGAATACCTTGGAGAAGGTGTTGGCGAGGAAGCAAAAGAGTCTGTTCTTCAAGCGTTAAAAGTATTAGAAGGACTTGGTGCCACATGGGAAGAAGTGTCTCTTCCGCATTCTAAATATGCGCTTGCGACTTACTACTTACTGTCTTCTTCAGAAGCATCTGCAAACCTTGCGCGTTTTGACGGCATCCGCTATGGCTACCGTACAGATAATGCAGAAAACCTGATTGATTTATACAAAAATACTCGTTCTGAAGGCTTTGGAAACGAAGTGAAACGCCGCATCATGCTTGGCACATTCGCTCTTAGCTCAGGATATTATGATGCATACTATAAAAAGGCGCAAAAAGTCCGTACATTGATCAAAAAAGACTTCGAAGATGTTTTTGAAAAGTATGATGTCATTGTAGGGCCAACAACGCCAACTCCTGCATTTAACATTGGTGAAAAGACAAGCGATCCACTGACGATGTACGCGAACGATATTTTAACGATCCCTGTGAACCTTGCAGGCGTTCCAGGAATCAGTGTGCCTTGTGGATTTGCAAACGGTCTTCCGTTAGGACTGCAAATCATTGGTAAGCACTTTGATGAAGGAACGGTTTACCGCGTGGCTCACGCTTTCGAGCAAGCAACAGATCATCATAAAGCAAAACCTGAACTGTAAGGGGTGAATCAGAATGAACTTTGAAACGGTAATTGGACTTGAAGTCCACGTTGAGCTAAAAACACAATCAAAAATTTTCTCCAGCTCGCCGACACCTTTTGGTGCAGCTGCCAACACGCAAACAAGTGTCATCGACCTTGGATATCCTGGCGTACTGCCTGTATTGAACAAAGAAGCGGTGAACTTTGCAATGAAAGCAGCAATGGCTCTAAACTGTGAGATCGCAACAGATACAAAATTTGACCGTAAAAACTACTTCTATCCTGATAACCCAAAGGCGTATCAAATTTCTCAATTTGATAAACCGATCGGTGAAAACGGCTGGATTGAAATTGAAGTAGAAGGCAAAACGAAACGAATCGGTATTACGCGTCTCCATTTGGAAGAGGATGCAGGTAAACTGACACACACAGGCGACGGATATTCACTTGTTGACTTCAACCGTCAAGGCACACCGCTTGTTGAAATCGTATCTGAGCCAGACATTCGCACACCAGAAGAAGCGTATGCGTACTTAGAAAAACTAAAATCTATTATTCAATATACAGGCGTATCTGACTGTAAGATGGAAGAAGGCTCACTTCGCTGTGATGCCAATATTTCACTTCGTCCGATTGGCCGTGAAGAGTTTGGAACGAAAACAGAGCTCAAGAACTTGAACTCATTTGCTTTCGTACAAAAAGGTCTTGAATTCGAAGAGAAACGTCAAGAGCAAGTATTGCTTTCTGGCGGCTTGATCGAACAAGAAACTCGCCGCTATGACGAAGCGTCTAAAAAGACGATCCTCATGCGTGTCAAAGAGGGCTCAGATGATTACCGCTACTTCCCAGAACCAGATTTGGTGGAGCTGTACATTGATGACGAGTGGAAAGAACGCGTAAGAGCATCGATTCCAGAGCTTCCAGACGAGCGCCGCAAACGCTACATCGATGAGCTTGGGCTTCCTGCATATGATGCGATGGTGCTGACGCTGACAAAAGAAATGTCTGATTTCTTTGAAGCAACCATTTCAGAAGGTGCAGAAGCGAAGCAAGCTTCAAACTGGTTGATGGGAGAAGTATCTGCCTACTTAAATTCAGCTCAAAAAGAGCTGGAAGATACAAAGCTAACGCCGCAAGGCCTGGCTGGCATGATCAATCTCATCGAAAAAGGAACGATTTCTTCTAAGATTGCCAAAAAGGTATTCAAAGAGCTGATTGAAAATGGGGGAGACGCAGAAACAATCGTCAAAGAAAAAGGACTTGTCCAAATTTCTGACGAAGGTGCCCTGCTCAAACTTGTCACAGAAGCACTTGATAACAACCCGCAATCCATCGAAGACTTTAAAAACGGAAAAGACCGCGCGATTGGTTTCTTAGTCGGACAAATCATGAAAGCATCGAAGGGACAAGCAAACCCGCCGATGGTCAACAAGATTCTCCTAGAAGAAATCAAAAAACGCTAATGAACAATAGCAAAAACCGCCTCATGAGAAGAGGCGGTTTTTTTTGCTTGAACTGACAGGGTCTTATAATAGATTCAGACCACCGCCGTATATCAATTCGGAGATTCTTTTCTTATAATGAAGTATAAGCGAAAGTGCACATTCGAAGGGGGATAAAGGTGAACGAACCGGAAAAACAGCACGTAAAGTTATGAAAGAAACAGCTTCAATTGTTCGACTACTCTTATGACAGCAGGGTCCTCACACTTTTCTAAATTCGTCAGCATCCCTTGAATGACTGGCTTACGAGGCTCAGCTTTCGCCAGTTCTTCTTCAATGACTTCAATGGATACAAGGGTATCATCAGAAAGCAAATGCTCAAGCTTTAACAAACGAAGCTCCTCTTCTAGGGATGCAGCGCTCGGCGCTTCATCGTCCCAAATGGTTGGCTTTAAGATCGGTTTCGTCTGAGAACGAAGCATACCTTGAACCAAATCATCTAATCGTTCGAGTATAAAGGAAGAGAGCTCATCAAATGATAATTGCATCTGATCTTGTAAAAGCAGCACCTGCACATACGATTGGATGATTCCTTGAATCATGACTGACAGGTCAGTTATAAATGGTTCGATCTCCTGTCCATAAGTGGTCAAGATGGAAATTTGAATTTCATCATTCATTTGCTTTTTCACAGTTTTTGAATACTTTTTAATTTGCTGGTTTTCTGGAATAATGTTCTCGCTGAGGATCAAAATGATAAAATCCTTGTTCTCAGCAAAATGCTGAAACTGTTCAGCGATTTGCTTCTGGAAGATTTCTCTCGGTGCGAGATGCTGATTCTCTTTTCGAATCGTTTCAATAGTTTGCATAGAAGTGTCGATATAATATTCGAACGCTCGGTTGAAAAGCTGTTCTTTTGATTTGAAATGCAAATAAAACGCGCCTTTCGATATTCCGCACTCATCTGCTATTTCCTGAATGGTCGTAGAAGAAAAACCCTTTTTCGCAAACAACTGGATGCTTGCTTTAATGATTTTTTCTTTTTTTTCGTTCATGAAATAAGGCCCCTTCAGCTTTAGAATGTTACGTCAAACGCAAGAGAAATGGTTGACGGCATTGTATATCACCGTTTATTATGATATAGAATGACCAGTCAGTCAATACATAAAGGAAAATGGAGGACATAATGAATTCGATCATCAATTTTGTATTAAAGAATAAGTTCGCTGTATGGCTCATGACAATTATCGTAACAGTTGCTGGTCTATATGCTGGATTGAATATGAAACAAGAATCAATCCCGAATATCAACACTCCAGTCATTACGGTTTCTACAACGTATCCTGGCGCAACGCCGGACGAAGTATCAGATAAGGTGACCGATCCAATTGAGAAGTCTATTCAAAACCTAAACGGAGTCAATGTGGTCACATCCAATTCTTTTGAAAATGCTTCATCGATTCAAGTCGAGTACGATTATAACAAAGACATGGATGAAGCAAAAAAGGAAATTGAAGATGCGGTTAACAACATCAATTTTCCGGAAAATGCAGAAAAACCAAAAATCGCACGCTTTAGTATCAATGCGGTTCCAATATTAGCACTCAGTGTATCTGGTGATAAAGAATCATTAGAAAACCTGACGAAAAAAGTGGAAGGTGACCTTGTCCCTTCACTTGAAGGATTAGACGGTGTATCTTCCGTCGAAGCTTCTGGACAGCAAATCAAAGAAGTAGAATTTTCGTTTAAACAAAAAAAATTGAAAGAATACGGTTTAGATGAAGAAACCGTCCAAAACATGATCAAAGGCTCTGATGTGAATGTGCCATTAGGTTTATACACATTTGGCAACAAACAAAAATCAGTTGTCGTGGACGGCAATATTTTAAGCGTCAAAGATTTGAAAAACATGCGAATTCCTGTCACACCAAGTGCAAGCAGTGGAGCTGGAGCACCATCTAGCGGCGCTGAAAATCCAGGTGCGCAAGGTGCGGAGCAGCAGGCTGGAAATGCAAGTCAGCAGCAAGCAGCAGCCCAGCAGCAACCTAGTGGAAGTGCAGCGAGCGGTCAATCTGTAGAGCTGCCGACAATTAAGCTTTCTGAGATTGCGGATATTAAAGTCGTCAAGAATGCAGAATCGATCTCTAGAACAAATGGAAAAGACAGTATCGGTCTGCAAATTGTCAAAGGCTCTGATGCCAACACAGTAAGTGTAGCAGAAGCAGTCACAAAAGAACTTGAGAAGTTTAAGAAAGATAACAAAGGAATCAAAGTAAGTACCACATATGATCAAGCAGAACCGATTAAAGAGTCCGTTAGCACAATGCTGAATAAGGCTATCATCGGAGCGATTTTTGCGATCATTATCATTATGTTGTTCCTTCGAGATATCAAATCAACCTTAATTTCGGTCATCTCCATTCCGTTATCTCTGTTGATTGCTGTTTTAATATTAAATCAGCTGGATATCACACTAAATATCATGACACTTGGTGCCATGACCGTCGCCATTGGGCGTGTTGTTGATGACTCCATTGTTGTCATAGAAAACATATATCGACGAATGGCATTAAAGGATGAGCCATTAAAAGGAAAAGAACTCGTTAAAGAAGCCACAAAAGAAATGTTTATTCCAATCATGTCTTCGACGATCGTCACAATTGCGGTCTTCTTACCGCTAGCACTTGTGGGTGGAATGATTGGTGAACTATTCATCCCATTTGCATTAACGATTGTGTTTGCTTTAATGGCTTCACTCCTTGTCGCCATTACGATTGTTCCAATGATGGCACACAGTCTATTTAAAAAGAACCTGTACGGCACAGCGAAAAAGGTAAAAGAACATAAACCAAGCAAGCTTGCTGGCGGTTATAGACGTGTACTCAATTGGACATTGAACCACAAATGGATCACATCAGGAATTGCCATTCTTATGCTTGTCGGAAGCTTATTCTTAGCACCACTTGTCGGTGTCAGCTTCTTACCACAGGAAGCAGAGAAGACGGCGATGGTGACTTATACACCTGAACCTGGACAAACGAGAGAACAAGCTATCGATGAAACGAAAAAAGCAGAAGAATATTTGATCAAACGTGACCATGTCAATACTGTTCAATATTCACTAGGCTCTTCAAATGCCCTGACAGCAAGTGTAGGCGGCAATTCTAACGGTGCGTTATTCTTCGTACAATATGATGAAGACACACCAAACTTTGATAAAGAAAAAGATAAAGTGGTCAAAGCCCTGCAAGACAAAACGTCTAAAGGGGAATGGAAATCACAAGACTTCTCATCTGCTGGCGCAAGCAATACAGTAACGTACTATGTCTACGGTGACAAAGTAAGCGATATTGAAGGCACAGTAAAAGATGTCGAGAACATCTTAAAAGATGAGAAAAACCTGAAAAATGTCAGCACAAGCTTATCTGAGAAATACGACGAATATACGTTTAATGCAGATCAAGAAAAACTGGCGAAACTGGGTCTAACTGCTTCACAAATCGCTCAAGCGATTGCTCCTCAAAATAGTGAAACAACACTGACGAAAGTAACTGAGGACGGCAAAGAACTTGATGTGAATCTTCAAACGGAAAAAGATGAATATAAGAGCAAAAAAGATTTAGAAAATAAAAAGATCACAACACCAACAGGGCAAGAAGTCCGAATTGGTGATGTCGTAAAAGTAAGAAATGGTACGACAGCGAATACGGTGACAAAACGTGATGGAAAAATCTACGCAGAAGTGTCTGGAGACATGACAACAGATGATGTCTCAAGTGTGACACAGGATGTTCAGAAAAAAGTCGACAAGCTTGATCTGAAATCTGGCGTAACGATTGACACAGGCGGCGTAAGTGCGGATATTGAGGAATCCTTTACACAGCTTGGGCTCGCAATGCTCGCAGCGATTGCCATTGTGTATCTCGTTCTCGTCATCACATTTGGCGGAGGTCTTGCACCATTTGCAATTCTCTTCTCGCTTCCATTTACAATTATTGGCGCGCTCGTTGGATTGTTTTTAGCAAAAGAAACCATCAGCTTAAACGCCATGATTGGATTGCTCATGCTGATCGGAATTGTTGTGACAAACGCGATCGTCTTAATTGACCGAGTCATTCATAAAGAGAAAGAAGGACTCTCAACAAGAGAGGCATTACTGGAAGCTGGTACAATAAGAGTACGTCCAATCTTAATGACGGCACTTGCGACAATTGGGGCACTTCTTCCATTAGCATTAGGATTTGAAGGCGGAAGCCAAATTGTTTCAAAAGGACTTGGCGTCACAGTCATTGGTGGTCTCGCAAGTTCAACATTGTTAACACTGGTTATCGTACCAATCGTATACGAAGTGTTAAGCAAATTTAAACGCAAAAAGAAATACGTAGAAGAAGATTGAGATGGGGCCCCGCTTTGATGGCGGGGCTTTTTTATGTTGAAATCTGACAAACAGCTCTTTTCATAAGCTCTTCAAATGCTTGGAAAAATGCGTCACGATCGACATGATCAATCACTTGAATTGATTTTCCATCTGTATGCTCTTCGGTACGTCCTTGCTTTGGCGTTTCGGTGTAAACGATCGCATTCATTTCCTTTGAACGAGTAAATGATGAGAAAGCAAGAGTGATCGTTGTCAGCACGTCCCATAAGTAGTAAGTCGAGTTGGTTTCGTGATGAATGAGAGGCGGGCAAAAGGCGTAACACTGCCCAATAAAATCAATCCCGATATGAGAACGAAGGGAAGCCCACCGCTGACGAATATCAGGTGTAAGCGGAACTTGATTTGTGCTCTCAAGTGCGACCATTTCAATAGGAAAGCGTTCCTTGAAGACGGTGCTGACAGCATAAGGGTCCCAAAATGCATTCCATTCTGCTGTCCCATCATGCTCGGGTTCCTCCACATTCCCTTTTTCAAGAAATGTACCGCCCATCCATACCAATTTTTCAATTTTATTAGAGATTGAAGGATCTTCTTCTAAGGCGCGTGCAAGGTCTGTGAGCGGACCTGTAAAGAGCAGCGTGACAGGTTCTGCAGACTTTTTAACAGTTTCGATTAAATGAAGATGTGCTGGAAGCTTGGACACTTTTGTATCAACAGTGCCTTTCTCGTTTAAGATAGGTAAGGCGTCTACATAAAAAGCATGCATGCGCCACTCTTTTGGAAAGGGATTGACGCCTCTAGAATTTGAAGCAGCGACTTCAATTTCATATGGGCTAAATCGATCAATGATTTTTTGAGACGCACTGAGAGCAGGCTCTAAATAACAATCAGCAGGAATCACAGACGTCCCAATCACTTTCAGATGTTCCATTTGAAGGAGAAGAAATAACGAGACGAGGTCATCAACACCACCATCATGATTAAAATAGACAGGCTTTTTCATCGCAAATCATCCTTTACAGCGTTTTCTTTTATCTTATCAGAATGCTTTCTTGCTGAGGGAAATGTGGCAGGAGATTTGTCATATTAGGGTGTTGTTCTGTTGCCATTTTCAAATCTCATAGTATAATTAAAGGTTGTTAGTGGTGAAAATAGATTGCATAATGAATATAGGATGATGATGAATGAAACGTGCTCGAATTATATACAATCCGACATCTGGGCGTGAACTCTTCAAGAAGAATTTGCCGCAGGTTTTGCAAAAATTTGAACAAGCCGGCTATGAAACATCTTGTCATGCAACGACATGTGCAGGAGATGCGACACAAGCAGCTGAGAATGCCGCACAGAGAGACTTTGATTTAATTGTAGCAGCAGGTGGAGACGGCACGATCAATGAAGTCGTCAATGGACTAGCACCGCTTGAAAAAAGACCAAAACTAGGAATTATTCCGGTTGGAACAACAAATGACTTCGCAAGAGCACTTGGAATTCCACGAGAAGGTGTTTTAAAAGCAACAGATGCCATTATAGATGGTATAGCGAAGCCGCTTGATATCGGTAAAGTCAATGGCCATTATTTTATTAATATTGCAGGCGGCGGCCGGTTAACAGAGCTCACCTATGAAGTGCCTAGTAAGCTGAAGACAATGCTTGGACAGCTTGCTTATTATTTAAAAGGCATGGAGATGCTTCCTTCGATCCGCCCGACAGAAGTCGAAATTGAATATGACGGCAAATTGTTTCATGGAGAAATCATGCTGTTTCTTGTTTCACTCACAAACTCAGTAGGCGGCTTTGAAAAGCTAGCGCCAGATTCTGTTTTAGATGATGGAATGTTTGACCTGATTATTTTAAAGAAGGTCAATTTAGCAGAAGCCATTCGAGTAGTCAGCCTTGCACTGCGAGGCGAGCATATTCATGATAACAATGTCATCTACACAAAAGCGAATCGCGTGAAGGTAGATGTAAAAGATAAAATGCAATTAAATTTAGATGGCGAATTCGGCGGCATGCTGCCAGGTGAATTTGAAAACCTGTATCGTCATATTGAATTTATAGTGCCAAAAGCAACAGCTGAAAAAATAGGGTAGAGATTGAACTTGGTTCCTTATGGCACCAAGTTTTTCTTTGCAAATGAGGTGATAAAATTGGTGAAAATGAAACCGCCTGTTGAAAAGAATGAATACTACAATGTAACCTTCGAAGACTTAACGCACGAAGGTGCAGGTGTAGCGAAAATTGAAGGATTCCCTGTCTTTGTACCGAATGCACTGCCTGACGAACAAGGGAAAATCAAAGTCACACGTGTCAAAAAAGGATTTGCTTTTGGGCGACTCATGGAGCTGACAAAGGAAAGTCAGCATAGGCAAGATGCGCCATGTCCTATCTATAAGCAGTGCGGCGGCTGTCAAATTCAGCATATGAGCTATGAAGGCCAGCTGCTATTTAAACAGAAACAAGTAAAGGACGTTTTAGAGCGGATCGGCAAGCTTGATATGAGCCGTGTAAAAGTTCATCCTGTACTCGGCATGGAAGACCCTTGGAATTACAGAAACAAAGCACAAGTTCCAATTGGCGAACGCGAAGGCGGACTAGTTGCAGGATTTTATCAGCAGCGTACCCATGAAATCATCGATATGGAAAAATGTTTGATCCAGCAGTCAGAAAATGACGAAGTGGTACAGGCAGTAAAAGACATATGTAATGCGTTTGGCATCAAAGCATATAACGAAGAGCGGCACAAAGGCTGGCTGCGTCATGTGATGGTTCGCTACGGCATTGCAACAGGTGAAATGATGGTTGTGTTTGTGACTAGAACGGCTGACTTTCCGCAAAAGCAGCAGGTGATTGAGCAGATTATAGCACGCTTCCCACATGTTCGGTCAATTGTACAAAACGTGAATTCAAAGAAAACAAATGTCATTTTCGGAGACGAAACAACCGTTTTATGGGGCGAAGAATACATTTATGACACGATTGGCGACATCAAATTTGCCATTTCAGCCCGCTCATTTTATCAAGTGAACCCAGCTCAAACAAAGGTGCTTTATGACAAAGCGCTTGAATATGCAGAACTGCAAGGCGAAGAAACTGTCATCGATGCCTACTGCGGAATCGGTACGATTTCCTTATTTCTCGCACAAAAAGCAGGCAGAGTATATGGGGTTGAAATTGTCCCAGAAGCAATTGAAGATGCAAAACGCAACGCTGCTTTAAACGGAATCGATAATGTTGAATTCGCAGTCGGTGAAGCAGAAGCGGTTATTCCGAATTGGTACAAAGAAGGCATCAAAGCAGATACATTAGTCGTTGATCCTCCAAGAAAGGGCTGTGACGAAGCGCTGCTCGACACCATTTTAAAGATGAAACCAAACCGTGTTGTTTACGTCTCCTGTAACCCAGGGACGCTTGCCCGTGATTTGCGTATTCTTGAAGATGGTGGGTATGTGACAGAGGAAGTGCAGCCTGTGGATATGTTTCCGCATACCAACCATGTAGAATGTGTAGCGCAACTTATTTTAAAAGAAGGCAACTAACCCGTATGGGTGTTGCCTTCTTTTTTTATAGTAGGGGGATTAACAAAGTTTTAGTTGAAGTTCCCTCAAACTCTTTGTCCGTAACTGCTGTACTTAATCAGGCAATTCACAGAAAATTTATTTTAACTTTTTGATATAATAGAAATATGAATAAAATGTAAAATTGGTAATTAAAAGGATGATGAGAAGGTTTGTTATTGGAATATAAGAAAAATCATGGTCGTCGATTAGGGGGGAATAATAGTGAGCATTTTAGCATATATAGCAGGAACTTTGATAGCCCCAAATTTTGCGGGTTATCTTTTGTCAAAAGGTTTAACAAATCGAGGTGAAAAGAGATTAATTAAAGACATAGAAGATACAGTTAATGAATTTAATCGTAAGTTTGATAATACTGAGGTTGATAGTAACTATTTTATAGAGTTTCTTCAACAGAGCAAGACTGTTGAGACAATAATACAAAGAGTATTTTATGCATATAACACTACAAAGGAAGATTACCAAGATATATGTAAGAAACTAGCACAAGAAGCGGTCGAATTTGTCAATATTAAAAAAGATGAATTTAAGCATACACCTATTAAGAAACCGAGTGATTTTGAAGAGTACTTCTCTGAGTTATTTGAATTACTAGTAAATTTTCGAGAGTCGTTATTAGATATTAAAGACAAGGCAATTGTATCAATGGTTGATGAGTCAATTGGTAAATCAGAAGGGGAAATTATAAGAACAATTGAGGAGCTAAGGGCCGATTATTTGTTAGGAGGGAATAAACACCTTTCGTCTAATGAACAAATCAAGCCTAGGCTAGAGGAGTTGAATTGCGAATATAAATCAACTTTTATTCCGTTGGACAATAGTCTTATAAAGAGAAAAGAATTTTCTTTATGTAGAGAAGCATTAGATTCAGAGAAATCTTTAATAATACATGGAAAGGCTGGAAGAGGGAAAAGTGGATGTACAGAAGATGTTATCAATTATTGTGAAGAAAATGAGATACCATATTTGGCAATTAAATTAGATAAACGAGTTCCCAGTATGACTGCCGAGAAGTGGGGAGAAGATTTAGGATTACCTGCATCAATCACTCATTGTATTCACAGTGTTTCTAAAAATGAAAAGGCAGTAATTATTTTGGATCAGTTGGATGCCCTACGCTGGACTCTTGCTCATTCTAGAGATGCTTTATTAGTATGCTCTCAGATTATTAATCAAGTAGAGACATTGAATAATGATAGAAAAAACAAGATATCTGTTGTTTTTGTGTGTCGAACTCATGATTTGGAAAACGATAATAATATTAGAGCATTATTTAAAAAAGATGATTCAAAAGAGGACGTTATTCAATGGGATAGGGTTCAGGTTAATGAGTTGGACGAGGAATTAGTTGAGGGTATTGTTGGAAAGCGTTATGAGCAACTAACAAGTAAACTGAAAGAGATACTAAGAATTCCAAGCAATTTATATATTTGGAAACAGCTAGACTCTGGCAAAGTATATGCAGAATGTTCTACCGCAAGCCATTTGATCTCAGAATGGTGGGGACAGCTGTCCGAAAAATGTTTTGAGTTTGGATTGAGAGAAGACAATCTAACTCAGATTAAAGATAAGATGGTAACTTTTTTAGAAAAGTCTAGTAGAATATTTATTCCTTTAAGTATATTAAACGAAAATAAATCAACCTTAGAATTCTTATCTTCAAATGCTTTCTTAATAATTCAGGATAGAAAAGTTTCATTCGCTCATCAGTCTATATTAGACTGTTTTTTAGCAGATAAGATGCTTCATAGATATTATGATGGTGAAGATATCGTAGATATTATTGGGGCTAAAGATAAACAAACACCTGGTAAAAGATATCAAGTGCAAATGTTTATGCAAAATTTATTTGAAATTGATAGCCATGATTTTATTACTGTTGGACAAAAAATGTTTGAAGCAAAACAAATCAGGTATTTTGTCAAATTTGTTTTCTTCGAGGTGTTAAACCAGATAGATAATATAGATGAAAATATACAAAATTTTATTGTGAATAACTGCGAAAATGAAATATACAGTAATCATATTATTAATAACGTTATATTTTCTAAGACCAATTATATTAAGTTGCTTAGGCAAAATGGTATTTTAGAGAAATGGTTTAACACCCCATCTAAGAAAGATATGGTTATCAATTTGTTCGTAAGTATAAGTCCGAATTTTGAGGCTGATGATATTATGTTCATTGAAAAATATGCATTTAATTCTCAGGAAGACGATAATAAATTTTCTAAATGTTTTTTTCACGATATAAATGATGATACGGATGAGTTATTTGAATTAAGACTGAAATTTTATAAACGTTATCCGTCAATGGCTGATGACTATCTCGATTTTAAGGCGATGCTCAAAAATGATGAAATAAGAACAATACGGCTAGTTTCTTTTTTGTTGGAAAATAAAATTAAAAGCAAGGGGAAACAAATTTATACTTACGAAGATGAAATACTGTATGATGACTCTAAAATTTTAAAAAATAATGGAGAAGAAGTTCTTAATTTATTATTACCATTCGTTCCAATAGAAGAAGACACAAGCTTTATTTATAGTGAGTGGTCTGGATATTATATTCATAAAAGAGGGCTAGAAAGGGCTGCTATCCAAATTATAAAAAAAGCGAATGCAGCAATAATTTCTCAACAACCAAAAAAATTCTTTGATCGCTATAAAGAATTCATGGGAAAAGGTAATGATTTATTTAATGAAATTATATTGGATGGATTATTCAGAGTGTCAGAAAGTTATAGCGATGTTGTAATTAATTATTTATGCAGTGATTTCAACAGTAACATATTCGATAATACAAGTGGCAATGGTGATAAATTATTTTTTGCCAAACAAATATTAAAAAAGCATGCGAGATACTGCAGTGAAGCTATTTTTAGTGTATTGGAAAACCGAATTCTAAGTTATCTATCTCCACAAGCTAAAGATGTATATCGAAGAAGAATTGATTATAATAAAGAAAAAAATGGTTATACAGTTTATTGGAGTTTTTGGGGTGATTTCCAAAAAGAAATTCTAGAAATTCTTCCCTATAATCGTTTAAGTATTCAAGCAAAGGATTTGCTACGTATTTTAAGACGTAAATTCCCTAAAGGGTCAACTTTATATAAATATTCGGATGGGCACAGCGGATGGATAAGCTCACCCGTGGCGGGGAAAAAATTAAATAACAAAAAGTGGATAGAGATTTTAACTAATAAAAAACTTATTCAAAAAGATTCTTCCAGATGGATAGAGGTTCCAGAAGGTTTTATTAGTTCTTCTATTGAAGAATTTGCAAGTAGTTTTAGTAAAGCTGTTTCCGAGGAACCTGAAAGAATGATAAATCTAGTTCTTTTAAATAAAGAGAAAGTTCTGGAATCATACGTAGATTCCTTATTTAGTGGCGTTGCATCTAGTAAGGCATTGAGTAATGTGCCGGTAGAGTTATTGGAAAAAATGATTTTGTCCTATCCATATGATTATACCTCATATCGGGCGAATGACATTTGCTCAATCATTAGAGACAGAAAAAACGTAAAATGGTCTCAAGGGATTTTAGACATTCTAAAGGATATTGCGATCAACCACAAAAATCCAGAATTAGGAGAATCGAATATAACTAATAATGAGGATAAAGAAATGCGTAGCTTTAGTATGCTACAAAGTAATGCATTAAACTGTGTAAGAGGTAACTCAGCTCAAGCTATAGCTGAGTTATTATGGAATGAAAGAACTTTGTTTAAACAGTTTAAAGATACAATTGAAAAGCTGGCATTGGATGAAAATCCGCCAGTTAAATTTGCTAGTTTACTCGCATTATGGCCTTCATATAACATTGAAAGGGATTGGGCATCAGAATTAATTTTACTTCAATATGAACAAGATTATAGGCTAGCGGGCTTCTTTGGTACGAAAAAAATGCTATTTTTACTATATCCGAAGTATCGCGAACGAGTATTAGAAGTTATTAAAAAATGCTACAAATCTGAAGATGAAAAATTAGTTGAAATGGGTGGACATTGTCTTTCAGAGATGTTTATTCTAAAAAAAGAATTTACACAAGTAATGAATAATGTGGATAAAATGAGTGAAGTACAAGCAAAAGCAATTCTCCATATGACAACTAATTATTTCAATAAAGATGAATTTAATTCATCCGCAAAAAATATAATGCTTAAATTTAAGGCAAGTAAATTAGATTTGGAGATTCCGATTTCAAGATTATTTTATGATGATCTTATTGATTTAAAGAGAGATAAGGATTTTATGATTGAAATAATGAATTCTGGTTTAAACCGTAGAATAGTACATGCATTTGTTCGTTATCTTGAAGAAAAATCAAAATCAATAGTTGATTACAAAGATATTATATTTTCAATGAGTTACCACTTACTTGGAAATGAAGTTGATAAGTTTAAAGGGATTTGGGGAATAGAAGATGAAATTTCTAAATTAATCATTGGATTATATGACGAAACCTCTAACTCAACTATACCTGCGAGAAAAGTTATCGCAAATGAATGTCTTGATATATGGGATTTGATGTTCGAAATGCAATTTGGTCAAATTAGGTCCTTGAGCCAAAAACTAATGGAAAGGTAAGACGTTGTTGCATAACCATTATGTACATCATTTTTACACCTTTAGACCTTTTAAGTAACTATCAGATATCTTGTGTAATCTATATTCGCACCTTTATGTTAACTGGATAAATTTAAAATTCTATATATAAATAACCCCCTTGTCTAGATAGGGGGTTATTCTTCTATATGTTGATTTTTTTGATCCAACGCAGTGGATATGATATCAAGACCAATGTATAAAAAGCTAACAAAGAAAGATAAAATTAATACACCATTCCCCCATATAGAAACTTCAATTATCTTTAAATTTAGTACATATTTAATCGTGAAGTAAATAAGAGCCCACGAAGCAAAAAATTCTAAAATATAAGTTATCCATTTTGGAACCTTCAACAAAAAAATGATTCCTTTCCCTATAAATAAAACTATAAATGACCAAAAAATTACGATGATGCTAACTAACAAAGAAAAGGTCACTAAAGAGAAAAATGAATCATAAGTTATGTATTCGCCGAAAAGAAAATTCACTCCCAATGATACTAGGTAAAGCATGAAAGTTGGAATAGCAATAACAAAACCAAGGGAAAAACATATTAGTAAAATAAGAAGAACGGCAACAATAGCACCTGGGGGTTCATCTACAACATTTTTTTTCCTTAAAAAAGTATAAAATATGATAGAAACTAAAAGGAGTATTAAAAAAGTCAATGAAATCACATAAGAAAAAGACAATATATCCCCTCCATAAAAAAGCGCTATTAGAAAACTAATAGCACTTATTGTTTATTTAAATAAGAGTAATGATGAATTTTGCCAAAGTTTTAGCAACATCTTTAGGTGCACCCATTTTAGTAAAAGCTTTTATGAATTGTTTTTCAGTCCACTTTTCGCCCTTATCCATTACATTTGCGATTTTAGCAGAATTCTTTCTGATCCAAGCAGCAGCCTTTGGATTAAAGGGTTTCAATGCTTTTGATAGTAACCACCCACCAGAACGTAAAGCACCTCGGAATGCTTTATATGTCCACGAAACAGCCCCTTGAGTAGAAACTTCCCCATTTGCGGCTGTTTGAGTTGCTAAAGCATTTGACTGAATAGGGCTAGTGCTATTATTTGTTGCGGCTTGTTGTAAAGAAGTTTTATACACCTTCGTATGTACTGATGTTGTTGATTTAGCTGGCTCCGCTGCAAACGTAGTAGTCGCACCCAGACCAGAAGTTAATAGAGTTGAGCTTAGTAGTACAGGAACAAGTTTTTTTCTAAAAGTCATGTTCTTCGCCTCCAAAAAAATTAATAAAGAGACTGTTTATTATGTTAGAAAGCCTTGTTGTCCAAGCCTCAATTATAAAATACATTTTGAGAAAAACCAGTGGAATATGTCTTAAATCCTTATAGGTCTTTTATATAAGATAATCACTCCTTTCTACGCATTTAATAAAAATTGTAACAACAACCAAATTAAGGGTAAATAGTATTTTTATACTGTATTTGTTAGAATGCTATATATTTGTGCATCTATATCATTGTATTTTGTTTTTATGGAAAAATTGCGGTTTCTTTTAGGTGTGGAAATATTCCTTAAATGATAATATATGTCATTATAAGGGATGGCAAGAAAAGGGGATGGTAGGAGTGGAGAAAATTCTTTCTTCTCAAGTTGGTATCTTGATAAATGATTGGTATAGATTTATAAGAACATTCAGCGTGCCGGATGCAGAGATTTTAAAAGAACGGGTTGAAAGAGAACTAGAGAACATGGAAGAGGATCAAGATTTACTACTTTATTATCAATTAATGGAGTTTAGGCATCGACTCATGCTTGAGAGTCTTGAGCCTATTGAAATGAATCAACAACGCCCCACTTTACCCAACTTACTCAAAGAAATAGAGAACAAACAACCTCATGTCAAAGGAACGCTTGACTACTATTCAAACTTCTTTAGAGGTATGCACGAATTCCATCACAAGAATTATGTTGCTGCTATAAATTTTTATAAGATTGCTGAAGAACATTTAAAGAATGTACCTGATGATATAGAAAGAGCGGAATTTCATTATAAACTGGCCGATGCTTATTATCGTATTGATCAACATTTCGTATCATTAAATCATTTGGAAAAAGCAAAAGAAATGTATTCAACGAGCGAGTTTTACAAAGCGAAAGTAGTCGGTTGTAATATCAAATTTGGAGCGAATATGTATGACTTATACCGTTTAGATGAGGCAGAATCTTATTATCGGGAAGCCTTGAGTTTGGCTCAAGAGCTTAAAGAGGATACAGCACGAAGAATCATTGGTGTAATACATCATAATATAGGGTTAGTCAAAAAGAGGGCGGGGAAAATTGAAACTGCAGAAAATGAATTTCAAAATTCAATTCAAATTAAAGAACACGCCGAAACGGTTTCGGGAATTAGAACTCTTTATATGTTGTCATGGGTATTCTACGATCAAGGTAAAAAAGATAAAGGAAATCAATATTTTATTTGTGGCATAAATAGAGCCAGCCTCGCAGACGATCAAGAATATATAGCTAAATTAAAAATCATTTATGCACTTTTTGAAGAATATAATCAATTGGAGGTAAAAGAAAGCCTCGGTTATTTAGAAAGTAAACATCTATGGCAAGATGTTGCAGAGTTATCAGAAAAACTTGCAGATTATCATTATCAAAAAGGGAATTTTGAAATGAATAGAGAATATCTAAAAAAGACCATTAAAGCTCAACAACAAATACTAAAAATGGCGGAGGCGTTATGATGAAAAAGTTATTTATCAGTTTTACAATTTTTTCTGTGTTATTCGCTGCCGGTTGGTCACTTGATAAAATTATTACTTCTAACACTTATCATGTAACAGAAAAGGCAATTACAATTTAAAAAGCCCTCCATAGGGCTTTTTTTATTTGAATATCTTTTTCATTAGTTTGCTGGATGCTTTACTTACTGCCCATCGCGTAAACATTTCTTAGTAGGAACGGCGTTTACGTCTCCTCAAATTTTTGATATTTTATAAAGTGTGATAGCATTTTGTGAATGATCATTTTATGCTCTTTTTGCGTTGAATGATTATTAATGTATATAATGATATTTTATAGAAGGACATGCCCTATAAGGCGCTATGTCATGAGAGGAATTGGATGAAAGATGAGTAAAAATTTCTGGCGTGATTTACCGCGGCCATTTTTTATATTAGCACCAATGGAAGAAGTGACAGATGTTGTGTTTCGTCATGTTGTGAGTGAGGCGGCGAGACCTGATGTGTTTTTTACAGAGTTTACGAACAGTGAGAGTTATTGCCATCCTGATGGCATTCAAAGTGTGAAAGGGCGTTTAACCTTTACAGAGGATGAGCAGCCGATTGTTGCTCATATTTGGGGAGACAAGCCTGAGAACTTTAGACAAATGAGTATTGGAATGGCGGAATTGGGATTTCAGGGGCTTGATATTAATATGGGCTGTCCTGTCCCAAATGTCACGCAAAACGGGAAGGGCAGCGGCTTGATTCTTCGCCCAGACGTTGCAGCAGAGCTGATTCAAGCAGCAAAAGCAGGGGGATTACCTGTCAGTGTGAAAACAAGACTTGGTTTTACTGAAGTCGATGAATGGCGCGGATGGCTTAGACACATTTTGGAGCAAGATATTGTGAATTTATCGATTCACCTTCGTACAAGAAAGGAAATGAGCCAGGTGGATGCACATTGGGAGCTCATTCCAGAAATCAAAAAACTTCGTGATGAAGTAGCACCTGATACGCTTTTGACGATCAATGGTGATATTCCTGACCGTCAAACTGGCTTAAAGCTTGCTGAACAGTATGGAGTGGACGGTGTGATGATTGGGCGTGGGATTTTCCATAACCCATTTGCTTTTGAAAAAGAGCCGAAGGAGCATACAAGTGATGAACTGCTCGGTCTTTTAAGATTACATCTTGATCTTCATGATCAATACTCATCACTAGGTTTGCGTCCATTCAAGGCACTGCACCGTTTCTTTAAGATTTATGTAAAAGGATTCAGAGGAGCGAGTTTCTTAAGAAATCAATTAATGAACACATCATCAACAGACGAAGTGCGTGCAATGCTGGATGAATTTGAAGCGAGAAATCAAGACCAATCATGACCAAAAAGAGGAGGGAGAACCCTTCTTTTTTTTATTTAATAGGACTATTAAACTAGTTCGCTTAAATGGTAAAATGAGATAGAAATAACAATTGGAGGTATTTTATTTGAAACCATTTTGGGATAGAGAAAGCGAAGAAACATTTAAGAAAATCAATGAGAAAGGCATTGCAAAAGCGGAAAAGAAGCTAGGCGTCATCTTGCCTGATACATATAAGAAACTTATCCTCGAACAAAATGGCGGGTATACCCTGCATAATGCTTTTCCAACGGATCAGCCGAATGGATGGGCAGAGGATCATGTGTCATTTGATCATTTAAGAGGAATTGCCAAAAATGAAGGCATCATGGATAGTGATTATTTAATAGAAGAATGGGAATTGCCTGAGGGACTTGTGCTCATTTGTGGGGATGGTCATACTTGGATTGCATTGGATTACAGAGAAACAAAGGAGCATCCGACAGTTCATTACTTTGATCTAGAATATGAGACGGATTTCAAATTAGCGGATTCGTTTGATGAACTGATTGCTGGGCATTATACCGCAGAAGATAGCGAAGAAGATGGGATGTCAGATGAAGAGTGGCAGGCTGAATATGAAAAGCAGAATAAACCATTATCAAAAGAAGAAGTGAAAGATATCTTCTTAACCAAAGACCCTGAACAGCTTTCAAAAATCGCGAATTTCCAAGTAGAACAAATTGATGATATCAAGTGGATTTTTTCTGAAGTAGAAACATACATGAACTCCATTCAAGACGAAGAAATGTTAACGAATGCTGGCTGGGCGATCAATACGATCTTTATACTGAATGAAGAGATGATTAAGCAGCATTCTGATGTTGTCGAGAGTGCACGTCGTTTTGCGGAGCATTTGAATCAATCAGAAATAGATGAAATGCACGACATAGCCATTAATATATCGATTGCGTTGGAATTTGATTTAGAGGAGTAATACATCTTTTTTTATTGAGAAATCTATCATTTCAGCAAAAGACCCCCTCATCAAAAGGGGGTCACCATTTCCTTACTCCGCACTCTCCTCAACCTCACGGCTATCCTCTGTTTCACCTATATAAATAGGGCCGTTTGCGTGGTCGAGTCGGATTGGCCATTCGTATGGAACTTGCAGGCGTCTAGCAATGGCTCTCCAGAATTTTGTTGAATCCAATTCGAATTCTTGGAAGTCTTTTAATAAGTCTTTGTAAGACGAGCCATCAAATTGAATGAACATATCTTGAAGGCGCATGAACGCGACATGTCTCACTTCTAATGCTGCCGCAGCTTCCATTTCTTCTTCTGTTGCTTCTCCAATGATTGTTCCTGCGGGCGGAAGCATGTCGTATACGTTAAATTCCTCTTCTTCTTCGTGTGCTGCATTGTGCTGTTGATCTGACATTTTCTTCACTCCTTCTACTATTCATCATTGCTACACTTCTATTATCGGAAGGAAATGCGAAATGTGGAATGAAAAAAGAAGTAGATTCACAACACTTGCTTTTTCTTCTTGAATCTTTTATGATCAATTACAGATATAAAAGGTCTGTAATAGATAGAAAGGGATGTTCCTATGAAATATTCTAAAGCGACCAACTATGCACTGCATACGATGGTGTTTTTAACTCTTGCACCAAACGGGAAAGCAATAGGCGTTGAGCCTCTCGCCAAGATGCAAGACCTTTCATCCACTTATTTATCCAAAATCTTAACAAAGCTTGTGAAGGCAGGATTGATTGAATCAACACCTGGCGCAAAAGGTGGCTACGCCATTATGAAACAGAAGGAAGACATTTCGTTTTTAGATGTGATTCAGGCTGTAGAAGGACAAACCAATTTATTTCGTTGTTCCTTAGAACATGATTCTTTCATGCCTCATGATGGCTGTTTGATTGAACAGGTCATGCAGGATGTTGAAACGAAAATGCAGGAAACGCTAAGTCAAAAGCGGTTAGTTGATATCGCAAGTCAAATAGAGCAGACAGAAAAAAATCCATTTTTCAACATGTGATTTTTTTGAACCTATTATAGATATTAAGAGTCTTTAAAGTCTTGAATAAAAAGGAGAGATTGACATGTTATTAGATTGTGCCATTATTGGAGGCGGGCCAGCCGGATTAAGTGCAGCACTTGTTGTGGGGCGAGGCAGAAAACAGGTCATTGTATTCGATGACGAGATGCCAAGAAATCGAGTGACTCAGGAATCACATGGATTTATTACAAACGATGGAATGACACCGTTTGAGATCAGAAAAGCGGGTGAAGCAGATCTTCAAAACTACCCCAATATCCAAATCAAACGAAGTAAAATTGTTGAGGTACAAAACAATGAGGACAACTTTGCCTTACTGACACAAGAGGGAGAAAGATTCGAAGCGAAGAAAATCATATTGGCAACAGGACTAAAGGATATACTGCCAGAGATCAAGGGGGTGCATGAAGTGTATGGAAAGACGTTGTTTAGCTGTCCTTTCTGCGATGGCTGGGAGCTAAAGGATAAGCCGCTTGCTCTCATTGCTGAGAATCCACGCGCCTTGCATATGGCTAAACTTCTTTCCAATTGGACAAAGGATTTGATCGTGTTTACGAATGGGAAGCAAGTGTTTGCTGAAGAGGAGAAGGCACTGCTATCAGTACATTCTATTCAAGTCATTGATGTACCAATTATGTCCATTCATCATGAGAATGGACAAATGCACTCTCTTCACCTTGCGAATGGGGAAACGGTGAATAGAGAAGGCGGATTTGTCGCAAGTGAATTCAAGCAGTCAGCTCCATTTGCTGAAAAACTAGGCTGTCAAATGACGAAAAATGCCGGCATTGAAACAGATATTCTTGGACGTACAACCGTCAGCGGTGTCTTTGCATGCGGTGACAATTTAGGTGGGCCTGCTCAACTTGTTCTTGCAGCAGCTGCTGGTAGCCAAGCAGGAATGGGCGTCATCCATGAACTTGTGCAAGAAGAATTTCAACAAAAAACATCTCTATGAAAGGAGGTGTTCAGCGATGAGCGGTTTTCCGTTTTGCTAAAACGTGAGCTGCCCATTCAAAAAGTGCGTAGATGACAAAGAAGATCAAGATCCAGCTGCTGACATCGACCCATACATTGGTGATATGAATGATGTTCACCTGATCAAGTCCAGCCTGTATCCACATAGTGATCAATGCTGTGAGGAACACCTGTAAAAACCATTTTTTCAATTGGTCACACCTCCATCTCTTTCTATCATATAAGAAATGACAGTTTATTTCCAATTGTAATTCCATCAGCTTCAACGGTAAAATAAGAAATAAAACCAATGGAAGGATATGACATGAGCGATCAAACCGATAGTTTTTTAAAAAGTCATTTTCCTAATCTTGTCCTCACGCCGCCTCTTTTTTATGGGTGGCCTTTTGGGCTTCGCTTTGAAGTGGCAGATTGGTCATTAGGAGAAGAATCAGTTGTATTAGAAAAAGCAGGGGATCGTGCTTTGAAAATTGTCAGATATGCTTTTGATCTACAGTACTGGCTATTAGACTATGACCGCTCTCAGATGGATCAGTTGTTTACAGAGAAATAAGAAAACCGCACTTGTCGACAAGTGCGGTTCTGTTTTATGCTTCTACTTTATTGAAGAACTGTGGTAAATATTCTTTGTGTGCTTCTAGCATTTCATCTAGGATGCTTTTTGCAATGGCATCTGATGGGACGAGCGGGTTGATTGTCATTGCGACAAGTGCTGTGTTGTAATCGCCTGTCACGGCTGCTTCAGCGGCAACACGTTCAAAGGATTTAATTTGAGAAATAAGTCCTTTGACTGCGACTGGCATTTCACCAACAGCGATTGGTTTAGGGCCGTCTTTTGTGATGACACAGTTCAGTTCAACAGCAGAATCATTTGGAATGTCACTGATGGCACCATTGTTGATCGTGTTCACAGGCTGAATGTCATGCTTGTCGTTATAAATGGATGCAATCAAGTTACAAGCCGCATCACTGTAGTAGGCACCGCCTCGTTTTTCAAGCTGTGGTGGCTTGATATCAAGATCAGGATCTTTGTACAGCTCGAACAAATCATTTTCAAGTGCACGAACGACTTCTGCACGAGTGCCCTCATTCTCTGCTGCTTTCTTTTCTTCAGCCAGCATGTCACTTGTTTTGTAGTAGTAGCGGTGATATGGACATGGAATCACGCCAAGCCCTTTTAAGAAATCAGCATCCCACGGAATGGCATGAATGTTGTTCATCGACATCGTGGAGTTTGGATCTGCCATGTCTTCGATGACTTGATCCATGATACTTTTGCCATCTAAGAATACATTGAGTCCAAAGACCATATGGTTCAATCCAGCAAAGCTGACCTCGACTCTGCTTGCGTCGACATCAAGCCCTTTGGCAATTCCCATGCGAATGCCGATTGGCACGTTGCATAGTCCAACGACTTTGCGATGGTTTGAATAGCGAAGTACGGCTTCTGTAACCATACCCGCTGGATTTGTGAAGTTCACAAGCCATGCGTTTGGGCACAGTTCTTCAATATCTTTCACAATATCAAGAATGACTGGAATGGTGCGAAGCCCTTTGAATAGACCTCCTGGACCATTCGTTTCTTGACCAATGACATCATATTTTAAAGGAATGCGTTCATCCTTCATACGTGCTTCGAGAAGTCCGACACGGAATTGTGTTGTGACGAAATCAGCGTCCGCAAGCGCTTTCCGGCGATCTAATGTTAAATGAACCTCGATTGGAAGTCCTGCCTTTTTCACCATTCGTTTTGCAAGATCTCCGACGATTTCAAGCTTTTCTTTTCCCGCTTCAATATCGACAAGCCAAAGCTCGCTAATCGGGAATTCATCGTACCGTTTAATAAATCCTTCTACAAGCTCTGGTGTATAGCTTGATCCTCCGCCAATTGTGACAACCTTTAATCCTTTTGCCATGTTCTGCACCTCCGAATAATGTAACGCGCAATGTTATAATAGAGAAAAGCCAATTCTTTTGTTTGTACATCTATAGCTTATCGTGAGAGCATCTCGTGCGTAAATGACTTCAGCGTCTTTAGGCAAGGGTGCCCTATTTAGAGATTTGTTACATAAAAGAAACACATTGTGACATGCTGTTGGAGAAAGGGGAAGTCAGATGTTTTCAAGTGAGGTTATTTCCAGCTTTAATGAACTAGAAAGCGCTTTATACCGATACATCATGGAAAACAGTGAAAAGGTCGTGTATATGAGAATTCGGGACTTAGCAGATGCTGCCCATATATCCACCTCGTCTGTCCTTCGCTTTTGCCGAAAAGTAAATTGTGAAGGCTTTTCAGAGTTTAAAGTGAAGCTTAAAATGTATTTAGAAGCAGAGCAGACACCTACTTTAAAAAGCACCCAGCACTTTCTGTATGAATTTATTGAACGAACACTAAAAGGGGACTTTGAGGGGAAAATTAAAGAGGCAGCAAGACTCATTGCCGATGCAAAAAATGTGCTGTTTATTGGCACTGGCAGCTCTGGTATTTTGGCGCAGTATGGGGCAAGGTACTTTTCAAGTCTTGAGAAATTTTCATTTTACATCAATGATCCGTTTTTCCCGATGAATATGCAGTATTTAGACAATAGTGTCACCATTGTGCTGTCTGTATCAGGGGAGAACAGTATTACGATTGATCATATTTCGAAGTTAAAAAGAGAAGGAAGCAAAATCATTAGCATTACCAACAATCAGCACTGCACGATTTCGCGCATTTCAGATTTAAATATTGCCTATTACGTGACAGACGAACGGGTTCACCGAGCCAATATCACGACACAGACGCCAGTCGTGTATATTTTAGAAGCGATGGCGCGTGATATGTTCGCAATGTTAAAGGAAAAGTAAAAGAGCCGCTGCATGAATCAGCCGCTCTTTTTTTTCTGCCTCATAAAAGCGAGGATGGCAATCCCGGAACAGATGAGCACAAACAAGCCGCCCAGCAAATACACAGTCCTCGCTCCAAATGCATCTGCAATCAATCCAACAAAGAAAATAGATAAACCGACAGATACAGAGGAAAGGACGTAATGAGCCGAGTACACCTTAGATAAATCTCGGACGGGCGTTTCCGTTTGAAGAATGGTTTGCTGTGAAACATCACGAATTTGATAGGCAGGCCCCATCAAAATACAAAGCAGCAACGCAAGCCACGGCAGGTTGTTCAGTGAATAGACAATGGTCAGCACTGCATAAATGAATGAACCAGCTGCCATAAAGAGAAGAAGCTGCTTTTGAATGAACTGGCTTATCCACGCAGCCAAGAGTCCGCCTAGAATGGCGCCGGTATAATAAGCGGCATTGATAAATCCCCACCAATCCTCACTTTCGTTTAAATCTTGTGTGACAAAGGCAAGCGTAATTGCCCCAATCCACACAGCGCCTGCTATATTTTCACACACATCCATAAAGGTCAGGGTGCGAATTGTTTTATTTGTCCAAATGATCGTCCAGCCATCCTTGAAACTGTTCATCTTATTTGCTTTTCGAACGGTGTCTTCTTGCTTAAGAAGAGGAAATAAAGGGATGAAAAATAAATAAGACAACACAATCATCAAACAAGTGATCCACATTAAATAAAAGGGACCAATGAACAGAACGAGCATTCCAGTAAACGAATAGCCGGCAATTTGAACCGTTTGTTGAAAAATGGAGGCTGTACTGTTCGCTTTCACAAGCTGATTTTCTGGCACAAGCATCGGCATGATGGCCTGCAATAAAGGGCTAATGAACCCGCCTGTGATGGAAATGAGAATGAGCGCACCAAACAGCCAAATCATATGCTGCTGAAAGAAATGAAATTGAGCTGTAAACACGATGAGCATCCCAAGACGTAAAAGCGGGACCCATTTCAACAGCCGGCCCGCTTGATAGTGATCTGCCAAAACAGGAGAGATGAGCCCAGCTAATAGCTGGCATAGCGTTCTTATTAACGGAAATAAAGCTGCATACGCAACAGATTGTGTATCTTGATAGATCACAAATGTGATCGTCATGACAAATAGAATATCACTTAGCATGAGAAGGCTTTTACTGCCTGTATAGTACCAAAACTTGTTTCCCATATCCAACCGGCTCCTTTTCAAAAACAAGTTCAGTATAGCATGGTGAAGAAGGACCCAGTGGCTTTTCATTGAAAAATACATCTTAAGGATGAGAGGATTGTGATAAGCTAAATGAAAGACATCGTAAGGAAAGGGGTTCAAATCAATGAAAGTACTGCCAGCACATGAATTCTTGAATCAGCACAGCATCCCATATGAGATCAAAACATTTTCTTCCGAAACAGAGAAGGGAGCCGCAAATGTAGCAGCAGCCCTTGGTTTTCGTGAGAGACAAATGATTAAGACATTGATTTTTGAAACAGGGGAAGGAGAGCAGCTGCTTGTGATGGTTGGCGCTGACCAGCATATTAAGTCAGGGAAACTAAAGAAAGCGGCTGGCTCTCGTAATATTAAAATGGCATCACCAGAGAAGGTTCTAGAAGTGACAGGCTACCGAATTGGCTCAATACCGCCGTTTTGCTGGCAGCCAGAAGGCTTCCGCACCATCATCGAAGCTTCGCTATTAGAGGAGGAAATATTAGGCGTTGGAGCAGGTGAATGGGGAAATGAAATACTGATCACACCAGAACAATTAGTGAAAGCCTCAAAGGCTGTACCGTATGACATCGTGCAGCCAGCAGAATAGAAAAAAGTGCCTGTTTCTCATGCAGGCACTTTTTTAATTTGCAGTAGGCTCCTTAAATGGACCGATATCTTTCATTTGCAGGAAGGCATCCACGGTTCTATTCTCTTCAAGATCATTCGCCCGTTTGCAGATCACAACAGGTCTGACGATTTCTATGCCTTCGATATATACACGCCCAATCTCTTTCCGCTTGAGACTGCCTTGAACCGCATCACGGGGAACAAGTGTGATCCCATAGCCAGCTTTAATCATTTGAATCGCTTCATGAACACCGCTGAATTGTAAATCAACAGTCGGTTTTTTAATTCCTTTCGAGGTGAACAGGGAAAAGAGCTTATCTCTAGTGGAGCTGCCTTCTTCACGCATTAAAAAGGGCTCCTGACTCAGGTGCTCTAGCGGAACGGTTTTTCCGTTCAACAGATGGTCTGCTGGCACAATAAAATCATAGCTTAAATTCGTCAAATGAGAGGTAACGATCTCCTCATGATGCAAATCTTCAATTACAGCGATGGCGACATCTGATTCATATTGAAGCAGGCTCTCTATCACTTGAGCGGAATTTCCGCTTTTTAATTCGATTTCTGTCTGTGGTGATGACGTTTTAAAAGCAGCCAGCCAATCAGGCAGTAAAAAGTTGAGTGGTACATAGGTAGAACCGATGCGGAGGCGCCCCTTCTTCCCGTTTTGTAATAGCGTGATCTGATATTCTACTTCCTTTTCAGCCTCAAACACTTGCCGGGCATAAGGATACAGCATCTTTCCCATTTCTGTGAGCGCAATGCCCCGACCGTTTCGTTTAAAAAGGCGAAACCCGATCTCTCGTTCAATGCTTCTAAGCTGAGCCGTCACAGCTGGCTGTGTCAAAGATAGTGCGTCGGCAGTTTGTGTGACGCTTTTTGTCTCTGCGACCTTTGCAAAAATCCGAAGGGCATGTAAATTCAACTTCGCACCACCTATCAATTATTTTGATAAAACAATCAAAAACATTCATTAGATTTATTATAAGGCATCCCTTATCGTAAAGGTAGCGAAGGGGGAAGAAAAAATGGATCGTCGTCAAAAGCAAGTTGTGTCAATATCGCTCATCACAGCATTTGCACTTATTGGGGATTCAATGCTCTATATTGTTCTCCCGGTCTATTGGAAAGAGATTGGTTTATCATCCATTTGGGAGGTCGGGTTACTGCTGTCCATCAACCGATTCATTCGTATCCCGCTAGCACCTGTCGTATGGTGGCTCTATCGCTATATCCCAATGAAGACGGGTGTATTGATCGCGATTTTGATCGCGTCAGTGACCACGATATTATATGGGATGAGCGGCTTTTGGCTGCTGCTTATCTGCCGCTGCGCATGGGGTCTCGCTTGGACATTACTCCGAATGAGCGGGATGAGGGTTTTGGCTGAAATGGACGAAGGCTCACAAGGACATTTGACGGGGCTTTATAATGGGCTTTACCGGCTTGGCAGTTTATTTGGCATGTTATTTGGCGGAATCTTTGCTAGCTTGATCGGCTTCCAGTCCATGACGCTAGTCTTTGGTTTACTTACATTGATGGGATGCATTTTTTATGTATCGTTGGATGAAATTGAAAAGAGAGAAGGCACGCAGGTGTATCATGGCATCAAACAAAAGTGGTTTACACGAGATGTTGTAAAAGTACTGATAACAGGCATGCTGATCGCACTGATCATTCAAGGTTTATTCGCATCCACGCTGAGTCATGTCATTGAAGCAAAGATTGACCAGGATCAATTGACTCTGTTTGGCTTTGTCATCGGAGCTTCGGCTTTAAGCGGTGTGATTCAAGCAATTAGGTGGGGATGGGAACCATTTGTAGCACCGAGAACGGGCAAATGGTTTGATCGGCTTGTGATGAAGGAACGAATGCTATGCTGGATGTTTCTTTCATTTGGAGGGCTCAGTTTTCTTGGGGTCATGCTGAAGGTAAGCGGCTGGTTCCTATTGATGCTGCTTTTGATTCAGCTGCTGGCAACGATTGTCACAACGTTCACCGATACACTTGCCTTTCAAAAAGCCTCTGCTCAAACAGATAAGAACCGCTTTCTCGCCAGCTATTCTTTTGTTCAAGATATGGGGGCTGCTTTAGGGCCTTTGTGCGGGTATACGTTGATTCAGTTTTTCGGAACAAACAGCGTCTTTTGGTTGATGCTCATCATAAGCTTAATGCTTGTCAGCATGTGGGTAAGAGGCGGGCAGCATGTTTCTTCTAGTGCAGTGTAAAAAATAAAGCGTTATATAAAAAAACTGCCTCATGCAGCTGATCGCAGGAGGCAGTCATATTCTCTTATTCTAAGTCTGAATCGTAGGCTTTTTGCGTGAGCTGGCTGACAACCTCTTTTAATCCATTTGGTTTATGGAATTCAACAGGTGTGCTTCCTTTTTCAAAGACAATTTGGTCTGCTTCGACGAGCACGACATATCGATTGTTGACCTTCGCAATATGGATCGAGTGGCCAAAGTCGGCTAAAAGTCCTTTGATTTCTGTTTCACCTAGACGCATTTTCATTGTGATGTCAGGGGTTTGTTCCACAATGTGAGAAGCTGCTAGTGTGACCTGTTCTGTATCAAGTGTTTCTCTAATTTCTCGTTTTTCACTCGCTTCCCATATTTCAAGATCCTCTTCGAACTGCTTTAATTCTTCACTTTCATCCTGTAATGTTTCAAATACTTGTTCCTGCACCATGTTCATGACCTGTGATTTCATGATTTCAGGCATAGATTCTCCGTATTCGACGAATTTCAGAAAGTCCTCAAAATAACGAGCATGTGAGGATTGGTGAATTTTCACTTCAGCTTCCTCTGTCATGCCCTCTTCTGGCATAAAAGGGTATTGAATTGATTTCATGTTTTTTGTTGTAATCGCCATTTCTACTTTTTTGATCAAGGTAGATGTATCAGCGATAGAAGCAACTTTCTGTTCAAAATCGCATTTCATAATAAAGACAAAGGAGTCATCGAAGTACTTTTTAGGAACGGCAGACGCAACTAAAAAAACGCCGCCTCTGACAGCACTTGTATCTAAATACGTGCGAACAAACTGTTCACTGCATTCATTAAATACTTCTTTTGTATCGGCAAATCTCGTCTGATGAAATAAATTGTAGTTTGGATTTGAATCGAGTTCATGACCGGGTTCGACAATGAACCGGCCAATTTTGGTTGGTACTTGTTCAGATTTAGGGTGTCTGTCCACTTTTCGTTTGACGATTTTTTTTAGCTCACCATCTAAAAAGTCCTTCAGCTCACTTTGTTCAAATTCCTCTTGATCTAATGTTTGATAATGCTTGAACCGTTTATTTGCTTGTTCATCTTTGCCTTCGATTTCTACGACAAAGAATGATAGAAAACGTATCGTAAAATCCATTGATTGGTCACCACTTTTTCTTCTTCGGATATGTTGAGTATAGAAAAAGGAGTGAAAATCGTCAACGAATGGAGAAATATCGTGTCATTATTTCCCGAGAAATGTTTAATGAAAAACACTTGATAATAATTATCATTCTTGATAGAATGATAAAAGAAAAGAAGGAACCTGCCAGTTCCTTCATCTCAGAAAAACCTCTTATTTTGTTTCAAATGTTTCGCAATCAGTTTCAGCATTGCGAGTCACATCAGTCATTGTGTTTTTACCAATTTTAATGGTAGAAGCCGTACAGCTGTTATCAGCCCAAAAACGGCAAGAGTTCACTTCACAAAGTACGTTTTGTGCCATGGGAATTCACCTCCGTGATTCATATTGAGAATGAAGCAAGCTGCCACTTGAATTCATTCCATCTAGTAGTCTCTTGATAAAAAGAGGCTGTTTGTGCTGTTGATGCACATGTTTATCATACCATCTACCCTGATAATATACAATTTAAACTTTGAAAGAGCGAGAATACAAATCTCGCTCTTTTTTTATTTGTAAAAATAGTTAAATGCTAGGTGGCATCCTCTCTCATTTCGACATATGAATAGAGTAGATTCAAAACCTGAAGTCGGACAAAGTATGAGGGTACATGTACTGATTTTCCGCATAAAGATAAGGTTTTCAATCAAAAATTTTTCATAGAGAGATGAGGGGAGAAGATGAAAGCAGTCATTCTCTGCGGAGGAAAGGGAACGAGAATGAGTGAGGTCACACAAGCGCTTCCTAAACCACTTGCTATGATCGGAGATCGGCCTATTCTATGGCATATTATGAAAATCTATCAGTATTACGGAGTAGATGAGTTTATCTTATTGCTTGGATATAAAGGAGAGAAGATCAAAGAGTATTTCCTGAACTACGACTGGCGGCATCACAGCATGAAGCTAGATATGGCGACAGGGGAAATGAAGCTTTTAGGAAAGTCAGAGAACTGGAAAATCACCTTTTTAGATACAGGCGAGAATACGATGACAGGCGGACGGTTAAAGCAGGCACAGGACTACATTGGGGATGAGACATTCATGATGACGTATGGTGATGGACTTGCCAATGTCAATATGTTTCATCTGCTGAAGCGTCATCAGGATCTTGGGGCAGCTGCGACTGTCACAGGAATTGAAAAGAAGTCACAGTACGGGACGTTGAAGGTATATAACGGGATGGCACAATCCTTCTCTGAGAAGACAGACAGTATCGGGATGATCAATGGAGGATTTTTTGTGTTGTCTCCAAAGGTATTTGACTATTTGACAGACGATGATCAATGCGTGTTTGAAGCGGAGCCTCTTCAAAATCTGGCGAATGATGGAGAGCTTGCGGTTTATGAGCACCACGGATTTTGGACAGCGATCGATACGTATAAGAACCTGAAGGAAATCAATGGCATGTGGACAAATGGAAAACAACCATGGAAGGTTTGGTGACGGCATGAGCGGATTTTGGAATGGGAAAAACGTATTTGTGACTGGATGTACAGGACTATTGGGAAGCTATCTCGTCAAGGAATTGATTGATCAAGGGGCAAACGTGACGGGACTTGTGCGTGATCAGGTGCCAAGGTCGAATTTATATCAAGGCAGTCAATTTGAAAAGATGAATGTGGTGCAAGGTGCATTGGAGGATATGCAAACGATTGAACGTGCGTTAGGAGAATACGAAATTGATACTGTCTTCCATCTGGCGGCGCAGGCCATTGTTGGGGTCGCAAATAGACACCCTGTTTCTACATTTGAAGCCAATATTTTAGGGACATGGAATGTACTCGAGGCGTGCAGAAGACAGCCGCTGATCAAACGAGTCATCGTGGCATCAAGTGACAAAGCATACGGCGATCAGGAACAGCTTCCATACGATGAAGACATGCCGCTAAATGGGAAACATCCGTATGATGTATCAAAGAGCTGTGCAGATTTAATTTCTCATACGTATTACAACACATATGGTCTTCCAGTTTGTATTACGCGCTGCGGCAATTTATACGGGGGCGGGGATTTAAATTTCAACAGAATCATTCCGCAAACCATCCAGCTTGTGCTAGAAGGAGAAGCGCCGGAAATTAGAAGTGATGGGACATTTATTCGTGATTATTTCTACATTGAAGATGCGGTTAAGGCTTATTTGCTGCTAGCTGAGAAGATGGAGGAAAAAGGGCTCGCTGGAGAAGCCTTTAACTTTAGTAATGAAATTCAGCTGACGGTTCTTGAGCTCGTGGATAAGATTTTAAAGGCAATGGGCAGTGAACTGAAGCCTCGTATTTTAAACCAAGGAACGCATGAGATAAAGCATCAATATTTGTCGGCAGAAAAGGCGAGAAAGCTGCTTGATTGGAAGCCAGACTACTCGATTGATGAAGGTTTAGAGAAGACGATTGAATGGTACCGCGAATTCTTTCAAAAATAGAGGTGTAAGTAGATGAACAGCATATATTGTACGGTTCTATCAAGTGGAAGACTTTATCAAGCCATTGCGTTTTTCTTGTCATTGAAGCAAGTAGAAGATGATGCTGTCATCAAGACGTTATGTATGGATGATGCTGCATTTGATCTGCTTCAAAAAATGAATTTTCCTCATGTTGATCTTGTTCATGTACGGGAGCTCGAAACGCCGGAGCTGCTGGAGAAAAAAGAGGAACGGGATGCCTCGGAATATTGCTGGACATTAAAACCGATGTGGATTGAGTGGTTATTTGAACAGGAGCAGGCAGAAGGAGTAACCTATCTTGATGCGGATTTATTTTTTTATGAGAGCCCGCAAGTGATTTTTCAACATCAGCCGGATGCCTCTGTTTTACTTTCGAGAGGGGATATTGTGATTCCGAGCTTCGATCCTGAGGAAGTGAAAATGCTTCAGAAGCTTTTAGGTCGCTATAACTCTGGCTTCCTGCATTTTAAAGGAGATAAAGCCGGACGAAAATGCCTCAGCTGGTGGAAGGAAGAATGCTTGAAGGAATGCAAAAATGCACCGGGAGAAGGCAAGTTTGGCGATCAAGGATATCTGGATCATATGCCGAAGCTGTTTGAAAAAGTGGAAGATATTCAAACAAAAGGCGTGAATATTGGTCATTGGAATTATGGACAGCATTCTTATCGGGAAGAGAATGGACATATTTTGCTGGAGGATGGGCAACCGCTCATTTGCTATCATTTCAGCGGCTTTCGCATCGTGAGCAAGGATGAGATGCAGCAAATTCATGAAAAAGGGAGAGATGATCTGCCGTTTTTCCAAGAAGCCTATCGAAACGTGCTGCGCCATGTGATTGAATCTGTTGAGCAGGTCGATCCGCTGTTTAACGGCTATGCCAAATTGGAGGAGGATGACGCATGAATGAGAAGCCAAAGGTAAGCGTCATTATTCCGAGCTATAATGCCAAGGAGCGTTTAGAAGGGAGTCTTTTTTCCTTAACGCTTCAGGATACGAATATTCCGTTTGAGGTCATTGTCGCCGATAATGGGTCAACGGACGGCACGATGGAAATGCTCGAGAACATTGAGGTGAATTTCCCGTTTAAAAAGGTGCGTATTCCTGTCAATCAAGGGATAGCCAAGGGGCGCAATCATGCCATTCGCGAGGCGGAGGGAGACCTGCTGATATTCCATGACAGCGATATGCTGGCAGAGCCGCAATTTATTCAAAAGCATGCGGAGGCACATGCTGATCATGAGGACCTTGTCATTTGTGGTGTATGCTGGAAGCGGATTTATCGTTATTTTTACGAAGCATTTGATCAGGATCATATCAATCGGTTGAAAAAGCAAGGCCTGTATAAGCGGAAAATGAAAGATAAAACGCCTCTTTTATCAATGAAAGAAGTTGAAAATGGTGCATTTCTAGAGAAAAGCTTCGATTTGCAGTCTGAGTTTATTGCTATCCTCAAAGACATTTTGCGCACGTACAACTATGATTTAGGCTCTTATGAGCTGCCGTGGCGATTTTTTATTACGAATAACTCCTCTGTCAAACGCAAGCATGTCATCGCGCTCGGGATGTTTGATGAACAGATCGTTCGGTACGGGTTTGAGGATTATGATTTAGGAATTCGTCTGCATCAGCTTGGTCTCTCTTTTGAATTGCGAGAGGATATCATGAGCGTGCATCAGGAGCATCCAAGTAATTTAACGTCATTTGATGACATCAAATATAACATTTTGTATATGTGCGAGAAGTACAACAATATTGATGCCATTGATGTCCATTTGGCTTTCTCTGGTCCATTTTCTCACACCGTCACAAATGACATTGTGAAAGAAGTCCGGCAGCTGCGTGAAAATCCGGTATTCGATGGTCTGCTCTCTTATTTTTTAGAGCTGCTTCATTTGATCACAGAGCGGAACGTAGGCGTCAAACGCGATAATAAAGATCAGCTGACCGCTAGACATGTCCCTTTGAAAAAGCTGTCAGAGGCAGCGCAGCTTGCACGGCAGGAATATGGCTGCACAGTGCTTGTAGAAGCCATTCAAGGGCTGACAAAAGAGCTATTACGCGTTGATTTGTTTCAAGTGGATGTGTTGTAGATGGCGTGTTATCATTTTACAACCATTGTGTCGAATACCCATGTTTTTAAGCTTTTGGCGCTGCTTCATTCGCTTGAACAAACCGCTCATTCATTCAAGTTGTCAGTTTTATGCGCAGATCCTTTGGCTTACAAGGTGTTAAGTGAATTCCCGCATCCGCACGTTCAATATGAACAGCTTGAAGATATTGAAGATGAGACGCTACGAAAGGCAAAGGATGATCGGACGTTCCATGAGTATTGCTGGACGTTAAAGCCCGTTTTTTTGCTCAAAATCCTTGAATCCTCAGAAGCGGATTATCTCGCCCATTTGGATACGGATTTGTATTTTTATCATGATCCAGAGGCGATATTTGCAGAGAATCCACTCGCTCATTTATTTTTGACGGATCATATGAATTCCAAGCGGTTCTATCACTTTTATGAGTTATCTGGCCGCTTCAATACTGGATTTGTCGGCTGCCGCAACACAGACGTTGCCAAACGGGCGGTCACACAATGGAAGGAAAACTGTCTTGCACACTGTACAGTCGAAATGGATACAAAAAATAAGACGTATGGAGATCAGCGGTATGTTGAAAGATGGATCGATGATTTTGAAGGGGTCCATGTGGTGACATCTAAAGGAGCCAATGCCGCGATTTGGAATATTGAAAACTACAAGCTTTCAGTTGTGAAAGGGGAAATGTATCTCGACGAATGTCCACTCTTGTTCTATCATTTTTCTGCCTTTACGATCATTGATGAGAATACCTTTAATCTGAATTGGTATTACTATATGACAGAACAAAAGCTTGTGGATCATTTATATATTCCATATGCCGATTTGGTTCATCAAAAAATCAAACAGGTGCAAAAGGTCTTTCCGGAATTCCAGCAAGGGTTTATTGCAAAGAAGCATGTACCTGATACGCATTTTTATGAGATATGAAAAAACCGCTCAATCACTGAGCGGTTTTCTCCTTTTTATGATTCATTCCATTTGGAGATGGTTTGATCGCTAGGTAGTAAGAAGGCAAGGATGCCTAATATCGGTAAAAAGGCGACTCCGATCATGGTAGGCGTTAAACCGAAGGCATCAATGAATAAGCCTAGAGCGACCGATCCGATGGCACCCATACCAAACGCAAGTCCAACCGTTAAACCAGACATTGTGCCAATTTTCCCGGGAAATAGTTCTTGAGCATAAACGACTGTGACAGAGAAGCTTGACGTCAGAATGACTCCAATCAGTCCAAGTAAAACATAGGCAAAAACAGGTCCGGCAAATGGCAGCAGCAAGGCAAGTGGAAAGGATGCCAATAAGGAAATTAAAATCACCGTTTTCTTGCCGAAGCGGTCTGCAAGCGGCCCGCCTAAAAATGTCCCAATTGCACCTAGAATGAGAAATAAGAAAATATAAGTCTGTGATTCTTTAATCGTCAATCCATATTGTTCAATCGCATAAAACGCATAGAAATTTGATATCGCATTTCCATACCAAGAGCGGGCAAAGATGAGAAAGACGATAATGCCAAGTGCTGTGAGTGCTGACTTACGGTGAAGTTCAGATCTTGCAGCTTTTGGTGGAGCTTTTTTCGTTTGAGCTCGAATGGTTTGAAGTCTTCCTGCGTACCATCTTGAAATATAAAGAAGGAAACCGACAGCCATCATTCCAACAATCGTAAACCAAGCCACGCCTGGCTGACCGAGAGGGACGAGCATTAAAGCAGCGATTAGCGGAGCAAAGGCTTGACCTGTATTTCCGCCTACTTGATAGATAGATTGTGCAAGTCCTCGTCTTGGACCAGCTGCCATGTTGGCAACGCGGGAGCCCTCTGGATGAAAAATGGCAGAGCCGAGTCCGATAAAGACAACGCAAAGCAAAATGGTGGCAAAGGAAGGCGCAAACGCAAGCCCGAATATACCGATAGCACTAGAAAATAAAGCAACCGGGAGTGCATAAGGCATCGGCCTTTTATCTGTGTACCACCCAAAAGCGGGCTGCATCACGGAGGAGACCATATTTAATGTAAAGGCAATCAGCCCTAATTGTGTAAAGGTCAGCCCCATTGAGCGTTCTAAAATAGGGAACATGGCAGGAATAACGGCTTGCAAAGTGTCATTGAGCATATGGCAAATGCCAATAATCAATAAAATGGGATAAACCGTTGATCCAGTGACAGAATTTTGAGGTTTATCCTTTGTACGAGCAGCAATAGCCAATGAGACTTCCTCCTTTCATTCAACTGTTTTCTATTTTGCATTCTTCTCATTTTATTCATAAGGTGAACTATAAAACAATAGCAAATTGTCATGATTTAGAAAAAAGAGACACAAGCGCTTGTGTCTCTAAATGGTTACTTATAAAAAGTTGCGATGACAGGCTTCATTTTTTGAATAACGAGTCCACTACCACCGCGATTTTTTACACCTTCAATCATGCCGACGAGGACGTAATCTTCTTTTTTAGGATTAAAAGCAAGTAAAAATCCATTTTCAGAACCGTCTGTCGCTCCTTGTTTGCTTTTCAGCTCTGCCGTTCCTGTTTTAGCGGCAATGTCAGCTCCTTCAATTTGTAAGGAGTGAGCTGTACCGTTTGGACTCGTCACGACCTGAGTGAGCGCGTCTTTCACTGTATTTGCCGAGTCTTCTTTGATGATTTGTTTTGGTGATGCTGTTTTCTCATCTTGAACGACTCGAGGATAGACAAGCTTGCCTCCTGTTGCAAATGGAGAATAGGCATGTACTTGTTCAATCGGTGACATGAGTAATTCGCCTTGACCATATGCTGAGTCAGCAAGTAAGATGTCCGATTGAATGCCGTCGTTTGATACTTGTGCTGGTTTCATTGTAAATGGCATGTGCAAATCTTCGCCAAACCCAAATGCTTTCACTTTTTTCTCATAGGTGTCTTTGCCAATTTCCAGTGCTTCCTGTCCGAAGTAAATATTATCTGAGTACACGAGGGCATCAACCATATTTACGTTCTCTTTATCGTGAACCCGTGTAATTCGATAATTGCCCCAAGATTGATCCTTTTGCCATTTCAGTCCATGGATGGTGCGTACTTTATTAGGCTTTGTGACACCTGTTTCCAGCCCGATGGCTGCTGTAATGGTTTTGAATGTGGACCCTGGTGCATACCGGCTCGCATACCGGGCTTGGAAGGGGAGATCTGGGTTTTCACTGTATGCCTGATATTGCTTAGGTGTGATCCCATTTGTCATAAGATTGACATCATAGGAAGGGGCGCTGACAAGCGCTAATAGATCCCCCGATGATGGATTCATGATCGTGACGGCCCCTTTTTCACCTTTCAGCTGTTCATAGGCTTTTTTCTGTAAAGAGGCATCAATGGTCAGCTTCACTGTTTTTCCATCTTGTCGATCTGACTTTTGCAATGTTTCTTCAATGCCTGTTTCATCATGGACGATCAAAATGCTTCCGCCATCTTGTCCGCGCAAGTTTTTGTCAAATGTGAATTCAAGACCGGTTTTGCCAATGATTTGATCTGCTTTTAATGCCGGATTTCTTTTGATATCATCTGCATTTGCTTTCCCGACATAGCCGGTGAGATGGGCAGCGGCTTCGTTATAAGGATAGTAACGCATTTCCTTCGATTGATAGGTGACGCCTTTTATATCCTTTGGAATCGGCTTCTGTTCTAACATTGATTTGAGCGGGACAAACGTGTCGTCTGTGACCCATGCTTGTTTCAGCTGATTGTCGATTAGTTCTTCATCTAAATCAAACGCCTTGCTGATTTTTTTGATATTGCGTTCTTTTTCTTCCCCTGTGCCAAGCTTTCCTGGGATGATGCCAAGTGCGCTTCCACCAGTTGTTTCTGCTAGGGTACGCCCTTTTCGATCGACGATGTTTCCACGGACAGCAGGGTCTGATTTGACCTTGATGGTATCTCCCTTCTCCATTTGCGGGAAGATGAGATTTGGCTTCCAGTCGACTTTCCATTTGTCATCTTCTTCTGAGAGAACGCCCTTGTAAGAAAGCTTGTGCAGCTTGCCCAATGACGTTTTCATTGTCACATCATAGGAAAATTGATACCCATTTCCTTTGTCCTGTTTTTCAACATTGAGCTTTGATATGTTCAGATCATAAGCACCAATTCCGTTAAAGATATTGTCGTATTTTTCGGCTAGTTGTTTTTTTGAGAAGTCATTGGCTTTCAAAGACGCACTTGTTACCTCATCAGCCAGCCTTGTAAAGTCTTTCTTCTCCATTTGTTTCGTAAAGGATTGAGCCGCTTTTAAAGCTTCTTTTTCTTTTGAAAAAAGAGAATCTTTTAAGAAAAAGAAAGCAGCAGCAACTACGATGATACTAAGAATGGGGATCATGACTTTTTTCTGTTTCCAAAATGATTTTCGTTGATCCGTATACAATGAAAACACCTCAATTTTTGATTAGATCCTCTATATTTTACAGTGATTGGTCGTGATTTGTATAGTTTCTCCTATGAAAATAGACCAAGGCACGATGTCATGGTTTTGGGAAAGGGACGAAAATGATAGCTTGTTTCTATGAAAGATATCTTCATTTTTTCTTATGATTTAAAGGATTTCTTAAGAGATCATCGAATGTGAAAAAATAGAAAAATATACTAACGCTTTCAATAGGGGGAATTGTTATCGTTTATAAAAAGGTGAATGTGATTGGACTTGTTCTTGGACCGGCACTCTTCTTGCTCATTCTTTTTCTCATACCTGAAAATGAATTGACCTATGCTGCGAGGGTAGTCTTGGGCATTACCGCTTGGACGGCTACATGGTGGGTGACAGAAGCACTGCCCATACCTGCAACATCTTTATTGCCCATCATCCTACTGCCGACACTTGGCGGGCTTTCTATGGAACAGACATCAAGAGCTTATGGAGATCCGATCGTTTTTATGTACATGGGAGGATTTATGATTGCAATTGCCATTGAAAAATGGAATCTGCATAGAAGAATGGCCTTACACATTTTAAGGGTGATTGGCACACGAAGTGACCGCATTGTATTAGGTATCATGATTGCGACTGCTTTTTTATCTATGTGGATTTCAAATGCAGCGACAGCCCTGATGATGCTTCCGGTGGCACTGGCTGTGATTAAAGAGGTCAAGGCTAATGACATCTTAGCTGGTCCATCTCTTGAGCGATTCAGTAAAAGTATTTTATTGTCGGTTGCGTATTCAGCGTCAATTGGTGGTTTGGCAACACTTGTTGGGTCTGTGCCAAATGCTGTGTTTGCTGCAATGTCAAAAAAGCTATTAGATCGGGAAATTATGTTTTTTGAGTGGTTTTTGTTTGGTTTTCCTGTTGCGATGATTCTGCTCATTCTCTTATTTCTGTATTTGACCAAGGTACAGTTCAAAGTAGAGCACACAGGTGAAATGAGTGTAAAGTTCATTCGAAAGGGATTAGAGAATTTAGGGAAAATGAAACAAGAGGAGAAATGGGTGTTTGGTGTTTTTCTTATGACGGCGTTTTTGTGGATTTTTAAGCTCTTTTTGTTTGGAGGGATCACCGTATCTGATACATCTATCGCCATTTTCGGTGCCATGCTGTTATTTCTCATTCCAGCAACAAACGGAGAGAGAATATTAGAATGGCAGGATATGAAACAGCTACCATGGGGGCTGTTGCTTTTGTTTGGAGGTGGGCTTTCACTCGCTACGGGCTTTGCAGAAACCAATCTAACAGGATGGATCGGGGAAAATCTACAGCATTTAAATGGGCTTTCGTATATCATGCTATTGATCATTTTAACGGGAGCGATTTTGTTTATGACTGAAATTATGTCAAATACAGCTGTTGCCAATATGATTATTCCGATTACGGTAGGGCTTGGGCTTGCGATTGGCATCGAGCCCTATGGGTTAATGGCTGCGGCTGCTTTGGCTTCCTCATGTGCGTTTATGCTGCCGATTTCCACACCGCCAAATGCCGCTGTCTTTAGTGCGGACGTGCTGAAAATATCTGATATGGTCAGGGCAGGCTTTTGGTTAAATATCATGAGTATTGTGGTGATTGTCCTTGCGGTGTATTTCTGGCTCCCGATTGTGCTTAAAAGCTGAGCGGGTTAAGAAGATGGCTTTGATCGAATCGAGACTGTTGGTGTTTTTGTTTCTTTTGGCTTCGGTGGTGGTGCTGATTTTTTGATGTGCGTGTCCTTTGGCGTGTAATAGGTTGCCCCAATATTGAGCCTGCCTTGAAGCTGATCAATGGAAAGCTCCCCAAACTCTAAATGGTAATCAATTTTGTCCACATGCAGGGATTCGATATGAATGTGTGTATCCTCTGAGACAGGAGAAGCTGGTGCGGACATTTTTTGCTCGAGAGCGGTGAGCCTTTTCTCCAGCTCGGTGACAGAGGGGGATGGACTGGATTCAGTTTTTTTAAAGAGTGATAGAATGAAATGTTTCAAGTAGACCACAACCTTTTCTTCTGCCTTGATCTAGTCTATGGAAAAGCTGTGAGATATATACTTATAGAGATGACAAGAAAGGGGAGACGCACATGCTGCCTACTCAGATTCACATTGCTCATATGAAAACGAACTCGATAGGCACAGGATCATCCATGACGTTTGGTTCGACGTTTGTTCGCAATCATTGCAGTACGATCAAAAGGAACAATGGCTTTGGGGAACAGAATGCTGATGGCGTGATCACGATCCTTCCGATTGAATCGATTGATGATCGTGATCAAATCGACGCCGTGAGTATCAATATTCGTCATCTATGATAATAGCAGTCGCTTTTCCTTCATCCTTTTGCAGCCTGATATAAAGCACACCGTCTTTAAAGGCCGCATTCATTTGTCCAAGAATCATTTCTGGAAGCCGGATTTTCTTTTCAAACGGACCATACTTCCCCTGCTTTTGGCGAAAATCCTGCTCATTAAAAAAGGAAAGACGCTGTCCTTTCACAACCAAATATTCACCATATGATAACACTTGTACATCTTCCTTTCGGTAGCCAGGTAAATAAATTAAGTACTGAATTTCTGTCGCGGTTTCCACCATGTCGATTGGTGGAAACGACGCGTCTGGGCCGCGCTGATCCTGCTGAGTGAATGTAAAGGGAGACGGACCATTTGCCATAAAGGGAGATCTTTGCTCATCATCGAAGATCATTTTCCAAAAATCATCCCCATGCATTTGCTGGGCAATATCCATCCACTGCTTCATTTTTTCGAAGTCCATGTGAAGACCTCCTGTTAACATACTTGATGGGTGCTTGCATATACCTATAAAAAGGAGGTTTATCTGTGGTTCAACCAACTCCGTATATCAATATTAATATTTTCATGTTAAAAATTAATTCCTTTGAAAATGCATCGGCGGTGAATGTCGGACAAAATTTGTTAGCAGAGTGGCAAAACTCAGATAAAAAAAATCAGGGGTACGGACAAAATTTTGGAGATGCGAGCGGTTTTGTCGGGACAAAAAGCCATGTAGATGATCGAGATCAAGTGGACTCACCTGCCTCTTTTTCACCAGCAGCTAAACCCATTCAAAGGAAGTGACGTGTGATGTTATTCTCACCCTCAGTTGTCAATGTCGGTGCTTTTAAAATCAATGCAATGGATCGGGGTGCATCACTGACGCTAGGTCCTTATCAGCAGATCGATTATTTTCTCTCAATGAAATTGAACCAAGGATTTGGAGAGGACAATGGAGATTGTTCACCGCTTGTCATACCGATTTCAAGCGTGTTAGATCCAGATATGGTGGACTCAAATTCAGTCAAAAACAGCGTGGTTTAAGCAAAAAAAAGAGACCGGGAATCCCGTGTCTCTTTTCTAATTTGTTTCATTCAGATGGCTTTTTCGTCTTGCATAGGTGAAATAGACAACGACACCAATGGCCACCCAGATCAGGAAGGCTCTCCATGTCTCCCATTTCAGTGTAGCAGCCAATATCATACAAATGACCGCACTAATAATGGGAAGGTAAGGTACAAAAGGTACTTTAAAAGCTGTCTTCATATTCGGATGTTTTTTCCGTAGTACGATCACAGCGATAGAGATCACCGTAAAGGCTGCAAGTGTACCGATGCTGACTAAATTCGCTAGCGTAGATAAGTTAACGAATCCAACGATACATGCCGCAACAGCACCTGTGAGCCAAGTGTTGGCAACTGGTGTTTTCGATTTTGGATGAACGTTTGAAAAGATTTTCGGCATGAGTCCATCTCGGCTCATGGCAAAGGTTAAGCGAACTTGAGCATAAACAAGTGCAATTAACACTGTCGTAATCCCGATAATAGCACCTGCGGATATAATGCCCGCCACACTATTCAGGCCAACAACTTGAAGAGCAAATGCGACAGGGTCACTGACATTCAGCTTCGTATAGTGAACCATGCCTGTTAAGACGAATGAAACACCAATGTATAAAATCGTACAAACACCGAGCGCACCGATGATTCCGATTGGCATCGCCTTTTGAGGATTTTTGACTTCTTCAGACGCATTAGCGATTGCATCAAATCCAAGGTAAGCAAAAAAGACAGTCGCCGCTCCAGCAATCACGCCGTGAAAGCCCATCGGCATAAAAGGTGTCCAGTTTTCAGGTTTGACGTAAGCAAAGCCAGAAATGATAAAGAGAAGGACGATGGCAATTTTAATCAGCACAATGATGTTATTCAGCTTCGTGCTTTCTTTGACGCCTCTTGAGACGATAAAGGTGATGAGCAAAATAATGAGTGCGCCTGGAAGGTTAAAGACGGCTCCATCAGCGGCTCCAGGTGCAGCTGATAATGCCTTCGGTATGTGCAGACCGAATCCACTGAGCAGTGATTGAAAATAGGACGACCATCCGCTTGCTACAGCAGAGAGCGCAATGACATATTCAAGCATGAGATCCCAGCCCATTAAGAAGGCGAGAAATTCCCCAAGTGTTGCGTAGGAATACGTATAGACGCTTCCTGACACAGGAATGGACGAGGAGAATTCAGCGTAGCAAAAAGCAGCAAGGGCGCATGCGATCGCAGCTAAAATAAAAGATATAATAATCGCAGGTCCCGCATCTTTCGCAGCAGCAACCCCCGTAATCACAAAGATACCAGTCCCGACCACGCAGCCAATGCCAAGCAAGATTAAATCAAACGTATTTAACGATCGGCTGAGCCGCTTCGTTTGACTTTCAAGCATGAGCTGGTCGAGAGACTTTTTTCGAAATAAAGAACTCATGTTGACCTCCTAATGGATAAATCTTTTCGTAAGACGAGTGTTAGTATATGCTTAAATGATAATTTAGTCAATTGGTTGGAGAACGCTTTAAATCACTAAAGTATTAAACGCCACAATCGAATTTGTGCTTAAAAAGAGACATCCGCCAAGAGATGGAAGGCGGATGTGGCGATAGATAGTCTATGTCTATTTAGTAAATATTTTTTCATTATACAGCACACTTGGATGAGTGGGGTTATGGGCGGCGGAGGCAAGGTGATGTGTTTTGGCTTTCTCCAAATTGCCGAGCTGATAATAACAATAGCAAAGCTGAAGGTGAGGATACCACGTTTTATACTGTGTGAGTGTGAAGGCTGCTTCGTTTTCAGGAGCCTTCAGCGCCTGCTCATACCAAAAGATCGCTGCCTGATGTTTATTTTGAATTTTTAGATGATCCCCGATCCGGCAGCAAAATTCTGGCCGAGGCTGATCATATAAGAAAGAACGTAATAATGAGGATAAAGCCGCTTCCTCGAAACCTACCGCATAATAGCAGTCGGCTAAATATTGGCATGCGCGAATTTCATCCTCAATCCAGCACTGTTTTGTCGCTAAAAATTCATGATAAAAACGAATCGCTCTGACATGCTGCTTGTTATCTCTTAATTCATTGGCAAAGTAAAAGAGATCACGGGGTGTCATGTTCTCTCCCTTTGCCAGCATATCTTCATAAATTCGCAAGTTGCGCCCAGGCTCACCAGCGGTTGTTTTCTTACGCTTTTGGTGTGTGACGGCGATATCGGCTGGAAAGATGTTGCCATACACTTGAAGATACTCATGAACGGCTCCGTACCATTGAAAGTTTAAGGCACGCTTCACTAGGCGATTTCTTCTATATTTAAAATTCACCCGACCGTCTTCATCAAATCCCACATGATAAAACATCGAGACGGCATCTACCGAAGGATCGAGTGTCTCTTTGAGCTGAAGAAATTTTTGACGGTCTTCTTCTAGCAGAACATCGTCTGCATCAAGCCATAAAATATACTCTTTCGTTGCACGTGAGAAAGCGAAATTGCGGGCTTTGGCAAAATGCTGAACCCATTCGAAATCAAGTACCTGTGCTGAAAAGGAGTGAGCAATCTCCTTCGTACGATCTGTTGAACCTGTATCAACGATGATCATCTCATCGACAATGTCTTGAACAGAGGAGAGGCAGTCCGCTAACACCTCCTCTTCATTTTTCACGATCATACATAAGCTAATGGTTACCATCTTTAGATCACCTCTTCATAGTGTATCGAGCAGCAAAAGGAAACATTCTTTTCAGCAGCAGGTTTTTTAAAACTAGTTTTCTGCTACTGGCTGATTTAGAATAAAGGAAGAATCTATGTAAGGGCTGATAAAAATGAGTTTATTGAATGTTGAAGGATTATATAAAACCTATGGCGAGAAAACGCTGTTTGATCATATTTCTTTTCATATAGAACCAAAGGAACGCATCGGATTGATTGGACCAAACGGAACAGGAAAGTCAACGCTCCTAAAGGTCATTGCAGGACTTGAATCGTTTGAGGAGGGTGACATCACGAAGGCAGGGACACTTGATATCGAATTTCTTGAGCAGGACCCTGAAATGAACGGGGATGAAACGATTCTCGATTACATTTTTTCTGGAACAGCACCCATGATTCAAACGATGAAGGCATATGAACAGGCACTCGCTGATTTAGAGCATGATCCGCAAAATGAAGCAAAACAAGAGGCGCTCATGCGCATGCAAAATCGAATGGATCAGGAAGACGCATGGGATGCGAACCTGTCAGCCAAAACGATTTTGACAAAGCTTGGCGTCAAAGATGTGAGCCGTTCTGTTCATGCCTTATCAGGCGGACAGAAAAAGCGTGTCGCGATTGCTAAAAATTTAATTCAGCCTGCGGGATTGCTGATTTTAGATGAGCCAACCAACCATCTCGATAATGCAACGATTGAATGGCTAGAAGGATATTTGAGTCAATACAGCGGTGCTGTCATTCTGGTGACGCATGATCGTTATTTCCTCAACCGTGTGGCCAATCGAATTTATGAATTGAATCAAGGACAGCTTTATACGTATAAAGGAAATTATGAAGTCTTTTTAGAAAAAAGAGCGGAACGAGAAGCCGAAGCTCAGGTAAAAGAAACGAAGCGTCAAAACTTACTCAGACGCGAGCTTGCATGGCTGAGAAGAGGGGCAAAAGCAAGAACGACGAAGCAGAAAGCACGCATCGGCAGAGCCGAAGAGCTGATGGATCAAAAAGGGCCTGATGCGAAGGGAGAGCTGGATTTCGCCATCGGTTCCCATCGCCTAGGAAAACAAGTCATAGAGGCAGAAGACTTGTCGATTTCCTTTGCTGGCCAGATCCTTGTGGAGCGGTTTACAGACTTAGTCGTACCGGGCGACCGGATTGGGTTTATCGGACCGAATGGAGTCGGAAAAACGACGCTTCTCAACTGTCTAGCGGGTAAAATTGAACCGACTTCAGGACAATTGACGATTGGACAAACCGTTCGTATTGGCTATTACACGCAGGATCACAAGGAAATGGATGAAGAGCTGACGATCATTGAATACATCAAGGAAACAGCTGAAATCGTTAAGACATCTGATGGCGCCATAGTGACAGCAGAGCAAATGCTGGAACGGTTCCTATTCCCAAGATCCATGCAGCGGACGTTTATTCGCAAACTGTCAGGGGGAGAACGCCGCAGACTGTATTTACTGAAAGTCTTAATGGAAGAACCGAATGTTCTCTTTCTAGATGAGCCGACGAACGATCTTGATACGGAGACACTTAGCATTTTAGAGGATTATTTAGAACAGTTCCCTGGCGTTGTCATGACCGTATCGCATGATCGTTATTTCTTAGACCGAGTGGTTCACCGTCTGCTTGTCTTTGAAGGAAATGGCCGCATTTCACACTACCAAGGTGCTTACAGCGATTACATGGAGCAAGAAAAAGAGGCGAAGCGGACAGAGACAAAGCCTGCTGAGAAACAAGTAGAAGCGGCGCCTAAAAAGAGAAAAAAACTTTCTTATAAAGATCAGCTTGAATGGGACGGAATTGAAGACCGGATTCAGGCATTAGAGGAAAAACATCAGCAGCTTGAAGCCAGCATTGCAGAAGCAGGCAGTGATTTTGGGAAAATTCAAGAACTGATGGACGAACAAAAAGCCGTTGCTGAAGAACTAGAACAAGCAATGGACCGCTGGACAGAACTGTCGATCATGATTGAGGAATTAGAGGGTTAATCCTAATATGAAACCTGTAGAACATTCTACAGGTTTTTTGCTTTACATCAAAATACGAGAGAATCAAGAACTCAAACATTTACGTTTACGTTAAGGTTATAAAGGTGTATAATAAATCATGAATTGATGAGCAGGAGGCACTGGCAATGGAATGGATGAAAATTGATCAAGTGGCGAAAAGAAGCGGGCTGACGAAACGGACGATTCGTTTCTATGAAGAGATTGGTTTATTATCAGCACCAAAGCGGACAGAGGGCGGTGTCAGACTGTACTCAGAGGACGACATGGAAGAACTAGAGAAAGTGATGCAGGCAAAAGAGGTACTCGGCTTTTCTTTACAAGAGCTTCAATCGTTTATGGAAATAGGAAAACAGCTAGAGCTAAATAAAGAAGGCTATTTGCTGTCGCTTGATCCGAAGGAACGATTAGAGAAGCTGTTAGATATGGATGCGCAGCTGACTGTGCAGCATCAATTGATTACAAAAAAGCTTGAAACGATTCAATCCTTTAAAAAGGATCTTGAAACGATGAAAGATAAAGCGGCTCATGCAATTGAGCAATTACAAAAATAAACACCTCTGTGTGTTTATTTTATTTTGTCAACATTTGAAGGAAAGGTTCTGATGGAATGAAGGAAGAAGAAGTGTTAAAACAGCGTACAAGTCTGCTTAGACAGCCGAAGGCCGTCTGGGCTGTTGCCTTTGCATGTGTGATTTCATTTATGGGGATAGGACTTGTGGACCCGATTTTGCCGGCCATTGCATCACAATTAGATGCATCTCCAAGTCAGGTCTCTCTTTTATTTACGAGCTACTTACTTGTGACCGGCTTTGTGATGTTTTTTACCGGCTTTCTCTCTAGTCGGATTGGTGCGAAATGGACGTTATTAATCGGACTTATTTTTATTATTGTCTTTTCTGCTTTAGGCGGTACCTCTTCAACGATTAACGAATTAATCGGCTTTAGAGGCGGATGGGGCATTGGGAATGCCTTATTCATTTCAACGGCTCTCTCTGTCATTGTTGGCGTGTCTGTTGGAGGAAGTGCGAAGGCCATTATTTTATACGAGGCTGCACTAGGTCTTGGGATTTCGGTTGGACCGCTGCTTGGCGGAGAGCTTGGGACGATCTCTTGGCGCGGACCATTCTTTGGCGTTGCGGTATTAATGCTTGTTGCTCTTTTAGCCATTACGTTTATGCTTCCACCGATGCAAAAACCTCAGAAAAAGGTGAAATTATTCGAGGCTGTCGGGGCGTTAAAATATAAAGGGCTTTTAACGATGGCATCTGCCGCTTTCTTATACAATTTTGGTTTCTTTGTGCTTTTAGCATATTCGCCATTTGTGCTTCATCTGGATGAGCATGGTCTTGGTTATGTCTTTTTTGGATGGGGACTATTTTTAGCTGTGACATCCGTCTTCTCAGCGCCGGTCATTCATCGCAAGCTTGGGACATTGACTTCTCTTGTGGTTCTGTTTGCTTCGTTTGCTGTGATTTTATTCGGTATTGGGATCTGGACTTCACATGTAGTCGTCGTCATCTGCGGAATTGTCATTGCTGGGGGTATTCTTGGCATGATCAATACTGTGCTCACGACCGCTGTGATGGGATCAGCACCGGTTGAGCGTTCCATTGCTTCATCCTCTTACAGTGCTGTACGGTTTATTGGGGGCGCGATTGCTCCTTGGATTGCCGGCGTACTTGCTGAATCTTATACAGCAAGCACCCCTTACTATGTTGGGGCGGCTGTCGTTCTGTTAGGCATGATCATCCTGCTGATTGGTCGTAAGCATCTCATCAATATTCAAGCAGGTCATTAAATAGAAAAAGCCATATATCTGCATCTATGGCTCAGCGTGTAGACAAACCCTCGCATTCTTTGTCAGGACTGCGTTCCGGTGCTCACGAATGTTCAATTCGCTCCACTCCGGTACTCGTCCTTCCTAGACTTCAAAGGTTTTCTATCATGCTGAAAAGAAGACAAAGGGCTAAAATAAAGATCATTTTAGCCCTTTGTCAACAATCTGAAGCCTATAATACTTTGGTCGTCCAAGATTCGCAATTCCAAGTTTCAGTGGCTACATCTTGATAAAATTCAGGTTCGTGAGAGATCAATAAGACGCTCCCTTTGTATTCCTTTAATGCACGTTTTAGTTCTTCTTTTGCATCGACATCCAAGTGATTGGTCGGCTCATCGAGAACAAGTAAGTTGGTTTCTTCGTTGATCAGCTTGCAAAGACGGACTTTTGCTTTTTCTCCTCCGCTTAATACAGACACGCGGCTTTCAATATGCTTTGTCGTTAATCCGCATTTTGCAAGAGCGGCTCTCACTTCATATTGCGTGTAAGAAGGGAAGGTGCCCCATACCTCTTCAATACAGGTGTTGCTGTTTTGCTCTTTTACTTCTTGCTCAAAGTAGCCAATATGAAGGAATTCTCCGCGTTCCACCTCACCCGAAATTGGCGAGATTTCTCCAAGGAGACTTCGCAGCAATGTCGTTTTTCCGATCCCGTTAGCGCCGTATAACGCAATTTTTTGCCCGCGTTCCATTTTCAGATTTAATGGACGAGAGAGCGGTTCATCATAACCAATGACCAAATCTTTTGTTTCAAAAATCAATTTCCCAGAAGTCCGTGCCGTCTTAAAGTGGAATTCAGGCTTTGGCTTTTCTGCTGCGAGTTCAATCATATCCATTTTATCCAGTTTCTTCTGACGGGACATGGCCATATTTCTTGTGCTGACACGTGCTTTGTTTCTTGCAACAAAGTCCTTTAATTCAGCGACTTCCTGCTGCTGCCTTTTATAAGCTGCTTCAAGCTGCTGCTTTTTGACTTCATACACTTGTTTAAATTGATCATAATCACCAACATAGCGCGTGAGCTCTTGATTTTCAACATGATAGATCAAGTTAATGACGCTGTTTAAAAACGGAATATCATGTGAAATGAGGATAAACGCATTTTCATATTCCTGTAAATAGCGCTTCAGCCACTCAATATGCTGCTCATCTAAATAGTTGGTCGGCTCATCGAGAAGGAGAATTTCTGGCTTCTCTAACAGCAATTTCGCAAGCAATACTTTTGTACGCTGCCCGCCGCTCAGCTCCGTCACATCACGGTCTAGCCCGAGATCCGTTAACCCAAGACCTCTGGCTATTTCTTCAACCTTGGAATCAATGATATAGAAATCATTGTTTGTGAGCGCATCTTGAATAACGCCCACTTCCTCTAACAGCTTTTCCAGCTCATCAGGATCGGCTTCACCCATTTTGCCGTAAATGTCATTCATCGCTGCTTCCATGGAAAATAAATAGTGGAATGCATCCTGAAGGACTTCGCGGATCGTTCTGCCCTTTTCTAGCACAGTGTGCTGATCAAGGTAGCCAACACGGACATTTTTTGCCCATTCGACTTTTCCTGCATCTGGCTCCAGCTTGCCAGTAATAATATTCATAAACGTTGACTTTCCTTCACCGTTGGCGCCAATTAAGCCGACATGCTCGCCTTTTAATAAACGGAAGGAGACTTCGTGAAAAATGGCTCTGTCGCCAAAGCCATGGCTTAAATCTTTAACAGATAATATCATTTTTTACACCTCAAATAGATTCAAAACGGCTAGTGCCTCTCATGATTATATCGAACTGTCCGGCTCGATAAAAGCATCAAAAGAAAAATTGCGTTTCAAAGCTGATTTTGAGATACTAAAGGATAGATTGAATGAGGATAAAGGAGATCGACATGATAGAAAATTGGGCATTTTTGAAAGAAGCAAAGCCATTTATACAAGAGAACTTCCAAGCGGCTGGCTTTGAAAAACCAACAGCTATACAAGAAAAAACAGCAGAATGGATTACGGAGAAGCGTGATGTGATTGCAGAATCGCCTACGGGAACGGGGAAGACACTGGCGTATGTGTTGCCGCTTTTAAATAAAATCGATGTGAATATCAAGCACCCGCAAGTCTTAATCTTGGCACCTTCAAGAGAGCTTGTGATGCAAATTTTTGATGTCGTGCAAGAGTTCAAACAAGGATCAGACATCAAAGCGATCTCCTTGATTGGTGGAGCGAACATTAAAAAGCAGCAGGAAAAACTAAAGAAACACCCGAACATCGTTGTCGCAACACCTGGCCGTGTACAAGAATTAATCAAAATCAAGAAACTGAAAATGCACGAAGTCAAAACGATCGTGCTAGATGAAGCAGATCAGCTTCTTGTGCCAGAGCATATGAAAACGATCCAAGCGATTATTAAATCCACATTAAAAGAAAGACAAATTCTTTGTTTTTCTGCAACCCTGAAAGACGAAACGGTTCAACTGATTAAAGAAATGACAACTGAACCAGAAGTATTGAAAATTGCCAGAAGCGAGGAAGAAGCGCAGAAAGTAGGACACTATTATCTGTTATGTGACCAGCGTGACAAAGTGAAACTACTGCAAAAGCTATCACGGCTTGAGGACATGCAGGCGCTCGTTTTTGTGCGTGATATTACGAATTTAAGCATTTATGCAGAGAAATTAGCATATCACCATGTCGACCTCGGTGTCCTTCATAGTGAAGCGAAAAAAGCAGAGCGTGCTATCATCTTAAAGGAATTTGAACAGCGTGAATTCCCGCTTCTTCTTGCAACGGATATCGCAGCAAGAGGCATCGATATTGACGATCTGCCGTATGTGATCCATGCCGACCTGCCAAACGAAGAAGGCTATATCCACCGTTCAGGCAGAACCGGTCGCGCAGGAAAAGAAGGGGCTGTCATCAGTCTTGTCACACCTCAAGAGCAATCAATGCTGAAAAAAATGGCGAAAAAGCTGAATCTTTCGCTTCAGGAAATTGTTTATAAGCAAGGCCAGCTGCATCTTGCGCCAAAGCAAGCATAGAAAAAGGACCCTTCCACATGGAGGGTCCTTTCTTTTTATGAAATTTTGACAAGCTGTTTTCCGACATTTTCCCCTTTGAATAGTCCGAGGAATGCATCAGGAATGTTGTCAAAGCCTTCAATGATTGTTTCTTTGTAAGTCAGTTTGTCTTCTTTTACCCATTGTGCGAGATCTCTTGCTGCTTCTTCAAAACGATCTGAATAGTTGGCAACAATGAAGCCTTGCATCAATGCGCTTGTTTTAATGAGTTTTGTTTGCACACGCGGTCCGATGTCCTCGCTTGCGCTAATATTATAAGACGAAATCGCGCCGCACACTGGAATACGTGCGAAGCGGTTCAAATGATTCATCACAGCATCAGATATTTCGCCGCCTACATTGTCAAAATACACATCGACGCCGTTAGGGCATGCCTTTGCAATAGCATCATCTAAGTCATTTGTTGTTTTATAATTAATCGTTTCATCAAAACCCAGTTCTTTTAAATAAGCCAGCTTATCATCAGATCCCGCAATCCCAACGACGTGAGCGCCTTTGATCTTAGCAATTTGCCCAACAACGGAACCAACAGCACCTGCGGCCCCAGAAATGACAACGGTCTCGCCTTCTTTTGGCTGACCAATCGCAAGAAGACCGAAATAAGCGGTTTGTCCTGGCATGCCTAAAATGCCTAAATAATAGGACAATGGCGCAATGGATGGATCAATTTTAGTCAGAGATTCAGCTTTGGCTGTAGAATATTCTTGCCAGCCAAGGAATCCAAGAACAAAATCACCTTTTTCAAATTGAGACGATTTAGACTCGACAACTTCTCCGACAACACCGCCCTGAATCACTTCATTTAGCTTGAATGGAGGTGTATAGGATTTTGTATCCTGCATTCGTCCTCTCATATAAGGATCTACAGAAACATATTTCGTTTGAATCAAGACTTCACCATCTTGCGGCACAGGTATATCGACTGTTTCAAAATGAAAAACATCTTTTGTAGGTAATCCTTGTGGACGTTTGGCTAATTGAATTTGCTTTTGTTGACTCATGTCAAATCCTCCCTTTCACTTGCAACCTAGATTTACATTAACATGATGCTTCTTTTCATTCAAAACATACGGTCTATTTCAAGCACATACAAAAAAGCAGCCGCCATCTCAGAGATGAGGACTACTTTTTTGGAAGTCAACAGAGAGGAGCGGTGGCAGACAGCCAAACAGCTGATACACGTCCGCATCACGTTCTTTTAATAAATATTCGTTCGCATTTTGCATGGAGGCTTTCATCATATCGCGCGTCACAAAAGGAAAAAGGATATTCAAGTATGAGGACAACAGGTCTTGTGGATCTTGTTCAATTGACTCGATATCTCCAATGTTAATAATGATGGAAAAGAGATAATCAATGGAGATGCGAAAGTGCTGTTCAGCAAACAATGTAAGCGGCTTTGCTTTTGCTTCTTCAGGATTCCACTTTTGAAAAAGCTGTTTCACCAAATCACTGACAACCCAAGCATTAAACTGCTGCTCCGCTGAAAAGTAATACATCAGCTCTACCTCATTTCTAGCCTCCAGTACAAGAATTGTACACCAAAATAGCAGGGATGAACATAATATTTCTGAAAATTTAGTCATTTTTACAGGGTTTTTGTCAAAAATAAGTCAATAGGCATGGCTAGTACACAATGTAAAATGGATGTGCTCAAGGAAGGTTTAATGATAAAAGTGACGGGTAAAAGATTCGTAAGACGCTAAAGGAGGAATATAAAATGAAACCTGTTGTAAGAGAGTATTCAAATGATGAAACACTTCAAAGAGATGTAGAGCAATTAAAATCACTCGGTGTTGCAAGAGAGGACATTTATGTTCTGTCCCATGACGATGATCGTACAGAGCGTATTGCTGGAAACGCAGATGCCAATACGATAGGTCCAAGAGAAGTTGGACTGAAACATGCTGTTGGGAACATCTTTAGTAAAAAGGGCGATGAGCTCCGAAATAAAATCCATGAAATTGGTTTCTCTAAAGAAGAAGCTGAAACATTTGAAGAACATTTAGACGAAGGGAAAGTCCTTCTCTTTGTGACAGACCATGAAAAAGTGAAAACTTGGGCATAATCGCCAACTGAAAAAAGTCTCTTACTTTCGTAAGGGGCTTTTTTTCATGCCTTCATCTCTGAAGGAGAGGATGCATCTTTTTTACTATATTAAGAAAAAACAGCAGATTGGAATAAACAGTAAATCATCTAATTGAAAATGCAGATATACCAAAGAAAATGATAGGAAATGAGAAAGGAATAGTCAAAATATCACAAAAATCTATTCGGGAAATAATTATTGTATCTTTCAATTTTGTTTCAAAATGTAATGGGAATCTTGTGTAATTTAGTAGATAAATTTCTTAGTTCTATTGGTTTATGTTGTGTTTTTATGTAGAAATAAGTGTTTTGAGGTCAAAAAACCACGAAAAATACCTGTATTTTCAATTAGAAAATTCATTTTAATGTTTAGGAAATAATTTGTTGACAAAATAATCTAAAAACAATATATTTGGCTTATTCCAGTTGTTATGGAAGTAGTTGTTAAATTTCTGATGGGTTTATTCTAGGCACACTCTAGTGATAGGTGGTGGCATAAAACCAAGGTAAAAGCACTCGGGAAATTTCTACTAAAACACAAGAAAATGGTTTTTTACATGAAGAAGAAATGATAGTCGATTTAAACAGTAGATGATCTTTCTAATATGATCACTTTGCAAGAGATAATTAAAAGACGTCGTATTCCTGCACAATAGAGAAAGCGTTTTCAAGAAAGGCAGTGAGTTGATCGAACGGTGAAGGAGGTGAACTCATATGAAAAAAAGAGAGAACAAGCTGAGGCGCTGCAGCTGTCAAATGGCTGCATATGAGGATGCATGCTGAAAAAGAAGAGTGAACATGTGGGATGCTTCTCTCCTTTTTCAGAAAATAGATTTCCTAAAAAATCCATCTTTCATTTTAACATAAGGTGTTTGGCTTGAAAATGACCTTTGCCCGGAAAGTCGATTTTAAATAGAAGGAGGTCCTGTGATGAAAAAGGCTTTATACCATGAAGACAGTGGGTTGTATCTAGAAAAAATGCGAATGGCATTTCAAGAACATTATGAGAAAAGAACAGATATGTGGTCTACTGATCCATCTTTAACAGATGCAGCCGTGGTGTCACTAAAGGCATGGCGTTCAAGGGAAAAGAATGCACTTGCTTCTGTGCTGGATATCGGGTGCGGGAACGGCCGGGCACTTGAACATTTAAGCGGGCTTTCCGCATATGTCGGCATCGACCTGTATGAGCATGAGGAGTGGGTAGGATTACAGAAAAGAGAAACGGTTCCTGTCCATTTTGTTCATCAAGATTTTATGTCCTGGTCGATGGGCCAGGGTCGAGGGATGCAGTTTGATTTAATTTTAGATCATGGCTGCTTTCATCACCAGCACCCTGATGATCATGAGCGTTATTTAAAACAGGTTTCCTCTTTGCTTCATGAAGGCGGCGTCTTCTCACTTGTTGTATGGGGAGAAGAGTGGAGAACAGGATTAATCGGAGAGGATGGCCGTTTCCACTTTTCGTTTTCAGACTCTCAGCTTGGAGAAAGAATTTGTTCATCAGGTCTGGAGCTTGTATCGATTACACCATTAAAAGCAAAAGCCGGCATTAGCCAGCATCATGTCATTGCCGTCAAAATCTAGTACAAAGGTGAACACTCAAACGTAGCAGAGGTGTTCATTCTAAGAAACAGCCTGTGCGCAACATGTAAGGGAAAGGCGTTATGAACCAAGAATTCTGCTCCTTTGTACTGGAAAAGACCTAGATTGACATATCGCTAGAATAGGTGGAATCAAGGTTTGAACGATGAGAGGAAACGCACATCCATGTTCTTTTAAGCTATTAGTGCAGGCACATATTCATCACCATCACTGCGCTACCGGAGTCGATTTGGGTGCAGCGATGAATAGGGGGGAGACAAATGAACAAGTTTGTAGATGAATTGCAATCAATGATTCATCATTTTACCTTTCAAGAAAAAAACTATTTGCTCGTGGGGCCAGTGAACCTGCCAATCTCCATTCAACATGAAGAAGTGCCATTTAAATGGTATGCCTTCGCACCTGTTGAAGGGGAGACAAAACCAACGATCGAATCTATTGTCCAAATGAGTACCGCGCAGCAAACCTTTTCCTCTTGTCTCTTATTTGGCGACTTTGAAAATGAAATGCCGCCGCTTGTGCGAATTCATAGTGTCTGCCAAACAGGGGATGTGTTTGGGTCACTGAAATGTGACTGCGGTCCACAGCTTGCGTTATCGCTGAAGAAAATCACCGATTACGGAAAAGGCATGCTCGTCTATATGGCCAATCAAGAAGGGCGGTCAATTGGGCTAATGGCGAAAGCATTGACGTATAAATTACAGGAAATGCAGCTGGATACTTTTGAAGCCAACCGCCTGATTGGCTGCGGCGATGATGATCGGCATTACGAGGAGGCAGCGGCTGTTCTGCACTATTTAAACAAAGGGAAACCAATGCATCTCCTAACGAACAATCCAGATAAAGTCGATTCCATTGCTGCTTACGGTCTTCCTGTTTTACGGTTTGATCATACGGTCGAAGCCTCTCTCTATAATGAAGCCTATTTAAAAGCAAAAGCAGCCTCAGGGCATATGGTCGATGAGAAAAAATTAATTAATCAGTAGATGAGTTTACTTTAAAGAAGGCGGGAGAAAAGCGTGAAACCTGAAATCAATTGGATTCAAATCCCAAGCGGCTATGCAACAATCGGAAGTAATGAAGAAGATATGAAAAAGGCATCAGAATTCTGGAAGGACAAGCTTCTCAATCCAACTTACGGCCGTGAGAAAAAATTTCAAAAATGGCTGTATAAAGAATTTCCATCCTATCAGTCGTATATCAATGAATTTTTCATTTCAGATACGGTCGTCACCAATGAATGGTATCAAAGCTATTGTGATGAAACAGGCCAGTCGTACCCGGAGAGCTTAACGAATCAAGAGCTTGGCGGCGGGAAAGATCATCCGGCGTGGGGAATGGAGATTGAGGAAGCCTTCTCATTCTGTCAGTGGCTGAGCGGGAAACTTGGGATAGACGTGTCGATTCCTACTGAAGAAGAATGGGAATATGCTGCCCGGGGTAACACGAGAAATCAATACCCATGGGGAGATGAGTTTGACCCTTCTTCCTGTAATACGTACGAATCAAATATCGAAAAAACGACGCCTGTCCGCCATTACGAAAAGGGCAGATCCTTATTCGGTCTTTATGATATGGGGGGCAACGTCGAGGAATGGGTCAACACCAAATATCATGTGTACGAAGGCGGCATTGAGGTCGTAGATGATTTAACGGAAACGCTTGGCAGTGATTACTACATTTTAAAAGGCGGCTCCTTTGCAAGAGGCGGAGATTTATGCAGAGTCGCCAGAAGACACGGAAAGCACCCAGACCCTGTTTTTCGATTTACTGGCTTTCGTGTAATGACTCGTCAAAAACAACATATAAAGGTGGGAGTGTAAAACTATGCATAGAGGACCAATTACATCTGTTTTATCAACTCAGCAGGACCAAATTGTTTACACTGGCGGCTATGACCGCTGTATTTATCAGTGGAACCGGGCGACAGGAGAAGGAACGTTTATTGGAAGTCACGAGCATATCATTAACTCTTTATCTCTTTCTGAAAACGGAAAGTATTTAGCGAGTGCATCGTCAGACTATACCATTCAATTGTTTGATACAAGTACTCATACTCAAATTCGCACCCTGTTTGGTCATGCGGATGATGTAGAAGCCGTTGCTTTTGCGAAGCAGGATACGTTGCTTGTATCGGTATCTAGAGATAGACGATGCTTAGTCTGGGATATCGAAACAGGAGCCATCCTAAGAGAATTTCATGGACATAGCAAGGATGTATTAGCTGTATGGATACATGGCGATAAAGCTTATACAACAGGTGATGATGGCTATGTTCTTGTGTGGCTGTATGATACAGGAGAAATTGTAGGGGAGATCGGTCCGTTTGATTATGAGCTGGACACAATCAGCGGCAGCAATCAAAAAGAAGTGTTCGCACTTGGCAGAGACGATGGCACCGTTATTATTTATGATGCGGTGACTTTACAGGAGAAAAAAATCATCAAAGCTCATTTACAGGGCGTCAAGCGTGTGAACTTTTCTCCAAGCGGCAATTACTTGCTGACAGCAGGCTATGACCATTTAATTAAGCTGTGGAATTACGAAACAGGGGATTTGGTTGATACTCTTCTCCCTCATAAATATCAGTGGGAGCGCTCGCTTGTCTGGACGGAGGATGAGAAATCCATCCTAGGAGCCAGCTTTGGAAAAACGTATTGTGAATGGTCTATTGAAAAGGGGAAAGTGGTATCAGATGAGATCGAAATGGCGACACCATCTATTAATGATATTGCACTGACTGATGCGGGAGATATCATCACAGCATCAGATGACGGAAAATTCAGAAAGAATGGGATTGAAATCGCTAAATCGACAGGCGTTTTAACAAATGGAGTGGCTGTCGCACGAGATGGAAGCTATTATGCTTGGGGAGATCATGCAAGTCAGGTGCATATTGTTCATGAATCATTACAGCAAATGGTTTCGTTTGATCTCAATACAGGGCCGGTCAACAGTGTGTATTTCCACGAGGAGGATCGGCAATTCTATATTGGAACTTACGGCGGCTATGTACATGTCATTTCGACGGAGCATTTAAAGGAAGTTGGCCGTTCCAAAGCACACGATTGTGCTGTGAAAGCACTAAAAGTAGAAGGAGATCATATCATCACAGCTGCGGTAGAAGGAACCATCTGTCTTTTAGATAAGAAGAGCTTGTCTTTAAAAGCGAAATATATCGGGGCGACTGAGCTATTAAATGACGTATTCATTGATAGCAAAAGAGATCGTATTGCCATTGTCAGCCGTGACAAGAATGTGAGATTGTTTGATTTGCATACAGGAAGAATTTTAGACCAGCATAATGAACACCAGTATTCGATTAAATCGGTCTCTGTCACAGACTCTGGCTATATTGTGAGCGGAGATTATTGGGGCTATATCGTTGTGTGGAATCCAGAGCTCGGGGTCAATACCGGCCCAATTAGAATTGCCAAGAATGGAATTAGTGCCATCAGACAATTAGGCAATGATGTATACGCAAGCTCGTATGATGGTGGGATTTATCATATTCGAGAAGATGGCACGTATACCGAAGTACTGCGCTTATTTGAACAATTTCCAAAAGAAGTAATCTCTCATTAAGAAAAAGAATGTAAGCGGGGGATTCTCATGATAAGTGTTTGCAAGGAACATATGAAAAAAGGTCTGACTGTACTCAATTGTCCGCATGTGCTCCTCATTAATAAATATGAATGTCGCAAATGCTGTTTTTGTAAACAACGAGCATCATATAAACTTTTTTATTCCTTGCCTTACTATGATCGTTCTGAAAAGAAACGGATGGAAAAAATATGAGAATAGAACTCCTTCATTTCCTGAAGGAGTTCTTTCCCTTGAAAGAGAAGAAAGGAGACTCACATGAAAGACGATGTGTTTTATATGAAACTGGCGATTGCCAACGCAAAGGCAATGAAAGGGCAAACCTCCCCAAACCCGCTTGTCGGTGCAGTCATTGTGCAGCAAGGTGAAATTGTTGGAATGGGTGCTCATATGAAGGCGGGCGAACCTCATGCTGAAATTCATGCACTGCACATGGCAGGAGAAAAGGCAGAAGGAGCTCATCTGTATGTAACGCTCGAACCTTGTTCGCATCATGGGAAAACGGGTCCTTGCACCGAAGCGATTATCAAAAGTGGTGTGAAACGGGTAGTCATTGCGACGCAAGATCCGAATCCGCTTGTAGCAGGGAAAGGGATTACCGTGTTGAAACAAGCAGGGATCGAAGTAGATGAAGGAATATGTAAACAGGAGGCGGATCGCTTAAATGTGCCTTTTTTTCATTTCATTCAATCAAACCTTCCCTACGTCATCTTAAAATCAGCCATTTCATTAGATGGGAAAATTGCTACAGCTCAACTTGAAAGCAAATGGATCACAGGAACCGAAGCGAGGCAAGAAGTGCAGCAATTGCGCCAAGAAGCAGATGCTGTGATAACAGGTGTCGAAACGATTATTCAAGATGATGCAGGTCTTATTGTGAAAGATTCAATCATGACCCAGCCCATTCGTGTCATTTTAGATTCCACATTAAGAATTCCGCTTCATGCCAAATGCTTAACAGATCACATGGCGAAAACCATTATTTGTACATCACAAAACTACGATCAAAAAAAGTATCATCAGCTGATACAAAAAGGACATCAAGTATTTGTCACAAGCGGAGAACATCGGACAGATCTTCAGGATGTGTTACACATGTTGAAGAAGCGCTCTGTGATGTCAGTGCTTGTTGAGGCAGGAGGCAGTGTGAGTGCGTCATTTTTAGAAGCATCATTTGTGAACGAAGCCGTTATCTATATGGCGCCTTTATTGATCGGAGGGAAAGACGCACCTACTTTCTTTGAAGGAGAGGGTGTGAAAAAACTAAAAGAGGCGATCCGTCCAGCGGATATTGAATATAGTATGGTAGGAAAAGATTTAAAAATGACGATGAGATTTCAATGAAACAAAGACCTTGTGTATGGAGCGCAAGGTCTTCTCAACTTTTCCAAATAAAAATAAAAATGTACATACACCTTTCACTATGAGGTTGAATACGATGGATGGGGGTGATTCTATGAAAAGATGTAGACAATGCGGAAAAACCTATCCCTCTCATTCTAAAGGCCATTACCAAAAAGGAAGCTGGTATGATGCGTATAAGGATGATGGATGGGAATGTGATAGCTGTAAGAAAGGAAAGTCAGGAAAACCAGTGAAAAATCCTTGCTGCGGAAAAGATCCTTGTGTTTGTGTCATTCAAGGTCGGCCAGGCAGAAGAGGTCCAGCAGGTCCAGCAGGTCCAGTAGGCCCAGCAGGCCCGATAGGTCCAACGGGAGTAGGCTTAACTGGCATCGTGGCATTTGATCCAGCGGTAGCCCCAACTTATCCAGTAGGTCAAGTCGTGACATTCGATGGAAGTACGTATGTGGTGAATTCAGCGCCGCCAACAGGTACGCCAGGTACGTCACCAGATTATACATTGTTAGCAGCTGCTGGTGAAACGGGTGCAACCGGAGCAACAGGTACAGGAGCGACCGGTGCGACAGGAGATACAGGTGCGACTGGAGTTACCGGAACAACCGGGATCACAGGAGCCACAGGAGCAACAGGTACAGGAGCGACCGGTGCGACAGGAGATACAGGTGCGACTGGAGTTACCGGAGCAACCGGGATCACAGGAGCCACAGGAGCAACAGGTACAGGAGCGACCGGTGCGACAGGAGATACAGGAGCGACTGGAGTTACCGGAGCAACCGGGATCACAGGAGCCACAGGAGCAACAGGTACAGGAGCGACCGGTGCGACAGGAGATACAGGTGCGACTGGAGTTACCGGAGCAACCGGGATCACAGGAGCCACAGGAGCAACAGGTACAGGAGCGACCGGTGCGACAGGAGATACAGGTGCGACTGGAGTTACCGGAGCAACTGGGATCACAGGAGCCACAGGAGCAACAGGTACAGGAGCGACCGGTGCGACAGGAGATACAGGTGCGACTGGAGTTACCGGAGCAACCGGGATCACAGGAGCCACAGGAGCAACAGGTACAGGAGCGACCGGTGCGACAGGAGATACAGGTGCGACTGGAGTTACCGGAGCAACCGGGATCACAGGAGCCACAGGAGCAACAGGAGATACCGGCGCCACCGGAGCAACGGGAGCAACAGGAGATATCGGGGCCACCGGAGTCACAGGAGATACTGGCGCCACCGGAGTAACGGGAGCAACAGGAGATACCGGAGCCACCGGAGCAACGGGAGCAACAGGAGATATCGGGGCCACCGGAGTCACAGGAGATACTGGCGCCACCGGAGCGACCGGAGCAACGGGGGCAACAGGAGATATCGGAGCGACCGGCGCCACCGGAGTAACGGGAGCAACAGGAGATACCGGCGCCACCGGAGTAACGGGAGCAACAGGAGATACCGGCGCCACTGGAGTCACAGGAGCAACAGGAGATACCGGCGCCACCGGAGCGACGGGAGCAACAGGAGATACCGGCGCCACCGGAGTAACGGGAGCAACAGGAGATACCGGCGCCACCGGAGCGACTGGAGTAACGGGAGCAACAGGAGATACCGGCGCCACCGGAGTAACGGGAGCAACAGGAGACACCGGCGCCACTGGAGTCACCGGAGCGACCGGAGTAACGGGAGCAACAGGAGATACCGGCGCCACCGGAGCGACTGGAGTAACGGGAGCAACAGGAGATACCGGCGCCACCGGAGTAACGGGAGCAACAGGAGACACCGGCGCCACTGGAGTCACCGGAGCGACCGGAGTAACGGGAGCAACAGGAGATACCGGCGCCACCGGAGCGACTGGAGTAACGGGAGCAACAGGAGATACCGGCGCCACCGGAGTAACGGGAGCAACAGGAGACACCGGCGCCACTGGAGTCACCGGAGCGACCGGAGTAACGGGAGCAACAGGAGATACCGGCGCCACCGGAGCGACTGGAGTAACGGGAGCAACAGGAGATACCGGCGCCACCGGAGTAACGGGAGCAACAGGAGACACCGGCGCCACTGGAGTCACCGGAGCGACCGGAGTAACGGGAGCAACAGGAGATACCGGCGCCACTGGAGTCACTGGAGCCACCGGAGCCACCGGAGCCACCGGAGCGACTGGAGTAACGGGAGCAACAGGAGATACCGGAGCCACTGGAGTCACCGGAGCAACTGGATCGAGTGCGATTATTCCATTTGCATCAGGTACCCCTGCTGTCTTGACTACAATTGCAGGCGGTCTTGTTGGAACATCTAGTTTGGTCGGCTTTGGTAGCTCTGCAACAGGCGTTAGCATACTTGGTGGTATCATCGACTTAACAGGTGCAGCAGGTACGCTTTTAAATATGGCATTCTCTGTACCAAGAGATGGTACTATTACTTCATTTGCCGGATACTTTAGTACCACGGCAGCATTAGCTTTAGTCGGCACGAATATTACAGTAACAGCTAGCTTATTTGCTTCACCGACACCAGATAACAGCTTCACTCAAGTAGCGAGCGTCACATTGGCTCCAGACTTAACAGGTATTTTATCGATAGGTGCTATTTCAAACGGCATCGCTACTGGTCTGAATGTGCCAGTTACAGCAGAAACAAGATTACTGGTTGTTTTCTCTGCGACTGCAACAGGCTTATCTTTAATTAACACCGTAGCAGGCTATGCGAGTGCAGGCTTATCCATCACGTAATTGAAACAGGGATGACTCAATTTGAGTCGTCCTTTTTTGTTTGAATGAATTTTCTCTTAACTTCGCAAGAAAAAATGATATGATTTTCTTAGAGCTTATTCGATGAATTTAGTTGGATTAGGGGTTGTGGCGGTGAGGATGGGCAAAAGGAAAGTCACTTTACAAACGAAAATTTTGGGATTAATAATCGGGCTTTTGCTTGTTGTCATTGCGTTATTGACCATTTGTTTTGGTTTTTTGCAGACCTCAGAAAGGCAGCGGCAAGCAGAACAGCTGGCGGTGCAAACCGCTAGAACAATCTCATATATGCCGCCCATTAAAACATCGGTGGCCACATCTGCATCGAAAAATGAAGAACAGGTAGTACTTGAGCAAATGAAGGATCAAGTTAGAGCACATGCCATCTTCATTACCAATCAAAAAGGGAAGATCCTTTTTCATACGAACCATGAGAATGTAGGAAAAACCATCAGTGTATTTAGAGGAAGAAGTACCCTGCTTTTTGGGGGAACCTCCATATCATCGGGTGATTCTAATGGTGAAACCGTTGTCAGAGGCAGTGCCCCGATTATGAAAGAAACAGGCAAGCATGAAGAAATTATTGGCACAGTCACTGTCGAATTTTTAAAAAAGGAAATCGATCAAGCGACCGCCCATCAACTATTCAAGCTTAGCTATATTGCTCTTCTTGTCCTCCTGCCTGGTATATTCGGAGCGATCTTTTTAACAAGAAGTATTCGTAAAGATACATTAGGTCTTGAACCGCATGAAATTGCTTCATTATTTCGAGAAAGAGAAGCGATGCTGCTTGCGATAAAAGAAGGGATTATTGCATTTGACCGCAAAGGCGCGATTACGATGATGAATACATCTGCTGAACACATGCTGCGCGTTTCATCCGAGCTGCGGCTTCATATTGATCAAGTCTTGCCAAAAGCCAACCTCCTTTTCTATTTAAAGGCAGAGACAATTGAACCGAACATCGAAACCGTTGTCAATGATAAAACCTATGTCTTAAATGTGAAAAAAGTGGTGCAGGACAACCGTGTCTTTGGAGGGATTGTGAGCTTCAGGGAGAAAACAGAGCTGACGAAGCTGTTGGATACATTAACAGAGGTCAGCCAATATTCAGAAGACCTGAGAGCACAAACGCACGAATTTTCAAATAAGCTGTACGCCATTTTAGGTTTGCTTGAGCTGAAGCAAGTGGATGAAGCCATTGACTTAATAAAGGAAGAATATACGCTGCAAAACCGTCAGCACGATTTACTGATGAAGCAAATACGATCTCCTAAAATACAAGCCATCCTACTTGGCAAGCTAGGGAAAGCCTCTGAGAAGAAGGTACATTTCCACATCGATGAAAATAGTTCATTGGAGCCGCTACCAGCACATTTAAGTCTATCTCACTTTATTACCATCATCGGCAATCTCGTAGACAATGCGTTTGAGGCTGTATTGAATAAGGAGAAAAGAGAAGTAAGCTTGTTCATCACAGATATTGGATTTGATATTATCATAGAGGTGTCTGATTCAGGGGATGGTGTCAATGAAGGAGCCATTTCACAACTTTTCACAAGAGGACATTCATCAAAGGGAGAAGGACGAGGCTATGGACTCGCCAATGTCAAAGAAGTGCTGGACGAACTTGGGGGCTGGATTGAAATAACGAACCAAAAAGAAGGCGGTGCCATCTTCACTGCATACATACCGAAAGGCACAAAGGGGGAATAAATGGTGATGAAGGTACTCATTGCGGAGGATGATTTTCGAATCGCAGCCATTCATGCATCTTATATACAACAAATAGAAGGATTTCAAGTCGCCGGAAAGGCAAAGAGTGCAAAGGATATGTGGGAGGCGCTTCAAAAGGAACAAGTCGACCTCATCTTGCTTGATGTGTATATGCCCGATGAGCTCGGCACAAACCTGTTGCCGCTTTTAAGAGAACGCTATCCAGAAATAGATGTGATTATTATCACAGCGGCTACGGAAACGACACTTTTAAGAGATGCCCTTCAATACGGAGTGGTTCATTATTTAATCAAACCAGTGACCGCACAAAAGTTTGCGCAAGTTTTAACTGAATATAAAGAGAAGAAAGACATCATCAATTCCAAGGATGAAGTCAATCAAACGATGATTGATTTGTTTTTTGGACAGATGCAGGAAGAGCCAAAGGAACAGGATGACAGAGACCTGCCTACAGGCATCAATTCGCTGACTTTGGACAAGGTGAAAACATTGATGGCATCAGAGAATAATGGAATTACAGCAGAAGAACTAGGAGAAAAGATGGGGGCATCACGTACAACAGCGAGACGGTATGTTGAGTATCTCGTGACAACTGGAGAATGCCGGGCAGAGCTTGCGTACGGAATCATTGGCAGACCAGAGCGAAAATATTATCCTGCCAAAAAGCAAGCGGAGTCTTAAAAGATGAAAAAAGCAAAATGCCTTGTCGTGATCATAATATGTCTTTGTATGCCGCTCACCTTTAATGAAAAAAAGGGAGGTGACTCTTTCCTGCAGCACAGCCCATTATATATCGTGGTGTCTGGTGTCCCTGACGGCGGATTTGACCAAACAGCTCAAGTGATGAAATCAGTGCTCGAGAAGGAAAAGCTGGTGAAGCGGCCGGTGAATATCCTTTATCAAAGAGGCGGAACGGTGGATAAAGGATGGACATATATGCTGGAGCGAGATACCAACTATATTAGTTTAAATTCAAGCTTATTGTTAAGCCGTAATTTGCTTGGCAGCAGTAACATGACAATGAATGATGTCACGCCACTTGCGATTCTTGCGGAAGAGTGGCAGGTCGTCGCAGTCCCAGTGGATTCTCCCTTTTCAAATGGGAAGGAGCTATTAAACACACTAAAGAAGAAACCGGATTCCTTAAAAATTGGATTTGCCCCAGACTTTGGAAATGATGATCAAATCTCATTCGCACGAGCGGCAGAAATGGCAGGAATTGATCCATACCGTATTCAATTTTTGAAATTTGACAGTGCAGATGATTTATTTCAGGCGCTCATTGACCATGAGGTGGATGCAGCAACAACAACGATTACAGAGGTTCGTCATGATTATGAAAAGAAGAGGCTAAAACTCATAGCGACCACAACCAATCAGCGTTTAGCGGGATTTGAAGATGTGCCTACTTGGAAAGAGCAAGGCATCCCGCTCATCTTTTCTCATTGGCGTGGTGTCATGGGACCCAAGCAAATGAATCAGCACGAGATTCGTGAATGGGATCAGCTTCTTCAAAAAATGACACAAACGAATTCCTGGAAAAAGCAATTAAAGCAAAAGGGCTGGACAAGTCGTTATATGAACAGCAAAGAGGCAAAGATCTTTATGGAAGAGCAATTAAGGCGATATGAGCAGTTTATTCAAGGAGAACAAGCGGTCGAGTGAGACCGCTTTTTTTCATGGAATCCATCAAAACCAAGGTTTGAACAAAATGAACAAAAAGCATTTATCGACCGAAAAAGAATTAAAATTCATAATATTTACTTCAATTCAGGCGTCAGATATCATGACAGAAAGGGTTGGAAATGGGATACCAACATTTAATGAAAGCGTATACAACATAAGGGGTGAACAAAGTGTTAGCAATCTTAGGATTTCTTATGATGGTTGTATTTATGGTTTTGATTATGACGAAACGTATGTCTGTTTTAACGGCATTGGTGTTAACACCAATTGCATTTGCTCTTATCGCAGGTTTTCATTTTACTGAAATTTCAGACATGATTGTCAAAGGTGTGCAGCAAGTCGCACCGACAGCGGTCATGATCATGTTTGCGATTTTGTACTTTGGCATTATGATTGATGCAGGTTTATTTGATCCGATGGTGGCGAAAATTTTAAAAATCGTCAAAGGCGATCCATTAAAAATTGTCGTCGGAACAGCTGTCCTGACTATGCTTGTTGCACTTGATGGTGACGGAACCACAACGTACATGATTACAACAACAGCGATGCTTCCGTTATTTACGCTGCTTGGCATCCGACCGATTATTTTAGCGGGAATTGCCGGAGTTGGCATGGGGATTATGAATACAATTCCATGGGGAGGAGCCACACCTAGAGCGGCGAGTGCACTTGGCGTTGATCCATCACTTTTATTTGGTCCGATGATTCCAGTCATTGGTGCAGGGGTTTTGAGCATGATTGTGGTGGCATATTTTCTTGGGAAGTCTGAAAGAAAGCGTCTTGGTGTCATTGAGCTCGAACAGCCGATTCATGCAAATGAAATGGCAGCGGCACTACAGGACGACATCAAGCGGCCGAAACTTTGGTGGTTTAACCTGTCGCTTACGTTGTTATTGGTGCTCCTTCTTGTCTCTGGAAAAGTCAGCTTAACGGTTCTATTTGTTCTTGCTTTCTGTGTGGCAATTATCGTGAACTATCCGAACCTTGAACAGCAGCGTGAGCGGATTGCGGCTCATTCAACCAACGTTTTAGCGATTGCTTCCATGATATTTGCGGCAGGGGTTTTTACAGGCATCTTAACAGGCACAAAAATGGTCGATGAAATGGCGATTTCGATTGTATCTGCCATTCCAGAGCAGCTTGGCGGCTTCATTCCAGTCATTGTGGCGTTAACGAGCGGAATCTTTACGTTCTTTATGCCGAATGATGCATACTTTTACGGGGTCCTGCCGATCCTATCAGAAACAGCGGCAGCATACGGTGTTGATAAAATTGAAATCGCGAGAGCCTCTATTATTGGCCAGCCGATTCATATGTTAAGCCCACTTGTTCCATCCACTCATTTACTTGTTGGACTTGTTGGAGTATCACTGGATCAGCATCAGAAGTTTGGCATGAAATGGGCTGTGCTTGCAGTTGTCGCCATGACGGTCATGTCGGTACTCATTGGGGCCATCTCCATTTGGTAAATAAAAGAGTGTCTGCTACGTGAGCAGGCACTTTTTTTAGGTCATATTGCCGAGCAAGCTCAATTCATTTGCCCTATACAAAAACACTCTTGTTCCTCCAAAAGATATATTTTTGAAAAATACTGACACTTTTACTGTTTTTTTCTTTATAATGCAAATCAACGAAGGGAGAGGATAGCATGTCCAACCGAAAAGGCACGATTCTTTTTGCTGCTGTATGTCTCATAGCAGGAAGTTTGTCGATGATGAGCCCGGCTTCAGCTCATGCAGATACCCCTTATTATGGAAAGAGTTATGAACAGCCAGCCTCAGTGAAGAAGCTATACCCTGAGCCTGACGAGACGTTCGTCACCCCTGCCTTTCAGAAAAAAGGAGAAGCCTTCACCACACAAGAAGAGCTTCAACAATTCTTACGTGATATTGTCCGCAAAAGTCCTTACGCTACGCAGAAGCAGATTGGAACATCCATTGAAGGACGGTCCATTCCAGCCCTCTACTTTACAAAGGATCGTCATATTTCTCCACTTTCAAAAAAGCCAACGATCTGGCTTCAAGCACAAATACACGGAAATGAACCAGCCTCCGGTGAATCGGCTCTCGTCATCGCAAAACGATTAGCTGGTGAAGAAGGAGAGCGTATACTCAATCATGTCAATATCATCATTGTCCCGAGAATCAATCCTGATGGTGCTTATGCGTTTGACCGCAGGCTTGCAAACGGAATGGATGGAAACCGTGATCATATGACATTAGAATCTCCAGAGCTGACAGCCTTGCATCAAGAATTTAATCGGTATGCGCCAGAGGTAGTTATTGATGCCCATGAATACGATGTGGGTCAAAAGCAGTTTGAAGATATCGGCTCAGCGGGAGCCCTCAAATATCACGATTTACTGATCTTATCAGGGAAGAACTTGAATATTCCAGAAAGCATCCGGCTCACGTCAAATGAATTATACGTGAGCGGCGTCCGTGAAACGCTAACAAATCAAGGATTTTCAAATGATTTATATTATACAAGCACAAGAGGAATTGATGGAAAGATCGATCTCTATGAAGGCGGAACGGATGCACGAATTGGTCGAAATGCTCTGGCGCTCTCCCCAGCGCTATCCTTTCTTGTAGAAAGCAGAGGGATTGGCATTGGGAGAGAGGACTTTACCCGCCGCGTCGCAGCACAAGTCACCACTCATGAAAAAATCATTGAAACAACGGTGAAACATGCAAAGCAGGTGAAGCAGCAAATGGTGACGGAGCGTTTGAAGCTGGTGAAAAAAGGTCTCCAATCGAATGATGACGATCAAGTGGTCATTCAAGATGATTTCAAAGCGCCGGTGGATGATTCGCTTGAAATGGTAGATATTGAAAAAGGACAGACCATCAATGTCCCTGTACGCTTTCACAGTGCGAGCGATGCTACTCCTGTCATGTCGAGAGAGCGACCGACAGCTTATCTTGTTTTACCTGGACATGAAGGGGTAGAACGGAAGCTTCAAACCTTAGGGTTAAAAAGTGTCACATTGCCTGCCAGTGTAAAAGTACCGGTACAAGCCTATCAAGTAACAAAACGAGATGAAAAAAGCAAAACAGATATTCAGCTTGAAACAGAAATCGTCCAAAAGAAACGTCAGTTGCCAAAAGGGACAAAGGTATATTTCACGGCGCAGCCGCAAACGAATTTGTTGTCACTTGCCCTTGAGCCAGAATCAAAAGACAGCTACATGTCATCTGGATTTATTGCTTCAAAAGTAGGCGATGAACTGCCAGTGTACCGGTTCTTGCTATCTAAAAGGACGTTGGGCATTAAATAAAAAAGGGCTAAAATCAACATCATTTTAGCCCTTTGTCTACAATCTAGAAGCGGCACAGTGCGTGCTGCTTTTTTATTTTCGTCCTGCTCTTATTTCATCAGTCAAGCCTTCATATGGTGCTTCGGCGATAATGGTTTCGTCATTTACACCTGCATGATGGATATACGTAATGTCCGCAAATTCTGGAACAACATATTTCGGATATGTTTCGTACTTTTCACGAGATTCTTTCATGAGATCGATGTAGTCATTTTGATAGCAAACTGTGATATCTGGACGTTCATGCACCCATTTTGGGAAGAAGATGACGCCATGCATGCGCTTTTCTTCAGGCATAAAGTTCAGAGAGACGTCTGTCCCAGTTGGCTCTGTCCAAGAAACTTTGTAAACGCCTTTTGTTAGCTTCACAATATTCACTTCTTGATCACGGACCCAGCGGCCTCCAACCATTCCGCTATGAATGCGGTAATCAATGGTGTGATCGTTTTTAATGTAAATCTCATATTCCCAGCCATTTTCATACGTATAAATCATATGAAGTCCAACGAATTGATCCATGTTGATTCCTTCTTTCATTAGAATGATGTTGTTTCAAACATGTCGTGATTTACATGTTTATTTTAAAGTCTGTGGTATACTATTGTCAAAGAATAAGCGTTGGAGGCACATCATGAGAGTTTTGAAATATGCCATTCTTGGTTTACTAAATCAGTGTGAGCTGACTGGATACGATATCACCAAACATTTTAAGGATTCCCTTGGACAGTTTTGGAGCGCGAAGCATAGCCAAATTTACCCTGAGCTAAAACGGCTCACAGAAGAAGGGTTTATTGAATTTGATGTTCGTATACAAGGAAAGAAGCTGGAGAAGAAGGTTTATCAAATTACAGAGGCAGGGCAAGCAGCATTGCATCAGTGGTTAAGGACAAAAGACCCGATCCCAGAAACAACAAAGGATGAATTCATGCTCAAAACATTTTTCATCTCCTCCATGGACAAAAAAGAAGCAGCTGATCTGTTTACACATCAACTGCTAGAGCGCACGAAGAAAGTCGACATGCTAAAGCAGAAGCTGCATGCGTTAACAGAGGAAGATCCTGGGGCTGAATCGCTTCATTCAGCGCAATTTGGGCATTACTTAGTGCTGACAAGGGCAATTGAAAGAGAAAAAGGCTATGTCCGCTGGCTCGAGCAAACCCTTAAACGGATTGATTCATCCTCGCTCTAAGGACAATGGTCGGATGATATGATAAAAAATGGTTTGAAACTAGTGAATTTATAAATAGAAACCGCTACAATGGATATATTCGTATTAAAGTGAGGCGAGTATGTTTGAGTAATCAAGAAGCGTTGTGGAATGAAGCAGAAGCTTTTATTTCTGTATGCTATGAAGAATTGGGCAAGTCAAATGAAGAGAAAGCAGCACGTCTGCATGAAATAAAACAAGAAATTAACTCTAAAGGGACGTATACTCACACACAAGAGGAATTGGCGCATGGAGCGAAAATGGCGTGGCGCAACAGCAACCGCTGCATTGGCCGTTTATTTTGGTCAACCCTGCATGTTCACGACTGCCGTCATGTGAAGACAGAAGAAGAGGTGAAAGAGGCACTCTTTCATCATATTGAGTATGCGACCAATGATGGGAAAATCAAACCATCCATTACGATCTTTCCTCCAGAAAATCATGCACAAAAGGAAGTCGTCATTTATAATCATCAGCTCGTTCGTTATGCAGGCTATGAGACGGAGTACGGCATCATCGGCGACGAGGCTTCTCTTGAATTAACAAAGTTGTGTGAAGCCCATGGCTGGAAAGGGGAAGGCACGCATTTTGATATCCTGCCTCTCATGTTTCAGCTAAAGGATCAATCGCCAGTTTTGTATGAGCTTCCGAAAGAAATCGTCCAAGAAGTCGAGATTACCCATCCTGAATATGAAGGATTTCGTGATTTAGGACTGAAATGGTACGCCGTTCCGATTATTGCTGATATGAAATTGGAGATTGGTGGTATTCATTACAATGCAGCGCCGTTCAATGGCTGGTATATGGGCACAGAAATTGGCGCACGTAATCTAGCCGATGAAAATCGCTACAATATGCTGAAAAAAGTCGCTTCGATTTTAGGACTGGACACGACAAAGAATGCGTCGCTTTGGAAGGACAAAGCCATTGTCGAGTTGAATGTGGCGGTTCTCCATTCTTACAGAGAAGCAGGGGTGACCATTGTTGATCACCATACAGCAGCACATCAATTCAAACAGTTCGAAAAGCAGGAAGAAAAGGCTGACCGTAAGCTGACTGGGGACTGGACTTGGCTGATTCCACCGGTATCACCAGCTGCTACCCACATCTTCCACAAGCATTACGACAATACCATTGTGAAGCCGAATTATTTTTATCAGGAAAAGCCCTATCATGGAACAGAAAAAGCCTAGCGAAAGCTAGGTTTTTTTATGAAAACTTCATCCCTTGATGCGAAAATCCTGATAATGAGCGAACTCAGTGAGCGGCTCCATCTGCATATCTGTGACCTTTGAAAAAGGGCTTCCTTTCCGGACAGTCTTTAAGAAATCAAGCACTTCCTGCTGCTCACCCTCTACCTTTAACTCGACATGCCCTTCATCTGTGTTGCGTACCCAGCCTTTCATCCCGCGATTGACGGCTTCTCCTTGTACAAAATAGCGAAAACCGACTCCCTGCACCCGTCCTGTGACAATGGCATGATAATGAATCAATGTCATCTCTCCTTTTTTCTCATCGTACCATAGCATCTAACTGACCTTCACGCATCGACTATGATTTCATTGTCTAACGATGTAAAATAATAGCCATGAGACAATCAAAGGAGATGGTCATCGTGGGACAGAAGAGATACGACATAGTAGGAATTCAAGTAGGACAACCCATCACGACCTATGCAAACGGAAAAGAAATCAAAACAGCCATCAACAAAAAGCGAATTCATGAGCCTGTCTATTTGAGTAAGGTCAATTTTGAGGGAGATGGTCAAGGTGATTTGGTTCATCATGGAGGATATGATAAAGCCGTCTGCGTCTTTCCATACGATCATTATGCTTATTTTGAGCAGTTTTTAGGGGTTCCGTTACAGGAAGCTGCCTTCGGTGAGAATGTGACCGTGCACCAACTAGTTGAAACAGAAGTGCGGATTGGCGATGTATTTCAGCTTGGAGAAGCACTTGTTGAAGTGAGCCAGCCAAGACAGCCGTGTGTGAAACTATCTTTTAAGCATGGCAACATGAAGCTTGTAAAGGAAGTACAGCAAACGGGGTATACCGGCTTTTATTTACGGGTGCTGAGAGAAGGCTTAGTGCCTGCTGATGCTTCTCTTGTATTAGTAGAAAAAGCACCTCATCACATTACAGTCCATGAAGTGAACGAGGTCAAATATCGTCAAACAAGTCCAGAGAGGCTAAAAGCCGTTCTTGAAGTAGATGCCTTAGCAGATGTCGTGAGGAAGTCTTTAGAAAAACGAATTCAGCCCATTTAAAAAAAGCCGTACATCAGCATAAGATGTACGGCTTTTAAGCGCTTATGAGCTAGATTTCTTTTGCTCAAGAAGATTTGCAAGGAAATATGTTTTTAAGCTTTGAAGCTTTCTTCCTTCATGCTTGGTCACACCAAGCTTCTTTAATTCTTCGACATACCAGCCTTTGCTACCATAATGCATGATAGAAAACTCCTTTCAATTGAAACTGCCTGCATTGTAACATCTCAAAAAAGGACGTGAAAAGTGTGCAGGTATGAATAAATGAAAACTGATTCTATCTTCCTATGATCCATGTATATGCTGGAAATGATCATTTATGAATTTGGCGGGTTGAGGGTAACGATGATCATGCCGACCGTCATAATCATGATGACAATACCAAGATAAGTCATCATGGATTGTTTTTTCTTAATACCTACAACCGTTAAGATAATACTTTCAATCAAAAAGATAACGCCGATGATGATGAACCACATATCAAATAAGACCCCTTTCGCATATCTTTGCCTATTTTACCACAGGCATTTTTGTTTAGTCATGACAGATTCGTGAAAGGGAAACGAAAAGGATCCCCTCCAATGAAGAAGGGGATCAGCTGGCTTATAGCTTCGTTAATATAATCGGTTCGTCTTTTGTGATGACAATGGTATGTTCAATCTGTGCGACTAGGCTTTTATCTGGTGTTTTAAAGGTCCAGCCGTCATCAGCCTGATAAATCGATTCAGCATTTGTTGAAATAAAAGGTTCGAAGGCGATCACGGTGCCATTCTTAAACAAAGCATTATCGAATGGATCATAATAGTTCAAAATATGGTTAGGTGCTTCATGCAGATTTTTCCCAATACCATGTCCTGTCAGGTTTTTAATGACAGTAAATCCTTGTTCTTTTGCTGTATTGTAGACCGCACGGCCAATTTGGTTTTGTCTTTTACCGGCTTTTGCATGCTTTAATCCTTCAAGGAATGCATCCTCTGCACACTGGCATAATGCTTCAAGACGAGCATCACCTGTACCTAATACGAATGAAATACCGGTATCGGAATAATAGCCGTCCAGCTCTGCTGAGATATCAATATTGATGAGGTCGCCCTCTTGTAAAATGGTTTTTTCACTTGGAATACCGTGAGCAACTTCATCGTTCACGCTGATACAAGTCGTCCCAGGGAAGTCATATTCCTTTTCGGGTGCTGAATTCGCCCCATGTTCTTCTAATATTTTTTTCCCAATCAAATCTAGTTCTTTTGTAGACATGCCTGGTTTCGCTTGGCTTTTCATTTCTTCTCTTGCCAAAGCGACAATTCGGCCGACTTTTTTTAAGGCTTCTAACTCATGATCATGTTTGACAATCACTGTTCATTCCCGCTTTCTATAACTTCATTCTATTCAATAGCTTACCACATTTTACGCAAAAAGAGTAAAGAGCGGAATTCAAATGAATGTGGACAAATTGGTATAGATAACTAGACGTGCATATGATATATTTTTTATGAGCATCATGGACGTTTAGTCATGATGATGACAAAGGGGGAGAAGGCAAATGGTGTTTCAGTTTTTTCAAAAGCTAGGCAAATCTTTTATGCTTCCAATCGCTGTACTTCCAGCAGCAGGGATTATTTTGGCTATTGGGCGGGAGGATGTATTCGATATCCCGTTTATTCATGCGGCTGGAAATGCCATTTTTGCAAACTTGGCTTTAATTTTTGCAATGGGGATAGCGATCGGCATTGCAAAGGATGGTAACGGGGCAGCGGCATTATCAGGTGCAATCTCTTATTTTATTTTATCAGCTGGTACAACGTCGATTAATTCAACGAACAATATGGGGGTATTGGGCGGTATTTTATGCGGGCTATTGGCAGGTTATGTGTACAATCGCTTCAAGGATACGAAGCTGCCCGAATACTTAGGTTTCTTTAGCGGAAGACGGCTTGTGCCGATTATGACCGCACTTTTCACCATTTTATTAGCAGCCGTTTTCGGATTTGTATGGCCTCCGATTCAAAGCGGGATCAATGGTTTAGGAGAATGGATTTTAAGTCTTGGTGCAACGGGTGCAGGGCTGTTTGGTTTCTTTAACCGCTTGCTCATTCCATTAGGGCTTCATCATGTGCTGAATAACTTATTTTGGTTTCAATTCGGGGAATTCAGCGGGGCAACAGGAGATCTAGCGCGATTCTTTAAAGGAGATCCAAGCGCGGGTGTCTTTATGACTGGTTTCTTCCCAGTGATGATGTTCGGTCTGCCAGCGGCATGTTTAGCCATGATTGTGACCGCAAAGCCTGAAAAGCGAAAAGCAACGGCTGGCCTGATGATTGGGATGGCGCTTACGTCATTTATTACAGGGATCACTGAACCAATTGAATTTTCATTTATGTTTTTATCTCCACTCCTATATGGTGTCCATGCTGTACTAACGGGTCTTTCGCTCTTTATTGTGAACATTCTCGGGATTCATAGCGGCTTCGCTTTTTCAGCAGGAGCGATTGATTACGTTTTAAGCTTTGGCATTGCACAAAAACCACTCATGCTGCTTGGGGTTGGGGTGCTTTATGGCATTGTGTACTTTGTCGTTTTCTATTTCCTCATTAAACTGTTAAAGCTCAAAACACCGGGTAGAGAAGATGAGGACATTGAAGATATTGCAGCCGATGATACGAAGACGGCAGGTGCGAGTATACTTTTAGAGGGACTTGGCGGCAAAGACAATATCACCGCCATTGATCATTGTGCCACCCGCCTGCGTTTAACAGTAGAAGATACACATTTATTAAATGAAGGCACATTGAAAAAAGCAGGTGCCAAAGGTGTATTGACTTCAGGGAAAACCTCCGTACAAATCATCATTGGAACGAATGTAGAATTTGTCGCAGATGATCTTCGCAAGGAAGTCGATCGAGATTAAAAAAAGCGTTCAGCCAGGTCAAATCGGCTGAACGTTTTTTTGTTTGCGCTGTTCGATGACGAGCACAATACTGATCACAACAAGTAAAAACCAAGAACTGATTTTTCCAAGATGTACGAGAGACCAAGCGTGCTGTTGATTTGGATATTGCCATGCCCCTAAAAAGGTGGTGACATTTTCGGCAATCCAAATAAAGAAACCAATCAGCAAGAAAGAGACGACAAGCGGCATTCGGAAGGTAGAAGAGCCAACCTGAAACGAGACGGACGTTTTTCGAAATACGACAACAAGCAGTAATGTCAGCCACCACCTGACATCATAGAGCCAGTGATGCGTAAAAAAATTGAGATAAATACACAAGCTAATCCCAATTGAAAGAAACGGATGGGGCCATGAACTGACCTGCACGTGAAGCCGGGACAGTGCCTGATAAATATAGCTTGCTACACTCGCATACATAAACCCGCTATAGAGCGGAACCCCAAATACCTTCATATAAGCCTCTTCAGGATAGGACCAAGAACCCATATGAACTTTATACAATTCTAAGCCAATACCTATTATGTGAAATAGACAGATCACCTTCAATTCATTCAATGTCTCCAGCCGAAGCGTCAGCATGAGTATCTGGGCAAGAAGGCAAAGCAGTAGAATGAAATCATACCGGTGTAGAAAAGGAATCGTCACTATCTTTGATAGGGCAAGCGCTGCAAAGATCATGACGGGGAATAGACACGACATCGCCTGTAAGTAAGCAAACTGGAATAATGTTTTCATACAAAATGAAACCTCTTTTCATTGTCTGAAATGACTAAGACGGATTTAGCAAGGGAAAAGTTACCTCAACTAGATATTCATGAACAATTTGTGAATACGTATGTGAAAAAGATCACAAATTAGTTTTAACATAGTATAATAAGATCATAAAGAAAATGTGAAGAAATTCACATAAATTAAAGGGAGGCATCATCATGTTTACAAAATTCTTACAAACGAATGTATGGGCAGCGGTTATCCTTTTGGCAGCAAGACTTTATATCGGTTGGACTTGGCTCACATCTGGTATAGGAAAACTAACAGGCGGATTCGATGCATCAGGATATTTACAATTTGCGATAGCTGAACCTGTTGTCAAAGATGGAAACCTTGTGTATCCGTTCTATGTATGGTTTTTAGAAAATGTCGCTTTGCCGAATGCTGGACTATTCAGTGCCATGGTCATGTGGGGAGAAATTTTAGTAGGTCTAGGATTAATTGTTGGATTATTCACAACAACTGCAGCCTTTTTCGGAAGCATGATGAATGTCTCTTTCTTACTAGCTGGTACCGTCTCTGTCAACCCGCTTCTTCTGCTCATTGCCATCGTCATCATGGCTGCGAAAGGAAATGCAGGCAAATTTGGACTTGATTATGTCGCAGGTCCAGTCTTGAAACGAACAATGAAAAGAAAGCCGCATTTAGAAGTGGCTTCATAATAAAGAAAAAGCATCCTCAGCTTCTGCTCAGGATGCTTTTTTTATTTAGGAATCAGCTTTCACCAGATTAATATGCAGGACGGTGAGCTTCTGCTGATTTATATCTGGGTCATGGCCGGCGATAAATTCCAGCTCATAATCTCCAGTACGATACACGTATTTTTTCTCTTTTGTCTGTGGAATGGTGCTGACCGAACCTGCTTGTCCAAGTTGTTTCTTTAATAGGGAAGGGGTCATTCCGCCGATATTCGTTTCTTTTTCTACATTTGTACCGAAATAACGGATTTCGTCAATTTTGCCTTTTGCATCATAATGAAAAGCAAATCCCGGATTCCCCATTTCAGCATGATACAAATCAAAGCTGCTTTGACCTGTTTCTGGATATGGATTTCCTAGTTTATGATGGACATCCATCTTTGTTTGAACTCCAATTTTAAGACCTTTTGCATAATACGGCATTTGTCCTTTATGTGCCAGCTCATAAATGTTGTTTAGTGCGGTTTTCGGACCTTGAGGAACGGATTGTTCGACTGCTGTTTTGGTCATGGCGTGTGCTGAGACTGCAGGACTGAATCCAATGAGGCAGGACGTAGCGAGTGAAGCAGTCATGACAAAAGCGGTTGTTTTTTTCATCATAAATCCCTCCTTCTTCTTTCTATACCCGGTGCAATAGGGGTCAAACGTAAAAAGAACCAGCTGATCATGGATCGGCTGGTTCTTAAAATGAGAAAGTTATTTTGATGAAGTGCCGGATTTATCTTTGGCGGAAGAGGAATCTTCTTCATCCTGTACTTTCTTTGTATAGTCATATTGATTGCGGTCAATCGGTGTAAAGCCTTTAGGCTTGTAGAAACGGAGTAAATCTTCGGTGACGATCTTATCAGATGTCTCAAGCATCTTTTTCACCGTTTCATTTTCTTGTGATGCCTTATCAGTCGGCTCGATTTTCTCGCCTGTTTTGTTGCTGTAATAGTTATTGCCTACTTTTGTGTAATCCTTAGAGACGAAGTCACCATTTCTAAATGGCACTAGCTCCTTGAAATTTTTCGATAAGATATCAGAACCAGACATTAAATAGTTCTTCGTATCATCACCAAGCAGGTGCAGAAGGGTTGGTGCGACATCGACTTCACCAGAGTATTTATGAATCTGTCCGCCTTTTACGCCTGGTACATGAATAAAGAGCGGTACGCGCATGAGCTGCGCATTTTCATAATCTCCGATTTTTTGTCCTGTCACTTTTTCCATCGCTTCATTGTGGTTTTCAGAAATGCCGTAATGGTCTCCGTACATAATGACGACTGTATTGTCATAGAGTCCAGACTTTTTCAGGTCGTTGAAGAACTGTTCAATCGCTTCATCTAAATAATGAGCCGATTGGAAATAGTTATTGACGACAGAGTCTCCGAAGTCACCAGGTTCAAAATCGGTATCCCCTTCATCCATTCCAAATGGGAAATGGTTCGATAACGTAATAAATTTCGAATAAAACGGCTGCTTCAAGTTTTCAAGCATTGGCATAGATTCTTTGAAGAATGGTTTGTCTTTCAGCCCATAGTTCTTCGTATCTTGCTCGTTCATATCGTAATACTCAGAATCGTAAAATCTGTCATATCCAAACGACTTAAACATTTCATTACGGTTCCAGAAGGTTTTTGTATTGCCGTGGAATTCTGCTGACGTGTATTGATCCTTCTTCAAAATGCCAGGAAGTGCTTGATACGTGTTTTGCGCTTTGTTAATAAAAACAGAGCCTTGGGATAATGGGAAGAGCCCAGTATCCATCATAAATTCAGCATCAGACGTCTTTCCTTGTCCTGTTTGATGGAAGAAGTTATCAAAGTAAAACGTTTTGTTGTTGTGTGCCAATGAATTAAGGAATGGCGTTACTTCTTTTCCGTTTACTTTGTAATCAATGACAAAGTTTTGCAGAGATTCCAGAGAAATCGTAATCACGTTCATGCCTTTCGCTTTCCCGTAATAAGCCGGGTTAGGATCAGCGCTGTTCGCTTTTAAATAGTTCTCTACATCTGTCACGTCATTTGAATTTGCCAGAGCGCGCTGGCTGTTTGATTTCACATTTTGAATGGCATCAAACACAGTAAAGTTATAAGCACCTAAATATTTCACTAAATAATTGCGGTCAAATGATCTTGATAAAAGCTCTGGACGATCAATCTCTGCAGCGACTAAATTCATCACAAAGATGACAACAGAGGACACAAGGACGAGTCTAAACGATTTTGACTTTTGAACAGGTACAGTAGCTGTACTTGTTTGCTGCTTCTTTTTCATGCGGACTGCGAGTACGATCAAAATGATGGTATCCATAAAGTAAAACATATCAGTCCAACGCATGAGTGAAAATGCACTATCACCTAATTGTCCGCCATTCGTTCCTGCCTGCATCACGGTAGGCAGCGTGATAAAGTCATTGAAGAATCGATAGTACACGATGTTTGCGTATAGTAAAAAAGACATGAAAAAATGAATCACAATGATAGCGGCAGGCTGCCATTTTTTCTTGAACAATAAAGCAAAGCCAAGAAAGAACAAGCTGGAGCTAATAGGATTCACGAAAAGCAAAATATGCTGAAGCACATTTGATATACCAAGTTTAAATTCAATTAAATACGCTGAATACGTTTTGAGCCACAGTAAAATGACTGCAATAACAAAGAAGCCGAGGCCTCGTTTTTGAATAAATGTTTTCATAAAAACACTCCTTTTCTCCGATACACGGAAGAGGCGGAACGAAAGAAAACGAACCATTAGAATATACCATGAAATGATCAAATAGAAAAGTGATAACCGGCGAAGAGTGTCTAGCAGCTCGTCCGCGCAATAAAAGGGTGGAAAACGAAAATATTCGCTCTTCGAAAAACTTTTTATGAAATTCATCCTATTATTAACAGAAAATTCAGCCGTTTTCCAGTTGCTATATCAATAAAACAGGTAAAAAGGCACGAGTCTAAAGAATTAATTTGGTTTCTACAATGATGATTTAGAGTGTATTTCCAGTGTTTCTTAATGTTTATGCAGGTTAAGTAAAAAAAATGAGAAGAAGAATGGAGAAAGGACATGGATGAAATTTCCTGATATAAGATATATCGATATATTTTTTTGTTTCATCAATATAATGGTTTTTATGTGTTTTGTAAGGGTTTTATTTATTTTGATGAATGAACAAATTATCTAAATATACTTAAGTGAACATTTCGAGACTATAAACTTTTGAAATGGGGTCGATATAGACTTTGACAGGAAATCTTCCATTGAAAGGATTGATAGTATATGACTGTACGAGCAAACAACCTCGTTCAGAACTGGTTTCCGAGTGAGGACGGAAATGCAGCAGAGCGTAAAGAACTCATCAAATTGATGGAGCAGATTGTTTCAGGGGTCGATCACCTGAAAGATCCGAACCGTGCACACCTAAAGGGTGAAAAGAATCGCGAGGAGGATTTTTACCAAAAGCTCACTGAAACAAGTCAAATTCCGTTGAACGGCCAACAAGCGGAACTTGTGAATGAAGAATTACTGAAGCTTTTACATAACCATCCTTACCACACAAAGTATTTCTTCACGAACATTTTGCCAATGGCAAGTACACCAGGAATTCTAGGCATGCTGACGGCGATGCTGGTAAATGGAAACAACCTATGGGATGTTTATGGACCAGCAGGAGCGGAAGCTGAGGTCAGAGTGGTCTCAATGATGTCTAAGCTCATCGGATATGATCCAAGTGTGAGCGGGGGATATACAACATGGGGAGGTCAAGGAGCCATTTTCTCAGGACTGCGTTTAGCGATTGCAAAAGCTGCGCCGGAGTCACTGCGAAAAGGTGTTCCACAAAACCTTTATGCGTTTTGTTCTGATGCGGCACATTACAGCTTATTTAAGTCAATGGAAGCAACAGGACTTGGCACAGACAACTTGATCAGAATTAAAACGAATAAAGATCATTCGATGGATATGGAAGATTTGCGTTGTCAAATGGAACGTGTTGCACAAAATGGCGGAATTCCCGTTTATATTGTCGCAACAACCGGAACAACAGATGCCATTGCAATTGATGATGTAAAAGGGGTACGTGAAACAGCGGAAGCCATTGCTGAGGAGTATGGTCTAAAGGTGCCGCATATTCATGCGGATTCAGCGCTCGGTGGATTCTTTGCTTTCTTTAATGAGTATGATCTAGCTGAAAACCCGCTGCAATTCTCAGACGGTGTTCTTCGTATGCTAAAAGAAATCAAAGCGAAATTCCAGCATCTTTCTCTTGCTGACACGATGTGCTTTGACTTTCAAAAGCTCGGCCAAACACCTTACACATCTAGTTTATTCTTAGTGAAAAACGCGGCAGACCTAAAGCGTTTAGATCTGGAAGAACAAGAGACACCATACGTTGGTCATAGAGGCTACGGCGAATACCATACAGGTTATACGCTGGAATGCTCAAGAATGGGAAGCTCGATCAGTATGCTGAGTGTGCTGTTAACGTTTGGAGTTGAAGGCTACCAACGCTTGCTCGGTCAATTCTTAGAGGTGAACCTTGCCTTCAGAGAAGCACTCAGTCAAGAAATTCCGCAAGCAGAAGTCGTAAATGATGACAATGTCGGAATGGCTACATTATTTAGAATTTACCTAGACGGCTCACCGCGCTTTCAAGAAGAAATTTCAGGCGAAGCGACGGCAATGGAAATTGAGCGGAACAATGAATTGAACAAAATGCTGTTTGAAAAGCTTGGAGAAAAAAGAGACGAAATGTTCTTTGGGGATACAACGAAGTTTTTACTTGTAAATGCAAAAGAAGGACAAGAATTCTATCTAAGCGTTAGTAAGTTTTTTGTCATCTCACCTTATACGTTACCAGAGCATATCCCACATATCGTATCTTATTTAAAAGATGTGATCGCATCTGTTTGTGGACAATTTGAACATGTACATGCTTAAATCAAATCTGAGAGTGGAGATGTAGGAAAAAATGGCGAAACAAAGGAAATTTGGAGGATACACCATATCCTCTAAAATCATGTCAGTCGTTGTCGTAACATTACTCGCAACCGTTGCACTATTCGTTCTAACATTTTATCTAGTCAGCCAGGATTTATCATCCCAGTTATTAAAGCAATTTGATTATCGATTAACAACAGATGTTGATACAGCGAAGAAAGAGATCGATAATCTGGATGGGAACGTCCTTGGTATTAGCGGGAAAGATGACCCTCTTTATGTGGAGGTCAAAAAGAAATTCACAGAGCTTCAAAAAGATCATACGCTTGAGAACTTATACGTGCTATCTAATAAAGGCGGCAAAGAAAGAATTATTATATTAACCGGTGAAGAAAATGACTTTGATCAAGATTATGCTTTTTCAGATGAGATGAAACAAGCGCTCTCTGAAGATAAAATGGTCAAAAGTGATATTTATAAAGATTCATTTGGTACACATAAATCAGTCTTTTTGCCAATCAAGGATTCAGGCGGTGAGCTGACAGGGATTTTAGGCATTGATTTAGATGCGTCTGTCGTGCCTCAAACAACGCAGAAGTTGATGATCTATATCACAGTGGCATCTGCCATTGTGCTCATCGGTGGATTACTCTTCTCATTCTTTATGGGAAGAAGAATTGCGAAACCAGCACGTTCCTTGATGGAATCAGCAAACCGAATTGCTGACGGTGATTTAACTGGTATGGTAGAGGTTGAAAGTAAAGACGAGATCGGCCAGCTTGCCGCATCCTTCCAAAAGATGCAGGGGCGGATCAAAGAGCTTATTTCGAAAATCTCACACTCATCTAGTGAAGTGTCAAAAATGTCTTCACAGCTTCGTACAGTGACGACCGAATCAAGTCAAAGTGCGCAGCAAGTATCAGAAGCTATGACGAATATGAGTGAAGGAATCAATGATTCTGTCGCAAATATTACGGATTGTACTACATCCGTTGCAGAGATCGATACTCAAATCGAAGGCGTCACAAAAGAAGTCGATGAAATGAAATCTGTTTCATCTGACGTACAAGAGCAGTCAGAATCTGGTCAAACATTAGTGAACCATGTGCTAGATCATCTGAATATGCTTCATGACAAGATGACCAACTCAAAGCATGCAGCAGAAGAATTACAATCTCATTCAACGGAGATTGAAAGTGTCATCTCAATTATTACAGACATTTCGGCCCAAACGAATCTGCTTGCACTGAATGCTTCAATTGAAGCGGCACGTGTTGGAGAAGAAGGAAAAGGCTTTGCTGTTGTGGCAGATGAGGTGCGCAAGTTAGCTGAGCAATCAGCGGATGCGGCTAAAACTGTTTCAGACCTCGTCATCGGCACACAGGAAAACAGTCAGCGCGTTCTTGAAAGCGTAGAGGAAAGCAGTAAAGCAGTGGAAGAGGGACGCGTACAAATGGAAGGCACGTCACAAAATTTCGCTTTGATTTACGACGGTGTGTCTCAATTTGCAACAAGAACGAACAATTTGCTTGCTTCTATTAAGCAAGTAGAACGAGCATATCAAACGATTTCTACATCGATTGAGCAAATTTCTGTTGTATCGGAAGAACATGCAGCCAGCTCTCAAGAAGTAGCGGCAGCAACAGAACAGCAAAGTGCTGGCATGCAGCAAATTTCAAGTGCGATTGAACAGCTCTCTGATATGTCAGAGGACTTAGCACATATGGTTTCTACTTTCAAAATCGACAATAAATAACGAGAAAGGGCTAAAATGATCTTGATTTTAGCCCTTTGTCTTATGTTCAACGTAGCTGATGCTGACTCTTGTGAGAGAGTCAGCTTTTTTGCTATGCTTAATCAAATCGTTTCAGACGAAAGGAGAACGCCATGGATTTTGCGCAGAGATTATCAGAAGAACGGATCAAAAAAGCGATGGATAACGGGGCTTTTGAAGGATTATCTGGCTTTGGCAAACCTCTATCTAAAGATGACGCTGCTCATGTGCCTGAAGAACTAAGAATGGGCTACCGGATGATGAAAAATGCTGGCTTTGCTGGGGAAGAAACAGCACTGAAAAAAGAACTCATGACCGTCAAAGACCTACTTCACTCCAGTATAGACGGAGAGGAAAGAAAAAAGCTTTCTCTCATATGTGAAGAAAAACAAAAACGACTGGATGAACTCACATCTAAGCGCCAAACTTTTGCTCGTCCAGCCTCCTCCTTTTATAAAAACAGGGTCTACGAAAAATTAGTGGAGCATAAAAAAAGATGATGACACGCAGCCTCTCCTGAGCACATTGAGGGGGCTTTTTTTATGAAAGCGCTACATTTTGTTATTGACTACATGTATATACAAATATAAAATAAGAATCAAACATGTATATACAAGTTTTTTGGTTCTTTTTTCTTATAAAAAACGATCTCGGAGGGGATAGCATGGCTGATTATCAGGCAGCAGCAGATCAGATTGTGAAAGCCATCGGCGGCAAAGAAAATATTGATCAAGCGACACATTGTGTGACAAGGCTGCGCTTTGTGCTGAAGGATGAAGGAAAGGTTGATGAGAAAGCACTTGAACAAATAGAAGAAGTGAAGGGATCTTTCTCAGCGAACGGTCAATACCAAGTGGTGATCGGCCAAGGGGTCGTCAATCGGGTATATGCCGAAATGGTGAAACAGACAGGGATTGGCGAAGCCTCAAAAGAGGACGTGAAGCGCGCCTCTGATCAAAAATTAAATCCATTGCAACGCGCTGTGAAAACGCTTGCGGATATCTTTATTCCGATTCTTCCTGCCATCGTCACAGCCGGTTTATTAATGGGGATTAATAATATTTTAACAGCTCCTGATATTTTCTTTGATCAAAAATCGATAGTCGATGTGTATCCGGCATGGGCTGATTTAGCGAATATGATCAACTTGATTGCAGGCACTGCCTTCACATTCCTGCCCGCATTAATCGGCTGGTCAGCCGTGAAGCGGTTTGGGGGAAATCCGCTTTTAGGGATGGTCCTTGGACTTATGCTCGTACACCCAGATTTATTAAATGCGTGGGGCTATGGAGCGGCTGAAAAGTCCGGTGAGATTCCAGTCTGGAATTTGTTTGGACTTGAAGTGCAAAAGGTAGGGTATCAAGGACAGGTTCTTCCGATACTCGTCGCCTCGTATTTACTAGCGAAGCTCGAATTGTTTATCACAAAACGGACACCTGAAAGCATTCAGCTATTAGTGGTTGCACCGATTACGTTATTAGTTATTGGCTTTTTATCCTTTATCGTCATTGGACCTATTACATTTGCAATCGGCAACGTGTTAACATCTGGACTTGTCGCTGTATTCCAGCAGTTCGCAGCACTTGGTGGTCTATTATACGGCGGTTTGTATGCGGCGTTAGTCATTACTGGAATGCATCATACGTTCCTCGCTGTTGATATTCAATTGATTAATTCAAAACTGCACGGCACGTTTCTATGGCCGATGCTCGCTCTGTCTAATATTGCACAAGGATCAGCCGCACTTGCAATGATGTTTGTTTTGAAAGATGAAAAGCAAAAGGGTCTCTCGCTCACATCAAGTATTTCTGCTTACTTAGGAATTACCGAACCAGCGATGTTTGGCGTCAACTTGCGCTACCGATTCCCATTTATTTTCGCACTCATTAGCTCTGGTTTAGCTGGTATGTTTATCGCCTCTCAAGGGGTGCTGGCAAGCTCAGTTGGTGTTGGGGGCATTCCGGGAATCTTCTCTATTATCCCGAAATATTGGGGCGCATTTGCGATAGGGATGGTCATTGTCCTCATCGTCCCATTCATCGGAACCCTTTTGTATGCAAAGCTGAAAAAGAAGAAAGATGTTTCACAAGAACTTAACTAGTGGTGGTGGATGAAATTGAAACAACAAACGAACGAACCGTGGTGGAAAAGAGCGGTGGTCTATCAAATTTATCCGAAGAGCTTTTTAGATACAACGGGCTCAGGTACAGGCGATATCAATGGTGTGACAAAAAAGCTCGATTATATCAAAGAGCTTGGGGCGGATTGTATTTGGCTCACACCAATGTATGAGTCCCCGCAGTATGACAACGGCTATGATATTAGTGATTATACAAAAATCCATGACATGTACGGTACAATGGCAGATTTTGAACACATGCTGAAGGAAGCCCATGATCGAGGCATACGAGTCATCATGGATTTAGCCGTCAATCATACATCCATTTTCCATAAGTGGTTTCAAGCATCACGCGAGTCAAAGGATAATCCTTATCGAGATTATTATATTTGGAAGGAGCCCAAGGCGGACGGATCACCGCCGAATGATTGGCAGTCAAAATTCGGCGGTCCAGCCTGGGAGCTAGATGAAGAAACGGGAGAATATTATCTTCATTTATATGATGTCACCCAAGCGGATCTCAATTGGGAAAAGGATGAGGTGCGCAGGCAAGTATATGACATCATGCATTTTTGGTTTGAAAAAGGAATTGATGGATTCAGGCTGGATGTCATCAACAACATCTCAAAGGATCAACGCTTCTTAGATGACGCCGGACAATCTGTACAAGGAGACGGCCGCATGTATTATACGGATGGCCCAAGAATTCATGAATTTCTGCACGAAATGAACCAAGAGGTTTTTTCGAAATATGACAGCATGACCGTCGGAGAAATGTCTTCAACGAATATTGCAGACTGCATTCGGTATACAAGACCGGATCGGCAGGAGCTGGATATGACGTTTAATTTTCATCATTTAAAGGTCGATTATCCAAACGGAGAAAAATGGGCCCTCGCACCATTTGATTTTCAGGAATTGAAGTCGATTCTGTCTGAGTGGCAGACGAAAATGCATGAGGGCGGCGGCTGGAATGCGCTCTTCTGGTGCAATCATGATCAGCCGCGTATCGTCTCAAGATACGGTGATGATGAAACATACCATCAGCAATCAGCGAAGATGCTGGCGACCACCATTCATCTCATGCAAGGGACTCCATATATTTATCAAGGGGAAGAGATTGGCATGAAGAATCCTCAGTTTGAGGACATCTCATCTTACCGCGATATCGAATCACTCAATATGTATGAAGTTATGCTTGAAAAAGGGAAATCAAAGGAAGAAGCGCTCGCCATTTTACAGGTCAAGTCAAGAGATAATGCGAGAACACCGATGCAATGGACCTCAGAAAAGAATGCAGGTTTTTCAAAAGGGACACCTTGGATTGAGCCAGCCAATAACGACATTTCGGTCGAAGCTTCGTTAAAGGACCCGTCGTCTATTTTCTATCATTATCAAGCCCTTTGCAGGCTGCGTAAAGAACTTGACGTGATCACATATGGAAGCTTCACCTTACTCTTAGCAGAAGATCCAAAGATTTTTGCTTATGTGAGAGAAAGCGGTGAGGAGAAGCTTCTTGTAATCAATCACTTTTATGCAGAAGAGACGGACTTTACGCTTCCTGATGAGCTTATGCAGGCTGTAGATGAGATGGAGGAGCAAGTGCTGTTATCCAATTATGAGGATGCACCGGCAGATATGAAGGGATTTACGTTGCGTCCATACGAGTCAATCGTTTATCATTTAACCAAACGCTAGAAAATGGGGCGGAGGGAAAATGAAAGAGAATAAGTTTCGAGTGATTTATGATCAGCTCGCAAAACGAATTGAACAAGGTGAATGGCAGGATAAAGGCATTCTGCCATCAGAGCATGAGCTGTCCTTGATGTATGACACATCCCGTGAGACGGTAAGAAAGGCATTAAATATCCTTGTGCAAAATGGCTATATCCAAAAAATCCGCGGCAAAGGCTCTGTCTTGCTGAATCGAGAGAAAATGCAATTCCCAGTCTCGGGTCTTGTCAGCTTTAAAGAACTTTCCCAAACGCTTGGCCGAAAGACCGTTACGACGGTTCACGAATTTGGTTTAATCAAACCGGATCAGTATATTCAGTCTCAGCTGAAAATTAATGGGCAGGAGGATGTCTGGGAAGTCATTCGATCTCGTAATATTAGCGGAGAAGAAGTGATTTTAGACAAGGATTACTTTTTGCAAAAGCATGTGTCGGTCTTGTCGAAGGACATATGCGAAGGATCCATCTACGAGTATATTGAAGGAGAGCTCGGTGTATCAATCAGCTATGCCCAAAAGGAATTTGTGGTAGAGCCATGTACAGAAGAGGACGCCAAGTATCTTGATTTGAACGGGTTTGATCATGTCGTCGTCGTGAAGAATTACGTGTTCTTAGAGGATACAAGTTTATTTCAATACACAGAAAGCCGTCACCGATTAGACCGCTTCAGATTCGTCGATTTTGCAAGAAGAGAAAAAGTGGACAGAGCATAGGCTCTGTCCTTTTCAGGTTTTGGGAGAAGTAGACGACGAATAGATCACCATTTTCAGGAGGAAAGATGATGAGATTAAATAGACCACTAAAATTAAGAGACTTAGAAATATTCAGCGTGATGAAAGATCATCAGATTTTATGTTATGTCATCATTGAAGATACGCGAAAATCGTTTACGGCAGAAGACAGAAAGCTAGAGCCATTATGTTATATCGATGAAGAAGATATACAAGCGATTTTGAATGTTTTCCATATTTCCATTATCAATGATGAAAAATTAAGTGAAGAGGATTTAACGATGGTAAAAGGTTTTTTTGCTGATTTAGTAAATAATACGAACTTAACGAATTTTATTACGAGAGATTATGTTTTAAAGGATTTATATGATGTCGATGATGAAAATGACATGATGTTCTTTAATAGGATGCTTCGGCATATAGGGTCAGATGATGTAAAAGAATTCGACGGCCGCAATTGGATCTATTTATCTCAAGATTGATATCTTATTCCAAGAAAAGAGGACAGAGCATAGGCTCTGTCCTTTTCCTTTAGGATGATACATTTTTTCTTGTACGCTTGCGCTGGTAGTAATATAGGATACCTCCTGAGGCAAGCATGAGCACGCCAATCAGTACAGCTGTATACATCATCGTGGCTGTATTCGGCAATGTGCCGCCAGGAAGGCCTGTTCCATCTTGGTTTGGATCTGTACCCGTGCCTCCGTCTGGTGCTGTTGTTCCGCCGTCTCCACCAGTTTGATCTGGCGTTGTTCCAGCTGCCCCGTTTTGGTTAAGGACCGTGTATTCGCTGAAGTGCTCAGTTTGACCTGATACGACTCCGTTTTCAAATGATCCATTACTAGTTTTGGTGTAACGATTTTTCTTGCGATCCACATAATATACACTAGGTTTTTTCGCCTTTTGAGGCTCGTCTAGTGTAAAGGATAGTGTGACAGGGTCTTTAAAGGTCGAAACCTTTTTCTTGTCTTGTTTGATTTGGAAATCATACGTATCCGTTAATGCGTTTTTCACTTTATCTTTCTTTGTCATCCATATATCTGCGCTTGTCTCGGATAAATTTGAGAGCGGTAATGCGAGTCCCACTTTGTCATGATAGATGGTGACGTTTGGATCTTGCTCTCTTTTCTTCAGCTCGGCTACTTGCGCTTTTGATAGAGACAATTGAACGTTTTTCACTTTGCTTGCTTTGTCTAAATAGAGCAATGCTTTGTTTGTATGCTGTACATACGTTTGGAATTTCTTATCATCTTGAATGTCATAAGCGCCTTTTCCTTTCGCACGAGGAAGGAACACTTCTTTCACCCTGTGATCGATAACAGGCGAAATTTGACCGTCTGCCTTTTCAATTTGCTCTTTGAAAATTTCATAGTCGACATACCCTAAGTCTTCACCGTGAGAGGCTTCTGTAAAGACGCTGTAGCCGTCGCCACCTGTGCCAACAAATGCGTTTGTGGCTACGCGGTATGTTTTCTCATCATCAATGTTTGTCAGTTGACCTTTTTGATCTTTCAGTTTCACATCAATCAGTCTGCTTCCAGCTGGTTTACTGAGCGTAAACGTATATTCAATGCCGGCTACATGAGGGAATGCACCTCCGCCTTCCTCAATGCCTGACAGCCCCTGTTCAAGTGCTTTTTTAATTTGACTGCCTTTTAAATCTGCGACATAAAGCGTATTTCCGAAAGGCATCACCGTTAAAATATCACCTAACGTGATATCACCTTTTTCGATGCTTCCACGAATACCGCCGCCGTTTGTGATGGCAAGGTCAGCTCCAGCTGATTCTTGCGCTTTCTGCAGCATGCCGTCAGCAATAAAGTTCCCAAGATTCGTTTCCTTCGCACGGACATGCTCACGTTGACCGTCTAAAAGGACATCTGTATGGCCGACTTTTTCTGTTTTTAAATCTTGAATATCTGCTTTGTATCCATCAAGGATCGCTTTTGCCTCTGCATCTTCTTTGACAGAGTCATTGATGGGAATCAGGTCAAAAGAAGATTCTTTTGGCTGGATGACACCTTTTTTGTCAAAGGCTACGTCTACTTTTCCTAAAAATTGTCCGTAATCTTTCACTTGAGCGACAATCGTAGGTTCTTTTTTATTGATGACCTTTAATTTTTCTACAAGTGTGTGCGTATGACCGCCAATGATTAAATCAATCCCATCGACTTTTTGAGCGAGCTCAAGATCACGGTTGTAGCCAATGTGTGTTAACGCAATGATTTTATTGATTTTTTCTTCTGTTTGAATGGTGTTGACTGTTTCTTTTGCTTTCTTGTACGCATCTTTAAATTGAATGTTAGGACCGCTGCTGGATGTAATGGCTGTGTCTTCAGTCGTTAAACCGAATACGGCCACCTTTTCACCGTTTACATCGAGCAGGATGTAAGGGTAAATCCCGGCTTCTTTTTTCTCACCAGCTTTAAATGAGGCTGGTTTTTTCACTAAGTCACTCAATTGTTTTTCCTTCGAGACATCCACGTTGGATGACACGACCGGGAATCGAGGCTTTTCAAATTGATGACGGTTTTTCGGATCGACATCTGATGCATCACCTGTCAGGAATTGACGGAGTACAGAAGGACCTTTGTCAAATTCATGATTACCAAACGTCATGGCATCGTATTTCATTAAGTTCATCAATTTCAGATCGGCAAGTCCTTGCCACTTTGTGAAGTACAGGTCACCAGAGAAGACATCTCCAGCGTCTAATAAAATATTGTTCTTGCTTTCAGCACGGACTTCTTTGATCTTTGTTGCGCGTCTTGCCGCATCATCAAGGTGTGCGTGTGTATCGTTCGTATGCATCACTGTTAAATTCCAATTGTCTGATGTAGGCGGTTCTGTTGTGCCATCGTCTTTAAAGGCTAGCTTGTACACACCAAGACCATCTGTGCTTGCGTTACGAATAAAGTCTACGCTGCTGGATTTCTCAGCAAACGGTTTGGCTAAAAGAGAAGATTCAAAAGTGACTGTTGCGCCTTTGATCGGTGCAATCGACCAGTTTTGATCTGCACTTGGGTTGATCGTTTTTTGTTCGATAATATAATCCATCAGTACTTGGCGGTTCTCATCTGCTGAGGCAAGCACTACTTTATCTTGCGTCAAATGAGGGAAGCCTCCGCCGCCAGAAGCACGATAGTTATTTGTTACGACTAAAAATTCTTGATTATCAGAGACGGTTTTCCCGTTGTAAGACAGGTTTTTGATGCGGTTGGCATTGGCGTTGAGAAGTGTGCCTGTTGTGCTGTATTTAGCAGGCTGCGTCACATCGACTTGGTATGTCACGCCATCAATTACATCAAAGTTATACGAGCGGTATTCCTCGTTTAAAATCGGCTGTTCTTTTGCATCGTTCGGTTTGATCTGATTAAACTGGCCAGCAGACATTTCTAACCAGTCTTTCACTTCACTGCCTTTCAGTTTCACAATCTGCACAGTGTTATCGTAAAGGTAGAGATCGCCGATATTTTTAATCGCTAAATCTCCTTTTGCGATATTTGTATAATAGTTTACACCGTTTCGGCCGCCTGCTTTAAACGGAGCACCTGCAGATAAAATCGGTAAATTTTTATACGATGTGTCCTTCATTTTTTCTTGTGCATACCATTTTTGGGCATCTGTCACAATTTGAATCGAAGGGTCATCCATCACTTGAGCGAAAAAGCTATTAATGTCTGCTTCTGTTTTGCCAACAGGCTTTCTCACGTAATCAAGTGTGTTTTGATGCGTTGTTTGAATGGCGTCTTTTACGGTACTGTTTTGAGATGATACTCCGGCAACAGATTCGATCTTGCCTGTTCCGTCTGTGACCTTCCAGTTGCTGCCGTCAGGCTCTAGTGTTAAATCAATGACCCCGAGGTAGCTGCCCCAGTTTTTTGACATGACGACTGGGATGCCATTGATGGTTCCCTTTGAGACATTGAATTTGTCGACGCCGTTATATTCAGCGCTTGGGAATGTGCCATGCTGGTGGCCTGATACAATGGCATCGATGCCTTTTGTTTTCGTGGCAAGGTCAAAGATCATATTTTCTGATCCTTTAGGTGAAGCGGTTTTTTCAATTCCTGTATGAGCAAGAGCGACAATGACATCTGCGCCTTTCTCTTTCATTTCAGGAATGGTTTCATTGGCAGATTCGACGATGTCCTGCACTTGGACTTGTCCATCTAAATGCTTCTTATCCCACGTCATAATTTGTGGTGGAACGAATCCTATGTAACCAACTTTCACAGTTTGTGAGGCTCCGTTTGCATCTTTAAAGGTTTTATCTTGGATCACATAAGGTGTAAAACGGTGTTCTCCATTTAGCTTTTTGACGTTCGCATTAACAATCGGGAAGTTGGCGCCCGCAATGGTACCGTCAAGGAAGGATAATCCGTAGTTAAATTCATGATTGCCAAGTGTTCCTGCATCGTATTTTAGTTTGTTGAGTGTATGAATAATAGGGTGAACCTTTGTTTGATTGATGATGCTGTCTTTCTCATGTTTGTAAACGTATTCTCCAAGAGGGGTTCCTTGAATCAAGTCTCCGTTATCCACAAGGAGTGTATTTGGGTTTTGTGATCGGTGCTTGTCGATCAGCTCGGCTGTTTTTGCCAAACCAAATTCATTTGTTTCTTTGTCGCTGTAATAATCATAATTCATCATGTTCGCATGAACATCGGTTGTGGCTAAGATGCTGACCTTTACGGCTTTGCCGTTTTCTGTTTCTGCATGAGTAGGTACTGCTGGGAGAATGAGACTAATCATCATAATGGAAGTGAGCAGAATAGACAGGTTTTTCCTTCGTTTAGACCTATGTGCTTGCTTCTTCACCTGATCTCCGCCTTTCTAATTTTTTTGACCACAATACCTATTGTAGAAATGTTTCGTTAACTTTTGTAGTTATTTTTTGCAGATTATTGTAAAGATAACATAAATCATACGAATTACCTTGTTGAGGTAATGTGAATGAGTCTAAATACTTATTTTTATCATAAGGGGTTTTCTGATAGGGATAGGATGTTTGATTTCTACATGCCCGGGTATAGTGTGTAGTGTAAACGATAATCAAGCAGGAGGGTTTCTACATGGGTAAGAAAATTGCAGTTGTATTAACAGATTACTTTGAGGATGTTGAATTCACCGAGCCTGCAAAAGCCTTTAAAGATGCAGGTCATGAGTTGACAGTCATTGAAAATGAAAAAGGAAAAACAGTGAAAGGGAAGCAAGGAGAGGCAGAAGTAAGAGTGGATGCGTCTATTGACAACGTGAAGCCTGAAGACTTCGATGCACTTCTCATTCCTGGCGGTTTCTCACCAGATATTCTGCGTGCAGATGATCGTTACGTCCAATTCACTAAAGCATTTATGGATGAGAAAAAACCAGTATTTGCAATCTGTCACGGACCGCAATTGCTCATTACAGCGAAGACGCTGGAAGGAAGAGGCGCGACTGGGTATACATCCATCAAAGTCGATATGGAAAACGCAGGCGCTAAATTTAAAGACGAAGAAGTCGTCGTTTGTCAGGATCAGCTTGTGACAAGCCGTACACCTGATGACATTCCAGCCTTTAACCGTGAATCATTAAAACTGCTTGAGAAATAAACCGCAGTTGTAAAAGGATAAAAAAGCCAGCACCTTGCGGGGTGCTGGCTTTTTGTGTGCATGATGTAAGAAAACTGCGTGTAGACCATAAAAACAGTTTCCCTTTCACACCATTATTTTCTTAAGTTTTTTAGCTCGCTTGCGATGGCTTGCATTTCACTTGGGCTGAATGAAGATTTTTTCATCACCATTTGGTGAAGAAATTCAATATCTTCGTACTTGTCTGGACTGAAGTCCTCTGCTTTGATGACTCCAATGTTCAGCATATTTAACTTTTGCGAAATGTCTTCAATCAGCTGATTGACTTCAGCCGCTTTTTGCTCTGACAAGGGCGGCACGTCCTTTCCTGCATATGTGTCGAATAATATGTCTATTTTAACAGAAATGCAAAAGAATAAAAGGGCTATTAAGATGACACCGAGATGTTTTTCTCCTTTTTCTCCTGCTTCATCTTATCAATGATTCGTTTGGATTCAAATACGACAACCCCTGATAAACCGATGAGTCCGATTAAGTTTGGAATGGCCATCAGCCCATTGAGCATATCTGCCACACCCCAGACGAAATCATTCTTGAAGATGGCACCGAAAAAGACAGCGATGACAAACACAACACGATAATACATCACATAAGAGTCTTTCGCCAAATAAGTAAAGCATTTTTCGCCATAATATGACCAGCCAATAATGGTGGAATAAGCGAACAAAAGTAAGCCGATGGCCACAATGGTTGAACCGATTGGACCGAGGAAATGAGCAAAGGATAACGAGGTGAGTGCATCACTTTTTTCTGTGACATACATATCTGCCATGACGATCGTAATACCTGTGATAGAGCAAACAATCATCGTATCAATGAATACTTGCGTCATCGACACAAGCGCTTGACGAGCGGGCATATCCGTTTTTGCTGCGGCCGCAGCGATTGGAGCAGACCCGAGACCTGCTTCATTGGAAAAGACCCCTCTCGCCACACCCCAGCGAATCACCGTACCGATAGCACCGCCTGCAACCGCTTGACCAGTAAATGCGTCTGAAAAAATGAGCCCGACTGCGCCTGGGACAAGGTCGGCATTCATGACAAGAATGATCAGTCCGCAAATGACGTAGAATAATGCCATGACAGGTACAAAAATAGACGTCACCCGGCCAATGCTTTTAATTCCGCCTAAAATCACAAGGGCAGTAAAAACAGTAATGATGATGCCTGTGACCCATGTTGGGACTTGAAAGGTTGAATTCATGACACCAGAAATCGAATTTGACTGTACGAGATTCCCAATTCCAAAGGCAGCCGTGGCGCCAAAAATAGCAAACAGCACCCCAAGCCATTTTTGCTTCAAGCCATGCTCCAAATAATACATCGGCCCGCCAGACATTTCGCCTTTTTCATTTTTCACACGATATTTCACGGCAAGAACAGCTTCAGCATATTTTGTCGCCATGCCAAAGAATGCAGCAAACCACATCCAAAACACGGCGCCTGGTCCGCCGGCAATGACAGCAGAGGCGACCCCTACAATATTTCCCGTTCCAACCGTTGCAGCAAGAGCTGTCATTAATGCTTGGAAGTGAGAAATATCACCTTCTGATGTCTTGTCTTGCTTTGAAAATGCAAGCTTGAGTGAATAGGGAAGCAGCCTAATCTGAATAAAAAGCACTCGAAAGGTCAGGTAAATCCCTGTTCCCACGATCAAAAGCAAGAGTGGCGGTCCCCATAATACGTCATTGATATTGCTGACAATCTGTTCAACCCATCCCATATGTATCCCCCTTTATTTGTGCAATTCTCCTAAAGTGTCTCCTTTTTTTGTATAATGTGTCAATGCCGATGAGAGTTTTTCTTGCAAAGTTTTCAAAAGAAAAAGGGCTTGATATGATAGAGAAAAGGTTTTCGAAAAGAACTCTTAGGGAAAAGATAGGAGGAGAATGAAGGATGATTCATGTGTTATTCGTGTGTCTTGGCAATATTTGCAGGTCACCGATGGCAGAGGCCATATTTAGAAAAAAAGTAGAAGATGAGGGGCTTAGCGAGCACTTTGTGATTGATTCAGCAGGTATTGGCGGCTGGCATCAAGGCAGTCCTCCGCATGAAGGAACGCGAAAGCTGCTTGATGAAAAAGGCATCAGCTATGAAGGAATGTCCGCAAGACAAATCATGGATGAAGACATCACAACATACGACTATATCATTGCGATGGATGCTGAAAATGTAGGGGCACTTCGCAGTATAGCCGGCTATGGGAAACATCACTTTATTGGCCGTCTTCTTGATTTTGTAGAAGACGACGATCGAGATGATGTGCCAGATCCTTATTACACTGGGAACTTTGAGGAAGTCCATGAATTAATTGAAACAGGAATTGACCGTTTTTTGACGTATGTAAAGAAAGAGAACCACCTTTAACTGAAAGGAGATCAGACGAGATGGAAGAAAAAAATCAAATCGTGCTCCGAGGAGCTCTCTTAGGTGCAGCTTGCGGCGCATTGCTGACTTTATTTCATCGGCCAACAAGAATTGCACTCAAAGACAAATGGAATGACTGCCAGCAAAAGCTTGATGAGTACCGTGAGGAGCCAGGCAGAATATCGGCTTGCATGAAAGAAAAGCTGGAAAAAACGAAGCAACTTATGCGAACAGTCTCAGATGATTTGTCATTTTTAAATGAACAGGTCAATCAGTTAAAGGAAACAACCCCAAGGGTATTAGAAATTATTGAAGAAACAAAGGATCACTTTCAATCGAAACAGACAGATTGATCATTGGAGATGAGGCGTATGGGTTTTATTAAAGCGTTAATTGAACGCTTTTTGCTGCATGAAGGACCGGCAAAATCTGCTGAGCTTGCCTATTTCTTTTTGCTTTCATTATTTCCGTTTCTCATCTTCGTACTGACACTCGTTGGGTATTTGCCTTTGACGTCAAAGGATGTCCTAAGCGTCATTTCTGGCTATGCGCCAGAAGGAGCGCTTTCGATGATTGAATCCATCGCCGAACAGACGCTGAATAATCGTAATGGCGGGTTATTATCGTTCGGGATTATTGCCGCCCTTTGGTCAGCATCTAACGGCATTAATGCCGTCGTCAGAGCATTTAACCATGCTTACGAAGTTGAGGAAAATCGTTCCTTCATTCTCGTACGTTTAACATCGATCATTTTAACGATCGCGATGGTTTTGACCATTATTTTTGCCCTGATGCTACCTGTCTTTGGCAAAGAACTCGGTTTATTTGTCGCTAAATTAGTTGGGCAGTCAGACGCCTTTCTCACCGTATGGACTGCAATGAGATGGATCATTAGCCCGCTGATTTTATTGATTGTTTTTACATCCTTATACTATTTTGCTCCAAACATTAGGCTGAAATTAAAATTTGTTCTGCCAGGTGCCATTTTTGCATCGCTTGGATGGATTTTGGTCAGCATGCTATTTTCATTTTACGTAGGCGAGTTTGCTAACTACAGTGCGATGTACGGAAGCATTGGGGGAATCATTATTTTAATGATCTGGTTTTATTTAACCGGCATCATGATTATCCTTGGCGGCGAGCTCAATGCGCTTTTACATAAGCGTAAAATCGTACCAGGCAAACTATAAAGAAATCCGGGCATCCTAAAGAAGAACGATCAAGTTCAATCTGAATGGATGGGGGAAACCACATATGTCCAAACAATCGAAAAAAGGCGGAAGCAATACGAAACAAAACAAAGGCCATCAGCCTAAGCACAAAACAAGCGGCAGTGCGAACGGGCAAAATGGATATCACTAAATGAAAAAAACTCCTCTGCATGGGTGCAGGGGAGTTTTTAATTCACAATCGTATATATCGTTTAAGGATAAAAGCGGCATCAGGCTTTGACTCATAGTGAGGATCTAGCTCGAATCCGGCATTCATTGCTACACGTTCACTTCGAACATGACCTACGGGACAAAAAATTTCAAATCCATCGACTTTTGAAAAAAAAGTTTCTGTCATATATTTCACGATCGTTGTCACAATGCCCCGACCTTGCGCGTCTTGACGAATCCAATAACCGATATTGCCTATTTTCTGATTAAATGTCAGGCGGAACACCCCGATCATTTGGTCGTTCAGTTTAATGCCAGCTTCCAATCCTTTTTGTTCATTGTAGATGGTTTGAGTCGATTGAATAAACGTTTTGACATACTCTATGCTTTTGCAGTGATGAACCCATGGTAGCCATTCCCCTAAATGAGCCTGATTCTCTTGAATAAGCTCCAATAATGTGTCCGCATCATCTAATTGTAGAGATGCCAAAGTCAATTCATTTGTGACGTCGTATGAAAACAAAGATCGACCCTCCATTTTAATGACTTTCCACCACTGCCGCCGTTCGCCCAAATCGAACGCAGAAAAACACGAATAATATCACGATGCTAACAAGGTAAAGTAAATTCATTCCTTCAAACGTTTGCACAAAGATTCCACCGAGAACAGGCCCGAGAATACTTCCCGCACTAAATGCCATTCCGCACATCAAATTTCCAGCAGGAAGCAGATGCTTTGGCAATAAGTCGGTCATATAACTGATGCCAAGTGAGAAGGTAGAGCCTACAGCCATTCCGGCAATAAAGAAACAAATCGCCACAGCCAAAACCGATTGAATGAAAATCCCCGCTAGTAAGAAAAAGAAAGATCCAACGAGTGTGACACATAAAATGATGCGGCGCCTGCCAAACCGGTCGCTGAGCATCCCGAGAGGTAGCTGAAAGACAATACTTCCAATGGCAAACGCAGGTAAAATAAACGCCACTGCATCTACGGTCACCCCGCTTCTGAGTGCATACACAGGGAAGTTGCTATTGAGTGTCGTTTCTAAAAAGCCATAGCAAAAAGGCATCATAAAGGCGACCCAACCAAATTGAAAAGCTTTCTTAAAGCGCTTCAAACTGTTTGTCTGCTCTGACGTCTGCACTTCGCCCGTATCTGGATATGTATTTTTCAAAACAAAAACAAGCAGCCAAATACATAAACTAACAGCACCGGAAACAATGAAAGGTAAAGATGGATTGATTTCGATGAGTGGTGTTAAAAAAGGTCCAGCGGCAAAACCAAGTCCAAAGGATAACCCATACAATGAAATATTTCGCCCGCGATTTCTCGATGACGACGCATAGGTCACCCACGTCTGTGTAGAGAAATGCAGCATATGATCGCCAATCCCGATCATGAGTCGCAGGAAGAACCAGACAACATAAGATTCAAAAAACACAAAGCTGAACAAGCTTAAAAAAACAGCGGCGCCTCCAATGACAATTAACGGCTTAAACCCAAACCGGCGAAGCGGCGCTTCCATAAAGGGAGATGCTAGCAGCACGCCGAGATATAAGCCTGTGGCATGCAGTCCGTTTAACGTAGGAGAAGTCCCGGCATGTTCAAAAATAATCGAAATGACTGGCAATAACGCTCCCTGCGAAAAACCAGATACAGATACAAGTAAAATTAAAATCATAAAGTGAATTCTCGACATAAGTTGCTCCTTACAAGTTCATGTTTTCATCGTACAATGGAACCATAGGGGTTTCAATAGAAAGGTGGGAAAGGAATGAAACTGATATACGAATCAGGCGGGTGGATCGCGGGAATAGATGAAAGGCAGCTGTATATTTCAGCAAATGAAGAAACGGGATACAGGCCATCTCAATTATTCACCTCAGCTATTGCTGGCTGTTTTGGAGAAATGCTCATTCATGTATGCCGGAAAAAGCGAATATCCTGGGAAGGGCTGACGATTACACCTGAAACGACAAGAGCAGGAGCTGTAAACAAAATCTCCCGTATTCATTTACATATTTTATTTGAAGGCATCCGTACATCTGATGAACAAATAGAGAAAAGCATTAAACTGGCATTGAAGCATTGCGCGATGGTGCAGTCTGTGAAAGGTAGTATTGAAATCACCTTCTCACACGAGAAAATCTAAATGTATATGAAGCCGGCACTCACGAAAGAATAACAGTCAGACATATGTAAAGGAGAATGGCTGTATGAATCGTTTGTTTCTTGTGATTGTCGCAATTGGTGTGCCACTATCGGTGATTGGCAGTTTTCTTCATTTTCCGCAGGTCATCATGTTTGCTGTGTATTGTATCGCCATTATTGGTCTTGCTAGTTTTATGGGAAGAGCTACAGAAAGTCTTGCCATCATAGCAGGTCCCAGAATTGGCGGGCTTTTAAACGCCACATTTGGAAATGCGGTGGAGTTAATTATTTCGTTTTTTGCTTTAAAGCAAGGACTGACAGCCATCGTCCTTGCGTCGTTAACTGGCTCAGTGATCGGAAACTTACTGCTTGTGGCGGGGCTGTCTTTTTTCGTTGGCGGATTAAAATATAAGCGCCAAGTGTTCAATGTCCACGATGCAAGGCACAACTCGGGCTTGCTCATGTTTGCCATTATTGTGGCGTTTGTCATTCCAGAAGTGTTTTCGGTGGAAATGGCTGAGGAGAAGCAATTTGTTTTAAGCATTGGCATTAGCATTGTGATGATTTTGCTTTATGTTGCAGCGCTCTATTTCAAACTGGTGAGCCACCGAGGTGTCTATGTTGCTAAGCAGGAGAGCTTGGACGGAGAGGCGGAGACGGAAGAAGAAATACCTGAATGGTCTGGTAAGTTTGCCACTTTGATTTTGCTGCTTGCAACGATGGCCGTTGCGTACATTTCAGAGCGCCTCGTCCATACATTTGATACGGTGGGGGAACAATTTGGCTGGAGTGAGTTGTTTATCGGAGTCATTATTGTGGCCATCGTCGGCAATGCGGCAGAACATGCCTCTGCTGTCATCATGGCGTATAAAAACAAAATGGATGTCGCAGTGGAAATTGCTTTTGGTTCCACACTTCAGGTTGCGATGATGGTCGCACCAATCCTTGTCATCAGCTCGCTTTTTTTCAATACGCAGATGCCACTCATTTTCTCCTTACCAGAGCTCATTGCGATGGCATCCGCTGTGTTACTCACAGTCATTTTATCTAATGACGGAGATACCAATTGGTTTGAAGGCGCCACATTACTTGCTGCCTATTTCATTATGGCGATTGGATTTTTCCTTTTATAATCTTTTGTGGATAAGGGACGTCTTTGCGGAAAATACTATGGAAAAATGAATGAGAAAGAGTGATGATATGAAAAAGATGCCCCGCATCATGTTTGTTGTTCTCTTATCCTTAAGTTTTCTATACAGCTTTCCAGCGGAGGCGGCGAAGCCATTTAAGGTGCCATCGTCTGTCGCCAGTATTTCTAAGGAGAATACGTATCCGAATGCGTCACAGGATCAGCCATTGCTCCAGCCGAGCGAGCTGACAGCCGAATTGTTTAAAACAACGAATGTGCCGATTGAGAATACTCATTTGATCAAAATGCTGAATGAATCCAGCATTTCAGGGACGCCATTAGCTGTTGGTTACCGCGCGACCATTTTCCTTGGAAGATGGGCACTGAGCTATGATTCAAACGAAACGGTCGCCAACTGGGAATACAAAAAAGTGAATACGAATCATATTGATAACAGAGGCGGCAACAAAACAGCCATTGGCAAATATGTTCAAAAGCAGCAAGTAAAAGTGAGCGGCGGGCTCACAGCAAAGGTGCCAAGCCCGGAAGATGTGAAAACATTGATGATGCAAAAAGCCATTCAAAAAACAAAGCTACCCCTCGCATTTGACACAGTCATTGGCGCAGGAACAAAACGAGATCAGTCGTACCATGTCTCTCCGAAAAAAGCAGCTTCACTTCATGCCTATGCCCCGGCCATTAACGAAAAAGGAAAGGTGACATACGGAGAAGTGTACCTTGTGCTTAAAGGAAATAAACGCAAACTCGTCGTGAAAAACGTGACCTCACAAGGAATCGGCGCTTGGATTCCTGTTCAGGATCACCTGACGTTTGGGTTTCAAGGGATGAATTAACATAGTAAAACCCCCCTCTTTCACTATAGAAGAGGGGGTTTAATTTGTCGTAAAGTTATTAATGTCAGGCGTGATAAAAAAATCTATGATGGCCGAGAAAAATAATAGTATAGTTACTAGCACAAGCCCTGTACAAGTAATTTTACATATATTTTTAAAATTTATTTTCTTCTTTTTACCAAACAATAAAAGGATGGCCTCTTTCAGAAGGATAAAACCAATACCACCAGAAATCATAATAGCCATCAATTCGCTTATACCATGAGGTAAGATGAGAAGTAATGATTGTAAAGGATGCATTAAATACGGAATCGAAATTTTAAAAGCTCCACCAATCATTAATCCATTGATAAACAATATGTATACACTAGATAAACCAAAAGTAACCATTCCAACTATCATCATGATACATATAGATAAATTTTGATAGTTAAAAAAATTTCGTGGCTACTTCAAATATCAACGTCTACACCCCCTTTCATGACTTTTTGTCCTTTTTGTTTCTTACCTCACTTCTATAAAAGTCAATAACATTAAATAATAACCAAGCAAGGAAAAGGAAATAGATAATTTTTGTAAAGTGAGAGAAGTTTTTAAAGATAAGCCCCATAGTAATAAATGGTATGATCATAAATCCAAAATACTGTTTCCACCATATTTTAAAAATAATAACACCACCTAACTTTTATATATAAAATTATGTATTATTTCTCGTAATCACTATAATACAACTAGACAAAGGAGTAGTGAACCTTTTTTGTTAAATTTTACACAATAATAGAATATTTAACTTTATTCTATTAAGATACGCTTTTCCTAATTTGAATATAAAGTTTTGCTTTCAAAAGATATGATGAGTTTTAAATAAAAAAGCCATAACATAAGTTTATTTAAATAAACTTATGTTATGGCAAAATTTCCTTTTATTCCCCTAAATCCACATTATGATAAACCTGCTGCACGTCTTCAAGCTCTTCTAATACATCGATTAGTTTCTCGAATTGTTCTTTAGATTCATCATCTAATGTCACTTCATTTTGAGGAAGCATTGTGATTTCAGCGACAGTGAATTCTTCTACGCCGGCTTGTTTGAATGCTTCTTGTACTTGATGGAATTGATCTGGTTCAGCGTACACAATCACTGTTTCATCTTCTTCCATGATGTCACGTACATCAACGTCTGCTTCCATTAAAAGCTCAAGTGTTTCTTCTTCACTTTTTCCTTCGACACCGATGACAGCTGTTTGGTCAAACATGTAGGCAACAGAGCCGCTTACGCCCATGTTTCCACCATTTTTTCCGAAAGCCGCACGAACATCTGACGCTGTGCGGTTCACGTTATTGGTGAGGGCATCAACGATCACCATTGATCCGTTTGGACCAAATCCTTCGTAGCGCAGCTCATCGAAATTCTCTTCCGCACCGCCTTTGGCTTTTTCAATGGCACGGTCCACGATGTGTTTTGGGACACTATATGTTTTTGCACGTTCTAGGACAAAACGAAGTGCTTGGTTTGATTCTGGGTTTGGCTCACCTTGTTTGGCAGCCACATAGATTTCACGCCCGAATTTTGCGTAAATACGACTTGTACTGGCATCCTTTGATGCTTTCTTTTCTTTAATGTTGTTCCACTTACGACCCATCTTATTCACTCTCTTTCACTTAGAAAATACACAGTATGAGGGTCCCCATGCTGCATGAAATCATTCTGCTTTCTATTATACATGAATTAGTCAAGAGGATAGAAGTTAGAGGGGCTGAATTAAAGCGAATTCTTAACGGATATGTCCAAGCTGTTCAAGCGTTTCATGTTTTTGGAGAGCCCGAGTCAGCTCGGCGCACCTAATAAATAAAGAAATAAGAGCCGATGATATAAAAAATAACCCCATCACAAATGAGGTTATTTTGCAGGCTGGGGATAAACGAGATCTTCAAGCAATTTGACATCATGCTGATGAAGTTGTTTGATCATTTCTTTTCGGACAGCGAGGGCAGCATCGAAGTATTTTTCGTCTTCGACCATTCCTTTCACTGTGATCTCAATCCCGCGGTTCAGCTTGTTCAGACCCATAATGCCATGGACTTGAAACGGTTCAATGGCATGCTGGAATTCATCTTTTTTAAGAAAATCATGATGCATTTGATTTAAATTGTCACAGGCCGTTTCTAGTGCTTGAAAGGCTGTATCTGGGTTTTGATTCGCACTAATTAATACAGACTCCGTAATCCGCATGTAGTGCATGTTATAGTTTTGAATTTGCCGGATGTCCCCGTTAGAAATGGTTAACAGCTTGCCGCTCCATTCTCTAATTTGCAGAGAGCGGAGACCAATTTCTTCAATCGTTCCATTAAAGAGGTTATTCACTGTCACATAATCCCCTTTATGAATCTGACGTTCATAGATCAGGAAGATGCCTGCTAAAATATCACGAATTAGCGTCTGGGCGCCAAAACCTATGACGATCCCGGCAACACCGGCACCTGCAAGAATTTTTCCGAAATCATGAAAGAAGAGAGAAATGACATAGAATACAAAGCAAATTGAAGCTGTGTACTTCGTCACAGATTTGACCAAGCTCTCGATCGTTTTCTTCTTCTTATCTTCAATAAACTCCGTTCGTTTAAAGAAAATCTGAAGGGCTTTGTTGATGATAAAGACGGCAAGCCAAAGAACAAGTCCAACAATTAGAATTTCAATGTATTTGTTCTTGACCACTGTCAGAAATGTATCGTCCATCTATCGGTTACCCCCTGGCTGTACGAGAAGTAAAATCAACATCTTGATAATAGCTGTTTTTCACAAGAACATTCGGACCGAGGCATTGTACGCTTGGACAATGACAATTCAGCTCTTTTGCTAATTTTGTGTCCATCCAGCGAGTATAAGCTGATTGCAATGTATCGGTCGCAATATTTCCAAGCGGCGGTGTATCACCAAAGTCCGTCACAATAATATTCCCATCAAAAATATTCACATTCAACCGTGAGCGTCCGTCAGGGTCATTTCGTACCGTGACATGCTTCTCCTGACGCAATCGCTTGAGAAGGCGCTGGTCTTCTTCATCTGTACTGCAAGAATAAAATGGCAGGGTGCCAAACAGCATCCATGTGTCTTGATCACGAATATCAAGCAGCTGATGAATCGCATCACGCATTTGCGGCAGTGTCAATGATTCAAGGGCGCTGGCAAAATCACTTGGGTACATCGGGTGAACTTCGTGGCGCTGGCATTTCATTTCCTCCACAATTTGCCGGTGGATGTGTTCAATATATGGAAGTGTGCGTTTATTAAGCATGGTTTCAGCAGATACGGTAACACCTGCTTTGACAAGTGCCCGGCTATTTTCAATCATGCGGTTAAATAATTTCTCGCGCTGTTCAAAGGTTGGTTTTCTGTCCATCATCGCAAAACCGACCGTTGCAAACTCTTCGATAGTTCCCCAGTTATGTGAGATGTGAAGAACATCTAAGTATGGAATAATTTCTTCATATCGCGCCAAATCAAGTGTTAAGTTTGAATTGATCTGTGTACGGACGCCGCGTTCATGGGCATACTTTAATAAAGGGACGACATATTCCCGCACAGATTTGAGAGAAAGCATCGGCTCTCCGCCTGTAATACTGATTGAGCGCAGAAGCGGAACTTCATCTAAACGGCGAAGCAGTAAATCAAGCGGCAGTGCATTCGGGTCTTTTGGCTGCAAAGTATAGCCGACCGCGCAGTGCTCACATCTCATGTTACACAACGTCGTAGTTGTAAATTCAATATTTGTCAGCTTCATCTCTCCGTAATCCTGCACATCAAGATAGGCTTCCCAAGGGTCATATGCAGGTGTAATCGGACGAAGTGCTGTTTTTTGGTTCATGGTATCTATCTCCTTTTCATTCGGGCAAACGTGGACCCGCCAACAGTTAATTTTAAGCCCCATCACCGTTATACGCAAGTGGGGTTTCATTGATTTACAAGGGAAAAAAAGATAAGCTAGAAACAAACGCTAAAGGGAGTGTATCTATGGGCAAGGCAGCAGACAGCAAAGAGCAGCAGGTTGATTATTTAAAGAACCGATTAGATATGTTTATGAATGTGATTGATTCATTAGATCCAGAATCAACAGATGTTGAGGATATAGACAGACTGATCCAGATGATTGACGACCTAGAAGCAAAATATGAACGGTTTAAAACCGATTGGAAGGTAGAATAGCTCGCACAGTGCGGGCTTTTTTCTTTAAATTGGCAGGTGAATCAGTGTATGAGTCTTGGTTTTATTCTGCACAATAGAAGAAAAACCGGGAAGTGACGTAAATGAAAAAATACATGCTCATCTGTTTATGTGCGCTTTTTGTATCCATGCCTCTCCCAGAAGCGGAAGCCGTGTCTAATCAGCCCGTCCATTGGGGATTTGCGAAAAGCAAAGAACACAAGCCAGCGGATGCGGGTAAAGAACTGAACGCCCTTTTAAAAAAGTATGATGCCTTCTATTTAGGAAGCACGAAAAAGAAAGAGATTTATTTTACCTTCGACAATGGCTATGAAAATGGGTACACGCCCAAGATCTTAGATGTGCTGAAAAAACATCAAGTGCCAGCCACCTTTTTTGTGACAGGTCACTTTGTCAAGGACCAGCCTGAGCTCGTTAAACGTATGGCGGAGGAAGGTCATATCATTGGCAACCATTCCTATCACCATCCAGATTTAACAACAAAGAGTACGAAAGAAATCAAAGAAGAGCTGGGACGCGTCAATGAAGCTGTATACAAAATCACTGGAAAACAAGACAACCTCTATCTTCGTCCGCCGCGCGGTGTATTCAGTGAAAGAGTGCTGAAGGAAACAAAAGAGCTCGGCTATCAAACCGTTTTTTGGTCAGTGGCGTTTGTGGACTGGCATATCCATCATCAAAAAGGAAAACAGTATGCTTACGATCAAATGATGAAGCAGGCGCACCCAGGTGCCATTTACTTACTTCATACCGTCTCAAGGGACAATGCCGAGGCATTGGATGATGCCATCACGGCACTGAAAAAACAAGGTTATTCCTTTAAAAGCCTAGACGATCTCATGCTTGAAAAAGTATGGCATCTCCCTCAGCTATAGAAAAAAAGCTTGCAGAACACCTGCGAGCTTTTTCTTTATCCTTCTCTTATTTTACGCTGAAACAAAATCGGATGATGGCGCGAGAAAGAATCAATCAAGCCCTCACCAAAAATTGTGATACTTTGCTCCCAAGGATGTCCTAGCAAGCCCCAATGCATCTCTTTTGATAAAAAGAAATAATAATCCCCATTCGGAAGCACAGGCACTGTCCATTCTCCAAATTCATCTTTTTCAAATGAGCCGTATGGTGTGATCCAGTAGCATTCGTGCTGCCAATCAAGTGCCAGCATATACTCGTCTGTTCTGATAAGCTCCTGAAAAACAAGTCATGCTTTCTCTTCAAGGTCTTCATCTGCATGAAGAAGGGAAGAGTCCTCAAAATAAGCAGAAATATCATATGTAATGAAAGGAGAAGGTACGCGAAATGAGGGAAAACGAGAGAGGCTCGGATTAAATTTGAAATCTCGATAGAGCGTCTCCCATACGAGCTTTAGTTCTTGATGAGACAAAGGAATCCAGTTTTTCATCTAACCGCCTCCTCAGTCATTCACTCTACACATTATTTGAATATGCGGAACCATCCTTTATGCTTAAACCACAAAAGCATACCCGAGACGAGCAGACCCATGAAAATCAGTACGCCAAAATAGCCATACTTCCAGTGTAATTCAGGCATGTTATCAAAGTTCATTCCGTACACTCCAACAATAAAGGTCAATGGAATAAAGATGGTCGATACAATGGTCAGCGTCATCATGATTGCATTCATTCGGTTAGAATTCAGCGTCTGATAACTGTCTCGTAAATCGGCTGTCATATCACGGTTTGATTCGACAATCTCTGTTAATTTCAGAAGGTGGTCATAGATATCATTGAAATAGGCTTGTCTATTTTTATCGTTTTTCATCATATTAATGTTCACGATACGATATAAAAGGTCTCTCATCGGAATAATTGTCCTTCTTAGCTTTAACAAGTCTGACCGAATTCCGAATACTTCGTTCATTAAAGTACCATACGTTTTATGACCTTCTTCATCTTCGATCTCATTTAACCTGTCTTCAATTTGATAAATAATCGGGAAATAATCATCAACCAGATCATCAATCAGCATGTATGCAAGATGCTCAGGTCCACTATTTCGCGCGTGTTCAGATGCTTTTAGCTTTCGCATCACACGATCAATGTATGGTGCTTCCTTTAAATGAAAGGTGACAATAAAACTTTCCCCAACAAACAGGTCCACTTCCTCTGAACGAAGTGTTTTTTGATTGAGAGCATGAAGAACGAAAAATAAATACTCTTCATAAAAATCAAGCTTAGGCCGCTGTAAATAATGGAAGCAATCTTCAATTGAAAGCGGATGAAACTGAAAGAATTCCTTCAGCAGCGCTGCTTCCTTTTCCGTTGGCGCATGAAAGTCAATCCAATACCAGGCGATATCGGGGCTTGAAAGCTGGTGCAATGTTGCATGTTCAATCAAGTCTCCGTTCTTTGTCACTGCAAGTTTTTTCAGCATATACACCCCTCCAGACTTGCATTATATCATGAAGCAACGCCAGTGAACTTATACATTCTCTCCATAAAAAAGCCGATCTCATCACTGAGATCGGTCCATTGTGCGTGTATGATTGATGGATAAAACCGAGAATTAAGGACGACGGAACGTAACAAATTTATCTTGACGGTCAAACCAGCCTCTGAACGCCCAGTTATCCCAGCCGCCATCGCCGTTGTTTTTAAAGGTACCACTTTCAAATACCCAAATACCGTAAACAACGTTACCAAGATTAGCAGTTGCAAAAGTTTTCACGCCGTTAAAGCGGTCTTCATAATTTTGGCTTAGGTTAAAGACCATGACATTATATCTGCCACCAGCAGCATAGAATGTGCTTTCCATCACGCCTTTAACGAACCCAGGACGGTTTGCATTTGCGTTTACTGCGTTAACAATCGCATTGGCAATCCCAAGAACATCGAAGTTGACGTTAACATTAGGACTAGCTGTCGTTCCAGCTTTTCCTTCAGCAGCTTTGTTTAATACAGTTTGCTGTAGTGTAGTAGAGACGGGTGCTGACGTTTTTTTCTCAGCAGCGTCAGCAAATACTGGCAGAGTCGAAGAAACAGCAGTGGCAAGGGCAATAGAAAGAATGGTTTTTTTCATTGGTCGGATCTCCTTTGTTTTAAAATGTTTGGGTCTTCCTTTTCGTAAAAAGTGAAACTAGGTGAAGCCGGTTATCAATGAGGTAAAATATGTTCCTGCAAGATAAAACAAATGATTGCCTAATCAGCTTATTCCTTTGTTCACCTCCTTGATATGTCATAATTATACAAATTTTTTCGGGATAGAAGATATCACCCAGAGGTTCTATTTCTAATTTAAGGAAAATGATCCTAAAATATTGGAGGATCATGTCGAATATTAGCTGAATTCGACCAAAAACTTTCATCAGACCAAAAGGAGAATGACCACAAATAAGGAAGATATAACTGATAAATTCTTGTACTCTTTATATTCAAAAGTATTTAATATAGAGAATCATTCAAGCAAAATGAAACAATCGCATCTGCGCGTGTTTGCAGAAAGGAAGAGGGAAAACATGTGGGAAAAACAGCTGGTGGTTGAACCGCCATATCACTTCGATCAAGTGCTGAGACGCTTATCAAATGATCCATTAAAAGCAGTCGATTTGAATAAAAGAGAAATCAAAGTACCAATCAGATTAGAACAAACACCATACGTTGTCGTCGTTCAAGCCACGGGAACAAAAGAAGCGCCCACGTTTCGGGTGAAAGGAAATGGTCCTGAGGAACCTCTCATATGCGAGGTGAAGCGGATATTTGGCATGGAGCATCAATTAGACGCTGTGCATGAGCATTTTTCTCAAACAAATCTAGCGCCCGTTTTTGAGCGTCATAAGGGGACACCGCTCATGCTGGATTTTCATTTATATCATTGCTTGATGAAATGCATCATTCATCAGCAGCTCAATCTGGCGTTTGCCTATGAACTCACAAAACGGTTTGTTCATACGTATGGCGAGCAAATAGAGGGGGTTTGGTTTGATCCTTTACCAGAAACCATCGCCTCACTTGAAACGGAGGAATTGAGAAAGCTCCAATTTAGTCAGCGGAAAGCGGAATATGTCATCGATGTCTCGAAGCGAATTGTGAGCGGCTCTCTTTGTTTAGAAGAATTACATGATTTAACTGATCTGGAGGTGGAAGAACGTCTGCTTCCGATTAGAGGGATTGGACCTTGGACAGTTCAAAATGTGCTCATGAATGGACTTGGAAGGCCAAATCTCTTTCCGATGGCAGATATCGGGATTCAAAACGCCATCAAGCGGCATTTTGACCTGCCTGAAAAGCCGACAAAAGAAGAGATGGCAGCATTCAGCAAGGAGTGGACCCCGTATTTAAGCTACGCTTCTTTATATTTATGGAGAAGCATTGAGACAGATAAATAATGAAAGGGATTTTCTCTCTTTGTCCAAGTCATGGTATACTAATGAGATGGAATAAAATGAAGACAACCTATCAACGGTTCAGATAGAACGGAGAGAATGAAGTGAAGGAAAAACAGCAAGGTGCCCTTTTGCAAAAGGGACAGCAGTTTCCGCTTACCATTAAACGCCTTGGCATTAATGGGGAAGGGGTCGGTTATTTTAAAAAGCAAGTGGTCTTTGTCCCAGGTGCGCTTCCAGGCGAAGAAGTGGTTGTGGAAGCAACGAATGTCCAAGCAAAATATGCAGAAGGTACGGTTAGGAAAGTTAGAAAGCGCTCCGAGCATCGAGTGAAACCGCCATGCCCAGTATACGAAGAGTGCGGCGGCTGTCAGCTTCAGCATTTGGCGTACGAGCAGCAGCTAAAGGAAAAACGAGATATTGTCATTCAATCAATGGAACGCCATACAAAACTACCAGTTGAACAGCTAGATATCAGGCCAACGATCGGTATGGAAGATCCGTGGCACTACCGGAATAAAAGTCAGTTCCAAGTAGGGCGTTCTCACAGCGGTGACATCATTGCTGGGCTTTACGGACTGAACTCTCATAAGCTTGTACCGATTAAGGAATGCATCGTGCAGCATCCAAAAACGAACAAAACAACGGGCGTTGTCCGCAAAATTTTAGAGAAATTCGGTGTATCGGTCTACAATGAACGGACGAGAAAAGGCGACGTACGATCAATTGTCGTGCGTGTCGGCTTTGAAACAGGGGAAGTGCAGGTCGTTCTTGTCACATCAAAGCCGGAATTTCCAAAGAAAAAAGAAATCGCCGAAGCCATTCAAAAACGTCTGCCAGAAGTGACGTCCATTATGCACAACATCAATGGTGAAAAAACGTCGGTCATCTTTGGCCATAAGACATCTCACCTAGCTGGCAACATGGTCATTCAAGAATTTTTAGGAGACGTCTCCTTTGAACTGAGTGCACGTGCTTTCTTCCAATTGAATCCGAAGCAAACGCTAAAGCTTTACGACGAAGCGAAAAAAGCGGCAAACCTAACTGGCAAAGAAAAAGTTGTCGATGCGTATTGCGGCGTTGGAACGATTGGGATGTGGCTTTCAGATGGCGCCAAAGAAGTACGAGGAATGGATGTCATCAAAGAATCGATTGATGATGCCAAGAAAAATGCCAAAAAACACGGCATGAAAAACGCGACCTATGTGACAGGAACAGCTGAACATTGGCTGCCAAAATGGGTCAAAGAAGGCTTCCGTCCTGACGTCATCGTCGTGGACCCGCCAAGAACAGGCTGCGAGCGCACTTTCTTAGACACCGTCAAACAAGTCAAGTCAAAACGCCTTGTCTACGTCTCTTGCAACCCATCAACACTAGCAAAAGACCTCGAATATATGTCAAAAGACTACAAAATCGAATACATGCAGCCAGTCGATATGTTCCCGCATACGGCGCATGTGGAGACTGTTGTATCGCTCGTGAAAAAATAGACTTTAATCAAGGCTCGAAAATCAATATTAGATTTTCGAGCTTTTTTTGTTTTGCGGGCATTTCTTTCATCAGACTTTTTTCTAAATGAACATATACACTTGCAATATTTAAATTAGTACTATATAGTTCTAATTATGAAAAAAGTAAAATTAATGAATCAAAAACGTGTGCTTGAAGTAGCTGCAACTTTATTTTTAGAAAAAGGATTTGCTTATACAAGCATGGATGAATTAGTACGTGTAAGCAAAGTGTCAAAGTCTAATGTGTATTATCACTTTTCTAATAAGGAGGAATTATTAGAAGGGGTCGTTGATTATTGGATTGACATGTATCAATCTGCAATTGATGACGTACTATCTCAGAACCAATTTTTAGTTGAAGAACGTATCCAACTATTTTTAAAGCAATTATCACAAGGAGTTCAATCGAGAGACTATAAAGGGAGCTGTCCATTTATTACTCTTTATATTCAAAGTCCTACACAGGCCACACAAATAAAAGAAAAAATAGGTCTGTTTTTTACAGGATTACAAAAGAAGGTTTCTCTATTACTGAAACAAGGAGTAGAGAATGGAGAATTCAGAAAGACGATTCATATTGATGAGGTTGCATCACTATTTATTACCAATCTTGAAGGCGCGTTATTTATTTCAGAAACATTGAAGGATGCCACTGTCATTACGAAAACAGCCGATCATATTTTTAACTTGCTTCGATAAAGAAGCTTTTTTTTCACACTAAATTAGTACTGATTAGTACTAAAAGGGAGATGTTTATATGAGAACAGTATTATTAATTGGTGGAACGGGCTTTATTGGAAAGGAGTTAGTAAAAGAATTAGCCAAAGAGGATGTGAACATTCTTCTTTTAGTGAGGTCGAAAAGTAAAGCAACACGCATTTTTCAAGAAAGAGGTATTTTAAAAGAGGCAGTGATGCACTTTGTTGAAGGTGATTTGACGAAAGTCGATTTGGGTCTAAGTGCTGAAGATAAGGAGAAGGTGTTGAAAACGGATGTGATCATTCACGCAGGAGGACCCATGGATATTCAAGCGACAAGTAAAAAGGCAGCTTCCGTCTTTTTAAATGGCGCCAAACATATGAGTGACTTAGCTAAAAGTATTCATCAATTGAAGGGCTTGCAGCAATTTATTCATGTTGTCGGTTATATGAGTCCCTTTGATGATCAAAATAGCAAGATTGAAATTGATGTGTTTAAAGAAGGAAATCATTATTTGGAAATAAAAAATCCATATGAGAGAACAAAATTTTTAGCAGATCTTTATATTCGTCAACAGGCATCAGCAGTAGGTTATCCGCTTTCTGTCATTAATCCGCCAACTGTAGTCGGTAGTAGTCAAACGGGGAGTACAGAGCAGATAGCAGGATTAGGTTTGCTTGTGAAGAGTATGCGAAGAGGGCTCATGCCGGTGATTCCTGGAGGTAAGGACTATAGGTTACCACTTATTTCAAACGATGAGTTTGCGAGGTTTATTGTGCAGGTTTTCAAACTGGAGCAACCGGCTATTCAAACATATACGCTTGTTGAAGACAAGCAGCGCGATCAGAATATTGGTGAATTATTGAGTGTGATGTCAGAAAGTATGAATATGAGGGCACCAAAAATCTCTGTCCCAATGCCACTGATGAAAGCTATGATGAATAGTGGCGTAAGTAAACTCACAAACATTCCTTCTGATGGACTGAACTTTATGACAAAACGAACATTTTCAAATGTTGCAGCGAAAAAAATAATGGGAGAAGATTGGTTTAAGAAGACGAGTGTCATGAAATTTTTCCCTGCTGTAGTAGCTGATCTGGATTATCGAATGATGAATCAAAACGGTAAGGATGATCATTTATTTAAACGAACACTATGTGATAACACGACCCTTTACCAATTAAAAGGAGAGGGTAAACCGTTTATTTTATTACATGGTTTATTGAGTGATGGAGAGGATTTATTCCCCTTAGCACAAGAGCTACATGAAAAAACGGGTCAACCTGTATGGATCTTGGATCTTCCAGGTTTGGGACGTTCTCCTTTTAAACGAGAGAAACATCTTCTAGATATCTATTTGAATGTCGTGAAAAAGGTATTGGAGAAAGCGACGAATGGTGCACATCTAATCGGCCATTCATTCGGTGCGTATATTCTCTTGGAAGCATTGGTACAAGAGTACATCGATAAGAAGTATTCAATCACTTTACTTCAGCCGCCTGTTGATAAGAAAAATGCTGCATCGCGACATGTTCCTCAATTGATGAACAAATGGACATTGAAATGGGCAACGACTAATATGATAGGGCGTTATGTATTAAGGAATGGTTTGTTTGAAAATACGGAGAGCATCCCTGAACATTATATTGAAAAAGTCAGAAATAGTTTTACGTCTCCTAGAATATTAAATACGACGGTTCAGCTTAACCATTTACTACAGAAAACCAATCAAGATGATTTCAATGAGGTCACAAAGGATCATCTTCATATTATTTGGGGGGATTATGACAAAGGCTATTCTGCACCGTCACATCTTGGCAAGGTTGATTTTGTTCCATATGGTCATCATTTCCCACTTAGCCATCCGAGTGAAACGGCAACATTGGTCATAAGGCAGATGAGGGTATGGGATAAATAAAAGGTTTGAGGTAGACCAGCGTGGCTAAAAAATTTTAATAGTAGGATACTTGATGAAATCGTGAGAAACAAAGTAAAACATATGAATGAAATAGAGGAGGATGAGAATGAGCCAATTCGAGATGTTGACTAAATACATACCGCTGCTTCAGGAAGATCCTATTGGAGAATGGGTGATCGATCAAGAAAATGATGGAACAGCTGAACATCCGATTCAAATGCCTTTTGTGAAATATTCCGAAACGGTCCGTCACTTGATTGAAGATATTTATACCTTTGCAGAACAACACGAAGAGATGGGGCTTATCCGCTACAGAGAGATCCTTAGAGAAAATGGGATTGAATCGGGAATGAATGATATGGAGAATGTGGACATTTCAAATTTAAATGCACAGTGTGTGCTTGCTCTTATGATGGAGGTTGTGAGAGCCGAACGATTTAGCGAGGGTGCCATACTCAATTTCTTTAAAAGCGGAGCTATTGTAAAGTGCCTAGAAAGATTGGATTGTTTAGAGTGATCAAATGAAAAGTAAAACAGATGCAGCCAACACTTTTCCTCCTATGAAAATAGAAGAAATCGATAACATTTTATTAAATGATCTTGATGCAGTAAAAATGGAAAAAGAAGATGAGCGTATAAAATTCATTTTACAAGATCCCTATTGTCCTGATAAAAGTGATATTCACAGTGTGTATGTCATCTATAAAAAGTCTATACTCAATTTACTTGAAGGTAGGATACGTTCTATTCATAGTCATGAATTCATGAATGCTAAGAAAAAGGATCGAACGATTTCTAAAGAAGATATTGAATATGTACTAGAGATGGCTACAGTTGTGGTTCTTGCAAGTGAAAATAATGGAATATTAACAAATTATTTTTATAGCGGAGTCGGTGAAAGGTTAGATCGTATTTTTAATCTATGCTTAGGTTATTCTTCAGATTTACAGAAAAAAGAGAACAAAGTAAGTTTGCAACGGTTTATGAATGATATAAAGATTGTTGAAGAGATGGGCTTGTTAGAAAAATTTTAGAATAATGAGCAAAACCTAGATGTTAGAGACATCTAGGTTTTTTCGCGCTTTTGAAAAATTTATTCAACTTCATGTTGACCTTCCCCTTAACTGAAAGGTTTATACTTTGATCAGATCAACAAAACGGAGGAGATGCAGGATGTTCAAGATCGGCGATTTTTCTATGTTAAGTAAAGTGCCTGTTAAAACCTTAAGATATTATGACCAAATTGATTTATTAAAGCCTAAGCAGATCGATCAAGATTCGGGATACCGTTATTACTCAGCTGAACAGCTGCTTGAGGTCAACCGAATTTTTCTGTACAAGGAATTGGGCTTTACGTTAAAGCAAATGGCTCAGCTTCTTCGTGAAGATATATCAGTAGAGCAGATTCAGGGCATGTTTCTGCTGAAAGAAAGTGAAATTCAGCAATTGATCGAGAGAGAACAACAGAAATTAGCGCGTATTAAGGAGCGGATGCACCTCATCAAACGAGAGGGATGTGTTGAAAAAGAACAGGAGGTCATCATCAAATCTGTTGAAAGCAAACGCATCATGTCTTTCCAATCCAACGGAACTGTTGACGAAATTCCTTCATTCTTTCAAACGTTTCATCATTTATTACTTAAAAATCAACAAGAATCGATCTCGGGACCACAAGTGGTGCTATGGAGGGAATCATTCGAAAAAGAAAGTGAGTTCGAATTTGAGGTGGGGTATTCCGTCAAAGCGTTAAGGGGCACTCTTCCTCAAGGGATCACGATACGTACATTACCTGCTGAAGAAACCATGGCGACATTATTATTTCATTCACATTCTCCATCTGCACAAACAGCTTGTATTGACCTAGCGACATGGATCGAAAATAATGGATACCGCGTGAAAGAAGACCAGCCAGGCCGAGAGATTTATTACCCATTGTCTGAAAATGAAGAAGGCAGACTCATTGAAATTCAAATTCCTATTATAGATGAAATCAAATCGTAAACAGTGCCCAAAGGAGAAACGTCACGATGAAAAATAAAACCGTTGTCTATTTACTTGCATTAGCAGCCTTTTTAATCGGAACAATCGAATATATCATTACAGGCATTATCCAGATGGTCGCAGATGATTTACATGTCACGACGTCTGCCGCTGGATTATTGGTCACGTCTTTAGCGCTCTCAGCGGCAATCGGCGCGCCGATTGTCATTGCACTGACCATCAATATAGACCGCAAAAAAATACTGTCATGGATGCTGATGATTTTTATTTTAAGTAATGTCATCACAAGTGTCAGCCATTCGTTTGAAATGGTGATGATGACAAGGATTTTACAAGGAATCAGTGGGGGGACGGCTATTGTAGTGGCAATGGCTGTTGCGACTCGTCTTGTAGAACGTGAAAAAAGAGGAACAGCTATTGGCATCATTTTAATGGGACTCAGCAGCTCCTTGGTTTTAGGCGTTCCAATCGGGACATTTCTAAGCAGTCTGATCGGATGGAAAGCATTATTCGCAGCCATTGGATTGATCACGCTGATTCCGCTGATTGTTGTGTACAGGCGAATCCCCTCTATGAAAGAACAAGAACCGGTGACGCTTCGTATGCAGTTATCGATTTTAAAAGACAAGCGAATATTACTGGCGGTGGCAGTGACGCTATTCTATGTAGGTGGATATTCCACGTTGTTTACCTATTTAACGCCCTTTCTGCAAGCATCAGCAAATCTTAGCATCACAGAAATCAGTGGCATTTTGTTACTAGCAGGAATATGCAGCTTTTTGGGCTCCAGCCTTGGAGGGATGGCGGCAGATAAAAAAGGCCCAATATTCACGATTTTCTCAGGAATCATTTTGCAAATCATCATGCTCTTGCTGCTATCATTTGTCACAGGTAATCTCGTGCTCATGGTGGCTGTCATCATGATATGGATGATCGCTACATGGAGCACATCACCAGCTCAGCAGCTATATCTTGTCACACTTGTACCAAAATCTCCTGATATCGCATTAAGTGTCAATACATCATTTATTCAATTCGGATTTGCCTTAGGCTCTGGTGTAGGAGGGATTGTGCTAAGCGAAACATCTATATTAAACCTAAGCTGGATCAGTGCTGGCACTGTTTTTCTCGCTCTACTCATGACCATTCTAATGGTAGCGTTTGACCGATTTTCTCAGCGCAAGAGTTTGAAGGTGATCGAGCAAGGAAGCTAACTTACATTCAATGTTGTATGAAAGGAACTACTTATTTCGGGTAGTTCCTTTTTGATTTGAAGAATGCACCAGTGAAGTTGTTTATTTGCTAAAATAGGAGTCAATATCCAAAGATTGAAAGCATCAACAAATTCCTTTTAAAAACAATGAATATCAAACAAAAGAACCACTAGACAAGGAGAGAATACAGAATGCCAATAAGTGAGGAAATGATCAATCGAAAAGGCGCTCGAAAGGGGACTGATATCCCTCATGACGTCTTGACCCTTTTGAATCAGGGAGAGATTGAAAGTGTGAATTTAACTGAATGGCTGGCTGTCAATCATATGACGCTAATACAGCATGTTTTGCCGTCCGTTGGTTTAGAGCATCGTTTAGACGATGTATCATCTGAGATCACTAAACAAAAAGCTGAATCAGGAATGAAAGCCATTCGGCTCATTGGTCAATTGTTAGATGACGTGCTACATGAAGAGAATGAAGAAAAACAAGCGGAAGTGCTGCTGGCATTTGCTCACCACATATCTGATAGCGTTCGCTGTTGGGCTGCTTATATGAACAAACAGAGTTCATCAACACTGGAAGAGAAACTTGCGTACATTCAGCCATTTGCAGCTGATCATCATTTTGGTGTTCGAGAAATTGCGTGGATGTCAGTGAGAGAAAGTCTAAGTCTTCAGCTCGATCAAAGTATAGAGCATTTAACAGAATGGGCAAAAAGCGAGGATGAAAATATTCGCCGGTTCTCTGTAGAGTCGCTCCGTCCGAGAGGGGTATGGACAAAGCATATTGAGTTATTAAAACAAGAGCCAGAGAGGGCACTGCCTATTCTAAATTTACTCAAATCCGATCCATCCATATATGTTCAAGATTCTGTAGGAAACTGGCTCAATGACGCAAGTAAAACACAACCAAATTGGGTAACAAACCTGTGCGACCAGTGGTCAAAGAATTCTGACACAAAAGCAACTAGCAGAATTGTTAAGAAAGCCAAGAGAACGATTGTGAAGGGGAATTTGTGAATAAGAATTTGAACTAAATGAAGGGGGATTCTATCAATCATTCAGAGAGAAAGTTTTAAAGCGAGCTCAGTAAACAGATTGCCCCATTTCATGGGATATAGTCTCTTCAATTCTGCATTCTATATATATCTTAACCTCTCATTGTCATACTTTTGAATGAAATTGACTCAATAGAATTGACGAGGGAACCATGAATAGGTGAAGATGAAGTGAACTGTAAGATAAAGGGAGACGACTGATGATACATATCGTATTTGGAGCAGCAGCTGCCGGTAGTTTAAAACAAGCATTGCGCGAAATGAAGCAAGACCAAGTAAATGAGATCATCGCCTTTGATGACATTTATTCGATTGGACCCCTTCTGCATTTACATGAACAAGAAGGACAGGAGAAACGTATAGAGTGGCTTCGTCACGTGATGTCAAATGAATATGGCTATTTTGATGACATGATCACCAATCAGCATAGAATGTTTCAGCAAATAAAAGATATAAAAGATGGTACGAGTATCCTCATCTGGACAGGCAATAATGCCCATGAGCAAATTGGTTTGCGATATGCCATCTATTTATTAAAAGAGAAAAACATTGAATTGTCTCTCATCAATACAACGACTGCATTTGATCAGCTGTTCAATACAAATACAAGACGAATGGATATTCGGCATGCCGGGGAAATCACAACTGAAAAATTGAAGGTTTTGTACAAAAGTAAAGAGCATATGCACTCAGTAACAAAAGAAGAAAGAGCGCAATTACTCATCGAATGGCTTTCATTTGCTAAAGAAAATCATACGCTGCGGATATGGCAAAAAGGACAAACGATCAGCGTACCAGAAGATGAATTTGATGCTTATTTAGTGAAAATGGCTAAGCGGCTTCATCAGTCCCATCCAGAAGAGGAGTACATCGTAACGCCACGCTTAATAGGGGAAGTGCTCGGTCATTTAGAACAGTATATCGGTGATGATTTTATCGAGTATCGGCTAAAGACATTAATTGATCAAGGGATTTTTGACATGATAGGAAGGCGCACCTCTATGCGTTATTACTCAATTAAACTGACAGAATTCGGTCAGAACTTCAAAAAGTGGGTGTGCTGTCGAGAGTATGAGGATCATCCTTTTGTGAAAATTGAAGGAGATTATGGATATGAACCTTTTCATTGTGGGCATTGTCAATGTCATTTAGAAAGAGACGATGTACCAATAAGCGATACACTTTTCTCGAAGATCTGGAATTGGAACATACAGTATGGCCGCTGGTTTGACGAAGAGACAGATGATTTGCTGCCAAATGGCGCAGACATGGAAAAGAAATTCAATCAAGGAGGAGAGCGTATCACTGAAGAAGTGAAACGAGCCCTATCTCCCGCGTTTAAAATTGAATACAGCCCAAGTAAATACACGCAACATATCATTTAAAGAATGAAATTCAATTGCACTGCAAAAAATAAAGCTTTACATGATCCATCACCTTCATGTAAGATATGGAGAAATTAAAAGCGAAGAAAAGGACATGAGTCATTTTTACTGGTTACTAGAGAGGGAAGTCACGCTGAAATCTTCCTAACACAGAAAAGTGTCTTACCACCTTTGAGCTGTATTGGGGAAATCATAGTATCCAATATCGTCTACGCCACGTTACGGCACCAGAGCCATAAAGCGAATACGCGTTATGGGAATTTGGGTGGAACCACGGATCACACATTCGTCCCTCTATGAGGGATGGGTGTGTTTTTTTGTTCACTCAACTATCATCATTGCTTTGAAAAGGACATGAGCCACTTTTATCGGTTACCAGAGAGGGAAGTCACGCTGAAATCTTCCTAACGCAGAAAAGTTGTCTTACCACCTTTGAGCTGTATTGGGGAAAATTGAAGTATCCAATACCGACTATGCCACGTTACGGCACCAGAGCCATAAAGCGAATATGCGTTATGGGAATTTGGGTGGAACCACGGATTACACATTCGTCCCTTTATGCGGGATGGGTGTGTTTTTTTATTTTTAAAAAAGAAAGGTGTGTCAGTCATGAGAGAAAACATGGTGAAGATTCAATTTCCAGATGGAAAGATAAAGGGGTTCTCTGCAGGTACGACTGTCGCAGATGTTGCCTCCTATATTAGCCCGAGCTTAAGGAAGAAAGCAGTGGCAGGAAAGATTAATGAACAAATGGTCGATGTAAGTCATCAGCTGGAAAGTGATGCTCGGCTGTCTATTGTCACACTCGATTCAAAAGAAGGGCTTGAAGTGCTGCGCCATACATCTGCACACGTATTAGCCCAAGCCGTGAAAAGGTTATATGACAATGTCACACTTGGAATCGGACCGGTCATCGAAAATGGATTTTACTATGATATGAAGCTGAATCAAACATTAAGTGTAGAGGATTTGGCTACAATTGAAAAAGAGATGGAAAAAATCATAAACGAGAATCATCTCATCCAAAGAAAGGCGGTCACTTACAAAGAAGCTGAATCGTTGTTTGCACATGATCCATATAAGCTTGATATTTTAAAACGACTCCCATCTGAAGAAGCCATCACAGTGTATCAGCAGGGTGAATTTATCGACTTATGCCGCGGGCCTCATTTACCTTCTACTGGGTTCGTAAAGTCATTTAAGCTAACACGTGTTGCAGGGGCTTATTGGCGGGGTGATAGTCATCAAGATGTATTGCAGCGAGTGTATGGTGTAGCGTATCAACATCCAAAACATCTAGCTGAGTATCTTCATTTCATGGAAGAAGCAAGCAAACGTGATCACCGGAAATTAGGGAAACAATTATCTCTGTTCACGTTTTCGGAAGAAGCGCCAGGTATGCCGTTTTATTTACCAAAAGGTCAGATTGTGAGAAATGAATTAATGGCCTTTTCAAGAGAAGTGCGAAACAAAGCGCAATATGAAGAAGTGAACACACCGTTTATGATGAACCAAGAGCTATGGGAAAAGTCAGGTCACTGGGATCATTATCATGAAAATATGTATTTCTCAGAAGTAGATCATACAAGCTTTGCTTTAAAACCGATGAATTGTCCAGGGCATATGCTCATGTTTAAAAATAACTTATATTCATACAGAGACCTTCCGATCAGAATGGCTGAGTTCGGTCAGGTGCATCGTCATGAATTTAGCGGAGCATTAAATGGATTGTTCAGGGTCAGAACTTTTTGCCAAGATGATGCCCATATTTTTTTGAGAGAAGATCAAATTGAAGCTGAAATCAAACGGATTTTCCAATTAGTTGATCATGTGTATCGGACATTTGGGTTTGAGTACTCTGTGGAACTATCCACTCGTCCAGAAAAAGCGTTAGGGGATGATGCCATTTGGGATATCTCTGAATCAGCGCTAAAGAATGTACTTGATCGGCTAAAGATCGATTACCAGCTAAATGAAGGAGATGGGGCATTTTATGGACCGAAGATCGATTTTCATATTAAAGACGCCTTGCAGCGGAGCCATCAGTGCGCTACAATTCAGCTGGATTTTCAAATGCCTGAGAAATTTGATTTAACATATATCAATGAAAAGAATGAAAAGGTACGACCAGTTGTCATTCACAGTGCCATTTTTGGTTCTCTAGATCGTTTCTTTGGGATTCTCATCGAGCATTTTGCAGGTGCCTTCCCGTTATGGCTGGCACCAGTGCAAGTACAAATCATTCCTGTCTCAAAGATTCACCTTGATCATTGCCTTGAGGTGCAGCAGCAATTAAGAAAGATCGGAATCAGAGTCACAATCGATGAACGGGATGAAAAACTCGGCTATAAAATGAGAGAAGCACAAATGCAAAAAATCCCTTATATCGCTGTCATTGGTGATACAGAAATGCAAGAAAAAACACTGAATATCAGACAGCATCGAGAAAAGACATCTAGACAGCTCTCTATTGATGATTTTAAATATCTGGCAGCTCAACAAATAAAAAACAGAACAGTTGCCCAAATATGATGTGATGATTTCTTGAAGAAGAATAAGACGTTCGAATGATGGGCGTCTTTTCATTTGCGAAAAAAGCCGAATTGACAGTAGAAAGGGAAAATATTGAAACATTTTTTCAGTGAAATCGTAATAAAGATAGAGCGTTCAACAGAAACCTTTGAAACGGAGAGGAGTATTACATGGAACAAGCTGCACTGAAAAAGATGAGGACAAAACAAATAGGTGTCTCTAATTTGATATTCGGACTTATGATCATCGCTTTTTTTATGGTGATTCAAATCTTTAATATCCAACTTACACATTTCTTTTTGTGTTTAGGAATTTTAATGCTTCTCCAAGGCATTATCGGCTTTATCAAAAAAGGAAAAACAAAGTTTTTCATACCTATTTTTGAGCAGGTAGCTATTTATGAAAAAGAGAAATTAGGAAAAGAATGGGAGAAAGAAAAATTTTCAGAGAATGTTTGGAAAGTCGTATTGAGTGGCATTATGTTTTTTCAATCATTTAGTTTTCAAAATGTAATGAATCCATTTAGTGACATCGAGCCTGTATTGACCATTTTATTGTTTTTAATCGTTCTAGCCTCTATCAATATAAGCATGCTTTTTCGCTTTAGAAAAATCGATCGATCGACTGAAGGAGAATTAACAGGCTATACAAAAGAGTCTAACATGATGGGAATTGCTTTAGGGTTATTGATGGCAATCATCATCTCTATCTTTATCGTCATTTTTCTTCTTCCATAAAACATCATTATTTAGAGGTGAAACCATTGAATGCAAACATACAACAATTGATTGATCAGACAAAGGCGAAATTTGGCTTAGATCTTTATAATCTAAAAAGACACAGCTTTCATCGTTACGTCAACATGTTCAATGAAACGATTTATACATTGAATATGGAATGGTTCCCCTCTCATGAAGCTGAACCTGAGGACGACGATATCAACCCAGACGGCACAGCTGTCATTGAAGTGAATTTGAATACAGGACAGATCGAATCGGTTATTTTTGTCATGGACAAAACCTATGCGCAGCAGGGTGTCACGTTTAAGAGACCTTATCCAGCTCATGTCATTCAATGGATCGAACAAGAAACAGGGTTGATTTATGATGAGCATTTTCATATGCATCAGAAGGAGAAAGGGGAACTTTCTTTCGAAGAAGCAATAGATGGTGTGAAAGTGACGCCATCAGGCAGAATCGAAGTGAAATGGAATGAACATGGACAGCTCATGTACTTTACACACCACGGCCCATTTTTAGCCAAAACATTACTGAAAGCTGAGGAATATGCGCTTTCCCTTGATAAGCTGGAGAACTTAGCTGAGCAGCAAGTACAGCTGTTTCAATGGCCTTCCTTCGAGCACAACCGAATCCGATCTATTTATGCATTAGAAGAAATTTATGTGAAAAACGATGGAACAGGAACGCTTCCGTTTGAAATTGGGCGTGAAGAAACGCACTTTATACACATGAATGAGGTCATTGAGTGGAATGAACCGATAAACAATGCCTTTGAAAAAAAGGAAATGAACATGCATGAGAACATTTCAGCTGAACAAGCTTTCTCATTGGAACCGTCACCAGATACCTTCCCGATATCAAAAGAAGAGCAAGCTGAGTGTATCAAAGCAGTCCGAACCTTCTTGGCGCAAAAATATCCAAAGGATACAGGGAAGTGGGTTCTGAAAACACTCCATCGTGAGCATGGATACATCCATGCGATATTAAAAACGAACGGGCAAGAAGGCAGTGGGTTTATGGACAAGATCAAGGTCTTCATTGACGCCAGCTCGTTTGAAGCCGTTAATTACATAGATAAAAAAGAAATGTTTCAAGTGTGCGGGATACTCAGCCCCTCTCAAGCGGCAAGTGATATTTCTGTATCTCAGACAGAAGCCTTTGAAAAATTGAGAGAACGTCTTGAACTTACACCTATTTACGTCTATGACGAAGCGCAAAAACAATATGTTCTATGCGGAAAGCTCGATTGCCATGTTGGTGTTGATGCAGAGAGCGGCGAAGTGTTTTCTTTGAAAGAACAGTGAGAAGCTGTTCTTTTTTGTCTCATTGCACCAATTTTTTGAAGAAATTTGGAATTTTGTAGCAGGAAGTTGTCGTTTCATCACGAAAGAAACAGATAAGAATATGATCATAGGTCCATCGGTTGGAATATTAGTAGACGTCATACATATGAAACACTCATGACAGTAAAGTTGATCTACAATGCTTTTTGAAAAAAATGAAATCGTGTCTCTAGTAGTATACGACATTTGGTGGGCTGACATCATAGGATGACTTTGAACATGTTTGATTTAGGTAAGCTTGAAGCCATGATAGAAGAAAGTGAGGATGTCTACCTTGAGTACATTGGAAGTGTTTCGTCAGTTTTTGGTTGACCATTATCCTGCGTTACAAGATGAACTTTGGCTAAAAGATGTTGATACTCTTCGAATCTCTCCTATTCTTCATCCTTTTCTGAAAAGCAAGCTGCCAGAGGGGATCGAAAAATTCACTTGTGTCCTATTCACGCAGCAGACAGATCAAACCGCTGCACCGCTCAAAGTATACCTTCTATTAGATGAATATGAGCAATCACTTTATGCCATTGATTTGATGAATGAACAAATAGTGCTTCATTAATACAGAAGCAAAAAGCTGCTTGAGAGCTCCTCAGCAGCTTTTTTTGATGAACATTAGCCTGTCATATCAACCAATCTTGAGTGCAAGTTGTCCAATTCTTTCTTTGTTGGAAAAGAGCTGATCAGCAGCGTAGATTGTCCGAATTGAAGAGGCAGCTCGGTATCGGTCACAATCATATCGATCCCAAGTTCCTCCATCGTGACATCATTTAATGTATTCTCTGGACTTGTAAAAATGTGAATGAGAGGAGGTACGCTTAATTTAATTAAATCCGCAATAAACAAACTATGATAATAGCCTAATGTTGAAATAACAAATATGTTCAACACGTTTCTCCGTTCCATTTCCAATTGAACAAGCCCTCTCCAGGACGACGTAATCATACGAATCAATTCCCGTTCATTTTTCACAAAAGGACCGAGGATATCGTCTGTTTTTAACTCTTGGATGATATGAGTAATCCTCGAATAGAAATAAGGAAACTGTTTTTTCACCTCTGATAAATAGCTCGATTTCTTTTTGAAAAGGAATCCATCTCTCACGGTAATTTCATTGGAATACACATAATATTGGAGAAGAACGAGTGTCATCACCTTGCGATTCGCTATTTCTTGATGAAAAATCGACTCCAATTGGTTGATAAATGAATGAATGGCATCATAAAGTCGTGGTGTATGTGATTGGAAGAACGTCAATTTTTCTTCGACAGTTTCAATTGATTTAAAGTGTCCAATAGCTGGTTCGATCAATAGCAAAAAGACAAATTCATGATGATCCAGCGTCACATCAAATACGTCTTTGGTCATTCGGCAAATATGCTCTTCCCATGTTTGGATTTGATCATAGATCCCTTTGGCTACAGAACTTTGTTTTTCCTCTTTCATTGAGTACGTATATTTACGGCTTATTGTGAAATTTTTCCTCATTCGGTGAATGGAAACGGCGAACCATAGGCAGTATTTATCTATCGCCACATCTGGCACATTGACTTCTAGCACCTGAAATAGCTCCTGTAATAAATCAACTGCATCTTGCTTATGAATATCATCGAATGGCCAAAGCCGGCTTCCATACACTTCAAACAAAAATTCAACAAAGAATTGACGAATCTCCTTCTCATTTCCATGGAACTGCATACTATCTGGGCGTAACTCAATGTCATAAGAGATAAGAATGGAATTGATTTTATGAATGGTGTTATACAATGTGGATCTACTGATATTAAGCGTGTCCATCCATTCATAGAAAGACCTGTTTTGTTCGAAAAAAATGCCGTCAATCAATCGAATTTCAATCGTATCTTTTAAAATTTCCTTGATATAGTAGTCCACTCGTATCGTCTGTGTATAACAAATGGATATGCCTTGTCTCGGCTTTATGTGGATTAACGGCTCACCGTTCTCTGTTTTGAACGATTTCATTTGTTCTAAATCGCTTTGAATGGCACGAACCGAACCGATATGTTCATTCGATATCTCTTGAAGGCTCCACCACTTATTTTTGGATACAAGTAGTTTTAAAATGTTTATCCATCTCTTTGATTTATTATCAATGAGCTCCATCAAACAACTAACTCCTTCCTTTGGCTTGCCTCTATATTATGAAGTTCACTTAAAGAACATTTGATTCTCAAAATAGGCATGAAATGATTGTAATGTTTAGGCTAAATCGTTTTGTCTTCACTTTTCATGATAAAAGAGAAAAAAATTAGACGAAAACAAATGTTATGCCCTGATTCTCCATATTTTTCATTTATAAAGTGGTAAGTAAGCCATGAATCCTATAAAAATGGATCATTTTAGATATTTCGTTTATTTTTTTGCTGTTGAAACGGTAAATGTAAGAATAAAACGCAGCAACTTTTTGATTACCATATGAAAGGGAGTAGAAAGGAATGCGATTTATATAATGCTGAACTGTCTCACCTTACATACGATATGATACATGCTTGTTTCATATGAACGAACCATATGTGAATACATGCTTATATATGCATGTACACATCAGTTATTGTTCATTCCAGTATAAATAGAAAAATTCACATTTATTCTTTTCACGATCCTCTCACTATTCCTCATTTCTATAGACCCCTATCCAGTTATTATATCCACTACTCATGATTCCCTTTCAAGCTCATGATTGATCAACTCATTTTATTCATAGGGTCTTAAGGTGCAAATTTTTAGAAAATATTTTGATCAGAAGCGGAGTGATTGATCTGACAGTATACAAATGATTTTTTTATCATGGTTGAAAATTAATTTTAGAAAAGGGTGGATGTATTGAAAAGAATATTGTCATTGGCTCTCATCGCGGTGTTAGTCATACAGTCTAGTATATTAGGAATCTTGCCTTTAGCAGGGGCACAAGCAAAAGAAAGCCAAGAAAACATTTATGGAGATATTGAGTTTGCTGATAGCGAAGGAAACAAGTTATCAAACATGGAAGATCAGCAAGTCAGAAAGGCAATTGTCCATTGGTCGATAAAAGGAATCGATCTAAAAAAACAATATCCGTATGTTCTCACTCTTCCTTCAGCCATACAGGTAGAGAAGGAACAGAAGGAACCCATTACTGTGGGTGACATACTTGTTGGTGAGTATACCGTTTCAAAACAAAATGAAGTAACGGTCATATTTAAAGAAGATGTTGATCTTGATCCAAATTTAGAAGGATCAATAAACATAGATGTCACCAGTATAGCTGAGCCAAAAGAGAAAACAAAGCAAAACGAGCGTGAAGAAAGCCTTCCAAAAGATGACTCAACCTCATCTGAAAAAAACGATAAGAATCAAGAAGCCGCTCAAACGAAACAAAGCGATGAAGATGAATTACTAAAAAACAAAGTGAACGTATCTAAGCGTTTAGGGCTGCAAAGTGTTTCAAAACAAATACAGATACAAGAAAATCTTCTCACTGATGCAAAATTAATTTTTGAAGATCAGGAAGGAAATTCAGTTGATAAGCCTGACATCAACTCGCTTATTTCCATTAACTATGAGTGGGCGATCCCAAATGGTCATAGCTATAATGGCGGGGATGAATTCCATTTCAAGGTTCCAGAGGAATTAGTGATTTATGAAAAAATCGATCGTCTCGAGATGAAATTTAATCAGGTAACCATTGGTTATTTTTCTGTAGATGAGAGCGGAAATGCCTCCATCGAATTCACTGACTTTATCAAACAATATTCAAATATCCATGGAACACTTCAAGTGTGGACGCAATTAGATCAAAAAACAGTCATTACTGAAGAAAAAGAAGTGGTCATTACCCCGATTGAAGGCAAAGATACGATATCGATCCCGATTCAATACATTCCAAATGGTCCAAACGTCTCTAAAAAGGGAGAACCAAATCGATCTTACAATGCTGAAACCATTCAATGGACAGTCGATTTTAATATGGACTTAGACGATGTGAAACAAGCGAGACTTTTAGATCCGATTCAAGAAGGTCAAGCGTTAAAGAAAGATTCAATCAAGCTTTATCGTGTTGATACAAAGCTAAATGGTGAAACATCGCTTGGTCAGCTGCTTGACGAAAACCACTACACAATTGGCCAAACAGCAGATGGTCAAGATTTCACGATTGAATTTAAAGATGACGTGCATCTAGCTTACCGTTTAATGTATGAAACGGACATTACGAATCAAGATCAGTCTGCGTTTCGTAATAAAGCGTCCCTTGTATCTGCTGATAAAGTGATTAGTTCAGCAGAAGGAACAGTGAATGTGACAAGAGGCAGTCCTTTAAATAAAAAAGCCGCCCACTACGATCCAGTCAAACAAACAATTACGTGGGAAATTCGTTACAACTATAACGAAAAAAAGATTGCTGAAAAGGATGCTTTGTTAGAAGACTTCTTTAATGGCACACAGGCGCTGATTTCTGATTCATTTCAAGTCAAGGAAGTCACAATTGATCAGAATGGCAAAGAATCAGGAACAAAAGCATTTGAACATTATGTGGTTCAACCTCAAAAAAAGGATGAACAAAACGGGTTTACCTTGCAATTCAATCAAGATATTCAATCGGCTTATCTCATCACATATCAAACAAAAGCAACCGAGCGGATTTTCGAAGCTGAAGAGATTATCAATACTGTAACAGCTGGCAAAGAGAGCAAACAAGGGAAGCAAAGAATTGATCAACAAATCCTAACGAAAAATCATGGAACACCGAATTACAAGAACAAGACCATTCCATGGCGTATCACCTTCAACAAAGATCAACAAACCATGAACAACCTGATATTAAAAGATACGTTTACAAACGAAGGATTGACGCTGCAAAAAGATAGTTTAAAAGTGACGACAGGTAATACAGTGCTTGAAGAAGGCACAGATTATCAAATAGTTGAACATGCAAATGGATTTGATATTCAATTTACGAAAGAAATCAAGACAGAACATACCGTCACATATACAACGTCTTTTGATTATGAAAAAAGAGCAGATAAAGATCAAAAGAACCTGCGTAATCATGTAAAGCTTGAATGGGTAAATGAAGATGGCAAGGATTTGACGAAGGAAAATCAGTCTGTCTTCACGCCTGACACATACACGCAGTCAAATGGTTTCAAGAACGGAACATATGATGCAAAGAAAAAAGAGATCACATGGAATATCGGTGTGAACTATAACTTGAAACATTTAGAAGAGGCGAAAATCGAGGATTTCATTCAAGGAAATCAGCGTTTGCTAAAAGATTCAATCACCGTCTACTCGCTTGATTTACAAGGCGGGGAAAATGGAGCGGAAGAAAAAGAGGTATTAGCGAAAGAACATTATGACATCAAATTCCTTGAAAATGAAAAAGGAGAATCAGGCTTCGAAGTCATTTTCAAACATGCCATTGATTCCCCATACAAAATCACGTATCAAACAAGTGTTGAAGGAATGGATTTAGTACAGAAAACCTACGAAAATAAAGCGACTCTTTTTGATGGAAAGACGAAAGAATCAGACGTGAATGCTGTGGTGTCCATTCCAAATGGAGGGAAATACACAAGCAAATCAGGAAATCAACAAGGGAAAGTCATTGATTGGAAACTGAATATCAACTTTGGTCAATCAACAGTCCAAGATGCGACGATTATAGACCATCCGAGCAGTAACCAAGCGATAATAGAAAACTCATTTCATCTCTATTCGACGACAATAGATGAAAAGGGGCAAGTGACCAAAAAGGAAGAGCTGGAAAAAGGGAAGGATTATGAACTAGACCTTGAATTCGATCCAGATTCTTTTCAAATCAAATTTAAAGAAGAAATCACGAGACCATATATTTTAGAATACCAATCTCTCATTTTAGATAAGGTGGGAAGTACACTTCAAAACGAAGTAACGTTTAGAGGTGAAAATGTAAAAGAAATCAAAAAGGAATCCGAAGCCTCAATTGTGGTCAAACGCACCGCTGGTATGGGAGATGGCACAGGAGCGATTGGCGCTTTAACCATTAAAAAGGTAGACGCGAGTAGTGGAAAAGCGCTAAAAGGAGCAAGCTTTTCTCTGACAGATGCTGCGAGCGGTATCGTCATTGGAACAAAGACAACAGATGAAGAAGGAGCTCTTCGATTTGATCGTCTTCTGTATGGTGACTATATCGTGACAGAAGAGAAAGCACCTGATGGTTATATTAAGACGAAGGAACCAATCAATGTAACGATTGATCAGCCCTACGAATCAGGAGATCAAGCGAAAACAGGAAATAGCATGACGGTGCAGAACCAAGAAATCCGCCAGCATGTCAAGTTAACGAAAAAAGACAAAGAGACGGGTGCGGCATTAGAGAATGCTGAATTTGAACTGAAAAATGAATCTGGAGATACCGTCCAAACCCATTTGAAAACGGACGAAAAAGGAGAAATCCTTTTCAAACATCTTGAGCCAGGTTCCTATTATTTTGTTGAGACAAACGCACCGAAAGGCTATCAATTAAATCAGCAAAAATGGCCGTTCACAATCAAAGAAAATCAAACAGAAACAACGATTGTCACTGCAGTAAATGACATCATCAAAGGCTCTGCTGAATTGAGCAAAATAGGTGAAGGTGGAGAGAGACTAGAAGGTGCACAGTTCAAGCTCTTAGATCAAGATGGGCATGAGCTAAATGGTTCGCTTGTTACAGGAGAAAATGGCAAGATCACGATAAACGAACTAAGACCGGGTACGTATCAGCTCATTGAAACAAAAGCACCTGATGGTTATGTATTAGATGAAACACCAATCAAATTTGAAGTACCACTCGATCCAACAGAACCAGTCATCATTTCACAAAAGAACCTATATGAAACAAGTGCATTAGAAGTGATGAAAGAAGGGGAAGATGGTAAGAAGCTTCAAGGTGTTCGATTTGAAATCACGGATCAAAATGACGAAGTTGTACGTAAAGATTTGACAACAGATAAAGATGGGAAGCTTTTGGTCGATAACCTCAAACCGGGCAAATATCAGCTTGTAGAGACAGAGAGTATTGATGGTTATCAAAAGAAAAATAAACCTTATCCGTTTACCATCGAAATTGCACAAAAAACACCGGCAGAGATCAAAGTGATCAATGATCTCAAAACTGGAGCTGTCGAGCTCACGAAGCTTGGTGAAAAGAATGAAGTGCTTGAAGGAGCAGAATTCAAGCTTGTAGATGCAAATGGAAAAGAGATGAAAACAGGTCTCGTCACTGATCAGAACGGGGAAATCATCGTCAACGATCTTAAACCTGGAACCTATCAGTTTGTTGAAACGAAGGCTCCATTCGGTCATGAGCTTGACGAAACACCTGTCACTTTTGCTATTCCATTTAACCCTGAGAAGCTGGTCAGTGTGACAAAAGAAAATAGCCGCACAACAGGCGGAGTGCTGTTACACAAAAAAGGCGAAGATGGGAAATCATTAGAAGGGGTTGTCTTTGATCTATCTGATGCCAAAGGAAAGATAGTGGCAGGAGGAGAAGGGATTACAACCAATCAGGATGGAGAAATCACCTTCACAGGTCTAAAACCTGGAACCTATCAATTTGTTGAAAGAAAGAGTCTTGAAGGCTATGAATTGAGTGCGAAACCACTTGTCTTTGAAGTTGAATTAGGTCAAAAAGAATGGATTCAAGTGGAGGCCATCAATCAGCTCAAGAAAGGTTCTGTAGAACTAACAAAAATAGGGGAAGAAAAAGAAAGATTGAAGGGCGCAGAATTTACACTTTTCAATGACGATGGTAAAGAATTGATGTCAGGTTTAACAACCAACGAGAAAGGCATCATCACTGTCAACGATTTGAAACCAGGCGCTTACCAATTGGTTGAAACGAAGGCTCCTTTTGGACATAAACTTGATGCAGAACCAGTAGACTTTAAGATTGATTTCAATCCAAATCAACTGGTGAAAGTGACAAAAGAAAATATTCGGACGACAAGTGCTGTGAAGCTTCAGAAAAAAGGGGAGGATGGTCAGTTGCTCGCTGGCGTGACCTTTGACCTGATTGATGCGCACGATCAGCGTGTGAAGAAAGACTTAAAGACAGACAAAAACGGTCAACTGACAGTCGATCAACTGAAGCCAGGAACCTATCAATTTGTCGAAACAGCAAGCATTGCCGGCTATGAATTGGATCAGACACCTGTCTCATTTACGATCCGTTTAGGTCAAGACAAACCAGCAAAAGTAGAAATGATCAACAAACTGACGCCGGGAGCAGTGGAACTGACCAAAGTGGATGATGAGGGACATACGCTCGAAAATGCAGAGTTTGCTCTTCTGAGTAAAGAAGGGAAAACGTTGAAGAAATCACTTGTAACCGATCAAAAAGGAAAGCTTCGCATCAACGATCTAAAACCGGGAGAATATCAATTCGTTGAAACGAAAGCACCTCATGGCTATCAATTGGACCATAAGCCGATCCTGTTTACAATTGAAAAAAATCAGCAGAAGCCACTTCAATTAACAGCGAAGAATCACTTGATCTTAGGAAGTCTGCGTATCATAAAGGTAGACCAGCAGACAGATAGAACTTTAAAAGGTGCAGCCTTTGACATTCGTACAAAAGCCGGGAAAACCATAAAATCTGTGACAACAGGAAAAGACGGAGAAGCCATTGTCAAAGGGCTTAAACCTGGTGAATATACACTCACAGAGACGAAAGCTCCAAATGGTTATGTAGCTTTAAAGAAACCACTCATCTTTACAATTCAAATGGGCGAAGTGGAGATCAAGACATTGATTGTGAAAAATGCTCCAGTGAAGAATGAAGAGGACCACACGAATCCTCCAGCCTCACCTAAAGGGGATCAACATCCACCTCATGACTCAAACGGTGAGCTGCCAAAGACTGGAGAAGAATGGCTGCGTTATATGATGTATGCAGGGATTTTACTAGTAGTTTCTGGAACTGTTCTTCTTGTTCTTAGAAGAAGAGCCATTCAGTAAAAGGAAGGAACGAGTATATTGATGAAAAAAAGAACCTTATTAGGCAGCTTTTTGGTGGTCGCGGGGCTAATGCTCATCTCCGTTCCTTTTATATATGAGTGGCGAACTTCTCAAGAGACAGCAGCAATGGAACAGGCATTAAAGATGATTGAAGAAAATGACAGTGATGCCCTTTCTTCTATTCCACATCTAACTGTGTCAGAAGAAGACCTTCGAGATGTGATGGAGCTAGAGATCCCGTCAATTGATTTAAACGAAAAAGTGCTTCCTGTTACATCAAAAGAAAATTTAGGTATTGCACTGACTCAGATCAAATCTCATCAAATGCCAGGTGAAGGAAATTTCACGATTGCAGGCCATAGAGGGTATAGAGGCGATCGGCTTTTCAGGCAGCTGCCAGAGGTGCCGAAGGGAGAAAAAGTCGTCTTACATCATCAAGCTGAAACATATGAATATAAAATTGTCAGCTCAGCTACGATTGAACCGACGGATGTTGATGTACTAAAGGATCGCGGGAAAAATGAACTGACATTGATCACTTGTACTCTTGATGGTCAGAAACGATTTGTCTTAAAAGGAATACGAATCAATGCTTCAAAGGGTGAGCAACCGTCGGATGTATAACACCAATATAATAGATGATGGATACAATGGAAAAGCAACGCTCACGACCGACATGTTACACCAATTATTATCAGAGCATTATCCAACATTAAAAAACGAACGTTGGGATGTTGATGTAGATACAATTCGGACTTCGCCTATTCTTCATCCTATATTAAAAAGAAAGCTTCCAATTGGTATCGAAAAATTCACCTGTGTGTTGTTCACGCAGCAGACACCAGCTTTTGGAGAACCTTTGATAGTGTACTTTTTATTAGATGAGAAAGGCGAATCGATTTACGCAATGGATCTCTTGCTCGAGCAGCATGATCCACATTAAACGAGAATTAAAAAAGGAAGGGGCTTTGACTCCCTTCCTTTTTTGTCATTCAATTACGCAAATAACTTCAGCCCAACGACGCCAATCACAATCAGCAGCAAGCTGAGTATACGAATCATGTTTTTCGGTTCTTTAAATAGAATCATATTAAACAAGACAGAGCCCGCCGTTCCAAGTCCAATCCAGACCGTATAGGCAACGGATACTTGAACGGAAGAGAACGAGGCATATAAAAACAAAAAGGATAGGGCAAATCCGCCGACAAATAAAATACCTGTCGTGATTTGCTTTTTCTTACTAAACATATTGAGGCCAATGGTTCCGCCGATTTCGCAGGCAGAGGCTAATAGTACAAAAAACCAGCCCATTTATACCGCTTCTCCTTTCTGCTCATGTGCATCTCCATCAGACACTTTTAGTCCAATAATGCCGAGAATTAAAATGCCCATAAATAAGAGCTTTTCTAATGAAAACGAACCGCCGAACAGCGCGTAATCCATCAAAGACGTACCAATCGTTCCAACTCCGGCAAACACGGCGTACACGGTCCCTGTCGGCAGCTTCTCGCAGGCTTTCATTAAAAAATAAAAATCAACCGGGATCAGGCAGATAATGATCGCCCACTCCCACACCGCATCAGCTCTATTTAAACCAAACACCCAAAGTAATTCGAATAAACAAGTGAGTGCGACATACATCCAGCTTTTTTTCATCGTATTTCCTCCTAAAACTCAAAACTGACGATTCGTCATTTTAAAACCAAAAAAGAACATACAGCAAGTGCTGTACTCAGATTGTTGACAAAGGGCTAAAATGAACTTTATTTTAGCCCTTTGTCTTCTTTTCAGCGTGATAGAAAACCTTTGCAGTCTAGGAAGGACGAGTACTGGCGCGGAGCGAATTTGACATTCGTGAGCACCAGCACGCAGGACTGACACCGAATGCGCGGGTTTGTCTACACGCCGTACAGCAAGTGCTGTACTAAGTTAAGGTGTCTCTATGCCAAGTGCGTAAAGAAGAAATTGCTTCACCTCTCGCTTTTGAATCAGAACCTCTTCTGTATCTGTTTCTGTAAACAAGTACATTTGCTCAGCAGACGATTCAAGTAAACCGATAATGAATTTGGCTGCATATTGACAGTTCAAATTCGCACGGACCCTTTTGTCCTGCTTTGCTTTTTCTAAAAAAGCAGCGACCCATTTGTAAATCGGCTCATAAATATCTTCCCATTCCTTTAAATGCTCCGTGGCAGCTAAACCTGAGTAGGTTAGAGCAAGGACGTCACGGTATTGTCTTGTAAAAGAGAAGATGAATTCAACAAGCGCATCTGCTTGATCGAGGACATCCGCATGCTGAGTCAGTTCCTTTTCAATAGCGGGAACCATCTGCGAGATGAGATGTTCTGCGATAGCAGGCATGACAGACAGCTTTGAAGGAAAATATAAATAGTACGTTCCTTGCGCCACTCCTGCTGCTTTCACAATATCCGAAATGGTCGTTTTTTCGATTCCTTTTTCTTTAAACGCATCAATGGCAGCAAGCATAATCTTTTCTCGTTTCGACACATCATCACCGACCCTAAATGACTGAATGTCAGTCAGTTTAGCGGAAAACTGACGATTTGTCAATATGGGTGTCTCGTCATTGAATAGGAGAATAAGTGATGAATAGATGAGGGCAGGCCTGAATAAGCTGTAAATATGGTCAAGCATCATGTGAGAAAGGGGCAGCTCTCCGTATGACATTCAGTGCGATGTTTTCCATTACTTATTTTCTCTTGCTCGTCCCGCTCTATTTACATATGAGATACAGACAGGCGAAAAAGCAAAAACGATTTATCTATTTACGAACAGAAATCGTTCTTGCCTGTCTGTTTATGTATACGAATGTTTTATTGTATTTGACGGTCTTTCCAAATCGTTTTTCCGCACCAAGGGATCAGGTGAGTGTCAACCTCATGCCTTTGCAGTCCATTTATCAAAATCTCCATGCCTATCATCACGGCTATCCCAATCTTGTTTTTTTAAATTTGGCAGGGAACATTTTGTTATTTGTGCCACTTGGTTTTTTTCTCTATCAGGCATTCCGAACCTTGCGCTGGCAAAAGGCGATTCTTGCTGGCTTTTTCTTGTCAACAATGATTGAAGTGCTTCAATGGGTATTCTCGCAATCTGGTATGATTACAAGAAGCAGCGATATTGATGATATTCTATTAAATACACTCGGCACAGCGCTAGGTTGTATGTTGTATCGAATGTATCGACGAAGGAAGGAGAAAATCAATTGAAGCGAGTATGTATCATTCCATGTGGGGCGAAGAAAATTTGGGACGTCCATCCAGAGGCAGGGAGCCAGCCAGCGAACCTCGTTTATTTAAGTCCGCTGCATCAGCGTACGAAGAGCTATGCCCAAACGTTCTTTTCAGACTGGCTGATCATATCAGCGAAGCATGGATTCCTAAAAGCAGATGATATCATTCATGAAAATTATGATGTGGCTTTTGGTACACCGCATGCTGATCAGATAACACGTGAAGCACTAAGGCAGCAATTTCATGAAAAACATCTCACTGCATATGATGAACTAGTGATACTAGGTGGAAAGAAATATCGAAAGGTGATCGATCCTTTATTACTTCCTCATCAGACAGCGATTTATCCGCTAGCTCCATATAAAGGAATTGGCTACATGCTTCAGGCGTTAAAGCAAGCCGTTGAGACAAAAGTAGAACTTCCGCCGAATATTTAACGCATTCACATCTACCGGTAAGCAGGGGTTTGATCATTAAAAAGAGAATGAATGAAGTAGCGATGCTGATTGTTTCATATCTTTTCAGCAGCCACTAGGATGTCCGCATCGCTTATAAGAGTGGCTATATGAACAAGGGGGCGTATGAACATGACAACCATCTATTTAGCTGGTGATTCAACCGTTGCATCTTACCCGGATCGTCCTGTTCAAGGAGGATGGGGAGAGTTTTTACATCGCTATACAGCGCAAGGCGTGAGCGTCGACAACCGCGCAATCGGTGGAAGAAGCTCAAAAACATTCATTGAAGAAGGACGGCTTGATAAAATATTGGCTGACATTCAGCCTGGGGACTGGCTGCTTACACAAATGGGGCACAATGATGCTTCAACGGAGAAGCCCGAACGGCATACAGATCCTTTCACGACGTATAAAAGCTATTTGTCTCAATATATTCACGGAGCAAGAGCAAAAGGCGCTACACCGCTTTTATTAACGCCAGTCGGCCGCTTTCATGAAAAAGACGGAGAATATATCAATGATTTCCCTGATTACTGTGCCGCTATGAAAGAACTAGCTGATGAAGAAGAAGTCCTTCTTGTTGATTTAAATACGGCAAGCCTTCAATTTTATCAAATTTCCGGCATAGAGAAAACGACTTCTTACTTTATGCTGTCAACAGGCGTAGAGGATCGCACGCACTTTACAAAAGAAGGAGCAGATGCGATTGCAAGACTTGTTTCGCTTGAATTAAAAGACCTTGGATTAGCGATTGTGTGATGGATGACAGGACGAGAAAGAGCTCGTCCTGTTCTTTTTTTTGCAGAAAGCTATTGATTCCCTTCACCAGAGTAGACTACAATAGGTACATATGATAATGAGAATCAATATCACTTGTAAATAGATCAATCGATGAAAAACTGGAGGGACTCAAATGACAGAGCAGCTTGAATTGTTTGACGTCACCATTATTGGCGGCGGTCCAGCAGGAATGTACACCGCCTTTTATAGTGGGATGCGGGATTTAAAGACAAAGGTACTGGAGTATAACGAAAGCCTTGGTGGGAAAATCCTACTGTATCCAGAGAAAGTCATTTGGGATGTAGGTGGATTAGTGCCAACAAGAGGAGAGCAATTAATTAAACAGCTTGAACAGCAAGCTAAAACATTTGAACCTGTCATTGCATTAAATCAAAAAATAACAGACTTTCATCGCTTAGAAGATGGAAATATATTGATTACGTCCGAAAATGGTGATCGCCATTTAACCAAAACCTTGATTTTGGCAATGGGGCACGGTATTCCAGTTCAAAGAAAGCTGGAGGTTGAAAATGCAGATCGCTATGAAGTAACAAACCTTTATTATACGGTTCAGGAGCTCAAAACCTTCGCTGGAAAAAGAGTCGTCATCTCTGGGGGCGGCGATTCTGCGGTGGATTGGGCAAATGCCCTTGTGCCAATTGCGAAAAGTGTTACTGTTATACACCGCAGAGATATGTTTGGTGGACATGAAAAAAACGTGGCGAATATGAAAGCATCAAGTGCACGTATTTTAACCCCACATGAATTAACTGACCTACATGGTAACGGAAAAGAAATCGAAGCTGTCACTGTTCAGCATTTAGAAACAGGTGAGAAAGAGCGTATTGAAACAGACGCAGTCATTGTCAACCACGGCATGAAAGGCGATTTAAGTGTTCTTGCAGAATGGGGATTAAAGCAAGGTGAATGGGGACTCATTGAAGTGAATGAGCAGATGGAGACCAATTTACCAGGTGTGTATGCAGTAGGTGATTTATGTACACATAAAAGCAAGGTTCGCTTGATTGCAGGAACGTTTGTAGATGGTGTGAACGCACTAAATAGTGCGAAATTATATATCGAACCAGATGCGGAGAAAGTGGCGTATGTATCTTCTCATAATGAACGTTTTAAGGAAAAAAACAAAGAATTGCTGGCAGCCGGTGCGAATCGCTAAAAAAACAAAACAAGAAGGGTGGTGCCGCAACGGCATCACCTTTTTTATCGCTGAAAGGAGGTATCTGAAGATGAACGCACAAATGGAAACGATGCTACATATGAAAAAGAAAATTCAGATGTGTCTGAAAGCAAAACAAACGAACAGATGGCAGACAAAATCTCCAAGCGTTTTAACAGCTGATGGTACCGTTGTCATTCAGCTAGAAGGAATGGAGTACGAGCTTGACGGTGGGGATAGCCTGTTTATACGATCTCACATCCCCGTTGTCATCCGTTCTTTATCTAATCAGCAAGTCACAATTTTTGCTGTTTCATTTGAACATTACATGCTCACAAATGATGCTGATGATGAATTAATTTATAAAATCAATTATGATACCCTGCCTGATAACGGGCAAGTGGTGATGGGCTCACCGGTATTATTTCATCATATTAAACGTTTAAGTGATCCCTCTTATTCAGAAAGTAGCCAAGTGAAGCTACTAAAGCTAGTACTGCAAATATTCCAGCAACAAAATGAAAAAACAATTCATGCTGATCATTATTCAATTCAAATGATTCTTCAATACATTGCAGAGCATTACCAACAAGAACTGACCCGTAAGGACTTAGCACATAAAATGGGCTTTAATGAAAGCTATTTCTCTACTTTTTTTAAGAAAAGCGTTGGAATGAGTGTCACAGATTATATTGCACAAATTCGAATAGATGAAGCAAAAAAGCTATTGTTCAAAACCGATGAACAGGTTCAGGCGATTGCACAAAGAGTAGGCTATACTGATAGCCTCTATTTCAGCAGAAAATTTCGTCAAAAAACGGGCAGATCGCCTAGTCAGTATCGACTGAGCCGCCAACCAAAACGAATTGCCGCTTTTCAGTTTGTAGGCTCTTTGCTTGCGCTTGGAGTGAAACCAATTTGCATGGAAGAAGATATTGCTCTTTATTCAGATGTGCTTCAAGGTCAACTCAGTGATGTTATCGTCATTCATGAGCATACACCTGACGACGTTTTGAAGGACATGAACTTAGACCTCATTTTAATGCCTGATTATTTCTATACAAACATAGAATGGATGAAACGCATGGAGAAAATCGCTCCTGTGCTTGTTTTTCCATATAGTCGCCTGAGTCCTGTAGAGGAGGTACTTTGTTTAGGTAGCCTCATCGGAAGGAGCGAAGAAGCAAAGCAATGGGTGGAGCGTTATGAGAAGCAAGCACAGAAGGAAAGAGCTCGCTTGACGCCATTTTTGAAAAAAAAGGAAACGGTTGCTTTATATGAAGTAAGGGGACATGACAAGGTGTATATGTGGTCTTTTCATGCGAGAGGAGCAATCAACCTATATAAAACGTTGGGGTTGAAGCCCCCTGAAGCCATTCAAGAGGAGGTGCTGAAACCGGATAAACATGTTGTGATTCCGCTTGAGCGTTTAGCAGATTATGCAGCAGATCATATGTTTTTTATTGTGGCTGTTCGAAATGGATGGTACAGACATATGGACAAACGTATGAAGGAAAGTGATGTCCTGCGTAATTTACCCGCAGTGCAAAATAATACATTCTACCTGTTAAAACTAGAAGAATTTAGATTTGGTGAAGGGGAACGGGCGATAGAAATCATGAAACGATTCTCTCAATTTTTAATAAAAGAATAAGAGTTTCTAACAATTGTCCATAAACAAGTTATGACGATTATCCATAGACCGATAGACAAGCGGTTGATAGAATACGAGAGACAAATAAATGATAATGATTCTCAGTGATTCATCATGATATGGAGGAGAAAAGAAGTTATGAAAAAACAAGGCATATTTCTTAGTTTAATAGCTTTAGTGTTGTTATTCGCACTAGCAGCCTGCGGTCAAAAGGAAGAAAGTAAAAAAGCCGAAGAAAAAACAAAAACGGTTGACACAGTGAAAGGCAAGGTCGAGATTCCAGCAAATCCAAAGCGTATTCTCGTAGATGGCTATTTGGGTAGTGCTGTTGCACTAGGGGTAAAACCGGTTGGTGCCACAACACAAGATTTAAAAAACATACATCTCAAAGGCAAAGTGGATGGTGTGGCAGACATTAGTGATGAACGCTCCGCCGAAAAGGTGGCAAGCTTAAAACCAGACCTCATCATTTCAGCTGTAGACGATGAAAAGGTACTTGACGTCTACAGAAAGATTGCCCCAACGATTGTTTATCCGTTCGGTGTATTTAAAAATTCACAAGAAGAGATCACTACATTAGCCAGCATCTTGAATAAAGAAGAAGAAGGAAAAGCGTTTTTGAAAAAATTTGATCAACGTATAGAAGCTGCTAGAAAGAAAGTGAAAACAGTCATCAAAGAAGGCGAAACAGTGTCAATCTTGGGTGCATTTAAAAATGATGTCTATGTGTATGGGAATGGTATCTATCGAGGTGGACAAGCACTTTATGAACAATTGCAGCTTCAGCCGCCAAAAGATGTTGCAGACACTGTTTTAAATGGAAAGTCAGGATTTGAACATATTTCATATGAAGTGCTACCAAAATATGCAGGTGATTATATATTTGTTGATGAAGCCAACGGAGGTACGTTCGATAAGAACAATTCAATATGGAAAAGCTTAAAAGCGGTGAAAAAGAATCAAGTACATGACTTGGATATTACGTATTTCTGGCCATTTGATCCAATAGCTATCGCCAATCAAGCAGAAAAATACGTTGAGATATTGACAGAATTATCTCAGAAGTAAGGGGGCTGCTTTTTGTTAAAACGATTTTTCTCCTATTACAAGCCATATATGGGGCTGTTTATATTAGATTTTTCCTGTGCCGTCATAGCGGCACTACTTGAATTATCATTTCCACTCGCGATCAGTATGGTTGTAGATGACCTTCTCCCAAACAGAAACTGGGAAATGATTCTCATCTGGAGTGGAATTTTACTGGCAGTCTATGTCGTCAGCTCAGCAATGAATTATGTGGTGACATATTTCGGACATAAGCTAGGTATCAATATTGAAACAGATATGAGAAGTCAGCTATTCACCCACGTACAAAAAATGTCTTTTCGATTCTTTGATCAAAAGAAAACAGGAAAGCTTGTTTCACGCATGACAAACGATTTAATGGATATTGGTGAAATCGCTCACCACGGTCCTGAAGATTTATTTATTGCAATGATGACTCTTACAGGTGCATTTGCCTTGATGCTATCAATTAATTGGCAGCTTGCCGTCCTCACGTTTCTCATTGTCCCATTCTTAATAGGGCTATCGGTTTATTTTACGAAGAAAATGTCGATTGCCTTTGATCACATGTTTTCAAGTATTGGTCAATTCCATGCAAGGGTTGAGAATAATGTGAGCGGAATTCGAGTAGTGAAGGCATTTGGGAATGAAACGCACGAGGTGGATCGCTTTATTGAACACAATGAACAGTTTAAACAAACGAAATTAACCACATACAAAATGATGGCATTACACGCTTCAATTAGTCACCTGCTTATGAAGGGCGTCACCATCTTTGGACTTGTATGCGGGACATGGTTTGTGATGCAAAAGAATATGACCTATGGCGAATTCATTTCATTCGTCCTGCTGTCTGGAATCTTTTTAGGACCTATTCAACAAATTAATTCAGTCATTGAGACGTATCCAAAGGGAGTCGCAAGCTTTAAGCGATTTGTTAAGCTCTTAGATCAAGCCCCAGACGAAAAGGACGTCCCTGATGCGATTCATGTCGATGGGCTAAAAGGTGAAATTACATTTCATGATGTCAGCTTTGGTTATGAGAAGGACAGTTTGATCCTTGAGCATATTAATCTGGAGATCAAACAAGGGGAAACGGTTGCCATAGTAGGTCCTTCCGGTGCTGGTAAATCCACGCTTTGCAGTTTATTACCAAGGTTTTATGAATGGCAATCTGGAACCATTACGATAGACGGAATTGATAGTAGACAGATGAAGCTGTCTTCACTGCGCCAACAAATTGGAATAGTCCAACAAGACGTCTATTTATTTAATGGGAGCATTCGAGAGAACATTCTTTATGGAAAACTTGATGCAACTGAGGATGAAATATGGCAGGCAGTGTCAAAAGCAGAGCTAAAAGAACTCGTCGAATCCCTGCCCGAAGGTCTTGAGACAATGATTGGTGAAAGAGGCGTCAAGCTGTCAGGTGGACAAAAGCAGCGTGTATCAATTGCACGTATTTTCCTGAAAAATCCACCTATTTTAATACTGGATGAAGCGACCTCATCACTAGATACTGAAACAGAGGCTTCGATCCAACGATCACTAGAAGAGCTTTCAGAAGGTAGAACGACGCTAGTCATTGCGCATCGCCTTGCAACTATTCAACATGCAGATCGAATTGTGGTTGTGACAAAAGGTGGCATTGCAGAGCAAGGAAATCACAAAACATTACTAACGCAAAATGGCTTATATAAGCGCCTTTATGAAACACAATTCGGGGCATAAAAAGTCCATTAGAAGAAATGTGAAAGCCGGCAAAAGAGCGCCGGCTTTTTTCTCATGACATGTATTGCAATCTTTTTCCCTAGTTTCTAGGGGCAAAGAGCATCATACTCACACCTATTAAACAAATAAGAGCGCCTACCCAATCGTACAAATCAGGCGTTTTTCGATCGACCCACCAGCCCCAAAACACAGCAAGAACCACAAACACACCGCCGTAGGCCGCATAAACTCGTCCGAAAGTCGGGAACTGCTGGAAGGTAGGGATGACCCCATAAGCGACGAGGATGAGGCTGCCGGCGATTCCATAGCTGACAGGTCTGGCTTCGCGCAGCCAAAGCCACACAAGATAGCCACCGCCAATTTCTGCTATTCCTGCTAATAAAAAAAGAACGATCGTCAACATCATGTAAGGACACTCCAATTCATTTCGTTACCTTCTATTATGACATGTTGACATTGTGAGGGACATGAGAGTTTGCTAAAATCAACTGAACAGAGAATGGAAACACATGGATTCTTGACTTTTCAGATAGAAGTGATCCAAATGGCCTTGCTTTTCGTACAGTAAGTACATTCTCATGAGGAGCACACTTCCTTTTTCGGCGCTCTTTTTTTCTCCTTTAAAAAAGAGTAAAGTACAAAGTAGGCTTATTTCAGCAAATCGAGTGATAAGCAATACGTGAAGGATTTCATGATGAATGCAGCATGCTCTTTCTCATGAAAAAGGAAGGAGATGACCATGGATACACTGAAAGATTCTGAGCTGTATCACAAGATCAAATTTGATCGTCACAAGCCTTCGCTTGAAGTGCTGTATGATCGCTATGAACGTGTGTTATATTCGTTTATTTATAAAATGACTGGAAGTCGTGAGCTTGCGGAGGAAGTGCTGCAAGAAGTCTTTATCAAGCTCTGGCGCGGTATAGGAGAATACCATACGGATAAAGGCAAATTCTCCTCGTGGTTATTCATGATGTCACGCAACACAGCCATCGATCTCCTAAGAAAGCACCGGAACGAAACGGCACTAGAAGATGAGCATATTGAATATTTAGCCGATCATCAAGAAGATGTATCAAAGGAAGTTGAATGGAACGAGGAAAAACAAATCATACGTGAAGCAGTATCTACATTGTCAAAAGAACAGCAAACTATCATAGAAGATGTCTATTTTAAAGGAATGACACAAAAAAGCATTGCTGAAAAACTAGGCATCCCCATTGGAACGGTGAAGGGAAGAGTTCGATTGTCATTGAAGCACTTACGGACGAGACTGTCTCGCGGAGGAAAGGAGGAAGAGGCATGACTCAGTGTAAACATCAAGTGATTGATTATTTCAACGGGCATGTACAAGGAGAAGAAAAAGCACAATTTGAAGAGCATCTCAAGAACTGCTCAGCTTGCAAAGAAGAGCTTGAAGAATTGACATCGCTCATGTCTGACATTCCATTTCTAGCAGATGACCAAACACCTCCGGCAGGGATGAAAGACCGTATTTTATCCCAGGTGTTTGAAGAAGAGACGGTCGAAGAAAAGAATAGCCATAGAAAAGACCTCAAGGCAGCACATGAACCAAACGAGATGAAACCACTGCAAAAAAAACGTAACCAATGGCTATTGCCACTTGTTGCCGCACTGCTTCTTATTTCAGCAGCTGGAAACGTGTATTTCTTATCGAATGGAAAAGAACAGGCGGAAGAACCTGTCAGGGTTGTAGCGACAAAATCACTGGCATCAGCCGCATCACCAAAAACAACGGGTGCTTTTTCAGTGATTGAGCATAACGGCAAAAAAGAGCTGGTGGTGAGTGCAGACGGATTAAAGGATCAGCTTGATTCATCTGCTGTTTATCAAGTGTGGCTCATTAAAGGAGATCAGCCGGTACCAGCTGGTGCCTTTAAAACAGATAACAAAGGAGAAGGAACCGTCACCTATGCATTATCAGAAAAAGAAGCGAGCGAATCATGGGATACCGTGGCAGTCACCCTTGAACCAAAAAAGGATAACAAACTGCCGCAAGGACCTGTCGTACTAAGCGCTGCATTTTAAATGTGATTCAGGAAGGATGCCTTTGGGGCATCCTTTTTTGATAGGCAAAGGGAACTTTTTGGCAGATAAGACGTAGTACATATGGAGGTGAAACAGATGAAACCATACATAGAAAAAGAACTATTTCTCTTATCAGTGAGACACGCATGTATGGCATGCTATTTTTTAGTGTTTCCGTTCGTTGCTCAAGTCCTTTATACCCCATCACCTTTATTGATCGCCCTCATCGCTCTTTTTATGACTCATAACTTAGTAGAATGTACCATATGGTTTTATAAATCGAGAAAGATCAGGAAGCACCAGTCTGGTGATCTATCGAAACGAGGACATGTCTTGACCCAGATCATGCAAAGGCTGGAACAAATGATAATGATCGGTTTTGTTATTTTCTTTATCACTAAATGGATGCAAGGGGCAGCTGATAGCCTAACTCTGTCACTAGCTATTTTTCTATTAATGATCTTTTTCCTTCAGCACATCCAGTTTTATTACGTTCAGCTATTTTTTAAATCCAAAAGCTGGTTCTCCTATGTTCCTTCATGGCAAAGAACTCGTCCTTCTTATATAGCGAGGGAGCGAAAGGCTTTGAAAGGGTCCTAAATGTGCAATCACTCGTTTGATCTATCCATAAACATCAGAAAATTATGATAAAATGTGGAAAAGAAGCATGGTGAAAGGGAGTGCGAGCGAGTGAAAGCTGTTGGACTATTGGAGTACTTACCGATTGAGCATGAGCAAAGCTTGATGGATCAGGAAGTAGAAAAGCCTAAAGCAACGGGCAGGGATATACTGGTGAAGGTAGAGGCTGTGTCAGTGAATCCAGTTGATACGAAGGTGAGATCACCGAAGGATCAGAAGGAAGAAAAACTGAAAATTCTTGGCTATGATGCAAGCGGTACGGTTGTTGAAGTTGGCGAAGCGTGTACATTATTTCAGCCTGGTGATCAAGTGTACTATGCGGGAGATATCACGCGTCAAGGCTCAAATAGTGAGTATCAGCTTGTGGATGAACGGATTGTGGCAAAAAAGCCTGCCAATCTCTCCTTTGCAGAAGCAGCCGCGATGCCTCTGACGACAATTACGGCATATGAAGCGTTATTTGACCGGATGCATATGAAGCGAAATGCAGAAGGGGCAACACTGCTCATCATCGGCGGTGCAGGCGGAGTAGGTTCTATCGCCATCCAACTAGCCAAATTAGCAAATGCCACTGTAATCGCCACCGCATCAAGACCTGAAACAAAAGAGTGGTGTCTGTCATTAGGTGCTGATCATATCATTGATCATCATGAGCCGCTTCTCGCGCAGCTCCACGAAAAAGGAATAGGCGAAGTGGATTTTATTTTATGCCTAAATGATATAGACGGACACTTCAAAGGCATGGCAGAAGCCATCAAACCGCAAGGCACGATCTGTACCATTGTCGAGAATCAGCACAACCTAGACATTCAATTACTCAAAAATAAAAGTGCTGCATTTGTATGGGAGTTCATGTTCACACGCCCTATGTACAAAACAGCGGACATGATCAAACAGCATGAGCTTTTAACAGAGGTGGCTGAGTTATTTGAACACGGGACATTAACGCATACGTTAACAAAGGTTCTCAGTCCGATCAATGCCGCTCATTTGAAGCAGGCACACCAAACCCTTGAACAAGGAAAGATGATTGGCAAATTTGTACTAGAAGGATTTGAGAAAGGGGAGAGGGTATGACGTCATTACAATATCCGATTGGGTTATATGAACCGGTTGAAAATAAAACAAAGGAACAGCTAGAGTCATGGATTGATCAGTTGGGTGCGATTCCACAAGAATATGAAACAGTCACCAATCAATTGACAGATGCTCAGATGGATACACCCTATCGGCCTGGAGGATGGACCGTCCGTCAGCTCATTCATCACGTAGCAGACAGCCATCTGAATGCATACTTACGATTCAAGCTTGCGCTCACAGAAGAAATACCGCACATCCGTCCATATGATCAGGCGGGATTCGCCGAGCTTCCAGATAGCAAAGCGCCCATCAGCCTATCACTGCCCTTAATCAGCAGTCTGCATCGCAGATGGGTTACATTACTTCGAGGGATGTCAGAGGAAGACTTCACTGCGTCCTATTATCACCCAGCCGATCAACAAACGGTGTCCTTATATGATGCAACAGGTATGTACGTCTGGCACTCAAAGCATCATCTTGCCCATATCACGGAATTAATCAAAAGAAATCAATGGAATTAAAGGAGTAAACACATGTCTGGTAGAAGAATTGTCGGCGCCATGTTTATTTGTATGGCGGCATTGTTTTATATAGCAAAATATGTTCTTTTTGAGATACGCTATAGTAACAGCTTAGGCTCGGAAAGAACGATTGAGGAACTTGAACAGATACTGCCTGGCGGTACGTGGATCAGTATCTTTTTTCTTATCATCGGTTTAGGTTATCTTTTATGGGACGACAGGGAAGTCATTCGTAAAAATCTCTTCACCCCAGATCGACAAGTAGAAGAACTAAAAAAGACGGATCTCAAGTGACCGTCTTTTTTCCTTTTCATGTTTAGCCGCGTTCAGGACGCAGTGCTTTTTCTAAAATAGCCAGCCCTTCGTTGACTTTTTCTTTTTCCTCGTCATTGAGCCGTTGCAGGGAGTTTTTGATTTTTTCGTGTCCTTTTTGATAAATGCTTCTAAAAATATTTTTCGCTTCCTCTGTTAGTTCGACGACAATGATTCTACGGTCACGCTCAGAGTGTTTTCGTTCAACAAAATGAGACTGTTCTAACCGGTCAAGCAGGCCTGTCATATTGGACAAAGAAGCGCCCATTTTTTCAGCGATTTCGGATACCTTGAGAGAGCCATGGTTATTGAGTAGCATGAGTACCTTCATTTGAGGCATACTCATATCAAGCTTCATCCATTCTGACACATCTCCAAGACCTGCAGCTGTGAGTACTTTCATATAGAGCACCCATGTCTTTTTTTCCTCTGGAGATAGAATCTCTTCTTTTAATACGGTGGTGTCATGAATATTATATTCCACGCTCGTTCACTTCCTTTAAGCGGCTCTTTTCTCTATATTACTGATTTTCACTTCTAATTGAAAGGTTCGACAAGCTTTTGAATGTTAAACTGCATGAATCAAGTGGTATTTGTTGTATAATAATGGTCAGTCGAAATAAATGAAGCAACTTAGAAAGTTGGGAAAATCATGTGGAACAAAAAAACGGGTATGACGATCTTAAAAATGCTTTTTCCGATCGTGATTATCCTTGTCTTAATTTTCGTCGCCAAAAAGGAACTGAGCGGCCTTTCCATTAAAAAAACGTTTTATATCATTGACAGCTTGAATCGGATGGACTTGTTTATTCTTGTTTTTCTTGGACTTGTCGCAGTGTTAACGATGTCCTTATATGATTTTATTTTACGAAAAAGCCTGAATATGCCCATCAGCGGCTGGAAAACGATTCGCATTTCTTGGATTGCGAACTCCTTTAACAGTGTCCTTGGGTTCGGCGGTCTATCAGGAGCAGGGCTTAGAACACTTCTATATAAGGAGTACATAACCGATACGAAAAAACTGCTGAAAGGCATTGCCCTTTTGACTTCCTCGGTTCTTTTGGGCTTATCTATTTTCAGTGATCTGATCTTGGTGAGGGTGCTTCCTGTTGAAAGTATTATTAGCCAAGAGCCGTGGCTATGGGCCTTTGTGATCATCTTTGCTTGTATTGTGCCCATTTACATCATTATGGCGTCCGTACGAAAAAGCTCGATTGAGAGCGGTGAAAGCGGACTGAAGCATCCGATTTACGCTTATATCGGAGCATCGTTTTTAGAATGGCTGGCAGCTGGTCTCGTCATGTACATGGCTGTCGTCTCTATGGGGATGAATGTCGATGTCCGGATTGTATTAGGCGTATTTGCGATTGCGTCAATCGGCGGTTTAATCAGTATGGTTCCGGGCGGATTTGGTTCATTTGACCTCATCTTTTTACTGAGCATGCAGTACATTGGGTTTGATAAAGAGATGGTACTGACGGCGCTTGTTTTGTACCGCTTCGTGTACTCGATCTTCCCGTTTATCCTTGGGCTTTGTCTAGCTGCTTACGATTTAACGGGAACGACACTTAGACGCCTTGAAGGCAATCCGAGAATGGCACCTGCCATAGAAACAACGAACGTCTTAATTGTGTTGCACCGTGCTTTATTAATCCGTTTATTGTACGGATCTTTATCGATTTTAACCTTTGGAAGCGGCTTGCTCATTATGGCGTCTGTTGTGCTTCCTGTCGATCGTTTAGGCGTGATTACGAGCATTCCACGCTTTCTATTATCAGGATTTAATGGTCTTTCTTTAATGTTCGGCATCATCCTGATGATTTTGTCCATTGAAGTGTATAAACGAACAAAAAGATCGTACGTGCTGACGATGATCGCCCTAGCAGGCGGCTTTGTGTTTACTTTGTTAAAAGGATTTAACCTGAGTCTCATCTTTATACTGCCAGTCATCATGGCTGTATTTTTCTCTCTTCGAAATCAATTTGTGAAGCAGCAGGCCCCTTATTCCTTGTATCAGTTTGTGGCGGCTGCCGCTGGATATTTACTCGTGCTGTTTAACTATAATGTCATCGGCAACTTTATTTGGACAAAAATTGGACATTTCTTGAGTAGGGATTACCTCGTGCATAATGAACGGCATATCACAATGACAAGCATGATTGCTCTCATAGGTGTACCGCTTTTTTTCTTCATTAGCAGATTGATTTTTAATAAAAGAGCATTTCCGATTGGAGAAAAAGCAGATGAGGAAAAATTAAAAACGTTTTTAGAAGAAAAGGGCGGAAATGCCCTCAGTCATCTTGGCTTTTTAGGCGATAAAAAATTATTTTTCTCAAGTGATGGAGAGGCGATGCTTCAATTTGGTCGCATTGGCCGCTGCGTCATTGTGCTTGGAGATCCATCCGGACGTAAAGCATCCTATCCACTTGTACTTGAAGAGTTTCTACAGCAGACAGAAAAAGCAGGCTATCGCGTTGCTTTTTATCAAGTAGAACGGGAAGGGATGGCGCTCTACCATGACTTAGGCTTTCACTTCTTTAAGCTTGGAGAAGAAGCCATGGTCGATTTAGAAACGTTCTCTCTTTCCGGTAAGAAAAAATCAAATTTACGGGCTGTGGCCAATAAGTTTGAACGAGAAGGCTATACGTTTGAAATGCTGGAACCGCCTTTTTCAGATGAGCTCATCTCAACCTTAAAACAGATTTCTGACAGCTGGCTCGGAAAGAAAAATGAAAAAGGGTTTTCGCTCGGCTATTTTCAAGAAGATTATCTTCAAAAAGCACCGATTGCGATTCTGAAGGATGAGCAAGGGGAAATCATTTCTTTTGTATCACTAATGCCGATGTATCAAGAAGGGGAGATTTCCATCGACCTAATGCGTCATATGCATGATGCACCGAACGGGATGATGGATGCGCTGTTTATCCACCTTTTTCAATGGGCGAAAGAAAAAGGCTACAAATCCTTTAACATGGGAATGGCGCCTTTATCAAATGTAGGAACATTTCATCAGTCCTTCCTCACGGAGCGTTTGGCGAGTGTTATTTTCAACAACGTCAGATTTATGTACAGCTTCAGCGGATTACGGTCGTTTAAACAGAAATATAAACCTGAATGGCGCGGAAAATACTTAGCGTATAAAAAGAATACATCATTACCTGTCACAATGGTGCTTGTCACCAAGCTGATAGGGATGGACCCAGATCGCAACCGGCGTCCATAGATGAAAAGCCTTTACCTTTCACTAGGTGAAGGTTTTTTTAGACAAAAGAATAGCAAAAGTGGTAAAGTTGAAGAGTAAGGGGGATGTAAATATGACATTAAATGAATGGTTTAAAAAGGGATTAACTGAACGTACATATGTACACAACATGGAGAAAAACCGAGAAAATCTACTCACGGTGTACAATCAGTACGCAATTCATCAAAAAGAAAAAGAGCTGCTTCAAAAGCTGCAAAAGAAAAAGCTCAGAGCGCTTGTCATCACAGCGGATTGGTGCGGAGATGCGATGGTCAATGTACCAATTTTCATGCGTATTGCAAGTGAAGCACTCATTGATGCGCGCTATTTTATTCGGGACGAGCATCTAGACCTGATGGATCAGTATTTAACGAACGGGACCGCAAGATCGATTCCGATTATCGTGATCATTGATCAGGACGGGAATGAAGTAGGTAAATGGGGACCACGCTCAACAGAAGCACAGCGATTTGTTGATGAGAAAAAACCCGACAAGGATGCACCTGATTTTGAGGAAGCTTTTCAAGTATTTGCGAAAGAAGCCGCACATCACTATACGACAGATCGTTACTTATGGAAAGATATTGAGAAAGAAATAGTAGAAGTTTTGGAAAAAATATAAACCAAAAGACTACTTCGCCGCAACGGGAAGTAGTCTTTTTTTATCTTGTTTTTGCGTCTCACCTACAAAACACCGCATAAAGATGTAGAAAAACCGCAGAATTCTACAAAAAACCGCAGAAAACCGCAACGCATCACGATTTTCCCAACCATTTTTAGTTGAAAAACCTCATATGTGCCATGAAAACCTTAATTTTGCCCTTATCTAAAGGCTCATATAACGCACGTTGGTTTGCTTTTTCCCAATACAAGAGGCCCAGCAACTATAGTAATCTAGTTGTAATCTCCTTTGAACGAACTAAAAAACAAATGACGGAAAAGGGCTGGCGATCAATCTATGAAAAAAATCATTTATCTCGATCAAGAAAGAAAGAAGCTCGCTGAATCGAAAAAAAGAGAACAGCGTTCCATCAAATCACTTAGGCTGCTTGTGTTTTATGACGGGCAAAGTCCTTCATGTGCAAAAGCGATGGACTTGTTGAAAGCTCTCGATTGGAAGAACCGTATTCATTTTGAATCCTTTAGACACTCGCAATTGCTCAAACTGAACAAAATAAGTGAAGAAAAGGCAGAAAAGCGAATCGTGTCAATTTCCTTAGCCAAAAACCAAAAAAACTCAGGGATCTATACATGGCTGAAAATTGCTTGCAATATCCCTGCATTATGGGGAACGATCCCATTCATCGTGCTCAGCATTTGGTTAGGCTTTGGTCAGCATGCGTACGATTACTTTGCGAGAAAACGGTATGTTCATTCAGTCAAACAAGTCACCCGTCCTGATACAGATCAACAGAAGACCATTTAATGAATAGGAAAAGCATGACCTTCGATCGGCAGAAGGTCATGCTTTTTTGTAATAGGGGACATATGATGCAAGGTGATGAAGCAGCGTTCTCGTGTAGGACATATAGGTACGTTCGTCAAGCTCAGAACCCGCATAGGAAAGCAAGGTTCTAAGAGCAAACAAGTACTCACTGTGCAGCTCATTTTGTTTAAAGTAAGGAAGAGCTGCTTCGATCAAATAGGTTTTCAAATCAAGAGGGTTTTCCTCAATCATCAATTTATAGATTTTGATCATATATAAACAGTTTGGCTGAATACGAGGCTGTTTTAACAGCTCATGTATGTAGGGAAGGGCCTTTTTGCGGTCGTATTCAGCATATAAGGTCGCGATTTCATACAGAGTTTCACAATAACGGTCTTCTATCTGTTCTTGATTAAAGTAATTGAGTGAATCTAGTAAATAAGGCACAGCTGAAGAAAAATCGCCTTCCCGTTTTAAGAGCACCCCGTAATAAAAATAAGCGGTCATTTTAATATAGGCATCAGGATAAAGGGACGTGTGCAAAATCACTTCTTTTAAATATTTCTTCGCCGTTTGAAAGGCTTTTAGTTCCAGTGAGATCACGCCATGAATGAGTGTGCAGTGAATGATCCGCTTGAAATTGTTCTTTTGTCTATATAAATCCATGGCTTGATGGGTTGCTTCAAGCGCATCGCCAAGAAGTCCCATGTTTCCAAGTGCTTTTGCATAGTGATAATACAGGTCACTTTGTTCAACAGACGCGTAAGAAAAGCAGCTCTCAAGTTTCTTTATCCCTTCTTCAAACTGACCATTTGTAATGAGATGAATGCCATCTAGATATTCAAATATTTCTTTTTCCGTTTCAATAAAGGTTTTTTCAAACTTTTTAAGCACGCGGTGTGTTTTTAAGGCAAGTGGCTGCTTGTCCGATAATAAATAAAATTGAAATAGGGACAAATGATACTGAATGCCTAAATCTAGCGAAAAGAACTGTTCTTCGTGCTGAATGATCATTTCTGCATTTTGTTCAGCTTGATCGAGTGCATAGAAATACATATTCATTTGAAACTCATCTAAGAGTGACAGCAGGTGACGCGCCTTTTGTGACAGCGTTTCTTGACTGATGCCAAGTCGTTCAAGCAGTAAATTGATCGTATCTTGATTGGCCTCCTTTGAGCCATTTTCGATTTTACTTAAATGAGAGACAGAACAAATTCCTTCTGCCAATTCAGATTGGGTCATATTTTGTTTATACCGGTAGAGCTTAATGATTTGCCCGATATTGATTTTCATTCCATCCAGAAGCCTCCCTTCCAATCATGGTTTGAAAGCCTTTTGACAAAATAACCGCATTAGACAAAATGGGAATAACTAAACCTATTTCATCATCTTGGGTTTTTTATCAAAATTTGTTTAAAACGTAATATGATTGTAACATTACTTGAAAAACTCAAACAACTTTTTAGCAGAAGGGATGGGAAACATCATTTGCAACTGCTCGCAATGATGTTTATAATGTGAATGAGAATCAATTTCAATTAAGATTGATTGAAAGGATGACACATATGCCAGAAATCAAACAACAAACAGAAGCGTTAACGGTACGAGACGCTGTCAGATATAGACGATCCATTCGAAAATTTAAAGAAACGCCGGTGACCATTGAGCAGCTTCAGCCGTTATTAGAGGATGCGGTCTATGCACCGAATCATAAAATTACGGAGCCTTGGCGCTTTCTATATGCGGTGACGGAGGAAGCGAAAGCGACATTTATTGATCGCTTCATTGCGTTTTTCAAGCGCAACAATCCAGATGCAAAGGAAGAAAAGATCAATCAATATAGAGATTACTTTTCAAAAGTTCCAGCCCTTTTACTTGTAGTGTTAAAGGAAGACGAGAACCCAGTGGTGAGAAATGATGATTTTGCCGCTGTGAGTGCTCTCATTCAAAACTTCCAGCTGCTTGCTTGGGATCAAGGAATCGGTATGGTCTGGAAGAGCGGCCGCATCTTATACGACAAAGGCTTTCAACAGGACATGGGCCTAAAGGAAAACGAGCGGTTTGCTGCCATCCTTCATATTGGTTATCCAGAAGAGGTGCCTGAGGAAAAATCACGTCAGAAAGCATCAAGTCTTCTTACTGAAATTCAATAAAAGAAGAAAAGCAGACCGCAAAAGGGTCTGCTTTTTTTACTTATTGTTTTTTGGCGCGCTGATCGGCTGCTTTCATACGTGCCATTGCTTTTACGTCATTCGGATCTGCAAGTTCTTTGGAAAATTCAACATATTCGCCATCCGACTCTTGTGCTGCAAGTTCGTGATTGGCTTTTTGGTGTTGGTCTTTTTTCAAAGCCTTTCCCTCCTTTACAAGATCACTTTAGTTATGTGCTTGTTGGAGTGGAATATCCATCTTATTTGTTTCTTTTTTCTGCTGCTCTTTCCGCTTTTTTGAATTCCTGCTGATACAGGACTTCCTGGGTTTTCTTCAGCTTTGAAGTTGGCTGGTGTTCTTTTTTCTTCATCAAAATCGCCCCCTCATCTCATTTCTAATAGGATGGGTGTTTTTGACAACATTTATTCCTTAGAATGCAAAATCGCTTCTTTTAGTTCAGGGTGCAAAAAGTCATAAGAAGAGAGCAGTGCTTTTTTTGGCAGAGCACGCTGACCTTCTAAAACAAGTAATGACATTTCGCCAAGTACCGTTTTCATCGCAAAAGATGGGACCTTCAGCCAATGAGGACGGTGAAGGACAGAGGCGATGGTTTGTCCGAGCTGCTTCATTTGAACAAGATTCGGAGACGTGACATTAAGTGGTCCTGAAATGTCGTCGTTTTGAATGGCATAATGAATGAGGTGTGCCACATCCTCGACATGTACCCATGAAACCCATTGTGTGCCAGAGCCCATGGTCCCGCCGGCAAACAGCTTATATGGCAGTGCCATCAGTGGCAGTGTCCCTTTTTCTCCTAACACGACGCCAAAGCGTGTGTAGACCGTACGAATGCCGAGTGCTTCAATCTTTTGCCCCTCAGCTTCCCAACGCTTTGATGTATGACTTAAGAAATCAGTATCCGCAGGAGGTGATTCCTCTGTAAAATCTCCTGTTTGAGACGTGCCATAAATTCCGACAGCACTTGCTTGAATGAGCACAGATGGTTTCGATTCCTGCGCTTCTATAATGCGCCTTACTTCTTGTGTGGATTGAATACGGCTAGAGAGGATGCCTTCTTTTGCCTTGTCTGTCCAGCGGGTGAAAATGGATTTTCCAGCAAGGTTAATCCAGACATCAATCGCAGGCAATTCATGCTCAGGCGCAGCACCTTCTGTCAGCCACTGCACATAGTGTAAATGATTTTGTTCGGATTCCTTTGGATTTCTTGTTAAAATATATAGATGATGTCCCTCAGCAGCGAGCACTTTTGTGACATGCTGGCCGATAAAACCGGTTCCTCCGGTGATGGCGATATTCAATTGACATCTCTCCTCTCATATACATACCTATATCTTTCACGATTTTGAATCAGAAGAAACATCCTGACTGTTTTAAAAAAGGAGTGATCACAGGATGCCCTATATTACAAAAATCTCTGCTCAGAAAAACAATACAGAGCGGGTAAACATCTTTCTTGATGAAAAATACGCCTTTAGCGTGGATCTAGATGTGCTCGTCCAGCACGATTTGAAAAAGGGAAAAGAGCTGGACGAAGCCGATATCATCGACATTCAATTCGGTGATGCTGTGAAAAAAGGATTTCAGCAGGCCGTCGATTATTTATCCTACCGAATGAGATCGGTGAAAGAAGTAACCGATTATTTGACGAAAAAAGAAATCCCGGCACCTGCTATTAGTGAAATTATACACAAATTAAAGCAATACAAGTATGTAAATGATCTTGAATTTGCGGAAGCCTATGTCAGCACCCACCGTAAAACGAACAGCAAAGGGCCGTCCGTCCTGAAAAAAGAGCTAAAGCTCAAAGGGATAGATGATGACAACATTGAACAAGCACTATCGCAATATCCTGATGACTTACAGCTGGAGGAAGCTGTGAAGCAGGTTCAGAAGCTTGTGAGAAAAGAAAAAAATCGTTCCGCAAAAGAGATCGAGCAGCGCATCAAGCTGCAGCTGCAACGAAAAGGATTTTCGTTTGGGATCATTGATAAAGCCCTTCAAGAAACCTATGATGGACAAGAAGAGGAAAAGGAAGAAGAAGCCCTCCTCTATATGCTGGAGAAGGCAAAACGCAAGGTAGGATATGACGGATCATTTGAAAAGAAGATGAAAGTGAAGCAATTTTTATTCAGAAAAGGCTTTGATCTCGACACAATTGATCACGTTTTAGACAAAGGGGAATGACAGATGGACAAACGTTATAGTGAGATGACGGAATACGAATTGAAGCAGGAGATAGCCTCTCTTTCTGAAAAAGCACGTAAGGCTGAGCAGCTTGGCATTGTGAATGAATATGCCGTCTTAGAACGGAAAATCGATATGGCGAAAGCCTACTTAGTAGATCCAGCCTTGATTCAAACCAAAATGACTTATCAAATCAAAGATACAGACGAAGAGTTTTACGTGGAATATTTAAATGGTGTATTTGCGTGGGGATACAGAGTATCAGCCCCAAATAAGGAAGATGCACTGCCAATTTCAATGCTTACGAAAAAGGACTGATCCGAGAGATCAGTCCTTTTCTTTACTTCGAACGTTGTTTACGGACGTTGTTCTGAAGTACGATGTCGTGCTGCGTTTGCTGCGTTTCTCCGTTGACCTGAGAGGCAGAATGCTTTGCATTCGCCCATGGTTGAGGGTAAGCGGTTGTCCTTAATTGAACAAAGTCTTCCATATACGATTTCCCATTTGAACTCATATCTCAAGCACTCCCTTTGGAAAAATTAGCGTTTCCCTGATGCCCTCATTCGTTCCTGTGGACGTGTATTCGTCTCACCATTCGGCCTTTTAGACGCATAAGCATCTGTGGCGCCTGGCTCGCCTTCAAATTTGTGATTCACTTGATTTGGAAAGCCCTTTGCTTTATTACGCATCTCGATTCCCTCCAAACAATACAAATCATTTGCGTCTTTTGAAGACGTAAGGGTAGTATATGAAAAAAGAGGTTTTTTTAAAAAGGCACTTTCTGCTAGATGAAGGAGGAATCAACATGGAACAATACTTTGAGCGATTAACAGAACAACTGATGGAAAAAAACAATATGCTGACATATGATGAAGCACGTACATGGGTAGAGCTGCTATGGAGTGATTTTGAAACGACCTATGCAAAGGCTGGTCACAAGTATAAAGGACAGGAAACAACTGAACGGATTGTCCAAGAGTGGATTGAGAGCTACGGTGCGCAGTTGCATTTATTCCAAAATAAACAATCGAAGGCAAACGAGCATCTACAAGAGCAGAACAAAGGGCTGCTTCATTAAAAGAAGTGCCCCTCATCTTTTTCAAGAAATAGGAAAATATATAAATGAGTAAACAATTTTATGATACAATACCCAGTCTGTGATCGAAATTACAGGCTTTTTACAATGGTTAAACTTAAAATTACATTAAATTCATCTTACTGAAAATCACTGGAAATAAAACTTTGATATAATGGAACGATTAAAGAGACATGTAATTTATGGATAATAAAAAAGGGTTTCGTTTCCTGACAAAAAAGGAATAATGAACATATCAGACTATGTGAAAAAAGTGAAGAGAAGGTGCGATATGGAACGAGAATTGCTCTCTGTTATAATTCCTTCTTACAATGAAGGTGAAAACATCAGACGAATCTTTGAGGCACTCGAGGAAGAGTTTCGCGATTTTCATTATGACTTTGAAATCATTTTTGTGAATGATGGAAGCAAAGACAACACACTTCAATACATGAGAGAGCTCTCTCGCAAAAGTGCAAAGGTCAAATACATTTCCTTCTCACGTAACTTTGGGAAGGAAGCCGCTATTCTGGCAGGACTTGAATATGCGAAGGGAGTAGCTGCGATCATCATGGACGCCGACTTGCAGCACCCAACGTATTTGATTCAGGACTTCGTTAGAGGATATGAAGAAGGCTACCATCAAGTCATTGCCAAACGGAACCGTAAAGGAGACAGCAAGCTTCGCTCTTACTTATCATCCATGTACTATAAAGTGATGAACAAGGTAGTCGAAGTGGACTTGCGTGATGGCGTCGGAGATTTCCGTTTAATTTCGCGCCAAGCAATTGATGCATTGCTTCAGTTGAAAGAAGGAAATCGTTTTTCAAAAGGGCTTTTTTGCTGGATTGGGTTTGAAGAAAAGGTCATCTATTATGAAAATGTAGAAAGACAGCATGGTGATACAAAATGGTCACTAAAGAAGTTGTTTAACTATGGCATAGATGGCGTCATTTCCTTTAACAACCGCCCGCTGCGTATTTGTTTTTATACTGGCATACTGATCTTATTCCTTTCTTTGATTTACATCGTTGCCACCTTTATTCAAATCGTCAGAACGGGCGTGATGGTACCTGGTTATTTCACTTTAATATCGGCTGTGCTTTTCCTCGGAGGTGTCCAGCTTTTGAGTCTAGGTGTGATTGGAGAATATATTGGCCGCATTTATTATGAAACGAAAAAGAGGCCACATTATTTGATCCAAGAATCAAATGTCATGCAACAAGAGACAAGCTCAAAGGAACAAGACCGAGTGTTAACACAGTTATTTAAATAACGTGGAGTCAAATAACCGGCAAGCACGAATCGCTTGCTGGGTTGTTTTGTTTCAAAGAACAATGGATCTTTTGTGGAAAGGATTTAGATGATGAAACGTAGATGGATAATCATTGGAATGTGCCTCATTCTCGCATTATTAGGCCACTCCTTTTTCTTATATGAATATACGCAAGGCCGGTACATGACAGGAGATGGGGATGGCATTTCGCAAATGCTCCCATTTAAAAAGCTGCTGTATGACGAATATGTCAAAGGGAATTTCTTTTATTCCTACCAATTCGGTCTAGGCGGCGGTACATACACGCAATTAGGGTATTATTTCACAACGTCGACGGTCTTTATGGTGACAGTCGCTGTCGTTTGGCTGATGAATGCGCTCCATCTCATACAGTCAACGGACATTCATTTCTGGGCAAATGCCGTGATTTGGCTGAGTGTAATCAAGCTGACGCTTATTCTTTTCATCGCTTACCGTGTGCTTCTTTCAATGGTTCAAAATAGACTGGGTGCACTGACAGGTGCCGCAATTTATGGATTATCTATTGTATATTTCCGGCATCAAACGTTTTGGGAATTTTTCACCGACAGCATGATGTGGCTTCCGCTGCTTGTACTTGGGGTTGAGCGGATATTCAAAACGGGTAAGCCCGCTTGGTTTATTGCGAGTTGCAGTTTGATGCTGATCAACAACTTTTACTTTGCTTACATTCACTTTATCTTTTTAGCGATATATCTTGTCTTCAGATATATGATCAAGCTGCGAAGTGAGGAGCGCGGGTGGAAGGTGTTTTGGACGCTTGCGATCTCTACACTGTTATCCTTTGGGATCAGTGCCGCCTTTTTTATCCCGTCTGTTTATGGCTTTCTTAACAATATAAGACCGCCGTATGAACAGGCCATTCCTTGGTTCGAACTGCATGATCATCTGCTGTTTACGAGCAGGGTGTATTTATTACCCGTGATTTTTCTGATTTGTCTGTTTCTCGTACCGCTTTACCGGAACAGATGGTTTTTCATGTTCACATCCATCAGTATGCTGCTCATTGTTTTTCACTACAGTCCAAAGATGGCGAGCGTGTTTAATGGTTTTTCAGCACCGCAGTACAGATTTGAGTACATTCTTGCCTTTACAGTTGGAGGGGTCGTTGCCATCACGATCAAGCATTTCTCACAAATCGAGTGGAAGTGGAAAAAGCGTGCGGTCTTAGGCGCTTGGATTGTATTCCTTCTCGCAGTCGCTCTTTCAGAACGAGCAAAGGGAAACATGGATGTCGTTGTGTTTACAGGCATAGGACTGGTTGTGATCAGCTTGTTCTTCCTATGGATGCATGCCGAAAAACGTCAGCACCTTCGTCTCTTTTCAGCAGTACTTATTGCCATTAGCCTACTGACAGCAGGCGTGTATCAGCAGGGATACTTATCTGAAAGAAGCAATATTAAGAGCGTATCAGATACGTATCTGAATAGTGAGGCATATGCTGGCCATGAACAAATGAAGCTGATCCAGCAAATTCAAAGCCGCTCAAAAGATCCGCTCGCTCGGATTGATTGGATGAATGGCGTGCGCAACAATACCCCATTATTTGAAGGCTTTCAAGGCATGAGTGTGTATTCAAGTATATTGAATCAGCATTTGCTCAATTTCTATTGGAATGACCTGCAAATCGATATGGGACGGGAAAGTGTCAGCCGGTATGCAACAATGGGGGACAGGGCGAATTTATACAGCTTGACCTACGGAAAGTATTATATGAGAAACAGCATGATGCCTTACTCACCACCAGCTTATTTTAAGCCAATCTTGAAAAGTGAGCATTATGAGGTATATGAAAATACTCGGTCACTGCCATTTGCAAGAACAACGAGCACCGTTTATTCAGAACAATCCTTAAAGGATGCCTCAGCACTTGATAAAGAGCATGCGATGCTGCAAGGCGTCATTTTAGACAAAAAAGGAAACGCTGAAATCGAGCACGCAGCAGATCGACTCAAAGATACGAATATTCATACGGAACAAGCTGTATACGAACATGGCGTGCTTGATGTATACGGAGAAATGGGCGGTCTGAATATCACACTTCCAGATGACATCGCTCGCGCTGGGGATGTGTATGTGAGCTTTTATGTGAAGCGGACCGACCGTAACGAAGGATTTCAGTTATCCGTTGACGACTATGTCACATCACGAAAAAGCAATACATCCATCTACAAAACAGGTGTCAATGATGTGACGATTCGGGTCCCTGCGGAAAAGATCCTCTCCATTCGAGTACCAAAAGGGACATATGAGCTCAATCAACTGAAGCTGTATCAAGAACCTTACCGCGTCCTAGAGAAAGCATATGAAAAAGAAAAACAGGATGATGGCAGCCAGCAGGTAAAGCTCGAAAACAACCGCTTTACGATCTCATATGATAACAAACGCGGCGATGATTATATGGTTCTGCCAGTACCATATGAAAAAGGCTGGGAGCTCACAGTAAATGGTCAGCAGACTGATATTGAACAAGCCAATTACGCCTTTATCGGTTTTCCAATAGAAAAAGGCAAAAACGAGATTGTGCTAACCTACTATCCGCCTTATATCAGAATTCTCGCATTGATTTCACTCGTCAGTTTGATTGGTGCGATCCTCTATGCACGGAGAAAACACAAGAAACACCACTTTTCATCATAAGTGGTGTTTTTTTATCTTTCATCTCATACGTAAGTTTCTTCATCCCATTCAATCGTGTATTCGTTCATTTTTTTATCAATATCGTTTTGAATACTCATGTGCTGAAATAGCTCATTCAATTCTTCTGTCCTCTTTCTTCGATCCTTTTCATAATAATAGAACGCATCTCGATCATCATGATCCCTTAGCATCTTTGCTATGACCATGGCATCTTCTAGACTATACGATGCTCCTTGACCAACAAAAGGATTTGCTGTATGTACAGCATCACCTATAAGAACAACTCGTCCTTTTGACCACACAGGAAGCTCCTTTATTTCATAGATACTTCTTGGAAAGAACATGTCTGTATGATCGATGATGTCAGATAGGTGTTTAGGAATGTTCCAATGTTCCATTTGTTTATATAATAACTGTCGAATGGTTTCTTTATTGGCTTTCTCAAAATGTTTTGTAGGTAACTTCTCAGGACACTGAGAGAAAGCTTGCCATAAAATATTCATTTTATTTGTTGGATGCGCTTTTCCAAAAATGAATTGAAAGGTTCCGTCATTGTAAAAATAACTTGTTGCCTCATCCAATACAAAATCCTTCACAAACGATACTCCTTGCAGTCCCCAAAAGCCGCTATAATCTAATTTAGCATTAAACGCAATAGCCTCTCTTGTTTTCGAAAAAGTTCCATCTGCTCCTATTACAATACCACCTGTTATCACAGTTTCATCTTCAAAAAGAACCTGAACGGAATGAGGCTGCTGTTTGATCGAGGTTAACTTTTTGTTGTATTTCACTTCTATTCCTTGACGGTGAACTTCTTTTAAAAGTGATTTGATGATTTGGTCTCTCATGACGTTCAGTAAAGGGGCATCATAATATTTTTCACTATAATTGTGAAAGATCGCTTCTACTTCATTTTCACTGTTTATTTGCTGGATCTTCTTTATCACTGTTGCATTTGCTATCACTTCATTTTTACACCCGATTTCATCCAAAATCTTTACCCCATTTGGAGACAGTAAAAAACCTGCTCCTGTTTCTAATTCTTCATCTGACCTGCTTTCATAAATCGTACTTTCCATCCCAGCCTTTTTTAAAAATAAAGAAGTAGCCAATCCTGCTACACCACTGCCGATAATGATCACATGTTGAGATTTCATTATTTCCCCTCCTCTTTTATAAACAGACCGGTCGGTTTATTTTAGTGCAAAAAAATAAGCTTTTTCATATAGGACAGCGTATCACAATTCCCCCTTTTCATTTGGTAATTAAAGTATATGATAATATGTTATAAATGATTTCGCAAGAATGAAACTAACCAATTTCTAATCAACTTCTTTTAAAAACATGAAGGGGATAACAAAACATGAGCAAAGACACCGTGATAAAACACTATGAACACACCCTTGAATGGGTACAATCGCTAACGGAATTAACAGACAAAGAATGGCGCCGCGCCATTGCTGATGGGAAGTGGAGTATTGCTGAGATCATCGCACATTTTGTTCCGTGGGATGAATTTATTTTACATGATCGCCTAAAGGAATTTTGGAAAGATCGGGCGTTATGTAAGGCACCTGATGTGCATGAAATGAACCGGCAGTCAGCCGAAAGGGCAAGACACGAAAAGAGAAGCGATACGATTGGGCGATTTATTGCTGTCAGAACAGAATTGCTTCAAGAAATGAAGAAAATCGAAGCATCTCGCTGGACTACACCCTTTCTGATCGGTCAAACCGAGCTGACGTTATCAAGTTATTTTCCAGGCTTAATTAAGCATGATCTCCATCATATGGAGCAGGTTAAACAAGCGCTCTCAACAGAAAGACGATAGCCTCACGATGCTTCTTTCTCAAATGGAAACGTCGCATAATCAAACAAAAAATGAAATAGCCAAAGACTAAGCGCAAAGAGAATTTCTTCAGAAGTAGTCAGCAAAATGCCGTCAACCAATTCGTCTGATAAATAGACAGCACCCCAAATAAACAAAAGGTGAAGTAAGATGGCATAGAAAACGATGGATCGTTTTTTGGACCGGCATTTTCGAACAAACCGCATGAGCACGTGTTCCAGATGTTCAAAAGAGATCCCGAGTACAACATAGATGCCCATAAACAGTAGCAGCGATAAAATCGATTGATAAAAAGCACCCGTCAAATGAAAGAACAGCACACAAAACAACAAAAATATGTAACAGATAGCTGATAGCGCCATCAGCCATTTCAGCCCTTGCCATAAAGCGTGAACAGATTGCTGCATGGGTAAACAACACTCCTTTACATGAAGATACCTGCAAAAAGGACAGCCTTTTTGCAGGAAGGTTGAATTAATCCTCTTTTTTAGGTGCAGCGATGACAGGGTGTTTTTCAGTGTCAAGCAATTTCAAGAAGTCTTCGCCTTGATCTAAATGATCAAGAACAAGCTGTTTCGGTGTGACCGCAAGCCACTGATTGAGTGAGATATCTGCATAATGATCACTCTTAAAGATTTCTAAGAAATAAAGCGGTTCGTCGCCTGTATTTTCTACATAATGCCCCATCGCAAATGGCACATATCCAACGTCTCCGGCCTGATAGTTGAAGGTTCTCGCATGTCCATCAGAGGCAAAGACCGTCATTCGTGCCTTTCCAGAAATGAAATATTGCCATTCATCCGTATTTGGATGCCAGTGCAGCTCACGGATGGCACCTGGATCAACTTTCACAAGAGCAGACGCAATCGTTTTAGAGGCTTTGAAATTGGTAGAATCCGCAATCCACACTTGTCCCCCGCTTGACGTAATCGGCTCTTGTTTTAACAGCTCATATTTAAAGGAATTCGGGACTTCTCCTTGCTCTGTTTTCACCTTGTCACACTCAAGGGAACCAGGAATTCCTTTTTGGAAAATATACTTCTCTTTCTCTGGCAGTTTCTCAAATTGCTCCTTTGTCATTCCAAAGTTTTGGAGCACAACTTCCTCTGGCGTATGGGCAAGCCAATCAGTCACTTGGAACGTACTATTTTCAGAGAAGGAACCATCATCAAACACAAGCAAGAATTCAGCTCCCGGTTCAAGTGCTTGAATAGAATGCGGCAAGCCGGAAGGGAAGTACCACAAATCCCCCTCGGTCACATCCTCTGTAAAATTGCGTCCCTCTGCATCAACCGATGTAATCCGGGCTTCCCCATAAATCATGTACGCCCATTCCGCTTCCTTATGCCAGTGCAGCTCGCGAATCGCACCAGGCTTTAGCCGCATGTTCACAGAGGCAAGACTTTTAGAAATTGGCAGTTCACGCACCGTTACCTCGCGGGCATAGCCGCCTTTTTCTAAACGGTTGTGCGTATCAGAAAAAGAATATTTCATGTTGGGAACCGTTCCATGATCGGTTTCTGGTGGCGTGAGCATATCTGGGTTTTGTCTGTCTCGCTCGAGATTACGTGGAATTTTGACCGTTGCTCCTTTTTCTCCTCGAATCGGCTGTGGTACACCATTTTGCTTTTCACTCATGATAAAATCCCCTTTCAACATCGTATTGTGTGAGGTGACAAAAGGCCTTTCATTTCGCCCTCGTTTTCATAAGGTGAAACAAATCAAGCAGATGTCAATCTGATTCATCATTTTTTTGAACAGCGACCAATCGTTGGATGAGCTTGCTTAATTCATCAAACTTTCGTTCAAAACGTGTCAGCAAATAAACCGTCAAAATGGCAGGAAAGCCAGCCTGACCGAGCTGCTTCAGCCATTCCTCCGAAAAAAAGGTCTCCATTTGTCTCACCTCCCAGCGGATGCTCGTCTTCTTTATAAGTGGTATGAAAGAAGAAATAGGAAATCAAAGGGGGAGAAAATGAACCATTAGACCCGTTTCACAAAGTTTACTTTTTTTAAATTTTGTCCACTTAATGCAAGTAGAGAGAACAAAGGGGAGGATGCACATGGATTATCGGCTGTTATTGAAAGCAAAATGGAATGAAATCGTTGATCACCCGCTCATTCAGCAATTTTTAAGCAATCCTAAAAACCAGCAGCTGCTTAGGCAAGTCATGGAAGAGCCAAACGAAGAAAATGCGAAAAAACTAGATTTCGAATTCAAGCAGTTTTATCAAAAAATCCGCATCATCAAGTATATTTCCACAATGATCCGCATCTTTTCAGTCGACTTTGACAAACGAGTAAAAAAGAAACAGCAGCGTTTTCCGCTCATACTCAATCATCCTGATACACAAGAAGTGAAAGACCCTGTTCAAACAGATACGTATGAAGCCGTGCTCTGCAACCAGCAAGACTTAGGAGAGCACCTGCAAGACCAAACATTGTACAAGGCCTACCAGCAGCTCACAGACAAACAAAAAATGGTCTTAACCCATATTTATGTTGAAGGTCAAACAATGAAAGAAATAGCCGATCGGCTAGGCGAAACGAGACAAAACATCTCAAACATTCACAAAAAAGCGCTCAACAAACTAAAAGAAGAAACAGGGGGAGATGTCCGTGAACGAAGAAAAAATGACCAATGGGGAAATGGAAGAACTCATTGAAACCTTCACACCCATGATCAAAAAGAAACTACAAAACACGGCATATCAAGAAAGAGAAGACCTCGAACAAGAACTCTATATCAAACTCATCGAAAAAGTAGACCGGCTGATTTACCAAGAGGGACCTGGATTTTGGGAGTTTATTGTGGAATATATGACGAAGATGTAAGAGGAACTGATGGTGCGAATGTCAGGTGAACATAAAATCCCCGTGGCATTCGCACCTTTTTATTCGACAAAATTGGGTAAAAATGTATATTTTATGAAGGAGAAAACAAAATTCTTTATTGAAAGTTGAGGATTTTACCTATCATTTCCTAAAAAATGTTACAATTAGGGCAGAAATCGCAGTCGCACTCTATGTGAGTGCGTGGATTGAAATACCACAGGGGAAAAAAGTAGAGCGTCAAATGAGGTCGCACTCTATATGAGTGTGAGGAATAAAATTCTTGTCAGTAGGTAGCTTGAAAGATATATTGACATTGCGCTTGATATAGGTGTGAAAAACATAACTCTGTTTCAGCCTTTTTTTAATGAATTCAAAGCTGTTGATGAAACAGCGAAATAAGTATGATTATCATCATTAATAGTTTTTAATTAAATAGGATTAAGAAAGATTCGGTGCGAATGTGAGGTGAACATAAAATCCCCGGGACATTCGCACCTTTTCATTCGACAAAAATGAGAAAAAATGTATATTATTTAGAGGTGAAAACAAAATTCTATATAGAAAATTGAGGGTTTTGGCTATCATTCCCTAAAAAATGTTATAATTGGGGCGGAAATCGCAGTCGCACTCTACATGAGTGCGTGGATTGAAATAAGTACTGGTGGTTTTAAAGGACCGCAGGTTAGTGTCGCACTCTACATGAGTGCGTGGATTGAAATAAAGCGGGTATTGCAACCGCTCATACGAGTAAAAGTCGCACTCTACATGAGTGCGTGGATTGAAATTGAATGATTTGGAACATACAGGTCAAGGTGGAGCGTCGCACTCTATATGAGTGCGTGGATTGAAATAAAGCGGCCACACCTCTAAAGTCGTTTAGTGTTGTCGCACTCTACATGAGTGCATAGATCACAGTTTCTGCGTTTTATACAAATTCAAGTACCTATCAGTTCAAAATCTACACAAATGAATAATCCAAGCCCTACACAACAAAAAAGACTCGCTCACACAGAGCCGAGTCTTAATTTTTTTTGCAGTTTTTCTTCACTGAAAATCCAGCCGGTATAGGAATTTTTGATTTGGTGGTCCATGTCGATATGGCAGATCGCGACAAAAGGATAGTGACCTTTGCTGCGGTAGCGCAAATCAATGAACCGCACTTCATAATGATCCTTGTATTTATCCACTTCCCACCGGTAGACAGGGGAGAAGGAGAGAAAGGCTGAAATGTTTTCATCTTGTTTGGCAATTTTCATAATTTCTGTGTCAGGGACCGGCACCCGGTTAAAGGTGTCTAAAATGACGACCTCTCCATTCATACTGCGCCCAACATGGAAAGAGGATTTACATTTCACGGCAATGCGCCATTGTCTGAACTTCATTGTAGGCGAAATAATAATGTCTTCAATTTCATCGAATTGTGCACGCAGCTGATGTTTGATCTGAAGCTGCATGATGACCCTGACGATATAATAGCAGAAAATCACGGCGTACAGCGTAATGAACGTATAGCCGGGATGCCCGCCAATCGCCCAAACGACAATGGCGACAAGGTGTGTAAAAAAGATAAACGGATCAAACGTGTTAATAATCCCAAGCGCTACCCACTTCTTTGAAAATGGACGAATGGCCTGCGTGCCGTATGCATTGAATATATCGACAAACACATGAAGCACAACAGCTAATAGTGTCCATAACCAAAGATGAAGTAAATTCGCCCCCGGCACAAATGGGAAAATCACAGCCGGAATCAGCAATGACCAGAACAGTACAGCCGGAATGGAATGTGTAAATCCCCGGTGATTTCTTATATAAACTGCATTATTTTTTAGTTTTAGCACAGTATCAATGTCTGGTGCTTGGGAGCCGGCGATGGTCGCGATCATCACGGCGTGTGCCATGTGTGGATCTGCGCTGACGGCTGGATCTAAAAGTGCAAGTCCCCCAAGAGAAATGCCCATTACTACATGAGTACCAGTGTCCAATTGATTACCTCCTAGTTGTCATGCTTAGGAACAATCATACAAAGTATACGTCTCCAATCAAGACTATGTGCAAAATCACTTTTGCTTTATCCCGATTTAATGTAACATGTTAACGTATCTACAAACAGTATACAACAAATAAGGTTCTTTTCAGAACGTTAGCCCTCGGTCCAATGAGAAGGAGTATAGATATGAAAGACATTCAAGAAAAGCTGGACCGCAAAGATATTGCGGGCTTTCAGCATGATTTAATTGATTGGTATGAAAAAGAACAACGAACATTGCCATGGCGTGAAAATCAAGATCCATACCGCGTCTGGGTATCAGAAGTGATGCTTCAGCAAACGAGAGTAGATACGGTCATTCCGTACTTCAACCGGTTTATGGAGCAATTCCCGACGGTGAAAGATCTCGCTTTAGCTGATGAAGAAAAGGTCATGAAAGCATGGGAAGGTCTTGGCTACTACTCAAGAGTGCGTAATTTACAGGCAGCTGTGAAAGAAGTATATGAATCCTACGGTGGCATTGTCCCTGATACGAAAGAGCAATTTTCAAAGCTCAAAGGTGTAGGCCCGTATACGAGCGGCGCAGTGCTGAGTATCGCCTATAACAAGCCATACCCTGCGGTAGACGGCAACGTGATGAGGGTCATTTCCCGTATCTTGTCCATATGGGATGATATTGCAAAACCAAAAACGAGAAACATTTTCGAATTTGCGGTTGATCAGCTCATTTCCCGGGAAAAGCCGTCAGAATTCAATCAAGGGCTAATGGAGCTAGGTGCGCTTATTTGTACCCCAACCTCTCCCGCATGCCTCATTTGTCCTGTAAACATGCATTGCTCGGCACTTGAGGAAGGCGTTCAGCATGAGCTGCCGGTGAAAAGTAAAAAGAAAAAGCCGACTGCGAAATCAATGGCAGCGGTGGTGTTATTTGATGATGCAGGCCACCTCTATATTCATAAGCGGCCAAGTACAGGCCTTCTTGCGAATTTATGGGAATTCCCTAACTTGGAAACCATAAAGGGAAGAAAAACGGAAAAAGAGCAGCTAATGGATTTCTTAAAAGAGGAGGCAGGTGTACAAGCAGAGCTTGGTGACTTAGAAGGCACCATTCAGCATGTATTTACCCACCTCATCTGGAATATTTCTGTTTTCTTTGGACGTGTGACCTCTGTATCTGATGACACGATGCTGAAAAAAGTGACAACAGAAGAATTTAAGGCATATGCTTTGCCAGTTTCACATCAAAAAATTTGGATGATGGCACTTGAACAGCCTAGTCGTATTTAACCGTTGTACCGTGGGTATAATCGGCTTCATTTCGGTGCAGCCCTCCGCGGTTTTCAATTTCAGAAATGATTTCTCGATACTTAGATTGCCCTTCTTCGTTTAAATAAGGTAAAATTTGTTGGAAAGCATGATGAAAGTAAGCAAGCTCAGTATCTTTCCATTGATTCTTGGACATCATGCCAAGCTGGCTTAAATCGCGTCCGACATACATGAATGTAACCTCCTAATAGGAACTTTCCTATTAGTGTGAAGCGAATGAACGAAAACTATTCAAATCAGGAGATGAACCATAATGAGTCAACGTAAATGTGCATTAATTACAGGCAGTAGTAGAGGTGTAGGGAAAGAAGTAGCCCTTCGCCTAGCTGAAAAAGGATATGACATTGTCATTAACTATGCGAGAAGCAAAAAAGCCGCACTTGAAACAGCGGAAGAAATTGAAGCGATGGGTGTGAAAACATTGGTTGTCAAAGCCAATGTAGGTCAGCCAGAGAAAATCAAAGACATGTTTCAACAAATTGACGAAACCTTTGGCCGTTTAGATGTATTTGTAAACAATGCGGCATCAGGTGTTCAGCGGCCAATCATGGACCTTGAAGAAAATCATTGGGACTGGACGATGAATATCAATGCAAAAGCGTTACTATTTTGCGGACAAGAAGCGGCGAAATTAATGGAGAAAAACGGCGGCGGACATATCGTCAGCATTAGCTCACTAGGCTCCATCCGCTACCTTGAAAATTACACAGTAGTTGGCGTATCAAAAGCAGCATTAGAAGCGTTGACGCGTTATCTATCTGTTGAGCTGTCACAAAAAAATATTGTCGTGAATGCCGTATCTGGCGGCGCGATCGATACAGATGCACTTAAGCACTTCCCGAACCGAGAAGAGCTTTTAGAAGACGCCAAGAAAAATACACCAGCTGGCCGAATGGTGGAAATTAAAGACATGGTCGACAGCGTCGAATTCCTTGTATCAGGCAAAGCAGACATGATTAGAGGACAAACCATCATTGTAGATGGCGGACGTTCTTTGCTTGTTTAAAAAATCATGAATAGGAAGTACACCTTCTGCACAAATTAATGTGCGTGGAGGTGATAATGATGGATAAACAACAAAACAAAACAAACGCACAACAAGTGAAAAAACAAAACCAAGCTACTGCTCAAGGTCAATATGGTACTGAATTTGCTAGCGAGACTGACGCACAGCAAGTAAAAAAATACAACCAAAAAGCTGAGCAAAACAAACAACAAAACAGCTAATCACTGAAACAGAGGGAAGCACTTCATCTACGAATGAAGTGCTTTTCTTTTTGCCTCTCCCCACCATCCGACAAAACCTGTAAAGCCTCTACATAAACAGTCAAAGGATTTCTGCAATCTTTCAAGAAATGGTATACAGACAAAAAGTGGATGAAAATAAAAGGGAGGAGTTAGATGTCTGATTTCGATCAGCTTGTAAAAGAACAAATGCAGCTCATGGATCAACTGCTCAATGTACAGGGAGAACTCGATCTATGCTTAGAAACAGAAAAACAATTGCTGCAAGATGAAAAACAAGAAGAGTGGACTAGGCTTCATGATCAAATCAAACAGAAACGTAAGGAACTGCAAAAAATCCAAACCTTGTTTACAAAACAGACAGAAGAGGTCATCAATTCATATAAGCAGATGGAAAAGAGTTCAACCGTGATGTAAGACAGTGTGCCGTTCAATTGGGTTGAATGGCTTTTTCATTTCATTTTTTAATGATGTAACGGTATAATATGATAGAGACATGTTTAGTTGGGAAATTAGGTCTTTGGACTGTTATGTTTTTTTGTTATAGAAAGTAGGGGAGAAAATATGGGCTATCCCAAGGAAGGAGAAAGCATCCAAATTCAAAGCTATAAACACAATGGCTTGATCCACAGGATTTGGAATGAAACCACCATTCTGAAAGCAACGGAATTGTGTATCATTGGTGCAAACGACCGGACAATGGTGACTGAATCCGACGGCCGTACTTGGATGACGAGAGAACCGGCTATTTGCTATTTCCATGCAAAACAATGGTTTAATGTGATTGGGATGCTTAGAGATGATGGGGTATATTATTACTGCAACATCAGCTCTCCTTTTGCAACAGATGAAGAAGCAATTAAGTATATTGATTACGACTTAGATGTCAAAGTCTTTCCAGACATGACGTATAATATTTTGGATGAGGATGAATATGCAGATCATAAGAGGCAGATGAATTATCCAAAGGAAATCGATAGTATCTTAAGAGAGCATCTGAATACATTATTGCATTGGATTCACCAGCGGAAAGGTCCGTTTGCTCCTGAATTTGTGGATATGTGGTATGAACGTTTTTTACATTATACAAAATAAGCAAGAGCAGCAAAAACCTGTTTAGCTTTTAGGCTAACAGGTTTTTGACTGCGTACGGATAAGAGGCACTGATAGATTGGGAAGGAGATTTACATGGGGGTCATTAAACGTTACATGGCTTTTGTAACACCGTATAAGAAACAGATTGCATTGACAATGGTCATCGGGATGATCAAGTTCTCGATTCCTTTAACATTGCCTCTGCTTTTAAAGTATGTCATTGATGATGTCATTCAAGGCTCGGGGTCGGCTGAAGAAAAGACATCATCTCTACTGATCATTATGGGAATCATGCTCGTCTTATTTTTAGTGATGAGACCGCCTGTTGAATACTATAGACAATACTATGCGCAGTGGACAGGCAGTAAAGTATTATTTGATATTCGGGAAAAGCTGTTTTCGCATATTCAAAAGCTCAGCCTTCGTTATTATGCCAACACGAGAACAGGAGAAATCATTTCTAGAGTCATCAACGATGTGGAGCAGACAAAAGAGTTTGTCATCACAGGTCTTATGAATATTTGGCTTGATTTGATGACTGTGCTCATCGTGATCGCCATTATGTGTACACTGGACATCAAGCTCACCATCGTGTCTGTCATTATTTTTCCATTATATGCGTCTGCAGTGAAGTTTTTTTACGGCAGGCTGCGTAAGCTGACAAAAGAGCGGTCACAGGCACTGGCTGAAGTGCAAGGGCATCTTCATGAGCGGGTACAAGGAATGCCAGTCATTCGGAGCTTTGCCATTGAAGAATATGAACAAGAGAATTTTCATGATGAAAACAAAAATTTCTTAAACAAAGCGATCAATCACACGAATTGGAACGCTAAAACATTTGCCGTCGTCAATACCATTACTGATATTGCACCGCTATTGATCATTGCATTTGCTGGCTACACCGTCATTAATGGATCACTTTCGATCGGGACCATGATTGCCTTTGTCGGTTATATTGACCGGATGTACAACCCGATTCGCCGCCTCATAAACTCATCCACGACTTTAACTCAGTCAGTAGCGTCAATGGATCGTATCTTTGAATTTATTGATGAGCCATACGAGGTAACAGATCGGCCGAATGCGAAAGAAGCCGATCATTTAAAAGGAGAGGTCGAATTTAAAAATGTATCGTTTCGTTATGAACACACGCAGGAAGAGATTCTCCGCAATATCTCCTTGAAAGTAGAAAAAGGACAAACGGTTGCGCTTGTAGGAATGAGCGGTGGAGGGAAGTCGACTCTCGTCAGCTTAATTCCAAGGTTTTATGATGTGACAAACGGGTCACTTGAAATTGACGGCATTGATATAAAAGAGTACAGAGCAAGAAGCCTTCGAAATCAAGTCGGAATGGTGCTGCAGGATACATTCTTATTCAGTGACACGATTAAAGAAAATATTGCGGTTGGAGACCCAGAAGCCTCTTTTGAAAAAATCGTTTCGGCTGCAAAAGCGGCAAATGCCCATGATTTTATCATGTCTCTTCCTGAAGGATATGACACGAAGGTAGGAGAACGGGGCGTGAAGCTGTCAGGTGGTCAAAAACAACGGATTTCCATTGCAAGGGTCTTTCTAAAAAATCCACCGCTGTTGATTTTAGATGAAGCAACGTCTGCACTAGATTTAGAAAGTGAACATTACATTCAGGAAGCGATGCAAAAGCTAGCAAAGGACCGCACAACCTTTATTGTCGCGCACCGCTTATCAACAATTACACATGCTGACCTCATTGTCGTCATGGAACAAGGTGAGATTGTGGAAAAAGGAACACACGAAGAATTAATGAACAGAGACAGCCACTATCGCCATCTTTTTACCATTCAAACATTAAATTAGTAGAAGCCTATCCGATTCTAGCGGATAGGCTTTTTTATGCTTGTCAAAAACATGACATATTTCCCAGCTTGTCTCAATACAATTTTAAAAAGTATGACGGGGTGGTGAATATGTGAAAGAACAAGACGTGCTGCTAGATGTCAAACAGCTGTCCATTGCATTTCAGCAAAAAAAGCAAAAAGTACCCATCGTCCATCACATATCGTTCTCGATTCAAAAAGGAGAAACCTTAGGAATTGTTGGCGAATCTGGCTGCGGGAAAAGTATCACATCTATGTCATTAATGGGACTGAATCAGCAAACAGATACAACGGGAGAGATCCAATTCGAAGGGCAAAACCTGCTGTCGCTTTCAGAAAAACAGTGGCGAGAAATAAGAGGAAATGATATTTCGATGATTTTCCAAGAACCAATGACCTCTCTGAACCCATTAATGACCATCGGCAAACAAATGACGGAAGCCCTTTTCACACATCAAGCAATCGGTCAAAAAGAAGCAAAAGCGAAGGCGGTTGATCTGCTTCAGACAGTTGGATTGAAGCAAGCCGAATCGTTGCTTAAAAAATACCCGCATGAATTATCAGGTGGCATGCGCCAGCGTGTGATGATTGCGATGGCGATGCTTTGTCACCCAAAGCTCATGATCGCAGATGAACCAACAACTGCACTTGATGTGACCATCCAAGCGCAAATCCTTCGCCTGCTCAAAAAGCTGAATGAAGAGATGGACACCGCGATCTTATTTATTACCCATGATCTAGGTGTCGTGCGGCAAATATGCCAGCGAGTCATGATTATGTATGCCGGTCGAATCGTAGAAGAAGGAACCGTTGACCGTATTTTTCAAAAACCTCTGCATCCCTACACAAAAGGTCTTTTCGCCTCAGTTCCATCGTTTAAAGAGAAAAAAGAAAAGCTCATCTCCATTGCAGGTCATGTACCGAAGCCTGGGACCATTCGATCAGGCTGTCAATTTGCCGCGCGCTGCTCCTATCAAATGGCGCAATGTCTTGAAGAAGATCCAGTTTTACAATCCATTGAACAGGATCACCGCGTGGCATGCTTTCTAATGGAAGGAGGAGAAGACACTGAGTCACCCACTCTTGCAAGTGAATCAGCTGACAAAACGGTATGACACAGCCGCTTTTTTTTCTAAACACAAACATTCGACTCTGGCTTTAAATCAAGTGTCCTTTCACGTGAAGGAGGGGGAAACGCTTGGCATTGTTGGTGAATCGGGCTGCGGGAAATCAACACTTGGCAAAAGCTTAATGAGATTGACTGAACCGACGTCAGGCTCTATTCAACTGAAAGGGCAAGAGGTCACTCTTTTGAAAGAAAGAGAGATGCGTTCTTTAAGAAAAGACATTCAAATGATTTTCCAAGATCCATACGCTTCATTAAATCCACGAATGAAAATCAAAGATATTTTAGAGGAACCGCTCATTGTCCATCGACATGGAACGAAAGCAGAAAGACGGAAGCGGGTAAAAGAGATGCTGCATATTGTCGGATTTGACCCATCCTACGGAGAACGTTATGCACACCAATTCAGCGGCGGACAAAGGCAGCGTATTGGTATCGCTAGAGCACTCATTACCCATCCAAGTCTTGTCATTGCCGATGAACCCGTTTCAGCTTTAGATGTATCCGTTCAGGCGCAAATTTTGAATTTGATGCTTGAATTGCAAAAGACACTTTCTCTAACGTATCTATTTATTTCTCACGATCTTGGTGTTGTCAGATATATGAGCGACCGAATCGCAGTCATGTATGCAGGCCGCATTGTCGAGATGGGGCCTGCCGAAGACGTATTTCACAGCCCGCTTCATCCTTATACATCGCTGCTTCTGAAATCCATTCCACATATGGATCACGTGCTAGAGACGCAAGATGTGTCGGCAGAAGAGTCTGCCATGACACCAAGCGGCGGCTGTCCTTTCTACAAAAGGTGTCCAAAAAGGTGGGAGAAATGCTTAAAAGCAGCACCTGCTTTGTATGAGAAGGAAGCGAGGCACGCGGCGGCGTGTTACTTATATCAAAAGGAGGAACACAATGAAGAAGACATGGTTGTTCAGTAGTTTCATTTTTGTGCTGGCACTTGCACTGTTTTTAGGGGGATGCTCGTCCGCTCCGTCATCAGAAGAGAAGGCAACAAAAGACACCCTCGTATTTGGCAGAGGAGGAGACTCCACTTCACTTGATCCAATCACAACAACAGAAGGCGAAACCTTCAAGGTCACAGAGAATATGTTTGAAAAGCTGCTGAATTACGGTGAGAAAGACACGACCATCCATCCAGGTCTCGCAACAGACTGGGATGTTGCAAAGGACGGAAAATCGTACACATTCTACTTAAGAGAAGGTGTGAAATTTCACGATGGCACAGACTTTAACGCAGAAGCAGTGAAATTCAACTTTGACCGCTGGATGAATGGTGATGCAGAAAAATTCCCGTACTATGGCATGTTTGGCGGTTATAAAAAAGATAAAGGCCATGTGATTAAGGACATCATCGTCAAAGGTGAGCATGAAGTTGAATTTCAGCTAAAGCGCCCGCAGGCGACATTTCTTAAAAATATTGCCATGTCACCGTTTGGCATCGCGAGTCCTGCAGCTGTTGAAAAAAGCGGCGATTCCTTTCGCGAAAATCCAGTAGGAACAGGACCATTCAAATTTAAAGAGTGGAAACAAAACGACCGTATCGTGTTAGAAAAGAACGAAGATTACTGGCAGAAGGATAAACCAAAACTGAATCAAATCATCTTCCGCTCGATCCCAGAAAACTCGGCTCGCTTAAATGCATTGAAAACAGGCGAGATCGATTTGATGGATGGCGTGAATCCGTCAGATTTAGATGGCATTAAAACGGATCAAGCACTCCAGCTCATTGAAAGACCATCAATGAATGTAGGTTATATCGGACTGACCGTCACAAGAAAGCCGCTTGATAACAAGCTCGTTCGTCAAGCGCTCAATTACGCGGTCGATAAAGAATCCATTATTAAGTCATTTTATGGAGGACTTGCCGAGCCAGCAAAAAACCCTCTTCCTCCAGCTTTAGAAGGTTACAATGACGACATTGATCCATATCCGTATGATCCTGAAAAAGCGAAGGAACTTTTAAAAGAAGCGGGCTTTCCTGACGGCTTTCGCATCAAGCTTTGGGCGATGCCTGTACCGCGTCCGTATATGCCAGATGGGATGAAGGTAGCAGAAGTCATTCAATCAAACTTTGAAAAGGTCGGCGTCAAAGCAGAAATTGTGACTTACGACTGGGCGACCTATTTAGATAAGGCAAGTAAAGGGGAAGCTGATGTGTTCTTATTAGGCTGGACAGGGGACAATGGCGATCCTGATAATTTCATCTACACACTTTTGGACAAAGACAGCATTGGCGGCAACAACTATACATTCTTCGAAAACGATAAAATGCATGACATCCTCATTGAAGCGCAAACAGACACAGATCAAAAGAAACGAAATGAGCTATATAAAAAAGCACAAGAAATCATTCATGATGAAGCACCTTGGATTCCATTGGTGCATTCCATCCCAATGCTTGCAGCATCTAGTGATTTAAAAGGCTACCAGCCGCATCCAACTGGTTCAGAAGCTTTGACTGACGTGTATTTCGAATAAGCAAATAAGGGAGATCTTGTATCTCCCTTATTCAAACAAAGAAAAGGCGGTGAAAGCTGTTTGTTTGCTTATTGTATGAAGCGGGCAGGAATGCTCATCCCAGTATTGATCGGAATGACATTGGTCGTGTTTTCAATTATACGGTTTATTCCAGGAAACCCAGCACAGGTCATCTTAGGACAGCGGGCAACGAAAGAAGCAGTAGAACAGTTAACCATCCAGCTCGGTTTAAATCAGCCTTGGTATGTTCAATACGGACATTACATGCTGGGCCTTTTAAAAGGGGATTTAGGGACTTCGATACGAACAGGAGCGGCTATTGCCCAGGAAATGAAGCCATACTTATTTGCGACGTTAGAATTGACCTTTTTTGCCATGGTGCTGGCGATTGTTGTGGGGGTAAATGCTGGAATCATCAGTGCTTGGTTTAAACATTCTTTCTTTGATTATGTCGCGATGTTTATTGCACTCATTGGAGTGTCCATGCCGATTTTCTGGTTAGGCTTAATGGGGCAGTGGCTGTTCTCGATTGAATTAGGTATTTTACCGACAACGGGACGTGAAAACGTCAGAAATCCAGTGGAATCAATCACCTATATTCATACGCTGGACACGCTTTTGCAAGGCCGGTTTGATCAATTCACTGACAGCATCAAGCATTTGATCTTACCAAGTACAGCACTCGCCACAATCCCTGCTGCGATTATTGCGAGAATTACAAGGGCAAGTATGCTGGAAGTACTTCATTCAGACTTTATTCGAACAGCAAAAGCAAAAGGAGTACGTTCATTTTTCATCATTTATCAGCATGGTCTGAAAAATGCGCTCATTCCGATCTTGACGATTATTGGTCTTCAGACGGGCCTTTTGCTAGGCGGAGCCATTTTAACAGAGACCATTTTTGCATGGCCGGGAATCGGGCGGTATATATATGACGCCATCAGTTATCGTGATTACCCTGTCATTCAAACAGGTATTCTCGTCGTTGCGCTCATATTTGTCCTGATCAATTTCATTGTGGACATCTTGTATGCGGTCATTGATCCAAGGATTAAATATTAGGGAGGGAGAGTGATCACATGGAAGCGCAAAAAGAGCTTGAACCACCTCAACCAAAAGAAGAGCGCTCTCAATCATTGATTCTTGAATCGATGAAGCTGTTCTTTCAGCATAAGCTGGCGGTCATTGGCAGTGTGATTGTCTTTTTATTTCTCATTTTAGCGATATTTGCACCGCTCATTGCTCCTTTTGGAATCAATGAACAATCTCTCGGTGAGCGATTTAGTGCGCCATCAGCTGCGCACTGGTTTGGTACAGATGATTTCGGCAGAGATATATTTTCAAGAGTTGTGCATGGCGCGCGGATTTCCTTATGGGTTGGTTTCTTCTCGGTTCTCGGGTCTGTCATTTTAGGCACACTGCTTGGATTGATTGCAGGCTATGGCGGAAGAGTGCTAGATGCTGTGATCTCGAGAGTGTTTGATATTTTACTCGCTTTTCCTAGTATTCTACTGGCGATTGCGATCGTCTCTATCTTAGGCCCCTCCTTACAAAATGCCCTTATTGCCATTGCGATTATTAATGTCCCAACCTTTGGACGGCTCGTTCGTTCAAAAGTGCTGAGTATTAAACAAGAAGAATACGTGCTAGCAGCAAAGGCGGTTGGGATGTCACACCGCCGCATCGTACTGCGTCACATTCTGCCAAACAGTATGGTGCCGGTCATCGTACAAGCGACGCTTGCGATCGGAACAGCGATTATCGAAGCAGCGGCTTTAGGCTTTTTAGGATTGGGTGCACAGGCACCAAGCCCAGAGTGGGGGAAAATGCTTGCCGATGCAAGACCTTATCTCGTTCAAGCCCCTTGGACATTAATTTTCCCAGGTGTAGCGATCATGCTGACAGTTTTGGGCTTTAACCTGATGGGAGATGGGTTAAGAGACACACTGGATCCTAAAATGAAGAAAATAAAATAAGACCGATTCTTGGAATCGGTCTGGTCTTTTCTATTTATGCTTCTTTTTCATCTGTCTCAATTTCACTGTCTTTTGGGTGATACGTCTGGAAGCTTGTAATCAATGTATCTAAATGCTCTAGTTCATCACGGTATTCGATGATGCTGGACATGACATTCAGCATATTGTAATCGAGCAAGTCGTTTTCTTGGTTTTGCTGATGCTGGATAAATGATTTCGTTAACGTTTCAAGGCGAAGAGAGCATTCATTTTGAAATTCATCGTCCTGCGGCTTCATTTTACCGACGAATTTCATCAAGGTGCGCTCATGCCAATACAGTAAGTAATCAATTTCATCTGTTAAGCTTTCCTTGAAATGCTCTGGCATCAAATGAATTTCATTTTCTAATTTATGAAGCTTTTTCAGCAAGTACAGGGCACGATTCGATGTCATAATGGCCTGTCTGAACAAAACGAGCTTTCTTGATTTTACATAGGTTGTTTTCTTTAAATAGCTTCGTTCCTCTTTGTATAACAAGTAAATGTGATCTAATTTGATCATGCGTTCTTTTATTTGATCGATGTCATCCTTTAAAATGGAATGATCAGTAGACTGTCTGGAGCTCAGACGGATCCATTTTAAAATCTCCTCCGTATTTTCCATAATGTGATGAACAAGCTTTGTTTCATACTTTGGCGGCAGGAAGATTAAATTCACTAAAAATGAAGAAAGAACTCCTAACACCACAGTAGCTGTTCGAATTAAGGCAAAGGAAAGGAAATGATCCCCTGCACTTTCTAAAATCGCAATGACGGTTACAAGTGCAATTGGAATCGTGTGTTCAATCTTCAGCTTTAAATTAATGGCGATGACCATGACGGCGGTTAAACCGATAATGACTGGTCCAGTGCCAAAAAGCAGACCGAACGTAATGGCAAGTGCTGCTCCAATAATATTGGCTTGCACTTGATCAACAATCGTTAAAAAAGATCGATAAATAGATGGCTGGATAGCAAATACAGCTGCAATTCCCGCGAAGACGGGCGTTGGCAACCCAAGCCATGTTGCCAGGTAAAGCGCGAGTACAATGGCAATACCTGTTTTTAAAATACGGGCTCCAAGTTTCATTGGTTTTGTCCCTGCATTCCTTTCTTTTAGATAATAGATGATCACTCGTCATTTATTATAAATATTTTGATGAACAACTAAGTAATATACAGCGGTCTTCCGAAATATTCAAGTGATTTTTGAAAGTTCATGAAAACATCAAAAGAAGGTATTGAGAAGAAATGTAACAGATTCACACGCTTTTGACAAACAAGAGCTGATAAATAAAAAAACAGGCGCATTTTTTTACGCCTGTTTTTGACCCTATTATGATTGTTTCAACTGTTCAAACGCATGATCTACTGCTTGCAGCGTCTCAGAAATATCTTTTTCAGTATGTGCAATCGTTAAGAACCAAGCTTCATATTTAGAAGGAGCGAGGTTAATCCCTTGCGAAAGCATTAATTTAAAGAAGCGAGCGAACATTTCGCCATCCGTATTTTCAGCCTGTTCATAGTTCACAATGGTTTCTTTTGTGAAATAGACAGTGAGAGCACCTTTTAAGCGGTTCACTGTAATATCTACTTGATGTTTTTTTGCATGGGCTAAAATGCCTTCTTCTAGCATAGCGCCAAGCTGATCAAGACGCTCGTAAACACCATCTTGTTTTAACAATTCCAAGCAGGCAATACCAGAAAGAATGGATGCAGGATTTCCTGCCATCGTGCCAGCTTGATAGGCTGGTCCAAGAGGAGCGACTTGCTCCATAATTTCTTTTTTACCGCCATAAGCACCGATTGGAAGTCCGCCGCCAATGATTTTTCCTAATGCAGTGAGGTCAGGTTTTACTTGAAGTAAGTCCTGTGCGCCTCCGTACATAAAGCGGAAAGCTGTAATCACTTCATCATAGATCACAAGTGCGCCCTTTTCATGAGTGAGGTCATTGACCTGCTGCAGGAAACCGTCCATAGGCTCCACGATGCCGAAGTTCCCGACAATCGGTTCGACAAGGACAGCTGCGACTTCATCGCCCCATCGATTCAATGCTTCTTTGTAGCTGTCAAGATCATTAAATGGAACGGTAATCACTTCATTGGCGATGCTCTTTGGAACGCCTGCTGAATCAGGGGTTCCTAAAGTGGATGGACCAGAGCCAGCTGCCACAAGTACAAGATCAGAGTGACCGTGATAGCATCCGGCAAACTTAATGATCTTTGTTCTGCCTGTATATGCACGTGCGACACGAATCGTTGTCATCACCGCTTCAGTACCTGAATTGACAAAGCGAACCTTGTCTAAAGCAGGCATGGCTTCCTTCAGCATTTTAGCAAAAGTGACTTCATGCTTCGTTGGCGTTCCGTAAAGGACACCTGATTCAGCCGCTTTTGTAATCGCTTTTGTAATATGAGGGTGGGCATGTCCTGTAATAATTGGGCCGTATGCTGCTAGATAATCGATATAGCGATTTCCGTCAACATCCCAAAAATAAGCGCCTTCTCCTTTTTCCATAGCCACGGGTGAACCGCCGCCTACTGCCTTATATGAACGAGACGGGCTGTTGACACCTCCAACAATATGCTCCAGCGCCTCTTGATGTAATTTTTCTGATTCTGTGAATTTCATAAATAGCCTCCTATCTCAACGTATCACGTCGTCTATCATTATTTTAACATGCCGATGCAAGCGTCCTTAGTTGAATATCCTTTCAAAATTGGATAGGCTATTAAAAAATAGGTTGGAGGGATTGTGTCATGACAATCGAAGTAGGCCAGCAAGTACCTGAAATCGAATTAACCGGTGACAACGGGGAGAAAGTAAAGCTTTCTGACTTTAAAGGAAAACATATTGTCCTTTATTTCTATCCAAAAGATATGACACCCGGCTGTACAACAGAAGCATGTGATTTCCGCGATCGCCATCAAAGCTTTGCAGAATTAGATGCTGTCATTATCGGCGTAAGCCCAGACAGTCAGGATAAACATCAGAAGTTTAAAGAAAAACATGATTTACCGTTCTTACTTCTTGTAGACGATGAACAGAAATTGTCCGAAGCCTTTGGAGTATGGAAGCTGAAAAAGAACTTTGGCAAAGAATACATGGGCATCGAACGTTCAACGTTTCTTATTAATAAAGAAGGAATGCTTGTGAAAGAGTGGAGAAAAGTTAAGGTGAAAGACCACGTAGAAGAAGCGCTTGAGGAACTAAAATCTCACGCTTAATATCATCACAGGATAGGACCGGCAGACATGCCGGTCTTTTTGTGAAGAAGAATAGGTAAAAAAGAGGATTGTAATTGACAAAGATTCGGCTCTGGGGGTACACTATTTATAAAGATTACAATATAAGAATATTTTTGAAGAGAGGTGCATGATGAAATGGCTGCTCACGAACTAAAAGACGCTTTAGATGCTTTAAAAGAAACCGGTGTTCGAATTACTCCGCAGCGCCATGCCATCTTGGAGTTTCTCGTAAATTCTATGACTCACCCAACCGCGGACGATATATATAAAGCACTTGAAGGGAAATTTCCAAATATGAGTGTCGCAACGGTTTACAACAATTTACGAGTCTTCCGGGAATCTGGATTAGTAAAGGAATTAACGTACGGTGATTCCTCAAGCCGATTTGATTTTGCGACATCTGACCATTACCATGCGATTTGTGAAAACTGCGGAAAAATAGTGGACTTTCATTATCCTGGCCTTGATGAAGTTGAACAGCTTGCATCCCATGTGACGGGCTTTACAGTCAGTCATCATCGCTTGGAGATCTATGGGACTTGTCAAGAATGTGCGAAAAAAGAAAATCATTAATGAAAAAGCTGACCGGTTAAATGGTCAGCTTTTTTTATGACTTTTTTCGATTGTAGGATTCATCAAACTCTTTGCCTTCTAATGCTGGATCGAGTGTAAGCGGCTCTCTGCAATGCATGCACATGTCCACCCGCCCAAGCACTTTTGTTTCCTTCTCACAGCCTGGACATACGACACGGACTGCCTTCGTAGAAAGCATACCGATCCAAAAGTAAACCACTGTACTCAATCCGATCGATAAGACGCCGAGCAGCATAAAGAAAGTCGACAGCCAAATCGATTCCTTGAAGAACACACCGATATACATGATCAGAAAGCCAACAAAAACCAAACTAAGTGCAAATGTTCTGATTTTATTAATCTTACTGGAGTATTTCGCCATCCCTAGCCCCCCTTGTCTCCAATATAGCACATTTTACCTTTCTGTTTGAATTAGTTATAGAGTTTTGTGAATAAATTGCTTATAATGATTCAATGATCTTTTTTCTTGAATTGAAGGAATTTTGATTCTATGAGGAGAAATACATAGCATTAGAGAAGAACTTTACACCCGAGTATTGGAGGAATCACTATGGAAAATCTTCTCCGTCCTATTTATCAAGAGAGAGCAAGTCACCCAGACACATTGGCTGTGATTATAGTAGAAAGAAGACACAAGGTATCTTCTGAGACGGATAACTTTGATGCAGCACTTCTAGTCATTGTAAAAGAAGCGGAAGAGCCGTTATTTATCAAGCACTATGAATCCGATCACCAAACAGCTTCTTTAAATGTTGTCACAGATGAGCAGTTGAAGGAATGGATCACCCTTGGCACAAACCGCCGAATCATTGATTGGATTTTGAATGGGAAAGTCCTATTTGATCGAAATGAATATATTTTCAACTTAATTGATGACCTGAGTACATTCCCATTTTCAAACCGCAAACTTAAAATCGGTTTAGAATACGGCAAGCTTATTCGCAGATATATAGAAGGAAAAGCATTTTTTGAGTCAAATCAATTCCTTGATGCATATAATTCAATTGTGCATGCTCTGCATCATTTGGCACGTATTGAAGTGATCGATAAAGGTTTCCACCCAGAAGTGACAGTTTGGAATCAGGTGCGTCATATGGAACCGGAAGTATATAAACTTTATTCAGAACTCATTGAAAGCCACGAAAGCCTTCATAAACGTTTGGAACTTTTATTTTTAGCAAATGACTTTTTGATCCATTCAAAAGCAGAAATTGGCGCCGCTCATTTGCGTCATGTCATGGAACAGCAAGATATATGGCTTTTTGGAGAGCTTCTCGCGCATCCTGACCTCAAGTATTTCACGCCTGACCTTAGCGTCATGATTGATTTCTTTGTGGAAAAAGGAATTGTTCAGGTGGAGCCGATTGAGACAAAGGGGCAAAAAATCTATCATCGAGGATATTTTGTGAAAAAAGATATTGACGCCTGAATATTATGATGGTATATTATTATACGTCGCTAACGAGCAAACAAGTTGCTTTTGGAAGAAAAGCTGACAAAAAGAAATTCTAAAAAACACTTGACGCACACGGCGTCGAAATGTTATATTGAGAAAGTCGCCTATGAGAGACGACGAAGATGATCTTTGAAAACTAAACAAGACAAAACGTACCTGTTAATTCGAGTTTTTATAAAAAAATCCTATGTTATATCATAGGTAGTCAGTCAAACGCTGACGAGGCAGGAAATGATCACATGCTAAGTTCGCTACATCGTGTAGCAACGCATGTGTGATATGCATCCTGCATACCTCGGAGAGTTTGATCCTGGCTCAGGACGAACGCTGGCGGCGTGCCTAATACATGCAAGTCGAGCGGACAGAAGGGAGCTTGCTCCCGGATGTTAGCGGCGGACGGGTGAGTAACACGTGGGTAACCTGCCTGTAAGACTGGGATAACTCCGGGAAACCGGAGCTAATACCGGATAGTTCCTTGAACCGCATGGTTCAAGGATGAAAGACGGTTTCGGCTGTCACTTACAGATGGACCCGCGGCGCATTAGCTAGTTGGTGGGGTAATGGCTCACCAAGGCGACGATGCGTAGCCGACCTGAGAGGGTGATCGGCCACACTGGGACTGAGACACGGCCCAGACTCCTACGGGAGGCAGCAGTAGGGAATCTTCCGCAATGGACGAAAGTCTGACGGAGCAACGCCGCGTGAGTGATGAAGGTTTTCGGATCGTAAAGCTCTGTTGTTAGGGAAGAACAAGTGCGAGAGTAACTGCTCGCACCTTGACGGTACCTAACCAGAAAGCCACGGCTAACTACGTGCCAGCAGCCGCGGTAATACGTAGGTGGCAAGCGTTGTCCGGAATTATTGGGCGTAAAGGGCTCGCAGGCGGTTTCTTAAGTCTGATGTGAAAGCCCCCGGCTCAACCGGGGAGGGTCATTGGAAACTGGGAAACTTGAGTGCAGAAGAGGAGAGTGGAATTCCACGTGTAGCGGTGAAATGCGTAGAGATGTGGAGGAACACCAGTGGCGAAGGCGACTCTCTGGTCTGTAACTGACGCTGAGGAGCGAAAGCGTGGGGAGCGAACAGGATTAGATACCCTGGTAGTCCACGCCGTAAACGATGAGTGCTAAGTGTTAGGGGGTTTCCGCCCCTTAGTGCTGCAGCTAACGCATTAAGCACTCCGCCTGGGGAGTACGGTCGCAAGACTGAAACTCAAAGGAATTGACGGGGGCCCGCACAAGCGGTGGAGCATGTGGTTTAATTCGAAGCAACGCGAAGAACCTTACCAGGTCTTGACATCCTCTGACAACCCTAGAGATAGGGCTTTCCCTTCGGGGACAGAGTGACAGGTGGTGCATGGTTGTCGTCAGCTCGTGTCGTGAGATGTTGGGTTAAGTCCCGCAACGAGCGCAACCCTTGATCTTAGTTGCCAGCATTTAGTTGGGCACTCTAAGGTGACTGCCGGTGACAAACCGGAGGAAGGTGGGGATGACGTCAAATCATCATGCCCCTTATGACCTGGGCTACACACGTGCTACAATGGACAGAACAAAGGGCTGCGAGACCGCAAGGTTTAGCCAATCCCATAAATCTGTTCTCAGTTCGGATCGCAGTCTGCAACTCGACTGCGTGAAGCTGGAATCGCTAGTAATCGCGGATCAGCATGCCGCGGTGAATACGTTCCCGGGCCTTGTACACACCGCCCGTCACACCACGAGAGTTTGCAACACCCGAAGTCGGTGAGGTAACCTTTATGGAGCCAGCCGCCGAAGGTGGGGCAGATGATTGGGGTGAAGTCGTAACAAGGTAGCCGTATCGGAAGGTGCGGCTGGATCACCTCCTTTCTAAGGATATATGGAGCAGTGTGCGTTTTCGTCTTGTTTAGTTTTGAAGGATCATTCCTTCAAGACATGTCTCTAGCGAGACAGGATTGTTCTTTGAAAACTAGATAACAATAAGTAATACATTCACATTGAATGCAATGCAAAGTTCATCACACATAGTGATTCTTTCTAAAGTAAGAAATGGTTAAGTTAGAAAGGGCGCACGGTGGATGCCTTGGCACTAGGAGCCGATGAAGGACGGGACGAACACCGATATGCTTCGGGGAGCTGTAAGCAAGCTTTGATCCGGAGATTTCCGAATGGGGAAACCCACTGCTCGTAATGGAGTAGTATCCATACTTGAATACATAGAGTATGAGAAGGCATACCCGGGGAACTGAAACATCTAAGTACCCGGAGGAAGAGAAAGCAAATGCGATTCCCTGAGTAGCGGCGAGCGAAACGGGAACAGCCCAAACCAAGAGGCTTGCCTCTTGGGGTTGTAGGACACTCTATACGGAGTTACAAAGGAACGATATAAGCGAAGAGGTCTGGAAAGGCCCGCCAAAGAAGGTAACAGCCCTGTAACTGAAATGTTGTTCTCTCCAGAGTGGATCCTGAGTACGGCGGAACACGTGAAATTCCGTCGGAATCCGGGAGGACCATCTCCCAAGGCTAAATACTCCCTAGTGACCGATAGTGAACCAGTACCGTGAGGGAAAGGTGAAAAGCACCCCGGAAGGGGAGTGAAATAGATCCTGAAACCGTGTGCCTACAAGTAGTCAGAGCCCGTTAAAGGGTGATGGCGTGCCTTTTGTAGAATGAACCGGCGAGTTACGATCCCGTGCAAGGTTAAGCAGAAGATGCGGAGCCGCAGCGAAAGCGAGTCTGAATAGGGCGCATGAGTACGTGGTCGTAGACCCGAAACCAGGTGATCTACCCATGTCCAGGGTGAAGTTCAGGTAACACTGAATGGAGGCCCGAACCCACGCACGTTGAAAAGTGCGGGGATGAGGTGTGGGTAGGGGTGAAATGCCAATCGAACCTGGAGATAGCTGGTTCTCTCCGAAATAGCTTTAGGGCTAGCCTCAAGGTAAGAGTCTCGGAGGTAGAGCACTGATTGGACTAGGGGCCCCTACCGGGTTACCGAATTCAGTCAAACTCCGAATGCCGATGACTTATCCTTGGGAGTCAGACTGCGAGTGATAAGATCCGTAGTCGAAAGGGAAACAGCCCAGACCGCCAGCTAAGGTCCCAAAGTATACGTTAAGTGGAAAAGGATGTGGAGTTGCTTAGACAACCAGGATGTTGGCTTAGAAGCAGCCACCATTTAAAGAGTGCGTAATAGCTCACTGGTCGAGTGACTCTGCGCCGAAAATGTACCGGGGCTAAACGTATCACCGAAGCTGCGGACTGTTCTTACGAACAGTGGTAGGAGAGCGTTCTAAGTGCTGTGAAGTCAGACCGGAAGGACTGGTGGAGCGCTTAGAAGTGAGAATGCCGGTATGAGTAGCGAAAGACGGGTGAGAATCCCGTCCACCGAATGCCTAAGGTTTCCTGAGGAAGGCTCGTCCGCTCAGGGTTAGTCGGGACCTAAGCCGAGGCCGAAAGGCGTAGGCGATGGACAACAGGTTGATATTCCTGTACCACCTCCTCACCATTTGAGCAATGGGGGGACGCAGGAGGATAGGGTAAGCGCGGTATTGGATATCCGCGTCCAAGCAGTTAGGCTGGGAAATAGGCAAATCCGTTTCCCGTAAAGGCTGAGCTGTGATGGCGAGCGAAATTTAGTAGCGAAGTTCCTGATTCCACACTGCCAAGAAAAGCCTCTAGCGAGGTGAGAGGTGCCCGTACCGCAAACCGACACAGGTAGGCGAGGAGAGAATCCTAAGGTGATCGAGAGAACTCTCGTTAAGGAACTCGGCAAAATGACCCCGTAACTTCGGGAGAAGGGGTGCTTCTTAGGGTGTTAAAGCCCCGAGAAGCCGCAGTGAATAGGCCCAGGCGACTGTTTAGCAAAAACACAGGTCTCTGCGAAGCCGTAAGGCGAAGTATAGGGGCTGACGCCTGCCCGGTGCTGGAAGGTTAAGAGGAGCGCTTAGCGTAAGCGAAGGTGCGAATTGAAGCCCCAGTAAACGGCGGCCGTAACTATAACGGTCCTAAGGTAGCGAAATTCCTTGTCGGGTAAGTTCCGACCCGCACGAAAGGCGCAACGATCTGGGCACTGTCTCAACGAGAGACTCGGTGAAATTATAGTACCTGTGAAGATGCAGGTTACCCGCGACAGGACGGAAAGACCCCGTGGAGCTTTACTGCAGCCTGATATTGAATGTTGGTACAGCTTGTACAGGATAGGTAGGAGCCTTGGAAACCGGAGCGCTAGCTTCGGTGGAGGCATCGGTGGGATACTACCCTGGCTGTATTGACCTTCTAACCCGCTGCCCTTATCGGGCAGGGAGACAGTGTCAGGTGGGCAGTTTGACTGGGGCGGTCGCCTCCTAAAATGTAACGGAGGCGCCCAAAGGTTCCCTCAGAATGGTTGGAAATCATTCGCAGAGTGTAAAGGCACAAGGGAGCTTGACTGCGAGACCTACAAGTCGAGCAGGGACGAAAGTCGGGCTTAGTGATCCGGTGGTTCCGCATGGAAGGGCCATCGCTCAACGGATAAAAGCTACCCCGGGGATAACAGGCTTATCTCCCCCAAGAGTCCACATCGACGGGGAGGTTTGGCACCTCGATGTCGGCTCATCGCATCCTGGGGCTGTAGTCGGTCCCAAGGGTTGGGCTGTTCGCCCATTAAAGCGGTACGCGAGCTGGGTTCAGAACGTCGTGAGACAGTTCGGTCCCTATCCGTCGCGGGCGCAGGAAATTTGAGAGGAGCTGTCCTTAGTACGAGAGGACCGGGATGGACGCACCGCTGGTGTACCAGTTGTTCTGCCAAGGGCATCGCTGGGTAGCTATGTGCGGACGGGATAAGTGCTGAAAGCATCTAAGCATGAAGCCCCCCTCAAGATGAGATTTCCCATTCCGCAAGGAAGTAAGATCCCTGAAAGATGATCAGGTTGATAGGTCTGAGGTGGAAGCGTGGTGACACGTGGAGCTGACAGATACTAATAGATCGAGGACTTAACCTATATTCTAATGTGAAGCTTGAACATTGTTATCTAGTTTTGAGAGAACATTTTTTAAATATCTCTTGATTTATTTTCAATACATAGTATAATATCTTTTGTCACTAAATTGTCTGGTGATGATGGCGAAGAGGTCACACCCGTTCCCATACCGAACACGGAAGTTAAGCTCTTCAGCGCCGATGGTAGTTGGGGGTCTCCCCCTGTGAGAGTAGGACATCGCCAGGCTTTCTTCATTCCGCAGTAGCTCAGTGGTAGAGCTATCGGCTGTTAACCGATCGGTCGTAGGTTCGAATCCTACCTGCGGAGCCAATTTGGAGAGCTGTCCGAGTGGCCGAAGGAGCACGATTGGAAATCGTGTAGGCGGTAACCCCGTCTCAAGGGTTCGAATCCCTTGCTCTCCGCCACAATTTACATAATAAAGGGCCCGTTGGTCAAGCGGTTAAGACACCGCCCTTTCACGGCGGTAACACGGGTTCGAATCCCGTACGGGTCACCATTTTATAGAATATACACCAGTGTTTTTTATTCGGAGGATTAGCTCAGCTGGGAGAGCATCTGCCTTACAAGCAGAGGGTCGGCGGTTCGAGCCCGTCATCCTCCACCATATCTTTTATATCATCGCGGGGTGGAGCAGTTCGGTAGCTCGTCGGGCTCATAACCCGAAGGTCGCAGGTTCAAATCCTGCCCCCGCAACCAAATTATTTTATACACCAATGGGGAGTGCTCATTGAGTGCAACCAAAATGGTCCGGTAGTTCAGTTGGTTAGAATGCCTGCCTGTCACGCAGGAGGTCGCGGGTTCGAGTCCCGTCCGGACCGCCATTTTTAAAATAAATACTTGGCTCGGTAGCTCAGTTGGTAGAGCAACGGACTGAAAATCCGTGTGTCGGCGGTTCGATTCCGTCCCGAGCCACCACTATTTGCCGGTGTAGCTCAATTGGTAGAGCAACTGACTTGTAATCAGTAGGTTGGGGGTTCAAGTCCTCTTGCCGGCACTGTTTTTCAAATGTGGAGGGGTAGCGAAGTGGCTAAACGCGGCGGACTGTAAATCCGCTCCCTCCGGGTTCGGCGGTTCGAATCCGCCCCCCTCCACCATTTTTATTTTCATAGGGGCATAGTTTAAAGGTAGAACAGAGGTCTCCAAAACCTCCGGTGTGGGTTCGATTCCTACTGCCCCTGCCAATTTTCTTAATATGATTCATAACATCTATGGCGGTTGTGGCGAAGTGGTTAACGCACCAGATTGTGGCTCTGGCACTCGTGGGTTCGATTCCCATCAATCGCCCCATTTTATTATTGGGCTATAGCCAAGCGGTAAGGCAACGGACTTTGACTCCGTCATGCGTTGGTTCGAATCCAGCTAGCCCAGTTGATTCGCGGAAGTAGTTCAGTGGTAGAACACCACCTTGCCAAGGTGGGGGTCGCGGGTTCGAATCCCGTCTTCCGCTCCAATAATGGCGGCATAGCCAAGTGGTAAGGCAGAGGTCTGCAAAACCTTTATCCCCGGTTCAAATCCGGGTGTCGCCTTTTTGAAAAGACTGCCGGGGTGGTGGAATTGGCAGACACACAGGACTTAAAATCCTGCGGTAGGTGACTACCGTGCCGGTTCAAGTCCGGCCCTCGGCACCATGTTTTTTATCATAAGTTGCGCTCTTTAATGATCATGCCGGTGTGGCGGAATTGGCAGACGCGCACGACTCAAAATCGTGTTCCTCACGGAGTGCCGGTTCGACCCCGGCCACCGGTATCTATTAATAATTTCATGATCGGTTTTTACCGTCAACCTAACGTTTCACCCTTGTGGTGAAACGTTTTTTTGTGGTTTAAATGAGTTATTTAGATAAAAATAGAAACCTATTAGAAAATAATGAGCATGTACTTCTTTTAGCAGAATAATCTTTAGATGATTTGCAACATTTGATAAGATACATTTAACCATGTAAGGAAACAAAATGCGGTAGCGCATTCACATAAAACAGTGAAATACTTTTGTGTAACTAAATGAATATTTGTGGGTACATACACATCTTTAGCTAACATCATCATTGTGACCCAATTTGAGGGGAGAATTTATGAAAAAACAAAATGATCATGAAGAGTTATTGACAGGTGGCAATGTCTCGAACGTATATCGTTCTGGAGATACGGTTCGTCGAGAAGTAAAGTCAGACAATATCAATATCCAAAAGCTGCTAAAGCATTTAGAAAAAAAGAATTTCTCCTATGCTCCAAAGTTTTTAGGGGTTGATGAAAAAGGTAGAGAGATATTGTCCTTCATTGAAGGCGTAGCCAGTCATGATCCCTTAAAAGAATACATGTGCTCTCTCCATGCCTTAAAAGAAATAGCGAGAATGCTTAGACTGTATCATGATGCTGTTCGTGATTTTCCCATTTCAGACGATTGGGAACGAATGGACAATACGCCTAACAACATAGAGGTTGTGTGCCATAATGATTTTGCTATGTACAATATCATTTTCAATAATGAAAAACCAGTAGGAATCATTGATTTTGATGTAGCTGCTCCTGGTCCAAGGCTGTGGGATATCGCATATACTCTGTATACTTGTGTACCTCTCAGTAGGTTTTTTCGCACAGAAACAGGAGAGATTGTGAACTACCATTCATCAGAACATGCAGACCAGATAAAGCATAGAGTGAAACTGTTTTTTGAAGCTTATGGTGAGGAAATAGCAGAAGATTATGTGGATATGGTGCTGCTGCGTTTAAAAGGGTTATGTCAGTACATGAAACGAAAAGCGAGTGAAGGTGATATAGCTTTTCAAAAAATGATTCATGAGGGGCACCTTGAACATTATCAAAAAGACATTCAATTCATTCATGAACACCGAAAAGAATGGATTTGAGGATGCCAAGAGCCTTCTAAAAGTCAAAGACCAATTAGGTGTTTATACCACTCTTATCACGCTTAAATAAGGAGGAGACATTTCCAGAAGCTGAAGGCGTATATTATGTTAAAGATAGTTGGGAGAACTACGATAAAATCAAAAAAGTGATTCAAAGGCGTTATTTAGAATGGGTGAATCAGTGTTAAGGAATCAGATTTACGATTCAAAGATAAATGAGAAATAGAAAGAATGTAAAAAGGTGGAGTTGTTAACTTGCAAATGAAGACGATATTACAGACCATCATTGAAGACGAGGGATCACATGATTATCCGCTTTTTAGACAGTACTGTGTGAAGAAAGAACAGGGTCTGCGTAAAGATGCGTTAAAGGTTCTTCGGTTTTTTGTTGAAGAAATGAAGGAGAGCGAATTTGCAGCACGGCGTTCATTTGTTGCTTGGCTGTTTGAAAAGATTGAACGGTTTGAGGATGGTCATCATTTGCTTGTGTATCCATTGATCATTGGGGTGATTCAGCCTGTTATGCAAGAGTGGGAGAAGGTTGATCCTATGGATGTGAGACAGTATCGCTGGCAGGGCTTGTTTGTGCATCAGGGAGAAGGGCTGCCCTATTTATTGAAGGCACTAGAGCTTGGAGGTAGCAAGGAGCAGCGTGTCATTGTACAAATTTGCGAAACCTATTTATCGGCTTTGTGGTATTCGTTTCATCATATACATGAAGATCTTTATTTAAGCACCTATGAGAAAGATCAAGAGCGAATTCAAGGCATTGAAGATGTCATGATGCTGATCGAAGATAAAAGGATTCGTACCAATGTTGAAAAACAAGCAGACTATTATGATCAGCTTTTATCGGACTGGAAGAAATTTCAGCAAACGGAGACAAGAGGATTCATGAAATGGTGTGCGGAGCGTAAGAAGCCGTATGAGTGGGTAGAGGCTTTTTATTATTAACAATAGATGAGGAAACGGCAGAATTCATTCTGCCGTTTATTTATGCCATATACGCTCTATTTCTATATGATCTGGTTTGAAATATTTCAGGACATAGACATCTGGATTACTTAGCTTCTCCCACTCTTTGAATCCAATCGTGGGATCGGCATGTTTAAGAAGCAGGCTCATAAGATTGCCATGTGTGACGAATAGAGTATGATTTTTTCCTAATTTTATTTGTTCATAGAGTGCCTCTACAATACGATTCATCGCTTCTTGGCTCGATTCTCCGCCTTCACAGGTCATATGCAAGTCCGTAAAACTGAGCTTTAGTTTCTCATACCAATCGTCCATTGGTTTGCTGCTTAACACACGTTCAGAGAGACGCTGATCAATTTGTACCTCGAGTTGTTTTGCATGAGCAAGAGGCTCAATGGTTTGGATCGCTCGCTTATAGGGACTTGAGATGATCTTATTGAGGTGAATGCCGGAAAAGAACTGTGCTAGTGCATGAGATTGTGCGATGCCTTGTGGCGTTAAATACGCATCCTCGGATTGTTCAGTTGCTTGGCAGTGTCTGACGATATAATATGTTTTCATGTGACACACCTTTCATCGAGTATAAAAAAATCATCCAGGATTGGATGAGGATAGGTTCATTTGTTCGGATCTGTTTCTTTATAGGGATCTGTGAGCTTCGAGGTGAGGTCTAAGTTGAACAAAAAATCATCTACTGTGTCTGTACCAAAGGGAAGTGTGGAGAAGTTGATTGGGATGCTGTCTTCTTTCATTTCTGAGATGATCTGTTGTTTAGGCTGCTTTTTTCTCCAGTACTTAAACAAGCGCATGTAAAGCCCCCTTTTCTATGAAAAAGATGGATTTATACATAATATACGGGGAGAGTTGTCCAGGCGTCAAATGTTTTCTTAGAGAACGATGAAAAGAGCCATAGGAAAGCAAGGCCCTTTTGTCCATTTACTTGGCACGACGTAATGCTTTCAGCACTTTACGTTCGCATTTTAAGTTGTATCGCTTCTGATGAAGTTTATCTGTGTTACATCTGCCAATGACTTGGCGGACATCTGGATGATAAATGATGAGATGCCTGTAAGCTGGATCATTTAATAACTCATGAAACCAGCTATGTTTTTTGAGATGGGCTGCGTTTCTAGAGATATCCTCTTCATCTACCTGTAGAAAAGGGATATATACAGCAAGTGAAAAGATATCGAAAATGAATCCCATGTTGGTTCCTCCTTCCATATTATTTCCTACGCTTAGAAGGAGGAAAGGTTTCATTCAATAAAACTTTAAAAACAATCCCAATGCATAAACCATTCTTTTGTGTCTTTGTCGTAATAGAAATACATCGTGCCATTATCACCAATCATGAACCGAGGTTTTTCTTCTGAGGCGATTTGCAGCATGAATTCGCCTTGTTGTTGATGGGGTGGAGATTGAATATACGCCCCATATCCACCGATTTTTGTGAACGAATAATTGGTGTATTGATCAAAGAAGTGTTCTATCGCTTCATCACTTTCATTTACTTCTGATAAATCGACGTATGACCACGCTTCTTCCCAGCAAGGGTAGTCTTCTTGCTCACTTTCCTTCCATTGGATTTGAAAGGGTTTGAGTCCTCTCACTTCTTCAGGAGTTTCAACTACTTCTAATCCTTCCATATCTGCATATTCAATGAGCTTCCAGCCCTCGCCGTTTTTGGTAATATCCATCGGAAGTGCTTTCTGGTTGAGAAAGATTTGAATCATTTTACATTCATTGAATTCGTTCAATCCTTCTGGCACTTCAGGTAAATAAATTTGTAAGATCGGAATCATAACGCCATCTTGATCTATGGGCCAGCCTTGATCGGGGTGGATGAAGAAATGACCGGCAAACCAGCTGTGTGCTGCTGGATCAGGACGAAAGCCGCCAATCTTAGCCACGACGGGTGTTTTTCCAATTTGCTTTAATTCATGAAAAGCCTTGATCTCCATTATTTATCCCGCCAATCTTTAGCCTGCAATGTGGGCATCTTGAAACGTGCCATTGATATTGCCTGAGACAATGATGACATGTCCCCAAAATAAATCACCGTCATGACAGTAGACTTCAAACTCTCCATCTGGGTAAGCATGCAGACTTTCAAGTGAGATGCGGCTTATAAAGTGATCCAGCGTAAGCTCTTCTTGTGTTTCAGCGGAGTCATCTTGCTCCTGCCAGTCTTTAGTTAATTCAAGCAGCTGATTTGCTGCAAATGATTTAATAGAAGCATCCCATGTGGTCTTCTCTTTCATGAGTTGTCTAGCGGTTCGAAGAGAGTCGTTTATTTTTTCATCTTCTTCGAGGTTGAAGTAGAGCAGGCATTCTTGATTACTCCACTGGATCGTTGTTTCAAATAAGTCTAGTCCTTTCACTAATTCAAAGGTGCCCAGCAGGTCATCATGATAAAAGACAGGTTTTTGGGCTTCTTCTAGTATCTCTTGCAGCTCTTCATCCTGTGTATCTGTATCGATGAGTGATACAAGCATGAACTCACCTTCACCTTTTCGGACCTGAAGTGTCACGATTGATTCTTTAGGTAATTGTGCCTGCTTTTCCCTTAATCCCTCTTCATCTGTTAACCAGCAGAGTCTTATGTTTTCTGTTGTAACGAAGTCTTTTTCCTTCCATGCAATCAGTGGAATAGAAGCGGTCCAAAGAGCTTCCTGTCCGGCTTTTCCTGCACCTACTCCTGAAGGTCCTGTGACAGCAATGATGTGATCTATTTCTTCTGAAAATCGTTTTTTAAATGCGTTAATTTGTTTGTTATGTTTCATGTGATGTCCTCCAGCCTGATTTGTTGAAAATCTATATCTTTATCACACCGCACATGAGGAGGAGAAATCAAGCTTTTTTTGCTTAAAACTTTTTTAGATTGTCAGAAGGAGAGAAAATACATGGATGATTGGAGGTTGAGTCACAATAAATACGAATATGTTATGTATCGAATTTTGTATATATTTGGGTAAATGAGTCGAAAAGCCTAGGTGATTCTTCCTTTTCTTTATAATTACTTTGACACGAATAGATGAAAAAAGTAAAGTAGTACTGAGTGATTTACAAACCCTTCTTCATCTATTGAATTGCAAAGTGTGTGTAAATGAAATGTAAATGGATATTTTTCCTTTTATTTACTCGTATTTTTTTTGAAACCTATGATGCTTCTCATACGTTATATTAACGGAGCACACATATCCGGCGGAAACAGAGCATCGGGAATGCTTGGTGAAGAAGATTTACATTTGCAAAATCAATGTAAATTTTTTATGATTTCATTTATATCAGAACGATAATAAGAAAGAAGAGGTTTTATGAAAAAAATATTTGCGAACAAATATAGCTTTTTTGTATTGGCTGTCCTTTTATTTTGGGCGAAATCGTATGCAGCCTACAAAATGGACTTTAATTTAGGAGTGAAAGGTTCTTTTCAAGAGGGTCTTCTCTTATTAAATCCATTTAGTTCAGCCATTGTGTTTTTGGGACTGGCTCTCTTTTTGAAGGGTCGTAAATCTGCCATAGTATTAATTGTGATTGACTTTATTATGACCGCACTTTTATATGCGAATGTAGCGTACTACCGTTTCTTTGATGACTTTTTGACTTTCTCCACAATGAAGCAAGCAGGCAATCTTGGAGGAGGCATGACTGGCGGTGTGTTATCTAGTATTAAGCCGCATGACCTTTTATATTTCCTTGATATCATTATCTTGATTGCGATTGTGATCTGGAGACCAGAAGTGAAGAAATTCCAAATGAAAAAGACATTTGCACTGTTGATTGTGGCTGCAGGTGTAGGACTGTTCTTTGTAAACCTTCATTTAGCTGAAAAGGACCGTCCAGAATTATTAACAAGAACATTTGATCATAAGTATGTTGTCAAATATTTAGGTGTTTATAATTATACGATTTATGACGGAGTACAATCAGCACAAAATGCAACACAGGTAGCAAATGCGAGCAGTGAAGATTTAACGGATGTTGTAAACTATACAGCTTCTCACTATGCGAAGCCAAACGCAGAGTATTTCGGTAAAGCAAAAGGGAAAAACATCATTAAAATCCATTTAGAAAGCTTCCAGTCTTTCTTAATTGACTACAAACTAAATGGAGAAGAAGTGACACCGTTTTTAAACAAGCTGGCTCATGGGAAAGAGGACTTTACGTATTTCGATAACTTCTTCCATCAGACAGGTCAAGGAAAGACAGCTGATGCTGAACTGATGATGGATAATAGTATGTTCGGCTTGCCAGAGGGAGCAGCGTTTGTGACAAAAGGTGAAAATACTTACCAATCACTCCCTGCTATCCTAGATCAAAAAGCAGGCTATACGAGCGCAGTGCTTCATGGCGACTATAAATCTTTCTGGAACCGTGACACGATTTATAAACATATGGGATATGATCAATTCTTCGATGCTTCACATTACAACATGGATGAAGAAAATCTTGTGAATATGGGTCTGAAGGATAAACCATTCTTCAAAGAATCAATCCCGATGCTAGAATCAATGAAAAAGCCATTTTATGCACATTTAATGACATTGACTAATCACTATCCATTTAATTTAGATGAAAAAGATGCGACGATTGCTAAGGCAACAACTGGTGACAAAACAGTAGATAACTACTTCCAAACAGCAAGGTATCTAGATGAGTCATTAGAGCAATTCTTTAAAGACTTGAAAAAATCAGGTATGTATAAAGACTCTGTCATTTTATTATATGGTGATCACAACGGTATTTCTGAAAACCATAACCGTGCAATGAGCGAAATTCAAGGGAAAGAAATTACACCTTATCAAAATGCTCAAAACCAGCGTGTACCACTCATGATTCGTATTCCTGGCAAACAGGGCGGCGTGAACCATACGTATGGTGGTGAAGTAGACGTGATGCCTACGCTTCTTCACTTACAAGGTATTGATTCAAATGAGTATGTGAATTTTGGAACAGATCTATTCTCTAAGAAACATGATCAAACTGTTGCATTCCGTAACGGAAACTATGTGACACCAAAATATACACTTGTAGATAACACTGTCTATGATACAAAAACAGGTAAAGTTGTGAAACAAAATAAAAAGACAGAGGCGATTAAAGCCCGTGTCGATAATCAGTTAAGCCTTTCAGATAAAGTGCTTTATAGGGATCTTCTTCGATTCCATAAGCTGTCTGATTTTAAACCAGTGAATCCATCTGATTATTTCTATGGTAAATCAAAAGAAAAAGAAGAGGATTCTTCTACTAAGTAACTGAGTTTTGGGCAAGCACAGAAGGGTGCTTGCCTTTTTCTCTCTCATCGCTTGATTTGTTGGCAAATTATGTTTATATTTAGGGTGATACAAGCGTGATGCTGGCGTGCAGCTAGCGGAACTCATTTCGTCCTAGGGGATTTCAGGAGGAGCTTATGACAACAAATACAAAAACACAAAAAAAGAAATCAGAAGTATGGGGCTGGCTCAAAGCGATCTTAATCGCATTCATTGCCGTTTTTATCATTCGTAACTTTTTATTCGCACCGTATATTGTAAAAGGGACCTCTATGGATCCAACATTGCATAATACAGAGCGGGTTTTTGTGAATAAGACGGTTGATTATTTCGGTGATTATAAGCGGGGACAGATCATTGTTCTTGATGGGGAAGACCGCAGTACTCATTATGTTAAACGGTTGATTGGTTTACCTGGTGATAAAATTGAAATGAAAAATGACCAGCTGTATGTCAATGGTCAAAAGGTGGCAGAGCCTTACTTAGCGTCAAACAAAAAGAAAGCAGCCGCAGATGGCATCTTGCTGACACCTGATTTTGGTCCTCTTACCGTTCCAAAAGGCAAGTATTTTGTCATGGGTGACAACCGTCAAAACTCAATGGACAGTCGTAATGGCTTAGGTCTTTTTACAAAGAGTGATATTCAAGGAACGACATCATTTGTGTTCTATCCTTTCCAAGACGTTCGACTACTCAATAATGAATGAAACATAAAAAAGCACACAGAGGTGTGCTTTTTCTATTTCATTCAGCCTGGCTCTTTTTGATCGCCTGTTCAAGATCTGCAATAATGTCTTCAATCGCTTCTGTTCCAACAGATAAACGAATGAGCTCAGGTGTGACGCCTGTCGCTTTTTGTTCTGCTTCACTTAATTGCTGATGCGTTGTGCTGGCAGGATGAATGATCAATGATTTAGAATCGCCCACATTTGCGAGATGTGAGAAAAGTTTAACTGAATCAATAAGCTTTTTACCTGCTTCTCGTCCACCATTAATACCGAATGTGAGAATGGCGCCTTGTCCTTTTGGTAAATAGGTTTGAGCAAGCTCATAAGATTCATGGCTTTCAAGGCCAGGATAGCTTACCCAATCTACAAGAGGGTGATCTTGTAAGAATTGCGCTGTTTTTAACGCATTTTCACTATGTCGCTCGAGACGCAGATGCAAAGTTTCTAGGCCTTGCAGAAGTAAAAATGAGTTGAAAGGTGACAAGGCTGCTCCTAAATCCCGTAAGAGCTGCACACGTGCTTTTGTGATATAAGCCGCTTCTCCAATTGCTTCGGTATACGTCAGGCCGTGATAACTTGGATCTGGTTCAGTCAGCCCTTTGAACTTATCACTGTCGGCCCAAGGAAACTTGCCGCTATCGACAATGACACCGCCAATTGATGTACCATGACCGCCAATGAATTTTGTAGCGGAATGGACGACAATGTCTGCGCCAAACTCAATCGGTCTTAATAAATATGGGCTTGCGAGCGTATTATCCACAATAAGCGGAATGTGGTGCTTGTGTGCAATGGCTGAGATGGCTTCAATATGTAGAATGTCGCCTTTAGGATTCCCAATACTCTCTGCATACACTGCCTTCGTTTTGTCTGTAATCGCTGCTTCGAGTTCTTCAAGGTTGGATGAATCGACAAATTTCACTGTAATGCCGAGCTTTTTAAGCGTATGAGCAAACAGATTGTAGGTGCCTCCATAAAGGCTGCTGGAGGATACAATTTCGTCACCAGCTCCTGCAATATTTAAAATAGAATAAGTGGTCGCTGCTTGTCCAGAAGAGACAGCAAGTGCACCAATGCCGCCCTCAAGCTCGGCGATCCGTTTTTCAAAGACGTCATTTGTGGGGTTCATAATGCGAGAATAAATATTTCCGGGTTCCTGCAGTCCGAATAAATTCGCCGCATGCTCACTATCTCTAAAACCGAAAGAGCTTGTTTGGTAAATAGGCACGGCTCTTGAATAGGTTGCTGAATCAAGCTCCTGACCTGCGTGAATGGCTTTTGTTTCTAAACGGAATGGACGTTCTTCTGACATGTGTGTATCCTCCTTTTGTTAGATAAAACCAACTACTTTGATAAGAAATATTTAATAAGACTATAAATCTTGTTTCGAGCTTGGTCAATCATTTTTTAGATAAATCTGAAAAAATAATAAATAAAGTTGATGGGCTTTTTTAATTTCAATGAGGAAGGGTGTGGATACGCTAGATGAAAAGAGGGATTGTTGCATTAGAGAGTACGGATCAGTTTTTTTGAAAGCAATCAATCATTGCCAACTAGTGAAATCATGGGAATGTCTATGCTGTAAGTTGTTTTTTCATAAAAAGAAGCGAATCATATGTTGGATGTTACTCAAGAAAAGAAAGGGCTTTTTTCCCAATGGACTTTCTTGTATATACATATTTTAAGTGACAAGAGAAGAAGGGAAATAGACTCACTCTTTTATCGGAATTATCAGTAAATATTTCATAAATGGTGTGTTAACGACATATAATTAGGACCTTTTTATCTGATATATCGGGGGAATTCTTTCTATTTCACAAAAAAGAAAGAATATATAAAGGGATTGATAAAAATGGACTATTTCAAAAAAAGAAGAAAAAAGATGGTTTAATTGCCATTATATGGGTTTTGTGGTTCTTAAGGAGTGAAAAAATCTAGCTAATAAGATAGGGGTCTTGCACTTAAAAGTGAAGAATTGAATAAAAAGTCACATTTTATCCGAAGGTATGTTCGGTCAAAAATGGGATCTTCTGTTGATGTTTGGAGAGTAGAGCCTATGATACGATCATCATAAGCTGGGAGGTGAAAAGTATGACTTATGCAGCGCCGCAAGTTGACTATTCCACTATGGAACCTGCTATTATGGACCAAGCTTGGTTCTTAGTATTTGTTGCTGTCCTTCTTGGATTGGGAGCAACAGTTGTTCTAGGAGCAGCAGTTTGGTGTTTAGCAAACGGCAAGGGTAGCTTTACAGGAGCCGTTCAGTGGGAAAGTGGCTTAAAAGTCCAAATTGAATGTAAGTAGCTATACTTAGGATTCATCTTTTTACTTCTATGAAATGACACCAAGGCTAAACCGTCTGTGGCGGGCGGTTTAGCCTGATCTGTTTTTAAAGAATATGCAGACACTTGGAGGTTATATGTTTACGATCGAGAAATTAACCAAGACGTATAAAAATAACGTGACTGCTGTCAATGATTTTCATTTAAAAATCGACCCTCATCAAATCGTTGCTGTTGCTGGACCGAATGGTTCTGGTAAAACAACGATGATTAACTGTATACTCGGCATCATTAAGCATACAGAAGGAACGATTCTGTTGCAGGATGTCACAAATGACGAACCATCCTTTAAAAAACAAGTAGCCTATGTTCCAGATGATCTGCTGCTCCCTGAAGCATTGACTGGGGCTGAATATTTAGATTTTGTTTCTTCTATGTATGAATGTAAAACAATTCATAGAAGAAATCAACTAATTGAACTGTTTGATATGGACTCGGCTTTATCAAGACCGATTGAAACCTATTCACATGGTATGAAAAAAAAGACACAGCTGATTGCCGCCTTTATGCTTGATAGTCAATTGGTGATCATGGATGAGCCCTTTAGAGGACTTGATATTGAAGCGGTTATAAACACAAAGAAACTGATGAAGCGTTATGCCGAGCACCATGGTGCGATCTTGCTTTCAACGCATGATATGCTTTCAGCGGAAGAGCTGTGCCACAAAATCGCCATTATTTCTAAGGGAAATAAAATGGATGAAGGAACGGTCTCAGCCTTAAAAGAGAAGTATCAATCAAGCACATTGGAACAGGTGTTTCTGAAAGCTTCAATGTTAAGTGATAGGGGTGCACATTTTGATGAAATCATTAATCATTTCTAGAGTGATGCTTAAAATGTGGCAGCAGGAGATGTATAAGCTCTTTGATACTCAGACGAAGCGGATCATTGTGATCTTATTCTTTTTATTTGCCGTCACAATGGGCGCCATCATCGGATACAGTTTTACGGGTGTCTTTATGAAGGCTTTCTTAAATGGCGATGAGCGCTCACTAGGATTACTCGTTGTGTCAATGGCGATCAATGCATCCATCTTTACTAGCCTGTTATTCATTTTGATCAAGGTCAGAACGCCTGAGCAAGACCGTTTTTCTATGCAGCTCAGCTGGTTCCCGCTTTCTACCTTTCAGAAAAGCCTTGGTTACTTTATTCCGATGGTGACAGTAGTGGCAGGACTTGTTTTATTTTTTATCGGTATTCTGCTTTTACCTAATTTTATTGCCCAGGGAATAGGTATTTTCTTTATCTTTACGTTCTTTTTGATGGTGATTTTGCAATCGCTTTTTGTCTTAATGCTTTTGCAACTCATTTATAATATGACGTATTTGGTCATTCTGAAATTAAAATTACCGTTGCAAAAATTTGCAGCGATCTTTGTTTTATTAGCACTGGTTGTAGCGTATGGAATGACGCATTTTGATATCAGTCAAATTCAGCAATCATATATACAGTTTGATTATCATTTGATGTATTTTACAGCACCGTTTTTCTTAGCGGCTCAAGGGATGTCTCCTGAAGGGGTAAACTATGCAATTTTGATTCTGTTTATCCTTTTATCGGCGAGCGGTGCATTTCTTTCCCTTGCGATGATGCCGATTATGGCAGAGAAAAAAGCGTTAACCTTCTTAAACAAACTGCCGTTCTCTTCTTCAAAAAAATGGTCACTTATTGTAAAGGAAATGAAATCACAGGTGCGAAATGAAGAAAACATTTTAAACTTTCTCATTCTCCTCATTGTGATCTTATTCGTCCGTTATCAATTTGGATTCCGTTTTGAAGAAGAAGCATTTTTTGTTCTCTGCGCTCTTGCTGGATTAACCGCCTTCAATTCATTTGGCAATGATAAACGAATGCTGGGGATGTACAAAACATTTGGTCTAAGATCGTGGGAAGTGGCTCTGTATAAGTTTATCGGGCTTTTGTTTGTTGGTGTACTGCAAATTGCAATCTTCATGCTGACAACGCTGACGCTTCCTGATCAGGTTTGGAACGTATTGATTGGGGCCGCTGTCTTATGCAATGCCACTGCGCTCTTTTATGTAGTAGGTATTTTACTTCCGCTTGATCGGAACAATCCTTACACAGGCATTTTTTCATTTGGAGCACTTATTTTACTCATGATTCCGATTGTTTTTATTGGAAACTATGTCATAGGGGAGTCGAGTCAAACGCTTCAGTGGCTGCTTGTAGCTGCATTTGAAGGTCTGCTCATCTTTGCCATATACAAAGGTTTTTCATGGAGGTATTCACATGATTCAACTTCTTAACAATAAGCTAAAGATTGAGCGGGTACCGGCTTTCGCGCCGTATGTGACCTTACAAAAGAGGCATCTCACTGATACGCAGTATGGAAGCACACTCCCGATTAATGAAAGTGCCTATCATATGTTAACGAAAGTAGATGGCAAAAGGACAGAAGCGAGTATTACCGCAGAGCTCGCCGATTTGTTTCAGGTCGATGAGTCTGTGATTTCTCGTGACTTTTATCAACTGATAATGGGGTTGAATCAGCACCACTTACTGTCTATTCATTATCAATCACCATATCGGATTGTGACAGCCTGCTGTCAATTTTTCAAGCAGTATCAAGTGAAAATGAAGGAACGATTTGATTGCACTGGTCACTCGTTCCTTCATATTTTTGGGACAGCATTACTCATGGTGACGCGTAAAATCATCTTTTTCTGGATGCTATTTATGGTCATGGCAGGAATCGCTTTTTTATTCATTCCTGACCGGTCGATTGCAGCCATTGCGATTTATTTTACAATTATTTATTTTGGATTAATTACGGGGACGGCCTTACATGAGGCAGCACACGGCTATGCGCATCGGAAATTTGCGGGACGGGATGGTCCACAAGGTTTTTTTGCAAGTGATATGATGTCTGTGAAATTTGTGAGACCGGTATTAGATCCGTTTCAGAAAAAGCAGGTATGGATTACCCTGCTTGGGCCGCTTGTCCCAGGTGTGATCGGAGCAGCAGGGATCATTGTGACCGTATTATGTCTAAAAGAAAATCCAATTTCAACAGGTTTCTTTATTTTTTCAATCACGTATTTTATTCAATTACTCTATCTTCTTCCGTTTATGGGGGATGGTAAATCTATTATGAAGCAGCTATTGCTTGGGGGAATGGGAGGACAACGGTCATGAACGTACAGGCGATGAAACAAGGTGCTATTGTTGGTGGTTTTCTGGGGTTTTTAGGCTTTCCGATGCTGACAATTGGTGTGCTTTTCTATCATTTATTTCAATCAAAAACGAATGATGCTTTATTATTTAACAGTCTCGCTTTTGAGATGGAAGGTTCATCCGCATTTACTTTTCAAATCAAGCCAAACTTTTTTATTTATATGATTGTGATTTTTGCCGCGAGTTTTCTCATTGTGGCTATCTTATCAGCCATGAAGCAGAAAAAAGCGAAAGGTTAGGAGAATTCTCCTAATCTTTTTTTGTATGTACAACCAAATTTTAGTATAATAGAAAATAAAAAACATCAAAGGGGATCTCAATGTTAAAAAAATGGAGTGTTCTTATATTCACTGTTTTTCTATTAGCAGGATGCGGTGAGAAGGCCGAAGAAACCACGCAAACCGAGAAGACGGTATCGACAATAAACACGGAGTCTGCTACTAAGAAGCAAGTAACCATCGAACAAATGAAACTGACAAAAAAAGAAAAAAACTTACTAGAAGCATCAACCACTAATGAAATGGTGGCTTTAACAATAAAAGGATTAACGAAGAAGGATAAGAGTATTACGTTTATCGGGAGTCATTATAAAAATGGCCGATTAGCTAATAAGGAAGCGTCATCTGCCACCTTTACTTTACATCAGGATGGAACCGACCAAACGATGAATGTGCTCTTACAATTAAGGCATGAGAAAGATACATATGAATCACAATTTAGTATGTGGTCAGACAACAAGAAAGAGGGAATGACGAAAGCAACAGCAAGCTTTCCGTTCAAGGTAAGTGACTATGTTTTTTCTGCACAATCTGAAACTGTCAAAGTCTCTTCTGGAGGAAAGGCACTGATTGCGTATACAGCGGCAATGGGGAAAGACGGAAATTCACCAATGCTTGAAGAGATTGAGAAAAATCCTAAGCAAGCGCTGAAGAATAAGTCACATGCCTACTTATTTTACATCCAGCTCGATAAATAACTATCGTAATATATACGGAGAATATGAAGTTTTTTGACGAAAAATCTTCATATTCTCTTGACGAATTGTTTAGGAAGTTGTAACATAATAAAGGTCAACGCGATGACGTTGCTTTTGAAAAATTGATGCGGGTGTAGTTTAGTGGTAAAACCTCAGCCTTCCAAGCTGATGTCGTGAGTTCGATTCTCATCACCCGCTCCAATACATAATTTTTGTTAATAACGCAGTATTTCGTTTCTTAGATAAACGAAGTGTTGCGTTTTTTATTATGTCAGTATAATGTGAAAAAGCACTGTCAAGCTACAGTGCTTTTTCAATAAATTCATATTTACTTTCTCCACCATGTATTTGTACAAACATCTTCGTCAAGGATTGGATGAGAGCTTCACTCTTTTCCCGGGAAATAGATGGCGGAAACAGAATGATTTGCACAATGTTTTTTGTGTCTTGAGAAATGTGTGCTTTACTTGGTTGAGAAAATAATCCCTTAAGTCCTGCGTTGTCCTGCCATTCAATGTAACCACTCTCATGTTTTGCTAGTGAAAGCGGCTCTTCTATGCGATCAGCATCGAATGTCAGGATAGGCAAGAAATATTTTAAAGAGAAAAAGATCGACAAATCCTGTACGGAATTGGTCGAGTCAATAAATTGTTCCTTTTGGATATCAGCAAGAATTGGCAGGAAAGGAACGTCTTTTAAAAGGTCCGTCCATTCTTTGATTGCTGGTACTTCTTCTAAGACTTTATCTTCGTATTCAAAGAATAAAGATTCTTGAAACAGGCGTAGCCGGCCTTTTAACATTTGAGGGGATGTGCCAACTTCAATATGCGAATATTCAATCTGTCCAACATGGATAGACGGGTTGTCAGGATGAGAAATTTCCATATGTATCTTCACAGTGACTCACTCCAATCGGTCATGATACACTCGTATTATACTGAAAACAACAGAAGAAACAAAGAAAGGAGGTTTGCAAGGTGATTCATGTTGGAGAATTAAAAGAAGAATTGATTCAATATGCGAAAGAAATTGGTGTCGATAAAATGCGATTTGCAAGTGCTGATACATTTGATTCATTAAAAGATCGCCTCATCTTACATGAATCGTTAGGGTATTTGTCAGGCTTTGAAGAGCCTGATATCGAAAAACGAACAAACCCTTCTTTGCTGCTTCCGAAGGCCAAATCAATTGTTGCGATAGCGCTCGCGTATCCTTCCAAAATGAAAGATGCTCCTCGAAGTACAAAGGATGCAAGAAGAGGGATCTTTTGCCGTGCTTCTTGGGGAACAGACTACCATGTTGTGCTGAAAAAAAAGCTCGATATGCTCGAGGAATTCTTGCGAAGCAAACATGTCGATATACGAACAAAATCAATGGTGGATACAGGGGAGCTGTCCGATCGTGCAGTAGCGGAACGTGCTGGCATAGGTTTTAGTGCGAAGAACTGTATGATTATCACGCCAGAGTTTGGGTCTTACGTGTATTTGGCTGAAATGATCACAAATGTCCCATTTGAACCGGATGAAAAAATTGAAGACCAGTGCGGAACGTGTAATAAATGTGTTGATTCGTGTCCAACTGGTGCACTTGTAAATCCAGGACAGCTGAATTCCCAGCGATGTATTTCCTTTTTAACGCAAACGAAAGGATTTTTGCCTGACGAGTTTCGTTCGAAAATAGGAAATCGTTTATATGGGTGTGATACGTGCCAAATTGTCTGCCCGATCAATAAAGGGAAGGACTTTCACCTGCATCCTGAAATGGAGCCGGACCCTGAAATTGCGAAGCCGCTCTTAAAGCCGCTTCTTACGATCAGTAATCGTGAGTTTAAGGAAAAATACGGTCATGTTTCAGGTTCATGGCGGGGGAAAAAGCCAATTCAGCGAAATGCGATTTTGGCACTTGCTCACTTTAAAGATACATCTGCCTTACCCGTGTTGATTGATTTGATGCACAAGGATCCAAGGCCTGTTATTCGAGGCACGGCTGCTTGGGCAATTGGGAAAATTGGCGACGAGCAGCTACTCCCAGAGCTGGAAAAAGCCCTTGAGCGGGAAAGTGATGAGGAAGCGAAACAAGAAATTGTCAAAGGGATTGAGTTTTTACAGACACCTTTAAATACTAAATAACATCTCTGTGAACATAGAATGAACCAAACAGAGATTTTAAAAAAAGTTTGGTGGTGTCTGTGTGAAACAATTATTAGAGCAAACATTAGAAGACAGGCTTGGTTATTTATTAAATGGAAGTGCAATCAAACAGCCGCAGCTCATGTCTGATGTGGAAGCAGTCGAACGGAAAAAAGAGCTTTTTGCTAGAAGACAGGTGGAGATTGTCAAGGCGAAGGCGAAAGCAACACTCCTAGATTCAACGATTCAGGATGATGGGGCTCAGCATGTGCAGTATCTTGCTCATCTCACTTATGTATGCAAGGATGTAGACGATTCTTTTTATTTAGAGGAACAAGTAGAAAAAAGAGAAGCGTTCCTTTACAACGACATGCTTGTGAAAGATCGGATAATGCTAGAAAAGCGGCAAATGGAAGAGCAGGTGGATGAGCGCTTTCAGACCGAAGAACAGTTTGGGAGAGCCTTTCACTATGACCGGCGGGCAGCCGTACAATATGCGGAGACGTACTGGAATAAACGAAATCCCGCCTATAAAAACTTCGAAGATAACTGCACAAATTTTATTTCACAATGCTTGAAGGCAGGGAATGCGCCAACGAGAGGGTATCCGAACCGCGGATCTGGCTGGTGGGTGCGGCCGCACACGTGGAGCTATAGCTGGACGGTGGCTCATTCGATGAAAAATTATTTAGCGAATTCGAAAGCGGGTTTAAGAGCAAAGAAACTCAAGGAAGCGCAGGAGCTTCAAATTGGTGATGTCATTTGCTACGATTTTGAGGGAGATGGCAGGTATAATCATACAACCATTGTCGTCGATCACGATAAAGGCGGAATGCCTCTTGTGAATGCTCAGACATATGACAGCCGAATGCGTTATTGGTCGTATGAGGATTCGACCGCCTATACACCAGCTATTCGTTATACGTTTTTTCACATTTTGGACGATGCCGCGAAGGATAGTTAATGGTATAATGTTGAGCGGAAAAGAAAATTAGAGGTGAACTTTTTTGGGACTTCATGTCGTTTTATATCAACCAGAGATTCCAGCTAATACTGGAAATATTGCGCGTACATGTGCAGCAACAAATACAACCCTTCATCTGATTCGTCCGCTTGGTTTTTCGACAGATGATAAAATGCTGAAGCGTGCAGGACTCGATTATTGGAAATATGCCAATGTCGTCTATCATGACTCGCTTGATGAATTGTTTGAGGCTCATCCGAAGGGACAATTCTTCTATATCACAAAATTTGGCCAAAAGCCGCATACGACATTTGATTACTCTCAGTTAGATGAAGATTACTTCTTCGTTTTTGGCAGAGAGACAAGTGGATTGCCGAAAGATTTGATCGAGCGGAATATGGACCGCTGCCTTCGTTTACCGATGACAGAACATGTTCGTTCTCTGAATCTATCGAATACGGCAGCAATTCTTGTGTATGAGGCACTTCGACAGCAGCAATATCGAGATCTGATATAAGGTCAAGAAGAAAGCTGGGATACCAATCTCGGCTTTTTTTATATGAGATAAGGAACAAAATATGATTTGTTCAGTCTATTTTTTGACATATTGAAAAAATCGAAGCACAGTGAATAAGCAGGTGCTAAAAACAACGAACTAAATGAAAAAAGGATGTTCCGCTCATGGAACATCCTTTTTTTCATTTACCAGGCTTGCCTTCGTAGCCAGCTGTGAAAATGGATACTAAAAACGTAATGATGACGCCCATCATAATGACCGTTCTCATATAAGCTCCCCCTTATCCCTTTGTTTCTATCGCTGCCTGTTTCATATGATGTGAAGTTCGCCTTGAAAAGCAGGAGAAGAAGATCATTTTTCTCCTGTTTTTCCTTTATTATGAAGGGTCTTGCTGATGGTTGTCAATTCAGTTTGCCAATTCGTCATTTTGAAGAACGAAAGCATGTAATAGGACGCCTCCGCATAGATTGTAAAACAGTATCTGATTACTTGCTTCAATCTTGAAAGAGGAGGTTCATATGGATATTTTAAAGAAAATTGAACAGCACAGAGAAGAAGAGCAGCGTCTTAAATGGGAAGGCACATTTGGCGAGTATTTAGACATTATAAAGGAAAATCCACTTGTCGCTCAATCTGCTCATTCTCGCGTTTATCATATGATTAAAGACAGCGGGATTGAAGAGGAGAATGGGGTCAGAACGTACAAATTTTTTGATCAGGAGCTTTTTGGATTAGAGGAATCATTGGAAAGATTAGTGGAGGAATACTTTCACCCTGCCGCCAAGCGCCTCGATGTGAGGAAGCGTATTTTGTTATTGATGGGACCAGTGAGCGGGGGGAAATCTACGCTTGTTACTAGGCTGAAAAGAGGACTAGAGGAATATTCACTGACAGATCATGGCGCAGTCTATGCGATCAAAGGCTGCCCGATGCATGAAGATCCGCTTCATCTTATTCCGCAAAATCTGCGGGAGGATTTCTATAGAGAATATGGCATTCGTGTGCAGGGGAATTTGTCCCCTCTGAATATGATGAGGCTGGAAGAGGAATATGGCGGACGAATTGAGGATGTAAGGGTTGAACGGATCTTCTTCTCAGAGGATAAACGGACCGGTATTGGTACCTTTAGTCCGTCTGATCCGAAATCTCAGGACATTGCTGATTTAACAGGAAGCATCGATTTTTCAACCATTGCTGAATTTGGCTCAGAGTCAGATCCAAGGGCCTACCGCTTTGATGGAGAACTCAATAAAGCCAACCGAGGGATGATGGAGTTTCAGGAGATGTTAAAGTGTGATGAGAAGTTTCTATGGCATCTTCTGTCATTAACGCAGGAAGGAAATTTTAAAGCAGGCCGTTTTGCCTTGATTAGTGCAGATGAATTGATCGTTGCTCATACGAATGAAACCGAGTACCGGTCGTTTATTTCAAATAAAAAGAACGAGGCCTTGCATTCAAGAATTATTGTGATGCCGATTCCTTATAACTTGAAGGTGACAGAGGAGGAACGCATTTATCATAAAATGATTTCAGAAAGTGATGTTTCTGATGTGCATATTGCCCCGCATACGCTGAAAGTAGCAGCGATGTTCTCCATTTTGACAAGACTCAAAGAGCCGAAGCGTTCTGATATTGATTTGGTGAAAAAAATGCGTCTGTATGACGGAGAAAGTGTCGAAGGCTTCCAATCTGCTGATATTGATGAGATGAAAAAGGAATTTCATGATGAAGGGATGAGCGGAATTGATCCGCGATATGTGATTAACCGCATTTCCTCCACTATTATCCGGAAGAATATGGAGTCGATCAATGCGCTGGATGTTCTTCGTTCGTTAAAAGAAGGACTCGATCAGCATCCGTCTATCTCAAGCGAGGACCGGGAGCGCTATTTGAATTTTATTTCTGTTGCGCGAAAAGAGTACGACGATATTGCCAAGAAGGAAGTACAAAAGGCATTTGTGTATTCCTATGAGGAGTCTGCGAAAACACTGATGGATAATTACTTAGATAATGTCGAGGCCTATTGCAACAAAAACAAGCTGCGTGATCCGTTAACCGGTGAAGAAATGAATCCTGATGAAAAGCTTATGCGTTCAATTGAAGAGCAGATCGGAATTTCTGAAAATGCGAAAAAGGCATTTAGAGAAGAAATTCTGATTCGTATTTCGGCTTATGCGAGAAAGGGCAAACGCTTTGATTATAATTCCCATGAGAGATTGCGTGAGGCGATTCAGAAGAAGCTGTTTGCTGATTTAAAAGATGTGGTGAAAATCACGACATCAACGAAGACACCGGATGAACAGCAGCTGAAGAAAGTGAATGAAGTAGTGGCTAGATTAATTGATGAACATGGCTATAATTCAACAAGTGCAAATGAACTTTTAAAATATGTAGGCAGTCTTCTTAATCGTTAATAAATGAAGGAGGCATTATTGGCGCACCTGCACCGGTAATGTCTTTTTTAGAAATGACCGTCAACTTGGGTGACGAGCAGCATAAGATAAAGGAATCGGTGGTTAGAAGAATTGTGCAAACAGGTGAGGAGGGGGATGGATGTCCCGGCAAGAAAAAAGTCAGTTTATTGTATCTCAGGAAGACTGGTCCCTCCATCGAAAAGGCTATGACGACCAGCAGCGTCATCAGAAAAAGGTCAAAGAAGCGATTAAAAACAATTTGCCGGATCTTGTCACAGAAGAAAGCATTATCATGTCTAACGGAAAAGATGTTGTGAAAATTCCAATTCGTTCGTTAGATGAATATAAAATTCGGTACAACTACGATAAAAATAAGCATGTGGGTCAAGGTGATGGAGATAGCGAGGTAGGCGATATTGTCGCACGTGATGGATCAGACAGTAAGCAAGGGCAAGGAAAGGGGCAGAGCGCAGGAGATCAGGCTGGAGAGGATTATTACGAAGCAGAGGTCTCATTAATGGATCTTGAGGAAGCGCTGTTTCGGGAATTAGAGCTACCAAACCTTAAACAAAAGGAGCTTGACGACATTATTGTCGAGCAAATTGAGTTTAACGATATTCGCAAAACCGGGTTAACAGGGAATATTCATAAAAAACGAACGATGCTATCAGCATTTAAACGAAATGCAATGACAGGCAGTCCTTCCTTTTATCCAATCTACCCAGAGGATATCAAATATAAGACGTGGAATGAAGTGACCAAACCAGAGTCGAAAGCCGTCGTTTTGGCAATGATGGATACGAGCGGAAGTATGGGACTTTGGGAAAAATATATGGCGAGAAGTTTTTTCTTTTGGATGACACGTTTCTTACGGACAAAGTATGAGACGGTCGATATTGAATTTATTGCCCATCATACAGAGGCGAAGGTTGTAGATGAAGAGCATTTCTTCTCGCGCGGCGAGAGCGGGGGGACGATTTGCTCCTCTGTCTATCGAAAAGCACTAGAGCTCATAGACGAACGTTATCCGCCAGCACGATATAATATTTATCCTTTTCATTTTTCTGATGGAGACAATCTGACCTCAGACAATGCACGGTGCGTAAAGCTAGTTTCTGAAATTATGAAAAAAGCCAATTTATTCTGTTATGGTGAAGTGAATCAATACAACCGGCATTCTACATTAATGTCAGCATATAAGCATATACAGGATGAGAAATTTAAGCATTATATTTTGAAGCAAAAATCAGATGTTTTTCTCGCCCTAAAAAAATTTTTTCAGCAGGAAGAAGTTCTTTCGTAAATAGCACATTTGAAAAAACCTTTCAGCATAAGGGCTGAAGGGTTTTTTGTATGGAGAAGGAAGGGATCACCAGAAAAAAAGTAAAACTTTCTCTTTGACATTTCAATTTTCATTTATTAATATTTAATCTTGTTAAATATAAGTTTTTCAAAAAAGATGCCGATCGTCTTTTCTTCTTTTTCTACTCTTTGCTCATGAGTGAACAATAAGTATAAATGGGCTGCACACCATTATTCATGCGGGGAAGATGAAGGAGATATAACAGTTTTATGAGCTTGCTTCATATTCTGTCAGATGATGGGCATTCTAAGTTTGCTAAAGCAGATGACACTATATTTTTATACATGAAAGGAGAAACAAAACATGAACAGAGGGCGTTTATTGCTAACGAACATTATTGGCCTTATTGTAATTCTTGCCATTATTGCCGGAGGTGCTTATTACTACTACGAAAGCACAAATTTTGTCAAAACTGACGAGGCGAAAGTGACAGGTGACATGTATCAAATCACAGCACCAGCAGCTGGACAAATCAAAGGCTGGGATATCAATGAAGGTGACGAAGTGCAAAAAGACAGCACAGTTGCAAAAGTTGAAGGAGAAACAAAAACAAACATTAAATCAGTGGCTGATGGCACATTAGTCAAAAAAGAAGTACAAAACAATCAACAAGTGCAGCCTGGTACAGTTCTTGGTGAAACGATTGATTTAAGCAAGCTTTACATCACAGCGAATATCAAAGAAACAGATATTAAAAACATTGAAAAAGGCGACAAAGTTGACATCGTCGTAGATGGTGATCCTGATACAACATTTGAAGGAACAGTTGAACAAATTGGTTATGCGACAAACTCAACATTCAGCATGCTGCCAGCAACAAATTCAAGTGGTAACTATACAAAAGTCACACAAAAAGTAGCAGTGAAAATTTCAATTAAAAATCCATCAGACAAAGTACTTCCTGGTATGAATGCTTCTGTCAAAATTTCATCTTAATGATGATTGATATCAAAAAATGAAAGGAGGTTGTCTGAGATGGCAAATCAACCTGCAGCAACAAAACAGGGAGCAGGCTCCTTGTCTTTACTGATCATTTTAATGGCCGGCTTGTTCGTTGCGATTTTGAACCAAACACTTCTGAACGTAGCCATGCCCCATTTAATGACTGAATTTAATGTGAGTGCAACGACGATTCAGTGGCTTACAACAGGTTATATGCTTGTCAACGGTGTGCTGATTCCGTTATCTGCGTTTTTAATCACACGCTTTGGACAGCGCAGCTTATTCTTAGTTGCCATGATCTCGTTTACACTAGGGACCTTTATTTGCGGGATTGCGCCAAACTTTTCAACGATGCTTATCGGTCGTTTGATTCAGGCAATCGGCGGCGGTATTCTGCAACCGCTTGTGATGACAACAATCCTTTTTATTTTCCCTCCTGAAAACAGAGGGAAAGGAATGGGGATTTTCGGTCTTGCAATGATGTTTGCTCCAGCGGTAGGACCAACATTATCTGGTTACATTATTGAACATTATTCTTGGCGTATTATGTTTTATGGACTTGTTCCAATCGGAGCAATTGTCATTATCGCGGCTTTCTTTATGTTTAGAAATATTGTAGAGCCTAAAAAGATCAAGCTGGACGGCCTTGGTGCGATTCTTTCCATCGTTGGTTTTGCTTCGCTTCTATACGGAGTGAGTGAAGCCGGAAGTGATGGCTGGACAGATCCGATCGTCTTATCGACGATTATTGTTGGTGCGATTGCGATCATTCTCTTTATTTTCCAACAGCTGAAAGTTGATAATCCGATGCTTGATTTCCGTGTGTTTAAATACAGCATTTTCTCATTATCAAGTGTTATTAATATTATTATTACAGTTGCCTTATACACTGGGATGTTCTTACTTCCGATTTATCTGCAGAACCTCGTTGGATTTACGGCATTGCAATCCGGGCTATTAATGCTTCCGGGGGCACTTGCGATGCTTATTATGTCCCCGATTTCAGGGATTTTGTTTGATAAATTTGGACCTCGTCCGCTTGCGATTGTGGGGATGCTCATTACCGTTGTCACCACATTCGAGTTTACAAGGCTGACCATTGATACATCATATAGTCACATTGTACTCATGTATGCAGTGCGTGCATTCGGTATGTCACTCCTTATGATGCCGGTGATGACAGCTGGGATGAACCAATTACCACAGCACTTAAACAGCCATGGTACAGCGATGTCTAATACATTAAGACAAATAAGTGGTTCGATCGGTACGAGTTTGATCACAACGATTTATACGAATCGGACAACATTCCATTATTCCAATATGGCGGATCAAACAAATACAGCGGACCCATTCTTTATGAATTCATTCCAGGCGGCTGTGTCGAATGTGATGCATCATATGGGCATGACAGCTGAAGCTGCTCAAAAATATGTATCCACCCAGCTCTTTACGAAAGCACAGGTTGATTCAAACGTAATGGGTATCAATGATGCTTACATGTGGGTAACGTTATTCTGTGCCGCTGGTGTCATTCTTAGCTTGTTCCTGCGTGATGTACGTAAGGATAAAAAGCGAAAAGATCAGCAGCATAAAAAACAAGAAATAACACTGCTTCCAGCACCTAAGGAAGCAAACCAAGATGCAAGATAAGTGTGGAGGGACCGTACATGAAAATTTATGTCGTATACGATAGTGAAGGTAACCATACAAAAGCACTGGCAGAAGCAATTGCAGCAGGCGCAGGTGAAACAGAGCAGGCTGAAGTATTCGTTGATCACGTGAAAGATGCGGATATTCGCAAGCTGGATCAAATGGATGCGATCATTTGGGGCTGCCCTGGTCACTTTGGGACCATTAGTGCTGGATTAAAGACATGGATTGACCGTCTTGGCTACCTATGGGCAGAGGGAAAACTAATCGATAAAGTCGGTGCCGTTTTCTGTACAACTGCTACAACGCACGGCGGTTTAGAAATGACGATGCATAATTTGATTACACCAATGTTCCACCAAGGGATGCTTGTCGTTGGTCTTCCTGGAAATGTGCCAGAAAATGCTTTATACGGCTCTTACTATGGAGCAGGTGTGACATGTCCGATTGATTCTGATGAAGTGATTTCGACAGAAGGCATTGAACTCGGGAAAGCATTAGGAAGACGTGTAGCATCAGTCACTGCGTCATTTAAGCGATAAGGAGAGGGTTCTTTTGGCGACGATTATTGTAGCGTTAGTAGCTGCTGTTCTAGTCATTATCGGATTAGTAGCATTCAATGTCAGACACGCTTCGGTCGAGAAGAAAGAGATCAATGAAGATGTGCCCAATCAGCCTGACGTGCCCCGTAGCGAGTCAGAAGTTGCGGCGAGACCTGTAGAGCCTGAAGTAGAAGAGGAAGCGTCAACGCCTTCTCAAACGGATGAACGAGTGTCTGGTGATGATTTCTATAGACAGGCGCTTCAAAAGTTTAAGCAGCCAGAACCACCTGTCAAAGAAGAAGAGCCAGAAACTAAAATGAATGATGATATGTATCGTTCTGCTTTGCAGAAGCTAAAGCAGAACGACAAATAAAAAAGAGAACCTCTCGTCAGGTTCTCTTTTTTTATAGCACAAAAAAACCGCCGGCAGAAGCCGGGCGGTTTTCCTTCACTCTATAAAGTGCTAAAGAGCAGATGCTCTTAAATTACGCTTTGTTAACGTTAGCAGCTTGTGGTCCACGGTTACCTTCAACGATTTCGAAAGAAACTGCTTGACCTTCTTCTAAAGTTTTGAAGCCTTCGCCTTGGATAGCAGAGAAGTGAACGAATACATCGTCTTGACCTTCTACTTCGATGAATCCGAAACCTTTTTCAGAGTTGAACCATTTTACTTTACCTTCTAACATGAAATTTCCTCCTAAAGCGATCTTAACGCTTAAATTCACTATTCTTGCTCTTACACAAACTTCAAAGACGAAAACTCTTTCAAAACTTTCTTCTTAAAGATGATACGAACAAAAATAATTACCTTTACTTTACCAGTGTTTGCGGGAAAAAACAACTGTTATCCAAAAACTTTTTTAAAAATAATTAGCGCTAACAAATTGAGGAAAAAGCCTATGTTCATTGGCCTCTTTTTCTCCCTGAGAAGCTCACTTGATTTCGGCCAGACTGCTTCGCTTTATAGAGCTCTTGGTCAGCTATAATCGGTAATTGCTTGATATTTGGACTTGTCCCGGGGAAATACGCACACCCAAGTGATACTGTAATATGAATGGACATGCCATTTTGTAAATAAATCGGCTGATCTGCTATTTTTCTTCGTAAGCGTTCTGCAATCTGCCATGTTTTTTCAACTGTACAATTGGGTAGAAGGACGGCAAATTCCTCACCGCCAATTCGGCCAATATAATCTGAGCTTCTTGTGTTTTTCATCAGCCTTTTTCCGATTTCTTTTAAAACCATATCTCCCTCATGATGTCCATATTGGTCATTGATGGATTTGAAGTAATCGATGTCTAAGTAAATAAGGGATATTTGATGGATAGGCTGCTTAAATTTCATCGAAAAAGCATCATTTAAGACCTCATCGAACTTCCGCTTATTTAAAACACCTGTTAAAAAGTCATAATGAGCTTGGAATTTATACAAATTTAACAGCTGATATGCTTTTGTTTGATGCTCAATGACGTAAAAGTTAAACAGTCCTGCAACATATGAGAACATCCAATAAGCAAAATGCAGTTCAAATGATGTCTCATGCACGATCATGATAAACAGGCTTGTGGCAATGACATTACCTAACGTAATGGACAAAAGCATTTTCATAACTTGATTCATATGGCGCTCAGCAATTAAAAAAGAAGCTGTTGCGATGATCATCATGGAAAAAATATTGATGAAAGAAGCGACGTTGGCTTCGATTAATAATCGACCAATGATTACAACACAGGCTGCAATGATGGTTTGGGCGATGCCTCCATAAAAGGCCGTTAAAATAAGGGGGATATGTCTTAAATCGATGATGGCTGGTCCTGCTTTGATAGAGAAGAACATTAAGAGGACACCGAGTAACCCAGAAAGAATGCCTTTGAATAGTTGTCTGAGCAGGGTATCTTCTTTCTTAAGAAAATTCTCTTTAAACACAAGCAGAAATAGATAATGAAAAGTGACAAGAATTGTTAAATTAATAAAGAGGTCTCTTAGCAAAATTAAATCACCTTTTTAAAATTACTAAAATTTGTTGCAAAAGAAAAGGGGAAAAAGGATAATTAATAAAAATTTCACTTATAAGGGGATCGAAACATATGCGAGGAAAACGCTTCCCAGATCAAACGGACTGGCTTTCTTTTTTTGAAACGGAGCCTGATGAAAGGTTCGAGAAAGGGATGCCTATTGAATATCAAAGCCTGACATTTCGATTTGAGAATCAAGACGAGCGTTTCGTTGTCACGATGTACCTTGGAAGTCAATAAAAGCTGTTCGAAAAAAAGATGGATCTGTTTTAGGCATCTATGATTTTAAAACCGTGCAACATGTAGAGATAAAAAAAGACAAGCAATACGAAAAAGAGCTTTTAATCATAGTGGAAGCTTATGGCGATTTTATCACAACAGTTGAAATCACCTTTTTACCTTTCTTCTCTGTGATGATGAAAGAACATTTTTCAGGAGAATAAACAGGAGCCTCTATTCATAAAGGCTCCTGTTTTCTTATTTGTGCTCGATGTCATTGATCACTTGCTGGATTGATTCATCATCCATCACATTCATGACACTTTCATCAATATGAAGAGACTGTGCATAAGACTCTCTTGGCTGATGGTTTCTTGATGTCGATTGGTGCTGATTCGTATGATTTGGCTGTACAGCAGTGAATGCCTGCTTCATCATTTGTCCGATTTCCGCAGTGCCCTTTGATTCTTTCTGTGCGTGTGACTCTTGTCGAGACGATTCATGGTGCTGCTGATCTTTTCCCTTCATCATTGAAGACATATTCATTTGCGTCATGCTTTTCAGTCTTCTTCGTAAAACTGGGGAAAATAATGCAATGATGGCTGTAGATGCTGCGATCATTGCGCCAGTGCTCATGCCTTTTCTTTTTTTAAACAAACGAATCCCTCCATTTGATCGTGATGATTCTTCTTCATCATGTTTAGGATGACCAAACAAAGCTGAATTATGAATTCATTTCGTTGAAAGAGAGGATGTATGCATAAAAAGCCGACTGGATGAAAAACCTAAGAGCAAAAGGAGGGAATAAATGATGAATAAGAAATGGATGCTATCTTTACTACTCGTTCCAGCATTGATCACCACTGGATGTGGTATGAACAACCAGGGCGATGAGCGAAGAGGAACAATGAAACGACAGTATGAAAATGTCACATATAAGAATGACAACATGAGGCAGGATCAGCCAGATGTTCAAACACCTCAGAAGGTCAAAGTGGCAGATAAAGCGTCAGAGCTAGTAGCCAACATGTCTGAAGTAAAAACAGCGAACGTACTTGTTACAGGAAAGAATGCATTTGTTGCCGTTATGCTTGAAGGCGATAAAAGCGGTAATGTAACAGAAGATTTGAAAAAGAAAATTTCTGATAAAGTCAAATCAACGGATCAACAAATCGACAATGTGTATGTATCTGCGAATCCAGACTTTGTCGATCGTATGGAAGGGTACGGAAAACGTATTAGAAGCGGAGAGCCCATCTCAGGATTTTTCGATGAATTTACTGAAACGGTCAGACGTGTCTTCCCTGAATCAAAATAACTACGACAAAAGCCGTATGTCATATGCGGCTTTTTTGTTTGGAACCGCACCTTGCGCACCTGACTGCATAAAGTAAAAAATATATCACCTCTTGTTGATCTTTGTTTCTTCATAGAAAGAGAAAGAGGCTGCAGGATGAATTCAGGTGGGGAGCAAATGAAAGCCAAGCCGTCATTGATTCATAAAAAGCTTGTAGGCGGAATGATAGCAGCAGGTCTCATTTTTTATGCTTTCACCGCATACTTGATTTATGTTGCGTTTCAGCTGACAGGACAATATTTAGAGCAGCAGTCTTCTCCTAAAACGATTTTAACGGAGGGACTCAATAAGCAAGTCTATGAACATATTAGAATATACTATGCAGAGGAAGAGGACGCTTTTGTTGATTTAACAATTGAGGCCATGGATCAGGCAAAGAAGAGGACAGCGTCAGTATTTCATTTTGAAACTGACAAACCTTTAGACATTATTTATTTTGATGATAAAGAGACAATCGAGCAATTTGCAGGAATTAAGCATATTACGGGTTTTTACTCCGATCATGATCAAATGATAGGGTTATATCCAGATAAGCGGGAAGCATTATTGAAGAAAGAGACACTCCCTTTATACTTTTTCAACACGTTATTGATTCATGAATATGCTCACTTTGTTTTCTATGAAAAAGTTCATTCTTACGAAGTGTCTCCGGTGATCTTTCCCCTTTGGTTCCATGAGGGAACAGCAGAATGGACGGCCTATGACGTGTTAAATGCCACGTCTGAACGGTTCGACGTCATTCCCTTTCAATCTCTTCATTCCGATCAAGATTGGCAGGACTCCCGGATGACGTATGAGACAGATGTTTATGTGCAAAGCTACTATATGATTTATGAGCTCGTGCAGCTTTATGGACGAGACGTCATACATGAGATTATGGAGGAAACGGCGAAGACTGGCCGTTTTGATAGAGGTTTTGAACAAGCGACAGGACAACGTTTGGCAGATTTTGAAGAGCAATTTAAACTGAGTTATCAAAGAAAAAACGGCTGACCTGAGGATATAGGTCGGCCGTTTTTTGTTTAATGAAGCGGTTTTTGCTGATTGGCTTTGTTTGGCGGCATTTGAACTTGGCCCTTCATTGGGGCAAATGTAGACGTCATCGCCTGCATATCTTGAGCTGTAAGCTGCGGAACTTGATAATAGCTATGTTTATTTTGATATAAGAAAATTTCATACGCCATTTCAATAAAGTTCGGAATTTGCGCTGCAAGCACACGTCGCACCACAGGGTTTGTTACCTCTAGTGCAGTCATTGAAAGTAATCCAGCATGTGATTTCACGAGACCTAGCATATGCCCTGTAATTCCCGAGTCCTTTACATCCTGTAACGATTGATTTGGCTTCTTAGGCTGAGATGGTTTTATTCCGTATGTCACCTCTGTTTGTTCTTTCATCATATACGTAGATGTTTCTTCACTAGGCTTTTGACCAGTAGAAAAACAATCTACCGTGACATTATACTGTGACAATACAAATTGATATTGTCGATCTAAAATGTCGGATAATGAGGGATCTTGGATGAATTGGCGAAAGATCATGTATTGATCCAAAATATTAATGGTCCCTGCTAATACTTCATGTAAATCAAATAACTCATGCCCGCCATGATTGAATTGGGGCTGCTGGACATTTCCTTGAACGTTTGTCTGCTGATCGTTTTGCATAGAGATTCCTCCTATTGTTTATACATTCTGTTTTAATGTGAGGAAGTTTTCCTTCTTTCATGCAAAAAACATTATTTACAATTAGAGGGTTTTCTTCCTTTTTGTCGAAAAAAAGTATCAGACGAATGAACATGGGGGTACCAGATGCAGGACAAAATCATTAATCGTTTGATAGAAGACGAACATGTGCAGGCACCAGTGATTGGCATCGGTGTTTCGCCGTTTGAACAGCATCATCTTGAGGCTTTTTTTCAATCATTTCCACATGAACTAAATGCCTCTTTTATTGTTGTACAAAATCATGTGACAGGCGATTGTATAACTGATTTGGAAGCACTTGTTTTACCGATTGGCTACCGGGCAAAAACGATTAAACATGGTGAGAAAGTCATGAAGAAGACGATTTATTTTTGTCCACAGCATGCGGTAGTGACGTTAACAGAAGATCAGCGGTTGCACCTATCAGAGCAGCTGCCGGCGTGCATGGCTTGCTCTGTGGACTTGCTTTTTCAGTCTCTTGCCAGCGTTCAAAAGGAGGAGGCATATGCGATTTTCTTTCAAAAAGGTCATTGCGTGGGAAGTGGCTTGCTTCAGTTGGTTGAGCAGGGCGGTACAGTTTTATCGTGCAGTGAGGAAGAAAGTGGTTTTGACACTTTGTATCAACAAACATTCAAAGACCCTTCAACCCTTGCGGCATATATCGCAAATATCATCAACGTCCCGCATCTCGATGAGGCAGATCCTGTTTTACTGAGAATTATTGAACGTCTTGAAATGTATAAAGGCATTGCTTTTTCAACCTATCAAAAGAAAAGGCTGCTATCTGTCATTCAAAAACGAATGAATGTTGCAAAAAAACGGATTTCATTGTTAGCAGAGTACGACTACTTATTAGAAAGAGAACCAGATGAGCTTGACCTTCTGCACGCTCAGCTTCTAAGCGGCATGACATCTTTTTTTAGAGATATGGATGCTTTTCATGTATGTGAACATCAGATCATTCCGTCGATCATTGAAAATGCGGTGAAAAACGGGAAATCTCGATGCCGTATTTGGATTGCAGGATGTTCGACAGGAGAGGAAGCGTATTCTTTTACGATCTTATTTTTAGAAGAAATGAAGCGAAGACAAGTGACCATTGAACTTCAAGTATTTGCAACAGATATCAACCGGAAAGCCATTCAAACAGCTAGTAAAGGTCTTTACTCAGTAGAGTCTATGGCAAGGATGCCGGAAAAATGGCGGGCGCGATATTTCGAAAGGAAAGGTGACGCTTTTATTGTGAAGCAGTCGCTTAGAAAACATATTGTCTTTGCACCTCACAATTTATTGATCGATTCACCTTTTATCCACCTCGATTTTATCAGTTGCCGAAATGTTCTGATGTACTTCCAGCCTGAAGTGCAAAAACGAGTATTGTCCCGATTCCAATATGCTTTAAAAGATCAAGGGATGTTGATATTAGGGCCAAATGAAACTTTACCCAATATCCCTCGTTTGTTTCATTTGTTCAATGAAAAATGGAACATTTACACCCATTCAAACGTTTCAAAACCATATGTCCCTTGGACACCAGACGCTCGTGATATCGAGTTGAAAGCGCGAGCCGAACAATATATGCAAGAAGTAAGCAAGGATTATGATGCATGTATGGTCATCAATGATAGTGACAAAATCCTGGCAGTATCAAAGGGTGCGTATTCTTTTTTAGATCATACAGAAGTGTCAGATCAATCATGTGAATATGTGACACCAGATTATATGAAAGAGATGCTCAGTCAAACCTTTCAAAAGGTTTGGACAGACGAGACAGAGGTTGTGTTTCAACATGTTCTCATTTCGGAAAAAGGCAGCAAGCAGTATGCAGATTTTACCGTGAAAAGTTTTGACCGCCGTTTTAAGGGAGTTTACGTCATTCTCATTCGAATGAATGAGAGAGGAAAAAATCAAAAGAACGGCAGGGACATAGGGATGTCAGATCAGAATTCAGTCTATCAACAGCGTATTGTCGATTTGGAAAATGAACTCAATGAAGTCAAACAAAAGGAGCAGGAGGCAAGGGCTCAATTAAAAGCAAAACACACGCAATTAGAGGAGTTTGAGAAAAAACACGAACATTATATAAATATCATAAACAACTTGAGGGTGACAAGAGAAGAACTGTACAAACCCTCTGTCAAGCCGGAGCTTGCAACGCTGTTTGTGGACAGGGACATGAATATACGCTATTACACTCCTACAGCTGCCTCTTTATTTACTTCTGCGAAAATCAGACATCAGCAATCCTTTCAGTCGATGGCTAAAAAGCTTACGCAGGAAACGCTCTATCATGATATCCAATCCGTCATATCGGATAGGCGCGCGATCGAACGTGAAATTGAAACGAACGAAGGCGAGCAATTCACCGTTCACATCACACCCATCTACGATGAAGAACGTGAAGGAGCAGTGATGACCTGGATTAAAATGACTGAAGTAACGAAAATCAAGCAGTCGCTTCATCTAGCGGTGACGGCACTTGATAACAGCCATATTCATATTGTTGTGGCAACTGAGGAAGGGGTCATCCAATGCGTGAATCAGCGTTTCTGTCAGTTTGTCCAGCAGCATGAATATGACCTGATCGGCAAAGATATTTTTTCTGTCTATCATTCGCTATGTCAATGTGATGATTTAGAGAAACAATGGAAGGTTTGTTTAAGAGAGGGCAGCTGGACAGGTGAACTATACTTTCAAGATTTATCTGGACGTGAACGATGGGAGAGAGTCTCTTTACACCGAATTGATGACCCTGACAAAATGCAGTCAACCGTCATGCGGATTTCAGAGGATATCACCAATCAAAAGCAGTCAGAGAAGATGCTGATGAAATCTGAGATGCTGTCAGCAGTAGGGCAGCTTGCAGCAGGCATCGCTCATGAGATACGGAACCCGCTGACCTCATTAAAAGGGTTTTTACAGCTGATGATTCAAAGTAAAAAGTATCAGAAAGATTATGCAGATGTGATGATGTCAGAGTTTAATCGGCTCGAGTCGATTATTAATGAATTCCTCGTTCTTTCGAGAAGCAAATCGGTGAAATTTGAACCGGTACATGTCAATCTTCTGCTCGAAGAAGTGATCATGGTCGTTGAATCCCAGGCGGTCTTAAAAGGCGTGTCCATTCAGAAAAAGCTGTCTCCGTCGCTCCCTAACATTCAAGGCATTCCGAATGAACTGAAACAAGTCTTCCTAAACATCCTTAAAAACGGAATAGAAGCGATGGATGGTGTGACAGGCGTCATCAAGGTGACCTCTCTCATGAAAGATCAGCAAATGATGTTGATCTTTGAAGACCAAGGAAAGGGAATACCAGAGGACGAAATAGGGAAACTCGGTGAACCATTTTATACAACAAAAGAAAAGGGGACAGGCCTTGGTTTAATGATGACCATTAAAATCATTGAAAGCCATGGCGGCACCATTCGTTTTGAAAGCAAAAACTTTGAGGGGACACGAGTGATTATTACCTTTCCGATGAGTTAAAAAAGACAAGTTTTACATGAAATCCATTCAACATCAATATTTACTTTGTACACTATGAGAGATGAAGCACAAAGGGGAGAGGTCTAATGAAACGAATGCTATCTATTCGAATGATTTGTTGTTTGGTTTTGGTGATCTTTAGTTTGCAATCCTTATTGCCTGGTATGTCCGCAGTGAGCGAGGTCAATGCATCTGAAAAGAAAGAAATGGTGTGGAAACAAAAAAAGATTGTGCAGATCAAAAAAGCCCGTCAGCTCATAGGAGAGACCGTGACAGTGAGCGGAATTGTGACAGCAGATCAATCAGCTGTAGGCAATGGGAAACTGTCCACATACATTCAAGACAAATCAGCTGGAATCAATGTTTATTCAGCTCAGCCCAATCACTTCCCGGAACTAAAAGCAGGGATGAAGGTGACAGTGACTGGTAAAATCACGTCTTATAAAGGACTGATTGAAATTGTGCCAGATCAAGGCAGTCTGAAGATAGATGCTGTGAACCAAACCTTGCCAAAGGCGAAGCGAGTGTCTGTGAAGCAGCTAGAAACGGAACAAGCAGGTAAACATGAAGGAAGACTAGTAAAGGTCAAAGGCTATGTAGAGGCAAAACCAGCGCAGCCGGCTGGCGGTGGATACAATGTGGTGATCATCGATAAAAAATATCACAGCACCACTCTGAGAGTGATGGTCGATACGAATGCGATTGATAAAGTAAAGACAGGAAAATGGTACGAGTTTACAGGGGTGTTAAGCAGATATGATACGTTGCAGGTGCTTCTAAGACATAAGGATGATATCAACCTGCTGAAACGCCAGCCAAAGCCGCCAAAGATGAAGAAAGAATACAAAGCAACGGTTGACCGTGTGGTGGATGGAGATACGATTCATCTAAAGAAGCCCGTTCTAGGTACAACAAAGGTGCGTTTTGTGAATATGGACACGCCGGAAACGTATCATCAGCCAAAAAGCGAATTAGACAAAAACCAATTGCGTTTTGGACAGCAAGCGACTGACTATTTAAAAACACTACTTTCAAGCGGTGACCAAGTCACATTAAAGATTGGTCCTGAAGCGAAAGATAACTATGGACGTCTTTTAGCTCAAGTGAAAACCAAAAAAGGGTTAAATACAAATCTAGAGCTTGTGAAAAAAGGATATGCCCCTACTTATTTCATCTGGCCAGTTGGAGATGAAAAGGACTATCATACGTTTCAAAAAGCAGTAAAAGAAGCAAAGGAAAAAGGACTGGGCATATGGAACGAAGCAGCCCCTCTACTGGAACAGCCATTTGAATTTAGAGCACGTGAACAGAAAAAAGGACTGACACGCTATGTTGGTGATTCATCTGTCAAAACCTACGTGTCCCCTGACAAATGGAAAGAAATCGATGTGGATAAACGGATCTTTTTTGCTTCCAAAGAAGAAGCAGAGCAGGCTGGTTATCAGCCGGAAAAGGATGCGGACGACGTACCATTAACGATTTTAAGTTTGAATGATTTACACGGTAAAATTGATCAAGAATACGAATTGGATCTAAAAGATGATGGCAATAAAGGCATGTATGGGCGGATGGATTATGTCGCGGCCTATATGAAGCAAAAACAAGCAGCGCACAAAAATACGATCACGGTCCATGCTGGAGATATGATTGGCGGGAGCTCTCCAATATCTTCTCTTCTGCAAGATGAACCAACCGTTGAACTCATGGAGAACATTGGCTTTGATGTCGGCACGGTCGGCAACCATGAATTCGATGAAGGGGTAGACGAGCTATTGCGTATCTTAAATGGCGGAGATCATCCTAAAGGCACAAAGGGGTATGACGGACAGAACTTTCCGCTCGTTTGTGCGAACTGTGAATACAAGGATACTGGCAAACCGCTTTTACCGGCTTATGAAATCATCGATGTCGAAGGAATCCCAGTCGCATTTATCGGCGTTGTGACCAAGTCAGCCGCAGGAATGGTCATGCCAGAAGGGATTAAAGACATTCAGTTTACAGATGAAGTCAAAGCTGTGAATGAAGCCACGAAGGAACTAAAACAAAAAGGAGTTAAAGCCATAGCGGTTTTAGCTCATATGACAGCCTCTCAAAATGGGGATACGATCACCGGAGAGAGTGCAAAGCTTGCAAAAGAAGGTGATGATGAAATTGACGTCATCTTTGCAGGGCATAATCATGAAGTGGTCAATGGAGAGGTCAATGGAAAATTAATTGTGCAAGCCTTTGAATATGGAAAGGCGATTGGCGAAGTCAATGTGACACTTGACCGTAAAACGAAGGATATCGTCAAAAAGAGTGCGAATATCCAGTATGTAGATCAAGCTGGTATAGAAAAGGACAAGGAAGCAGCAGACATCTTGGCTCATTACGGGAAAGAAGTGGAGCCGATTATTAGTGAGGTTGTTGGAGAAGCCGGGGTCAAAATGGAAGGCGGCTATTCAAATGATGGAGACACGCCGCTCGGTAATTTGATTGCGGATGGTATGAGATATTCAATGAAAAGTGACTTTGCCATGATGAATGGAGGCGGCATTAGACAAAACCTTGAAAAAGGGCCGATAACGTGGGGAGATCTCTTTAATATTCAGCCATTTGGCAACGTTTTAGTCAAACTAGAGATCAAGGGAAAAGACTTAGTAGAGATCATAGAAGCACAAATTTCTCCACAATTTGGACCAGATTATAGCATTTCAGGCTTTTCATATTCCTATGATCCTGTAACATATAAAGTAGTCGACTTGAAGCTGCCAGACGGTTCAGCAATAGCTCTCGATCAAGCGTATACACTCACTGTGAATAACTTCATGGCAACAGCAACTGGCAGTAAATATGCACCAATAGGCAGGCTTGGGCAAAACCCTGAAACAGGCCCAGAAGACTTAGAAGCCACTGTCGATTTTGTGAAAAGCTTTGAAGGAGCTTCCATTGTGTATCAAAAAGAGGGACGAATTCAAAAAGCAAAACAAGAGGAAAAAGCAGCAAGCTAAAGAGAGCGTATCATCTAAGAGAAATGTAACAGGCAAAGGAGTTTAAGCATGAAAAAGTGGCTTGCACTGACTGTGATGACAGCCGGGATTGTGCTGCTCGGCTGGGGGATATGGCAAATCGCATCGACTCATCTTCAAACAGCCCAATCATTAGACGAAGCGAAGAAGGTCGTGGCAGACGATCAAGGGATGTCCAAGAAGCAGTTTGCTCCAGAAGTGGGGAAAGCTTCTGGCATCCTGACGATTCCAAAATTAAAAGCAGACCTTCCCATTGTCGAAGGGACGGATGCGGATGACCTTGCAAAGGGAGTAGGACACTACAAAGGCAGTTATTATCCGGATCAAAATGGACAAATCGTTCTTTCTGGCCATCGTGACACGGTGTTTCGCCGGACAGGCGAACTGGATATTGGAGATCAACTGAAAATCACTGTGCCGTATGGTGAATTTATATATGAAATCACACATACGAAAATTGTTGATCAGCATGATACATCCATCATTACGTTGCAGAATGAAAAGGAAGAGCTGGTGTTAACCACATGCTATCCTTTTCATTTCGTCGGCAATGCGCCAGATCGGTATATTATTTATGCAAAAAGAGTGTCTGAATAAAGAAAAAGAGCCTGCTTTTCATACGCAGGCTCTTTTGTTAATGGATGATTTGACTCATGAGCTGGTCCATATCAGGTGGTAGAGGTGCTTCGATGATCAGATGCTCACCTGTAAAAGGATGTTTCATGTCTACTTGCTTGGCGTGAAGAGCACACCTATTGATGTAATCACGAACTCCGTCATATAATGTATCCCCAGCTAGTGGATGCCCGAGACTGCTCAGGTGGACACGAATTTGATGCGTTCTACCCGTTTCTAATTGAAGTTTAACGGCTGTCAGTTGCAGACGTTTATTCATGTCCATGACCTGAAAATGAGTCACAGCTTTTAGCCCATTAGGGGAGATTCTTCGTCTGACTGCATGGTGTTTGTCACGGCCGATCGCTGCATCGATGGTGCCTTTCTTTTTTTTGAAAAGTCCCTCTGCGATGGCGATGTATGTGCGTTTGATTGTTTTTTTAGAAAGCATTTGATCAAGAGCCGCATGGGCTAATCTATGCTTTGCAAAAATGACGGTGCCGCTCGTGTCTTGATCAAGCCTGTGGATATGTCTTACCCGCTTTTCTTCACCATTTGCTTGAAAATGGAATGCCACAAGATTTGCCAGTGTGCCTGTTTGTCCTTGTTCATTCGGATGAGTTGGCCGGCCGGCAGGTTTTTGCACAATTAATAAATGCTCGTCTTCAAAGAGTACCTCTAATTCACCATATTCCGGTGTCACATCACTTTCTTCTGTTTCAAATAAATCAATGATGATCTGATCGCCTTGACTGACTTTAGCTGCGTGATGGGCAGGCTTTTGATTTAAACGAACTTTTTGATGCTCCATCCAAAAGTGAATAATCGGTTTTGATGCAGAGACGGCTGTCTTTAAAAAATGACTGAGTGAAGTGTGATGATACTTCTCGTCTACTTTTAGTGAGAGCGTGTGTCCTTTTATGATCATGATATCCGTTCCTCTCTATGGGTATATATAGGAAACACTTACCTTGGCGAACGCCTTTTTTTCTGTGCTATTCTGAATAAAGAATAACGACAGAGAGGTAGATGTCACGTGAGATTAATGAAAGCTGCTACAGACCTGCAAGAGCAGGCAATTGAAGAAATATCAAAGGATGTTGAAGATCTTCTTTCTCATGCTGTCAATGGACAGCAGCGGGATATGCGTCAAAAAGATCGCTCCCTTACCTTTATTGATGGTGTATATAACGGGACGATGGATGATGCTTTTCGTATTTTATCGGGACTTCAGCTATTACATACCATTATTGTAAAACCGAAACGTCATCTCACCAAACGAGATCGTGAGCTATTCGAGCGAAACCGTGAGCAGGTCAACGCCTGCGGCTTTTCTTTTCCGTTTGATCTCGACGATTTTGCCAGCCGTCACCTTCAAAATGCGTAAAAGATGGTGTGAACTTCCTTGTTAACTTACAAGGCCCTCGCACATACTATTTTTAAGGGAACGGAGAAACCTTTAAGATCTGTAATACCAAACCCGCTCTTTTTCAACATCGCCTATTTCTCCACGAATCGGAGCGCTTGGATCTCTTGCAGAATGAACCGAACATGGGTAGGAGCCTGACAAAACGGTGCAGGCTCCTTTTATACATAATCATTTTAGCAGACATTCATCTTTGAAAGTCAATTTTATTCACGATATGATAGCATTGAGTATATCTTTAAGACTTTTGTAAAAAAAAGGAGTGGCCTCGTTGGTAAAGGCGATTATATTTGATTTTGACGGATTAATTTTAGATACAGAAACACATGAATATGAGGTTTTACAAGAAATGTTTGCGGAGCATGAGTCAGATCTGCCTCTTTCCGTATGGGGCAAGGTCATTGGGACGCAGGCAGGCTTTAAGCCATTTGAATATTTGGAAAAGCAGCTAGGAAAGACACTGGATCATGAGACACTCACAGCAGATCGGCGTTCTCGTTTTCAAAAAAGAATGAAGGACGAATCAGCAAGACCTGGTGTAGAAGCTTATTTAGAAGCAGCAAAGGAGCTGGGGATCAAGATTGGACTTGCTTCCAGCTCAGACTATAAATGGGTGTCTGATCACCTGAAGCAGATTGGTCTTTTCGACTATTTTGAATGTATCCGCACGTCAGATGATGTGGAAGAAGTGAAACCAAATCCAGAGCTCTATTTGCAAACCGCACGCTGCTTAGGGGTAGAGCCAAAAGATTGTGTGGCATTTGAGGATTCTGTAAATGGATCAGTAGCTGCCAAACGGGCAGGTATGAAATGTGTCATCGTCCCAAACAAAGTGACGAGCACGCTGCAATTTGAAGAATATGATGTCAGATTAGAATCCATGGCTGAAATCGAATTGCTCCAGCTATTCCATCAGCTTGAAAAAGAGGATCAGTAAGGGGGCAAATACATCATGGCAGAAAAACTAGACTTAACGCGGTTTGAAAAAAGAATGGAGATCCGTAATATCCGGGAAGAGGATATTGACCGAATCATTGCCTTGCAAGAGGTATGCTTTCCAGGCATGGATCCTTGGAAACGAGAGCATCTTGAAAGCCACCTTGAGCATTTCCCAGAAGGGCAGTTTTGTGCTGAATTCGAGGGAGAAATCATTGGCTCTTGTTCAAGTTTATTAATTAACTTTGATGAATACGATGATCGCCACACATGGCAGGACATTACAGATGATGGGTACATCACAAACCATAATCCGGATGGGATGAATATGTACGGAATCGAAGTCATGGTGAGTCCTGAATACCGACGAATGAAAATTGGACATCGCTTGTATGAAGCAAGAAAAGACTTGGCAAGAAGATTAAATTTAAAAAGCATCATCATTGGCGGGCGCATTCCGAACTATCATAAATACCAAGAGGAAATGACGCCTCGCCAGTATGTTGAGCAGGTCATGCTTCACCAAATCTATGATCCCGTTTTATCTTTTCAGCTGTTAAATGAATTTAGTCTCATGCGGATCAATCCGAATTACTTGCCTGATGATAAAGCATCCAGCACATATGCGACGTTAATGGAATGGAACAATGTCGATTATCGCCCGCAATCGAAAAGATATTTTAAATCGGCGTTTCCTGTTCGAATTTGTGTGATTCAATATGCGATGAAACAAATTCACTCCTTTGAAGAATTTATGAATCAGGTCGAGTATTATGTGGATGTTGCATCAGATGCATCAGCTGACTTTGCGGTATTCCCAGAAATTTTCACGACGCAGCTCATGTCTTATTTAGAAGAGCGGTCACCTAGTCTTGCCGTGCAGCGGATCACGGAATATACCGAGGACTACATTAATTTGTTCACAGACCTTTCTGTGAAATATAACATTAATATCATCGGCGGGTCCCACTTTGTAGAAGAAGAAGGGAAAATCTACAATATTGCCTATTTATTTAGACGTGATGGAACGATTGAAAAGCAATATAAGCTTCACATCACGCCGAATGAAAGAAAATGGTGGGGGATTTCAGCTGGTGACCAGGTCCGGGTATTTGATACGGATTGCGGCAAAATTGCGATCCAAATTTGCTACGATATTGAATTTCCTGAGCTTGCACGGATTGCAGCTGACAAAGGAGCGAAAATTATTTTCACTCCGTTCTGTACAGAAGACCGCCAAGGCTATTTAAGAGTACGTTACTGTGCACAGGCGAGAGCGGTTGAAAACCAGATTTATACCGTCATCTCTGGAACAGTTGGCAACCTTCCGCAAACCGAAAATATGGATGTTCAATATGCACAATCGGCTATATTTGCCCCATCAGACTTTGAATTTGCAAGAGATGGGATTGTAGGAGAGTGTAATCCAAACATTGAGATGGTTGTCGTTGGGGATGTCGATTTAGAAATTTTAAGAAGACAAAGGCAAGATGGGACCGTACGTCAGCTGAAAGACCGAAGAAGAGATGTGTACCATATTGAATATAAGAAATAATGATGGAAGCGCCTATCGTTGAGGCGCTTCTTTTTGATAACATATTTTTTTCAATTGCCAAAGGGATGCTGAAGAAAAAGCTGAATATACTGAAAGGAGATTATGTGTTCAAAAAGGAGAGGAACATGGGGCGACAATCTAAACATCTGTATATCAATTTGCCGGTAAATCATGTGAAGGAATCTATCGCTTTTTTTGAGCAGCTGGGTTTTGAATTTGAGCAGCAGTTCACGAATGATCAGGCGGCCTGTTTGGTCATTGATGACACGATCACCGTCATGCTGTTGTCACTCAGGCATTTTCAGTCCATTTCAGAGAAACAATTAGTGGATGCAAAAAAAGCATCAGAGGTGATTATCTCTATGCGTGTTCATTCACGAGAAGAGGTCGATGAGCTTGTCGAGCAGGCAATGGCAGCAGGCGGTTCACCGTTTAAGGAAAAGCAGGATCATGAGTTCATGTATGGATGGAGCTTTCAGGATCTTGATGGTCATTTGTGGGAAGTGTTTTATATGGATGAGGAGAGAAGCGGCCTTTCATAAGGGTGCTTCTTTTTTATTGTTTATCAATGGTATGATAATGAGGAGCAGAAGGAATCTGGAATTCAACTAAAGAAAAGTAGGTGCAGCATGGAGTTTTTACTTGTCTTACTGCCAGTGTTCGGCATATTCCTGATCGGGTATATCGGGCAGAAGGCGATTGGTTTTGACATACATACGCTCTCATCAATGTCTTTATATTTAATGTCACCATTTCTTGCGTTTGAAACCTTTTATCAAAACAAAGTGTCGATGGACTATGTGTATTTATCCATTTTTGTTGTCGGACTTTGTCTTGCACTTATTTTATGTGTCTTTATTTTATCTCGTATTTATGGGTATTCGAATGAAACGTATTGCGCCATGATTTTGTCGTCAGCTTTTATGAACAATGGAAACTATGGAACGCCTGTTGTGCTTCTTGTCTTCGGAGCAGCAGGTTTGGATATTGCGATCGTGTTGATGGTACTGCAGCAGCTTGTCATGAGTACAATCGGCATGTATTATGCAGCAAAGGGTGGAGAGGATGCGGGAGATGGAAAGGTCGTCTTGAAAAAAGTACTGCGTATGCCAGTTGCTTATGGGGCACTCATCGGTCTATTATTTCAGCTGATTGACCTTTCATTACCTAAAGAGCTGATGACGGGTATTCAGCTTGTGGGGAATGCTGCCATTCCGACGATTATGCTTATTTTAGGTATGCAGCTTGCTGTGATTTCTTTTAAGCAAGTGGATTATCGCAATATTTCTTATGCTGTATTGCTGAAGCTGTTTATCTCCCCACTCATTGCATTTGGCTTTACGCTTATTTTACCGGTAGATGATATGGTGAAACAAATTATGATCTTAGTGGCAGCCATGCCGACAGCAGCAAATACCACGCTGATGGCTGTACAATTTCGAACGAAGCCTGAGTTTGTCTCAAGCACGACATTTCTCAGTACAATCTTAAGTATCGTGACATTACCAGTTTTATTATGGATTTTATCCATGCACCCTCTGGGATAGGGGATAGGCGGCAAACAAAGGGGGACATATGAATGAATGTAGATGTTCATTTCCAAGTGAGTGACGTGTTGAAAACGAAGCATTTTGCGCATGCAAAAGTGTTAGCAGGGGAAAAAGGATTGTTTCGGCAGGTCAAATGGATACATGTGTTAGAAGTGCCTGATGTAGAGGATTTATTAAATGGAGGCGAGCTTATATTAACAACAGCCGCAGGCTTCCATGACCAACTGGATGTGTTTCAAGCGTTTTTACGACAGCTGATTGATTCAGGGGCGGCCGGCTTGTGTATTGAATTTGTTCCGCTAAGATTCGAAGTGCCGGAAGAATTACTGACCTATGCAGAAGAAAGAGATTTTCCGCTTATTCTGTTTACAAAAGAAGTGAAGTTCGTCAACATCACGCAGCATCTTCATACGATGATGATCGAGCGTCAGTATCAAATGATGGCTGATTTAGAAGCACTGTCATCAAAGCTAAATGAGCTTTTGCTGACCCCGCATCCGCAAATGGATATTTTGGATCAAGTGTATCAGCACGTAAGGGGGATACTTTTACTCCTCCCTGTTCAGGGCGAGCCGATTATTTTATGTGATTCTTCCAAACAAACCGAAGAACTGGTCATGAATTATTTGCAGTTTGCTTCCGTGCCAAAAGGATACGAAGTGACACAAAAACAAGTGCTTGCGCTCAAACAAACATTTGCAGATCTTGTGCTCATTCATCAAGCGGACACGCTCTCTGAATTCGAACTGCTTGTAATGGATAAAGGAGCGAATGCTCTAGCCCAGCAAACATTAAGAGAGCTTTATACAGAAGAGCTGAAGAAGACAAAAGAAAATGAATGGCTGCAAAAATGGTTTCAAGAAGAGCATACAGAACAAGAGATCATAGAGCACCTAGAAGAAACAGAAGGGGTGAAAAAGCCAACTGGCTGCGTAGTCTTGCTCTTTCAAAAACATCATCAAATTGAAAAAATCACAGGGAATCTTTACTTTCTTGTCTCTTGCCGCTCCATTTTTCAGCGTGTTGGTTTCCATCTGATTGCATATGAGCATCAAGAACAAACCTTGTTTATTTTATTAAACACGAGAAAGAAAGAGGACTGGAAAGAGCGTGCAGAAAAGGCTGCAAACGACATCAAACAATTGTATGACCGGGAGCAGCCCCGAGGGGCCGAGATCAATTTCGGTATCGGGCAATATTGTGAAAAGTTTCAGCACATGAGAAAAAGCTTTCAAGCAGCCAAAGAAGTGCTGCATTTAAAAAAAGTGATGCCTCAGCGGGTGGAAAGTCCATTTTACCAAGATCTACATATGCTCCGTCTCATGCCTATGATGAAGGAAAGCGGTCTGCTTGAATGTATGGTGAAAGAGTATTTAGAGCCCGTGATTGTATACGATAATCAAAATAGCGGGAGACTCTATCAAACGCTAAATATCTTTTTACAGACAAACGGTTCTAAAAAAGAAACCGCAAGCCAGCTCTATATTGTTAGGCAAACCCTCTATCATAGACTGGATAAACTGCATGCCTTGCTCGGTGAGGATATGATGCAGGCGCCGAAACGGCAGGCGCTTGAATTTGCGATTCTTGCCTATGAATTCCTGCAAGGAAATCGACGTTAGCAGAGTGTGCTCCATTTTGCCAAGGCATCAAGAAAAGTGTCTTATGCTGGTGTTCAATCAGTTGACGATCTGTCTAATGTAATCGGCCTGACCCCTTTTTTATAATGAAAGTAACGATTGGTTCTCTCTTACGGGCGGCCTGGTTCCAGTTTCATATGCCTCACGTTTCATCCATATAATGAATGGAGAGGCAATGTGCTGCTGAATTGGTCTAAGCTTCTTTAATGATGAAAACGGATACATGGGGGCGGGAAGATGAAAATACATGAGCAGGCTCAAAATCTTCAGGCAAAAGATGATCAGTTGATCTGGCATCAAATGAAAGGAACAAACAAGGAAAATGAAAGTATGGTCATTCACGAGGCAGAAGGCGCATGGGTGACAGATATTCATGGAAATCGTTATTTAGACGGGATGTCAGGCCTTTGGTGTGTAAATGCCGGATATGGCCGGAAAGAGCTTGCAGAAGCGGCGTATAAGCAATTAAAGACAATGCCTTACTATCCGCTTACACAAAGCCACGTGCCGGCGATTCAGCTGGCTGAAAAGCTAAATGAGTGGCTTGGCGGGGACTATGTCATCTTCTTTTCTAACAGCGGCTCTGAAGCCAATGAAGCTGCATTTAAAATTGCCAAACAATATCATACGCAAAAAGGAGAAAGTACTAGGACAAAGTTTATCTCCCGGTACCGGTCGTATCACGGCAATACAGCAGCGGCTCTTGCCGCAACCGGTCAAGCGCAGCGTAAATATAAATATGAACCATTAGGTCAGGGCTTTATTCATGTCGCACCGCCTGATGTGTATCGTCATCCTGAGGATCAAGAGAATCTGGCAAGTGCTATGGCAATAGATCAGGCCATGACGTGGGAACTAAGTGAGACGATAGCTGGGGTCATTATGGAGCCGATCATTACGGGCGGAGGTATCCTAATGCCGCCAAAAGGGTATTTGAAGAAGGTCAAAGACATCTGTGAAGCCCATGGAGCGCTTCTCATTGTAGATGAGGTCATCTGCGGATTTGGCCGGACAGGGAAGCGGTTTGGTTTTATGCATGAGGAAGTAAAGCCGGATATTATCACCATGGCAAAAGGGATCACAAGCGGTTATTTACCGCTTTCTGCAACGTGCGTGAAACGAGAAATCTATGAAGCCTATGCAGGAGAAGATACGTATGACAGGCTGCGTCATGTGAATACATTTGGCGGGCACCCTGCTTCCTGTGCAGTGGCACTTGCCAACCTAGAGATTATGGAAAACGAGCAACTGGTGGAACGGTCCGATGCGCTCGGCCGGGATATGCTTGAACGTTTGCAAGAGTTAAAAGAACACCCATTTGTCGGAGATGTCAGAGGAAAAGGCTTGCTGTTTGGCATTGAGCTTGTTCAGGATCAACAATCCAAAAAACCAGCTGAGCCACATGTCGTCGGTCAATTGATTGCTGAATGTAAAAAACGCGGACTGATCATCGGGAAAAATGGGGATACAGTGGCGGGCTATAATAACGTTGCCCAGCTTGCACCGCCGCTTAATATAACAGATGATGACGCCTCATTTATCATCAATACCTTAAAAGAAAGCATGGCACAGCTATAGCAGAGAGACTTCTCTGCTTTTTTTATGGAATAAAAGTTTGCTTTTCATCATTTTGAGCTAGTTCTCTGAAGATGATGTGAGATGAAATCGGTATTGGGCACACTAGGTGTATTGAAAAATAGAAGAGTTTCAATTACTGTTAGGAGAAGACTGATTCAATACACTTTTGAAGGAGACGGCTTATGAGTTTTCATGATCAACCCATTTTACCTGCTGTACGCAATATGAAGCAATTTGAGGAATTTTTAAAAAGTCCATTTACATATGGTGTTTTACTTGATGTTCACTTAGGCCGGCTTAAGGGCATCATGAATGAGGCAAATGCTCATCACAAAAAAATGTTTGTCCATGTCGATCTCATTCACGGGATTAAACATGATGAGTATGGAACGGAATTTATTTGTCAGGAAATGAAGCCAGCAGGAATTATTTCTACTAGGTCTTCTGTCATAGTAAAAGCCAAGCAAAAAAAGGTATATGCCATTCAGCGAATGTTTTTACTTGATACGAGTGCCATGGAAAAAAGCATGGAGTTCGTTGGGAAACATCGTCCAGATTTTATTGAAGTATTGCCGGGCGTCGTGCCAGATTTAATTACAGAAGTGCGCGAGCGAACTGGGATCCCGATTTTTGCAGGCGGATTTATCCGTACAAAAGAAGATGTAGAAAGAGCGCTTGAAGCAGGGGCTACAGCAGTGACGACCTCAAATACCACCCTTTGGAAAGCGTTCCAAAAGTGAAAAGATAAAATGTGAATATTTATTGACAACGTTTTCATCCTCTGATACTATAGCACTAAGTTAATATCATGTGATGGAGAAACGGAGATCCACAACAACGCTTTACTAGGTGACAAATGACCCTGATGTAAAGTATGTTTGTTGTGGATCTTTTTCTTTATCTTTTCTACACATTCATAGGGGATGGCAACTGAACCAGAGGAGGAATTTTTCATGACACCATTTTGGGGAGAAGTCGTAGGTACAATGCTGCTCATTATTTTTGGAGGCGGTGTGTGTGCGGCAGTTAATTTAAAGAAATCACTCGCATATCAATCCGGCTGGATTGTAATCGCTTTCGGGTGGGGATTTGCAGTAGCCATTGCAGCATATGCAACTGGTGGAATTAGTGGAGCTCATTTAAACCCTGCACTCACAATTGGGCTTGCGCTAGAAGGAAGTTTTCCTTGGGCTGATGTTCCAATGTATATTGTTGGTCAAATGCTTGGCGCATTAATAGGGGCTACTATTGTCTTTTTACATTACTTACCGCACTGGAAAGCAACAGATGATCCAGGTGCAAAGCTAGGCGTATTCTCAACTGGTCCTGCGATTCCGCATACTTTTGCAAACGTACTTAGTGAAGTCATCGGTACATTTGTATTGGTTCTAGGAATTTTAGCGATTGGTGCAAATAAATTTGCAGACGGAGTCAATCCGCTGATTGTTGGTTTCTTAATTGTTGCAATTGGTCTTTCTTTAGGTGGAACAACTGGTTATGCAATTAACCCTGCACGTGATTTAGGTCCGAGAATCGCACATGCGATCTTGCCGATTCCAGGGAAAGGCCCATCGAACTGGAAGTATGCTTGGGTGCCAGTCGTTGGTCCAATTTTAGGCGGCGCATTTGGCGGTGTTTTCTACAATGCAGCCTTTAAAGCGAACGTCACTCCAGCCTTTTGGATTGTAAGCGTTATTTTAGTTGTGGTATTGTTAGGACTCTATATCACTACGAAAAACCAAACAAATGCTGTAAATGAAAGTATGTAAGGGGAGGAAAACATCATGACAAAAGAAAAATATATTCTTGCACTAGATCAAGGGACAACAAGCACAAGAGCGATCTTATTTGATCAAGAAGGCAAAATTGCACATACAACTCAGAAGGAATTTAATCAATATTTTCCGAACCCAGGCTGGGTAGAACACAATGCAAATGAAATTTGGAGCTCTGTTCTATCGGTCATTTCAACTGCTTTAATTGAATCAGGAATTGAAGCAGACCAAATCGCTGGTATCGGAATTACGAACCAACGTGAGACAGCGGTTGTTTGGGATAAACATACAGGCGCACCTATTTACAATGCAATTGTTTGGCAGTCAAGACAAACATCTGGCATTTGTGAAGAGTTAAAAGAACAAGGACACAATGAAACGTTTAGAAATAAAACAGGTCTTCTTATTGATGCTTATTTCTCAGGTACAAAGGTAAAATGGATCTTAGACAATGTTGAAGGTGCCCGTGAGAAAGCAGAAAATGGCGACTTACTGTTTGGCACAATCGATACTTGGCTTATTTGGAAGATGACAGGCGGTAAATCACACGTCACAGATTACTCCAATGCGTCAAGAACATTAATGTTCAACATTTACGATCTGAAATGGGATGAAGAATTACTTGATATCCTTGGCGTACCGGCTTCTATGCTTCCAGAGGTGAAACCATCTTCACACATTTATGGTGAAACAACTGACTATCACTTCTTCGGCAGAAATATTCCGATTGCAGGAGCGGCGGGAGATCAGCAGGCTGCTTTATTCGGTCAGGCTTGCTTTGAAGAAGGAATGGCGAAGAACACATATGGTACAGGATGTTTCATGTTGATGAATACAGGGGAAAAAGCCATTAAGTCGGATCATGGTTTATTAACGACGATTGCATGGGGCATTGACGGCAAAGTTGAATATGCTTTAGAAGGAAGTATTTTCGTTGCTGGCTCAGCGATTCAATGGCTGCGTGATGGACTCAGAATGTTTAAAGACTCGAAAGACAGCGAAGCTTATGCAGAGCGCGTTGAGTCAACAGATGGCGTATACGTCGTTCCGGCATTCGTTGGTCTAGGCACACCATACTGGGATAGTGATGTCAGAGGCGCTGTATTCGGGTTAACACGTGGTACTTCTAAAGAGCACTTTGTCCGTGCAACGTTAGAATCACTTGCTTATCAAACGAAAGATGTGTTAGATGCGATGGAAAAGGATTCAAATATTTCATTAAAAACATTGCGTGTGGATGGCGGAGCTGTAAAGAATGATTTCTTAATGGGCTTCCAAAGTGATTTACTGGATGTGCCTGTAGAGCGTCCAGAAATTAATGAAACGACGGCACTCGGTGCGGCCTATCTTGCGGGAATAGCAGTTGGCTTCTGGAACGACCGTTCAGACATTGCAAAACAGTGGAACCTTGACAAGCGCTTTGAACCTAAGATGGAGGAAGGCAGCCGTGACTCGTTATATAGCGGGTGGAAAAAGGCTGTAAAAGCAGCTCAAGCTTTCAAATAAACCAAAAGTATGATATACTTCAATTAAGTTAATAGAACGGTTGGAGAACTGGAGAGACCGCAGGCACCGAAGTGTAGAAATACGCTTTGGGTGTTTGCGGTCTCTTTTTCTTTACCGTACAACATGGGAGGAACAAGAGATGACTTTTTCTAGCTTAGAAAGAGAACAAATGCTGCAGGAAATGACAAAAAAACCATATGATGTGTTTATCATTGGTGGGGGTATTACAGGCGCGGGTACAGCACTTGATGCGGCTTCACGCGGAATGCGCGTCGGTCTTGCAGAAATGCAGGATTTCGCAGCAGGTACATCTAGCCGCTCAACGAAACTAGTGCACGGTGGACTTCGTTATTTAAAACAATTTGAAGTAAAAATGGTCGCAGAGGTCGGTAAAGAGCGTGCCATTGTATACGAAAACGGTCCTCATGTAACAACACCAGAATGGATGCTTCTTCCGATGCATAAAGGCGGGACATTCGGTAAGTTTTCAACATCCATTGGGCTTAGAGTGTATGACTTTTTAGCTGGCGTCAAGCATAGCGAACGCAGAAGCATGCTGAGCGCGAAGGAAACACTTGCAAAAGAACCGCTTGTGAAAAAGGACGGCTTAAAAGGCGGCGGCTACTATGTTGAATACCGTACGGACGATGCACGCCTCACAATCGAAGTCATGAAAGAGGCTGTGAAATTCGGAGCAGAAGCGGTCAACTATGCGAAAGTAAAAGAATTTATTTATGATAAAGGCAAAGTTGTCGGTGTTGTCATTGAAGATGTCATGACGCAGAAAACATACGATGTATATGCGAAGAAAATCGTCAATGCGACAGGTCCGTGGGTCGATCAACTAAGAGACAAGGATCACTCAAAAGAAGGGAAGCACTTACAGCATACAAAAGGTATTCACTTAGTATTCGACCAATCAGTCTTCCCATTAAAACAAGCGATCTACTTTGACACACCTGATAAACGGATGGTCTTTGCGATTCCAAGAGAAGGCAAAACGTACGTTGGTACAACAGATACAGTGTACAAAAAGCAGCTGGAACATCCGCGTATGACAAAAGCAGATCGTGATTATGTCATCAATGCGATTCAATACATGTTCCCTGATCTCAATATTACAGAAAAAGATGTTGAATCTAACTGGGCTGGTCTTCGTCCACTCATTCATGAAGAGGGCAAAGACCCTTCAGAAATTTCTCGTAAGGATGAAGTATGGACATCATCTTCAGGCTTAATCACCATTGCTGGCGGTAAATTAACAGGCTACCGCAAAATGGCTGAGCATATTGTGAATCTTGTACGTGATGGACTAAAAGAAGAAACAGGCAAAGACTTTGGACCATGTAAAACAAAGCACATGCCAATTTCAGGCGGTCATGTAGGCGGATCTAAAAATATGGCTTCCTTTGTCCAAGCGAAAACAGCAGAAGGTGCATCTGTTGGTTTAACAGAACCGATTGCTCAAAAACTTGCCGAAAAATATGGCTCAAACGTCAGCAGTCTCTTCAAGCGTGTAGAGCAGCTTCAAGGTGAAGCAGACAAACGAAACATTCCAGCGTATGTACTCGCAGAGCTTGTCTATGCAATCGAAGAAGAATTAGCTGTTACCCCTGTCGATTTCTTCTTAAGAAGAACAGGAAGCCTACTATTTAATATCAACTGGGCAAAAAAATATGCACAGCCTGTCGCTGATTATATGGCAGAGCGTTTTGGCTGGGATGAAGCAGTAAAACAGAAGCATCAAACAGAACTAGATCAACTATTCCATGAAGCAGTTGTACCGCTTGATGCTGAATAAAAGAAAAGCCGATCATGCATCGGCTTTTCAGCGTGTAGACAAACCCTCGCATTCTTTGTCAGGTCTGTGCGCCGGTGCTCACGAATGTCAAATTCGCTCCGCTCCGGTGCTCGTCCTTTCTAGACTTCAAGGGTTTTCAGACTACGCTGAAAGGAAGACAAAGAACTAAAATAAAGATCATTTTAGCCCTTTGTCAGCAATAAGTAAAAGCCGATCATGCATCGGCTTTTTTATTTGTTCAGCATTTTCTTCATCTCCCAATGATATAGCATGACATAAAGGATGATTCCATATAAAATAGCAGTAGAGGTTATTTTATTGATGATAAGAGCTGGGAGGACGACCATGAGTTGGAAGACGAATTATGAGCGATGGATCAATGAGAAGCACCTGGATACTGAGCTAAGGGAATGGCTGGAGGCACATCAAGATAATCAACAAGCACTTGAAGACTGTTTCTACAAAAACCTTGAGTTCGGTACTGGAGGAATGCGCGGGGAGATTGGTGCTGGTACGAACCGAATGAATGTGTACACGGTTCGTAAAGCATCTGCAGGTCTTGCTGCGTATATTGCGAAACATGGAGAGGATGCAAAAAGAAGAGGCGTCGCCATTGCATATGATTCACGCCATAAATCGCCTGAATTTGCGATGGAAGCAGCCAAAACACTTGCCTCGCAGGGCATCCAAACATACGTGTTTGACGAACTGCGTCCAACACCGGAGCTTTCCTTTGCTGTTCGAGAGCTGAATGCATTTGCTGGGATTGTCGTAACAGCAAGTCATAATCCACCAGAATATAATGGCTATAAAGTATATGGAGAAGACGGCGGACAGCTGCCGCCACTTCAAGCAGATCAAGTCATTCAAGAAGTAGATGCAATAGAAAATGAACTGTCGATTTCAGTTGATTCAGAAGAAACGTTAAAACAACAAGGGCTGATCAACATGATCGGAGCAGAAATCGATCATGCTTATATTGAAAAATTAAAAACCATCAGTGTGCACCCTGAGCTGGCAGATGAGGTCGATGTCAAAGTCGTTTTCACACCGCTTCATGGTACGGCCAACGAGCCTGTCCGAAAAGGGCTTCAAGCTTTAGGCTATCAGCATGTAACCGTTGTACCTGAACAGGAAAGACCAGATCCACAATTTTCAACAGTGACATCGCCAAATCCAGAGGAGCATGTAGCATTTGAGTATGCGATCAAGCTTGGCGAAAAGCAGAATGCCGATATCCTCATTGCAACAGACCCAGATGCGGATAGGCTAGGTATTGCGGTCAGAGATCAAGATGGAGAGTTTACCGTCTTAACAGGCAACCAAACAGGAGCTCTATTGCTCCATTATTTATTGTCTGAAAAACAAAAGCTTGGTCAGCTGCCGCCTCGTCCCGTTGTGATGAAAACGATTGTCACAAGTGAGCTTGGGCGTGCTGTTGCTTCAGCATTTGGTGCCCATACGATTGACACGCTTACTGGTTTTAAATTTATCGGTGAAAAAATCAAGCAATTCGAAGAGAGCGGAGAATACACGTTTCAATTCGGGTACGAAGAAAGCTATGGCTATTTGATCGGTGACTTTGCTCGAGATAAAGATGCGGTGCAAGCAGCGCTGTTAGCTGTCGAAGTCGCTGCTTTCTATAAAAAACAAGGCAAGTCCTTGTACGATGCGCTAGTTGATATTTTCAAGGAGTTTGGATTTTACCGAGAAGGGTTAAAGTCGTTAACCTTAAAAGGGAAAGAAGGAGCAGAGCAAATTTCAGCGATCCTTCATACCTTTAGAACAAATCCGCCACCTGCTATCGCGGGTCAGCGCATCACTGTCATTGAGGATTACCAATCAAGTCAAAGATATCTGATTGCCGAAAAGAAAGAAGAAACCATTCACCTTCCAGCATCAAACGTGCTGAAATATTTCCTTGAGGATGGTTCGTGGTTCTGCTTAAGACCTTCCGGAACTGAGCCTAAAGTGAAATTTTATATTGCTGTCAAAGGTACATCGCTAACAGATAGCGAAGAAAAGCTGAAGCATTTGTCAGAAGAAGTGATGAAAGTCGTTTATGAAATTGTGGAAGAAACAGCTAAATAAACAAACAAGGCCATTGTGTGAATACACGATGGCTTTTTCTCCATCAAAAGGATGAGAAAAAATCATCCTTTTAGCGAAAGAACCGGCAGAATGCTCATGATATAATGAGCGTAATGAAAAGAGAAGGCAGCAAATGCCGGGGGTAAACAGTATGGGAGAATATCAAGAGAAGGTTGAAACATTAAAAACGCTAAAAGAAATTGCTGAAAAGCTAAATGAAGGCACGGAAATGAAAGATACGCTTCATGAAGTGCTCCATATGCTGATGGATGTCACAGGCTTTCATTCCGCATGGATTTATTTTATAGAAAAAGACGGCTCGTACGAACTGATGGCAGAGGTCTCCTTACCAGAAGCGCTGGCAAAGCATCAAAAGCAGCTCATGTGTCAAAACGATTGCTATTGCATCAATCGATACACAAAGGGCTCACTCCAATCAGCCACAAACATTATGAATTGTAAACGCATCGAAACGGCGGTTAAAAAGCAGCTTGGGGACACTGAAGGAATTACACATCATGCGACGGTTCCCCTTAAAGCATGTAAGCGTACGTTCGGGTTATTGAATGTGGCGGCAAAAGGAAAAGTCACATTTACGCAAGAAGAATTGAACTTGCTTGAAAGCATTGCGCTTCAAATTGGTACCGCCATTCAACGGATGAAGCTTGTGCAAAACGAACATCAGCATGCTCTTTTGGAAGAAAGAAACCGGCTTGCACAGGACTTACATGATTCCGTTAACCAAATGCTATTTTCAGTCAGCCTGACTGCTAAAGCCGCCCGTCAAATGACAAACGATCAGAATCTAGGGGAAATGATTGATTTTATTCAGCATTTGTCACAAGATGCACTGGTTGAAATGCGTTCACTCATTTGGCAGCTAAGGCCAAGAGGACTTGAAAAAGGATTCACAACAGGGATTCAGGAGTATGCAAAACTTTTAGGATTACGCTGTACATTATCGTTATCAGGTTGTATGGAGATGGATCATACTCAGCATGAAACGTTGTTTCGGGTATGCCAAGAAGCGCTGAATAATTGTCAAAAACATGCGGAAGTAGAGGAAGTTAAAGTCCAGCTTGAACAATCAAAAGACACGTTTGAGATGAAAATCATCGACCACGGTAAAGGGTTTCAGTATGACGAGCAAATGAGCCTCCCTTCTCTTGGTCTGAAAGGGATGTCTGACCGTATCAAAAGAGCTGGTGGAACATTTTGTATAGAGTCTGAGCTCGGTAAAGGGACCACTATTCAAGTGAAGGTGCCATTTTCTCAAGAAAGGAAGGGGTCGTCATGAGAGTTGTCATTGCAGATGATCATCATATTGTGAGAAAAGGGCTTGTGTTTTTCCTGCAGACACAGCCTGACGTCGAAATTGTTGGTGAGGCTTCTAATGGAGAAGAAGCATTAGAAATTGTCAGACAAACGCGGCCTGACATCGTTCTCATGGATTTATCGATGCCTGTAATGAATGGCATTGAGGCAACGAAACAAATGACGCTGGAAATGCCTGATACCCGCATTGTGATCCTGACAAGTTATGCGGATAAAGATTATGTTATTCCCGCCATTCAAGCAGGGGCAAAAGCCTATCAGCTCAAGGATGTAGCGCCAGAAAAACTTCTTACGACAATGATTGACGTACAAAAGGGCACCTATCAATTAGATGGTCATATCACCAATTTTCTTGTACAGCATTTGACTGAGCCAAAAGAGCAAAAATGGGAGTTAATGAAAGAGCTGACCAATAGAGAGCGAGATGTCTTATTCGAAATTGCAAAGGGGAAAAGCAATAAAGAAATTGCCTCATCCTTGTTTATTTCTGAAAAAACTGTCAAAACGCACGTATCTCATGTATTATCAAAACTAGAGCTGGCAGATCGTACCCAAGCGGCTCTGTATGCAGTGGATTATCAAAAAAGTCAGCCTAAAGAGCTGCTATAACAGAAGGGAATTTAGTCGTTATGCTAAAACTTTTAAGCGCACATTCAGTTCAATGAATTGAATAAAAAGAGCACGGTTGTTGGTTTATTTGACGTGCCCTTTTGCGTGAAAAGAGAAGCATGTTCAGTCTAATTTCTAAAAGTAGAACGATAAAAGACTTGATGAGTATATGCTCATCAAGTCTTTTTTTATTTTGAAGGAGGTGATAAACCGGCTGACTAAAGGTGAAATGATAAAAGGAGGAAATGAGCATGGAGACATATGAATTAGTGAGTGATTATCGTCATAATGAAAAATTGAAAGAAAGCTTTAATAAGCTAGCGATCAATACATTTGATTTGGATTTTAGTGACTGGTACAAAAGAGGGTATTGGGATAAAAAATATATTCCTTATTCCTTTGTCCATCACGGGAAAGTGATCTCAAACGCTTCCGTTTACCTCATGTCACTGATCATTGATGGAAAAACGTATCGAGCTGTTCAAATTGGCACGGTGATGACGGATCAAGCCTATCGCCATAAAGGATTAGCGACAAAGTTAATGGAGCATATTATGGATACGTACGAACATGATTGTGATTTGATTTTTCTTTTTGCCAATGAAACTGTACTGGATTTTTATCCAAAATTCGGCTTTACACGGTACCACGAAAGTGAGTTTAGTCTAGATATCAGCAAAAGCGCCATTCATATAAAAAAGGACATGCGTCTCAAGCAGCTGACATTGGAACATGACCTGCCATTACTTGAACAGTTCGCAGAAAAACGCCAAACGGGCTCAAAGAAATTAGACGCTAAGCATCATGGCAGCTTATTGATGTTTTATTTTACATTGGTTTGGCCGGATGCCCTTTTCTATATTGAAGCGTTGGATACGATTGTTCTGATGAATGAAGAAAATGAAACCATACATGTCTTTGATATCATTTCTCTCGAGCCACAAAATATAGAGGAAGTTGTTGCACATATTGTGAATGAAACGACGGAAAAAGTGATGTTCTATTTTACACCTGATACGTCAATCGACGGCTTACACTCGGTGAAGGCACCAAATGACGAGGATGCGCTGTTTGTTTATACAAAACAAGATTGGGTAAAAGGCCACTTTATGCTTCCAATCACTGCGCACTGCTAAATGTATGTAAAAAGGCTGATAATCAGCCTTTTTCTTTATGTGTACATCGGTTGTGAATAAACTTCAGAAGCAGCGGCCTCTGAAGCATGGTCAATGTACTGCAGGAGCCCATATAAACATTTTTCAACATCAGCATCGTTCCGGTTAAATTGATACGCGTGTAAGAAATGCTCAATACGTTTCGAGAGCAAGTCATCTTGCGTACGTACCATAAGAATAAGTAAATTATCCCATTGCGAGCGATGCGTATAATAAAGTGCTTTATCATAATCCGCCACATTCATCAAACCTTCTCCTTTCCCTTGAGAAGTCCTCATTAGTTTGCTCGGAACATATCGACATTTTCAGGGGAAAAGTTGGTGTCCGCATCAATCGTGTACCGGGAATTATAGGCTGAATAAATGCTTCATGTATGAAAATGGATCGATCAGCACAACATAAACAAAATATACATGAAAGTGAGATCAATGATATCATGCAGCCGAAATGGTGGGTGCCTTTTGCAGCGGGAATGGTTTTGTTTGGCAGTTTCATGATCCATCCTGCAACAAATGCAGCGACGCAGCCTGTTGAAAATTGGGAAAGACTTGCGTACACAGCGTTGCAAGAGGAATATGAAGGCGCCGCTTTAAACGATTATCAATATATCGGGCGTACACAAGTAAATGAAGATCAGACAAAGGATGTTTTTCGCGTCACAGTGAAGGAAGGCTCAACGCTTTTTGCTGCGCATGCAGAAATCTATTTTCACCCGGTGACCGGTCATTTGATTAGTATTAACGTATTCCGGTTATAAAAAAAGCACCTCTTTATTAGAGGTGCCCTTTCCGGATCAATTATTTCATGCTTCCTTGAAGGTATGAGCGGATATCCACGCCAAGTGAATCGGCTAATCGTTGTCCGTAATCTTCATCTGCACGATAGAAGTTGCAGATCGCAAGTAATTTTGTTTTGTCATTTACGTCTTTCAGGTCAGCTGTTAAATTTTTGATCAATGCTTGTTTCTCTTCTTCTGAGTAGCTTCGATATTTTTCCCCAGCTTGTTTGAAATCGTTTGGTTTTTCAATTTTTTGTCTCACCATACGGTCACCGTGAAGAACTTGTTCACTTTCTTTGTAGTGAGGATTTTCTTTTGGCTGATCATCGTAACGGTTTGGTTCATAGTTAATATGACCGCTTGGACGAGTCGTTGTCATAAAGCCATCCTGCTGATTATTGTGTACAGGTGCATAAGGACAGTTCACCGGAATGCGCATATAGTTGGCACCAAGACGATGACGCTGCGTATCTGGATAAGAGAACAGACGACCTTGAAGCAATTTATCTTCAGATGCTTCAATTCCTGGAACAAGTGCACTTGGTGTGAAAGCAGCTTGCTCTGTTTCAGCAAAGAAGTTCTCAGGATTGCGGTTCAGTGTCATGCGTCCTACTTTTTGAAGCGGGTAATCTTCTTCGCTCCATGTCTTTGTTGGATCACATGGATCATAATCAAGATCATCATAATCGCTAAGCGGCATCAACTGAACATATAAGTCCCATGCTGGGTAGTTGCCATTTTCAATGCGGTCATATAAATCTCTTGTCGCATGCTGGAAATCATTCGCTTGGGTTTCTGCTGCTTCTTCCATAGATAAATTACGAATACCTTCTGAAGGTCTCCAGTGATATTTCACATATTTTGTTTCACCATATTTGTTGACCCATCTAAATGTATGCACACCAGAACCGCGCATTTCAGCGTAGCTCGCAGGGATTCCTTCATCAGAGAAGAGCCATGTGAGCATATGAGTGGATTCAGGTGTTAAGGTCATAAAATCCCAATAACGGTCAGGATCTTGGATATTGGTTACAGGATCTGGCTTGAGAGAGTGAACCATATCAGGGAATTTCAATGCATCACGTATAAAGAAGATCGGCAAGTTGTTACCAACTAGATCATAGTTGCCTTCTTCTGTGTAAAATTTGACAGCAAAGCCGCGCGGATCACGCAATGTTTCAGGTGAACCTTTAGGATGAATAACTGTTGAGAAGCGAACAAAAACATCTGTCTGTTTTCCTTCTTCACTTAAGAAGGCTGCTTTTGTATGTTTCTCCATACTATTTTCAACTTCAAACACACCATAAGCGCCGGCGCCTCTCGCATGAACAACACGCTCTGGAATACGTTCACGATCGAAGTGTGCAAGTTTTTCAATCAAATGGTAATCATCAAGAAATGTAGGTCCGCGGTAACCAGCTGTTCTTGAGTTTTGGTTATCGCCAACAGGTACGCCTTGGTTCGTTGTCAAATTTTTATGATTTGAATTTGTCATTCTTTTCTCCTCCTGTAAACAAAAAAATGGTTTCTAGCAATCTATATACCCTAATTATATTGAATCAAACATGATAGTCAATATCTATTTATAATAATTTTAAATTAATTATTATTACAAGAAGGTAAAGAAAAAGACGAAAGAATAGAATTCTTTCGCCTAAAGGAGGAGCTCTCTAAGAGCATCTTTGTTTTGAGTTAAGTCTTTTAATGTGTATTGGTCAAGAACGCGCAAGTAAGCAGTAAGTGCTTCATGAAGTACATGCTTTAATGAACAAATCGGGGAAATGATACAGCTGTTTTTCCTTGGATCAAAGCATTCAACCATGACTAAATCATCCTCTGTATAACGGACAACCTCTCCAATGTTAATGCTTTCTGGGCTTTTCCCAAGCCTAATTCCGCCATTTCTTCCACGGATCGTTTCAACATAGCCGCGTTTTCCAAGATGATAAATCACCTTTGTCAGATGATTTTTAGAGATGGCATAAACATCGGCGATCTGCTGAATATTTGACAGTTCATTGTTCTCTCTTGATGCTAAATAAATGAGTACTCTTAATGAGAAATCTGTATAATTCGTTAGTTTCATTTTGACGACCTCTAAACCTGATAGAGTTTTGTATCATCGTAACACATTTTAGACAAAAACTGTTCGAGAAAGTGTTAAATGTGTCAATATTTAAAACATGTATTATAAATATTGCTTTTATAAGCTGTCATCCGTTACGATAAAGATGTATTTAAAATACATCTTTTGAAAGAAGGAATGACGATGTTATCTATAGATCAAATGAATGCTATTAAACAATCAGCCCCTCTATTAAAAGGCGAGGGAACCAACCTTGTGACTGTTTTTTATCAAAATATGATTCGTCAGCATCCAGAGCTACTCAATCAATTTAATCAAACAAACCTCATGAACGGAAGTCAGCCAGAGGCGCTTGCTGCGACACTATACCAAGCTGCACTGCACATCGATCGATTAGAAGAATTACTTCCTGCGGTCAAACAGATTGCCCATAAGCATGTCAGTGTGATGGTCAAAAAAGAGCAATATCCAATCGTCGGATATTACCTAATTGAAGCGATGAAAGAAGTGTTTGGTTTAACGGAAAAAGATGACACGCTTTTAGCTTGGAAGGCCGCATATGACATCATTGCAAATATTTTTATCACGATTGAAGCAGAAATGATGGAGGTGAATGTAAAGCAACCAGGTGGATGGGCAGATGTGAAGCCGTTTGTGATAAAGAAAAAGGTACAGGAATCTCCAGCGCTGATCTCCTTTTACTTAGTACCAGAAGATGAATCAGAGCTGCCAATGTTTGAAGCAGGTCAATATATTACGGTTCAGGCAGATATGCCAGGTGAGGCTTATATGTGTAGCAGACAATACAGCTTATCAGATCAGCATCATCCATCTTATTACCGCATCACAGTGAAACGCGATGGTCATGTGTCTACATTTTTGCATGATGAAATGGAAGAAGGAGACGTTCTTCAAGTGAGTATGCCGCAGGGAATGTTCTGCTTGCAAGAAGCCACAAAAGAGCCTGTTTATTTCATTAGTGCTGGTTCTGGAGTCACGCCAATGATCGGTTTATTGAAAACAGCAGCGCAAAACAGCCATCCATTTACAATGATTCATGCAGATCGATTAGAGGATGTCACCGCTTTTGAAAATGAATTTGAAAGCGTTCTAGCATCAGCTCCGCATGGCCGCATCATCTTATGTAATGAACAATTTGCGAAGTCTGGTAAGGGTGAGCTTGTTGAAAAGGCAGCTTCCCGCATTGACCGTCCATTCCTTCAATCAGTGGTTGGAGAAGGGAAAGGCCAATTTTATCTATGCGGTTCCCCGGTGTTTACACAGGAGATGATTCATATACTTAAAGAGCTGGGAATTCCAGAACAGAATATACATTTCGAGTCATTCGGTGGGCAATCCACGAAAGAAATGGAAGTCGTCTAAACGAATGGCGGAACATCATGTTTTTTTAGATACGCTCATATAGTAGGGATAAGTCCGATGAGGAGGGATGGTTTCCTTGAGCGTATCAGAAAAACGTCTTTTACAAAGAGCCATTGATGAAATTACAGAAATTGCAGAAGGATTTGGTCTAGATTTTTATCCGATGAGGTATGAAATCTGTCCCGCGGAAATAATTTATACGTTCGGTGCATACGGAATGCCAACACGATTCAGCCACTGGAGCTTCGGGAAACAATTTCATAAAATGAAGCTACATTATGATTTAGGATTAAGCAAAATTTATGAGCTGGTCATCAATTCAAATCCTTGCTACGCCTTTCTACTTGATAACAACACGCTTGTTCAAAATAAATTAATTGTGGCTCATGTACTGGCACACTGTGATTTCTTCAAAAATAATTGCCGTTTCCAAAACACAAAACGAGACATGGTAGAAAGCATGTCAGCTGCGGCAGAGCGGATCAAAGAATATGAGCATCTTCATGGAACAAAAGAAGTTGAATCCTTTTTAGACGCCGTATTGGCTCTTCAGGAGCATATTGATCCGTCTCTTGTTCGTTCAAAACTAAGCTGGAATATCGGCGATGAAGAAGAATATGAAGATGACCAACCAAAGCGTCAGACGCCGTATGATGATTTGTGGGGAATGGATGAGCCGAAAATACGTGAGAAAAAGAAAATCGCCAAGCCATTTCCGCCAAAGCCGGAAAAAGATATTTTACTCTTTATTGAGGCGCACTCCCGGGAGTTAGAGCCGTGGCAGCGCGACGTCCTCACGATGCTGAGGGAGGAAATGCTCTATTTTTGGCCTCAGCTAGAAACAAAGATTATGAATGAAGGCTGGGCATCGTATTGGCATCAGCGGATAATGCGAGAGCTTGATTTGGATTCAAATGAATCGATTGAGTTTGCCAAATTAAATGCTGGCGTGGTGCAGCCGTCAAAAACAGGCATCAATCCTTACTATTTAGGTTTGAAGATTTTTGAAGATATCGAAGAGCGCTATGACAACCCATGTGAAGAATTAAAAAAAGCAGGGGTGACAGAAGGATCGGGCCGCAGCAAAATGTTTGAAGTAAGGGAGATTGAATCAGATATTTCCTTCATTCGAAATTACTTAACAAAAGACCTTGTGATGAGAGAAGATTTGTACTTGTTTCAAAAACAAGGGAGAGATTATAAAGTCATCGATAAAGAATGGAAGGCTGTTCGTGATCAGCTAGTCAGCATGAGGGTCAATGGCGGCTTTCCTTATTTGACCGTGATGGATGGCGACTATTTAAAAAACAATGAACTCTATATTAAACATTGGTATGAGGGCATTGAACTAGATCTGAAATACTTAGAAAAAGTACTCCCATATTTGCATCAGCTATGGGGAAGAAGTGTGCATATCGAATCCATTCTTGAAGGAAAAGAAGTCATGTTTTCGTATGATGGAAAAGGAGTTCATAGAAAATATCTCGCATAAAAAAACAAAAAAAGATGTCTCTTAGCAGACATCTTTTTTTGTTGACAAAGTGCTAAAATGATTTTTATTTTAGCACTTTGTCTTCTTTTCAGCGTGATAGAAAACCTTTGAAGTCTAGGAAGGGCAGCTACTTTTGCGGAGCGAATTTGACATTCGTGAGCACCGGCGCGCAGACCTGACAAAGAATGCGAGGGTTTGTCTACACGCTGAGATGTCTCTTAGCAGGCATCTTTTTTGTCAGTTTTATTGGTTTTTCAGCAGCTTGAAAATGTGTTTTGCTTGATCGGTGTTTTCCATCAGACCTTTTAGCTTTTGGCTTGTTGGGCCATACGTAAAGAATGGCACTTCATCGCCCGTATGACCTGATGTGGTCCAGCCTGTATGTGATCTCACGTTGATCACTTCTTCAATCGCATCATCAATTTTAACAGTATCCTTTGTTTCAGCGGCCTTTTGAATAGAGGCCATTTCTTCTGTTGTGAAATCAAGATCGATATATTGTTTCAGCGCTGATTCAACAGGCATGCCACTGACGATTTTGTTTGCGATAAAATCTGGGGTCTTTTTCGCTGCTTTTACCGGTTTGTAATCCCAGCTACCTGAGCCGTCTGCCCCAAAGGAAAGTCCGCCAGTTGAATGATCGGCAGTGGTGATGACTAACGTATTTTTATCCTTTTTTGCAAAACGAATCGCTTCTTCAAATGCTTTTTCAAAATCCTTCATTTCACTCATGGCACTCACAATATCATGATCATGTCCTGCCCAGTCAATTTGACTGCCTTCTACCATAAGGAAAAATCCATTTTTGTTTTTAGACAGCTGTTTAATGGCTGAGGATGTCATGTCTTGCAGGGAAGGGGTCTTTTTATCACGATCAATCGCTTTATCAAGACCGCCATCAGCAAAAATGCCTAACACCTTTTGGTTTTTGTTTTTTTGTAAGGCATCTTTATTGGTGACATAATCATATCCGGCTTGCTTAAATTCCTTCGTTAAATCACGATCCTTTCGGACAAAATCGACGAGACCTCCGCCAAGCATGACATCGACTGTATGCTGTTTACCGATTTTTTCATCGAAGAAATCATCAGCGATGGCTGCTGTGTTTTTTCTTGATACATCGTGAGCCGCATACGCAGCAGGGGTGGCATTTGTTAATTCAGAGGTCACGACAAGACCCGTCGATTTTCCTTTGCGTTTGGCTTCTTCTAAAACGGTTTTTAATTTTTTGCCGTTTTTGTTTACACCAATGGCATTGTTGTATGTCTTTTTACCAGTTGCCATAGCTGTACCAGCTGCGGCAGAATCAGTGATATTGCTTTTCGAGTCGTTAGGGTATGTTTTATGCATGCCAATAAGGTAAGGGTCAAACGCTGTTTGCTTTGAAAGGTCTCCGTTGTGCTTAAATGAACGGTAAGTTGAAAGATACGGTGTTCCCATGCCATCCCCGATCAGCACGATCACATTTTGTACGTCATTTTTTGGCTTCTTTTTAGCCTCTGCCTTGTCAGCCTGTCCAAATTCAATTCCTGAAAAAATGCCAATCGATAGCACAGATGCTGCCGCCACTGCAGCGATTTTCGTTTTCGAGCTTTTCAACACACTCATTCATTTTGCCTCCTCAATGTTTATGTATCGCTCTTACGTTTACAATGGTAGAGCAGAATTGTGGATTCCCATTTACAGGATCGTAAAGTTCCCTTTAAAATTGTAAAGGCCCACTTTACATAGAATGAGCCAAAAAGAGAAATGAATGTATCATTTATCCATGACAAGATGCGTTTATTTTGTCATGATTGTGTAATGAAAATGAAATATAAAGAACCCTAAAAAAAAATAAATTTTGCCGAATTAATAAGCATAATGTCGTAGGAAGTCAAGACTATTTCTTCTGGTATTTGATCCTTATAATAGTAAGTAGATAAAAATTCGGATCTCGATAGATACATACAGGAGGAACAAATGAAAAAACAATTGATCACAGCTGCAAGTGCAGTTTTACTTGGGACGACATTATTTGCCGGAGCTGCCTCAGCACAATCAGTAAAAGTTCAAAAAGGTGACTCTCTTTCTGTTCTAGCGAAAAAATATAAGACAAGCGTGAGCAAGATTAAATCAGACAATAAGCTGAAATCTAACACGATTTATGTTGGACAAACGTTAAAAGTAAATGGTACTGCCGCAAAAAAAACAATGAAAACATCCAAAACAACAACAAAAGTAAAAGCGGCGTCAGCCACAGCCACTCATAAAGTTGTGAAAGGTGATACATTATCTAAAATCGGCAAAAAGTACGGCATGACTGTAAAAGAGCTGAAATCGTTAAATAAACTCAAAACAAACTTGATCAAAATTGGGCAAAAGCTAAAGGTCAAAAAGTCGTCTAAAAAAGTGAAGACAACACCTGTTAAAGAAAAAACAGTTTCTGCTTCTTCTTTAAACACGTCTAAGCTTGTATCGGATGCTAAAGCGCACAATGGCACACCATATAGATGGGGTGGAACGACACCAAAGGGTTTTGATTGCAGCGGGTTTATGTGGTATATCATTAACAAACAAAAAAAGATTTCGAGACAAACAACTGAAGGTTTTTGGGGATCAATGAAAAGCGTATCTTCTCCAAAGGTTGGAGATTTTGTGTTCTTTACAACATATAAATCGGGTCCGTCTCACATGGGTGTCTACATTGGAAACAACAAGTTTATTCATGCTGCTTCCGATGGTGTGACGATCAGTGATATGAATTCAAGCTACTGGAAGCCGATTTACCTTGGAGCGAAAACTTTTGTAAACTAATTTATTTTAAGAGACTGCTGATGAAGCAGTCTTTTTTATTTGCGCTGTAGACTTAAGAACATAAATCGATATTCAAAAAAGCCCGTGCGACTTGGCATTAGTCAAGTAACACGGGCTTTTCATTTTGAGAACGGCTTAAAAGCCTAATTGAAGATCGACATCGATCGATACGATGGCATAGACACAAAGAATGACAAAGATATTCAGAACGACACCAAGGAACCCAGGGCCCGTACGGCCTTTTTTAATGAACAGTTCAATAATGCCAAATGGAACTGCGGCCATTGCAAAAGGAAGCATCTGAAAAGAATAAAATGTCACATTACTGATAATGGCGAGGTTCAGCATGAGCAGAGATAATATCGCTGTACCGACAGAAATCCAGCCAAATACATTATGCTCTTTAAAAATTCTTACCAATTCCATAATTCCACCTCGCTCACTTTTGCCGTTTTAATGCGTTTTGTCTTCACAAATTTCTCGATTTCTTTCGAAGGACCTGTGATCACAGAGCCATAAATCGTGACACCATTTTGGTTGATATAGCGTATGCGGTTTGACAGATCCAGTTCAGTTCTGCCAGAGATCGTTTTTGCCCAGGTTGGGTGCTGATTGACATAAGTAAGGGCATCTTTAAATTGATCTACCTCTGTTTTTGATGTGTGCTGAAGCTCTTTTAAGAATTCAGAGTCTCTCCCAGGAAAGCCAATTGGCCGCTGATTATCGCTTAATGAATCCTCTGTTTTAATCGCATTCCAGAGCACTTTCATATCATATTTTTTAGCAAAGGAATAAACGTCCTTTGGTGTATACGCTTTGTCATAGGAGACATACACTTCACTGACTGTTCCTTCAGGAAGCTTGTCTAAAGTAGTGAGTGTTTGTTTTTTTGATGCATCTGCCTGAGTAGAAGGATGGGTAAAGAAATCCTCCGTATCGCGTGCGCTGTCACCATAATATGAGATGGTAGGCTGCTTTAATTTATCGAAAAACATCTCGATTTGCTCACTGCCAATGGCTTCTGTTTTATTGCCAATTTGTTTTTGCAGCTTCAATTCGGTGTTCATTCCAAAAAGCTTGACTTGGCCTTTTAAATCCTTCATATCAATCGCCACGTTTGGTTTCGTCAAAGCGACTGTTACAGCGGCTGTTTCCATGAAGTGATTCCCTTTGCTCTCTGCTCCGCCAACGCCGTAGTATAGATAACTTCCTAATGTACAAAGCGGTAAAATAATAAGTGTAGAGATGACAGCAAGTACAGAAATACGTAAATAAGACTTTCTTTTTCCGTATTGCAAGATGGCTTTTTGCTTTTCAGGACTGATGGAAAAATCGGTCCAATCCGAGTCGTTCAGTTCCTGACTTAAGCGTTTTTCGTTTTCTTCAAGCTCTTCTTCAAACGCTATCATTTCTTCCTCGTTCATCTCACCATTATTATATTGTTCCCATCGCTTGTTAAACTCTTCATTCATCATTAACACCTCTGTTGTAAAGTGCTTTTAGGCGCTGCCTTGCACGAAATAAAACACTTTTAAAATTTGCTTCAGTAATATTCATGACCTTGGATGCTTCCTTGTAATTCAGTTCTTTTAAATAATACAATGTCAACGCTTCCTTGTAGTTATCTGGAAGCTGTTCCAAATACATGTTGAGGACTTCTTTTATTTCAACCTGTTCAGCAGGGCTTTGTACAGACGTTTGTAAAAGGCCGCCAATAAGATCATCCGATATGGTCACTTCTTTTTTATGTTTCCTGACATAATCAATAAAAGCATTTCGTGCCACCTGAAATAACCAAGGTTTCACTTTGCTATGGTCGTAGGAATGAATATGTATATAAGCACGCATAAAGGTTTCCTGCAATAAGTCTTCTGCCAAATGTTTGTCTTTTGTCATGGAGAGCAGAAACCTGTAAACATCGTTCATATACATTTGATAAATTTCATCGATCGTCACTGATTTTTCTCCCCTCTATGTTATACACGCATAAGAAAGGCATAAAGTTGCACGAAACTTCTCAATACCGTACAATACTCATTTCTTTCGCCGAATCAAAATCATTTCTCCTTATCATAGCGAAATTTGCGTCATTTATAAAGCATTTTCAATAGAACAAATCAGGAAAAAACCTTAAAAAACGACAAAATTGGACACAATTCCTCTTCTATTCTCTCCTAAAACCATAGACCTGAATACAGAAAGAACGATGATTTAGAAAGAAAAATGATGTGATGGTTTGGCTGTTTCATGAAAATTTTAGTACCAGGTAATAAAAAATTTGTTATAATAGAAACAAATCCTTCATTCTTCAAACAAAGGAAGTGCACTATGTATAAATTTTCAGGCTATACCATTAAAGTAGTATTTACTCTCCGAGGCGGAATCAAAGTATATCAAAAAGAGAATCTGCCAACGGATCGGGGATTTGTCATTGCATGTACACATGAGGGTTTTGTGGATGTTCTTGCATTAGGCGCAGGAATTCTTCCGTTTGAGATCCACTACATGGCGAAAAAAGAATTGTTTGCAAACAAATGGATCGGTGGATTTTTAAAGAAGATTCATGCCTTTCCAGTTGATCGAGAGAATCCTGGGCCAAGCAGTATTAAAACGCCCATTAAATTATTAAAAGAGGGAAAGATCGTCGGGATTTTTCCAAGCGGAACACGTACAACAGAGGATGTACCTTTAAAAAGAGGTGCGGTTACTATTGCACAGCTCGGTAAAGCACCAATCGTTCCAGCAGCGTACAAAGGACCGTCCAATGCGAAAAGTCTTTTCAAAAAGGGGAAAATGCGCTTAATTATTGGTGAACCGATTGAGCAATCAGAATTTGAGCATCTGCCGCCAAAAGAACGATTAGGTGCCATGACGGAAGTATTAAACACGAGAATTAAAGAACTTGAAGCTCAATTAATGGAAAAGGCATAAGAAAAACGACCGCTTGCTTTGGCAAGGGTCGTTTTTTTTCTTAAGAAGCGCCTTCTTCAGCGGCTTCTGCTAATTGTTCATTTAACTTTTTGACCTCGATATATACCACATGGTGTCCATCGACTTCATTAATGATAAATTCATAGCCTTGCTCACGAATGGTGTCATTTTTCTCAACTTCATATTTCTGAGTAAGGAACCAGCCGCCGATCGTATCGACTTCTTCGTTATCAAGCTGCGTACCTAAGAGCAGGTTGACTTGGTCCACTAGAACCTTTCCATCAAAGATGTAATGGTCTTCTCCAAGTTTACGCACTTCGTTGATTTCATCCATATCGAATTCATCACGAATTTCACCGACGATTTCTTCAAGGATGTCTTCTACAGTCACAAGACCAGCTGTACCGCCGTATTCATCTGATAAAATCGCCATGTGTACACGTTCACGCTGCATTTTGAGCAATAAATCATGTACAGGAACGGTTTCAATCACATGAATAATTGGATTGACAAACTTTTCGATCGTATCACTTGTAGAACACTCACCGCTAATGCATGCAGTAAGAACCTCTTTAATGTTCAGAACACCAATCATATTATCTTTATCGCCATCTTCAATTGGATAACGTGTATATTTCTCTACCTTGGTCACCTTCAGCATTTCCTCAATGGTAATATCATGAGGGAAGCTGACAACTTCGGTACGAGGAATCATAATTTCTTTCGCCAGACGGTCATCAAATTCAAAAATTTTATTTACATATTTGAATTCAGACTGGTTAATTTCGCCGCTTTTATAGCTCTCTGATAAAATAATCCGCAATTCTTCTTCAGAGTGCGCCATGTCATGCTCAGAAACTTGCTGAAGACCGAACGCTTTTGTTAACAAACGAGCAGATCCATTTAATACCCAGATAAACGGGAACATCACTTTGTAAAAAATCATGAGCGGTCTAGCAAAAAGAAGAGATACTTGCTCCGCCTTTTGAATGGCGAGTGTTTTTGGTGCAAGTTCTCCAACCACAACGTGTAAAAACGTCATAATACTAAACGCAATAATAAAAGTGACAATAGAACTAGCTGATTGAGGAATGGACAGCTCTACAAATAGTGGAGCAAGCATGTGCGCAATTGTTTCTTCCCCTAACCAACCAATACCAAGGGCGGTAATGGTAATACCGAGCTGACAGGCCGACAGATACTCATCAAGGTGAGTTGTGACATGCTTGACAGCAACTGCTGTTTTATTACCTTCTGCGATTAACTGATCAATTCTTGAGCTTCTTAAGCGAATGATCGCAAACTCTGATGCAACGAAAAATGCGGTTAAAGCTATAAGCAAAGCAACTATAAGTAAATTAACTATGTCCAATTAAGGCCTTCGTTCTGACTTTGAGAACGAAGGTAACACCTCCTGTTTAGTAAAAATTTTAACTTAACAGCAGTAAAAATGATTGGACAGCCGTCATCTTCTCAGGTGTAAGCTGCTCTTTTAATTTTTCACGTTGTTCTGGTTGAAGCTGCTTACAACGTACCAAAATGCGGTCCATATGCTCGTTCATCCGATCGATATCAGATGTTAAATGGACAAGTTCATCAGGATCTTCCTTTTGAGAAGGGAATTGTTCATCTAATCTGGATTTGATGTCAGAAAGAGCCAATCTCTGCTGTTTGCAAAGAACGATTAATTGTAATCGTTTTAAAGCATGTTCATCGTAATAACGATAATTTGAGCAAGATCTAACAGGCGCAAGCAACCCTAGATTTGTATAATAATCTACAGTACGTTTCGTCACCTGTGCAATCTGTGCTAGTTCACCAATACGATACTTTTTCTCAGCCCCATCTGAACATCTCCTCCTAACCGTCACGTTATAGTTTATGAAAATAGTTTAATATAATTCTAGCCTGAAATACAAGTTAATTGTTCATATTTCCTGCCGATATGAAGAGGAGAAAGGGATTTCTCAGTCTAAATTGTCCTGTCAAATTTAACATAGTGATACAGGAATTTTCAGATTATTTATGGTAAGATAAAATGAAGACCGTTTCATATATATGTAGAGAAGCGGATTTATACGTGAACCGGAGGTGGTTAAGTGGGGCCCTCAATATAGTCTTATTTAATCAGTTAACCGTTTTGCAAAACATAACATCATCAATCAGGAGGTGACTCCTTGTTCTTCTAAGAAAGAGCAAGGTTAAATGGACGATATTGTTAATCTGAGTATAGTCGGTGTTTTGATTGCTTTAACAGCTTTCTTTGTTGCATCTGAATTTGCCATAGTAAAGGCAAGAAGCTCAAGAATTGATCAGCTTGTTGCCGAAGGGTCTAAAAAGGCCATCGTGGCGAAAAAGGTGACATCAAGGCTGGATGAATATTTGTCAGCCTGTCAGCTCGGTATTACAGTGACATCCCTTGGTTTAGGGTGGATTGGTAAGCCAGCTGTAAAAGAACTTTTGGTTCGAGGTTTCGGTTTGACAAACATTCCTGATTCAGCAATCAGCCTGATCTCAGCAACACTTGCGTTCTCTATTATTACCTTTTTGCATGTAGTCGTCGGTGAGCTTGCACCAAAAACACTGGCGATTCAAAAGGCGGAAAAAATGACGCTCTGGCTGTCAGGCCCGCTGCATGCATTTTATATCCTAATGTTCCCTTTCATTTATGTGTTAAACGGGTCAGCCCGTGTTCTAACCAAAATGATGGGCATCGATATGGGGTCTGAAAAAGAACAATCCCATTCTGAAGAGGAATTAAAGATTTTATTATCTGAGAGCTTAAAAAATGGGGAAATCAACCCATCAGAATATAATTATATGAACAAAATTTTCGACTTTGATAATCGAATTGCCAGAGAAATCATGGTCCCGCGGAGAGAAATTTGTGCCATTCCAGAAGATATGCCGCTGGATGAAATCCTCTCCATCATGACGCAGGAGAAGTATACACGCTTTCCTGTGTTTTCAGGAGATAAAGACCATGTCATCGGCATGCTGAACAAAAAGCAGCTCTTTGCAGATCTTGTGTATCAAGGAGAAAAAGATCAACTGAAGATTCAAGATTATATATATCCAGTGATTGAAGTCATTGACACGATTCCTATTCAAGAGCTTCTTGTCAAGATGCAGCGCGATCGAATGCATATGGCGATTTTAACCGACGAATATGGCGGAACGTCTGGACTTGTCACAACAGAAGATATTTTAGAAGAGATTGTTGGAGATATTCGAGATGAATTCGATGAAGATGAGCAGCCGGTTATTCAAAAAAGAGCCGATCATCATTATGTTTTAGATGGCAAAGTCAGATTAGATGAAGTTCAAGATTTGATTGAAATGTCATATCATGATGAAGAAATTGATACAATAGGCGGGTTAATCTTAAATGAGAATATTGATATCCGAGAAGGACAATCCATTTATCTTGATGATATTCGGATGAAGGTCTTGGAGATGGATGGACGCTATGTGAAAAAGATCGACCTAAAGAAAGGCGTCACATCATCAGAAAAAGGAAATACACGCACAGGGCTTGATATAAAAGAGCCGCTGTTAGTAAATGAAATGACCTTGAGCGAAAAATAAGCTCAAGGTTTTTTTAGGTATTTAGTCTCTTTTTACGAATGTTCGTTCGGGTTATAATGAGAACAAACGTTCGATAGAGGGGGATGGATATGCTTTGGTATGAAACAGCCAGTATCACGGAGAAAAAAACCTCAATGAAACGAATTGAGTTTCATTTGAAGAATTTTAAAAATTACCAGGCAGCGATTTTAAATATCGAAAGACAGCTTGAAAAAAGAAGTACGCATCATTTGGATCACATGACACGGAAGAAGTTAGAAGAGCAAAAAAATCAGTATGAACTCATCGTTGCTTGTATTGAAACAGCACTAAAAGAGTTGGATGAGATAGAGAAGCAGCTCATCGATTACAAATATTTTCGAGATTGGCGGATGGCCAAGTGTGCGATGGAAATCGGCTACAGTGAAAAAACCCTCTTTTTAATGAAGCGCCAGCTTATGGATCAATTGCTCATTAGCTTAGCTGCGATCACCAATATTTAAAAAAGGTGTTGTCCTATTTGATAGAACGCAGTAAAGAGACAGAAAGACCCGATGATTGTCGTCAATAAGTAGACAGCAAGTTTTCCGATTTGCCGCTGCTGTAGCATGGTCGCAGACTCTACACTAAACGTAGAGAATGTTGTAAAGCCACCGAAAAAACCTGTTCCAATGATCACAAGCAGCGGATGATTAGCAGTCACGGCACCTGTCAGTATACCTAAACCGGCAGCACCTAATAAGTTGATGAGAATAATACTGTACGGGAATCGAGCATGAGACTTAGATTTCTGTATCGTTTGGCTAATGAAAAAACGAAGGACGCTGCCAATCCCGCCGGCAATAGCTGTATATAAAACGATCATTTATCTGCCTTCTCTCTGCTGCTTATTTTGATGAAAGAGTCGTTGAGCTAGCATTAGTCCACATAAGGCAGCCGCTACTCCTGCAATGACTGAGAGCAGGATGTAGATCACACTTGAAGTGATTTGCCCGGTCTGTAATAAAAGAATCGTTTCTTTAGAAAAAGTGGACATTGTCGTAAAACCTCCGCAAAATCCTGTTCCGATCAAAGCGGCAAGATATTTTTTTCTCTTTTGGAACATAAAATATCCTGTTGAAAAACCAAGAAGCAGACTGCCTGTCACGTTTTCGATTAGCGTTGCATAGGGGAATGTTTGGCTGACAATCGATTGGCTTAGTTCATATCTGCAAAGTGTCCCAATCAGTCCACCAATAAATACGGCAAGATACGCTTTCATTTACATCATTTCTCCTTTAGAAAAAATAGCGGATGATCCGTCACGACACCATCAACGGGATATTTTTTAATCCGATCGGCTGTTTTTTGATCTTTCACAGTCCATATAAACACATCCATCCCGAATGTGTGGATGCGGTCTATCCACCATCTATTGATCATCGTTTTTTTCATATTAAGACAATTTGCAAACGAGCTGTATGCCGTTAACTTTCTTTTCGTCAGTTTAAATGCATTAGGCTTTATAATCAAAGCTGTTCGAAGAGAAGGGGCGAAAGCTTTGATTCTTTGCAGTGCATGATCGTCAAAAGATTGAATCATGATATGACGAGAATAGGCAAACCGATTGACGATGCGGGCAACTGCCTTTTCAATTCCTATCTGCCGTTTTGGGTGTTTGATCTCGATCAATATCCCGATCCGCTGGCTGTATCTTTCAAGAATTTCGTGTAATGTTGGAATTCGTTCATTTGTGTACTGTTGGTCAAACCAGCTTCCTGCGTCCAGTTTTTTCAACTGATCGAGTGTATAGCTTTTGACTAAGCCGTTCCCGTTCGTCGTTCGGTCAACTGTATCATCATGGATTACAACGACGTGCTGGTCCAATGTGAGCTGTACATCTAATTCAATATAATCTGCACCCTGCTGAACAGCTAAATCAAATGCAGCAATTGTATTTTCTGGGGCAGCGCTTGATGACCCTCTATGCGCAATAATATACACATGCTCCAGCTCCCTGACTTAAGTTCTGGTCTTATCATATCAAATGCTTTACCGTTTTTCCTTCTTTACTATATGGACGAAAGAAGAGCTGTATGTAATGGTGAATCGGATTGCTAAGAAAGTATGAGAATACAAATGTAAAAAGTTGCAGGAATATCCCAAGCCATGATTGAGTAAATCTGAAGTACATCAAATTTTTCTTCGATCAATTTTGTCCAAATCGTCAGCGTTCGCCAAAATATTAGTGCTTTCGTCATGTTGACTGAAAATTCTGATGTTTTATAATGATGAAAAGGAGGCGAGATGATTGGGTAAAGGGAGAATTAGAGTGGAAGAACGTATTAAGGCCGAAACGGATGCTGAAATGTTTAAAGCGACTCTCCTTGATCAGGCTCAGAAGAAAAAGTAGTTTGCTGCCCGTCGATATGTCTCTAGCCAAAATTTCATAATTGAACATCATGCCTCGGGACTGATCCCGAGGCTTTTTATTTAGAGGTCAGACATTTATGAGAGGACATAAACGAAGGTTATATTATAAACTAGAGAGGATTGTTTTAAAGGAGAGAGACAAACATGATTACACAAAAATGGATGGATACATATTTTACAGTAGATGTTGCGATCCAAATCGGTATTAGCCTTTGTATTTTATTGCTTTTTTTATTGCTTCGGAAAGTATTTACGAAGTACTTATTTCATCTTCTCTTTAGGCTGACCAATCGGTCTAAAACAGAGGTCATTAACCAAATTGTTGTGGCATTCGAAAAGCCAGCCAGACTGTTTTTTGTTGCACTTGGGTTATATTTTGCGTTAAGACAGGCACCATACTTTGAGCATCATATGGATGTCATCGTCAAATTATATAGATCCTCCATTATATTGATGCTGACATGGGGGCTTTGTAATTTAACCGCAGCTTCTTCTTTCTTATTTCAAAAAGTAAATTCGAAATTTGAATTAGAAATGGATGATATTTTAGCGCCGTTTTTATCAAAGGTGCTTCGTTTCATTATTATTGCACTAAGTATTAGTGTCATTGCACAGGAATTTAATTATGATGTAAATGGACTTGTGGCAGGTCTTGGTCTAGGGGGTCTAGCCTTTGCGCTTGCTGCACAGGATACGGTGGCGAACTTTTTTGGAGGGGTCGTCATCATTACAGAGAAGCCTTTTACAATGGGCGACTTTGTGGAGACGCCAAGTGTTCTTGGGACTGTCGAGGACATTACATTTCGAAGTACAAAATTTAGAACACCTGCTGAAGCTGTCGTGACAGTTCCGAATTCTACGCTTTCAAAGGAACCAATCACGAACTGGACGAGAATGAATAAACGCCAAATTACGTTTTCCGTACGTGTATCCTACAATACACCAAAGGAAAATCTGGACCATTGTATCAAACGTCTCAAACAAATGCTTTATGAGCATGATGGGGTGCACAAGGAGACAATCATGGTGAATCTCGATGTACTGGCAGACAGTTATTTGAATTTATTTTTTAACTTTTACACAAACACGACAGCCTGGGCTGAAAACCTGAATATCAAACAGGACATTAACTACCGTATTATGGATATCTTCCATGAAGAAGGTGTAGAATTTGCCTTCCCTGGACAGACCATTTACATGAAACAAAAAGGTGAAAAACAGCTGAGTGAATAAAGGAGGAAGGATGCGTGGATCAAACAAAGGTGGCAGTGCTAAGAGAGAAATTAACGCAGGCTTCACATATAATGGTGCTTTCAGGTGCGGGGATGAGCACGGAATCAGGTATTCCCGATTTTAGATCAACGGGCGGCTTATGGACTGAAGACACCGCTCGCATGGAAGCGATGAGCCGCTCCTACTTTTTATCAAACCCTTATCAATTCTGGCCGAAATTCAAGGAATTGTTTCAGATGAAAATGAGCGGGGAGTACGAGCCGAATAGCGGGCATACCTTCTTAGCAAGCCTTGAGAAACAAGGAAAACTTGTAGAGATTTTTACCCAAAATATTGATGGCCTGCATAAAAAAGCAGGAAGCCAGCATGTATATGAACTTCACGGCTCCATTCAAACAGCTACTTGTCCATCATGCCAAACGACATATGAATTGCCTTATTTATTACAAGAAGAAGTGCCTGTATGTCTAAAGGTTTCCTCAGACGGACGGACATGTGGGCAAGTGCTGAAAACAGATGTTGTCCTTTTTGGAGACAGGGTTAAACATTTTGATCAAGTAGAGAAATCACTTCAGCAAGCGGACCTTCTGCTCGTCATGGGAACCTCCCTAGAAGTAGCGCCAGCAAGGTATATTCCTGAAGATGCGGCTCAAAATCCTTCCATCTTCAAGGTGATGATGAATTTGAGTGAAACAGAATACGATCCACTGTTTGATCTTGTCTTTCATGAGCGAATTGGTGATCTCGTGAAAGCTTTATAAATCATCAAAAAACCCGCATCCAATAGGTGCGGGTTTTTCTTTATTGCTGCAGCGGCTCCATTGTTTCATCTAGGACTTCAAATGTATAGCCCTTTGCTTTTAGCTGTGTGAGCAAACTGTTTAAGTATTTTGCTGTCGCTGGCTGATCGTGCATTAAGATGATCTTTGGTTCCTTTGGATGTTTTGTCTCTAGCACTTGCAGCTGATTCAATACTTCTGGTACATATTTTGAGCTTTTATATTTCCAGTCAAGACTGTCAATTGTCCAATCCCAGTAGATAAAGCCTTTTTGTTTTAAACGTGCTTTTTGCTGATCGGTTAAATTTGGGGCGCTGCCATAAGGTGTTCTCACAAGGTGTGTATACTCTCCTGTGACAGAAGCCAAAATGCGCTGATCTTCCTTCATCTCATTGACGGGAGAATCACTTTTTTGATAAAAGCGTTTCACATCGTGTGTGATCCCATGAAGCCCTAACTGATGACCTTCTTGATGAAGTCTTTTCACAGCGGCCGGATGTTCCTTAATCTGCGGCCCAAGCATGAAGAATGTAGCCTTTACTTGATGCGCCTTGAGCACATCTAAAAGCTGGTTTGATGTCGCTGACGGACCATCATCAAAGGTTAAAAAGATCGTTTGATCCGTTACGTGTTTGTTTGGGTTGATCTTAAAATGTGCATCTAATGTTTTCGTAGAATCATCTTTTGCTTTCAGACTTGTGCTTGTGTCTCGGAATTGACTGCTCGCAGACATTTTAGCCGGCTGGTCTGCTGCCTGCATATTGGTTTTAGATATATCCCAAATAAAAAAGAGGATCAGTGACAGAATCACTAAACCAATCGCCTTTGAGAGCAGCATCGTGTTTGAAGGTGTCTGTTTTTTCGTAACCCGTTGCATTACAATCGCTCCAATAAATCAAAAATTTTTGTCGAATCATGTAGTAGATTCTGTCTTTTTTCACTGTTTTTTGTCGTGTTTATATGGAGTAAGTATACAGGAAAAAAGAGCCTATGAATATAGAAGATGCTAAAAAATTGGAATCTTTTTGGTTATGAGTCTATCTTTGTTACAATAGAAAGTTGACCATTTATCATGATGTGAAATAATTCTGAATAATCATTGAAACGTACCCATTTATCCGCTAAGATAGCATCAGATTCAACCATTAATGCGAAGCGAAGGGGAGATTCCGTATGAAAGTATTGTATAATGACGATTTCATTGAAAAAAAGGATGCACATGTGGATATTGAAGACAGAGGCTATCAATTTGGTGACGGTGTCTATGAGGTCATCCGTGTATACAATGGGAATTTTTTTACATTAAAAGAGCATACAGAGCGTCTGTTCAAGAGTGCAAAAGAAATCGGCATTCATCTTCAAGGTGCAGTATCAGATATGGAAGAAAAGTTAAAACAGCTCGTCGCCCATAACCAATTAACAGATGGCGGTGTGTATATTCAAGTCACGCGGGGCGTCGCACCTCGTAAACATCAATATGGCAATTCTCTCACTCCTCAAATCACAGCATATACGTTCCAGGTGAAAAAGCCTGTTCATGAGCAGACAGCTGGTGCAAAGGCTATATTATCTGAGGACCTTCGCTGGTTAAGATGTGATATTAAAAGCTTAAATCTTTTATATAACGTCATGGAAAAACAGAAAGCATCTGAAGCTGGTGCGTTTGAAGCCATTCTGATTAGAGACGGTTTTGTGACAGAGGGTACTTCCTCGAATGTATATGCCGTCATTGATGGCGTGATTCGCACACATCCCGCAAACAATTTTATTCTAAACGGCATTACCCGTAGAAAGCTTCTTGAAGTATGTGAAGAAGAGGGATGCAGCGTTGGAGAAATGCGTATAAGTAAAGAAGAGCTGCTGCGCGCGCAGGAAATTTTCATCAGCTCGACGACGGCTGAAGTCATTCCGATTGTTGAAATTGATGGTCAGCCAGTAGGTGAAGGCGTTCCAGGAGAGTTAACAAAGCGTGTACAGGAAGGCTTCCAGCAAAAAATTAAACAGGAAAGTGAAGCATCGATTTCTTCATAAATAAAAAGAGGCTGTAAACGAATGTTTACAGCCTTTTGTGATTCTTTTATTTTACAATAAGCACAGGAATATCTGATTTTGATGATAACTTTTCACTTACACTGCCAAAGAGCATTTTTTTCAATCTGCTTTGGTCACGTGCTCCCATGACGATGAGGTCTGCTGATATGTCTTCAGCATATTCGATAATCGCTTCCGCTGGTTCCCCCTCAACAATTTCAATCGCAGCTTCAAACTGCTCCTCATTTAAAAGCATTCTTGCTTCTGCAACGACCTCTTCTGTATGATCTTCAAAAATCAAGGGACTTTGCTGTTCATCATGAGGTACATACACAGGGGGTGTTTGAAGGTCTGCCATGCCGCCGCCGATATAAGCTCCGCCAGTCATTGGGCGCGGTGCATCAAACACCTGTCTGCTTGATTTGCCATCATGTGCATAGGCAACGGTCAGCTTGGCATTCAAGGTTTTGGCTAAAGCGATTGCCTTTTTTAATGCTTTCTTACTGTCTTCATGTCCATCAAACGCAACGACCATCCGATCAGCTTGAAACAATGTCCTCATTCCTTTCAAAAGGAGTCTTTACACTCATGGTATACCCGTTATCTGAAAAAGATACACATGAAGGTGGTGAACTTTTTGTTAGAAAATTTCATTTATTGAAAAATATTTATTGACAAAATGGTGACAGCCACTATAAGATAAAAAAAGATTCAAGAGCCAAAAGGAGGAAATGTCATGTGCAACATTGGAAGAATGAAATCAAACTGCATGAATGGGTTGATTCACGTGACAATTACACCTTCATTGGTCATTGAAAAGGGACTCGTATGTTCCAATTGATCGGATGAATCAAGGCGTATGTTGCGTATTTGTCAACATGCGCCTTTTTACATGACGAAAAGAGGCGTACCAGATTGCTGGTTGCCTCTTTTTTTGTTGTATTCATTTCGCATTTCGAAATAAAGGGATGGAGATCAACAAGTAAATGAAGAGGAGTGAAAGCATGTGAACATGCCAAAAACAAGACAAATGACAAAAACCAAAAAAATAATTCAAGGTGACAGCCAAGAAAATCTAGAAAGCGGCTAGCTTTAAAAGGAGAGACAAACATGTTTTCAGTATTTACAAAATTAGGCTGGTTCTTCAAACAAGAGTGGAGGCGTTATACGATCGCCATTACGCTCCTGCTCATTGTGAATGTGCTTGAAATGCTGCCGCCAAGATACCTTGGGCAGGCAGTGGATGACATTCGTTCTGGTCAATTTACAACATCTAGTATGATGTTTTATGTAGCCATTTTTTGCTTGCTAGGTGTCGTCGTCTATACACTGACATATTTTTGGATGTATCAGTTATTTGGCGGCGCAAATGTCATGGAGCGTGTAATGCGCGGGAAACTCATGCGCCACTTACTCAAGATGACACCTACCTTTTATGAAAAGAAAAAAACAGGTAATTTAATGGCATTAGGTACAAACGATTTGAATGCTGTAGCTTTAACGACAGGTTTTGGCGTTCTGACATTGGTGGATTCCACTGCTTATATGCTGATGATCTTTTTTACGATGGGTCTGACGATTAGCTGGAAATTAACTTTAATGGCGATTATCCCTATGCCGCTGATGGCGCTTTTGATTGCGTATTATGGCAGCAAGATTCATGATCGCTTTACAGTTGCTCAAGATGCATTTGGTGATATGAACGACCGCGTGCTTGAATCAGTCGCAGGCGTCCGGGTCATCCGGTCTTTTGTACAGGAGAAACAAGACGTCGAACGCTTTCGTCAAATGACTGATGATGTATTTCAAAAAAATATGAGAGTGGCGGTCATTGATTCATTGTTTGAGCCGACAGTGAAATTACTTGTCGGTGTCAGCTACTTAATAGGAATTGGCTACGGAGCCTATCTTGTATTCCAAAGTGATTTAACCATTGGTGAGCTTGTCGCTTTTAACGTCTATCTTGGGATGATGATCTGGCCAATGTTTGCGATCGGCGAGTTGATTAATATTATGCAAAGAGGAAATGCGTCGTTAGACCGGTTGAATCATACACTCAGCTACAAGCCGGATGTCACAGACGCTTCTCAGCCAAAAACGTTACAAGAGCCTGGCGATATTCAGTTTGATCGCGTGACATTTAGGTATCCAACTTCCCCTAAAGATAATTTAATTGATGTGTCCTTTACGATTCGAAAGGGGCAAACGATCGGAATTACAGGCAAAACAGGAAGCGGTAAAACGACTATCGTAAAACAGCTTCTGCGCCAGTACCCAACAGGTGATGGTCAAATCCTGCTATCAGGAGTCCCAATCCAAGAGATCGAATTGGATCAGCTATTTCAATGGATCGGATACGTACCGCAGGATCATATTCTTTTTTCTAAAAGTGTAGAAGAGAATATGCGTTTTGGTCATCGAGACGCAAAACAAAATGAATTAGCACAAGCGATCAAAGATGCTTATTTTGAAAAAGATTTACGTCTTTTGCCTGAGGGTCTCGAAACCATGGTCGGAGAAAAAGGTGTGGCGCTGTCAGGTGGACAAAAGCAGCGAATTTCCATTGCACGCGCTTTATTAATAGATCCCGACATTTTAATACTGGATGACTCGCTTTCTGCGGTAGATGCAAAAACAGAAACCGCTATTTTAGAAAATTTAAGGCAAAATCGTCATGGGAAAACGACGTTTATTACGACTCATCGTCTATCAGCTGTTGAGCATGCAGATCTTATACTTATCATGGAAGAAGGACGCATCGTCCAAAAGGGAACTCACGAGGAGCTCATTCAGCAAGATGGGTGGTACAAAGAACAATTTCTGCGTCAACAGCTGACAAACCAGCTGGAAGGAGGGGATGAGGCATGACAACGGGAAGAAGACTCCTTGCCTACGCACTCCTTTATAAGAAAGTACTGTCTGTTGCCTTGATCTTTCTCATCATTGCAGTAGGTGCTGAACTGACAGGACCATTTATTGGGAAGAAAATGATTGATGATCATATTTTAGGTGTAGAAAAGCCATATGTCGAGGTCAATGAAAAAACAGACAAAACCGTTTATTACCAGGGAAATAACTATATACGAAGCGATCGATTAGACAGTGAGATGGAATCCGGAAAACAAATCAATGTGGTGCAAGTCGGATTCGGTTACTATTTTGTAAATGAGCCGATTCGCTTTGACGGAAAACGAAAAATATTGGGAGATCAACTTACCATTGAAAATGGAAACGAGCGCGAGACCTATCAAGTACAGCCTTTATCAAAAGAGGAAATTTTCTCTTTTTACGAGCCGGAAATCAGTGGTTTGGTGCAGCTTGTTCTATTTTATCTAGGGCTTCTCGTTATTGCGATTTTCTTTCAATATGCGCAGCATTATCTGTTACAGCGAATAGCCAACCGAATTATTCAAAAAATGAGGGTTGATGTATTTGAGCATATTCAAACACTGCCTATCCGGTATTTTGATAATTTACCTGCTGGAAAGGTCGTAGCGAGGATCACCAATGACACAGAAACCATTCGTGATTTATATGTGACAGTCCTCGCCAATTTCGTGACGAGTGCGATTTACATGATTGGGATTTATATTGCCATGTTTTTATTAAATGTGAAGCTGGCACTCATTTGTTTGGTGGCGGTACCGATTATTTTCCTATGGTCAATGACTTACAGAAAGTTTGCATCGGTGTACAACCACCGCATTCGTTCGATCATTAGTGACATCAATGCCAAGCTAAATGAAGCCATTCAAGGGATGACCATTATTCAAGCGTTTCGTCATGAAAAAGTGACGAAAGAGGAATTTGATGAGCTGAACAACAATCACTTTCGATATCAGCGAAAGATGCTTCATTTAAATTCACTTCTTTCGCATAACTTAGTTAACCTGCTTCGGAATTTAGCCTATGTGGCACTCATTTGGTATTTTGGCGGTGCGTCCTTAAGTGCGACGGGGATTGTGTCGATTGGTGTGCTCTATGCGTTTGTCGATTATTTAAATCGATTATTTCAGCCGATTACAGGCATTGTGAACCAATTCTCGAGATTGGAATTAGCACGGGTTTCCTCGGAAAGGGTTTTCCGATTATTGGATGAGCCAGGAACAACAGTGGAAGAACCCGTTCAGAAGGAAATGGAAGGACACGTTCAGTTCCAAGATGTCACCTTTGCTTATAATGAAGGGAAAAATGTATTAAAGAACATTACGTTCGAGGCCAAAAAAGGCCAGACGGTTGCACTTGTGGGGCATACTGGTTCTGGGAAAAGCTCGATCATGAACTTACTGCTGCGTTTTTATGACATTCAGCAAGGAGACATTCTCATTGATGGAGAAAGCATTTATCGCCAGTCCCGGCAAACGTTGCGGAAACAAATGGGCATTGTCCTTCAAGACCCGTATTTATTTTCCGGAACGATTGCATCCAATGTCAGCTTAGGAAATGAAGACATTAAAAGAGAAACGATTGAAGCATCATTAAAACAAGTAGGTGCAGTAGAGTTATTGAAGCATCTGCCAGAAGGATTTGATGAACCGGTCGTTGAAAAGGGAAGTACTCTTTCCTCAGGGGAACGTCAGTTAATTTCATTTGCTCGTGCACTAGCGTACGATCCAGCGATCTTAATTTTAGATGAAGCCACCGCAAACATTGATACAGAAACAGAAGCGATCATTCAGCGAGCGCTTGATGTCGTCAAAGAAGGACGAACAACTTTTGTCATTGCTCACCGATTATCCACCATTAAGAAAGCCGATATGATTTTGGTTTTAGAAAAAGGGGAAATTGTCGAGCGGGGTAGTCATGATCAACTCATGCAGCAAGAAGGGCTATATGCGCAAATGTACGAACTGCAAAAAGGTGCTGTGGCAAACAGCTGATGAATCACAAAAAGAGCCTATTCATTATGAATGAGGCTCTTTTTATTTGCATAAAAAAGTCGAGAAATCGTTTTAGACCTCGATCTTTACTCGTTATGCGACATTAGTAAGCAATGCCGACGCGTTGATGTACAAATTCCTTCGAATTTAACTGCTGATATAAAAAGTGTGCGGTATCTTCAACTGAAATTTTCTTTCCATCTATAGGGAGAAAATCTTTCTCATAGCGATATGACCGTGTCACTTCTCCGTCTGGTAAATAGGTTGGACAAATAATGGTCCAATCTAAATCAGTCGATTGAAGGAGTTCAAACGCTTTGGCATGCTCCTTAGCTGCTCGGGAAGTGGTCCGCCTTGATTCATTTGTTTCAAAACGGTAAAGTTCCGGCTGCTGCCTTGCCTTTAAAATACCTGCTGTACCTATTGTAATAATTCTTGATGTATTTGATTGCTTCATGGCTTGTACGATATGTTCCATTGAAACAGATAATGTATCATCACCATCTGTCGATAGACAGCTCACAACAATATCTGCTCCTTTGATCGTCTCAAGCACATCTTCTCGATTTCTTGAATTGCCGGTGACTTGAAACATACCCGCAAGCATTTCTTCTCGGTTTGTCCGAATCAATGAACGAACTATGTAACGATCATCTACTTGAACGAAACGAAGAAATGCTTGTCCTACACGTCCATGAGCACCGAAAAGAGCTATTTTCATCTGTTCGATCCCTCCACTACATACTATAAGTGAAAAGAACCCAAAATGGTACAACTTTTATGTGATGCTTTTTTTATAAAGATGAAAGGACCGAATACTATGAGCATATTCACATAATAGAGAGATACCTACGAATTGTAGAAGTTCAAAGTTCATACCGGAAATAATGTCCATGAAGATCCGCTCCTTTCTACTCCATGATATGAGCTGGAAAGGAGATTGGTGAGGGGGAATAACAAAAAAAGAAGACACCTTAAGAGGTGCCTTCTATGATCCAGATATGAAATTAAGCTTTTGTTCCACCCATGTGTTGTTGAGCGTAAGACACAAGACGTTTTGTGATTTCTCCACCAACTGAACCGTTAGCACGAGCTGTAGTTTCTGCTCCAAGGTTAACGCCAAATTCAGAAGCGATTTCGTATTTCATTTGATCGATTGCTTGCTCTGCTCCAGGAACTAGTAATTGATTTGAACTATTAGAATTAGCCATGATGTGAATCTCCTTTTTGTATATGATTTTTTATGGTTGGGTTTGCTGGAATCGCACCAGCGAAATGATCAAGTCATTTGCCACTTGGCGAAACCCAATGCAGTAACTTCTTTGTACTAAGTATTATGGTGATTTCCGAAAAAAACATACGAGAAAAGTACATGGTAAATGTTGTTCAACATGCAAAAAAGCCATCACTCAATCATGAGTGATGGCACTGCATATATCTCTTTATTCAGCGGAACGAATGCGGAGCTCCGTATCCGAATCAAAGAAGTGGGCTTTGTTCATATCGATGGCAAGAGGTATAGATTGTCCGGCCTGAACATCGGTACGAGAATCAACACGTGCAATAAAAGACTGACCATCGAGAGAAGAGTAAAGCATCGTTTCTGCTCCCATTAATTCAGCAACTTCTACGTTGGCATCGATCTTTGTGCCCTCAGATGCTTCAATAAACACTGGTTCATCATGAAAATCTTCTGGTCTGATCCCGAGGATGATATCTTTTCCGATATAACCTTGGCTGCGTAATACCTTCATCTTTCCTTCTGGTACACGTATATGCGTTTTTCCAACTGCAATGGCACCGTCAGAGAGCTTTCCTGTAAAAAAATTCATCGCAGGAGAGCCAATGAATCCACCTACAAATACATTCTCTGGATTTTCATATACATCCTTCGGCGCTCCAACCTGCTGAATAAAGCCATCTTTCATTACAACAAGACGAGTAGCCATTGTCATAGCTTCAGTCTGGTCATGTGTGACATAGATAAATGTCGTTTGCAGACGCTGATGAAGCTTAGATATTTCAGCACGCATTTGAACGCGGAGTTTTGCATCTAAATTAGAAAGCGGCTCATCCAAAAGAAAGACCTTTGCATCACGCACAATTGCTCTCCCAAGTGCAACACGCTGTCTTTGACCTCCAGACAGTGCTTTTGGTTTCCTGTCTAAATATTGCTCAAGGCCTAATATTTTAGCGGCATTTCGAACCCGCTCATCAATTTCTGCTTTCGGGAACTTCCGTAGCTTTAATCCAAAAGCCATATTATCGTATACATTCATGTGAGGGTATAATGCATAGTTTTGGAAAACCATTGCGATATCCCGGTCTTTTGGTGCTACATCATTCATCCGTTTTCCGTCTAAAAGAAAATCCCCTTGTGAAATCTCTTCAAGTCCTGCAATCATGCGAAGGGTTGTTGATTTTCCGCACCCAGATGGACCAACAAACACAACAAATTCTTTATCTTCTATATGTAGATTAAAGTTGTCTACTGCTGTTACCTTGTTATCATACACTTTATAAATTTGATTGAGCATCATTTCAGCCATAGATGATAACCTCCCCATTTACTTATTGAAAGCGCTTTACTTGTAAATAAAGTGTATAAAATGGGGAAGCGTCTGTAAATGGACAACGTGCACAACATCTCATTTTCATTTTTGGGCAGGGTGCTCATGTCACTGAATGTTATGAAAGGTCGAGAAGATTCATCATAAAATAGACGGCAGATGCTTCTGGAAAATGTCGTATATCAATTCCTGTTCGCTCAATAAATTTATCAATTCGATATTGAAGGCTGTTTCTGTGAACATATAAAGCTTTTGCTGCCTTAGATGCATTTAAGTTACATTGCATATAAGTCATGAGGGTACGGTAAACGTCCCGATCAAGGACCGCCTCTTTAAAAGCATCTGAAATAGCATGAGAGAGGGCGGATTCATCATAACGTAAGAGTGAGGGTAGACATTGATAAATTGTGCAAATCCCTGACCTAGGCTTAGCTCGCTGGATATGGCCCAAGACAAGCTGCTGTTCTTTTAACAATTTCTTCTGTAAATGTTCATTTGGCAAATGGAGCTGTCCTTGTAAAAAGACTGAGTCTGTTAAAAAGTCACTTGTAATGGCTAGAGACAAATCATATAGCAGCTCTAATTGACTATTTTCTGATGTAGCGTTTGTTTGAATCAGCATCGCTGTATGAGCGCCTGTCCAAATGAAATGAGTTTGTTCGAGGCTGTGGACCACAGCCTCTTTTATTTGCTGCCTTTGTTCTGCTTGATGTGACATTTTAAAATAATATACACGGACGGGGTGCTGAACAGTTAGTGGTTTGTTATCAAAAAGATAGCTGTACCATTTTTGTTCATCCTCAGTCTGCTTTGTGTGAGAAAGATCAATTGGTGTAAGGAAAGTATTGAGAAGAAGTGTTTCTCTAGCTGTAAGCTTTGATTTGTCTACTCCAAATAATTCGCCTTCGTCTGTTTGGTACCAAAGAATTTGATGATCATCTGTAGGGGAGCTGATGATATGCTCTCCGTAAACAAGCTTTAATTTTTCTAACATGGCGAAGCTCCTTAAACAGTTTAATCATAGACATGGAATAGCATTAATTCGTGGATTTCTTCTTTTAATGTTGGTTCGACTTCATGGGGCGGAAGCTGAGAGCCCCATTCAATATCACCTGTTTTGTGGTAGATGCCTTCGTAGTGCGCACCATTGTGAAAAAAGGATATTTTCCAGCCTGGCAATTGTGCTTTTTTAAAGAGAGGTTTCCATTGAAAATGAGAAATCATATCATTATTGCCTCCTTGCTTTTATTGATGAAACAATAAATAAACACGACAATACGGAAACAACCTTGAACTTGATTTTATTGTATCTCATCTGATGAAAAGAGCATAGGAAAAGCATAGATTTCATAGCACCCTCACTTTAAAACGAAAAACATTCAGTAGACGTTTGTATGGTCTGTAGTTGTTGAGGTCGTTTGTGAAAGGTAAGATGCGTAATCCATGATTCTTTTGCCGATCAGCCTTTCTGAGTTTCGCAATGAGACGTGCTGGAAAACCTCGCGGCCAGGACGAGAATTGGCTTCAAACATCCAGATAGCTCCTGTCTGATCAATACCTAAATCAAAACCGATTTCACCAATATGACCGGACATTTTTTCATCAATTACCTGACTAAGCGTGATGGCCGTATAAGAAAGCTGCTCTAAGATTTTGAAACGCTTCTTCTTTTCTGGAAAAACATCATAAAGTGTTCTCACCGAGCCACCATGTGAATGGTGAGTCGTGACGGTGTGATTGCCAGAAATTTTTGCTGCTGCTGCTGTGACTGTCCAATGACCGTACTTATTTTTATTGGTATGGACTCTGAAATCCATTGGTTGATTGTCTATTTGAAGAAGTGCAATGCCTTGTTGAGCCATAAAGTCTTGAACTGCGTGATCTTTCCGGAGATTGGTCACGAAATCCTCTAATGAGTCATATGGAACAGCTCTTCCTTGATTTGAGCATACAATGATTCCATGAGCCTTCTTGTTTAATTGATAAATATCGTCGCCGTGACTGCCGTTTGACGGTTTTAAGTAAATGACCTGATGTAGATGGAGGAGTGTTTCTATTTTATTTAGAGCGTCCACCGGGTCCAATTGTATGGAATGTGGAAGAAAAGGACATGTTTTTTCATCTGTTAACAGTTGTTCATGAATATCCCATTTGTTAAAAAAATGAGGGTTGAACCAAGGAATATCATAGTCTTGAGTGAGTTTGCGTTTTGTTTCTTGAATGAATGCTGACTGAGCAGCCTTTCTACTTGGAAGACGGTCGTAAATGACTGAAGGCAGGGGCATCTGTTTTTTAACCCATGTTTGCTGTTGGTACAACAATCCTTCTACCATTCCTTTATCCCAATCAATAGAATGAGTACCAAAAAGATAGGCAAAACCGGCATGTTGTTTGAAAGAGCGCAGCAGTTTGATAAAAAAGTCTGATCTCGTTCCGAGTGGCTGCGTGCTTTGCTCAAAACCTGCGGTGAAAATACCAAGCAGTGGCCCTAAAAACAGGGTATGATCAATGGCGATCACATCAGCTTTTGATTGATAAGGAATTCGTAAATCTCTATATAGATCTTCTGATAATAAAATTTTCTTCGGATGTTGATGATAGGAAACGGTGAAGTCATCTATTAAACGGGAACCTAAAGCAAGAGAATAGATCGCCTCCTGCTGTTTAAAACGGACGGGAAGATGAATTGTTTTTTCACTTGTGGGATGAGGAGCGATGATGCAGCGATTTTTGTTCATAAGATACCTCCTTCGGTTGAGACTTCATCGATTGGGCATGTGCAAGAATGGTACGAATCAAATGATTTTCCTTGTCAGGATAAGCTTTTAAAAAAGCGGATCGCCCTGGTTTTGATCTTATATTTGATATGAAAAGCCTGCCTTCACTTGTATGGAGTAAGTCTACAGCGAATTCAAAGCAAGGGGAAAGGGTTTTATCTATATATGCTGGCAGAGATGCTTGAATGGATGCAATATCATCTAAAAGAAGTTCTTTGATGTGCGGCTGCAAGGTGTTTAGATAGTGATCAAAGCCTATCATGGCTGCTGATTTTTGTGTAATGCTTAAATGACTATTTTCTGTAGGTGATTTTGTGTGAATTCCTATGCGATTCCACTGATTTTGTGAATCTTTCATCAGGAAAATCCTTATTTCATTGAATAAAAAGTCTTTTTCATCACTCGTCTGAAAAAATTGAAGGAAATATCGGCCTACATATTTTTTACACCAGCGCTCTATATCTGATGGACGCGAAAAAGTGATGACTTGCTCGGGACTTAGCTGAACAGTGAAAGTGTTGTCTTTTAAGAAAATGAAGTAAGTAGATGCTGCATGGTGTTGAGAGAGCGGCTGCATTTTACAATAACCGTCTTTCCTTAACATGCTGAGAAGGTCTGATGTCTTTTTTAATAATGAGCAGACAGGTAAATATGGCTGTAAAGCAGGGAGAAGGCGGAGCTGCTCGAATAGCATCATTTTATTTGAAATACCTGTATTCAAAAAATCTGTTTTCGGATACTTTTTCAGCCAATCCATGATTGGTTTTGCTTTTTTAGATTGTGCGTCATGCTTGTAAAGGCATCGATCGTAAATCAAGTCAGGAATCTCAAATTCTGCTGCGACGAATCCATGACCATTCGTATATGTTTGACCTTGTATCAAATTTGAAGCCGGCTTTAAATCAAGTGGTGTAAAACGGACAACCTTTAAACCATAAGCAGGGGCAGCTTTGGCTAGCCTACGTGTGAATGCCTCTTCATACTTCGGTGAAAGGGTCACAATACCTAATGTTGATGTCATTAAAAAACACCTTCTTTTCAACTTCTTTTTTTACCAGCAGAAAAACACTTTTTCATGATTTTACATAAAGATTGCGCTCCTTTATCATTACGACAGATCGATTGATCATATGTCTAGCAGCATGCTTCATTTGCTTGGGAACTTGACAACAACTATAATACGTATAGGTTAAAACAATAAACATCGGGTGTTATTTGAAAGGTTGATGACGACTTTGAATATATTCACAACGTTTATCTTTATGATTGTGATAGGCGCAGTCATTGGAGCAGCAACAAACCATCTTGCGATTAAAATGCTTTTTCGCCCTTATAAGCCGTATTACTTATTCGGGAAACAGCTTCCTTTTACACCAGGGCTCATTCCGAAAAGAAGAGACGAAGTAGCCAAGCAGGTTGGTGTCATGGTGATGGAGCATTTGCTCACGCCAGAAGGTATTCAAAAGCGATTTGAATCATCGGAGGCAAAGCAAGAAATCTTACATACAGTCCATCGATATATTGACAAAGGCGCTGAAATGGAGATAACAGTGCTATCTTTGCTTGAAAGCTTCGGCGTATCACAGGCTGACGTCAAAGCAGATGAATGGATCCATGAGTGGTCTGATCATAAGCTCAATTCACTACTTGAAAATTATAATGAGCAAACTTTATCTGAATTGCTTCCGCTAGATGTGGAAAACAAAATATCTTCAAAAATTCCAGATGCAGCAGATTATATTTTAAAGAGAGGGATTCATTATTTTGAAAGTGAGGAAGGAAAATCAAGACTCGGTAATATGATTGATGATTTCTTAAAAGAAAGAGGAATGCTCGGCAGCATGGTCCAAATGTTTCTAGGAAATTCAAGCTTAATTGATCGGGTACATCCTGAAATCATCAAATTTTTAAGAAACGCAGAGACAAAAAGGTTTTTATCAGATTTGCTTGTTCAAGAATGGGACAAGGTGAAGCAGTTCTCTCTAAATGAGCTTGATGAAAGATGGAATGTGAAGGAACTTATGTTTAGCGTGAAAAACCAATTGCTTTCTCATTTCTCAACAAAGCTGATATTAGACAAACCAGTTGGTGCATATGTCAGTGCTGTAGCGGATGATCTTAAAACACACGTTGCACCAGTACTGATTCAAAAGGGGATCAGTGCGGCATCAAATGTTTTAGAGGATCTGCTTGCAAAGCTGCAATTTGAAGACATCATTCGTGAACAAATTGAACTTTTCCCGCTAGAAAAAATGGAAGAGCTTGTCGTCAGTATTTCCAATAAGGAGCTCAAGATGATTACATTCTTAGGCGGTCTTTTAGGCGGATTGATCGGCGCAATCCAAGCAATCTTTGTCACGCTATTTTAAGACAGACTAGAGAAATTTTGATGAATTCATTGTATATATGTGAAACGAAAGCCATAGTTTGTTATAGTGGAGTGGTGTCCGCCGATCATATCGGTGATAACGGATAGAAAGGAGACATAACATGTCTGTAAATGTTTATGATGTTGCATATGACCTTGAAAAAGCACTGCGTCATAGCGAAGAATATTCAACTTTAAAAAATCTTTATGATGAGGTAAACGCGGATGAATCCTCTAAAAGAATGTTCGATAACTTCCGTGACATTCAAGTAAACCTTCAACAAAAACAAATGACTGGTCAAGAGATCACACAAGAAGAAGTGGAGCAAGCTCAAAAAACAGTGGCACTTGTTCAACAGCACGATAAAATCTCGCAGTTGATGGAAGCAGAACAACGTGTGAGTGTTCTCATCGGAGAATTAAATAAAGTGATCATGAAGCCTCTTGAAGAGCTTTATGGGAATCCAGAAGAAAATTAATGAAAAGGGCGATGATATTCGCCCTTTTTTTATTTCACATGTTCCCTGTCCAACTTTTCAAAAAAAGGTTGTCGAAGCTCATAAATTTTGCGATAATACTTATATTGAAAGTGCTTTCAAATGAGCGCTCTCATGGGACAATTGGGTGCGTTTCACTTGGGATTTATGGCGATTAGCCAAACGAGAGAGAAGCGCTTCTGGGAGAAACACAAAGCATAAGGGGATCTGATATAAGCAATGCTTTGGTGTGTGAAAGATAAGGGGATCATGGGGAGCTTCATCACCTCATTGTGACGCATCCAAACCATACATAAAAAAAAGCCTAGGGGTAGGCTTTTTTTATTTGCAAAAGATTCATAACACATAGGGCTCTTTCAACTGCATGTTCTAAAGCACCAAGCTAGGGCATATCCTCATCGTAAGTACAGTCATCAAGAAGGGGGATGCCTCAGTGTCAAAAAAATTACTTGCACTCAATATAGATGGAACGTTACTTCGTTCCAATGGAAAAATCCATTCCGCTACAAAAGAAGCTGTGGAATACGTGAAGAAAAAAGGGGTTTACGTGACGCTTGTCACCAACCGGCATTTTCGTTCCGCACAAAAAATTGCCAAGGCGTTGAAGATTCCAACGTCAACCCTTGTAACGCATAGTGGTGCATTTATCGCGAATAAACTCGATGAGCCGCTTCATGTGAAGAAACTAACGGAAGAAAAAACATTTAATCTTGTACAAATTCTTGAAAGCTTTGATTGTAATGTTCGCTTGCTGCATGAAAAATTCTCGATTGGCAACCGGAAAAAAACGCAGTCACAGCTGATGGGAAAGACGTTGATTCATCCATCTGATCCAATTTTCTATCCCGTGCAATTTGTTGAATCGCTAAGTGATATGCTGATGGATGAACCGGTCAGTACACCAGTGATTGAAGTATATTCAACCAGTGAGCTTCAGCCTGAAATTCACCGAACCATTCAACAAGCTTTTCCATCTGTCGATCTTATTCGGATCAGTGATGAGAAAATGAATATTGTATGCAAAGGCGTATCGAAAGAAGCGGGGCTTTCTCTTTTGACCTCAGCATTAGATTTGACTTTAGAAGATACGGTGGTCATTGGGCAGGGAACAGATGACATCGCAATGCTTGAATTGGCTGGTTTAGGCGTTGCGATGGGAAATGCACCTCATTCTGTTAAGCGTAAAGCCGATTGGGTGACACGTTCGCACGATGAACAGGGAGTCGCTTATATGATCAAAGAATACTTTAGAATGCAGCAAAGAGAAGGATTCTTACATCAATTCGATATTAAACGATAATATAGACGAAGACCCTGTCAATCAAGAAATGGCAGGGTCTTCAACTGTTCCAGTCATTGCTTTTCCTACATAGATTTTGTAAAATGAAACAAGTTTGAAGATAAAGGTGATATGATGCGAATTTTAATTAAAGGGCTGTCAGATGAACGATTTCATCGCCCGCTTGTCAATATAGCCAATTTATTTGAAGAAGATAGTGAAGTGCTGTTTGATCCAGATGAATTGCATGATGGACTAGTCATGGAGTTTAGCTGGAAAGAAGAAAATGGAACGGTGGAGGCATCTGGTCACATCGCTGGATTAGACATCACTAGTCGTTTTTCGCGAGACGTCCCAGAGGGCTTGAATGACAAGGAGCGCTGGAAGCAAATCAAAAACACAGTGCTGTCTGTTTATTTACATCTGCTTCAGGAGCACACAGGAATGACGCAAAAGTGGGGTATTCTCACAGGGATACGTCCTACAAAATTACTTCATAAGATGCTGAGAGAAGGTATCACAAAGGAAGATGCGCATGCCGCGTTAAAGCGTGATTATTTGATTCATGATGAAAAAATCAATTTGATGCAGGAGATTGTTGACCGTCAGCTTCAAGCGATTCCTGACCTGTATGACCTTCAGCAGGAAGTAAGTATTTATATTGGTATTCCTTTCTGCCCAACAAAATGCGCTTATTGCACGTTTCCTGCTTATGCGATTAAAGGACAAGCTGGAAGAGTGGGAACGTTTTTGTTTGGTCTGCATTATGAGATGCAAAAAATTGGTACTTGGCTAAAAGAACATGGGATCAAAGTGACGACTGTTTATTTTGGCGGAGGTACGCCGACGAGTATCACTGCAGAAGAAATGGATTTGCTGTATGAAGAAATGTATCGCTCGTTCCCTGATGTGAAACATATACGGGAAGTGACTGTCGAAGCAGGACGTCCTGATACGATTTCGCCTGATAAGCTAGAGGTGCTAAACCGATATCATATTGACCGGATTAGTATCAATCCACAATCGTATGAGAATGAAACACTGAAAGCCATTGGCCGGCACCATAGTGTAGAAGAAACGATTGAAAAGTATCACTTATCAAGACAGTATGGCATGAATAATATTAATATGGACTTAATTATTGGTTTGCCGGGAGAAGGGCTAAAGGAATTCCAGCATTCCTTGCAACAGACTGAAGAACTTAAGCCTGAATCGTTAACTGTGCATACACTCTCCTTTAAAAGAGCGTCTGAGATGACGCGCAATAAGGACAAATATCAAGTAGCTGACCGAGAAGAGATCACACGTATGATGGATGAAGCGGTCGCTTGGACGAAAGCACATGACTATCATCCTTATTATTTATATAGACAAAAAAACATCTTAGGAAACCTTGAAAATGTCGGGTATTCATTAGATGGACAGGAAAGTTTGTATAATATCATTATTATGGAAGAAGTGCAGACAATCATTGGGATTGGATGCGGTGCTGCTAGTAAGTTTATTGATCCACGTTCAGGAAAAATTACGCAATATGCCAATCCAAAAGATCCAAAATCATATAATGACCGTTATGAACACTATACTGAAGAGAAAATTCAGTTTCTTGAGTCATTATTTGTTCCTCATGTTTAAACACTGCGGTGACGCAGTGTTTTTTTCATTTGTAAAAGGGTATATAAGTGATAAAAAGTTAAAGCAGGTGTACATATGATTGATGTGATCGGAATTGGGATTGGGCCTGCCAATTTAGGTTTGGCGGCTTTGTTAGCGGAGTATGAAGATGTTTCATGCTGTTTTTTTGAACAGGAGACTGAATTTGCCTGGCATCCTGGTATGCTGATCAAAGGAACGGATTTACAAGTCTCCTTTTTAGCTGATCTTGTGACGATGGCGAATCCAAGGAGCAGATATACATTTTTAAATTATTTACATGAATCAAATAGACTTCACCGGTTCTATACATTTGAACAGTTTGACATTCCGCGAAGAGAATTCAATGAGTATTTGTCATGGGTCGCAGGTGAATTAGATAGCTGTCAATTTGGCATGAAGGTAGAGGAAGTGACGGACTGCCAAGGTGGTTATCTTGTGAAAGTCCGGCGATTGAAGGATGGATCGCTTTCTGAGTATCAGGCAAAGCATGTCGTGCTCGGAACAGGGAGCAAACCGATGATTCCTGTCGATGTGCCTGCTGCTGCACTGCCATATGTGACCCATAGCAGCCGGTATTTAGAGCAGCAGAAAGAACTTCATAAAGCTGAGGCGGTGGCGGTCATTGGCTCTGGGCAGAGTGCAGCCGAAATCTTCTTAGACCTGCTTCAGCATCAGAAGAAAGGGAAGCAGCTATCTTGGTTTACGCGATCTAGTGAATTTAGAGAGCTGGAGAAGGCTGAGCTTGGTCAGGAGCTGTTTACACCAAAGTACGTTGAATATTTCCATTCGCTTCCTTATGAAGAACGAATGAACACATTACCTAGGCTGACTGGATTAAGAAATGGGATAGATGCATCGACACTTTCACGCATTTATCAGGAATTGTATCATCGGTCTGTTTCAGGCGAAGAGCCATCTGTGATTATTCAGCCAATGACCGAGCTTGAAGCCATACAGGTGGAGGAGAATCAGTCCCTGAAGCTACACCTAAAGCAGTGGCAGTTAAAGAAAAAAAAGAATATAACAGTAGATCGTGCCGTATTGGCTACAGGGTATACACCGAATATCCCGGCATGGTTTAGTGCGTATGAACCTTTAATTGAATGGGAAAGTGAAGAGCATTTTAAAGTGACAGAAGACTTCAGGCTTGTGTTCAAAGACAAGCGTCCGCATCATTTCTTTACATTCACGCACCTAGATCACTCTCATGGAACAGCGGCGACCAATTTAAAACTATCCATCTACCGCAACCAGAAAGTGATTCAAACCATTCGCGGGGTCAAAGAAGCGCCAGTTAAGCAAGAAACAGCCTTTCAGCAATTTGAATAAGAGATAAAAAGGGCCCCAAGCATAGGGCCCTTTTTCATTAGATTCGTTTCTTTTTTCACTTTTGGCTTTTCTGTTTGCCATTTGAACACTTTGTTCAGAATTTGATAAATTCGCTTAGATTCCTTCGTCACTAGTGGACCTAATATCGCAAGGATTAAGACGTACAATGCAGCAAATGGCTTTAAGGTAGCGGCAAGTCCGCCCGCAATACTCCCAGGAAGATCATTTTCTTTCATATTCATTTTATCCCTCCAAATATGTAGGTTGTGATTTTCATATCGTAATACGGATGAATTAAAATGAATCAGTATGGATCATTTGATTGACACATAATGGGGATCGCACACTTTATTTTCAAAAAACGTAGATCAATCGATAACGCAGCTGATGGAGCAGGCTTTAGAGGGAAAACCTTTGAATCAGCCAGTGATAATCTGTCCTTTAATAGAATAGAAGAGGCATATTTTTTGAAAATAGAGGTGTTTTCACAGCGTGTATTTCTTCATCGGAGATGGATGGAGAAATAAGACTAGGTGTGCTCGTTTCTGCTTGTGTAGCAAAAACGACATTTGAAAAAGGAGAAAACATGACGATGAAACTAACCAATATGAATAGGGAACGCTTTATCAACCATCCTCCCCCTTTCATCATCAATTTCTTTCCTCATTTACTATATAAAAATATATTTTTTGTTTCAACAATTTTGCTTATTTTGGTATCAACTGATCTTGAAATTTTTTACGCAGAGGAAAAGGGATTATTCGGGTTGAAATGGAAGTAAGTTGTGTGTTTAAAAGAAAAGGGGGATGCATGATGACATATATCAATTGTCAGCTAGACGGGGATATTTTTGAAATCGTTTTCAACAGACCAGATGCTTACAATTCATTTCATGTGGACATGTTTGCTGAATTCAAAGAGGCATGTGATGCGGCGGAGGAAAGTAGTGCAAAAGTCGTTGTGATCAAGGGTGTGGGAAAAGGATTTTCAGCAGGCGGAGATATTGGCATGATGCTGAAGCAGGAAAATGAAGAAGATTTCCATCGTGTGATGGATCTGATCGAGGGGATTACGCTTTCTCTTGCCGGTATGAAAAAAGTGACGATTGCTCTTGTCCACGGGTCAGCGGCAGGCCTTGCTTTTAGCTTTGCTTTAAGCTGTGACTACTTGTTTATGCATCAAGATGCAAAGCTCGCCATGAATTTTAATGGAGTAGGCTTAATACCAGATGGCGGAGGACACTTTTTCCTTACAAAAAGAGTTAGTGAACAAACCGCGAAACAATTGATTTGGAGCGGACAAAAGCTTCCTGCTGAAGAAGCGCTAAAGCTAGGCCTTGCAGACGGCGTGTTTCAAGAGGAAGTCGATGCGTATCAAAAGGTATGTGTGAAGCCGTTTATGAACATGCCGCTTCAAGCATTTATCGAGACAAAGCTAATCTATTTCCAGCAGTCAGAATCACAGCTATTAGCCGTTCTTCAAAAGGAGAGGGCAGCACAGGCAAGGCTGAGGCAAAGCCATGATCATAAGGAAGGCATTCAGGCCTTTTTAGAAAAAAGACGACCTGTGTTCCAGAATGTATAAACGGATGTGATGCCGGCGAATGCCGGCTTTTTTAACGTTCAAATAAAAGTAGCTTGCCTGCATCATCAACGAGCCGATGAGAATGCTTCGTGTATTGCTGTTCGATTAAGCGATGGCGACCTAATTCCTTTGCCTTTTCATCACTATCCGTTGTGATTTTTTCATTTAATAAAGTCTCACCCGATGGGTCAAATACAGTTAAAAAGTATGTCTTCTCCATTCCTCATCTTCCTTTCCTCTACTTGTCTATGTAATTAAACAAGGAATAAGATAAAACCTCTTTTTTAGCCCTTAAAAATGTGTTTTTTAGAATGAGAGTGATAGAACGTGCATTCGCAAAAATGGCATGATAAAATATGGACAATGACAGTATCGGACAAGGAGATAGACGTTTGACTAAGCTCACCTTTATTCATGCCGCAGATTTACATTTAGACAGTCCATTTGCAGGAATGTCGAATATCCCTAGCTTACCCTTTAAGCGGCTCAAAGAAAGTACATTTCAAAGTGCGAAGAATATGTTTGATCTCGCCATTGCTCGAGCAGTAGACTTTGTGCTGCTGAGTGGAGATTTATTTGACGAATCCAACCGTAGCCTGAAAGCACAGCTGTTTTTAAGAAATCAGTTTCTAAGACTGCAAACTCAAGGGATTGAAGTCTTTATTATTTATGGTAATCATGATCATTTAGGCGGTGAATGGACACCGATTGAGTGGCCTGAGAATGTGCACGTTTTTTCAACCAGTACCCCAAGTGAGCAATCCTACTATAGAGGAGATCAGCTTGTCGCAAGTATTTATGGATTTAGCTACAAGGAGCGTGCTGTCTATGAAAATATGACCTCACATTACGTCAAAACGACAGATGCTGCCTTTCACATTGCGATGCTTCACGGTACATTAGCTGGACAAGAAGGTCATGACGCGTATGCACCTTTTCAGCTTGAGCAGCTCGTTTCCCGAGATTTCGATTATTGGGCGCTTGGACATATACATAAGAGAGCCCTTCTGCATGAAGACCCGTTGATTATTTACCCTGGTAACATGCAGGGCAGACATATAAAAGAAACAGGAGAGAAAGGCTGTTACGTTGTTCAACTCTCCAAGGATTCTGCGACAGCGGAATTTATGAGCTGTGCAGATGTGATGTTTGAGACACTTGCAATAGACATCACAGAGACGGTTCATATGACGGATCTTGTGATACTTGTGGATAACAAAATCAGTGAACTGAAAAAGGATGGCGTCCCTCATTTTGTGAAAATTGAATTGACGGGTGAGGCTCCTCCTTACTTTGAGCATACGCAGCTTGAGTTGCTTGAGGAGCTCATGACCGTTCTTCATGAACAGGAAGAAGATGAAGATGTATTCGTTTGGGTGATCTCGATTGATTGCCGAACAAATGAGGATGTCGCCTATCCAGAAGATTCTTTTTTAAAGGAACTCACTGCTGAAATTTCACAGTTTGAGGCATATGAAGAGCTTCTATCACCGATCAAGCGTCACCCAACCTATAGAAAGTCAGGCAAAACTCTCACAAAAGAGGATGAAGTGGATATAAAAGAAGAAGCACAAAGGCTGCTGACAGAACAGCTAAAGCAATTATGAGAAAAGGAGAGGCACAATGAAAATACGTTCACTCCATATCGCCCATTTTGGGAAATTTTCAAATCGGACCTTTCACTTTACTGATGACGGTTTTCAGCTAGTTTACGGCCTGAATGAATCGGGGAAAACGACATTGAAAACGTTTATTGAATCGATGTTATTTGGTTTTCCGAAAAACAAGATGTACAGGACGAAACAGGGTTCTTTTTATGGTGGTTCCCTCACTTGCCAAGATGACGAGTTAGGCGTTATTCACATTGAGAGAACATCCGACCGCGGTGGTCAAGCACAGGTGTTTTTACCGAATGGTGAAGTGAAAGACGAAGCTTTTCTACAGACACTTTTAAAGGGAACGGATCGCAGATTATATCAATCAATCTATTCATTTGATGTGTTCGGACTGCAAAATGTCCAAGCCTTAAATCAGGATCAGATAGGTGAATTTCTACTTTTCTCAAGTTTATTTGGCTCAGATGCAGCCACCAAGATGGATAGCAGGCTGCTAAAGCAGCAGGAGCAGCTGTTTAAACCAAATGGCCGCAAGCCTGAATTAAACCAGCAGCTTGATCATTTAAAAGAGCTAACAGGTCAGCTGAAACAAGCGAGATTGATAGAAGGTAGCTATACCGAAAAGAAACGGGAGCAATCTGAATTAACGGAGACGATCGAAAAGCTTCAAAATGAAATGAAGCAAGCAGAAGAACACCTTCAGAAACTGACTGAATCCATTCAAGTGTATCCCATGATTGAGAAAAAAGTGGACTTGAAAAAGGAATTAGCCCGCTATCCAGACCGGGTCAAACGTTTTAGAGCAGAAACAGAGCATGAGCTGGATAAACTAGAATCACACCTTCACCCGAAAAAGGCTCAATTGACTGCACTGAAACAGAAGTTAGAACATTTGCAAACCTCACTCGTACAAGTTCAACCGCTCTATGACAAAGATACCTTAATGGAGATGAAACGAGTTGTAGATGAAGCATCTAATGCTGAGCTTGTGAAAAAGCGCATAGCAGAGTGTCGAGCAAACCGTGATTCATTGAAACAAAAAATCGACGAAGCGGTAGCAAAGCTAAAGTGGGATCGCCCGATAAAGCTCGAACAAATCGACGATTCGCTTGAATTTGAGTGGGAATTAAAGGAGACTGTCACTCAATACGTCCGTCTCATGGACAGAAAGGCACAGTTAGATGAACGATTTGATCACGCAAGACATGAGCTGGACGAAGCAGAAGCCGCTTTAAAGGGATTAAAGGAACAGCAAGTGAGACTGCACGGAACAGAAGATGATGCGAAGGGGACAAGAACGAAAAAGAAACCGATTCATTCCCGGTCGTGGTTATTCCGAGGCTTGATCGCATTTGATGTGGTGTTTCTGTGTGTTCTATTCTTTTTAACAGAGTGGTGGATCACGCTCTTGTTTGCGGGATTTTCTGTTTTTCTCTTCTTTGTCATTTACTCATTCAGTCAAATGAGCCCTATGAAACAAAGAAGCGGCGAAGACGCCTTAGATTCCTTTCAAGTGCAGGCAGCTTCAGCTGAAACACTTATGAGGCAGAAGGAGCTGCTGTACGAAAGAATCATCCGGCAATATGAAGACTGGGAGCTAGAGGTAGAGCCTGTCCAGCAGCAAGTAGAGGAAAAGAAGAGACAGCTTGGCTTGTCGTCTGAGCTTTCTTTCCTAGTAGAGGCCTTCCATATTCTAAAACAATTAAAAATGAATACAGCGGCATATGAGGAGCTTCAGCGTGAAATAGATGTGCTCTCCGATCAGCAATCGATTTATGAGCGCAAGGTTTCAGCGTTAAGCAGTCTCCTTCAAAATAAGGAAGGAACTATTCAGGAGAATATTTCAGCCTTTCAAGAGATATTGAAAGATGAGGCGAAAAGAGAAAAAGAACGCCAGACATTACATGTATCCATTCAACATGCGATGCAGCAGCTCTCGACACTAGAAGGTGAAATTCAATATTACGAAAAACAAACTGACGAGCTTTTTCGTCAAGCAGAAGCACAGTCCAAAGAAGATTACCAAGTGCTTTCTCATCTATCGAAAGAATACCGGAAACGGCTTTCTGAGCTGCAGCAGCTGAATCAAGAGCTTCATAGAAGCGGTTGTTTTGATGAGGAGGAATGGATTGTTCATAAAGGACTACCTCTCCTTGAGGAGGAGTGTGCAGAAGCAAAGCAGCACCTTCATGACGTTCAATTGAATGCGGAGAATATGGAAAAGCGTTTAGCAGAACTAGCGGTGGAAATCCGGCAAATAGAAGCTTCTGGAACAGTGTCTGATTTGACTCATCAGCTTGCCGCAGAGCAGGAGCATGCGAAGCACCTTGCAAAAAAATGGGCGGCCATTCAGCTTGTCCGCACCGTCATACGAGAAAAATTGAATGAGCATAAAGAAACAAGGCTGCCTGCATTGCTTCAAACAGCCTCTAGTTTTATTCAACCGTTAACAAATGATCGTTATGAAGCGATTTTATTTTCACCTGAAGATGACTTGCTCATGGTGAAAAGAATGGATGGACGAATATTCCGTCCTGAGGAGCTTTCACAGGCAACGTGTGAACAGATCTATCTGGCGATTCGTTTTGCGCTTGCTTTGTCTCATCAGCAAGATTGTCAGCTTCCGTTTATGATGGATGACAGCTTTGTTCATTTCGATCACGTTCGTCTAGGCAGAGTGCTGGAGATGATGGACGAGCTCACACGTTTTGAAACACAGCTGTTTTATTTCACCTGTCATGAGCATATGAAGCAAGCAGCAGAAGATGGACAGGTTACGAGTTTAGTTGTTGAATGATTGACAAATAATGACTTATGTTATACTTATATGAGCAGAAACATGGAAGGAGCTTTTATTGAATGGCTAAAGGGATCATGACCTATGATGTCGGCGAACAAGTTGACCTGCATTTATTAATTAAATCATCTACTAAAGGGATTGCGAGTAATGGCAAACCATTTTTAACGTTAATTCTTCAAGATCAAAGTGGAGATATTGAGGCGAAACTATGGGATGCGAAGCAGAATGATGAACAAACCTATGCCGCACAAACCATTGTGAAGGTAGTAGGCGATATTCATCATTATCGCGGGAGGAATCAGCTGAAACTTAGGAATATACGCCCTGTTGCTGAAAATGAGCAAATTCGAATCGATGATTTTCTCGAAACAGCTCCTATTCCAAAACATGATATGATGGATACGATTATGCAATATATCTTTGATATGAAAAACCCTAATATACAGCGTGTCACAAGACATTTGCTGAAAAAATATGGACAGGAATTCGCTGACTATCCAGCAGCGACAAAAAACCATCACGAATTTGTCTCTGGTCTTGCTTATCACGTGGTGTCTATGCTGCATTTGGCTAAATCAATTGTGGATCTATATCCATCACTAGATCGAGATCTTTTATATTCAGGCATCATTCTTCATGATTTAGGAAAAGTCAAAGAGCTTTCAGGCCCAGTCTCAACCACCTATACGGTGGAGGGGAATTTAATTGGTCATATTTCGATTATGGTGACAGAAATTGCGAAAGCTGCTGAAGAGCTTGGCATTGATTCAGAAGAAATTCTGATTCTACAGCACTTAGTACTAAGTCATCACGGCAAAGGAGAGTGGGGCAGCCCGAAACCACCAATGGTGAAGGAAGCCGAAATTCTCCACTATATTGATAATTTAGATGCGAAGATGAATATGATGGATCGTGCGCTTGAGCATGTGAAGCCAGGAGAATATACAGAACGTATTTTTGCGCTAGAGAATCGTTCATTTTATAAACCAACCTTTCACGAATAACCATGTCAAAACGTCCGCTTATGCGGGCGTTTTTTTCATAACTTGTCTTCTTCTCGCATAAGCATGTAACACAAAGGAAGAGAGCTGTTCTGAAAAAAAGGAGGCGATGAAAAAATGTTGTTTTTTCCATGGTGGGTGTATGCATGTATCATTGGCATTATTTTCTGTGCGTATAAATTAATGACAACGGCCAAAGAGGAGCAAGAGATTGATCAATCCTTTATTGAAAAGGAAGGAGAAATTTTTATCGAGCGAATGGAGCAAGAAAGAGAGCGCAGACGACAGGGACAGCAAATGAAAAGATCCCAGGATACGGCGGCACAAGAAGATCACTCGATTGCTTAATCAGGTGATATAAAAATCCCTCTGCCCGATCACGGCAGAGGGGTTTTTTGTGATTATTGGTTTTGTTGTGGTTGTTGATTTTGTGCGGGTTGTTGAGACTTTTCTTTGAATGTGTTTTCAAGTTCTTTATCTTTTACTTTCACATCGGCATCTTTCACCAATTTGTTTAAGATCGTTTGGATTTCATTTGTGTCTGCTTGTTTTTGATTAAGTAGTTCTTTTTTCAAGTCTGCTTTCATGTCATCGTATTTACCGCGTTCTTCGGTCTTTTTAATGATATGGTAGCCGAATTGTGATTTCACTGGTTTGCTGATTTCATTCACTTTTAGTTTGAATGCAGCTTTACTGAAGTTCTCGTCCATTTGACCTTCTTTTGCGAACCAGCCTACATCGCCGCCTTGTGCAGCTGAAGCGGTATCAGTTGAATATTCAGACACAACAGCATCCCATTTTTCACCTTTATCTAATTTCTTTTCCACTTCGTCAGCTGTTTTCTTATCAGCTACTAAAATGTGGCTTGCGCGGATTTTCCCTTTTAGGTCATCGTAATACGCTTTTACTTCTTTATCAGTGATTTTGATGTTAGCTTTGGCAGCCTTTTGAGTCAGCAGCTCATATTTCACTTGATCTTTGATGTAATCTTTTCCGAATTCATCTTGAAGTTGTTTTAAACGATCTTCACCAAGTGTCTTTTTATATTCTTCCATTTTCTTATCAATTTCTTTATCAGATACTTTGTATTTGTCAGCAAGAACCTTTTGTTGAACAAGTAGATTTAAAGCATCTCCACCTGCTTGTTTCTTAAGAGTCGTATAAAGCTCTTCTTTTGTGACATCTCCTGATTTTGTTGTTGCGATGACATCTTTATCACCGCTACTGCATGCGCCAAGAGTTAAAACACTAACTGCTGTTACAGCTGCTAAAGCCATTTTTTTCATTCAAAAAACACTCCTAATCTTTCCAATTTATTTATCATTGCTTGTATCATAACATATTGTGACACGCTGTAAAAAGAAATGCAAATGGGAGGGCATTCGTCTAGTCAAAAATTTGCGCGCTACATACACATATAGTGATCACAAAAAGGAGGCTGAATTATATGGGAGCAGGATATTCTAATGGGTTTGCTTTATTGGTCGTGCTATTCATTTTGCTGATCATCGTTGGTGCAGCATATCTTTATTAATTAAATCGCTGTGACAGAAAGGAGCCGTCCTGCCATGCGTGCGGGCGGTTCTTTTTTCAAACGATGACAGGTGCCTAAACGTTTTCAATTTTATAGCATACACTGAGCTTAGAACAGAGGAAGAACTGGCAGGAGGTGTTTTTTACATGGGAGGAGAAGTCTTCGCTGGCGGTTTTGCACTAGTCGTCGTGTTATTCATCTTATTGATCATTATCGGTGCATCTTGGATTTGCTAATTAATGAATATACACAAAAAGCTGCCCTCAAACTGGCAGCTTTTGCTTTGATCTTAAATAGATATGGTAATTTCAACAAATGATGAGATCAGTAAGATCAGTATCGATACATTGATAAAGCGAAACACCTTATCTTGCCGTTCTTCAGGAATCTCTCTGACAAGGCATAATGTATTAGTAAGCCTGTTTATTGAATACACAATAAACGCGGCAAAGACGATGAAGTAAAATAAAACTATCGGAGATCCCCCCTCTCTATGCTATTCCCATACTACATTACCAAATTTTTTATGAAAAAGATAGAAGTTGGCTTTAAAAACCTCATGATGAGGATGTTTGGTCAACTAAAATATCAAACTCGTCTTGGGCTTGATCGATGATGCAGGATTTAGGTGCTTTGAGCAGTTTCCATGCAAATAAAAAGTCAGGCAAACAATAGCCTGCATGAATACTTGCGATGATGATAAAATAGTGTGCATACATAGGAAACGCCACACCTAACACAAAGTAAACCGGTGAAATCACACAAAATGGACTGAGAAGTGAATAAAGCATGATGTTCTTTGGTACACGCTGCCAGCAATTGCGTTTAAATAGCGTCATTTTTTTCTTGTTTTTCATCACTGGGATCAAGTGAACCACGCGGTGGACAAGCAATGTCACAAGTAAAAGCATCGCAAAAAGCGGTGCGTTGTGACTGCTTAGTCTCGTTTCAGGATGAGTCAGTTGAAAACATAAAAAAGCCGTAATGAAAAAAAGTATAGCAAGACTTATGGCTGAAATCAGCAGTCTTGTATAACCATAATCCTTTTCAAGATTAATGGTTTTCCAACAATTCATTTTTCATCCTTCCAATCTTAAAAAACTAATTGAATATCTCAAGATAATTTACTCTTCCTGAGGATAAAAATCAATGGTTTTCATGAAAAAAAATAAAATGTTGTGTTCACATGGAATAAAGAGAGGAAACTTTGGATTTTTCAAGAAAAAAAGACAGAAGAGGGAGGTTCGTCTCTTTCGTCAATGAGTAATTTCGGCTAGAATAGAAAGACTAAGAGAAAGAGGGAACGTACATGAGTATTGAGGAACGAATGAGCCAGCTCGAATATTATATGGAACTTTTGCTGACGGCGACCGATATGAGCCGTTATCCATATTATGCATTATTGATCAGGCAGCGGGTATCGAAGGAAGAGGCGCAGGAAATTGAGCGTATTTGTGCTGAGCTTTCAGAGGAAATGGACAAGCAAAAAGCACAAGGCTACGTCATGTTTGACGATATGCTTGCGCTTTTTGCAGGACAGTTAATTGAAAAGCTGGATGTGCATGAGACGATATTTGCATTGCGTGATCAAGGGCTGTTTCAGCCGTTAATGAATGAATTTATAAAGATCATTAAACAATTTGATTTGCTTTATTAGCCGCTTTTTCTGCTGCATCAGTTGAGTCTTCAAGTTCCTCAGGTTTTTTCGTGACTTTTCCTCGCTCATCCAAAAAGTCCTTCTCAATGTTTGAAAACGATTTCTCAAAAATCTCCATGAAGTCCTCACCATAGATGTTTCGGATAATACACATCATTTCTAAAATCTCAGGGAACTTTCCGTAAATGTCATGAAGCGGCTGTGCGCCTTTGACAATACCAGTTCGTGCCGGGTCATAATCTTCGAGTAGTTTATGGAATGTCTCTTCGCCTTTTGGCGTTAGCTCAATATACGTATTGCGTTTATCGTTTAACTTTTTAGAAAATTTTAAAAATCCTCGTTCCTCGAGTTTCTTGGAGAAGTTAAACGCCGTTGATACATGCATGACGCCAAACTTTGCAATTTCTGATATTGAAGCTCCTTTTAATTGATACGCAATCCACAAAATATGATGTTCATTGATATTTAGGTTATACGGTTTGATCCACTGCTGCCAGTCCTTTTCAATGGATTTCCAAAGAGCTTTGCTCAATTGGGCCATTCTTTGACTGAATAAAAGTGCTTCTTTTACATCGAAAGGCTTTTCCGAATGATTCATCCATTTCACCTACTTCTCTTTTTCTTGTAATTCTATTATGCCAATAAAATAAAGATTAATAAAGCTGAAAATTCAAGAATTTTTAAAACTCATGAAAAACATTGACAAAATAACCTTTTTTCAACAAAAAAAGTGCGGGATACGCACCCCGCACACTTTTGTAAACGAATATTTTTTCTTGAGTATATTAGTTTTGTAAGGTTTTCTCCAGTTGCTTGAGCTTTTCCTCAATTTCCTGAATTTCCTTTTGCAAGTCCTGCTGGTGAGGCTTGATTTCTTCACGCCATTGCTGAATCGATGTTTGTAATTCAGTTCCGACTTCTTTAATGACCTCTGCGCTTTCTTTTGCTGTTTCAACAATTTGCTCTTTTAAAGCCTGTCCATCTCTTTTTAATCTTGTCAGCGTATCTTCGAATTTGTCATAGCCATCTTTCATCTTTCCGCGCACATCTCTGCCAGAAGAGGGAGTCGTCAGGAGCACTGCCGCACCTCCGAGGAGACCGCCTACAAATAATCCTGTTAATAAAGAACGTCCACTAGCCATTCAAATCACCTCTAGTCAAATTTTACACATTCGCATGTTCTCTCTGAGCTGACGATCAGCTTCATTGAACTTCCATACATAGCTTGCTTTATTTTAGCATACTTTTGAAGAAAAGGGAGGGGAGAAGGTTGTCTGTCTTTCTGTTCGTTTTTACGTGTATCGGTGTCGTTTTTACAGGTGGTTCTATTCATTATGCAAGACAGCTGGGATATGCAGGGTCTTATCCGCCAAAACATGTATTAAAGCAAAAAGCACTTGTGTGTGCGGCAGGTGCAGGAATTTCGCTCCTCATTTTGCTGCTGACCCTTTTTCTTTTATAAAAGTATGAAAAAAACCTCTTCATCTATTATGAAGAGGTTCGATTATTTGTTAAGCAACTTCTATCATTCTTGCACGTCTGAGAATGGACTGAGCAATTGGGAAGACAAATACCATGGCAATGGTATTAATCACGGCTGCTGGCAGGACGACGCCTACAAGAAGTGCCGGTAATGCAGCTGGCAGTCCAGTGATCAGTAATGCGGCAGATAGGAAAATCACGCCGGATACGATGGTTCCAATCGCAGTTAACACAGCGGTTAGCACTACTTTGTTCTTTATCTTCATGCAAGATAAGAAAAGGGCTAAGAAGATAAAAGCTGTTACTGGTTTATCAATCATATTCGGAATTTGTCCGCCTGGGAAACCTGTTGTTAATGCAGAAATGGCGCCTGTTACGAGGGCAATAACCACTACATGCTGTACCTTTGGGAAAAGGATGATGCTTAAAAACATCATAACCAGCATCATATCAGGTTTCATTCCGAAAAAGATGGGCGGGAAAATCGTATGCAAAACAGCTCCCATTGCTGCAAGCAATGACATAATGACTAATTCTTTTGTTTTCATTTCTATGCTCTCCTCTGCTAAGCTCTTAGAACTCTCCAATAATATGGCTCATCATTTATTGCAAGAGTCATCACTTTATATTTCTCGTTATTATAACAAATTTATTTCTCTATAGAAAAGCTTTTTTACTCATTTTCTTGCTGGAACTTTTTCATAAAGTCCGCAAGCTTTTGGCAGTCTTCAATCGATACCGCATTGTAAATAGATGCTCTGCATCCACCGACAGAACGGTGGCCGGCAAGTCCAACCATTTGTTCCTGCTTTGCTTTCTCTACAAAGGAAGCAGTGAGCGCATCATCACGAAGGGTAAATGTGACATTCATATGCGAACGGCTGTCAGTGCGTGCGTGTCCTTTGTAAAAACCGCCGCTTTGATCAATTGTGTCATAGAGAATGCCTGCTTTTTGTTCATTGCGTTTTTCCGCTGCTTCTACGCCGCCAGCCTGTTTAACATGCTCAAGGACAAGAGACAGCATATAAATCGCAAAAGTCGGTGGTGTGTGATAAAGAGAGCCAGCTTTTGCGTGTGTTGAATATTTTAATATTTTCGGTGTGCTGCTTTTCTCTTTTTCTAATAAACGTTTGCGCGCGATCACAATCGTGATACCAGAAGGCCCTAAGTTTTTTTGTGCCCCAGCATAAATGAGATCAAATTGAGAAACATCGATTTTTTTGCTGAGAATATCACTGGACATATCCGCAATGAGCGGTAATGATGTACCAGGGAACGTTTTCCACTGAGTGCCGAAGATCGTATTGTTTGATGTGATGTGTAAGTAAGCGCCATCTGTTAAACCGGAGGCATCTACTTCTGGAATATACGAGTAGTTGTCGTCTTCACTTGAAGCAAACACAGATGTTTCACCAAACCCTTTTGCTTCTGATAATGCTTTTTCTGACCAAGCGCCAGTTTGAATGAAATGAGCCGTTTCGCCTTCATGTAAGAAGTTCATCGGAATCATCGCAAATTGAAGGCTAGCTCCGCCCTGTAAAAAGAGGACTTCGTAATCTTCAGGAATGTCCATCAGTTCCACCAACAGTGCTTTTGCCTTATTGTGGACTTCTTCATATTCACCGCTGCGATGAGACAGCTCCATCACAGACATCCCAGTTTGTTTAAAATCAACAAGTTCTTCCTGTGCTTTTTCAAGCACTTCTAGCGGCAGTGCCGCCGGACCAGCATTAAAATTCGTCGTTCGCTTCATCACAATCTCTCCCTATTTCTCGCGTTAATGGATCAAAAGATAAAACCATCCTATCACAAATTTGAAGCAATTGGACAAAAAATTTGAATCGTTTTAAATATCTTACTATTAAGAAATGAAGGGGATAAAAAGGGGTGGAAATGAGAAAAACCTCATCTATTAAGATGAGGTAAGGCGCGTGTGGATGGCAGAAGAAATCTCTTTTAAATCCTCTGACGTGTATTGATCTTGATGTGATTTCCATACGGCACCAAAGCCATCGCCTTTGCCGTAGCGCGGAATGATATGCATATGGTAATGGAACACAGATTGTCCGGCTTTTTCGCCGTTGTTGTTTAAAAGGTTTAATCCAATGGGTTCAAATTCCTGTTTGATCGCTCTTGCAATTTTCGGAATCGCTTGGAAGTAGTGATTAGATACTTCTGGTGTCATGTCATAGATGTTTTCTTTATGTATTTTTGGGATTACAAGGGTATGCCCTTTTGTTACTTGGCTAATATCTAGAAAAGCCAATACATGCTCGTCTTCATATACTTTTGCACATGGAATGTCTCCATCAATGATCTTGCAAAAAATACAATCGCTCACGTCATGTCACTCCTCATTCATTTTCCTTCATCGTATCACAAAAATGAGCAAAAAAGAAAACAGGACAAGCGAACTCCTTTGGTCGCTCATCCTGCTCCTGCAGAAGAAATGCTGATGCTTTCATTCGATATGCCTTTTGAATTCTCTATTTACTGAAATAAAGAATTCATATGCCTGCTATTTCTGCCGTAAACACCTCATTTGACGTTTTGGTTTGTCGTATACATATTGTATAGGACACAAAAATCAAGAATCAGTGAAGCAAAACAGAAGCTAAGGTTTTTAGATGAAAAACCAACTTGTCATGCGGTTCTTTGCCTTTAACAAACACCTCATTTACTTATTGGTCATCAAGTTCATTTCTTCTACATACATTATGATGACCAAGATGCCTATTTTTTATTCTTGACTTGTCTATAGGTAAACATTTCAAATTACCTTTCGTTTTTGTTACTATAAAGGAAAAACGAAAGAAAGGAACGAATTCATGTCCCTTCTCACTGTAAAAGATGTAACGGGTGGATATACGAAGAATCCCGTTCTAAAAAATATCTCATTTGAATTAGAAAGAAATCAAATCGTCGGTCTCATCGGCTTAAACGGGGCGGGGAAAAGCACAACCATTCGCCATATCATCGGACTCATGAAACCACATAAAGGTGTTATTGAATTGAATGGACGAACCCTTCAAGATGATCAAGAGGCGTATCGTTCGCAATTTACGTTTATTCCAGAAACACCTGTATTATATGAAGAATTAACTTTAAAAGAGCATTTAGAGCTGACAGCGATGGCTTACGGACTGTCAAAGGAACAATTAGATGAGCGTCTGCCGTCATTGCTGAAAGAATTTCGAATGGAGAAACGTTTGAAGTGGTTCCCTGCTCATTTTTCAAAAGGAATGAAGCAGAAGGTCATGATTATGTGTGCGTTTCTTGTTGAACCGGAACTGTATATCATCGATGAACCGTTCTTAGGGCTTGATCCTCTTGCGATTAATGCACTGCTTGAACGGATGAATGCTGCAAAGAAAAACGGCGCTAGTGTCCTGATGTCAACGCATATCTTGGCGACAGCTGAACGCTATTGTGATTCCTTTATTATTTTGCACGAAGGGGAAATTAGAGCGAAAGGAACACTGACAGAGCTGAGAGAACAGTTCAATATGAGAGATGCGACACTCGATGATCTTTATTTGGAATTAACAAAGGAAGAAAGCTATGAGTAAAACGACGCAAAGCATTTGGAAATCCCGGTTAGCGGAACACATACAAGATACAAGAAAATATTTAAAATACATGTTCAATGATCATCTTATCATTGTGCTCATTTTTTTCCTTGCAGGCGGAGCGAGCTGGTATAGTAACTGGCTCAAACAAATTCCAGCTCATTTTCCTTCCTACTGGGTCATGGCAGTTGTTTTCTCATTGGTGCTGACAAGCTCTTACGTGCGGACGTTGATCAAAGAAGCAGATCTCGTGTTTTTGCTTCCTTTGGAAGGGAAGATGGAGCCTTATTTAAAACAAGCTTTTAACTTTAGCTTCATTTCTCAGCTGTTTCCTCTCATTGCCGTATCCATTGTCGCACTCCCGCTTTATTCGGCGGTGTCTTCAGGCGGCATCAAGATGTATGTGCTTATATTGGCGCAAATGATTTTGATCAAGGGTCTGAATACAGCGATTCAATGGAGAATGACGTATTTTCAAGGAAAACAGATGAGATGGCTTGATGCATTCCTTCGTTTTCTATTGAATATGATTTTAATCTATACCGTTTTACAGGCATCTTATGCAATCGCAATCGTTTTTTATCTCATCTATGGTGCCTATCTCGTTTACTTAACCAATGCAGTCAAAAAGCAGCCTTTTCAATGGGAATTGCATATTTCTGACGAATTAAAACGAAAACAGCGTTTTTATCGCTTGGCCAATTTATTTACAGATGTGCCTCATTTAAAGAAACAGGTGAAAAGAAGAGCTTATATGGACTGGCTTTTGCAGTTTGTTCCGTATGACCAGCGTAAAACTTTTTCTTATATGTATGTGAGGGCGTTTGTACGCTCAAATGACTATTTTGGTCTCGTTTTTAGGCTAACTGCCGTGTTTGTCCTGATTATTTTGTATACAGGTGCAGCAGGCTGGGTGGGCGCGCTGCTTGTCTTGTTCACCGTGTTCATCACAGGTGTCCAGCTTGTGCCGTTAACGAAGCACTTTGCCCATCTTTCATTACAGGCACTTTATCCTGTTGCTCAGCAAGAAAAGGATCGGAGCTTTTTTGTTCTCGTCCGTAACGTGCTCATCATCCAATCGATATTGCTGAGCTGTTCAGTACTACCGGCAGGAGGATGGCAGGGAAGTGGACTTGCCCTTCTGATTTCACTGGCATTTGTGCTTGTCCTCTTCAAGCCTTACGTACTCAGTCGATTAAAAAAGATGCGATAAGCAGAGATATGTTTCTGACAGCGAGCGTATGATGACATCAAGGAGGGGACCGGATGAATGCAGCTGAACGGGAGTTATATGAAGAAGCCATTCTTTTTCAAACGCGTTTTTTAAGAAAACCTTCAAAGATCGAACGGTTTTCAAAAGGAGTTCAGCAGCAGGTGAACCGCCGAATCCCTGCCAGGTTTCATCAAGTCATCACAAGTGCGGTCAAAACAATGGTTGAATCCACCGTATCAGGATCTCACTTCACTTCATTTTCAGTCATTGATGAGCAATTATCCATCATTGAGCGAAATGAACTGGCAAAGGAGAAAGTGAAGTACTATCAAAAAGCAGCTGCGATCGAAGGAATTGGAACAGGTGCAGGTGGTATTTTGCTCGGTATGGCAGACTTTCCGCTGCTGCTTAGCATCAAGATGAAATGTCTTTATGAACTGGCATGTATTTATGGCTTTGATTTGTCTCAAAAAGAGGAAAGACTCTTTTTGCTCTGTATATTTCAACTCGCCTTTTCCGGCAGTACACATCGTCAAAAAATGATGAGCATCATTGATGATTGGGAAACGAGCCGTGAGAAAATGGATTGGTACAGCTTTCAGCAGGAGTATCGAGATTACATTGACCTAGTGAAGCTGTTTCAATTAATGCCGATTGTCGGAGCCGCTGTTGGCGGTGTGGCAAATCATCATCTGACAGGACAGCTCGGAGATGTCGCTCGTCATGTGTTTCACTTACGGGTGTTGAAAGAAATGAAATAGAAAAGCCGCTGTTTGCCAGCGGCTTTTTTTATTCATCGTAGGAAAGGACAGCACGGGCGAGTACCTTTGCTGCGATAGGCATTGCTTTTTCGTTGATATCAAACTTCGGGTGGTGATGGGGATACGCGTCTTCGCTGTTTTCCGGCATGGCGCCTGTGTAAAAGAAGGTACCAGGGACATGCTGAAGGTAGTAAGCAAAATCTTCTCCGCCCATTTGGGTTTCCGCTTCTTTTACTTCTGTGACACCATCTGTTTGTTTTGCGATGTCAGCAATAAATTCAGTTGGCTTTGGATGATTTTTGACAGCAGGATATCCTCTCACATATTCATATGTGTAGCCGGCATCATGCATGTCGCACACCCCTTTTACGACCTGTTCAATTTCTCGTTCGATGGTGTGTCGTGCACTTTCTTCAAAGGACCGTGCAGTACCAGTCAAAACTGCAGAATCTGCAATGACGTTAAAAGCATTCTCTGCTACAAAACCTCCAACAGATACAACAGCAGAATCAACTGGATTGACTTTACGGGCAACGACTTGCTGCAAGTTTGTGACGATTTGTGAACCGATAAGTACAGCATCTTTCGTTAAGTGAGGCTGGGCGCCGTGTCCGCCTTTCCCCTGAACTCGGATAGAGAAGCGGTCGGCAGCTGCCATAAAGTTTCCGCTTTTATAAAGAACCGTGCCACAAGGCTCTGGAGACCAAAGATGCGTCCCGAATATGACATCGACACCGTCTAAGCAGCCGTCTTCGATCATTGGTTTTGCACCGCCTGGCGCATATTCTTCTGCATGCTGATGAATGAGGACGATTTTCCCTTTTAATTGATCACGGTGCTCATTCAAAATTTTCGCTAAGACAAGTAGTGTCGCTGTGTGTCCATCGTGCCCGCAGGCATGCATCACACCGGTCTTTGTCGATTTGTAAGGCACTTCCTTTTCATCATGGATAGGAAGTGCATCGAAATCAGCCCTGAGGGCAATCGTCGGCCCCGAAGAAGCTCCTTCGATAAAGGCGAGTACACCATGGCCGCCCACCTGTGTACGTGTTGGTATATGTAATCTGTCATAGTAGCTGGCGATGAAAGCGGCTGTTTCTTCTTCCTGGAAAGAAAGTTCAGGATTCATGTGGAGATGGCGTCTAATTTCAACCATTTCCTCATAATGTTCATCAAGACGTTCATTGATGCTTTTTTGTAAAGTGGATATTGTCATTGATTTGAAAACCTCCTTCATGCTCTTTTACTGATTGTATGGTAATTGTTAGAATCTTTCAACAGAAGAGAATGTCGTATGCGCATCAAAAGGTCATTTTATATAAAAGTCGAAGGTGCTATGAAGCGGAGAAAGGGAGGAATTGTATTGGGAAGCTGTCCAAATTGTTCAAAAGCGTTTTCTTTCGTTGAAAAATTTCATTTATCACATACGAAAATGATGATGTGTCCAAGCTGTCGGCATCAAATCAAAGAAACCTTTGTATCAAAAATGATTTTTTTCATGCTCTGTTTGATTCCGCTATTGGTGATGCTCATTCAATTGAAAGGGGCTTCACCTATGCTGAAGTGGCCGATCTTATTAGGATGGATCCTATTGAATTTCTATGTACTTCAGCCGATCATTCATCGGTACGAGCTGACATCACGACGATAAAATGAAGAGCCCAGCGATTGGGCTTTTTTTCATAAAAAAAGGAAGTGCTGAAAGCAGCACTTCCTTAATTGTCTGTAACGGCATGATAGGATGTGAGATAAGCAGGACGAGAGAAGATGGAGCCAGTATCATCGTTTGGCTGAAAGAATGCTTCTGATTCTTGAAAGTCTTCAAATAAGTCCTCTGATTCCCAGAGTGTCATAATCAAATACACTTCTTCATCTTTTTTCGGTCTTAAAACACGAAGAGCCTGGAAGCCCCGCTGATGTTCTGAAATGTTCGTCTTCTTCTGAAAAGTAGATTCAAACAGTGCTCTGCTTTCAAGCTTCACAGGGATATGATTCAAGGTGACGAAGCCAGGTTGGACTAGCTCACCTTTCGCATAAATCACATCATAGGCATGAGGGGCTTTAAAAACAGTCTCGCCCTCCGTCTCATGGAAAAGAGCTGCTTGTTCTTTTCCGACCATATAAAGCAGATTTTCCTGATCGTGTTTCTTTGCGATTTTATGCAAGAAATCTGCTGTTCCATAGGTTATATAGACATTCATCTAAACCGCCTCCCGCTTGATAGTATAACAAAAGAATGATATATAATTCTTTGGTAGTCAATCCATAAAACATATTATGAAGCAATACATCCCATACTATCCGTATAAAGGAATGAGGTGACCTAATTTGAAGAAAAAGAAGATAATCATTCCATTAGTCATTGCAGGAAGTACAATCGTACTCTCATTTATTGGCTATCTGACCATTTTATTTTTAGGACATTATGTCATAGATGAAAAGAAGCTTGTATTTCACGCTTCATCCCAAATCATTGATCGGAATGGAAAAGAACTCACAAGTATGTATTCAGAAAATCGGGACCCTGTGTCAATAAAGGATGTACCTGATAAAGTAGCAAAAGCCTTTGTGTCTGTCGAGGACAAGCGGTTTTATGAGCATCATGGAATTGATGCGCAGTCAATTTCAAGGGCGATTTATCGAGATATATTAGCAGGTGGAAAGGTAGAGGGCGGCAGTACAATTACTCAGCAGCTCGCAAAAAATATTTTTCTCACAAATGACAAAACCTTTCTGCGAAAAACAAAAGAAGTCATCATTGCAATTAATTTAGAAAGAGATTATTCAAAGGATAAGCTGCTCGAAATGTATTTGAATCAGCTTTACTTCGGTCATGGCGTCTACGGTATCCAAGCAGCAGCCAATTATTACTTTAGTAAAGATGTGAAAGATTTAACGGTCAGCGAAGGGGCTACACTCGCTGCGATGCCAAAGGCGCCGTCTACTTACTCGCCTGTTTTACACCCTGATAAAAATAAACAAAGACGGGACACGATTCTTAACTTAATGAATGAGCAAGGATATTTATCATCAACAGAAACAGTAGAAGCAAAAGGGAGAACACTAGGCATTCATTTAAAAAAGAAATCAGAAACGCCTTGGGTCGATAGCTATGTAGATCTTATCATTAAGGAAGCAGAATCAGAGTATGCCATTTCACATGAACAATTGCTTCAAGGTGGTTATACCATAACAGTTCCGATTGATATGAATCTGCAAAAGGTCACCTACGATGCGATGAAAAACAACCGTTATTTCCCGGGAAAAAGCGGTTCTCCTGAAAGCAGTGCCATCTTTATTGATAATGAGTCAGGCGGAGTAAAAGCAGCAATTGGAGGACGAGAATATCAAGCGAGGGGTTATAACAGGGTGACCGCTGTTAGACAGCCTGGATCTGTTTTCAAGCCGATCGCGGTATATGGACCTGCGCTGCAGGAGAAAAAATTCCGACCTTATTCCCTGCTTGAAGACGAAGAAAAAAGCTATGACGGTTATTCACCAAAGAATTACGATGGACAGTATGAAGGCAAGGTCACGATGGTGGAGGCCCTCATGAAAAGTAAGAATACAGCAGCGGTGTGGACATTAAGCCAGCTAGGTATTGATACTTCAAAAACATATCTCGAGAAAATGGGAATCGATATTTCGGATCAAGGACTTGCCATGGCGCTTGGCGGTTTAGAAAAAGGGGTTTCTCCACTTCAAATCGCAGGAGCTTTCCACACATTTGCAAACGAAGGCGTATATCAAAAGCCTTTCTTCATTCAGAAAATCACCAATGATGAAGGAGAAACGGTAGAGAAAAATCGTAGTAAGCCAGAACGAGTGTTTAGCGTGCAGAATGCTTGGAATATGACAAGAATGCTGCAGCAAGTCGTCAAAGGCGGAACCGCCCAGAGCGGTTCCTATGCTGGAGATTTAGCAGGTAAAACAGGCACGACCACATATTCAGGTGTGAAGGGTGCAACAAAAGATGCTTGGTTTGCCGGCTATACGCCAAGTACAACGGGTGCGATTTGGATGGGGTATGACAAAACCGATAACAGTCACTATTTAACTGGCGGAAGTCAATACCCAGTGCAGCTGTTTAAGGATATTTTAACGGCAGCCCAAATAACGAATGAAACGTTTAAAAAACCAGAGGGGATTAAAGAACTTCAAGCACCAATTCATTTAGAAGGACTATCAGGATTTGAAGCCCGCTATGCGTTTAAAATCAAAGGATTGTTTACATTAGAGCTGTCTTGGGAGAAGCAAGAGGATAAACGGGTTGAATACCGTATTTATGAAAAGAGGAATGGGAACGAGACGCTGATCGATTCAGTGACAGGCGTAGGCAGCTACACAATGCCGTATGCCAATGTGTTTTCAGATGCGGAGTATAAGGTGGTTCCATATAATACCCAAACGCAAGAAGAAGGAGAAGGCAGTCCATATGTCAAGCCAGAGGCTTTTGGACGTTAATATTCGGCGATTTTTTGAACAATGAGCCGGTTTAGTATACCGTGCCTTGAAAAAGCGGTATAGTAAAAGCAGTGTTTGAGCCTTATACAAAGAGAGTGTAAGGCGAAAGGTGGAATGAAAGGTAATGGGAAAAACGAAGGCTTTTAATGACACGTTCTTAAAGGCGTGCAAAGGGGAAAAAACAGACCATGTACCAGTTTGGTATATGAGGCAGGCAGGACGCTCACAGCCTGAATATCGTGCCCTTAAAGAAAAGTACGGGCTATTTGAAATTACGCATCAGCCAGAGCTATGTGCTTATGTAACACGACTTCCTGTAGAACAATATGGTGTAGATGCCGCGATTTTATATAAAGATATTATGACCCCGCTTCCAGCTATTGGAGTGGACGTTGAAATTAAAAATGGCATTGGACCTGTCATTGATTCATCGATTCGGACAAAAGCAGATATCGAACGTCTTGGGGAACTTCATCCTGAAGAAGACCTGCCATATGTGCTTGATACGATTCAGCTTTTAACGAAGGAGCAGCTGAATGTACCGCTCATCGGTTTTGCTGGTGCACCATTTACGATGGCTAGCTATATGATTGAGGGCGGCCCGTCTAAAAACTATCATAAAACAAAAGCGCTCATGTACAGTGAGCCTGAGACATGGATGCTGCTCATGAACAAATTAGCTGATATGACGATCACGTACATACGCGCGCAGGTAAAAGCAGGGGTCAGTGCGTTTCAAATCTTCGACTCATGGGTGGGCGCTTTAAATGCAGCAGACTACCGGACATTCATTAAACCTGTCATGCAGCGAATTTTCACAGAGTTGAAGAGTGAAAATGTACCAATGATCATGTACGGAGTTGGTGCAAGCCATCTCGTGAAAGATTGGCATGACCTGCCGCTAGACGTCGTTGGACTTGATTGGCGTATGAGTGTAGACGAAGCGCGAAAAGAAGGGCTCACAAAAACGTTACAAGGAAATCTTGATCCAACGATCTTACTTTCTCCTTGGGAAGTCATTGAAGAAAGAGCAAAAGACATATTAGATCAAGGGATGAAATCAGATCACTTCATCTTTAACCTAGGTCATGGGGTATTTCCAGATGTTTCACCAGATACGTTAAAGAAGCTGACCGATTTTATTCACGACTATTCAGCTACACATAAAAAATCATCCATCTAAACTATTTCAATTGATCTGAAGGAGTGTTGGTTGTGGAGAAAAAGAAAATGGGGCTTCTTGTCATGGCATATGGCACCCCATATAAAGAAGAAGACATTGAGCGTTATTATACACATATTCGTAGAGGCAGAAAGCCGGAGCCGGAAATGCTGCAAGATTTAAAGGATCGCTACAAGGCAATCGGCGGTATTTCTCCTTTATCAAAAATTACAGAGCAGCAGGCACATGGTTTGTGTGAGCACTTGAATGACATTCAAGACGACATTGAATTTCATGTGTACATTGGCTTAAAACATATCGAGCCTTTCATCGAGGATGCAGTTGCTGACATGCACAGGGACGGCATGACAGAAGCTGTGAGTATCGTTTTAGCGCCGCATTTCTCTACCTTTAGTGTGAAATCATATAACAAACGTGCACAAGATGAGGCAGACAAGCTTGGCAATCTACAGATTACGTCTGTTGAAAGCTGGTACGATGAGCCGAAGTTTGTGGACTATTGGGTGAAGCAAGTGAAGGATACGTATGCATCAATGAGTCAAGAGGAAAGAGATTCCGCGGTACTTATTGTGTCTGCACACAGCCTTCCTGAAAAAATTATTGCAGCAGGAGATCCATATCCTGATCAGCTTGCACAATCTGCCAAAATGATTGCAGAAGGTGCGGGAATCGAACACTATGAAATTGGCTGGCAAAGTGAAGGCAATACGCCGGATCCATGGCTTGGACCAGACGTACAAGACTTAACGCGGGACTTATTTGAACAAAAAGGCTATCAAACATTCGTGTATGTGCCTGTTGGTTTTGTCGCTGATCATCTTGAAGTGTTATACGACAACGATTATGAATGTAAAGTCGTGACAGATGAAATTGGTGCAGCCTACTATCGTCCAGAAATGCCAAATGCGAAACCAGCATTTATTGATGCTCTGGCAACAGTCGTATTAAAGAAGCTTGACGAAAGCAAGTAATCATATAAAAGAAGGCGATCCTATGCATGACAATCAAAAACACCTTGTCATCATTGGCGGTGGCATCACTGGTTTAGCCGCCGCCTTCTATTTGGAAAAGGAAGTCGAAGAAAAAGGTCTTCCGATTCAAATATCACTTATTGAAGCGAGCCCTAGGCTAGGTGGAAAAATACAAACATTATATAAAGACGGCTACATCATTGAACGTGGACCTGATTCATTTTTAGAAAGAAAGGCCAGTGGGCCGCAGCTTGCGAAAGATGTCGGTCTGTCCGATCAGCTCGTCAATAATGAAACTGGGCAAGCGTATGTACTGGTCAATGAAAAGCTTCACCCGATGCCAAAGGGTGCTGTTATGGGCATTCCAACTCAAATCAGCCCATTTATTACAACTGGTCTTTTTTCAGTTGCGGGAAAAGCAAGAGCGGCGATGGATTTCGTGTTGCCAAAAAGCAAGCAGACCGAAGATCAGTCGCTTGGTGAATTTTTTAGAAGACGTGTGGGTGATGAGGTCGTTGAGAATTTAATTGAACCGCTTCTATCAGGCATTTATGCAGGGGATATTGACCGCCTGAGCTTAATGTCCACCTTCCCGCAATTTTATCAAACAGAACAGCAGCATCGCAGTTTGATTCTTGGGATGAAAAAATCACAGCAGCATGCGAAAGCGCAGCAGGTGACTGCGAAAAAACAAGGACAGTTCCAAACGATCAATCAAGGGTTGCAGTCGCTTGTGGAAGCAGTAGAAAGTAAGCTCAAGCTGACAAAGGTGTATAAAGGGACAAAAGTAAAACAGATTGAAAAAACGGATGGAGGCTATGGCTTGCAATTAGACAGCGGTCAAACGCTTTTTGCCGATTCAGCCATTGTCACGACGCCGCATCAATCGATTTATTCCATGTTTCCTAAAGAAGCAGGGCTAGAGTATTTGCATGACATGACCTCTACTTCTGTTGCAACAGTAGCACTCGGTTTTAAAGAAGAGGATGTTCATAATGAATATGACGGCACTGGTTTTGTTATCTCAAGAAACAGTGATTTCTCTATTACAGCCTGTACGTGGACAAACAAAAAGTGGCCGCATACCGCTCCGAAAGGAAAAACGCTATTGCGTGCGTATGTCGGAAAAGCTGGTGACGAATCGATTGTCGAGCAGTCAGACAGTCAAATCGTCAGCATCGTGCTAGAAGATTTAAAGAAAATCATGGATATTAAAGCAGATCCAGAATTGACGACAGTGACTCGCTGGAAGACAAGTATGCCGCAATATCACGTCGGTCATCAGAAAGCTATTTCGAACATGCGAGAAACGTTTAAGCAATCATATCCTGGTGTTTATATCACAGGTGCTGCATTTGAAGGTGTTGGAATCCCTGATTGTATTGATCAAGGAAAAGCCGCCATCTCAGAGGCTGTATCGTATCTATTTTCATAAAAAACAACTCCCTTTTCTGTCATGGAAAGGGAGTTTTTCATGTTCGAATCATTCAAAAAGAGTTGGGAATCATAAATGTGAACAAAGTTGTTGCATCTGGGGAAAAGGATATGGTATATTACTTTCTGTACTTAATGACCAAAACGTTCAAATAGTCATTTCGGGAGTGAGAACATGAGTGTTGATAGGAGACAAATGATTTTAGAGGGTGCGACGAAAGCATTTACTCAATTCGGGTATAAAGCGACCACAATGGACCTTGTGGCAAAGCTTGCCAACGTCGGAAAAGGAACCATTTATACATTTTTCAAAAACAAAGAAGAGTTGTTTGATGAAATTTTCACATCCCTTTTACTAGAGATGAGGAAAATTGCGGATGAGGCAATTGATGAGAAGAATAGTTTCTCTGAAAACCTTCACTTAGCACTCTTTGCAATTTTAGAATTTCGAAAAAACCACCAGCTCACAATTAAGATTTTTCAGGAAAATGCAGAGCTTGGCACGTCAGCGGTCAAGGAAATGATCGAAAAAATGGAGCAGATGATCATTCGCTATATCAAAATGAAAGTGCAAGAAGCGATGGATAAAGGCGACATTAAGCCTTGTGATCCTGAATTGACTGCATTTGTGATGGTGAAACTATATATTGCACTGATTTTTGATTGGGAAAAGCGATACGAGCCTTTAACAAAAGAAGAGGTAGCCGAATCGCTGGAGCTTTATGTCTTAAAAGGACTATCTGCAACAACATAATTTTTTTGAGTTCAAATGACCAAATTTTATATTTAGTCATTCATCTATGGGAGGAAAACAGCAATGAATTTAATTCGGAATCAATGGAAGGACATTGTAACGAGCAAAAAACTACTGATCCCGATTTTAGCTGTCTTATTTATTCCGCTGATTTACAGTGGTGTATTTTTAAAAGCATACTGGGACCCTTATGGTACAGTTGATCAATTGCCTGTAGCGGTTGTCAACTTGGATGAAGGCAGTCATTATGACGGGAAAACCCTTCAAGTCGGCGATGATTTAGTAAAGGAATTAAAGAAAAACGATAATTTCAAATGGAACTTTGTCGATAGTCATGAAAAGGCTATAAAAGGATTAAATAACGAGGACTATTACCTCGTGGTGGAAATACCAAAGAATTTCTCGAAAAATGCAAGTACAGTGCTAGATAAACATCCGAAAAAATCGAATCTGAAATATTATACGAATCCAGGCGCCAACTATGCGGCGTCACAAATTGCGAATAATGCCATTATCAAATTAAAAGATTCGGTTTCAAAAGAAGTCACAAAAAATTACGCCGAGGTCATCTTTGATAACTTCAAAACGATTGCAAAAGGATTAGATCAAGCAAGCGATGGCGCGAAGAAAATTGATGACGGAACAAAAAGCGCAAAAGATGGCAGTACGAAATTAAAAGACAACTTAGCCAAATTGGCTGAAGGTACGTTAACCTATAGCGAAGGTGTTCATCAGTTCGCAGGGAAAATGGGTGAACTGAACACAGGCATACAGTCTCTAGACAGTGGGCTTGGTCAGCTCCTAACAGGCTATCAAACCATTGATCAGAAATTTGGAGAGCTTGGTACAGGAATTGATACATTAACCGAAGGATTAAACACAAGCCGAGAAGGACATCAGCAGCTCGCTTCTAAAATGCCGCAATTCACAGCAGGCATTGAGCAGCTAAACAACAAAGCCCAATCCTTTTCGGAAAAAATTGCAGCAGTAGAAAAAGTCTTGTCGTCACCAGAATTAGCGAATTTAGAGAAGATGGCGCCTAAACTCGATCAGGTGAAAGAAGACGCAAAAACGTTCAGTACAAAACTTGCTTCATTAAAAGAAGCACTATCAAATCGAGATGCTAATGTAAAAAGCATTATCCAAAACAGCTCTATGACAGATGAAGAGAAAAAGGCGGCAATGGATCAACTTGACAGTCTGCCTAAAATCGAACTGCCTGATCTGTCTGGACTCGAACAAAGCTTAGCGGCCTTGCAGGAACTGCCTGATGCAAGTGAGGTTCAACAAGCAGTTGCATCTGCAAAAGCGCAGTTGCAGCAAGTCAAACAGCTGCCAGAGAAAACAGAACAGCTGTACACATCTACAGTTGCGATACAAAATGCGATCGACCAAATGACGTCTGGTACGAATAAATTGTATCAAGGTGCACTGAAGCTTCAAACAGGTCAAGGCCAATTACAAGATGGCCTGCAAACAGCAAATGGAAAGCTTGATACAGCGAAAAGCGGTGCGGATAAGCTTGCGAATGGATCAAGCCAGCTGAGCGCAGCGTTAAATAAGCTGGAAAGTGGTTCAACAAATATCCAAAGCAATACATCTAAGCTTGCCGAAGGCTCAAAATCGCTTGATAAAGGATTGGGAGATTTAAAGAGCGGTACAGGTAAGCTGTCCAATAAATTGAAAAGCGCCGCTGATGAAACAGGAGAAATTGATGCGGGGCAAGACAATTACAATATGATTGCTAGCCCAGTTAAAACAGAAAATGATACAGCGAAGAAGATTGATAATTATGGAACAGGGCTCACGCCTTATATTTTATCCATGGGACTCTTTGTTGGGGCTCTAATGCTCACCGTCGTATTCCCAATGAAAGACCCTGCTGGCCGCCCTAGAAATGCGTTTGAATGGTTTGTCAGCAAATATAGCGTGCTTCTACTTGTCGGTATCCTTCAAGCAGTCATTGCAAGTACGATGCTCATCTTTGGGCTTGGTCTTGAGGTGGAAAGCCTCTGGCGCTTCTATCTCTTTGCGATCGTCGTCAGTCTGACATTCTTAGCGATTATTCAGCTGCTAGCAACAACAATGGGGAACCCAGGACGCTTCATTGCCGTCATTATCTTAGTTCTTCAGCTCGCAGCAAGTGCTGGTACATTCCCGCTTGAGCTTGTGCCGAAGTTCTTCCAAGTCATTCATAGTCTGCTTCCAATGACGTATACAATCAATGGATTTAGAACGATCATTGCAAGCGGTGATGACAGCTATTTATGGCACCAAGCAGCGATTCTCGGTACAGTTGCGATCATCATGATGGCGGCAACAACTGCATACTTTGCTTGGAACGTAAGAAAAATGAAACAAGACGAAGCTTAATCAATGAATCCTTTCTCTTGATAGAGGAAGGATTTTTGATTTGAAATTAGACATCTTGAACCCGAAGCGATATATTTTAATGGAAGGAATTGCTTTCACACAAAGGAGGAAATGCCGAATGACTACTGAAGTAAACGAAACCGTTCAGCTAATTCAAAAGCTCGTATCGATCCCAAGTCCGTCAGGGAATACAGAAAAGGTGATCGGCTTTGTTGAACGCTTTTTACAAGATGTAAATATTGAGACAAAACGAAATCGTAAGGGCGGCTTAATTGCTACTATTAAAGGAACTGATGACAAGGAACACCGCATGCTGACAGCACATGTCGATACGCTCGGTGCAATGGTAAAGGAAATTAAATCAAATGGACGGCTTCGTCTTGCACTCATTGGAGGCTTTCAATATAACTCAATTGAAGGCGAATATTGTGAAATTGAAACAGCAACAGGTCATACATACACAGGTACTATTCTTATGCATCAAACGTCCGTTCATGTCTATGCGGATGCAGGAAAAGCAAAACGAAACCAAGAAAATATGGAGATTCGTCTCGATGAAAAGGTGAAAAATGCAGACGATGTCAAAGCACTTGGGATTCAAGTAGGGGACTTTATCTCATTTGATCCTAGAGTGGAAGTGACGTCATCAGGTTTTATTAAATCAAGACACCTTGATGACAAGGCAAGTGTAGCGCTTTTGCTACGACTCATCCACCGCATTCAAAAGGAAAATATCACACTGCCGCATACGACGCACTTCTTAATTTCTAATAATGAAGAGATTGGCTACGGAGGTAACTCCAATATTCCCGAAGAAACGGTGGAATATCTTGCTGTCGATATGGGAGCGATCGGCGATGGTCAATCAACAGATGAATATAGCGTGTCTATTTGTGTGAAGGACTCAAGCGGTCCTTATCATTATGGATTACGCAAGCATTTAGCTGCATTAGCAGAAGAGAACAACATAGATTACCGTTTAGATATTTACCCTTATTACGGCTCTGATGCATCAGCAGCGATTCGAGCAGGGCATGATATCATTCATGGACTGATTGGTCCAGGGATCGATTCCTCGCATGCTTTTGAACGAACGCATGAAGATTCCCTTGTCCATACAGCGAATCTTCTTTATCACTACGTGCAATCATCCTTAATCACAGTATAAAAAAAGAACCCCATTTATCGGGGTTCTTTTTCATTAGCTTGAAAGCTGTGTCGGTTCAGGTACATCTTGTCCAGTCATCACGCGATGTCCTTTTTCAGGGTCATATTGCCCTTCCCATTTAGACATCACAACAGCTGCAAGTGCATTTCCTGTTAAGTTAACAACTGTTCGCGCCATATCCATGATACGATCCACACCTGCAATAAATGCAAGACCTTCAGCAGGAACACCAATCGTTCCTAATGTGGCGAGTAATACAACAAAGGACGTACCAGGAACGGCAGCCATTCCTTTAGATGTCACCATCAGCACAAGAACAAGTGTGAGCTGTTGGACGATCGTGAGGTCAATGCCATATACCTGTGCAAGGAAAAGCGCAGCAATCGCTTGATACAAGACGGAGCCGTCCAGGTTAAACGTATAACCGATTGGGATAACAAAAGAAACAATTCCCTTCGGACATCCAATGCGCTCCATTTTATCCATGACTCTTGGTAAAACTGTTTCAGAGCTTGATGTACTAAAGGCAAGAAGCATTTCGTCTTTCATGTAAGCAAGAAATCTGAAAATATTGACGCCAATCATCTTTCCAATAATTCCGAATACAACGATAAGGAAGAGAGCGAGCGCAAAATAAACAAGACCTACAAGCTTACCTAATGAAATAAGAGATTCAAGACCAAATTTTGATACAGTCACGCCAATGAGTGCGAAGACACCAAATGGTGCAGCTTTCATCACAACATTGACGACATGGAACATGGCGTGTGATACACCTTCAAAGAAGGCGAGCACTGGTTTGCCGCGTTCACCAATGGCAGAAACGCCAAGAGCAAATAGCACAGTGAAGAAAATAATCGCAAGCAAATCACCTTCCGCCAATGATTGGAAGAAGTTCGTTGGAACGATATGAAGGAACGTATCAGCAACTGATTTGCTGCTTTGCTCTTTTTCCGTTTCAACATACTGGCTAATATCTTGTTTTTCCGTATTTCCAAAGTCAACGCCTGCACCAGGTTGAACAAAGTTAGCAAGCACAAGACCAAGGATAATCGCAAATGTTGTGATAATTTCAAAATAAAGAATGGTTCTAAAACCAAGCTTCCCTACCTTTTTACCATCACCGGCACCTGCAACTCCTAAAATTAAGCTAGATACGACAATTGGTATAACAATCATCTTAATGAGTCTTAAGAAGAAGTCTCCAATTGGTTTTAAATAAGTCTCAACGCCTGGGTTACCGAAAAAGATTGCCCCAACAACGACACCGAGAATAAGACCGATTAGGATTTGTGTCGCTAATCCAAATTTTAATTTTTTCATAGATTTCCTCCCTAGCATATTCATTAAAGGAATATTCCCATCATATTAAGTTTTAATATATGAAATAAAGTATAACTAAAATTAAAGAGGTTCGTCCACGATTAAATTATATTAAGAAAATACAAAATTATTTGAAAAAATGAACATTTAGAACCTCCTTTATTGATTCAAGTCAATAAAAAGTGCCTTCGGAACTAAAACTCATCAGATGAAAATACTAAAAAACCCTTTTAGGACAAGGGTTTTACCTTTTTACCTATTTTTCAGAAAAAATAAAAAGCACTTTTGACTCCAACTGACGACGGAGGAAAAAAGTGCTTTTTAATTCAATTTATTACCTTATTTAAGATAACTTACTTGTGAGCATTCCTCACATTCATTACCGTAACACTCGTGTTGTTCCATTAAATCATTTCCACATTTTGTGCATTTTTTTGAAGGCAAATTTCTAAAAAATTCTGTGATTTTTCCTAGCATTTGTCATCCTCCAATACGTTTTGTTGCTATTATTGTATTATAACAGATTAATAATTGTCAATCTGTTTTGTAACAATAGGCAAGAAGAATGCTTTTTTTATGAAAAATGGGTATATTGTAAGAAGGGGATTTTTAGAAAAGGAGGGAAAAATGACGATGAAATTAACTGTCATTGGATGCTACGGAGGATTCCCGGCCGCTGGTGAAGCGACGTCAGGGTATCTTTTTGAATCAGATGGCTTTCGTCTACTTGTAGACTGCGGAAGCGGTGTTCTTTCCAAACTGCAGCAATACATAGATATAGAAGAACTAGATGCTGTTCTCCTTTCTCATTATCACCACGATCATATTGCAGATATCGGACCACTCCAATATGCGAAGCTAGTGGGATATCATTTAGGAAAAAGCAGCGGTCCGCTTCCGATCTATGGACATACAGGTAATCAAGAAGCATTTGGGCGGCTTGCGGATGATGTACATACTAAGGCAAAGGCTTATCAGCCAGAAGAGGGTATTCAAATTGGTCCATTTCAAATTGATTTTTTGAAAACGGTTCATCCGGCAGAATGCTATGCGATGAGAATTCAGGCGGGGGATGCTGTGGTGGTGTATACAGCAGACTCAAGTGATCAGGAGGCATTTATCCCATTTAGCAAGGGTGCAGATCTACTGATTGCTGAAAGCAATTTTTACGCTGGACAGGATGGATCGAGTGCAGGACATATGAATAGTACAGAGGTGGGCAAGCTTGCAAAGGAAGCAAATGTTGGGGAACTGATCATCACCCACCTGCCCCATTTTGGTCGTCATAAAGACCTAGTCAATGAAGCACAGGCGTTATATACTGGCAATATACAGCTTGCCCATTCAGGGCTTAGATGGAACAAGGAAGGAAGATAGAGATGCTGTTTATCGATAACGAACAACATTATGATCCAATGATTAATTTGGCAATTGAAGAATATTGCTTAAAATATTTAGACCCAGAAGAAACGTACTTGCTGTTCTATATTAACCAGCCGTCGATTATTATAGGAAAGAACCAAAATACAATAGAAGAAATCAACACGAAGTATGTGGAAGACAACGGCATCAAAGTTGTCCGCCGCCTGTCCGGTGGTGGCGCAGTTTACCATGACAAAGGAAACTTAAACTTCAGCTTTATCACAAAAGACGATGGGGACAGCTTCCATAATTTTAAAAAATTTACGGAGCCAGTCATCCAAGCGCTTGAAAAGCTAGGCGTCAAAGCTGAATTAAGTGGCAGAAATGACATCATGGCAGAAGGTCGAAAAATTTCTGGAAATGCCCAGTTCGCAACACGAGGACGTATTTTCAGCCATGGCACGCTGCTATTTGATTCAGAAATTGAACATGTTGTTTCGGCTTTAAATGTGAAAAAAGAAAAGATTGAATCAAAAGGCATTAAATCCATTAGGAGCAGGGTTGCCAATATTAGTGAATTAATGGATCAAAAGATGACAACAGAAGAATTTAGAAAAATTCTGTTAAGCTACATTTTCGATACGAATGGGGATGTTCCTCAATATCAGTTGACTGAGAAGGATTGGGAAAAGATTCACGAGATTTCTCGGGAACGATATCAAAAATGGGAATGGAACTACGGCCGTTCACCGAAATTTAATTTACAGCATTCTAAAAGATTCTCAGCAGGCTCCATTGATCTTCGATTAGAAGTGAAAAAAGGGATGATCCAGGACTGCAAGATCTTTGGTGATTTTTTTGGTGTAGGGGATATTGCTGATATTGAAAAAAGACTCATTGGGCAACAATATGATCGCAAAACGATCAGCGACGTATTAGAAGATATGGACATGCGCCACTACTTCGGCAATGTATCAAAAGAGGATTTTCTTGATTTGATTTATTAAGAGGGACAAGCACGGCTAGAGATAGCGGTGCTTTTTTGATTGAAAGAATTGAAAGCGATTTACATTTGATCTTGTGGATTTTTTCGATTGTCTATTATAATAGAAAGGAGGAATGTTTGGCCATAAAATGAATGGTTATTCATTCATTGATGACATGTAAGGGGTGGGAGAATGGATTTGATCAAAAATCTAGAGCAGACGGCGATGACGAAGGGAGAAGATATCGCACTGATCTTTGAAGGAAATCAGTGGACCTATCGAGAGCTCATGACAAGTATCGAGCGCTTTGCAGATGGATTAGTGGGCGAAGGATTTCAAGCCGGGGATCATATCGCGCTTATTTTAGGAAATTCACCGCATTTTGTCATTTCTTTTTTTGGTGCTTTAAAAGCCGGGCTTGTCGTAGTACCAATCAATCCAACATACACGCCTAGTGAAATTGGCTATATGCTGATTACAGGTGATGTAAAAGGCATTGTTGCCCCTGAACAACTGCTGCCAGTGTACGAGCAAGTGTATGAACAGCTTCCGTCTATTGAACGGGTGATTATTTGTGCAGAAAATGAATCTGCGTGCAGATCAAGTTTTAAGGAAGTATCAGATCAACTTGTCTTCTTTGGAAAGCTTGTGTCTGGTCATGCGAAAGAGAACGTGCATCCATCTATTCATCAGGACGATACGGCAGTTATTTTATTTACATCTGGCACGACAGGAAAACCAAAGGGTGCGATGCTGACTCATTTCAACCTGTATTCAAATGCCAGAGACGTTGCTGAGTACCTATCCATTGATGAAAAGGACAAGGTGATTGCTGCATTGCCGATGTTCCATGTATTTTGTTTAACGGTTTGTATGAATGCACCATTGATTCATGGCGCGACCATCTATGTCCTGCCGCATTTCAGCCCATCAGAGCTTTTGCGTATGATGGAAAAAGAGAAGCCAACGTTATTTGTTGGTGTTCCAACTATGTATAACTATTTGTACCGCCAGGAAGGGCATGAGAAAGCAATGTCCTCTGTGAGGATTTGTATATCAGGCGGTGCCTCAATGCCTGTTGCTTTACTTCACGGTTTTGAGAAAAAATTTGGTGTCACGGTGCTGGAGGGTTACGGATTATCAGAGGCTTCCCCAGTAACTGCATTCAATCCTCTTGATGGAAAAAGAAAACCCGGTTCAGTCGGGACCGACATTATGAATGTGAAGAATAAGATTGTGAATGAACTGGGAGAAGAAGTCGGTCCAAATGAAGTCGGAGAGCTCATAGCAAAAGGACCCAACATTATGAAAGGCTATTATCAAATGCCAGAAGATACTGAAGCTGCACTAAGAGACGGATGGCTGTACACCGGTGATTTAGCAAGAAGAGATGAAGAAGGATACATTTATATTGTCGATCGGAAAAAGGATATGATTCTTGTTGGCGGTTATAATGTGTATCCAAGAGAAGTAGAAGAAGTGCTTTATCAACATGAAGCTGTAGCAGAAGCCGTTGTCATCGGTGTGCCAGATCCGAACACCGGAGAGGCTGTCGTCTGTTACATTTCCCCCAAGAAACATGCTCACATCGATCAAGAAGACATCATCACACATTGTTCACGCTTTTTAGCGAAATATAAGCAGCCCCAAACGATCCATTTCATAGATGATATTCCAAAGAACACAACAGGTAAAATTTTAAGAAGAGCACTAAAGGAAAAGTATCAAGCAGAGGAAAGTAAATAAGAAAAGGGGGTCTCTTATGAAGAGACTCCCTTAGTGTGCTAAGGTTCTATCACGCTGATAAGAAGACAAAGGGATAAAATAAAATTTCAGCCCTTTAGAATGGCTTCTTTTAACTGTTTCTGAAAAGAATTAGACTGTTTTTGATTCAGCTCATAATAAGTCCCATCTACTAAAAAAACGACCTGCGAACGGTTTGTCCAAAGCTGAAAGGTGGTGCCGTTTGTTCGGCCGTACATCACCTTGGCGATATAATCTGGTTTCTTTAAATTTTTCTTGAGATGATTGCTTGTTTGTTTGCCTTTGTTTAATTCTTCTATTAAGTCTTCTGCTGTGTCCTTATCATCTATTTCATAAGAAGTGGACTCGTTTTCAGATGAAAGGAGCAATTTTTCAGCTCGATTCTCATCAAAGATTTCGCTCGTCCGGCTGAATACATAAAAGAAGGTAATAAGTAAAAGTCCAAAGATCACAACTCCTGCAAGGATTTTCTTCATTTCGATCCTCCAACTCTCTATTTTATATGTAGCATCTCCGATTTTCGAGTAGCATAATCATTTTTTTCGTGAAAGCTTTTTCAGATAGGGCATGCTATGATGGAGCCACATGAGACAGGTTCTAAACAAAATAATGGATGATTAGAATAGAGAGAGGGATGGAAAGGAGGCTGACCTGTGCGAGTACGTAAATGGGTAGCTCTTGCAACGGTAGCATACATATTGTACGGTCTTTTTATTTATTCTTATTTGTTTCTATTTGGAGATGCATCGGTTCCTGACAGTGTAAAAGGAACAAGTGCAGATCCGCATACCTTTATGAGAAGCCATGAGCTTGCCATCAGCGAGAATTTCTCGAGATTACGTAACTTGCTATTTTTCATGACAATTCCATTAGATTGGTATGTCTTTTTTCTTCTGCTCATTTCAGGGTTTTCACGAAAATTAGCAGACTGGAGCCTGGCAGCAGCTCGTTTCACATTTTTAAGTAAACTTGTATATGTGTTTGTGCTGTCGCTTTTGACAATGCTGATTTCACTTCCCATTAAGTGGATTGGTTATCAGCTGTCTTTGCACTACGGAGTATCTGCTCAAAGTACGGTAAGCTGGTTGAAAGATCAAATTCTAGATTTCTGGATTCAATATCCGCTTCTTGCCCTATGTGCTATTGTATTCTTTTGGCTTATTCAAAAAAGAAGAAAGCGCTGGTGGCTGTATGCCTGGTGTTTGACAGTTCCATTCACGCTATTTCTCTTCTTTATACAGCCGGTCGTCATTGATCCGTTATATAACAATTTTTATCCACTAAAGGATCAAGCTCTTGAGAACAAGATCTTAACACTTGCAGACAAAGCTCATATCCCGGCAGGTCATGTATATGAGGTCAATATGTCTGAGAAAACGAACACGATGAATGCTTATGTCACAGGGATTGGTGAAAATAAGCGTATTGTGTTATGGGATACGACACTGCAAAAGCTGAAAGATCGCGAAATTTTATTTATCATGGCACATGAAATGGGACATTACGTCATGAAGCATGTCTATATAGGATTAGCAGGATATCTAGTACTGTCACTTGCGGGATTTTTTGCGATCGACCGTCTCTATTTTTATTTCTATCGTAAAGGAGCAGTTCTATTTCGGCTGAGGGAGCCGCGCGACATCGCTGCTCTTCCGCTTCTTCTCATGATTGTATCGATGCTGTCATTTGCAGCATCACCTTTTACAAATGCAGTTTCAAGACATCAAGAACGTGCAGCTGATGAGTATGCGCTAAACCTGACAAAAGACGGAGAGGCAGGGGTGACGTCTTTTCAAAAACTTGCAAAATCAGGGCTGTCTCAGGTGAATCCGCCACTTTTAGTGAAGGTCTTCCGCTACGGGCACCCAACTATGATGGAGAGAATCATGGAAATGGAAAAAGCAGCGGAAAAAGAGGAAACGTCGAGGAAGCAATAAATAAAAAAATCCGGCTGTATGAGCCGGATTTTTTTATTGTTTAGTTAGAAGCCGCTTGAACGTTGATTAACCCTTTTCCGTAATAGAAGGAGTTACCAAGCGGTGTTGCTGTGTTTTCTAAGCGCTGGCGAACCTGAGAAGTTGATAGATTCGGGTACTTAGAAAGGATAAGCGCTGCTGCTCCTGCTACATGAGGAGACGCCATAGACGTTCCAGTATAAGATGTGTATCCACTGCTTGGTACTGTACTTAAAATAGAAGTACCAGGTGCAGAAACATCTAATTCAGGGCCTGCGCTAGAAGACGAATTTCTGACATTGTTGCTGTTTACATTGGCAACGGCAATGGTAGAATCATATTTTGCTGGATAGCCAACTGTACTTGTAGAGCCAGTGGAACCTGAGTTACCTGCAGCCGCCACAACAACGACTCCGCGGTTATTCGCTGTATCAACGGCATTTTTAAGCGCTGTTGAACCATTCGGTCCGCCTAAGCTCATGTTGATGACATCCATATTATTGGCTACTGCCCATTCAATACCGCTAATAATCCAGCTATATTGTCCGTCGCCATAGCGGTCTAATACTTTAACAGCATATAGGGAAGCACTTGGAGCGACCCCAAGAACACCAATTGTGTTATCAAGGGCAGCAATGGTTCCGGCTACGTGAGTTCCATGTGATTGAAAGTCTTGGGTGGCATTTGGCTCTGAAGGGACGAAGCTGGCACCGCCTGCAACATTTAAGTCAGGGTGGGCAGCGTGGATGCCCGTATCAAGGACAGCTACTTTGACATTAGCCCCTTTATAACCTTGAGCGTGTACAGCTGGAGCTTTGATTTGAGGGATTCCATAAGGGACGGTTTGTGCATATGCTTCTGCTTTGTGGTCTTCTTCTACGTAAGCAATGCTAGGGTCATGTTCAAGTTTTTTTGCGGCTTGTTCGGACATCTTTACTTGTGCGGCATTAATGAGACGATATTGCTTTTCTAGTTTTCCACCATTTTGAGTGACGGCTTGTTTCTTAGAGCTGTTTGTAGTGGCAGAGGCTTTAAAGCCAACAATATAGCTCTTTTCACTATCTGACTTTGAGACCGTCTCGGCATTTGCCATGGAGCCTCCAAACCCTGCTGAAAACAGAAGAGGGACAGCCAATAAAACACTTGTCATCACATTTTTCTTTTTCACGCACAATCCACATCCCTTTTTTCTTATTTCAGAATAATCATCCGTAGTCTATAAGAATGATCCGTTTGACTATTCTGTATATTCAGTTTAAGGGAAGTAGGCAAATAAGAGTAGACCCGAATTTTTGTGAAAGTCCTAGCGAAAATTGGGGAATTAAGTCACTTGGAAATGATGGTAAAATATGTTTATTCTACTATTTCAGCGGTTATCTATTAAAAAGGAAATGTGCTTTTTTTCTTATGATCCATTTTCGGAGAAATATTCGATACCCGAAAAGCCTTAAAATAGGTAGAAACGTCTAGCATCTATTTCGAATTTCGATATAAAAAAATACTATTTTATCATTGTTTTTGTCATTTAAAAAGAACCTGTTTACATAACAGGTTCTTTAAATAGGAGAGGATTGAGTTAAATGGCTGACCACGTTGTAATCAAGCACCTTCCATTTACCATCTTTCCATTCCACATAATTTAAGCAAGCATTGACGAGCCTCGTGTTCTCAAGACCAAGATGTTCATCCGCTAAGGTGGTGAGTAAAGCATGGATGGCAGCGCCGTGTGCCACGATCAGGACTTGTTGATTCGGATAGGCTGCTCTAACTTTCTCAATGCCTTCTACCATTCGATCTTGAATCGCTTCAAGCGGCTCCATATTTGGATACTGTTTATCTGGAAAAAGCTTTTGGCGCTCCTCAAATGACATGCCTTCAGCATCGCCATAATCACGCTCAATGAAATCATCCATGATGACAAGAGGCGCATCTATATGTTTTAAAATCAAGTGTGCTGTTTCTTTTGCCCTTGTGAGTGGACTGGAAATGACAACATCCCAATGGGCATCCTTCAAATAAAGACCCGTTTGTTCAGCCTGCCATTTACCAGTATCATTTAAAGGGATATCTGTTCGTCCTTGAATTCGTTTCGCTGCATTCCAATCTGTTTCCCCGTGCCTGACTAGGCAAATTGTTGTCAATCAAATCCCGCCTTTTCTATCTTTTCTTCTATTATACTAAAGCAGAAGAAAAAAGACTGGATTAGCGATTTGTGAGACTTGTTAAGGATTCGACTGAGTTGGCAACTTGAGAAACCGTTTGTTTGACTTCCTTCAATTCGTTCAGGAAGGTTTGAAGGTCTATTTCAATTTTTCCATTTTGATTTTTGCTTAAGTTCATGCTGCTGACGATATCATCGAAGAGCGAATTGATTTGAGTCATTTTTTCTTTACTATCTGTCACGAGTAAATTCACGTCCCCAATGTGCTGAGACACAATGGAGATTTGTGAATTGGTATTGTTGACGAGTTCAGATACGGTTGAAACCGTTTTCTTTGTGTCCTCTGATAATTTACGAACCTCGTTTGCGACGACAGCAAAGCCTTTTCCGTGTTCGCCTGCTCGTGCAGATTCGATGGAAGCATTTAAAGATAACAAGTTCGTCTGCTCTGCAATGCCTGTGACAATCCCAAAGATTTGTTCAATCTGTTTGGCGATTTCTTCTAAACGCTTAATTTCTGTTTCAATCTTTGTCATGCTGCCATCAATTTGGTTCATTTGTGTTTGTTGAATCTCTAATTCTTTTTTACCGCCAATCGATTTTTCCTCGACCTGTGCTGAAATTTGCGTGCCAGCTTGCGACATGTCTGCCATCTCATCAGATTTTGATACAAGCTTGTCCACGGCATTTGTTGTGTTTGAGAAGAGAGAAGCAAGTGAATTTGATGTTTCTGTGATTTTTGTATGGAGCTCCTGCTGCTGCTGTTCTGCTTCATCACGAATTTTAGAATATTCATTTTGGAATGTATCAAGGACAAGCTGCTGCTCTAAATTTAAGATTTTTGTCGTCGCTTTGACTGCTGTCTGATATTCTTTGAAATCTTGGATATGCTGAGCAAATAAATCCATAATTGATAGCAGAAGGTCCTGGAATGCAGCCATATACCACTTAGGCTGGAGGCCAATCCGTAAATGAACTTGCGCAATTTTAATTCGTTTTGCCACATAGGCTTCATCAACCACACCTGCAAACATTTCACTAATATGAATGCGGAGTGTTTTTTTCAAACGGTCGACAGAACTATTATCTTGAATGATATGCATCAAGGAAGATTCGACTTCTAAATTTTTATAAAATTTATCAACGATACGTGCAATATCCTCCTGAACAATTGGATTGAGCTGTTTTAGAATAAATAGGTCATGCTGCGTCAGGTCTATCATTTTAATTTGTTTCGCGATATCCGTATTGTCAGAAAAGTTGATACGTTTTATCCCATCATCCTGCTGTGTGAAAAAAGCAGTGTTTTTTCTTTTCGTCTCTTTTTTAAATAACAATGTTTTTGTCCCCCTATAATCATCACAAATTATCAGACTTTATATTATCTATCGGATAATATTGGATTTTTTAAAGGGGATCAGTAAAATTTTACTGTTCTTTATAAGACCTTTTTAGTGGTTTCTTTGCTGGGCCTTCTACTACCTCTCCAGTAATGGAGAAACGTGAACCGTGACATGGGCAATCCCAAGTGCGGTCGCTATTATTCCAAGCGACTTCACAGCCTAGGTGAGTACACGTTGTATCCACAAGAAAGATATTCCCATCCTCTGATTTAAAGGCGCCGCATTTTTTATGCTCATACGATACAATGCCGCCTTCACCTGGCTTTAAATCATCAATGGTTTGATCGGTTCGTTTTAATTTACCACTGATCAGCTTGGCAGCGACATTGCTGTTTTCTTTAACGAAATCTTTGACGAAAGAATCAGAAACAGGTCTTGATGGCGTAAAAATGGATTCGTATGGATTCGATTTTCCTTCAATCAAATCACCGATAAGAGTAGCTGCCGCGTGGCTTGTCGTCATGCCCCATTTTCTAAAACCGGTCGCAACGAAGATATTTTGATGGTGCTTGGTTAGGCGGCCAATGTAAGGGATTTGATCCATTGTGACCATATCGTGTGTCGACCAGCGATACAGCACCTCTTCAATTCCAAGGGTAGCGTCTCCAAACCTTTCTAGTCCTTCATAGTGAGCAGATTCATCCCCGCCTTGTCCAGTTTTATGACCTTCTCCTCCGATGAGAACGACTTCCTCACCATGCCATTCTGTCGTTCTTAAAGAATGAGAAGGCTGGTCGATCCCTAAGTACATTCCATCTGGGAGCGGCTTCGTTGTTTTGGCTGCTACCACATAAGATTGCTCTGGGTGAATGCGCGTGAAATAAAGTCCCTTTCCATCATAAAAAGGAAAGTGCGAACAGGATATGATATAGCGGCCTGTCAGGTGATGGTCGTCTTTTGTGACGACAGCAGGGCGGTTTCCTTCTTTTACGTCAACAGCAGTTGTCTGTTCATAAATACGTACACCACGCTCTAGGAGCTGGTCAATGAGTGCATTGAGATAATGAAGGGGATGGAACTGTGCCTGCTGCGTCATTGCTAGGGCAGCCTTGATGTCAGCATCAAAAGGAAGCGCTGTTTTCCATCCCCGATCAATCCCAAGCTGTTTGTAGGCATCTAATTCCTTTTTTAATTTTTTTACACCGCTTTCTTCCTTTGTATAAAGGTACGCATCTTTGACTTCTAGCTGACAATCGATGTCGTACTTTTGGACGCGAGCTTGAATTAGCTCTTTTGCTTTCTCATTTGCTTCTACATACAAACGGGCTTTGGGCATACCAATTTGCTGGATCAGCTCATGGTAGTAAACATCGTGCTGTGAGGTAATCTTAGCTGTCGTATGTCCGGTCGTACCTTGCAGCAGTTGATCAGCATCAATGATGATGACATCCAGCCCGCGTTCTGTCATTTCAAACGCGGTAGCGATACCGGTAATACCACCGCCAACAATGATGACATCTGCTGTGAGATCCTCATCTACTGTAGGAAAAGAATGCTTTTGACTATCCGCTATCCATAACGATTTTGCCTGTTCCAATCCTTTATGTTCTTGCTCCATACTGTCGCCTCCAGTTAGTGACTTGTTGTGTATAATTTTTCCACAATGAAGAAAATCATACATTTGAAAGGAAACTAGCCTGGCATACATAAAAAAATAGCCAACACATAAAAATAAACAAGATAAAAGGAAGGAGTGGTCAGACGTGTCAACAAAGCAGCCGAAGAAAACATTGCCGCCTCAGCATCAAAGTGAGCGTCCAGGTCTTGAATACAAAATGAATCCAAGGCCTGTTTTTGATCGAGAGATGCCGGATAAAAAATTAGCAGGGAAAACAGCCATTGTGACAGGTGGAGACAGCGGGATCGGAAGAGCAGTCTCGGTCTTATTTGCGAAGGAAGGCGCCAATGTCGCCATTGTTTACTTGAGTGAGCACCGCGATGCAGAGGAAACGAAGGACTATATTGAAAAGGCGGGAGGTCGCGTCATTTTAATTGCAGGTGATTTAGGAGATGAGGCGTTTTCAAATGAGGTCGTCAAAAAAACGAAGGATGCTTTCGGTTCCATAGATATTTTGGTGAACAATGCCGGGGAACAGCATCCGCAAAAAAGCATTGAACAGATTACCTCACATCAGCTTCTTCGAACATTTCAAACGAATATTTTTGCCATGTTTTATTTAACAAAAGCGGTACTTCCTCATTTAAAGAAAGGGAGCAGTATCATTAATACTGCATCTGTCACAGCCTATAAAGGGCATGAAACCTTGATCGACTATTCATCTACAAAAGGGGCAGTCGTGACATTTACGAGATCATTATCTTTATCGCTCATTAAGCAAGGGATTAGAGTAAACGGGGTAGCTCCGGGACCCATTTGGACACCCCTCATTCCATCGACCTTTACGGAAAAGGAAGTCTCTGAATTTGGCGGAGATGTTCCAATGGAGCGTCCTGGTGAGCCAGTAGAGCTTGCGCCGAGCTATTTATTTTTAGCGAGCGAAGACTCCTCTTATATAAATGGACAAATCCTGCATGTCAATGGCGGAACCATTTTAAATGGATAAACAAAAAACTTGCGGTAAAGAGACGAGTTGCTGCCCTCTTTGCCGCAAGTAAAATCATCATGATTAATGTAAGCAGTGTTCTGCATATTGAGCTGACAGGTCGTTGAATCGTTTTTCATCACGCTGATCCAGTGCCTTATCAATCTCTTCTCTAAGGAAGGTTAAGCGCTGTTTATAAAGCGCCTCATCTAAAACCATTTGAATATAGATGTCTAAAATCGTCACGCCGTTTTCTTCGGTTTTTTGGGTGTTGCGGGACTTCATGAGCTCAGCATACGTTTTTTTCTCTTTCATAAAGAATCCCCCCGATGCCTTTTTTATAGTATATGGATTGGCGAAGAAAAAATCAACAAGAATTTATAATTTTTAGACAATTTATTTTTGAGCGAAATCGACACCTCTTGTCCAATCGACACGATGTGAGATATCTTAAAAAAGGCTTTTCGATAGATCGAATGGACTAAATAATACGATAAAAAAATGTTTTTTAATAAATTTTGAAAAAATCCTGTCGTTTCTTATATGTTGGTGATAGATTAATAGTATCTAAAATAACCAAAAATTAACACAGGAGGAAATGAAGTGTCAGGAATTAGTGAAACACCTTTAGATTCATACGTCATTAATCAAACAACAATGGCGATCCTTCCGGTTGAAGAAGGAAAAAGAGTATATTCAAAAGTCATAGAAAGAGAGACAAGCTTTTACGTTGAATTAAAGCCCTTGCAAATTATTGAACGCAGCTGTAGATTTTTCGGCTCAAGCTATGCAGGCAGAAAAGCGGGAACATATGAAGTAACAGGAATATCTCATAAGCCTCCAATTGTGATTGACTCATCCAATCATCTGTATTTCTTCCCAACCTATTCATCCAACCGTCCTCAGTGCGGCTGGATCTCCCACAAATACATTCATACCTTCCAGGAATCATCCCTCGGAGACACGGTGGTCATCTTTACAAATGAGCAAACCGTCAAACTCGATGTCTCATATAAGTCATTTGAGAGTCAGGTGCACAGAACAGCGTATCTCCGAACGAAATTTCAAGATCGCCTTGATGGTGGTCTTCCTAAAAAACAAGAATTTATGCTGTATCCAAAGGAACAACAGCTCAACCTTGTATACGATTTTATATTAAGGGAGCTTCGGAACAGATATTAACTAAAACCAGCGGCAGCCCAGCCGCTGGACTCCTTATGTTTAGCATATCGTCTTACTTTCTCGAAGAAAAAAACATTGAAAATTATATAACAAATTATATAATTTAAGTACAACGTATAAAATTTTATATAATGAGCGACAGAAAAGGGGATATGATGATGACTTATGATGAACTAGATACACCGGCGCTATTAATTGATAAACAGGTGATGATGGAGAATCTAGCTGCTATGCAGCAATATGCGGACCGTCAGCAAGTCAAACTGCGTCCTCATACGAAAACACATAAAACACCTGGTCTTGCGAAGGTGCAGGAGGAGATGGGCGCATCTGGCTTAACTGTAGCGAAAGTAGGGGAAGCAGAAGTGATGGCGGCGCATGGGCTAACAGATATCTTTATCGCCAATCAAATTGTAGGTGAGACAAAGCTGAAGCGAATTCGAAAGCTGGCAGAGTCGATACACATTTCATTTGGAATTGATTGTGTAGAGCATGTGCATCAAATTGAAGATGTCTTTCGTGGAGCAGAGAAAAAAGCGGAGGTTTTAATTGAGATAGAGGTTGGAGAAGAGAGGTCTGGTGTCATTGAAGAGAGTGATTTCCGTCAAATCTTGCAGGCGATAAAAACATGTGAGTTCGTTCATTTAAAAGGGATTTTTTCTCATGATGGTCATACATACAAGGCGGAAAGTAAAGCGCATTGTCAGACATTATATGAAGACGCTGTGAATCGAACGCTTCGATTTGCACAGATTGCAAAAGAATCAGGCATGCTGCTAGAGGTAGTGAGCATAGGATCAACACCACCGTTCTTATTTCAATTTGATATTCCAAAGGGAGTGACCGAAATCCGCCCAGGCACATACATCTTCATGGATGCCTCTCAGTCCAATGTGATCGGCACTTTTTCACATTGTGCAGCAGCCGTCCTGACGACAGTCATTAGTAAGCCAACAAATACTCGTGTCATTACAGATGTTGGAGCCAAAGGGCTCACGGCTCAAACCCGTACAAAAGGGCTGACGAAAACAAAGGGACTAGGCAAGGTAAAAGACTTTGATGATGTATTTGTTTCCAGTGTATTTGATGAGCATGCCATCATTTATCACGAAGGCTTCCGTCAGACTGTCCAGATCGGTGAGAAGGTGCAAATCATTCCAAATCATATTTGTCCCGCTGTCAATCTCCATGAAAAAGCCTATCTCATCCAAGATGGTGAAGTAGTCGAAGAGCTTGACATTGCTTGTAAAGGTAAACTTCAATAAATCAACAGGACAAGGCGACTTCGTTGGGGCATCATTATGATGACACGAGAACATCCACCATGCACATGAATTTGTTGAAACCAAATCCATATATCCAGTCGTCTATTGAGTGTGTATCGGTAGACTGTCCACCAAATGACAGAGAAATGTGGATCCTTAGACGTATTTTCAAGCAATTATTCATAAATCACAGAAGTGACACGAGCCGTCTGTTACAATAAAAGAAATCATTTCTTGCAAAGTGTTCGTATGTGGTAAAGGATACTCCTATTTTGACCGATATGAACGAATGGGAATAAGAAATGGAGGCTCTGTATGAAAAAACAATCGCAATTGCTGCTACTATTCACCTTGACAGTGACCTTACTAGCAGCCTGTCAGCAAGCAGGTCAATCGCCTTCAAAACAAGACACAAAAGAAGCTGCGTATGAACAATGGGTTCAGCGTTATATGGATGAGTTAAATGAAGCTTATGAAAACATGACCGACCAATTTATTTCAGATGGACAGGGAAAGATCCAAGTAAATAAAAAATTGAAAAAGGCGACGAAAGCCTTTGATCGTGTGATTCAAAAGGGGCTTGCTCATCAAGAAATTCCAACCGCTTATCAAAAGGCAGATGAACAATTAAAGACAGGTCTTCATTCATTTGAAAAAGGAATTGGTCAGGTGGAGCAGCTATTAAAGCGCCCAGATCAAGAAAAGCTGTTTATTTCCGCTACTCATCATCTCCAAGATGGATTGCAGAGGGCAGCTGCATTTATTGAAGAAGTCGGCCGCATTCAGCAATCAACGTAAAAAGCTTGGAAGGCGGACTTCCAGGCTTTTTTTACATATAAAGTATTTGCTTTAAGCAGCGCACACCTTCTTGAATCATGTTTTCGTCCGTACAAGCAAAGCCTAGCAGTAATCCCTTTCGATTGCTCTCAAAACAATAAGGACTTAATGGATAAATGCCAATACCTGCTGCTTTTGCTGCCTCAATACTGCCTTTTTCGTCAAAGTTTGGCGCTCCTTCCAAAAAGACATGAAGACCCGTATCTGTTCCATAAATATGAAAGTGCTTGTCAAATTGTTGTGTTAAAAGGGCATCCATCATGGCAGCCTGTCTTTTTTTATATAGCTGTCTCATTCGCCTGACATAACGCGTGAATTCTCCTTCTCTGAAAAAAGAGGCGAGTGTGATCTGTTCCATAATGGGCAGCTGTCTTTGAATGAGTGATTGCAAGGAAGCGATTTCTTTTATGACCGCTTTGGAGCCGATAATGGCAGCAAGGCGGATGCCTGGTGCCAGCACTTTGGAGAAGCTTAAGATATAAATCACATGGTCGGGTGCTTCTGAAAATAAGGAAGGAAGCGGTCCGCCATGATAACGATAATCTCCATCAAAATCATCCTCTAGTATATAAGACTGATGACTGACAGCAAATTTTAGCAGCTGCTGCCTTCTGCTCACACTCATACATACACCGGTTGGACGCTGATGGGAGGGCGTCACCGCAATCAGCTTTGTTTTTCGTGGTAATGTATTCACCATGATCCCTTCTTCATCGACGGGCGCGGGATAAATGTTCATTTCACGATGCATAAAGGAAAGCCTTGCTCCAGGAAAGCCTGGATCTTCAACAGCTACTGTATCGCCTTTTTTAAGCAATACCTGTGAAATCAAATCAATGGCTTGCTGCGTGCCTCCTGTTAACACGATTTGATCTTCTTCTACATCGATGCCGCGTTCTACTGATAAGTATTGGCGTATTTCTGAACGTACTTCCCATAAACCATGCGGGGAGGAATAGCCCCAATCTTTCATCTCTAATCGCTGTAATGCTTTTGTGAGCGAGCGTTTCCATATGTTTTGAAAATGTTCATCGATGGCTGGTTCCTGATGACGAAAATCAATATCAAGCTTCTCATGAAATTGATTGGCCGACAGCCAGTGGTTCATTTGTTTCTCCGCCTCTTGAAAGTGTGGTCTTACCGGAAGAGGAAAAGGCGGCTCACCTTGATGGGGAGTGGAGGCCGCATAGTGATCACTTGAAATGACCTTCGTACCGCCTCTTCTAGATGTGCTGACATATCCTCTTGCCAGCAGTTCATCATAAGCAAGCTGTATAGTTGATCTTGATACATTGAGCTCCTGTGCTAATACGCGTGTCGGTGTTAACTGATCATCGGGGTTCAGTTTTTGGGAATGAATTTGTTGAATGATCTCAGTCACGATTTGCTGCCAGAGCGGGGTAGTACTTGAGCGGTCTAAATAAATATACATCGGACACCTTCTCTCATTGTCACATATAACATGATGATGACACGGGAATATGGAGTGGTCAATAGCATCGTTTTTGGATATAGGAAGTAAGCCAAAAGGTGTGTACACTGTTCTCATATGCTTATGACTAGAGGAGAGAGTGAAATGATCCCTGCAGCTAAAGAAGAAACCGCACACCTATCCATCATTCCATTTATATTCGTTTTATTTGGTCTTTTTATGATTACAACCGCAGTGAATCTGCAGGTGCCCCTTTATACGTTGTATGCCGAACAAGCAGGGTACGGAAAAGCGGCGACAGCCCTTGTATTTGCTGCATATGTCTTCGGACTGATTCCAGTTTTACTTTTTCTTGGCGGGATATCTGACCGGGCTGGACGCAAACCGATTTTATTGGTCGCACTTAGTTTTTCGTTATGTGCTACCTTATTGATGATCGTACATCCTACCATTCAGATGCTCTTTTTGGCGCGGCTGCTGCAAGGGGTGGGGCTTGGCCTAAGTGTTGGCACATGCACTGCTTATTTGATTGCTTTATATCCAGAAAAATCAAGCTGGATTCCAACTTTTATTGCGTTATGCAGTTCGGTTGGCTTTGGGGGCGGTGCTCTTTTTACGGCACTTCTTTCTTTTCAGTATGTGACGCTTGCGCCGCTTAGTTATTGGATTGTGATGGGCTTTTTAATCCTAACGATCGTGGGTGTCTTCTTTTTCGTTCCGCCTGTACAAGGAGATGCAGATAAACCGATGATGAACATGCCAACATTTCCAAAAGGAACAATGCCAGCGAATGCAGCGATTGCTGTCGCGTGGTCAGTGTGTGGCCTTGTGATTTCGGTTTTGCCAGCACAGCTTAAATTGAATGGATATGAATTATGGGTAGGGCCGGCACTGTTTTTGATTAATATGTCAGGTGTCCTGATGCAGCCTTTTGTTCGCAAAATGAATAGCACAGCAGCGCTCCTTGCCGGATTTATCTGTCTTCCATGTGGATACGGTCTCTTGCTATTTGGAGCAAATGGTGGGTCCATCATTCTTGTGCTTGCCGGAACGATGCTTGCGGGTACTGCCTGCTATGGATTTACTTATTTAGGCGGTCTTCAGCTTATTGTCGAGCGGGGAAAAAAGGAGGCAGCTAGAGCCGTTGCCGGGTTTTATTTGTTTGCCTATTTAGGTCTGGGTCTTCCAAGTGTTTTTGTCGGGCTCTTCGCTGATCTGTTCGGAACTCAGGTGGTGTTAACCGTCTTTTTCTTGGTCGTTTTGGCAGCTTGTCTCATCCTTTTGATGTCAAGTGTCAGACAGAAACAAAAGTGAGGAGTCTTGCTTTCTCTTTTGCCTTCCATTCGTTTAAAATAAAGGCATGAGAGGGGAAGATGACATGAAAAAAGTGCAGCTGGACGGCGCGTCGTGCAGGTCGCAAGAAGAGCTTCATGACCAACTAAAAACAGTTTTACACCTTCCTGACTACTACGGGAAAAATCTCGATGCCCTATGGGACTGTTTGACAGGAGAAGTAAATCTGCCAGTAGAGCTGACATGGGTGAATTTTGACACGAGCAAGGACGCTCTTGGCGAGTATGCAGAAAGCGTAAAGCAGTTATTTCAAGAAGCAGAAGAGGAATTGAAGGGACAATTTCAAGTGAGTATTCAATAACGATGAAGAAGCAGCCGACAGTAGAGGCTGCTTTTTTCTGAATTTTCTCCTGCAATGATATGAATGTAGACAATTGCTAATTATACGGAATCATTTAAAAAGAACACTACCGGCAGATTAAAAGATTGAGTTATCTGAGTTTTAAAAGTTTTTCATTGTGGGTTCATAAAAATATGTTGCGTGCAGGAAACTTTCGTTAAAATATGTTATAGTGGAACCTACATTGATAGACTAAGATAGAGTGAGGGTTCGGAAAGGATGAAGGAGAAAACAAGATCAAAAAGAAGGCTGAGACCTTGGGTGAAAGTCGTGCTGTTTATCATGGCATTTGTCATGGTGATGGCAATATCTGTGACAGGATATGCTTACTATAAAATTTCAAAAGCGTCGAATAAGGCGCAAGTGTCATTAGAAAGAGGAGACACCTCGCAAAAGCGTGTGAAAGCTTTTGATCCAGGAAAGGACAGCTTCTCGGTCCTGCTGCTTGGAATTGACAGCCGTCCAGGTGAAACGGTAGACGAAGCAAGAAGTGATGCGGTCTTACTGGCGGCTGTGAACCGAACAGAGAAAACCATCAAGCTCCTCAGTATTCCTCGTGATTCTTATGTAGATATTCCGGGAAGAGGATATGATAAAATCGCCCACGCCCATGCGTTTGGGAGTGCAGATTTGTCAGTCAAAACGGTCGAAAACCTGCTGAACATTCCTGTAGACTATGTGATTTCAGGGAACTTTAAGGCGTTTCAAGACATTGTAGATGAGCTAAACGGAATTGACGTAACGATTGAAGATGAAGGTATCGCAAAACAAATGGAAAAGGATTCAAAAGGGAAAGTTCATGTGCAAACAGGAACACATACGTTAAATGGCGAAGAAGCATTAGCCTTTGTGAGAACGAGAAAGGCAGACAGTGACCTCATGCGCGGGAAGCGCCAAATGGAAGCACTTCAAGCCATCTTTGAAAAGTCTAAATCCATTTCTTCGATCCCATCCTATGACAACATCATTGATACACTTGGTGATAATGTTTCAACCAATCTGTCCATGAAGCAGTTTATCGGTCTTTTCCCGTTATTGAGCTCATTGACATCAGTGGATACCATTCAGCTAAAGGGCCATGATTATCAGCCTGGGAATGTGTATTACTTTGAGTTAGATGGCGCTGGATTAGAAGAAGTGAGAACAGAGCTGAGAGAACAGCTTGAATTATCATAAAGAAGCATTAGCCTGCCGCTGTGGCAGGCTTTTTGCTTTGAATGGGGAAGCGCGACAATGAAGCAAATTCAATTCGCTTGATGAAGAAAATACCGTGTCAGCAGTTCCTCTACCCGGTGACGTATACGTGGATTAAAGTATTTATGTTTTTCTTCATAGCCATCCATGATAAATAGATACGTTGTAAATCCTTCATCGTGTTCAATTTGCTGTACCTTCATTTTTTCTTTACGTAAATGCTGCTTTAGTTCATAAAGTGCTTTCTGTGCTTCCTTTAAGGCGGAGGTCACAAGCTGAATGTATGGTTCATTTAGTTTGAATGTTTGATGTTGTTTTAAGTGAGTCAAATCACGATTGAGGATGGAGACGACCATTGGAAGAAAGATGGCCTGTTCCATCATCTGAAGTTGTATTCTTGATAGTCTCGTCATGTCCAAGCCTGCTTTCTTTCTTGATGGAACACATGTTCTTATTTATTATACCGAATGAGTCAAATAATCTCAAGGGGGGGATTCATTTGTATATTTTTATGTTTTCCATGTAAAATGAAAAGTAGACAAACCTTGAAGGAGTCAAACAAGTTGACATCATTTCTTTCCCTATTTACTCACGAAAATATCACATCATTTTTTGAGAGCTACAAGGCCTTTGGACCGATTGTGGCCATATTGCTCCCTTTAATAGAAGCATTTCTTCCGTTTTTACCACTCGTTGCGTTTGCTGTAGCGAATGCAAATGCATTCGGCCTTTGGGAAGGATTTTTATTGACCTGGATTGGCGCAAGTGCAGGGTCTATTCTTGTCTTTTTACTGATCAGAAAGTTTGGACAGATGAGAATGCTCAACTTTATCAGCAGGCATCCTTCCATTAAAAAATTGATGCTTTGGGTGGAGAAGCGGGGATTTGGTCCATTATTTATTTTACTTTGCTTTCCTTTCACACCCTCTGCTGCCGTCAATGTTGTAGCAGGTTTATCAAGAATTAGCTTTTGGCAATTCTCATTAGCTACTTTATCTGGTAAGTGTGTCATGCTTTTTATCATTAGTTTTATTGGTTATGACCTCTCTGCTTTAGTTAAGAATCCGTTAAGAAGTATTTTTGCGGTTCTAGTTATTGCAGTATTATGGTATGTTGGAAAGAGAGTAGAAAATAGGTTAAACATTCGAATGAGTAAACGTGAGGACAAAGGAGGCTCTTAATGAAAAAGAAGCCATTGCTATGGTTGATGATTATTACAGGCATCGTCTTATTGTTCCAAGTCAAGAATTTCATGTTTGTCACATATAAAGTAGAAGGGGTTAGTATGGACCCAACTTTTACAGATGGAACAGAATTATTAATCAATAAGTTCTCGCCAAAACTCACGAAAATTAGCCGGTTTGATTATGTGTTATTTCACGGTCCTAAAAATCAAATCTTGATCAAGCGAGTCATTGGACTCCCAGGAGAAACGATCAAGTATGAAGATGATCAGTTATTTGTCGATGGTGAAAAAAAGAAGGAACCTTATTTAAAAGAGCAGAAACAACATAAAATGGGGAACGTTCTGACAGGGGATTTTCAGCTGAAAGCCATCACAGGAGACGATAAAATCAAAAACAATCATTACTTTGTGGTCGGAGATAACCGAATACATAGCTTCGACAGCCGGCATTTTGGCACCATTTCAAAGGATCAAGTTGTCGGTGTTAAAAGAAATACCAGCGAATAAAAAAAGGCGCTCTGCACATGCAAAGCGTCTCTTTTTATTTTGCGGCTTTATAATCAGGCTGCCTTTTTGCCCATACGTGATGTAAGAAGCGGAAAAACGGTGGCAGCATTGCAATGACGAGAATAATTCTGACGACTTGTACAGCCACAACAAAGGTAGAATCCTCATGCAGTGTGACCGCAGTTGTTGCCATCTCTGCAATACCGCCAGGCGAAAAAGCAAGAATGGCTGTAATGACAGAGATACCTGTGATCTCAGCGATGGCAATAGAGCTGAGGACAGTCGCAGCAATTAGCCCAGCTGAGCTGACGACAGCCACAATGAGAGTGTTTTTTAGCCCGACAAACATTTCTTTATTCATTTTTGAACCGATGGTTGCACCTAGAAATACTTGAGACGCAATGTTCGCTTGTGCCGGCCAATAAGGAATCAAATCATAACCTATGAGTGCGCCCGCACCAACTTGAAGAGCTGCGACGCCTAGCATGCTGCCGATCAGCCAAGGAGCAGGGAAATGAAGACGAACTGCTAGGCGTGACATGAGCCAGGCACCTAAAATAAGCGCAGCGGTCCAAGAGATGTTTGAAAGGGTGAAAACACCCGAAGAAAAAGCGCTCCCTTGCGTAACTACAGCCACATCCGCTTGGTTTTTTGTATTTAAATAAAACACTGTAAATGGGATAGTGAGTACAACCATTAATACACGTATCGTTTGCACGAGACTCACAACAGCTGTATTGGCTCCCACCTCTTGGGCAATGCCCGGCATAGCGGATAAACCGCCGGGGGCAGTTCCGACAAAGCTTGTCAGCATATCTGTTTTGCTCAGCTTCCATAAGACAAAGCCTGAGAGCATCGCCAGTAGAATAGAAAAGACGAGCATGAAACTCACAGGGAGCCAATTTTCAGCGAAAATGTGAAGGACCTCCATATTCATTTTCTGTCCGAGTTCGATTCCGAGAATGAATTGACCAAGGAGCAGCCATCTGCTGTGAATACGTAAGGTGCTAGTTCCTTTACGCTGAAACAGGGTGGGGCGGCGCATAGCAATAAAAGCTGCGGTGATTAATGTACCTACCATCCAGCCAATGGACATACCTGTTAAAGACAAAAGAAATCCACCTAAACCGCTTATCGCAATGAGAATGAGATCGGTTCGAAGGCTGTTTCCTTGTTTCATCACATGTAAACCTTCTTCCTATATGTTTGTTCAGTAAGTGAAATGTTGTTAACTTCACTATAATACAAAAGTCTCTATAAATAAAATACGAATTTTTTCACTATTTTCATAAGATTATCTTATCACTAAATGATTAGTACATTTTTATAAAGAAAGATATCATTTTTACCAAAAACAAAGTCTATATACAACGATTTTCCCCTATTTATGTTATCAGTTGACTATCATTTTCAATTGCACTACACTACATAGTGTGGGGTGATAACATGAAAATTCCTTCTTTTAAATATAATGAAAAGGGATTGAATCGTTTTTTTGGTCCTTTAGAGGGAAGAATTATGGAGATCCTTTATGAAGGTGAGGATATGCCGATTAAAGAGGTGCAGCAAAAGCTGTCAGATGAGAAGCCGATTAATTTCAACACCGTGATGACTGTGCTGAACCGCTTAACCGAAAAAGGAATTGTGGAGAAAAAAACAAAAGGGCGCTCATCTATTTATAATCCTATTTTAACAAAAGAAGAATTTCTAAATGAGCAAACAAAATGGATTACACAAGGATTGATGGATGATTTCGGTCCACTGGCAGTGAATCATATGGTGGATGCGATTGAAAGTGCTGATCCTGAATTACTCAAAGTACTAGAAGCACGGCTAGCATCTAAAAAAGAGGAGCAGCAAAATGAATAAAATGAAGTCGAGTCTGCTGTTTTCAGGCGGTATATTGATTGGTTTAGCCATTTTTTATCAGATGGGGTATTACGTGCTTTCAAGCTTTTTTGGCTGGAATCAAGCATATAACCTGATCCATGTATGCCAGTCTGTGCTCGAATTCTATGGATTCACTCCTTTAAAATACTTTCTGGATGCCTTAGTCCTCTACACATTGGGTTTTGCGATTTTTTATATGACGAAACAAATCAAAAAGTACATTCAATTCAAGCAAAATCTGATGCTTGCAGTCGATCACCAGTCGACCGAATCTTTATCTGAGAAATATGCTAATGACATCATCGTGTTTCATTGTCATGAACCACTTGCTTTTGCAATGGGGATGCTTCACCCAAAGGTTTATTTATCAACAGCTCTCATGGACATGCTGGATGAAGAAGAGATTGACGCTGTAGTTCATCACGAATTGCATCACAAATACAGCTATGATCCTTTAAAGGCTTTCATGTTCTCAATGCTCACAAAAGTCATTTGGTACATTCCAGTGTTAAAGCATATGAGACAAAGCTACTCTGTTTTTCGTGAAGTGATTGCAGATGACTATGCCATTCAGAAGACAGGTACTGAGCTTGGAGTAGGGCAGGCCCTTTTGAAGCTGATTAAAAAGAGAACCCAGTTTCAAAAACAAACAAAGTTTGCGGTGTCCTTTGGGGATCGGGCATTGAATTTAAGAATACAAAAAATTTTAAATCCAACTTACAATATTCCTTTTAATGTACCAATGATTCCAATCGTCACTTCAGCCATTCTGATGGTGGTCTTAATGATTATGCTCAACCTTAATTACTAATTTTTTTACTTATTAACATTACATTGTGTAGTGTAAAAACAGGAGGAAATCACTATATGAAAACAAATCAAGAAATAGGAACACTTTTTGTACGCGTTATTTTAGGTATTATTTTCTTTTTACATGGGCTTCAGGCATATCAAGGAGGGCTGGGAGGCACAGCAGCATTCTTCGGACAAATCGGTGTACCTGAATTTATGGCCTATATTGTGAAGACAATTGAGCTAGTCGGTGGTATCGCCTTGATTTTAGGTCTAGGAACTCGAGTTTTCGCAGCATTATTTGTACCAATTATGGCAGTAGCGATTATCACTGTTGGTTTTTCTAAAGGATTTGTTGGTGGCTATGAATTTGAACTTTCGCTGCTCGTCATGGCGCTTTATTTGACTCTTAGCGGCAGTAAGCTGTTGTCAATTGATGGGATACTCAAGCATCAGCAGCAAAGCAATGAAGCAAAATTTCATTAAAAGATCATAAAAAAACTCCTTCTGCTATTTTGGGCAGAGGAGTTTTTTTAATGGTCAAAATCTCATTTTCTCGTTTGAAAATAAGGAAGGGATGTGAGGATTTGCTACATTTAGCGCTTTCTTTAATAGATTGAATGAACGAAAAATCGATTTCATTTTTTGACGGAACATACGATCTCCTATTAAAATAGGACTATCTATGATACATGGTGCGTTAAAAGGTATAAAAACCATACAGCATGCTGCTGCTCATCTTGAGCGATACGTTTCATTAGCTCTTTTGTTCCTTGATCCCGGACATAGTCTGATACGCTTAAGTAAAAATCGACCGTTTTTTGTTCATCTTTAAAGGCAAACATAAGTCCTTCTCTGAATTGGTCTGGACAAGGTTCTGTTACGCTTGGTTTGTGGTTTTTACCTGTTAAAGAATAATATAGCTTTGAAAATAGTTGATAGTGTCTGACTTCATCCTGGCGTATTTCTTGAATGATCTTTTTTGCTTCAGGATTTTTTGCCTTTTGGGCAAGTTTTTCGTAGCATTGGATCGCAGAATACTCACCATTAATCGCTTTCTCAAGGTCTGAAATGATCCTTGTGTTTTGGCGCATGTCATAAGGCGAGTAGTCATAGTAACTGTAATACATGATATTGCCAGCCTCCTTTTAGTTCATGATGGTTTATGATATGAAAAGAGTGAGGAAAGGTGCCTATGTCTTTTTTCAGAAAGGAGAATGGGAACGTGATCGGAAAATAGCTATTTACCTTTATTTTCGCTAGAATATGAGTACATAAGAAAGGTGTTGTGGAACGTGGAGATTCAGTTTTTAGCAGGCAGATCGGGGAGTGGAAAAACGACTGCAATCTTAGAGGAAATCAAAGAACAGCTTCGGCTTGATCCGTTGGGTCCGCCAATCATTTTTTTAGTCCCGGATCAAATGACATTTTTAATGGAATATGAGCTTGCGAAAACGTCTGAAGCTGGTGGAATGATCAGAGCTAAAGTATTTAGTTTCACTCGTCTTGCTTGGTCGATTTTAAAGCAGACTGGTGGAGCGAATCGGCAATTTGTGACAAGCACAGGAATTCAAATGCTTTTAAGAAAAGTGATTGAAGAGCAGAAAGACAAGTTTAAAGTATTCAAAAAAGCGAGTGATAAGCCGGGGTTTGTGGAGCAAATCGAAAAAACGATGGCTGAATTCAAAAGATACTGTATGCTGCCGGAGGATATTGAGAAAATTTCAGCGTCTAGCATGCATTCAGAGTATACAGAAGAAAGACGGGCAGCCGAAAAATTGCATGATCTCCATGTTCTTTATCAGCAGATGGAGCAGCATTTACAAGATGAATACGTGCACTCAGAAGACTATTTGACTCTTCTTTCCCAGCAAATTCCTTCAGCTGAAGAAATAAAAGGAGCACACATCTATATAGATGGTTTTTATCAATTTACACCGCAGCAGCTTCTTGTCATTGAACAGCTCTTGCTGCATGCAGCAAAAATAACTGCGGCTTTCACAGTAGATCGATCCTATCATGATAGGCAGCCAAATGAACTTGATTTATTTCGTATGACAGGTAAAACGTATTTCCAGCTCTATCAGCTTGCTAAAGAGTGCGGAGCTGACATTTCTGAAAATATTTTTGAAAGAAATCATCGGCACCTTTATACACCAGATCTTGCTTATTTAGAACACCAATATGAGCATCGGCCCGTTCAGCCATATCAGGAAAACACCCCTCATCTCACAGTGTCTAAAAGTGCAAATAAACGAGCTGAAATTGAGGGAGTAGCGAGAGATATCCTTGATTTAGTGAGAGAAAAAGGACTCAGACTGCGAGATATCTCGATTGTAGCGCGGCATGTAGATGACTATAAAGATACGTTAAAAGAGGTTTTTCGAGATTACGATATTCCTTTTTTTATTGATGGAAATGAATCGATGCAGTATCATCCGCTCATTGAATTAATTCGTTCGAGCTTGGATGTCATAAAAGGAAATTGGCGGTATGAAGCGGTATTTCGCTGCGTGAAAACAGAGTTCTTATTTCCGCTTGAAATCACTAAGAACAAAGCGAGAGAGCAGGCAGATCAGCTTGAAAACTATTGCATTGCTTATGGTGTAAAAGGAGAGCGCTGGACAAACGGTTCCCGGTTTCATTACAGGCGTTTCCAATCATTAGATGAGGATTTCGGACAAACAGATCAAGAAATTGAAATGGAACAAATGCTAAATGACGTCAAAGAATGGATCGCGCCCCCGCTTTACCAGTTGCAGAAAAGGCTCAAAAAAGCGCAAAAGGTAAGGGACATGGTAGAGGCTGTCTATGTCTTTTTAGAAGAGATACAAGTACCAGATAAGCTTGAAAAAGCGAGGCTTGAGGCTGAAGAAGCAGGTCGATTAGCTGAAGCAATGCAGCACGGGCAAGTATGGGATGCGGTGATTCAATTAATGGATGAATTTGTTGACATGCTAGGTGACGAAGAGCTCTCATTTCCCTTATTCCAACAGATGATAGATACAGGATTAGCTTCTCTAAAATTCGCTTTGATTCCGCCTTCACTCGACCAAGTATTTATTGGAAGTATGGATTTATCCAGAATGTATCAAGTGAAGTGTACGTTTATCATTGGTGTAAATGATGGCGTTATTCCCGCACGTCCCTCTGATGAGAGTGTATTGTCTGAGGATGACCGAGAATGGTTAAAACGAGCAGGAGCAGAGCTAGCAGAGACAGGAAAAGAACGGCTGCTAGATGAGCAATTTTTAATTTACCAAGCGTTATCAAGTCCATCCCGTCATTTGTATCTATCCTATGCGGCTTCTGATGCAGAAGGACGTTCTCTATTGCCTTCGACACTCATCAAGTATTGCCAAGAGCTTATGCCAAATCATCAACAGGCTCTTTATGTGTTAGATCCAGAACAACTGGAAGACGATGAGCAATTAAAATTTGTAGCGAATGAGCATGTTTCGTTGTCGTATACCATCTCACAGCTGCAGCAATGGCTCAATCAATATCCCATCAGCGGTGTATGGTGGAGTGTCTATAACTACTTAATGACATCTCCTCATCGGGATGTATCAAAAAACATCATGTCAAGCTTGTTCTTTACAAATCGAGCGAAGCCATTAAAGCCTAATGTCACAAAAGAGCTTTACGGTGACCATATTCAGGGCAGTGTTTCAAGAATGGAGAAGTTCAATGCGTGTGCATTCTCTCACTTTGCTTCCCACGGTTTAAAACTAAAGGATCGACAATTTTACAAATTGGAAGCACCCGATATCGGCCAATTGTTTCACTCGGCTTTGAAGCATATTTCAGATACGCTAGTTGAACAAAAAAAGGATTGGAAAAACCTAACGAAGGAAGATTGTGTCACCTATTCAAGACATGCAATCGAACAGCTTGCTCCGCGTCTTCAAAAGGAAATTCTATTAAGCTCTAATCGGCATGCTTATATTAAAGAAAAGCTTCAGAAAATCTTGATTCGAGTCTCTTCTATATTAAGTGAACATGCCAAATTGAGTGGATTTTCTCCGGTAGGGCTTGAGTTAGGTTTTGGAGGTCAAGGGCCTTTGCCGCCGTTTACTTTTCAATTAAAGAATGGCTGCACGATGGAGCTTGTCGGAAGGATTGACAGGGTAGATAAGGCAGAAGGTTCAAAAGGGCTGCTTTTAAGAATCGTCGATTACAAATCCAGTGAGAAAGGTCTTGACCTAGCAGAAGTATACTATGGTCTTGCCTTGCAAATGCTCACATACTTAGACCTAACCATTACGTATTCGAAAGAGTGGCTCGGCGTAGAAGCAACGCCTGCTGGTATTTTATATTTCCATATTCATGATCCGCTCATTCAAGCACCGATTCCACTTGCAGAGGATGAAATTGAGCAGGAAATCTTCAAGAAATTTAAAATGAAGGGTTTATTGCTTGAAGATGTGGAAGCAGTAAAGCTAATGGATCAAACGCTTGATTCAGGTAGATCGCAAGTCATTCAAGCCGGTTTGAAAAAGGATGGGTCTTTCCGTTCTGATTCGGCAGTTTTAAGTGAGGATCATTTCCATATACTCACACAACACGTTCGGCGCACATTTGAAGAAGCAGGCGAAAGAATTACAAATGGAGAGGTCGCAATTAATCCATATAAATTAAAGGATCAAACACCTTGCCGCTTTTGTTCATTCAAGTCTATTTGCCAATTCGATGAATCAATAGAAGATAATGATTTTAGGGTGCTCACCTCTGAAAAGGATGATGTTGTGATAGAACGGATCAAAAAAGAAGGGGATCAGTATGCAAATACCAAAACCGAATAACAGTACGTGGACGGATGACCAGTGGGAAGCCATCGTTTCAGAAGGACAAGATATCTTGGTTGCGGCGGCGGCAGGGTCAGGTAAAACAGCTGTTTTGGTTGAACGCCTGATTCGAAAAATGACCCGGCCTGAACATCCAGTTGATGTGGATCGTCTGCTCGTTGTGACTTTCACAAATGCTTCTGCGGCAGAGATGAAGCATCGGATCACAGAAGCACTTGAAAAAGAATTAGCCAAAAACCCTGGGTCTCTTCATATGAGAAGGCAGCTGTCCCTCATGAATCGAGCCAATATTTCAACCTTGCACTCCTTTTGCTTGCAGGTTTTGCGCACCTTTTACTATGAAATTGATCTTGATCCAGGCTTTCGTTTGGCTGACCAAACAGAAGGAGAATTATTAGGAGATGAAGTGTTAGACGAACTGTTTGAGGATGAATATAAGGCTGGAAAGCCATCATTCTTTGAATTGGTTGATCGTTATACATCTGACCGTCACGACTTAGATTTGCAATGGCTCGTGAAGAGAATTTATGAGTTTTCGAGATCTCATCCTTCTCCGGAGCAATGGATGCGGGCATTTCTTTCACTTTATGATGTAGATGCTCAAACAAAAGTAGAAGAATTACCGTTTTATCCATATATCAAAGAAGATCTTTCTCTCGTTCTCCGGAGCTGCCAGGAGCTGCTTGAACGAGCTCTTTCGCTATCAAAAGAACCGGGCGGCCCAGCACCGAGAGCAGAGAATTTTATAGATGATTTAGAGCAAGTCAATGAATTAATCCGTCATCAAGATGATTTTGAGAAGCTTTATGAGCTTTTGCCGAACGTTAATTTTAAAAGGCTCAAAACGTGCAAAGGGGACGAATATGACCCTGCTCTCTTAGAAAAATCCACTGATGCACGTAATCAAGCAAAAAAACAATTAGAAAAACTAAAAGATGAATACTTCATGCGCAGTCCTGCCCAGCATTTAAAAAGCTTAGCTGAAATGAAGCCAGTTGTGGAGACGCTTGTAGAGCTTGTGATCCAATTTGGTGAGCGTTTCGAAAGAGCGAAGCAGGAAAAGTCAATTGTCGACTTTTCGGATTTAGAGCACTATTGCTTACGCATTTTAGCGGAGCAGGATGCAGAAGGACATTTGATCGAAACAGAAGCTGCCAAATACTATCAACAGCAGTTTGAAGAAGTGCTCGTTGATGAATATCAGGATACAAACCTTGTACAAGAAACGATTTTAAAGCTTGTATCTAAGGGGAAACATTCTGCAGAGGGCAATCTGTTTATGGTTGGTGATGTAAAGCAGTCTATTTATCGTTTTAGGCTGGCAGAGCCTATGCTCTTTTTAAACAAATATAAACACTTTCAACCAGACGGCAAAGAAACAGGGAAGAGAATCGATTTAAATAAAAACTTCCGTAGCCGTTCAGATGTTTTAGATAGTACGAACTTTTTGTTCAAGCAGCTGATGGGGGAAACAGTGGGAGAAATTGAATATGATGAACAAGCTGAATTAAAGCTTGGAGCGAGTTATCCAGAAAGCAAAGATACAACGACAGAAATGCTTCTTGTCCACTTAGATCAGCAGGAAGCAGAAACCGGCGAAGAGCGAGAAGAGCTCGAGACCGTCCAATTTGAAGCGAGAATCATTGCTAAAAAAATAAAAGAATTAGTGGAGCAGCCATTTCAAGTGTACGATGCAAAGCAGCAAATGACCCGTAATTTGCAGTATCGTGACATTGTCATTTTGCTTCGGTCTATGCCTTGGGCTCCGCAAATGATGGAGGAATTAAAGAAGCAGGGAATCCCTGTATATGCGAATCTTTCCTCTGGTTATTTTGAAGCAACAGAGGTGTCTGTCATTCTTTCATTGTTAAAAGTCATCGATAATCCATATCAGGATATCCCGCTTGCTGCTGTTTTAAGATCACCTATTGTTCATTTAGACGAAAATGAATTGGCTCTGATTCGAACGAGTGATAAAAAAGGCACGTATTATGATGCTGTAAAGGCATTCATGAGTGTGACGCATTCTGATCACCCTACATGCAAAAAACTAGAGCGATTTTTCCAATTACTGCGCAAGTGGCGTGATTTTTCTATCAATCATTCGGTGGCAGAATTAATTTGGGAAGTCTACCGTGATACGCAGTATCTTGAATATGTTGGCGGAATGCCTGGAGGTAAGCAGCGACAGGCAAATCTTCGTGCCCTTTATGACCGGGCTAAGCAATACGAAAAAGCTGCCTTTAGAGGGCTATTCCGATTCCTTCGTTTTATTGAAAGAATGCAGGAGCGTGGGGATGATCTTGGTGCAGCAAAAACGTTCAGTGAAACAGAGGACGTTGTGCGCATGATGACGATCCACAGCAGTAAAGGATTAGAATTTCCAGTCGTCTTTACCGCAGGGCTCGGCAGAAACTTTAATATGATGGACTTAAACCAGCCCTATTTACTTGATAAAGAACTAGGCTTTGGAAGCAAGTACATCCATCCTGAGCTGAGAATTAGTTATGCGACATTACCACTTGTGGCGATGAAAAAAAAGATGAGAAAAGAGTTGTTATCTGAAGAATTAAGGGTCCTATATGTAGCGCTCACAAGGGCTAAAGAAAAATTATTTCTAGTCGGCTCTGTCAAAAATCAGGTGAAAGCATTAAGCAAATGGCAAAATGCCGCAACCGGAGAAGAGTGGCTGCTCCCTGATTTTGAACGGTATCAATCGAAAACATACTTAGATTTCATTGGCCCTGCCCTTATCCGTCATCAAGCGATGTCATCTGTTTTAGAAGAAACAGGAGATATTGTTCTTTCGCATCCGTCTACATTCACTATCTCATTTACGCAAGCTTCTGATCTTTTAAAGGAAGATATGTCACTTGAAAAAAAGGAGCAAGACGAGATTGTACAAGCATTGATCGATGGTCTACCTGTTGAAGGATATGGTGATGCTGATGAGAAGGTGGCAGAGAGACTCTCATGGAAATATCCGTATCTAGCGGCCTCGCAAGTCGGCACAAAGCAGTCTGTTTCCGAGATAAAAAGAATGAAAGAAATACAGGATGAGTACAGTGTTCCTTCTTCTATTCGAAAAGCTCGTGCAACATTGTATGACCGGCCAGCTTTCATGAAGAAGAAAACACTCACTGCCGCAGAACAAGGCACCGCAATGCATACAGTGATGCAGCATATCCCGCTCCCTTCTGAGGAGCCCTATGATGAATCACGTATAGGACACCTGCTCGAATCCTTACAGCAGCGAGACTTGCTAACAGATGAGCAGATCCAATCAATTAATCAAGAAGGAATTGCTTCTTTCTTCTCTACTTCAATTGGTCAAAAACTGCTAAAAGCGGACTGGGTAAAACGAGAGGTGTCATTTAGTATGGTGTTACCTGTTAAAGAGGTATACAGTCATATTGATACTGAGGGAGAGCCTGTTCTGATTCAAGGGATGATTGACTGTTTATTTGAAACAGATGGAAAGCTATATTTACTAGATTATAAAACTGATAGAGTACAAGGCAGATATACAGTTGACGCTGCTGAACCGATCTTGAAAAAGCGTTATGAAACCCAAATAGCCTTATATGCAAAAGCTGTAGAGCGTTTGACAAACAGAACATTAGAGGAGAAAATTCTCTATTTCTTCGATGGAAATTTAGAAATTTCTTTATAAATGTATCGGAATGAGAGGTGAATCACATGAGGATTCTGCATACAGCGGATTGGCATTTAGGGAAAACCCTTGAAGGTCGAAGCCGGCTTGATGAGCAAGCACAGTTTTTAGATGAACTGTATCAAATCGTGAAAGACGAACACATTGATGTCATTGTGATGGCTGGTGATGCCTTTGATACTGTGAATCCGCCTGCTAGAGCAGAGCAGCTTTTTTATGAAAGTCTATCTGCTTTATCTGATAAAGGAAAACGCCAGGTAGTGGTCATTTCAGGCAACCACGATAATCCGGATCGTTTATCAGCCGCATCACCTTTAACAAATGATCAAGGGATTCATTTAATTGGATATCCGACAAATGACATCATCCGTGTCGATGTTCCTTCTGCGGATGAACGTTTATCCATTGCAGCACTCGCTTATCCGTCTGAGGCGAGACTAAATGAGGTGCTAGCTGAAACATTTGAAGAGAAATTGCTTCGTGATCATTACAATTTAAAGATTCAACAAGCGTTTCAACATTTAAGTAATCAATTTCAACCGGATACGGTCAATATGGCAACAAGCCACATTTATGTGGCAGGGGGGAGTCAAACAGATTCAGAAAGACCGATTGAAGTAGGCGGCGCATATACTGTTGCGGCTGAAAGCCTGCCAGAATCCGCTTGCTATGTTGCACTTGGTCATTTGCACAGGCCGCAAACGATCAAACGTGCCAAAACGATTGCTCGTTATTCTGGATCACCTCTTGCTTATAGCTTTTCTGAATCAGGTTACGCCAAATCAGTCACAATTGTAGAGGCAAAACCGAATGAAAAAGCGAGCTGGAAAGAAGTGTTTCTATCAAGCGGAAAACCACTTATGAAATGGAAGGCGACTGAGGGACTGAGTCAAGTGTACGAGTGGCTGGATGAAAAACGGGATCTTCAGGCATGGATTGATCTAGAGATTCATTTAACAGATCAGCTCTCTATTGAAGAGATTCATCAGCTCCGAAAGCAGCATAGTGGGTTTGTTCACATTCGTCCAAAGTTCAAAGAACTACAGCAAATAGAAGAGCAAAAGCAAGTGGAAAAACTCTCGATCGAAGAGAGGTTCGTGAAGTTTTATGAGCGCCAGACAGGTGGCGGTCTGCCTGATGAAAAAACAGTCAAACTGTTTTTAGAGCTAGCCAATGATATGCAAGAGGAGGAAGCGACTTGAAGCCGATTACGCTGACCATTAAAGGACTTCATAGCTTCAGAGAAGAACAAATAATTGACTTTAGCTCATTATGTGATGCGGGTGTGTTTGGCATATTTGGACCGACAGGAAGTGGAAAGTCTTCCATATTAGACGCCATGACACTGGCACTCTATGGCAAAGTGGAGCGTGCGTTAAATAATACACATGGTATTTTGAACCAAGCGGAAGAAAAGCTGTCGGTTTCCTTTACATTTGCTTTGCAAAAGGAACACCACATTTCTTATAAAGTTGAACGTGCTTTCAAACGAGCGGATGAAATGAAAGTCAGAACGACATTATGCCGCCTAATTGAAATCGGTGATACGCAGACAGTTCTCGCAGATAAAGCGAGTGAGGTGAATCGTAAAGTAGAAGAACTACTCGGATTAACCATTGATGACTTTACCCGTGCGGTTGTCTTACCTCAAGGGAAGTTTGCAGAATTTCTCTCCCTCAAAGGGGCAGACAGACGTCAAATGCTTCAGCGGTTGTTTAACTTGGAGAAATATGGAGATCAACTCGTCAAGCGATTGCGTGCAAAGGCTCAAAAGCATTATGGGCAAAAAAATGAACTGCTAGCTGAACTGAATGGTTTAGGAGAAGCTGGTCCAGAGGCGCTGGCAAAAGCAAAGGAAGCAGCTGAGCAGGCAAAGGCTATTTTTCATGAGAAAAAACAAGCGCGGGACGAAGCGTTCACTGCTTTTACAAAGGCGCAAGCGATCTGGCAGTATCAAAAGGAACAAGAAGCTTACGAGACTGAACAAAACAAGCTGAATTTACTGGCACCATCAATAGAAGAGAAAAAGACGAAGCTCCATATCGCAGAGCAGGCAGAGACGCTAAAGCCCTATGCGGATGCATTGACAAAGGCTGAAAAACAGCTTTCTCAAGCATCGAAAGAGCAACAGGAAGCAGAAAAGCAGCTGCTGCATCAACGAACGATCTATGATCAAATGGTGCGGGAGTATGAGCAAGCCCGGCAAAAGAAAATAGAGACAGAGCCAGACCTTCTCCAAAAGAAAGAACAGCTGATTCAGCTAAAAGAAATTGAACGTAAAAAAGAGGCAGCTTTTCAGGAAAAGACGAGCATAGAGCGCCAAAAAAATGAAAAAGCGCAGCAGCTCCTCCAAAAGAAGAAAGAAGCGGAGAATCTCCAATCTCTATTAGAGCGTGCACTAACGAAACAAACACAGCTGAAAAATGAGCTGGAGCAGTTACAAGTTTCAGTGAAAGAACGTAAAAGTGTACAGGATGCTTTACGTTTAAGTGAAAATGTTGAAAGAATAAACCTTAGTATTCAAAAGGAAAAGCAAAAGCTGGAGGAGCTCAACAAGCGAGCCTCACAGACTTCAGAAGCATATGAAAAGCTTCAAAAGCAGCAAAACGACCATTATGAAAAAATAGACCAATCGTTTCAAGCAATTGAACACCTCTATTTTTATGTATGTGAACTCGAACGAGCTCTGGCAGAATGGAGTCAAAAAGAACAACAACAGAAACTCGAAAAATTAAAGCAGCGTGATGCGGTAAGGGCGGCAGAATTAAGAAAAGAATTAGCGGCAGAGCTAGTAGATGGTGAGCCATGTCCGGTTTGTGGGTCGATTCATCATGATCCAAAGGCTTTGCAATCCAATGACCATGAAGAAACCGTGGCACAAGTCGATGAAGTCATTCAACGGATGGACAAAGAGCTCAAGCAGGCAGAGGATTATGGGAGAGACATGTATGCCGCAAAGCAGCTTCTCGAAACGCATGCCAATCAATTAGTGAAGCAATTCGCTTTCTTATCTCAGAAAGCCCCTGGAGCGGAAGTCGCTGCAGCAGTAGAAACGGTACAAAATTCGCAGTCTTTGCAGGGTCTGGTGCAAGAATGGAAAGGCATAAAACAGGATACTCAAGAAGTTGAACATAAACGAGCTCGTTTAATGGATGAAACGCATGATCAAGTAGCAGAGATGAGCAAGATAAAAGAGCAAATGACTTTTGAACAGCAGCGCATCGAAGAATTAGAGGTGCTGATCAAAGAGTTTGATGCTGAGCTTTCAGAGCAAACGACTCAATTTGAACAGACCTTCCCGCATCTTACATTGAATCAAGTACAAGAAATGCAAAAGCAAATCGATGAAAAGGACCAACAAGCGGAAGGCTATAAAGAACGTATTGAGAAAAGCATTACGTTTTTGGAAGAAAAACAGCTAGCAAAAGAGCAGCTGCAGACAGTGATATACAATGTCGAGAAAGAACTTGATAAACTAGCGCATCAGTTAGAAAGTCAGCAGCAGCTTATCCAACAATATGAAACAGATTTAGGCCGATATCCATTAAAAGCTGCCTCAATTTCTGATGAACTTATAGAGGTTGAACACACCCTTTCTCTTCTTAATGAAAAAGAGCAGCAATCGTACAAGCAATTGCAGCACGCGCAGCAGTTGTTTAGTGAAGCGCAAAGTCATTTTTCAAGCAGTGAGCGTCAGCTTCAAGAGGCGAACAGGCGAAAACATGAAGCAGAAGCAGCATGGGAAAAACAAGCAGAATCTTCTCCTTTTCATATGCCGCAGGAAATTGAGTCTGTTTCAATGGAACAGCCAGTACGTCAATCGGTCAAACAGGAAATTGAGGAGTTTGAGGATAAAAGAAAGGAATGTGCCGCAAACTTAAAGCGAATTTCTGAATTACTGAAAGAAGAGTCACTGGATGAAAAGCAGTGGACAGACATTCAGCACAGAAAAGCTGCAGCTGAAAAAGCATTGGAAGAAGCGACAGCAATGAGTGGGTCCGCACATGAACACCTGCGTGTGATTGAAGAGAATCATCAGCGCTTTGCAAGTATTCACGAACGATTGGAAGCACTGCAGGAAGAAATTGATCGCCTTGATAAACTGCAAACTGTTTTTAAAGGGAATACGTTTGTTGAATTTTTAGCAGAAGAACAGCTGGAAAGTGTCAGTCGTGATGCATCCGCCCGCTTAGGTATGTTGACGAGACAAAGATATGCGATTGAGGTCGACTCAGAAGGCGGCTTTGTTATGCGAGATGATGCAAATGGCGGTGTTAGGCGTCCTGTGTCCAGCTTGTCCGGCGGGGAAACCTTCTTGACATCACTGGCGCTTGCCCTTGCTCTTTCTGCACAAATTCAGCTGAGAGGTGAATTCCCACTGCAATTCTTTTTCCTTGATGAAGGATTCGGTACGCTCGATCAAGACTTGCTTGATACGGTCATTACCGCATTAGAAAAGCTACAGTCTCACAATTTAGCAGTTGGTGTTATTAGCCACGTGGAAGAATTGAAAATGAGACTACCGAAGAAACTGATTGTTCATCCAGCAGATCCAAGCGGGAAAGGGACAACGGTCTCAATGGAATTAATGTAAATGTTGAGGTGATGACAGGGTGGCAAAGCAAACCATTGGATTATGTGAGCTCTGCGGAAGACAACATGTCCTGCTCACAGAACACCACTTAACACCAAGAGAAGAAGGTGGGGCTTTTTTACCGACTACCTTCCTGTGTATCCCCTGCCATAAACAAGTGCATGCCCTCTTTACAAACCAGGAGCTAGCCGTGCGCTTGAACACACTTGATGCACTAAGGCAGGATGAAAAGCTTGCTTCGTACATCAAATGGATTCGAAAACAGCCGGCAAGCAAGCTGGTTAAAACAAAAAAATCGAGACAACGTAGAAAAAAATAAGCATAAAAAGCGCTCCTCTCATGAAATGACTGTAGAGGAGCTGCTTTATGCATTGCCTACCATATTCTGATCATTTAAGTCAGGATCCACATAGTTGGTGGCGCTAATGCCATTATTTAATATCAAGAAATCTCCGGTATTCCCCGCTCCAGAGCCTAAAGCAGATTTTGACGAACTTTTAGGTGAAAGGTAAAATGAGTCACCGACGTTTACGACGCCTCCAGAAATAGAGTTAATGTAAATGGGTCCGACAATTGCTGGCATAATCGACATCCTTTATTCGAAGTCATATCACCATCATATGCGCAGGTAGGTCCACTTGTGAGTTTGGCGGACTTTCGTCGTTGCTAAATAACTCTCGAATATGCTTCACTCGCGCAACGGCATTCATTCTACAAGTAGAGCCGATTTGATAGACAGAGGACGATGATACCCCTTCTACATGTATCGAAGAAACTTTAATCACAGGCTTTTCATGGTAAAAAGCCGTTCTAACTGATCGTTCTGGCAGCATCAATGGAATCGGCTCAAAATATACTTCAAATTCTTTCGCATTTAAGTTTTCTGCTTCATAGCCATAAAACAAACTAAGCGTCCGTTGAACAGCTAACACCTTGACCTTCGGGCATAGCTCCTGTGTATCACCAATTTGAACGACACTCGAAATCCCGACAGAATTCACCTTCGAGAACTTCACTTGAGATGTGCGCTTAATCATTATCGAGGTGCCAGAGGAACAAACGGGCCAATGATCAAAGATTCTGGCGGTGTATCAAAAATGGAGGATAATTGTACATGATCTGTGTCCCCGATGATAAATAGGGAAGAGGACGAAACCCCAACTACTTTAATGCTTCCGGTCTCGATGTTGCGGTTGACGACTGTGAAATTCATCCGTTTTCCTCTCCTTTCGTTTCATTTGGAATATGGGCTAAGAAGTGCTCAATCGCTCGTTTAACATCATGCTTCACATATTCAGCAATTTGCTCTGAACGCTGCAGCGGAGTCATATCTTCCCGGTGCGGGAGCTGTCCTGCATAGTATTTGATTCTGCTGTCAATTTGCTTGCGAATATCCTCAATGATGTGGTGCTTGTTGCTTTCATCAAGAGACCCTTCATATCGCTGCTCCAGCTCTTCAAGAAGTTCTGGCGCTTCTTCATTTAAGAATGCGTCGACAAGCTGGCGTGTTTGATTGAAAAATTGATCAGCCGTTTCTTGCTGCATCATTCCAATGCCCGGGGTTGTTGTTTGGCCCACTTCAAAGTTTTGAACACTGTTTGGATCAGATGGATTGAGGCCGATATTCAGCGTACCTTCCAGCCGCTCGATTTTCAGTTGATCAAATTGATAATCAATCCGTTCAATCGTCGTTGTCGGTTTATCCTTGATCATTTGCATTTCCTGCTGAAGTTCGTTAAGCCTTTTTTCAAGCATCATGATTTGTTGTGTTTGTTTTTGAATGATGCCATATACTTGTGAAGCGTTGCTTTGATAGTCATACATTGACATACACCTCCGGGGATTGCAGATGAACTTAAGTTGTTGGTGACTGAAGCGGTACAAAAGGTGCTGTGCTTGCGCCTTGGGATTCTTCAATTCCTTGTGTGCCTGCTGCGGCAGGTGCTGCTTCTACGTAGCTGCCCGTGTTATACAGATTAGAAAGAGCTTTAATTGAACCAGCGCTCCCAATTTGCAGCACAGAGGAGTTACTGACAGACTCTACACGCAAATAATTAATTTGTATCGCTTGATTAATATAGAAGTTCAACGGATTCTCACTCCTTACAAGTTACTAACAAGCGGTTGATCAATGACATCACTGTCGTACGTATTTGTCACACTTTTATAGTTGCTAATGCGCAATTGATCACCAGTGTTAAAACTGCCTGCGCCAGCAAACGTTTTAACCTGACTATTTGGAGAAATGGTGATGCAGTCTCCAACATGAACGACTCCGCTCGTTCCGACGGCATTTACTTTAAAGGCTCCAACAATAGCCGGCATAGCGGTGCACATCCTTTATAAAAATAAGGCACTTTGTTTTTGGGCGTTTCACCATAGCTTATGATGGGTCTTTTAATGTGTGATTGTCTTTTTGAAAGCTTTTGATGAGAGGAATGAGGTGTATGGTTTACCCTTTTTTAGAGCATTCATTCGAGGTATATTTGATGCCTTTATTTAAGAGTGTGTCAAGCTCTTGACTGCACCTGATGGTTTCTTCGGCATTCATCCCGAATTTTTTTGCGGTCTCAATTAAATGTAATCTTTTTTGTTCAATTTCATAATTGATCATAACGGACGCCAACTCTCACATTTTTTATCAAATAGAAGGATATGGTTAGTATACCCTATTTTTCTATAAAAAAAGTTGTTTCGTCAATATGAGTAATAAAGTGACAAAATTCGAAAGCGTCCTTACGTGCGATCTCTCTCTTTTCTTATTTCAGCCTGTAAATAACGTCGTCTTTTGTTGATATACTGCCGGATGACCTCTCGTTCTGATTGTAGGATGTCTTTTCTATTTCTCGTATAAGGATCATCTCCGATTCGGTTTTCAATAGAAGCATGCCATTTTTCAATAATTGGACAAAGCCGGTCTTCTAAAAAATGTGTATCGAGTACGTGCTGGAAAAGCGTGTAATAGGCTCTCTTAAACGAAGGGATATCTAGTAATCTAGCAGTTAAAGTATTAAAGCCGCTTACTGGAATATAATCAAACGCCATTTCTTCTCCATGAATGTCACGGCCCCATGTCGCATCATAATCCCAAGGAAGCACTTGGAACCTGCCTTGTTCATTCACATAAAGAGCGTAGTTATGGACAAAGCCGTCAAAGTTTTGTGTGCACACAACACCAATGAGCCAGCGGAAATACTGGGTCACATCTAGGTAATGCTCAATCTTTTCGGCAAATATGTCATCTTTCGCTGTGTTGAGAAAGTAAATAAATTCACTCAGCTGTTGATCATGTTGAGAACTCCCTGTTTTTTTCTCGTACCCGAGGAGAAGGTGTTTTTTTGGCTTTTTATCAAATGAACTCAAAAGGGAAAAGTTGGCGTCGTCATCGACTGCATAATAAATGCCGCCTCCTGAAAGCTGTCTTTTCTGAAAAAAGTGCTCATCGACGGATTCTATTTTTAAATAAATGCCTTCTTTTCTTCCGTTTATAGTGAGAAACACATGAGACGCAGCAGGGCTTAGCACGCCCATTTGCTCAAAGAAATAAAAGGACAGCCTGTTTCGGATAAACGAAGGGTCATTGTACTCCGCATTTAAATGAAAGATGGATTCGCCTTGTCTTTGCTTTGGCTTTCGATATTCAATTTGATAGGACTTTTTCTTAAGTTTTCTAATATGAGACCCTCGGTATGAAGCATAAATGTGCGATTTGATCTGGCCGGTTTTCAAAATGGCCTCAACAGGTTCGTCGTTCCATATGTCTTTTCTTAATTCAATCAGGTCCTTTGGATGAATCCAAATATCCATTTGCTTTAAAGGTTCTGTAGTCATGCGTTCATCCTCCTCCTATGCTCTTCTTTACGATATGAAAATGAAGGAATGTCCTGTACCCGTTTGTTAGGTATTCATGGAGTTTTAAAAGAAAGGGGCATCCGCCAAGAACACTTGTCTACCAAGTCTCGTAACATAAAGCAGAGAAGATAAACAGTTTGATCTGTTTGTTTTGTCAAAGTATAGACTGGGAGGGGAATCGTTCGTGAGCACATTTGATCATTCACATATTGAACATGCAGTGGATTCACTTCGAAGTGAAGGACGTGATCATCACTTAGATCGTGAGCCAGAATCGAGACGATCGCATAAGTCAGCTCGTTCTCGTCATTCAAATCGCGGTCATTGGTTCTTTGGCGGTGGTGGACGCCGTAAATCATGTCGCAGTAAAAAAAGCTACAGAAGCCATCGTTCAAAGAAAAGTTATCGCTCGAAGAAAAGCATGAAGAGTAAAAAGTCATATAAAAGCAAGAAATCTTGCAGAAGCAAAAAGAGCGAACCGAAAAAGTCATGTCGCAGCAAACACAGATCCCATCATAAGAAAAGCTGCCGCAAGTCACACCGCAGCAAATGCAGATCGCATCATAAGAAGAGCTGCCGCAAGTCACATCGCAGCAAGCACAGATCGCATCATAAGAAGAGCCGCAAGTCGCGCCGCAGCCATCGATCTAAGCGATCTCATCACCATAGAAGCAGTCGCTCTTGCAAAAGATGTGGAAAGAAAAAGCATCATTCCCGCAGCAGAGGAAATGTTGATCGTAAATGGGATCAAGGGAACATGTGGGAGTATCGCCGCTACCGCTAAACATCAGATCATCTTTTTTGAAACCCTTTTTAAAAGAGAGTATGATAAAAAAGGGTTTTTTTTATTTCATAGAGAAATAAAATGAGACATCATCACTTAGCGAAATGAAGATTGTGAGGGGAAAACATGAAGTTTTTTACAGGTGAGATACATAGCAGGATGTTTATCGGGGTAGTCATTGATGATGAATGGGTCATGGACGTCAAAAAGGCAGAAGCCAAATTATTTGAGCTTGAGACACTGCCAAACTCTTTAGCTGAATGTATTCATATGGGGGACAAGTTTGTTGAGCATGTCAAACAGCTCCTTGACTGGGCTGAGAAAAAAGAAGAGGATCGCGGTTCTTATGTTTATCCGCTGTCGGACGTGAAACTCCATGCGCCGATTCCAAAGCCAGCTAAAAACATTATGTGTGTTGGAAAGAATTATCAAGATCATGTCATGGAGATGGGAAGTGTAGCGGATATTCCTAAAGATGTGATGATCTTTACAAAGGCACCTACTTCAGTCGTTGGACATGAAGCGGATATCCTCCTTCATGAAGATGTGACGAGTGAACTGGATTATGAAGGAGAGCTTGCGATCGTGATGGGCAAATCAGGGAAGAATATTGCACCTGAAGAAGTCCATGATTATCTATTTGGTTACACCATTTTAAATGACGTAACGGCAAGAGATTTACAGAAAAAACACAAACAATTTTTTATAGGGAAAAGCTTAGATACAACCTGCCCGATAGGACCTTATATTGTACATAAGTCTGTGATCGAGGATCACGGCGCGCTCCATGTGGAAACAAAGGTTAACGGAGAGGTTCGCCAGTCTGCAAGTACAGAATTAATGATTTTCTCCATCGAGAACATTGTGTCTACTCTTTCAAAAGGGATGACACTAGAAGCTGGTGACATCATTGCAACGGGAACACCTTCTGGGGTTGGCAAAGGCTTTGAAACGCCTAAATTTTTAGCTTCAGGGGATCGAATCGACATCACGATTGAACCGATTGGGACGCTATCAAATCGCGTCAAATAAAGAGTGAGATGACACAGGATTGTCGCTTTGTGTTCGACTTATTTCGTGGTACGATGAGAAGGTAATTGTTCTGATAAAGGGGGAAATAACAGATGGGAACGCATTTACATATTACAGCATGGGTGCTAGGAATTATTTTATTCTTCGTGGCCTTTGCTCTAGCAGGTAAAAACGACAAAGGTGCTAAAATTGTGCACATGATTGTCAGACTATTGTACTTGATCATTATCGCCACAGGCGTAGAGCTGTATGTTCGCACAGGAATGAAGATTCCAGGTTTCGGTGGCGAGTATATCGGTAAAATGATTTTCGGTATCCTTGTGATCGGCTTCATGGAAATGGTTCTTGTACGCAAGAAAAAAGGAAAATCGGTGACTGGTGTATTGATTGGTTTTATCGTACTCGCGATTGTGACCATTCTTCTCGGGTTACGTCTGCCAATCGGTTTCCATATCTTTTAACATAAAAAGGACATTGCTTATACGAAGCAGTGTCCTTTTTATATGCCTTCAAATTGCGAAACTGACCGGTGACCGTCAGAAGTGGTCCATTCAAAACGAATTTGACCTGCGGCGGAGTCGTGGTGACATTGAAGGGCAAGTGATTGTGTATCTGTCGAAAACTGAAAGAAAGAAACTCGTTGAAAAGAATGAAAGGACGAGAAAACACAATCGTAGACGGAAAAGCCAAGCTGTTCTATCTGTGCAGTGATTTCATAAAAGACGTTTTCAGGAACAAACATGAGAAGGTCAAGCAAGCCTTTGGCAAGTGATGCCGTATATTGAATCTCCTCACCGCCCCGTACTTCTAACAGCTGTCCACTTTCATGAAGGATCATGGAGCCGAGCAGTTCCCCTTTTGTCCACCTGTCATTTTCCTTCAAATAGATCATCGTGCTTTGAAGACTTTCTGGTAGCATGATTTCTCCTTCTTCATCTTCAATCAGACAATGCCCGTTTTCAATGAGTAAATACCCGCTGCACCATCTTCGGCTGCAGCGTTCAAGCTGCCTCATTCGTTTTTCCATTTGCAGACGCTCCTTTCCTCTTTCTTTTCTTACCAAATCATGCTTGTCCTATACGCCCGAGAAAAAAGGACAAATCAACTATCAAGGAGACGATGCATAAACTAAGAAAGGCTGAATGAGAACACTTGAGGAAAAACGGATGGGAGCTGATGATGATGTGTGGAATAACAGGCTGGGCAGACTTTAAAAAGCAGCTCATCCAACAGGACCATGTAATCAATCAAATGACAGATACATTATCTAAAAGAGGGCCAGACGATACAAATACGTGGAAAAGTGAGCACATTCTATTTGGGCATAAAAGATTAGCGGTTGTAGATGTAGAAGGCGGAAAACAGCCGATGACATATACACATCAAAACCATGCTTATACCGTTGTATACAATGGAGAGCTTTATAACACAGAGGATATAAGAAAAGAATTGTTAAAAAGAGGCCACCGTTTTCTTGGGCATTCTGATACAGAGGTACTTCTTCACGCCTACACAGAATGGAAGGAAGAGTGTGTGACCCATTTTAATGGTATTTTTGCATTTGTGATTTGGGATAGTGAGCGTGAATTATTATTTGCAGGGAGAGACCGGCTCGGCGTCAAGCCATTTTTCTATACAGAACGTCATCATTCCTTTTTATTTGGTTCAGAAATCAAAGCGCTTCTTGCTCACCCTGATATGAAAGCAAAAGTCGATCATGAGGGATTATCGGAGATTTTTGGTTTAGGACCGTCTAGAACACCAGGGCAAGGAGTGTTTAAAGGGGTAAAAGAGCTGAGACCTGCTCATGCCTTGACCTTTTCAAAAAACGGATTGCGTGTGTGGAGATACTGGAATGTCAAAAGCAAGGCGCATACGGACTCGCTCGATGACACAGCACAGCACGTCAAGGATCTCTTTACAGATGCCGTCACAAGGCAGCTCGTCTCTGATGTGCCTGTTTGTACATTTTTATCGGGGGGCGTTGATTCGAGTGCCATTACCGCCATTGCCGCTAAGCACTTTGAGAAAATAGGGAAAGCACCGCTTCATACGTATTCGGTTGACTACGAAGGGAATGATCAATTCTTTGAAGCAAGTCAATTCCAGCCAAATGCGGACGGTCCATGGATTGACCACATGACCAAGGCGTTTCAAACGAATCATCACAGCTGCATCATTGGACAAAAGGAGCTGGCTGCTTATTTAAAGGAAGCGGTTGAGGTCCGAGACTTACCGGGTATGGCAGATATTGATTCTTCCTTGCTTTGGTTCTGCCGAGAAATTAAAAAGGACTTTGTGGTTGGTTTGTCAGGTGAATGTGCGGATGAAATTTTTGGAGGCTATCCTTGGTTTCATTCGGCAAATGAAACGAATGGTTTTCCTTGGATGAGATCGACGGAAGCTAGAACGCAGCTCTTACAAGACTCGTGGCAAAAGAAGCTGTCACTAAAAGAATATGCACAAAGCAAATATGAAGAAACCGTGGCTGAAACGCCTCTTTTAGATGGAGAAACTGGAGTAGATAAAGCCCGAAGAGAACTTTTTTACTTAAATATGGTCTGGTTTATGACAACGCTGCTAGATCGAAAAGACCGAATGAGTATGGGGGCGAGTCTTGAGGTACGTGTACCATTTGCGGACCATCGTCTTGTCGAATATGTATGGAATATTCCTTGGGAAATGAAAATGCATGGAAATCGTGAAAAAGGGGTTTTACGGAAAGCATTAGAGGGAATTTTACCGAATGAAGTGCTTTATCGCAAGAAGAGTCCTTACCCGAAAACACATCATCCAGCCTATACCCAGGCTGTAAAAGAGATGTTAACAGACTGCCTTGCGCAAAAAGATTCTGTCCTTCACGAATTTCTAGATCCGAATCAATTAAAGCAGCTGATTGAAACGGAAGGAGCTTCCTTTCAAGTGCCTTGGTATGGCCAGCTCATGAAGGGCCCGCAATTAATCGCTCATCTGGCGCAAATTCATCATTGGTTTGAAACGTATCGAATTGATATAGAAGCGTAATAAAGGGTCGGCTTTCTTACATTTGTTGAAGGGAAGCCGGCTTTTTTTGATACATAACATGAGACGAATAGAGCACATCGAAAGTTGATCTAATCTTTCTAATTTGTATAATTAACTTAAAGTGAATTAATTTGGAGGAAAAAGGATAATGAAAATCATTGTGATCGGAGCAGGACCAGGGGGACTTGCGGCAGCTATGATGCTTCAAAGCAAAGGACATGACGTTCATGTATACGAAAAGCAGCCCTTTATCGGCGGACGAAACGCTAAGTTTCAACTGGGTGATTTCACGTTTGATACGGGTCCTACCTTTCTCAGCATGATTCATATTGCAGAGGAGCTGTTTACCTTTGCTGGTAAAAATCTTTATGACTATATTGATGTGATCGAATTAAAAGAAATGTATAGATTGATTTTTCAAGACGATCAGCTAGATATGATACGAGATCGTGATGAAATGTATAGACGGTTAGAAGCCTTTGCAACTGGAGAGGGCGAAGGGTATATTCGATTTATGAACGATACGAAGCGAAAAATGGATCGGCTTACACCTATTTTACAAAGTAAAATGGATCGTTTTCATCATTATTTGCGTCCAAAGGTGCTCAAAGCACTTCCGCAGCTTTCATTGAATAAGAGTTTATATGATGTGCTGTCAGATTATTTCTCAAATGAATCAGTGAAATATGCGTTTACATTTCAATCAAAGTATTTAGGTATGTCACCGTGGGAGTGCCCTGGTGCTTTCTCCATTCTATCATTTATGGAGCATGACACAGGTGTGTTCCATCCGAAGGGCGGGGTCAATCAGCTGTCAGAAGCGATGGCAAAAGCGGCGGTTGAAGCTGGAGCAACGATTCATCTGTCAGCCGGCGTCGAAAAACTGCTGACAGAAGGCAGAAAAGTAAAGGGCATTCGCTTAGAAACTGGGGAAGAAATACAGGCAGATGAGGTTGTCGTAAATGGAGATTTTGCACATGTGATGACAAAGCTTGTAGAGCCAGGACTTTTAAAGAAATATAGCGAGAAAAAATTAAAAAAGAAAAAATTTTCATGCTCCACCTTTATGCTTTATTTAGGATTAGATACCATATATGAGGAGCCGCATCATACCATCGTTTTTTCTGATGATTATGCGCAATTTGTCAAAGGCATTACGAAAACATATGAGCTGCCAGATGATCCATCTATTTATATTCAAAATGCTAGTGTCACAGATGACTCACTTGCGCCAAAAGGAAAGTCAGCTCTTTATGTATTGGCACCCGTTGCCAACAATCAAAGCGGCATTGACTGGGAAGCGCATCAAGATGAATTTAGAGAACTTGTACTGAATACACTGGAGCGAAAAACCGGTTTTAAGAATGTAAGGCAGCATATAGAAGTCGAGCGGATGATTACACCGAAGCAATGGGAGGAAGACCTTTACGTATACGAAGGAGCCACATTTAACCTTGGCCACCAGCTGACGCAGATGATGGTCCTAAGGCCGCACAATGAATTTGATGAATTGGATCATTGCTGGCTCGTAGGAGGAGGAACGCATCCAGGAAGCGGACTGCCGACCATTTTAGAATCAGCACGCATCACGACAAATGCGATTCTTTCAAAAGAGAAACATACGCACAAAACATTGCCGCAACAAGAAAAGGGGAGCGCCTCATGACAAAACATATATTGATTGCAGGTGGCGGTATTGGCGGGATGATCTCAGCACTTTATTTAAAAAAAGCGGGACATGATGTCACGCTTGTCGAAAAAAATGAGCGACTTGGCGGAAGGCTTGCTTTTGTACGTGAGAAAGGATATAAAGTAGATGAAGGTCCGACCATTGTCCTACTTCCAGATATGTTAAAAGGTATTTTACATGAGGTAGGAATTGACGAAGCATCTCTTGATCTTTTGCAGCTTGATCCGCTGTATACGATTCAATTTCAAGATGGAACCTCCTACACGAAGTACTCTGATGCATTTCGTCAGCTAGAGGAAATCAGACGTGTATTTCCAAAGGAAGATCAAGGATTCCTAAGGTTTATGGAAGAAATGACAGACCGGTTTCAAGAAGGACAACAAGCTTTTCTAGAGAAATCATTTCATGAAAAGCGTACATTTTTTACAAAAGCAAACATGAAAATTTTAATGAAATTAAAGGCGTATCGCACGGTTCAAAGTGCCCTGAAAAAGTATTTCTCAGACGAACGCCTGCGAGATGCATATGCACTTCAAACCCTCTATGTCGGAGGAAATCCATATGAAGCATCTGCTATATATTCGCTTGTTTCATATAGTGAGCACGCACATGGAATCTACTATTTAAAAGGCGGCTATGCGAGTTTAGTAGATATATTGGAAGGGCAGCTCATGAAAATGGGTGTGCATGTGAGAAAAAATGTCGAAGTCACGGAGCTAGAGTTTGATGGGAAGCGCGTGGTTAAAGCAAAAGTCAGTGACGCCCATATAGCAGCTGATGCCTTTGTCATCAACGGAGATTATCCAGCTGCGTTAAAACAGCTTGGTTTAGACGAACAAGATCGGCGAAAATACGTGCCGTCCTCTGGCTGTGTAATGGTGTATCTCGGGTTAAACAAAATGTACCATGATGCGCCTGTGCATCAATTCTTTATGGGCGAACACTTTGATCAGCATATGAAAGAGGTTTTTCAAACGAAGACGATCCCTCAAGATCCGTCGTTTTATACATTTAATCCATCGATCATTGATCCATCTCTTGCCCCGGAAGGCTGTAGTGTTTTATATATGCTGATTCCCGTTCCCTCAGGAGATCATATCAACTGGGAAGAGGAGACAGATTTTGTAGAGAAAATGGTCGATCGTCTTGAGAAAAGAGGCTTTCCAAGATTGCGAGAGTCGATTGTCTGGAAAAAAATCAGAACACCAAATGATTCCTTGCGAGAAGGATTGTTTGAAGGTGGCAGCTTTGGACTTGCGCCTAACTTGTTTCAATCAGGTGTGTTCCGCCCGCAAGTGAAGGTAGCTGAGACGGGCAATCTTTATGCAGTAGGTGCTTCCATCCATCCTGGGGGCGGAGTGCCGATCGTGATGCAAAGTGCGAAGCTGATGGCGTCTGTGCTGTTAAAAAATTTGAATGACAGAAAGGAAGTGAAGCTAAGTGGTTGATGTACAAACAGCATTGAAATTGTGTGAGGAGACCATTCAAACCCATTCCAAAACGTTTTACCGTGCCTTTTCCATGCTGCCTAAAAAGAAAAGACAGGCCGTCTGGGCCGTGTATTCCTTTTGCCGGAGAGCAGATGATATTGTAGATGAGTCCCCCTCGCCAAAAGAGGAGCTTGCCTCCTTTCGAGAGACGTTTGATCGATTTTTACAAGGTGAGGTAGATCGGAATGATCCGATGTGGGTGGCGCTAGCACATACATTTCAAGAGTTTCGTATGGATCAAGCCCCGTTCCGTGACTTGCTCCAAGGTCAGGAGATGGATTTAGAGCAGCACCGATATGAAACGTTGGATGAACTGCTCATTTATTCCTACCATGTTGCTAGTACCGTTGGACTTATGCTGCTTCCTATTATTGCACCGCGTAAAAAAGAACAGCTAAAAGAAGCAGCGATTTCATTAGGAATTGCCATGCAGCTGACCAATATTCTTCGTGACATTGGCGAAGATAAGGCTGAAAGAGACCGCATTTATTTGCCAAAGCAAGTCATGGATCAATTCGGATATACAGAGCAAGAATTGCAAGAAGGCATTATCAATCAAGCATTTCAGCACGTATGGGAGTACATTGCCTTTGAGGCAGAGGCATACTACGAGGAGTTTTTTGACCATCTTCATGAATTCCCGCTCTATTCACGTATACCAGTGAAAGCAGCTGCTCACTTTTATAAAGCCATTTTAGATAAAACAAGAGAAAATGAATACCGCGTGTTTACACAGCGAGCATTTATTTCGAACCAAGAAAAAGAACTTATTTTAGAAGATATTACGTAAAAAAGGACTGCACCCGCAGTCCTTTTTATGTGGAAGAAAAGCGATGCTCTGTCCAAACTCTTGAACGCCACCGCCTATACATAAAGATGCCTCTTACCCATTCATCCACGATAAAAGAAATCCAAATCCCAATGAGGCCCATTTCAAGCTGAATGCCTAACAAGTAAGCGATCGGAAGCCCGATGCCCCACATTGAAATCATTGCCATATACACTGGAAACTTCGCGTCGCCAGCAGCCCGCAAGGAATTAATAATGACCATATTAAAAGAACGGCCCGGTTCCAAAATAATGGTCAAAAAGAGGAGGGTGGCGGCGGTTTGAATGATCTCGCTGTTGCTAGTAAAGAAAGCAAGCACATGCGTCGATGATAAAGATAAAGCAGTGGAAGAAAGAAGGGAGATGCCAATGGCCCAGTATAAGCTTTTCATGCATCTGTGATAGGCAGCATCGAATTCCTTCGCCCCAATATGGCGCCCAATTAAAATTTGTGTCCCTTGGCTAATGGCTGCACCAAATAGCATAATGAACATCATGACATTTTGAGTATAAACCTTTGCAGCTAATGCCTGCGTCCCCATGAATGTAATAAACAGTGTAATGATCATTTGAGAGCCGTTATAAGAAAGCTGCTCTCCAGCAGAAGGAATGCCGATTTTCAGCAATTTTTTTAAATATGTCCGCTGGATGTGAAACATCTTCTTCAGTGAAAAGCGTAATCCAATTCGGCGCCGTACAATGAGGATCATGGCCATTAATCCGATCAATCGAGCGAGTGAGGTCGAAAAAGCGACCCCCATGACACCTAATACAGGGAAACCAAACGGACCAAAAATCACCAAATAGTTACCAGCAACGTTTAACAAGTTCATTCCGATAGTGACATACATCGTATCTCTTGTATATCCGTAGCTTTTTAAAATAGCACTATACGTCATAATGAGCGCTTGAATAAAAGAAAGCAGCCCGACAATTTGTAAAAATATAGTCGCATCCGGCATGAGCTCACTTGATAGGCCCATCAGGTGTAAGATGGGAACAGCTAATCCAAACATGAGAAGGCTAATGACAAAGCTAATCAAGAAATTGGTTCCTAGTGAGACATAGGCGACTTGAGTCGCTTCCTGCTTGCGGCTCGCTCCTAAAAGCTGCGCAATCACAATCGTCGTTCCAGTTGTAATGAAACTGAACATGACAATCAATAAATTCAGGAGCTGATTGCTTACACCAACTGCTGCAACACTATTATCGGAATATTGGCTGAGCATGAGGGTATCCGCGCTTCCCATCAGCATATATAAAGAGATTTCAATAAAAATAGGCCAAGTTAATGCAAATAATGAAGGGTGGTTTTTCTTCCTCCTAGCTTGAATCTTTTGAATTGGTAGTGATTGAGGTTTCATCAATCAACCTCCTTTCGTATAAATCCGATTTATAGTGTACCTTGCATCGACTATAATAAGAAGAGATGAAACCGAAACTTATTGGAGAAATCCGACTTCATAAGGGGATGAATATGAATCGATTTATTACATTTACTGTACCGCCGTTCCCGGTTTATATCGCTTCAGGCAAAGGCGTATTTCATCAAGGAGAAAGACATATCTCTAGAACCTTCACCGTGTTTGATCTTCTTTATGTCACAAGAGGGCAGCTATGGATCACAGAGGACAGTAAGGCTCATCACGTAAAAGAAGGAGAATATATCATTCTCTCACCTGGCTTGTCGCATGGCGGACACCTGCCATGCGAAGAAGATACGCACTATGAGTGGCTGCATTTCTCAATTGATCCATATGAGCTGACGAATCGACCGAGAGAACACTGGTTTGATATGAAACAAAATCAAGCCACCTTTGAAAAGCCGGCAACATATGAATTTAGCCTGCCCCGTAAAGGAAAAGTGAAAGGAAGAAATGTATTAGAAAAGCACCTTGCACAGATGCGGGCCCTAAACGATGACGCGTCTGAACTGCCGCTGAAAAAACAGCTTCAGTTTGAAGAACTGCTCATTCATTTACAAAAAGAAGCATTTCATATTCCAAGTGCAAAGGAGAATGTCGCCTCAGAAGTGGTTCATTATCTTGAGCGTCACTTTATGAAGAAACTGCAAATGGAGGAGCTTGCAGAGAAGCTGCACTATCACCCTGATTACATGACAAGGTGTATGCAGACGGTGTATGGACTCACGCCAAACCAATATATCAATCGTCTCAAGGTCGAAAAAGCCAAAAGCATGCTTGCCTCAACGAATGATAAAATCGCAGCGATTGCTGATCACGTAGGCATTGATGATCCTACTTATTTTTCTAAGCTGTTTCGGCAAAACGAAGGCATGACGCCTATCGAGTACCGTCATCTTGCAAAAAGAACGACAAAGTAAAGGAACGTGAACAGATGAAAATGGAAAAACAAAAGCTTGTGAACATACGACCATTAAACGAAGCTGATTTAGAGTTGGTATGGCATTTAAGATTCAAAGCACCAGACCAGTCCTATCGAGAGTGGAACGCCCCATATTTTCATGAACACGAAATCCCGCTTGCTGCTTTTAAAAAACGATACTTACAGGATACATCCATTCCGCCAAAGCTATATGGTATTGAAATAGACGGCGAAATCAAAGGCACCGTGTCATATTATTGGGAGAATGAACGTACACGGTGGCTTGAATGCGGCATTCTCATTTATGATTCGCGCTTTTGGAGCGGTGGCGTTGGGACAAAGGCATTAAGTCTATGGACTGATAAGTTATTTACACACATTGATATTCCTCGAATTGGTCTTACTACATGGTCGGGAAATGAACGGATGATGCGGTGCGCAGAGAAATGCGGGTTTATCCTTGAGGGAAGACTGCGAAAGGTCCGTTACTACCAAGGAGAGTATTATGATTCGATGCGTTACGGGATGCTGAGAGAGGAATGGCAAAGCCTTCTGCAACATTCAACTGAATAATTCCTTTTCTTTTTAGTACAAAAGTAGCGTATGATTGAATAAACTAAAAAAGAAGGGTGACGAATGAGTTGCGCTGGATTACCGGATGGTTTGTGTCGATTATAGTGGCCGTTTACCTATTTGTAGATGCGCCTAAACATGGGAAGAATAAATGGCTGTGGGCGATTTTAGGCCTTTTATTCGGGCTTTTTACATTTGGAATATACCTGATCAAAACAGGAAGAAAAGGATTGGGCTGGACGGTTCTGATCGTGTCCATTATCATCTATTCTATTTTCATTCTAGTCTATGTCTTTTACTTCTTATTGCTGATGATCGGATACTCAAACGCATAATAGAAAGCACGCGTGTACATAAGGAGGAGTTTGAACGTGAGACTTACAGGGTTATTCGTTTCACTTGCTGTTGCCATTTATTTATGGTTTGATGCGCCAAAGCATGATAAAGACAAATGGCTGTGGGCCATTTTAGGTGTCTTATTTAGTACGATCGTTCTCGGTATTTATTTGATCAAGACAGAGAGGAAGGGACTTGGCTGGACCATTCTTATTTTAACGATTTTGTTTTACCTCATGTTGCTCATCTCTGTTTTGATCGGTATCATTCTTTTTTATCAGGTGGGTCCTTCATGATGAAGGGCTTTTTTCTTTTACCTTTTGCGCTGGCACACCTGCAATAACAATTTTCTCCTCGTGAAAGGAACGGTTTACCACAGCATTTGCTCCGATGGAAATATGATCTGCAATATAGATATCCCCAAACAGCTTAGCACCTGGGCCAATCCATACATGATCCCCAATGGTTGGTACATCTTTTTCATGATGATTCTGACCAATATTCACCCCTTGATGAATATCACAAAATGCCCCGATTTTTGCATGTTTGTTCACAATTAAGAGACCCGTATGATTGATTCTAAGACCGGGACCGAAGACACCAATCGGAATATCAAAGCCAAGCTGCATGCCTTTCTTTTTATGTAAATAGCGATAGAACCATTTGCGAAGTTCAGCACCGCTATTAGAATAGTATTCATATTTTCGTAAAATCCTTTGATATTTCCATATATCATCCCCAAACCACTTAGGTCGTTTGCGCTTAATGGCTAATGCTTTCTTGTCCTGAGCTAAGTAGTGGTGGAGATCACGCTTTGTTAAAATCATCAGATCCCTCTCCATTCCCTTTTGTTTCAGAGAAATTATACCATTATAACCATTTATATCAATATAGAATGACGTTTCTTTTTTTCCTTTTCTACATCACTTTCATCCACTTTCCCATATAAAATAAGTGCTTTGTCATGAATAGAACAAAAGAACCAGGAAGAATGATTTGTAATTTTTTTCTACATTATTTTGTCTCACGCGTTTATTCTCCCTATAGCAGTAGAGGTTTGTCAAAATGACACGAAATTACTCGTTAAATAGAGAATATAGCATTCATATGCTTTTAGAATCATCTTTTTGAATACAATTGACTTTCATATCTCACATCCTCTAGGCTAGTAAATGAAAATGATAATCTTTATCAATTGGAGGAGTGTTTTATTATGTCCATCAAAACCGTTTCTAAAAATCAGCAATTTTTAGAGCAGCAAAGTCAAAGAGAATCGAATGCAAGGTCTTATCCGAGACGGTTCCCATTAGCCATGCAAAAAGCCGAGGGTATGATCGTGACAGATGCGGATGGCAGAGAGTTTTATGACTGCCTGGCAGGCGCAGGAACACTTGCACTTGGTCACAATCATCCAGTTGTTATAGATGCAATTGAACGTATGCTTCATGAAAAAAGACCGTTGCATACGCTGGACATAACCTCAGAAATTAAAGAAGAATTTGTGAATGAAATTTTTTCTCACTTGCCAGAAGAGTTTGCAAAAAGAGCCAAAATTCAATTTTGTGGACCAACTGGTGGTGACGCCATAGAAGCAGCAATTAAATTAGTCAAAACAGCGACAGGGAATCGAAGCATTCTATCTTTCCATGGTGCGTATCACGGTGCGACACATGCCACGATGTCATTAAGCGGGAATTTATCTCCAAAGGAAAGAGTGCAAGGGTTAATACCTGATGTTCATTTTATGCCTTACCCATATGAATATCGCTGCCCATTTGGAATTGGTGGGAAGAATTCGCACCGCATTTCAAGTTCGTATATTGAGCGCGTATTAAATGATCCTGAAAGTGGTATTCTTCCGCCAGCAGGTATGATCTTTGAAGCAGTGCAGGGCGAGGGGGGCTCCATTCCAGCATCGATTGAATGGATGAAAGAAATGAGAAGAATCACAAAAGAAAAAGGGATCCCACTCATTATTGATGAGGTTCAATCAGGCATCGGCCGAACAGGGAAGATGTTTGCCTTTGAACATGCAGGAATTGTACCTGACGTTATTGTGCTGTCAAAAGCCATTGGTGGAAGCCTGCCGCTTTCAGTTGTGATTTATGATCAAGATTTAGATCAATGGAATCCAGGTGCACACATCGGGACATTTAGAGGGAATCAAATGGCGATGGCTGCTGGAACTGCTACGCTTAAATTTATCAAAGAAACCAACCTGCTTGATCATGTAGAACGGTTAGGAGATCGTATGCAGGCGCATCTAAAAGACATCCAAAAACAAGTCCCTGCTCTCGGTGATGTTCGAGGGAGAGGCTTAATGATTGGCGTTGAAGTAGTAGGTCCAAATGAGAAACAGGATGTGGACGGAAGCTATCCAGCGAATCCAGAGCTGGCCAGTCTTATTCAAAAGAATTGCTTCGACAAAGGCTTAATTGTGGAAACAGGAGGCCGTTTCGGAAGTGTTATTCGATTCTTGCCACCACTCATTATGACAGAAGAACAGCTTGAAAAAGTCATCGCTATTTTTAAAGAGGCCGTGTACGATGCAATCAACTAAGGCTTCAGTGGATTCATTATTTATCAATCAAAGCCAGCTTGGAAGAGAGTCCTTCCAAGCGGCTCTTCATACATCTATCGACAGCTTACTGGATCAATGGCAAAAAGACACAGGACCATACAGTGGAATATTGCCTGGGAAATTAGCGGATAGTGTCGAATCGCTATTTCGATTTCAACCGTCTGGTGAATCCATTGAATCCGTCTTTCAAGATATAAAAGAACATCTTTTGCCGCATTTGATTGATGTATCGCATCCTAAATGCTTGGCACATCTGCATTGTCCACCGCTTATTCCTGCACTTGCCGCAGAGGTGATGGTAAGTTCCTTTAACCAATCAATGGATTCCTTTGATCAAAGCGGTATTGCTTCTTTGGTTGAGGAAGAAATTCTCAAGTGGCTATGTGCGAAGTTTTCTTATGGCGGCCTAGCAGATGGGACATTTACAAGCGGTGGAACCCAATCTAACTACATGGGGCTGCTTCTAGCGAGAGATGCCTTTTGTGAAAACACATGGCAGTGGAATGTTCAGCAGAAAGGCTTACCAAGTGAATCTCACCGCATGAGAATCCTTTGCTCGAAGAATGCTCACTTCACTGTGAAAAAATCTGCCTCCCAGTTAGGTTTAGGAGAGCAGGCAGTCGTACTAGTCGAGACAGATGAGCATCATCGAATGGACCTCAATGATTTGAAAAAGAAGCTGGCTGAGTTGAAGGAGCAGAACTTGCTGCCTTTTGCGGTAGTAGCCACTTGCGGGACAACGGATTTTGGCAGTATTGACCCAGTTCGAGAGGTATATGACCTCGTCAAGCCATACGGTCTTTGGATTCACGCAGATGCTGCCTACGGCGGAGCACTTGTATTAAGCGAAACCTACCGTAAGAAGTTAGACGGTATTGAGCTTGCTGATTCAATCACGATTGACTTTCACAAACAATTTTATCAGCCGATATCCTGCGGGGCATTTTTGCTAAAGGATAAAAGACATTTTGGTTTGATCAATTATCATGCCGATTATCTTAATCCAAAGGAAGACGAGCTCGATGGTATTCTACATCTCGTCAATAAATCTGTCCAAACGACGCGCCGGTTTGATGCTCTGAAATTACTTCTTTCTCTTCGTTTAATTGGAGAAGAAGGCTTTGGAGAAATCATTGACCATACCATTCATTTTGCAAAGGATGTGGCCGCGCTTATTGAGAGAAATGATGACCTTGAAGTGATCAATCCTGAGCCAGAAATCAATGCAGTTGTGTTCCGATTTAAGGATGACGATCAAACAGATGACATCAATAAAATCATTCATCGGACATTATTCAAAAAAGGAACTGCTGTCATTGCAAAAACAGTGGTGAATGACCGAACATGCTTAAAATTCACTTTGTTAAATCCGAGAACGACAATCACACATATTGAGGAAATCCTTTCTGACATCGTTGATATCGGGATCGCTCATATTCAATCCGGGAGGGTACTACGTTGAGTCAATATAAACAAATGGCTGAAAATGCAACCATGCAAAGCTTTTTAAACTGTTTTTTACGCGAAACAGGAATCGATCGATCTGCAAAAAAAGAGACGAGAGCAGATGGCTCGCTTGTCTTCATCGCAAAACTAGCAAAACAAGATCTAGAGCTTGTGATTCCGATCCGATATGTTTCATCTGTTGGCCGCCATCTCTTTGATTTTCCGATTCGCTTTCGCCCGCAAGGCAGTGAACAAGAGGGCGCAATCGTCGATTACACGACACTTGTTGCTTTATGTTCAAAGGAGCTTCTCATTGAATATGGCCGTACAGATGCAGAGGATGAATTCATGCTTCGCATCATTTTAAGCTGCCGAAATATTGAACGGTTCTTAAAGGAGCGAGAAAGTGATCGAGCCGCTCTTTCTGAAGCCGATTTTGAGTATATTGAGGCTGAGCAGTCACTTCTCCTTGGTCATTTAACGCATCCTACCCCAAAAAGCAGACAAGGAATGACAGAGGAGGAGGAAGCGATCTATTCTCCTGAGCTGAAAGGGGCTTTCCAGCTTCATTACTTTAAAGCGCATCATTCGATTGTGCTTCAGGATTCGTCAATTACACAGTCTGCGGCAAGCCTCATGCTAGAGGAGCTCTTGCGCCAGGTACCAGCAGAAAAAGAGAGACTGAATACGTTAGTAGAAAACGGAGAATATGTGCTCATTCCGATTCACCCGCTTCAAGTGAAGGTGGTTATGGAGAAAGCGTTCGTGAACCGTTATATAGAGGAAGGGAAACTCACTTATTTAGGACCGATCGGTTCTGAATACACAGCGACCTCATCCTTCAGAACCGTCTATCAAAAGGATTCTGCTTACATGCTCAAATTCTCTGTTCCTGTGAAAATTACAAACTCCTTACGTGTCAATAAACAAAAGGAACTGGATCGCGGAGTAGAGATGTCGCGCATTTTAAAAACAGAATTAGGCGTTTCTCTATACGACAAATTCTCTGGATTCCGGGTCATTGAAGATCCTGCCTATTTATCTATTCAAGGAGAAGAGGCGGAATCTGGCTTTGAAGTAGTCATTCGCCAAAATCCATTTTTACATCGTGAAAAAGGGGCAAGCTTAATTGCTGGATTATGTCAGGATCATGCGTATGGTGGAAAATCGCGATTAGCAGGGATCATTCATGACCTTGCAGACGCAGAAGGCCGATCACTGGAGGCTGTGAGCCAAGATTGGTTTAAGCAATATTTAACTATTTCGTTAGAACCGATGCTCTGGCTGTTTGAAACGTATGGTCTTGCACTGGAAGCCCATCAGCAAAACGCTGTTGTGCAAATGAAGGGTGGTTACCCGCACACCTTCTATTATCGTGACAACCAAGGCTACTACTATAGTGAATCGAAAAAGGATAAACTCGCAAATCTTGTCCAAAACCTGAGCGTGAGAAGTGAAACGATTTGTGCAGATGAGGTAGCTGTTGAGAGACTGCGTTATTATTTCTTCTTTAATCATTTATTTGGTCTCATTAACGGCTTTGGTACAGAAGGTCTGGCGAAAGAAGAAAACTTGCTCGCCCTTGTGAGAGACACATTGCTCGCTCATGAGGAAACATACGGTGCATCTGAGCTGACAAACAGCCTTCTGCGCTCAAAAGAACTGCCTTCAAAAGCGAATTTGCTGACACGGTTTGAAGATATGGATGAACTGACAGGATCTCTGGAAACACAGTCTCGTTACACAGCTGTCTTGAATCCGCTCTTTTTACATAAGGAGGCGCTGATTGGATGAGGGATCGTATTAAGTTTATTCGCGCTGAATATGAAAGAGATGTCCGGCTTGTCCACAAGTGGATGCAAGAGGAGTATGTTCACCCATTTTGGCATTTGAATATTCCGTTTCCTGCTTTTGAAAAGCATTTTTATCAGGCGATTCATGATCCGCATCAAACCCTTTATTTAGGTACAATTGATGGGACGCCAATGAGTTATTTTGAGGCATACAACGTCAAAGGTGATGTCATAGAATCTTACTATCAGCCTTCTCCGCATGACCAAGGAATCCATCTATTAATAGGGGAACCGGATTATGTGGGAAAAGGTTTTGCGGCCCCGCTGCTTCAGGCCATGACAGCATTTCAATTTGAGCAGAATAAACGAACAGAAAAAGTCGTCGCTGAGCCGGATATTCGCAATGAAAAAATGATCCATGTATTTGAAAAATGCGGATTTGAACGTGTAAAACCAGTCAATTTACCCGATAAAACAGGTCTTTTAATGTTTTGTGATCGAGAACGATTCGAAAGGAAGTATAACCATGACGCGGTTCAACAAGCAAAATAATGTAGTGGATGTAATAGGGATCGGCATTGGTCCGTTTAACTTAGGACTTGCCGCATTATCTGAAGAGGTAAATGAAATTGACGCTTTGTTTTTTGAAAGAAGTGAAGCCTTTCATTGGCACCCAGGGATGCTCATTGAGGGGACGACACTGCAAGTTCCCTTTTTAGCGGACCTTGTCAGTATGGCAGATGTGAAAAGTAAATATAGCTTTCTCAACTATTTACAGGAACAAAACCGTTTGTATTCATTTTACTTTCTAGAGGATTTTCATATTCCGCGCAAGGAATATAGTCATTATTGCCGCTGGGTCGCAGACCAGTTAGACTCTTGCCGATTTGGCATGAACGTCGAATCTGTCTCATTGATCGAGAAAGCAGGAGAAAAGCGATATGAAGTGCATGTGCGTCATGTGAAAGACCAAACGGTAGAGGTGTTTGAAAGTAAGCATCTCGTCTTAGGAATTGGTACACAGCCGGCGATACCAGCATCGCTCCAGCCAGCTTTAGGAGAGAAAGTTTTTCATTCTGCTGACTATTTAAAACGAAAGAAAGAAGGCTGTTTCAAAGGGAAATCTGTGACAGTGATCGGCTCTGGTCAAAGTGCGGCAGAAGTGTTCTATGATATTTTATCAGATGATGAGGCGAAGGATATTCACTGGTTCACACGCTCTAAAGGATTTTTCCCAATGGAATATTCAAACCTTGGCCTTGAATATTTCTCTCCAGATTATATTGATTTCTTTTATGAGCTTCCGCAAACAAAAAAGGATGCGTTGTTAAAGCAGCAAGATTTGCTGTATAAGGGCATCAGCTCTGCAATGATCCGTGATATTTATCATTTGCTTTATGAACGTTCTGCCTGCGGAGAGCAGTTGAACACAGTGCTTCAAGCAATGACGGAGGTCAACTTGATTGAGGAAACAGCTCGCGGCTTGTCCCTTTCATGCACGCAATGGGTCAAAGAGGACACCTTTACCCACGAGACAGATATTGTCGTACTGGCGACGGGCTATCAATCGGTACTGCCCCCGTTTATCAATCCAATTTCTCATCACATTCAATGGGACGATCAAGGACGGTTCCAAGTCGAACGTGAATATCGCTTAAAAACGAATACAATGGGTGAAAATGATATTTTTGTCCAAAATGCAGAGCTTCATACACATGGCGTTGGCGCTCCAGATTTAGGACTTGGCGCTTACCGAAACAGTGTGATTATCAATGAACTTGCTCGTCAAACCGTGTATCCACTTTATCAAAAGCACGTCTTCCAGACATTTGGTACACATAAGAACGTCAACACATTTGAAGAAATCAAAGGTTAAGGAGGATGAAGCGATGAGTGTACAAGATGAATTGAAAAAAGCGGTGAATCCGGCTGCTTGGAAAAAGGCAAACCAGCGAATGGTGGCAAAAATGCTGTCTGAATACATGTATGAGGATATGCTACATCCCGTGCAGCTAGATCAAAAGGATGGCATTGCTCAGTATGAATTAATCATTCACGAACATAAGAAATATCGCTATCTTGCAAAACCTCGTTTGTTTGATAGTTTTGATACAATTGCTGAATCAATCGAGTGCTGTCAAGACGGAAAATGGTCAAAGGATGTCAGTGCCATTGTGTTTTTACTAGACATTCAGCCGCTCATTCCAATGTCTTCTGACACAACAGGACACCTTATAAAAGAGCTTCATCACACCCTGTTAGCAGATGTACATTTGCTGTCGAAAAAAGCACTTCGTGCGGATGAACTGACAGATACTGATTATGCATGGATTGAAGGAGAAATGACAGGCCATCCTTGGATTGTGTATAACAAAGGACGCATTGGGTTCAGTTATGATGACTACCTAGCCTATGCACCTGAAAGGCAAGAAAGTGTGCAGCTGTCTTGGATTGCTGTTCACCGGGACCTTGCGACATTCCATGCAGTCGATCATGAAAACTATGAGCAGGTAATTGCCAAAGAGTTAGATGAAGTCACGATCCGTCAATTTCACCGCGTGCTAAAGGATGAAGGATTGATTGCAGCTGATTATTATTTGATGCCTGTTCATAAATGGCAGTGGACACATATGATTATTCAGCATTTCCCAGAAGATTTGGCGTTGCGCCGGATTGTGTATGTAGGAGAGGGACTGGATCAATATATCCCGCAGCAGTCGATCAGAACCTTTACGAACATCTCAAATAAAGGCAAGCATCATATTAAACTGCCAATGAGCATTTTAAATACGCTTGTGTACCGAGGACTCCCGTCAGAACGGACAGTCATTGCCCCTCGTATTACAGCGCATATTAAAGGGATTGCGGACCAAGATTCATTTTTATCTGATGTCTGCCGCGTGATATTACCTGGTGAGAATGCAAGTATTAATGTCGATCATCCTTACTATAGCAAACTGCCTGGTGCGCCGTATCAATATCTTGAGATGCTCGGTGTGATTTTTAGAGAAAGCATTTACTCGTACTTAGATGAAGGAGAGAACCCTGTTACACTTGCGGCACTCACCTATGAGGATCATGAAGGTGAGCCATATGTGAAACAGCTGATTGAAAAATCAGGTCTCTCAGCAAAAGAGTGGATGGCGAAATTTTTCCATGTGGTGATGCCGCCGCTATTGCACTTTATGTATCAATACGGCACCGTCTTTTCACCGCACGGACAAAATACGATTCTTGTGTTAAAAGATCATCAGCCTCATCGTTTGGCGATCAAAGATTTCGTCGACGATGTGAACATTAGTGATCAGCCGCTGCCTGAATTGGCTTCTCTAGGAGACGATTTAAAAGAAGTGCTGCGGAGTGAGCCGCCGGAAGGCTTAGTGCAGTTTATCTTTACAGGATTGTTTATTTGTAACCTGCGTTACGTATCAAATGTGTTAGACAATCATGAGCTGTTAGATGAAGCGACACTTTGGCGCTTGCTTGCCGAAGAAATTCAGCAGTATCAAAAGCAATTCCCACAGCTGAAGGACCGTTTTGACCTATTTGATCTCTTCCAGCCGAAGCTGACAAAACTGTGCTTAAATCGTAATCGAATGATTGATTATGGGTACGGAGATGGAGATGACCGCCCGCATGCATCAGAGCATGGAAAGGTCACAAATGCACTCGCGCATGTTCTTTCGTCCATCGGCGAGAAATAATAGAAAAGCTGTAGACATCAAGTGTCTACAGCTTTTTATATATTACGAAAATGCTTGAGAGGCAAGGAAATAAAGAAGAGCGGGTTCGTTCAGCTTTTCTTTTCCGCGAATCATCATAAAATGCGCTTTGTTTGTTTTCGTAAAACCTGCTTCAACAAGTGATTCATGGAGGCGCTCAGCTGTTTCCTCCTGCATATCTAAACGAATTGGACCCGAATAAGACGAAATGAGCGAACGGATCAGCGAGAGAGCTGTAAGTTCATCATTTGCAGCAAGCGGACCAATCATTAAATTGGCAGGTGTTTCAACGCCAAACGCAAAGCCAGTTGTGTCGTGATGTTCATTTTGTGCAATGATACGCCGTGCTGCTCGGTTCATCCGGTTTTTTATAAAGCTTGATCGATTTGTGCCTGCGCCTTTTTCATCTAGTGCTTCAATACACGGAAGGTGCGATTCATCGGCAGGAGACAGGTGGATGTCATCTGACACACGAAGCGCTTCTGGGTTTGGGTTTTGCGCTTTGTAAGTCGTAATGTAACCAGCCGTGTGAAACCCGATTTTTTCGTAAACTGGCCGCCCTTGGACAGTAGCGGTTAAAACGACAGGAATGCTTTGATCACATTGATCTAGCAGGGTGTCAATCATTTTCCTTGCAAGACCTAAGCCGCGATGTGTCTCAGATACAATGACAGCACCAATTGACGCCATTCGATCATATTGGAAAAGTCCTGCACATGAGATGACTTGTCCATCCGCTGTTGAAAAACCTGTGAAATATCCATTTGTTAAAAGAGATGTGAGCTCTTCCGCATTGTAATCAGGCCAGTCTACCTCTTGAGACAATGCGATAAGATCTGGTATGTCATCGAGTGTTAATGCTCGTTGAACAACGTTTGTCATGACGCGCAACTCCTTCTTAGCTGAATTCATCTAAGTGTATCGTACCATAAGAAGGTATAGTGTAAAAATTGAAGTTTATCTAATTTTCCCAGCAAAAAAGAACCTCCAGTTTCGGAGGTTCTGCATTAATGAACATTAAAATATCGAGCTTCAGGATGAGAAACGACGATCGCTGAAACAGATGCTTCAGGTTCCATCATAAATCCTTCTGTTAGCTGGATGCCGATTTTTTCTGGCTGAAGCAGCTTGAACAGCTTTTCTTGGTCTTCAAGATTTGGACAGGCGGGATAACCAAAGGAATAGCGCTGCCCTTGATATTTCGCTTGGAATCGTTTTTCCATTGTGAAATCGACTGGGTCAGGGAAGCCCCATTTGTCACGAATCACTTGGTGGGTTCTTTCGGCTAATCCTTCTGCAAGCTCAAGCGCAAGAGCTTGAACTGCATGCATTTTTAAATAATCTCCTTCTTGCTTAAAGTGCTGCGCGACTTCACGTATACGCGCTCCGGCTGTGACGGCAAATAAGGCAATATAATCTTTCTCCTTTTCACCGCTTCCCCGCACATAATCAGAAATGGAGCGGTACGGAAGCTTCTCCTGTCTTGGAAATTGGAATGTTTCAATGATACGGTCAGACGCTTCGGGATCATAAATATGAAGATCATTTCCGTTTGAACTGGCAGGATAAAATTGATAGACAAACGCAGGCGCAAACCAGTTTTTCTCTCTGCCTTCGTTTAGAAGGTCTGTGACAAGCTGCTTTAATTCCAATGCTTTTGGATGCTGCTGCGCTAACAATGTTTTCACCTTTCCTTTTAATCCAAGGTGGTGGCCAATGAGCATTTGTTCATTCACATAAGGCATAATGTGATGCAGATCGATGTCTCTTACATAATGACGTGCCGTATTTTCTGGTGTGAAAATAGGTGCATCAGGGAGTGCCGCACGTTTTTCTAGTAATTCAATGACAGCTTGTGGCTGCTTTGTTTCTTTCTTTTTGAAAGGTGCCACAGGCTCTTCGTCGGGCTTTATTTGAAACTGAAGAGGATTTGCTTTTAACTCATTGGCTAAAGATAAGCCGTCCATCGCATCTTTTGCGTAAAGGACCGGTCCGTCATAATGAGGCGAAATCTTCATTTTCGTAAATTTCCGAGAAAGTGCAGCTCCGCCAACCAAAATGGGCACGGAAATATTCGCCTTTTGTAAATCCTGAGCGGTGAGTACCATTTGCTGGGCTGACTTCACAAGCAATCCTGATAACCCAATCATATCTGGCTTTTCCTTTTGCACAGCTTCGATCAATGTTTGAGGTGTCACCTTGATTCCGAGGTCGACCACTTGAAAGCCGTTATTACTCAAAATGATGTCGACAAGGTTTTTTCCAATATCATGGACATCTCCTTTTACAGTGGCAAGTAGAATTTTACCTTTCCCGCTTGCATGCTGCTTTTCCATATATTGCTCGAGATACGATACAGATGCCTTCATGACCTCTGCTGATTGAAGCACTTCCGCCACAATCAGTTCGTTTTGATTGAAAAGACGTCCAACCTCAGCCATTCCCTGCATTAACGGACCATTGATGATATGAAGTGGTGATTCAAATTGCTCTAGAGCAAGGGATAAATCATCGATAAGTCCTTCTTTTGTTCCTTCGACGACGTAGAGTGCTAGCCTTTCATCAAGTGATAAGGAGACCTTTGGTTTTTTCTCCGTTTTCTTTTTGCCTCGGTAAAATTGGGTAAATTCAGCAAGGGTTTGATCATTTGTTTCATAGAGCAGTGTTTCAGCCAGCTTAATTTCTTCCTTTGGAATGGAAGCGAAGCGTTCAAGCTTTTCTGTATTCACGATGGCGTAATCAAGTCCTGCTTGGACGCAGTGATACAAGTAGACGGCATTCAAGATTTCTCTCCCAAGAGGTGGGAGTCCAAAAGACACGTTGCTGATGCCTAAAATCGTCAAGCACTCAGGCAGGTTTTCCTTGATCATTTTGATGCCTTTGATCGTTTCTTCGGCAGCGCCAATATACTGCTCGTCTCCAGTGCCTACTGGAAAGACAAGTGGATCAAAAATGATGTCACTTGCGGGAATGCCATATTTCTTCGTTAATAGATCATGAGAGCGTACCGCAATCTCCAGCTTTCTTTCTGCTGTTACAGCCATCCCTGTTTCATCGATCGTGCCGACAACAAGTGCACCGCCGTATAGCTTCACAAGTGGAAGAATTTCTTCGAAGCGTTCTTCGCCATCCTCAAGGTTAATGGAATTGATGATGGCTTTCCCTTGGGAATATGTGAGCGCTTTTTCGATCACGTGTTTATCCGTTGAATCAATGACAAATGGGGCTTTGACTTTTTTCATAGCCTCTTGTAAAAAACCTTCCATGTCTGCCGCCTCATCGCGGTCTGGATCAGCGAGACACACATCAATCACGTGAGCACCGTTTTTTACCTGTGCACGAGCAACTTCTGACGCTTCTTCAAACTTTTGTTCCGCAATGAGTCGTTTGAATTTGCGTGAACCAATCACGTTGGTTCGTTCTCCTACAAAAAGAGGGCGCATTGACTCCTCATATATCAGGGGCTCAATTCCTGAGACGGTATGCTGAGACGATTCATGCGCAATGTGACGCGGCTGAATCGTTCGTACTTCATCTGACAATGCCTGTATATGTGCAGGTGTTGTTCCGCAGCAGCCGCCAACAATATTTAACCAGCCTTCCTTGGCAAAGGCGGAAATTTTTTTAGCAAGTGAAGCAGGGGATTCATGATATTGACCTTCTTCATCTGGTAGACCAGCATTTGGATAGCAGCTAACCGCTGACTTGGCGATGGAGGAGAGCGTGCGGATATGGTCTGTCATGAATTCAGGACCCGTCGCACAGTTCAGGCCGACACTCATTGGTTTCATATGCTCAAGAGAGATATAAAAGGCTTCAATATCCTGACCAGCGAGGGTAGTGCCCATCGGTTCAATCGTACCTGATACCATGAGAGGCAACTCAATACCTGTCTGCTGGAAGGCTTCCTGAATGCCTTTGAAACCAGCCTTTACATTCAGCATGTCTTGACTTGTTTCTAAAAGAAGGGCATCACATTTGCCATCAATCAAGGCGCGGGCCTGCTCTTCATAGTTTTTGACGAGCTCATCGAAGGTTGTGCCGCCTGTCACAGATAATGTTTTCGTAGTGGGACCCATCGCACCTACAACAAATCGGGGCTGCTCCGGCGTGGAGAAACGGGCAGCTTCGTCCTTTGCCAGCTGGGCAGCCCGTATATTGAGTGCATAGGCAAGGTGGCCAAGCCCGTATTCGTCAAGGACGAGCTTTGTAGCCCCGAACGTATTCGTTTCAATGAGGTCGGCGCTTGCCTCAAGGTATTCTCTATGAATCGCGCGGATGATGTGAGGGGCTGTCACGTTTAAATACTCGTTACAGCCCTCATACTCTTCTCCGCCAAAGTCTTCTGCTGTGAGATTGGCATTTTGAATCATGGTCCCCATTGCACCATCAACGACGAGGATGCGTTTCTTAAGCTGTTCAGTGATAGTTGACATGGGTGTTTGACTCCTTTTCTTTCTGATGAATGTAGGTGGTTAGTTCTGCTGTTAAGTCTGATCGAAGGAAGGGGGTAATTAAATAAATGCCGTTAAACAATTCGCAGGCTGTATCTAATAAAGAGCGGGCAATCGCTAAGCCTTCTGCTCGCTGCTTTTCTTTATCCTCACCAGCCTTGGCCATAATGTCACGAATGGAATCAGATAATTTGATGCCTGGAATTTCATGATGAATAAACTCCGCATTTCGGCTGCTTGTTAACGGCATAACGCCAATATAAATCGGCTTATCTAAATGACGGCTCTCCTCATGAATTTTCACAAGCTGTTCCTCAGAATAAACAGGCTGTGAAATAAAATAATCAGCACCGTATTCGATTTTTTTCTCAAGACGTTTGACCGCTTTATCAATGTGGCGAACATTCGGATTAAACGCGCCAGCTACTGAAAAATTGGTCTTTTTGCCAAGCGGCTTCCCTGAGAAAGAAAGGCCTTCGTTAAACTGCTTAATCAGCCGAATCAAATCAAAGGAGGTTAAATCATAAACCGACGTTGCACCTGGGAAATCTCCAATCTTAGAAGGGTCGCCTGTAATGGCTAAAATATCAGTTAAACCAAGGGTGTCGAGACCCATCAAATGGGACTGAAGCCCAATCAAATTACGATCACGGCACGTGATATGGACGAGTGAACGCATATCAAGCTGCTGTTTCAATAATGCCCCGCAAGCCACATTGCTAATGCGCGGGGTCGCAAGAGAATTATCGGCTAATGTCAAGGCATCAATGCCTGCATTCTTTAACTCATTTGCCGCGACGAGGAATTTTTCGAAGTTCAGCTTCTTCGGCGGATCAAGCTCTACAATAATCGTCCGTTTTTTCGTAGCGAGCTCATCAAGACCTGGTTCAGTCCGCTGATCTTGAATCGAAATGATTTCTTCTTTTAATACTTTCACTTCTTTTTCAGTGATCGGGGCTAAATCCTTGACCGCTTCAGCCATTGCGTGAATATGCTGAGGCGTTGTTCCGCAGCAACCGCCGATAATACGTGCGCCTTGATTTCTAAATTCAAGTGCACTTTTTCGAAAATAATCGTTATCTGTATCATAGACGAGTCTGCCTTCTTCAAGAGAGGGAAGACTGCTGTTGGGATAGACTGATAAATGGGAATTTTCTAAAATTGGAACGCCTTCGAGTGCCTGAATCATATGATAAGGGCCAAGCCGGCAGTTGATGCCAACGACGTCTGCACCAAGAGAGGACAATTCAGATAAACCATCCTTGAGCGGTGTTCCATCCTGCAACACACCTTGTTCATGCATGGAGACGTTCATGACAATCGGGAGAGTCGTTTCTTTTCGTGCAATTTGGAGAACGGCCTTCGCTTCTTCCATGTCATAATACGTTTCTAGCAATAATCCATCGGGCTGCTCATTTAATAGAATGTACAGCTGCTCTCTAAAGCTTCGTTTAATTTCTTCAATTGTATAGGCATTTTTGTTAAACGTTCGAATGCCGCCGATCGTTCCAAGGACATAAGCAGAGCCGGCGGCTGCTTTTGCGATTTGTACCGCCTTTGTATTGATGCGCTTTGTTTCTTCCTCTAAGCCGTAGCGGGATAGTTTAATATAATTTGCGCCGTACGTATTTGTTTGAATGATGTCCGCACCAGCCTGCACATATGCTTCGTGCACGCGCCTTACTTCATCTTCTTTCGATAAATTTAATTCTTCAAAGCAGCGGTCAATGCCGTAAGAGTATAAAAGTGTTCCCATTGCACCGTCAGCAATCAGTACGCGGTTTTGTAAGTCTTGTAATAGGCCCATTGGTTTCCTCCTTATTTTTATGTAACAAAAAAAGCCTTCTGATAAGAAGAAGACTTTTTGGCTGTATCGTAATTCTTCTTCTTATCTTCCAAGCAGTTGCTTGCTGGATTTAGCACCTTGGTCATAGAAAATATATTTCTACTACACCGGTTGCTGAGGCTTCACAGGGCCAGTCCCTCTGCCTCTCTTGATAAGAAAGCGATATGAACATGTCAATAAATTGAACTTCCATCCACTGTATCGAAAAAATCGGAAATAATCAATGGAAAATTTGAAATTTATCGAAAATTTATAAATTGAACGTCAATCGGTAAATCTGCCTTGCGCATAAGAGAAATAACCTCTTGTAAATCATCTTTATTTTTTCCTGTTACACGCACTTGGTCATCTTGAAACTGTGACTTCACTTTGATGCCGGATTGCTTAATGAGTGCATTGATCTTTTTGGCGTTGTCTTGATCAATTCCGCTGATCAGCTTCGCGCGCTGGCGTACGGTTCCGCCAAGGGCATGCTCGGTTTTTCCGTAGTCGATGTTTTTAGTTGGAACATTTCGTTTGATCAGCTTTGACACAAGTACATCTTTTAGCTGCTCCAGCTTAAAGTCATCATCAGAGATGAGCACGAGCTCTTCTTTTTCAAGAGAAATATCACTTTTACTTCCTTTAAAATCATAACGGTTTTTAATTTCCTTCAGCGCTGCTTGAACGGCGTTTTGCACCTCAGGCAGTTCAACCTTTGATACAATGTCAAATGAGCTTTCTTTTGCCATAACGCATGACCTCCATGGATAGATATTGCGTCTATTTTATCATGCAACGTGGAGAAGAAGAAACTTTATCAAAGAGATGAGTCAAAGAGTTCTGCCAGCAGCGGTATAAATCGCGTTCGGTTTGACCACTTTAGCTAACAGAACTAGAGATGTTCATGTGAGGAGAAGTATAGTAGAATAAAGTGAATCAAAAGATGAACGAACGCTCTTTTATGAGCAGATAGGAAGGAAGAGAACATGAGACCAGGTGAGCAACTGACCTTGCAAATAGAGAACGAGATGGAATACGGTTACTTTTTGACAGATGGTGAAGATTCTGTCCTCTTGCACCGCAGTGAAATGACAGAAGATATTGGTGACCAAGATGAAGTAGAGGTCTACTTATACGTAGATCATGAAGAAAGACTAGCTGCGACGATGAAAATACCGACAATCAATGCGCATACATATGGCTGGGTAGAAGTCGTAGACGTCCTAGAAGACATGGGCGCATTTGTGGATGTCGGGCTTTCAAAGGATGCACTTGTTGCAACAGAACATCTACCGCCTTTCGAGGAAGCATGGCCGAAAAAAGGAGACAAACTTTACTGTATGCTGAAAGTCACAAGCTACGGCAGAATGTTCGCAAAGCCAGCCACTGAAGATGTGATCAGTGAATTGTTTACCGAGGCACCCGAAACCTTAATGAACAAAGAAATCACTGGTACGATTTATCGCTTAATTGCGACAGGCTCGTTTATGCTGACAGATACAGGCGTGCGAGGGTTTATCCACCGCACGGAACGAAAGGAAGAACCAAGATTAGGATCGACCGTGACAGGACGCGTCATTGCAGTGAAAGAGGATGGGACCGTGAACGTTTCTCTGCTTCCTAGAAAACAGGAAGCGTTATCTGTCGATGCAGAAGAAATCTTAACCTATATGAGAACGAGAAATGGTGCTATGCCTTATGGAGACAAAAGTGATCCAGAAGACATCCGTGAACGATTCCAAATGAGCAAGGCAGCCTTTAAACGAGCATTAGGTCATTTGATGAAAAACGGCCTAGTCTACCAAAAAGAGGGCTGGACATACGAGAAAAAATGAGCAGCGTGAAAGAGAACCCTAACCTCATGGGTTTTCATATCACACTGAAATGAAGAAAAAGGGATAAAATCATCATGGTTTTATCCCTTTTTTTATATTTGTGATAAATAATGGGTTTTTTTAGTGAAAAAAGTCATGAAAAAAGCTGAAAAACCTTCACTTAATCATTGAAACAACGCCTTTCAAATCCGATAAGAAAGGAGTAAGGATGACAAAAGGAGTGTGTGTTTGGATGAAAGTGAAAATTTCATTGCTTCTGTTGGTAGCCGTGCTTATGGTGCTCACCGCATGCAGCAATCAACAAGGGGAACCACCAGCATCAAATGCGAAGCATATTGGCGTTATGCTCACAGATGATGGTCTTGGTGATCAATCATTTAACGATTCATCGTTTAAAGGATTAGAAAAAGCACGTGATGACCTAGGTATTGAATTTGATTATAGAGAAATTGCAGAAACCGATACATATGAAAAAGGACTGACCGAGCTTGTAAAAGCTGGCAATGATCTCGTCATCGGGGTAGGCTTTAGTATGCAAGAAGACTTAGAAAAAGTCGCAAAGAAATATCCGAAGAAGCACTTTTTGCTCATCGATGCCGTATCTGAGCTGAAAAATGTGACCTCCGTGACGTTTAAAGAAGAGCAAGGCAGCTATTTAGCGGGCGCACTTGCTGCCATGACAACGAAAAGTGATGTCATTGGATTTGTTGGCGGTGTCGATGCGGAGTTGATCCATCGTTTTGAAAAAGGGTTCCAAAAAGGCGCCAAATCAGTGAATCCGAACATCAAGATCTTATCCACCTATGCTAATACGTTTAGTGATGCGGACAAAGGCAGTAAAATAGCCAAAGGCATGATCAAAAAGAAAGCAGACGTTTTATATGCCGCAGCTGGCTATACAGGTGTCGGTGTATTAAAAGAAGCGCAAGCGCAGGGCAAATATGCCATTGGTGTAGATAGTGATCAGTACTACACCGCTGAAAAAGCGGTGATTTCGTCCATGGTAAAAAAAGTCGATGAAGTGGTCTATCAATTCAGCGAACAGCTCGTCAAGAGCAATCAAATCAAAAATGGGCATGTTATCTACGACTTAAACAATGACGGAATCGATATGGCAAGAATTCGGGTGCTCAAAGATGCTGAAACATTGACCAAAAAAGTAAATGAACTGAAGCAGCAATTGCTAAAAGATGAGGGGGACGCATCATGAGCTTGCGCATCAAAATTTTACTCAACTCACTCGTCTCACTTCTTTTAGCAGTTGGCGTCATCGCCTTTATCATTGTCAGTATGACAAAGATCCAATCATCGAATGAAACAGAAGTTCAAGCCTTATTAAATGTTCAAAAAACGAAGGCAAGCTTTGAAAGCGTCGAACAAACCATGACCAATTATTCAATGACCCTTTCTGATGAACAGCTAGAGGTTGTTCAAACCGGTATTTCTACAGCAAAAAAACAGCTGCAAACGTTAAACAAACACGCAGGAAATATAAATAAAGATGAATTAACAAGGTTAAATGCAAAATATGACACGTGGACCAAGGAAGCAAATAATGCCATTGGTGAAAAAAACGCATCGGATGCAAGACGGGTCGCTGCAAGAATTGATGGTGTTTTAAACGACATCCATACAATGAATAAAAGAGCAGAAGAAGCATATAAACAAAATCTAGAGAATACAGCGGATAATGTGCAATGGATCATCACAAGTGCACTCGTCGCAGCCCTCACACTGATTGTCATTGCTGTCTTTTTAAATATTGGATTAACAAGATCCATCGTGACACCGATTAAATCACTTTCCTACCGAGCGAAGCAGATCGCAGAAGGCAACCTTGCTGTCGAGCGAATGGACATTCAGCGTAAGGATGAAATCGGCGGCTTGAATGAATCCTTTAATCAAATGACAGATCAACTGATTAGTTTGATTAAAGAAATCAGTAATGTCTCAAGTCAAGTAGAGACATTCTCGATCCAGTTAGATGATGAAAACAAAAAGCTGATGGAATCTGCAAATCAAGTATCTGTCTCGACAGACGAAATGGCAAATGGGTCACAGGCCATTTCAGAGGATCTCCAGCATGGCGTTAGCTTGATTGAAAAGATGGATCAGCATGGACGTAAAAATTCCGAACGTTCACAAACAGTCATCCAAAGTACAGGGGATGCGATAGAAGCAGTGGAAAGTGGAAAGCACACGTTAACAGAAACCAAAACGGCGATTGAAAAAAATACACATGCCACAAGGCAAATCGAGCAGTCGGCAGGAGAATTCACGCAATATGCTAGCGGGATCTCGGCTATGGCCAAAACAGTTTCTGACATTGCGGATCAAACAAACTTACTTTCGCTAAATGCAGCGATTGAAGCGGCAAGAGCAGGTGAGGCTGGAAAAGGCTTTGCCGTTGTAGCAGATGAAATTCGTAAGCTAGCCGACGAATCATCTAACGCTACAAGACAAATCTTTGATATGGTCAGTCATATTGAAAGAGGCATTCAATCCATTAGTCAAACTGTCAAAGAAGGAGTCAAGCTTTCACTTCAACAGCAGGATGCGATGGACAAAACCTCACACTCCTTTGAAGATATAGAAACAAAAGCGCAGCACATTAAACGAGAAATGGCGGTCTTAAATGACCAAATTGTTCAATCAACAGAGCTTGGCGGACAAGTACTCAACTCGATTGAAAATATTAGTGCGGTTGTAGAAGAAACAGCAGCTGGCAGTGAAGAAATTTCTGCCTCGGCCAATGAACAGCTGCAATCTTTCCATCAAATGAACAAACAGGTAGAAGAACTGATGAGTATGACGGCAAGGTTAAATGAAACCGTCCACCGTTTTAAACTTTCATAAGTCATAAGAAAAGCACCCTTCCCGTGATGTGTCAGGGAAGGGTGCTTTTTATGATGGTTTGCCTGTAAAGAAGATGGCAAGCGTACCTGGGCCTGAATGGGACCCAACAGCTGCGCCGACAATCTGAATATCAATTTCTTTTGGATGAAATTCGGCTTCAATCAATTCTCTCATGTCTTCTGCAAGTGCAGGATCATCACCATGACTAATGCCAACAGTTTGATTTGACCAATCCGTTCCACGTTCTTTCATCAGTTCAATAATGCGTTTCAACAGCTTTTTACGTCCGCGGATTTTCTCAAGGGGGATGAGCTTTCCATCCTCGACGTGTAAAATGGGCTTAATACTCAATAAACCGCCAACAAATGCGGACGCTTTACTAATTCTTCCGCCTCTTGCTAAATACGATAAATCGTCTACAGTAAAAATATGTTGTAAAGATTCGCAAAAATGCTTTACAGACGTTTCAATTTCTTGTATTGTATTTCCGTCAATGGCAAGTGATTGAGCGTGTTTGACAGCAAGCCCATAGCCGAGTGAAGCACATTTAGAATCAATGATTCGTAAATCAAAATCAGGGTATTCTTCCTTCACTTCGTTTGCCATCATCACAGCGGTTTGATATGTACCAGAAAGCTCTGATGAAAAGGCAACATAGATTGCAGATGTATGGGTTTGTGCGAGAGAAACAAAGGCTTCTTTGATTCGGTTTGGTGAAGCTTGTGACGTTTTTGGGCTAGCACCTTGTCTCATCGCATCAAATACTTGTTTTGGTTCAATGGTGACCAAATCTTCAAATTCCTGCTCGCCAAGCAATACACGGAGCGGAATAACCGTCATGTTATGTTCATCATAATAAGAAAGAGGCAGATCAGCAGCACTGTCTGCTATGATATGAACAGTCATCAAAATCCCTTCTTTCTAAAAAAATCAGCCATATTTTACAACTTTTTAGCCTAACTATATCACAGAAATCAACTTTTCGTGTTCAAATTCTAAATTTTAGGGAAAACCATAGAGAGAATGGTAAGTGGAGGAATGACAATATGTTCATCGGAGAAGCAAAAAAACTCATTGTCGTCGTCATTGGTGCACTGCTCAATGCGATTGGACTAAATTTATTCTTAATTCCAGCTGATGTATACGCGAGTGGGTTTACAGGGGTAGCCCAGCTGTTATCTAGCTTAATGGATCAATATGCGCCATTTTATGTATCCACAGGGATTCTATTATTTATTTTAAATATTCCAGTCGGCATTTTAGGGTGGATGAAAGTGGGCCGTTCCTTTACGTTTTACAGCATCATCAGTGTGGCCCTGACGACCATTTTCCTCGGCATCTTACCAGAAACGAGTGTTTCACATGATATTTTACTAAATGCTGTGTTTGGCGGCGTGATATCCGCAGTAGGGATTGGGATCACGCTCAAATTTGGGGCATCGACAGGCGGACTCGACATCATAGCCATGATCTTAGCGAAGTGGAAGGATAAACCAGTCGGCACGTATTTCTTCATTTTAAATGGTATCATCATTTTTACAGCAGGATTATTACAAGGTTGGGAGAAAGCATTATATACCCTTGTCACATTGTATGTGACCACAAGAGTCATTGATGCCATCCATACAAGACATGAGAAGCTGACCGCGATGATTGTGACGAAGAAGGCTGATGAAATCAAGGAAGCCATTTATGGAAAAATGGTCAGAGGTATTACGACTGTACCTGCAAAGGGAGCTTTTACCAATGAGCCAAAAGAAATGATGGTGATCGTCATTACAAGGTATGAGCTGTATGAACTTGAACAAATTATTAAAGAAGTCGATCCAAAAGCCTTTACAAATATTGTGCAAACAACTAATATTCTTGGATTTTTCAGACGAGATTAAAGGTGGGTAGCGAATGAAAAAAGGGTTGGTGCTTCTTCTCGTTGTATTGATTTTAACCGCTTGTGGACAACAAAAAAAGGATGAACCAGACAAGGAGGTATCAGGTCAAATGGGAGAAAAAACGGTTGTACTCACAGTAGACCCCGTCCAGAAAGGTTCTTCGGTTCAATTTAACATGTCACTGAAAAATGAATCAGATCGAGATATTGAATTTACCTTTAACACAAGCCAGAAATTCGAACTCAGTGTGTATGATGAAAACGGAAATGAACAATACCGCTACTCAAAAGACCGTATGTTCACTCAGGCCATCCAATCATTTGTACTACAGAAAGGCGAAGCCTATGATTTTCAAGATACGTGGTCAAATGGTGTCAAGCCGGGAACGTATGAAGCGGTCGTCACATTTAAAGGAAAAGCAGAAGGGCTGAAGCAAATCACGGAAAAGAAAACGTTCCAAGTGAAATAAGTGCTTTCAGCTTCATGAGAATCAGAAAAAGCTGTCCAATGGTGTGGACAGCTTTTTTATGTTAGAGATCATCGAGCAAGTCTTGGAAGGTATGCAGCTGGTTTCTTTCTGCATCTGTCGAATTGGCAAATGCAGATGATACGGCATTTTTGGCTCGTTTGACCGCCTGTTGACGCTCTAACCCAGATGAAAATGAAGAAGTAAGGGCTTCTTCAGTAAATGATTTGGCTTGATCAAAAAGTTCGTTTCTCACAATGAACCTCCAGAAGCATCAGTCTTCATGTTTCCCCTGTCCTCCGCAGCTTCTTCAAGCGTAGAACGATAAGGAAAACGTGCATCATGCAGACTGACTGAATCTTTACCTTGTTGTATAAAGCGTTTCGATTTGCTTCTTTTACCCATTCGGAATCCGCCCCTTTACACAAGCTGACAGGACAACCTGTCTAAAGGTAGTATGCCCGCTTCCATCTGCTATGTATGAATGGAAAAATTAAAGCGAGAAGTAATTCGTTAGAAACTTTGCAATCCCATCTTGTTCGTTTGTATCAGTGACTTCATTTGAAATACGTTTCACAGCATCGATTCCGTTGCCCATAGCCACACCGCATCCAGCAAATTCAAGCATTTCTAAATCATTGTCTTCATCTCCGAATGCCACAATCCGCTCCTGTGGAACGCCGTAATAATCACTGATCTTTTGCAGTCCAACGGCCTTGTTCATGCCTGTTTTAATGATCTCAATCACGTGCCACGGAGCAGCCCATCGCCTATGATCAATCACTTCTGCATGAACATCTGATAAATAGCTTCGAATGGCTCCAACGTCCTCTTCTTTTGCGTGAATTAACACGCTCGTCACATTCTCTCCAAGGTTGTCTCTAAGGTCTCCAACAGTAACTTTATTTGCATTCATATTAAATATATCAATGAGCTTCTCATCATGATAATGGAAATACAAATCGTCTAACACTTCAGCTAGCACATTGTGTACTTTATACTCCTCACTAATGTCTACAAGCTGTTTAACGACTTGAAGATCAAGTGACGTATGAAATCTTCCCCATTTTTCATCAAGAGGATGATGGACAAACGCTCCATTAAAATTCACAATGGGTGAATCAAGCTGTAATTGCTGATAATAAGGAGAGCTGGAACGAAATGGCCGTCCGGTTGAAATACAGACATGATGCCCGCTGTCTTTCACTTTTTGAATGACGTCAAGTGTGTGTGTAGAGATGGTTTTATCATCTTTTAATAACGTGCCATCCAGGTCAAGTGCGATTAGATAAGGTTTAGTCTCCATAAAATCTCCTTTGATCTGTAAGTGATAGGAGGCAGTTCTTGCGGCGCCTCTACCTATAGTGTATCTTTATCACATCTTTGTTGTCTACATGTTAAAATAAACAAAGACGGGAATGATAAAGGAGGATTCATAGGCTGTGATCACCATTGATGAGCAAATTGCGCGCGATATTCCATTTTTACATATCGTAAAAGCTGAAAATAAAAACAAACCGCTGCCGCTTGTATTTTTTATACACGGATTTACAAGTGCACGCGAGCACAACTTACACTTCGCCTTTCATTTGGCGGAAAAAGGCATGAGAGTGATTTTGCCTGACTGTGCTTATCATGGTGTAAGATCAGAAAACCTCAGCTTAGAGGAACTGGCGTCAAGGTTCTGGGAAATTGTCCTGAACGAAATACATGAAATCGATATACTCAAAACATATTTTCAAGAAAAACAATTGATTGAAGCCGATCTGATCGGTGTTGCAGGTACTTCCATGGGCGGCATCACGACCTTTGGTGCACTCGCCAAGCATGATTGGATTAAAGCGGCAGTTAGCTTGATGGGCAGTCCGAAATATACGACATTCCTACAAGCACAAATCATGAACATGCGGAACAAAGGGTTGATGAAAGAAATTACAGACGAAGAGGTTCATCAGCAATTAGACGCGCTGCGTCCTTATGATTTAACGCTGCAAACAGATCGATTAAACAAAAGACCGCTGTTATTCTGGCATGCAGAAAACGATCCAGTTGTCCCTTATCGGCATGCAAAAGCTCTTTATGACGAGTTAGCAGCAACCCAATATAAAGAAGATCCGCACCTGATTCGTTTTATTACAGATGGACAAGCTGGCCATAAGGTCTCAAGACAAGCAATGTTTGAAACGATTGACTGGTTTGTGACACATCTGAAAAGCACAAACGTTTAGTCAAAAGAAAAAGTACGTTATACTAATGGAAAAGGAGTGGATATCATGGATGAAGCATTGAAAGAAAATATTTTAGGCGCCCTAGAACAGGTGATTGACCCTGAGCTGAATGTCGACATCGTCAACCTTGGACTTGTCTATGATGTCGATCTTGATGAGAATGGAAAAGCGGATATCACGATGACCTTAACATCAATGGGGTGTCCCCTTGCACCAGTTATCGTGGATGAAGTGAAAAAAGCATTAAGTGATCTTCCAGAAGTGAAAGAAACAGAAGTTCACATCGTATGGAATCCGCCTTGGACACGAGACAAAATGTCAAGATACGCAAAAATCGCGCTCGGTATTCAATAAGCACAAATGAAAATGCCTGGTATGAGTTGAACTCATGCCGGGTTTTTTTATGAAAAAATAAGGTGGAGGAAGAGAATAGTACGATATAATGGGTGTAATTTCATAGAACGGAGTACCTATAATGAAACGAAAATGGTTATGGATTGTTCTTTTGATGGGATATGCTGCTGCATTTTTTACATCAATCACCATTCGTGAGGAGCAAGCACACAAAAAACAAGATCTTGAGGCGTTTACAGATGTCAGTCATCTCATGCCTGTTAAAATAAAAAAAGTCGTTCAAGGTAAAGAAATAGATACTTTAAAAGAAGTAGTAGAAGAAGCGAAAGCAAAAAACCTGCCGATATCCATTGCCGGCAAACAGCATAGCATGGGCGGCCACACGTATTATGAAAATGGCATCGTGCTCGATATGACAGAATTCCGCCAAATTTTAGCATTTGATAAAAAAAAGAAAACCATCCGTGTCCAAAGCGGCGCTACATGGGATGATATACAAAGATATGTCAACCCATATGGTCTTGCCGTGAAGGTCATGCAATCACAGAACATCTTTACGATTGGCGGTTCCCTCAGTGCAAACGCACATGGACGTGACATTCGCTACGGATCACTCATTGACACCGTTCGTTCTTTCAGACTGTTAAAAGCAGATGGTGAGATTATCACAGTGAAGCCAGGCGATGATTTATTTACTGCCGTTATTGGAGGGTACGGCTTGTTCGGTGTCATTTTAGATGTTGAACTTTCCTTAACAAAGGATGAATTATATAAAATGGAGACAACCTCTCTAAATTACGATGAATACACTGATTATTTTCAAAAACATGTCAAACAAAATAAACAAGTACGCATGCATCTTGCCAGAATCTCAACATCGAAAATCAACTTTTTGAAAGAGATGTATGTAACGAATTATTCCCTCACTTCACAACAAGAGATCGAATCATATCAAGAGCTGAAAGAGGATCAACTCGTTATGCCACTCAAATTTATGCTCGGTCTTTCAAGAAGGTTTGATATGGGGAAAGATCTGCTATGGCATTTGCAAAAGAAGTATTTCCAAAGTCAAAATGATCAGCTGATCACAAGAAATAATGTGATGCGCTCAGATTCTGCTTTTTTAGACTATGAGAATGAGTCAGACACAGATGTACTGCAGGAATATTTCGTCCCAGTGGATCGCTTTCGTGCGTATATCGATGAAATGAGACACTTTTTACAACAGGAAGATTTGAATTTAATGAACATCACGATCCGCTACGTACAAAAAAATGAAAAAGCGGATCTCTCATATGCGAAAGAAGATATGTTTGCCCTTGTTCTTTTAGTGAATTATGGTTTTAAGAAAGAAGAGAAGGCAGAAGCAGAGCGGATCATCCGGCAAATGACAGATATCACGCTACGGCACCATGGAAGCTATTACTTACCGTACATGCCTTATCAAACGAAGGTACAAATGAAACAGGCGTATCCTAAAACGGATGTGTTCTTCCAAAAGAAAAAGCAAGCAGATCCGGACGGCAGGTTTATCAATTACTTTTATGAAAGGTACAATACACAATGAATGCAAAAGCAATGAAATGGTTCGTCTACTCACAAAGTCTGCTGTTTTTCGCCAGCAGTTTGATTTTCCCTTTTTACATTCTTTTTATTAAAAATGTTGGATCAAGCTATTCACAGTTTGGTCTTGCCTATGGCCTGTTTGGTTTAAGCGGAGCGTTTATTCATTTACTTTTAGGGAAACTGCCCGAAACCACCGATAGGCGGCTCTTTTTGATTATTCATTCGTTCGGTATGGCATTTCTTTTGCTGCTATTTCCGCATATAACAGAAGTCGCGCAAGTGTATATGATTCAGCTGGCACTTGGTGCACTAGGCGGCTTTCAAAAGCACGGGGAAAAACTCATCGTTACGGAACTGACAACAGAGAATAAAAGAATGAAGGAGGTCGGCCGCTATCATTTTTGGACAGCTCTTTTTTCATCGATAGCAATTATGCTTGGCGGCCTGTTTGCAGATTTCTTCACCGTTTACTTCATTTTTTATGCAAGCTCTATCATATATTTATGCAGTGCTCTCATGATCATCTTGATGAAATATGAAAGATAAATCCGCATATCTCACGTAGATATGTGGATTTTTTTATGAAAAAAAATGAAAAGAAATATTAAATATACAATTGAATTAATTTTTATACATGTTATAATGTTAAATAATTTCACAAAGATCAAGAGGGTGTATTGACGTTGAAAATAGGTATTATAGGTGCTACGGGATACGGTGGTGCGGAATTAGTTCGTATCTTCAAGCAACATCCACACGTGGATGAATGTATATTGTATTCATCGAGTGGTGATGGGCAATTATACAGTCAATCTTATCCGCATCTCACAACGATTACTGATCAAACATTAAAAGCCATTGATCCTGCTGCCATTGTGCGAGAAACAGATGCTGTGTTTTTAGCGACACCAGCAGGCGTATCAAGTGAACTCACACCGAAGCTCATGAACCAAGGAGTGCCTATCATTGATTTATCAGGTGATTTGCGCATTCAAGACGGTGCAACCTATGAAGCTTGGTATAAACGAAGGGCAGCTGATCAAGCATCTGTTCAACAAGCTGTGTACGGGTTATCTGAATTGAATCGTGAAACGATTGAGCAGGCTGAAGTTATTGCAAATCCAGGGTGCTTCCCTACCGCAGTTCTTCTCGGTTTAGCACCGCTGATGAAACAGAATCTAATCGATGAATCTATGATCATAATAGATGCAAAAACAGGAGTGTCCGGTGCAGGACGATCTGCCTCACTTGGAACGCATTTTTCAGAGCTAAACGACAACTTCAAAATTTATAAGGTAAATGAACATCAACATACACCTGAAATAGAGCAAATATTAAGAGAATGGAATCCGCACACGGCGAATATCACATTTTCAACGCACCTTGTCCCGATGACAAGGGGGATTATGGCGACGATGTATACTCAGCTGAAATCAGATACCACAAAAGAGGAAATGATGAAGCATATGAAAGGCTTTTATGAAGATTCCTATTTTGTCAGAGTGAGAGATCACGGGGTGTATCCGCAAACAAGGGAAGTATACGGCAGTAATTTCTGTGACATTGGCTTTCATTTAGATGAACGTACAGGCAGACTCACTATTGTGTCTGTGATCGACAATCTCATGAAGGGCGCAGCCGGCCAAGCGGTTCAAAACTTCAACATCATCAAAGGCTTAGATGAAGAGGCGGGCCTCACAATGACACCTCTCTATCCATAAGAACAGGGGAGACAACAAACATGATCGAATTGAATGAAAAAAGCATTGTTAAAATAGACGGTGACGTATCATCACCAAAAGGCTTTGAAGCAAAGGGGATTCATATTGGATTACGTTATTCAAAAAAAGACCTCGGACTGATCGTCAGTGAAGTGCCGGCAGCGAGTGCAGCGGTATACACACAAAGTCACTTTCAAGCTGCGCCTCTACAAGTCACTCAGAAAAGCTTAAAAAAGACAGGGCAATTAAAAGGGGTCATTGTCAATAGTGCCATCGCCAATGCATGTACCGGTGAGCAAGGTTTAAAGGACGCATACGAAATGCAGGCAGCTTGCGCAAATATGTTAGGGGTAGAACCTGATTACATTGCTGTTTCTTCTACTGGTGTCATTGGAGAGTGTCTGGATATGGATAAAATCAAAAAAGGCATCACTCAGCTGAAAGAAGCAAAAGCAGGAAATGGTCATTTTGAAGAGGCAATCTTAACGACAGATACAGTCATTAAAAACACAACATACACCCTGACGATAAACGGCAAAGAGATTCTCATTTCAGGTGCAGCGAAGGGCTCAGGTATGATTCATCCAAATATGGCAACAATGCTTGGCTTCGTGACAACGGATGCAAATGTCGAACAAGACGCTCTGCAAAATGCACTGCGTGATATTACCGATGTGACCTTTAATCAAATTACTGTCGACGGAGAAACATCGACAAACGATATGGTACTCGTGATGGCAAATGGCATGGCAGAAAATGATGTGCTAAATGAAGAGCATCCAGAATGGCCATTGTTCAAAGAAGGATTAAAGCTAGCTTGTGAGGATCTTGCCAAAGAGATTGCAAGAGACGGAGAAGGTGCAACGAAATTAATTGAAGCGCAAGTCGCTGGCGCTAAAAATCATTTAGAAGCCGGCATCATAGCGAAGAAAATCGTCGGTTCAAGCCTAGTGAAAACAGCCGTATACGGCACCGACGCCAACTGGGGGCGTATCATTGGAGCGATTGGCCATAGCGCAGCGTCCGTCACACCACAAGAGGTAGAAGTGTATTTAGGTGGACAATGTCTGTTTAAACATAATGAACCGCAGCCATTCTCAGAAGAGGAAGCAAAAGCGTATTTAGAGCAGGATGAGATCACGATTTTGATTCAAATGAATGAGGGGAATGGTCAGGCAGCGGCATGGGGCTGTGACCTTACCTATGATTATGTGAAAATTAACGCGAGCTATCGCACATAATGAAGGAGATAGACATGGATAAAACGATCGTATTCAAGTGTGGAGGCAGTGTCATTCGAGAACTTTCAGATACCTTTTACGAAAATGTCCGCTCACTTCAAGCTGCTGGATTTAAGCTGGCTATCGTCCATGGCGGAGGCCCTGAAATCACGAACATGCTGCAAAAATTAGAAGTGGAAACAGAATTTGTTGACGGGCAGCGCAAAACAACGAAGCCAGTATTAGAGGTAGCGGAAATGGTCCTTTCAGGAACGGTCAATAAATACTTTGTATCAGAGCTCGCAAAGCATGGTATCTCATCTGTCGGCGTGTCTGGGAAAGATGGTCAGATGCTTGTCGCTGATTTTCTTAATCAAGACGTGTACGGGTACGTTGGTGAAATCAAAGAAGTGCATCCAGAGATGGCAGAAGCATTAATGGAAAAACAATTTATTCCTGTGATTGCACCGTTGTCTATGACAGAGGAATGCCAAACGTTAAACGTAAACGCTGATTTAGCAGCATCAGCTGTCGCAGGAGCGATGAAAGCTGATAAGCTCATGTTTGTTACAGATGTGGAAGGCATTTTAAAAAATGGCGAGCTATTAGATGTCGTCACCGAACAAGAAGCTCTCACGCTCATTGATGAAGGCATTATTTCCGGGGGAATGATTCCAAAAGTGCAATCCGCTTTGAGTGCTTTATCAGGAGATGTGGATGAAGTCATGATCGTCAATGGCAAAGGCAGTATCTTTACAGGGGAAACCTTTAAAGGAACAAGAATTGTGAAGGAAAAGGAGGCGGTCCTGTGAGTCATCTCTTTCAAACTTATGGACGGTGGAATGTTGAAATTCAAGAGGCAGCAGGTTCTTGGGCAGTCGATACAAAAGGGAAAAAATATTTAGACTTTATACAAGGCATTGCGGTCACAAATCTCGGTCACAATCACCCAAAGGTCAATCAAGCCATCAAGAAACAGCTTGATCACGTCTGGCATGTATCGAATCTATTTGAAAATGGACTGCAAGAAAAAGCAGCAGAAAAACTGGCTGCAAACAGTTCAGGGGATCTCGTGTTTTTCTGTAATAGCGGAGCTGAGGCAAATGAAGGTGCAATCAAATTAGCGCGTAAAGCAACAGGGAAAACAAACATCGTGACATTTCTGCACTCTTTTCATGGGCGCACGTATGCTGGTATGGCTGCTACAGGTCAAGATAAAATCAAAACGGGTTTTGGTCCCATGCTGGAAGGCTTTCATTATGTCCCGTTCAATGACCCAGACGCTATTGCTGCATGTGAAGTCGATGATGTGGCAGCGGTGATGCTTGAGGTTGTGCAAGGAGAAGGTGGCGTAAATCCAGCGACAACAGAATTTCTAGAAGCTGTTCAAGCGTTTTGCCAAAAGCATGAAGCACTTCTGATCGTAGATGAGATTCAAACGGGTATTGGACGTACAGGAACAGCATTTGCATACGAACAGACGGGACTTGATCCTGATATTATCTCTTCTGCTAAAGGATTAGGAAATGGCTTCCCAGTCGGTGCAGTCATCGGGAAAAAGGCTTTAGGAGACGCATTCTCACCAGGTTCACATGGAACAACTTTTGGTGGCAACATGCTTGCCATGGCTGCTGTGAATGCAACACTCGATGTCATTTTCAAAGATGAGTTTCTGACAGAAGTCAAAGAAAAAGGCGCTTATCTGCTAGAAAAACTACAAGATCTGAAACAACTGAATATCGTAAAAGAAGTACGCGGAAAAGGATTGATGGCAGGGGTTGAATGTCATCAGCCAGTCGGAGATTATATCACAGCTCTGAGAGAACAGGGGTTGCTAGTACTTCCAGCTGGTCCGAATGTGATTCGGTTATTGCCTCCGCTGAATGTAGAAAAAGCAGAAATAGATCAAGCAATAGAAGCGATGACTCATGTTTTAGCAAATGAAACAGTGACAGTATAAATTTTTTTACACCAAAACGCATAAAAATGCATTTATATTACTAATTATTCAATTTGGGGTGACACAAGCATGAAAGGTTATTTAAATTTAGAAGATGGAGCCTCTTTTGAAGGAGAACTGACAGGAGAAGCTGGCATGACAGGTGAAGTGGTTTTCTTTACAGGGATGACAGGTTACCAAGAGGTGCTCACAGACCCTTCCTATAAGGGACAAATCATTGTTTTCACATATCCACTCATCGGAAATTACGGTATTAATCATGAAGACTTTGAGAGCAAAAAACCACAAGTGAAAGCTGTCGTTGTGTATGAAGCAGCGGATCATTTCTCTCACCATCTTGCAGCGGTTAGCTTAAAAGATTATTTACAGAAGTGGAACATTCCGCTTCTGACTCATACCGATACACGTGCAGTCGTGCAAAACATCCGGGCAAATGGGACGATGAACGCTGTGATCAGTGTAGACGAAAACGAAACACCGCCGGCCATGAAACAAGACAATGTGATCGCACAGGTGACAGACGATGAAATCTACACTCAAGGCAGCGGCGAGGAACATGTAGCGCTTATTGATTTTGGCTTTAAAAAATCAATAGCAGATTCGCTTGAAGCGCGCGGCTGTAAAGTAACCGTCATTCCGTACAAACAGCTGGAAAAGGTGTTTGAGATTAAGCCAGATGCGGTCCTGCTATCGAATGGACCTGGAGATCCCAAAACAATGAAGCCATATTTAAAAACCATTCATGACATCATGATGACCTTCCCGACACTTGGAATCTGCTTAGGTCATCAATTAATCGCTCTTGCACTTGGCGGGGATACGTATAAGCTTCCATTTGGCCACCGCGGGGCGAATCACCCTGTACAAGATACAGAATCCAAACGTGTTTTCATGACAAGTCAGAATCACAGCTATGTGGTGAATGAAAAAAGCATGAATGACAAAGAAGTGGACGTGAAATTCCTTCATGTTAATGATGGATCTGTCGAAGGATTCATTCATAAAGAGAAGCTCATTATGTCAGTTCAATTTCATCCAGAAGCACACCCAGGTCCTGCTGAAAGTGAATGGGTATTCGATGATTTTATTGAGAAAGTGAAACAAGCAAGGAGAGAAGTTGCACATGCCTAAAGATCAAAGCATACAAACCATTCTAGTCATCGGGTCTGGTCCAATCATCATTGGTCAGGCAGCTGAATTTGATTACTCAGGAACACAAGGATGTATGGCCCTAAAAGAAGAGGGCTACAAAGTCATTTTAGTGAATAACAACCCAGCAACCATTATGACAGACGAATCATTTGCTGATGAAATCTATTTTGAACCGCTTTCAGTTGATTCAGTGACAAGAATCATCGAAAAGGAAAAACCAGATGGTCTTTTAGCCAACCTTGGCGGACAGACCGCTTTAAACCTTGCTGTCGAGCTCGAAAAAGCCGGTGTGCTGAAAAAGCACGGGGTAACCCTGCTCGGAACGTCAGTTGAAACAATTGAAAACGGTGAAGATCGAGAGAAATTCCGTGCTCTCATGAAGCAGTTGAACGAACCTGTGCCAGATAGTGAAATTGTGGATAATGCAAAGGATGCCCTTCAATTTGCAAAAGAAGTAGGCTTCCCAGTCATTCTAAGACCAGCATACACACTTGGCGGTAAGGGCGGCGGAATCGCTTTAACAGAAGAAGCGTTTAAACCACTTATTGAAGGAGCCCTTTTAGCGAGCCCGATTCATCAGTGTTTAGTTGAAAAAAGCATTGCGGGCTTTAAAGAAGTCGAATATGAAGTCATGAGAGACCGTCAAAATACGTGTATTACGGTTTGTAATATGGAAAATATCGATCCAGTTGGTGTGCATACAGGAGATTCGATTGTCGTTGCACCTTCGCAAACATTAACAGACCAGGATTATCAAATGCTTCGTTCAGCGAGCCTGAAAATCATTTCAGCACTCGATGTAGTCGGGGGATGCAACATCCAATTTGCCCTTGATCCATTCAGTAAAGAATACTTTGTCATTGAGGTGAATCCGCGGGTTAGTCGTTCATCTGCTCTTGCCTCAAAAGCAACGGGCTATCCGATTGCTAAAATGGCAGCAAAGCTTGCGGTAGGCTATACACTAGACGAACTGAAAAACCCGCTCACAGGCACAACTTATGCTAGTTTTGAGCCGGCACTCGATTATGTCGTCGTGAAATTCCCGCGCTGGCCGTTTGATAAATTTAAACAGGCAGATCGGCAATTAGGTACAAAAATGAAGGCGACTGGCGAAGTCATGGCGATTGACCGTAATTTAGAGTCAGCCATCCAAAAAGCGGTCGCCTCTCTTGAAATCAAAACAAAGGGTTTCCACCTGCCAGAATTGAAAGACCAATCGACTAAACAACTATTTGAGCTTGTCAAAACACCAGACGATCGACGTTTCTTCGCTGTCATGGAGCTTCTTTCAAGACAGGAAACGGTTGAAGCGATCCATCAAGCGACGAAAATTGATCTATTCTTCTTACATGTGTTCAGCAATATGATCACTCTCGAACAGGAATTGAAGAACCATGAAGGAACGCTCTCCAAAGACACCTTGAAAAAGGTAAAGGAAAAGGGCTTCCTTGATGAAACGATTGCTCTTCTAACAGGCAATAGTGAAGAGGCTATTAGACAGCTTCGTCAAGAATATGGCATTACGGCTTCATTTAAGATTGTCGACACATGTGCAGCGGAATTTGATGCAAAAACGAACTACTTCTATTCCACATACTTTGGCAAAAGTGATGGAGAGCATCAAGAGAAAACAAAACAGCGTGCACTCATCATTGGCTCTGGTCCAATTCGAATTGGGCAAGGAGTCGAGTTTGACTATAGTGCGGTGCATGGCGTTCTTACCCTGCAAAAGCTTGGCTTTGAAACGATCATGATGAACAACAATCCAGAGACGGTCAGTACGGATTATGAAATCGCAGATCGTTTATATTTTGAGCCCATTACATTAGAGCACATCTTAAACGTTGTGGAAGCAGAGCAAATTGATTTCGTCATCGTTCAATTTGGCGGACAGACTGCCATCAATGTAGCAGAAGGCTTAGAAAAAGCGGGCATTACGTTGTTAGGTACATCCTTTGACACGCTAGATGCGCTGGAAGATCGTGATCTGTTCTATCAGCTTCTTGATGAACTGAACCTATCTCATGCAAAAGGAAATACAGCTCATTCAAAAGAAGAAGCGCTCATGCATGCTAACAGCATCGGTTACCCTGTGTTAATTCGCCCATCGTATGTCATTGGCGGAATGGGCATGATTGTTGTCCAGTCAGAAGCGCATTTGACGTCACTACTTGATCAGCCAGATCATTTGCCGTATCCAATTTTAATTGATGAGTATGTCACTGGAAAAGAAGTTGAAGTGGATCTGATTTCTGACGGAAAAACGACCTTCATCCCAACGATCGTGGAGCATATTGAGAAAGCAGGCGTCCATTCAGGTGACAGCTTTGCCATCTTACCAAGTGTCTCCATCAGCGAGGACATCAAACAGCAGGTGCATATTGCGTCCGAACAAATAGCGAAGAAATTAGCGTTTAAGGGCATTATGAATATCCAATTTGTGATCAAAGGGGATCAGGCGCTTGTACTAGAGGTGAATCCGCGGGCGAGCCGGACCGTTCCAGTTGTCAGCAAGGTGATGGGCATTGACATGATTCCGCTTGCGACTCAATTACTAGCGGGTGCAACGCTTGAAGAACTGAACCCAGTAACGAAAAACAAAGGGGGAACAGCGGTCAAATTCCCAGTCTTCTCATCACATGCCATTCAAGATATTGACTTAAAGCTGACACCTGAAATGAAAGCGACAGGAGAAGGAATGTGTGTAGGCAAAAACGCCGAAAGCGCCTTGAAAAAAGTGTTTGCGTCGATCTGGCATCAGAAAGGTAGCCTCTTTATAAAAGGCAGTGAACAATTGGTAGATGAAGCAAAACATGCAGGCTTTGACGTCTGGACGGACAGCTTCGACACTTGGCTGCAAAACGAAGATAAATCCCTTCATATCCATTTAGGCGAGGATGAAGAGGCAAAAGAGCAACGCGTAAAAGCACTCACACACGGCGTCCAAGTTCTAACCGAATATGAAACAGTTCAAGCATTCCTACAAGGAAAAAATGGAGATGTATCACCAGTATCGCTCCAAGAATTATACAAAAAGGAAGTGACGGCATGAGTCAAGTTGACGTGCAACCGACATTATACGGAAAAGACTTTTTATCATTAAAAGATTTCTCAATCAATGACATTGCTTATTTAATTGAAAAAGCGGAAGAAATGAAACAAAACCCATACCAAGATTTATTCAAAGGGAAAACGTTAGCGATGATCTTTGAAAAATCGTCAACTAGAACCCGCGTGTCGTTTGAAGCGGGAATGACGCAGCTTGGGGGACATGCGCTCTTCCTCAGCTCAAATGATTTGCAAATCGGCAGAGGAGAAACGATCAGTGATACAGCGCAGGTGCTGTCTGGCTATGTAGACGGCATTATGATTCGAACCTTTGAACATGAGAAGGTCGAGGAGTTGGCACAATATGCGTCCATTCCTGTCATCAATGGACTGACTGACTACTCCCATCCATGCCAGGCACTTGCTGATTTATTGACGATAAAAGAAGCAAAAGGAACATTAAAAGGAATCAAAGTCGCCTACATCGGTGACGGAAATAACGTGGCTCACTCCTTGATGGTTGGCTGTGCGCAGCTAGGCTGTGATATTGCAGTTGCATCACCAAAAGGCTATGAACCACTTCAAGAAGTAACAGACACAGCACGTGAATTTGCAAAACAATCAGGCGCAGAAGTCATCGTTACGACAGACCCTGTCGCTGCTGTCCAAAATGCAGATGTCATTTATTCCGATGTGTTTACAAGCATGGGGCAGGAAGCAGAAACTGAGAAACGCCTTGCTGAATTTAAAGAATATCAAGTCAATGACGAACTAATGCGTCATGCAGCAAAGGATTATATTTTCCTTCATTGTCTCCCGGCACACCGCGGAGAAGAAGTGACAGCAGACATTATTGATGGACCGCACTCAAAAGTATTTCAGCAGGCAGAAAACCGCCTGCATGTACAAAAAGCATTAATCAAAGAGCTCATGTATCAACAAACCAAATAAATGAAAAGCATCCCTGACTCGTAGGAGCAGGGACTTTTTGCATAAAGGATTGGAGAGGCAAGTCACGGGACATAATAACATCATCGAGAAAGGAGGATGGAAATGGGTCAGCAGCATCAGTTTAAATCAGGGAATAAAGCACCAAATAATGGTGTGTATGTCGAGATCGGTGAAACCGGCAGTATGGTGAAAGATCCTTTAAAGATTAAGCTTCAAGCAGGCGACGTCTTTCCGGATAACTCGAACCATAACCGTGTTTGGACCTATCAGAGAAAGCCATAAGCAATTGACTAAGAGTCGGCTGGAATAAGTCTTTAGAGGCATGTGTCATGCCTCTTTTTTCTTTATAATAAAAAACAATTAAGTTCAAATTTTCAAATAAATAGTATGAATAAAAGAGAATTTAAGGTAAAATATGTAAGTGAGATTAACTAGTTGAAAGGATTTGTGTGATGGAAAAGACGAATCTCAGTGAAAGTGTTTGGAATAAACGCTTCACCTCATTATTCATATCAAGACTCATTAAAAACACAGGAGAAAGTTTTGCTTTTACATCCGTCCTTTGGCTATTGATTTTGAGAGGGGATGGAGCGCTCGGTACAGGACTTCTCCTAGCAGTAACCGTACTTCCTTCATCTTTGCTAGCCCCAATACTAGGACCTCTTATGAAAAAGCACCATTTGTCTAAATGGATGTTCGCATCAGACGTCGTTCGAGCAACCATTGTACTCATTATTCCGCTACTGCATTTTTCGCATCTATTGCCATTATGGTTATTGATCTCATTAATGGTTATTCAATCGGCAACAGGTGCAGCGTATAACCCAGCCTCGGTGGCGATTTTACCGCAGATTGTACCGAAGCATCTGATTCAAAAAGCAAATGCCATCCTGCAATCTTCTTTTGAAATTGTCGCACTTGCAGCAGTCATGGTCGCTGGTCTCTTAGTCAAATTAATCGGACCTGCAGATACCCTGCTCATCACCACTGCCTTATTCATCATATCCGGCCTGTTTATTATCGGTGTTAAATTAAAGAAAACCGCTGAAGACAAAGCAGCAGGTATAAAACAAGCAAAGAATACATATTTTTATAACTTAAAAAGAGGGTTTCTCGTCGTCAAAAATCATCACATTTTATTTGCACTGACGCTGTATTGTATTTTAATGAATGTCGCTGCAGCTCCGTGGCAGGCACTATCTGCTGTATACGTAGCAGAAGCATTGCAAAGCGATTCTATGGTGTATTCCATTTTAAGAGGTGTTGCTGCAGTCGGCGCGTTTATGATGGGCTTTGCTCTGGCGAAGATAAAAATTAAGAGATTTGGTTTGTTCTTTATTGTCGCTGGTATGATTGAAGGAGCTGCGTTCTTTATCACAGGGATGAGTACATGGCTGCCAGTCGTTCTACTAGCTTCCTTTATATTCGGTGCCGCCGTTAGTGCGATCAATGTACCGGAAATGGTCATTATTCAAACGTCTGTCGACCAAGATGATCAGCCGCAAGTATACGCGGTGATCAATGCTTCATCAAATGTTTTCCTCCCGTTTGCAGCTGTCGTATCAGGCGTTCTGGCAGAAAGATTTGGAGCGGGACCTGTCATTGCTGGCGGCGGGGTCCTTGAAATTTTATCAGGTATCGCGATCTTCCTGTTTACAGGGCTTGCGAAAAGCCATTTGACTCAAGACAAACAGAAGTCCGAAACCGTCGAGGTGTAATCAATAAAAAACCCCCTGTAGCTGCAGGGGGTTTTAGCGTACTGCTTTTCAAGCAAAAAGAAAAAGAGCTAAAATCAAGATCATTTTAGCTCTTTCTCACATTCATCTCTTACGTATTAAGAGTGTTTTGTTGAACTTTCCGTTTCTTTCATTGGACTTACTTCAGCAAAGATGAATAAAATAACCGTAAACACCACTGCAAGAATAGAAGTCAAAGTAAAGTCATAAGCAGCGCCATTCATCGAAGCAACGATGTAACCAGCCATATGTGTCAGCAGAAAAGTCCAAATGAGGGTGATAATATAATGCATAATCCCACCGTCCTTTATGTAACAATCTATTGATTATCATACCATAGATACGAGTGAGGGGAAAAGACTGTTTTAGCCTTTATGTGACCATTTTTAGACCTTCTTCTATAAAAATAAAAAGAATTCTTCTGTCATTAGGGGATTTCCTTATTCCTACAAGAGTTGTTGTTCATATCATAGAAAGCAGAATCACTGAAAGGAGGCTGGCCATATGGGTGTAAGCGAACGGTTTTTCCAGCTTGGTTCCCAGTGGAACGTCATTCACCTTCCTCAAAAACCAAATGGCTTTGGCATTCTTATCCTCGGTGACCGAAATCACTTTGTGCAGGAAAATACATCATTCTGGCTTCAGCACTATGGAAGAAACCAGCTTTTAACTGCCTTAAAGGATGAAGGATATACATTGTTTAATAGTCATCTTCATGGGAATCACTGGGGATGCGAAGATGCTGTTTTTAGTACAAAGCAGCTCGTTCATCACACATTAAAACAAGAAATATTAAACCGGGAAATTCATGTGCTGGCAGAGGGGATGGGTGCACTCGTTGCTATGAGCCTTGCTGAAGAGATGCCAGAAGTGCTAAGATCCATTGCGATGGTGAATCCATGTCTGCATCTCTATGCACAACGGGAAAGAGAAAAGGAACACAAATTCTTTTATAAACAGCTAATCAAAGAATTAGCGAAGAGCTACGGCTGCTCTGAAAAGGAAGCGGAAACGTATCCGCTCCCAGCTTGCCCTGTTCATTCTGCTCATGTACCGATTCACATATGGCAAAGACTAAACGGTGCACCCTATGCATATGAACTGCATGCAAAGCCTTTTATTGATCAGCACATGAAGAATCCAGAGCATTGTCAGATCGATCTCACCTTGCATATGTTTGATCATCCGAGAAGAATCTTTCAATCCATTCACAAGTTTTATAAATCGCATGAAAGAGAATTGTGATGAATAGGATGATAACAGCCCTTCATGGAAAGGGCTCTTCTTTTTATTCGATAAGCTAAAAAAGGGGACATGAACATGGAGACAGGACTGATCATAGGGGCAGATGAATTTTTTGGCCTAGCGCTGTGTGAATATATGATGAAAGAGGGCATTCAAATGGATATCACATGCCCTCATGAGCAAACAGAAGAGCAAAAGAGGTTATTAGAAGAACGAATGATGTGGCTTGGCAGAAATGATCTTTTCCGTGTCATTGACCTTCAGGATGGGAAAGACACGTATGATCTGATCTTTATTCAATCAGAAGAACCAGACAAAAGATACGAAGACTTGAAAGCGGCGCAAGGTATGTACCGGGTTCTTTACGAAAAAAACGAAGACGAATCATCCAATCGGAATGTGCCGGCTGTTATTCTACCTCGCATGTTTGGACCATGGACACTTGATAAAGAAAGAACGAAGCGTGATGAGGCATTTTTTGTAGAAGATGTAGCAAGGGATTTGTTCAAGTGGGCATCAGGCTCTGAACAAAGACAGGAAATAACACATGAATTGAAGGTAGAAAGACAAACAGATGACAAACAAGCAGAAGAAATGATGGCAGAATGGAAAAGACAAAACTCAACATTTTTCGACAAAAAGCAAGAATGATCTTCCATCTTATCTTTTTTCAGTATAAAATAAACCTATATTTAACATACAGGTTCATGCCTGCATGTGGCAAAGGGAGTTGAACATGGCATGAAGTATCAGCGGCTTGTCATGATCTTTTCGTTCCTTCTCCTATTATCTGCCTGCTCACAGGCACCTTTAAAAGGACAGATTGAGAAGGTGGGTTTACTCGTCCCCGATACAATTAATGATCAAGTTTGGGGAACGAAAGGTTATAAAGGCTTATTAAATATTCAATCAACATTTGGTGTAGATGTTTATTATAAGGAAGGAATGGTCGACAAAGAGAAAATCGTTGATGCCATTGAAGAGTTTCACAAAAAAGGAGTCAATTTGATTATTGGCCATGGCAGTGAATACAGCGAAATTTTCAACATCATTAGTGAAGATTATCCGAAAACACAATTTATCACGGTAAATGGAAACAAGCCTCAGGCGGATAATGTTGCGAATGTGACGTTTAAAGGTGAAGCGATGGGCTTTTTCGGAGGCATGACAGCAGCACATATGTCAAAATCAAAAAAGATTGGTATTCTTGCTACATATGATTGGCAAAGCGAAGTAGACGGCTTTATTAAAGGTGCAAAATATCAAGATGAACATGTACAAGTGCTTGCCGAGTTTGTTGAAAACTGGGATGATGCGGACAAAGCCGTGGAGCTCTATCGAAAATTGGAAAAACAGGGCGTAGATGTTGTATATCCAGCAGGTGATGGTTATAATATCCCTGTCATTGAACAAATCAAAGCTGATAATTTATCAGCGATCGGATATGTCACCGATCAATCCAACCTCGGCAGCCATACCGTCTTAACAAGCACAGTCCAGCATGTGGATAAAGCGTATAGTATTATTGCGAAGAAATTTAATGAAGGCAAGCTAAATGCACAAGGTGAGTACTCCTTTGACTTTAAAGAAGGAGTGATCGAAATGGGGAAATTTAGTTCCACCATTGACCGTGCTTTTTTGAAAGACATTGAAAGTGATATTGCGTCTTACAAAAAAACTGGCAAACTGCCAAATGAAAAGTGAGGATACGATGATGCAGCACGAAAAATCGATGGAGTTTTTACAAATTGCCATGAAGTATTTTCCGCAGGCAAAAGAAGAATTAGATAAAGCAGGTATTCAGCTTGAGCCCGAAGCTCTTCAGCCGCTTTTATCATTGTTTACATCTGTTATGCAAGAGGCATATGAGCTTGGAAAAGCAGATGCAGAATCAGAAAAAGCCACAGAATAGTGGCTTTTTTTTATGATAATTTTTTCTTGAAGGCACTAATCATAGGGCCAACATCTTTAAACACAGGCTTCAGCTCATCGATGGAGTTCATAATGTTCCCAATTTGGTTCATGACATGCATGTAGTCAATGGAGTCTTCACTTGAAGATGTCTCCACGCGTTCCTCCTTTGCTTCTTCCTTGCTTTTCTCCTTTTCAAGCGGCTGTCCAAACATCATAGCCGAAAAAATATCTTTTTGCGCCATATCAAATGCTCCTTTCTACTATTGGTATATCAATAATCTATGAAAAAAGTGAGAGGAAAGGTTAGACGTTTGTATTGCCAAGGAGAAAAAAATAAGTTAAAATTAGTACCAGATACTAATATAAGATCACAATATCACATGCTCGTATGAGTAAAAGGAGTCTTATTCAATGAATGCTGGAATTATTGGCCTTGGCCGCTATATACCTGAAAAAGTGTTAACAAATCTTGATTTAGAAAAAATGGTTGAAACTTCTGACGAATGGATTCGTACTAGAACAGGTATAGAAGAAAGAAGAATTGCTTCTGATGATGTCAATACATCACATATGGCGCTTGCTGCTGCAAAAAAAGCATTAGCTGACGCAAATGTAGCTGCAGAAGATATCGATATGATTCTTGTGGCGACAGTCACGCCAGATCAATCATTTCCGACAGTCGCTTGTATGATTCAAGAGCAGCTCGGTGCACATAAAGCATGTGCAATGGATATTAGCGCTGCGTGTGCTGGCTTTATGTATGGGCTTGTTACTGGAAAACAATTTATCGAATCAGGTACGTTCAAGCACGTGCTCGTCGTTGGCGTTGAAAAACTTTCTCGCATTACCGACTGGGATGACCGCAATACTGCTGTTCTGTTTGGAGATGGAGCAGGTGCTGCTGTGTTAGGAGAGGTCAGCGAAGGGAAAGGAATTCTCTCATTTGAGCTTGGAGCCGATGGAAGAGGCGGTAAGCACTTGTACTTAGATGAAAAAGATCATACAATCATGAATGGACGAGAAGTATTTAAATTTGCTGTAAGACAAATGGGCGAGTCAAGCGTAAACGTCATCGAAAAAGCTGGACTATCAAAAGAAGACGTTGACTTCTTGATCCCGCATCAAGCAAATATTCGCATTATGGAAGCAGCCCGCGAACGCCTAGAGCTGCCAGTTGAAAAAATGTCGAAGACAGTCCATAAATATGGAAACACATCAGCAGCATCCATTCCGATTTCACTATGTGAAGAAATCGAAGCCGGAAAAATTCATGACGGCGATGTGATTGTAATGGTAGGTTTTGGTGGCGGATTAACGTGGGGCGCAATCGCTATGCGATGGGGCCGATAAAAGAGTGAGGTGCACAAATTAATGGATAAAAAACGAGTAGTTGTTACAGGATTGGGTGCTTTGACACCTCTTGGCAACGATGTAGAATCAACATGGAAAAATGCTTTAGCAGGTGTATCAGGAGTTGGACCAATCACACGTGTCGACTCAAGTGAATATACAGCAAAAGTGGCTGCAGAATTAAAAGATTTTAACATTGAAGATTACATGGAGAAAAAAGAAGCACGAAAAATGGCACGCTTCACACAATATGCAGTCGTTGCTGCTCAAAAGGCGCTAGAAGATTCACGTCTTGAAATCACAGATGAAATCGCACCGCGTGTTGGTGTATGGGTTGGATCTGGTATTGGCGGACTTGAAACATTTGAAGAGCAGTTTGAAGTGTATTCAAATAAAGGGGCAAGACGCGTAAGCCCGTTCTTCGTTCCAATGATGATTCCAGATATGGCAACAGGCCAAATCTCAATTGCACTTGGCGCAAAAGGGGTTAACTCTTGTACTGTCACAGCATGTGCAACAGGAACAAACTCAATTGGTGATGCATTTAAAGTCATTCAGCGCGGAGATGCAGATGCGATGATCACAGGCGGAACAGAAGCGCCGTTAACAAAAATGTCGTTTGCTGGCTTCTGTGCGAACAAAGCTCTTTCGACAAATCCTGATCCAGAGACAGCAAGCCGTCCATTTGACAAAAACCGTGACGGATTTGTGATGGGTGAGGGTGCAGGGATTGTCGTTCTTGAAGAACTTGAGCATGCATTAAAACGTGGCGCGACGATTTATGCAGAAATTGTTGGATATGGATCAACTGGAGATGCGTATCATATTACAGCACCGGCTCCAAACGGAGAAGGCGGCGTACGCGCAATGAAAGAAGCGATTCGAGATGCTGGTTTGTCTGTGGAAGAAATTGATTATATCAATGCCCACGGAACAAGCACACCGTACAATGATAAATTTGAAACAATGGCGATTAAAGAAGTGTTCGGAGAGCATGCGAATCAGCTTGCGATCAGTTCGACAAAATCGATGACAGGTCACTTACTTGGCGCAGCAGGTGGAGTAGAAGCTATTTTCTCTGTGCTTTCGATTAAAGACAGCGTTATTCCTCCAACCATTAACCTTGTAACACCGGATGAAGAATGTGATCTTGATTATGTGGCAAATGAAGCACGTTTAAAAGAAGTACAAGTGGCTCTAAGTAACTCACTTGGCTTTGGCGGACATAATGCGACAATTATCTTTAAAAAATACGAAGCGTAATATTTCCTAAGAAGGCGGCGATCTATAAACAGATCGCCGCTTTTTTGCATATGATGAAAATGGAGGTGTTTAGCGGTATGGGTCTAGTCAATACACAATATCTCATTCATCAATCTTCATCATTTCAGGAGCTTGCGTCGCGTTTTGTTCCTTATTTTAAAGGGGCGGAGGAAAAAGAATGGTCCTCTATTCTCTCCCACCTGCAACATCACGGCATGATTCGGTCTTTTCGATCATGCAAAGACATGATCGAAAAGCTCAAAGAAAAAGGGTACTTCCAGCTCGTCATGAAAGAATACCGGGCGCTGCAAAAGCAGTGGAAAGGCCCTGACATTCCAGTCTTTATTTTGCCAGTCAATGAGAGCAGTAAAGAAATTAGAGAGCAATTTTATTATCAATCCGGCATGGCATTTGACGACAAGGTCTTTCTCTTTTTGTCGCCAAATACCCCGAAAGAACGTATCGGCACATTGCTGACTCATGAATATCACCATGTATGTAGGTTGCATTTTCTCACGAAAGAAGAAAAAGATTTTACATTCCTTGATACAATCATGATGGAGGGGCTCGCTGAATATGCTGTGTATCATAGATACGGAGAAAGCTATACAGCCAAATGGACCACTCTCTATGACGAAACGCAGCTTCAGCGTATGTATCAGAAATGGGTATCCAGTCATCTTGATCAAAAAGTGCAGGACGACGAAAGACTGATACAGAACCTCCTTTATGGAAAAGGGAACTACCCCAAAATGCTTGGTTACGCCACTGGGTTTTATATCGTGAAAAAGTATTTCAGCGAACACAGAATCAGCGAGGAGTCTATGATTGCAGAGCCATCCGAAACTTTTTTAAAGGCGATAGACTCATAAAGTGAATGATTCACATAAAAAGAGACATATTACAAATTTACTAAATTCTTCTTGATTTCGTCATAACAATGTAATAATATACAAATATAAATTTTGATAATTCTTTTTATTCGAAAAAGATGAAATTTTTAGATTTTGTTCTATTGATTGATGGTGAAAGGGGCGAATACATGACCACGCTGCTTGAAGTGCAGAACTTAAAAACCTATTTTTTTAGAAAAAAAGAAGCGATACCTGCTGTAGATGGCGTTGATTTCAGTATCAACAGAGGAGAAACTGTCGCATTAGTCGGTGAGTCTGGATCTGGTAAAAGCATTACGTCCTTATCCATTATGGGCTTGATTAACGGCACTGGTGGAAAAATTATGGATGGTTCCATCAAGCTAGATGGCAAGGATCTCGTTACATATGGTGAAAAGGAATTATGCAGCATTCGTGGTAATGACGTGTCGATGATCTTTCAGGAACCCATGACCTCACTTAATCCCGTCCTAACCATCGGGGAACAAATAACTGAAATCCTCATCTATCACAAAAAACTTTCAAAAAAAGAAGCGACAAAAAAAGCGATTGACCTGCTGAAGCTTGTTGGTTTTTCCAGACCGGAACAAATCATCAAAGATTACCCGCACCGTTTATCAGGCGGCATGCGGCAAAGAGTGATGATTGCCATTGCGCTAAGCTGTGATCCGAAGCTCCTCATTGCAGATGAACCGACAACTGCCCTAGATGTTACGATTCAAGCCCAGGTGCTCACATTGATGAAAGATTTATGCACGACATTTGGTACATCGATTCTCCTCATCACTCATGATCTAGGTGTCGTGTCTGAAGTGGCAGATCGAGTCATTGTCATGTACTGCGGACAGGTTGTTGAAAATGGGACCGTCGAAGAATTATTTGATCAGCCGCTGCATCCTTACACAGAAGGGCTGCTTGAATCGATTCCTGTCATTGACGGAGACATACAGCCGCTAACAGCAATAAAAGGGAATGTCCCTGCACCGGATCAGCTTCCAGCCGGCTGCCGATTTGCTCCTAGATGCCCGCAAGTGAAGGAGCGCTGCCTAGGTGAACTGCCTAAACTGAGGACTTTTGAAAATGGCAGAAGCGTCAGATGCTTCTTATATGAGGAGGCAGACCAAACATGACCCTTGCTCAAAATCAACCACATGCAACAGATCTAATAGAGAAAGAAACCATACTTGAACTGAAACAAATCAAAAAACATTTTCCGATTAAAGCAGGCGTCTTTCAGAAGAAAGTCGGTTCAGTCAAAGCTGTTGACGGCATAGATTTGAAGATTTATAAAGGTGAAACGTTAGGGATAGTGGGGGAATCAGGATGCGGTAAATCAACATTAGGCCGGACCATGATTCGTTTATATGAACCAACTGACGGTCAAATCCTTTTTAAAGGGCAAGATATCTCCCGTGTATCAGAATCAAAGCTAAGACAATCAACACGAAAAAACATCCAAATGGTTTTTCAAGATCCCTTTGCATCACTCAACCCTAGAAAAACACTTCGAAGCATCATCAAAGAACCCTACAAAACACACCACTTATATTCCTTAAAAGAAAGAAATGAAAAAGTAGAACAGCTTTTATCAAAGGTGGGCCTTCATCCAAGCTTTGCAAATCGCTATCCCCACGAATTTTCTGGCGGGCAGAGGCAGCGAATCGGCATTGCTCGTGCGCTTGCCATGAATCCTGAAATGATTATCGCAGATGAGCCGGTTTCAGCACTTGATGTATCCATTCAGGCGCAGGTGATTAATCTGATGGAGGAACTTCAGGAGGAATTTGACCTGACCTATCTATTTATCTCTCACGACTTAAGTGTGGTCAGGCACATTAGTGATCGAGTCGGCGTGATGTATCTCGGCAAAATGATGGAGCTTGCCGATAAGCACAGCCTGTACGATGAACCGCTCCACCCATATACACAGGCATTGCTTTCTTCTGTCCCTGTTACCCGTAAAAAAGGTCAGATCAAAAGAGAACGGATCATGCTTCAAGGCGATCTGCCAAGTCCTGCAAATCCGCCAAAAGGGTGCGTATTTCATACAAGATGCCCGTATGCGAAACAAATCTGTAAAGAAAAAATACCAGCATTTCAAGAATTAAAACCAAACCACTTCGTTGCCTGTCACCTCTACGACGCTTAATCGGCTTGGATGAATTCATCTTTGAGAGGGGGGATGAAGCGGCATCTGTCGTCATTTCTAAAAAAGGATAGGGGGAATTGTATATGAAAGGTAGAAATAGAAAATCCATATTGATTAGTTTACTGCTGATCTTCACGCTCATGCTTGCGGCTTGCTCTAGTGGAAATAAAACCTCTGGAGACAGTGAAAAGAAATCCACCGGTAAACCTGTACAGGGCGGAGATCTTGTCATCGGTTCCATTGCAGAACCAACATTATTTAACTCGCTGTATTCAACAGATGTGGCTAGCTCTGATATTGAAGAAAGAATTTACAGCTTCTTACTTCAAACTGATGGAAAGTTGAACCCTCAGCTATCACTCGCAGAAGATATTAAAGAATCTGATGACGGGAAGCAGTTTGATGTGACCATTAAAAAAGGCGTAAAGTTTCATGATGGAGAAGAATTGACAGCTGATGATGTTGTGTTTACATACAGCATTCCGATCAATAAGGACTACAACGGGGAGCGCGGATCAGGATTTGAAGTATTAGATTCAGTTAAAAAGACAGGGGATTACTCAATCGAATTCAAGCTCAATAAAAAAGATCCCTATTTTTATAATGTCACACTAGGAAGCTACGGCATTTTGCCTAAGCATATTTTAGGTGATGTGCCTATAAAAGATCTCGGTGAAAATGAATTTAACCGAAAAAAACCAATTGGTTCTGGTCCATTTAAATTTGCCGAGTGGAAAGAAGGCGACTACGTGAAACTAGAAGCCTTTGACGATTATTGGGATGGACGTCCATATCTTGATACCGTCACGATTAAAACGATTCCTGATCAGAACGCAGCAATTGCCCAGCTTTCAGCAGGTGATATTGATTTCTTTGCTGTACCTGGAGCAGAGCTGCAAACGGCTGAAAAAGTCAGCAACATTAAAATTGAATCTGATTTAGGGCTCAATTATTCATACATTGGCTGGAACCAGAAAAATGATCTCTTTAAAAGTAAAAAGGTCCGCCAAGCGCTGACACATGCCATTGACCGCCAAACGATTGTCGATCAAGTGTTAGATGGAGACGGCAAAGTAGCCAACATTCCAGAAAGTCCGCTGTCATGGAACTACCCTAAAAATGAAAGTGTTCCAGTGTTTGAATTTGATCAAGAAAAAGCGAAAAAGATGCTGAAAGAAGAGGGCTGGGAGGATACAGATGGAGATGGCTATCTTGATAAGGATGGCAAGAAATTCTCCTTTGTCATAAAGACCAACCAAGGAAACAAAGTCCGTGAAGACATTGCTGTCGTTGTCCAGCAGCAGCTCAAAGAAATTGGTGTGGAAGCGAAGCCGCAAATTGTGGAATTCAGTGCACTCATTGAGCAGACGACACCGCCTAAGTGGGATTATGATGCGCTGCTGCTCGGCTGGAGCCTTGCCACATTCCCTGATCAATTCAGCATCTTCCACTCAAGCCAGTCAGAAAAAGGCTTGAATAACATCTGGTATAAAAATAAAGAGGTCGATAAGCTGTTAGTAGATGCCAAGAATTTAAGCGATCGAAAAGAATATTCAAAGGCATATGAAAAAATTTATGAATTGATCGCAGAAGATCAGCCATATACGTTCCTTTACTATGCCAACTCACATCGCGCGATGCCATCTAATCTCCAAGGCTACTCATACCACCCGAAAGATGAGTATTACAAAATTGAGAAATGGTGGATTGAACAGTAGGCTGCTAGTGAAAGAAGAGGAAAGTTCTCTCCTTTTAGCGTGAAGATATACCCTTTCATTCGGTGTCAGTCAGGCGTGCTAGTGCTCACGATTTCATTCACCGAGCACCAGTTAGATTGAAAGGGTTCTGATATCACATTGTAATGAAGACAGAGGGCTAAAAGAAAGATCATTTTAGCCCTTTTTCATCACAGTATGGCGATCCGATGAAAAAGGAGTTGTGCATATGGTTACATATATCATTAGAAGGACATTGCTTTCCATTCCCATCTTATTTGGGATTACTATTTTGTCCTTCGCCATTATGAAAGCAGCACCAGGCGATCCGATGTCACTTATGATGGACCCAACCATTAGTGCGGCAGACCGGGAAGCTTTTATTGATAAGTACGGCTTGAACGACCCTGAATATGTGCAGTATATGAAATGGCTTGGCAATATGCTTCAAGGTGACTTTGGCACCTCCATTGTTAAAAAGGGAACGCCTGTGGCTGATTTGATTTTTGCCCGGCTGCCAAATACCCTCATCCTCATGATCTTTTCTACATTAGTCGCCCTGATTATCGCCATCCCATTCGGTGTTCTTTCGGCAAAACGTCCATATACAAAGCTAGACTATGGCATTACATTTACATCTTTTATCGGACTGGCTATTCCGAACTTTTGGTTTGGACTCATTCTAATAATGGTTTTATCTGTGAATTTAGGATGGTTCCCAACAGGCGGCGTCTCTACCTTAAACGCCGATTTTAATGTATTTGACCGGCTTCATCACATCATTTTACCAGCCTTTGTTTTAGCAACCGCTGATATGGCAGGGCTCACCCGGTACACAAGGTCGAGTATGCTTGATGTCATGAGGCAGGATTACATTCGTACCGCAAGAGCGAAAGGCTTTCGAGAAAACAAAGTCATTTTCAAGCACGGGTTAAGAAATGGTCTTATGCCTGTCATTACGATTTTCGGATTGATGATTCCATCCTTTATTGGTGGTGCAGTCGTAGTGGAACAAATTTTCACTTGGCCAGGGCTTGGAAAGCTGTTCATTGATTCTGCTTTTTCGAGAGATTATCCGGTCATTATGGCGATGACTGTTATTTCCGCAGTGCTCGTGGTGGTTGGAAATTTAATTGCGGATATTCTCTATGCGATCGTTGATCCGCGTATTGAATATTAGAAGGGAGCTGAAGCACAATTGGCACAGCCTAATATGGGAACACCTCCTGTTGATCTCAAATTAAAGGAGGGTCTTCCGCCAAAGCCAGAGACGATGCTGCGTTTATTTTGCGAGAAATTTTTCAAAAATAAATTGGCGGTTGCCGGCTCCGTGATCTTATTGGTCATTATCTTTTCAGCCATTTTCGCTCCTGTGATTGCCCCTTACGCACCAGAGCAGCAAGATTTATTAAAACGGCTCCAGCCGCCAAGTGTTGAGCATTTGATGGGAACTGACAAGTTTGGCCGCGATATTTTCTCAAGGGTGCTTTATGGCGCGAGGGTCTCTTTATTAGTCGGTTTCGTTTCGGTGGTCGGTGCGATTACCATTGGCACTGTGGTCGGAGCGGTAGCGGGGTATTTCAAAGGATTTGTTGATTCCTTGTTAATGAGATTTGTGGATGTCGTGTTGTCGATTCCCGACATTTTTCTCTTGATCACGCTCGTTACTATTTTCAAACCAGGCATTGATAAATTGATTTTAATCTTTGCTTTGACCGGATGGACCACAACCGCGAGACTGATCCGCAGTGAATTTTTATCACTGCGAACAAGAGAATTCGTACTCGCAGCAAGAACCATTGGAACGAAAAACCATGTCATCATCTTTTCGCATATTTTACCGAACTGTATCGGTCCTATTATTGTGTCAGCTACATTAAAAGTAGGTTCCGTCATTTTAGCCGAATCAACACTGAGCTATCTAGGGTTTGGCATACAGCCGCCAACAGCGAGCTGGGGCAACATGCTGCAAGATGCACAAAACTTCTCGATTATGGTGCAAGCGTGGTGGTATCCGCTCTTCCCAGGTTTACTAATATTGCTGACCGTTTTATGCTTTAATTTCTTAGGAGATGGACTGAGAGATGCGCTTGATCCTAAAAAGTTAAAGTAATGCCTCATTTTTATGACAAGATGAAAGGGACTCTGCGACACCCTTTCTTTTCTTTATGTCATCAAGAAAAGCATGCCAGCATTCGCTCCGCTTGAAGTTTAATAAAGTTGGAATAATTTCTCTATCCCTTGCCCATACTGTGGACAACAGTTTTTATAAAGTGAGGGATTGGTTATGTTATTTCTTCATGACGTATGGGTGAATTGGTTTGAAGGGGAAGAAAATGGCTACAATGTGTGTCATTTTCATGAGTGGCGCAAGGAGGACAGTGTGGAGCTGTTAGATCAAGTACCTTTACTCAAGGTGCAGAGTCCTTTGTATGATTACATAGAGAATGATCTTTCAGAGCTGCCGAAGACGCTGCTAGAATCTGTTTTTGAGAAATCATATATTCGAAAAAATCATGAACGGCGTAAATTAGAATATTGCTTTGTGGTGACAGACGGCATACGAATTATTGCTGTGGATACGATTGGGTATTCTATTCCTGTGAGGAAAAGCCGCTTAATCCCAAGGCAGGAGCAATTGGTGTATGAAATGGTGAAGGATGTGAAGGCTGAGGAATATGAATTCTCTCAGGACCGTCTTGAGTCGGCGAAGGAGTATCACATTTTGTCTTTGCCGCCGCAGCACATCAGCGGATTAACGAGAAAAGAAAGACAGCTGAAGCAGCTAATGTTTATGGCGCTCGATCAATTAAAAGGTCTTCAAAACAGGGCAGAGATTGCGTATTGGTATACGGAATGGAATCCGCGCATGTACAATCAAATCAAACGAATGTCATTCGAAGAGATTTGGAACATGCTTTACAATGAAACCATTGATGGATGGTCAGAGAATCATGTAGCATTTTGTGAAAAAATGATTAAGGGACAGCCGTTTTTTGAAAAGCTTTGGGAAATGGAAAACGAATCAAAGGTGAATTAGAAAAAGCTTGCAGCGTGATGTGCTGCAAGCTTTTTTTATTTGCGCTTTCTGCCAAGACCCATTGCATTCTCCATTTTTTTCAGCATTTTGTTTGCTGCGCGGTTTGCTTTTTCAGCACCTTCGTCAAGAATGCGATCAAGCTCGTCTGACTCAATGAGTTCATAGTATCGATCTTGAATTGGTTTTAAAGCATCAACAACGACGTTCGCAAGATCTCCCTTAAACTCACCATACCCTTTGCCCTCATACTTTTGCTCAAGCTCTGCAATCGATATGTTACCTAACACAGAGTAAATCGTCAGCAAGTTGGCAATCCCAGGCTTGTTCTCTTTGTCGTACTTAACGATGCCTTCTGAATCCGTCACAGCACTTTTGATTTTCTTTTCAAGCTGCTTTGGTTCATCTAATAAAGTAATGAACGATTTTTGGTTCGGATCGGATTTGCTCATCTTTTTCACCGGATCTGCTAAAGACATAATCCGAGCGCCTTCTTTTGGAATCTTCACTTCAGGTACAGTGAAGATGTCATTGTATTTGCGGTTAAAACGTTCAGCAAGCGTTCTAGTCAATTCAAGATGCTGCTTTTGATCTTCTCCGACAGGGACTAAATCAGTACCATATAATAAGATATCGCCAGCCATTAATGGGGGATACGTTAATAGTCCTGAAACAACCGCTTCCTTACCAGCGGATTTGTCCTTAAATTGGGTCATTCTTTCTAATTCTCCAATATAAGCAACACATTGCAGCATCCATCCTGCCTGGGCGTGAGCAGGTACCTCTGATTGGATAAACAATGTCGCCTTCTCTGGATCAAGTCCAACCGCTAAATAAAGAGCTGCTAAGCTTCTAATATTTTGGCGAAGGGCTAGCCTATCCTGACTCACCGTAATCGCATGCTGGTCGACTACACAAAAATAGCCGTGATAATCATGCTGCAAATCGACAAATTGCTTCATCGCTCCAATATAGTTCCCCAATGTGACCGAACCACTCGGCTGAATGCCTGAAAAAATTGTCTTCTTTGTCATACTAAAACCTCTTTTCTTCAATATAAAAAGGCCCACCCGTCACTTTTCAACAGAAAAGGGACGAATGAACCGTGGTACCACCCTTGTTATTTCACATGGAAATCACTCAAGACGTTGATATCGGAGACTGCTCCGTCTAAGCCTACTTACTTTCAAAAGTGTTCGGTTAGCTGCTCCAAAGCCCATTCCATACATGCCATTATCTGCTCGCACCAGCCGCAGACTCTCTGTTAATGGTGAATATATGTACTCTTCTTTTTCATCGCAACATTATGTCTATCTATTATAAAGGATGACCATGAAAAAGTCACGAAGCCCTCATGTGACCTTCTCATCATGTCGTTTGACACTTAAAATTTTAGGTAAAATACCAACTATCTGTCAGAATTTTTTAAAAAAGGATGATTAATTATATGTATAAAACATTATTCCTGCTGAATTTGTTAAATTATTTTAATCAATTTCCGCTTTAATTTGTTGAAGTGATTGAGACTTTAGTTTATAAAAATCCCTCTTTATCCCCATTTACGTTTTTTAAAAATATATGAAATTGATATTGCAATAAATTATTCTATTCATTATAATTAATTTGTTCACACGTTTGTGCTAGGCTCTTTACATAGTGAAAATTCAGAAAAAACAAAAGAAATAGAAAGTAAGCTATTTAGGGACTTTTTTACGCTATTTCTTAAATCTGAATCTCATCTTCTATCGAGACCTTTGAACTAAAACATATTATAAGGGGGAATACAGTTGAAAAAGCGTTGGTCTGTTGTTACTTTAATGCTTATTTTCACACTTGTATTAAGCGCTTGTGGTTTCAGCGGAAACAAATCAGGCGACAGCACGAGCAGTTCTGGAGAGGCTAAAACAACACTAAATGTGAATATCTCCACTGAGCCTTTTTCTCTACATCCGGGATTGGCAAATGATTCAACTTCAGGAAGTGTCATCCGTCAGACTTTTGAGGGATTAACAAGAATTAACGCTGAAGGTAAGCCAGAAAATGCAATGGCTTCTGATATCAAAACAAGTGCTGATGGTAAAACATACACATTCACACTTCGTGATGCAAAATGGTCTAATGGTGACCCTGTCACAGCTAAAGATTTCGAATATGCTTGGAAATGGGCATTAGATCCTAAAAATGAATCTCAATATGCTTACCAGCTTTACTATATTAAAGGTGCTGAAGCAGCGAACAAAGGGAAAGCGAAAGTTGCTGATGTTGGTATTAAAGCAAAAGATGACAAAACGCTTGTAGTTGAGCTAGAGAACCCAACACCGTTCTTTACTGAACTAACTGCATTCTATACGTATATGCCAGTTAACAAAAAAGTGGCTGAAAAGAATAAAAACTGGTTCACAAATGCTGGTGAAAACTACGTATCTAACGGACCATTCGTTCTTTCTAATTGGAAACATGGCGGTTCTATCACGCTTGAAAAGAACAATGAATACTGGGATAAAGACACTGTGAAATTGAAAAAAATTAACATGTCTATGATCAAAGATACAAACACTGAGCTTAGCATGTTCAAAAAAGGTGAGCTTGACTGGGCTGGTTCACCAACTGGAAGCCTTCCAACTGAGTCTTTAAAAACATTGAAAAAAGAAGGCGGTCTTAAAATCCAAACGATCGCTGGTATTTATAACTACAAATTCAACACAGAAGTAAAACCTTTAAACAATGCTAACATCCGTAAGGCCCTTGCATACTCAATCAACCGTCAAGCGATCGTTGACAAAATTACGCAAGGTGAACAAGTTCCAGCTATGGCAATCGTTCCACCAACAATGGAAGGATTCACTGATAACAAAACTGGCTACTTTAAAGATCACGATGTAGATACTGCTAAAAAACTTCTTGAAAAAGGTGCGAAAGAATTAGGTTATAAGTCAGTTTCTGATCTTCCAGCATTGAAACTTTCTTACAACACAGATGAAGGCCACCAAAAGATTGCACAAGCAATTCAAGAAATGTGGAAAAAAGATTTAGGTGTGAAAGTTGAACTTGATAACTCTGAGTGGAACGTATACATCGACAAAATCCACAGCGGAGATTACCAAATCGGACGTATGGGCTGGTTAGGTGACTTCAACGATCCAGTGAACTTCCTTGAGCTTTACAAAGATAAAGACGGTGGAAACAACGACACTGGATGGGAAAGCAAAGAGTACAAACAATTGTTGAATGATTCTGCGAAAGAAACAGATAAAACGAAGCGTGAAGAAATGCTGAAAAAAGCAGAAGAAATCATCATCAACGATATGCCTATAGCACCAATTTACTTCTACACTCAGCTTTGGGTACAAGATCCAAAACTTAAAGGTGTCGTCGTATCTGGACTAGGTGATGTTCAATACAAATGGGCTCATTTCGAAAAGTAAGAGTTATAATGTAAGAGATCTACGGCAAGGATCTTAAGGTATATGGAGGATGTCTCTCCATATACCTTTCTTGCTGATTAGAGAAAATGTTGTAAAATCATGGAGGTGCAATTCCGTTGCTTAAATATATCGGTAAGCGATTAATATATATTTTAATCACACTGTTTGTTATTGTAACTGCAACTTTCTTTCTCATGCAGGCAGCACCGGGTGGTCCATTCTCTGGTGAGAAGAAACTTCCTGCTGAAATTGAAGCAAACCTAAACGAGCACTACGGGTTGGACAAGCCCTTATTTGTTCAATATGTAAGCTACTTAGGTTCAGTTGCAAAATTAGATTTTGGTCCCTCATTTAAATATAAAGGACAAACTGTAAATGACTTAATCAGTTCTGGATTCCCCGTTTCCTTTACCCTCGGAATTGAGGCAATTCTCCTCGCATTAGCATTTGGTGTATTGTTTGGGGTCCTTGCAGCGCTCTATCATAACAAGTGGCAAGACTATACGATTGCCATTTTAACGATCTTTGGAATTTCAGTTCCAAGTTTCATTTTAGCTGCGCTACTACAATATGTATTTGCATCTGAGGCAAGCGTTATAGCGATTTTCCCAGTTGCAGGATGGGAGTCTTGGGCCAGCACCGTACTACCTTCTATTGCACTTTCCTTCATGCCTATGGCATTTATCGCTAGACTTGCACGGTCAAGTATGCTTGAAGTGCTAAACAGTGACTACATTAGAACGGCTAGAGCGAAAGGATTAACGAAATCAGCTGTGACGATTAAACACGCCATTCGAAACGCATTGTTGCCTGTCATTACTTATATGGGACCAATGGCTGCTTCAGTTTTAACAGGTAGTTTTGTCGTGGAGAAGATTTTCGGTATTCCTGGATTAGGCTCTCACTTTGTCACAAGTATTACAAACCGTGATTACACCGTCATCATGGGTGTCACAGTCTTCTACAGTATTATTCTATTAATCAGTATTCTAGTCGTTGACGTCCTTTACGGTATTATTGATCCTAGAATTAAACTGACGAAGGCGAAGAAAGGGGTCTAACACATGGAAGAGATGAGAAAAGATTTATTTGTTCCTGCGACAGCTGACGCAGCAGAATCCGAAAAAATTTCTAAACCTAGTCTATCTTTATGGAAGGATGCCATGCTTCGCTTCCGTGCAAATAAACTTGCGATGGTAGGACTTACAATTATTTTTATTGTTGTGATGCTGGCGATCTTCGTTCCGGTGTTTTCTAAATATGATTACTCTACGACAGATTTGCTTAATGCAGATCAGCCGCCTTCAAAAGAGCACTGGTTTGGTACGGATGATTTAGGCCGAGACATGTTTGTTCGTACATGGGTCGGGGCAAGAATTTCGATCTTTATCGGTCTTGCAGCAGCTGTTCTTGACGTGATCATCGGTATTATCTGGGGAAGTATTGCTGCATTCAAAGGCGGACGTACGGACGAAGTGATGATGCGTATCGCAGACGTTTTATGGGCAATCCCAACACTATTAATGGTTATTTTAATGATGGTTGTTCTGCCAAAAGGCTTATTAACGATTATCCTCGCCATGACAGTCGTAGGCTGGATAAACATGGCACGTATCGTTCGGGGACAGGTTTTACAATTGAAGAGTCAAGAGTACGTTCTTGCCGCACAAACATTAGGTGCGAAAACATCTAGACTTTTATTTAAACACTTGATTCCAAACTCAATGGGACCAATTCTTGTCACGATGACACTCACCATTCCTTCGGCTATTTTCACGGAGGCATTCTTAAGCTATCTAGGGCTTGGTGTACCTCAGCCATTAGCGAGCTGGGGAACAATGGCGTCTGACGGAATTCCAGCCATGACGTACTACCCGTGGAGATTATGGTTCCCAGCCGCATTTATCTGTATTACAATGTTTGGTTTTAACGTGGTTGGAGACGGACTAAGAGACGCTTTAGATCCGAAGTTGCGTAAATAAGGAGTGATTAGGATGGAACGTGAACGTATTCTAGAGGTGAAAGACCTTGCAATCTCATTTAAAACATATGGTGGAGAGGTTCAAGCCATTCGTGGTGTGAACTTCCACTTAAATAAAGGCGAGACACTTGCTATTGTAGGTGAATCTGGCTCTGGTAAAAGTGTGACATCACAGGCCATCATGAGATTAATTCCGATGCCGCCGGGTTATTTCAAGCGCGGACAGATCCTGTTTGATGGGCAAGATATTGTCAAGAAAACTGAAAAACAAATGCAAAACATTCGAGGAAAAGACATCTCAATGATCTTCCAAGATCCGATGACTTCCTTGAACCCAACGATGAAGGTCGGGAAACAAATTACAGAAGTGCTGTTCAAGCACGAACAAATTTCAAAAGAAGCGGCTGAAAAAAGAGCCATTGAATTACTGGAGCTTGTTGGAATTGCAATGCCTGAAAAAAGAATCAAACAATACCCACACGAATTTAGTGGCGGGATGAGACAACGGGTTGTCATTGCGATGGCACTTGCAGCAGATCCAAAGCTATTGATTGCCGATGAGCCGACAACAGCTCTAGATGTAACAATTCAGGCGCAAATTTTAGAATTAATGAAAGAAATTCAGCAAAAGGTTGAAACGTCAATTATCTTTATTACGCATGATCTTGGTGTTGTCGCCAACGTCGCTGATCGTGTAGCTGTTATGTATGCAGGTCAGATTGTTGAGACAGGAACTGTGGATGAAATTTTCTACAATCCACAACATCCGTATACATGGGGACTATTGGCATCAATGCCAAGCCTAGACACAGATGGCGGAGCTGAAGGAAAGCTGACTGCAATCCCAGGAACACCGCCAGATCTGACAAACCCGCCGAAAGGAGATGCATTTGCACTCCGAAGCGATTATGCAATGAAAATTGACTTTGAACAAGAACCGCCAATGTTCAAAGTATCAGATACGCATTATGTGAAATCATGGCTACTTCATCCAAATGCACCTAAAGTTGAACCGCCTGCTGCTGTAAAGGCGAGAATGCGTGAACTAGAAGGTAGCTACGAAAAACCTGTATTAGTAAAAGAGGGTGAATAGCATGGCAGAAAAATTGTTAGAAATCAAAAATTTAAAGCAGCATTTCCATACAGCAAGAGGAACGGTGAAAGCAGTTGACGGCGTTTCATTTGATATTTACAAAGGTGAAACACTAGGTCTTGTAGGTGAGTCTGGATGTGGTAAATCCACTACGGGCCGATCCATCATTAGACTTTATGATGCGACAGATGGCGAGGTTCTTTATAAAGGAGAAAATGTACACGGGAAGAAATCAAGACAAAAAATGCTTGAGTTCAACCGTCAAATGCAGATGATCTTCCAAGATCCATATGCCTCACTGAACCCTAGAATGACAGTCCTTGATATCATTGCAGAGGGCATCGACATTCATGGCCTTGCGAAAACAAAGCAAGCGCGTAAAGAGCGTGTGTACCAGTTGCTTGAAACCGTTGGATTGAACAAAGGGCATGCAAACAGATATCCGCATGAATTCTCTGGTGGTCAAAGGCAGCGTATCGGAATTGCCCGTGCATTAGCAGTTGAGCCAGATTTTATTATTGCCGATGAACCAATATCTGCATTAGATGTGTCGATTCAAGCACAGGTCGTTAACTTAATGAAAGAACTGCAAGAAGAAAAAGGCTTAACGTATTTATTCATTGCCCATGACCTGTCCATGGTAAAATACATCAGCGATCGTATTGGCGTGATGTATTTCGGGAAATTGGTAGAGCTGGCACCAGCGAATGAATTATACGAAAACCCGCTTCATCCATATACAAAATCATTACTATCTGCGATTCCGCTTCCAGATCCAGATTATGAGCGTAACCGCAAACGAATCAAGTATGATCCGTCCGTTCACAAAGGAACAAACACTGATTTCCGTGAAGTGAAGCCAGGTCACTTTGTGAGCTGCACAGAGGAAGAATTCAAAGAGCTTCAGGCAAAACAATTATAAGAAGGAAGGAGCACTGCTATGTCAGTGCTTCTTTTTTTTATTTTACAAAAAACGAGATGATGGTAATTTTTAGTTAACAACAAGCGGGTTCAAGGAGGAAATCAGATGTCGATATGGAAGACGTTTCGTTATTCATTCTTTCACTTTCTCATTGTATTCATGCTTTTTTCAACGTCCTTTTTGAGAAAGCCAAATGGAGGACAGTGGATGCTCATATTTATGGTGCTCATTGGCATCGTGTCTTTTTCCGTGGAATATATGCTTCACCGGAAAACAAGCAATCAGAAAGAGGAAGCACGGCGCAGCAAGTATCTTTATTTCATCATGTTCCAAACTGGGATGACACTTATCCTGTTTGTCTGTTTTCAATTACTCATGAATCGTTCGATATAAAACTTTTTTTCTGTTGTTTGAAAAAAAGTGAAACTAGAGGAGACTTTGCTGCGTCTTACTAGTACAGGCGTTTAAATAGCAGGAAATCGGGAATATCTAAGGAAGTGGTTCTTAACGATATCATAAGGAGCGGATCCATGAATTGGTATGAAAAGCTCAGTGAATACTTCCCGATAGAAGAAATGAAGTCAAAAGAGCATATGGAAGCTTTATTAAAGGAAAGAAGTGATGTTTATCATAAGGAGGAAGGACCTCATCATGTGATGATGTACGCCGAATTTGATAATTTTATCTTTATTGATTATTTATTTGTTTCCAGAGATGCAAGAGGTGAAGGCCTCGGATCAAAGCTCATTCATAAGCTGAAGGAAAAAAAGAAACCGATCTTGCTTGAGGTTGAGCCTGTAGATGAAGATGATGCAGATACTGCAAAACGCCTAAAGTTTTACCAAAGAGAGCACTTCAAGCATGCAGAATCAATCGGTTATAAACGCAGGTCACTTGCAACAAATGAAGTGAACCGCATGGAAATCCTTTATTGGTCGCCTCTTACAGATAATGAAGAAGAAATGATGGAGGCTATGAGGAAAACCTATGAACGAATCCATACGTATAAAGATGAAGAATGGTATGGGCAGTCGTATGAAGATGTTGATGATGTATTGAAGGTCATTGAAAATAGAAAACAAAAAAATATTTTCGATCATCTCGACTAAATGAGAATGTTCAGACATCAAGCAACACGAGAAAATGAATGAAATTGTCTAGTTTTTGTCACAAAAATTGCAAGAAAATCTGTTCACACTTACTTTTTTATAGTATAATCACTATAAAGATTACTTATTTAGAACAATTTTAATTTAAGAATACAGATCAATATTCATTCTACAAATTGAGGAGTGAAGATTTATGGTAACATTATACACATCACCAAGCTGTACATCATGTAGAAAAGCAAGAGCGTGGTTAGAAGAGCACAATATTCCGTATCAAGAGAGAAACATCTTTTCAGAGCCTCTTTCAATCGATGAAATCAAAGAAATTCTTCGAATGACTGAAGACGGTACAGATGAAATTATCTCAACACGTTCAAAAGTATTCCAAAAGCTAAATGTGAATGTTGAGACAATGCCTCTTCAACAATTGTATAAACTGATCAATGAGCATCCAGGTCTTTTAAGACGTCCAATCATCTTGGATGAAAAAAGACTACAAGTTGGCTACAATGAAGATGAAATTAGACGTTTCCTTCCAAGAACGGTTCGTACATTCCAACTAAGAGAAGCTCAGCGACTTGCTAACTAATAGAAAAACGAAAAGCTGCCGATCATTTGGCAGCTTTTTTTATTTATTTTCAGCCGTTTGTTCGTAAAACAGGCTGGCTAAAATGACCATGACGACCGTTAAAAACGGAAGCATCAATTCAAGAGTTGCATGCTGAGCCATAAATTCATTCAATTTCACATCACGAACAATCATTTCACCGCCAGTAAAAGCCAAAAGAGCACTTCCTCCGTATAAAAGAAACGGGAATTTGGTGAAAGCGGCATGAATCAGCTTACTTCCCCAAATAATAATCGGTACTGAAATCATCAGGCCAAAAGCGGTCAGCAGCATGTTGCCTTTTGCCGCTCCTGCAACTGCAATCACATTATCAAGTGACATAAAGAGGTCGGCAATCACAATGGTCTGAACCGCACGCCAAAGGGAGCCGCTGCTTTTAATGCGAATTGATTCTTTCTTTTGCTCAATTAACAAATTGTATCCTATATAAAGGAGAAAAAGTCCGCCGATAAATTGTAAATAAGGGATGGTCAATAAATAAACTGCGGCACCTGTCATTGTTATTCTCATCAGCACTGCCAAAAGTGTGCCGATCCATATGGCTTTATTGCGTTTGTCATTTGACAAGCTGCGGCTAGCCATCGCAATGATCAACGCGTTATCTCCGCCTAAAATCAGATCGATGCCAATAATCATCAGTAAGGATATGATCCATTCTGTTTCCATCCATTTCACCTCATGTCTAATAGAGCTCGTACAACCAATATATGAAGACAATTCAAATATATGTTTCTGTAAGTTTTCTCTGCAAAAAATGCGTTTTTATTTCTTTTATTCATGTTTTATCATAAAATAGACAGTACGAAGCAATACCTCAATTCTTTAAAAGGTTAACATGTAGACGGAACGGGTAAAGTGTAGTAAAGTACTATTAATTGGGAGCTTGTATGTCCCTTCAACATCTTATATAGAAGGGAAGGTTGGCAAAATGGAAATCGAAAGAATTAATGAACATACAGTGAAATTTTATATTTCCTACGGTGATATTGAAGACCGCGGATTTGACCGTGAAGAGATTTGGTATAATCGTGAACGCAGTGAAGAGCTGTTTTGGGAAGTAATGGACGAAGTGCACGAAGAAGAAGAATTTGCAGTTGAGGGACCGCTTTGGATTCAAGTGCAGGCACTTGACAAAGGTCTTGAAATTGTCGTGACGAAAGCCCAACTTTCTAAAGATGGACAAAAGCTCGAATTGCCGATTCCAGAAGATAAAAAAGATCAAACAGATGAAGAAAGTCTAGACGCACTGCTTGATGATTTTCAAAAAGAAGAGCAGGATCAAGAAGACCATAATGAGAAGGACAAAAAACTTCAACTTCAATTTGTGTTGAAAATGGATGACTTTGAAGATTTGATTGCACTTTCTCAATTAAATATGCAGGATTTTACCTCAAGTTTATATTCGTTTGAAAACCGTTATTATCTATATGTTGACTTCCACGAGGATTTGTCAGATGAGCAAGTGGAGAATAAGCTCAGCATTTTGCTTGAATATGCTCATGAATCAGTGGTCAGCATTTACAGACTGAAAGAATATGGTCAGCTGATTATCGAAGGAAATGCCCTTGAAACGATTCAACAGCACTTCTCGTAACCAACAAAAGTCGATTTCTATAGAGGAATCGGCTTTTTTATCGGAATGAATAGGTAAATAAAGAGATCGGCAAGGAGAAAATGAAATGAGAAATTTAGTCAAAGTTCTATTTTTTCTTATCATTACGATAGGTGCTTATTTAGTCATTCAATTAATTGCCGGTGATTTAGCGGTAAGTGTATTAAGTTCAGTCAGCGTTCTGTTCACTTTATCGATTATCTTCATCGGGTTTGTCATATTCTTGGAGAACCGGAATCCATCTCAAACGATAACGTGGCTTGTCCTGCTTGGCAGCTTTCCGTTATTCGGCTTTTTGTTCTATATTTTCTTTGGACGCAATATCAAAAAGCGCCGGTTGTTTGAAAAGAAAGCCATCCTGGACGAACAGTTAATCCAGGAAGATGAACATATTCATAGAGAAGCGATTGAGAAAATGACGCATATGGGTGATCATCAGCAGCTCTTATTTAAGCTGGCCCACAGACTTGGACATACCCCTATTACGTATCGCACGTCCTCTAAAGTCCTGACGAATGGAGAAGAAACATTCTCTCATATTTTTGAAGAAATCAAAAAGGCGACACATCACATTCATTTAGAATATTATATTCTCCGCCACGATGACCTTGGACAAGAATTAAAAGATATTCTCATTGATAAAGCGAAAAATGGCGTGATTGTCCGCTTTTTATATGACGATGTAGGGAGTTTAAAGCTCTCTCGTCAATATATTGCTGACCTCGAAAAGGCTGGCGTTCAGATCGTTCCTTTTTTACCCGTGAGGCTGCCTCTGTTAAATAATAAAATCAATTTCCGAAATCACCGAAAAATTGTCGTGATTGATGGAGAAGTTGGATTTGTTGGCGGGCTAAACATTGGAGACGAATATATGGGCAGAAGCAGACAATATGGATTTTGGCGTGACACCCATTTGATGATTAAGGGTGAAGCTGTTCGTGATCTGCAGCAGATTTTCATGCAGGATTGGTACTATATGACGAATGAGAGATGTGCAGGTGTGGAATACTTCAAAGATTTCACCCACATTGAGATTACAACAGAAGGCGTACAAATGATTGCTGGTGGTCCTGATAAACAGTGGGAGGTCATTAAAAATCTCTTTTTCTCCATGATTATCTCTGCCAAAAAGTCTATTTGGATTGCTTCACCATATTTTGTGCCGGATGATGATATTTTGTCTGCATTGAAAATTGCTGCATTAAGCGGAGTAGACGTACGGATTATTGCACCGAAGAATCCAGATAAACGGATCGTCTTCCATGCGTCCCGTTCATACTTCCCGGAGCTTTTAGAAGCAGGGGCAAAGGTGTATGAATATGATCAAGGCTTTATGCATAGTAAATTTATCATTGTAGATAGCGAGCTGGCTTCGATAGGAACGGCCAACATGGATATGAGAAGCTTTCATTTGAATTTTGAAGTGAATGCCTTCCTCTATAAAACGAAAAGCACTGAGAAGCTCGTGAACGACTTTTTAGGTGATTTAGAGCAGTCGCACGAGATTGTCCCAGAAGAATTTGCAAAGAGACCGTTAAGGGTAAGACTCTTTGAATCAACAGCAAGATTATTATCGCCATTACTATAAAGATTGTATTTTCCCCCTTTTTATCAGGGGGGTTTTTTATTTTCCTCAAGAAAACATCAGTAAAATCATATTTTCACACAATAAAAGCTCATTTTGCCTATTCGCTCTCTTATAGACGAAAAAGCTATAATACGATCATCAAAGACTAAGGGGCGAGCTGAATGAATACAGCGATCATGGATAATGGAAAGCTTATTCGAATTACACATCACTTATCTAAAAACAGGTTGGAGCATGTCAGGACAACGTGCAAATTTTACTGCCCTGAATGCAGGGAAGAGGTGCAATTAAAGCTTGGTGAACAACGTGTTTATCATTTTGCACATAAACAGCTGACAGCATGTCCTCTAGCCGCAGGCGAAACGGCTTATCATCAGGCGGGGAAAGAAGCCATGATGCATTGGCTTCAGCAGCTGGGACATAAACCGGTGCTTGAAAAGTATGTGTCAAAGGTTCATCAGCGTCCTGACGTGACCGTCTCTATTGGAGGAACAAGCTATGCAATCGAATATCAATGCTCAAATATTTCACGGCAAGAGCTCCGTAAAAGAACAGCAGGACTCCGCGAAGCAGGGCTCTTCCCTATATGGGTCCTAGGAGCAAATCGTTTAAAGCGAAAATCTGCCCAGCTCTTTTCCTTCTCCTCCATTCATTGGGGAATGCTAAGGGAATCACAGAAAGGAAGTCTGATTTTTTATTGTCCGCTCCAGAATCGATTCATCCATCTTGCTCAACTCCTTGTATTTAAACCAACGAAAATATGTGCTGCCATGACTGTCAGACCGCCAACAGCATACCGCAAACTTTCGGATATCCTATCGCCGCCCTCAAGCAAGCGTCAAGTTTCTAAGCAATGGCTAAGATGCATACAGCAATTTAGGCAGCGGCCTCCTCGCATTTTATCAAATGAAAGCAAACGGTTGAGAGACGTTTTTTATGAGCATCATCAAACAGCTTTCCCTTTTCTGCCGGCTGAATTATTTATCCCGCTGCCAGAAGTGTACATCTTTACAAGTCCCGTTTACGTCTGGCAAGGGTGTCTATATGATTGGATAATAAGGAAAAAAGGAAGCAGTCCAGTGACGATTCAACTGCTGATGAAAGAAATCAAACGGTGTATCCAGATGAAAGAAGTAAAGCTTCGATATGGCGATGTTTCAATAGAAGAATTAAAAGAGGTTATCACATCATATGTTCATGCGCTTGTCAGACAAGGGTTTTTACACATGACGAAAGAGGGTAATTATGAAGTAGCGTCAAATCAAATGCCGATACAAACAGTAGATGAAGCGTTCAAACGAGATGCTTTCTTATTTCATTAGCATGTTTCATGCCCACTTTGATCATGATAAGAAAAAGGTGGTGCTGCGATTGAATAGAAAGAAACGCTTTTTTCTCATTTTTTTAGTCTGTTTGGTATTTATTTCTGCATATGATTTGACAAATATAGTTCAAAACAAAGAAGATAAATACAACACCAATTTCTTTCACTTTCCGAAAGGTTGGTTCAACACAACTTATGCAAGGGGGATTCATATGACTTCACAAAGCAAAAACAACCATTTACCAGACAGAAGCGAAGTAAAAGAAGAAAACAAATGGCGACTTGAAGATATTTTTGAAAGCGTCGATGCATGGAACAAGGAATTCGAAGCGGTCAAAAAAGAAATTCCTAAGCTCGCCCAATTTAAAGGCAAGCTCGCCCATTCTGCTGATGTACTGTATGAAGCCCTAACCTTTCAGGATCAGCTTTCTGAAAAGCTTGGTAAGCTTTATACATATGCGCACATGAAATACGATGAGGATACAACTAACTCATCATTTCAAGCGCTGAATGATAAAGCATCGAATTTATTTACACAACTCTCTAGTACTTCTGCTTATATTGTTCCAGAGATTTTATCGATTCAAGAAGATAAATTGCAGCAGTTTATTCTGGAAAAAGAAGAATTAAAACTGTATTCTCATGCTCTTGAAGAAATTAATAAAGAACGTCCACATATTTTAAGTGAGGAGCAAGAGGCCTTATTAGCTGAGGCATCTGAACCTCTCTCAACTTCATCTACTACTTTTAGTATGTTTAACAATGCTGATATTTCGTTCCCTTCTGTAAAGGATGAAAATGGAGAAGAAAAGAAAATTACCCATGGCAACTTTATCACATTTTTAAACAGTGATGACCGTGAAGTGAGAAAGAATGCCTTTAAAGCTGTGTATAAAACGTATGATCAGTATAAAAACACGCTTGCTTCGACACTGAGCGGTTCGATTAAAAAGGATAATTTTTATGCAAAAGTACGAAATTATAAATCGGCAAGAGAATCAGCACTATCTCGAAACAGTATTCCAGAAGAAGTATATGACAATCTAATTGATACAGTTCATCAATATTTACCGTTATTACACCGTTATATTGAATTGCGTAAAAAGGTGTTAAAGCTTGATGAAGTGCACAATTATGACTTGTATACGCCACTTGTAAAAGATGCTGGCATGAAGCTAACCTACGATGAAGCAAAGGATTATATGCTAAAAGGGTTAGCGCCATTAGGAGAAGAATATGTGTCCGTGTTAAAAGAGGGACTCAATAATCGCTGGGTAGACGTTTATGAGAATAAAGGGAAACGTAGCGGTGCGTATTCATCTGGAAGCTATGGCACAAATCCATATATCCTCATGAACTGGCAAAATAATATTGATAATTTATTTACACTGGCTCATGAATTTGGGCACTCCGTCCACAGCTACTATACAAGAAAGCACCAGCCATATCCGTATGGAAACTACAGCATCTTTGTAGCTGAAGTAGCTTCTACGACAAATGAAGCGTTACTTGGCGAATACCTGCTGAATCATCTAGATGATAAAAAGCAGCGTTTGTATGTGTTAAATCACTTGCTAGAAGGATTTAGAGGAACGGTATTCAGACAGACGATGTTTGCTGAGTTTGAGCATTTGATTCATGTGAAAGCACAAGAAGGAGAGGCTTTAACGCCAGAATTCATGACGAACCTTTATTACGACCTGAATAAGAAGTATTTTGGAGACGGCATGGTTGTGGATAAGGAAATTGGATTAGAATGGACGAGAATCCCTCACTTCTATTACAACTATTATGTCTATCAATATGCTACAGGCTATAGTGCTGCACAGGCATTAAGCAAGCAAATCTTAGAAGAAGGAAAACCAGCGGTGGAGCGCTACACAGACTTCCTTAAAGCAGGAAGCTCTGATTATCCAATCAATGTGCTGAAAAAAGCGGGTGTTGATATGGCTTCCAAAGAACCAATCGAAGCAGCATGTCAATTGTTCGAAGAAAAATTGAAAGAAATGGAAGAGCTCATCTCTAAAATGGGTGAGTAATGAAAAGACTTCTGTCAGACGTGTGAGTGAAAACTCATCTTTTGACAGGAGTTTTTTTCACAAAAAAGACCTCTTCACATGTAGAGGCCGTTCATTATCATCAACCTTTAAATCCTTTAAAGGTCTTCCGGTGGTTCATTCGATAAAGTGTAAAAAGTATTGTAGCAAATAAGAGTGGCGATGTGAGATAAAGAGGAAGCATTTTCATTAAGCCTAATATGTTTAAAAAGAAACATAAGCCAATGGAAACAAGTCCAATGGTTGTGCTGCGCATGCAGATCCCTCCATTTTTTCGTTACTTTCACTATATGAAAGTGACAACCCTCTTATGTTTTGTGACAAAAATATGAACATATAGTATATCTGTTGTCATAAGTCGACAAAATTTGATATACTAAAGATGTGAAATTAATCACATACAAACATTACCCCTTTGTTTGACCGTGAAAAATTTCTCCCATCCCCTTTGTTGTCGTTAAGACATAGTGAAACCGCGCTTATCCCGGCGCGGTTTCTTCGTACCTAAAAATAGAACAAATGTTCTTTTGGGGAGTGAAGAAAAAACATGGGTCAGCACCCATGTTCATTCTCACAGCGATAGACATCAAGATCTGAATGATGATCATCTTCTTTATAGCGCCAAAACATTTCTTGATGCACTTGTACACGTTCGACTTTTTTAGCGAAAGCCAGCTTTTTCATTTCTCGTTCAACTTCATCAAGTGTCAGGTCATAAACGACCGCAATCTCTTTGGCAGATGCAAATTGAAAGTAAGCAATAAACCATTCAATTGGAGGCCGTTCTGAAGGGGTTGGTTTTTCACCAATCATTTCAAAAAGAATTTCCTCGTATACATCATAAGAGTACGCACCTGAAATTTTTAATCCTTCATCTCCGTTTACTGTATTAAAAAAGGCAAAGGTCGGAAGCTCAGACACGTCCATTTCAGCGGCAATTTTCATATCACATTTTAGTGCTTTGACAGCACTTTGAGAATGAATATCGCGCTGGAATTCCTCGATGTCTAGTCCAGCGCTTTTTGCATTTTCTAGCAGTACATGTTCACTTGTGACATCTTGCTGATGGCAAAAAAGTGATTCTTGAATGAGACGCAGAAATTTCATTCCGCATTTTCTGCCTTGAAGTTCAGCCGCTTTTAATGCAAGCGAGGCGAGATAGGGTGAAGTCACAATTTGTTCAGACAGCATTTGTTCTTTTTTGGTCTGAGTTTTGGTCGCAAATTTCCCCCATGCTTCGGTCAGTAAATGCTTTTTTCGTTTTCGATTCAATGCATTAATACTAGAACTTGTCACCGTTCGTAAAGTGAAAAAACGGCCGTACTTCATTTTTAATTTTTTAATGGATGGTTCTAATAACCAGCAGTCTGGACTTAGAGGGTCAATGAATACATAGATTTCAATCGGCTTTTGAGGATGTCCGTGACAGTGTGAGAAATATTGATCGTGCGTATTGCAGCTCAAGATCGTCCATCCTTTTCGGGTGTTTGATTGACCATATGACGAGCCGTTAAAGAAAGTCGCTCAAATAAAAAGTCACGAATATCGCCGGTTAATCCTACTTGATCCATTGCATCCTCCATGCATTCAAGCCATGCGTCAGCCCGCTCCTCAGTAATCGGAAAAGGGAGATGTCTCGCCCTTAGCATAGGGTGGCCATGCTCCTCTGTATAAAGCGGGGGTCCGCCTAAATATTGCGTTAAAAACTGTTTTTGTTTTCTTGCTGTTTCTTTTAAGTCATCCGGGAAAATAGGATGAAGCAAAGGATGACACTTTACATTTTCATAAAAAGTATCAACAAGTTGCGATAGAAGTTCCTCTCCAACCGCTTCGTAAGGTGCGTTAAACGATTGTACCATGTTGACTACTCCTTTTACTCGTAGTTAATAGGATGAAGCGCCCTATTGTGAATTCATTTATTTCAAAAGTGATATTCAGTTTGTTCTATTTTAATGTTTCTATTCTTGTACTTATTTTAACAACCTCATCTCAATTCCACAAACAAACCGCTTTGGTCTATTGGAAATAAGGGGAGAGGTGGGTTCCGTGATCAATTGACCATATCATAACACATTCAGTCAAAAAAGGGTGAAAAGCGACATACAAAAAACCGAAGAGGTTATTCTCTTCGGTTTAAGCGAAATATTGTGCTGTAATTTTCTTTACATAATTTTGTGTTTCTTTAAATGGTGGAATGCCGCCGTATTTATCAACATTTCCTGAGCCTGCATTATAAGCAGCTAAGGCGAGTGAGACATTTCCATTATATTTCTGAAGCATTTGTTTGATATACTTCGTGCCGCCTTCGATGTTCTGGGCCGCATCAAAGGCATTATTCACGCCAAGTGACTTAGCTGTAGATGGCATAAGCTGCATAAGGCCAAGCGCGCCTGCATGGCTGACCGCATTCGTACGATAGCCAGATTCTTGCTTAATGACCGCATGAATTAGCTTTTCTGGAACACCATGTTTTTGAGCCATTTGTGACACAATTTGATTAATTTCCTTTGATGATGAGCCGCTTGAAACAGCCTTTTGAAGCGGCGGCGTGTAGCTGTTGTTTAAGACATTCCCAATACCATTTGCTGTATTCAATTGAGCGTCATTCGCATATGAAGGTTGAGCTTGAAGCTGCTCACCGCCAGCGATAGCAGATAAGTATGGGTTTGTACGCGCGTATTGCGTGTTCGGAGCCGTTGATGGGTCCGTTCCCATAAATGCAGAAATTGAAAGCGGCAGGCGTGATAATTCTGATCCGCCTAAAAAATCTTGCAGCAGCGACTGAAATGAAGCTTGTGCAGTCGATTCTTGGCCGCCCGGCATTTGCGTTTGTCCAGGGTCTGATTGTAATGTTTTAAGCGCTTGGAGCTGCATAAAGGATTGAAGTTGATTGACGTTCATCATGTTCCTCCTTCAAGGAATTCATCTATTCTGTGTTTTCATTTTCTCTTCATAAAAACGTACGACTTTGTTTTTCGTGTTTCGAACAGGGATTTGGAATTGTTGGAGCAATGCGGAGAATGCGGCTTGTCCGATTTCCAGGTCGCTCACTTCAAATTCAAGTTCATGGTCCTCTACTGTTAAATATCGGCTGTGATCCAAAACAATTAAGCCTTCTTTGATCATTTTTTCAGCTCTTGACGTTTCAAGTGAACCAAAATACACAATTTGATCCTTTTGAATGTTCAAATGATCTAGCCTGTCAGCCACTTCACCTTTTGGCAGCTGGAAATCGTCAAGGCTTGAAGGAGGAGCGATCGTTTGGTGGGTTTCGAGCAAGCCTATTTCGTGTGGTTCCTTTAACGTGAGAACCCACTGACCGTTTCTTTCTCTCATTCTTAATGCAGCGAATTGAGATTTTATATCAAATTGAGGTGTATCAAAGTAATGGTTGGTTTGCGTGTGAAAATCCGAATCCTTCAATTGAAAATGTTGTTTCAACTGTTCAAATTCTTCTTTCATTAACAATTGCTTTAGTTCTATTTCAATTTCCTGTGCCATTTTGACATCAACCTTTCATTTAGAGGAAATATGATTATTGTACATGAAGTATGTTCATCATGTAAAAGACTGTTTTTATCTATTATTTCTCTTTCCACATGTGCCAAAATCAATGGATAATTACGTGAAAGGATCATTTATAAGAAGAAAATAGGATTTTCTCAATAAGTTCGGTTTATCAATATTGAACTTGATATGATAAAATAAAGCTGTACTTTGTTGTAAAGGAGATCATGATGCAAAACCGAATTGAAATCGCAGAAGCAACTTTAAAAGAAGACAGGCTGATTTTGACGACCAAGTCAGAAGAGCAAATCCAAAAAGCAAAAGCATCAGGACAAATGCTTGTTGATTCTGATCACTTTGCGTTCGTTTACATACTTGAAAACGAGGAGTCCTTTTCATATCTTATCTTAGGGAAACATACATGGACTCCATTAAAAGAAGCAATGAATCTTGACATCCCTGTCTATTTGACAGCGGGAGGACATTCGTTAGAACTCATTCAGCTTCATCAAGAATTACATTATTTAATCGACAATATTAAAGACAATGCCAATTACGGAGATATGGAAGAGAAAGTGAAGAGCACATTCCTCTGAAATAATTAGGTATATGGAATTGGGGGAAGTTTCATGGACAAAAAACAATGGGATCAATTCCTCGCACCGTATAAACAAGCAGTCGAAGAATTAAAAGTGAAACTAAAAGGCATTCGAAAGCTGTATGAATTCGAGGATGACCATTCACCAGTAGAATTTGTTACAGGCCGAGTGAAACCTGTTGCCAGCATATTAGAAAAGGCAAAGCGTAAAAACATCCCAATGCATGAAATCGAAACGATGCAGGATATTGCTGGGCTTCGCATTATGTGCCAGTTTGTAGAAGACATACAAGTCGTGAAAAAAATGCTCCAGTCACGAAAAGACTTCGTGGTTGTTGATAAACGCGACTATATTGCAGAGCATAAAGAAAGCGGATACCGTTCGTACCACCTTGTTGTGTTATATCCGCTGCAAACGATTAATGGAGAGAAGCAGCTCCTCGTCGAAATCCAAATTCGTACACTTGCGATGAATTTTTGGGCGACCATTGAGCATTCTCTGAATTATAAATATAGCGGGAATATCCCGGAGAAAGTCAAGCTGCGCCTTCAAAGAGCTTCCGAGGCAGCATCTCTTCTTGATGATGAGATGTCTGAAATTAGAGGGGAAATTCAAGAAGCACAAGTGGCATTTTCCCGGAAAAAGAAAAACGATAGCTGAGCCTGTGCTTGATCAAATATGATGCTGCCCTCTCATAGCAGCAAGGTGGAAAAGGAGAAGAATTCATGAAATTTGCAGTTTCTTCGAAAGGGAATTCTGTATCTGACACACTCAAAAGTAAAATTCAGACCTACTTATTGGATTTCGGGATGGAACTCAATGAAGAGGAACCCGATCTTGTCATTACGGTTGGTGGAGACGGCACCCTTCTTTATGCGTTTCACCGTTATAGCGACCGTCTGAATGAAACAGCTTTTGTCGGTGTTCATACAGGTCATCTTGGTTTTTATGCTGACTGGGTGCCAAGTGAAATTGAAAAACTCGTTTTAGCTATTGCGAAAACCCCTTATCACATTGTGGAATATCCGATCTTAGAAGTCATTGTCAGATACAACGATGGCGGCAGAGAAGAGAAATATTTAGCCATGAATGAATGTACGATTAAAAGTATGGAAGGGACACTTGTGGCAGATGTTGAAATTAGGGGGCAGCTGTTTGAAACATTCAGAGGTGACGGTCTTTGTCTGTCTACGCCGTCTGGCAGTACAGCCTATAATAAAGCACTTGGGGGCGCCATTATTCATCCTTCCATTAGAGCCATTCAGCTGGCAGAAATGGCTTCAATCAACAACAGAGTGTTTCGAACGGTCGGTTCGCCGCTTATTTTACCAGACCACCATACTTGTGTCATTAAACCGAGGAATGATGTCGATTTTCAGGTAACCATTGATCATTTGACGCTGCTTCATAAGGACGTCAAATCCATTCAATGCCGGGTAGCAGACGAGAATGTCCGCTTTGCCCGATTTAGACCATTTCCGTTTTGGAAAAGGGTGCAAGATTCCTTTATCGGAAAAGGTGAATAAGAAAGAGGTCGTTCTCGCTGGAATACTTTACACTAAACAAAACCATGACAGCCAAAGAAGAAGGGCTGCTTTTAAAGGATTATTTAATAGATCTTGGCATTTCGAAAAGAATGCTGACGGATATTAAATTTGATGGCGGTGATCTCCTCATTAATGGAGAGCATGTGACTGTGAGATACAAGCTGCATAACGGAGACAGGCTCACCATTTTATTCCCAGAGGAAAAAGTGAGTGAAGGGCTAAAGCCTGCTCCGATTCCGCTTGATATTTTATTTGAGGATGAGCATGTCCTTGTGCTGAATAAAAAGCCATATATTCCGTCCATTCCTTCTCGGGAGCACCGAGAGCACAGTATTGCGAATGGATTGCTGCATCATTATGCAGAGCAGTCTGTTCGGCTAACGGTTCATTTGGTGAATCGTCTTGATCGAGATACATCTGGCGTCATGCTTGTGGCCAAGCATCGCTTTGCCCACAGCCTTTTATCAAAAGCGCAGAAAGGTGGAGCGGTCAAACGAACATACAGAGCGTTTACACATGGCATGATCTCAGAAAAGCGCGGCACCATTCGTGCAAAAATTGCCCGAAAAGGAGATAGTATCATCGAGCGAATGGTCGATGATACTGGGCAGGAAGCTGTGACGCATTTTACAGTGCGAGCGGTGGACGCTGAGTTGAACATGTCAGATGTGACGCTGGCACTTGAAACGGGGAGAACCCATCAAATTCGTGTTCATATGCAGTATCTTGGTTACCCGCTCATCGGAGATACGCTATATGGTGGAACGAGTGAGCGGATGAACCGGCAGGCACTGCATAGTGAGACTCTTGTCTTTCCTCATCCGATGACCGGGGAGGAAATGACATTCTCGGCTCCGCTTCCTGAAGACATGAAATCATTGCTGCTTTAAATAGAGAAACCCGGCTACCTGCAAGCGCAGGACCGGGTTTTTTTATGATGTGAAATGCTGAAACCTTGAATCGTCATAAGGCATAGAGGAAGGAACAGAAACCGTTTCAAGCTCAGGATATTTAAGGGCAGACAGCCGGTGGCCAAATACACAGCCTGTATCAATGTTGACAGTTCTGCCAACGAATCGCGGTTCTTTCACTGGTGTATGTCCGTAGACAATCCATGGTTTTCCGCGATATTCCTTTGCCCAATCCTTCCGCACAGGTCGCCCATCCGGCCACGTTTCTCCTGTGACTGCGCCAAATAATAGATAGGATCGCATCTGTTTGTTCGGCTTTCTTCCAATGTCCTTTTCCTTCATCGCTGCGTGAGCAATCATCAGTTCATCAGGAATAAGTACATCGTAAAGCGGAGCCTTCTCAAATAGCTGCTTAAATTCATGTGACAATTTGGTTTGTTCATGAAGGGGCAGCTTTTTTATTTCGTTCACTGTGGTTTCAATGCCATGAAGTAATTTCACCGGATTTCCTTTTAAATAGCGATAAAGCTTAAAGCAATGGTTGCCAGGTACGTAGCGGATCGCGCCGTGTGCGTAGGCATGAATGACAAATCGCATGACATCTACTGACTGAGGTCCTCGATCTGTTAAATCACCGACAAGTGCTAGCGTTCTCTTATCAGGATGGACGGGTAATCCATGTTTGAATTCGTATCCTAGTTTGTGTATGAGGGCAAGCAGCTCTTCGTAGCAGCCGTGGATATCACCAATGATATCAAATTTCATAAGATTTCCTCCTGATTTTTCTCATCCATTCATCGGGGTTAAAGAAGTTTGAATTTTAGAACATATAACGAATGGCTTTCTTTTCATTTAGGCAATTGTTAGAATCAATGCTTTAACGTAAACCTTAAAAGATTAAACATCAATGTTAGGAGGCTTTAGCCAATGGAGCATACATCTGTTTCATCACTCGTTGTCGTTATTATTGTCGCCTTTTTCACCCCACTTTTATTGCACCGATTTAAGCTGACCATTCCGGTCGTTGTTGCTGAAATCATCATGGGGCTCATCATTGGAAAAAGCGGTCTTCAACTGGTAGTTGAACATGATGCATGGTTAGATACGTTATCCATGCTCGGTTTTATTTTTCTGATGTTTTTAAGTGGACTTGAAATAGATTTTTCTTCTTTCGAGTCAAAGAAGAAAGCACGAGAACTACCAAATGGTCTAAAAGAACCGAATACGTTTAAAGCAGCCACTATTGTTTTTCTTGGCGTATTTAGTATTTCTTTTATTCTGTCCTATGCGTTTGTCCTTGCAGGGTTTATCCAAAATGCCTTTTTAATGACGCTCATTATATCGACGATCTCATTAGGGGTAGTGGTTCCCACCTTAAAAGAGGAAAAATTGATGCAGACGAATATCGGTCAAATCATCTTGCTTGTCGCTGTCATTGCGGATTTGGTGACGATGATTTTACTTGCTGTATTTTCCTCCATTTATGGCGATGGTACAGGGAATATGTGGCTTCTGCTCTTATTATTTGCTGCGGGCATCCTTCTTTATTTATTTGGCCGCGTATTTAAGACAAAGTCAATTTTTCAGTCCATGTCAAAAGGGACCGTGCAAATTGGGACAAGGGCGATCTTTACTCTCATTATAGTCTTAGTTGCTTTATCTGAATCACTCGGTGCTGAAAATATTCTTGGGGCGTTTTTAGCGGGCGTACTTGTGTCCCTTCTTTCGCCGAATAAAGAGCTTGTCCAGCAGCTGGATTCATTTGGCTACGGATTTTTGATCCCCATCTTCTTTGTGATGGTCGGAGTGGATTTGAATATATGGGCACTGTTCAAGGACCCAAACATTATGATCATGATCCCGCTGCTATTTATTGCATTACTGATTAGTAAGCTCATCCCGATTCTTTATTTGAAAAAATGGTATGACATGAAAAAAGTGATTGGTTCAGGCTTTTTATTAACATCGACATTATCACTCGTCATTGCAGCTGCGACGATCGGGGAGCGGCTCGGAGTCATTGATCATAAAATGTCCGGCGCGCTAATTTTAGTCGCGATACTCACGAGTATTTTAACGCCAGTTTGGTTTAAAGCACTGTTTAAAAAAGAACAAGTTGTGAGCCATAAAAAACGTGTGACCTTTATTGGTGCAAATCAGCTGACCTTACCTGTCACACTCGATTTACATCAGGATGAATATGATATTCGAATTTTGCATGTCTTTCAAGAAAATAAAGAAGCGATGCTCGCCGACTCCATCTTTGAAGTCGAATCAATTGAAGAGTACGACGATGAGACGCTGCGAAAGGCAGGCGTTGGCCAGGAGGATGTCCTCGTCGTCGCAACAGGCAGTGAGACGAAAAATAAGAAAATTGCTTTATTTGCAAAGGAAGAAGGAGCAAAACAAGTCATTGCGAGTGTGAGCAAAGCTGAGGCAGAGCTAACATTGAAGGAAGCGGGCATTGATACGTTTTCTAATTTCCTATCATCTAAAACGGTGCTAAGAGCCTTGATTGAAGCACCGGATGCAATTCGATTATTAACAAATGAGGATACTTCCTTGTATCAAATTCAAATGAACAATCATCGCTATCACAATGTCATGCTGAGGGAATTTCCGTTTACCGGCGATTTGGTCTTTGTCCGTATTTTCAGAGGGATAGACAGCTTAGTACCACATGGAGATACGACGCTTAGAAGCGGTGACCGTGTGCTTGTGTCGGGCTCTCGTGAGTATGTAGCAGGACTTAGAGCCCAATTAGAGTGAGAATGAACCCTTGACCAATGAACAATTCCTGATTAAGATAGAAGTACAACATCATATATTTGATCCACTAGGGGAGTCCTTTAAAAGGGCTGAGATAAAAGTATCGACTTTTAGACCCTCATTACCTGAACAGGTTCATACCTGCGTAGGGAAGTGGTGCGGTTTTTGACTATGCTTTTTACAAATTCCAAGCCACTTTCCATACGGAAAGTGGCTTTTTTATATGGAAAAACAGGAGGAGAGAAACATGACATTTTCAACTGAATGTAAAGAAGCAGCAGCACCATGGTGGAATGGAAGCTTTACACACCCCTTTGTGAAAGGGATTGGCGATGGCACGCTGTCACTCGATCGTTTCACGTATTATGTGATGCAGGATTCATATTATTTAACTCATTTTGCAAAGGTGCAAGCATATGGAGCGGCAATTAGTGAGGACTTACATACGACGGGCAGAATGGCGTATCATGCGCAGGGAACGTATGAAGCAGAGCTGTCGCTGCATAGAAAGTTTACAGAGCTTTTAGAGATTTCAGATGAAGCCATCGAGAACTTTAAGCCTTCTCCCACTGCATATGCGTATACGTCTCATATGTACCGATCTGTGAAAAGCGGACGATTCGAAGAGATATTAGCTGCGTTATTGCCGTGCTACTGGCTTTATTATGAGGTGGGTGAAAAGCTGAAACAAACCACACCTGACCATCCGATTTATCAGGAATGGATTTTGACATATGGAGGGGATTGGTTTAAGGAACTTGTCTTTGAACAAGTCAACCGCTTTGATGAACTAGCCGAAAAAGCACCAGAACATGTACGGGCCAATATGAAAGAAAATTTTGTGATTTCAAGCTATTACGAATACCATTTCTGGGAGATGGCGTATCAAAAAGAAATGTGGCAAACAGCATGCTTAGATGGGGTTGGTGCAAATGGAACTCCACGCAGTGACAAATGATTCGCTTCCTGCGGGTGAGCTGATCAAACAAATAAAAAACATTGCACCTGAAGTGGATTTTATTCATATCCGGGAACGGTCTAAAACAGCAAGTGAGCTTGTTGATCTCGTGAAAGGTCTCCTTTTAGAAGGTGTACCGAAAGAGAAGCTCATCATCAACGACAGAGTAGACGTTGCACTGCTCACCAATATTCACCGGGTACATCTCCCGGGCCATAGCTTTTCGCCAAAAGAGCTGCGGCAAAAATTCCCTCATCTTCATGCGGGCGTCTCTGTTCATTCGATTGAAGAAGGGAAAGCAGCTGAGAAAAATGGAGCAGAGTATGTCATATTTGGGCACGTATATGACACCACTTGTAAACCAGGACTTCAGGCAAGAGGCGTACAGCTTGTGAAAGAACTGACATCTCTACTATCTATTCCAGTCGTGGCAATCGGTGGTGTGACACCTGACCGCATTCCAGAATTGAGACACGCGAATGTGAAAGGGATTGCTGTCATGTCTGGAATTTTTACTCATCATCAGCCGCGCAAGATGGCACAAGCATTTTCTAAACAAGTAAAGGAGCATCCTTATGAAGAAGCATTATGATGTGGCAATCATTGGTGGTGGAATCATAGGGATGTCCATTGCCTATCACCTTGCAAAAGCAGGAAAGCAGGTCGTCTTATTTGAGGCGAATGAGGTAGGGAAGCAAACGACAAGTGCGGCTGCTGGGATGCTTGGTGCACATGCTGAAGGAGAGGGTCATGAGGATATTTTTTTTCAAGTAGGCAGAGCAAGCCAGGCATTGTACGAAAAGTTAAAAGTCGATCTACAGCATGAATCTGGCATTGATATTCGAACATCAGCGGGCGGTATCATGAAGGTAGCCTTTACAGAAGAGGAGAAACAAGCACTTTGCCGCATGCAGCATTTGTCTACATTTGAGTGGCTTGACGCAAGCAGCGTAAAAAAATGCATGCCTCAAATAGCAGAGAACATCTTAGGAGCAGGTTTGATTAAAGAGGATGTTCATGTCGAACCTTATGCGGTATGCCGGGCATTTTGGCAGGCGGCGGTCAGGTACGGGGCAGAAGTGAATGAGTGTACACCCGTGATCGAAGTGAAGCGGGAGAAAGAAGCGTTAGCGATTAGAACAACGAAGGGAACATTCACATGTGATGACCTCACTGTAGCAAGTGGTGTATGGTCTGGCCGTTTTTTTGAAGAGCTTGGATTATCTCATTCTCTTTATCCAGTAAAAGGGGAATGTGTGTCTGTATGGAATCATGGTCCAGCACTCCACCACACCATTTACCATGATCATAGTTACATCGTTCAACGAGATAGCGGCAAACTGGTCGTTGGCGCAACGATGAAGCCAAACGAGTGGCAAACTGTTCCTACGCTTGGCGGCATTGAAGCTGTTATTCAAAAGGCGTCACAGCTGATGCCTTCGATCAAGGAGATGCCGATTGATCAGTGTTGGGCTGGCCTTCGTCCGGCGACAAGCGACCGGCATCCTTATATCGGAAGACACCCGGAAGATCAGCGTATTCTTTTTGCTGCAGGGCATTACAGAAATGGTATTTTACTTGCCCCGATTACTGGAGAAATCATTCGCGACCTGATATTAGGTGAACCGGTCCAAAAGGAATGGCTTCACGCATTTCGTATTGGCCGAAAGGAGGCACTGTTTGTATGAAAATTCAATTGAATGGCAGAATCGTTGATTTCGAACGAGAAAATGGAACGATCTATGACCTGCTATCAGACTATCAGCTTGAAAATCGAGTAGTGATTGTGGAAAAGAACCAAGAAATTATTGATAAAGAAGCGTTTCAACAAGTGAAAATTGAACCTAATGACACGATCGAAATCGTTCACTTTGTAGGAGGAGGATGACAACATGCTGCACATTGGCGGAAAGACATTCACATCAAGATTATTACTTGGTACAGGAAAGTACCCATCATTTGAAGTTCAAAAAGAAGCCGTGAACGTATCAGAAGCAGAAATATTAACCTTTGCTGTGAGAAGAATGAACATTTTCGAATCATCTCAGCCAAACTTTTTGGAGCAGCTTGATTTATCAAAATATACGCTGCTTCCGAATACAGCTGGTGCTAGTACAGCGGAAGAGGCAGTTCGTATTGCTCGTTTAGCGAAGGCTTCTGGACTGTGTGACATGATCAAGGTAGAAGTCATTGGCTGCTCAAGGTCTCTTCTGCCAGATCCAGTCGAAACGTTAAAAGCATCCGAAATGCTACTCGAAGAAGGATTTACCGTGCTGCCATATACATCTGATGATGTGGTACTGGCAAGAAAATTAGAAGAGCTTGGTGTCCATGCCATCATGCCAGGTGCTTCGCCGATTGGTTCAGGGCAAGGCTTACTAAACCCTCTGAATCTCTCATTTATTATCGAGCAGGCAAAGGTACCGGTGATTATTGATGCTGGTGTAGGCTCTCCAAAGGATGCGGCTTATGCGATGGAGCTAGGGGCTGACGCTGTATTACTGAACACCGCTGTGTCAGGTGCAAAGGACCCTGTGAAAATGGCTAAAGCCATGAAGCTGGCGATTGAATCAGGAAGGCTAGGCTTCGAGGCGGGACGTATTCCTTTGAAAAACTACGGGACAGCAAGCAGTCCGCAGGAAGGAATGCCGGCATTTTGAGCACACGTTATTCACGACAAGAGCTCTTTCAGCCAATCGGCATAGAGGGGCAAAAGCGGTTAAATGACTCAAAGGCTGTCATTATTGGTGCAGGAGCGCTTGGAACAGCTAGTGCGGAAATGCTCGTTCGTGCTGGCGTTGGATCTGTCACCATTTTGGATCGAGATTATATTGAATGGAGCAACCTTCAGCGTCAGCAGCTTTACACGGAGCAAGATGTACAGGATCGACTGCCAAAGGCTGTGGCGGCTGAAAATAGACTCAAACAGATAAATAGTGACGTGCAGGTCAAAGGAATTGTCATTGATGTGACCGCTGAACAGATTGATGAACTTGTCAGCGGGGCTTCGATTATCGTGGATGCAGCGGATAATTTTGAGGTAAGGATGATCGCAAATGATGCTGCCGTCAAACATCAAATTCCATTCCTTTATGGAGCTTGCGTCGCCAGCTATGGTATTCAATTTACTGTCATTCCTGGTGAGACGCCATGTTTACACTGCCTGCTTGAACATTTACCCGCACAAGGCATGACTTGTGATACAGCCGGTATCATTAGTCCAGTTGTGCAGCAGGTGGCAGCATATCAAGTGGCAGATGCTCTGAAGTATTTAACAGGTCATCAAGTGACGCCAATTTTAAGATCCTTTGATTTATGGACCAATGAGCGGTCTGACATCCGATCAGCCAGCTCCTTAAAGAAGAAGCAATGTCCAAGCTGTGGGCTGAAGACATATCCATTTCTCTCCTATGACAAGAGAGCGAAAGCAGATGTACTATGCGGCCGCAATACGGTCCAAATCCGCAGTGCAGCCGAAACCCCGCCGCCATTAAACGAAGTGGCTCTTCGGTTAAAGAAAGCAGGGATGGATGTCCTTGAAAATCCGTATTTGCTTTCCTGTCAAAAGGATGAATATAAGCTTGTCTTATTTAAAGACGGCAGAGCTCTTGTCCATGGCACAAATGATATGGCAAAAGCAAGAACCATTTATCATCAATGGATTGGCTAATGAGAGGTGTGATGAAATGACGATCAAAAAAGCATTCACAATTGCAGGTTCTGATTCTGGCGGCGGAGCAGGCATTCAAGCTGATTTAAAAACCTTTCAGGAGCTCGGTGTGTTCGGAATGTCTGCGATTACAGCGATTACAGCACAAAACACACTAGGTGTTCACGGAGTATATCCGCTTTCAAACGAGGCGTTAGAAAGTCAAATTGATGCAGTGGCAGAGGATTTACTGCCAGATGCCGTCAAAACAGGAATGCTGTGGAGCGCAGACATGATCAAGATAGTTGCTGAAAAAACGGTTCAATATGACATGAAGCTCATTGTCGATCCAGTGATGATCGCAAAAGGAGGCGCTTCTTTATTAAATGAAGATGCGGTCACAGCGTTGAAAACACACTTGCTGCCTGTCAGCTATGCCGTAACGCCGAATCTTCCTGAGGCAGAAGTGCTGACAGGCATGCGGATTCAGACAAAAGAGGATCGCTATCTAGCAGCGGAGCGTTTATATGAGCTTGGTACGAAACATGTCGTGATCAAAGGCGGTCACGGTCCATCTGGCGGAATGATTACAGACCTATTGTATGATGGAAAAGGCTTTATAGAAGTCACAAACGAACACATTGATACTCCCCATACACATGGCACAGGCTGCACGTTTGCAGCGGCATTAACAGCTGAAATTGCGAAAGGATCCTCCATGAGGGAGGCTTTTGACACAGCAGAAACCTTTGTCCATGAAGCCATCAAGTTCCCTTTGAATATTGGGGCTGGACACGGACCTACCAACCATTTTGCTTATCAGCAAAACCGGCTCAAACGATGAGAGAATCGAACCGTCTTCATTTGCGAGGACGGTTTTTTGATGAAAAAGAAACTTTCTTTCTGAGGAAATTGTCATTCTCTCGTGATCTGTGATAATATTATGATCAGGTACTAATACTATGTCTTGAAAAAATAGGAGGCTTTATTACATATGAACTTTTCTTTAGAAGGCCGTAATATCGTGGTAATGGGTGTTGCCAATAAACGAAGCATCGCTTGGGGAATTGCCCGCTCACTTCACGAAGCTGGAGCTCGTTTGATTTTTACTTATGTTGGAGATCGTCTTGCTGAATCTGTAAAAGAACTTGCAAGCACACTTGAGCGCGATGATTCAATCATTCTTCCATGTGACGTGACAAGTGACGAAGAAATCGAAAAATGTTTCGCTACAATTAAAGAAAAAGTACAAGTCATTCATGGCGTTGCGCATGCGATTGCATTTGCAAACAAGGAAGAGCTTGTCGGTGAATACTTAAACACGAACCGTGAAGGTTTCCTTTTGGCGCACAACATTAGTGCATACTCTTTAACAGCTGTAGCAAAAGCAGCACGTCCATTGATGACAGAAGGTGGAAGCATCGTCACGCTTACATACCTAGGCGGAGAGCGTGTGGTTTCAAACTACAACGTAATGGGTGTAGCAAAAGCAGCACTTGAAGCAAGTGTGAAATACTTAGCAGCTGATTTAGGCGCAGAAGGTATTCGTGTGAATAGTATTTCTGCTGGTCCAATTCGTACGCTGTCTGCAAAAGGCATCAGTGGTTTTAATACCATTCTGAAGGATATTGAAGAGCGTGCACCGCTTCGTCGTACAACGACTCCTGAAGAAGTTGGCGATACAGCTCTATTCTTATTCAGTGATCTATCACGCGGCATGACAGGTGAGAATCTGCATGTTGATTCTGGCTTCCATATCATTGCTCGCTAACCAATTAAATGATTTGCAGCATACCGAATAAGGGTATGCTGTTTTTTTATTTTTCTTCTGATTTGAGGCGTCCGCTCATATATATAAGGAATGAATCATTCGGGAGGGATTAGTATGTCAAATAAAGGTGATGAGAACCAGAAGCCGCTTATGTATATTGTTCAGCCGAGCTATGATGAGTCAATGCCGGCCATGCAAAATATTGTGAGAAAGCGAAAGAAATCAGAAAAACCACAAGAAATTTCTAAGAGTAAAAAAGACAAGATCGAAGAAAGTACGCACGAGGAACCCGTGGCTCAAGAAATCGAGAAGAAAAAAGAAGCAAAGCCGCCTGAGCGTCAGCAAGAGCAAGACATGATGCAAGAAGCAGAGCTTACCCAAGAACAAGACATCACAAAAGAGCCAGAGCTTATACAAGAACGAAAACCTCAGCGAGAAGAGGAGAAGCCGCCAGAAGGCGTTTTTCATGAAACAAAAGAAGAACCTAGAAGAAAACGAGTGAAAAAGCCTTTAAGTCAGATGAGCATTGACGAAAAAGTCGATTTTCTCACAAGCCTGCCTCATAATATGCCAAGAGCCCTTTGCCTGATTGAAGCTGATGGTAAAACATATAGAGGGATTATCATGGATCGAAAAGAAGATACAGTGGTCATTCGAACAGCGGGCGGGGGAAATCCAGTTGAATTAGCAATAGATGAAATTTCCTCGATTCATCCACTTGGCTTTTAACGAATAAAAAAAGTCCCATAGAGGGACTTTTTTTGTTAGCAGTTACGGTTGATGAGTCGTGGATTTAAGCACTCGATTGCGCAGAAGCAGTCAAGATCTACTTCAATGCAATACTTCGATTTTTCTAATCGGAACACATCACATACAGAATCTTTGTCTGTAAAATCTAAAATATGACGGTCTTTGTCAAATGCGATAAGCAAGCTGAGTGTTGCGCAGTGGTCAGAGATGTGTTCGACTCTGAAAAATGTAGTGCTGAAGCAAGGACCTGCATCTACTTCTCCGACGTTTCCGAATGCGACGAATGGTTTTGATTTGGATGTAAAGAGAACAAACGGGACAGTGTCACCTAATGAATGGGATGAAGAAAGGAGATTGCTGTAACAGCTGGTCGGGCATTCTTCTTCGACGGCATTTTGTAAGTCGTTAATATTTTCAACAGCCTCTGCTACACAATTCCATGAATGTTTGCGGCTCATATTCAACCCTCCTATACTAGGAAATTTGTTTGAGTGTTTGAGCACTGTCATCATCTACAAGCTTTTTGTTTTGCCGGTTGATACTTCTACTTACAATCAATGCGGAAGCGGCAGCTCTTATGCTGACTGCTCCGCATGATTGACTGTCATTCGTAAGGAAGGGGATGCTTTGACTCATGACAAGTGAGATCAATGGCGGTTGATTTAGCCGTGGTGATGATGCTTTTTATCTTTCGATGGCATGACTCTGTCTACTAGTTCTGGGTTTAAACATTGGATTGCGCAGAAGCAGTTTAGATCAACCTCAATACAAAAGTCCGTTTTTTCTAGACCAAAGAAGTCAGGGTCACAAGGGTGACAAACGCTTAACGTATGTCCGTGTACATCAACAGGTCTTAATACAGATAACGTAGCACAGCAGTCGTGTAATTTTTCAACCCGGAAGAAAATGGATTCGAAGCATTGGCAATCGTCAACAAATCCTCCAATGTTTCCGAAAGTAGAAAACAATCCGCCCTTTTTATCGAAAAGTAAAAACGGAATCGTATCTTTTCCAGAAACGGTTGGGCTTAATAAATTACTGTAGCAGCTCGTAGGACATTTATCTTCTACAGCTTCCTGCTCTGCTAAAATCTTATCAACCGCATCGCATACACAGTTTTCATCATGTCGGCCATGGTGTTTTCCGCAGCTCATGGATTTCAGCTCCTTTAACAAGGTATTTGACTTTAGTCCTTAACAACATATGTATGCGCCCTCTAGTTGGTGTGGGTAAATGACTATTTATATTTGTTGTATTTTTATAAAAGGAAAAGCAGAGCTTTTCGCTCTGCTTTTGTACATTAGAGGATACCGATCGCAATGATTGTCGCAACAAGTGTTTGTGTAAGTGTTTGGATTGCGATTGAGATGTCCGCATCGATTGTCGATACTGTAACGTTTCTTGAATTTTCGATGACAAGTTTTTGGCGGTTTGTTTGTTTGTGAGTAGCAGCTTGTAAAAGATCCTGTGTGACGCGGTCTGCTAAATCACCATCTGCGATTGAGATATTTGTAATGGTGATGATCGCTGTTTGAACAGCTACTTGGATAGATGCTGCAACCTGTGCATCAACAGAAGAGACATTAATGTCACAAGAGTCTCTGACGATAATGACTTCCTCAGATGTCTGCTTTGTAAAACTCACTTGATCAAAGTCTTGCAAGACATCTTCATCATCATAATAGTGGCCGTCACAAACTGCTTTTCTTTCATAGTTGTAATCGCCGTGGTGTGTACAGTTACGATCTAGAGCGACCCAAGAGTATGGTTTAGAATCCATTTCTATTCCTCCTTCCGTTTACTTTATTAAATGCTGGAATGCGTGGTTTTGTCTCGGGCATTTACCCTAGCAGGCAACCCATTTTTATTTAATCGTTATTACGCTGCGCATCACGGCGCTGCTGAATACGATCTCGAAGTGAATTTCGTTTTGGACGTACTTTTGGTTCAGGCTGTACTTCTTCCGGATGTTTTGCTGTCTCTGCCTGCCTTTTTTTCTCCTGCTGCTGCTGTACGAAGTCATCTGCTTTCTTTTGTAAGTCCTCAACTAATTTCAAAATCATTCTTCTTTGATCATCTGTAATATTTGCTTTCTGATCATCTGTGATATTGTTTTTGTTTAAAATATCACTTACAAGAAGGCTCGTTAATGGATCAACATCAGTGTTGATTTGAAACTCCTTTTTTTCGTTCTCTTCAGCCACGATTATTTCACCTCTTTCATACATAATGTTAGAAAAAGAAAGGGTCAAAGAATGCCGGCTTCAACTAAGAGTACATTCAATGTTTGAGTGAGAATTTGGACAGAGTTCATAATAGATGCATCTGATAATGTAATCGTGACGTTATAGCAATTGATGATTTGGATCACAGTTTTCTTTTGGACTGTTACTTGTTGTGTGGCTAAAAGCTGATCTGTGATGTCTGTAGCCAATTCATCGTCTGGTACAAGAAGTTGGATTAAAAGAGTAATGATTGTCGTTACGGTCGCTTGAAGGGAGAGTGCGGCTGTTACATCTGTTTTATGAATTGTGACATTTTCGGAATCTTTGATCTCAATGAAATCATCATAATTGCTGATTAATTCGTTTAACAGTTGTGTGTATAATAAATCAGCACTTTCTTCAATAGACAATACTTTCACTCCTTTCTTATCTATACATTATTTAATGCAGCAGAGGCTCAAGGTGGAATCGGAAAGTGTGAAAAAGTACAACCCAATTTTATTTCCGCTCGATTCATCATGGCGGTCTTTCTTTTTGCATATATAAAGAAAGGACGCAAAAAAGAAGAAAGAAGGAGGTGGAGGCTCCTGAGCGGTGCTTTGTCATTTGTCGTGTTTGCCCTCGCATCCTTTAGACTGACGAGGCTCATTGTATTTGATACCATTACTGCTCCTTTCCGCCGTTTATTTCATGAAGAACAGGAAGAGGTCAATGAACAAGGTGAAGTGGAGACATATATCATCATTAAAGGTAAAGGACTGCGGTCTTGGGTAGGAGAGCTGTTAAGTTGTTATTGGTGTACGGGCATGTGGTGCACTGCTGCTTTACTTCTGATATACATATTATTTCCTGTCATTAGCATGTGGCTTAATTTACTATTAGCGATTGCCGCAGCAGCAGGCATTATTGAAGCGATCGTCTCAAAGCTGGTGAAATAAACAGGCATTCTGATCAGACACGCTTTTAAAAAATGCATATACTATCATGGAATAGGAAAGGAAGGGTTGCGATGAAACCAACTGAAACGCCGTCACATACGCTTCAAGGTTATCCAGCGCAGTCAAATCAACAATCTGTTTATACGAAGAAAATTAAAAAAGCAGGCTGCGGCTGTGGAAACAAAAAGAAACCTCAATAGAAGAGAAAACAAAAGCCGGATTTATCCGGTTTTTTTGTTGCCCTTTTTTTGAGTGATGCATATGTAAGAGAGAAGGGGTGACCAGAATGGATGCATTCGAACAATTAATCGGTTCCTTGTTCACTAAACCCCATGATGGGAAAGAGCAAGCGCATGAAAAGGTTGAAATGGATCTAACGGATAAAGCGAAGGATCTTGAGGAGCATTTAAAAGCATTTGGCGTGAAGATGGATGCTTTTGCGAAAGAAACAGAAGCATTCATTGTGCGTCATGGAGAGGCAGATTACGTCTTTAAACAGCAGAAATAAAAATTCCGCACTTTTTTATGTGATCGTCCAAACCATTTGTAGTATTTTTCATATTTTGTAAGGGAGAAGAGGAGGTGCTTATATATGAGTTGTTACGGTTACGGTGGCGGTTCTTGCGGCGGCTACGGCGGAGGTTATGGCGGCGGATATGGATCAACATTTGTTCTTGTCGTCGTGCTTTTCATCCTTCTAATCATCGTTGGTGCTTCTTTCTTTAACTAAACAGTAAGAAGGTGAGGGAAGCAATTGGGGAGCCTTTTGCTTTCCTTTCTCTTTGGGCAAACAAGGCTTTAGGATAGGCACATATCTCGCCTATTTTCATATAGTAAGGTGATTACTCCACAAAGAGGAGGCAAATGAATGGATAATAAATTCTTTAAAAGCGTTGAAAATAAAACAGGTGTGAATATGAACGATGTCTTCAAGCTTGCAGGTTCTTTGCAAAATGCCAACTTTAAAGATGAAGCAACGGTTCGAGGCGTCATTAAAAAAGTAGCGCAGCTTGCGAATAAACGTGTACCGAAAGAAATGGAAGACAAAATCGTTCAATCGATTACAAGTGGAAAAGAAAAGCTTGATTTCAATACCATCGCTAAAATGATGAACAACAAAAAATAAACAACAGGCTCTCCGCTTAAAGGGGGGCCTGTTGTTTTTCTGTGAATAATTCTCGGCTTTTCTTTAGAAGGGGATATAAAAAGCGCGAGCGATGAGCGGTTTTCCCTCGTCTAAATGATGGAACCGATAGATAAAGAGATTGTTCAGCTCTTGTCATGGCCACATATAATAAACGGCGCTCTTCTTCCAAGGCTTCTTCATCACCGTTTCTGAGTTCATCAAGTGAGAAATCATGAGGCAGTGCTCCGTCGACCACGCAAGTGATGTACACCGTTTGGAATTCCAGACCCTTTGCCCGGTGAATCGTCATGAGCTGAACACCTGGTTCGTCTGTTTTTTCCTTTTCGGCAGATTTCATGTGTTCGGCATGTGCGAGAAAGGCTTCAATCGTTTCAAAGCGTTTGGCGGCGGTTTTTACATCTCGTACGTCATCCGCCCCTTTTTCAAGCACATTCGTATCATTCACTCGTTTTTTTAAGTAATCACCAAGTCCCATCTTTTGTTCAATAAACGCCACAGCATCAGACGGCTTTAAATTTCGTAACGTGCGGAACAGAGGAACAATAGATTGCAGCTTTTTCTGTTGAAACGGCTGAATATCAGTTAGTTTTCCGAGTGCGTCGACCATTGAACAATCTTCCGTGATGGTCAGTGCCTTCATTGTGTTTAAGGTCTGTTGCTTTAAAAAGAAAACCGGAAGCAGCTGTTTCATAGCAGCTACATCATCGGCATCCTGACTTAAAGAGAGAAAGGCGAGAAGAACCCGAACAATTCGTCTGCTGTAGAAGGCTTTGACACCAGCCTCCGTCTCATACGGAATCGCGGATTGATGCAGACGCTCATAAATCGCGCGGCCTCCCGTATTGGTGCGAAAGAGCACGCAGATATCATTCGGCTTTGCGCCGTTTTTAATTTTCTCCTGAATATCTGCCACGATCATGGTCGCTTCCTCTTCCTCGTCATATGGATAAAAGAGCATAGGAGGGATTGTCTCCGATCGGACGGCTTTTAACGTTTTCTCATAACGATGCTGATTTTTCTTAATAATGGCATCCGCACTTGCGACAATTGTATGATGCGACCGATAATTGGCATGTAAATGGACAATCTGAGCCGAAGGATAATCTCGTTTGAATTCAAGAATGAAAGCAGGATTACTGCCCCTAAAGGCATAAATGGCTTGATCATCATCACCGACACAAAATAGCTGCTCAGATTCTCCAGCTAACAGCTGAATCAATTGATATTGAACTGGATTTATATCCTGAAATTCATCCACCAATATATATTTGAACCGTTCTTGATACCGTTTCAGCAGTTCAGGCTGTTCAGTCAGCATGTGCAAGCAGGCAATGGCCATGTCATCAAAGTCAAATTGCTGATTGTCTTGTTTTTGCTGTTCATAAGATTGATAGATTGTCCACATGTGTTTTTCTTTTTCATCCTTCAAATCAGGAAGCTCACCTGGTAAAAAAGCATTTTTCCAATAGCCGATCGATTGCAGGACTTGATCGGTAGGGTAGTCTTTTTCATCTAGTCCTTCATTCATGATGGCTTTCCGAATGTACTGTTCCTTCTGCCAATCAAACTTGATCAGGTGCTGGCCATTCCATTTGTTTGCGTCATCGTGAAGCAGCATTTTATAAAAAAGACTATGGAAGGTGCCTGTCACCACTTGGCTTGCTTGTGATGGGTAAAGCTGATATTGCTTGCGCAGTCTTTCTTTCATTTCACTGCTGGCTTTTGTGGTGAAAGTCACGAGTAAGATATGGTGAGCAGGAATATGATGATGTGACATGAGATAAGCCGCTCTTGCTGTCAGGACTCTTGTTTTCCCGCTGCCAGCGCCAGCCAGCACCAGCATTGGACCGTCTTTATGTGTGACAGCTTGAAGCTGCGGTGTGCTAAAGGTGATATGCGGAAAGAGATCGATGGTATGTGCTTGTTCATTCTCTTCTAAATGTAACGCATCACTAAATTGAATCGACCTTGGTTCCTGCCAGTCATATGATTCATTCGTTTGCGAGATGATTTGTTTACCTGTTGGAAAACGGAAGCCCCCAAGTTCTTTATAAGAAGCACTTTCCTCTCGATCTGCGTGTTTTTTCTGATCTTCTTGTTCTTCTGCTTGTTCACACAGCACTTGCTGAGACATATGTTTATGAATAAAGGCAGGTTCTTCATGTATATTTAATCTGAAAAAGACTGGTTGTCCGCAATATGGGCAGAATAAGTGCCCTTTTTTTCCCTCGTCATGGAGGAATTGATAATGTTCTCTCGAATACGTATGTAATGAGATCGTTCGATCATGTCGTCGTGCGCATTTCAAAGCTAGTCCTCCAATAGTTAATCAATCTTAAAAAGAAACACATCTAATCATATCAAATGAGACGTGTTTCAAACAGTATTAATTAGGGAATAGTAGAGTAGAAGAGAAGCAAAGGAGGCGTTCTTGATGGGATATATAGCCCCGATTCAGCCGGATCTGTATTTTCAATATATCAATCGTCCTGCTCCTCAGGATAAAGAAGACTACGCGAAAGTAACTAAGGTTACTCGCACCTTTCATGACAAGATATACAGAGAGCTGGAGAAAAAAGAGGACTTAGTGACAGAAGCGGAAACGAAAGTACAACAAAAAAAGCGGGAACGCTTTGTACGAGATATGTTTATGGAGGAAGGCAAAGGCGTTCATATTAATACGTATATATAAATGATTGCGCTTTCTTCCATTGACGAACGATGATAAAGAAAGAAAAGCCAGGGCATCTTGAATGCTCTGGCTTTTCTTTTGGTCAAACAGACAGTGTTTTTGTCATTTTGACATGTGTGATCCCCGCTTCTTCAAACGGTTCAGATACGGCTTTGTAGCCTTTTTTTTCGTAGAAAGGAAGAGCTTGGACTTGTGCGTGCATAACCGCTTCCTTCGCTCCATTCGCAATGGCTTCTGTTTCCAGCGCTTCTAATAGTTTGTGGCCAAGGCCGAAAGCGCGCGCCTCTTTTAACACACAAATTCGTTCTAGCTTTGCCTTTGGCCCTTCAATGATCCGTAATCTAGCGGCTGCTTGAGGCTTCATTTCATCGTTATAAATGACAAAATGAATGGCCTCGTCTTCTAGTTCATCTATTTCAATCTCTATTGGGACTTCTTGTTCTTTGACGAATACTTCTTTTCGAACGTAATATGCATCTTCTCGTTGTGTTTGTGCTGTTGCGATGACTGTTTTCAAGTGTACTTAACCCTCTTCTCCTAAAATAAATGTTTCATAGACGGTCCAAGATCCGTTCTCTAATTGATATAAAAGGTGGAAGCGATCCACTGTTTCTTCATGGTCAATCTTTCTCAGCTTTAATGTGCCAAGTACGTCTGAATGCTCATCATCTGATAGTTTTTGAGCCACTGTCACATGCGGAACAAAGGCATATTCAGGTGTGCCAGCAAGTGGATCTGCGTACAATCTTTCATTGAGCGCCATGATTTCCTCGTTCGGTTCTACTTTCATATAAATGACGTTGTTTACAGGAGCGAATGAACTGAATTTTTTAATACGTAACGTAATAGGAGAAACATTTTTTGCATACTCTCTTAACGTTGAGACGACCTCAGCCGCTTCTAGATCCGTTAATTCAAAAGGTGTTCTAAGTGTTAAATGAGGCGGTATGAGTGCATAGTTCGGATCATAACGCTTCCGGTAAGAGTTCGCAATATCTTGCAATTTTTTTGATGGAAATATAACAACTCCGTATTTCATCTTGTTCCCTCCTGATTAAGAAAGTATTTATTATTGTTTATTATAACAAAATTCAGTTGATTAACGAATATGGGAGCATTCTTTTTAACGAAGGCGCAATGAGCGGCTGCCAAAACGTCCATTTATGATCCCCTTCGAATGTCTCAAATAAATAATCCGCACCTGACTGTTCAAGAAGTGCCTTTAAATCGTCGTTTGGCTGAATAAAATCAAGCACTTGGCCATCTGTTGTTTTCACAGCCGTTTCTTCCAGTCCAATTTGATGGATAATCGCATAATGAGAAAGGGCTGTCGACTGTTTAACAGCTTCTAAGACTGACTCATCGACGTAAGGGGACTGCAAAATGAGTCCGCCAAATAAAGAAGGATAATCAATCGCTGTCATAAGAGAAATCGTAGCACCCAGTGAATCACCAATAAACGTGCGACCTGAGCCAATTTGATAGGTTGGATAATGCGTATCAATATAAGGGACAAGTTCATTTGCTAAAAAGCGTTTATACGCTTCAAATTTTGTGCCGTCTGGATGATACATATTCCGTCTTTCCGTGACATTTTCATAAGGAACACCAATGATAATGGAGCGTTCCATTTCTTTGTTTTGCATCAATTCTTCTGCCTGTCTGCCTATTTTGCCTAAGCGGAAATAATCATGACCATCTTGGGCAATGATGACATGATATGTATAAAGGGGGGAATAATTGACTGGCAAATAGATCAAAAGGGTCATATCCGCCCCAAGTTCTTTTGAATGTAAGGTTTGTTCTTGAATAATGCCTGTTTTCTTCACCATAATCCATTCCTCCAGCTAACCGATTTCATCACAAAGTGAAACGTTTCCATTCATTGTAACATGAAAAATAGCGTTGTTCCTATATGCTAACATGCAATCAATTCAGTTAACACCGAATCTGTTATAAAATACAGAAAATTTCAATTAATTGTTCAGATTCCTCTTGAAAAATGAGATTTAATGCGTTACAGTATTAAGAATTAGAACAGACAGACAACACATTCTTATCGTGAGAGGTGGAGGGACTGGCCCTTTGAAACCTCAGCAACCGGTATGCATCACTTCATGTGATGTACCAAGGTGCTAAATCCAGCAAGCAGCTTTTTTGCTTGGAAGATAAGAGGAAGCGATTAAAACCCCTTCTTCTTATGAAGAAGGGGTTTTCTGTTTTGAAATCAGATTTTTACTTAGGATGGTGTCAAATGACAGAACATGTGGAAACGACATTAGCGCAAATTGGAAACCGCAGCGAAGAGGCGACTGGTACGGTCAGTCCCCCCGTTTATCTTTCAACAGCCTACAGACATAGAGGCATAGGGGAATCAACCGGATTTGATTACATTCGAACGAAAAACCCAACAAGGCAGCTTGTAGAGGATGCGATTGCTTCACTCGAAGAAGGGACGGCTGGATTTGCCTTCAGTTCGGGAATGGCTGCGATCCAAACGATCATGGCGCTATTTGAAAGCGGTGATGAACTCATCGTCTCATCAGACCTATATGGCGGTACATATCGTTTGTTTGAAAACGAATGGAAAAAGTACGGCTTGCGTTTTCTTTACGATGATTTTTCAGATGAAGACTGTTTACGCTCTAAAATCACGTCAAACACAAAAGCAGTCTTTATTGAAACGCCGACAAATCCACTTATGCAGGAAGCGGATATTCAAAAAATAGCGAAGATTGCAAAAGAACATGGCGCTTTGGTCATTGTCGATAACACCTTTTACACACCCGTTTTGCAAAAGCCGATTACGCTTGGAGCGGACATTGTCATCCATAGTGCTACCAAATATTTAGGCGGGCACAATGACGTTCTTGCCGGGCTTGTGGTGACAAAAGGAGAAAAGCTCTCTGAAGACATGTTCCAGCATCAAAACGCAATTGGCGCCGTTTTATCTCCGTTTGACTCATGGCTGTTAATGAGAGGGATGAAAACACTGGCTCTTAGAATGCGCCAGCACGAGGCAAATGCGAAGGAGCTAGCTGAGTTTTTAAAGAAACAGCCAGAAATTCAAGATGTCCTTTACCCAGGCAAGGGAGGAATGCTGTCATTCCGTGTAGCCGAAGAGGACTGGGTCAATCCATTTTTAAAGCAGCTGAAAACGATTTGTTTTGCTGAAAGTCTTGGCGGAGTCGAAAGCTTCATTACGTATCCTGCGACGCAAACGCACATGGATATTCCTGCGGAAATTCGCATTGCAAACGGTGTGTGTAACAAACTGCTCCGTTTCTCCGTTGGTATTGAGCACGTAGATGACCTGAAGGCAGACCTAAAACAGGCACTATCACAAGTAAAAGAGGAGGTACATGCCAAATGACCACACATGATTGGACATTCGAAACCCAACTCGTTCATAATGCATTCAAAACAGACCGTTCAACAGGTGCAGTCAGTGTGCCGATTCAGCATGCGTCCACCTTTCATCAAAGCAGCTTTGATGATTTTGGTCAATATGACTACTCAAGATCGGGAACTCCTACACGTCAAGCATTAGAGGATACGATTGCGGCGCTAGAAGGAGGAACAAGAGGGCTTGCTTTTGCATCAGGCATGGCAGCCATCTCAACTGCTTTTCTTCTATTATCAAAAGGAGATCACGTCCTTGTCACAAGAGATGTGTATGGCGGTACTTTCAGAATGATTACTCAAGTTCTTTCGCGATTTGGCATTGAGCATACCTTTGTGGACATGACGGATTTGAATGAAGTCAAAAGAGGCATTCAATCGAATACAAAAGTCATTTACATGGAAACGCCGTCAAACCCGACTCTAGGGATTACGGATATTGGGGGCGTCGTCCAGCTTGCGAAAGAACATGACTGTCTGACATTTTTAGATAATACATTTTTAACACCCGCTCTTCAGCGTCCGCTCGATCTTGGTGTTGACGTTGTCCTGCACAGCGCAACGAAATTTTTGAGCGGTCACAGTGATGTACTGTCAGGCTTAGCTGTAGTGAAAGACGAGAAACTGGGAGAAGAACTCTATTCTCTGCAAAACTCCTTCGGTGCGGTCCTTGGCGTGCAGGATTGCTGGCTCGTATTAAGAGGGTTAAAAACCCTTCAAGTCAGATTAGAAAAAGCAAGCCAAACGGCATTTGAACTCGCTTCATTCCTCAAAGAGCATCCTGCGGTGAAAAAAGTATACTATCCAGGCTTAGATGACCATCCTGGGGCAGACATTCAGCGAAAGCAAGCAAGCGGAGCTGGAGCAGTTCTCTCATTTGAATTAGAAAACCAAGCAGCGGTCAAAGAATTAGTGGATGCTGTCACATTACCTGTATTCGCCGTCAGCCTTGGCGCCGTCGAATCCATTCTGTCATACCCAGCCAAAATGTCACATGCTGCTATGCCAAAAGAAGAAAGAGAAAAAAGAGGGATAACGGACGGCCTGCTTCGATTAAGTGTAGGAGTAGAAAACGGAGAAGACCTCAAACGCGACTTCAAACAAGCACTCGATCAACTCAAGCCTGTTCTTGTAAACCAATCATAAAGAAGAGAAAAAAGCCGGCGGCTGTGCCGGCTTTTTGACCTTTTTTGAACAAAACCATTGACGACGGATCATGATGATTATATAATAGAGACTGTCAGTAACAGAAAGCCCAGAACTGATACATAACCCGATTCCGTAGCTCAGCTGGGAGAGCGCTACCTTGACAGGGTAGAGGTCGCTGGTTCGAGCCCAGTCGGAATCATATGAAAAGACGTTGATACAGAGCCATTCTTGACATAATCGAGAGTGGCTTTTGTATTTCTAATATTTTGGGTTGTCCCCTTCTTTTATCAATGCACAATATTGACACATCCGAAGTGGAAAATGTAAAATTTAAGCAACTCCAATTAACTCCTTTTGTGCTGTTGGTTGGCGTTGGCAAGTAATTGTCGGATATGGAGATAGAGGCTTAGTGTGACTAGGGTTTCTAATAAACGTTGCGCTAACAACGTTTTAGAAATTTCGCCTGTGCTACTGTGCCTCAACAACCAGTTCGTTAATATCATTTCTTTGCGAAGGCCGTTCTGAAGGCTTAAAAATATTAAAAAATTATTAGGTATAGATTTAACAGCTAAATTGTTAGAGAGAAGCTGTATGGTTTATCATACAAAAGAATTATATGTAGAAATAGGTGAGTTATCTACAGATGAGATTAGGATCTTAGCGAGATGATTTGGCTCAAATTTGCATGGCAATCTAAGGAGATTTCTAACATAAGAGAATATTGAGAGAACATATCCTCATAAATAAAGGAGGAGCTATAGGTATTGGCAAAAAAACCTTATAACATTCATAAGATAAATGTAATTATTAATAATGAGAAGCTTGTGGATATAATGGAAGAGAAATCAATGGATTACACCATTTTGCATGACAGAATGATAGGAAAATATGGTCTCGATCTCTCTTATAAGGGCTTTATGAACCTTGTGCACAATCGCACTGCATGGAAATTGGTCTACGCATGGGCGATTAGTGACATCATTGGTTGTGATATGAAAGAAATATTTGAAAAGGTAGAGGTGGATAGAGAAAAAGAAATTGAGAAGAGAAAAAGGATGAATAGAACATATGTAGATAACGAGAGGTAAGCTTTTTGACCTCTTTTTTTCTTACATTTTACATAAAATGCGGGAAAAAAGTTATAGACATAATCTGAAATGATTTCAGACAATAGATTGGTTAATTCCAACATATTACTAGAGAATCACGAAGAGGGTTTCGAACTTACAAACATTTACAGTGGCCCATTAAACTCAATCGGAGAAGATCGCGTCGCATTAAGTACTAATAGATTAAGAGCGTATTCGCCAACAGTACTCAGAAGAATTAAGAACAATTTGAACAACTACCTAAGAAACATAATAGGGGCCAAAGGAGGCGATATTCTTTGGACCACCTTAAAAGAAAAACAAATGGCACTAAGAGGTGCGATGAAGTAAATGGATTATTTGTTATGGAAATTGAACGGTATAATAATTATGAAAAAACATGAATAGCAAAGAATTTAAATAACAAAGATTAAAACAGTTAACCTTTGTTGGTTTTAAAAAAACGAAGGAATACCGGAGGATAAAAAGATTCTGCAGTGAAAATAGAAGTGAATAGAGGGTATCGCTGGTAATAACATAATTCTATACCTCTACCTTGATTGGATAGGGATGGATGGTTCGAGCCAGTCGGAGTCATCATAGGAACCCTTGAGCAACAAGGGTTTTTTGTTTTTCTGAACCTGAACTTTTGTTCGAAACAGCTGAATTAGAGACCATCGTAAAGAATCCTTCTTTTTAAAGATTAAAGAAGCAATAAGTAAAAGAAAAATAAGACTAGTCTATTTCTTCATCCATCACTTTCTTATATTTTTCAAACTCAGAATCTTTCATTTCTCCGTTCATTTGTAACAGGAAGTTCCCTTTTGAATATGTGTGAGAGAAGAACATAGATCCAGCATTGCCCAACTCATCGTAATAAGATTTGGCCTGTTTAAGATCAGTTTCATTTCCAAATTTAAAAATCCTTCCACCAGCATTTTCGCCTAAAGAGGGAATGAGAATCCTTTTTCCTTCTTCTCTTAAATTTCCAAACTCTTTTTGTTCAAGATCAGTTGGTTTTTCTGCTTCAAGCCCTGCACTTTGGAAAGCTTCAATAAGGTTGTCTGTGGTGAGCTGTTTTTTAGTAGATGCTGCGCTGCTACAAGCTGTTAACAATAATAAACAAGTAAAAAATAATACAAAATATTTCTTCATAGTAGATCCTCCTGATTTATAGATGCATAAGGATATTACAATAAACAATTCCTTTTTACTATGCTTTCGACAAAAATAGACAAATGTTAATCTGAAAAGGGAATTTTAAGAAATTGTTGAAATTCTAGAAATAACAGTGGAAGGGTTAACTGATAACGTTCAGGTGAATACACAGAGGAGGGGAAAATGATATGAAGTCATTTTTACTAATTGGACAATCAAATATGGCGGGTCGTGGCTTCAAGCATGAAGTGCCGCCAATTTATAATGAAAGAATCATGATGCTGCGAAATGGTAGATGGCAAATGATGACTGAACCTATTCATTTTGATAGGCCGGTAGCTGGCGTTGGACTGGCGGCTTCCTTTGCGGAGGCTTGGTGTAAGGATCATGAAGGAGAGAAGATTGGTCTGATTCCATGTGCCGAAGGTGGCAGTTCCATTGATGAGTGCACGAGAGGGGGCTTTATTTCGTCATGCAATAAATGAAGCTAAATTTGCAAAGGAAAATAGCGAATTGGCCGGGATATTATGGCATCAAGGAGAAAGTGACAGCCAAGATGGGAAGTACAAAGCATATTATGAAAAAATACTAAGATTATTTCATGAGCTAAGAACTGAATTATCTGCACCTAACATTCCGCTTTTGATAGGAGGTTTGGGCGATTTCTTGGGAAAGAGAGCATTTGGCGCAGGATGTGTGGAATATCAACTGATCAATGAGGAACTACAAAAATCTGCACATCATCATGAAAATTGTTATTATGTTACTGCGAAAGGCCTTATACCTAACCCGGACGGAATTCACATCAATGCGATGTCCCAGAGAATATTTGGTATAAGATATTATGAAGCATTTCGAAAAAAAGAACATATACATGAGCCAATAACAAATGAAAATGAGTTAGTGAATGAATGTCATAATAGAATGAATACCTCAGCGGAGAAAACATATATAGCACTAGAAAAATTCACGTTGGGCAAGATGACTTACGAAGAGTTGCTGCAGGCTTTAACGTAGGCAAAGCTCATGGTAGACTTTGAATGGACAGAAACATGACATATCTCTTGAAAGGATGATTATGGTGGTGAAAACAGATAAAGTCTCCTCCTGAATACAGTAAATCACATTCAGGAGGAGATAAAATTGTTTAAACAAATAGACGAAAATTATCTGCGAAAAGAGCACTTTCACCATTATATGACGTTAACCCGATGCTCATATAGCTTGGTGATCAATCTAGACATCACGAAATTGCATGCAATATTAAAAGAAAAAAAGCTAAAAGTATATCCTGTGCAAATTTATTTGTTAGCAAGAGCTGTGCAAAAAATTCCTGAGTTTCGGATGGATCAAGTGAACGATGAACTGGGTTACTGGGAGATTCTCCATCCTAGTTATACGATTCTAAATAAAGAAACAAAGACGTTTTCAAGTATTTGGACGCCTTTTGATGAAAACTTTGCTCAGTTTTATAAAAGCTGTGTAGCCGATATTGAAACATTTAGCAAAAGCAGCAACCTATTTCCGAAACCTCATATGCCAGAAAACATGTTCAATATTTCAAGTCTACCGTGGATTGATTTTACTTCTTTTAACCTTAATGTATCTACAGATGAAGCTTATTTACTGCCAATATTTACGATAGGCAAATTTAAGGTGGAAGAAGGAAAAATCATTTTGCCCGTTGCCATACAAGTACATCATGCTGTTTGTGATGGCTATCATGCCGGTCAATATGTTGAATATTTGAGGTGGCTTATTGAACATTGTGACGAGTGGTTAAATGATTCATTGCATATTACCTGAAGACAAAAGGTGCTCCCATGAAAATCTAGAAGATGAAGGCAGACTGAAATGAGTCTGCCTTTTTGTTTTGTAATGATAATGTGCCAAAGGTTTATTGATGTAACAATTGTTCTTTTTGCGGTTTCTTTTCGGTGCTTTGTAAATTCCTATATGTGATAATAAATGTAATATAAGGGAAATTAATGGAAGGGGAATAAGGGATGGAGAAAGTTCTTTCTTCACATGTAGGTGTGAAAATAAATGAATGGTATAAAATGATTCGGCAATTCAGTGTACCCGATGCAGAGATTTTGAAAGCTGAGGTAGAACAAGAAATTGAACGAATGGAAGAGGATCAAGATTTACTCATTTATTATCAATTGATGTGCTTTCGACATCAAATCATGTTAGATTACATTAAACCTGTAGACTTTAATAAAAACAGACCAACCATTTCATCCCTCTTAGATCTGATAGAAACCTCTCAAGAAACGCTCACCGGCATGTTAGAGTATTACAATTTATTTTTCAGAGGCATGTATGAATTCAGTAATAAAGAATATGTAGAAGCGATAAAATATTATAGAAAAGCAGAAATAAAGCTGGAGATTGTTTCTGACGAAATTGAAAGAGCTGAATTCCATTTTAAAGTTGCAGAAGCTTATTACATGATGAAACAGACACATGTATCTATGCACCATATTCTGAAAGCAATGGAGATTTACGATCAATATGACCTGTATAAAGTAAGAAAGATTCAATGCTCATTTGTAATTGCAGGAAACTACGATGATATGAAACGCAGCGATAAAGCTCTTCCTCATTTAGAAAAATCTTTAAGGATGGCTGAAGAAATTCAAAACAATAGATTGATCTCATCAGCATATTATAATCTGGCTGATTGCTATGAATGTTTAGGTGATACAGATCAAGCTATTGCTTATTGTGAAAAGGCTGTTCGTATCAACAAAAATGAACGATATGACAACTTACCACATTCGCTTTATTTTCTGTCATCGTTATTGATGAAAAAAGGCGATTATAAAAAGGGAAAAGATGTCCTTGATTATGGCTTTTCGATCTCTGTTCAATATGATGACGATTTATACAAACGACTGTTCCACTTTATCAAAGCCCTATATGTTGATAAAGTAAATATTGACCAAATTAAACAGGTCTTTCATTTTTTAGATGAGAACAAAATTTATGCTTATTTAGAAGAGCTGTCTTATGATGTGGCAGGTGTGTTCAAATCTAAAAATGATCACGAAACAGCAAATGAATTTTTAATGAAAATGTTGGACGCGCAAACAAAAATTTTGAAAGGGGACTGTCTTTATGAGTATTAAAAAAGTTGTTTTTTGTGCATTGGCAGTCATTGTACTCGCATCTACTGCTGGTATTCCATCACTTTCTAAAAGTGATAACAGCAACATCGAGGTTGCTTCAAGAAAACAAACGTAAAAAAGCCTCCTCCAAGGGGCTTTTTTATTTTGTCGTAAAGCTTACAGCCTTTAAGGTATCAGAGAGGATGAAAGGTTTATGATCTTCTCCTCATCACCAGTTTATTAATAGATAAGTTTGAGTAGAGAATTCATAATGAACCAATGTTATACTGACCTTAATACAGATTGGGAGGCACCCACTTTGAAATCATTCTGGGAGAAAGAAGAAGAGAGTCCTTTTACGTTAAAAAAGATAGATGAGGAGCAAATTCGTGAAGCAGAGGGAGCTTTTGGAGTCACTTTACCTGATACATACAAAAAGCTCATTTTAGAATGGAATGGTGGTTTTACAGTTCGTAATGCTTTTCCAACTGAACAGCCGAACTCATGGGCTGAGGATCATGTTCAATTTGACCATCTAAGAGGAATCGCCAAAGATGATGGCATCATGAATAGTCCCGAGTTAAGTAATGAATTGGATCTGCCGGAGGGACTTGTGATCATCAGCGGAGAAGAAGATACATGGATGGCCATGGATTATCGAGAAACGAAGGAACATCCTCCTATTCACTATTTCGATTTAGAGCTGGAAGTAGATTTTAAGCTGGCAGATACTTTCGATGAATTCATTGGACAGTTATATACAGCTGAAGATGCGATGGTCGAATTAGTAGAGATTGAGGAGGAAGATTCTGATTTGTATGTCAGTAAAGAAGAGCTTGAACACATGTTTGAGAGGCAGGATCTTCGTCAGCAGAATCTCTTCAAAATGGCACATTATCCGATGGAAGAAACGGAAGAGATCGAATGGTTTTTCGATCGTATGAAACAATGCATCCAACAGATAAAAGATCAACATGTCTTGTATGAAACAGCGACAACGATTCACTCCATCCTTCTGTTAAACCCGGATATGCCAAGGAATGACCGTATCAATCAAAAGCTGCAAGAAATGGCTGAGTTTTTAGAAAAGAGTGGGGATCCTAATACCGCCTTTTTGGGAGAAGACATTCATCCAGGGGAAAAACGATAGTGAAAGAAGAAAAGCCCCTAAAAAGGGCTTTTTTAATCTAATTCATGAAAAAACTGTTTGAGTTGATCAATGAAAACTGATTTGGATTTTCCTTTTTTATAAATGAACTCGATATTGATGTTGAAATTGATGGATGGATCGATTGAAATTTGTTTTAATGTTCCTTGTTCTACCTCATTTCTCACGCAATGATGAGGTAGAAACGATAGTCCCATTCCTTGAAGTACTAAATTTTTTGCGGTTTCCATATGATCAACCTCAATGGAAATGTTCGGTGTGATGCTGTTTTTTTGAAATAATCGGTGGAGCATCAACCAATCAAATGACCCATAGTCAAAGAAAATAAAAGGCTGTTCTTCTAGTTCTTTCATATTAATGTTGTCAAGGCTAGCGAGCGGGTGATGAGTTGGGACGAACAGCCCGATTGGATCACTGAAAATCGGGATCGATTCAATTTGAGGATGTGTTTCAGTCCGGACAATGCCAAAGTCTACTTGGTTGTTAATCACTTTTTGGACAACATCCTTTGAGTGTCCTGTTACGATTTTCACTTTCAGGTTTTCGTATTTTTCTTTTAGGGCGGGCAATATGTTAGGCAATAGATTATTGGAAATAGAGGATGCGCATCCAATCGTCAATTCATAAGGAATCATCGTTTGTTTGAGACTATGCTTTGCTTCTTGATAAGAATGGAGGATCTTTTTGGCATGCGGGTAAAACTGTTCACCTTTTTCCGTCAGAGATAGTTTATTTCTCTGTCTATCAAATAATTTTAGGTCTAATTCTTTTTCTAACGATTGAATACGTGCCGAAACAGAAGGCTGGGTTAAATACAGTGCTTCCGCAGCTTTATTGATACTGCCTAGCTGGCATACGTAAATAAACGCTTCTATATTCTCAATATTCATTTTATCCCCTTAAATTACGTACTTTAAATGTTTAGCTTTTCAAGCTCATACACTAATTTTACAGCTTCTTTCGCCAAAATGACAGTAGGGTCAATCACTTTCACATCTTTAGTTGACCTTAAGACTAAGGGGATTTCTGTACAGCCGGCAATGATGGCTTCTGCCCCTTGATTGATTAAAATCTCTGCAGCTACCGCTAATTCACTTTCGCCTTTACTTAATTTTCCTGCTTTCACCGCATATATCCCATTCATAACGCTCTTCTGAAGATTTTCACTAGGAGTCATGACGTCAATCTTGTGATGAGCACAAGCCCTTTGATAGAGCTCGGTTTTTAATGTTCCATCAGTACATAGTAAGCCCACAGATGTATAGTGATGTTTGTTTAGGTAACTTGCGGTTTCTAATGGCATATTCATGATAGGGATATGAGTGGAATGTCGTACGTTTTCTAAAAAGAAGTGAGCGGTATTGCATGCAATGAGAATAAAGTCCGCTCCTGCACGTTCTAATCTCTTAGCTGATGCAATCATATCATCTGTAGGATCTTTGCCTTTCCCAAATATGGCATTGGTTCTGTCAGGGATTTGCGGATAATTATCAGCAATCACATGGAGATGATCCTGATCTTTTATCGCTGGAGTATGAGAAATGATTTTTTTCATCAGATCAATCGTTGCTAAAGGACCCATCCCGCCCATAATTCCGATCGTTGTAGACATATACGCCACCACATTTCTTTTTTTTCTATTATAAAAAAAGAAAGCATGGTGAGCGTTATAGAAAAGTTCTATATGTATATAGAAGGTTTATCAAAAGCGTCTTTTACTGGCGCTTAGCGGTCCACTCCGATTGAAGAATCGCATATTGATATTCTTCAACCCAATGTCCTTTCGACATATCATTTTGAAGCAAATGTCCTTCGCGTCTCATTTCTAAACGTTCCAGCACGCGAATAGATTTTTCATTGCGCATATCAGTAAAGGCAATGATTTTATGCTTGTTCAGTGTAGTGAAAATATATTCGATCATTGAACTCAAGGCTTCGTGAATATAGCCCTTTCCTTTAAATAGATTGCAATAGAGGGGTTTGCTCGATACTGATAAAATGCTTCAATATCTTGCAGATCAAATTGACGAATCGCTACCCGGTTTGTCCTTGTAAATATGCTGTTTGCATTCTTCATGTTTTACCCTCATTTTTAGTTTGTTTTTGATTTGAAAAAGTCTATCAGCCATTCAGATAGCTGCTGCTGTGCTTTGCTAACAAATCGATCTGCATAATAAGTTAATTCTAAGTGACGAACAGGTGCCGGATCAGCAATAGGAATCGAAACAATATTTGGCCATGTCGCATGTTGTTGCAGCAATCCTCGCGGCTGAATGGTTGCACCGATGCCGGCTTCAACCAGCTGCAATAATGAAGATGCGGACCCAACCTCCATGACAGTGTCTAGTTCCACACCCTGTTCTTTACATACGTCTTCTACTAAATCTCTTCCTAGATATCCCTTCGGATACATAACCAAAGCATGCTGCGTCAGCTCTTCCAATGTCACTTCACTCTGTTGGGCTAGTTCACTTTCTGAATGAGCAAATAATTCGTAGGGTTCACTTCCAAGTGGAATTTGAATGAGACGCTTATCCGCAGGCCCTCTCAGTCCGATGCCGAGATCCACCTTATGCGACAGAACTTCTTCACGAACGAAGATCGTTGAATATGCTTTCAGATTGGTTTCAGGATAAAGTGTTTTAAATTCTACAAAAAGCGGAACAAGCTGAAAGTCAAGATCGGAAGGGAGAACGGCAAGTCGAACGTTTCCTCGTTTTTCAGATAATAGTTCTTTCATCGCATTTTTTGCATCTCTTTCAGCTTGAAGCATTTTCATCCCATATTGATAAAGCAGAGAACCCGCTTCGGTTGCAACGACTTTTTTGCCGATTCGATCAAAGAGCGGTATCCCAACTTCTGCTTCAAGCAGCCGAATCTGCTGGCTTAATGTAGGCTGTGATATCCCTAATTGCTCAGCAGCTTTTGTGAAATGTAAATGATCGAATACAGCCATGAAATATGTAATATGCCGAGTATCCATTTGTCATCCTTTCATTAATAATAGTTTTTTACTATCATCATAATACGAATTATTGTATTGATCAATGAATGCGGCGGATTTATACTCAAAGTAACTTCAACAAGTAGAGAGAGGAAGAAGTGCATTGATGAAAAAAATATTTTATTTAGCCGCTTTATTTTTAGCTGCATTAAACTTGCGCCCAATCATTACGTCCGTGGCTTCTATGATGAGTATGATCCAATCAGAGCTTGGTGTGAACGCACTGACAGCCAGTCTTTTGACCACTTTGCCTGTCCTTTGTATGGGGGTGTTTGCTCCCGTTGCGACGACACTCAGCCGGCGTTTTGGTTTAGAGAGAACGCTTTTTTTCTCGATTCTTCTCATCACGATCGCCACAGCGCTGCGGGGTACAAGCCAATCGGTCGCTATTCTGCTCATGACTGCATTTGCAGGAGGGGTAGGGATTAGCTTCGCGGGTCCTTTATTGTCTAGTTTTATTAAAAAGTATTTCCCGAGAAATCCTGGTATTGTCAGTGTTTATTCCATTTCGATGACAATAGGTGCAGCACTTGCTTCCGGCTTCACCATTCCGATTTACCTACGCAGTCACCATCTTCCGTTTGCATTGTCTTGCTGGGCTATTCTAGGGGTAATCGCGCTTATTCTATGGGTAGGTATAGCTCGCAAAAATGAGCAGAGTGATCATGTAACCTTGCCGTTAAAATTGCCGCTGCGAAACAAAAAGGCGATTCAATTTACCTTGTTTTTTGGCTTTATGTCCAGCATGTTTTATTCTTTGACGGCATGGATTTCACCGATTGCTCTTAGTTTCGGAAACAGTCCGCAATATGCTGCCATGCTGCTGACCATATTTACACTCATTCAGATTCCGGTGGCACTGCTCGTTCCAGCGGTCGTTACTCGATTAGGAAAACCGAAATTATTTCTCATCTTATGCAGTCTGTCTGAGCTGATTGGCCTCATCTTTCTTCTTCTGCCAATGCCGATCTTGCCAGCTGTCATTTTCCTAGGTATGGGTGCAGGTGGATTATTTCCTTTAGCGCTCATGCTACCAATTATAGAGACGCGTACTCCAGAGGAAGCCGGAACTTGGTCCGCCATGTCGCAGATGGGCGGGTATATCATGGGAGGATTCGGTCCGTTTTTCATTGGCTTGGTTTTCGATCTAAGCGGACATTTTTATGCTTCTATTGTGGCAATGCTTGTCATCGTCATGCTGATGATTGGCGTTCAGTTATCCATGAATCTCGGTAAAAAGCGTGAAGTAGGATCCAATTAACGATAAATTGACCGACGTTTTAATATGAGTGCTCAATTGAAATCGCCATAGCCTATTATTCTTAAATAAATAAGCTATGGCGATTATTTTTGCTCAATTTTAGAAACTACACCTGAACCAATTATCGTGCAAGATATTTTTCAACTTTACGGGTGGCCATTTCTGCAGCTTCCATGATCATTTCACCTAATGTTGGGTGAGGATGAATCGTCATTGCTAAATCTTCTACTGTAGCACCAATTTCAATAGAGAGAGAAAGTTCTGATATAAGAGTAGATGCTTCTGCACCTACGATTTGTGCTCCTAAAATAAGACCAGATTCGGCATGGGCTACAATCTTCACAAATCCTTCTGGTTCTTTTAATGCCAGTGCTCGACCATTAATGGAGAACATTGTTTTTCCAATGACAGTCGGAATGGATTGTTGCTTGCAATCTGTTTCGTTCAGTCCAACACTCGTCAATTCTGGGCTGGAAAACACAACGAGTGGGATCGCTTTATAATCTACAATAGAAGGTTTACCAGCGATTGCCTCTGCTGCAACCTTCGCTTCATAGGAAGCTTTATGAGCCAGAGCGGGACCCTCGGTGATATCACCAATGGCATATATGTGCGGAATGGATGTTCTGCATTGTTCATCAACTTCAATCAGTCCGTGAGGGGTAATGGACAACCCGATAGAATCAAGGCCTAATGAACCATCTGTATTCGGTTTTCTTCCGACAGTAATCAGTGCATATTCCGCTTTCACCGTGTAGCTTTCTTTCTGTTTCTCATAATGAAGATCAATTCCGTTTATATGCTGCTTGGCATCTGTGACGTGTGCTCCTGTAATCAGGGTGATGTTATCTTCTTTCAATTGTCGAACGACAGGCGAGACAAGTTCACTTTCAAAGCCAGGCAATACTTGATTGCCGCCTTCCAAAATGGTGACGTTTGCTCCAAACCTTGCAAACATCTGTCCTAGTTCAACCCCAATATAACCACCTCCAACTACAACAAGGCTTTTTGGAATTTTAGGAAGGGATAGTGCTTCAGTTGAAGACAATATACGACCTCCGAAAGGGAGTGATCTAATTTCAATCGGACGGGAACCAGTTGCTAGTATTAGGTGTTTGAAATTGATTCGCTTTTCACCTTTTTCGGCATGTTGAATCACCGTTGTATGATGATCGATCAAGCTTGCCTCTCCTTCCAGAATGGTAACTCCTGCTGACTTTAGCAAAAATTGGACGCCTCCAGCTTGTTTTTTCACAACAGCTTTTTTGAACGCTTGAGCATCCTTGAAAGAGCCGCTTTCTTGAAAAACCCCCAATTGTGTGCGGAGTTTGAACCGCTCTGCTTCTGCTATTAGGGCTTTAGAAGGGATACAGCCTACATGGGTACATACTCCACCTAATTGATCACGCTCTACAATCGCTGTTTTCATGCCGAGATGAGCTGAACGTAATGCCGCCACGTAGCCTCCCGGACCTGATCCGATCACTAAAGTATCTACTGTTTCTAAATGAATCATTTCTTGCACCTCCGTCTTAAATATGATGATCATAATATATTATAGTCATCATATTTTGATGAAGTCAATCCCATCTAAGTGAGGAAAGATGGATTTCAGTCAATTGACACAAGAAAATATGATGATTATAATATTTTGATAAAGACACTTAAAAAGAGTTAAAGTGAAGGAGGGGAGTAAAAAGATGCCTTATCCGAAAGGTCATAAGTCAAAAGTGAGAGAGCAAATCATTGCAAGTGCTGCACGAGCATTTCGAACAAATGGCGTTCGTAATATCAGTTTGCCATTCATTATGAAAGGGGCAGGTCTAACTCATGGAGGGTTTTACGCTCATTTTAAGAACAAGGATCAGTTGGTGATAGAGGCTTTTCATTTTGCTATTACTGATACGATAAAGCTGCTGCAAAGTGTTGCAGACAAGAAAGCAGACCAGTCTCGAATTCAGACGATCATTGAATTCTATTTAAGTTCTGTTCACCGTGATCAGACGGAGGTCGGCTGTATACTGCCTGCACTTGCAGGGGAGATTTCTCAATTATCGCAAGAGGTACGGAAAGCCTATACGGATGAATTGAAACGGTTTATGGCGTTTATAGCCGATACGGGAAACATCGGTCTCTCTACGAGTTACGCACTAGTAAGCAGCATGGTCGGTACAATCGCTCTTGCACGTGCTGTCAATGATTCGCAGTTCAGCGATCAATTGTTATTGGCAGGTAGAATACAGGCAAAACACATTCTAGAGGTGAATTAACATTCAAATAAAAACAGGGGGGATGTTGTGATGTTGATTAGAGAAGCAAGCATAGAAGATTATCCAAAATTAAGACAAATCTATTTAGAATCCCGCCGTCAGAGCTTTCACTGGCTCAATACAGAAGAAATCAATCTGCAAGATTTTGATCAAGATACGCTGGAAGAGCAAATTTTCTTAGCAGAGGAAAACAATAAAATCCTCGGATTCATTTCTCTATATGTACCAGATCGTTTTATTCACCTCTTGTTTGTACATCCCGAAGCTGCTGGTCAAGGAGCTGGCGACTTGCTTCTCAAACATGCTATAAAAGTGCTCGGAACACCGGTCACCCTCAAATGTGTCTCTGACAATCACAAAGCTTTGTCTTTTTATCAAAAAAGAGGCTGGAAGGCTGTTGTAGAAGAAGGGGAACCTGGGGCGAAATACTGGGTGCTTGTTTATGATAGAACGTAAAGAGTGTCTTTATTTTTCGCAGCCGGTTTTATAGATATTCTTTATTAAACTTACGTAGATGCTTTCATTTAACCAGAAATGCTATTGCTTTTTTGCTCGATTAAGAGTTTGATTATAATAGAGACAATAAAGCAGAAAACATTAGAATAATTCAGTATCATGAGCTCTAGTTATTTTTTTTACTTTTGCAAGATGTGTTCTGAGGAAAATTTTCACGAAAAGAACTAGAGGTGAATATGATGACAACCTATGAGTCGAAAGACATTTTAAAACAAGCAATCATGAAATCGTACAATCAATACGATGAAGAATTCGATATGATTCCAGAAGAAATGAAAGATGATCGAATAGAGGATGTAAGCCGAACTCCTGCAGAAAACTTGGCCTATCAAGTTGGTTGGACAACCCTGCTGCTTCAATGGGAGCAAAACGAAACTGAAGGAAAAGTTGTCCATACGCCAGCAGAAGGATACAAATGGAATCAGCTTGGCGCATTATATTCTCTTTTTAATGAGAAGTATGCCTGTCAATCACTAGTCGCATTAAGAGCTCAGCTCAAACAGAATGTGTTAACTATTTGTGATATGTTGGATCGTATGAGTGAAGCAGAAGTGTTTGAACCTCATCAACGAAAATGGGCGGATGGCGCTACAGCAAAGGCAGTTTGGCCAGTTTATAAATTTATTCATGTGAATACCGTTGCCCCTTTTAAAAATTTCCGTACTCAAATTCGTAAATGGAAACGATTAAATCAAGTATGACGTGAAGGGTATACTGGATGTAAATATTTCGTTAGACCTGATTGTATCATCTTATTTCAGAGAGTACAGGGGCGCGAGCTCAGTTATTCCTCCTTATCAAAATGACGATCAATCACTTGGCTTCTTTAGAAGAAGCTTTTTTGTTCTTTTGCGGTTTCTTTTCGGTGCCGGATGGCTCATGAAATGATAATATATGTCATTATAGGGGAAATAGAGGAAGGGGTAAGGGCTGATGGAGAAAGTACTTTCTTCTCACGTCGGTTTGAAAATCAATGAATGGTATTATCATATTCAACGATTTAACGTACCGGACGCCGAAGCATATAAAGAGGAAATCAAATCAATGCTTGATCATATGGAAGAAAATCAAGATTTATTATTGTATTTCTCACTCATGGAGTTCAGACATAAATTAATGCTTGATTACTTAAATCCTTTAGAAAATGGGAAAGAGCGGGCGAACTTTAGGGAACTCGCAATGAAGATCAAAAGGGATCAAGAAAAATTAACAGGATTGCTCGAGTATTACTTTAATTTTTTCTACGGCATGTACGAATTTGAAAACTATGAATACCTAAATGCGATTACCTTCTATAAGCGGGCAGAAAAAAAGCTGTCTCTTGTCAGCGACGATATTGAACGTGCCGAGTTCAATTACAAGATGGCAGAAATCTATTACCACATGAAACAAACCCACATGTCGATGCACCATATCGCACAGGCGATAGAATGTTACCGAGAAAAAGATACATACACTGTTAGAGAGATTCAATGTTCTTTTGTCATTGGATTAAACTATATCGATATGGGCTGCCCCGAAAAAGCCATACCCCATTTTCAACACGCACTAGAAAAAGCCGCCGACAACTCAACAAAACGATTAAAAGGATCAGCACTTTATAATTTAGGGTTGAGTTATTTTCATAACAAAGAATTAGCACAAGCGATTATTCACTTTAATGATTCAATTCGAGCATTTAAAGAGCAGGGATACGAGCATTTAAATAGAATCTTAGATCCGCTCATTATGTTGTCAAAAGCCTACTTCAAAAAGAAAGAACAGGACTTAGGTACATATGCATTAAATAACGGCATAGAACTATCTGAAAAGCTGAAAGACCATGTTCTATTATTGATATTCAAGTTTTTAAGATCCCTATACATTGACAACAATTTTGAGCAGTTGGAAAAAATAATGGAATTGTTAGAAGTAAAGTCAATGTATCCTGACCTCGAAGATTTAGCAAAAGATGCTGCAAAATATTATAATGAAATGGGAGATAAAGACAATGCGATGCATTTCTATGAAAAGATTCTTTATTTCCAAACTCAAGTAAAGCGGGGGGACTGTCAGTATGAAATTTAAAACGTTATCAGTAGTATTCGTGATGATTAGTGTCATAAGTGTTGTTGGTTATTTTACGTCTGAAGTGACAGCAAGTCATGATGAAGCTAGGAGAGGTCATACTGCAAGTATTGGTTATACTGCTTAAGTAAAAAGCCCTTTATGGGCTTTTTACTATAAAACGGAATATACGCTATGAACAAAGAATATTTTTTTCATAGAAAACATACTGAGGAGGAAGTGAAATGACAATGTTAAAATCAACAGTATTTCGAAAGATTTTCATTATATTTTTTGCTTTAACCTTTATGATTAGTCTGTTCAATATGGCTGTGTTTCCAGGGACGCCAGTGTCTTATTATGTTGGCCTGGTTTGTGAAATATTGTTTATCAGCTTGTTAAATGGTCTGTTTTTCGGAACAATTATCTATTTGATTGTCACCCTTCTCTTTGCTAAATCTTCAAAGGAAAATCAATAAACAATTGAGCGGCTAAAGACCGTTCTTTTTTATTTTAAAAAATTGGATATGCTATTTAAAGAGAAAATGAGATGACTTAATTTATGATCTAAATCGCAATTCCTGTGAATGTTTTTCCAACATAATTCAATTATTTTTAATATCCTACTGTATTATATTTTAAAGGATGTTACCGTTGGATGTAAGGAATGATTGGCCAATCTTCCAATAAGAGTTGGAGGGAAATCATGAATTACAAAATTGAAATGTTAACGAATATGAAAATGGTGTTTATGAGAAATATAGGACCATATGGTAGCAAAGAAAATGTAGAGATGATGAAAAGATTTAAAAAATGGATCAATCAACATCAATTAAATGATGAATTAAAGGAATTTGGTATATATGGTGTTCCTCAAGATGATCCTGGAAAAATCCCACCAGAAAAATGCAGATACGACCTCATGTTGATGACAAATAGAGATTTCTCAAAAGATCGAATGGTTCAGACTGGACATTTTGAAGGGGGAAAGTATGCTGTGTTTACAGTGACACATACAACCGAAAAAGTGAATTTGTTTTGGAGCCAATTGCCTCAAATGATCCAAAACAATCAATTGAACATGCGTCAGGCATCTATTATGGAGAGATATAGAGAAGAAGAAGGCGTGTGTGAATTCTTACTGCCTATCTTTTAAACACTTGAATGAAGTTCAATGGGAAAACAGATCTTTATGGTCTGTTTTCTTCATATAAATATTCTTAAATCACCTTACTTCAAATGCTATACTATGGCTAAACCATTCATGAAGGGTCATGATAGGAGGAGCATTGAGTGATAATCATCATAGGCATTATCACTGCTTTTATGATTGCTATTTTAGGTTTTACTGTTTTCATAGATGTAGGGAATGGATGGGGAACGGCTCTTAGCATCATCGGGGGACTGGTCATTTTAATCATAGCCGGTAGATGTCAAAGACGAAAAGAACAGAATGATCCCAACATATTATTGGACAAAATGATGATGCTTTTTCACGAAGATGGGTTTCAGGCATCTACCTATATCTTTTCGGAGCAAGTTGATAAGGGCTTTGCGATTGATGATGAGTTAAAGAAAATGCGCTTTATTGAACATCAGCCTGGCGGGTCAACTAGAAAAAATAGATTTGCAGTCACTGAGCTATCCATGAAAGATTTGAAACAAGTTGAGATGTTAGAAGATGGTGTGCCGATTGATGTAGCGGAGAGTGATGATCAAGAAGAGGTCTCGACGCTTGAATTAAGGTTAACAACGAATGACCAAGAATTACATGCGATGACAATCAACTTCCTGTAATTTGATGTGCCTGTTCGTAAGAGCAATGCTCATTATTTAGCTGAACGAGAAAATTTGCAGGAGATTTATCATGATATTGATGCAATGATGAAATCTGCGGATAAAATTGAATATCATCGTTCATAGAGAAGAAATCACAGTTGATGTGGTTTCTTTTTTTATGTGCAACAAGACAAAGCAGGTCCAGTCATTGTAGTTGAATGTTTTTCTCAAAAATGAATAAAGATAGACTAGACGCAAAAGTGAACATGGAGATAGAAAGAACGCTCATGTGATGAGGAGGAAAAATAAATGAAAAAGCTATGCAGGGAAGTCTGGATCGAAGTCAATCTCGATGCGATTAAAAGAAATATCGAAGCCATTCAAGCGCATATTCCAAGGAAAAGTAAGATCATGGCTGTCGTGAAGGCGAATGCTTATGGACATGGCTCAGTGGAGGTAGCCCGGCAGGCACTGGAAAGCGGTGCGACGGAGCTCGCAGTTGCTAGCTTGGAGGAAGGCATTGTGCTGCGAAGAGCAAAAATTGAAGCACCGATTTTGGTTCTTGGATTTACCCCGCTCGACTGTGTGAAAAGGGCTGCGGCCTGGAGAATTGATCTATCTGGCCTTCGTGAAGACTGGATTGTTGAAGCAAATGAGATCTTAGCGGAAGAAGAAGAAAGTCATCGCCGGCTTGGGATTCATGTCAATGTCGACACAGGGATGGGACGATTAGGTGTAAGAACGAAGGAAGAGCTGTTAGGAGTGGTGGAAGCTCTTGAAAAGAGTGAAAACCTTAGATGGGACGGGATTTTTACGCATTTCTCCACTGCAGATGAGCCTGACCCTGACTTCACGCTGCTGCAGCACAGCATTTTTATTGAATTTCTTCGCTTTTTGAAAAAACAAGGAATTAAGCTGCCAACCGTACATATGAACAATACAGCGGCTGCTATCGCGTTTCCTGAATTTAGCGCCGATATGATTCGGCTGGGCATCGGGCTATATGGTCTGTATCCCTCGCAATATATTGAAAGCTTAGACGCTGTTCAGCTAGAGCCCGCTCTCAGTTTAAAAGCAAGGATTGCGTTCGTAAAGGAAATGGTGACAGAGCCAAGGACCGTCAGTTATGGTGCAACGTATGTAGCAAAACCTGATGAAGTCATTGCGACCATACCGATCGGTTACGCAGATGGGTACTCACGTGCTTTATCAAATCGGGGATTTATGCTTTTCCGCGGAAAACGAATGCCGATTGCTGGCCGAGTCACAATGGATATGACGATGATCAGTTTAGGAGAAATGAAAGCAAAGCAAGGCGAGGAAGTCGTCATATACGGTCGTCAAAAGGGCGGAGAAATTTCTGTCGATGAAATCGCCGAAATGCTCAATACAATCAACTACGAAGTCATCGCCACCTTAAGTCGCCGCGTCCCAAGATTTTATCGTCGAGGCGGGAAGATTATTAAAATATCGACGCCGGTGATGTATGTGTGAGGATTTTATTATAAAAAGTTTAATTAAAAAGCCATTAAATTGTAAACTTTACAAATATTAGATCGATAAAAGGAGGGAATATAATGATGTGGAGGAATAAAAATGAAAAAGAAATTTTTACTATTTATCATGGTACTTCTTTTAATAAGTACCCTTAGTCCATTTAAAGCAGATGCAGAAACAAAATCAACTGGATGGACAAAACGAGCTGATTTACCAGAAGAACGTATTAATGCCGGTGTAGGAGTGGTAGATGGAAAAATTTATTTATTTGGCGGAGCAAGTGAAAAAAATAAGTTAAATAATCAAACATTTATGTATGACCCTAAGAAAGATGTTTGGGAAGAAAAAACGAGCATGCCGAGAAATAGAACAGGTGGTACTTATGCTACAGTAGGTAAGAAAATATATCTAATAGGTGGAATAAACGAAGAGACAAAAACAGCTTATAACACGATTGATATATATGATACAGAACTTGATCAGTGGGCTGAAGAGCCAATTCAAATACCCAGAGACCCTGTATTTTCAACTTATAGTAAGGGAACTTTGTACGCAGTTGCAGTAAAAGAGGATATATATATTGTATCTTCAAAAAATTCTTATAAGAATAATGTCTATCAATACAATACAGCCTCTGGTGAATGGAAGAGCTTGAACTCATCGGGTTTACCATCTCGAAATGGGAGAGCCATTTCTGCAATTGATGGCAAAATATATGTTGCCGGTGGAGAAAATTCGATTGGGCATAGTAGAGAAAGATCTTTGTTCCAGTATGATATCTCAACAGATAAATGGAGTAAATTAAAAGATAGTGACTTAACTTCATATTCATTTGAACCAGCCTATGAAACATATAATGGGAAATTCTTCGTTATTGGAGGACAGCTGACTGGTGATTATTCAAGTAAAATACTGAAGAAAGTTCAAATTTTCAACCCAGAAAATGGCCAATTTAAAAATTCAGCATATGATTTACCAGAAGGTAGAGTATCAGCTGTTGCAGCAATTGTTGATGACCATTTGTATGTCATTGGCGGACGTAACTACTCATATTATATGGGGAATTTTTCTGCAAAAAGTGATTACAAATCAGTGATTTCCATTCCATTAAACGACTTGCAAATAACTGAAGATGAGGCAATACCAGATGATGATACAATAGAAGAGCCAAAAGATCAGGATGTGACAAAACCAGATGATGGCACAACAGAAGAGCCGAGAGATCAGGACGGAACAAAGCCTGGTGATGGCACAACAGAAGAACCAAAAGACCAAGACGGAACAAAACCTGATGATGGGTCAACAGAAGAACCGAAAGATCAGGACGGGACTAAGCCTGGGGATAGATCAACAGAAGAACCAAAGGAACAAGACGGAACAAAACCTGGTGAAGAAGTAACAAAGGGTATACTTTCAATTACTATGATAAATGGACTGCAAAAAGATTATTTGCTTTCAATGAAAGAAATCAACGATTTTCTTAACTGGTATAAAGAAAGAAGCTTTGGAATTGGTATGAACTTCTATGAAATCAATGATGAACACAATAAAGGGCCTTTCACAAGTAAGAAGGATTATGTGGTGTACCAAAATATTTTAATGTTTGATATCAAACAATACTGATATGATATTCATATAATGGCAAAACTGCTGATGATAGATCAGCAGTTTTTGTTTTTGTGAAATTGTTAAAATTAGGATCAATGTCATGGGAAAATGCGATATTTAAAAAAAATCTGCTAAACATCCTATAATAACATCCGATAATAAAATTGTCAGGGTTGATAAGCCCTAGAATAAAGGACTTTTTTCAGACAAGGACGTCTGTCAGGTCCCACATACATGGAGGTAATAGGAAATGAGAATTAACCACAATATCGCAGCACTTAACACATTGAACCGTTTGTCTGCAAACAACGGTGCGAGCCAAAAGAACATGGAGAAACTTTCTTCTGGTCTTAAAATCAACCGTGCAGGAGATGACGCAGCAGGTCTAGCAATCTCTGAAAAAATGCGTGGACAAATCCGCGGATTAGAAATGGCGTCTAAAAACGCACAAGACGGTATCTCTCTTATTCAAACAGCTGAAGGCGCATTGACTGAAACTCACTCAATCCTTCAACGTGTACGTGAATTAGTGGTTCAAGCTGGAAACACTGGTACACAAGATAAAAACACAGATCTTCAATCTATTCAAGATGAGATTAAAGCTTTACAAGAAGAAGTAGATGGTATCTCAAATCGTACAGAGTTTAACGGTAAAAAATTGTTAGATGGTACGTTTAAAGCTCCTGTTGACCCTGCAGCACCAACTGCTGCTGAAAAATCTTTAGTATTCCAAATCGGTGCTAATGCAACTCAACAAATTTCAGTCAACATTGAAAAGATGAGCACTGATGCTCTTGGAGTTAAAGATCCAGCTGATACAACTGGAAGAGCAATCTTAGCTAACCAATCTGTTAAAGATATTGATGTAACTAAATTTGCTGATAATGCTGCAACTGCAGCTGATGTAGGTTTTGATACACAATTAAAGATTGTTGATTCAGCTATCAACCAAGTATCTGCTCAACGTGGTAAACTTGGTGCAGTTCAAAACCGTCTAGAGCACACAATCAACAACCTTGGTGCTTCTTCTGAAAACTTAACAGCTGCTGAGTCTCGTATCCGTGACGTTGACATGGCGAAAGAAATGAGTGAGTTCACAAAGAACAACATTCTTTCTCAAGCGTCTCAAGCAATGCTTGCACAAGCGAACCAACAGCCACAAAACGTACTTCAATTACTACGTTAATGACAGGCCCCATTATGGGGCTTTTTTATATCTATTAATTAAAGAATATGGATAACCTTGAATATTTTAATAAGAATTGAGAAATAAAGTATTAAGCGAAATTATGAATTTAGACATATAAATTATGAAATTAATCTTAAATAATGCTAAACATCCTTTAAAATAAACCGATATTTTAATTGTCAGGGTTGATAAGCCCTAGAATAAAGGACTTTTTTCAGACAAGGACGTCTGTCAGGTCCCACATACATGGAGGTAATAGGAAATGAGAATTAACCACAATATCGCAGCACTTAACACACTGAACCGTTTGTCTGCAAACAACGGTGCGAGCCAAAAGAACATGGAGAAACTTTCTTCTGGTCTTAAAATCAACCGTGCAGGAGATGACGCAGCAGGTCTAGCAATCTCTGAAAAAATGCGTGGACAAATCCGCGGATTAGAAATGGCGTCTAAAAACGCACAAGACGGTATCTCTCTTATCCAAACAGCTGAAGGTGCATTGACTGAAACTCACTCAATCCTTCAACGTGTACGTGAATTAGTGGTTCAAGCTGGAAACACTGGTACACAAGATAAAAACACAGATCTTCAATCTATTCAAGATGAGATTAAAGCTTTACAAGAAGAAGTAGATGGTATCTCAAATCGTACAGAGTTTAACGGTAAAAAATTGTTAGATGGTACATTTAAAAATACTGGTACACCTGCAACCACAACAAGCTTGATCTTCCAAATTGGTGCTAATGCAACTCAACAAATTGGAGTAAACATTGAAAGCATGGCTGCAAGTGCGTTAGGAATTAAAGAAGCTGATGGTTCAATCGCAGCTCTTCATTCTGTAAAAGATATCGATGTTACAAAATTTGCTGATAATGCTGCCACTGTAACTGATATAGGCTTTGATGCACAATTAAAGATTGTTGATGAATCAATCAACCAAGTATCTGCTCAACGTGGTAAACTTGGTGCGGTCCAAAACCGTCTAGAGCACACAATCAACAACCTTGGTGCATCTTCTGAAAACTTAACAGCTGCTGAGTCTCGTATCCGTGACGTTGACATGGCAAAAGAAATGAGTGAGTTCACAAAGAACAACATTCTTTCTCAAGCGTCTCAAGCAATGCTTGCACAAGCAAACCAACAGCCGCAAAACGTACTTCAATTACTACGTTAATGAAAAGCCCCTTTATGGGGCTTTTTTTTATGTCTTGTTCTTCAAATTTATCTATTTTATGATTCTTAAGACATTGTTGCAAATTGTTAAAAAAGACCTTTAATTCAATTTTTACCTAGCGAATCGATCATAATGAATAAGCCTTTTTCCTCATTTCCTCCTTTTTTGTTAAACATTATCTATTATGGTTCGATAAAGGGAATGTAAGGCTTACAAAAAAATCTGTTTTAGAACTTTTGGACATGGATGTCTAATTGGTTCAAACACACATGGAGGTAATAGGAAATGAGAATTAACCACAATATCGCAGCACTTAACACTCTGAACCGTTTGTCTGCAAACAACGGTGCGAGCCAAAAGAACATGGAGAAGCTTTCTTCTGGTCTTAAAATCAACCGTGCAGGAGATGACGCAGCAGGTCTAGCAATCTCTGAAAAAATGCGTGGACAAATCCGCGGATTAGAAATGGCGTCTAAAAACGCACAAGACGGTATCTCTCTTATTCAAACAGCTGAAGGCGCATTGACTGAAACTCACTCAATCCTTCAACGTGTTCGTGAACTAGTTGTACAAGCTGGAAACACTGGTACACAAGACAAAGATACGGATCTTCAATCTATTCAAGATGAGATTCAAGCATTACAAGAAGAAGTAGATGGTATCTCAAATCGTACAGAGTTTAACGGTAAAAAATTGTTAGATGGTACGTTTAAAGCAGGAGATGGTGCAGCAACTCCAGATCCTGATGATCCAGATGCAACTCCGAATCCAGATTCTGGTAACGCCTTAGTATTCCAAATCGGTGCTAACGCAGCTCAACAAATTTCAGTTAATATTGAAAAAATGAGTACTGATGCATTAGGAGTTAAAAATGCTGGGGAAATTGTAGAAAATCAAGCTGTTAAAGACATCGATGTAAGAAAATTTGCTGACAATGATGCAAAAGCAGAAGATGTTGGTTTTGATACTCAACTAAAAATTGTTGATGCAGCTATTAACCAAGCATCTGCTCAACGTGCTAAACTTGGTGCCGTCCAAAACCGCCTAGAGCACACAATCAACAACCTTGGTGCTTCTGCTGAAAACTTAACAGCTGCTGAGTCACGTATTCGTGACGTTGACATGGCGAAAGAAATGAGTGAGTTCACAAAGAACAACATTCTTTCTCAAGCATCTCAAGCAATGTTAGCTCAAGCAAACCAACAGCCGCAAAACGTACTTCAATTATTACGTTAATGAAAAAGCCCCACTAAGGGGCTTTTTTTGTTTCAATCTAATGAAAGCAAGTGATGCAAACGAAAGTCAGGAACCGCTTCATGGAAAAAAGCTCGATTGCCTTCATCATCCTCTTTATCCCACTGGCTCCACCATTCGGCAGTTTCTCCAGAGGCGTCGGCTTGAATCATGACATGCAACTGTTCTAAGTTGATGATGTCTCTCGGTTCTATTAAGAAAGAATGCATCCGGTGATACGCTTCAAGACATTTAGGCTGTTTTGTGACAATGGCGTATTGTACGTAGCGATTTAAAAATTCCTGTACAAACGTTAAATGAGGAATGGTTTTTTCTCCTTTTAACTCGACGCCTTCCCACGCCATATCAGCAATTGCACAAAGCCACCAGCCAAGTTCACTCGCGTGCTGCATTTGTTGTAACGTGTCCTTTTCAAAAGATAGCCGCTCATTTTCTTGTGCTTGTTTGAGCATGCGCTCAAGAGTTTGTGCTTCGAGTGCGGCCTTTGTCATTCCTTGACCATGAATGGGATCTAATGTACACAAGGCATCGCCCATCACCAATAATCCACTTGGCCAGTCGTGCATTTGTTCATAGTGATATCTCACGCAAGAAGGGACTCTAAATCCTTTTGGCTTTGTATAGGGCGTTAAATGAGTGATGGCATCTGCTATTGCGGGATGCGCGAGTGCAGCTGTTTCTGAATCAAATTGATCAGCGTCTGTTGTTGGATAATGTGATCCGCCAGCTGCAGAGAGAAGAACAGCTACTAAATCATGATCTACCCGTTCAAATAGTCCTGTTGGGATTTGCCTTTCCGGCTGACCCACGACGACCATTGATTGCTGGTATGGCGCTTCTGGTTGTATCTTGTAGTATCTTGTGCTGTAACCGAGTGACACCGTTAATTCATCTGCCCGTGGTAAGGTCAGTCCAGCATCCTTCAGCCATTTTGGCAATTTAGACATTCTTCCAGACGCATCGACCACTAAGTCTGCTTTCATTTCACGAATGCTTCCTGGTTTTTCATGCCGATCTTTCACGACCAGTCCAATGACTTGGTTTGTTCCCTCTTTCAACTGAAGTGAGAGGGCTTCATGTTTTTCTAAACATTGCACCCGTCCCTCATTTAACATTCTTTGCATCAGCACCCACTCTAGCATGGCACGTCTTGTGACGGCTGTTTCTTCGGTATCAGTAAGCGTTAACTCACCATTTTTTGTAATAAAACGAGAGGTTTGATGCCACGTATTAAATCCGCCCATTGTCAGTAACTCTTTTGTATAACCAGGAAATAGACGTTCCACTATTTGCTTGCCTAGTGGCAGCATTCTATGTGGATGAAAAGCTTGAGGAGTGCCGAGACGATTCTTAGGAGAGTCTGGCATTTCGTCCTTTTCGATAATGAAAACTTGATGATAAAACGTTGATAAAACTTTTGCAGCGAGTATTCCCGTCATGCCGCCGCCAATGACGATCGCCCGCTCATATGTCATAGGTTGTCTCACAACATGCGCCTCCAATTAATATATAAAATGATTACATGACCATTTCATCATATGTTGATACTTGAATTATAGCAAATTTACGTTTTGTTGAATATAAAGAGGGAATTTCCTTCTTTTTACTCGTACGTATGAGAAATAACTTTCATCATCATCATTATAAGAAGAACGACCGATAAATAATACAAGGGGGTAGAGAAAATGGATATACTACAGAGTATAGTGACAGCAGCACCTTATATGATGCAGATTTTAAAAAATGAAGTGACGATGGGTGTCATTGACCGAGAGAAATTTTTGCTGTATTTGCCATCGAAAGATGTTGATTTTCAAATTCGAGCTGGTGAACGTATTAAACCAGATGATCTGAATATGAAAAAAGCGCTGAGAGGTGAGACATCGAGTATGTTTGTGCCTGAATCAGTATATGGAGTACCATTAAATGCGATGGGATTGCCCATTTTTGATGAAAACGGGCAAGTGATTGGTGCCCTCGCTTTAGGATTTCCACTCAAAAATCAAATAGAGCTTGAAGCGTATATGGATTCATTGAATGACATTATTCAAAGTATTCAAGAAAAAGTGCACGTGGTGGCGGCACATTCAGAGGAGCTCTCTGCTACAAGTGAGGAGATGACCTTACAAACGCAGCAAACTCTTGAAAGCTCGAAACAAACAGCCGATATTACAAAAATGATTAAAGGCATCTCGAAACAAACGAGTTTGCTAGGATTGAATGCGTCAATTGAAGCTGCCAGGGCAGGAAAAGAGGGAGCAGGTTTTAGTGTTGTAGCAAGTGAGGTTCAAAAGCTTTCAAGTGAAACTTCACGTGCAACAGAAAACATCGAAAGCTCACTGCAAGGAATCTCCTCCAATATACATACATTACTTGAGAGTATGGACCATATGAAAGGTTCTTCATCAGAACAGGCTTTACTTGTGACAGAGTTTAGTGAAATTGTCGATCGATTGACGACGGTGAGTAAAGATATGAAGAAATTCATGCAAACCGTCATGTCAACGTAAAAAACGAATCCAAGAGGGATTCGTTTTTTTGATGCATTATTTTCTCTTGTTCTGATCAAAGCGATAATCGTACGTGTCGCCTTTCACCACATTTAAAAACTCATGTCCAATTTGAACAAGCTGTCCGTTTTTCCATTGGATGAGAGGGTCCTTATCAGGGTATTTCCAGTAAATCGTTTTCTTGCGATGGGTCAGTTTGTTTTCAATTTCTGCTCTGACTGCGTTTTCCTTTAGCTTTCCTCCGCTATGCTGATAGGTGTTGATGATATACATTCCGTCAGGTGATGACATCGAGCGGATGAATGTTCCGTGAGACACGCCTTGAAGAGAGAAGCATTTCCAATAAATAATGCCAGCGAAGCTAAGGAGTAAGATGATAAGAGTGAGGGTGGTTTTCTTTTTTAACATGAATTCCTCCAGATGTAGATCACAATATTTCTAATTTATGAGAGAGAATACAAAAAGATTCATATAGTCCAAAAGTTCTATTCGTTTCAATTATCGGTCATTTTTTCTCAAAATTCAACAGAATGCCGTAAATGTAAGGAAAATTTAAGGAAGAATTCAAGTGGTATATTTGATTCGAAACCTCTTTACAAAAGAATGAGGGATCAGTAGACTTATGCTCATATAAAGAAATGGAGCAGATGACATGAGGCAAATTATCGATACGTATGAAAATTATGAAGAGCTCTCCGCTCATGAAAGAAAAGGGATTGATTATCAAATTCTTCACAAGCGGAAAGGTGACCAGCTGCTAGTTTTGTCTCCTCATGCTGGAGGAATTGAATCAGGCGTGAGTGAGCTTGTTCATGAAATTTCTAGTGACTATTCTATGTATTTATTTGAAGGCCTTAAAGTAAAAGGCAATCATGTTCTTCATATTACAAGTACACGCTTTGATGAGCCGCTTTGTCTTTCAGAAGTGCATACCCATCATTATACGTTTGCACTTCATGGCTACGGAGAAACAGAGGTGCTTCAAACGTTAGTGGGAGGTACAGACAGAGAAAGAGCGGCAGAAACTGTGAAGCGTTTAACACTAAATGGCTTTCAAGCATTGCTGCTAGCCGAATCTGATCGTTTTTCTGGAACGCATCCTGATAATATCAATAACAAATGTCTGACAGGAAAAAGTGTACAACTTGAAATTAGTCAGGCGCAAAGAAGAGCATTCTTTCAAGACTTTAGGCGTCAATACCGGCGAGATACACAAACTGAACAATTTTATCGGTACACAAATGTACTCAAACAAGTATTAGCCCTTTATGAATAAACTTTTATGCGATGATTTACGTTTGATAAACTGCTTCTTTTTCAGCGACTCTTTCTGCTTTCATTAAATAAGACGTAAACTCCTGTTGAAAGCGAATACCTGCTTTTCGCTGTTCGAATAAGGCAAGCCGTTTTTCAGCAAAAGCCCAAGTGACGTGAAACGTTTGAGCAATATGCAAAATGGCTTGCTGCCGAAGGGGTGGAAGCTTCATTTTCATCAGTATAAAGGTTGGAACACAAAAGTGATACATGAATTGTTTTGCCTGAAACTCCTGCAGTTCTCGAAAGAGTTTGTTCATTTTGAAATGATTGCCTGTATGCTTTAGCACATGACAAAGCTCGTGGGCGAAATCCTGCCACTGTTCTTCAGGTGATAGGGATCTGTTTAAGATAATACTGTAAAGACCTTGATGCTGGATCATCATGCTGCCAGTCTCCTCGTAATGGACCCACACGCGAAATTCAGAAGCGATCCTTTGCATCTCTCTATAAGCAGGACCGCTTATTTGTAATTGAGCATATAAACGCTTAATATCTTCTTCTAAATGGGTTAAAAAACCAGTCATTTGAAAACCTCCATACAAACGTATGTTCTATTTTTGGCGTAAAAGAAAAGTCCATATAGGACTAAATAGCTAAATGAGCTATTACTTACTTTTATTATCGGCTTATTTTTAACAATTTTAACATAAAATCAAGGAAAAATGGAATTAATTCCTGTTTTTTTCTGTATTTTTGCACGTTTCACGACTAAAAAGAGTGAATTGAATTCAAATTTTACCATAGTCTTCTCATGAAAACAAACAAGTATTGTCTTACGAATGCCACCGATTGATGAGAAAGATCAATTCAATTTAGCAAAAGGGAGTGCAGTACATGGTACAAATTTATCAAGATTTTATTCCAGTTGGAAACGGAAACCGCCCAGGATATGCGATGACACCGGAGTATGTAACGGTGCATAACACAGCAAACACGTCAAAGGGAGCGGATGCGAAAAGTCATGCGGCCTATGTAAAAAGCCCAACGACAGAGGTGAGCTGGCACTTTACAGTGGATGATCATGAAATCTTTCAGCATCTGCCGTTAAATGAAAATGGCTGGCATGCAGGGGATGGTCATGGGAATGGTAACCGGAAGTCGATCGGAATTGAAATTTGTGAGAATGTAGATGGGAATTTTCAGCAAGCGGTCAAACATGCACAATGGCTCATTCAAAAGCTGTTAAAAGAACATAACATTCCGCTAGCAAACGTGGTCACACATCAGTACTGGTCTGGAAAAGCATGTCCACGCCAGCTTCTATCTACTTGGGATGAATTTAAAAAAGGGATTGGAACGGCAGAAGATCCGGAGACGGTCATCACGTATGTCGTGAAAAGCGGTGATACGTTAACGAGTATTGCGAAAGCTCACGGGGTCACAGTTCAGGATTTACAGAAGTGGAATGACATTAGCGATCCGAACAAGATTCAAATTGGACAGGTTCTCAAAATTTATCGTAACGATGCAAAGAGCTTGTATGAGCTGCCAGATGGGGTTTTAAAGGTGACTTCTCCATTGACAAAGGGAGAGCACGTACGCCTCGTCCAACAAGCACTTGCTGCTGTTTATTTTTATCCTGATAAAGCAGCTGCAAATAAAGGAATAGACGGAGTTTACGGAGAAAAAACGGCGAACGCCGTAGCACGTTTTCAGCTGGTAAATGGTCTGACAAGTGATGGGGTATACGGACCTAAAACGAAGGAAAAGCTTCTGAAGCTGTTAAGTAAGTGAGTGTTTCTGTTTGTATGATTGGATGACTGCTTCACTTTGCTCATTTAATCGACGCATATAAGGCGACGACTTATATTCAGCAAACTGAACATATCTCAATTGTTTGATTTTCTTTTTCATTTATTGGCACCTCAATCGTTGCAGCGTATAGATTATTGTATGCAAGTCTATGTGAAAATGGAAGCAGGACGCGGATTTTGTTCCGCGTCCTTTAGTGTAATCAAGCCCTTTTATTTTTATACTCATCCAAGAGCTGTTCGTTCTTTTTAAAAATACGCTCAGTATGGGGGCTTACCTTGTAATCCGCCATACTAATATGTTGCTTTTTCTTTAAAATCTTAAAAGGGTTTTTCTTGCGATTGTTGTTATCCCCTTGAAGTGCGTGGTCCATCTTCATCACCTTCCTCTTCGTCAGGCAAGATTAGGTCATAAATTGTTGTAAGTGACGTCATTAATAAATAGTCGAACTCAGTGACAATGTCATCAGAGGTGAGCTTAATGACGAAGTGATCATCTGCTACAGAAAACGGGATGAGCACCAATTTGCCGAAATCATCGTAATAGACTTCCTGCCTGTCAAGCTTCGCCTGAATAAGAGCGCGCTGGTCAAGTGTCCGCAGCAGGTCATCTTTTTGTTCCTGCGTATCGTATGGACAAAGAACCGCTTGAATATTCATTTTGTCGGCAAAAGAATAAATGAGCCGTTCAATTCCCTCTATATATGCCTCTACACTTCCATAATATACATGAATCGGTTCATTTTTCAATAGGTATTGGTACGTTTTTAGCTTATTGAGGTAAGAATGAAGTAGATCGTTATTTTGTTCTAGGAGTTGATGGGTGTCGGTTTCCAGTTCGTGATTTCCGAGTTTTTTAATATAGGAGCTGAGAAAGATGAATGCATCGGTTAATGCAAAAAAAACGGCAATAATCAAGTAGTGCATCCAATCGGTGAAGATTGAAGAAGGGTCATTTGTCCAGTACACAACAGCACCAGCTACATAAATCCAATACCACGTTTTACGAATGGCAAACATCTTTTCTTTTACTTTTTGTTCAAAGCGCCATACGGCAAATACATATACAGCAAGAGCACCTAGCAATAACCACACGGTCAATTGAAAAAATAATAGCATGTTCTTCTCTCCCATAGACAGATGGATACTTATTCATTTCTATGGATATGATTGGAAACCCTGCTTCATGAAAAAATGGCTTGTAGGAAAAGGGTGCAGACAAATAAAAAAAGACCTGTCTGACAGGTCTTTGATATTAGATAATCGCATTTAACACAAAGTATATAAGAGCCCCTAGAGTTCCCGAAATCGGTAATGTGATCACCCAAGTGACGAGCATGCGTTTTGCCGTACCCCAGTTTACTCCTTTTACTCTGTGTGCAGAACCTACACCTAGAATAGAAGATGAGATCACGTGAGTGGTACTAACAGGTAAGTGAATAAATGTCGCTCCGAAGATAATAGCTGCACCCGTTAAGTCAGCTGATACTCCGTTTACTGGACGAATTTTCATAATTTTACCGCCGACTGTTTTAATAATTTTCCAGCCGCCAATAGAAGTACCTAGTCCCATTGCAAGCGCACAAGAGAATTGTACCCAGAAAGGAATGTCGTCAGTTGTATGCAAATTACCTGCAATTAAAGCCATCGTAATAATTCCCATCGCTTTTTGCGCATCGTTTGTTCCGTGGGTATACGATTGCAGTGCAGCAGTTAAAATTTGAACACGTCGGAATTGTTTATTTGTTTTTGCGAGATTGTTGTTTCTGAATATAATTTTGATAATGGTATACACGATATATCCCAATACGAAAGCTAGGATAGGTGAAAGCAACAGTGCTTGAATGATTTTAATGAACCCCGAATAGTTTAAAGCGCCAAAACCAGCAGAGGCAATAACAGCTCCTGCAATTGATCCGATCAGTGCGTGCGAAGAACTACTCGGAATTCCGTAATACCAAGTAAGCAAGTTCCAAGTAATGGCCGCAATTAAAGCAGCCAAAATGACGACAGAACCGTTTTGAAGTGTGAAAGGATCTGCGATGTCTTTTGTAATGGACTTTGCCACACCTGTAAATGTCATTGCTCCTAAGAAGTTCATGAACGCTGCCATAATAATAGCATGTCTAGGCTTTAACGCCTTTGTTGAAACCGAAGTGGCAATGGCATTTGCTGTATCGTGGAATCCGTTGATGAAATCAAAAGCAAGTGCACAAATGACAATAAATATGGTAAGGATGAGTAATGTGTCCATGTTTAACTAACCCCGTTACGCATTCTTCATAATGATTGTTTCTAAATTGTTGGCAACACTTTGACAGGAATCAGCAATTTCTTCAAGTGTTTCGTAAATTTCTTTGTATTGAATGACCTTGATTGGATCCGTTTCTTTTCCAAACAAGTTCTTTAGTGATTTACGATAAAGATTGTCACAATTATGCTCGATCTCTTTGATTTTGATTGCGTGTGGTTGAATATCTTTTAATCGATTTTCAGCCAGTAAATCGATTGTAATTAAAATTTCCTTTGCACATTCTCTGATGTAGTGGCTGAATTTGTCGATATGTTCGTCAGAGCTTGTCATTGAATAAATTTCCATTGTCGCTGAAAAATGCTCAATTCCATCTAAAACATCGTCGAGGCTATTCGTCAATTGAAGAATGTCTTCACGTTCAATCGGCGTAATAAAGGCTTTGTTCAGCTCTTTAATCATCGTATGAACATGATTATCACCTTTTGTCTCATATTCCTTCAATGTGTCAGAAAATTCTTTCAGAGTGGTTTGATTTGTTACTTTATAGCTAACAAAATACTCAGCAGTTTCATCTAAATTTTTAGCAATTTCCGTTAACAAGACGGAAAACTTGTCTTTTTTCCTTTTTAACATGTAAAAACCCTCCATTGTATAAATGAGACAATGCACACATCAAATAATTATATATTCTTTTGTCGAAAAAAAACAGGTGTAGTCGAAAATTTCTTCACTTTTTCTATTTGATCTTATTCTGACCTAAAGATGTGTTCTCAACACACCTTTTTCAGAAAGGAGAAAAGAAATGAAAAAAGCGGTCCATTCTTGGCGCCGCTTAAAGCTTAAGAAGCTGAATATATTAGTTTAAATCGCTCGCAAACTAGGAGCATGTCTTCTTTAAATTCTAATCCGTACGGTTTGAGTGCTTCTGTGAAAAATGCTTGATGGGCTTTGTACCAATAGTTATAAGAAAGATCGCCTTCGCCTTCTGCTTGGGCAAATGATTCTGGAACCTCATTCATTGGCATGACATCTACATGTGTGATCTCTATGATGGCTTTTGGTTCGTCATGGCTGTCTAAAATGACCGCATATTGTCCTGCCTTTGGAAGCGGCTCCTGTTCCTTTTCGTAAAAAAGATGCCCAGAACATGTCGCTGTTTTTTTCCCTTGCAGAACAAGGTCAAGTAAATGATCTGGGTCTGCTCCAAATGCCCAAGCGGAAACAGATGCGTCAATTGGTGCGCTTTCTGATTTTTCTTTCCAATAAGTTTCCCAAAATAAGGTGCTCTGCTGATTCATCATTCTTCCCCCTTTGTGATGCGTTTATTATACCGCGAAATCAAAGACATGAAAGGATAGTGTCTTTATCCCTACTTAGTACATGTGTCATATGTTTTGAAAATCCGCTTTATATTTGGTGAATATAGGAAGATATAATGAAAAATTTAGAAATTTTAGAATAATCTATTGTATTCTGGTCAAGAAGTCGGTATGGTCAAAGTAAGAATATGGAAGGGGTGTTGTGTATGAAACGCATTTCTCTAACTATTTTGTCCATATGTCTGTTGGTTTTCTCGTTTTTTCTGCCTGTCAGTCAGGTCACTGCAAACGAAACTCATGGGAATAAAGTAGCTGTTGGGAAGGATGGCATGGTGGCTACTGCCCATCCACTCGCATCAGAAGTGGGTGCAGATGTATTAAAGAAAGGTGGAAACGCTGTTGACGCTGCTGTTGCCATCCAGTACGCACTGAATGTGACAGAGCCAATGATGTCTGGAATTGGTGGCGGAGGATTTATGATGGTTTATGATGGGAAGACAAAAGAAACATCCATCATCAATAGTCGAGAAAGAGCACCACAAGGCGCAACACCAGACATGTTTTTAACAAATGAGGGGAAAGTCATCCCGTTTGCTGAGCGATCCACACACGGTAATGCTGTTGGTGTTCCAGGGACTGTGAAAGGTCTTGAGGCGGCATTAGAAAAGTGGGGAACCCGCTCGATGAAGGAATTGATTAAGCCTTCCATTGAGCTTGCAGAGGATGGATTTGAAATCGATTCTGTTCTGGCAAAAGCCATTGATGATCATCAAGGAAAATTGAAAAAAACGGCCGCAGCGCCAATCTTTCTTCCAGATGATCAGCCGCTCAAAGAAGGAGACCTCCTAGTTCAGCCAGGTCTTGCAAAAACATTTAAGCTCATTGCGAAAAAAGGAAGCAAAGCATTTTATGAAGGAAAAGTAGCAAAGGCACTTGCAAATACAGTCCAGGATTTTGGCGGGACGATGACAACTGATGACATTGGTCGTTATGAGGTCGAGACTGACAAGCCTATCTGGGGAGACTATAAAGGATACCAGCTTGCAAGTATGCCTCCACCAAGCTCAGGCGGGGTGTTTATGCTGCAAATTCTCAAAATACTTGACCACTTTAACCTATCTCAATATGACCTCAAATCATTTGAAAAATATCAGCTACTTGCTGAAACGATGCATCTCTCCTATGCTGACCGTGCTGCATATGCCGGCGACCCCGAGTTCGTAGATGTTCCACTAAAAGGACTATTAGACGATGATTACATTTCAGAAAGAGCCTCTCTTATTCAATTAGATCAAAAGAATCGTAACCCGAAAGAAGGAGATCCGTGGGCGTATGAGGATGAAAAAAATCCATCTCCTATTGTTCCACAGCCTGAAGATAAAACCATTGGTGAGACCACACATTTTACTGTTGCCGATCAGTGGGGAAATGTTGTGTCATTCACGACAACCATTGAACAGTTATTTGGTACAGGGATTCTCGTCCCGGAATATGGTTTCTTCTTAAACAATGAACTAACAGATTTTGATGCAAGACCAGGCGGAGCAAATGAAGTTCAGCCGAATAAACGACCATTGTCTAGTATGACACCGACCATCATTTTTAAAGATAATGAGCCTGTCATGACAGTAGGTTCACCGGGAGGAACGACCATTATTGCTTCTGTTTCACAAACCATTTTGAATTTGCTTGAATATGAGATGGAGCTTCAGGATGCAGTTGAAGAACCAAGAATTTACACAAACAGCCCAACTTCTTATCGTTATGAAGTAGGTGTCCCTCTCGATGTGAGAACAAAGCTTAATGACATGGGACATCGTTTCGGCAATTCGCCTATTGATATAGGAAATGTCCAAGCGCTACTCATTGATCGAAAAGCAGGAACCTTTACTGGAGTGGCTGACTCCTCGAGAAACGGAACTGCCGTTGGCGTCAATTTAAAGCTCTCTGCCCAATAAGAACATTTCCCGGGAAAAGAAGCGCCTCTTGAGGATGGCGTTTCTTTTTTTATTTAAATAAATGAAACATAGCTGATCAGAGAGCGGAAGACGCTTCGCTATTTATGAAGTACAGGACTGTATGTATTTCGATGGCTAAGGGCCTTTTTTCCGTATGAATGATAATGTTGTTGCTGACATCAAAGAGCAAGTACTGAGTGATTAGAGAGAGGAAGTCACATTTAATAAGAAGTAGAGCAGAGTTGATGAAAGATGCAGAAGACTGCCTCTTTTTTTATAAAATTTTCCCTAGGAACATTGACTTATAATTTAGAATATTATAATATCTTTACAAAGGTAACAACATTGAACATTTTTCAGGATGCATATTTGTAAGCGCTTTATAAAAGGTTCTATTCCAAAATGTTCTTTTTTTTGTTACATGTGTTCATATTTATACCAAATGAAAGGAGTGGTTGTTTGAACAACTTGTTTGAGTTAGATGAACAACTGATCAAGCTGCAGTACGATGCATCTTCAAGAGAGGAGGTGACCACATATTTAGCAGAGCGATTAGAGGCGGGAGGATATATTAAGTCAAGCTTTTTACCAGCTGTGCTTGAAAGAGAAAAAACATATCCTACGGGCCTTCCACTTGCGACCTTTGGGGTAGCAATTCCACATACAGATCCTGAGCATGTGAACAAACCGGCGATTAGTGTAGCCACTTTAAAGGAACCTGTCATCTTTCACAAGATGGGGAGCCCTGATGAAACTGTGCTAGCTAAAATTGTGTTCGTCCTAGCAATCTCTGAACCTAGTAAGCAGCTTGTGATGTTAGAGAAGCTCATGACACTTTTTAGAAAAGAAGAGGTGATGACGAAGCTGTCTGATATGACGTCGTATGAAGAAGCGGTTGCTGTGCTTCAGAAAGAATTAAACCAATAGCCTTTCACAAAATAATGTAAGCGCTTTATCTGAAAAATCCAGGAGGTGGATGTATGATCAAGCAAGCTGTCGATTTTATATTAGACCTTGGACCAACTATTATGCTCCCGATTATTATGACGCTTTTCGGTATGATTTTAAGGCAAGGCTTTAAGAAATCCTTCCGAGCCGGTATTACGATCGGAATAGGGTTTGTCGGTGTCAACCTTGTCATTAATTTGCTTGTGAGCGGCCTTGGGCCAGCAGCAAAAGCCATGGTTAATTCCCTTGGCCTAAAGCTCGATATTTTGGATGTTGGATGGCCGATTGGAGCGGCTATATCCTTCGGTACACCTGTTGCCCCTTTGATGATTCCTCTTGTGCTTTTGTTAAATGTCATCTTATTGTCCGTTAACTTTACAAAAACACTGAATGTGGATATTTGGAACTTCTGGCATTTGATTTTCGCAGCCTCTGTGACTTACTACGCTTATCATAATATGTTCTTGGCACTTGCTGTTGGTTTGATCGTCTCTGCTATCACGCTTAAATTAGCTGATTGGACGGCACCGACAATCGAACACCATTTTGGATTGAAAGGCGTATCGATGGCTCATGCTGAAACGGTCAACTTCGCACCGCTTATGTATGCGTCCAACCGTATCATTGACAAGATCCCTGGCTTAAACAAAATTCATGCTGATCCAGAAACATTGAAGAAACGTTTTGGTATTTTTGGCGAACCGCTTGTGATGGGTCTCATACTTGGTATCATTATTGGTCTTTTAGGCGGCTATGATGCGAAAGGCGTCATGACGCTTGGTATTCAAATGGCAGCAGTTCTTGTCCTAATGCCAAGAATGGTTGCGTTATTAATGGAAGGTCTTATTCCAATCTCTGAAGGCGCTCGTTCTTATATTCAAAAGCGCTTCCCTGGGAAAAATGTCTATATTGGTTTAGATACAGCGATTGTGATTGGTCATCCGGCGAATATGGCGGTAGCCCTTCTTATGGTGCCGATTACGATTCTACTTGCAGTCGTTCTCCCTTACAATGGCATGCTGCCGTTTGCTGACTTATCAGTTCTACCATTTACAGTTGTATGGGCAGTAGCAGCCGCTCGTGGAAACATTATTCGTGGTCTTATTAACAGTATTTTTACATTAATGATTGTCTTCTTTATCGCAACGAATCTCGCACCGCTTGCGACAACAATGGGGAAAGCAGTCGGGTTTGACTTCCCAGAAGGAGCCAATATGATTTCAGGTATTGACCTTGGTTCCCACGTCATTCCTTGGATCATGGTGAGACTTCTTGATCCGAGCAACCCGTACTTTATTGCAGCCATCATCTGTGCTCTGGCTTATGCGCTCCTATGGTACTGGGTGCGAAATGATATTAGAAAGCAGTATGCGAAAGAAATGGGCTTAGATCAGAAAGATCAATAAAAGAGCTGGAGGGATTCTTATGGCAAAGAAAATATTGGTTTCATGCGGAACAGCGGTTGCAACATCAACGGTTGTTGCCAAAAAGGTCGAAGAGACGTTAAAGGAAAAAGGATATGATGTCGTGGTGGAACAGTGCAAGGCATCTGAAGTCCCGCAAAAAGCGGAAGGCGCCGATTTAATCGTAACGACAACACCAGTGAGTGATACGAAAGGAACGCCTGTGATTCAAACATTATCCTTTTTAACTGGATTTGGCATTGAAGATGATATTGAAAAAATCATCGATCATATTAAGTAAACAATCATTCTATGGAGGAGCTTTGCTTTCCCGGCTCCTTCTATGTATCTGAAAGGAGGACGTCTCATGCAGCATCATGCTTATAGCCGAACGTCTGCAGTGTTGTCTATTTTTCTTCCAGCCATACTCATCTGTCTGTTTTTTCTTTGGTCTCTTTATACGTTAATGTCAGCAGGGCCTGAACCGTTAGCTGTGTTAGGCGTTTATACGCTGCCTATCCTCATGCTTTCTAGCATCACTGGGCTGAACCAGCCGACAAACGTCATCATTAGTGAAGATAAACTCAAAATCGGAGCGTTTGGCAGATGGCACACATATGCGGTCTCTGATATTAAAGGAAAGCTTTTTATCAAGCCATACCCTCATATCGGAAAAGTCTATGTCAGGGTGGGCCCATCTCGCATATTCGGAGGACGTTACTGGATATCCAGTGAGATGAGTGAGTACAAGCAGCTTGTGCAAACGTTGCAGGATTTTGCGAAAGGTGATGAAAAGGAGGATGCAGCTACATGAAATCAGCTGTCTTTTATTCTTCAGAGGACATTCGGTATGAGGAGCGGAACCGGCCTGCGATTGGTGATGATGAAGTGCTATTAAGAATGCGTGCCTGCGGCTTATGCGGCACAGATATTTACAAAGCAACACATGAGACGGTACCTCATGGAACGGTACTAGGGCACGAAATCGCTGGAGATGTTGTTGAAACTGGAAAGCTTGTGACAAATATAAAAACGGGAGACAGGGTTTATGTTGCGCATCATGTACCTTGCTTCACCTGTGACTTTTGTCAAAAGGGATTTTATACAATGTGTCCGCAGTTTGCAGCCACTAATGTAGAGCCAGGCGGGTTTTCAGAGTATATCCGCGTCCCTGCATTACATGTCAAGCACACAATGGGCAAGCTCCCGAATGACGTCTCATATGAGCAAGGGGCGATGGTGGAGCCAGTCGCCTGCTGCCTGCACGGTTTTGAACGAGCACCTGTTCATCCAGGAGATTCTGTACTGATCCTTGGAGCGGGGCAAATTGGCTGCATTCAACTACAGCTTGCCAAACATTACTTGGCTGGGAAAGTGATGATAACGGATGTGAATGAGAACCGGCTGCTGCAAGCGAGAAATTTAGGTGCAGACGTCGCTTTTCATCCAGCCTCTGAGCCGGTGGAAGACCGGGTCATGAGAGAAACAAATGGAAAGGGAGCAGACCTCGTCATTATTTCTGTTGGGAGTAGTGCGCTTTTAAAAGAAGCATTTCAATCGGTAGCGAGAGGCGGAACGATTTTAGTGTTTGCTCATTTTCCAAAGGGAGACGTCTCCATTCCGGCTGATCGATTTTTCCATGATGAAGTGAAAGTAGTAGGAGCCTATTCCTCACATCCTTATCACTACCTCGAAGCCCTTGAACTTCTAAGAGCAAAAGTGGTCAACACAGAAAAGATGGTGACGCATCGTTATCCGTTAAGTCAGCTCCTTCAGGCGATAGAATGCGCAAGGCACCCTGAAGGTGAGAGTGTCAAAATCATGATGTACCCAGATGAATGAGAACCTAGGAGATTGGAAGAGAAAGAGAAGTTCTTTAGAAAAGGGCTTTGCCTTTCTCTTTTTTTCTGATAAAAGATGAAAACGCTTAAAAATGAAAGAGAAATACTTGACTTCAAAGATACTTAAACGTATGATAATTACAAATGTAACATATAAGAACAAATGTAAAGGGGAGAGAAGAAATGCAAAAACAAATCACTTTGCCTGAACAGATTAGTCATGAGAGATTAGCAGATTTATATAAACAAATGTGGTTAGTGAGATATTTTGATGAAAAGGTCGATCAATTCTTTGCCAAAGGACTTATCCATGGAACCACTCATTTATGTGTCGGACAGGAAGCGTCAGCTGTTGGATCAATTGCCGTATTAAAGGACGAAGATAAGATCGTCAGCACGCACCGTGGACATGGTCACTGTATTGCAAAAGGTGCAGAGGTCAATAAGATGATGGCAGAACTATTCGGACGTGAGACTGGCTATTGCAAAGGAAAAGGCGGCTCGATGCATATCGCTGATTTAGAAAAAGGGAACCTTGGCGCAAATGGAATCGTTGGCGGCGGTATCCCGCTGGCAACAGGTGCAGCGCTCACATCTAAAATGAAACAGGAAGGCTATGTCGTTCTTTGTTTCTTCGGAGATGGAGCGACAAATGAAGGCAGCTTTCACGAAGCGCTAAATCTTGCATCCATTTGGGATCTGCCTGTTGTATTCATTTGTGAAAACAATCAGTACGGCATGTCTGGCCCTGTAAAAGAAATGATCAACATTGAAGACATTTCAACAAGAGCAGAAAGCTACGGAATACCTGGGAAATCGATTGATGGAAATGACATGGTCGAGATTATGAACTCAGTAGATGAAGCAGTCAGCCGCGCAAGAGCTGGAGAAGGTCCATCACTTATTGAAATGAAAACGTATCGCTGGAAGGGTCATTCTAAGAGTGATGCGAAAAAATACCGTACACGTGAAGAAGAAACAGAGTGGAGACAAAAAGACGGAATCAAGCGCTTTAAGTCTCTCTTGATTGAACTGAATGTTTTGACAGAAGAGCAGGCAGCGGCCTTGCAGGAAGAAGCGAAGCAGGAAATTGAAGCGTCTGTAGAATTCGCTAAAAACAGTAAAGAACCGTCAATCGATACACTATTAGAGGATGTATACGCCTAATTAGGAGGGGAATCACGTGACAAAAACAACAGTGAGAGAGATTTCATATTTAGAAGCCGTTCGAGAGGCTATGAGTCAGGAAATGAGAGAGAACCAAGATGTATTCATTTTAGGTGAGGATATCGGCGTATATGGCGGTGCTTTTGGGGTCACGCGCGGCATGATTGAAGAGTTCGGTCCGGAGCGCGTACGCAATACACCAATCTCTGAGGCTGCCATCGCAGGAGGTGCAGTCGGAGCGGCTTTGACAGGTATGCGTCCGATTTTAGAGCTTCAATTCTCTGACTTTATTACAATCGCAATGGATCAGCTTGTAAACCAAGCAGCCAAAACACGATACATGTTTGGCGGAAAAGGAAAAGTACCACTCGTTGTGAGAACACCAGCAGGATCAGGAACGGGTGCCGCAGCGCAGCATTCACAAAGCTTAGAAGCGTGGATGGCTCATATTCCGGGATTAAAGGTAGTTCAGCCTTCAACAGCTTATGATGCCAAAGGACTTTTAAAGGCAGCAATGGATGATGACAACCCTGTCATTTTCTACGAGCACAAGCTTTTATATAAAACAATCGGCGAAGTGCCTGAAGAGCCTTATTCGATTCCTTTAGGGAAAGCTGATGTGAAAAGAAGCGGGAAAGACGTCACAATTGTAGCAACAGCGATTATGGTACACAAAGCATTAGAAGCGGCGAAGGAACTAGAAGCAGAGGGAATCGATGTTGAAATCATTGACCCAAGAACACTTGTCCCATTAGATGAAGAAACCATTATCGAATCTGTGAAGAAAACAGGTAAATGTATCGTGGTTCATGAGGCTGTCAAACGAGGAGGCTACGGTGGAGAGATTGCAAGTATGATAGCGGAAAGTGAAGCGTTTGACTATTTAGATGCGCCGATTAAACGACTTGGCGGCCTTGCAGTCCCAATACCATACAACCCGACGCTGGAAAAAGCGGTCATTCCACAAGTGCCAGATATTATTGAAGCAGCAAAAGAGCTTGTACGCTCTTAAATAAAGGGGAGAAGATCATGCCAAAAGAGATATTTATGCCGAAGCTAAGCAGTACGATGGAGATCGGAACCTTGCTTCAATGGTTGAAAGAAGAAGGAGATTCGGTTGAAATCGGTGAGCCTCTTTTTGAAATTATGACAGACAAGATCAACATCGAGGTGGAAGCCTATGATGACGGCATTTTTCTAAAGAAATACTACGAAGCTGATGATCAAATTCCAGTCAATGCTGTCATTGGATATATCGGAGAGGCAAATGAACAGGTGCCAAGCGAGCCGCCAGCACAGGCAGATGAGGATTCCTCAGAAAGCAGCGAATCGTCTTCACCAGACTCGTCTTCATCCAGTTCTACTGAAGCCCCAAAAACATCTGGTGAAAAAGTACGTGCCACGCCCGCAGCGAGAAAAACGGCAAAGGATCATCATGTGGCGATTCAAGAGGTATCTGGCACAGGGCCAAAAGGCAGAGTCCAAAAGCGGGACGTCGAGGCAGTCGTTCATTCTAGCGAGAAAGACCAGCGCGTCTCACCACTTGCAGAAAAAGTCGCTGCTCGTGAAGGAATCGATTTAGCAGCAGTTTCTGGATCTGGCGCTCACGGTAAGATCATGAAGAGTGACGTACAAGCAGCAACGCAAACAAAAGAGGCTTCGCCTGTGAAAACACAAAAATTAGCTGGCATGAGAAAAGTGATTGCTGATCGCATGTCACAAAGTGCCTTTACAGCACCGCACGTCACATTAACAAGTGAAATTGATATGACGAAAGCGAAAGAAGTGCGTCAGCAGTTACTTCCGGCGATTGAAAAAGAGACAGGCTACCGGCTGTCGTTCACAGAAATCATCATTCATGCGGTCAGCCATGTACTCACGCGCCACCCGCAGATCAATATGACATTTGAACAAAATGAGCTCCATTTCCATGAAGATGTACACATTGGTCTCGCTGTTGCAGTGAAAGACGGCTTGATGGTACCAGTCATTTCTCATGCGAATCAAAAAGGATTAAAACAACTAACAAAAGAAGCGAAAGAAATTGGCCGAAACGCACGTGATCAAAAACTACTTCCTGACCAGCTGAAAGGATCCACTTTTACGATTAGTAACTTAGGCATGTATGCCATTGATACCTTTACCCCGATCATTAATCAGCCAGAAGTGGCGATTTTAGGTGTAGGACGGATTCAAGATAAACCTGTTGCAGTAGATGGAGAAATTCAGGTGCGGCCAATGATGGGTGTCAGTTTATCGTTTGATCACCGAGTAGTAGATGGCGCACCAGCGGCTGCCTTTTTAACAGACCTTAAAAAAGTGCTTGAACAACCATTTGAATTGCTAATGTAGGAGATGAATCGGATGACGAAAACGTATGATCTGACAGTCATTGGCGGAGGGCCTGGCGGGTATACTGCCGCCCTTCAAGCGGCTGAGCGCGGACGGAAGGTTGCTTTGATTGAGGAGGATTTTCTAGGCGGTACTTGTTTAAATCGAGGCTGTATCCCTTCAAAAACCCTGCTGAAACATGCAGAAGTCATTGAATCAATCGAGAAGGCGAAAAGCTGGGGAATCGAAACAGGTGACATGATTCTTTCCTTCGATAAAATGAGAAAGCGCAAAGATGAAGTCATTGAAAAGCTCAGAGGTGGAATCGCCTTTTTATTAAAGCAAGGAAAGATTGATGTATATAACGGCAGAGGCACAGCGGTGACAAAGCACCGGATTGAGATTGAAAAACAAGATGGATCAGAATCGATTGAAACGAAAGAGTTAATCATTGCTACTGGATCTACACCAGCTATTCCGCCAATACCGGGGCTTAAAGATATTTCATTTGATACAAGTGATACAATCTTTGACATCCCAGATATTCCTGCTTCTGTCGTCATTATTGGCGGAGGCGTCATTGGTCTTGAGCTTGCTTGTATCTTCCAAAGTCTTCAATCAAAAGTCACCATTATTGAAGCGGCACCGTCCATTATCCCGCAAGAGGATGAAGAAGCATCTAAGCTGCTAGAAAGAGAACTCAAGAAAAAGGGCATCCATATCGCGAAGAAAACCACTGTGACAGAGGTGACGGAAAGCGAAGGAGTCAAAGCGGTTCATGCAACAGATGATAAAGGGGAGACGCACATCTTTACAGCGGAAAGACTGCTTGTCTGCGTTGGAAGAAGACCGAATGTATCAGCTGTTAACCAGCTTGATCTTCAGCATGATGGTCCGTTTATCAAGGTGAATGATCGGATGCAGACAAGTGCTGAAGGTGTATACGCAGTTGGGGATGTCGCCGGCGGTTATCAGCTGGCTCATGCGGCGATGGCAGAGGCTGCTGTTGCGGTCAGCAATATTTGCGGCGTGCCTGAAAAAATGAATGCTGATATTATGCCTAGATGTATTTATACATTACCAGAGGTGGCAAGTGTTGGTCTTACGGAGAAAGAGGCAAAAGCCAAAGGGCTCAGCGTACAAACTGAACGATTTGATTTAGCGGCAAGCGGTAAAGCGTTAGCAGCAGGTGTTCAAACAGGCTTTATTAAATTGGTGTACGATACAGCATATGGTGAAGTGATCGGTGCAACGATGGTTGGTCCGCATGTCACAGAAATGATTTCAGAAGCTTCTTCCTTTATGTATTTAGAAGGAACAGCAGAAGAGATGGCGAAAATGATTCATCCGCATCCGACCATCTCAGAAGGTTTTTATGAAGCAGCTCTTGATATCGTGAGTAAGCTGAGAAAATAAATGCCAAACAAGGGATAGGGAGGAGATGCATGTGCACGTCCAGCTTCATCAGAAAGCGGCACTTGTGACAGGTAGCACAGATGGATTTGGAGAAGCCATCTGCCTGGCTTTAGCCCAGGCAGGTGCACATGTTTTTTTACACACATTTCATGATGAATCAAAGGCTAGAACCATTTGTGAAGACATTCAAAAAATGGGCGGTCAGGCGAGTATCATCATGAACCCGCTAGAAACGCCGCGTGATGCCACGCGTATGCTGAGGCAAGTGATCGATACGTGCGGGAAACTGGATATTTTGGTCAATCAAGCAGCGCAAGGAGCTGAGGCGGAGCTTGATGCCGCTCACCCTAATGAGTGGATGGACGAAGTGGAAACAGCTGTGAATACTGTCTTTCTTTCCAGTCAAGCTGCCGTATGGCACATGGTTGACCAGAAAAAAGGCTGCATTATTAATATATCGTCATCAGGCAGTATCACAGGTGATGGCGGGATTTCACATGCGACATCGAATTCCATGCTGAATGCCATGACAAAAGGGCTGGCGCGAGAATTTAAAGACAAAGGCATTCGGGTGCTCGCCTTATTGCCGCCCCCTCTCCATTTGATTCCTAATGCAGAGCAAATCAAGGAGACTGTGGCCCATATGACGGTCTTTTTAAGTACATCATATGGCGCATTTACTGATGGTGCAGCGATTATGCTTGATGGGGGTGAGAGTGCTGGCTAATGATCAAAAACCGGTTCTCATCGTTGGTGGTGCCCAAGGGATTGGAAAGGAAATTGCCGAGCGTTTTTTAAAAGAAGGGCACAGAGTGGCTGTGTCTGATATAGATGAACAAGGACTTTCACTTTTAAAAAAACAGCACTCTGAGCTGCTGACATTTCAAGCTGACGTTTCATCGTGGGAAAGTGTTCAGCAGATGATTTCAGCAGCTGAAAGGGAGCTAGGCGGCATTGCTCATCTTGTGTATTCAGCAGGGATGACAAAATCACTTCCTTTTTTAGAAGTCGATTTTTTACTTTGGAAAAAGACACTGGCTGTGAACTTGTATGGTCTTTACTATTGCATCAAAGCGTCAGCACCTTATATATGTGAGCGGCAAGAAGGAAGCATTGTCGTGATTGGATCAGGATCTGCTATCACTGGCTCAGGCGGTGGAATTCAGTATTACGCCTCAAAAGCAGGTGCTTTTGGCCTGATGCGTTCGCTTGTAAAGGAATTAGGGGCACACCATGTGCGTATCAATGTGATTGCACCCCGCGTGATTGAATCTCAAATGCTTGATACGCTCTATCCTACTGAGGTGGAGAAAAGGCAGCTACAATCGCTCATTCCTGTCGGGAGATTAGGAAGACCAGAGGATATCGCAGGACTCACTTTATTTCTTACAAGTGAAGAGGGAAGCTACTTGCACGGACAAATTATCCTGTTAGACGGCGGGAGAACGTATCAGCCAAAATATACGGAGGGAAAAAGAGCGGAGAGGTAATCGCTCTTTTTGTCATTTTCATAACAATTGTGCCAATTAGAAACGAATGTTTGGTATACTGGGAATCATAGTATATTAAAAGGATGATGTCACATGCTGAATTGGGAAGAAAGACGACAGCTCGTCAAAGTTGCTCATCTTTATTATACAGACGGGTGGACGCAGCAGGAAATCGCAAAAAAGCTCAATGTCTCAAGACCAGTCATTTCAAAGCTCTTACAAAAAGCAAAAGATGTGGGAATCGTTGAGGTGTACATTAAAGATGAAAGTATTCATACGGTGGAACTGGAAAAACAGCTAGAAACAACTTTTCAATTAACAGATGCTGTCGTTGTCCCAAGCGTCGGGACAATGTCTGAGATGGTGAAGCGGGCAGTCGGTCAAGCAGGCGCCTATTATTTATCTAAAAACATGAAAGACGCGGAGAAAATCGGCATTTCATGGGGAACTACACTGTCTGAGCTTGTAAAGGAATACCCGTTCGAGCGAAGAAATGATGTGAAGGTCATTCCATTAGAGGGCGGAATGGGCAGGCAGGCAGTCGACATTCATGCCAATCAGCTGGCATATGAGCTGGCAAAGAAAATGAATGGCACGTGTTCCTATTTATATGCCCCGGCGATTTTAGAAACAGAAGAATTAAAAGAGCGGCTCATGGCAATGCAGGATATAGAAGCTGTGCTTGAAGAAGGTAAAAATGTAGATATTGCCCTCATCGGTATTGGCAACCCGCATAAAGGTTCAACGTTAAAAACAGTTGGTTACTTAAAAGAAGAAGATTTATCTGGTTTAAGGCAATCAGGGGCTGTTGGTGATATTGGCTTTCGTTTCTTTGACGGTCAAGGCAAACCTGTCCAAGATGAACTGAACCAAAAGGTCATTGGTTTATCACTGGAGCAGTTAAAGAGCGTCAAAACGGTCATCGCTGTTGTAGAAGGAACCCATAAGGCTGAAAGTATTTTAGGGGCTTTAAATGGCGGCTTTATTCAAGTACTGGTGACAGACGAACTAACGGCCGCAGCCATTTTAAAGGAAGCTTCCGTCCAATAAACGGCGAGTAGCCATCGAATTGTATAAAAAGAGCAACATCAAACGAGAAAGGAGCTGTGTATCTTGAAGAAAACCGAAATGGAAGCGAACCTACATTGTACTCGGTGCCAAGAAGAGACCCTCCACAGCATCGTTTATGTGAATGATCAGATGAAAAGCGTTGAGTGTACAGAGTGTCATCAGAAGATCAGTGTGAAAGTCGACATCATGAAGGAATTTTACAAAGAAGTATACGAAAAAATTGCGACAAAGCCAAAGCGGATGACGCAGGAATATAAGGCGAATTTGAATGGATTTATCTCAAGACTCCCAATCCGCGTGCTTAGTAAGCCATACCGGCTCATGAGATATTTAAACGAATCATACAAAGTGATTAAGCAATATAAAAAAAAGCAGAGCTGATTAGCGCTCTGCTTTTTTGTGTGTTTTTTTCATATAATAATAAATAGGCAGTCCAGCAATCCCGATCAGCATAGAGATGAGACAGCTTTTCCAGTCGGTGATCATGGTGCTGATTAAGACGAATAAAGAACCGATAATCGCAACGATTGGTGTGAGCGGATAAAGTGGTACGCTATAAGCACGTTCGATTCCTTTGTTTTGTTTTCTCAGTTTAAAGACTGCGAAAAAGGCCATGACATAAAAGATGTAGATCATGAAGATCGAAACCTCTGACAGCTTTTCTGGATTGCTGACGACCATAAACACAATGGCGATCAAAATTTGTACAAATACAGCAATCCACGGTGTTTTAAATGTAGGGTGAATACGTGAGATCGCGTTTGCGAAAGGAATTTGCTTTCGCTCTGCCATCGCGAAAATCACACGTGGGAATGAAAGAACTTTTCCGTTCAAACAGCCAAAGATACTAATGATGATGCCGATACTAATGACCTTACCGCCGATTGGTCCAAAGAGCATTGTCGCAGCAGTACTTGTCGCATTTTCTCCAAGCTGTACGATTTGATCTGCTGGTAACACGTGCAAAAGAGCGACATTAATAAAGAGATAGCAAGCCGTGACGATTAAAATCCCGCCTGCCATTGCACGAGGAAGCAGCTTCTCTGGGTTTTTCATCTCACCGCCAAGTGCTGCAAGCAATATCCAGCCGTCATAGGCAAACAACGTAGCCAAGATCGCTGCACCGAAGTTCATTTGAGCGATGCTATCGTTGACAGCCATAAAAATATTTTCGTTTCCTTTCCATAAGCCAAACACAATAATAGCGGCAATCGGGACAAGCTTTCCGATGGTGGTCAGCCCTTGAACAAAGCCGCCGTATTTTGTTCCCATGATGTTAATTAAACATAAAAATAAAACAGTGATAATGCCAATTGTTGTCGACCATAAAGAAGATAGAGAAAATAAATTAGCTAACAATGAACCAAAATAAAGACCGAGCGCACCGATGATGGCAGGTCCGTAAATGATAATCTGCACCCAGCCGCATAAATAGCCCCAAAACTCACCATACACTTCTTCAAGGTAGGCATACAATCCGCCAGTCCGAGGGATTTGTGTACCAATTTCAGCAACAGTGAGTCCGCCTGCAAGGGTTAAAATGCCGCCCAGCAGCCAAGCGAATAATGCGATATCTGAGCTTCCTGAATAGGAAAGGACGTTGCCTGGCTTCATAAAGACGCCGGACCCGATAATAGTCCCGATGACAAGAGATAGGGCGAAAAATAAGCCGATGTCCTGTTTTAACGCTGGTTGTTCTTTGTTCATTACTCGCGACCTCCTGCATCACTTTCGTACGTTACTGTGACATGTATTTTGTTCATTGTAATACGATTTTAGGAAAACAAGAATTAAAAAAATTTTCTGATTTTCGTATTTGTATTTAAAAGTGTTCGTTTATTGGAGATATCAGGGTAAATGTTTCGTTAAAAGCGAACAATAAAAGATTATTTTTGATTTAATGTTAATTTTATCGTTAGAAACCGAACATCTAGCCAAATGGTTGACTTTTCTTGAGAAATGACCTATTTTATTCATAAGGATATTATCTTGAATTCGAGATATTTAGAAATAGGAGTGAACGTAATGAAAATCAATGGAATTCACCACGTATCTGCATTAACAGCCAATGCTCAAAAAAATGTTGATTTCTACCGCCAGATTCTTGGCTTAAAACTTGTAAAGAAAACGGTCAATCAGGATGACCCATCTATGTATCACTTATTTTATGGAGATGAGGTCGCTTCACCGGGAACGGAGCTCACATTCTTTGAAATTCCAATGCTCGCTCGTCGTTTGAAAGGAACAAACGCGATCACAAGCACAGGCCTTCTCGTTTCTTCTGAAGAAGCACTTTCATTTTGGGAAAAGCGTTTTGAAGAGACAGACGTACAGCAAGAAACGGCTTCCTTGAGAGGGGGCAGACTTGCCTTGCGCTTTCAAGACCCAGAAGGGCAGCAGCTATTTTTAACAGTAGAACCGAACGCACAAGAAGCAGGCTCACCGCCAGTGCATGATGATATTCCGGCAGAGTTTGCCATTAGAGGTTTGGGTCCAGTGGAATTAACTGTTGCAGAAGCGGACAAAACGATCCGTGTTTTAACAGACATCCTTGGCTTCACCGAAAGAGCGCGTGAACAATCAAATGATGGTGAGATCGTGACCATTTTTGAGTCAGGAAATGGCGGTGCTGGAACAGAAATTCATGTGATCGAAAAAACTGAAGGGCCTTCTGAGCGTTCCGGCAGAGGAAGTGTGCATCACGTAGCCTTTCGCGTGGAAGATGCAGAGGAACTGGAAAAATGGTATGACAAAATATCAAAAGCAGGCTTCACGAACTCTGGTGTTGTGGAACGTTTCTACTTTAAAGCCCTTTACTTTAGAGAACCGAATGGTATCTTATTTGAAATTTCAACAGACGGCCCTGGATTTACAGTCGACGAAGGAGTAGATGAGCTTGGCGATCAATTAGCCCTTCCGCCATTTCTAGAGCACAAACGAGCAGAAATAGAACAAAGATTAACGCCAATTCAGTCATCATAAAAAAGCAGCTCATGATGAGCTGCTCAGCGTATAGACAAACCCTCGCATTCTTTGTCAGATCTGCAAAGGTTTTCTATCACGCTGAAAAGAAAAAAGGGCTAAAATCATCTTGATTTTAGCCCTTTTTCTTTTGCATTAGGAACTTACCTGCTTAGATTCAGTTTGTGTTAATGTCACCTTCTTCGTTTCTTCTTTTCCGTTTCGAATGAGTGTGATGTTTACGGTGTCTCCAACTTTCGTATTCGTGTATAGTTCATGACGTAATTCACTTCCGGTTTTGATTTGTTTCCCATTGATGGCGGTAATGACATCCTCAGACTTTAAGCCGGCTTTGGCGGCAGGTGAGCCTGCGGCGATTTCTTTGACGTATACGCCTTGATCAAGATGACTATTTTTGAGACCGAGTGTTTCTTTCTGATACACATCCGGGACTTGTTCGAGATCCAGCATGCTGATGCCGATATATGGACGCTCAATCTTTCCTTTTGCGAGAAGCTGATCGGCGATTGGTTTGACATCATTGATTGGAAGCGCGAATCCAATGCCTTCAACACCTGTTTCAGAAATTTTCATACTCGTGATCCCCACAACCTTTCCATCTGTCGTAAGAAGCGGGCCGCCGCTGTTTCCTGGATTAATAGCTGCATCTGTTTGAATGACATTAATGTTGCTTTCACCTGAGGATGTGTTCATCGAGACCGTTCGGTCGACACCGCTGACAATTCCTTGTGTCACGGTTCTTGATAGATCTTCACCAAGCGGGTTTCCGATCGCGATGACGGTTTCCCCAGCACGCAGCGAGGAGGAATCGCCTAATGCCGCAACCTTCGTTACGTGACTGCTGCTAATTTCTACAACAGCTAGGTCAGTCAGCGGGTCAGCTCCAACCAGTTTACCTTTGGCGGTTTTGCCATCGTGTAAGGATACTGTGAGTTTATTTGCCCCTTCAATGACGTGGTTATTTGTTAAGACATAGGCTTTACTGCCGGATTTTTTGAAAATCACTCCTGAGCCTGTACCTGTTTTTTCCTCTTGACTGCTTTTATTTTGCTGTGATTCATCAAAAGGCGTATTGAAATCGCCGAAGCTCGTGTCTGTTTGACTTTGCGCTTGGTAGTTTGTAATGCCGACAATGGCTGGTGATACATTTTCCACCATGCTGGAGATGCTGCTCGATGAATGTGATGTTTGGACGGCGGTTGTTTTTGACGAATTGGCACTTGTATCATTTGTCGATACCACTGCTGAATTATGTGCTGTGTTGTCTGATGCGTGCTGGGCATATGGCGAAAGGACGTACACACCTAACGCCAGCGTACCGCCTACAACACCGCTGACAAATGGCTTAAACCAGCCGTTTGGCTTCTTCTTTCGTTTTTGCGGCTGCTCCGTTGTTTGAAGTTCTTGAGAAGGTTGTTGTTCATTTTTGTGTTGTGTCATTCAAATCACTCTCTTTCATCATTTTTTCATGTATGGGTTTAAGGGGGTTTTACCTTTTGTTGTGGATACTGACTTGATCGTAAGAAAAAAGTGTGGGATAAAAATGAAAACATTGTGGGAAATTGTTAAAATAAGTAGTGAATCTAAGCAAAATAGAGGAGATTAAACTGTGAAGACAATTGGAATCATTGGATATGGAAGCATGGCTGATATGATGGTGCAAAAATGGCTGGAAAAAGAAGTGCTCGATGCCCATCAAATCATGATCCACACAAGAAGTGAAACGGACCGCCTGCTTCAACTTAAAGACAAGCATCAAGAAATAAACATCTGCTCATTAGAGGAACTTTCTGCGTCATGTGATGTACTTTTTATCTGCGTGCCGCCGCTTGCTGTACTTGATGTACTCGATCAACTGTCTTCAGCAGCCAAATCGGTGCATATTGTGTCAGTAGCCGCGGCTGTGACGTTAGACAAGTTATCAAAGCATACGACTCAACCAATATCCAGATACATCCCAACGCTCACGTCAGCTGTTGGAACGGGCGTTTCCCTCGTTGCGCATGGTGAAACTGCTGGAGAGGAAGAAAAGGCGCGTTTGCACCGCCTGCTTTCAGCTTTTAGCATCGTACGTGAAGTTGAAGAAGACAAGTTCGATGCGGCGAGTAACTTGACGAGCTCATCTCCTGGTTTTATCGCTGCTCTTTTTGAAGAAATGGCGAGAGCTGCTGTGAGAAATAGTGAGCTTTCCTTAGAGGAAGCGTATGAATTTTTAACGTATGCCCTTTTAGGCACAGGTCAAGTCCTTGTAGAACGGGGCCTCACCTTTGCTGAAACCGTCGATAGAGTGGCGACAAAAGGGGGCATTACAGGAGAAGGCGCCGAGGTTATTCAAAAGCAGGCACCTCAGATGTTTGATGATCTATTTACACAAACGATGAAGAAATATGAACAGCTGAAATCACAGATTAACGAAGCAGACAAACACCACTAAAGACATAGTTAGTGGTGTTTTATTTGTTAAAAAAATCCTTTGTCATACAGTCTTTTGATCTATAATATCTGAGTCTAATTTCCTTATTTTCAGACATTGTATTGAAAAATCGATCAAGTAATCATATAATTTTTTAGAAAATTTAGAAAAATATACACAAATTTTAAGTTTAATTTAAGGGGGATGGGAATGAAGCTCTATGTATCTGTCGATATGGAGGGGATTACTGGTCTAGCTGATCATACATTTGTCGATGCCCGTCAGCACAATTATGAACGGGGCAGAAAGATCATGACGGGTGAAGTGAATGCCTGTGTGGAGGCACTTCTTCAGCATGGCGCAACCAATATTTTGGTCAATGACAGTCATTCTAAAATGAATAATTTGTTGATTGAAGAATTGCATGAAGAAGCATCTCTTATATCTGGTGACGTCAAGCCTTATTCAATGGTTCAAGGGTTAGATCAAACCTATGATGCTGCTGTTTTTTTAGGCTATCATGCGAGGGCGTCTATGAAAGGTGTGATGTCCCACAGTATGATTTTTGGTGTTAGACATTTTTACATAAATGATCATCCAATTGGTGAAATGGGCTTTAATGCGTATGTTGCAGGCTACTATGGTGTGCCGGTGATTCTTGTTTGCGGAGACGATCAAGCAGCTCTTGAAGCAGAGAAGCTGATGCCTGGTGTGAAAACAGTGGCAGTGAAAGAGACCATATCAAGATCTGCTGTGAAATGTCTCACTCCTGCCAAAGTCAACCAACAAATCTCACAGCAAGTGGAAGCCGCAATGAAACAGATTCATCACATCAAGCCGCTGACGCCTCCTGATCAGCCGCTGCTGAAGATTGAGTTTGCCAATTATGGACAAGCTGAATGGGCGAATTTAATGCCTGGTACTGCCATTATTGAAGGGACAACAACGGTGACGTATCAAGCAGAGAATATATTAGAAGCCTACCAAGCGATGCTTGTCATGACAGAGCTTGCCGCACGTACAACATTTTGTTAAGCGAGGGGGAGACGGCAGATGACCAGCTTTTTGCTCAAGCGTTTTATTGCGATGATTGCCACGATTTTAACGATTACGACGTTAACGTTTATTTTAATGAAGGTCATCCCAGGATCGCCCTTCAATGAAGAACGAAATACAAACGAAACCGTCCAGCGAAACCTCGAAAGCTACTATCACTTAGACGAACCACTGTATGTTCAATATGTCATCTATTTAAAATCCATCGTTACCTTTGATTTTGGTCCTTCCATTAAAAAGCCTTCTGAAAGTGTCAATGATCTATTGGCGAGAGGCTTCCCAGTCTCATTAGAACTTGGTCTTATCTCAATATTGATTGCTGTCATCTCCGGCATCCTGCTAGGGGTCATGGCTGCCCTCCGGCACAATGGATTGATTGATTATATCGCCATGACCATTGCTGTTTTCGGTATATCCATTCCAAACTTTATCTTTGCTACCTTATTAATTCAGCAGCTTGCTGTGAATTTGAAGCTCTTTCCTACAGCGATGTGGACAAGTCCGATGCATATGGTGCTGCCAACCATTGCTCTTGCCGTTAGTCCGATGGCCATTATTGCCCGGTTAACAAGATCGAGCATGATTGAAGTGCTGTCTCAGGACTATATTCGCACTGCTAAAGCAAAAGGACTTTCTCCCTTTAAAATTGTGTTTAAACATGCACTTCGAAATGCGCTTTTGCCTGTTGTGACTATTCTTGGCACACTTGTCGCAAGCATTTTAACAGGAAGTTTTGTCATTGAAAAAATATTTGCGATTCCTGGCATGGGAAAATACTTTGTCGAGAGTATTAACAACCGTGATTATCCTGTCATCATGGGAACCACTGTTTTTTACAGCATCATTTTAATCACACTTCTTTTCATTGTCGATGTGGCGTATCGCCTGCTTGATCCAAGGATTCAGCTGCATCAGAAAGGAGGAAAGGCATGAGTATACATTTGCAGCAGGATCAACCGAATCCGCATCATGAAGTGCCGGACGAATGGTTTTCTCCGAGAGAGCAAAAGAAAACGGAGGCCCATGCCATTAAAAGACCCTCTCTTTCGTATTGGGCAGACACATGGAGGCGACTGAAGCAAAATAAGCTTGCGATGTTTAGTCTATCGGTATTGATTTTTCTTTTTATCATGGCACTATTAGGCCCATTGCTTGCACCTAATAGCGTGACAGAGCAGCGTCTTTCGATGCAAAATCTGCCGCCATCCGCTGCTCACTGGTTCGGAACGGATGAGCTTGGACGAGATGTGTTCACGCGTACATGGTACGGGGCGCGTATTTCTTTATTTGTAGGCGTCATGGCAGCCCTGATTGATTTTGCCATCGGCGTGATCTATGGAGGCATTGCCGGTTATAAGGGCGGGAGATATGACAATGTCATGATGCGAATCGTCGAGGTGCTCTACGGTCTTCCTTATTTACTTGTTGTCATTTTATTGATGGTTCTGATGGGGCCAGGGCTCGTCACCATTATTGTAGCGCTCACTGTCACCGGATGGATTGGAATGGCAAGAATCGTGAGAGGTCAAGTTCTTCAGCTGAAAAGCCAGGAATATGTCCTTGCCTCAAAAACCTTTGGTGCAAAGAGCCTTCGTATCATTCGCCGCAACCTGCTGCCGAATACGATGGGGCCGATTATCGTTCAGATGACCTTAACTGTACCAACCGCGATATTTGCAGAAGCGTTCCTAAGCTTTCTTGGTTTAGGCATTCAAGCACCGTTTGCAAGCTGGGGCGTGATGGCAAATGATGCGCTGCCGACAGTGCTGTCAGATAACGGGCATTGGTGGCGTTTATTTTTCCCTGCGTTTTTTATTTCGCTCACGATGTTTTGCTTTAACAATTTAGGTGATGGCTTGCAAGATGCGCTTGATCCGAAGATGAAGAGGTGATGGCGCTTTGAAAAAAGTTCTACAAATCATCGATCTGCACGTCAGTTTTCGGACATATGGCGGCTCAGTTCGAGCGGTACGCGGGGTGAATGTGGATGTATATGAAAAAGAAACCCTTGCCATTGTAGGAGAGTCAGGCTGCGGGAAAAGTGTGACTTCACAAAGCATTATGAGGCTGCTGCCAGCTTACAGCGCTCATGTTGATCAGGGAGAAATCTGGTTTGAAGACCGAAATTTGCTGTCATTATCTGAAAAAGAAATGCGCGCCATACGAGGTGTCGATATTTCGATGATCTTCCAAGATCCAATGACCGCACTGAACCCAACCTTGACAATCGGCGATCAGCTCATGGAGGCGGCAAAGGAGCATCAAAAGCTGACGAAAAAAGAAGTGACAGAAGCCGCCATTCGGATGCTTGATTTGGTCGGCATTCCGCAGCCGAAGGAAAGGTTAAAGCAATACCCTCACCAGTTCAGCGGGGGAATGAGGCAGCGGCTCATGATTGCCATGGCACTAATTTGCGAGCCCAAAGTGCTGATTGCTGATGAACCGACGACCGCACTGGATGTGACCATACAGGCACAAATATTAGAGCTGTTTAAAGAGATTCAGAGAAAAACAGGGGTCACCATTATTTTAATCACACATGATTTAGGGGTCGTCGCCCAAGTCGCAGACCGGGTAGCCGTCATGTACGGAGGGAAAATGGTGGAGGTCGGAACGAGGCGAGATATTTTTTACAGTCCGCAGCATCCCTATACAAAAGGACTTCTGAAATCCGTTCCAAGACTTGATATGAAAGATGAACTCATTCCAATTGAAGGAAGCCCGCCTGATTTATTTGCTCCGCCAAAGGGCTGTCCGTATACAGATCGCTGCCCGTCCGCCATGAAGGTGTGTGATCATATCATGCCGCACGAAACGCAGCGGTCACCTACCCACACAGTGCATTGCTGGCTCCAAGATGAGCGAGCGAATCAAACCGTTTTATCTTCAACACAAAGGGGGAGTTTTTGATGAGAAAAAAGGGATGGATCATCAGTATATGTTTGTTCACGATCATGCTGCTCGCAGGATGTACAGCCAATGAGCAAGCAGGGAAAGGATCATCAAGCAATCAGGGTGAAAAGAAAGTATTAACTTTAAATAACGAAAATGAACCGACGTCGTTTGATCCGCCGATTGGTTTTAATAATGTATCGTGGCAAGGACTCAATAACTTAATGGAGGGATTAACAAGACTGAATGAAAAGCACGAACCATCTCCTGCAATGGCGGAAAAATGGGAGATATCAGAGGATGGAAAAACGTACACGTTCCATTTAAGAGATGGCATCAAGTGGTCAAATGGTGATCCAGTGAAAGCGAGTGACTTTGAATATGCGTGGAAGCGGCTGCTTGATCCGAAAACAGGCTCATCTGCATCGTTCCTAGCCTACATGATTGAAGGCGGAGAGGCATTTAACAGCGGAAAAGGAAACAAAGAAGACGTGAAAGTCAGCGCTGTAAATGACAAAACGCTTAAGGTCACACTGGCATATCCGCAGAAATCGTTCTTAAATATGACCGCAAACCCTGCTTTTTTTCCTGTCAATGAACAGGTAGCTAAGAAGGACCCAAACTGGGCAAAAGACGCCAAAACCTTTGTCGGAAATGGACCGTTCAAGCTGACAGAGTGGAAGCATGATGAGAGCTTCACAATGGAAAAAAGTGAGACGTATTGGGACAAAAAAACAGTCAAGCTGGATCAAGTGAAGTGGCTGATGATCAGTGATCGAAACACAGACTATCAAATGTATCAATCAGGAGATTTAGATACTGCCTTTGTCCCAGCAGAGCAAAGTGAAAACCTGCTGAAAAATAAAGATGTACAAATTGAAGACCAGGCTGGATTGTTCTTTTATCGTCTGAATGTGAACATGGAACCTTTTCAAAATAAGAACATCCGCAAAGCTTTTCAAATGGCGATCAACCCGCAAGATATCGTGGATTATGTAACGAAAAATGAAGAGAAGCCAGCACGTGCCTTCGTCTCGCCAGGCATTCTTGATTCAAAGGGTGAGGATTTCAGAAAAGCTGGCGGTGATCTTGTGAAGAATGATAAGAGTGAAGCTGCGAAGTTATTAGAAAAAGGGCTGAAAGAAGAGAACTATTCAAAACTGCCAGCCGTCACATTGACATACAGTACAAAGCCTGAGAACAAGAAAAAAGCTGAAGCCATCCAGCAGCAGCTGAAAGAAGCGCTAGGTGTAGATGTGAAGCTTGCAAACATGGAAGCCAATGTGTTTGCAGAAGATCAAAAGGCGCTCAAATTCCAATTCTCACAAAGTTCATTTTTAGCAGACTATGCAGATCCGATCAATTTCCTAGAGAGCTTTCAAACAGGGAATGCCATGAACCGGACAGGATGGTCAAACGATACCTATGATCAGCTTATCAAAAAGGCGAGCCAGGAAGCAGACGAGCAAAAGAGAAACAACATTCTTCATGATGCAGAGGCACTTCTCATTGAAGAAGCACCGATCATTCCGATTCATTTTTATAACCAAGTTCATTTACAAAAAGAAGGCGTGAAGGGGATTGTCCGTCACCCTGTTGGGTATATCGATTTGAAATGGGCACAAGTAGATGGAGAGTAATATTAGGATCAAAAGGCGCTTTTAGATAAAAGCGTCTCAGCGTGTAGACAAACCCTCGCATTCGTTGTCAGTCCTGCGCGCTGGTGCTCACGAATGACAAATTCGCTCCGCGCCAGTGCTCGTCCTTCCTAGACTGCAAAGGTTTTCTATCACGCTGAAAAGAAGACAAAGGGCTAAAATAAACATCATTTTAGCCCTTTGTCAACAATCTAAGACGCTTTTAGATAAAAGCGTCTGTTCCTTTATTCGTTCATGTTATGAAGCAGAAACCCATAGATTGAAAGAAACAAAGAGAAAGAGGGGATATGGCATGAGCCAGCTGCCAGTGGCACTTCAAACAGGGGATACGGTGGGGGTTATTGCACCAGCAAGCCCGCCTGATGAGCTGAAATTAGCAAAAGGGATTGCCTTTTTAGAAAGCCTCGGGCTAAAGGTGAAAAAAGGGAAGTATTTGGGCCGCCGGTATGGGTATTTAGCAGGTCATGATCATGAAAGAGTGGAGGATCTCCATCGCATGTTTCAAGATCCAGAAGTAAAGGCGGTTATTTGTGCTTGCGGAGGATACGGGACTGGAAGACTCGCGGAAGTCATTGACTATGACCTCATTCGCCGGAATCCAAAAATCTTTTGGGGCTATAGTGATATTACGTTTTTACATACGGCCATCCAGCAGCAGACGGGACTTGTGACGTTTCATGGGCCAATGCTTTCCTCTGATGTGGGACTTGAGGAGGTCCATCCTTATACGAAAGATACCTTTTTACAGCTGTTCGCACCGAAAGCCTTTACGTATGCGCACCACTTGTCACCCCTTCATACTTTCTATCCGGGCACCGCTTCAGGTGAGATTGCAGGAGGAAATCTTGCCCTCATCGTGACAACACTTGGTACGCCTTTTGAAATCGATACGAAGGGAAAGCTTTTGTTCATTGAAGATATTGACGAAGAACCCTATAAAATCGATCGAATGATGCAGCACCTCACATCTGCTGGAAAATTGGATGATGCGGCTGGATTCATCATTGGAGATTTTCATCAATGTGAGCCAAAAAAGAAAGATCAGTCCCTCACATTGAATCAAGTATGGGACACCTATATTGTCCCGCAAAAGAAACCTGCACTTGGGGGCTTCCGGATCGGTCATTCTTCGCCAAACTTTGCCATTCCAATGGGCACGCAGGCTGCATTAGATGCGACAGGAAAAAAACTGCACATTTCTCCAGGCGTTGCAGCGAAAGAGGTGATCAAATGAAAATCGTTGATGTTCGTACATTCAGAATGAGTGTACCGCTAAAAAAACCTTTCAAAACCGCTTTACGAACGGTGTATGACGCAGCATCTCTGATCGTTATCATCACATATGATCAAGGTGACGTCAGCTACGGAGAGGCAGTCCCGACAACAGTGATTACAGGTGAAACGCTGGAAAGCATCGACTATGCCATCTGCGAAGTGATCAGACCGAGTTTGCTTGGAGCTTCCTTGTCAGAATATGAACAAATTTTTTCTCATATGAACCGGGTGCTCGCTTGCAACACAAGCGCAAAGGCAGCGGTTGACATGGCCATTTATGATGGCTTAGCGAAGCAGGCAGGACTTCCGCTTTATCAATACCTTGGCGGATATCGCAGTCAGCTTGAAACTGATTATACGGTCAGTGTAAACCGTCCGCTTGAGATGGCGGAAGATGCGAAGCAATACGCAGCTGAAGGCTTTCAGACATTAAAGATCAAGGTAGGAAAAGATGATATAGATACGGATATTCAGCGTATCAAGCGAATTCGAGAAAAGATCGGGCCGGATATTCAGATTAGACTCGATGCGAACCAGGGCTGGACGTGGAAGGAAGCGGTCGTAGCCATTCGGAAAATGGAGCCACTGAATATCGAACTAGTCGAGCAACCAGTGCCAAAAGAAGATATCGAAGGCCTACGCCGTGTGACGGAGGCAACAGATACACTGATAATGGCAGACGAAAGTATTTTTAGTTTTCATGATGCGATCAAGGTGCTTGAAACGAGAAGCTGTGATTTAATCAATTTAAAATTAATGAAATCAGGCGGCATAAAAGAAGCCCTAAAAATCAATGCACTGGCAGAAGCATACGGCGTAAAGTGCATGATTGGCAGCATGATTGAGTCAAAACTTGGCATTACAGCAGCCGCTCATCTCGCCGCCAGCCAGCCAAATATCACCCGCTATGATTTTGATGCCCCGCTCATGCTAAAAGAGGACATGGTGGACGGAGGAATCGTGTACAAAGGAAAAGATATCTTTTTCCCGCCGCATCATGGGTTAGGCATTCAAGGAGTGAAAGGAGTCTCATGATGATATTTGAATCAAAGGTTGCAGTTGCGAACGTATGGACAGCGCCGCAGTCACCGAGAGAAATCGATCAAAAGGTACTTCAGAGCTCCTTCAAATTCAAAGAGTGGATTGACAAGCAAACATATGAAGAAAAACTGGCTTTATGTGAAGAAAATCTGATCCAGTCGCAAGTACTGCTCGGTGAACGAGTCATTGGCTTAGAAGAAACAGACGGCTGGATGAAAGTCGTTATTCCGCAGCAGGCCAGCCGGAAACACCCACAAGGCTATCCTGGCTATATACCTGCAAACCAACTAAAGCAAGTGACAGAAGGAAGTGCACCAACTATATCTCATATCGTTTGTCAGAAAAAAGCCATGCTCTATCGAAACGGGCAAGCGGACATGGAAATTAGTTTTTTAACAGAGCTCGCAGCTGTAGAAGAAACGAGTGATCGCTTTCGTGTTGTCACACCAGCAGGGACGAGAGAAATCAATAAAACAGATGTGCAGCCAGTTTCATCCATTTTTTCTATGGCCGGCAAAGATGTTGTAGACAAGGGAAAACAATTTATTGGTCTTTCGTATTTATGGGGCGGCATGAGCAGCTTTGGCTATGACTGTTCGGGCTTTGCTTACAGCATGTATAAAGCGTGCGGATATCTTTTGCCGAGGGATGCAAGTGACCAAGCAGTGCAAGGAACACCGGTCGCATCAAGCCATTTAGAACAAGGCGACTTATTGTTTTTCGCTAATGACAACGGAAAGGGAGCAGTCCGCCATGTTGGGATCTACGCAGGTGACGGTATGATGCTTCATTCACCTAAAACCGGTAGAGAAATTGAACTTCTTTCCCTTGCTGGCACTTCATATGAAAAAGAATGGGCAGGTGCAAGACGGTATTTGCCAAGCGAGAGGAGCAAAGGTCATGGCAGTTGAACCACTTTTACAAGTAAACAATCTCAAAAAACATTTTCATCTATCGAAAGGAAGAACGCTAAAAGCGCTAGACGGTGTCTCCTTTCAGCTGAAACAAGGCGAAACATTTGGCCTTGTTGGCGAGTCCGGCTGCGGGAAATCCACACTTGGAAAAGTGCTTATGCGCCTTTATGAACCGACAGATGGAGAAGCCTTGTATGAAGGGAAAAGCCTTCATCACCTTTCACAAAAAGAATCCTTTGATTTTAATCGGCAAATTCAAATGGTGTTTCAAGATCCGTATTCCTCCTTAAATCCGCGGCTATCTGTAAAAGATATTATGCTGGAGCCAATGGAGATTCATAACCTTTATGGGAGTCAAAAGAAAAGGGTTGCCCGGGTGAAAGAACTACTGGAAGCTGTTGGACTTAGCTATGACTTTGCCACGCGCTATCCTCATGAATTCAGCGGAGGGCAGAGGCAGAGAATCGGTATTGCAAGAGCACTCGCCTTAGCGCCGAAATTTATTGTGGCAGATGAACCAATTTCTGCACTAGATGTCTCCGTTCAAGCGCAGGTCGTGAATTTGCTGAAGAAACTGCAAAAGGAGGAAGGGCTGACATTTCTCTTTATTGCGCATGACTTGTCGATGGTCAAATATATTAGCGACCGAATCGGTGTCATGTATTTAGGTCATCTCGTCGAATTGACTAGCAGTGATACGTTATATCAAACACCGCTGCACCCCTATACACAAGCATTGCTGTCAGCGATCCCCATTCCAGATCCTGACGTGGAGGACAAGCGCAAAAGGTTCATTTTAAAGGGAGAAATTCCAAGTCCAGTGAACCCGCCAAGCGGCTGTGTATTTCGAACAAGGTGTCCTGCAGCGATGGATGTGTGTGCTGAAAAAAAGCCAACATTACAAGCAGTAGAAGAAGGGCATGATGTCGCCTGTCATTTATACGATCGGACATAAAAATAGGCAGAAAAAAAGCCAGCAAGTAGACAAACTGTTCTACACGCTGGCTTTTTTAGTGAACGAACGCCTAATCGGCAATGTGCAGCATCTAAAAGAGCCGCCAGATTTAATGATTTCTGAAAAATCCACTTCAATGACAGTGTAGCCGTGAGCGGTTAATGCAGCATTTGTTTCTTGATTGATGGGCAAACTGATCACTTTTTTCTGTCCAATGGATAAAACGTTTGGGCCGAGTGTGAATTGCTCTTGTTCGCTTATTTCAATTAGATGATAATGCATGTTGAGCAGGTGAAGATCCTCTTTTTTGAACGCTTCTGGATAAATCAATATCTCATCATGAGAGAGAATATTCATCACACAATCGAGATGCAAAATGTGAGCAGGAAGATGAATGGGAATGATGTCATGATCCGGCAGTTCTTTTTTAAGCTCATGAATAGCGGCTGGATTTGTTCTTTTGCTCGTTCCGACAAATACGCGTCTTTGATCCACAAGCACATCGCCGCCTTCAATCGTTCCATTTGTCAGGGTAACAGTCTTCAACCCATTTCCCTGTGCCCACTCTTTTAACAATTGTTCTTCTCCTTGCCTAACTGGAGCGGCCATGCTTGAAACAAAGAGTGTATGTCCAATCGTAAACCCAATATCCCGGGTAAACACTTGTTCAGGAAAGCGGTCATTTGCAGGAAGCATAATGGGGCGTACTTGATGGTCTTTTAGGGTTTGGATCAATTGCTTATGCTGAGTAATGGCTTTCATTTGAGAAATATTTTCTCTTGCAAAATGTTTTTGGGTTTCGTTGATGATCTGTTTGATTTCCATATAGATGGGACTGCATAAAAGGACTTCTTGTAAATCGTCATATTCACTCATGCATTGCGGCATTTTGTGTATTTGTTCTGCTCTCATAGAATCCATCAAATGGCCTCCTTGTTTGTTCATAGTTCTATTATTCCTCGTTCTAGTCATAGTTGAAACATTTCCGAAAGAAAATCTCTCACAGGAGACTAAAGCAAAATGTTTAGACAAACCTAAAAGAATAGTGTTTAATAAAAGTCGTTCCGCATTCACGAAAACAGCAAGAAGGAGCTATGATGATGAGTGAAGAAAATTTTAAATACTGCAAGGAATCAAAAGTTGTCAAAACCAGCAGGGTATTCCCTCTCGATACGAATAATCACCAAACCTTATTTGGTGGAAAATTAATGAGTTATATAGATGACATTGCCTCCATCTCGGCAGCAAGGCACAGCCGATGTGAAACGGTCACGGCATCAATGGATTCAGTTGATTTTTTAGAGCCGATTGGACAAAAGGAGTCGGTATGTTTAGAGTCCTATGTCACATGGGTGGGTACGTCTTCTATGGAAGTGTTCGTTAAGGTCATCAAAGAAAACTTGATGTCTGGAGAGCGCAGACTCGCAGCGACTTCATTTCTTACCTTTGTGTCGTTAGATGACAATGGGAAGCCAAAGAAAGTCCCACAAGTCATGCCGGAAACAGAGGAAGAAATCATGCTGCATCAAACCGCAAAACAGCGGGCTGAAGAAAGAAAAAGCCGCCGAAAGCATAGCAAGGCACTGGCTGACGCACTTGGGACAGATAAACCATGGGCGTAAAAATCACCCTTTAAGCGGTGATTTTTTTCTAGAACGGTATCTTGCATGGCAAGATAGTGTGTGGTAAGATGATGCTATCTTGTGATGCAAGGTACTGGAATCGGAGGAACAAAGATGACAACATCCACACAAATGCTAAAAGGAATTTTAGAAGGCTGCCTGCTGTCGATTATTTCAGAGGGTGAGATTTATGGATATGAAATGACGAAGAAGCTCGCTCATTATGGATTTGATCAAATTAGTGAAGGCAGTATCTACCCGATTCTGCTGCGTATGCAAAAGGAACAGCTTGTGACCACTGTCACAAAAGCATCAGCAAGCGGGCCGAAAAGGAAATACTATACGCTCACACAAGCTGGAGAACAAGCGCTCACAGAGTTTATTACCCGCTGGAGTGAGCTTTCAAAAAAAGTGAACTGTTTACTACAAAAAGGGAAGTGAGATTATGGTATCAAAAGAAACAAGACACATCTTACTAGAGCTGAAATTTTATCTCATATCAATGGGAAAAAATGAGGACGAAATTGATGAGCTGATGGATGAGCTAACGACACATGCGGTTGAGGCTGAAAAAGATGGCAAAACAGGGGAGGCTGTGTTTGGCAGAGATCCGAGGGGCTATGCTGATGAACTCGCAAAAGAGCTGTCAGGAAACCATAAAGACTGGGTTCCTTTCGTCAGTGCCTTCTTAATCGGTTCACTCTTTTATATGATTTTATCAGATGCGATCAGTCAAAGCTTATCCTATTCTTGGTATGCGTTAATTGGCTATCCGCTCGTTTTAGTAGCCAATGTCATCATGATTATTGTGATGTTTAGAGCGTCTGCCTTTCAGACAGGCGGCCGGGCATTTCTTTATTTTTGGATCTTAGGAATCTTTCAACTGACTTCAATGGTCACAATCAAACTATTGGATCAAAAGCTCGGCACACCATTACTTGTGCTGACCTCAGGTCAAAGATGGGGCGTCATCCTGCTCATGCTGTTATGTATCATTGTCTTTAATGCAATCTTAAAGGCGAATGTCGTTTCATTGATACCGGTTATCTTCTTCGGACCGCAGCTCATATTCGAATGGCTTGGCTGGACATCACCAAGCGTGCTTCTCATGCAAAGTCTACTATCGGTTGTGATCGTAATAGGGCTTATGCTCATGGCCTTACGCCGGGCGAACAAGAAAAATGAAAACACGATGTAAAAAATAGAGCACATCCATCCGGTGTGCTTTTCTTTTTCTAAAAAAATGTAGAAATGGTAGCGTATTTTTCATTACAATGGGAAGAGGACAAAAATGAAAAGGGGTTCTATGCTTGGATATTTTATGGGGATATGTACTTGTTTTTGTATTGGCTGCTTTGCCTTTTTTTGAAGTGGTTGGTGTTGTTCCACTGGCCATCTTAGGTGGACTGCATCCTGTGACAACGGCTGTAATCGGATTCATCGGCAACTTTCTCACAGTCTTGCTCCTCATTGTTTTCGTAGACCGCTTCAAAGCATGGCGGTTGAGAAGAAAAGAGGACAAAAGTGATGAAAAAGGAGAAAAAAAGCAACTGCGAGCCAGAAAAATTTGGGAACGATATGGTCTCCCGGGATTAGCGCTTATTGGTCCTTTTATCATCGGCAGTCATCTAGCGGCATTTATGTGCATGAGCTTCGGGACGAAGAGAAAGCAAGTTGCGGTGTGGATGACAGTCAGTTTAATGATGTGGACGGCGCTGGCAGCTAGTTTAACCGGTGCGGGAATCCATTACTTTGCCCCAGATTCAAATGGATTGTTCGGTGATATTTTTAATCAGTAAGTGAGGGGGGATCATAAATGAAACTTCAAACACGCACAGTGCTTGAAACAGAGCGCCTTAGACTGAGAACGATGAATGAACATGATGCATCATTTTTATATGACATGTTGTTCCAAGATGAAGAAGTAATGAAGTATTATCCTTCTTTGAAGGATGAGCAGCAGACGAAAGAGTGGATTGCATGGAATCAAAAGAATGACCGTATGTATCATACTTCTCTCTGGATCATTGAAGACAAAGAAACGAATGAACCACTTGGACAAAGCGGGATTGTTCTGCAAAACATTGAAGGACAAACAGAACTTGAAATCGGCTACATGCTAAAAAAAGCAGCGTGGGGAAATGGCTATGCTGCTGAAGCCGCAAAAGGCTGTCTCACCTATGGTTTTGAAGAAATGAAGGTCAGACGAATGGTGAGCTTAATCCGCCCAGACAATGAAGCATCGGTAAAGGTCGCTTTAAAAATGGGCATGAAAAAAGAAAAAACCATTTCAAAATGGGACCAAATCATTGATGTATACAGCATCACCCGCAACGAAGAAAACGGCTCGCTTACAAAATAAGCAGAGCCGTTTTTATTTTATATCCGCTGTTCTAGCTGAAGTAAATATTTCTTACGTTCAACCCCGCCGCCGTAGCCGCCAAGCTCACCACTTGTTTGAATGACGCGGTGGCATGGAATGATGATCGCCAATTGATTGGCACCATTTGCATTCCCTACCGCCCGGACCAAATGCGGATCGCCCAGCATCACAGCAAGATCTCGGTATGAACTTGTTTCGCCTGATGGAATGCGTGTGAGCAGGTCCCACACCTTCATTTGAAAAGGGGTACCATGCATGGAAAGTGGTACGGTAAACTGCGTCAGTTTTTTCTCGAAATATAAGGTCAATTCCTTTACCAATTGTTGGTGGATGTTTGTTTCCCCAACTAAAATACGAGCATGATGCTTTTTTCTCAATTTCTCAATTTCCTTTTCTAGTCCCCGCCTGTCCATAAATTCCAGTAAATACACATGCGCGGCATCTGTCACGCTGATCATGCGTCCAATCGGTGTGGAAATAAAATTAGCGTGGAGAATCTTGGTCTGCGCCTTTTTAGGGGGATTTCCCATGATTTTCGTAAAGGCATCATTGAAGGCACTCGAAGAATCATAGCCCAAGGCGACCTGCTGATCAATCACTTTTTTTCCATTCATAATTTCTTTAAAGGCAAGCCCCATTCGGCGTGATCTCGCATATTGAACAAAGGTCATGCCGTAGATTTCTTTGAATTTCCGCCGGGCCGTTGCAGAGTGAATCCCTAACTCGCGAAAGTCCTCTTCTTTCCAGCGTTTTTCAGGATGTGTTTCAACTGCTGAAACGAGTGTTTTGACTTCTTCTGGAATGCTGTTTGGATAGGTTAATGGAGTGCAGCGCTTGCACGGACGATACCCTGCTAGCAGTGCTTCCTCTGCTGTAAAGAAAAACTCACAGTTCTCATATTTTGGTTTTCTAGCGGTACATGTGGCATGGCAGAAGATACCGGTCGTCTTAATGCCGGCGAAGAATGTGCCGTCATATTGCGGATTCTTGTCAACCAGTGCTTGATAAAATTCATGTTTCTGTTCGTCGGTTATCATCATACGATCCACCTCTTGGTTTCATTATTTGGGCCGATACAACGGATGATCTATAAATGCAGCATCCTAAAGTTGAACGTTCATCACATCAATCTGAGTTCATTATACCAGCGATATGATCGTTCCTTTAACGTCTGAGCGTGTCTAACTTGGTCCTTCTTCCATATTTTTTCTGTTTTAGTTCATATACTTTAGTTGTTTCTGTTTCATTTCTTCATAAAATGTTTCAACTTCTTGTTCGTAAAGAACGGTCTCCATGTCCTTGTATTTACGCTTGATCGTCAATGTAATAAAAAATAAATGGATTGTCATATACGTTCATTTCCCTTCGGTTAGCAGCACGCAAATATCCCGCAGATCTTCTTTATCAGTTGATCTGTTTCTAACACTTAGTATACGCCGGTCCGAAATCATTTCTTTCGAAAAATGAACAAGTATATTTGAAGAGGGAGAGCAAACTGGTAGACCGGCATATTGGGGTGTGATAAGATTTTTAATACAGAATCTGCTCTAAGTCAGGTCTGTTTATCATGAATTGGTTTTCTAGGGTTCCGTGCGCTGGCGCAGTCTGGACCGAGAGAAAACACATAGGGTCTTAGAAGAGGCCATATGGACACGGAGGGATAAAAGCCCGGGAGATTTGATCAAACGATCGATTTCCAGGCTTTTTTTGTTGGTTGGAATCGTTCAGAAAGGAGAAGATCAGATGAAATGGGGAAATGTCTTTATTGCGGCCATCTTTGAAGTCGGCTGGGTGATGGGGCTGAAATATGCCCACTCGCTCATAGAATGGGGCGCAACCATCGTTTGTATTATCGTGAGCTTTTATTTACTCCTGAAAGCAACAAGTGTACTCCCAGTTGGCACACTTTATGCCGTTTTTACCGGGCTTGGGACAGCAGGAACCGTCGTCATAGGCATGGTGCTTGGTGAGCCGGTTCAGCTTGTCAAACTGCTTTTGATTGTCATGCTTTTGTGCGGTGTATTAGGACTGAAGCTGACAACAGGTGAAAAGAAGGGAGAGGCTGAATCATGAGCTGGCTTTTACTTATTGGAGCAGGCATCTTAGAAATGTTTTGTGTGACCATGATGAACCAATTCCAAAAAGACAAGCATGTCAAATGGATTTTATTCATTGCGGCTGGCTTTTCGATGTCCTTTCTGATGCTGTCTCTTGCGATGAACACGATTCCGATGGGAACGGCGTATGCCATTTGGACTGGAATCGGAGCTGCTGGAGGCGCCATCGTCGGTATGCTGTTTTACGGAGAATCGAAAGACGCAAAACGTATTTTCTTCATCGCACTGATTTTATCTGCGGCAGTAGGATTGAAAATCATTGAATAAGAAAAGGCTGGCAGATAGATGCCAGCCTTTTGTTACATCGAATGATGATTGGAATCGTTTTCATTTTTGCGGTAAAGCTGGCTCACAAGCAGAAAACACACACCAAATGTGAGAAAAGGAATGAGTCTTTCACCGGCTATAAAAAGGAAAATACCTGTGATTAGACAAATGATGCCGAGCCAAAAGCTCACTTTTCCAAACAAAGTCATACTTTTCATCTCCATCACTCCTTTTATGATAAAAGGTCTATTCACATTATATCACGATAGGTGCAGAATTGAATGAATATTCAATGAAAAATAGGGCTCTACATTGCTTTTTCTCTTTCCAGTCCAGTATAATATTTCATTAGAATGAAAACGTAAATGAGGTCATGATACATGAGAACTTTGATAACAGAGAAACTTGAATTACACAGACAAAAGCATGAGCAAAAAGGAAGATTGCTTGTCAGCTGCCCGGATCAGCCTGGAATTGTATCAGCTGTCTCTTCCTTTTTATTTGAGCACGGAGCAAATATCATTGAATCCAGCCAATACACAACAGATCATGAAAGCGGCCGGTTCTTTTTAAGAATTGAATTTGATTGGAAAGACATCTCGGCAAATATGGATCAGCTGAAGCAGCAGTTTGAACCAATTGCAGCATCTTTTCAAATGACGTGGAGCATGTCGCGTGCAAGTGAGCTGAAAAAGCTGGCAATCTTTGTGTCAAAAGAGCTTCATTGTTTACATGAGCTGCTATGGGAATGGCAAAGCGGCAATTTGATGGCTGAAATTGCGGTCGTCATCAGCAATCATGAAACGGCAAAAGATACAGTAGAAGCGCTTGGAATTCCGTTCCATTTTGTGAAGGCGAACAAAGACATTCGCAAAGAAGCGGAAAAACAGCAGCTCACATTATTAGAAGAGTATGATATTGATGCCATTGTGCTTGCTAGATACATGCAAATTTTAACGCCTGGATTTATAGAACAACACCCGAACAAAATCATTAATATTCATCATTCCTTCCTGCCAGCGTTTATCGGTGCGAATCCATATAAGCGTGCATATGAGCGAGGAGTCAAATTAATTGGCGCAACCTCTCATTATGTGACCAATGATTTAGACGAAGGACCGATCATTGAACAGGATATTGAGCGTGTAGATCACCGGGATGATGCGGAAGCTTTAAAAAATATTGGCCGAACAATTGAGCGGAGTGTGCTTGCACGTGCCGTCAAATGGCATCTAGAAGATCGAATTATTGTGCATGAGAATAAAACGATTGTATTTAATTGACCGCTTGACTTTTCCTTAGCAATTGGTGATAATATAAAAAAATTAACGAGCGTTGAAAAGGAATAGTAAGCAGGAACTGATGCGTAAAGAGAGCAAATGACATGCTGAAACATTTGCCGCAGACAGCTGCTGAACCTGCCCTTTGAGCCTTAGAGGAAAAATCTAAGCGCGTGCCTGGCGTTACAGGAGTTGAGTGGAATAAGCTAGAAGTATGCTTATTCAATGAAGGTGGTACCACGGAAAATCCCTTTTCGTCCTTTACATAAGGAGAAAAAGGGATTTTTTTGTGCCTAAAGGTATAGCGGAGGGAATCAATAATGAAAAAGCAAAGGATCGTCATCAAAATTGGCAGCAGTTCATTAACAGAGCAAAAAGGAGCCATTGATGAACAAAAAATGCAGGATCATGTGAAAGCGATAGCAAAGCTGAAAGAGGCTGGGCATGAAATTATTTTAATTTCATCAGGAGCCGTGGCAGCAGGGTTTGGCAGCTTAGGGTATCCATCAAGACCTGTGACCTTAAAGGGAAAACAGGCAGCAGCAGCCGTTGGTCAGGGCTTATTAATGCAGAAATATACAGAACTATTTTCACAGTTTCACATGACACCTGCACAAATGCTTTTAACCCGTAATGACTTTTCAGATCGAACAAGATATCGAAATGCTTATGCAACGATGATGGAGCTGCTAGAAAGAAAAATTTTACCGATCATTAATGAAAATGATTCTGTCTCCATTGAGGAGCTTACCTTTGGTGATAATGACATGCTGTCAGCTCTTGTCAGTGGATTAATTCATGCAGACCAATTGATCATCTTAACAGACATTAACGGTATTTATAATGCAAATCCAAATGAGCATCCTGAGGCGAAGCGTTTTGATGTACTAACACACATTTCTGAAGAATTGTTTTCATATGCGAAGAGCACAGGCTCAAAAGTGGGAACAGGCGGGATGAAATCAAAGCTGTCTGCTGCACAAACGGCACTTTCACTAGGCGTGAAAGTCTTCATTGGTACAGGTACTGGTGAGGATAAGCTGCTTCATATTCTAGCGGGTCAAGGAGACGGAACGTATATCGGAGAACAGGACTTATCAGCTGTTAACAACCGCCGTCAATGGATTCAATTCCATTCACCCGTTTCTGGGAAAATTATGATAGATGCAGGAGCGGAAGCGGCGATTTTGCATCATGGCAGAAGTCTTCTTCCAGCTGGCGTCATTGATGTCGCTGGTGACTTTTCTAAAGGAGAGGTCGTTGAAGTCGTCGGTCCGAATGGGCTAGTAGGTAAAGGACAAACCTTGTACGCATCCGATGAGCTTCTCAGTATTAAAGGAATGCGAAGTGATGAGCTTTCAAATGAGAAGCCTGAAGTCATACACAGAGATCACTGGGTACAGCATGTACAAAACTGAGGAGGGAATACGATGAATGAAGTTCTTGAAAAAGCAAAAAAAGCAAGTGTAGCCAAAGATCAGCTGCTCCTAAAAACGACGGAGCAAAAAAATGCAGCTTTACATGCCATCGCAACGGCACTTAAAGCATCTTCCGCTTATTTACTCGATGAGAATAAAAAGGATGTGCAGGCTGCAGAGGAAAAGCAGTTCACGCCTTCTGTTATTGACCGGATTACACTCACGGAAGAGAGAATTGAAGCCATCGCAGACGCGACCCTTCAACTCATTCACCTAAAAGACCCAATTGGTGAAACATTAGAAACCATTCAAAAAGAAAACGGTCTGTACATCGAAAAGGTGCGTGTGCCTCTTGGAACGGTTGGAATGATTTATGAAGCAAGACCAAACGTGACTGTAGATGCTGCCACCCTTTGTTTGAAAACTGGGAATGCTGTTATTCTTCGCGGGAGCTCCTCTGCCATCCATAGTAATAAAGCGATTGTGAAGGTGATCCATGAAGCGCTTCACACAACGGATATTCCAGTAGACAGTGTGCAATTGATTGAAGATACAGGCCGTGAAACGGCGAAAACGCTGTTCACTTTAAATGAATATCTGGATGTCCTTATTCCGCGCGGCGGGAAAAATTTAATTGATCTTGTTGTGAGAGAGTCTACCGTGCCAGTGCTTGAGACAGGTGCAGGGAACTGTCATATCTACATTGATGAAACAGCGAAAAACGAAATGGCTGAGCAGATTGTGCTGAATGCTAAAACCCAAAGGCCGTCTGTTTGCAACGCGATCGAGAGCATTGTCATTCATGAAACATGGGCAAAAACATATGGCGCTTCGTTATTTGAAGCCCTTCATGCAAATGGGGTAGAGATACGGGGCGATGAAGCTGTATGTGTTCTTGCGCCAAGTGCTTCATTAGCGACCACAGAGGACTATGAAACAGAGTTTTTAGCGCCGATTGTCAGTATTAAAATCGTAGCCAATATAGAAGAAGCGATTCAGCATATACAAACGTATAGCTCCAAGCACTCTGAAGCGATCATTACGGAAAATGATCAAAATGCGTCACTTTTCTTAACAGCTGTCGACGCTGCCGCTGTCTATCATAATGCCTCTACTCGGTTCACAGATGGCTTTGAATTTGGCTACGGAGCAGAAATAGGCATTAGCACACAAAAACTGCATGCAAGAGGACCTATGGGTCTGCCTGCCTTAACCTCTGAAAAGTTTGTCATTCGCGGTCAAGGACAAATAAGAGAATAACGAATTCAAAAGAGAGTCTTGTGACAAAAGGGCTCTCTTTTTCCTTTCATTTTTGTATTTCTTCGGTCAAGTATGATAAAATATGGTAATGTTTTATATTTTGAGAAGATTGGAGAAGGCAACGTATGGCGAAAATCATTCCCTCTTCGGATATTGGAGTGAAAATCAACAAGTGGTATGAATTAATCCGCAGATTTGATTCAGAACAAGCAGAACAACTAAAGCAGGAAATTCGCACCTCTCTTGATTCAATGGAAGAAGATCAGAATTTGCTTCTCTATTTTTCTTTAATGGAATTCAGACATGAGGTCATGCTCGATTATTTAAAGCCATTAAAGGAAGGAAAGCTTCGCGCCAACTTTTCCGAGCTTTCGAAAGAAATAGATGAGCATCAAACACATGTCACAGGCATGCTTGAATACTACTATCATTTTTTCAGAGGCATGTATGAATTTGGCCGTAGGCAGTATATTGCTGCCATCTCGTCTTATCAAAAGGCAGAGCACAAGCTTTCTTTTGTGTCAGATGATATTGAACGTGCGGAATTTCATTTTAAAATGTCAGAAATATATTATCACATGAAACAAACACATATCTCGATGCATCATGCCAAACTGGCGCGAGATGTCTATATTCAGCATGAGCTATATGCGCTTCGCACGATCCAATGCGAATTTATTGTGGCAGGTAATTATGATGATATGAGAAGACATGAAAAGGCATTACCACATCTCGAGAGAGCGCTTGCGAGATCAAGAGACTTTCAAAATGTGCGTTTTATTGCTTCCTCTTTGTTTAATATGGGCAACAGTTATTACCGAATGGGCGATCTTGACCGCGCACTCGAACTAATGAAAGAATCCATCTCGTTATTTGACCAAAATCAATCCGATCACCTTCGTCGATCCATAGACCCTCTTTATACAGCCGCTCAGATATTATACAAACAAGGCAAACACGAAGAAGCCTTACACTACAGAGAAGAATGTATGAAGCGAGCAGAAGTACTTCAAGATGACATTCATATTCAAAAGACGATATTTTTAGAAGCATTGTATTTAAAGCAAGATGCGGAGCATATTAAACAAATTTTTCATTTTTTAGAGTCTGCCTATGCATATCCAGATATAGAGGAGCTGGCATTAGACACCGCAAAGTATTATAATGAAATGGAAGATTATGAAAAATCTTCCATGTTCTACGGAGAAGCGGAACATGCTCGAATCTATATTCAGAGAGGGGATTGTTTATATGAATTTTAAAAAATGGGCAGTCGTCTGTACAAGCATCACCATCCTGGCGTTATGGCTGGCAGCAGCAAATGCCGACCCGGATAACAGAAATCATACGCTACAACAACCAAATGCGCAGCATGACATCATCTAAAAGCCCTTATTAAGGGCTTTTTTTACTGTGTACATAAAATAGAAGAGAAAGGAAATCTTAAAAAAAGAGTGTGTATTCGTTGACTCTTGAATTTTAATTGTGTACAATTCAATTGTAGAAAATATTATTGTAGAGAAAGAGGGTTATATACATGTCAGAAGTTTTATTTACTGCAACGGTATCAGCTGTAGGAGGAAGAGAAGGAAAGGTTGTTTCAACTGATGGTGTGCTTGAGCATGATGTAGCAATGCCTGGAACACCAAGAGCGAAAAAAATTGAAAAAGCAACAAATCCAGAGCAATTATTTGCAGCAGGCTACTCTGCATGTTTTGATTCAGCCCTTCAAATGGTCGCAAGACAAGAGCGTATCCGTTTTGAAAGTGAAGTAACAGCACATGTGAGCTTAGTAAAAGACAGTTCAGATGGCGGCTTCAAACTAGGCGTTAAGTTAGAAGTAAAAGGAACTGGAATCGAGCAATCAGCATTAGATGAGCTTGTTCATAAAGCACACGGCGTATGCCCATATTCAAAAGCGACTCAAGGAAATATCGAAGTAGAATTAGTAGCTGTCGCACAATAATTGATATCATAAAAGGCTGAGGGAATGTTCCCTCAGCCTTTTGATTGTGTTAATTTTTGCAAAAGCTCATGCAAAGAGGCGCGCAGCGTTTTTAACTCTTCTTCCGATCTGCCTGTCCCAGACAGCATCTGAAATGGAATTGCAGTAGCCTTCTCTTTTAGTTGCTCGCCATATTCCGTTAAACGAATTTGCACAGAACGTTCATCCTCTTTCGAGCGCTCGCGGATGATGAGTCCGTTTTGCTCCATCCGTTTCAGCATAGGTGTGAGTGTACCGGAGTCTAAATATAAAAGCTCTCCCATCGTTTTCACATTTAATGTCCCATGCTCCCACAATAAAAGCAGTGCCAAATATTGCGGATACGTAATGTCTAACTCTTCTAATAACGGTTTATACTGCTTCGTCATCTCTCTTGAACTTGCATATAACAAGAAACAAAGCTGATTTTCCAGCTTCATATGCTCGAATTCATTTGTCATGTCAGTCACCAACTATTTTTTGTCATACTTATCATTGTATAAGATTTTCTTCTTTTTTAAAATAAATACAGCCCAAAAACGAAAAAATTCTTTAATGTGCGATAAATGTTTGAGAAATGGATAGAACGTGAAAGGAATAAATAGATAAAGGAGGAGATGAAGATGAAACCATTATTCACAGCAAAAGTAAAGGCACAACATGGAAGAGCTGGACATGTTCGTTCAGAAGATGGTGTGCTCGATCATAACATTGTCATGCCTAATGCAAAGAAAGACGGAGAAACTGGTACGAATCCAGAGCAATTATTTGCAGCGGGCTATGCAGCTTGTTTCGGAGGGGCACTTGAACAAGTAGCGAAAAAGCAAGGGGTCAACATTGAATCAGAAGTCGAGGGACATGTCAGTCTTTTAAAAGATGAAAGTGATGGCGGATTTAAGCTTGGTGTCAAGCTGATTGTATCTGCAAAAGGCCTTGACCATGACAAGGTGAAAGAGCTTGTTGAGGCTGCGCATGAATTCTGTCCATATTCAAAAGCAACAAGAGGGAACATCGAAGTAGAGCTTGAAGTGGCTGAATAAAAAAGGTCCTCTATCACGCTGAAAAAAAGAAACACCTGCTGATGAGCGCAGGTGTCTTTTTTTAATATTCTTTCTTTTGTTCGTATGTTTCCCATGCTTCAAATGGTGCAAGGGTTTTTTGAAGTGTCAGCTGATAAAATGGAATATTTCTTGATTCGTAATCTTTATTGATTTCTTCATAAATAAACGAGTCATCAAAACCAGAAACTGCTGCATCCTGATGTCCAGCAGCAAAATAGACCGCTTTTGGTCTAGCCCAGTAAATAGCACCAAGACACATCGGACAAGGCTCACAGCTTGTATATAAAATACAATCTTCTAATTGGTATGTATTCAGCGTTTGGCACGCCTTTCGAATGGCTGTGACTTCAGCATGTGCGGTTGGATCATTTGTTGTTGTCACATTGTTGCTTCCCTCGGCAATAATCTGTCCATCCTTGACAATGACTGCTCCAAAAGGGCCGCCAGTACCACTATTGACTCCTTCTACTGCAAGATCAATTGCGCGTTGTAAAAAATCTTCGTGATTCATTGTCTTCCTCCCTTTGTTCGACTGACTTCTCTAGTATAAACGAATCATGCTAGAAAAGGAAACCTCCAAGTAGATGGTCAAACAGGACAATTTGCACATAAAAATCCCCCGCCATGATAGCAGGGGAGAGGAAATCAATTATGCATGCTGCGACAGCTTTTTACGAGCGACTTCAGCCGCCGTCACCATGTTTTTCAAAGCAGCAATGGTTTCAGGCTCTTGTCTCGTTTTTAGTCCACAGTCAGGATTCACCCAGAAGCGATCTGTCGGGCATACGTTCAGCGCATCATCAATGATTTGACTCATTTCTTCGACAGATGGAACGCGCGGGCTATGGATGTCATATACACCAAGTCCGAGGCCTTTCAAATACGGATGCTTCTCTAAATAATCGAGGAATCCGCCATGACTGCGTGAATGTTCAATTGTGATCACGTCGGCATCAAGGTCTTCGATCGTATCGACAATATCCTCGAAGTTACTGTAGCACATATGTGTATGAATTTGCGTTTCATTTTGAACAGATGATGTTGATAGACGGAACGACTCTGCTGCCCAGTTTAAATAGTCTGCCCAATCACTTTCTTTGAGCGGAAGACCTTCTCTTAGCGCAGGTTCATCCACTTGAATAACTTGAATCCCTGCTTCCTCTAACGCTTCTACCTCTTTACGTAATGCGAAAGCAATCTGGAAGGCAATGTCTTTTCGGGTGATATCTGTTCTTGGGAAAGACCAGTTTAAGATGGTGACAGGACCTGTCAGCATTCCTTTGACCTTTTTCTCCGTTAAGCTTTGTGCATAAACCGTTTCTTTCACGGTCATTGGCGCTGTAAACTCGACATCTCCATAAATGATTGGCGGCTTCACGCAGCGTGAGCCGTAGGATTGCACCCAAGCAAATTTCGTAAAGGCAAATCCGGCTAGCTTTTCACCAAAGTATTCAACCATGTCTGTACGTTCGAATTCTCCATGTACGAGAACGTCCAGACCGATTTCCTCCTGAATATCAATCCATCTTTTTGTTTCTTTCTTAATAAATTCATCATATTCCGCATCTGTCCATTCATTTTTACGCCATTTTTGACGAGCACTTCGCACTTCAGCAGACTGCGGGAAGCTGCCAATGGTTGTTGTTGGCAAGAGTGGCAGTTCAAGAGATTCGTTTTGGATACGAAGGCGCTCTTCAAAGGCAACTGGACGCTTAAAGTCTTTCGATGAAAGATTGTTGCGTTCTGCTGTGAAATCCGCATTGGTTCCTTTTGCAAATTCTTTTAAAGTAAGAAGTGCTTGCTTGGCTTCATTGATGGCGGCTTCAATCGCCGCAGCTCCTTTTGTTAAGCCCTCTTTTAATGTTGTTAATTCAGCCAGCTTTTCAGTAGCATAAGACAGTCCGTTTAATAGTTTTTCTTCAAGCTGTTCGCTTGGGTGTTTTGCAACTGGTACATGCAGCAAACTGCTTGATGGCTGCAGCCATACTTCCTTCGGCTGAGCGTCAGCAATGACCTCAGAAACGAATGACAATCTTTCACCAAGATCTGATCTCCAAATATTTCTTCCATCAATGACGCCTGCTGCTAAAATTTTATCTTTCGGGAAGCCGTGCTTTTTCACTTGATCAAGATTGCGTCCTTGATCATGGACAAAATCAAGACCGATGGCTTCAACAGGATATGTGACAAGCTCTTCATACGCATCTACTGAATCAAAGTAGGTTTGAAGAAGAATATTTAAGGCAGGTACGGCTTCTTTGATTGTTTGATAGATTTCTTTGACGGCTTTCACGTCTTCATATGAAGCTGTGACAAGTGCTGGCTCATCAATTTGTACCCATTTGACGCCAGCTTCTTCAAGTTCTTTTAAAACTTGAGTATAAAGCGGGACGAGACGCTGCTGAATCTCTTTTACTTCATTTGGTTCATAGCCTTTAGAAAGTGAGACAAATGTATAAAGACCAAGTACGACAGGTTTTGTTTCAACACCAAACGCCTTTTTTACCTTTTCGTAAGCTTCAAGCGGTTTGTTATGTGTGAGTTTGAATTCGGTGGTTTTTTCGTATTCTGGAACGATGTAGTGATAGTTTGTATTAAACCATTTTGTCATTTCACTTGAGACAGCATCTTTTGTTCCTCTTGCCATCGCGAAGTATGTATCTAGCGGGTCTTTTAAGCTGCGGAAGCGCTCTGGAATCCAATTGAACATGACAGCAGTATCGAGCACGTGATCGTAGAAGGTAAAATCTCCAGAAGGAACAACATCAATTTGTTGATCAATTTGCGTTTTAATGGCAGTTAAAAATTGTTCATCCAGTGTGCTTAAGAGGGTTTCACGGTCAGTTTGACCTTTCCAATAAGACTCAAGTGCTTTTTTCCATTCTCTGTTTAAACCAATTCTCGGAAAACCTAGATTACTTGTTTTAACAATTGTCAATTCCAATTCCTCCTCTAAATATAAAAAGACATTTACACTCATGGTGAAGATTGATGAGGGCAAATGTCTGGTTTAAAAAGACAAAATGTGTGTGCGAAATAAGGCGTGAGCAGAACTGACGCTTTTTCCCGACATCTCCTATCAACCGTAGGGGGTTTGATGTGATAGAGCGGCTGGTATCCTGGCTGATGAATCTGCAAGCTTTTCATCCTTCCCGTCCTTATGACAGTGGATTCATAAGAAAAGCTCTCCTCACTCACAGTGGCGGGACCGCGCCGGATTTTCACCGGTCTTCCCAATTAAAATTCGACGTGTGATCGAATTACCGACTCTCAAACTATGAATTTATTGTGTTCGATTATATAACGTCCATTTCATTTCGTCAAAGTAAATTTTGAATAATTTTAATTAAAAAAATCCTGAGAAAATTCTATCTATTCTCAGGACCTCTATTCAAGCTATAGAGATAAAAGATCTGCTTCCAATGTTTTTTCTAAAAGGACATCAGGCGCAGTTAAATATAAAAATCCATTTCCGACGAGGGCTTTAGATTGCTTCAGTGGAAGGGTTCTTCTGACAAGCTGAGCATAGACCTCAGGCTCTGTCAGCTTACGCTGGAACGCTTCTTCTTCGGCATTTTTAATAATGGCTAGTGCACCGCTCACGTGAGGGGCAGCCATTGAGGTGCCTGTGAGTCTGCCATATTTATGGTTAGGAAGAGTGGATAAAATGTCTTCTCCTGGAGCGACGAGGTCGATTTCTTTATTGGCGTTGGAGAATTCAGAGGATTCTCTTGCAAGGGAGACAGAGCCGACGGCAATGACTTCATTGTATGCTGCTGGGTAGGAGAATTCTTCTGTACGCTCGTCCCCGTCCCCTTCATTTCCTGCTGCGCACACAACAAGTACACCGCTTTTCACTGCATTTTGAATGGCTTCCTGCAAGGCGGGCTCATTGCTTGGACCACCGAGAGACATAGAGATAATATCCACCTTTTGCTCAGCGGCATAGTTGATGCCATTAATGATCCATTCGTATTTCCCGCTGCCATTTTCACCGCCAAGAACTTTCACGATCAGCAGCTTGGCTTCAGGGGCAACCCCTAGAATTCCGCCATTTTGATCTGTTGCTGCAATCGTTCCTGCTACATGGGTACCATGCCCGTTGTAGTCTTTTACATTTTCAGCATCTCCATTGTCATCATCGGTAAAGTTCTTGCCTCCGATAATCTGATCTTTTAAGTCGGGATGCTCTGTGTCACAGCCTGTATCAAGGACAGCAATGGTTATGCCTTTTCCTTTGAAGCCACTTGACCAAAGTTCGGGTGCTTTAATCTCCTGAATACTTTCCGGCGTCTCTTTCGCTTCCATCACATTGGCTTTTACTTCATACGGAATTAAGCGAATTTCACCTTTCATAAGAAAGCCCTCCTTATTTTGTTTTCAAAGTAGATTCAGGCTGCGTAATGTTATTGTATAAAAGAAACTTTTGATCGGAAAGGGTCAATTGTAATAATTTTTCAAATAATCAATCTATTATCAAAAGTGCAGTTCTCCTCACATCTTGACGAAAGAACTCAGCTTTTGAGGAAAACTCTTGATATCATATGAAAAAGAAGGAAATGCTGCATAGTGAGCTTGCACCTGTATAGATGAAAATGGGTGAAAAGGACTAAAAGAGGCAAACTACATAACAATGAAATCAGGAGATGATAAATAGAAGGGAAGGAAGAGCACAAGCGAGGGGCGAATGATTGTTTTTTTATGATAACGTTATATAAAATAAAATGTAAAAAGTATTTGACATTTATCGGAATGATGCTATGATTTTAAATGTAAAGAGTTTTTTACATTTTGATGGAGAGGGGACGAATAAATGGATGTTGTAAAAATTGTGTATTCAGTTATATTATTACTGATCGGACTGTTCATCTTTATTGCACCAATGATTCAAAAAGGTGATGAGAGAAAGAAATTTATCTACTCGAAAGCTCAATCCTATGCTTTTATGGTGGTAATCGGTATACTGGTATTAGAAGTCGCACAGGCCATATTTTATATGATTCAAGAAAAAAATTCTTATAAAGGTTTTGGAGTTTCCCCTATCATGTTTTTGACTCTGATCTCAATCATATATTTGTTTTCATTAATCATTTACAGAAAAAAATATGGTGATTAAATGCAAAATCATATTAGAGAACTCAGAAAATCTTTTAAATTATCCCAAGAAGAACTGGCTAAACGTTGTAAGGTCTCAAGACAAACCATAAATGCCATTGAAAATGATAAATATGATCCTACTTTACAATTAGCCTTTGACATTGCAACTGTTCTGGATACCACAGTAGACGAGCTTTTTGACAATAATCCTAAAACGAAATAAATAAAAAGCCTCAAGAAAGAGGCTTTTTTTGTTGAGCATCTATTCAATTTGATTTCTCTGTATTTCGTGAGATTGAATGACTATGTTTAAAAATTGATGAAAATGAATACAGCTTTATTAAATATATGTTCCTTTTTTAAGTAAAAAAAGACGTGAAGTTTGTGACTGTTCCAAATGGGAAAGGCAACATATAATAATGGAAAGACAAGCTTGCCTTTTAGATAGGAGAGATAGAGATGAACAAAGGGAAGATACTCGTAGTCGAAGATGAAAAGAAAATTGCAAGGGTGCTGTCACTAGAGCTTGAATATGAAGGATATGAGGTCAAAGTCAAAGAGACAGGTATGAGCGGACTCCAGGCTCTTGAAGAGGAAAGCTTCGATTTGGTGCTGCTTGACGTCATGCTTCCAGAATTAAGTGGTCTTGAAGTGCTAAGAAGGGTTCGAAAGACAAATACAGCGACACCTATTATTTTGATAACAGCAAGAGGGAGTGTGCCTGATAAAGTAAGCGGCCTCGATCTTGGGGCGAATGATTATATTACAAAGCCTTTTGACATAGAAGAATTACTAGCGCGAATTCGTGCGCAGCTAAGGTTGAATATAAAGGCGCAAGAAGAAAAGGAAACGGAGCTTAGCATAGCAGATTTGACCGTCAACGAGAAAACAAGAGACATACAAAGGGCCGGGCAAATGCTTGAGCTCACACCGAGAGAATATGACCTGCTTGTCCACTTGCTGAAGCATCAGCAGCAAGTGCTTACAAGAGATCAGCTTTTAACAGCCGTTTGGGGCTTTGATTACTTCGGTGACACAAACGTAGTGGATGTCTATATTCGTTATTTAAGGAAAAAAGTCGATTACCCATTCGAAAAACAGCTGATTCACACAGTGAGAGGTGTGGGTTATGTGATGAAAGGATAAAGAATGAGATTAAAAAATAAAATTCAGCTTTATACATCGTTGTCCTTGTTTTTAATGGTGCTGCTGTTTCATACAGCCATATATTTTATTTTTTCGATGACCTTGACGCAAAAAGATATGTCCCGGCTGTCTGAGGTTGCTGAAAATATTGCCATTGCTTTAAAAAAATCAGAAGAAGAGGGTCTTCCATCCTCGGAGCTGCTGAAGGCGTACCTACCTCAAAATGGCATGATCCGTGTCGTGACAGAAAAGGGTGAGTCAAAGCTGACTGTCACAAAGGAATCAACGTTTAGCTCACTGCCTTTTACATATGAAACTGGTCAGACAGCAGAAATCAAAGAATACAACAAGCATATGGTTGCGTTCGCTGCGATTCCGGTTATTTGGACAAATGGGGAGATTGTGTCGCTCCAAGTATATGAAGAAATCGAAAATACGGAAGAGAATTTGGCGTTATTAAGAATGATTTTAATCGCTGCTGGCGTTTTAATTATAGTGCTTTCCTATTTTGCTGGCCACATTTTAACAAAACAAATCGTACGCCCTATTAGTAGAATGACGAGCACCATGAAGGCAAGTATGAAGGAGAAGGCGTTTAAGCGAATCAAACTAGCAGGCGATTCAAAGGATGAATTGTATCAAATGGGACAAACCTTTAATGAAATGTCAGAAATCCTCGAGAAACATTATGAGAAAGAGCAGCAATTCTTGCATGATGCCTCTCATGAATTGAAGACACCGATTACCGTCATTATGAGCTACAGCAATTTACTAAAGCGCTGGGGACAGACACGTCCAGAGGTTATAGAAGAATCCTCTCAAGCGATTCATGATGAAGCGAAAAAAATGAAAAGGCTGACAGATCAATTATTAACACTTGCGAAAAATGGTCAGCCGCTTTACTTGGACATGAAGCCAGTTGATCTTGGTCATTTATGCAAGCAGGTATGTCATACACTTGAAGTTGCAACGAATCGAACCATTGATCCTGATGTGCAAACAGATCAGCCGCTCGTCGCTGAGGGGGATGAAGAGAAAATCAAACAGCTTTTGACCATCTTGATTGATAATGCAGTTAAATATAGTACAGGGGCCGTTGATGTGACCTGTGGATGGGCGGGAGAGAAGCCGTATATTTCAGTCGTTGACCATGGGATTGGCATAAAAGAAGAGGATCTGCCGAAAATCTTTGACCGCTTTTTCCGTGTGGATGAAGCGAGAAACAGTGAGACGGGCGGAACCGGACTTGGTCTTTCAATTGCGAAGCAAATTGCGGAAGAGCACGGGGCCGAACTGAAGGTGGACAGTCGTATCGGCGAAGGGACAACCATGACCATTCTTTTTCAGAAATAAAATAGGTCTTTTCTCATCAATTTCTCATTTCCTCCTTATAAAATAGGAAATAGGAAGGAGGCGCTGCATGTCTAGAAAAACGAAAATGGTGCTTGCGCTCGCAGGATGTCTCGTCGTTCTTGCAGCCTTTGCAATGCTCATGATTCAAACCATTGATCAAAAAATATTAAGTGAAGCAGAAATCAAAAAAATCATCGCAAAAGACTACAATGGAAACATTACAAATATTGATTTAATCAATCATAAACAGGACTATACCTTGACCCTGGAAAATTCAAATGGGATCTATCAAATCATTGCATCTTCTGCAAGCGGTCAAATGAAAGAAATCAAGCAGTTAAAAAGCTATCAAAAGCCAAATGAAAAAAATGCTGAGCTTCTGGCAGAAGAAGCGGCTGTAAAAAAAGTAAGCGGTACGGTCATTCAAAAGAAAGAAAAGTCCGATCGTTTTATTTTTACGATCCAATCAAAAAAAGAATTATATCAAGTCGATGTCGACAAGCAAACGTTTAAGGTGCTTGAAGCAGAAAAGAAAAACCCAACCTCTAAAGAAAAGAAAATGACAAAAATCACGGTCGAAGAAGCCATCCGAATTGCAGTAAAAGAAGTCGGAGGGACAGTGGATGATGCTGATCTTGAAACATTTAGCGGTATGCTCGTCTTTGAGGTGGAGCTGGATTTGCCTGATGGGCGAGAGGCAGAGGTGCTTGTGAACGCATATACAGGAGACATTGAAGGTATTACGTACGAAAACTAATCCTTTTCTCATGATTTTCTCATGTTTCTTTCCTTCCTTTATCATCTTGTTTCTTTAAGATAAAGGAGAAATCAAATAGAGGAGGACATGAACATGATGAAAAAAGTACTAGTAGCTACAGCATTAACAGGAACTCTTGTCGCAGGTGGTTTCACACTTCAAGCGCAAAATACAAATCAAACAGCAAACGCCGAGCAGGTGGTGCAAAAGAAATCATCGTTTGTCTCAAAGAAACAAGCTGAAAAAGCAGCATTAAAAGTTGTGAAAGGCTATGTGGACGATGTGGATCTTGAGCGTAAAAAAGGAAAATGGGTGTATGAGGTCGAGATTAAAAAAGGCGGCTTTGAATATAAAGTATATGTCGATGCCAAAACAGGGAAAGCGCTGAATGATCCAGTCAAAGAAAAGAAAAAGAATGTGAAAATCACTAAAAAGCAGGCTGAACAAATTGCCCTTGCAAAAGTAAAAGGAACAGTCACAGATTCTGATTTAGATAAAGAAAATGGTGTGTACTTGTATGAAGTCGAAATCACCACACCAAACGGCGAGGAAGTTGATTTTGAGATTTCCGCTAAAACAGGCAAAATCCTGAAGCAAGAATGGGATGATTAATACGGCAGCAATCCTAAGATAAATTTGTATGCGGTCTGAACCAATGGTTCAGACCGTTATTTTTGCTTAAAAGATGATATTCAAGTACAAATGAATATCATCTTTTAAACTAAATAGCGTACTTCCATGTATCTGTCCACCAAGCATGTTAATGCTTTTTATGTTGATTGCTTATCATTTCAGTTGTTCTTAAAAACGTCTCAATCTCTTGAATAGTATGACAATGGAGAGGTGATATTCTAATAGCCCCTTTCATTCCAAAGGAATCCAGCATCCTTTTAGAATAAATGCTTGTATTCAACCTTTCATATACGATCACACCGTGCTGTTCATATTGTCTTACTGCATCCTCATGGTTTGTTCCTTCTATCGATATGGCTACGATGAAATCTCTTTTTGATAAATCATGGTCATCAAGATGCACGGTAACTCCTTTGATTTCTCTTAGCCCTTTTACGTTGGGTGTCCCGTCTAGCATTATTTTTAATAAAGACCTTTCTTGTTTTCCGATAGCTTCCATACCTGCTGCGAATAACTGTCGTCTGGCATTCACTGTTGTAAAATGACCTCCAAGCCAGCACACATAATCAACAATTGCGCTAATAGCCGCATAATGAGCAGGTGCTGGAGTTCCTAGACCCCATTCAGTTTCTTTCTTTCCTTTTAACTTATGATGAGGGAGAAGAGCAGCTCTTTCCGATAAATAAGCAATCCCGCAGCCTCTAACACCAAAAAATTTATATGGAGCAAAATTTATCACATCCACAGGTGTTTTTTCAATATCAATTAAACCATGAGGTGCATGTTGAACGGCATCAACCATGATAAATAAGTTTGGTTTCTTTTTTCTTGCCTCTTGTACAATTTGTTCAATATCTAAAATAGCACCAGAGATATTCGAAGCATAGATGACGCTTAGAAGAACAGTATCTTGATCGATTAATGCCAAGATGTCTTCTACGTTCACTCCACCTGTTAAAGGATTAGACTTGGCCACTCTCAGCTCTTTGTTTAATTTATTTGCATAAAAACTAGCTGCGTCGTAGGCTGCTGGATGTTCTAAGGATGTTGTGACAATATTTGTTCCTTGAATATGTTCTGCAATGATACCCGTAGTTTGAAAGATAGCCTGTGATGCTGTCAGATATGTGGCGAAGCTTCCTTGTTTCACGTTAAAAATGGTTTGAAGATCAACAATCCCCTTTTTTTGGATATCAATCAAGTGTTTTGCAGCTTTATGATTTCTTTCAGAACAATCTGGGATGCCATCAATGATTGAAAATATATGATTTGCCTGTTTTAAACGAAGAGAGCCACCTGCATTGTCAAAAAAAAGTCGTTCCTTTTTTAGGATAGGATCCTCATCAATATATAAAAATTGTTCTCTTACTTTTTTTAATAAATCATTTGAAAAGTGCATGTTCAGTGTAGATTCGCTCATCATCATATCCCCCAATATTCAATTTTTATACTTAGTATTATACATTGTGTTATCAATCAATGGCTGTACCCTAATCAGAGAGAGCTTTTTTCTGTAAACAATCATTCATTTTTAGCTAAAGCGACGGTTATCAGCGCATTGCCAATGGTGACATTCGCCGCACCTTTATGAGTTCAGCTGTTTTGTACTAATCACTCCTTACACTTTCATGTGTAAGGTTTTTTCATTGGGACAAACTACGGGAAAGGAGGCGAGAGAATATGAAGAAAAAAGAAGAAGAGCAGACAATGGACCATGCGGAATATGTTCCGCATCCTGATGGAGAAGGATATGCTTTGTTTTTGCATGATTCCTTTCATCTCCTCTCCCAAGAGGATATGAATCAGCCAGAAGAGGAATAAAAGACATGAAAGGGCGATAGTCTACTTTGTCTATCGCTCTTTTTTTCAAAAGTAAGCGAATACATAAGGGAAATTGGCATCTTGCTTATTGACATCACTGCGCTTTTTCTGTAATCTCAGTGTGTCAACAATATGAGACTTCGTTAGGTGAGGCTCCTGTATGGAGATACGCTGCTGCCCAAAAATGTCCAAAGACGCCAATGGGTCAACAGAAATCATCGACATAAGGTGATTTTTAATGCAGCTGGATTTTTCCTATGCCATACAGTGCTAAAGCTCTACGATTGAAGGAGCAAGTGTTTATTTGTCATGCTTACAAAGCGCCTTCATTCGGTTGAAGGTGCTTTTTTATGAGAATAGGAGGTGTGGGGATGGATCATCCCGATTCGAGACACATAGAGGATATGTCAAAAGATCAGATTGAGACATCAGATAGAGGAGATCCTGATCCCCGCACATTCTAAGGGATTCGGGTATCTCCTGACTTTGGGGAGGTAACAGCGATGATACAAAATATTACGTATGATGAACTCATTTTACGCATCATTATTTTACTGAGAGATGGAAAACGAAAAGAATTTAAAAACATCATGGAAGAACTTCAGCCATATGATATGGCCTACTTATTTAAAGAACTTCCAGAGAAACACCGCGGCCGCTTCCTTAGCTTTTTACCAGTCGATGACGTGACAGAAATGATGGGTGAGCTGGAGCGGGAATATCAAGAAATTGTTCTTGAAAAAGTAGGTAAAGACAAAGCGACCTTCGTCACAAACAAAATGGATAACGATGATCTAGCCAACTTGTTTGATGAGATGGAGGATGAGCTAAAGGATCAGCTTTTATCTAACATGGAAGCAGAGGAATCCAAGGCCGTCCAGCTTCTTATGAATTATCCTGCTGAGACAGCGGGACGGATCATGACGAACCGTTATGTTTGGATTCCTCAGCATTTTACAGTGCAGGATGCCGTTGTGAAGCTGAAAAGCTTTGCTGAAATTGCGGAATCAATCAACTATTTATATGTGATTAATGATCAAAAACAGCTTGTAGGCGTTCTCTCATACCGGGATCTCATTTTAGGTGAACCGGATGAAAAGGTACAGGATCTCATGTTTACAAGAGTCATTGCCGTTGGAGCCTTTCAAGATCAGGAGGAAATCGCAAAGCTGATTGAACGATATGATTTCCTTGCGATTCCTGTTGTGGAAGAGAACAATGTTCTAGTCGGAATTGTTACAGTCGATGATATCATTGATGTTGTGATTCAAGAGGCGGGCGAAGACTATGAAAAGTTTGCTGCCTCTGGTAAAGATATCACGTTCGACACGCCGGCATTTGTGGCGGCATACCGCCGTCTTCCGTGGCTCATTTTGCTTTTGTTCATTGGGCTGATTTCAGGCAGTATTTTAAATTATTTTGAAGGTACCCTTCAGCAAGTCGTTGCTTTAGCGTTCTTCATGCCGATGATTGCCGGGATGACAGGGAATACAGGGACACAGTCTCTTGCCGTCGTCATTAGAGGGCTTTCAAAAGAAGAATTAACGAAAAAAACCATCATGCGCCTTATTTTTAGAGAGCTGAGAACGAGTATTTACATTGGGATTGTCTGCTCTATTATTATTACAGTCGTCGCAATGGTGTGGCAGGGCAATATGATTTTAGGTTTTGTTGTCGGTTCCTCACTGCTTGCAACACTGATTATTGGGACAATGGCAGGTACGGTCGTACCGATTATTTTACACAGATTAAACGTGGACCCAGCCATTGCATCTGGGCCGCTGATCACAACATTGAATGATATTTTATCCTTATTGATCTATTTTGGAATTGCAACAGCATTCCTTCATACACTGATGTAGCATGAAGACTGTAAAACGTGACGTTTTACAGTCTTTTTTGAATAAAGATTGCATATAGCGCTTCCATCCTTTACATTTTAAGGAGAAGGTGGGAGAGAAAAATGAAGAAGTTTTTATTCATTTTAATGTGCATTGTATTGCTAGGTGCATGTTCAAGGGAAGACGAGGGGAAAGACAGAAGACTAGTGGCTGCAGAGCATATGATTGAAGCGATTACCGAAGGAAATAAACAAAAAATAGAAAACATCTATGTTGAAGGTGCTGTCCCAAGCCCAAATGACATTCTAAAACTGAAAAAAGAATGGGGCATAGAGACGCTTTCTTATGATGATTTTCAATTGGAAGAAGCCAGCATTCACGTCTTTCATGCGAATTACGAAGATGAAAAAACAGGGGAGAAAAAGGCACTGGCCATGCGGGTCATAGAAGATCCTGAAAAAGGTGGTGTACGGATTGACTTTGTAGGACTCGTTGAAGGAACTGACACTTCCTCTCAATGAAAGCTAAAATAATTTTATGTAAAAAGGATAGAAGAGCTGAAAGAATGTCGCTCTATCTATCCTCTTTTTTACCACAAATGACCCGATCACATATGAGTTATGCCCAATAATTCCATAAACCGTGAGAGGGCACTGGTCATGTACGAATCGCGGCGCCTTATAAACACAGTTGGCACGATTCTGTGTGGTTCCGGTAAAGGATGACAGGTAAATCTGCCTTGCACCCGAGATTCAACCATAGATTTTGGTAATACGGTAACCCCTAGCCCGTTTTCAACGCATTTAAGCACGCCCTCTAAAGTGCCATATTCCATTACCTTCATCGGAGCAAAGCCATTGCTCTCTAACCATCGTTGCCAACGCCCCAAATAGATGCAATGCGCAAATGACGAAAGCAATGGTTCATGTAAAATTGATTCTACCTGGAATTCCTCCTGGGAGTAGCTTGTAATGAGAACAAGTGATTCTTCCAATACCGGATATTCAATAATGTCGGGATGAAGAATGGGCCCATCAACCAATGCACCGTCTACCTTGTAGTTGAGAATAGCATGAACCTGATCTACAGTAGGTGCCATATACATGCTTAATTCTACTTGTGAAAATGTCTTGTGATATGCTGCGAAAATGCTGGGCAATCTTGTCGAAGCGGTAGACTCTATAGATCCAATGTGCAAAGTACCTCGCGGAGTAGAGGAAAGCTTTACGGCCTCTATCGCTTCTTCAAAATCGTAGAGTAATTTGTTTGCATATGGCAACAGTTCTCGCCCTGCAGGCGTTAAGGATATCTTTTTGTGATATCGATAGAAAAGAGGAACACCTAATTCTTGTTCAAGACGCTGGATTCGTGCAGTGACATTGGACTGCACATAATTTAATTTCTCAGCAGCTTTTGTAACGCTTTGTTCAATAGCTACCGCTTTAAATATCTCCAAAGATGTAATATCCAAAACAATGCTCCTTTTGCATCACAAATTGTGATGAACTATACATTATTTTTTGATTTTACGTGATCCAACAGAATAAGTAAACTTAATAATATAAGAGGTTGATGCTCATTGTGTCCCTTGATGTTTATCATGAGGAGGAGAATTTGCAAGGTAGGGAGTTCTAGCTTACGAAAGATAAAAAAGACGTTTCCAAGTAAATGAGGAGGGAATCTATTGATTTCAAAGGTTAATATCCAAGAGAAATTTTCGCAAATAAATGATTATTGGAATCCTAGAATAAGTGGAGAGTTGAACGACTCATACATGAAAATGGTAAAAATTAAGGGTGAATTCATTTGGCATCACCATGATGACGAGGATGAAATGTTCTTTGTATGGAAAGGAAATCTAGTCATCCGTTTTAGGGATAGAGAAATAGCGCTTAATGAAGGGGAGTTTCTTGTGATTCCAAAAGGAATTGAACATCAGCCAATTGCTGAAGAAGAAGTTCATTTGCTCTTAATTGAACCAAAAACGACGCTGAACACGGGGAATGTGATCAATGAACGAACTGTTTCGATTCCTGAACGAATGGATAAACGCTAGATCGCCTGCACTTAACAATATACCTAAAACGCTATTTGATATAGTGTTGTTTCTTAGAATGAAATGTTGTGGAACGCCGCCTAAAAAAAGTAAACGGATGTCCTTGCTTATATAGCTTATTTCACTGAGTATGATTTGGCATTGCCAAGGGCTTTGGTTTGATAACGGAGACAGCAAAAAAAGCTGTCTCTTTTTCATTAAGCCATGACCAAAAATCAAGTGCGAACAAAGCCTAAAAGAGTCAGCTAAACTTTATTTGTTTATCGATTTTTGTACCGGAAGTGTGCGTTAATTTGACCTTCCAGCATTTTTTTCTTATATTGTCCGCTTTTTAATGCCTGTTCCTTTTTCTTCATGTCTTTCAAAATCTCCGCTGTTTGCACACCGTCTTCTCGTTTGTTGGCGATGTCCATTAATCGTTCTACATCAGAAAAAGAATATTTACGCGTGCCTCTTGTTGAGCGCTGGGGGTAGATGAGTCTGCGTTCCTCATAATATCGGATTTGCCTGACGGATAGCCCTGTTAATTCACTGACAATCCCGATTGAAATGACTTTTTTATCTTTATAAGATACATCTTCCTGCGTCATATACTCACCCCTGCAAGTCTTTTCTTCATATTATACAGAATGACAACGAAAAAAACCTATCGTTTGTTAGAAAATATAACATAAAAACATAAAAATGAAAAAACGATGGAAGGAAAGTTGACAACATATGTGAAGTGATTGCTACGCTTGCATATAATGATGATGAGTTGAAATAGGAGGAGGAGCACATGATGGAGCAAACACGGATCATCTGTATGGCAAAAGAAATCATCGCATTAGATATGAAGAGAGATGAATTACTGGAGCGATTCATGCAGGCTGCAGGTCAGAATGCGCATGCTCTTCTAAGAGCTGTACAAAATGATTTGTATAAAAGGTCTTCATAAGCACCTGCTCCAGATCAATTGATAGGAGGGGATAATCGGTGCGGCGTATCTTAACAGAAGCTTTAGCAAAGGAAAGACATTATTATACGAAGCAGCTCTGTTCATTAGGAGTGTACAGTCCTAGTGCGGCCAAGAAAATGACAATTAGTGACTTAAAAAAAGAGTATCACTTCTTTTTCAACAAAACAAAGCGTGATTTGTGAAAATCCCTTGAAATGTGCGCATGTCACATAAAGGGTTCTTTTTTTGTTTAATGTTATAGCAATATTGAATTTTGTAGAAATTTGACGAATACAGTGTAAAGAAACATAGAGTCTTTACAGATTATGTTAAACTGTGTCGGATCTTGATGGTTTGCTAAAAAACCTTTTTTTCGAGATGGTTGTGAAAAATAAGAAGGATTTTAAAAGTTTATATCGAAATCTTATACATAACACGAATGGAGTCACTTATGTGGTTGAAAGGGTTTTCAAAAACGTACTTCTATTTTTTACGAAAGGCTCCAACTGCACCGCAAGAAAGCCTTGAAGTTAAAAAAATATTATAAGAGGTAGATATGTGATGAGACTATCGTTTAATGAAGAAGAAGTAGAACGTTCAATGACACTTTACAAGGTATTTGCAAGAGCATTTAAAAGCGTTTCAGAACACAGCATTAGAGACAGCAAAGAGCATGGATTTAATCCAACTGAATTTGCGGTTCTTGAATTGCTGTATACAAGAGGTGCTCAAAAACTTCAGCAAATCGGCTCAAGACTCCTGCTTGTCAGCGGGAATGTGACGTACGTAATTGACAAATTAGAACGAAATGGTTTCATTGAAAGAGAGCAGGACCCAAAGGATAAAAGGTCGGTTTATGCCCATTTAACAGATAAAGGGCGCAGTTATCTTGATAAAATTTACCCGATTCATTCTCTCCGGATTGCGCGTGCCTTCTCAGGCCTCTCGCGAGAAGAACAAGAACAATTGATTAGTCTATTGAAAAAAGCAGGTATTCACAGTCAACATTTATTATTTAGATAGAACGAAAAGGTGCCATGATTGGCACCTTTTTTATGTGTCCAGCTGATGCGCTGGATAGGCAATGAATTTTTCGATATCGTTTGCTGGAAGGGGCTTTGCATAATAAAAGCCTTGCAAGTCGTCACATCCTTGCGCAGATAAAAGCTGTGCCTGCGCAAAGGTTTCAACACCTTCTGCTATGACCTCGAGAGAGAGTTGATGTCCCATCGCGATAATGGCACCTGTAATCTGTTCAGATTTTGAATCATTTAAAATATCTTCGATGAAGGATTTGTCGATTTTTAGGCGATGAATGGGCAAATCCTTTAAATAGCTTAAGGAGCTATGCCCTGTACCAAAGTCATCAATACTAATGCGAACGCCCAGATGTTTCAGTGAGGTCAGTACCTGCTTTGATTGCTTGATATTGTCCATTGTCATACTTTCTGTGACTTCAAGCTCGAGCAGTGACGGTGTCATATCGTATTTTTTCAGTGTCAGCTTAATCAAATCAATTAAGTCTTCAGAATTGAATTGTTTTGCAGATAAATTGACAGCCACGGGAATTTTCAGCCCGTTGTCATACCACGTTTTAGCCTGCTTGCATGCGGTATCAATCACCCATCTGCCAATATCAATGATCAGTCCTGATTCCTCTGCCAGCTCAATAAAAGCCTCGGGTGATTTTAACGAACCATCTGGTGCTTTCATTCTTAGAAGAGCTTCTACGCCAGTCATCTGTCTTGTTTTCGCACTCACTTGCGGCTGGTAATGAAGCACAAACTGTTCTCTTTGAATGGCATCCCGTAACTCAAGCTCTCGGTTCAACCTATCTTCACTTGATCTTTCCATTGATTCGGTGAAAAACTCATAACGGCTTTGCTTATGTTTTTTGGATAAATACATCGCCATATCGGCTTTCCTCATTAACTCCATCCCATCTTTGCCATTTTGAGGTGAGATAGCGATTCCAATGCTGATAGAAGTAATGAGCTGATGATTCTGGATGAAAAAAGGACGCTCAAATTGCCGAATAATATTTTGAGAAAGCTGTTCAATTTTCTGTGTGTCATGCCCCATGTCAGGGAAGATCATTAAAAATTCATCCCCGCCTAGTCTGGCTATAAAGCCGTTGTCTGGTAAACATTGCGTCAGTCTGTTTGCAGCTGCTTTAAGAAGTAAGTCCCCTATGTTATGACCAAGTGCATCATTGATAATTTTAAAACGATTCAAATCAAGAAACAGAACAGCCGTCGATGTTCCTGTCTCTTCTTGAGCGGAGAGAACATCACTTAAATGGTTGATGGCGTGGCGCCGATTAGGAAGCTCGGTTAACGCATCATAATGTGCCATGACATGAATTTCTTTTTCTGCAATCCGCTGCTGCGTTAAATCTTTTAAGACAAGATAAATACTGTCAAGCGTATTGTTGACATGAACAGGTATGTAAGTGACATGATAATAATAAAAGCGATCTGCTGCTTTTAGTTCTGCTTCACGTGTGATGGCTTTTTTTGACTCGTAAATAAATTCTTCCCACATGTCAGTCGGCATAACGTATTGGCTGACATCATCACCAATCCAAGAATTGCACATTTTTAGAATTTGTTTACCTGAGTCGTTCGCAGAAAGCACCTTTCGATTGACAGATAACACGATAATGCCATCGATATTATGTTTGATGAGCGATTGGAACCGCTGTTCATTTTCCTTTAGCTTATCTGCCTGCTTCATGATTCGGTGATCTATATAGGCACCAAAAATCATCAGTGTTTGGACAATCAGTGTCATTAAGCCGATGAAAATCGACAGACTGAATGGTGATAGTTCAAGAGAACCACCCCTATAGGGCTGTCCGTCTGAATGAAAAAACATAGTAGAAGCAGCCATACCGGTATAATGCATCCCAGAAACAGCCCCGCCCATCACGAGTGCACCAGCTATTTTTAACAGATGATCCTCCTGCTTTTTCCCGGATCGATGGAGCCGAAAAAAGAGATGAAGCGAAAAGAAAGACGCTATCACAGCAATGAAAAACGAAAGAAAAAAGAGGACTGGATCATAGCTGATTGAGACATTGGCCATTGATTCCATTCCAAGATAATGCATGCTGCAAATAGCTGAGCCCATGGTGATTGAACTAATGAGCAACCGCCTTGTGGAGAGTTGCTCTTGAATGCATATTGTGAATGCGATCAAGGACCCGACAAAAGATGCCAAAATCGATAAAATGAGCAAGGGTGTTTCATAGGTGATGCCAGCACGCACGTGAAATGCCATCATGCTGATAAAATGCATCGACCATATCCCCATTCCCATGATCAAGGCACCAACGATCAGCCATACCTTTTTCTTTGCACCGCTTGACTGTGCCACTCGGCTGGCTAAATGAAGAGCTGAGTAGGAGGCGACAGTGGCGACTGCGATTGACAGAAAGACAAGCCATCCATTGTAACTTCCTGTTAAATGGGTCATGTAAGAAAACCTCCAGTATCTTAAAACAGACGTATACCTAATATATCGGATCGAATGGCTTCTGTGTTCACTTTTCCTTCACTTAAATACCACAATCAACTTTTTTTTCACCTGTCTTTTATAGTAAAATCAAATTTAATGTAAAAAAACGACGAAAAGTGAATCGTTTCTTCGGTTTTTTTCGTTTAATATATGTGCGATTCTAAAAGAGATAGAATCAGTTAAACGATTATGTGTGAAAGGGATTGATAAACATCGAAGATTTTATTATTTCTTTAGCTGATGCCTTTAAGAACTTGTCGTACTTTGGCATCTTCCTTGCATTATGTATTGAATTTGTTCCTGCTGAAGTGGTTCTGCCTCTTGCGGGTTACTGGGTCTCAGAAGGGGACATGGCCTTCATTGGTGTTGTGGCAGCCGGCTCTATTGGCGGCGTGGCTGGCCCTTTGACCTTGTACTGGTTAGGACGTTATGGCGGTAGACCTTTTTTAAATAAATATGGGAAGTACTTTTTTGTTAAACCGGAGTCGCTTGATAAATCGGATGCCTTCTTTGAAAAGCATGGTGGATTCGTCGCATTTAGCGGCCGGTTTATTCCAGGAGTCAGAACGCTTATTTCCATCCCGTGCGGTATTGCCAAGATGAATGTGTGGGTCTTTTGCCTGTACACGTTTTTAGCGATTACGCCTATTACATTTGTATATGTGTATCTTGGATTTGTGCTCGGGGAGAACTGGAAAGAGGTTGGCGCAATGTTAGATCCATATCTTCTGCCGATTGGGATCGGGATTGTGCTGCTTTTCGCGATGTATATATGGCTGAAACGTAGAAAAAGAAAAGCAGAAACACCAACTGCCTAATCACTGGACCCGAGGTGAAAATCCCCTGTTGACAATACAGTGTCTATTGATTAAACTATAAGTAATCTAAATATTTTTAAATCCCACCAAAGGGGAGTAGCGTCCGGTTTTTACCGGAAACAAAGTCGTCATTACATGGACTTAAGTTCCATCGGCTTTGTTGGCATGATTCTACATATCACATGTCTAGCAAGACCTTTGCCATTACAGGCAAAGGTCTTTTTTGCATTCATAAGCCTTTGTCTGTTGTGGGACAATAGATAAAACAAGGAGGAATGATGATGGATGCAGCAATTATTTTAGAGTACGGGTGGGTTCTTCTCGTACTGATTGGATTAGAAGGAATTTTAGCCGCTGATAATGCGCTGGTCATGGCTGTGATGGTGAAACACCTTCCAGAAAAGCAAAGGAAAAAAGCATTGTTTTACGGACTTGCGGGTGCGTTTGTCATGCGATTTGGTTCCCTGTTTCTTATTTCGTTTTTAGTGGATGTGTGGCAAGTTCAAGCCATTGGTGCAATTTATCTTCTTTATATTTCCATTCACCATATTTTAAAATCGCACGTATTTAAGAAAAAGGAATCAGACACAAACATGAAGCAAAGCGGCTTCTGGGCAACAGTCGTAAAAGTCGAGCTTGCTGATATCGCTTTTGCTGTCGATTCCATCTTAGCGGCGGTCGCATTAGCCGTAACTTTGCCGAAAACAAGTCTTCCGCAAATCGGTGGACTTGATGGTGGTCAATTTATTGTCATTCTTTTAGGTGGTATCATCGGTCTGATCATCATGAGATTTGCAGCGACTGTCTTTGTGAAACTGCTCAAAACAAGACCGAGCCTAGAAACAGCAGCCTTTGTCATTGTCGGGTGGGTTGGTGTGAAGCTCACGCTTTACACACTGTCACATCCAGCCATTGGTATCGTGTCCTCTCATTTTATTCATTCAACATTATGGAAAGTGATTTTCTGGACAGTGCTTCTCGCAATTGCAGCATTTGGCTGGTTTTTATCAAGTCCATCAAGAAAAGGCGGGCAACAAAACAAGGAAAAACAAGAGGTACGCCTAGAAGAGTAGGTTTTTTGAAAGAAATATCATTTCATTTTCATAACACGTATATTACAAATAAGGGGGAGATACCCCCTTATTTCTTTGCTTTTAGACGAAACATTGTAAAGTAGATGATGATATACATGTCATAATTGGGTAACAGGAAATGAATTCCTCATTTCTTCCTTTGCGCTTCCCTCATAAATTAGCTATCATAAATGAGTAATATAGGGAGAACTGAGGTGAAACCATTGCTTAGCCTTTTGTTTAAAAAAGGAAAGAAAAAGCAAACATTAGAGCAGTCGGCTATCAGTATTCAACAAGGTGATATCGAGCTGCAAAATGCATTAATAGAGCAATACAAACCATTTGTCGCTAAGACGGTTTCATCCGTTTGTAAACGATATATAGATGAAAAAGATGATGAATTCAGCATAGGCTTAATTGCCTTTAATGAAGCGATAGAAAAATACTCTGCTGAAAAAGGAAACTCACTCCTTGCTTTCGCAGAATTAATTATTAAAAGAAAAGTGATCGACTATATTCGAAAAGAAGCGAGAAATGCGCCAACGGTTCAAATGGACCTGCAAGAAAGTGAAAATGGCGAGTACTCTCAAAGCATGATTGAAGCAGAGCTGTCTACAAACGAATATAGACGTTTAATTGAACAAGAACACAGAAGAGAAGAAATTGAACATTTTAAAGAACGATTGAAAGTATACGGTCTCACGTTTCAAGAGCTGCTTGAACATTCACCAAAGCATGCAGATGCAAGGCAAAATGCCATTAAAGTAGCTCACACACTCGTTGAACACGATGAGCTCAGAACCATTTTATTTCAAAAAAAACAATTGCCAGTCAAACAGCTTGAAAAGCTAGTGGAAGTCAGCCGCAAAACGATTGAGAGAAATAGAAAATATATCATTGCGATGGCGATCATTATGACGGGTGATTATGTGTATTTGAAAGATTACCTTAAAGGGGTGCTTAATTCATGAGAAGAGGCATTATAGTAGAGAAAAACAAAAAATATGTCACGCTGCTGACCCCTGATGGACAATTTCTGCGGACAAAATATGAACAACAAGATTATGAAATCGGTCAAGAAGTGACATTTCCGAATGAATCACGTCTCGAAAGAAAAAAAGCCGGTTTTTTTGACTTGCTTCGTTTACGTCCATTAAATGCAGGAATCCTATCAATCGCTGCGATTATTGTCGTGATTTTTACTATGATGCCATCTTTCTCAAGTCAAAAAGCATATGCATATATGACGATTGACATTAATCCAAGCTTTGAACTGAAGCTTGATCACAATTATCAAGTGATCGGTGTCACACCACTGAATAAAGATGCGAAACAAGTACTGGCCAGTATGAAGGATTTAGAAAAAAACGACATGACCAAAGTTGTGCAGGAAATCATAGATGACTGTGACAAAAAAGGTTATGTGAACCACTCTAAGAGTATTTATATTTCAACGGTTTATGAAAACAAGCAGGACCATACATATAAAACCAACGTCAAAAGTAAAATTAACACCATCTCTGGTGAATATCAAAAGCGCGATTACAAGCTAGAAACTGTAGAAAGTGACCTGGAAACAAGAGAAAAAGCTCAAAAGGCAGGCATTTCAACAGGCACATATATCAGAAATCAAGAAATCCAAGACAAAGAACAAGAAGGCATTCAAAAGGATGAAGACGCAGCAGAGAGTGATGCTGTCAAAGAAGAAGAGCCTAAAAAAGATGATGAAGATCAAGCAGACAAAGACAAACAAGAAGACGTCAAGACAGACGATAGCGAAGAGATGAAGCCAGATCAAGAGGCTCCTGAAGCTGAAGACAAAGAGCAGAAGGATCAAGAGAGGGAAGAGCAAGGATCTATTCAAAAGCCACACCAAACAAAACCTGATGATAAAAGCAAAGACAATCAAATAAAGGAAGAAAAGGAACGTTCTATCGATAAAGAACAAAAAAAAAATCACTCAACGGAACCTGATGATAAAAGGAATCCAAACGGCACATCACGTGGTGGTGCTGAAAAGCACGCAAAAAAAAACGACAGGGATCAGAAACAGCCGTCCGCTGAACGAAAAAAAGACCATATGAAGAAGCAGGGAAAAGGTGCACCGTCCCCGTATCGTGAAAACCGGTTTGAGCACACATATGAACAATAAAAAAACGCCAGAATAGCTCCGGCGTATTTCACCATGTTTTTATTTAGATTGATTGCCCATTTGTGATTGAGCCTGTTGAACGAGTCGTTTTGTAATTTCACCGCCAACAGAACCATTTGCACGTGCGACTGTATCTGAACCGAGAGTCACGCCAAATTCTTGAGCGATCTCGTATTTAAATTGATCTAATGCTTGTTCTACTCCAGGAACAAGAAGCTGATTTCGATTTGCCATGTCCATATTCCTCCTTTCACCTCATGTTTGTTGCGCCTTCTTATTTTGAAGAAAACGGCGTACAATTATGCTGGCAATTGCTGCACAAAAAAACCGAGGTGAGCTCATCACCTCGGTTTTCTTTTATCCTTATTTAGCTGCCTGTAGCGTATTAAACATCATTTCTTGCGCTGTACTTTGCAAGTGGGAAGTGAACACAGAGAAGACGGTAGAACTGATAATGCCTTTAATCAAATTCCATTGATTCTTCGTTAATTCTGTAAACTCTTCATGGAGCATGTCGGTCTGCTCCTCAGTCATTTCTCGTAAATTTGTTTCCTTTAACGGAAAATGTGTATGGTGATAAATAAAATCTAGGACGTGCGCATATGCTTCATAAAAACGGATTGGACTAATAATATCATCTGTTCGATCTGTGATCGTGTTAAATAAGGCAGATAAGATCATGCGAATGGCATCAAAGTCAAAAACTGATTTTAAATCCCTGACAATTAATAAAATAACGACCTGATCAATGGAGTACTTCTTGCCAAGCTCTGGATGACCAATCATATCTTTAATATCACGCTTGATCCAATTTTGAATCGCCGTCGATTTAAGAGACGTTAGCTCACACAAGTTGCCAAGCTCAACAATTTCATTTGTAGAAAGACCGTGCTCTGATTTTTGCTTCCGCCGTTCGAGCTTCTCAAAAAACGAAGGGATCTTTAACTCATCATATTCATGATCCTTATCGCCCTTTACAGATAGATTCAAAAGCTGAAGCGGAGTCAGATCTCCCTCTCCTTTTAGAGAATATAGAAGTCTCGTCATGTCAATTCTCGTTAATTTAAAAGTCACCATGTTCCACCTCATTTGTACGTCAAAAACGTGATTATTGATCTAATTCAACATCATAATCTCTTTTTGATGAAAATGCAAAATAAACTAAAATACAGAACGCGGCGTCACAATTTGTTCACTTTTCAGCTGTGGCAAAGTCGTAAATATTGAAGTGACGGGGCTTAAGCCGTTATGATAAACAGAAGGAATGATTCCTTTTTCCTTGCAATTTGAGACGTTTATTTTTATAATTTTATTAATAAGTTCAAATGAACTTAATATGACAGCGGAGGTTATGTATGGGTAAAAGAATATTTCTGTTTATATTAACGAACATTCTTGTTATCACTACGATTGGTATTGTACTGTCGGTTATTAGTGCAGCAACTGGTGTTGGTTCTTATATAGGAGCAGACGGTGGAATTAATTTGGTGGCACTGCTAGTATTCAGTGCAGTTGTTGGTTTTGTTGGCTCGTTCATGTCACTTGCGATGTCTCGCTGGATGGCAAAAATGATGATGGGTGTGCGTGTGTTAAACCCTGAAAAGGATTCATTAACATATGATGAGCAGCAGCTTGTTGACCGCGTGCACAGATTATCAAGAGCAGCAGGCCTTTCTAAAATGCCTGAGGTTGGTATTTATCAATCATCTGAAGTAAATGCTTTTGCGACAGGTCCTTCTAAGAGAAGATCACTTGTTGCCGTTTCAACTGGATTGCTTCATGAAATGGATGATGCAGCAGTTGAAGGTGTAATCGCTCATGAAGTTGCTCACGTTGCGAACGGTGATATGGTGACAATGACGCTGCTTCAAGGGATCGTCAACACGTTCGTTGTCTTCCTTTCAAGAATTGCGGCATGGATCGCAAGCCGCTTTGTTTCGCGTGAAGAGCTTGTTCCGATTGTTCATTTTATTGCAGTGATTGTTTTCCAAATCATTTTCTCTGTCCTAGGAAGCCTTGTCGTGTTTGCATATTCTAGACACCGTGAATTCCATGCAGACCGAGGCGGAGCTGACCTTGCCGGTAAAGATAAAATGGTTCATGCGCTTCGCTCACTTGAGGCGTATACGTCAAGAATCAAAGATGATGATCAAACAGCAGTTGCTACGCTTAAAATCAGTGGTAAACGAAAAGCTTCTCTTTTCTCAACACACCCTGATTTAAACGAAAGAATCAGAAGACTAGAAGCAAAATAAGAAAGACGAAAAGACATTCTGCAACAGGATGTCTTTTTCTTTTTGATGAAAAAGAAAATAAAGCATAAAATATCTTTAAAATCATGTCTCTTTTCATTAAAATGATAAAGTATTCGAAAAGATAGATAAAAGAAGGAATGACAATGAATCCTATCAAAAAGCTAATTGACCGGCTGTCAGCATTTCAGCTGATTGCCCTCTATTATTTTCTTGCTGTAACCGTATCACTTATTCTTCTCAGCCTCCCAGTGGCTCATCAAGAGGGAGTGAAATGGACATTTATTGATGCTCTATTTACGGCGGTGAGTGCGGTAAGTGTCACAGGACTCACTGTCGTTGATACCTCGCAAACATTTAGTGTGGCAGGTATGTGGATCCTTGCGTTTGTCCTGCAAATCGGAGGTATCGGCATTATGACGCTCGGTACCTTTGTGTGGATTGTCATGCGAAAAAGGATTGGGATTAAAGAAAGAAAGCTCATCATGGCAGATCAAAACCAGAGCAATTTATCAGGTATTGTGAAATTAATGAAGCAGGTCTTATATTTAATTTTGCTCATTGAGTTTTTAGGCGGTCTGATTTTAAGCATGTATTTTCTCAAATATTACGATGTTCAAGGAGCATTCTTGCATGGCTTCTTCTCAAGTATTAGTGCGACCACCAATGGGGGCTTCGATATTACAGGGAACTCGCTCATCCCTTACAAGGATGATTATTTTGTCCAATTTATTACGATGCTGCTGATCATCTTTGGAGCGATTGGCTTTCCTGTGCTCGTCGAAGTAAAGGATTATTTATTTAATCAGGACCGAAAGCACGCATCGTTTTCATTGTTTACAAAAATCACAACGATTACGTTTGGCGGTCTTGTCGTTGTTGGAGCGATTGGCATATATGCACTTGAAGCCGGGTTCAGCTTCCTAGGGAAAAGCTGGCACGAAATCTTGTTTTATTCTTTTTTCCAATCGACCGCAACAAGAAGTGGGGGTTTGACAACATTAGATATTACCCAGCTGACAGAACCGACCCTTTTATTTCTATGTATGCTTATGTTTATCGGGGCTTCCCCAAGCTCTGTGGGAGGCGGAATTCGAACAACTACGTTTGCCCTGAATTTACTCGCACTGTTTCATTTTGCTAGGGGAAATAAGTCCATTAAAATTTTCAAAAGAGAGCTTCATCAAGCGGATATTAACAAATCCTTGATGGTGACGATGATGGCCTTTATTTTGGTGTTTGGCGCTACGTTTCTGTTATCCTTATCCGAGCATAATACACTTCTAGAAAATTTATTTGAAGTTTGCTCTGCATTCGGAACAACAGGGCTATCGCTAGGAATCACCTCGGACCTTACGGTGTTCGGTAAATGTATCATTATGGTCGTCATGTTTATTGGACGGATCGGCATTCCAAGCTTCTTATATTTAATTGGCCGAAGAGAAAGCGAAGCGAATTATCATTATCCGAAAGAGCGCGTCATCATCGGCTAAACAGCATTCCGAGCGAATGCTGTTTTTTTATTTCCATTATCTAACTGGCTAAATCACATGGGATGTTCGCAATCTATAGGTAAGAGGTGAACGAGACGTGCTGGATGTAATATGGAAAGCAATTGTCATGCTGCTAGTTGGTACCTTGCTGCTGAGAATAGCAGGGCCTAAATCCATTAGTCAATTAACTGTTCAACAAACAGTGATCATGATTTCAATCGGATCGATTATTATCCAACCCTTTATTGAGCACAATTTACTTGAAACGATTTATGCCGCCGCTACATTTATCATTGCACTCGTCATCATGGAAAAATTGTCTATCCAATCTGATTTCTTTGAAAAATTGGTTTCAGGGAAATCTGTGGTCATTTTGCAGGATGGAGAAATGCTTGATCACAAACTTAAGAAAACGCGGCTCACAAGGGATGAATTCAAAATGCGCTTAAAGCAGCAAGGCATTACAGACATCAGCAGTCTCAAAAAAGCCACCCTAGAAGCCAATGGACAAATCGGCTATGAGTTAAAGCCAGAGGAAAAGCCGGTGACGGTCAAACAAATGAAGGAACTTCTAGACCAATTAAGAGAAGAACTAAATATGTCAAAAAAGGACTGATTTCAGATGAAAAGAAAAGCAGCGAAAAATGAAGCACTGACAAATAATATGACACCGACAGAAAGCATGGCACATGATCAAGGACAAACCCAATTTGATGAACATTCAAGAGATCGTCAAGCAAACCGAAATTCTCATAAAGGGAAACAAGGGGGAGGATCTCGTGACTAAGAAGCATGTAAAAAGCAAGGACATGAAAGACCATAAAAAGCCAATGGACCCAGATATCTTAGAAGAGGAATTTGGTAGTGAGCTTGGAGATATCAACAGCAGCAAATGGATTGATACGCTTGTAAAGCCTAAGAAAGATGCTGAATGTCACAATGGACACATGAATGAAAAATAGAAAAAACGATCCGCGCGGGATCGTTTTTTATTTGCTATAACTGCCCTGCCTGCCGGTGATTGTACGCATGAGATTGGTCATTTTGAGCTCAATCACTGGCTGTGCAACGGTTTTAACAAAGGTGCTAGACAGGGTAAAGGTTAACAGAATGGTCAGCAGCAATAACATGAGAACACTTGCTGCATTCAAGGCCCAGTCATCAAACCAAGTCGTTCTAAGTAGCTTAATTACAAAGCCATGTAATAAATACACATATAACGTTCTTGTGCCCCATTTTGTAAAGAAGAAACGGCGTGTTGGCACTAAAGCAAAGAAGCTGAATGTAGCGCCGAATGCAAGCAGATACCATGCCATTCGTTTCATTGCCGCAATCACTCCCTCATCACCAAGAGAAGCATATGACTGTGATCCAAATAAGAAGGAATAATCAAATTCATAGAAATAGCAAAACATGAATACAGCCATTAATACAAGAAGTGCTGACAGCTTTCCTTTACTTGTACGGATGAATTCAAAATGCTGCTTTTTTAAATAGAAGCCTGCTAAAAACATTGGCAAAAAGACAAACGTACGCGATAAGCTCAGTGTATTGCTAATACTGTCCACGTAACCGACAAGTAACGCAATCGACAAACTGACGATCATCGCCCAGTGAAATGGCAGTTTAGAAAAAGGAATGAGCAGCAAATTCCAAAAGAATAAACTAATTAAAAACCATAAAGACCATTGCGGATCAATTGGATTTAAATTGGCCATGCTTTGATCCTGCAAGAGATAATAGTAAACGGAATAGATCACCTGAAAAATGAAATATGGGATGATCAGCTTAATAGCAACTTTTTTCATAAAACCTGGCTTTCTAAACCCTTTTGCAAAGAAGCCGGAAACCAAAATAAAGGCAGGCATATGAAAAGTATAAATAAATTTGTATAAATAAAGCATCCAATCATTATCATGAATGAATGATCGTAACAAATGACCAAAAACAACTAGAAAAATCAGAAGAAATTTCGCATTATCAAAATAACTATCTCGTGAAGATGCCATAACATCACCTTTCCTGCTCGATTTTAAACATAAATGTTCTAAGTGCACTGTTCCCGTATTTGCCCCATTTTAAAATACATTTTGGCTCATTTCGCTATTTGATGTGAAATTGTAGAACGGCTGTAAAAGAAGCGTAAGAAAAGAGAATCGAGGTTCGATCCTGTCATCCAAATGAAATAAATGAGACAGTCTTCGTGTAAAAAGTTATCTTTTTTTATGAGTCGAATGAAGGAACAATGAAAATATTGTAGAAATATTGTAGAGGAATGAGGCTGGAAAAGGAGTGTAAGAGAATGACTGAAACGCTCGATGGCGCAGAAGATATCAGAAAATTAGAAAAAGAGAACGAATATTTGCGAACAGAGTTGATGCAGCAAAAAATGCTGTTAAATAAGACGTTAGATGCTATTTTTATATTTGATCAGCACCTCAACATCATCCAAGCCAATGAAGCAACATGCAGGCTTGTACAGACACCGAAAGAAGACCTCCTCAATAAATCCGTTCTAGATTTCCTTTACGGCATCCCGAAAGATAAAATTGAATGCTCACTCGATCTATTTTTTCGAAAAGGTACGTTAAAAAGAGAAATCTCCATTCAGCTGGAAAATGGTGAAACAAAATACATTGAATTTGTCGCAGAGCACGACACCATGAATCAGCAATATATTGTCGTCATGCGAGATATTTCCTCAAAGAAAATATTAGAACGAGAACGCTCCATGAATGAGCAGCTGTTCAAAGATTTGTTTGACCGAGCCATTGACGGGATGGTCATTTTTGATCAGGATGGCTGCATGATTGATGCGAATCATTCTTTTTGTCAGAGCTTTGAGCTGCAAAAGACTGATTTAACCGATCGCTATTTACATGAATTTGTCGACGAAGAAAATCTTCCATCCTTACAGCACCTTTTAACGTCACTTAAAGAAACAGGGAAAGCCAAGGGAGAACTTCCCGTTACCCTTCAATCTGGCCAGTACAAATTATTCGAGCTCACCATTACATCAAATGTGATGAGTGGTTTTTATATGTCGATCATGCGGGATATTACAGAAAAAAGGTTAATGGAAGAAAAGCTGTTAAAAAGTGAGGAACGCTTTAGAGAAATTTTTGAAAATGCAATGGATGCGATCATCATTTGGGCAGATGATGGAGAGATTGTGAGAGCCAATGAATCAGCCTGCCGCATTTTTGAATTACCTATGCATTCACTGATTGGCAAGAAACTCACAGACTTTCTCGTGAAATCTGATCAGAGATATAGATCGACTAGAAGACGATATATTCGGAATCATGAAATAAGGGAAGAGCTTTTGTTCAGAATGGCAAATGGTCAGTTTAAAGAGCTCGAGTTTACATCAAAGCATACGGTATTAGAAGGACAGCACTTAACCATTTTACGTAATGTGAGTGATCGAAAAAGGATGGAGGAGGAGCTGCGCGAAAGTGAGCTCAAATTCCGTAAAGTATTTAATGGATCAATGGACGGCATTGTTCTGTTTGATAACCAATACCGCATTATCGAAGTCAATCCATCCGCAAGCGAGCTACTAGGATTGAAAAGTGATCATTTAACGGAAATGAACCTTTTCCACATCCTTGCGCCTTATCAAATTGAACATTTGGCACAGCCTGCCCAGGCGATGTCATTAGATGAAATGGACAATGAAGTGCCATTTGTGCTGAACCACCCAGATCAGCGGATATTGGAATTCTCTTTTAAACGCAACATCATTCATAATATGAATTTGGCGATCTTTAGAGATGTGACAGAGCGGAAGGAATTAGAAGAACGGGTGAGAAAATCAGATACCCTTCATGTGGTCGGAGAGCTTGCCGCTGGAATTGCGCATGAAATTAGAAACCCGATGACAGCATTAAAAGGCTTCATTCAGCTGCTAAAAGGAAATATAGAAGGGGAGTATTCGCTCTATTTCAATGTCATCACTTCAGAGCTGAAAAGAATTGAATCGATCATCACCGAATTTTTGATTTTAGCAAAGCCGCAAGCCATCGTATTTGAAGAAAAAAATGTGGTGCAAATTGTGAAAGACACGATGGATCTGCTGCACGCACAGGCGAATCTTGGCAACGTTCAAATGCATCTCAATGTATTGGATGAAATTCCGCTCATTTATTGTGAACAAAACCAATTAAAACAAGTCTTTATTAACATTTTAAAAAATGCAATTGAAGTCATGCCGAGAAAAGGAAATGTCTATGTGAGCATTCAGCGGAAGGGCGAAGAGCATATTGTCATTTCACTGCGGGATGAAGGCTGCGGAATGGCAGAGGACAAGCTGAGGCGTCTAGGGGAACCATTTTATACGACAAAAGAAAGAGGAACTGGACTTGGCTTAATGGTTAGTTATAAAATTATTGAAGAGCATCAAGGAACCATTGAGGTAGAAAGTGAGGAAGGGGTAGGAACCGTCTTCCATCTCACGCTGCCACTGAGGCAGAAGAAACAAGAAGGAGAGCATTAATGTGTATTATACCGTCTATCACGCACCAATTGGGGCACTATACATACTAGAAAAAGACGATGCCATCATCGAAGTGATGTTTGATGATGAGCCGTTTTTAGCAAAAAAGCAAGCATCCAATCTAAAAGAAGAAGAAACGTCTGTATTACAAGAAGCAAAAAAGCAGCTAGATGAATATTTCAAGGGTGAGCGCCAAGAATTCGATCTCCCGCTCAAGCAAAAAGGAACTTCGTTTCAAGAGCAAGTGTGGGAAGCACTTTCGACTATTCCGTATGGTGAATCAAAAAGTTATGCAGACATTGCAAAAGCGGTTGGTAACCCAAAGGCTGTGAGAGCCATTGGACAAGCCAACAGACGCAATGCATTACCTATTTTTATTCCCTGTCACAGAGTGATTGGAAAAGACCGTTCTCTGACGGGCTATGCAGGAACGAAGACAGATATGAAAGCGGTTCTGCTTGAATTAGAAGGTATCCCATTTGTTCAAAAATAAATCGATTGACCTGTTCCAAATGTTTTCCAAGCGACATATCCTTTTATTAAGCTAAAAAAGTTGGTTGAGGGAAAAAGGAGGGCGCTAGGGAATGTTTTGGGACAAAAAGAATAAAATGTATGCCGTCACATCACTATGTGTCAAAATGAAGGTTTTGACAGAAGAACAGAAAAAAGAAATTTTAGCAAAAACGAATGAAATAAAAAAGCGCGGTGCTCTTAAATAAGAAGTACACGGCGCTTTTTTTATGATCAGAGTGAGATGCCTTCAGTGAACAGAGCATCAATCTCTTCTGTATAGTTTGACGTGATAATCCCTTTCTCTGTAATGATCCCTGAAATGAGATGGTGAGGAGTGACATCAAAGGCGGGATTGAATACCTGAACATCAGGTGGTGCAATTTGGACGCCGTTTAATTCCTTTACTTCCAGCGGGTCACGCTCTTCTATTGGAATATCTGCCCCGTTTTTGGTTGAGATATCAAAGGTAGAAAGCGGTGCAGCTATAAAAAACGGAATTTGAAAATGCTTGGCTAAAATGGCGAGACTTAACGTGCCAATCTTGTTTGCCGTATCTCCATTACGGGCAATGCGATCAGCTCCAACAATGACTGCAGAAATTTGTTTTTCTTTCATCGTATGGGCTGCCATGTTATCTGTAATGAGCGTCACATCTACGCCGCCTTGCATGAGTTCCCATGTTGTCAGCCTAGCCCCTTGGAGAACAGGGCGTGTTTCACAGGCATAAATGTGAAGGTCGAGATTTTTCTTTTTGGCTAAATAAAATGGAGCAAGGGCTGTTCCGTATCGGCTCGTGGCGATGGAGCCTGCATTGCAAATGGTCATAATCCGATCACCCGATTTAAAGAGCTGGAGTGCATTTTGACCGATTTGTCTGCATGTTTCTTCATCTTCAATTTGAATTTGAATGGCCTCATGGACAAGGTCTGTTTTGGCTGCATTGACCGAAGCTGCACGATCAATGCGCTGCAACAATCGCTCTAATGCCCAGGCTAGATTCACAGCGGTTGGACGAGCACTGTTTAAATATTCTTTTATCTGAATGACTTCTTGTCTAAACACATCAATTTCTTCTGTCTCAATGTCTTGGGCACTGAGCGCCAGTCCAAAAGCTGCTGTAATGCCAATGGCAGGTGCTCCCCGCACTTTTAACGTGACAATGGCATCATACACGTCTTCTTTTGTATATAGATGCTCAAACTCAGTTTCTGCCGGTAATTTTTGCTGATTCAAAATGTTAATATAGTTTTCTTCCCATTCGACAGAACGGGGGACTTCAAATTCTTTAGACAAAACCCGTCACTCCTTTACAGATTGCTGGAATAATGCGACGAGGTCAGACGCTGTTTCCACTGCATGATATTGTTTGATGAATGCTTTTCCGAGCGTAAGTGCTGCTTTTTTCTGCTGAATCCGTTTAGATGGTGATGGAATCGCATCGAGATCAGCGGCATGAGCAAGGCCAATCGTTCGGCGGACAAGTTCACAGCCCGCAAAGCCTGTCGCTTCTTTTAAAATACGGTCAAAGGTTGTTTCTAAAAAACTGTCTGATACACTAAATGCTTCAATGCTGTCTTCTTTCCAAGCTTTTGCGAACACTTCTTTGAATGTTGCCCATACATTGACGACATGGTCAAAAAGGTGCTGCTGATCATGTTCATTCTCACGGGACAAAGCATTTAGGAACAGGTTAGCGATAAAATGACCAATATCGAATCCGAAGGGACCATAAAAAGCGAATTCTGGATCAATGATTTTTGTTTCCGTCTCACTTGCAAAAATACTGCCTGTATGAAGATCTCCATGAACAAGTGTTTCGGCAGATGTCAGGAAAATACGCTTCAATTCAGCTGCTTTTGCCTGCACTTCAAGATCTGCCCAAAGTGCTTCGGCAGCTTCTCTTAATTCTTCTTCGAAATCATTTGTGCCGCTATCAAAGAAAGGATCTGTGAAGACGAGCTTTTCGGTAATGTCACAAAGGTCCGGATTCGTAAATTGCTTCACAAATTGTTTTTTAATTTTAGGATTTGTGGCAAAGTCAGAAGTGTAAAAAAGTGTTTTTCCTAAAAATTCTCCGACATGATCGGATAAATGCGGATATTGTTTTCCGGCAATTAGCCCTTTTCTGACGATTTCGAGGTGTGATAGATCCTCCATTGCCGTCACAGCAAGAGCTGTATCTGAATAATAGACTGCTGGTACGAGGTGCGGTGTGTACTCTGACTGCTTGATCAGGGCAGTACTTTCGATTCTCGCACGGTCTAATGTAAGCGGCCAGCTCTCTCCGACCACCTTGGCGTAGGGCAGTGCCTGCTTGATGATCAAACCTTTTTCTTGTTTATGATCAAAAATATGAAAGACGTAATTTAAATTCCCGTCCCCGATTTCCGTACATGTCAAATGACTGCTTTCTTGGATCAAGCCAAGTCTAATTGCGAGTGCAACTGCCGAGCTTTCTGTTAATTCTTCATATGATGCCGTAAGTGTAACCAATTGCTTCCCCTCCAAATCATATAAAAAAGCCTCTTTCTCCTGAGAGAAAGAGGCTTGATGGCGTGTATGCTCAAAGCCTCTCTTATCTCTCAGCACATACGTCTGATGGAATTAGCACCGTGCCCTATAAGACAATTGTCTTGGCGCTTACTTGCTGCGCCCCACTTCACAGTGGTATTAACGGTCGGTTGCTGTTGGGGTCAAAAGGCCAAATCCCTCGCCCAACTCTCGATAAGAGAAATCAATATGTCATTGTCTCGTGTCTGTTTGCATTTCTTAATTCAAGATATTATCAGAGCTGCGCTTCACATGTCAATCCTTTTTCAAAATTGCTTTACAATTCGTAAAACAATCCATTACAGTATTTGTATTGCTACGTAACTTGAATAGAAGGTGAAGAAAAATGGAATTCCAGCAATCAGATGTATTGAAACAATTACCGACACAATTTTTTGCATCCCTTGTCCAAAAGGTCCAGAAAAAGGTGCAGGAAGGCGCAGATATTATTAATTTAGGGCAGGGAAATCCTGACCAGCCAACTCCCGCGCACATTGTAAAAGCCATGCAGGAAGCGGTATTAAAACCTGAAAATCATCAATACTCGTCATTCCGCGGAACAGCGAAATTAAAAAAGGCTGCCGCTGCCTTTTATGAAAGAGAATATGGTGTCACGCTTGATCCGATGAAGGAAATTGCGATTTTATTTGGCGGGAAAGCGGGGCTTGTTGAGCTGCCGCAATGCCTGCTGAATCCCGGTGATACGCTCCTTGTTCCAGACCCAGGTTATCCTGATTATTGGTCAGGTGCCGTACTTGCTGGAGCTCAGATGGTGACGCTGCCGCTTCTTGAACAAAATGATTTTTTACCTGACTATGACAGGTTGCCTGAGGATGTTAAGGAAAAAGCAAAGTTGATGTATTTAAATTATCCCAACAATCCGACAGGTGCCACGGCAAGCCGTTCATTTTTTGAAGAAACCGTTACATTCGCAAAAGATCACAAGCTCTGTGTTGTCCATGATTTTGCCTATGGCGGCATTGGGTTTGATGGGGAAAAGCCAATCAGCTTTTTGCAAACAGATGGAGCGAAAGAGACAGGAATTGAAATATACACATTGTCTAAAACGTATAATATGGCCGGCTGGAGAGTAGGTTTTGCAGCAGGAAATCCGTCTGTTATTGAAGCGATTGAGCTTTATCAGGATCACCTGTTTGTTTCACTGTTCAAAGCCACTCAAGATGCGGCAGCGGAAGCTTTGTTAAGCGACCAAACGTGCGTACAGGTGCAAAATGATCGATATGAGAATCGGCGAAATGTGTGGATTGCTGCCTGCAAGGAGATTGGCTGGGAGGTCACTGCACCAAAGGGGTCGTTTTTTGCTTGGCTAAAGGTGCCAGAAGGATATACATCTGAATCTTTTGCTGGCGTATTATTAGAGAAAGCACATGTGGTTGTGGCGCCGGGGAATGGGTTTGGTACTCACGGTGAAGGATACGTGAGAGTAGGACTTTTAACAAATGAGGAGCGGTTAAAAGAAGCCGCTCGGCGAATCGATTCCTTGAATCTGTTTGAAAATAAGCCATTGACAACATGAATAAACGGTGCGATAATTCAGACAATATTTAAGAAAATTGAATATTCTTATCAAGAGTAGGCAGAGGGACTAGCCCAATGAAGCCCGGCAACCGACTTCCATGAAGCACGGTGCTAATTCTTGCAGCAAGCGCTGAGAGATAAGATTCGGATGAATGACACGAAACAACCTCTTTAAGGCGCTGATAAAGCACTTGGAGAGGTTTTTTTATTGACCATATGCATGACGCAATCGAAAGGGGATTCCTAGTGAGTGAATTACTGGCAACATACGTATTAACACATCGAGAGGATGAACAAGTAAACCGAAAAGCGGAGCAGATCGCGCTTGGTTTAACAGTTGGATCATGGACGGATTTGCCGCAGCTCAAAAAAGAGCAGCTTCAAAAGCATAAAGGCCGGGTGGAAAAGGTATCAGAAAAGTTTGCTCCAGCCGAAAATGGCCTATATCAATCTGAGGTGACCATTGCTTATCCTGAGGCTAACTTTTCAGCGGATATTCCGGCCGTTTTGACGACGATCTTTGGAAAGCTTTCACTAGATGGAAAAGTGAAGCTAATCGACATTCAATTCTCGGATCGATTGAAAAGAAGTCTGCCAGGACCGGTATTTGGAATTGATGGCATACGAAAAAAAGTAGGCGTGTTTGATCGACCTTTGTTGATGAGTATTTTTAAAGGTGTCATTGGCCGTGATATGGCAGATTTAAAAGAACAGCTCCGTTTACAAGCATTAGGCGGCGTTGACTTTATCAAAGACGATGAAATTTTATTTGAGAGCCCACTAGCCCCTTTTGAAGAACGAATCAAAGAAGGAAAAAAGATATTAAAAGAAACATATGAAGAGACAGGGCACCGAACGCTATATGCCGTTAATTTAACAGGCAGAACCTTTGAACTAAAGGATCGAGCAAGAAAGGCAGCTGAGCTTGGAGCAGATGCACTCTTATTCAATGTTTTTGCCTACGGGTTAGATGTCATGCAAAGCTTAGCTGAGGATCCAGATATTCGATTGCCTATTATGGCCCATCCCGCAGTAAGCGGCGCTTTGACAACATCGCACGAATATGGATTCTCCCATTCTCTTCTTTTAGGTAAATTAAATCGATATGCTGGCGCTGATTTGAGTCTTTTTCCCTCACCGTATGGGTCGGTCGCACTTCCGAAAAAAGATGCCTTTGGAATCTATGAAGCTTGTGTAAAAGAGGATTCGGTTCAAAAAACGTTCCCTGTTCCGTCAGCAGGCATTCATCCTGGAATGGTTCCAGTTTTGATGAAAGATTTTGGACTCGATCATGTGATAAATGCTGGTGGAGGAATTCACGGACATCCGCGTGGAGCCATCGGCGGAGGGAAAGCATTTCGATCGATCATTGATGCGGTGATACATGGAGAGTCGATCCAAGAGAAGGCAGCTTCTTGCCAAGACTTAAAAGCAGCACTTGAACTATGGGGAAGGGTAGCAGAATAAATGAAAAAACCAATTGTATGTTGTGATTTTGATGGAACCATTACGAAAAATGATAATATCATTCGCATCATGAAACACTTTGCACCAAGTGAATGGACGAAGCTGAAGGACGATGTTCTCACAAAGGAGATCACCATTCAAGAAGGCGTCGGGCAGATGTTTCAATTACTGACGAGTGATCAAAAAGAAGCCATTCAATCGTTTATTTTAGAAGATACAGAGATTCGAGAAGGATTCAAGCAATTTGTTGATCATGTGAAAAAGGCTGATATTCCCTTCTATGTGCTAAGCGGCGGGATGGACTTTTTTGTTTATCCCATACTCGAGGGCATTGTGGATCGAGACGATATTTATTGCAATCATGCGTCATTTGGGGAAGAGCATATTCAGATTGAATGGCCGCATGCCTGCGATTCGCAATGTCAAAATGGCTGCGGATGCTGCAAGCCGTCAATCATTCGAGAGCTGACCTGTGAGAATGACTTCATTATCATGATTGGAGATTCAGTCACCGATGTGGAGGCGGCAAAGCATGCGGATCTCACATTTGCGCGTGACTACTTGCTAAACGAATGTAAAGAGCTCGGGCTTGTCCATCTAGAGTATGAAACATTTATTGATCTTAAAGCACAATTTGATCAAATAAAGGAAGTGAAGGAATGGCAGACGCAAAGAGCAAGCGCTGGCAGGAGCTAGCAGACGTCAAACGTGAACTGGCACAAAGAGACTGGTTTTACGGAACAAGCGGCAATTTATCGATCAAGGTGTCGGATGATCCAATCACGTTTTTGGTGACGGCAAGCGGTAAAGATAAACGAAAAGAAACAGATGAAGACTTTGTTTTAGTAAATGCAGCAGGTAAGCCTGTTGATCCGAACGAACCGCTTAGACCATCAGCTGAAACATTGCTTCACAACTATGTGTATGAGCAGACGAATGCAGGCTGCTGTCTCCATGTTCATACAATCGATAATAATGTGATGTCTGAGCTGTATGGGGATAGGGGCGAGGTTCGTTTCAAAGGAAACGAAATCATCAAAGCGCTTGGTTACTGGGAAGAGGATGCAGAAGTGTCGTTACCGATTATTGAAAATCCAGCCCATATCCCGCATCTTGCAGCACAATTTGCAAAGCATCTCACTGAAGAGTCGGAATCAGGTGCTGTGCTCATTCGAAATCACGGCATCACAGTCTGGGGAAAAACAGCCTCAGAAGCAAAACGAGTATTAGAGGCGTATGAATTTTTGTTTAGCTACCACTTGAAATTAACGCTTTATCAAAAGCAGCTTGTCACATAAAAAGGAGGAAAAGCACATGGCGACGATTTTGATTCATAACGAAGAGAACACATTACTTGAAAGCGAGCAAGAGGTGGCAGCCTATTTAGAAAACCAAGGGGTCATTTATGAGCATTGGGATATTGCAAAGCTTCCAAACCGATTATCAGAAAAGTATGATTTAACAGATGAGGAAAAGGAAGAGATTTTGACTGTTTTCCAAAAGGAAATCGAGAGTATATCTGAAAAACGAGGATACAAAGCGCAGGATGTGATTTCATTATCTGACGCCACACCAAACCTAGATGACCTGCTCCAAAATTTTCAGCGTGAGCATCACCATACAGATGACGAAGTACGCTTTATTGTAAGCGGACATGGAATCTTTGCCATTCAAGGTAAGGATGGCGTCTTTTTTGACGTGAGACTGAATCCAGGCGATTTAATTTCTGTTCCGCCACATATTCGTCACTATTTTACACTTCAAAAGGATCGAAAAGTGGTTGCCGTTCGCATATTTGTCACAACTGAGGGCTGGGTGCCAATTTACGAGGAAGAAAAGGTTTAATGACAAAAGCTGATCATTCCGCATGAGGCGGAAGATCAGCTTTTTTTTAGGGAAATAGACATAAAATGAGAAAGAAAATAGTTGATTTTGATCTTCTACATAGGATAAAATTCTGTTTAATCCATGTGTCAGTCCTGTCCAAATTTGAAGTTTACCCCCAAATATGATTGGGTAAGAGGTCTTTAGGCTGTAAAAAATTAAATAAAATTAGCATATTTAATTTAATTTACAAATAAAGTATAATTTTGGTGTCGGATCATTTTGAGCATAGACAGTCGAATTCATTGCGGGAGCTGAGATCATGAATATTTATGTAAGGAAAGAACAATTGCTAATGTCCATTGATGAGAAGAGAAAACAGATGGTAGAAGCTGCTCAAGCAGAAGGCTACACTGGTGAGACGACAATTAAATATAGTCAAGAACTGGACAACCTGATGAATGAGTATCAGCATCTCCTTTTTCATGAGAAACAATCTGCCCCCTCCTTTCATGATCTTGTATCTCAAATGAGTCTTCTATCTGTGAACCGTCCCTCTTATTGACATGAAAAAACCGGTCTTGCCTAAGCAAAACCGGCTGAATGTTTCAGCTATGCTGAGTGAGCAGAAGGAAGCATGATCATGACGGTTGTTCCTTTATTCACTTCGCTCTCGATATCAATTGTTCCGCCATACATCGAAATGATTCGTTTACACACAACAAGCCCAAGACCTGTCCCTTTTTCCTTCGACGTAATAAAAGGGAGGAAGATATGTTTTAACATTTCTTCTTGTATGCCTTCACCCGTATCCTTCACTTTAATAATGACATGTTCTTTTTCAGCCTCAATTAAAATCTTCAAATGACCGCCATTTGGCATCGCTTCTAACGAGTTCTTCGCTACATTTAATACGACTTGTTTAATGTGATCCTTTGTGCAATATACCCCAACATCTCGAATCGTATTAATTTGCAAATCAACCTCAACATTATAAAGGTTCGCCTCAGAGAAAACGATCGGCATGATCTCACTGACAATTTCTTTGACAGAGTTATTCTGCCATTTTTCTGCCGTTGGTTTCCCTAATACAAGAAACTCACTGACGATTTGATTGATTCGTTTAATTTCTTCTTCAATGACAGAAAAATAGAGCTGATCTTCTTCAGAGTGATACTTCTTTTGCAAAAGCTGTATAAATCCACTAATCCCTGTTAATGGGTTGCGAATTTCGTGTGCCGTACTTGCTGCGAGGGTTCCGATTAATTCAAGCTTTTGCGCTTCATTTTGGTGACGCTCCTGCTGGGTTTGACGCCTTAAAATGACATATTGAACAAGTGTGAATAAAATATTTAATAAAATAAAAGCACTGGATAAAGGGATCAGCATAACAGACAGCACTTCACCTGTAGAAGCGCGTTGCGGATAGACCTCTAGCTTCCAGCTGTTTTCATCTAAATATGTAGACACGGTGCTGCCATTTTCTGATGCTGGCTGTGGACCACTTGTAAACACGACATGTCCATTTTGATTCAGCATCTTAAAATGAAGATCAGGGTTCAATACATTCATAATATTTCTTAAATAATCAATTTGAATGGCGGCGACTAGCACATTGGTGACTTCTTCGTTTTCATCCAGCACAGGCACGCAAATGGAAAGAATCCGCTGTTTTGTAATTCGGCTCACATAGTTATCTGTGATCACCGTCTGCTTGGTCACTTGAATGCGCTTAAAGTAATCTCTGAATGATAGGTTGATTTTTTCCTTTAATGGTGTGGTGCTTACTGTTACATTTCCTTTTTTGTCTAGGAGATACAGGCCTGAAAAACGAGGTTCTTGTTTATAGATTTTCTCTAGGATGTTTTTTACTTTTTTCGTCTCAAGAGGCTGGTCAAATCCCATGGCAAGTGAAGTTAATCTCGCTTCTGTTTCACTAATTAAATAATTCATTTGGTTTTTGTGAATATTTAACATAAGTGTAGCAGTTTGTTTGTTTTTTAAGTCGATTTTTTCCGTTTCTTTTTCATAGATAAAATAACTAATGATTAGGGTTGGAATCATGACCAAAATAAGGTACAGCCTGATCTTCTTCCAAAACCCTTTCAGTATACTCATCATTCATCGCTCCAACGTATTACCTAATAGACTTATTATAGCATTGAACCTATGTTTATTACGATGACTTGTGTGATTTTTAAAAAATTAGGTGATTCGTTCTGGTCTCATTTTCATGCTAAAGATAGATCAAAATGTTGACATTTTACTTATTGTTTATTAATGTCACATTAGTGGGGTGTATTTCATAAAGGATGATAAAAAATGGAAAATCATAATGTTGAAAAATCTTTGAAATTATTTATTGTATTATCACGTGCCTATCGCTCAATTAATCATCACATGAACAAACATATTGTGAAGCACGGGCTGAATCCGACTGAATTTGCAGTATTAGAATTGCTGTATCATAAAGGGGATCAGCCGCTTCAGCAAATCGGTGATAAGATTTTACTTGCAAGCGGCAGCATCACGTATGTGGTCGATAAATTGGAGAAGAAAGAACTCCTTAGCCGTAAGGCTTGTGCAGAAGACCGCAGGGTCACATTTGCGCATATTACCGAGCAGGGACGAGCTTTGCTTGATGATATCTTCCCAGATCATGCGAAAGAAATTCATGAGATGATCAGTGTCCTGAGCGAAGAAGAGAAGGATGCCTGCATTGACATGCTTAAACATGTGGGACTGCGTGCAAAACATTTATATGATCATAAAGAATAAATAAAAAAGGAAGCCGAGGGCTCCCTTTTTTATTTTGCTTTTTTCTCAATCGGTAAAATAAGTACTTCTACGCGTCGGTTTTTACTTCTGCCTTCTGCTGTGTCATTTGAAGCGATTGGCTTGAATTCACCGAAACCTTTTGTACTAAAGTTTTCTTGGTTTAAATTGCTGTTCTCAAGAAGAATACTTAAAAAGTTTACAGCACGTATGGCACTTAAATACCAGTTGGATTCAAATTCTGAATTTCTGATCGGAACATTATCAGTATGTCCGCTAATGACGATGTCACGAGCGGGGTTAATGACGAGTAGTTTTGAGATTTCCTTTGCTAACGGGACATCTTGAGGTCGAATAATCGCCCGGCCAGAATCAAAGAAGATACTGTCTTCTATCGTAATGAGCAAACCTTCGTCCGTGAGCTTTGTTTCGAGCTTAGCTCCAAGTTTCTTATTGGCAATGAAGGAATCCACTTGCTTTTTGACCTTTGTGAGAACGGCATGATCTCGAGCTTTCGCTTGAGCTTCTTCATCTTCTTCAGCTGCTTTTTTGGTCTGGTTGCTATTTTCAGTTTCTTCAGTGCTTTGCATGCTGGTTTGATCCATGACACCTGTACCGCCCGTAAAGACGACATTAAAAGACTTGGCCATCTGTTCATACTTTGCCGCATCAATCGAACTTGATGCAAAAAGCACAATGAAGAGAGCGAGTAGAAGCGTCAGAAGATCGGCATAAGGGATCAGCCAAGATTCATCTACATGGTCATCGTGATCATGTTTTTTACGTTTCCTAGCCATTTTGTTTTTCTCCTTCTTCAATGACAAGATTTGCACGTTCTTTCGCTGGTAAGTACATGAGAAGTTTTTGTTCAATCACTTTTGGAGATTGACCTTCAAGAACAGAAAGGATCCCTTCAATCATAATTAGACGAAGTTTTACTTCTTCCTTTGATTTACGCTTTAGCTTGTTGGCAAATGGATGCCATAACACATACCCTGTAAAAATCCCAAGCAGTGTGGCAACGAAGGCTGCACTGATTGCATGTCCAAGTGCTTCAATATCTCCCATGTTAGCAAGTGCAGCAATAAGTCCGACAACGGCGCCAAGTACACCAAGCGTCGGAGCGTATGTACCGGCTTGTGTAAAGATTAATGCGCCTGACTGATGTCTTTCAGACATGGCGTCAACTTCCTCTGTTAAGACGTCGCGAATAAATTCTGCACTTTGACCGTCAACCGCCATGCTTAAGCCGTTCTTAAGGAAATCGTCATCTACTTCCTCAATGCTAGCTTCTAATGCTAAAAGACCTTCACGACGCGCAATTTGTGCCCAGTTTGAAAAAAGAGGGATCATTTCTTGAATCGTTGGAAGCTTGTTGTCTTTAAAAATTTTGCCGAACAATTTTGGTGTTTTCTTAATTTCACTAGATGGGAATGCGATGACAACAGCTGCAATCGTCCCAACCACAATGATCAATATAGCCGCTGGGTTGATAAGAGCGGTTAGACTTACACCTTTCAGAACCATACCGACACTCAGTGCAATAAATGCTAAAATAATACCTATTAACGATGTTTTGTCCATTATCTCACCAAATCCTTTAACTATCTTTTTCTATAGTTAATATCGGTGTCTTCTAGAAGGGTTTTAGTCTGAATATCAAATTAAGGCAGTTTCTGTGAAGAATTTTTGACGAAAGCGCTTTCTATTACCTTAAAAAAGAAACTCCCTCTGATATAAAGGGAGTTTCTTTTTTAATTTCTTTGAGCGGTTTCAATTAAAAGCAGCTCTTTTAATTTTTCCTCATACATGATTTTGACAAGATCATAGCTCCAATTCATCATGTGATCCACCTCTTTTTCTTTTATCTTAAAGGAATAGAGGCGGGGGAGCGTCGGCGTGCGGATGGAACTTAGACACCGCAACATGATGGAGCTATAGATCCTTCTTAAGATGTACTTATCCTTTTTTTACGACAATTTCGTTATCTTCAACTTCTACAGTAAATCCTGAAAGCTGTTCTTCTTCAAGCAATATTTCCGTCATTTGATCTTCAACATGCTCTTGAATGGTTCTTCGCAGTGGACGAGCACCAAATGCAGGATGGTATCCAAGTTCTGCAATTTTTTCTTTCGCTTCATTTGTCACATGGACTGTTAAATTTTGCTCTTTTAATTGTTCTGATAGCTCATTGAGCAAAAGATCCACAATCTTCACTAAATCATCTCGATCTAATGAATCAAACTGAATGATGCTGTCAAAACGGTTCAAGAATTCTGGCTTGAAATAGGCGCTAAGTGAATCAATGAGTGATTGCTCCTCAATTGCTTCTTCCTGATCAGACTGGAAGCCGACTTTGACCGTTTTATCTGTGCTGCCTGCGTTACTTGTCATGATGATGACCGTATCTTTAAAGCTGACGGTTCTACCTTGGCTATCTGTTAATCGGCCATCTTCCATGATTTGAAGGAACATGTGCTGCACATCAGGGTGTGCTTTTTCGATTTCATCCAGCAAAATGATGCTGTATGGTTTTCTGCGTACTTTTTCCGTCAGTTGACCCGCTTCATCATGTCCAACATAACCAGGAGGAGAACCGATGAGCTTAGATACTGAGTGTTTCTCCATGTACTCACTCATATCTAAACGGATGATCGCATCTCTTGAACCAAATAATTCTTCAGCTAGTGTTTTTGATAATTCGGTTTTCCCGACACCTGTTGGTCCAACGAATAGGAAGGAGCCAGTTGGTCTATGTTTCGATTTTAAGCCGGCTCTGCTTCTCTTCACAGCTTTCGCTACCTTTTCAACCGCATGTTCCTGACCGATCACTCGTGCTTTTAAGCGGACGTCAATTTCTTTCATTTTGGTTTGTTCGTCTGCTTGCAGTTTGCCGACAGGGATGCCTGTTTTTTGTTCCACAATGGCTTGAATGTCTTCTGCTGTGACGACATGTTCTTTGTCATTTGTTTTGTTTTGAAGTCTAGCTTCAATGGCCTCTTCTTCATCTCGAAGCTTCGCTGCTTTTTCGTATTGTTCTTCTTTTAAAGCGGCTTGTTTTTCAGCAGCAATTTCTCTCAGACGATTTGTTAGTTCATCTTCGCTTGCTGCATCAATGGAGAGGTTCGCTTTTGAACCTGCTTCATCCATTAAATCAATGGCTTTATCCGGCAGATGACGGTCTTGAATATACCGGGAAGATAATTGAACACACGCTTGAATGGCTTCGTCTGAATAGGTGACGCCATGGTAGCTTTCGTACTTATCTTGAATGCCTTTTAAAATTTCGATCGCTTCAGCTTGTGTTGGCTCATCTACAATGACGGGCTGGAAGCGTCGTTCAAGTGCGGCATCTTTTTCAATTTGACGATATTCTTTTAATGTCGTCGCACCTACTAGCTGGAGCTCGCCTCGTGCAAGAGCTGGTTTTAAGATGTTTCCAGCATCCATTGACCCTTCGGCAGATCCAGCGCCTACAAGAAGATGGATTTCATCTACAAATAAGATAATATTTTTACGGCTTTGCAGTTCTTTGATTAACTGCTTCATTCTTTCCTCAAATTGACCACGTATCCCTGTATTCGCTACAAGGGAGGAGACATCTAATAAATAGATTTGTTTGTTCTTTAATTTATTTGGTACATCGCCACTTGCAATTTTCAATGCAAGTCCTTCAGCGATCGCTGTTTTCCCAACACCTGGTTCACCAATGAGGACAGGATTGTTTTTATTTCTTCTATTTAAAATCTCAATGACTCTTGCGACTTCTTCATCACGGCCGATGACTGGATCAATTAAACCAGCATTTGCGCCATCTGTTAAATTGCGGCCAAGTTCATCAAGTAAGCCTTTTTGCTTTGGCTGCTCTACGTTTTGCGTATGTCCTGCTTGCTCTTGCCCAGAGAAGAATGAGCTTCCTCCGAACAATTGAGGTCCCATTTTCATTTTTGATTGCTCCATCAAAGAGGTGTAGCAGTCTTCACATAAAACCATTTGGCTCCGGGATGAATTCACTTGCATATTCAGGCGAATAGTTGCTTCATTTACTTGACAATGTTGACAACGCATTTGCCATGACCTCCTTATGATAAAAGTTTGACTTTATTTGACCAATGAATGTTAAAGAAAATGGTCTGTTGTTTGACCATCTTTGACTATAGTATACTCTGACCTATTTTGACTTTCAACTGTTTTGCTCAAAGGCGGGTGAAAATCCTTTTTTGCATTTAATCATGGTTTGTCCTTCTTTTCAAGGAACTTGTCTCATAGGATAAAAAAAGACAATCGAAAGTGATGGGTGCGGAGGGGTCACATGAAACGTTCAAATGAATCCGCTTTTCAGCTTGCCTTTGTATATGTAGGAACAGTGGTTGGAGCTGGGTTTGCGACCGGAAAAGAAATCGTAGAATTTTTTGTTCGTTTTGGCTGGATTGGATTATTCGGAATCTTGATTAGCGGCGCTATTTTTACTGGACTTGGGGCAAAAATGATGCTCATTTCTAAACGAATTGAAGCAGAGTCTTATCAAGATATGAACCGGTTTCTATTTGGCGCAGCTGCAAGCAGGTATATTAATGTCGTCATGTTTTTTATTTTATTAGGCGTCACTTCAGTGATGATTTCTGGCGCAGGTGCTATATTTGAAGAGCAGCTTGGCATATCGAAGGAATATGGGATCTTTTTGACGATCATTCTGAGCGTGATTGTGCTTTTGAAAGGATCAAAAGGATTATTTGGTGTCAATGTTCTCGTCGTCCCAATGCTTATTTTCTTTTCAATGATTGTGTTTCTTGATTCATTCGTTTTTAGCAGTAGTGAAAGTTATGTTCTTGCGCTGCAAATGGGTGAGGGAGAGTGGATTTTATCAGCTATCTCATATGGTGCTTTTAATTTGGCACTTTCTCAAGCAGTGTTAGTGCCCGTCGCAAATGAAATGACCTCTGAAGCGGTGATTAAAAAGGGAGCTGTGCTTGGGGGCGTCATGCTGACAATTATTTTATTTGTATGCTTTTTATCTCTTTCTTCATTAGATATGCTGGAGGCGTTTGATATTCCAATGGCTCAGGTCGTGTATCAAGTAGCAAATTCCATTCACCTCATTTATTTATTTGTGATCTTCGGCGAAGTCTTTACATCCGTCATAGGCAATTTATATGGACTTGAGAGACAAGTGAGGGCGTATATACGAATGAACAGTGTCTTGACAATATCCCTTATTCTCTTATGCTGCTATGTGATTAGTAAAATTGGTTACGGTACATTGATATCAACAGTTTATCCTATTTTTGGCTATGTGAGCATCTTTTTTATCCTCTTTCTTTTTCTAAAAAAAGTGCCTGCATCACATGATAATTAAAGAAAGGATAGCCTGCATGGAAAATATGTGGTACACTATCCTCTGTGAAAATTGAACAAAAATCCGTGTAAACGGGAGAGGTTCTAGCAAAACCCTCTATAAAAAACTAAGGACTTGCCGTATCCTTGGATGTGGCATTTTTTATTTTTTATGGCTGGGACACCTCATACACATGTAAAGGTGTCTTTTCTTTTGAGAAAAATAGGGGTTTTCATGAGCCTTTCAGATGCAGCTTTGTACGAGTGTATAGATCTGCAAAAGGAGGAGAACAGAAGATGAAAAATGAAAAAGCAGTCGTTGTCTTTAGCGGGGGACAAGACAGTACGACATGTTTATTATGGGCACTTCAACAATTCGAAGAGGTAGAAACCGTGACCTTTCATTATAATCAGCGTCATCAAGAAGAAATTGATGTCGCCAAAAGAATTGCTGACAAGTTAGGTGTGAAGAACCATCTATTAGATATGTCTCTTTTGAATCAGCTGGCACCAAATGCTTTAACAAGAGATGACATTGACATTGAGGAAAAAGAAGGAGAGCTGCCTTCCACATTTGTACCAGGAAGAAACTTAGTGTTCTTATCCTTCGCTTCTATTCTTGCGTATCAGATCGGTGCAAGACATATTATCACAGGTGTATGTGAAACAGACTTTAGCGGCTATCCAGATTGCCGTGACGAGTTTGTAAAATCTTGTAATGTCACAGTGAATTTGGCGATGGAAAAACCATTTGTCATCCATACACCGCTCATGTGGCTCAATAAAGCAGAAACATGGAAGCTAGCAGACGAGCTGAATGCATTAGATTTTGTGAAAAATGAAACGCTCACTTGCTATAATGGCATCATGTCTGATGGCTGCGGGGAATGTCCTGCGTGTAAGCTTCGGAAAAAGGGCTATGACACTTATATGGAAATGAAGGAGGCAAAATAAATGCTTTCTCAAATCTATCCACAAACGAATCATCCATACTCATTTGAATTGAACAAGGATATGCATATATCAGCTGCCCATTTCATCCCAAGAGAGGATGCAGGTGCTTGCAGCCGTGTACATGGTCACACGTACACCATCAATATAACCATTGCTGGAGATGACCTAGATGAATCAGGTTTCCTTGTCAATTTTAGTACACTGAAAAAACTTATTCATGGACAGTATGATCACACGCTGCTCAATGATCATGAGGAATTCTCATCAACCGATCCATACGCGATGCCTACTACAGAGGTTGTGGCAAAGACAGTCCATGACAAAGTCGCAGCATATTTATCGACTTTAGCAAATAAACCAGTATGTGTTCAGGTCTTTGTTAGGGAGACACCAACAAGCTACTGCATTTACCGGCCGAAACGAGTTGAACACAATGGCTAAAGCAATTCCTGTATTAGAAATCTTTGGTCCGACCATTCAAGGAGAAGGGATGGTCATTGGACAAAAAACCATGTTTGTCAGAACGGCTGGCTGTGACTACTCTTGCAGCTGGTGTGATTCCGCCTTTACTTGGGATGGATCAGCAAAGCATGACATTCAGTGGCTTCACGCAGAGGACATTGTCAAGGAATTAAAAAGAATAGGCGGACAGGCTTTTTCTCATGTCACCATTTCAGGGGGAAACCCTGCGCTTTTAAAACAAATGGAATCACTTATTGATTTGCTACACGAAGAAGGAATTGATACAGCGCTTGAAACACAAGGGACAATGTATCAGGACTGGTTTTTGAAAATTGATGATTTAACCATTTCTCCGAAGCCACCAAGCTCAAATATGAAAACAGATTTCGCGAAACTCACACGTATCATAGATGAGCTGAAAAACGGAAATAGATTGCAGCATGCAAGCCTGAAGGTCGTGATTTTTGACGATCATGATTTAGCCTATGCAAAGGATGTTCATGCGAAATATCCAGAGCTTCCTTTTTATTTGCAGGTAGGAAATGATGACACGACAACAGGTGATGATGCGTACTTATTGACGCACTTATTAAAGAAGTATGAAGCGCTTGTCGATCAAGTAGCGCAAGACCCAGACTTAAATCGCGTAAGAGTGCTGCCGCAGCTGCACACATTATTATGGGGCAATAAACGAGGCGTATAGAAAGGAAGAGACGACATGACGACAAGAAAACCAGAAGAATTAGAAGGTGTCACTTTACTAGGAAATCAAGGAACCAATTATTTGTTTGATTATGCACCACAAGTGCTTGAAACATTTCCGAATAAACATACAAATAGAGATTATTTTGTGAAATTCAACTGCCCAGAATTTACGTCACTTTGTCCGCAAACAGGTCAGCCGGATTTTGCGACAGTTTATATCAGCTATATCCCAAATGAAATCATGGTTGAAAGTAAATCATTAAAATTGTATTTGTTCAGCTTCCGTAACCATGGTGATTTTCATGAGGATTGTATGAATATTATTATGAACGATCTCATTGAATTGATGGACCCAAGATACATTGAAGTATGGGGCAAATTTACACCAAGAGGCGGTATTTCAATTGACCCGTACACGAACTACGGAAAACCTGGTACCAAATATGAAGAAATGGCTTCATATCGCATGATGAATCATGATATGTATCCTGAAACGATTGATAATCGCTAATAAAGGAAAAGACATGCCTAATGACATGTCTTTTTTTATGGGTTTGAATGGGATGAATTAGATTGAAGTGATAAAAAAAGAGAAGAGTCATGTCGCTCTCCTCATAAAAATGGGAATAGAACTTGCTAGGACGGCTGGGGGCTACCAGCTCGTAAATTTATTATACATGGCAGAACGTATGTTTGTAAAGGTAATTTGTGTTTTTTGCTTATCTTATTTGCTTTGAGATAAAATAGAGGCAATGAACGAATAACGGAGGCGTTTGAGTTGGCAAACAAAGAAGAAAAGACAGAGAAGCTGCTGATGGAACTAAAAGAAGAGCTTCAAATGCTCGAACATCAAAACAAAGAACGATATAAATGGAGTGCCTCCACATTGCTTGGAGTGATTGCACTTTTAATCGATAAAGGCGTTATCACCCCAGAGGAAGTTGACATGTACAAAACGAAAGCGGAAATGCAAACCTTTCATACGCAAAAAGACTGACACTAGTACAGGTGAAATAATAAGAAAAGGACATAACAAATTGATGAATCAATTTATGTTATGTCCTTATTTCTGCATCTATTTTTATGGTATTAAACAAGTTTATACATTAAAACATCGTCCCAGTATTCATGTTCACTTATTTTAAATTCTTTTATTTTACGACCTTCTTCTCTGAATCCCATCTTTTTGTACAAAGAAATGGTCTTTTGATTTGTAGAGAATACGGCTAAACTAACCTTTTCGATCGAAGGATTCATTTCTGCCCAATTTAATAACGCTGTTAGCAACATTTCCCCTACGCCTAAACCTCTAAAGCTCTTATGAACCATCAAACCAAATGAACCTGCGTGGGCAGTTCTTTTTCTATTTGATCCATTTTCAAATGCTATAAACCCAATGACTTTTCCGTCTTTTTGAGCAACTATGTACGTTTCGTTTTCGTTCTCTATTCTTTTTTGTATCCAAGCCTTGTGTTCTAAAAGGGTTTTTTTGTTTTCTTCAGGCGTTGTAAGTAAATAATCTGATTCAGCAATCACTGATGACTGTATGTCTAAAGTAGTTTCAGCGTCTTCCATATTCCCAAAACGCACAATGATATCATTTGAATTTTGCATTTTAGTTTCTCCTGTCTAGAGCTAATACTGCATCTCATCACTTTATAAAAATAGAAAGTTGTCTGAAATACTATTCACCTTTTCAACAAATAAATGAACAGCTTTGCTTCGTATTTACGTATGTATCGATAGTCTGAATTGAGGATTGCAAATTAATGTACGGAGTCTTTGATGATTTTATAGTTTTTATGATTAACGACTGTTAGTGAATCCAGTTCTAAATCTCTATAGTTGTCCATAATGGTGACATCCACAATGACAGAGTTTTCATTCACTTTTTCAACTACACCTGTTAAACCATTTCTAAATTCGATCACATTTCCAATTTTTGCAATCTTCAACCGATCCCTCTCCTTTAAAAACAGATTTCATTCCCTATTAAAAAGTATTTTGCAATATTTTCATACCAATGTAAAGGATAAAGACGTTTTTGTTTCGTTTTCGTTGTATGCTTTCCTAACGGATGATATATTTAATATTTGATGATGGCTGTAAAGGAGCGGTTTATTTGACGGAAGAACAAATGCTCACAATACTTGAATCGTTACGAAATGGGACAGAAAAGCAAGTGACCATTCAGAAAGATGATTTTTTAACGTTTCGTTCGATCTTGGTGAATCAAGATGATTTTAAGTATTTTCGCGGGATTGCGAAACATGGTGGAGATGTTATTTTTGAATATCTTACAGAAGCAAGAAGCTAAAGCTTTTTCTCATGAATGAGAGAAAGCTTTTTTATTTTAGTTCTTTTGTCACACTTCAAACGAGCTTGATACATCTGAAAAGAAAATGTAATAACCCATAATCAGGAGCATAAGGATGATGATAGGCGGAAAAGGGGTCTTTTTAAGCGCTAACAATTCCAGTTGATACGCAATTCAACTAGGACATGCCATTTAATGACGGAATTTGGTTAGGCATGCAAATCTTTGTGCGTGAAAATAGAAGGAGCTCTTGTTAGAGTGGACAAGTATCTTACCGCCTACTTTAATTAAAGGAGGAATGAGGCGAATGATGAAAATTCATACCGCTCTTTTTGTCATCCTTATGCTAATCGCAGCCATGAAGATGGACAACATACAAGAGCAGCAAGGCACATTAAGTCACGAACTTTCACAAGCACCTGTTAAGCATGAGCTTTCATATATAGATCAAGATGAACACGATCAAGTCATCCCAGCATTTTCAGAGGAGAAGCGTCAGCCGAAAGTCAAAATGCTAAGTACGTCTTCAGAAAAAATGTCTTCAAAACCGAAGCAAAAGAAAAGAGTAAAATCAGAAACGACGAACGAGGAAAGCGCCAAACGCTATTCTAATGAGGAAATGGAACTGCTCTCACGATTGGTACATGCTGAAGCGAAAGGTGAATCTTACGCAGGTAAAAAAGCTGTGGCAAGCGTCGTCTTAAACAGGGTGGAGCATCGCTCTTTTCCTGACAGTGTCAAAGGTGTTATTTATCAGCGAAATGCTTTCCAGCCAGTATCGAATGGAAGCATTCATGATAAAGCAGATCAAGATTCTGTTAAAGCTGTGAAGCAAGTAGTGAAAGAACATGACAGAACAACAAAGGCCATTTATTTTTATAATCCCAAAACGGCAACAGATAACTGGATTCGTTCTCGCAAAATTGTAGAACGTATCGGTCGTCACGTATTTGCTGTATAAAGAAATGAAGCGATCAATCAGATCGCTCTTTTTTTTGTCTTCATTTATCAAAATATTTTCAGGACTTGTCTCATAGAATGTGAAAAGAATTTGCTTTAGATAAAGGGGAGGCTACATGAATCGATTTGTAAAAGGGGTCATTCTGCTATCTGTCGCAGCTTTCATTGCGGAGTGTATAGAGTTTTTAGTCAATATGATTTTAGCGAGAGAGCTTGGAGAACATGGAATGGGTCTATATATGAGTATCCTTCCAATCATCATGCTGGTCCTCGTGATTGCCAGCTTAGAGCTGCCAGTCTCCATTTCTAAATTCATTGCAGAATCGCATGAGCGGCTCCATAAAAGTATGCTCCGCCATGCGTTTAAAATGACGCTTGTGGTGACATGTACAACAACGGGGATCGCTGCGATTGTCCTGCCGTTCATTCCAGTGTTTCAGTCGTATCATCCGCTCATGAAAGGGCTTGTGCTGTCTCTTATTCCAATTATTGCGTTTACCTCGATTGCACGCGGCTATTTTATGGGAAAGCAGCAAATGGGCAGGATCGCTCTTGCCAATATGCTGAAGAAAACGATCCAGCTTATCTGCCTGTTTTTGTTCTTCCATTGGTATTCGTTTGATATTGAAACAGCGGTACTCATTGCCATCGGTGTCATTGTCGCGAGTGATCTTGTCGTCTTTATTTATTTATACTCCCAATACGTCATGGCGAAAAATGCTGTCAATGTCAGGTCTGTTGAATTAAGAGGAATTGACGTGAGAAAGCGCCTATTAGCTGTCTCCATTCCAACAACGGGCATGCGGATTTTTCATGCGATCGCAAATGCGATAGAACCGTTTTTAATCAAAGGTGCCCTTATTGCTGCAGGCATCTCTGGCACACTTGCTGTTGATCATTACGGCATGCTGGCTGGTGTCGCGATGTCGATCGGTTTTTTCCCTGCATTTATCGCTCATTCCATCATGATTGTGATGATTCCGAGTGTATCTGAAGCCTATGCTTTAGGTCAGTATGCCCTTGTGAAAAAACGTGTCAGGCAGGCAATAATCATTACGTTTGGGTACGGGGTACCGGCAGTGATGGTGATGTATTATTTTGCTTATCCGCTCACACAGCTCTTTTTTGATTCACCGCAAGCTGCTGTCTACTTACAGCTGCTTTGGCCATACTTTTTATGCCACCTGTTTGTGATGCCATTTCAAGCGTGCTTAATCGGTATGGGGCTCATTAAAGATGTGTTCCTACATAATATATGGGTGCATGTCGTCTCGTTTTCAATGGTGTATTTTCTCGGGTCAATTGAAAGCTTGAATATGATGGGGGTTATATTAGGGATGAATACGGGCATGCTCCTCTTGACTGCACTGCATTATGCGACGATTTGTAAGGAGCTCGGCGTTTCCATGTTTCTTAGAATGAAAAAAGCTTGAATGTCCTCTTCGTCGAGCGGGCAAGCTATAAGAAAACTGGGAAGGAAGATCCTGATGAATCGTAAATATCTACCCGCCAGTCTTCTTATAATGACCCTGCTTCTATTACTCATAGGCAGCGAGGCTGAAGCGAAAGAGCCCGTTATGGCGCCAAGGATAGAGGCTCCTACATTAACTGGTGAAACGCAGATGATTCCGGCGAAAGGAAAAAAGACCATTTTGCATTTTTGGACAACTTGGTGCCCGTCCTGCAAAATGGAGCTGCCCGTATTTGACCAGATCGTGAAAGAAAATCAGAGTGATGTTGATATCTTAACGGTGAATTTACTAGGGGCTGAACAAAGTAAACATGCGGTTGCCCAATTTGTGAAAGACAGAAAGTTTACATTCCCGGTCATACTAGATGAGCGAGGGGAAATGATGAAGAAATACCAAATCATCACCATTCCAACCAGCTTTTTGATAAATGAAAAAGGGGAAATTGTGAAAAATCATGTAGGTCCACTGACGAAAAAACAAATCAAGGAGTGGACGGATTTTTAGAACGAAACATGATTTCAAGAACCAAGGATCATTCCTTTGGTTCTTTTTTGTGTTCAATTGCTTTTCATCTGAATAAACTGTGCTCAGAAGAGAAAGGGTCTATATCAATAATGATAATTATTATCAAAAAGAAATTATAATAATTATTAATTGAAAATCGGTCAGAACCTGTTATAATGAATAACAGACCTATAAAAAGCTTGAAATAGCAGAAAATATAGATGAAAAAAGGAAACGGGCAACAATTGATGATGTGAAAACCATTATCAATTAGAGAGGAGAAAACAATCATGAATGAGAATACAGCACTTTATCAAACAACAAATCAAAAGGAATCGAAATGGTCCCTTCATCAATGGGCACAGCACGGAGAATTAATAGCAGCGGGTATCTCGGGGATTCTCATTTTGGTTGGATGGATGTTAAAGGATGAGAGCATGTGGAGTATTCCTTTATTTATCCTTGCGTTTATAATTGGAGGTTTTGCAAAAGCGAAGGAAGGAATTGAAGAAACCATTTCGTCTAAAAGCTTGAATGTTGAACTTTTAATGATTTTTGCAGCTATAGGCTCAGCAATCATTGGATATTGGGCAGAGGGCGCGATCTTAATTTTTATTTTCTCACTTAGTGGTGCGCTTGAAACGTATACATCAAATAAAAGCAAGAAGGATTTAACAGCTTTAATGAGCATCGCACCAGATGAAGCGACTTTCATTGAAGAAAATGGTACGACCATTCAAGTCTCTGCTTCATCATTAACACCAGGTGACCGTATCATGATCAAAGCTGGGGAACGTATTGCAGCAGATGGTGTGATTTTAAGCGGAAGAACAAGTGTGGATGAATCTGCGCTTACGGGCGAGTCTGTGCCCCAAGAAAAAGGGCAAGGCGAAGATGTGTTTGCGGGAACAGTGAACTTAAATGGTTCCTTAACAGTAGAAGTGACCAAACATAATGAAGAAACGCTTTTCCATAAAATTATTAAACTTGTCGAATCGGCTCAAGAAAGTGTGTCACCAAGCCAGGCATTTATTGAAAAATTCGAAGGTGCGTATGTAAAAGGTGTACTGATCACCGTCGCGATTTTAATGGTTCTGCCTCATTTTGTACTAGGCTGGAGTATGAGTGAAACCTTCTACCGGGCCATGGTGTTTATGGTCGTAGCATCACCTTGTGCGCTTGTTGCATCCATTATGCCAGCTGCTTTGTCACTGATCTCAAACGGCGCAAGAAACGGAATGCTTGTTAAAGGGAGCGTCTTTTTAGAAAAGCTAGGCACTAGCAGCATGATTGCTTTTGACAAAACGGGGACGATTACAAGCGGAAAGCCAGCTGTAGAGCAGGTGGTGATCGCTAAAGGACAAGAGGAAGCGGCCTTTTATCAGGCGCTTTATCAAATTGAAAATCAATCAAACCATCCATTAGCGAAAGCGATCTCTGATATGGCACAAGAGCAGCAAATAGAAAGATCAGCTCATGTCACCATTGAAGAAACCTCTGGTTTTGGTGTAAAGGCACAATTGAATGGAGAAACGTGGCGGATTGGGAAGAAAGACTTTGCTGGCAAGGCTTCAATGGACCGCGAGATTGAAGAAACAGGAGAGCATCTTTCTGAAAAAGGATACACAGTGGTGTATGTTCAAAAGGATCAAGAAGTCGTTGGGTGCCTTGGCCTTAAAGATCAAATGAGACCTGAAGCGAAAAAAATGATTCAAGAGCTGAATGATTTAGGCATCCAAACCGTCATGCTGACAGGAGATCAGCAAAAAACGGCTGAAGCCATTGCGCAGGAAGCCGGCATCCAAAAGGTTGTTGCTGGGTGCCTTCCAGATGAAAAGGTACATGAGGTCAATCAACTTAAAAAACACGGTAATTCCATCATCATGGTAGGAGACGGAATCAATGATGCACCGGCACTCGCCACAGCAGATGTGGGGGTTGCGATGGGCGGAGGCACAGACGTGGCTTTAGAAACAGCAGATCTGATCTTAATGAAGAATAATTTAAATAACTTAACGAAGATGATCCGTCTTTCAAGAAAGATGAACCGAATTATTAAGCAAAATATTATTTTCTCATTAACGGTGATTTGTTTGTTAATTTGTGCGAATTTCTTACAAGTGCTTGATTTGCCTTTTGGCGTCATCGGGCATGAAGGAAGTACGATTTTGGTTATTTTAAATGGACTGCGTCTGCTTCGTGCATCTTAAGCAAATCATCATAGCGCACTTGGCTTCTGCCAGTGCGCTTTTGTGCGAAATAAAGCAAAAACTGATACAATAGATCAGTAGTAAAACGTGTGAGGAGGATCACGATGAACCGAATGAAGAGCTTGTCTTCTTGGCTAAAGGAAAAAGACATTCAAGGTGCATTTATACATACAAAGGAAAATGTGTTTTATCTATCTGGATACTTCACAGAGCCGCATGAAAGAGTAATGGGGCTGTTTGTGTTTCAAGAGGCAGATCCATTTTTTATTTTGCCTAAAATGGAAGTCGAGCAGGCGAAAAATGCTGGGTGGTCAGGCGATATCATTGGTTATGAAGACCATGAGAATCCATTTGATTTCATTCAGTCAGCAGTAGAAAAACGCGGTGTAAGAGCAACTCGACTTGCAATTGAAAAAGAGTCGATTCCGCTTCAAAGAGCAGAACAGCTTCAAGCTGCCACTGGGGCAGAAACTTTTGTCCGGGCAGAAGAAGAGCTCAATCAGCTAAGGCTGATTAAAGATGAATCTGAAATTGCTACACTGAAAAAAGCAGCTCAATTGGCAGATGAAGGGGTAAAAATTGGGGTGAACGCCTTAAAAGAAGGAGTCACCGAAACAGAAGTGCTCGCTGTCATTGAATATGAGCTAAAGAAAAAAGGCATTCAAGGCATGTCCTTTTCGACGATGGTTCTCTTTGGCGAAAAATCAGGAGAGCCTCACGGAAATCCAGGACAGGCAGCCTTAAAAAAAGGCGACTTTGTGTTATTTGACCTTGGAGTCATTGTTGATGGGTACTGCTCAGACATTACAAGAACATTCATCTATCAGGAAGCTTCTGATCAGCAAAAGGACATCTATCAAACCGTCCTGAACGCAGAAATGGCAGCACTAGAAATGAGTAAGCCGGGTGTGAGAATTGGGGACCTGGACTTAAAAGCACGCGGGCTGATCACAGAAGCTGGATATGGAGACTATTTCCCTCACCGCCTTGGGCATGGTCTAGGGGTGTCTGTTCATGAGTTTCCTTCGATGAGCCAGGCAAATGATGATTTTCTCCAAGAAGGCATGGTGTATACGATCGAACCTGGGGTCTACGTCCCAGGAGTCGGCGGCGTCAGAATTGAAGATGATGTATTGATCACAGCAGACGGTCCAGTCACTTTAACCAATTATCCGAAAGAGCTGACGATCATCAAGTAATAAAAAAATCACGATGAACGTCCATGTCTTGGAAGTGTCATCGTGATTTTTTGTCACTCTTTTCGATCCTTATCAACAAAAAAATCATCAATTGATTCAAACGGTTTGATTTTATGTTCTTTTCCTAAAGGATGTAGTGCAAAACGAGCAGAAAACAAAACAGTCATACATAATATAATCCATATGATGAAACCCATCTTGAATTCCCCTTTCCATCCAGTGATTTGTTCAGCTCACATACATCTTAAAGTATGAAACGCTTACCATAGCAAGAGAAAGTAGGAGAAAAAATGGCAAACATAAGGGAGATTGCGAAAAGAGCGGGCGTATCTGTGACAACTGTATCACGTGTGTTGAATGATCATCCTTATGTCAAAGAGGAAAAACGAGAACGTGTTCTACATGCGATGAAAGAGCTCAAATATACGAGAAACATTCAAGCTGTCCATTTAGCAAAGGGCTATTCAAATATGCTTGGCATCGTTCTTCCGACGATTGAACACTCTTATTTCAGCGGCCTTGTCACAGGTATTGCAGAAAAAGCACAGGCGCACGGTATGCATTTTGCTTTATTTCAAACGGGGTATGATCCATTAAAAGAAAAAGAAGCGTTAATGAGTTTAAAAGAACGCCGTGTGGATGGTTTAATATTTTGTTCAAATGCGTTAAGTGATAGGCATATTTTAAAGTGGCAGGAATCTGGGCCGATTATATTTTGTCATCCCACGCCGCATGATACATGCTCAACAGTGTCAATTGCACATGATCAAGCATTTAAGGAAGGCCTGCATCATTTGGCAGCATGCGGCCATCAACGAATTGCGATTGTTCTCGCCAGAACAGAAGGAGCGAATAGCGAGTCGCGCCTTCAGGCTTATCAAGAAATGATGAAATCGCTCGGGCAGGAGATTGATGAAGAATGGATCATCGAAGGGAAACTAACACTTTTTGATGGAAAACAATTATTTACAGAGTGGCAGGAGATGAAGAATCGCCCCACAGCATTATTCATCACAAATGATGACGTATCAGCAGGCTTTTTATTAGAGGCGCAGCGTCATCACATAAAAGCAGAAGAAACTCCAGCCATACTGAGCTTTCAATTTAACCAATTAAGTGAGGCTTTGGGGATTTCCAGCATTGATATTCCGCTGAAACGAATGGGTCAGGAAGCGTTTGACTTGTTCGATCGAGCCATAAAGGGAGAGGTGCCAGAGAAAAGAATGCTGCCATTTCACCTGAACGAGCGATCAACCACTGTTTTCAAAAACAATCGTTGACGCACGTTTCATCTGTTTTGTACGATAAGAGGGATTGAATAAGAAGGAGGTGGGGATGTTCATGGAATCCTTCACCGTTGATAAAGCGTTAAATAATAATGTCATCATTGCAAGACACTCTTCTTTGGGCGAAGTAGTTCTGATTGGGAAAGGAATCGGCTTCGGGAAAAAATCGGGTGATGTTCTCGATCAAGATACATTTGAAAAAATGTTTGTCCTTAAAAATACAAAGGAACAAACAGAATATAAACAACTGCTTCACCACATTGATGAGAACATGATCGAGCTTGCCAATGACGTCATTTATCATATACGAGAAAAAATGGGACACCGTTTGAATGAGCATATTCATATTGCCCTGACTGACCATATTGCCTTTAGTTTTAAGCGGGTGCAGCAAGGATATGATATCACCAATCCCTTTATGCTTGAGACGAAGTCGTTGTATCCGAAAGAATACGAGGTCGCAAAGGAAGTCGTTGAGCTCATTAACGAGCGTCCTGATGTCGAAACAAAGCTGCCAGAAGGAGAGATTGGCTTTATTGCGCTCCATATTCACTCAGCTTTAACGAATCGGCCATTATCTGAGGTGAACCGTCATTCGCAGCTCATCACGCAAATGGTCCAAGTCATAGAAGATTCATTTCATATGAAAGTAGACAGAGAAAGTATTCATTATTTACGCTTATTGCGCCATATTACGTTTTCGATTGAGCGTATTAAACGGGAAGAATCTTTAGAGGAGCCAGAAAAATTGCTTCATCTATTGAAAAATGAATATCCTTTATGCTACAATACTGCTTGGAAAATGATCAAAATATTACAACATGCATTGAAAAAGCCTGTACAAGATGCAGAGGCTGTCTACCTAACCCTTCATCTGTACAGATTGACAAATAAAATTTCATAGTTTCCTTGAAACGTGTAACTGATTCGATCAGGCATGAGTGACTTAAGGTAAATACAGGATAAGATCCTGTTATTTGCGCAACCTTATATCACCATGCCTTTTTTTGTGTTTGAAAGTGAAATGTAAACGGTTAACTATGAAATGTATGTCAGGGAGCGTCCCGCTTGTATGTTGTAAGCGAAAATAAAAGGAGGTTCAACTAGTGTTTAAATCACTTTTTGGTGTGTTGCAAAAAATTGGACGAGCACTTATGCTTCCAGTTGCGATCCTTCCTGCTGCTGGTATTTTACTAGCACTTGGGAATGCGATGCAAAATCCGCAGCTGATCGATGTGGCTCAATTTTTAAGCAATGATACAATTCAGCTTGTTGCAAGCGTCATGGAAAATGCGGGGAACATTGTCTTCTCGAATCTTCCGCTCTTATTTGCTGTAGGGGTTGCCATCGGTCTTGCTAATGGAGACGGTGTGGCAGGGATTGCCGCAATTATCGGTTATCTTGTCATGAACGTAACGATGAGTGCCGTATTAATGGCCAACGGATCCATTCCATCCGATTCAATCAAATTGGCTAAGTTCTTTAAGGAAAGCCACCCAGCATATGTTAATATGCTCGGCATACCGACCTTATCTACCGGAGTTTTTGGCGGGATTATTGTCGGGGTATTAGCAGCTTATATGTTTAATAAATTTTACAAAATTGAGCTTCCGCAATATCTTGGCTTCTTTGCCGGTAAGCGTTTTGTTCCAATTGTTACATCTATTTCAGCACTTATTTTAGGGCTTTTGATGCTAGTCATTTGGCCGCCAATCCAAGGTGCACTGAACTCATTTTCAACAGGACTGCTTGCAGCGAATGAGCCGCTTGCTGCCTTTGTATTCGGTGTCATTGAACGCTCATTAATTCCGTTTGGTCTGCACCACATATTCTACGCGCCATTCTGGTATGAGTTCTTTAGCTATAAGAGCTTATCAGGAGATATTATCCGTGGTGATCAGCGTATCTTCATGGCTCAAATCAAAGATGGTGTTCAGCTGACAGCTGGTACATTCATGACAGGGAAATATCCGTTCATGATGTTTGGTCTCCCAGCAGCAGCACTTGCGATTTACCATGAAGCAAAACCAAAGAATAAAAAGCTTGTCGCAGGAATTATGGGATCAGCAGCCCTGACTTCTTTCCTAACAGGGATTACTGAACCGCTTGAATTCTCATTCTTGTTTGTTGCACCAGTGTTATTTGCAATCCACTGTGTATTTGCTGGATTATCCTTTATGATAATGGATATTCTAAACGTGAAAATCGGTATGACCTTCTCAGGAGGATTAATCGATTTCTTCTTATTCGGTATCTTGCCAAACAGAACCGCTTGGTGGCTTGTGATTCCAGTTGGTCTCGCACTTGCTGCAATTTATTACTTCGGATTTAGATTCGCCATTCGCAAATTTAATCTGAAAACGCCAGGCCGCGAGGATGAAGCAGCTGACGGGGCAGATAGTGCTAAGTCTGAAAAGGGTAATGACTTACCTTATGAAATTCTTGAAGCAATGGGTGACCAAGAAAACATTAAACACCTTGATGCTTGTATTACGCGTTTACGTGTCACTGTTAATGATCAGAAGAAAGTGGACAAGGACCGCTTGAAAAAGCTTGGTGCTTCAGGAGTTCTCGAAGTAGGGAACAACATCCAGGCCATCTTCGGTCCTCGCTCTGATAATTTAAAAACACAAATGCAGGACATCATTGCAGGCCGCACGCCTCGTCCAGCGAAAGACCCTTCTGCAAAAGAAGAAGTCAGCCAGCAGGTCGAAGAGGTCATTGCAAAACCGCTTCAAAACGAACTAGGTGAAGAAATCTTTGCATCACCAATTACAGGGGAGCTTCATCCGATTACAGATGTACCAGATCAAGTATTCTCAGGGAAAATGATGGGTGACGGTTTCGCCATCTTGCCAACAGATGGAACGGTGGTTTCACCGGTGAAAGGGAAGATCTTAAATGTATTCCCAACGAAACACGCAATTGGCCTACAATCTGACGGTGGACTTGAAATTTTGATCCACTTCGGTATTGATACGGTCAGCCTCAAAGGAGAAGGATTTGAAGCATTTGTACAAGAGGGAGATCAAGTAGAAATCGGTCAAAAACTCTTAGAGGTTGATATTGATAAAATTAAGTCTGAAGTACCATCTTTAATGACACCAATTGTATTTACCAACTTAAGTGAAGGACAATTTATTGACCTTCAAGAAGCCGGTGAAATCAAAGCTGGTCAAGAAAACATCATGAAAATTTCAAAATAATTTTCATAACTGCCGTTCTTGTTAGATGACAAGCTCGGCAGTATGATATAATATTGTGGATGTATTAATTGTATAAAAAGGAGATTGATAAAAATGGCTCAACAAACATTCAAAGTAACTGCAGATTCTGGAATTCACGCACGTCCTGCAACAGTACTTGTACAAACTGCTAGTAAATATGATGCTGATATCAACTTAGAATATAATGGTAAAACAGTGAACCTGAAATCTATTATGGGTGTAATGTCTCTAGGAATTGCGAAAGGTGCTACAATCACAATCTCTGCTTCTGGTTCTGATGAAAATGATGCACTTGCTGCGCTTAAAGACACAATGAAAAGTGAAGGCCTAGGCGAGTAATGCAACAACTGAAAGGAATCGGTGCTTCAGCAGGCGTTGCGATTGCAAAAGCATATCGTCTGGAAGAACCAGATTTAACAGTTCACCAAAAAGACATCAACGATCCAGAGACAGAAGTGAAGCGTTTTGAAGAAGCAATTCATGTTTCTAAACAAGAACTTGAAGCAATTAAAGAACATGCGCTAAAAGAGCTTGGCCAAGACAAAGCAGATATCTTTTCTGCACACCTTCTTGTGTTAAGTGATCCAGAGCTGCTAAACCCAGTAAAGGATAAAATCAACTCTGATAAAGTAAATGCTGAATTTGCTTTAAAAGAAACAGCGACAATGTTTGTTACGATGTTCGAAGCAATGGACAATGAATACATGAAGGAACGTGCAGCGGATATTCGCGACGTAACAAAGCGTGTAATTGGACATTTGCTAGGCGTTGACATTCCGAATCCAAGCATGATTTCTGAAGAAGTGGTCATCATTGCTGAAGATTTAACTCCTTCTGATACTGCTCAGCTGAACAGACAATTCGTCAAAGGGTTTGCGACAGATATCGGCGGTCGTACTTCTCACTCAGCGATTATGGCAAGATCAATGGAGATTCCAGCTGTTGTTGGAACAAAAGAAGCAACAAAAACGGTGAAAAATGGTGATCTGATCATTGTTGATGGTATTAGCGGAGACGTCATCATTCAGCCTTCTGAAGATGAAGTGAAAGCGTATCAAAAAAAGCATGAAGACTATTTAGCTAAAAAAGCGGAATGGGCGAAACTGGTTGACCAGCCAACGGTCACAAAAGACGGCGTTCACGTAGAGCTAGCTGCAAATATCGGAACACCTGAAGATGTAAAAGGTGTGCTTGAAAATGGCGGCGAAGCAGTCGGATTGTACCGTACAGAATTTTTATATATGGGCAGAGATCAGCTTCCTACAGAAGAAGAGCAGTTTGATGCGTATAAAACTGTTTTAGAGAAAATGGAAGGCAAAGCAGTGGTTGTCCGCACACTAGATATTGGTGGCGATAAAGAACTCCCTTACTTGCAGCTTCCAAAAGAAATGAACCCGTTTCTTGGCTTTAGAGCGATCCGCCTTTGCCTCGAAGAACAGGAGATTTTCAGAACACAGCTACGCGCCTTACTTCGTGCAAGTACATATGGAAACTTGAAAATCATGTTCCCTATGATCGCGACGTTATCAGAATTTAGAGAAGCAAAAGCCATTTTACTTGAAGAAAAAGAAGCATTGGTTGCCGCTGGTACAGACGTATCCGATTCCATTGAAATCGGTATAATGGTAGAAATTCCATCAACAGCTGTCATTGCAGACCAATTTGCAAAAGAAGTGGATTTCTTCAGTATTGGAACGAATGACTTGATTCAATACACAATGGCCGCTGATCGAATGAACGAACGAGTGTCTTATCTTTACCAGCCTTACAATCCAGCGATTTTACGTCTGATTACGCTTGTTATTGAAGCAGCGCATAAAGAAGGTAAATGGGTTGGCATGTGCGGAGAGATGGCAGGAGATGAAATCGCAATTCCTCTTCTTCTTGGATTAGGATTAGATGAATTCTCAATGAGTGCAACATCTATTCTTCCAGCAAGAACTCAGCTAAGCAAGCTTTCTAAGGAAGAAGCTGCATCATTTAAAGAGCATATTTTATCACTTAGCACGACAGAAGAAGTGGTTGATTTCGTGAAGAAAACGTTTCAACATAACTAAGTGAATTCAAACCAGACAGTAACCCTGTCTGGTTTTTTTGTCGAATTTTATCATATTGGGTCATATCCGTCAGAGAGAAGGGCATTCTATAAGAAAAATGGAGGTGACCAGATTGCCTTTCTCAGACTATAAACCGGGTGATCAAGTATATGTGATTTATCGAAATCCACATGCAGCAAACGTAGCACAAATCAAAGAAGCAGAAATTGTTTCACATCCATACAACGAAGAGGAGCTTGCCCTATTTTTACTTGAAACGTACCATCCCTTGGCTCCAGATGATGCGGTCTTTCCAACATATGAAGAAGCAGAAGCTCTTTATCAAGATTTGTTTGAATAAGGGAGATTTTAGAAAGGATAAAAGCCATCCTGCACGGTTAAAGTAACGGTATGAAAACCTATAAGGTAAGGATGTGCTAAATATGATCAAACCTTTTGTGCCCCAGCTTGTGTACATTGAACCACGGGCGTTAGAGTACCCGTTAGGACGAGAGCTGAAGGAAAAGTTCGAGGGGATGGGTATTGAAATAAGAGAAACGACTTCACATAACCAAGTGAGAAATATTCCGGGTAAAAATGACTTACAAAAGTATCGTAATGCGAAATCAACGCTTGTCATTGGTGTGAGGAAAACGTTGAAGTTTGATACGTCTAAACCATCTGCGGAGTATGCGATCCCATTTGCAACAGGCTGTATGGGGCATTGCCATTATTGCTACCTGCAAACGACGATGGGAAGTAAGCCATACATTCGAACATATGTGAATGTTGAAGAAATATTAGATCAGGCGGAGCAGTACATGAATGAGCGTGCGCCGGATATCACGAGATTTGAAGCTTCTTGTACGTCAGATATTGTAGGAATTGACCATTTGACACATACACTAAAGAAAGCGATTGAATACTTCGGCCAAACTGATCTTGGTAAGCTTCGCTTTGTGACCAAATTTCATCATGTCGATCATTTACTTGATGCAAAGCATAATGGCCGGACAAGATTCCGTTTTAGCATCAATGCGGATTATGTCATTAAATATTTCGAACCTGGAACATCACCGCTTGATCAGCGGATTGAAGCGGCTGTCAAGGTCGCAAAGGCAGGCTATCCTCTTGGCTTTATTATTGCCCCAATTTACATTCATGAAGGCTGGCAGGAAGGGTATAAAGTTCTTTTTGAAAAGCTAGATGCAGCCCTTCCTGAAGATGTGAGGCACGATATCACCTTTGAAATGATCCAGCATCGTTTTACAAAACCAGCGAAGCGTGTCATCCAAAAAAACTATCCGAAATCAAAATTAGAATTAGATGAAGAAAAAAGAAGATACAAGTGGGGTAGATATGGAATCGGGAAATATATCTACCAAAAAGATGAGGAACAAGAACTGAGACAGACGTTAGAATCATATATTGATCAGTACTTTCCGTCTGCAAAAATTGAATATTTTACTTGAAGCAAGCCTTTTTGGGCTTGTTTTTTCTATTTAAATTTTCTCACAACTATTGAATGCGGTATCAATTATGCCGATATATACAACGAGGTATGAAAGTAGGATATAGGGGTGTGAGGAGATGTTTAAGAAACTTCAAGTGAGAATAGCTGTTTTCATCTCAGTTATTTTAATTTTAACCGTCGTGGCAGTTCAAGTGGGTTCCAACATGGTATTAACACCACTGATTGAACGAGATGCAAAAACGACCGCCACAGCAACGGCAGAAAGCCTGAAAGACATTATTACAGAAAAGCTTGATAATTACGGCAATACAATTAAAAAATTGGCAACAGGTAAAATAACTGAAGAATTTGCGCAAAAACAAACAAAGCAAACACTGGATTTTGAAAAAAGTGCAATAAAAAACCTGCAGGAACAGGATAAACTCATTTCGTTTGCTTATATTGGAACAACTGATGGCAAAATGCTCGGCTTCCCGGAGTTCGATCTTGGCCAAGGGTATGATCCATCTAAACAAGGCTGGTTTAAACAAGCAGTCGAAAAGCCTGATCAGGTTGTTTGGACAGATCCATATATTGATGAAGCAACGAAAAAAGTGATTGTCTCAGCCACGAAGGCGATTGTCAAAAATGGAAAGGTCATTGGAGTCGCTGGACTTGATTTGAAGCTCTCCTCCATTCAATCTTATATAAATGAACAAGAGATTCCTTATAAAGGGACCGCTTTCTTAGTTGATAACACAGGCACCATTTTGGCGCATCCAAAAGAGCAAGGAAAAAACATATCAAAAGTTGCTTCTGTGAAAAAAGCAATCGACAATTCAGGTATTGATGACAGCAAAGAACTGACGGTTATATCTAAAATCAAAGAAGCCGATTGGACGGTTGGTGTTAGCTTTGAGAAAAAGAAACTGCTTTGGATTACAGAACAAATGAATCAGACAAGTATCATTATATCCGTCATTGCCATTATTCTTGCGATGATCCTCAGCTTCTTATTGGCAAGAAGCATTACAACGCCAATCAAGCGTCTAACAGGGCATGTGCGTAAAGTGTCAGAAGGCGATTTAACAAGTACGCTTGAAGTGAAGTCTAAAGATGAAATTGGTCTCCTCACGAAAAGCTTTAATCAAATGATAGAGGACATTAGAGAGTTAATTGAAAAAGTGAAAGGGGCTTCAGACCAAGTAGTGACATCAACGGATGAAGTCACACAAATTTCAAATGAAACCTTGCTGTCGAGCGAACAGATTGCAACCGCCATTCAAGAGGTGGCAACAGGGGCATCTAAGCAGGCATCAGATGCAGAAACAATTAATGAGAAATCAGAGCAATTGTATGAGAAAGTGCGCCATATGGGTGAGCTTGCCTCACAAATGCAAACCAACTCAAAATCATCTGAGGATGCAAGCTATAAAGGGCTTGATGCACTTGGTGTGCTCGTTCAAAAATCAACACAAGCGAACGAAGAATCGAAAAAGGTAGAGCAAATGCTGCTAGACCTTGAGCATAAAACGAAAAATATCGAAAACGTGGTGACAGCCATTTCTCAAATCTCGGATCAAACGAATTTACTTGCACTGAATGCAAGCATTGAAGCAGCGAGAGCTGGAGAAAGCGGACGAGGATTTGCTGTTGTTGCAGAAGAAGTCAGAAAGCTTGCTGAACAATCTGCGCAATCAACAAAACACATTAGTGAAACCGTCAAACTCATTCAAAATGAATCGAAGAAGGCGGCTGAAGCGATGACAGCAGCAAGTAAGATGAATGAGGAACAAGGTGACGCCATTAATGCAACAGGTGAGGCACTGAGCAGCATCACAATGGAAATGCAGGCACTTGTCGGTACAATCGACAGCATTCATACACAGATCAATGAAATGACAGAAGAACAGCAGAAGATGAGTGACTCCATTCAAAGCATTGCTGCAATTTCAGAAGAATCGGCGGCTTCAGCTGAGGAAGTGCATGCGTCTACAGATGAACAAGTCCAAGTTTTAGAAAGAACGAAAACCTCGACTGAAATGCTGAACGAATCAAGCAATGCATTACGTCAGGCAGTAGATCGGTTTAAGCTGTAAAGAAGCGGAAAGGAACCTTGCGACGTGAGCAAGGTTCTTTTTGTATGATAAAATAAAGCAAAGGAGGTGTTGACATGAATGTCAATTTATCTGGAAAAAAAGCATTGGTCGCTGCAAGTAGTCAAGGTATCGGAAAAGCGATTGCCTTTGCTCTAGCAAAAGAGGGAGCAGATGTGATGCTTTCAGGAAGACATGAGCACACGCTGACAGAAACGGTGAAAGAATTATCTCCGCTTGTAAAAGGAAAGCTGACTTATCAAGTATGTGATGTGTCTGACGCGCAGCAAATCAAGGCGCTAGTTCAAGCGGCAGCTGGTGATGAGAAGTGTGTAGACATTCTTGTGAACAATACAGGCGGGCCTAAAACAGGGACGCTTGAAACCTTAACAGATGAAGACTGGATGGAATCATTTCAGCTTCATTTACTCAGCTATATTCGATTATTAAAAGAGGCCTTGCCTTATTTGAAAAAACGCGGTGCACGCGTGTTAAACATTGCGTCTATGTCAGTAAAAGAACCGATCCCAGGCTTGATGCTGTCAAATACTTTTAGACCGGCTATTGCCGGCTGGACAAAAGCAGCCGCTCAGGAGCTTGCTAAGGATGGGATTTTGATTAATACGTTAGCCCCAGGGAAAATTGAAACAGACCGCGTCAAACAGCTCGACAAGCACCGCGCGCAGGCAGAGCATCAAACGGTTGAAGAAATCAAAGCACAGGCTGAACGTACGATTCCGCTTGGCCGTTATGGACAGCCAGAGGAATTTGCAGCATATGCAGCCTTTCTTTTATCTGAAGCCAATACATATATGACAGGTCAAACACTTATCATTGATGGTGGATTGACAAAGTCTCTTTAAGGAGGAACAAGTGATGACACAAATCAAAACAGTTGGTTTTATTGGAATTGGTGTAATGGGACGCAGTATGGCTGAACATTTAATGGATGCAGGTTATGAAGTTCTCGTTTATACAAGAACAAAAGCGAAAGCAGATGCACTCATTCAAAAAGGCGCATCATGGAAGCCGGAAGTGAAGGAAATTGCACAACATGCAGATGCTGTCATCACAATGGTAGGATATCCATCAGATGTAGAAGAAATCTATTTAGGTGAAGAGGGGCTTGTGGCACATGCTACGCCTGGTACTTATCTGATAGATATGACGACATCGAAGCCTCAACTGGCAAAAGAAATTGAAGTGAAAGCGAAAGAAAAAGGGCTGTTTGCATTAGATGCACCAGTTTCTGGCGGAGACGTAGGCGCAAAAAATGCAACGCTTGCGATTATGATTGGCGGAGAAAAATCAGCCTATGAAGCGTGTTTGCCCTTATTTGAGAAAATGGGCGAAAACATTCAATATCAAGGACCTGCAGGAAGCGGCCAGCATACCAAAATGTGTAACCAAATTGCGATTGCAGCAGGCATGGTAGGTGTCGCAGAGGCTATGGCCTATGCCGAAAAATCAGGACTTGATCCAGAGCACGTGCTCAAAAGCATCACAACGGGTGCGGCAGGAAGCTGGTCCTTGTCAAACCTTGCACCAAGAATGTTGAAAGGTGATTTCGAGCCAGGGTTCTACGTGAAGCATTTTATTAAAGATATGGGCATTGCACTTGAAGAAGCAGAGCTGATGGGAGAAGAGATGCCTGGGCTCTCACTTGCGAAGTCACTTTATGAGAAGCTGCGCGAACAGGGCGAAGAAAATAGCGGCACACAAAGTATATATAAATTATGGGTGAAATAAAAAAGCCTGTCCTACTTTGGGACAGGCTTTTTAGATAACTTATTTTCCGATGAATTGCTGCGTCCAGTAGTTGCCAGATTTCACATAACCAACACCGATATGTGTATAGTTTTTGTTTAAGATATTGGCTCTATGACCTTCACTGTTCATCCAAGCAGTCACCACTTCTTGTGGAGATCTTTGACCTTGGGCAATGTTTTCACCTGCTGTTTTGTAAGTGATCCCGAATTTCTTCATTTGATCAAATGGAGATCCGTAAGTTGGGCTTGTATGAGAGAAATAGTTTTTATCTTTCATATCTTGAGATTTTGCGCGAGCAGATTTACTTAGCTTTGAATCAACAGAAAGTGCTTTTAATCCTTGCTTTGCACGCTCTTTGTTTGTAAGCTCAACGACTTCTTTTTCAAATGCATTCAAGCTGCTGTCTGCTTTTGCTGTCGTTGTGTCTTTTTGATCAGCTTTTGTATTGTTGTTTGTATTTTGTTTTGCTGGCGCACTTGGTTTAGAAGCAGTAGGTTTTTTCACTGATTCTTGTTTTTGTTCATTTTTTGCTTTGTTTACTTCTTTTACCACTTTTGTGCCAGTAACAGGTTGACCGCTTTTGATCAGCTTGTTTAAAAGAGCTTCGATCTCTTTTTGATTCGACTTGCTTAGCTTGTTTACATCTGAAGAGATATGTAATTTTGTAGCTAATGTATGAAGATCAATGGTTTGATGCTGTACATGTATTACTTGTTTCAGGTTAAGCTCCTTCGCATCAGCTGAATGTCCCCCAGTGAACGTGATGAGTGCAGCAGCCGTTAGCGCTGAAAAAAAGAATGATTTCTTCTTCATATTGTAACTCCTCCTAAAATCTTTGTTTTGTTTTCTCACAGAAAATCATAACATGGACTTTTTGTTATAAACGTACCAGCATCCTCCATTGACAATGCCTGTTTGTCATTTTTGTTAAAGTCACAAAAAAAACCGCCTCATATCAAAGGATAGGGAATTCTTCCATTTAATGAAAACGACATAAACATACCAATATTTTAAAGTGTTAGTATATTTTTTTGCATAATAGGGATTGACAGCTTTTTTTCGCTTGTTTCGCTGTAACAACTATTACAAAAGTGTTACAATAATGAGTGGTAATTGTAAAAGATTGAAAGGATGAGAGGAGCTACATAAGTGGGAGAGAAACAGCATCAAGGTGGTGCCGAGCAGAAAAAATTCAAGCGCCGGAACGCCTGGAGGATTAATCTCTTTTTCTTCGCTGTCTTTAGTTTGTTTGCTGTGCTTGTGATCAAGCTTGGTGTACTGCAAATCGTCAATGGTGAGGATTATAAAAAGCAGGCTAACCGAACAGAGGTCAAAACAGCATCATACCCGTCACCAAGAGGAAAAATGTATGACGCGAGAGGAAGAGTCGTCGTTGATAATGAAAGTGTACCTGCCATCGTTTATACATCAGAAAGCGGTGTAAAAGCGAAGGATAAGATTAAGGTAGCAAGAAAACTTGCGACTTATATAAAAATGGATACTGATTTTTTGAGAGAGCGTGACATTCGAGATTTTTGGCTGGCAAGCCATCCGAAAGAAGCGGATAAGCTCATTTCAAAAGCAGAGCAAAAGAATCTTAAAGCAAAAGATGTCTATCCGCTTCAAGTAGAGCGCGTGCCTAAGGAAGAGGTCAAGGCGATCGAAAAAAATGCAGAGGAAAAAGCAGTTGCAGCGATCTATCGTCGATTTACAGGCGGATATGCCTTTGAGCCTCAAATCGTGAAAGCAATGGACCCAAATGAAGAGAAAAAAGGGGACGAAAAAGTTGCTTTACTCGATGAAACAAAAGAGTCAAAGCAGGCATCATCTGTGAGTTTGACCTATGAAGAGATTTCACTTGTATCAGAGCATCTTGATGAACTGCCTGGTGTGAATGTCATCAATGATTGGACAAGAAAATATCCGTATGAGAAGACCCTTTATAATGTACTTGGCGGTGTGACCACACCAGAGCAAGGGATTATAAAAGAGCGTGAAGATTACTATATGGCAAGAGGCTACTCACGTAATGACCGAGTAGGGAAGAGCTATTTAGAGTATCAATACGAGGATTTTCTGAACCCGGAGAAAGCGACCGTTCAATATACTCAGGTTGGCGGGAAGCTGCTCGATGAAATCAAGCGGACAGAGGGACGAAGAGGACTTGATCTTGCACTGACATTTGATATGGAGCTGCAAAAGGAAGTCGACAAGATCGTCGAATCAGAGCTTAGATCCGCTAGTGCGAGAAACTATATGATGGATCGCGCATTTGTCGTGATGATGGACCCTAACACTGGGGATGTTCTCGCGATGTCTGGCAAGAAAATGGACGGCAGAGACGTCACTGATTATGCCATCGGAACATTTACGACCCAGTACGAAATGGGCTCTGTAATCAAAGGAGCCACAGTACTTGGCGGTTATCAGGACGGAATGTCGCACAACCAATCCTATATGGATACACCGCTCTACTTTGCAGGGAGTGGTGGAAAGCCGAAACGGTCATACAAAGTTCTTGGATGGGTCAATGATCTACAGGCTCTCCAAAAAAGTTCCAACGTCTACATGTTCCAAGTAGCGATGAGAATGGCGGGCATCATTTATCAAAAGGATGGTCCGTTACCGGCAAGACCTGAGCACCTGCAAAAAATGAGAAACTACTATGCGCAATTCGGCCTTGGCGTGAAAACAGGGATCGATTTGCCGCAGGAATCAAGCGGGATGCAGACACATCCGAAGACGGTCGGCGGACTTTTGCTCGATGAAGCAATTGGGCAGTATGACACGTATACACCGCTTCAAGTTGCCCAGTACATGTCAACGATCGCCAATGGAGGAAATCGCGTTCAACCAAGAGTGGTGAAAAGCGTTCACCTTCCAACAAAGAAGGATGAAGTAGGCCCAGTCGTGAAAAAATATGAGCCGAAGGTATTGAACACGATTAACAATTCGAAAGCAGATATTGACCGCGTCAAAATGGGGCTGAAAATGGTCACATCGACCGGCGGTACTGCCGCTGGCCGCTTTGGTCAGCATGATGTCTCAGGAAAAACAGGGACGGCCCAAACCTTTTACTATGGTGCTAACCGCAGCTGGTGGGGAAACCCCACTTACAATTTAACCTTTGGGGGATATTATCCATCGTCCAATCCAAAAGTGGCTTTTAGTGTCGTGACCCCTTATGTTTCAGACAAAGATTCCGTCATTAAAACCATTCCAAGTAAAATTATTGATAAGTACGTTGAATTACAAAAGAAATACGAAAAGCAGTAAACAGCAGAGAGCACATCAAGAGAATGTGCTCTTTTTTGCTGAAAATATGGACGTTTCCCTCGATGACGGAAGGAAAATACGGGTTTTCTAGCGAATCTTTTTTATACATCAATCTAAGGACAACCCTAAAAAATGAAAAGGAGGGTCGGACGACGATGGAACAAAAAATGAAAGATTCGAATCAGCTTTATTCGAATATCGATTTACATGCCGTTCTTTCTTCTAATGGCCGCTTTCTCTACATTTCTTCTAACTGTAAGCAGCTTTTGCTCTATGAACAAAAGGATTTACTAGGGTGTTTTTTGAAAGACTTTGTTCATACCGAAGATCAATTTCTCGTTGAGAGTTATTTCTACAATCAGCACATGCTAGAGATTTCCCACTTTAGGCTGCTTAGAAGTGACCTAACAGCTGTATGGATTGAAGCTAGTATTGATTTTGTCGCTTGTGATGAGTTAGACAGTGAACTAAGTAGAGAAATGATCCTAAAAATGAGGGTGCTGGACGCTGAACCGCAAAAAGCAGCATTTCAAACAACATCAGAAGTGTCAGAACAGTCGTTAGGCAGTCTGCCGGCTTTCCAACATGTCAGTGAAGCTGAACAATTGATTGCCATGCTGCCAAATCCGTTATGTATTACGATTTTAGGGGAAATTGTTTATGCGAATGATGCGATGCTTCAATTAATGGGGGTATGTACAAGAGATGACATGATCGGCAAAACTGCATTTGACTTTATTGCTGAGGAGTACCATGACATTGTGAGAAGCCGAATTACAAGGCTGCAGCAAGGTCTTCCAGTCGGAATGATTGAACAGATATGGAAGCGGAAAGATGGGAGCAGCATTCATATCGAAGTGAAGTCATCACCAACGATCTATCAAAATCAGCGGGCAGAGCTTTTGCTGTTAGTAGACATCTCATCCCGTAAGAAATTCCAAACCGTTCTGCAAAAAAGCCGGGAGAGGTATCAGCTGCTCATCCAAAACTCCATTGATACGATTGCGGTCATTCACGATCACAAATGGGTGTTTATGAATGAATCAGGCATTAAATTATTTGAAGCCGAGCATTACGATAAATTAATAGGAAAAGATATTTTTCATCAAATCCATTCCTGTGACCAGCCAAAAGTGAAAAAAAGCATATCACGTATTATTGAAAGAGCATCAGATTCTGAGATTGTCACGATGAGCTGTCATACATTTAAGCACAAGCTGATCTATACAGAAATGGTGTGTATCCCAACTACATTTTTTGGAGAAACAGCCGTTCAAATTATTTTAAGAGATATATCCGAACGTAAGCAGACAGAAGAGCTCATGCTCCGATCTGAAAAATTATCGATCGCAGGCCAATTGGCTGCGGGCATTGCACATGAGATCAGGAACCCATTGACTGCCATCAAAGGCTTTTTGCAGCTCATTAAACCGAAAACGAAAGATCGGGATCAATATTTCGAGATTGTTTTCTCTGAACTGAGCCGGATAGAAATTATCTTAAGCGAGCTGCTCATGCTTGCAAAACCGCAGCAAACGGCATCGATGCAGACACTTGATTTGAAAAAAATCATCAGCGAAGTCACGGCTTTATTAGAAACACAAGCGAACTTAAATGGCATTTTAATGAATACAAGTGAAATAGAAGAGGATCTCCTGATGAACGGGGATCAAAATCAGCTCAAGCAGGTGTTTATCAATTTAATCAAAAATGCCGTAGAATCCATGCCGGACGGAGGGCAGGTTGACATTACGGCCAAAGCAGAAAGAGATGGAATTCACGTCACCATTCGTGATGAAGGGGTTGGCATTCCTGAATCGGTCATGAAGCGAATAGGAGAGCCCTTTTTAACGACAAAGGAAAAAGGGACTGGACTTGGCCTTATGGTGACATTTAATATTTTAGAAAATCACAACGGGACGATCCGTGTGGATAGTCATCCCGAAAAGGGCACCGTATTTCACATCATGTTTCCTGCAAAATAAAAACAACGGCAGGAGAGCCGTTGTTTCAGTCTGTTAAATGAATGGAACGCTTTTCAAGAACGAATTGTTCTAGGCGGTCAAGTCCTTCTTTCAGTGTTTCAAGTGAATAAGCATAGGATAGACGCACATACCCCTCGCCGAGTGGAGAGAAAGCAGACCCTGGTACGACAGCAAGTCTTGTACTTTCTAACAGCTCCATACAAAAATCAAAGGAACTCATCCCAAACGATTCAATGGATGGAAAAATATAAAAAGCGCCAGAAGGCTTAATGACCGGAAGCCCCATAGAAATGAGCCGATCATATACATAATCGAGCCTTTTCTTATATTGCTCTCTCATGATGAGTGCATCATCCACACCATTTGTCACAGCTTCAAGTGCCGCCTTTTGTGAGACAGCCGAGGCACAAGACACGTTATATTGATGTACTTTTAATACATGTTTAGCAATTGGAGCTGAAGCAAATAAAAAGCCAATTCTCCAACCAGTCATGCTATGAGACTTAGACAGTCCGTTAATCACAATGGTCTGTTCCTTTAAGAAAGAAGCGATTGAATGATGCGGCCGGTCAAATGTCAGCTCGCTATAGATTTCATCGGATAAAATAAAGATGTCTTTTCCTTCAAGGAGCTGGGCAATCTCTTTCAATTCTTCTTCTGAAAGCGTGACACCAGTAGGATTTGAAGGATAAGGAAGCACAACACACTTTGTTTTTTCCGTTAATGCATCCTCAATCAGCTTGGCATTTAATTTAAAGCCAGCATTCGTTGTGTCGATATGTACGGGCTTCCCCCCGCACATTCGAATGATCGGTTCATAGCCAGGATAGACAGGTCCAGGTAAAATCACTTCATCACCCTCTGACAAAATGGTTCGAAACGCAGCATCAATCGCTTGACTTGCACCTGTCGTCACAATGATCTCTGACTCTGCATCATAATCAAGGTTGACTTTCTTCTTGATGTAGTGCTGGATTGCTTGTCTTAGCTCTAGGAAACCAGCATTATGAGTGTACGAAGTGAAATTCTCGTCAATGGCTGCTTTTGCAGCTGTTTTGACATGATGCGGCGTATAAAAATCGGGCTGGCCTATCGTCAAAGATACGACATCCTCATATGACGATACGAGATTTGAAAATGTTCGAATGCCTGAAATTTCAATATCCTTTACTCTTGGATTCAGCAAATGCTCCATTTCTCATCACCTTAAAAATTTATGTTTTTATCCTATTTTACCATTCACTGCATAAATGTCACCTGCGAAAGGCACTGGATATCATTATCTGTAGTCTATTCTCCTATTCATCACAGCATGAGTGATATATTGAAGAAAGAGCAACATTTATTATAGCGTAACCTCACGAGAAAATACAGGCTGCGATAACATGATTAGAAAACGGCAAAACGGTGTAAACTGAAAGAACGTGAGAATCAGGGTCATGGGAATTGCTTTCATAGACATACGATCTCCTAAAGGAGGACGATAAATGGAACAATCAGCGAAGACATCAAAAATAGCGTTTCTATCCGTGATGAGTAACACATTTGTTGTCATCTTAAAAATTATTGTAGGTCTGCTCACTGGATCTGTTGCGGTTTTATCAGAAGCCATTCATTCTTTTCTCGATTTAATGGCATCTTTTATTGCATTTATCTCTGTTCGTATTTCAAGAAAGCCAGCAGATTCTAAACATCCTTATGGACATGGAAAAGTCGAAAATATTTCTGGAACGATTGAGACCTTACTGATTTTCGTTGCGGGCATTTGGATCATCTACGAATGTGTTCACAAATTAATGCATCCAGAGCCAGTCAAGCTGCCTGTACTTGGCATTGTGGTGATGCTGATAGGCGCGCTCATCAATTTTATCGTATCGAAGGCTGTGAACAAAGAGGCAGAGCGAGTACATTCTGTCGCCATGAAATCGAATGCATTGCACCTGTTAACAGATGTGTATACGTCATTAGGGGTCGCATTCAGTTTATTGCTTGTCGCATTAACCGACTGGTATTTCTTAGATCCGATCATTGGAATGATACTTGCTCTCTTTATTATGCGTGAAGCATTTAAACTCATGAAAGAAGCCTTCCCGCCGCTCGTAGACGCCCGGCTAACGCCCGAGGAAGAACAATCGATCGAAGCAATCATTCAAGGATTCAGTCAAGAATTCATCGAATATCATGACTTTCGAACAAGACGATCCGGTGCAGAGGAATATATTGATTTTCATTTGATTGTAGATGGCAAGACAACGATAGAAGATGTTCATCAATTATGTGATCGAATTGAAGAGAAGATTCAGCAAGAATTTCCGCATGCACAAATCTTTATTCATGTAGAACCTGAAAGTGAAAGAAGCACGCAAACGTAAAAAGGCGATCAACCAACTTAGGTTGTATCGCCTTTTTTTACGCTTCATCTATGAAATGAAATCAATATCCATAAGCAGTATCGTAATCTTCATACCAAGAGATATAAGCTGCGTCATCATTTGACAAATCATGCTTCATGTCTAAAAAATCAGCTTCGCAAATATCTTCAATCACAGTCATTTCATTGTTATTTAATAGTACGACAGTTCCCATCATGAACACCTTTCTTTAAAAAATCCTTGACTATTGTACCATGTGAAGAACCATTGTCAACAGCAGAATGGAAACAAGACGAAAATATCACAAAATGTTAAAAAATCAGGAGGTAAAAGAACTAGAATTACCATGATTTTCACAAATTTTCAGTATTTATTCACATAAATCATTGAGGACGAACTGATCTAAAATATATGTAAAAGTGTAAAGTTACATTGATCTTGCGATATTCATAAGATATAATAACGAATGATTATAAGAAATTTATAGAAAACATACATAATAAAGGAGAAATAGGATGGAAACAAACATAACAGAACCACACATTCAAGAAAAGAAACATCCTGAGCTAGCAGGCGTAGGCTATCGTTTTCTTGCACACCTTTTGGATGGTATCATCATCGGCGTACCATATTCTTTTATCATGTTTATTTTGGCAACACTCTTTTTTGTCTCAAGTCCAGAGGCAGCATTGATGATGGATGACGACAGCTATTACTATTCAACAACTGTTATGACAGATGAGGAATGGGCAGTGATTATGGGACTTATCTTTTTCTATATAGGAGCGATCTTGGTCGGTATTGTGGTGACATGGCTTTATTACGCCATCATGGAATCATCAAAACTGCAAGGAACGCTTGGTAAGATGGCTCTTGGGATTAAAGTGACAAGAGTAACGGGCGAAAAAGTGACATTCGGCCGTGCAACAGGTCGCTTCTTTGCAAAAGGCTTTTTGTCTCCAATCTTATATATTGGCTACATCATTGCCTTTTTCACAGAGAAAAAACAAGCACTTCACGATTTAATTGCAAGTACCATTGTTGTGAAGAAATAATGAAAAAAAGCACCTCTGCTCAATCGTAAGAGGTGCTTTTTGTATAGATTGCTTGTATGGAAGAGGGACGTATGACATAAAATAGAATGATAGTGAAAAATCAGGCAGGGAAGGGAGACAAACGATTGAAAACAGGGAAAAAGACCATGCAGAAAAAAGGGGCAGGCTTCGGGCTGTTTTTGACAGCACCCATTTTGGCCTGGGCATTGTATGACTTTGCAAATACGATATTTTCATCGAATATGATCACCATTTTCTTCCCGTTCTACTTGCAGGAAACAATCGGAGACAGTGCGAGAATGGATCAGATCGCTAGTACATTTATTTCTTATGCAAACGCACTAGCCAGTTTTTTTCTCGTCATTTTCACACCATTATACGGAGTCCTGATCGATCGTACAGGAAAAAAGAAGCGCTATATCACAGTGTTTACTCTAATATGTATAGCTTGTACATTTTTGATGGGGATCTTTGCTGGGATTGATTTCTCAAGCGAATGGTTTGGGCTGCCTGTCTCTTTATTAGTAGTGGTCACCTTGTTTGTGATTGCAAAATTCTTCTATCACTCGAGCCTAGTGTTTTATGACACCATCCTGCCCGATCTTGGGACAAAGGATGAAATACCGCTTATTTCTGGATTTGGCATTGCCGTTGGTTATTTAGGGACACTTGTTGGTCTCACAGTTTATTTACTTGTTGGCAATGACCAATTTCATGAAGCATTTATTCCGACAGCACTATTATTCTTTCTCTTTTTCCTGCCATTTCTCTTTTTTGTAAAAGACACTCATCCACTGCCGCAGCAAGAGAAAAAGGCGTCATTTTTCAGCGGGTATAAAGAAATTATTCGCACGTTTAAAGAGATGAAACATTACAAGCCCGCTTTTATCTTTATGATTGCTTTCTTTTTTATGAATGATGCCCTGCAGACAGCGATTGCGATGATGGCGGTGTATGCCAAAATCATCATTGGCTTTACCGCTGGACAATTTATTCTGCTTTATCTTGTGTCGACCATTTCAAGTATCATTGGCTCCTTTTTATTTGGATATATCACAAAAGCGATTGGGGCAAAGCGCTCGATTACAGTCGTGTATGTGATTTTGATCGTTGCCCTGATTCTGGCTGTCACAGCCACAACGGAATGGATCTTCTGGGTGGCTGGCAGTTTATTCGGTATTTCACTCGGCGCAAGCTGGGGGGCATCACGAATATTGATTATTGAGCTGATACCGAAGGAAAAGAGAGGACAGTTTTTTGGTCTCTTCGCATTCTCAGGGAAGGTGTCTTCCATTATTGGACCCATCATTTATGGGTCAGTCACTCTGCTGTTTGCAGAGCATGGAAACCTCGCAAGCCGCCTTGCGCTAGGGTCTTTACTTATTCTTGCAGCGATAGGACTTGTGATTCATCAATTCGTACGAGAGAAAGCGTAAAGAAACGTCAACTTTTTACCTATGCTGCCGATATAAAAAGTACAATCTTATATTGAAGAATAGAGGGATTTCCGTGGCTTTAAATAAACAAGAAATTTTACTTGACTCTGGTACCAATGAATTGGAAATTGTGAAGTTTGAAATTGGTTCAAATCAATTCGGCATTAACGTCATGAAAGTAAGAGAAATCATCCAGCCGGTTGAGGTGACGGCAGTACCGCACTCTCATCAAGATGTAGAAGGGATGATTAGTTTACGAGGCGAGATTTTACCAGTCATCAATCTATTTTCCTTTTTTAATGTCGAGTCAGATCAGTCAGAACAAGAGAAATATATTGTGACTGAATTCAACCAACGGAAATTTGTGTTCCATACAGGAACGGTATCACAAATTCACCGCGTCAGCTGGGAAGAGATTGAAAAGCCAACTGCACTCAATCAAGGGATGGAACGTCATTTAACCGGTATCATTAAGCTTGATGAGAAAATGGTTTTCCTTCCAGATTATGAGAAAATCATTTATGATATTGAATCCGCTTCTGGAGTAGAAACGTATCATATGTTTGACGGTGAGAAAGACGAGAGAAGAACAGGGAAGAAGCTTTATGTTGTTGAAGACTCTCCGCTTCTCATGCGTTTATTAACAAATGAATTAACCGAAGCAGGCTATAAAAACATTGTGACCTTTGAAGACGGGAAACAGGCATATGACCACGTCATGGACCTTGTTAGCAAAGGAATTACTGTGACAGAAGAAATTGATATGATTATTACAGATATTGAAATGCCAAAAATGGATGGTCACCGATTAACGAAACTGTTGAAGGAAAATCCTTTAACAAGTTCCATACCGATTCTTATCTTCTCTTCGTTAATCACTGAAGATTTGCGCCATAAAGGGGAAACAATTGGTGCAGATGATCAAATTAGTAAACCAGAAATTCATCAGCTGATTGAAAAAGTCGATCACTTTATAATCTAAAGGAAAAACCACTCGTCATGAGTGGTTTTTTGTTTAAAAATAACTTTCCCCGAGTCGTTTGAAGACGGGCTTTGTATAATGTGATTTTTGTTTTGTGGCGGTAGGTTTTTCTTTTAAACCGACATACGTTTGAAGCAGTTGCTTTGCTCGGTTTAATGACATATTCGCTTTCGGATTGCGATATGATTGATTTAAATTTCCTAAGTGTGGCAAAAATTCGAAGTCTTCTTTGGTTGGTGGCAGGTGAAAATAATAATCTCCAATTTCAATCAGCACGTCGGACTGTTGTTGACTATATTTGGGATTGTTAGAGAAATGTAGGCCCACTTTTCTTCCTTTACCTTCTTGCAATAGTTTTTGCAGCGCACGTTTTTTCAAAAGATAAAGAAACTTGGGATTTGGTGCGGTTTTAGCATGGCGGTTAACAGTATAAATGGCTTTTGCGATGTTTTCTGCTGTAGGTTCTATGTCTTTAGTATGAGCATAATCGTCCATTTTTTCTCTCCTTTGTCTTTCGTCTTCCTGTGCTTAGTATAAATTATACGTTTTTATTAGTAAATTGCAAATAGACTTATTTTAAAAAGCGATAGGATTTCCATTGTTCTTATTTACAATAGCCATTCATGACGGTTCTAAAACGTGTTTGTATATAAAAATGACAGAATGGTGTGCAAAGACACTAGTATCTATCCATCATGATTTTTCTTCAATCTGTTTCAGTTACAAGAATGCGGCGCTTTTAATTTTCTATATGCTAAAGGTGTCGTATTTTTTATTCTTTTAAACATACTAATAAAATAACTTGTGCTGTTGAAGCCGACTTTGTAAGCAATTTCGGTTATATTGAAGTCTGTTTCTTGAAGCAGGATGAGACTTTGTTGAACTCTATATTCATTCACATAATGAAGAGGTGTCTTCTTTAGAATATCTTTGAAGTATCTGCAGCATTCAGATCGGCTTAGCTGACCTGCTCGAGCGATATCTTGAAGAAGCACCTTTTCGTGATAATGCTGGTGAATCCAATTCAGCATAGGTTTCATCCGTTCATTTTTATCATGCTGCCGTGGATCATATTTTATTTGAAAGCCATTTTGTAATAAACATTTCCACATGGTGATGAGTTGAATATTGAGTTCAAGCTCATAATATGCTGGAGTTTCATCAATTAATCGCTGAATGGTTTGAATACATTGATAGATATGATTTGGCCAGTGGTCTTTTCGGTTCAATAAAATATAAGGTGTCTGACTCGCATGCATATAAGGATGAACGAAAGTGGTAAATAATTCATTGGCTGTGATGAAATGTGGGGAAACGTTTAGACAAAGATATGTACAAGTTGTCCCATTCGCATCTTTTGCCATATGCAGGCAGCCACTATTGATGAATACGCCATCTCCTTCCTTCAAACATATCGTCTCTTCATTGATGTGAAATTCAGCTTCCCCCTCTAAAATAAAAACAAATTGAAATTCGTCATGCCAGTGAAGAGGGATGTGGCCGCTTCTATGATCACAAATTTTCGTATGATAAAGAGCGATAGACCAGGTCGTAGTAGAATGCTCCGTTAATTCTTTCAAATTGTAGTCAATAAGAAAATGATGGTTGTTCATGGTTCTCCTCAATATTCTTTTATTTTTATGTTCAATTGATATATCAATATGTAACAAAGTGAACTACTATCAACTATATTATCATGATTGTTTGAGAGTTGAGGAGAACGAAATGGATAGAAATAAGGGAATTTTGCTTGTGCTGATTGGTGCCATCTGTTGGGGAGTAGGAGGAACTGTTTCACAAAAATTGTTTCAGCAATATGGGATTTATGTCAATTGGCTTGTTACTGTCAGGCTGCTTATTTCAGGTGGACTGCTTTTATTTGTTCATTTCATGCCAAAAGAACGAACGCAACTAATTGGTGTGTGGAAAAAGAAGAGGACGGCTATGCAAGTCCTTATATTTGGAGTAATGGGCATGCTAGCTGTTCAATATACTTATATGGCATCCATTCAACTTGGGAATGCAGCTGTGGCGACGCTTCTGCAGTATACGGCCCCTGTTATGATTATCATGTATTTAGTACTTCGCCGCCAATCTACTTTTACCAAAAGAGATATGCTGACGGTGTCATTGGCGTTCATGGGTATGTTTCTCTTATTGACGAATGGTTCTGTTTCAACATTAACCGTTCCATTTGTCGCAGTGGTTTGGGGAATACTGTCTGCTGTAGCGCTTTCGTTTTATACGCTATATCCAATCAATCTGTTAAAAGAATTTGATTCTTTAGTCGTTGTCGGCTGGGCGATGCTGATTGGGGGAGCTGCCCTTAGCTTAGTCCATCCGCCATGGAAGATAAATCTGTCGCATTTACCTGTTGAAGCGTATGTTTATTTATTGTTTGTTATCATATTTGGTACAATGATCGCTTTTTGGTTTTACATAGAAAGCTTGCAATATTTATCACCGAAAGAGTCAAGCTTAATTGGAAGTGTCGAGCCCCTTGCGGCAGTTGTCACGACTGTTTTTTGGTTAAAGGAGCCATTTGGTTTTTTTCAATGGGCTGGGACAGCTTGTGTTGTATACATGATTTTATTCATGGCATTATATCAGCCAAAAAAATGAGAAGGAAGGGTGTTCAAAGAGAGATTTTCATTGCAAGAAGAATTGACTGGGTGAAATATATATGAAGTGAACTATTAGTTCGTGATAACTACCTATTTAAATAAATGGGTAGTTTCTCAATTTGTATTCATGTTGCGCCTGAAAATTTACCATATGCCAGACAACATGCCCGAACATATGGTTTAATCACATGGTCTATTTCTTATGACTTGAATAAGCGCAGTAGAAGCAACCATTAAAATCAGTTTCATTCGTCATTTGTTTAGCTTCATCAATGGCACTCTCACCACTCATGTGCAGACCAATCAATTTACGGCTTGAAGCATCACCTAAAAATGCACAATCTTCTGTATGTACAACATATTGACCTTGATCATCTTTTGTATGAATAAAATAATAACTTTTTAGCATACCCCTCACCTCCAACCTGACTATACTACTATAAAACTTCCAAAGATGTAAAGATTTTTTATTAAAAATATTGCAATTTTATACACATTCCTTATATTTCATAAAAAGAAAAATATGTTATAAGATCAAAGTTAATGAGAACAGACAGGACTGTTTAGATTGAAGATATGTTAACTCCTTTATTGGTCGCACTTGTCGTTGGAGGCATTGTGTACGTGATAGATGATCGTTCGATTCATCCTTTGCTTCCAATCATTTCGATGAGCAGAAAAAATAAGTGCCGTTTGTGTTTCAGTCATGCAAAAAGGACTTTCTATAGAAGAAAGTCCTTTTTGCTTCATTTATTGCGCTCCCTGACCTTTTAGTTCACGCTGCACGTCTAAGTCGTCAGCTTCTCTGCTGAACTTTGGCAGTGTAAAGAAGTAAAAAAGGAAAACGAGTAAAATAATAACGCCCATTCCGTAATAAATATAAGAAACGTTTGTAATGAGTTTTGGAAATAGTACCGCAATCAAACCTAATGTCATGGATTGAGCAAACATGGTAAGTGGGTCAACCCAGCCTGACACACGTCCCATCAGACGAGGGTGGACGATTCTCGGCAGCCAGCCGCCAATGACAATGTTGACTGGGCCAATACATGTACCAATGACAAACGATGTGACGTAAAACAACCATAGTGTATGGGTGGAACCAAGTACAAAAATCAGAATGCCTGCAACCAAAATTGGAAGTGACATGAGATATTGCATCTTTACTTTTTTAGCGAGAACAGAGCCCATTAAGCTGCCAACAAGTAGACCGGCACCGATCGCGATTGTAAAGAATGATGTATGCAGTTCAAAATGGTCCGGTGAAAGGCCATATTTCATTGTAAACATCGGAAGTACAGCAAATGCGCCATTGACTAGACCGAAAACAAAAAAGCCAAAAATTAAAGAAGCCAATAATTTATTTTTTATAATGTAAAGAATGCCTTCTTTAAAATCTTTTAGAGACGTTTTAATGGTCATGCCTCTCCAGCCTGCTTGTCCATTTGGCTGACGTGCTTCAATTGGAATGTTACATGTACGAATCAGGATGCCTGACACAATAAAACTGATCAAATCAATGGTAATGGCACCGTGAAGTCCAATTGTCTTATACATAATCGCACCGATTCCAACACCAAATACCATGAATAAACTAAACAGCATTTGATTTAAGCCAGCGGCTTTTGCATATTGATCTTTATTTAAAATCGCCTGAACGAGAGAGGCTTCAGCTGGATAGAAGAACTTCGTAATGGCACTTCGTATAAACAAGATCAAGAAAATAAGAGGTAGTGAATTGAAATAAATAACAATGAATAAAACAATCGTCAGCCCAGCTCGTATCCAATCGCAATTCTCTGCGACTTTTTTACGATCAAAACGATCTGCTACGACACCGACCATAAAAAAGACAAAGATCGTTGGAAGTGAATACATGAGCTCTGCTAATGTGGCGTAGGCGGGCTGATGACTAAAATGATCGAGCAAATAAAAGGCAAACGCCATATTGCCTACTGTTGTCCCCATTTGCGAAGCAAGTGCTGCAAAAAAGAGACGAACAAAATTTCTGTTTTTAAAAATATCCATAAATACGCTCCTTAACCTGAAGATCCCACTTTATATCATATAAAATTTTAAGCATTCATACAATTGATTTCTCCTACTGGCTAATGGTCACAGGTGTTCCATTTGGAACGATTGAAGCAAGTTCGATGACATTCTGATTATACATACGAATGCATCCCCTAGACACAGCTTTACCAATTGAAGACGGGTTATTCGTACCGTGGATGCCGTAATGAACTTTCGAGAGGCTTAGCCAATAGGCGCCAAAGGGACCTCCTGGGTTTGGCTGTCTGTTCACAATATAATAAGAGCCTGTCGGTGTCATATTTAAAATTCTTCCTGTTGCAATCGGATAAGACCGAATCAGCTCTGATCCAGAAAACAAGACGAGACGTTTGCTTGAGATCGAAACAGAGATGCGGTAAGGGATCGTATTAGGATCGGGCAGACCAGGAATGATAATGACCTCATTTTGTAACGGCTCTCGGCCTTGCAGTGAAGGGTTTGCAGCCTTTAAAGCTTCTGTTGTTGTTCGAAAATCAAGCGCTATAGAAGCAAGCGTTTCTCCGCGTTTTACCGTATATCGCAGCACCAAAGGACACTCCTTTTGCTCAAATAAAAGAAGCCATGATGCCTGTCACTCAATCTATATATGGACGGAATCAGGCTAAGGAAGGTTTCTCCTAACATTTGTCATGAGAAAGATCTTTGATTATCTATATGCAAAAAGAAGCGGTTTGGCTTCTGTCTAAATGCGAGAAGAGAGGGTGAAAAAGGTTAATTCAGGTTTGGCTAAAAATCGAAGCGGCAGTCTTGTTGTCCCAAGTCCGCGGTTGACATAGATTCGGTGCTGATAACTTCCGTATAAACCTTCCACATATGTATGGCCAAAAGGTGCTGTGAGAATGGGTCCGTAGAAAGGAAGCTGCACCTGTCCGCCATGGGTATGTCCAGAAAGCTGCAAGTTAATGGGGGTTGTATCCAGCTCCAATGCTGCATCAGGCTCATGTACGAGCAGCAAGGTAAATAAATCAGATGATACTTCTCGCTTAATCAGGTCATAATCCGGCACACTCATCATCAGGTCATCCATTGTAGCAATCTGAATATGCGCCCCTTCTTTTTCTAATGGAAACACATCATTTTTACATATTGTAAAGCCGCAATCTTTCATCGTATTCTCATAAAGATCAATGCCAAATGGTCCGTAGTCATGATTACCGCATATCGCGAGCTTACCAAACGGGGCATGGAGCTCAGTCAAATAGGCTTTCGCTTTTTCATGCTCTTCAATCGATGCTTGAAAATCAACGAGATCACCTGTGAACACAATGAGGTCTGGAGACTCAGCGTTGATTTGCTGGACGACGGATTCTAATTCCTTCGCAGGAAATGTATCACTTAAATGAACATCACTAAATTGAGCAATTTTAAACTGGTTAAATGAAGCTGGAAGCTGAGCATCCCGAATGGTCATTGACACGGTATCAATCATGCGTGGTTCGATATATCTGGCATATCCGTATCCACATGTTGTAGCTAAAAAACCGAGAATGCTCGCGCCAGCTGCTCCTTTTAAAAACTGTCTCCGAGAAAGTTGCTTCATATAAGACTCCTTTATAAATAAAATTAAGTATAGCATCATATTTAAAGAATCTCCCATATGGTGCATCTAGGGTCAATCATGATATGATAGAAAATAATGAATGAATAGTCATTCAAAACCACAGAGGGGGAGAACAAATGACGAAACAAACAGTGATTGTCACAGGGGGATCAAGCGGAATGGGGAAGGCGATGGCTGTCCATTTGGCACATGAAGGCTGGAATGTCGTGATTACTGGAAGAACAGAAGAAACGTTAGAAAAGGTAGCAAATGAAATAAAACAAAATGGCGGCTCGATCGCTTACTTCCAAATGGATGTACGAAACCCAGAGGATGCCGATCAAATGGTCAAGTTTGCGGTAGATACATTTGGAGATGTGGACGCTCTGATTAACAATGCTGCAGGAAACTTTTTAGTTCCAGCAGAAAAACTATCTCCTAACGGCTGGAAGGCTGTCATTGATATTGTATTAAATGGAACATTTTTTTGCAGTCATGCAGTGGGCAATTACTGGATTCGTCAAAAGAAAAGGGGAAGTATGGTCAATATGGTGGCAACCTATGCATGGGGTGCTGGTGTAGGTGTGGCGCATTCAGCGGCAGCAAAGGCCGGTGTTTTATCTCTCACTCGAACGCTTGCAGTGGAATGGGGTAAGCAATATCGAATTCGCGTTAATGCCATCGCGCCAGGTCCAATCGAGAGAACAGGTGGTGCGGATAAACTATGGGAATCGGAAGAGGCAGCGCAAAGAACAGTAGATAGTGTTCCACTTGGCAGACTTGGTACACCAGAGGAAATTGCAAAGCTTGCAAGCTTTTTATTATCTGAACAAGCGTCTTATATAAATGGAGATTGTATCACAATGGATGGGGGGCAATGGCTCAACCAATCCCCATTTTGAATGACGATGTAAGACCTGCTTTTGATGTGTTATAATCACACAAAGAGAGAAGCAGGTGATGAAAATGGTCGATCCATTGGATATTTTAACGAATATTGAAGATGTTTTCCCGCACTATCAAGCGATATTCAGTGCGGAAGAGCAAAAAGTGATAGGCTATGAGATTTTAGGAAGAATGAAGCTCGAGTCTGAAACAGTTAGCCTAGGCTCCTTCTTTACGGATTCATCTATTCCTGACGAATATAAAGTGGAAGTAGATCATAAAGTACTGACGCAAGCACTCGATCTTTTCACAACAGCAGATGATGATTTGCTCATTTTTATTAATCATGATGCCAATATCCTGATGCTTGATCATGGTGAAAGCTTTTTAGAACTCTTGAAGCAATATGAAGCAAGGGGCATTCAGCTTAATCGGTTTGTTATCGAATTTACAGAGCATACGTTTAGCGGCGATATTGAACAGCTTTACCATACGTTAACGTATTTTCGTACATATGGTATTAAAATCGCCATTTCGAATATCGGAAAAGAAAGCAGCAATCTTGACCGGATTGCCTTGCTCTCACCCGATCTATTAAAAATAGATTTACACGCATTAAGGGCATCGGCTCCTTCTCCTTCCTATGAATATGTCTTGTACAGCATTTCATTGCTTGCGAGAAAAATAGGGGCGGCTTTAATTTATGAAGACATTGAAGCAAATTTTCAGCTGCAATATGCATGGAGAAATGGCGGCAGATACTTTCAAGGGTTCTATCTTCACGAGCCGGCGGCGGAATTAATCGACCGCAATAAACGAAAAGATCAGCTGAGGGAAGAATTCCAGCAATTTATTGCGCATGAGAAAAAGAAACTACAAACTGTCTACGAACATTCTGAAACATTTTATAAACGAATTCACCAAGCTGTCACGACCTTAAAAAAATCATGCACTACAAATGATGAACTCATCCAAAAGCTGGCATTAGAATTATCGGATTGCAGCTTTCGGATTTATATGTGTAATGAAGAAGGCTTTCAAATCACTGGAAATGTGTTTAAAAAAGAAAAAGAATGGTTGTTCCAGCCTGAATATATCGAGAAAAACTGGAGCTGGCGTCCTTATTTCCTAGCAAATATTCTCCAAATGAGAATGAGCGGGAAAGGATTTTTCAGTGATATTTACAGCGATTTAGAAACTGGTGAGAGGATACGTACGTTTTCTTACCCGTTAGAGGGAGATATGTATTTATTTATAGATCTTCCGTATGCCTATTTATATGAGCAAGATGGATTAATTTAAAATCACAGTGTGAAGATTATATTATCCATTTATTAACAATTTGAGTAGCCTTTTGGGCTGCTTTTTTTGATTGAAAAAAAGAAATAAAAAATGGTTGACAATGAAACTGATAATCATTATCATTTAGTTATAGAGAGAAGCTACTCTCTGTTCCCCAACCCCTCTATCAGATCAAGATCCAAAAAACTTGGCGCTACCCCCGCCAAGTTTTTTTTGTGCTTTTCATCTTTGCCTCATGCATAGGACAGCCCAATCCTTCCATACATCTTAAGTGATGACAGTTAGACGGTAGGAGGGAACGTCATGATCAAACGTGACAAGCGGCTGCTGATTGATTTGCCAAGACCAGATCACCCAGATGCAAATGGTGCTGCTGCTGTGCAAGAATTACTCGGCGGAAAATTCGGTGAAATGTCCACATTAAATAATTACATGTTTCAATCCTTTAACTTTCGAGGAAAACGAAAACTCAAACCGTTTTATGACCTCGTATCCAGCATTACGGCTGAAGAATTCGGTCATGTAGAACTTGTGACCACAGCTGTGAATCTCATGATTACAGGGACCACCCATGGCGGAGATCCAGATACGACACCGATGAAAGCGGCTGTCGATAAACGAAATACACAGCATTTTATTCAAACGGCTCAAACAGGCTATCCGTTTGATTCCATGGCAAAACCTTGGACCGGGGAGAATGTGTTCTCAAGCGGAAACCTGATTCTTGACCTCCTTCATAATTTCTTCCTAGAATGCGGAGCACGTACGCACAAAATGCGCGTATATGAAATGACAGATCATCCTACAGCAAGAGAGATGATCGGTTATTTACTCGTCAGGGGCGGAGTGCATGTTGTGGCATATGCAAAGGCGCTTGAGGTAGCCACAGGTGTAGATGTAGGAAAGATGCTACCAATCCCAAACCTCGACAACAAATACTTTGATTCAGCGAGGAAATTTGAAGATCAAAATGTTCATACAAAGCTGTATACATTTAGTGATACGGATTACAAGGACATTAATAAGATTTGGAAAGGCAGTCATCCGATTGATGGAAAACCGCTCACAGTGATTGAGGGCACCCCGCAAGGAGCACCTGTGCCAGATTATAGAGAATTACCGGAAGAGTTTGCCCCAGGCATTTCCAAAGAGGATTTTGACGAAATTGCCAAACGTCTGATGAGATCTGCGGGTTTATAAAAACATGGTGCATGAGATTAGAAAAAAGACTCAAACTAAAAAAACAGATTCTTTTTCTTTTTTTGAATTCAAGAGGAAAAATATCATCTGAGAACACTTTATGGTATGATGCTTTGTAGGACTTGTGTATAATCAATACGGGTTCATCTTGAGTTGTTTTTTTGAAAGGAGTCTTTTTTTAGAATGTCACAATTAATGGGTATCATTACAAGGCTGCAAAGTCTTCAAGAGACAGCAGAAGCTGCAAACGAACCGGCACAGCGTTATTTCGAAGTGAACGGTGAGAAAATCTGTAGTGTTAAGTATTTCGAAAAGAATCAAACGTTTGAATTGACTGTTTTTCAACAAGGGGATAAGCCAAATACTTTCCCATTTGACAACATTGATATGATTTCGATTGAGATTTTTGAGCTTTTACAATCCTAAGCTGAATCGTATGAAATGTTTTTTCTAAGGATTCCTTCGTTTATTTGCGGCAATATACATGTGTCATGATTGGCGCAGTGTACAAATGGAAGATGATCATTCAGCGCATATTTCGGATAAGAGACCATTAAAAAGGAGTTCCTTTCTGTGAGTGATTCTTTTTACTACAATCTTTCTGAAGATCATTTAGCGTTTTCTGATGTCGTCATGAGAATGAAAGACTTTATTCGAAAAGACCCTAGATCCGCCTATGTGTTATCAATTGGTACGGACTCTCAGGTCAATCAAAATGTCACAAGATTTATGACTGCAATTCATCTCCACCGGATTGGCAAAGGGGCTTGGGGCTGCCTCACGCAACAAGTGATCAGCAGACCTGTGCAAAGCCTTAGAGAAAAAATTTCATTAGAGACAGCGTTTAGCCAAAAGGTATGTGCAGACATCCTTGAGGGGCCTTTAACAGAACTGATGGATTTGCTTCTTCCGTTTGCTGAGGAAGGGGCAGACCTCCGTTTTGAAGCCCATCTGGATATTGGCAAAAAAGGAAGTACAAAAGATCTGATCCAGGAAATGACCGGAATGATCACAGCTATGGGAATTGAAGCTAAAATAAAACCCGACTCATACGCAGCATTTTGCTATGCCAATCGATACACAAAATAAATTCCGTCATTTTTCTCCAAACCTTGTCGAAACGTGCGGTTGACGATTCGATTCTAGTTCCTTATTCTAGCTGTATAGAGAGGAAGCAGACATTCAAAAGCCTGCTAATCAATATAAAAGCATATATGAAACAGGGGGCCTGATGTTGGATGAGCGTCATCGAAAATCGTTTTAATGAAGAAGAGAAAAAGCTATTATTAAACGTATTGCTGAATCAGGAATATGCTGTCGAATTACTAAGCAGTGAGATCAATGATATAGAATGTGGAACAAAAAATGTCGATGACAATACGTATAAGCAGTTGATCACATTGTATGACAGAGTAAGGTTTGAGAATTAATATTGATTGAACATTCTATTAGATACTCGGGAGCTGAGTATCTTTTTTATGCAGAAAAAATCTTTCGACAAATTTCGTTTTAGTTTATGCTTAATGGTAAAGGGGAATGTATGATTGATGATTGAGAGAAAAGGGGTCGAAGAAACATGATAGAGATAGAACCAACTCAATTGCTTGAGTCAACAGTAGCCGAGCATATGATTGATGCAGATAAAGTGGCACATGTTCAAATTGGAAATAACCTTGAGCATGCTCTATTGGTCCTTACAAAAACAGGATATACAGCCATCCCGGTACTAGATCCTTCTTATCACCTGCATGGGTTAATTGGAACGAATATGATCATGGATAAGATCTTTGGTTTAGAACGAATTGAATTCGAAAAGCTGGACCAACTGAAGGTAGAAGAGGTTATGCTTACTGATATCCCAAGGCTTAAAACGACGGATCCTGTGCTAAAAGGCGTTCACGCTGTAACGAATAATGGATTTGTTTGTGTCGTAAATGAGGAGCAAGTCTTTGAAGGAATATTTACACGACGTGTTGTATTAAAGCGCTTAAATGAAGTGATTCATGCCGCGAAAAAATGAGCTGAAACCCAGCTTATTTTTTTTGCCTTCATAAGCTATAATTTATATAATGACCATATGGAATAAGAAAAACTTATAGAGAGAAAGGGGACGCCCATGCAGCTTCAGGAGTTACATATGCTTGTTGTGCTAAGTGAAGAATTGAATATGAGAAAGGCTTCGGAGCGGCTCTTTGTCTCTCAGCCTGCTTTATCCCAAAGATTGCAGACGATTGAAAAAGAGTGGGGAACCAAAATCTTTTTTCGTTCTCAGAAAGGGCTCACCGTGACTTCGGCAGGTGAACAGATCATTCAATTTGCAAAAGAGGTGACGGTTGAGCAAGATCGAGTGAGAGAGAGAATCGATGAACTTGAAGGGGAAATTCACGGTACACTAAAGCTTGCGGTTGCATCCATTATTGGACAGCACTGGCTGCCGAAAGTGTTAAAGCGATATGTCGAAAAGTACCCAAATGCGAAGGTATCACTTGTGACCGGCTGGAGTAGTGAAATGCTCAAAAGCTTATACGAGGACCACGTGCACATTGGGATCATTCGCGGAAACCCTGATTGGAAGGGAACAAAGGAATATTTGATGACAGATCATTTATATTTAGTCGATTCCGTTATCAAAGACGTGGACGAGTTAATCGAGACAGAACGCCCGTTTATTCAATTTAAAAGCGACAGCACGTATTATCAGGAAATCCAGCACTGGTGGCATCAAAAATTCAAAGTGTCTCCAAAGCAGACGATTCTAGTGGACCAGATTGAGACGTGTAAACAAATGGCCTACCACGGCATCGGCTACGCCATTTTGCCTTCGGTCACCTTATACGACCACGAAAAAAGTGTTCATAAAACACCGCTTGTTGACGTGAATGGAGAGCAAATCGGACGTGACACATGGCTGCTAGGCTATGAAGCTTCTTTTCAATTAAAACAAGTGCAAGCATTTGTTGGTGTGGTCAAAGAAATGCTTGAAAGTGATGCGGTGTAAGTACCTTCTTGGAAGAGGAAGGTGCTTTTTTAGGTGAATGATCATTTACTTATTGCACGCATATCAAAGCAACAGATAGATGGAGCGAATCATAGAGGAGACTTCGATCTTATGAAAAACAATCAATTAATCAAAATGAACAAACCAGAATGGGGAGATCATTTGCGCGTGAGGTGGCGTGAACGTTTTGCTAGTCATCTTTCAATGAAAGAACAAAACGAGATATCAATAGATGATTTTTTATGGCATTTATGCAGTTTTGGAATGGTTACATGCCTTGAAAATGCTGAAGCGATAGACGCATTTCTTCAACAATCAAAGGATAAGTGTACTGTTTTTTATCAATTTGTTGACGAGGCGTATCTTTTCGAAAATGCCAGCTCTCTTTTAATCAATGATTTACCATATCAATCTAATCATATGGATTATAACGATATGTATGTGATGGATTGGAATGAAAAATGGACATTTGTGATGACGCATGAAACGGCTTATGGTCCATATTTTATTCAAATAGATGAAACGAACGAATGAGAAACCGATGATCTCTTCGATATGAAAAACCCGCCTTCCAATTGGAATGAGCGGGTTTTTCATTGGGTTATCGTATTGATTGGTCAAAGCTTTTTTATGAAATCATTTGACAATGAAAATCATTATCATTTAAAGTGTACATATAATAATTGAAAATGATTATCATTTAGATGGGGTGACCGATAGATGAAAGCACTAATTACATTTGCGAGTATGTCTGGTAATACAGAAGATATGGCAGCGATCATAAAGCAAACACTAGAAGGAATAGGGATCGATACAGAGATGTTGGAATTTGATGATACAAGCGCAGAGGATCTTTCTTCATACGATTATGTGTTCATCGGTTCTTATACATGGGGTGATGGTGATTTACCTTATGAAGCTGAGGACTTTTATGAAGAGGTCTCCACGCTTGAACTAAGTGACATCAAAGCAGCTGTGTTCGGATCTGGAGATTACAGCTACCCGAAGTTTTGTGAGGCTGTCCATACATTTCATGACATGCTCAAATCAACCGGTGCATCTGTGTTTCCTGAAACATTGAAAATGGAGCTTGCGCCTGATACCGATGAGGATGTGGCGTGCTGTCAGGAATTTGCGACAAGCTTTTTAACGTGGGCGGCGCTATCTGAGAAACGAGTTGAAAACCATGTTTCATAAAGGAGCGACAGCTGTTGCTGCATCTAAAAACGGTGGATACTTTGTCGCTGTAAAACGTGAAGGTATTTTTCACTACAGTGTGGAGAGCGGGTGGCAGCAACTGTTTAAGCTCAAGCATAAAATTCATGCCATCAGCTATATTGGACCTTATTTATTCGGTGTTGGTGAAAATGGCACAGTGATTAGATCAGGAGATGAAGGTCATACATGGGCGCTATCATCATTTCCAACAAATGCAGTCGTTTGGTCTATTACAGGACGCAAAGATGGGTTTGTGTGTGCACATGGAAAACATAGTATTTATGTGTCAAATGATTTCGGGATTTCCTGGGAAATTATGAAGCCATTTGCTCATGTGAACCACCCACCTGTCATTCGTTCCTTATGTGCTGCAGGTGATCACCTTTATATTGGAACACAGATTCATGATGTTCACGGAGGAATATGGGTGTATGACTTGGAGAGTGAACAGGTTTTCCTCCTAAACAGAGAGGAGCACCGGATGACAGCTTCTATGCTGCTCTGTCAGGAGCATCTGCTTGTTTGCGCATTGGGATCAAAAAAAGGCAAAAAGGGATCTGTTCAAATTTTAGATTTACATACCAATATGCTGCATGATATTCAATCACAAGCCTTTGCTAGAGAGGAATCATTTTTGGATGTGTCAGAGGATAATGGCATTGTGTATGTGACGACTTCACAAGACGAACACGGGTTTTCTAAAGTGTATCAGCTTGATATTGAGCAAAAAGAGCTCAAATGGTTTGATACGATCAAAGGACACGGTTTTCGTGTAGCCAATCAAAATGAAAACTTTTTCTGTGCTGGTTTATATGAGAGCAAGTTTGTAAGACCATATGAGGAGCCGGCATTGATTCATTGATAAGGAGGAAGAAAAAGTGACAGAAAAGGTTTTACTCGTGTATGCCACGATGTCTGGGAATACAGAAGCGATGGCAGATCTAATTGAAAAAGGAATAACAGAAGCAGGAGCCAGGGTGGACCGTCATGAAGCGATGGATATTGATGCAGAGCTTCTCAATGATTACACGCACATTATGTTAGGTGCGTACACATGGGGAGATGGTGACCTTCCTGATGATTTTATTGATTTATATGAAGAAATGGAAGAGCTTGATTTAACGGGAAAAGCATTTGCTGTATTCGGTTCCGGGGATACATCTTATGAGCATTTTTGCGGAGCTGTTGACCTAATCGAAGAAAAAGTGAAGGAACTTGGCGGTGACATTGTTCTGCCATCCGTCAAGATCGAGCTAAATCCAGAAGGAGAAGAAGAAGAGAAATTGATTTCTTTTGGCAAACAATTTGTTCATCTTCACCAGCAGGAAGCGGGGTAATCAGTCCCGCTTGTTTTATTTTCCATTGAAGAGTCAACTCTTTCACTTGTCATTAAAACTCTCCTTTGGTACAGTAATGAAGTATAAATTAAGAGGAGGACATACATACATGAAACAAATGGACGCTAATGAAATTATTTCATTTATTCAAAATAGTACAAAATCAACACCTGTCAAAGTCTACATCAAAGGTGATTTAGAAGGTATTGAGTTTGGTGAACATGCAAAAACGTTCATCACAGGAAACACTGGAGTTGTTTTCGGTGAGTGGAGCGACATTCAAGAAGCGCTAGAAACGAATAAAAGCAAAATTGAAGATGTTGTCGTGGAAAATGACCGCCGCAACTCTGCAATCCCGATGTTAGATTTAAAGAACATTAAAGCGCGTATTGAGCCAGGTGCGATCATTCGTGACCAAGTTGAAATCGGTGATAATGCAGTCATCATGATGGGGGCTTCTATTAATATCGGCTCTGTGATCGGCGAAGGTACGATGATTGACATGAACGTGGTGCTTGGCGGCCGTGCGACAGTAGGTAAGAACTGTCATATCGGTGCCGGATCTGTTCTTGCAGGTGTCATTGAGCCACCATCTGCTAAACCAGTTGTCGTAGAAGATGATGTTGTCATCGGTGCGAACGCTGTAGTTCTAGAAGGTGTAACAATTGGTAAAGGTGCAGTCGTAGCTGCTGGTGCGATCGTTGTGAACGATGTAGAGCCTTACACAGTTGTAGCAGGTACACCTGCAAAGAAAATCAAAGACATTGATGAAAAAACAAAAGGTAAAACAGAAATTAAACAAGAACTGCGTCAGCTTTAATTCATACAATTCGCAGCTGAAGACATAGACGTGGATGATATATCCACGTCTTATTCGTATAGAGGAAAGGAAGCGAGTTCACTTGTTAAATCGTGAGCAATTGATATCCATTCGAAGAGATTTACATCAAATCCCTGAGCTTGGTTTTAAGGAATTCAAAACACAAGCGTACCTCATCAATCATCTTGGTGCTTATTCAAAAGATCGAGTTGAGATAGAAACATGGCGAACTGGACTTTTTGTCAAAGTAAAGGGAACAAATCCTGAGCGCGTATTTGCGTATCGTGCAGATATGGACGGTCTGTCAATTCCTGAGGACACAGGGTATCCATTTCAATCAGTACATGAAGGGAAGATGCATGCGTGTGGACATGACCTTCATATGACCATCGCACTTGGGATCATTGATCATTTCGTTCATGAGCCAATCAAAGAAGATCTATTATTTATGTTCCAGCCGGCAGAAGAAGGTCCAGGCGGAGCTGAACCGATGCTTACAAGTGATGTGCTGAAAAAGTGGACGCCAGATTTTATTACAGCACTGCATATTGCACCTGAATATCCTGTCGGAACGATAGCCACAAAGCCAGGGCTGCTTTTTGCCAATACGAGTGAGCTTGTGATAGATCTTGAAGGAAAAGGCGGACACGCTGCTTACCCTCATTTAGCGAATGATATGGTTGTGGCAGCGAGCGCACTTGTAGGTCAGTTGCAATCGGTTATTTCTCGTAATGTCGATCCTCTTGATAGTGCGGTCATCACGATTGGCACGATTACCGGGGGAACGGCTCAAAATATCATTGCACAGCATGCAAAGCTTGATGGCACCATTCGTACACTTTCACCAGAATCTATGGAAAAAGTGAGAAAGCGAATTGAAGCACTAGCAAAAGGGATTGAAATTGGCTACGAATGCAAGGCAACCGTGCGATACCCTTCATCTTATTACGAAGTGGATAATTCAAAGGAACTGACAGAGGAATTTATGTCATATGTCGCCGGAGAAGGGCTTGCGAATGTGATTGAATGCAGAGAAGCCATGACAGGAGAAGATTTTGGCTACATGCTGAAAAAATACCCTGGATTCATGTTTTGGTTAGGGGTCGATTCAGAATATGGCCTGCATCATGCAAAACTTATGCCTGATGAAAAAGCGATAGAAACCGCAGTAAACGTTATGACGGCTTATTTCAAAAAGCAAGCAGGTGAATGAATAATCAAGCTACCTCCTGTACACCTTATGAACAGGAGGTGTTCTTGATTATGACAAGAATTGGTGTAGAACCATCTTTATCCGATGTAGAAGAACTACTGAAGCAAAAAGGGTATGACGTCGTACGTATTCAAAATGAACAGCAAATGGATCAGTGTGACTGCTATGTAGTCACAGGGCTAGATTCAAATGTTCTTGGCATTTCAGACACAACGACAAAGGCATCTGTGATTACCGCGTCTGGTATGACGGCTGATGAAATTTGTCAAGAAGTAGAACAGCGTGTTCAATAAAACAAACAAGAAAAAGAACCGGTAGATTATCATCCCGGTTCTTTTTGCTCTTTTTCTATATCGAGTACTTCTTTCATTTTTTTGCGCAAGATTCGTTCTACCCGCCATTGCTCCATTGTTTCGGTTTTTGCAATGATGCGCAGTACAAGGGAAGAGGATCCAAACGCCTCCACGCCGACAACTTGAGGGCCTTCGATAATTTGAGGAATGTCTTTTCGTACCTCATCACACGCAGCTTGAAGGGCTGTGATCATTTGATCCACATTCTCTTCTGGAGATAGCTCGATATCAACGAGTGCCTGCATAGTCCCTCTTGAATGATTGCTCACGTTCAATATGCTTCGATTTGGAATAAAATGAAGGGTGCCGTCAAAGCTTCGAAGCTGCGTGGTTCTAAGTCCAATTTGTTCTACGATCCCATCAAAGCCAGCAACTGTTATGTATTCTCCCACATCGAATTGTTTCTCTAATAAGATAAAGAATCCTGTCACAATATCACTCACTAGTCCTTGAGCGCCAAAACCGATTGCAAGCCCCACAACGCCTGCGCCAGCTAGCAAAGCGGTCGGGTTATAATGAAATAAGTCGAGGATCATGACAACTAAAATAAAAATCAATATGTAGGCGAAAATATTTAGCGTGAGACTTTGCAGCGTCTGAGCTCTTGATAAAGAGACGTCATGCCTTTCAGAGAATGTGGAATAGGCACGCTTAATCATCTTATTTCCAATGGCTCTGATGATAAAATAAATCACAAAAATAGCGATTAGTTTTAGCAAAATCATACTGCTATTGAGGATAATGGAAACCCAATCTACTTGTTCAAATGCTTTCATGATCTTCAAAACCTTTCTATGTATGCTCTAATAGAGAAGCTAATCATTTGTTCCCTTCTGCAAGACATGTTAAACTTTTGTTAAGTGAAGCAAGAGATTGTGACAAATCGTTAATTAAATTTATTATTAATTAATATTGACTAAAAACCGCTTAAGTATTATAATTGTAATTGTGAAGTTATTAACTAAATGAGAATTTCAACTTTTGATTCTCATTTTATATACAGCTTAGAAGTCTGTATAAAGATATTATTTTTGGAGGGATTTACATATGGCAGAGCGTTTTGTAGGAAAACAAGCTCCACGTTTTGAAATGGAAGCAGTACTTGCTAACAAGGAATTTGGTAAAGTAAGTTTAGAAGAAAACATGAAGAATGACAAATGGACAGTTCTTTTCTTCTATCCGATGGATTTCACATTTGTTTGCCCAACTGAAATTACAGCAATGAGCGATCGTTATGATGAGTTCGAAGATTTAGATGCTGAAATCATTGGTGTATCTACTGATACAATCCATACGCATCTTGCTTGGATCAACACAGACCGTAAAGACAATGGTCTAGGCGAATTGAAATATCCGCTAGCTGCTGACACAAACCACACAGTATCTAGAGAATACGGCGTTTTAATTGAAGAAGAAGGAATTGCACTTCGCGGTCTATTCATTATCAACCCAGAAGGCGAACTTCAATATCAAACAGTATTCCACAACAATATCGGTCGTGATGTAGATGAGACATTACGTGTTCTTCAAGCATTACAAACTGGTGGACTTTGCCCAGCGAACTGGAAGCCTGGTCAAAAAACACTTTAATTGATAGCTGAAGAAACAGGAGGGTCTAACTAATGTTAGACCTTTTTGTTTCGACACATACAATGGATGGAGGCGCTTCATAATGAAATTACGTCAACCAATGCCAGAACTAACTGGTGCAAAAGAATGGTTAAATGGAGAAGTAACAAAAGAAGATCTAATTGGTGACAAACCAACATTGATTCATTTCTGGTCAGTCAGCTGTCATCTTTGTAAAGAGGCAATGCCTCAAGTCAATCAATTCCGTGATGAATACAAGGATCAACTAAACGTGATAGCCGTTCATATGCCGCGATCAGAGGATGACCTAGATCTGGATAAGATCAAGGAAGTTGCGAAAGAGCATGAAATCACGCAGCCAATTTTTGTGGATAGTGATCATAAGTTAACAGAAGCCTTTGAAAATGAATATGTACCAGCATATTATGTATTTGATAAAACAGGTGCTCTGCGCCACTTCCAAGCTGGCGGAAGCGGAATGAAAATGCTTGAGAAACGTGTCAATCGAGTGCTTTCTGAGTCTGAAAAGGCTGCAGAATAGGCTTTCCCCCATAAATGGGGGTTTTTTCATGGACAAAAATAGGCGACCTATTGCACGGAATGGACTTCGCCTTCCTAAGAAAAGAGAAATTGGGGGAGTTTATTAAAAAATATTCCTGAAACAAAAAGATCTAAAGACCTATTTACATTTTTGTTTTGAAATGAAAATGTAAAGATTTTAACTTTTTACTATTCAGAACGTTTTTGCACAAAAGAAATTTCAGTTTGGTAAATAACGATGTAAATCAAGTAGTATAAGTGTTTATTCAAATTTTTTACAATATTTTAAGGTTTGTCAAAAGCCTTTAGTGGCAATGAAATGGATGCCGATTGTTCCTCTTTGGCAAAATTTTAGTTGAAAATACCTATCTGATAACAAACTGTAAAATGATAAAAAAATAGTTGATAAAATTAGTTTTCTAATCTAATATTTACTATAGAATATTTTTTATATGATGAGGGGGAAATCCATTGTTTAATGAGAGGGAAGCGTTACGATTACGATTGGAACAATTAAACGAAGCAGAAGTAAAGGTCATCCGTGAATATCAAATTGAGCGAGATACGATTTATGCAAAATTAAGAGAATTAGACCGTCATGGAACAGGTCTAGTGTCAGATACAAAAAAAGAAGTGCGTACAGAAAGAAAAACGGATTCACTGCCTGTATTAGCTGAACTGGCTGCACAAGAAATGAGAAGCTACCAGCCGCCTGCACAATCACAATCAAATGCTGTATCAACTTTAGGAACAGGACAGCTAAACGGTGCACCTGTAGGTATTCCTGAAGGATCTACAAGACGCAGAAGAGGCACAGCTCGCCCTGGTTCAAAGGCAGCTAAGCTTCGTGAAGCTGCGATTAAAACGTTAAAGCGTCATAATGCAGCGATTAAAAGCTCTGAACTTCAAAAAGAAATTGAAAAAGAGAGCGGTCTTGAAATTCCAAATATGACAACGTTTATGCAAAGCTTAATTAAAATGTATCCTGAAGTGAAAAAGCCATATCGCGGACAGTATATTTTAGAAGGCGATATTCAAACAGAAGACGAATAAATAAAAAAGAAACTGCTGACGAAAAAAGCCAGCAGTTTTTTTATTGCGAGAATTACTTTTTTTGATCAACAGTATAGACAATTTTTCGTTCCTTTGACAGGTGATCACGCTGCTTTTTGAAGCCTTCAATCTTCACTGTCATGACATCTCCATTTTGCTGCACCGCATCGACTTGTGCTTGTAGCGTTTGAACTTGTTCATTCAACTTTTTCAAGATGGGTTCGATTTCTTCCGTTGTTTGCAGGAGGCTGTCTCGAGAGAATGGCTGTGAATTTGTTTGAGCTGACTGGTCAATATCAGCAAAATGAGATGCGATCCATTCCTCACTTTCGGCTAACTGCTTTTGATAGCTTGTGAGCGTTTCATAAAAAATCGCTTCCTTTGCTTTTTCAATTTGCAGTAATTTCTCTTGTGTTTCATAAAAACGCTCCTGCAGGTGTTTAACGCCTTCCTGTAATAGATTGAGCTCTGCGTTTTTATCACCTAATGTTTGCTGCAGTTTCTCAATCACAGCGGATAAAGTATTTCCTTTTTTCTCCTCTTTTGCAAGCCGTTTATCTTGATCTTGCACCCGTTCATTTAATTGTTGAGAGATTTCTTTATATTTGATGACTTTTAAATGCAGCCGGTGTTTTTCTTCCGTTTCTTTCCTTCTATGAAAGGTTTCTTTTTGGAGCATTTCATGAAGAAGAACTATTTTATGTAATAATTCAGATTTGCTGTAGGAAAGATCCTGTATTTTTGAGGCTGCATGATCTTGATCAATGGTCATTTCATCCAATTGTTGCTTTAATTGCGTGTAATCCTTTTTCATCTCGTGATATTCTTGAGTTAACTTCTTGTTTTTAGAATACGTATATGAGGACTGTAAATCAGAGATCATTTGTTGATATTTGGCTGTTTCCGCTTTTAAGTATAAATTCTCTTGAGATAGGTCATGGAATAGGGGAGAAGCATGGCGCCTGTTCATCGATAGACCCTCCTTATTCATGTTACCAATAAAGTATGCGAGATGAGAGTGATTAGAACAACCATATCAAAGGAGGGTGAGTGGATGGACATAGTCAATGTCATTTTAGCTGGAGGAGCATCCAGACGTTTTGGAGAGCCAAAGGCAAGTTATATGTATCAAGGAAAACCACTATATGAGCATGTGAAAAAGCAGCTTTTGAAAGGACAGATGGTCATCATCAGCCATCCATCACTTCTGACCTTTTTTAAAGAAAGAGGTGAACGAGATGTGTGGTTGGATGATGAACAGGTGCTCGGATGCGGGCCGCTTGCCGGCATGTATACAGCGATGCAAAAGCAAGAAGCAGCATGGTATTTAGTGACGGCATGTGACATGCCTTTCGTGCGGAGAGAGACCGCCGAAGCATTATCGTCCTATTGTGGCGAGCACGTAGATGCAATCATCCCGCTTGTTCAGGGCAGATTACAGCCTTTATTTGCACTTTATCACCGCCGCTGTCTGCCGTCCATTGATGCGTGTTTAAAAGAGAATCAATTAGCCATCAAAGAGTTACTTCAAAGGCTTAAGGTGCGTATCGTCTCAGAAGAGGAACTGAACGTAACACCAAATGAATTCCGAAATATCAATAAAAGAAGCGATTTACCTGAAAACGGTATGATATGATACATAAAAAATGGTGAGGAGAGAACAGCATTGAATGATCGATATTCAAGACAAATCTTGTTCCCTCCGGTTGGGGAAAAGGGTCAGCGTGCGCTTGCTGACAGTCATGTTCTAATTGTTGGAGCGGGTGCACTTGGAACGGCCTCTGCGGAAGGGCTTGTCCGGTCTGGGATCGGCACGTTGACGATTGTTGATCGTGATTATGTAGAATTTTCAAATTTACAGCGGCAGCAGCTGTATACAGAACATGACGCAAAGGCACATGTGCCAAAAGCAGCTGCGGCAAAAAAACGTCTCCTAGAGATCAATCATGAAGTGACCATACACGCCCTGATTGAAGATGCAGGGGTTGAGCTGTTAAGACCGTTATTTCACAGCGCAAATATTGTCATTGATGCGACGGATAATTTTGAGACGAGAATGGTCATGAATGATTTATCTCAGAAAACGAAGACGCCGTGGATATATGGTGCTTGTGTGAGCAGCCAGGGGATGTATATGACCATTTTGCCAGATAAAACGCCGTGTTTATCGTGTGTCTTTACAGAACTGCCTGTTGGCGGTTTGACGTGTGATACAGCGGGGATTATTTCTCCAGCAGTTCAGATGGTTTCTGCTTATCAGCAAACAGAGGCGCTAAAGTATTTAACAGGACATGAAGATCAAATCGAACGGAAATTTGTCACATTTGATCTTTGGCAGGCGACATCGTTTAAAATGGATTTGTCTCTTACTAAGCAGAAGGACTGTCCATCTTGCGGCAAAGATAGAACCTATCCTTATTTACACGATCAGCGTAAAAAAACGACGATTCTTTGCGGGCGGGATACAGTCCAAGTTGTATCTAAGGATCTAGCTAATCTATCATTTCAGCATGTGAAAGAGCGGCTGTCATCCATTTGTGAGGTAGAAGTGAATGACTTCTTAATCCATGTCCGCTATGAATCTTATCGTATCGTCTTTTTCAAAGGTGGACGTGCATTAATCCATGGGACAAATGATGAAAAAGCAGCCAATTCATTACTAGCAAAACTGCTAGGGATATAGGAGTGAAGTGTGATGGAAAGACGTCAGCCAATTCCAGTACAAGAAGCCATTCAAAAAGTCCATCAATATGAAAAGCATGGAGAAGCAGAATGGGTGCCTTTAAGAAATAGCCTTGAAAGGTTCATTGCAGAAGATATTTTGGCAGATCATGATGTGCCTGCATTTGATCGGTCCCCGTATGATGGTTTTGCACTTCGGGCAGAAGATACAAAAGAAGCGTCAAGCGAGCATCCGGTTGAATTTGAGGTCATTGATCATATTGGGGCAGGAGTGGTCTCAGCAAAAACCATCGGTCCCTTTCAAGCCATTCGTATCATGACAGGAGCAAAAATCCCGAATGGAGCAAATGTCGTCATCATGCTTGAGCTGACTAAAACCTTTGAAAAAGATGGGAAATCATACATGTCACTTAAAAGACCGCTGAAAAAAGGGGACAATATTTCTCGTCAAGGAGAAGAGGTACTTGAAGGGAATGTGATGCTCAAAAAAGGAACCAAAGTAACTCCGGGCGTTACGGCCTTATTGGCGACATTCGGATATGCGGTAGTTCCAGTTGTCAAAAAGCCAGTGATCGGCATCATCTCAACAGGTACAGAGCTTCTTCAAGTGAGTGATGCGATGGTGGACGGGAAGATTAGAAACAGTAACCTTAGCATGGTTTATGCCCAGATCCTTAAGGTTGGGGGAGAGCCGCTTGATTTAGGCGGTGTGTCCGATGATTTTGACAAAAGCTATCATGCAGTCAAAGCAGCCTTAAGCAAGGTAGACTTCTTAATTACAACAGGCGGAGTTTCAGTAGGTGATTTTGACTTTCTCCCCGCAATTTATGAAAAGCTGGGAGCTCAGGTGCTATTTAATAAAGTGGCCATGAGACCCGGCAGTGTAACGACGGTTGCTGCAATGCCAAATGGTCAACTGCTGTTTGGCCTGTCAGGAAATCCTGCTGCCTGTTTTGTTGGCTTTGAATTATTTGTGAAACCGATGGTCTATAAATGGTCTTTCAAGAAACAGCCGTTACCCGATTTTGCTGAGGCGAAGCTGACACACGATTTCCCAAAAGCCAATCCGTTTACTCGATTTGTCAGAGCGGCACTTGAGTTCACGGGCAGTCAGCTCAGTGTGACCCCAACAGGTCTCGATAAATCAAGTGCCGTGACCTCAATAGCAGAGGCGAACTGTTTCATCGTGCTGCCAGGTGGAACAAGAGGTTTTAAGGCTGGTGATCAGGTGCATGTTCTGCTGTTTCAGCACGAAGGCGAGGGTTCCCCATGCTGGATGACACATTAAGTATATTACAGGTGGTCGGTTATCAAAACAGCGGAAAGACGTCGTTGATTGAAAAGCTCTGTCAGCTGGCTGTACTTGATGAGCTGAAGCTAGGCTGTTTTAAACACCATGGACATGGCGGTAAACCAGATCGTCTTTTGAAAGAAAAAGACACCGATCGATATGTCGGGGCAGGTGCATTTGCCGCTGGCATAGAAGGAGAGGGTGAATTTCACTTTTCAATGCAGCACATCACGTTAAAGCAATTGCTCAACATGTGTAAGTATCTTCCATTAGACGCGGTCTTGATAGAAGGGTATAAACAGGCACCATACCGCAAAATCGTTTGTGTGAAGAATGAAGAGGAGCTCATTGATCTTTCAACACTTTCCAATATACAAGCAGCTATTTATTTTTCTCAAGAGTTTCAGTTAGCCAAAAATTACTCTTTTCCAGTGTTTTCAGCCTTTGAAAAGGATGCGAATACATTTTGTTATAACTTATTGAAGGGAGGTGGCTCTATTTGAGTGAACTTTTTAAAATAACAAAAGTGCCGATTGATGTGAATGAATTGATTCAGCATGTGACAAGGCGGAAGGCAGGGGCCATTACGACGTTTATCGGGACGGTCAGAGAGTGGACAAACGGTAAGAAAACGCTGCGCTTAACTTACGAAGCTTACATACCAATGGCTGAAAGCATGCTAAGTCAAATTGGACAAGAAATCAAAAATCGGTGGCCTGATACTGAAGCTGCCATTGTGCACAGGGTCGGGACACTTGATATAACGGATATTGCTGTTGCGATATCCGTTTCATCTCCTCATAGGAAGGCTGCATACGAAGCGAACGAATATGCCATTGAGCGAATTAAGGAAATCGTTCCGATTTGGAAAAAAGAATATTGGGAAGACGGGGAAGCCTGGATAGGTGATCAGCTTGAAACAGTTTCATATCCAGAGGGGAAACCTAGCGAGCTTCAACTTGCAAAGAAAGAAGGTGATCAGCTTGATTAGTGTATTATTGTTCGCCGGCCTTGCTGAGAAGGCCGGTAAACAACAAATCATCATTCAAAAAGATCAAACAACTGTTGATGAGATTAAATTAGAATTACAGGAGGTATATGGTGTTGATGCTGCACAAAATGTGATGGTTGCAGTCAACGAACGATATACGAGGGGAAACGCTGAAGTGCGTAGCGGGGACACTGTTGCATTCATTCCTCCTGTAAGCGGTGGATAATAGATATTAGAGGATTTGGTTATGGCCAGCGGCTGTAACCAATTTTTTATGTGTGAAAAGATTGTAGAGGTATTTGGGTGTGATCTTCGTAAATAAAACATCCCCTTCGTGCTTTAGAAATGTGAGGATCGAGCTGCTGAATCAGATCATACAATTCACTAATTCGTCTCACGTTGAAATCTGTCTGGGCTTGAAGCTGTTCTTTTAATTCTTTTGTGCTCACAATGCTTCCCTTTTTCTCTTTAATAATATCTACACATCTAGCAGCGTAGTATATTTTGTCATTAGAGGGTCTGCTTTCTTTCATATCAAGTAATTTGAGCTCATGATAAATCAGTTCTCTTTCCTTTCGAAAGTATTGCCATGCTTCTTGTTCCTTTTCATAAAGTAAAATCAATTGCGTTTTCAATTTTTCTCTTAACATTCACTTGACTCCATTTCCACTATCATTTAACCTACCTCTATTTTACATTATATGAAAAAATAACTTTTGATCAAGTAAAATCATGATATTTTTAATTTTTTAATATGAAAGTATTGTTACTAAAGGCTCATTTGTTCTATAAAAGAAACCAATCATAGTCCTATAAAGCCGGGATTTGTTGAAATTACTAGGATTATTTTAACAAAAAATTGTTGTGTCTCACGAAGACCAACCGAATTCAAAGGAAAAGGATATTTATTCCGAAAGACATGGTTTTTTTTGATAAAATGTTTTTAGGTCAGAAAAACCTTTATTTCTTGATATGAATATGGTCTAGTCATGGTGTCATTTGGAGGATTTCATTCATGATAATAGATAATTTTTCCCTCAATGAAAATAAGAAAATCAAATCACCCATCACTTATTGGCAATCTTTTGATAAAATAGAAAGAATAAGAGAGAGCATGTGCGTTTGCATACTTGCATGACATAGAGAGGATGACATTTAATGAAAGAAAATATGCAAAAGCCTACGATCATTGGAGTGAGCACAAGGCCTTCGGAGCACCTGAAAAGAGTATGGGAAAATCCGGTGGTTTGGTGGCCTTTATCCTGCGTACTTTTTTTAACAGTGATTGTGACTTATTTGTCAGAGCTGGTGAATGAAGGAATGTGGGCAGATTTAAGCTTGCCGGTATCGGTCGTTTATGTGGTGACGCTAATTGGTCTACTTCTCGGGCTTGTGGTTAATGCTGCAATATATAAGTTCATCGTTTTTTTAGCAAAGGGTGATGCATCGTTTCAGCAGCTGTTTTCAGCGGTCCTGTTTATTACACCAGTTACGATCGTTGGTACGATTATTTCTCATCTGTCCATCATTCTGTTCCATGTGCCAAAAAACATCACAATCACCTCATTAAATGCACTCATTCAAACGTCTGGTCCATGGCATGCTGTGCTTGCCAATATTGATCTATTTGTGATCTGGAACCTTGTTTTAACAGGCTTTTTATTGATGAAAGTAGGCCATATATCGCCAAGAATCGCTTGGACCATTATAGGAGTCTTTTATCTCTTATCTATCATTTTTCAATATGTAGGAACTGCAATCACCATATCAGTAAGCTGGGGGTAGAATGTCTTTATGAGAAAGAAAATCATCATCGGATCCATTTTTATTATTGTTATCGGTCTATTTATTGGCTTTAACATTGCGAAAAATCAATCAAAGCCTGCTTCGACAGCAGCTATTAAAACAGTAAAACCTACGCAAAAAGAAATCACCACTACGGTCATGACGCCAGGGACACTTTCATTCTCTGAAGAGCAGTTCATTTATGCAGAAGAGGAAAAGGGACATTTGAAGGGGATTTCTGTGAAAGAAGGAGAAAAGGTAAAGCCTGGAACGCCGCTTCTCACATATGAAAATAGAGAGCTGGAACTTGAAGAAGAGCAGCAAGCTCTTGCGGCTGAATCCAGTACGTTAAAACGCGAACAATTACAAAATAGATTGAGTGAATTAGATAAAAAACAAGGAGGCGACTCCGCTGCCAATCCTAAAACCGAGCGAGACCAGCTTGAACTAGAGCTGAAAGCGGCTGAATTAGAACAAAAACAAGCAGAGATCAGCCAAGAAAAAGTAAAAGCACAAATAGAAGATTTAATCGTACATAGTAAAATTGCCGGTACAGTCATTTCCATTGAGCAAGAAGAAGGGGCAGGAAAGCCAGAAGAGAGACAGGCGATCATTCATATTGGCAATGAGAAAAAAATGATTGTAAGAGGATTGATTTCTGAATATGACGCCATAAAAGTGAAAAAGAAACAAAAAGTAAAGATAACGTCTGATGTCATTCGCGGAAAGAGCTGGCAAGGGGTCGTGAAAAAAGTGGGGGTTGTACCTGCTCAGGCAGCATCCGAAACAACTGCAGGTGATCAAACGGTGCAATATCCAGTTGAAATCGAAATAAAAGGAAAAAAACCTGAAGCAAAACCTGGTTTTAAAATGATCATGGAAATTGAAACAGATAAGCGTCAAGCCCTAACGATTCCTGAATCAGCTGTAAAAAAAGAGGATGATGGACAATATGTATATGTTGTCAAAAAGAATGTACTTAAAAAAGTAAAAGTGGAGCTAGGGGAAACGTCAGGTCATGATCTTGAAGTGACAAAAGGTGTCATAGCAGAGGATCAAATCATTTCTCATCCATCAGATGATATGTATGACGGAATGGAAGTGAATGCTGAATGATTCAGCTTTCAAACGTGACAAAAAGCTATGAGGTTGCCGAGGAATCATTTGATGTATTAAGTGAGGTCGATCTTGTCATCGAAAAAGGCGAGTATATGTCCATTATGGGCCCGTCCGGCTCTGGAAAATCGACGTTAATGAATATCGTTGGCTGTTTAGACCGGCCAACTACAGGACAATATCATTTTCAAGGAAGAGAGCTGTCAGCAGCAAAGGATCAAGACCTCGCAGTGATTCGAAATCAATTCATTGGATTTGTCTTTCAGCAATTTCATCTGCTGCCGAGGTTAAATGCGAGGCGTAATGTTGAGCTTCCGATGATTTACGCTGGTATCAGTCAAAAGGAAAGAAAAGAACGTGCAGAGATGGCACTTGAAAAGGTTGGTTTGGCAGACCGAATGAAACATATGCCAAGTGAGTTGTCGGGAGGACAAAAGCAAAGAGTGGCAATAGCCCGTGCAATTGTCAATAAGCCGCAGCTTATCTTAGCAGATGAACCGACAGGCGCTCTTGACTCAAAAACAAGCTTCTCAATCATGGAACAGTTTACTAAGCTGAATGAGGAAGGGACAACGATTGTGCTTGTCACCCATGAAGAAGAAATAGCTGCATATACAAATCGGACGGTCGTTGTAAGAGATGGCCGACTCGTTGAAGATAGATTGACACAAGGGGACGCTATGAATGAAACTCTTTGAAAATATCAAAATAGCGATGAATTCTGTTTTAGCTCATAAATTACGTTCTATTTTAACGATGCTTGGGATTATTATTGGTGTTGGATCAGTCATTGCGGTCGTGGCTATCGGTCAAGGCGGCGAGCAAATGCTAAAAGGGTCAATTTCGGGTCCAAACAATACCGTTGATATGACGTATACGCCGTCTGACGAAGAGTTAAATGCAAATCCCAACGCTTTATTCGATGCCACATTTACTGAGGAAGACATAAAAAGCATTAAGACAATCAATGGGGTGAATCAGGTTGCCTCTTCGACTGCGCAAGGAATGCAGCTGAGATTTCAAGATACAACAGTGGATGCGACAGTTAACGGTATAAATGAAGGGTATACGAATGTACATTCATTACAAATAGCAGAAGGGCAGAATTTAAAAGAGATTGACTTTAGAAGCGGCAGAAGAGCCGCCCTCATCTCTGAAGGCTTACAAAAAGAATTATTTAATGGACAGAAGGCATTGGGCGAAATGATTTGGATGAACGGACAGCCGGTTGAAGTCATCGGTGTTTTAGCCAAACAAAAAGGGATGCTCTCATTCGATATGAATGAAATATATGTCCCTTTTGCAATGCTCACCTCCACATTTGGGATCAATGAATACGATAAGTTGTCAATTCAAGTCGCACATGCTGATCAAATGAAGGAAGTAGGAAAGAGTGCGGCTGCATTATTAAATGAAAATCATCATACAGAAGATGCTTATGAAATGATCAACATGGAAGAAATCGCAGAAGGCATCGGTCAAATCACGTCTGTTATGACCACAATCATTGGCTCAATAGCTGGAATTTCTTTACTTGTCGGCGGTATCGGCGTAATGAATATCATGCTTGTTTCTGTGACAGAGAGGACAAGGGAAATCGGTATTCGAAAAGCGATTGGAGCAACGAGGGCTCAAATACTCGTTCAATTTTTAATTGAGTCTGTCGTCTTAACCTTGATCGGCGGGTTGATGGGGATTGCACTAGGTATAGGCGGTGCCTCGTTAGTATCACTCATTGCCGGCTGGCCGTCCTTAGTATCTTGGCAAATCATCTGTGTAGGTGTGCTGTTTAGTATGCTTATTGGGATTGTTTTTGGGTTAATTCCTGCGAATAAAGCAGCAAGACTAGATCCGATTGATTCTCTTAGATATGAATAATTTCGAGAAGAACAAAAGTATACAAACAGTGTGAATTCCGCTGTAATCAAACATCAAAAGCTTTTATGCACATCGCATAAAAGCTTTTTTTAGTTCTATTGAATGAAATGAAAAATGATAGAAATGCTAAGATCATGACTTTCATCTTAATGTCACATATTTTTCAGTTTACAAATGGTACATATAAAGGTAAGATGACCATGGTGAAAGATTTTGATAGTTATTGAATGTATTTGATTGTTTTGTATTGATAATGTTGAAAAAAGCGATTACAATAAAGGTGCGCGCAAAATGAATACGTTTTCAAAAGGGGGTGTTTTCATGTTAACACCGGAAAGACATCAACTCATTATCGACTGTTTAGAAGAAAATGATGTCATCAAAATACAGGACTTAACGATTATGACGGATGCGTCTGAATCTACTATTAGAAGAGATTTATCAGCCCTTGAAGAAAAAGGATTTCTTAAAAGAGTTCATGGGGGAGCAGCTAAGATATCAAGTATCCGTCTTGAACCAGATGTATTTGAGAAATCTGCCAAAAACCTTCAAGAAAAGTCATTGGTTGCAGAGGCAGCTGCTTCACTTTTAAAACAAGGCGATTGTATTTATTTAGACGCTGGTACGACCACACAGCAAATGATTGAATATATCGATCCAGATCAAGATATTGTTGTGGTGACAAATGGTGTTATGCACATTGAAGCACTCATGAGAAAAGGCATTTCTTTTTACCTGATAGGCGGATCAGTGAAACATCGAACAGGAGCCATGGTCGGAGCCGCAGCCTTAACGGCGATGGATAATTACCGTTTTGACAAAAGCTTTGTTGGGACGAACGGCATTCATCCCGAGGCGGGGTTTACAACACCTGATCCAGAGGAAGCGCTCATGAAAAAAAGGGCCATGAAGCAGGCGAAAAAAACCTATATCTTAACAGATGCCTCTAAATTTGGCGAAATATCGTTTTCAACCTTTGCTAGTTTACAGGAAGCCACCATTATCACAAACGACGCAAAAGAGGATTCATTCGATAATTACCATGAAAAAACGGTTATAAAGGTAGTGAAAACATGATTTATACAGTTACTTTAAACCCATCAGTTGATTACATCGTACACGTGGAGGATTTCGCAGTCGGCGGTTTGAATCGTTCAACCTATGACAAAAAATATCCGGGCGGAAAAGGGATCAATGTCTCAAGGCTTTTAAAACGTCACGGTGTTGAATCAAAAGCACTTGGATTCATTGGTGGATTTACAGGCAAATATATTCAAGACTTTTTACAAAACGAACAATTACAAACAGCCTTTCACGAGGTGTCAGAAGATACACGAATTAATGTGAAACTAAAAACAGGTGAAGAAACCGAAATCAACGGACTCGGCCCATCCATTACTGAAGTACAATTTGAGTCGTTTCTGTCTCAATTTACTTCATTGATTGAAGGAGATGTCGTTGTGTTAGCTGGCAGTATTCCTTCTTCATTGCCTCATAACACGTATGAACGTATTGCTGAGGTATGCGAAAAGCAAGGCGTTAGAGTTGTCCTTGATATTTCCGGGGAAGCCCTAAAAAAAGCAGCAGGCTTGAAACCGTTCTTAATGAAGCCAAACCATCATGAACTAGGTGAAATGTTTGAGACAAGCATCTCTACTGCGGAAGAAGCTATTCCTTATGGGAAGAAGCTGTTAGAGCAAGGTGCTGAACATGTTATCGTATCCATGGCTGGTAATGGCGCTCTCTTATTCAGTAAGGAAGGGATTTATCAGTCCAATGTTCCAAAGGGTACGCTTGTTAATTCGGTTGGTGCAGGGGATTCAGTCGTTGCAGGATTTTTAGCCGGCGTTTCGAAAGGCCTTTCGATTGAAGAATCATTTAAGCTTGGCGTCACATCAGGCAGTGCTACAGCATTTTCTGAAGAGCTTGGGACAAAAGAGCTTGTTGACACACTATTACCACAAGTAAAAGTCACACGCATTTAAAGGAGGAGTCACCATGAAAATAACAGAACTACTCACAAAGCAGACCATTAAGCTTCAATTAGACAGCCAGCAGAAAGAAGCAGTCATTGAAGAACTAGTCACTGTTTTAGATACAGCTGGCAAGTTAAATGATAAAGAGGGCTACAAAGAAGCGGTGATCAACCGTGAAAAACAAAGCTCTACTGGTATTGGCGAAGGAATTGCTATCCCTCACGCTAAAACAGCAAGTGTCAAAGAGCCTGCCATTGCATTTGGCCGCTCGGTAGCTGGTGTAGATTATGAATCACTGGATGCGCAGCCGAGTCATCTTGTCTTTATGATTGCAGCAACTGAAGGCGCAAACAACACGCACTTAGAAGCACTTTCTCGTTTATCAACACTTCTGATGCGTGAAGAAATCAGAAAGCAGCTTCTTGAAGCGGCTACTGAAGATGAAATCATCGATATCATCAATACGCATGATAAGGACGACGATGAAGAAGAAGAGGAAGTTCAAGAGGAGCCGGTTGCAGCAGGTAAACCAGCTAAGATTTTAGCAGTAACAGCTTGCCCAACAGGTATTGCACATACATTTATGGCAGCAGATGCTTTGAAAGAAAAAGCGAAAGAAATGGGCGTTGACATTAAAGTTGAAACAAACGGCTCTGGCGGTATTAAACACGCTCTTACCGCAAAAGAAATCGAAGAAGCACCAGCCATCATTGTGGCAGCGGACAAGCAAGTTGAAATGGAACGCTTTAAAGGCAAACATGTCATTGAAGTACCTGTGACAGCAGGAATCCGTCGTCCGCAGGAATTGATTGAAAAAGCAGTCAATCAAGATGCGCCGATCTATAAAGGCTCTGGCGGTAGTTCTTCAAAAGACGAACATGAGTCATCTGGCAAAGGGAGAAGTGGTTTCTACAAGCACTTAATGAGCGGTGTAAGCAACATGCTTCCATTTGTTGTCGGAGGCGGTATCCTTGTTGCAATTTCATTCTTCTGGGGTATTAAATCGGCTGACCCTAATGACCCTTCATTTAATTCATTTGCAGCTGTTTTAAAAGGAATTGGTGGAGATAATGCACTTGCCTTAATCGTGGCTGTATTAGCCGGATTTATTGCGATGAGTATTGCAGATCGTCCAGGTTTTGCGCCAGGTATGGTCGGTGGATTTATGGCATCGGCAGCAGGTGCTGGATTCTTAGGCGGACTCATTGCCGGTTTCCTTGCTGGTTATGTCGTTGTGTTACTTAAAAAAGTATTCACATTTGTACCGCAGTCACTCGACGGAATTAAACCGGTTCTGCTCTATCCATTGTTCGGTATTTTCTTCACAGGTATCATTATGCATTACGTTGTTAACACGCCAGTAAAAATGGTGATGGACGGATTAACTCATTGGCTTGAAACTTTAGGTACTGGAAACCTTGTCTTAATGGGCATTATTTTGGCAGGTATGATGGCGATTGATATGGGTGGGCCAATTAACAAAGCGGCTTACACATTTGGTCTTGCGATGATTGCTGCTGGAAACTATGCACCGCATGCTGCCATTATGGCAGGCGGAATGGTACCACCATTAGGTATTGCACTTGCTACAACAATTTTTAGAAATAAATTCTCAAAACGTGACCGAGAAGCAGGGATTACATGCTATTTCATGGGAGCGGCCTTCATCACTGAAGGGGCGATCCCGTTTGCAGCGGCTGATCCTCTACGCGTGATTCCTTCAGCTGTCATTGGAGCAGCTGTGGCTGGCGGATTAACGGAATTCTTTAGAGTCACGCTTCCTGCACCGCACGGCGGACTATTCGTTTTCTGGGTAACAAATCATCCGATACTTTATATCATCAGCATCTTAATCGGTGCCGTTGTAACAGCGATTTTACTTGGTATTTTGAAAAAACCAGTGAAACTAGAAGCGTAAAGTAGAAGAGAAGCATCGTGAACAGCGGTGCTTCTTTTGTTTAATTATGAACAAATTAGGAAAAAATATCTAATTGAATGGTTGTCTTGTGAATTTTTAAATGACATGTGATAAAGTAAAGTTATTCAATTCACGTTTCAAGTCTTTTAGCAGAAAGTCTTAGGAGGAAGCAGTATTTTGAACGAAGAAAACAAACAAAACGAAAATGATATTCAATCTGATGCAAAGCAAGCCAAAACAGAGAAGAAAAGTTCACTGTTTGAATGGATCAAAGCCATTTTAATTGCACTTGCGCTCGTCTTGCTCATCCGTACGTTTATATTTGAGCCGTATGTGGTGGAAGGAGAGTCGATGGAACCGACCCTTCATGATGGAGAAAAGCTGTTTGTCAACAAAACCATTAACTATCTAGGTGGTGTCAAACGAGGTGACATCGTGATTATTAATGGAAAAGATGGCCAGAAAATTCATTATGTAAAACGATTGATCGGTCTTCCGGGAGACACGATTGAAATGAAGGATGATACGCTTTACATTAATGGTAAAAAAGTAGATGAGCCTTATTTAAAAGAGAACAAGGCACATGCGAAAGAGTATGAAGTGCATTTGACAGGGGATTTTGGTCCAGTGAAAGTACCGAAAAACGATTACTTTGTGATGGGGGACAACAGACTCAACTCCATGGACAGCAGAAATGGACTTGGACTCATTCAAAAGGATCGGGTTGTCGGGACATCAGAATTTGTTTTCTTCCCATTTGGCGACATTCGGCAAACAAAATAAAAGCACCCTTCTCAGGTGCGTGAGAAAAGTGCTTGAACGGGCGACCCTTAAAAGAAGGGTCGTTTTTAATTTGGCGTGAGCACTGTAACAATGAGCACAATGGCCAACACAGAAGCGAAGACAGACCCAGTAATGGCTAAAACGGACCGAAACAATCCGATCTTATGATTTTCTTTCCCTCGCTTTTGTAAAAAGCGTTTCGAAAAGATGTGTACCAGTGTGTAAATAAGCACAAGCCCAATATAAAGGCCAAAATCCCTCGCATTAAAGCCTGTTGCAGATAAATAAATACCCATAAAGAAAATCAATAAACAGTATTCCATCAGTGTAAGTAATCTCAAATCGCACGAACTCCTTCAATAAATCATTCCCACTTATTATACCATATTGGACAATTTGCCTTCGTTCTTAGTGAGAGACGTTTCTATCAAACGTTATTCATGTTATACTTCATAATGATGAATGAGTGATGGAGGATTAATAAATGATTGCAGTAAATAATGTTAGTTTGCGTTTTGCTGATCGCAAACTATTTGAAGAAGTAAATATTAAATTCACTCCTGGCAACTGCTACGGTTTAATTGGTGCCAATGGAGCTGGTAAATCAACGTTTCTAAAGATTCTTTCAGGTGAAATTGAAGCTCAGACGGGCGATGTTCATATGAGCCCTGGTGAGCGTTTAGCGATTTTAAAACAGAACCACTTTGAATACGAAGAATTTGAAGTATTAAAAGTCGTCATGATGGGTCACAAACGTCTATATGATGTGATGCAGGAGAAAGATGCGATCTATATGAAACCTGATTTCTCAGATGAAGACGGGATTCGTGCAGCAGAGCTTGAAGGTGAGTTCGCTGAGTTAAACGGCTGGGAAGCAGAAAGTGAAGCAGCGATCTTATTAAAAGGTCTTGGCATTCCAGAGAGCCTTCAATCGAAGAAAATGTCTGAGCTTGGTGGTTCTGAAAAGGTTAAAGTACTACTAGCCCAAGCTTTATTTGGTAAGCCTGACGTCCTTCTTCTGGATGAGCCAACAAACCACTTGGACTTACAAGCCATCCAGTGGCTGGAAGAGTTCCTTATTCATTTTGAAAATACCGTCATCGTCGTTTCGCATGACCGTCACTTCTTAAACAAAGTATGTACACATATTGCGGACCTAGACTTCGGAAAAATTCAAGTATATGTCGGAAACTATGATTTCTGGTATGAGTCCAGCCAGCTAGCGCTGAAACTCAGCCAAGATGCAAATAAGAAAAAAGAAGAGCAAATTAAGCAGCTTCAAGAGTTCGTTGCCCGGTTCAGTGCGAATGCTTCTAAATCGAAGCAAGCGACCTCAAGAAAGAAATTGCTTGATAAAATCTCTTTAGACGATATTAAGCCATCTTCACGTAAATATCCTTATGTCCATTTTGCGCCAGAGCGCGAAATCGGGAATGATGTTCTTCAAGTAGAAGGTCTATCGAAAACAATTGACGGTGTGAAAGTACTTGATAACGTCAGCTTTATTATGAATCGCGAGGATAAGATTGCGTTCCTAAGCCGTAATGAGCTTGCTGTGTCTACTTTATTTAAAATTCTTGCTGGTGAGATGGAGCCAGACAGCGGGACATATAAATGGGGCGTCACAACATCTCAAGCCTTTTTCCCGAAAGACAATAGTGAATACTTTGAAGGAAACGATGTCGATCTAGTGGATTGGCTTCGCCAGTATTCTCCTAATGATCAAAGCGAAAGCTTCTTACGCGGATTCTTAGGACGTATGCTTTTCTCTGGGGAAGAAGTTAAGAAAAAAGCAAGCGTCTTATCAGGAGGAGAAAAGGTTCGTTGTATGTTATCGAAAATGATGCTGTCAGGAGCGAATGTACTGCTTCTAGATGAGCCGACGAACCACTTAGACCTAGAATCCATTACGGCGCTGAATAACGGTTTAATGAGCTTTAAAGGAGCTATGCTCTTCTCATCTCATGACCATCAGTTTGTTGAAACAGTGGCAAACCGTATTATCGAAGTGACGCCAAATGGCATCGTCGATAAACAAACAACATATGATGAGTTCTTATCAGATCAAGAGATTCAAAAGAGACTCGTTGAGCTTTATGCGTAAATAAGAAAAGACATCCACAAGTGGATGTCTTTTTTTGGTTAAATCGCCCAGTTTCCATTACGGAAGATCGGTTCACGTTTTCCGTCTTTTGTAATACCGTCAATATTCATTTCCTTTGAACCAATCATGAAATCGACGTGTGTGATACTGTTGTTTACACCAGCTGCATCCAATTCTTCACGATTCATCTCTTTTCCGCCTTCGATATTGAACGCATACCCGCTGCCGATGGCAAGGTGATTCGATGCGTTTTCATCATAAAGGGTATTGTAATAGAGAATGTTCGAGTTTGAGATTGGTGAATCATCTGGTACGAGAGCAACCTCACCTAGATAATGAGAGCCTTCATCTGTTTCAACGAGCGAAGTTAAAATGTCTTCGCCTTCCTTCGCTTTCACATCGACAATTCGGCCATTTTCAAATGTTAAAGTAAACTCATCAATGATATTTCCTGCATAGCTGAGCGGTTTTGTGCTTGAGACAGTCCCATTTACACCATCTTTTTTAGGTACGGTAAAGACTTCTTCTGTTGGCATGTTGGCCATGAAAGAGACGCCGCGCTCACTCACGCTGCCGGCACCTACCCAAATGTGCTGCTCAGGGAGCTCAATCGTTAAATCAGTGCCAGGAGCATCATAATGAAGCTTGTGGTAGTGGCGCTCATTTAGGATTTTGACCTTTTCATTTAGCAACTCATCGTGCTTTTTCCAAGCCTCCACAGGATCTGCTTGATCAGCGCGAGCGACTTTAAAGATTTGATCCCATAATAAAGCGACAGCTTCTTCATCTGTCTCGTCAGGGAAAATCTTTTTCGCCCAATCTTTTGATGCAGCGCCTACGACCGTCCAAGCCACTTTGTCTGATTGAACATATTGGCGATATGTATGAAGGGCGGATCCAGCGGCTTTTTGCTGTGCAGCGATTTTTTTCGAATCAATGCCTCGCAGAAGGTCAGGGTTTTCTGACAAGATCGTGATAAAAGCGCCGCCGCGTTTTGCGATGGTTTCCATCATCTGTGCTTCCCATTCTGGGAATTGCTCAAACACATCCTGCGGTGCATGTTCATATTTTAAACGAGCAAGAACACCATCACTCCAGCGGATATGTACGTTTTTCGCCCCGCGCTCATATGCATGTTTCGCGACAAGACGAACAAGGTCTGCAGATTCAGTAGATGCAGATACGACGACTTCTTGTTCCTTTTGAACATTCACACCGACTTCAACGATGGTCTTCGCATATTGATCTAATTGTTTTTCGAATGAATTCATAAAAACCCTCCTTTAGTCATGTTCATCATATCAGATTTAAGACCGAAAAGGAAAATGGGGAGCACGCGAAAGGCCAAAATAAAAAAGCCGCTTTCATGCGGCTTTTTTAGCGGTTCAGTTGTTTCACAGGCTGTGCATTAGAAGGGGGCATATGTGAAAACGACAGGCTCATTCCTCCTAATATAATACCCGTTAAAATGACTGTGACAACGACCCGTTTACCTAAATCAAGCAACATGTTCTTCCTCCTTCACGTTTATCCATTCCTCACGATATGATCGAAATGATAAAAAAAGAAGTAGAACAAGAAGATTATTTTAATGTTTTTTGCAATTTATGAATGACTTCTAGTGAACGACCTGTTCCGATTGCGACAGATTCAAGTGGATTTGCTGCAATATGAACTGGAACGACAATCTCCTGTGAGAGCCATTCTTGAATCCCGTTTAACAAAGCGCCACCGCCGGTTAAGATCACGCCGCGGTCTACGATGTCACCACTAAGCTCTGGAGGGCTGTCCTCTAATGTGGCACGAATCGCCTCTAAAATATGAAGAAGTGACTCTCGCATGGCACCTTGAATTTCATGAGATTCAAGTGTGATCGTTTTTGGAAGACCTGTCACCAGATCACGTCCACGTACTTCTAATGATTCAGGCTCATGCTCAATGAGACAATAACCAATTTCCATTTTAACTTGCTCAGCTGTCCGCTCGCCGATTAATAGGTTATATTTCTTTCGGACAAACGTAATGATATCTTCATCCAGCTGATCTCCGCCAATTCGAATGGAATGACAAGAGACAACGCCGCCAAACGAAATGATGGCAACTTCCGTTGTTCCTCCGCCAATATCAACTACGACGTTTGCAACAGGCTCATCTACTGGGAGATCAGCGCCGATTGCGGCTGCAACAGGTTCTTCTATTAAATGCACGTGCTTTGCTCCGCAGTTTTTCACAGCATCACTGATGGCACGACGCTCAACAGCTGTTGAACCAGAAGGTGTACATACGACGACCGTTGGTTTTCTGAAGGTAAACCCGATATTTTTTCCTGCTTTTTTCATGATTTGTTTGAGTAAATCTGTTGTCATATCATAATCAGCGATGACACCGTCTTTCATCGGACGGATCGCCACAATTTTCCCAGGTGTTTTCCCAATCATTTCTTTTGCTTCTGTTCCGACGGCAAGTACAGTTTTTGTTTCTGTATCGACTGCCACGACGGACGGTTCATTTAAAATAATTCCCTTATTTTTACTATAAACCAATATGTTAGCTGTTCCTAAATCAATTCCAATTTCGGCATTTTGAAACATGTTTTCACCCAATCTCTATTTTTGCTGTTTTAAACAATTTTACATTTAAAAGTTCAGAGGGTTGAGGTCATTTGTGGGGGTTTGTGATGACCTTGAAATGAACTTGTAAAATTCAAGTATCATTTTGACAATCACAATAAATTTTCCCTTTGTTTTTTCTTTTATGAAAAAAATTTTTATAGAGGAGAAACCTTTTGAGAATCTCTTACGTCTACGATATATCAATTGGTGAAAAACAGATTGATCTTGAGCAAATGAAAGAAAGAGGGAACGAAATTGAAATCTATCGGAGTTGTAAGAAAAGTAGACGAACTAGGGCGTATTGTGATGCCAATCGAATTAAGAAGAGCACTTGATATTGCCATTAAAGACAGTATGGAATTTTTTATAGATGGGGAGAAAATCGTCTTGAAAAAATACAAGCCAGAGGGTGTTTGCCTCATGACTGGTGAGATTACATCAGAGAACCATGATTATGGAAATGGTCAAATTACATTAAGCGCTGAAGGCGCAGAACTGCTCTTAAAAGAGCTGCAAGAAGCTCTTCAGCAGTAATGAAAAAAGCCTGCTCTCTTCCTTTGTGCGGAGAACAGGCTTTTTTTCTGAAAAAGTTCCTTAAAAATGCCCCATCTCCCTCAAAAAATAAGTGGAAAATGGTACAATTGACAAAGAATCTCAGGGCGGCAGGTGGAATCATTTGAACAAAACATATCAAGTGCGGATCGTGTTATCTGTTCTTGCATTTATTTTAATATTAAGCTGGGATTTCTTTTATTATCTAGGCGGCTATCAAATTAATTGGCCGCTCGATCTAGCCTTTACAGTCCTTGTTCTAACAGGGATCTGGGTTGTCTCAGGCTATGTAGACCGCTTAAATCTATTTGTGTCAGACTTAAATACGAGAGAGAAAGAAGCACATGAACTGACAGAGCGGCTGAATCGAATCACAGATAACTTGCAAGAAATCGTCTTTGAAACAAACGAAAAAGGTGAAATTATTTTTTTGAATCAAGCATGGACACAAATGACAGGCTATGACATTGATGAATGTCTAGGCACCATGTACAATCAGTACTTTGATCAAGAGGAACGCGTGGTGCAGCATTTGTTATCTGTGATCAAGGAGCATAAGGATGCGGGGCGGGTAGAACTGCAGCTTCTCCATAAAGAGGGAAAGAAGGTATGGGGAGACGTTCATTACAAGCTCTATTTTGATGAGCATCACCAGTTTACCGGAGGAATTGGAACAGTAGCTGATATTACGAAACAAAAGCAGGCAAAGCTTGAGCTTGAAAGATCCAATCAGCAATTGCAAATGCAGGCGCAAAAGCTGGCCGTCGCTGGACAAATAGCCGCTGGAATCGCCCATGAAGTCAGAAATCCACTGACATCAGTAAATGGTTTTTTACAGCTGATGAAGACACAATATCCTGAAAGAACCGATTATTTTGACATTATCTTCTCTGAAATTAAACGGATTGATTTTGTTTTAAGTGAGCTGCTTGTATTGGCTAAGCCTCAAGCGGTCCATTTTCAAGAAGTTCAGCTTCATGAGCTTCTAGAACAAGTGATTACTTTATTAAAAACAAATGCCGTTCTTTCAAATATTGATCTCAAGCAGCCATTTAAAAGGCAGGATGCCGGTGCAATCCTAGCAGACGCTAACCAAATGAAGCAGCTGTTCATTAATTTAATCAAAAATGCGATTGAGGCAATGCCAGAAGGTGGCAGCATATACATATCTACAGAAAAAGTATTGAATGAATGGAAGATTACCATTCAAGATGAAGGAAAAGGGATGTCTGAAGAAGATATTCAAAAAATATATGACCCTTTCTTTTCCACGAAAAAAGAAGGGACAGGGCTTGGTCTGACCATCTGTGCGACAATTTTAAAAGATCATCACGGAAGAATGGACGTGTCTAGTGAGCTTGGAATAGGCACAGCTTTTCATATTTATTTGCCTGTGTGTCAAAAAAGCAGACAGCAGCAAGTTGAGAGGACGTGAAGTCATGACGGTGAAAGCTTTATTTGTATATGGGACGCTATTGCAGCATGAAGAGCACCATGAAGCGTACATGAAGGAAAGTAGACTAATAGCTAAATCTGCTTGGATGAATGGAAGAATCTACGATACAGGTCAAGGATATCCAGCGTGTGTTTCCGCAGAAAAAGGCACTGTATACGGGGAATTGTACGAGGTGACTGCTGACACGTTGAATAAGATAGACGCACTAGAGGAAGGGTATGACAAGCAGGAAATCAATGTCATGACGGATCAAGGTCAGGTAGCAGCCATGACATACACTTTGCCAGAGCAGAAGGCATCAGCACTGAAAGAAATAAAGAGAGGGTGCTGGAAAGCTTATAAACTGTGGCATCAGAAGCCATCATCCTTCTATTATTTTGCCTATGGCTCCTGTATGGATGATGCTAGATTTAAGCTCGCAGAAGTCGATCATCACTTCAGACAAATCATCGGCGGTGGTGTACTAAACGGTTTTACTACGAGATTTACATTGGTGAGGCCAGATGGATCAAGAGCTGATATGGTAGAAGACGGCGGCGAAACAGAGGGTGTATTATATGAAGTTCCTTTTGATGCCATTCGTTATTTGTATAAACGAGAGGGAGTATATGAAGGCACATATCGTCCAGCTTTTGTCGATGTCAAAATAGGTGATCAAATTTATGAGGACTGTTTAACCTTTCTTGTGCTTCAAAAGAGCGAAGAAATCGCTCCGCCAGCTCATTATCGCAGTGAAATCGAAAAAGGAGCAGACCTTTACTTAAGTGAAGCGTTCCGCAAAAAAATTCGTTCCCATATGGATTCATTAATCAAACCGTAGTAAAATGCATGGTAAGTGAGATAAAAGGAGTCTGAACATGAAAAAGGAATATGCAGTCATTGGTCTTGGACGCTTTGGCGGAAGTATTTGCAAGGCGCTGAGCGAAGAAGGACTTGAAGTCATGGCGATGGATATGAATGAAGATCGAGTAAACGAGTACGCGAAAATTGCCTCACATGCAGTCATTGGTGATTCGACGGACGAAAACGTTTTAAAAAATCTTGGTATTCGCAATTTTGATCATGTCATCGTTGCAATCGGTGAAAATATTCAGGCAAGTATTTTAACAACGATTATGCTGAAAGAGCTTGGCGTCAAAATGGTCACCGTGAAAGCGCAAAATGACTACCATGAAAAGGTGCTCAACAAAATTGGAGCGGATCGCATCGTTCATCCAGAGCGAGATATGGGCAGACGGATTGCACATAAAATCATTTCAAATAACGTGCTTGATTACCTCGAGCTGTCAGATGAGTACAGCCTGATTGAGATTGTGGCAAACAGTAGGCTGGCGGGACATTCTCTTTTAGATCTTGATATACGGGCAAAATACGGCATCAACATTGTGGCCATTAAGCGCGGAAAAGAAGTCATTGTTTCCCCGCTGGCAGATGAAATGATTCAAAAAGAAGATATCCTCATTGTCATTGGGGCAGTAGCCGATATAGGACGCTTTGAAAAACGAGAAATGCAAAACGATTATTAAGCACTCCGATGACGGGGTGTTTTTTTTACATGAATGTGTTCATGACAGGTGGACATTGAGACGGAAATTGACACTGAAAAGGGTTGCTTTGTTCATGTATAACCGCAAAAATGAATCATCTTATTTTTCGTGCAATTATCACTATTCAGAAATAAAAATCAGTGTTTTGATATGGTTGATTTTCTCTAAATGTCATTGACTGGACAAACAGATTCGTTTACGATAAGAAACATTATATTGTTTACTTGGAGGAGGCAGTGTCGTTGGATAAGGAGCTTTTCAGACATCAAATTGAGGTAGCAGCAAAGAGAAAAAAAGCAGCCCTCGTGATTAAACATGCGAAAGTCATGGATGTGTTTAACCAGGAATGGATAGACGCTGATGTCGCTGTTGAAAATGGACAAATAGTCGGGATAGGGGAGTACGAGGGAGAACAGGAGCTTGATGCAGCAGGTCAAATGCTTGTGCCTGGTTTTATTGATGGCCACGTTCATATCGAGTCTTCAATGGTTACCCCTGCTGAATTCTCCAAAGCTGTCGTTCCGCGCGGTGTGACAACTGTCGTAACAGATCCGCATGAAATCGCCAATGTGTCAGGTATAACAGGCATCCAATTTATGCTGGAAGAAGCGAGAAAAGCTGCCTTACATATTTATTTCATGCTGCCATCCTGTGTACCGGCAGTAAGTTTTGAACGATCAGGTGCTACGTTAAAAGCGAAAGATTTAAAGCCTCTTTATCAAGAAAAGGAAGTGCTTGGTCTTGCTGAGGTGATGGACTATGTCGGTGTGGAGCAGGCAGAAGAAGATATGCTTCAAAAGCTGCTTGATGCCCAAAACGAGAATAAACTGATTGATGGCCATTTAGCAGGCTTAACAGATCGTTTAATCAACGTCTACCGGACGGCCAATATCCAAACAGACCATGAGGTGACAACTGCACAGGAAGCCCTTGAGCGTGTGAAAAGGGGCATGTATGTGATGCTGAGAGAAGGATCTGTTGCCAAAAACGTGAAAAATGTTTTACCCGCTGTCAATGAAAAGAATGCGAGACGCTTTTTCTTTTGCACAGATGATAAACATTTGGATGATTTAATGGCACAGGGAAGTATTGATGAGCAAGTACGGATGTCCATAAAAGAAGGCTTAGATCCATTTTTAGCCTATCAAATGGGAAGCTTAAATGCCGCAGAGTGTTTTGGTCTTAAAACAAAGGGAGCCATTGCACCAGGCTATGATGCTGATTTTATGCTTGTCTCGGACTTTCATCATGTAGACATTACAAGCGTATTTATCGCAGGTGAATTGGTTGCACAGAACGGAGAGTACAAGCCGAGTGTCGAAAAGATCGCACCAAGCCCAGCATTATTACAATCTGTTCATGCAGTAGATGTTCAAGAGGAAGACATTGCACTACCTATCACGGGCGATCAACATATGAATGTGATCCGTATTATTCCGAATCAGCTTGAAACAAAGTTAGAACAAGTCTCTCCTTCAGAAATGAACGGACAATTTACAAGTGATACAGGCAGAGATGTATTGAAAATGGTGCTTGTTGAACGTCATCAAGGTTTATCTGAAATAGGCGTAGGGATTGTCAGCGGCTTCGGCATCAAACAGGGCGCGATTGCAACAACGGTTGCACATGATTCACATAACTTAATTGCAGTTGGCACAAATGATGCTGATATCATCAAAGCGATTGAGGCGTTAAAAGAAGCAGGCGGCGGTTTGACTGTTGTTAAAGAAGGGCGTTCTCTTCATACGCTGCCATTACCGATCTCTGGTTTATTGTCAGATCAGCCGGCACATCTCGTCAATGAAAGCCTTCATACACTTCATGAAGCGCTTAAAGAAACAGGTTTTACCTTAGACTTTAATCCGTTTTTGACGCTGTCCTTCTTGGCACTTCCAGTCATTCCTGATGTGAAAATGACGACAAAGGGCTTGTTTGATGTCAGAAACTTCCAGCACCTCCCAATTCAATCATAAAAAGTGAGAAACCGCATGTTATATATGCGGCTTTTTTCAATACTGATGAAAAAAAGAGACACAGCCAGTCGGCTCGTGTCTCTTTTTGTGATTACACTTCCATAATAATCGGTAAGATCATTGGGCGGCGTCTTGTTTTTTCGTAAAGGAAAGGAGCAAGTGTGTCCGTAATTTCGTTCTTAATTTCCGACCACTGAGTTGTCTTACGTTCCATTACTTTTTCAAGATGCTTTGAAATGAGATCTTGTGCGTCGTTGATGAGGTCTCCAGATTCTCTCATGTAGACAAAGCCTCTTGAGATGAGATCAGGACCAGCAGAGATTTTGAATTCTTTCATGTCCATGCTGACGACCACAATGACAAGACCTTCTTCAGAAAGAATGCGGCGGTCTCTTAAGACGATATTCCCGATATCGCCAATTCCGCTTCCGTCGATATACACGTTACCTGATGGAATTTTGCCAGCGACACTTGCTTCGTCACCTTTTAGTGCAAGTACTTCACCGTTATCCATGATAAAGCAGTTTTCCTCAGGAATTCCGCAATCATTCGCAAGTTTAATATGCGTTTTTTGCATGCGGTATTCACCGTGAATCGGCATAAAGAATTTTGGTTTAATTAAACGGAGCATCAGCTTTTGTTCTTCTTGTCCGCCATGACCAGATGTATGAATATTATTAAGTGAGCCATGAATAACCTCAGCGCCAGCACGGTACAGCTGGTTAATGGTGCGGCTTACGCTAATATTGTTACCTGGAATCGGTGAAGAAGAGAAGACAACAGTGTCTCCAGGATTAATCGAAATCTGGCGGTGAGTGCCGTTTGCAATACGAGAAAGAGCAGCCATCGGCTCACCTTGGCTCCCAGTACAAAGAATAGTCACTTTGTTTGCTGGTAGACGGTTGATTTCATTATGTTCAATGAACGTGTTTTTTGGACATTTAATGTAGCCAAGATCTTGTCCAATATCAATGGCAGACTCCATACTTCGTCCAAACACCGCAACTTTTCGGCCGTTGGCAACAGCGGACTCGATCACTTGCTGAAGTCTGTGAATGTTTGAAGCAAACGTAGCAAAGATAATACGTCCGTCGACTTTTCTAAAGATGTCATCAATGCTTTCGCCTACGCGTCTTTCAGACATCGTAAATTCTGGAATTTCACTGTTTGTACTATCGGATAAAAGACATAGAACGCCTTCTTTCCCGATTTCAGCCATTTTTGTTAAGTTGGCAGGTTCGCCAACAGGCGTAAAGTCAAACTTGAAATCACCTGTATGTACGATGTTACCAGGAGGTGTCTTCACGACAATTCCATAAGAATCTGGAATACTGTGTGTAGTTCTAAAGAAAGACACAGCTGTTTTTCTGAATTTAATGGTATCTTCTTCTTCATAAATGTGAAGTTTTGTTTGTCTCAAGAGACCGTGCTCTTCCAATTTATTACGAAGTAGGCCGATTGCGAGTTTGCCGCCGTAAACTGGAATATTCACTTGCTTGAGAAGGTAAGGGATACCGCCGATGTGGTCTTCATGTCCGTGAGTGATGAAAAGACCTTTGATTTTATCTTCGTTTTTAACTAAGTACGTATAGTCAGGGATGACGTAGTCAATTCCAAGAAGCTCATCTTCAGGGAACTTAATACCAGCATCAATTAAAATGATTTCATCTTGAAATTGAACGCCATACGTGTTTTTACCGATCTCGCCTAAACCGCCGAGCGCAAAAACTGCCGCCTGATCGTTTTTTACAAATTTCATTCCTCTCATAGCTCCAATACTTTAAAATTTTCACTTTCTCGTTCATAGTCTAAAAAAGCACCGTCTACAGGCTGAATGAATTCAATGTTGTAGCTATGTTTTTTCAACTTATCACGTACGTCTCTTTCAGAAACTGCTTCAACGTATAGTGAATCTGTGTGTTCTCTTACAGGTACCTCAGTAGTACTTGCCTGAAAAAATACCTTATATATCATCCAAATCTCTCCTTAAATACCGTATGTTACACTCGCTATTTCTATTATATTAAAAAAACGCGCATAAGAAAAGTCTCTGAGAAAAAAGGACCTTCAGCAAATGTGCGGAAGATCCTTTTAAGCGATCGATTTTTTACGAAGCATGTCCTTCCATTGTCTTCTAATTTTCTTGCGCAGACGACGAAGCATCGCAGGTCGCCTCCTTTCGAATTGAAGTTAGATTAGACCTTGTATTCCGTTCTCTCTTTATACTTGTATTATATGACGTTTCCATTGAATGTTACATGGTTATATGTGGGAAATAGGCGTTTTCATAGGAAGTGGTTTCGAAAGCAGAAATCTTTCTGTATGATGAAAGGGAGTAGATATACATAACAAGAGACAGGAGACGGGATATGAATAAAAAAGTCATCTTCTTTGATATCGACGGTACTTTATATGATCATGATAAAAAAATACCTGAATCAACGAAGCGATCGGTTCGTTTATTAAAAGAAAAAGGCCATCATCTCTTCATTGCATCTGGGCGTTCGCCTTTTTTAATTAAGCCTATTTTAGAGGAATTGGGGCTTGACTCCTTTATAGCTTATAACGGTCAGTATGTCATGTATGAGGGAGAAGTCATTTACGGCAATCCGCTTAAACTGGAGCTAATGGAGCAAATTTATGAAACAGCGGATCATCATGATCATCCGCTTGTTTTCATGGGGGAAAAAGCGATGAAGGCTTCTGTGCCAAATCACCCGTTTATCCATGAGGGGATTGGGACTTTAAAAACAGAGCATCCTGAACATGATTTATCTTACTTTAAAGAAAACGAGATTTTTCAAATGCTGTTATTCTGTAAGGCAGAAGAGGAAGTCCAATACGAGGCGTTCCGCGAAGAAATTGATCTTGTCAGATGGCACGAGCTGTCAACAGATGTCTTGCCAAAAGGCGGATCAAAGGCTGAAGGCATTAAACGAGTTATCGAAAGACTGCCTTACGAGCAAAAGGATACCGTTGCCTTTGGAGACGGTCTGAACGATCGAGAGATGATTTCGTTTGCTGGTACAGGCGTCGCCATGGGAAATGCTGTGAATGAACTAAAAGATTTGGCTGATTTTGTGACAAAGCCAGTAGATGAAGACGGCATATTCCATGCAGTGACTCATTTAGGCCTGATTGAAGAATAAAAAAAGAAGACCCTTAGATTATTGGGTCTTCTTTTTATTTTATGATCTGCCGATCGCAACAGAGTTGTCAGGCTCAGCGAATGGCTGATCCTTTTGAATATGATCATAAAACATAATGCCGTTTAAATGGTCGATTTCATGCTGAAACACAATGGCCGGAAACCCTTTTAGGCGAATATCAATGTCTTCTCCTTCAAGCGTTGTACCCTTCACCCTGATCTTTTGATATCGAGGGACAAATCCAGGAATGGCTTCATCAACAGATAAGCAGCCTTCACCAGTCGTTAAATAAGCTCTTTTGACGGAATGACTGACAATGCGCGGGTTGAAAAGGGCATAGCTGTATTCCACTCCATCTTCATCCTCACAGTGAACAGCGATCATTCGTTTACTGACATTAATTTGCGGAGCCGCGAGTCCAACGCCGGGTCTGAGTCCATACTTTTCAGCCATGTCAGCATCCTGACTATTTTTAACGAATTCAATCATGTCAGCTAAATGCTGTTTGTCCTCTTCTGTCGGCGGGAGCTCGACCGCTTCAGCTGTTTGTCTTAAGACGGGATGTCCGTCCCGTACGATATCTTCCATGGTAATCACAAATCTTCACTCCTATTTCCTTTGTATGTAAAGTATATAAAATGATACACAACATATGCAATGAAATAAAGAAGACCGGTCCTATGAGACCGGTCAGAGGCTTAAACAGCCATTAGCAGCAGCCGCCACCGCCGCCTAAGAATGCTGCGCCAACGATGATTAATAGGATGAAAAGGACAACGATTAAAGCGAATGTCCGTCCACCGCCGTATCCGTAGCCACCGCCATAACTTGGGTAACAACAGCCACCGCCATATCCACCACCGTATCCATACCCGTAACCGCCGTATCCACCATACATACTTCCATGACTATAATTAGACATACTTTTGACCTCCTTTGGAAATACACTCGGCCTCTCATAAGTGAAGGCGAAGCGTGTAATATAAACTATGTATGAATGCACTATTTGTATAGTCATGCGCCTATCACTTGAAAAAAATCTTCTTCGGCTCCTCAGAATGACCTCTTTCCTTGTCACAAACGCCTATAAAAATTATAGTGGTATGTGGAGATGTAAAGGGGGAACCTTGTGATGAGACAGATAAGAAGAAGCATGAAAGCAGGTGCTGCTTTAGCGGGGATATGTACCCTTTTGCTGGCGGGGTGCGGAGGTCAAAGTCCATTTCATGATATGCAAGATGCGATGACGAAAATGAGCGAAAAAGAGGCATCCTTTGAAAAAGAGCAAGGCGCACTGCAAAGCTATGAGAAAAAAGAGCAGCAGCTCTATAAAAAAATGATTCAAACCACAAAGGATCACACTAAAACAGTGAAAAGCCTTTCTGATCAGGCGTTAGCATCTGCAGCGAAACGAGAAGAACATTTGAAAACAGAAAAAGACAGCATGGATGAATCGAAAAAAGAATTGAAAACGGTCAAGGAATCTGCGGGACGTATACAAGATACGAATTTAAAAGAAAAAGCAGATGAAACGGTCAAATCGCTTGAGAAAAGATATGCGTCGTATGACCAGCTTTACAAGGAATATCAAAAGGCGTTGAAACAAGATCAGCATTTATATCAATCTTTAAAGAAAAAGGACTTAGGATATAAAGAGCTAAAATCCAAGCTGAAGACGGTGAACCGTTCTTATAGCAAAGTCAGAAAAGAAGGTAAAAAGTTCAATCAATATACAAAGCAATTGAATGAGCATAAACAGGCTTTGTCTAAAGTGGCAGATCAAGAGTCCAAAAAGAGCTGAAAAAACAGCTCTTTTTTTATTTTTCGACAAAAACAAACATTTTCTATTGTAGTACAGTAGTACACACTATACTAGTACAGTTCGATATGTTTGTTAAACAGATTGATACAGCTCACCATAAAAAGTAAAGCGAATACATTTATTTAAATAAAGCCGTTAAATCAATTGACGGACTATTTTTCTTGTTGTAAACTAGTCCTTGTTAACAGAAGTTGTATTAGTTATTTGTGAACTATCGTTAATACAGTTAGAAGAACTCAAAAACGAGCGATCATCTTATGTTTCGACAACGATCCTAGTGGCTATTAAATACAGGAGTCATATGTGTATTTTGGGTTATCCTATATCTGTATGTATAAATGGATTCACGACAAATTGACTGTTAAAAGAAAGGAAGAGGTGACTTTAGAATGGCTGCAAAAACAAAAAAAGCAATTGTTGATAGCAAAAAGCAATTTGATGCCATCAAAAAGCAGTTTGAAACGTTTCAAATTTTAAACGAAAAAGGCGAAGTCGTAAACGAAGCGGCAATGCCAGATCTCTCAGATGACCAATTAAAAGAATTAATGCGCCGTATGGTGTTTACACGAGTATTAGATCAACGTTCAATTTCATTGAACCGTCAAGGACGTCTTGGCTTCTATGCGCCAACAGCTGGACAAGAGGCTTCTCAGCTTGCAACTCACTTTGCACTTGAGAAAGAAGATTTCATTCTTCCAGGATATCGTGATGTACCACAATTAATCTGGCATGGCCTACCATTAACAAAAGCGTTCTTGTTCTCTCGTGGACACTTTGTTGGTAACCAAATGCCTGAAGATTTGAATGCACTTTCACCACAAATCATTATCGGTGCACAAATCATTCAAGCTGCTGGTGTAGCTCTTGGTTTGAAAAAGCGCGGTAAAAATGCTGTTGCAATCACTTACACTGGTGATGGCGGAGCTTCACAAGGTGATTTCTACGAAGGTATTAACTTTGCAGGGGCTTACAAAGCGCCAGCGATTTTTGTTGTCCAAAACAACAGATATGCGATCTCTACTCCTGTTGAGAAGCAATCTGCTGCGCAAACAATTGCACAAAAAGCGGCTGCAGCTGGTATCGTAGGCGTACAAGTTGACGGTATGGATGCATTAGCTGTATATGCAGCAACTGCTGAAGCTCGTGAGCGTGCTGTAAATGGCGAAGGTCCAACATTAATCGAAACTCTTACATTCCGTTACGGCCCACATACAATGGCTGGTGACGATCCAACAAGATATCGTACAAAAGAAGATGAAAACGAGTGGGAGCAAAAAGATCCATTGGTACGCTACCGCAAATTCTTGGAAAACAAAGGCCTATGGTCTGAAGAAGAAGAGAATAAAGTCATCGAAGATGCAAAAGAACAAATCAAACAAGCGATCAAAGAAGCTGACGAACAGCCTAAGCAAAAAGTCACTGACTTGATTGAAAACATGTACGATGTGAAACCATTCAACTTAGTTGAACAGCTTGAAATTTACAAACAGAAGGAGTCGAAGTAAGCCATGGCGCAAATGACAATGATTCAAGCGATCACTGATGCGTTACGCACAGAACTGAAAAATGACGAAAACGTTCTCGTTTTCGGAGAAGACGTTGGTAAAAACGGCGGCGTATTCCGTGCGACTGAAGGATTGCAAAAAGAGTTTGGTGAGGATCGTGTATTCGATACACCACTTGCTGAATCTGGTATTGGCGGTCTTGCAATTGGCCTTGGACTACAAGAATTCCGCCCAGTAATGGAAATTCAATTCTTCGGATTCGTTTACGAAGTATTAGATTCTGTTTCTGGACAAATGGCTCGTATGCGTTACCGTTCTGGCGGACGCTGGCATTCTCCAGTGACAATCCGTTCTCCATTCGGCGGGGGAGTTCACACACCTGAGCTTCACGCTGATAGCTTAGAAGGTCTTATCGCACAACAGCCTGGTATCAAGGTGGTCATTCCTTCAACACCTTACGATGCAAAAGGACTATTAATTTCTGCAATCCGCGACAATGATCCGGTTGTATTCCTTGAGCATATGAAACTTTATCGCTCATTCCGTCAGGAAGTTCCTGAAGAAGAGTACACAATTGAAATCGGTAAAGCTGACGTGAAACGTGAAGGTTCTGACCTTTCAATCATCACTTACGGTGCAATGGTTCACGAATCACTTAAAGCTGCTGAAGAGCTTGAAAAAGAAGGCGTTTCTGCTGAAGTGATCGACCTTCGTACAGTAAGCCCGCTTGATATTGAAACAATCATCGCTTCTGTTGAAAAAACAGGTCGTGCGATCGTTGTTCAAGAAGCACAAAAACAAGCTGGTATTGCTGCAAACGTAGTAGCTGAAATCAATGACAGAGCAATCCTTAGCCTAGAAGCACCAGTACTTCGTGTAGCTGCACCTGATACTGTATTTGCTTTCTCTCAAGCTGAGACCGTATGGCTTCCAAACCATAAAGACGTGCTTGAAACAGCTAAGAAAGTTCTTGAATTTTAATTAAATGACTGAGGGGAAAAGAATTTATTTCTCTTCCCCTTTATCAATTACAAGACCGTGTAAACATACACAACAAGGATTCAACAAAATCTAGGAGGCGAAAAACAGTGGCATTTGAATTTAAACTTCCGGACATCGGAGAAGGTATCCACGAAGGTGAGATCGTTAAGTGGTTTGTAAAACCAAACGACGAAATTAATGAAGATGACGTTTTAGCAGAGGTACAAAACGATAAAGCAGTTGTAGAAATTCCTTCACCTGTTAAAGGAAAAGTATTAGAATTAAAAGTTGAAGAGGGAACAGTTGCAACTGTAGGACAAACAATCATTACGTTTGATGCACCTGGTTACGAAAATCTTCAATTTAAAGGCAGCGAAGAAGAAGGCGAAGCAAAAACTGAAGCTCAAGTACAAGGTACTGCTGAAGCTGGTAACGAGCCAGAGAAGAAAGAAGTGGCACAAGAAGAAGCGGCAGCAGCAACTGGTGCAGGCGCACAAGAGCAAGTAGATGCTGATCCAAACAAACGCGTTATCGCTATGCCATCTGTACGTAAATATGCTCGCGAAAAAGGCATTGAAATTTACAAAGTTGCAGGTTCTGGTAAAAACGGACGTGTGTTAAAAGAAGATATCGACAGCTTCGTTAATGGTGGTTCTGCAGCTCAAGAAGCAGCGCCTCAAGCAGCTGAAAGTGCGAAAGAAGAAGCAGCTCCAAAAGCGGCAGCAGCTCCAGTTCTTGAAGGGGAATTCCCAGAAACTCGCGAGAAAATGAGCGGAATCCGCAAAGCGATCGCGAAAGCAATGGTAAACTCTAAGCATACAGCTCCTCACGTAACATTAATGGATGAAGTTGATGTAACGAACCTTGTTGCACATCGTAAACAATTCAAACAAGTTGCAGCTGATCAAGGAATCAAGTTAACTTACTTGCCTTACGTTGTAAAAGCTCTTACTTCTGCTTTGAAAAAGTACCCAGTACTTAACACTTCTATCGATGATAAAACAGATGAAGTTGTTCAAAAGCATTACTACAACATCGGAATTGCAGCTGATACTGAAAAAGGCCTGCTCGTTCCAGTTGTGAAAAATGCAGATCGCAAAGCTATTTTTGAAGTGTCTAACGAAATCAACGAGCTTGCAACAAAAGCACGTGATGGTAAATTGGCTCCAGCTGAAATGAAAGGTGCATCTTGCACAATCACAAACATCGGTTCTGCTGGTGGACAATGGTTTACTCCAGTCATCAACCACCCAGAAGTAGCGATCCTTGGTATTGGCCGTATCGCTGAAAAAGCGGTTGTTCGTGATGGCGAAATCGTTGCAGCTCCAGTCTTAGCTCTTTCCCTAAGCTTTGACCACCGTATGATCGACGGAGCTACTGCGCAAAATGCCCTTAACCACATCAAGCGTTTATTGAATGATCCACAATTAATTTTAATGGAGGCGTAATGTCATGGTAGTAGGAGATTTCCCAATCGAAACAGATACTCTTGTCATCGGTGCAGGTCCTGGCGGATATGTAGCTGCTATTCGTGCTGCACAGCTTGGACAAAAAGTAACAATCGTTGAAAAAGGAACACTTGGCGGTGTATGTCTAAACGTTGGTTGTATTCCTTCAAAAGCATTAATCAATGCTGGCCATCGTTTCGAAAATGCTAAGCATTCTGAAGACATGGGTATCAAAGCTGAAAACGTAACAGTTGATTTCACAAAAGTTCAAGAGTGGAAAGCTTCTGTTGTAAACAAATTAACAGGTGGAGTTCAAGGTCTTCTTAAAGGAAATAAAGTAGACATCGTTAAAGGTGAAGCTTATTTCGTAGACAGCAACTCTGTACGTGTAATGGATGAAAATTCAGCACAGACGTACACTTTCAAAAATGCAATTCTTGCTACTGGATCTCGTCCAATTGAATTGCCTACTTTTAAATACACAGACCGCGTGATCAACTCAACCGGTGCTTTAGCGCTTAAAGAAGTACCTAAGAAGTTAGTTGTTATCGGTGGTGGATATATCGGTACTGAGCTTGGTACTGCTTATGCAAACTTTGGAACAGAAGTTGTCATCCTTGAAGGTGGAGACGAAATCCTTCCAGGTTTCGAAAAGCAAATGAGCTCATTGGTTAAACGTAACCTGAAGAAAAAAGGAAACGTTGAAATCCATACAAACGCTCTTGCAAAAGGCGTTGAAGAAAAATCTGATGGTGTCACTGTTACTTTCGAAGTAAAAGGTGAAGAAAAAACAGTTGATGCTGATTACGTACTTGTTACTGTTGGTCGTCGTCCAAACACAGATGAGCTTGGTCTTGAGCAAGTTGGTGTTGAATTGACTGACCGCGGAGTTGTCAAAACAGACAAACAATGCCGTACAAGCGTATCTAACATCTATGCAATTGGTGACATCGTTGATGGACCACCACTTGCACACAAAGCTTCTTACGAAGGTAAAATTGCAGCTGAAGCAATCGCTGGAGAGCCAGCTGAAATTGATTACCTTGGTATTCCTGCTGTTGTATTCTCTGAGCCAGAACTTGCAACTGTTGGATACACTGAAGCAGAAGCAAAAGAAGAAGGAATCGACATCGTTGCAGCGAAATTCCCATTCGCAGCAAACGGACGTGCACTTTCTCTTGACGCAACTGATGGCTTCATGAAAATGATCACTCGTAAAGAGGATGGTCTTGTGATTGGTGCACAAATCGCAGGTGTTGGCGCTTCTGATATGATTTCAGAGCTTAGCCTTGCAATCGAAGCTGGAGTGACTGCTGAAGATATCGCAATGACAATTCACGCTCACCCAACTTTAGGTGAAATTACAATGGAAACGGCTGAAGTAGCAATTGGAAGCCCAATCCATATCGTAAAATAATGAACTTATTAAAACCCTCTCCATCAAGGAGAGGGTTTTTTTGAGCGCTGCATGAGAAAAACCCCTCATTTCATGAGGGGGCTATTTCATATGGATATATAAGTGCAAGGTGAAGCCATTAATTTGTATTCACGCGGTCTAAAGCGTGGCATAAAGGCGATAAAATATCCTCTTTGCTGCTGACATTTCCTTCAACCTTCACAATGACTTTTTCATTATTTACAAGTAAAATAGCCGGTAATTCGTCTACTTCATTTTTCCAGCCTTTACGATCTTCTTTCACAATCATCTTTGACATTTCCTTCGGGTATTCATTCTTTAAATCGAGGACTGCATCATAATAAGGACTTTCTTTATCAAGATTTTCTGCATCTGTAAAAAAGAGAATTCTTGGTTTTTGAATATGACTGACTTGGTCTGTCTGATTCGGTATGATATACGCAAATGAGCATGAACTAAGTACAAAGAGCATGGGGAATATAATGAGAAGTGTCCTCATAAAATTCAATCTATTCACCTCAAAATCCTTTGGGGTTGTCCCAACATTTTTAGGAGCTGGTTACCTGTTAGTCACTCTAGTGTATCATGTCCTTTTTGACAATTTTCGATTGTTACTCAATTGTTACAGAATTGATATGAAGCAAAATACAATTGAAACGTTCCCTCAATATGATGAGAAAATAGCACATATTCATAAAAAATAATTAAATGTGTCATACAATTAACCGTTGACAACTTAAATGTGACATCATATTATAGAAGTATGAAATAGATTAAACGCTTTCAAATATTGAATGAAGAAAAGGGGAATGTACGTGGGTACAATTATTTGTCAAGATTGCAATGAGACCATTGATCAATTTGAAAATGAAAAAGTGACAACACTATACGGAACGTGTGGTCACTGTCATTGCTGTGATGAAGCCTCTGAATAAATAAAAAAGCATGCAGCTCCATTTGGGGCTGCATGTTTCTTTTTTATAAAATTGGTTTCTGTTCTTTAATCACGCGGATCATCTCTAGCGTTGAATCTTCTGGTCCTTGGACAGGGAGACCAATTTCAATGTTTTTAAAGATATAGGAGATATTTTCTTCTGTGATAATCTCTCCTGGTATAAAAATAGGTATGCCTGGCGGGTACACCATAACAAACTCTGCGATGATGCGGCCTGTTGCTTCTTTAAACGGAACCACTTCTGTTGTGGCGTAAAAGGCATCACGCGGCGTCATGGCAAGCGATGGAATCTCAGGAAGCAGGACTTCAGTTACCGCTTGTGTGCCGCTCTCACTTGTAGAGGTTGCGGCAATGTCTTTCATAGCCATTATAAGCGTATCGATTGTTTCATCAGAATCACCAGGGGTCACAATACATAAAATGTTGTAAAGGTCAGAAAGCTCCACTTCAATCCGGTAGCTTTCTCTCAACCATTTTTCAACATCATGGCCATTTAGGCCAAGGTCTTTAATTGAAATAATTAATTTCGTTGGATCATAATCATACGTAGAAGCTGAACTGAGTATTTCCTTGCCAATACACGTAATGCCATTAATTTGATTCAAACGGTTTCTCGCTGATTCAGCTAAACGGATGGCTTCATCTGCTAGTGCCTTTCCTTCAGTGGCTAATCGCTTTCGAGCGACATCAAGTGACGCCAAGAGCAAATAAGAAGTAGACGTTGTTGTCAGCATGCTTAAAATCGATTGCACGCGATCTTTTGAGATAAGCCCTTCCTTCATATTTAAAATAGAGCTTTGGGTCAGGGAACCGCCGAGTTTGTGGACACTTGTTGCTGCCATGTCGGCACCTGCCTGCATGGCAGATAGCGGGAGCTTATCGTGAAAATGAATATGCACGCCGTGTGCTTCATCGACAAGGACAGGCACATGAAATGAATGGGCAATGTCTACAATCGATTTTAAGTCTGCTGAAACGCCAAAATACGTCGGATTAATCACAAGCAGACCTTTTGCATCTGGGTGCTCCGTGAGTGCCTTTTTCGCTGATTCTGGTGTAATGCCGTGAGAGATGCCAAGCTCTTTGTCTATTTCTGGGTGAATAAAAACAGGAACTGCGCCAGAAAATACAATCGCGGACATAATCGATTTATGGACGTTACGCGGAACGATGATTTTATCTCCAGGTCCGCATACGGTCATCACCATTGTCATGATGGCGCCGCTTGTTCCTTGGATACAGAAAAACGTATGGTCAGCACCGAAGGCTTCAGCAGCTAGATCTTGTGCTTCTTTTATCATTCCTCGAGGTGAGTGTAAATCATCAAGAGGTTCTATATTAATGAGATCAATGCTTAATGCATTGTCGCCAATGAATGCTCTAAATTCAGGGTCCATTCCGGCTCCTTTTTTATGGCCAGGAATGTGAAATTGAACTGGATTGGTTGCTGCGTGTTTTTTTAGTCCAGTGTATAAGGGTGTATCATGTTGTGACAATTGCTTTCCCACCTTCGTCGAAATACCTGCTATTATTGTGCCAATAACGACAGATTTCATTGCATAAAACAAAAGAATTATATTATGAACTGATCGGAATGTAAAGCATAAAATCAATCGGTTTCTGATCGAACAGATGCTATAATAAAAGTTCAAATAAGAAATGAGTGTTAAAGTGAGGGACAAGTAAATGGAATATCAATATCCAATGGACGTCGACTGGACGACAGAGGAAAAGATTGCGGTTATTTCGTTTTTTCAAGCTGTTGAAAAAGCCTATGAAAAAGGAATAGCGAAGCAGGAGTTATTAGATACTTATAAACGCTTTAAAGAGATTGTGCCATCAAAAGCAGAAGAAAAGACGCATTGTGCAGCGTTTGAAAAGGAAAGCGGGTATTCTCCTTATCGTACAGTGAAAACGGCAAGAGAAGCAGAAGAGTCCGCCATTATACGTATGTAAGAAAAAACGAGCCTTGGTGGGCTCGTTTTTTTATACAGATTGTTTTTGTGTAAAGCGGTATAGATAAGTCAACGTGCGGAAGGCATCTTCGATTTTTGATAAAAATTCTTCATTATTCATTTGAACGACTTCTTCTCTAGGCAGCTGAATACCGCAAAGGAGCTCGGCTTTTTTCACCGTTTGGACACGTTCAAACAGCGTTTTTAGCTGTTCTGCATCGAGTTCGCTGTGACGCATGACATCTGGTTTCATATGATCTTTAGACCAAACAAAATCTTGCGGTATTTTCTTCTGAATGGTATCTAGTTCTTTTTCGAATAACTGACCATATTCGCCTTTCACAGGAGATTCATAAATGAGAGCAAACCATACAAAGACATGTGTTTTCCAAAGCCCAATTTGAAAATGAGGGAGTTTTTTATACCCACGCTTGCTGTTTGCAAAAGCAACCCACGTATCATTTGGCGGATTGACTGATCTTCTAGCATGCTTTGCGACGTGTACAAACATTTCGTCTCCTGTAATAGAAGAAAGAAGTGGTGCAAAGTGTTCTCCAAGTGCCTCAAGCTTTGGACGGACTCTTTCTTTTAATACGGTCATTCGTTCATCTAAACCGTCAACTGTAAATGTCTCAAAATCTTCATCTCTAAAACGCATTTCACTCATAGTATGCCTCCTGTATTCTTTCGCTGATCATATTTTATCATAGCTTGGGTTAAGCTCAAAAAAAGATGCACCGTCATGTCAAAGATTGTAGATGAAGTAGGGCAGCGTTTAAAAACAACGATTTTGTGGTACATAACAAATAGGTAAAAACACAATTTTCAGAATGTCGTTGCGGTTATGCGATCGCTTCATACGATATAAGCAAGAACCAATTCTCTTATCGATTGAATTTTTTATCAATGAAAACTGACAAGGAATGAATCATTCTCTGGAAGGGGCGTTGACCAAATGAAGCAAATCGTGAAGCAGGGGTATAGACAGGAGAAGAAGAATCGCATCGCTGTGTGGAGATTAGAGGTGGACTATGAGCTTTCTACGCTTCATGAAGCCATCGAGCAAAAAGATGACATCCAAATCGAACGCAGCAAACGAAAGCTTGAGCGCCTAAGAAAAGAATGGGAGCAGCTTAAAGGGTAAAACAAGGTGAGGTAAAAACGAACCAATTCATCGGTTCGTTTTTGTATGAAGCTGCTTTTTTCTTGCTTTTACGCACATAATATCAGTATGCTATTACAAATAGGTATTACATAGAAAAGAGGTTTACAGTCTGATGACAAACTGGGTGGAAATTGACCGTCTTGCAAAGCTTTGGGTAAAAGAAGCAGGAAGCCGTATTAAAGCGTCCATGCAGGAAGGTCTATCAATTGAAACAAAATCAAATCCAAATGATCTTGTCACAAATATCGATAAAGAAACAGAACGTTTTTTCATTGAAAAGATACAATCGACATTTTCAGATCATCATATTTTAGGTGAAGAGGGACAAGGGGAAGAAGTGACCTCACTGGATGGAGTCGTGTGGATCATTGATCCAATCGATGGCACAATGAACTTTGTCCATCAAAAACGCAACTTTGCCATTTCAATCGGGATATTTGAAAATGGCATTGGGAAAATCGGTCTCATTTATGACGTCATTCATGACGAGCTTTACCATGCGATCAAAGGAGAAGGGGCTTATATGAATGATACCCTGCTTCCTCCATTAAAAGATGTAGCGATTGAAAAAGCCATTGTTGGCATTAACCCGACCTGGGCGATCGAAAGCCCTTATTTTGATGCTAAACCGTTCGCCCGCCTTGTGCGTGATGTGAGAGGGACGAGAACGATTGGATCAGCTGCACTTGAGCTCGCTTATATCGCAAGCGGCAGAAGTGACGCATACGTCACGTTAAGGCTTGCGCCGTGGGATTATGCAGCAGGCTGTGTGCTTTTGGATGAAGTAGGGGCAGTCTACTCAAATATACACGGAGAACGCCTAACGTTTCTAGACAAAAACAGTATCGTCGCCGGAAATCGATCCGTTTGTGAAAAAATCTTGCACGATTACATAAAAGGCAGTGAAAATAAAAAATAAACCAAATCACTTCATGAGAATGAAGTGATTTGGTTTATTTGATGAAACTTTTTAATGAACCACAACTGGCTATCGATATGAAAAAGCCAGATGATCATTCTTTATTGGCTGAAATAAAAAACCCCCATCTGGGCGATCCAGGTGGGGGTTTTCGAGCTTAGCTTAATTTTTCTTTAGCAATTTGAATGGCATCATAGACCGATTTTAATTGCTCTTGAGGAATTTTCTTCAGCATTTGGTTGAAAACAAGTAATTCAGTAGAGCTGAATCCAATACCTTTTGCGATTTTTGAATCAATGACAACATTACCTTTTTTGTCTAAAACAAGTGCATCACCAGCAAGATCAGCAATTCTGATCACTGATTTCAACAGCTTTTCAAATTTAGCTGCTTCTTCTTTTGTAAGACCAAGTTCAACAGCTTTCGCTGCATCAAAAACCAATTTTCCTTTTTCGTTTTTAGTGATGCTTTCACTGAAAACGATTGTCAGAACAGCTGCGCGATCTAAGAATTTCTCAGCAGTCGCCGCTTCTTCTTCAGTTAATCCGAGCTCAACAGCTTTTTTCACATCAAATGTGTAGTTGTTGTCTTCCTCAACAAATGAGTTGATGAGAATGTTGATGACACGCTCGTTTTTCTCCAATAATTCTTTAATGACTTGCTGCTGCTCGAAAGGAATCCCTTTGAAAGTTGCAGCGCTTGCTTGCCCAGGAGCTACTGTTGTGAAAGTAAGAATAATAGCTAAAGCGAAAAATACAACAGAGCTGAGCGATTTGCTCAAAATCTTCTTCATGCTTCTTTTCTCTCCCTTTTCTGTTAAATTTTGTTGCAAGAACAGCATATCACGAGAAACTTTGTGGAAGAATAGGAAAATTGTAACTTTCTGTTTGATTTTGGAGAACTATAAACGTTATTGTCGAAAAATGGAGAGGTTCAGATGGCTTACTTTTGCCAAGCCTAAATGATATGTTCTGTCTTTATACACGACCTTTCATAGGTGGTTGGTCTTGTTTTTACCCAAAATAAAAGCCTTCTACATATAGAATGTAAAAGGCTTTTGAGAAATTTTATGATTGCACGTTTAATTTTCTTTTTAATGTAAATCCTGTACCCATGAAAATCATGGCAAACACAATACTTAGACAAATACCCAGCACGTTTTTTTCTGCAAGAGTTACCCCAATAAACGCCATACTGACAACCGCAAGTAATGCACATAATAATAGAAGCCATTTGATTTGTTTCATTTGTCTCCATCCCTTTTTTTTAGAGTTAATATAAGTTTACAGAAAAACGATCGGCATTTAAAGGGGATTGTGATATAATATGAAAGTTATCTAATTATTTTAGGAGATGAAAATGTGAAACTTCGAAAAGATCTTCGCAACATCGCAATTATTGCCCACGTTGACCATGGTAAAACGACGCTTGTTGACCAATTGCTCCATCAAGCTGGTACTTTCCGTGCGAATGAAAATATCGCTGAGAGAGCCATGGATTCAAATGATTTAGAGCGAGAGCGCGGTATTACGATTTTAGCTAAAAATACTGCGATCCATTATAAAGATACACGCATTAATATTTTAGATACACCAGGACACGCCGATTTCGGTGGTGAGGTTGAGCGTATCATGAAAATGGTAGATGGTGTACTTCTCGTTGTGGATGCTTATGAAGGCTGTATGCCTCAAACACGCTTTGTGCTGAAAAAAGCACTTGAGCAAAACTTAACACCAATCGTTGTTGTCAACAAAATTGACCGCGACTTTGCTCGTCCGGCTGAAGTAGTCGATGAAGTAATCGACTTGTTCATTGAATTGGATGCAACAGAAGAACAGCTTGAATTCCCAGTTGTCTATGCATCAGCAATCAATGGTACAGCAAGTAACGATGCGAGCAAGCAAGATGAAAACATGGAATCTTTGTTTGAAGCCATTGTTAACCATATCCCTTGCCCAGTTGATAACCATGAAGAGCCGCTTCAATTCCAAGTGGCACTACTTGATTACAATGATTATGTTGGAAGAATTGGGATCGGCCGTGTATTCAGAGGAACAATGCAAGTAGGACAGCAAGTAGCCTTAATGAAAGTTGACGGCAGTGTGAAACAATTCCGTGTGACGAAGATTTTTGGTTTCCAAGGGTTAAAACGAGTGGAAATCAACGAAGCGAAAGCAGGAGATCTTGTTGCTGTTTCTGGAATGGAAGACATCAACGTAGGTGAAACGGTTTGTCCGGTTGAACACCAAGAGGCTTTGCCAATCCTTCGTATTGATGAGCCGACACTTCAAATGACGTTTGTTGTTAACAACAGCCCATTTGCAGGCCGTGAAGGGAAATACGTAACATCACGTAAAATTGAAGAGCGCTTAGAGCAGCAGCTTCAAACAGACGTCAGTCTTCGTGTTGATCCAACTGCTTCACCTGATGCGTGGGTTGTATCTGGACGCGGAGAGCTTCACTTATCCATTCTTATTGAGAATATGAGACGTGAAGGATTTGAATTACAAGTATCGAAGCCAGAAGTTATTGTAAAAGAAGTTGACGGTGTTCGATGTGAGCCTGTTGAACGCGTTCAAATTGATGTACCAGAAGAGCACACTGGCTCTATCATGGAATCAATGGGCGCACGAAAAGGTGAAATGATTGACATGATCAATAATGGTAATGGTCAAGTTCGCCTGATCTTTACAGTGCCTTCACGTGGTTTAATCGGATATACAACTGAATTTCTTTCATTAACTCGTGGTTTTGGTATTTTGAACCATACGTTTGACAGCTACCAGCCAATGCAGTCTGGTCAAGTCGGCGGACGCCGTCAAGGAGTTCTTGTTTCAATGGAAACAGGTAAAGCGACTGCTTACGGAATCCAAGGCGTTGAAGAGCGCGGTGTGATCTTCGTTGAGCCGGGTGTTGAAGTATACCAAGGAATGATTGTTGGTGAGCATAACCGTGAGAACGATCTTGTTGTCAACGTAAGCCGTATGAAACAACAAACAAACGTGCGTTCAGCGACGAAAGATCAAACGGTGAGCATGAAAAAACCACGTATTATGTCACTTGAGGAATCTCTTGAGTACTTGAATGAGGACGAATACTGTGAGGTTACACCTGAATCAATTCGTCTAAGAAAGAAAATTTTAGATAAAAACGAACGTGAGAAATCAGCGAAGAAGAAAAAGCTAGCAGGATTATCTTAATTCCATGAAGAATTAAAGAGATAGAACCCTGAAAGATAAGGGGAGGGAATCTTTTTGAATGATCAGGAAGTAAGTGAAAATCTATCCTTTTTCGCGATGCTGTTTCGTGTCGATGAAAATCCGCAAACAGGGATGTGGCTCCTATATGGCACCATCCTTGTTTTAGCGATTATTGTTTTTAAGCTCGGCTTTGCTAGACGTTTACCGATTTTAAAAGCGCTCGTGATTTACTTGTTTTTGATTTTTGGCTGCACGTTTCTCACATTTCTAGGAATCTTCCTGCCAGTAGCGGAAGGCCTAGTTGTGGCAGCTGCCATTTTGATTATTTATAAAATACGGCTGCATCGTGCGAAAAAAGAAGGAACAGTGAATACGTAAAAAAAGACCTGAACATGTGTCAGGTCTTTTTTTATGTCTTTTGTTCTTTTTTTCCTTTTTTCTTCTTTTTCTCTTTCGTCGCAGGATCTTGATAAAGAGAGAATCTGCCAGTCTTGATGCGTGCTTCTGTCTTTACTTTAATACGTTCCTGACAGTCATCGCACATATATGTATGAATCGGTCGATTTCTTAACCGCTTAGCAACGAGTGTATCATCATCAATGGTTTCAAGCTTCTCACATATTGAGCACTTCACTCTCATCCTTTTCACCTCACTTATTGCATTTATTATAGCATGTTTTCCAGCTACTTAAAATCAGCGTAGAAAACGGCTTATATCACAGGAGATATAAGCCGTTCTCTTTATTTCTTCTGATTCATATGATGGTTTGATTGATCGTTTTGATGTTCGTCTAACTGCTTTTGATCATTTTGTTTGAGCTGATCATTCGGCTCATTTGTCGGATCTGTTTCGTGGCGATCAATTTCATTTCTCGGCATCTCTGGCATCACGCGGCCGACAATGGCGGCTAGTTCATCCATAATCCCACTGACAGGACGGCCTGCTTGTATTTCTTTGCCCATTTCTTTTAACCGGCTGACTGTATCCGGATCAGCGACCACCACAGCATTCGCACCTTCTGGATCATTTTTCAGTGCTCTTGCAACTGAATATTTAATGTTTTCTACTTTGCTTCTATCTAAATCATCTTTTACATCAATACCAACAACAGCATAGCGGCCGATGACAATCGCCGTTGCATCATTGACATCTGCTACGTGCTCTGTCACTTTGACAAGATGCTGCGCAACATCTGTAGATGACCGGGCTTGATTGGTCTTTTTCTTCGTTGAGTCTGACACCCGTACTACGTGCTGGCGTCCATCTTGCTTGTCTAGTGCCTCTGGCTTTTCTTGCTGCTGACAAGCGCCCAACAGAATGATGGCTTGAATCATGAATAATGTCAAAAATAGTCGCATCTGTATTCCCTCCTTCACAAACTGCATGATTTATTTTATTGTTGAATTAACCTTCTAACTTTATTCATGAAAACATATATTTTAACAATCGTTTTGGGAAAGACAAGGATGAATGAAACCCCGATCAGGAGGCGAAGGACCTGAGTAAAATTTATGTATTAGACACAAATGTGTTATTACAGGATCCGAATTCAATCTTTTCATTTGAAGACAACGAGGTCGTCATACCAGCCGTTGTGTTAGAAGAAGTAGACTCAAAAAAGAGATATATGGACGAGGTTGGACAAAATGCCCGGCGCGTCTCACGCCTAATCGACGGTTTAAGATCGAAAGGGAAACTGCATGAAAAAATTACACTAGAGTCAAAAGGGACGCTACGCATTGAACTGAATCACCGCTCTTTTCATGAGCTTCAAGAAATTTTTATTGAAAAAACGAACGATAATCGAATTTTGGCAGTCGCGAAAAATTTAAGCTTAGAGGAAGAAACAAAGCCTCATGGCAGACCTGTTATTTTGGTCAGCAAGGATGTGTTAGTGCGGGTAAAGGCGGATGCTATAGGGCTTCAAGCAGAAGACTTCTTAAGTGACCGTGTTTTGCAAAATGAGGACATCGATAATGGCTATCATGAGCTCTACATTCCGACTGAGCAATTGAATACATTTTATAAGCAAAATCAATTACCAATAAAAGAGGTCACAAGCGCACCATTCAACCCTCATCAATTTGTCATCATGAAGGGAAATGAAGGTGGTTCTGCTTTAGGAATGCTTGATCAAAAGGCAGAGCATGTAAAACGTCTCGTTTATGATCAAGAGCATATTTGGGGAATCCGTCCAAAGAATGTCCAGCAGACGATGGCACTCGAGCTGCTTTTGCGCCGTGACATTCCGCTTGTGACACTGATTGGAAAAGCGGGGACTGGTAAAACATTGCTTGCACTTGCTGCCGGATTAATGCAGACAGAGGACCTCGGTATGTTTAAAAAGTTGATCGTGGCGCGCTCCATCGTGCCTGTCGGGAAAGATATAGGATATTTGCCTGGAGAAAAGGAAGAAAAGCTCAGACCATGGATGCAGCCGATCTATGACAACCTAGAGTTTTTATTTAATACAAAAAAGCCGGGCGAGCTTGATGCGATTTTGGCGGGAATTGGATCTATTCAAGTCGAAGCATTGACGTATATTCGGGGAAGAAGTATACCTGATCAATTTATTATCATTGATGAGGCGCAGAATTTAACAAAGCACGAGGTGAAAACATTATTAACGCGAGTCGGAGAGGGAAGTAAAATTGTGCTCATGGGAGATCCAGAGCAGATTGATCACCCTTATTTAGACAGCTTAAATAATGGGCTTACGTATGTGATTGAACGGTTCAAAGGGCAGCAAATATCTGGACATGTCAAGCTTGTCAAAGGAGAAAGGTCTGGACTTGCACAGCTTGCCGCTGATTTGCTATAGTCCAGACCATCTGTTCTTATGTAATGATCAGCTCTTTGACACCTTTTATCGGCTGAGTGAGGTTGGACTGATCCGCGAAATAGACGTGGATGGGTCCTTCTTCTGTGATTGGCTTACCATGTTGGCTGAAATGAGCAATGCTTTCCATTGCCTGAGAAAGCGGCACAGCAATTGTACCTGTCTCTGTGACAAATTCGCATGTATCCGCATGTTCAAGCGGCTCAGCATTTTTTAGCATATCGCCAAGCTTCATCCCGAAGCTGCCTGTGACGAGTCTTTCCTTTTCGTACTTCTTCTCTGTTTTTAACGTAGGTGGAAGAGTTTGACCTTCTCTTATGACCCGCTCTTGGTCAAGCTCCTGATCTAGCTGCTTTTCTTCACTTGCTGCATTTTTTTCAAAGAACGAATCCATTAAAAATTTGCGGTCATCAAAAATCCATACACTTGGATCAATGGTGATCTTGTACTGTACGTTCCCCTTGATTTGAATGATGCTCATGTTCAAGACAACCCCTTTCCAACATAAATTATAGAAGTTTTCTCCCGCTTTGTCACTTTCATAAACATGCTGCACCTTGTACACACTAATCATACATGAAAGATAGGGAGTGTATGAGCATGGCATGTCGCGACAATGAAGAGCTTCAGCGATTTGTAGAAGAAGCAAAAAAAGTGGCCAAAGATGGTCAAGTAGCATCCTATATTCCCGCTCTCGGCAAAGCGGATCAGACGGATTTATCTGTGGCAGTGTATCATGTGAGTAATACGTGCCACTCAGCTGGAGATGTAGATAAACGATTTACCCTTCAAAGCATTTCAAAAGTATTAGCACTGGCGCTTGTGCTCTCAGAAGAAGGGCCAAAAAAAGTCTTTCAATTTGTTGGACAAGAACCAACAGGTGACCCGTTTAATTCAATGATCAAACTGGAAACAGCGAGTCCGAATAAACCGCTGAATCCAATGATTAATGCAGGGGCGCTCGCAGTCACGAGTTTAATCAGAGGAGCGACTCCGCAAGATCAGCTGGGCCGGTTGCTCAGCTTCATTAGAGAGCTTGCAAATGACAAAAGCATTACATACTGCAAGGAAACAGCAGCCTCCGAATTTGAGACATCGATGATTAACCGGGCAATGTGCTATTATATGAAGCAATATCATATTATTAGAGGGAACGTAGAGGAAGTCATGGACGTCTATACGAAACAATGTGCCATCATGATGAACAGCTTGGATTTGGCGAAAATTGCTTGTGTTTTTTCATTAGACGGCAGACATCCAGAAACGGGGAAGCGAATTCTTTCAAAAGATGTCGCTAGAATTTGTAAAACCTTTATGGTGACGTGCGGCATGTACAATGCGAGCGGAGAATTTGCCATTAACATCGGAATTCCTGCAAAAAGCGGTGTCTCAGGCGGGATTATGGGAGCTGCACCATATGATTTTGGAATCGGTATCTTCGGTCCGGCTTTGGATGAAAAAGGGAATAGTATTGCTGGGATTAAGCTGCTTGAGCTGATGAGTGAAAAATACGAGATGAGTATCTTTTAATGAAGGAAGGCTTCTTTTTATTTTTACAAAGCGAACTGTACAAATCTGCTTGCAATTTTGGGCGTTTCGCTTTATGATAAATAGAAGAATTAGGTACTCGCCTGGGGAACGGAGGGATACTTTTGGCGTCAGAAATTTTAGTCGATCATCGGCAAAAAGCACTGGCTTTATTAAAATTGGATGCAGATAAAATTTTAAAATTGATCCAAGTGCAAATGGACAACTTAACGATGCCGCAATGTCCTCTTTATGAAGAGGTTTTAGATACTCAAATGTTCGGATTATCGAGAGAAATTGATTTTGCTGTCCGGCTTGGATTAGTTGATCAACATGAAGGTAAGAAACTACTCGATAAACTTGAGAGAGAGCTTTCCGCACTTCATGATGCGTTCACAAAAAAATAATGATTGAAAACTCAAACTTCCTTAACATAAGTTTGAGTTTTTTTGTCCTCTATTTTCTTTTCATTGTTTCATGTCAAACGGACTTGATTCATTCATGAATGACGAACAATATAAAAGAGGTAAAACGAGATCAAACGGAGAAAATGTAGTAGAATAAAAACAGCTAAGAGGATATCAAGCAGTAGAAACAGACGTTAGGAAGAGGATTATATGTTAAAGAGAATGCTAAAATCGTATGACTACTCATTATTGTTCGCCATTATTTTAATTAGCGCATTCGGTTTGGTCATGGTGTATAGCTCAAGTATGATTACATCTGTGATTAGATACGATGCCGCGCCAGATAATTTTTTTAAGAAACAGCTTTTATTTATGATCGTTGGAGCAGTCATCTTGCTCTTTACAGCATTAGTTCCATATCAGCTGTTTTCAAATAAGAAATTTCAAATCGGTATGCTGCTGCTATCCGTTTTTTCCCTCATCTATGTGTACTTTGGCGGTCATATTGCAGGGAACGCAAGAAGCTGGATTAAAGTAGGCCCATTCAGTCTTCAGCCAGCGGAATTTGTGAAGATTGTCGTTATTATTTATCTTGCTGCTGTGTATGCAAAAAAGCAGCATTATATTGATCATATTTTACGAGGAGTCACACCTCCAATCGTGATTGTTTCAATCTTATGCGGATTTATCATTTTGCAGCCAGACTATGGGACAGCCTTTATCATTGGCATGATTGCTCTTGCGATGATTTTATGCTCAGGGTTTAGCGGGAAAACACTTGTTAAGCTGCTGGCGTTATTTAGTGCCGTGATGGTCATCGTAACCCCATTTATTATTCTGTTCTGGGATAAAATATTCACGCAAAATCGCCTCGGGCGTTTTGAGAGTTTCCAAGATCCCTTTAAAGATGCAGGGGATACTGGACATCAATTGATTAATTCCTATTACGCCATTGGATCAGGCGGCTTTTTTGGACTGGGTCTAGGAGAAAGCGTTCAAAAGTACGGGTATCTTCCAGAGCCGCACACAGATTTTATCATGGCAATCATTTCAGAAGAGCTTGGCTTTTTCGGCGTATTTTTTGTACTCGCTCTCCTTGGCTTCATCGTCGTGAAAGGTTTTTATATTGCAAGAAAGTGTGAAGATCCATTTGGAAGTTTGCTTGCAATAGGAATTTCCTCCATGATTGCGATCCAAACATGCATTAATTTAGGCGGTGTTTCAGGTCTGATTCCGATTACTGGGGTCACTCTTCCGTTTATTAGCTACGGGGGATCGTCCATCATTTTACTGAGCGGTTGTATGGGAATATTGCTGAATATCAGCATGTTTACTGAATATAAAGAGCGTTACAAAAAGAAAAAATCAATGAGCAAGCCATCAGTTCAAAAAAATGGATTGCAGAAAACTTTGAATCTTTAGAAAACAAAAGTGTACAGTTTTCATTTCTTCCTTTATTATAGAGTACATATAAAATTTTAAGGGATATGGAGGAGTGAGAAATGTCACAGAGAACAATTCAAAAGGTTCTAGTTGCAAACAGAGGGGAAATTGCTATCAGAGTCTTCAGGGCCTGTACGGAGCTCAATTTACGTACAGTAGCCATTTATTCCAAAGAAGACTCGGGCTCTTATCATCGCTATAAAGCCGATGAAGCATATCTAGTTGGAGAAGGGAAAAAGCCGATTGATGCCTACCTTGATATCGAGGGGATCATCGAAATTGCAAAACGAAATGACGTGGATGCGATTCATCCAGGATACGGATTTTTATCTGAAAACATTCATTTTGCAAGACGATGCGAAGAGGAAGGCATTCAATTTATCGGCCCAACTTCTCAACATTTAGATATGTTTGGAGATAAAGTAAAGGCAAGAGAAGAAGCGAAAAAAGCTGGAATTCCAGTCATTCCAGGAAGTGACGGACCAGTTGATTCGGCCGAAGAAGTCGAAAAATTCGGTGAAGAATACGGTTACCCATTTATTATTAAAGCTTCACTAGGCGGCGGCGGCCGGGGTATGCGGATTGTCAGAACGAAAGAGGAGCTGAAGGAAGCCTATGACCGTGCGAAGTCAGAGGCAAAAGCGGCTTTTGGAAATGACGAAGTATACGTTGAAAAACTGATTGAAAATCCGAAACACATTGAGGTGCAGGTGATTGGTGACAATCACGGCAATATCATTCATTTATATGAGCGTGACTGCTCTGTTCAAAGGCGGCATCAAAAAGTTATTGAAGTGGCGCCAAGTGTGTCTCTTACAGATCAACTGCGTGAAGATATTTGCGAAGCGGCTGTTCAGCTGGCTCGGAATGTATCATATATCAATGCAGGAACTGTAGAATTCCTTGTTGCAAATGGAGAGTTTTACTTTATTGAAGTCAATCCAAGGGTACAGGTAGAACACACGATCACTGAAATGATCACTGGTGTCGATATCGTCCAAACCCAAATTCTTGTCGCAAAGGGCTATGACCTTCACAGCAAGGAAGTCGGTATATCAAAGCAAGAAGATATTTTCACACATGGTTTTGCCATTCAATCAAGGGTTACAACAGAAGATCCTTTAAATGATTTTATGCCAGACACAGGGAAAATTATGGCCTACCGTTCAGGCGGGGGATTTGGTGTACGACTTGATACAGGGAACAGCTTTCAAGGTGCAGTCATTACACCTTATTACGATTCACTATTGGTCAAGCTGTCCACATGGGCGCTCACATTTGACCAAGCGGCTGCTAAAATGGTTCGAAACTTACAGGAATTCAGGATTCGCGGAATTAAAACAAACATTCCGTTTCTTGAAAACGTGGCAAAGCATGAGAAGTTTCTAAAAGGGGAATACGATACGTCGTTTATCGATTCAACGCCAGAGCTATTTAATTTCCCTAAGCAAAAAGACCGTGGAACGAAGATGCTGACTTATATTGGTAACGTGACCATTAATGGATTCCCTGGTATTGCGGAGAAAAAGAAGCCTCATTTTGACAAGCCTGTTGTACCGAAGCTTCCTCTCAAGCAAGAGATGCCATCTGGGACTAAACAATTGTTAGATGCGCATGGACCTGAGGGCCTTGCCAATTGGGTGAAAGAACAAAAGAGCGTCCTTTTAACAGATACAACCTTTAGGGACGCGCATCAGTCTCTGCTTGCGACCCGCTTCAGAACTCATGATTTAAAGAAAGTAGCCCAGCCAACAGCAGGTTTATGGCCAGAGCTGTTTAGTATGGAAATGTGGGGCGGTGCTACATTTGATGTTGCGTACCGTTTCTTAAAAGAAGATCCTTGGCAGCGATTAAAAGAGCTTCGCCAAGAAGTGCCAAACACGTTGTTCCAAATGCTTTTAAGATCATCAAACGCTGTCGGATATACAAACTATGCGGATAATGTGATTAAAGCATTTGTAAAGGAATCTGCCGAGGCAGGCATTGACGTGTTCCGTATTTTCGATAGCTTAAACTGGGTCAAAGGCATGACACTTGCCATTGATTCTGTTCGTGAATCAGGCAAAGTGGCAGAGGCAGCCATTTGTTATACGGGGGACATTCTCGATCCATCTCGTCCGAAATATGATCTTAAGTACTATGTATCTCTTGCGAAAGAGCTTGAATCTGCCGGTGCACATATTTTAGGTATTAAAGATATGGCGGGATTATTAAAGCCGCAGGCAGCTTATGAGTTAGTCTCTGCTTTAAAAGATGAACTCACAATCCCTATCCATCTTCATACACATGACACGAGTGGAAATGGACTGTTCACCTATGCAAGGGCAATTGATGCAGGTGTTGATATTGTCGATGTGGCCGTCAGCTCTATGGCAGGACTCACATCGCAGCCAAGCGCAAGCTCACTGTACTATGCTTTAGATGGGCATGAAAGAAAGCCAGACATGAACGTCCAATCTGTCGAACACCTTTCTCAATACTGGGATTCTGTTAGAAAATACTACCGTGAATTCGAAAGTGGCATGAATTCACCTCATACAGAAATTTATGAGCATGAAATGCCTGGCGGACAGTATAGTAACTTGCAGCAACAGGCGAAAGGTGTCGGACTTGGCGACCGCTGGAACGAAGTAAAAGAAATGTACAGACGTGTGAATGACATGTTTGGTGATATTGTGAAGGTGACACCTTCCTCTAAAGTAGTCGGAGACATGGCACTTTATATGGTGCAAAATGATTTAACAGAGGAAGATGTCTATGAAAAAGGAGCAACTTTAGACTTCCCTGATTCTGTTGTGGAGCTATTTAAAGGCTATTTAGGCCAGCCGCATGGCGGGTTCCCTGAAAAATTGCAAAAGCTGATTTTAAAAGGAGAAGAACCGCTCACTGTTAGACCTGGTGAAAAGCTGAAGCCAGTTGACTTTGAAGCTATTCAGCAGCAGTTCAAAGAATCTCATGACCTGACGCTGACAGAGCAAGACGCGATTGCGTATGCCTTATATCCAAAAGTCTTTTCTGAATTTGCCCAAACAGCAGAAAGCTACGGAGACATCTCTGTTCTTGACACACCAACGTTCTTCTACGGGATGAGGCTTGGTGAAGAGATTGAGGTAGAAATCGAAAAAGGAAAAACCCTCATTGTTAAACTCGTGTCAATTGGAGAACCGAATCCAGATGCCACAAGAGTTCTTTACTTTGAGCTAAATGGACAGCCGCGTGAAGTCGTGATTAAGGATGAAAGCATCAAATCATCCGTTCAAGAAAAAATGAAGGCGGACCGTTCAAATCCAAATCACATTGCCGCATCAATGCCAGGCACTGTCATCAAAGTGCTCGTGGAAAAAGGACAGAAAATCTCGCAAGGTGAGCATTTGATGATCAATGAAGCCATGAAAATGGAGACGACTGTACAAGCCCCATTCACTGCGGTCGTAGATGAAATACATGTGACAAATGGAGAACCGATTCAAACCGGAGATCTGCTGATTGTTTTAAAGCCTGAATAATAAGTGAGACACATCCATCGTGATGTGTTTCAGCGTGTAGACAAACCCTCGCATTCTTTGTCAGGTCTGCGCTTCGGTGCTCACGAATGTCAAATTCGCTCCGCTCCGGTGCTCGCCCTTCCTAGACTGCAAAGGTTTTCTATCACGCTGAAAAGAAGACAAAGGGCTAAAATAAAAATCATTTTAGCCCTTTGTCTACAATCTGAGACACATCCATCGTGATGTGTCTTTTTTTGAGCGCATTAAAATGTGCAGCAGCCTGCGAGAGTGATTACACTATAGAGTGAGGTGAAGAAAGTTGGAAATTGTCGTGATTTGGTTTCGCCGAGATATGCGATTGGATGATCATATCGCCTTGTCAAAAGCGATCACTTATGCAAAAAAACACGAGTACAAATTATTGGCTCTTTATCATCTAGATCCATTCTTTACTGAAATGGAAATGGATATAAATAACGAACATTTCTTTCAAAACTTGGCGCATTTCGTTAAGGAAGCGAGAGAATCTCAAGTGTATGTTCACCTTCTCCATGATGATGTCCTGCGCGCCTTTCAGCAGGTCATGGAAGTGTATGACATCAAAGCCGTCTTTTTTAACGAAGATGAGGTGGGTATCGGTCAAAGGCGTGACAAGCAAGTAACCGATTTTTTAGAAAAGAAGGGCATTCATGTGTCAACATGGCAAGATACACACCTTCACGGGGCGCGAGATATTTTAAAAGCAGATGGGTCACATTATCAAGTGTTTACCCCATACTATCAATCATGGCGTAAGCAAGAAAAGCAGCCTGTGATAAAAGTTGACAAATCATTTTTTAGCAGCGAGCATACGATTTGTGATGAGCCACTTTCGCAAAAAGGAAATGATAAACTGCGAGAATTGATAAAGGGCTACTCAAGGAAGTTTGATCAAATCGGCTCAGACAAAGCGATGAACACGCTTCATCAATTTATTCAAAAAAGATTAACGCGTTACCATGAGAAACGAGATATTCCGTCTGTTTTTGGAACGAGCAAGCTGTCGCGGTTCTTAAAAACAGGCACTATTTCGATTCGAACAATCTTTCATGCGATATATGAAGAAGCACTCTATGAAGACGAGGGCAGAGAGACTTTTATCAAAGAGCTGGCATGGCGTGATTTTTATCATATGATTTATGCGCATTATCCTGAGATGAAAGAAAAAGAAATCAATTCGGCGTTTCAAGGAATGGAATGGAATGAAGATGAGACGCTGTTTGAAGCTTGGTGTAAAGGAGAGACAGGTTTTCCGCTCGTTGATGCAGGGATGAGACAGTTAAATGAGGAGGGCTGGATGCATAACCGTTTGCGAATGATTACAGCTTCATTTTTAACAAAGGATTATTTGATTGATTGGAGAAAGGGCGAAGCGTATTTTGCAAAAAAACTTGTGGATTATGATGAGGCGTCAAATATCGGAGGATTTCAGTGGGCAGCCTCCGTCGGAACAGATGCGGTGCCGTACTTCCGTATTTTCAACCCGACCACTCAGTCAAAGCGATTTGACCCGAGCGGAGAATATATTAGAAAATATGTACCAGAGCTAGAGCATGTCGATGAAAAATGGATTCATGAACCAAGTAAAATGCCGATTGATGAGCAATTGAAATCGGGCTGTGTGCTAGGTGATACATACCCGCTGCCGGCAGTTGACCACCAGGAAAGACGCAAAAAAGCCATTTCGCTATTTGAAGAAGCAAAACAACAATAAAACAAATCCCCCATTCCGCAAGAAAGGGGGATACAAATTCTTATTTGAATGGTTCTTTGCTTTCATATTTAAACCGGGCAATGAGTAGGCAGAAGTAACAGAGTACTCCAAACAAACAGGAAATAAAGAATGAATGAGCCAGCGCATAACCTAGTGCGAGCTGAGAATACACAGACATCACACCTGAAATCGCTTGAAGTGTAATGAGAATGGCTGAAATGATCCATCCATAATACAGCTGCTTCTGTTCTTTATAATGTTTCATGGCATGGAACATCGCAACAAATATCCAGACGAATAAAAGAAGTGCTGCTGCTCGGTGAGACATTTGCACCCACTGATTAAAGTATGCTGGAAGTGCACCGTCTTTTGAACAAAACGGGAAAACAGAGCAAGCAAGGCTTGACTTAGTATGCCTCACATAAGCACCCGTGTACACCACGATATACGTATAGGTGATCAAACCATAAATATGAAACTGCATTTTTTTGCCGATATGAAGCGGCTTCACAAGCTTTGTTTCAGATCTGGTTGCCTCAAATACAAGAAGCGCAAGCAATAACACTGAAGCAAAAGAAATGAGTGAAATACCGAAGTGCAGTGCCATGACAAGTGCGTTGGAACCAAACACGACGGCAAGAGCCCCTAACAGCGCTTGTAGCAGTAAGAATATAATCGACATGATGACCAAAAATTTGGTTTCACGGAATACTGGACTAATCTTTTTCCAGCATAAGACCGCCAGTGCCAAGACAAGAATGGTTGAAACCCCTGTTGACATGCGGTGACTCCATTCGATGATGGAAGCAGGGTTCATTTCAGGGAAGAAACGACCGTGACAAAGGGGCCACTGCCTGCCGCAGCCAAGACCCGAGCCGGTTTTCGTCACAAGCGCACCGCCAATCAAAACGATCAGCATCACAAACGTTGTGATCACGCTCAATAACCTTAAAGCAAATTTCATCAAATTATTTCACCTTCTCTAAAAAACTTCTGATCTAATTGAAAAACCTCACATGCTCTCAAGTTTAAGCCAAATGCGTGTTCTGTTGCAATTCATAATGACCAAAGTTCACAAAAAAATGATATGTTAGTTCACAAAGTTTACAGATTTAGAGTGCTTGATCTTTCTTTCACAGTCTGATAGAAATAGAGGAGAGAATATTTCATTTTGCACCGCCTTCTGAAACACAGGTAAATCCTAATAAATTCACTAAAAGTTCACAAATAACTTCGAGATTGTCGTTTATTATTTAATAGGATGTTTTTTTACAGCTGTTTATCTTGTATGATAGAGTTGTAACGAATTTACGTTTCATTGTTTGTTTGAAGGTTTGGGCAAGGGAGGTTATACACATTGGCAAATTCCAAAACAGCCGCGGAAGCAGCTATTCATGGACAAATAGAAGAAACAACAGCTTGGAAAGATTTTCTTGCTCTGATTAAAATGGGCATCGTCAATTCCAACTTCATTACAACATTTACTGGAATGTGGCTTGCTTTTTATTTTACAGGGATGAGTTTCCTTGGGAATCTTGATATTGTGCTGTTAACAATGATTGGTTCTTCTCTTATTATTGCCGGTTCATGCGCCATTAATAATGCGTTTGACCGTGATATTGATATATTAATGGAAAGAACAAAAACAAGACCGACGGTTACAGGTAAGATTCAGCCGGGGCAAGCGTATGCATTTGGTATTTTGCTTGTTGTACTTGGACTCATCATGCTTCTGATGACAACTATCACATCAGCAGTGATTGGATTTATCGGAGTCTTTACTTATGCGGTTCTTTACACCATGTGGTCTAAACGCCATTACACCATTAATACCGTTATTGGAAGTGTATCTGGTGCGGTGCCGCCATTAATCGGCTGGACAGCTGTCACAGGTACAATCGACACAACGGCTTGGGTTTTGTTTATGATTATGTTCATTTGGCAAATCCCGCACTTCCTGTCACTTGCGATTAAGAAAACGGAAGATTACCGTAAGGCAGGTATTCCAATGCTACCAGTCGTTTATGGCTTTGAAGTCACGAAACGCCAAATCATCATTTGGACAGCATGTCTTCTCCCGCTTCCATTTTTCTTAGGTGGATTAGGATGGCCGATTGTCGCACTTGGCACATTGCTGAATATTGGATGGCTCGTCATTGGCCTTATGGGCTTTAAAATGAAAGACGTCATGAAGTGGTCAACGCTCATGTTCGTTTATTCATTAAACTACTTAACCATCTTTTTCGTCGCGATGATTATTATTACACTATTCTAGAGTAAAATACACTTTGATCACATCAAAACAAGGCTATATCTTATAACACAACATTTTCTAACAACTATGAAAGCCGCCTGATATTCAGTTCTATTTAGGCGGCTTTCTGTTTATACATAGATGGTATTTTGAGTAAAAACATCATTTTTTTATGAAAACAGGAAATGTAAGTGCTTTTATAAGAGGCGGGGGTTATGGATGGGTGAAAAGTGATTTTATAAATAAGAGGTAAAAAGCGAAAGGCAAAGGAGATCAAGCAAAAGGGGTTGGGACAAATTATGATAAGAAAATGGCGTGTTTATTCACTGTTTCTCTTATTGACGCTCGTTTTGGCGGGCTGTGGTGAACCATACTTATCAACACTCAAACCAGTTGGGGAAGTAGCAGATAAACAATTTTTCCTAACGGTACTGAGTACACTCATTATGGTTCTTGTCGTCATTGTTGTATCGATCATTTTCTTTTACGTCATCATTAAATTCAAACGTTCTAAAGTTGGAGAAGATACGATTCCAAAGCAGGTGGAAGGGAACCGTAACCTAGAAATTACGTGGACAGCGATTCCGATTCTTCTCCTCATTATTCTCGTTGTGCCTGTTGTGGCATACACGCTTGAGCTTGGGGATACAAGCGCTATGGATAAGAAAAAACGAGATCCTGAAAAGACACTTGTTGTCAATGTAAGAGCCAGTTTATATTGGTGGGAATTCGAATACCCTGATTATGGGATTGTCACGAGTCAGGAATTGATTGTACCGACAGATCAAAAGGTCTACTTCAAGCTGAAAGCATCTGATGTGAAACACTCTTTCTGGGTTCCATCGGCTGGCGGTAAAATTGATACAAACACAGACAATGAAAACAAGTTTTATTTAACCTTTGATTCAAAACGAACGAAAGATGCAGGAGAATATTTCTACGGGAAATGTGCGGAGCTTTGCGGTCCCTCGCATGCTTTAATGGACTTTAAAGTTAAAACGCTTTCTCAAGATGAGTTTTTAGGATGGACGAAAAAAATGGCTGATTACAAGAAGCCTACATCCACAAAAGATCTTGCCCTTGAAGGTGAAAAATTATTTAAAGAGAAAAACTGCTTGAGCTGTCACGCAGTAGAGCCTGGGGACGAACGGCCGGAAGCGGCAAGGACAGCACCAAACCTTGCAACCTTCGGAGAGCGAACGAAAGTAGCTGGAATTAAAGACATGAACAAAGAAAACGTGAAAGCATGGCTGAAAGATCCAGAGAGCTTTAAACCAGGAAATAAAATGACAGGGACGTACCCTAAATTAAATGACTCAGAAGCAGATGCACTTTATGAGTATTTAAAAGGACTTAAAATCGAGTAATTTCTAATAGGAATGTGTAAGAGGGTATGTAATCGATGTGAAGTTTTTGTTAAGAGCTCCCGAATATGTCTCTACAACCAAGAAGTAGCCATCTGTCAGACACAGTCTGTGTAAAGTTAAAACATCTATATGAAAAGGGGCAAATGGGAGATAAGAGGGGGATTTCATGGTGAGTACTATAGCTAAAAAGCGGGGGTTTGGCGCTGTCTTATGGGATTACTTGACGACGGTTGACCACAAAAAAATTGCCATACTATATTTAGTGGCAGGGGGATTTTTCTTTTTAATTGGCGGCCTGGAAGCGATGATAATCCGTATTCAGCTAGCCATCCCTGAAAATGATTTTGTAAGTGCAGGGTTTTACAATGAAGTCATGACGATGCATGGAACAACGATGATTTTCCTTGCAGCAATGCCGCTTTTATTTGCATTAATGAATGCGGTTGTACCTATTCAAATTGGTGCACGTGACGTAGCGTTTCCATTTGTGAATTCACTTGGTTTTTGGCTGTTCTTTTTCGGAGGAATTTTCTTAAATCTTGGATGGTTTATGGGCGGGGCACCTGATGCAGGCTGGACTGCATACGCTTCGCTCACGCTGAATTCAGAAGGACACGGCATGGATTTCTATATTTTAGGGTTGCAGATAGCGGGTATTGGTACGCTAATTGCCGGAATCAACTTTCTTGCAACGATTATTAATATGAGAACGCCTGGTATGACGTATATGAGAATGCCGCTCTTTACTTGGACGACATTTGTCGCCTCAGCACTGATTTTATTCGCATTCCCGCCGCTTACTGCAGGGCTTGCGATGCTGATGCTTGATAGAATGTTTGATACGAGCTTTTTTAATCCAGAGCTCGGCGGAAATACAATCATCTGGGAGCATTTGTTCTGGATTTTCGGACACCCAGAAGTTTATATCTTAATCCTGCCAGCATTCGGAATATTTTCTGAAATCATTCCAGTGTTTGCAAGAAAAAGGCTGTTTGGGTATTCGTCGATGGTGTTTGCGACTGTATTGATTGGTTTCCTTGGATTCATGGTGTGGGCGCATCACATGTTCACAACTGGACTTGGTCCGATTGCCAATGCCATCTTTGCTGTAGCTACAATGGCGATTGCGGTGCCGACAGGAATTAAAGTATTTAACTGGCTGCTCACCATATGGGGCGGTAATGTGAAGTTTACAACGCCAATGCTGTATTCCGTTGCCTTTATACCGTCGTTTTTACTTGGCGGGGTAACCGGAGTCATGCTTGCAGCAGCTGCAGCAGATTATCAGTTCCATGATACGTACTTTGTTGTGGCGCATTTCCACTACGTCATTATCGGCGGGGTCGTATTCGGTATTTTAGCTGGTGTGCATTACTGGTGGCCGAAGATGTTTGGAAAAATACTGAATGAGAAGCTTGGGAAAATTGGCTTTGTGCTGTTTTTCGTCGGTTTCCATTTAACCTTCTTTATCCAGCATTTTCTCGGTCTTTGGGGCATGCCGCGCCGAGTCTTTACATTCTTGCCGGGTCAGGGGCTAGACCTTGGGAACTTGGTCAGTACGATTGGGGCACTGTTCATGTTTGTAGCTGTTGTCATCATGCTGATTAATATCATCTGGACGACAGCAAAAGGGGAGCGTGTATCGGGCGATCCTTGGGGAGATGGAAGAACGCTTGAATGGGCAGTGTCTTCACCTCCGCCAGAATATAACTTTAAACAGCTTCCGCTTGTCAGAGGACTAGATCCATTATGGATTGAAAAAATGGATGGTAAAAAAGGAATGACAGCATCTGAACCGCTCGATGATATTCACATGCCGAATAATTCCATCTTACCTGTCATTATCTCATTCGGTCTATTTGTGTCAGCGTTTGGCTTCATGTATCGTCAAGAGCATAGCTGGGGGCTTCCAGTGATTCTCATTGGTCTTGGCATTACATTTGCGACCATGCTGGTTCGCTCTCTTAAAGACGATCATGGGTACCATATTCACAAAGAAGATTTGACCGATGACGATGATAAAGGGGTGAAAGCATAATGGAACCACAAAAAATGACAGCAGAAACTTTTCCGGCTTCTCCTGAGAAAGCCACGTTAGAAGGAAAGAATAAGTTCGTCGGGTTCTGGTTGTTTCTTGGGGGAGAAACCGTTCTGTTTGCATCGCTCTTTGCCACGTATTTGGCGCTGAAAAACTCTAATGCAGGCGGAGCAAAAACAACTGATATGTTTGATCTCACGCTTGTCTTTATTGCCACGATGCTACTACTAACGAGCAGTTTAACGAGTGTGTATGCAATGTATCATATGAAAAACTTTGCCTTTAAAAAGATGCAGCTTTGGCTTGGTGTGACTGTGCTATTAGGTGCTTCATTTTTAGGGGTTGAGATTTATGAATTCTATCATTATGTGCATGCGTATGATTTTACCATTACCAGCTCAGCTCTTGGTTCCTCCTTCTATACACTTGTAGGAACTCACGGGGCTCACGTCGCCTTTGGACTTTGCTGGATTACCGCTCTTATGATTCGAAATATGAGACGCGGACTCGATTTATACAATGCGCCGAAATATTATGTGGCAAGTCTGTATTGGCACTTCATTGATGTTGTGTGGGTCTTCATCTTTACCGTTGTATATTTAATGGGAATGGTGGGATAAGAATGGGAAATAAAAACACAAATCAGTCTAAAGTCGATCTTGTATACCGTAAAAAGAAAAATGCCGAAGAAATGAAGCATCAGCTCATTTCTTTCGGCTTGATGATTGGATTAACCTTTGTTGCCTTTTTAACAATCGCTTCTGAAGACGTAGGAAACTGGTTCGCAGTACCATTTATTTTACTGCTTGCCGTTATTCAGGTGGCTTTTCAGCTTTATTATTTTATGCACATGAACCAAAAAGGGCATGAAACACCCGCATTGTTTCTTTACTCAGGTGTGTTTGTCGCGTTTATTACCGTATTAGCCTTTTTGACCATTATTTGGTGGTAAGCCCGCTTTGCCCTTGAAGGAGGCGCAGCAATGGAGAACTTAGAAATATTCGGATTTCGGGCATTATGGAGCCCTTACTATTTGACTAGTATTGTCATAGCAGCTGCTCTTTATCTGCTTCTTGTGACAAAGGGGAAGCATCGTGCGACGGTAAAAGAGAAAACGTTGTTTCTGACGGGGCTTGTTCTGTTATACGCCGTAAAAGGAAGCCCAATTGATTTAATGGGGCATATTATGTTTAGTGCACATATGGCGCAAATGGCGGTGCTCTATTTAGTCATTCCGCCTCTCCTTATTACAGGATTACCTGCGGCCATTTGGGAGCGGATCATACAAACACCAGGCATTCAGCAGATGTTTCGTTTGTTTTCCAAGCCTTTAATTGCATTGCTTGGGTTTAACGGCTTGTTTTCGATGTACCATATTCCGCTTGTGTTTGACTTTGTGAAAACAGATCCGTTTTATCATGCGCTGATGACAGTGGTCATTTTTATCGCTGCCTTTTTCATGTGGTGGCCGCTCGTTCATAAAGTCCAAAGTCAGCCTCAGATTACAGGCATTTTAAAGCTTGGTTATATCATGGCAGACGGGATATTAATGACTCCTGCGTGTGCACTCATCATGTTTAGTGAGGCACCGATCTATGCAACCTATTCTGATGCTGGTGCTTGGATACAGGCGCTGCATCTATGCGTACCAAGTGATACGCTGGCAGGTCTTGCGCTCACAGGTCCTGAAATGTTCCATACCTTGCCGCTGCTAGAAGACCAGCAGCTAGGCGCGATTTTGATGAAAATTATTCAGGAGATTGTGTACGGCTCGATCCTTGCTGTTGTCTTCTTTGACTGGGCAAGAAAAGAAAGAGCGAAAGATGCCGTACCAGATGCCCTGATTCCGAAATATGAATGAAAAAAGCACAGCCGGATGGCTGTGCTTTCGTTTATGCTTCTGCAGTCATTGCTTCTAGTTTTTCTTTCAGCTGTTCAAGCGTTTTTTTGCTTGATTGGATGAGAGACTTAGGGAAATCTTCGCCTTCACCGTATTCAACACCGTGCGGATAATAATGTTTTCCAAGTAAAGGTGTAAGAAGCTGTATGTGTGCTCTTTTTGAACCTACATCTCCTTCGGTGGCGTAGCCGGAAATGCGTAAATAAAAGGTTCCCTCTACCATGTTAAACTTTCTGTCGTACGTCACACGCTCATAATCCCATTGATCGGCTCGTACAAATCCTTCACTTTCCATGATGAAATCTAATTTATTTAAGTCAGCTGCTACCTTTTCAATCCCCGTACCTTCAAACTTCACCCAAAACCCCTCCTTATAAAAATTCCCTTTACTGACAATCATAGTATGAAAGCGTTAAACTTTCAACTGTGAAAGGTATGTTCTTTTATAACCTGGTTACAGTAATAAAGAAAATAACAGATGGAGGAATCAACGTGAAAACGAAAAAAATTAAAGATATTATGACAAAAAAAGTAGTGACATGTCAGCAAGATGACAATACGTATGAAGCCGCAGTCAAAATGAGAGACGCAGACATTGGTGCCATTCCCGTGGTTAACGGAGATCAGCTCGTTGGTATCGTGACAGACCGTGACCTTGTACTCAGAGGCATTGCAGAAAAAAAGCCAAACTCACAGGAAGTAGGCTCGCTGATGACGAAGGAAGTACTGACAGCAGAAGAAGATGCAACGCTTGAAGAAATTGTCCGGCTGATGTCAGAGCACCAGCTTCGCCGCATTCCTGTTGTGAAGAACGGTGCATTAACAGGGATTGTCGCTCTTGGAGATTTATCCGTCGAAGATTTATCGAATGATCGCGCAGGAGATGCACTGACAGAAATCTCTCAGCAGGATCAAGATCATGGGCAAGGATTTCTTCATTAAGAGGGGCATATTTTAAATTCGTGTTAAATAGGCTGTATTGTCGTTGATAAATAGAGCGAGTTTTGTTTAAATGACAGTAGAAGGTACTTTTTGTACCTTGCCAATTTAACGGAGGTGTTTATTTGAAAACTGTGCTCAAAACACTCCTCATCCTCCTGATTATATCTGGAACGTACGTTCTGTTTATTCAATATGGATCTTCACCAGAAAAAGAAAACAGCAATGAACCGAAGGTGTCTAATGAAGAAACATCTAGCGATAAGCCGATCAACATCCCTAAAAAGGGGCTCATGTCCTTTATGGGGAAATCTTCAAACGAAGTGCTTAAACAGCTGGGAGAACCAGATCGCATTGATCCTTCTGCATATGATTATGACTGGTGGATATACAATCAATCGAAGAAGCACTATATTCAAGTAGGGGTAAAGGATAGTAAAGTGGTGACATTGTTTGCAACAGGAGACGGGCTCAATGTTGAACCGTTTAAAATCGGTCAAGCCACAAGTGAGGTATTTAAAAAAACACAAATTGCACCTTACATTCATGTAGAGGATGAACAAAATTCATACCGCTTTGAATTCTCAGAAGATGATATGAATACAAGACCTACCGTGAAAGTGGACGATGATGTATATGTTCAGCTTTACATGGATAAGTTTGAAAGCACCCTTTCAAGTATCAGGGCGTTTAACGCAGATACATTTGTGAAACAAAAGCCATACGAAGTCGTCTATCGTGGTCAATTGATAGAACCAGAGGCAATATCGGGTGAAAAATGGAAAGAGATCGAAGCTTCCAGTCAAAAACAAATTTTTGATATGACCAATATTATTCGTCATAAGTACAAACTGCCGATCTTAAAGTGGGATGATGAAACCTCTGAAGTGGCATTCATGCATAGTGAGGACATGAAAGAGAATCATTATTTCTCCCATGAATCTAAAAAATACGGTACGCTGAAAGACCGATTAGAAAGAGGCGAGGTGGCATTTCAGCTCGCAGGTGAAAACATTGCCTATAATTATGTAGATGGACCTGCAGCGGTAGAAGGCTGGCTCAATAGTGAAGGTCATAGAAAGGCGTTATTAAATAAAGATTACACACACCTTGGCGTCGGTGTGAAAGAAAAATACTACACCCAAAACTTCATTAAAAAAACATCTTAAACGAAAGCAGCTGCACCATCGCAGCTGTTTTTTTGATTGAAAAAGAGGCTCACCAAAATAACTGCTGATGTATATAGTATAGTAGGCATTTGTATGGGGGGTGAGGATATGACAAACAAGCAAAAACAAACATCCATTGATGAATTTAAACAATTCGTCAGACGCCATCCGAAGTTAATTCAAGAAGTGCAAACGCAAGAAAAAAGCTGGCAAAGTGTATACGAAAATTGGGTCATGTTTGGTGAGGAAGATGAGATGTGGTCTCCTTACCGGCAAACGCAATCTGGAGACGTGAAAGAAGAAAAAGACTCTAAGCCAAGTGAAGCGGGAAAAGCCGATTTTATGTCTAAAATGGTTTCTGCTGTGAAAAAAATGGACGCTGATCAAATGAATGAACAAATCAACAAAATGAGCCAGTCTATTTCCTCTTTACAAAGCTTACTCGGACAATTTTCATCAAATGGCTCAAAGAAAGGTTCATCTGGAGGCAGTCAGCACCCATTCTCCTTCAGGAAAGATTAAGTGAAAGGGGATGCTTTTGGTGCGGAAAGAAGTACTGGAGTTTGTCATGGCCGAAGAGGATCGAATCAAATTCATCAGACAGCGTCCTCTCTGGTACAGACAGCTGACTCGACATCCTGATAAGCTATCGTCCTTTGAATTAGATAAAATGAATTTTTACGAAAAAACCATTCCTCATCGTGTGAGTCAGTTGAGTAACAGTGTCCAAATGGCTGAAATGATGATTCAAATGTTCCAAGCAATGCGCAATCAAAATGGAGCCGGATGAGGCTTTTTTGAGTTGATTAAGATGTCTATTTCCTGAGCATCCTATAAAAGTAGATGAAAGGAGAATCAGATGATGAAATGGATGCTGTCAATATGCGCATTGCTTTTTCTTGTCACCGGGTGTCAAAGTCAACATGAAGAGAAGCAAGTCATAAAGCAAGATCCAGCTGTACATGTGATGCAGCAAGCCCAAAGCGAAATGAAGCAGCAAGGTTTTTTAAAATACAAAGTGCAGGGGTCTTCTGTTTATATAGAAAGTACACTGCAAGATTTTCATCTTGAGCCTACGCGACTAAAAAAGGATGAGAAGGCGGGATATTTTACAGTGTATGTAGACGGAAAACGTGCAGGCAATGAATATACTGCTGCATTTGTGGTCAAGCATCTCTCAAAAGGAAAGCATAAAATGACCGTTGTGCTCAATTCTCGTCATCCAGAATATAGGCAGAAAAGAGAGACATGGGATGTATTTGTGACGTAAAAGCATTTTCTGATCCATAGGTTTCGTGGTAAACTATGAATTGGAGGTGCATCATTTATGTATGCGACAATCGAATCTGTGGAGCTCCAAGAGGAAGCGAATCAATTGGCTGCCATGATTCTTCAGTCGGAGGAGGCTGAACATTACCGCAACTGCTTTAAGCGTCTCCAGCAAGACGAAGAAGCCCAACAAATTATTGCCCATTTTACAAAAGTAAAAGAGCAATATGAGGATGTGCAGCGGTTCGGCAAATACCATCCGGACTATAGAACGATCTCAAAGGAAATGCGTGAGGTCAAAAGAAAGTTAGATCTTCACGATACAGTGGTTGATTTCAAAAAAGCAGAAACAGCGATTCAATCCATCTTAGATGAGATTAGTATTGAAATCGGTCAAGCTGTATCAGCATATATCAAAGTTCCAACAGGGAACCCATATTTTGATGGTCTATCATCATGCGGCGGTGGCTGTGGATCTGGTGGCAGCTGTGGCTGTAAAGTATCTTGACGAGACTTGAATGTCTCGTCTTTTACATAATGACTGAAAAGAATTGAAAAAGCGGCAGGTGAAAAGATGGAAACCAAACGTCAAGGGATGGTCGTTTGGCTGCATTCGTTAAAGCAGTCAAAGGCGCTAAGAAAATTTGGAAATGTTCACTATATTTCACGGAAAATGAAATATGCAGTGATCTATTGTGATATGAATGATCTCGAGCGCCATATGGCTAAGCTCAGCTCATTGCCATTTGTGAAACGTGTTGAGCCTTCATATAAACCCTTTATTAAATTAGAGTACGAATCCAAATTGGACAAAGCAAAAGAGTATGATTATAAAGTGGGCTTTTAAAGACACAAAAAAACCCCCGCGGCATCACCCGCGGGGTCCTTCTATTCTTAATGAATCATTAAGGAGAAGGCAAAGGGAGAGGAGAAACCGGAGGAAGAACTTATGGGGAAACGTAAGTCTTCTCCGCGGTTGGCAACAGCACCACATCAGATGCTGTTATAAGTAGTATGACCCCGCTTTCCTTGATCTATACATAGTAAATGAATGAAAGTCTGCGCATTGTCCCCTGCGGAGTGTTGTGGTAAGATAATGTTGGATTTTTTGTCATACACAATAACCAATAGAAGCAAGCAGAAAAAGTGGTGGAAAAATGAGAGTCATCTCTGGAACGAGAAAAGGCCGCACACTTAAAGCGGTACCAGGTCAATCAACAAGACCGACGACAGATAAAGTAAAAGAATCGATATTTAATATGATCGGCCCGTATTTTGATGGCGGATGGGCCCTTGATTTATTTGCGGGAAGCGGTGGTTTAGGGATTGAAGCGCTTTCTAGAGGATTCGATCATTGCATATTCGTTGATCGAGATATGAAGGCGATTCAAACGATCAAAGGAAACCTCAATCAATTGGAGTTGATTGATCAAAGTGAAGTGTTTCGAAACGAGGCAAAGCGTGCACTTGCAGCCGTTGTGAAACGAGAGGAATCCTTTCAAGCGATCTTTCTTGATCCGCCTTACAAAGATCAACAGCTAAAAGCACTTCTTGACATGATTGACGAGCATGCCTTATTAACAGATGACGGCGTGATCGTGTGTGAGCATGATAAGGACGTTATACTGCCAGAGGAAGCTGGACAGCTTTACATATCAAGACAGGAACTGTACGGGTTGACTGGTATTACGATCTATAGAAAGCGGGGAAATTAAAGCATGGGGAACATAGCCGTTTGTCCGGGTAGCTTCGATCCAGTCACATTGGGCCATTTGGATATCATCAAAAGAGGTGCAAAGATCTTTGATGAAGTGTATGTATGTGTACTAAATAACTCATCCAAGAAACCGTTATTTACCGTTGAAGAACGGTGTGAGCTCATTCGCCAAGCGACGAAGGATCTGCCAAATATCAAAGTCGAATCCTTTCACGGTCTGCTTGTTGATTATGCGAAACAAAAAGAAGCCAAAGTCATTTTACGCGGATTAAGAGCTGTGACAGACTTTGAATATGAAATGCAGGGCACATCAATGAATAAAGTGTTAAACGATGACATTGAAACGTTTTTCATGATGACCAACAATCAGTATTCCTTCTTAAGCTCAAGCATTGTCAAAGAAGTAGCGAAATATGATGGTTCAGTCAAAGACCTTGTGCCAAAAGAGGTAGAAGAAGCGCTGATAGAAAAATTTAAAGGATGAGTGCACTGTGCACTCATCCTTTTTTTAATTTCTGATAGTATAGCGCCGTATACAAGATCAAGCTGCATAGCGTGATCAAAGGGCCAGCTGTCACAAGCTGATTCCAAAGCACACTGCTGTACATGACGACCTGCTGGCTTGCTTCAAAGGCACCTGCTGGGAGAGCCATGTCAGATCGAGAGACATAAAGAGGCTTGAACAATAAGAAGGCAAAAACAGCTGCATAAATCCCGTGAAGCAAACGAGCGAAGAAAAACGGTTTAAAGCGTATATCTGTTGCCGCCAGAATGCCAGCGACCTGAGCTTGAACAGAAAACCCGCTGAATCCTAATATAAAGCTGACGACAATCGTTTTAGCAAGAAGGGTGACTTCCTGTGACCCTGTCAGCTGACTTCCTAATGTGATTTCAAATAAACCGGCAATCATCGCAAGATCTAATTCTGGCGGAAGATGCATCGTTTGGAGCATATATCCGACCCCTATGGATAAGAGGTCCGTCACCTGAACAACTGACAGCATTTTGCTAAACACAGAAAATAAGATAATAAAGCCGCCAATCATAAAGAGTGTTTGGACTGATGACATGACCGCATCACTTAAAATTTGGCCGAGCGGTCTTTTCTCTGCGAGTCTTGCTGTATGAAGTGCGCTGAATGCTTCTTTAAACGGTGGGAATAAAATTTGCTTACGGCTTCTCAGATGTGCATCATGCCGCGCTTTATATCCTCGCATCGTCACCCCAACAGCGAGATTCCCTAAATAATGTGCGCAGGCCAAAACAATTCCTAAAGCTGGATGATGAAAAAAACCAACAGCCACCGCACCGAAAATAAACAATGGGTTCGATGAATTTGTAAAAGAAACGAGGCGCTCTGCTTCGATTTGTGTCAGTTGTCCTTCTTGCCTGAGTCTTGTGGTTAATTTCGCACCAGAAGGAAAGCCTGATGCCATTCCCATCGCTAGGACAAATCCGCCTACACCAGGCACTCGAAAGATGGGGCGCATAAATGGCTCTAATAATACCCCGACAAATCTGACAATCCCGAAACTAATTAATAGCTCGGACAAAATAAAAAAAGGAAGCAATGATGGAAATACAACCTCCCACCACATTGCAAGTCCATTTTTAGACGCTTGCAAAGAGGCTTGTGGATGTGTAATCACAGTGGCTGTTAAAAAGATAAAAAAAGCAGCGATGAACAGAGTGTTCCATTTTTTCATGGAGATTTCGCCCCTTGCCGTTATGATCTATTGGCGAGCTCGTGATCAAAAAAGAAAGAAACTAGCCGAGCCTGTCTTCTATTACTATACGAGCAGAAGGGGCATGTTTAGACCAATAGATTCGTATATATGCATAGAAAAGAGGAGGGTGGATTTTCATGAGGCGACCAGTCATCGGGCTTGCGTTAGGCTCTGGGGGTGCGAGGGGAATGGCACATATCGGAGTTTTATCTAGTCTTGAGAAACAAGGTATTCAGGTAGATATGATTGCTGGCAGCAGTATTGGCGCACTTGTTGGGAGCTTTTATGCGGCAGGACAGGACGTAGAAAAAATGAAAAAACTTGCACTTGTCTTCAGAAAAAAGTATTATGCTGACTATACACTGCCAAAAATCGGTCTTTTAAAAGGAAATCGAATTTTGCAGCTGATTCACACGTTTACATATGGGAAAAAATTCGAAGAATTAAAAATGCCCCTTGCAGTGGTTGCCTGTGACCTCGAGACAGGGGAGAAGGTCGTGTTTAAAAAAGGGTCTGTCTCACAAGCAGTCAGAGCAAGCATCAGCATTCCGGGCGTGTTTGTTCCTCATGAAATGGGCGGCAGACAGCTAGTGGATGGAGCGGTTGTGGACCGCATTCCTGTGTCTGTTTTAAAAGATATGGGCGCAGACCTCATTATCGCCTCTGATGTATCAAGAGTGAAAAAAACGGAAAAGGCGACGAGATTATCGGATGTGATTATGCAAAGTTTGGACATCCTTCAAAATGAATTGGTCCGTCATCAAACCATTCACGCTGATGTCATGATCCGGCCGAGGCTTGAAACATTTAGCTCGAGTGCGTTCGTGCAGGTGCAGGAGATGATTGAAGCAGGTGAGCTTGCCGCAGATCAACTAACAGGTACACTGAAAGATGTCATTGATAAATGGGAGTGTTAATCGAATGAAAAAATTAAATATTCGCTGGCTCAGCTTTTTTGTCGTTATCCTTGTATTATGTGGCTTAACCTTTGTCAAACTGCCATATTACGTGACAAAGCCGGGTGATGCAACCGAGATTGCTCCCCACATTCAAGTAGACGGCGGATATGGCGAGAAGGGCAGCTTCTCTCTTATGACAATTAAAGTAGGTCCAGCCAATCCGTATACGTATTTGCTTGCGAAAATGAATAAATATGATGAAATCGTCCCAGAAGAAAATATTAAAGCGGACGGGGAGTCGGATCAAGATTATATGAAACGGCAGCTTCAGCTGATGAAAAGCTCGCAAGAAAATGCCATGATTGCAGCATATACAAAAGCAGGTAAAAAAGTAGATTATACGTTTAACGGCGTATATGCAAGCTACGTGATGAAAGGAATGCCTGCTTACGGCAAAATTGAAGTGGGCGACCGAATCAAAAGCGTTGATGGCAAGACCTATGATTCTGCTGATAAAATGGTTTCGTATATCAGCAGCAAAAAAGCAGGTACATCTGTCCGTTTTGTCCTTGAACGAAATGGCAAAGACATGACGGAGAAAGTGACGTTAAAACCATTTAAAGAAGAGCCGAATCGAGTTGGAATTGGCGTATCATTATTTACAGACCGAAATGTGAAAGTCTCACCTTCTATTAAGGTGGATATCGAAAATATCGGCGGCCCATCAGCAGGTCTTATGATGTCACTTGAAATTTATAACCAGCTGACAAAAGAAGACGAAACACATGGCTATGCGATTGCAGGAACGGGAACGATTGACGCCGATGGAACGGTCGGTCCAATTGGCGGAATCGATCAAAAGGTCGTGGCGGCAGATAAAGCAGGAAAAGATATATTCTTTGCACCGAATGATAAAGGTGATCCAAATTCAGACTATAGAAATGCTGTCAAAACAGCGAAAGATATTAAAAGTGATATGAAAATTGTGCCTGTAGATACAATGCAAGATGCCCTGAACTATTTAAACAAATTAAAAGAGAAAGCATCTTAATCAAAAAAGAGCAGCCTTCATAAAGGCTGCTCTCAGCATGTAGACAAACCTTTGCATTCTTTGTCAGGACTGCAAAGGTTTTCTATTATGCTGAAAAGAAGACAAAGGCTAAAATAAAGATCATTTTAGCCCTGTGTCAACAATTTGGAGCAGCCTTCCGCAAGGCTGCTTTTTTTGCTAAGACTGGAAGAGACCAGTCTCTTCATCATATCGGATCGGTGAGGTTTTAAATTCCGCTCCCGTTAAGTTCGTTTGCATCGGCTCACTAACGGGCAGGCTGAAGACGCGGGATGCGCGAATATCAAGATTAAGTGCGGGATGTGAAAAGGCAGACAGCTTACTGACGAGCGGCACGTCCAATTCTTTTTTCACAAGAGATAAGTATTGCTGCCCTTTCTTTGACATACCAAGTAAACGAATATAAGGCGCTTTTTTCTCTTTCAGCAGCTCATGCATGGCACTCTTTTTCACCCTCATTAAGAGATGTGTGTTCATCCGTTGCAGCCTCGTCCACGTATAGCGTTTTGTTTTCACAAGTGATAGATATTCCTCGTAGGAGGACGCATGTGTAATCGCCTTTTGCATGCGGTGTTCGATGCCTTCTTCGATTTCATAGATGCCTTCTAGTTCTGCCGTATCCATTGTGTGAAAAACGTGTTTTAAGAAGCTAAAGTAGGCTTCTTGTGTATGTAGAAGACCATATGAAGAATGATAGTCATGTAATTGCTTAAGCGTAGCTTCTGGGAGATAAGGGGCGACTGTTTCAAATGTACCATGATCTTTTAACGCTTTTCGTATACTTGTTGCGCTTGCGATTTTCTGATTTTCAGGTAGTTTATCATCATGATAACCAGATGAAATCCTTTGAGAGGTAAAGGGCTGCATGTGAGGGGATCTCTCCAAGATGGCTTTGACATAATGGAAACCTAAAATATTATTGGGCAGAGACAGATCCAGTAAGTGCTTAGGATCAATCACCTCTTGAAACGCAGCAGCAGCAGCAGCTGGATAACTAAGGCCCTCTTTTACTTTTCCTTTTGTGAAAAGGTCAATTTCTTCTTTTTTCTCATGCCAAGCACGAGCTGTTCGCTCGAATGCTTTGATGTCACCATCCTCGCTGCCGAAAAAAAGGGAGCGGCATTTTAAAGCATCTAGAATCGCCACAGCACCGTTTGCAAAGGTTTCTGCCTTTTGCACTGCGTATATGTATGGAAGCTCACATACAATGTCTACACCGTTTTGCAGTGCCATTTTTGTCCGCGCCCATTTTGAGACGATGGCAGGCTCACCGCGCTGGAGGAAGGAACCGCTCATGACGGCAATGGCAACATCTGAGGAGGTATGTGTTTTCGCCTGACGAACATGATAGGCATGTCCATAATGAAATGGATTATACTCGACAACGACTCCTGTTGCTTTCAATAGATGTTCCGCCTTTCTTGCTATGGTTAAATGGTCTATGCTACAGTAGCATAAGGGAAAAATGAAGCCCATTTTTTTCAGTGTAGGCATTCCGAGAACTGATGTCAAACAACGCTCTGACATCACAAAGGACTGTAAAGAAAAAATATTGACAAATAACATGAGGAAAGCTATAATCATGTTTGTTGCTCTTAGAGGTGATACAATTGAAATGGACAGTTTATCAGTTACATCAAAAAGCTAAAAACAGCTTCGATTTTCATGAGACGGTTGACTTAAATGAACTTACTAGCCTTCATTCAGATATACGTCGCATTTCACAGGTAGAGGTGAAAGGGACTGGAGTGATCGAATCAAAGCAAGTCGCATTTGATTTAACCATCACAGGTGAAATGACATTGCCTTGTTCAAGAACGCTTGTTGATGTAAATTATCCATTTGCGATTTCAACGAAAGAACTATTTGTACTTCATAAGACAGACGACATAGAAGATGAAGACGTTTCTATTGTAGAAGACGACATCATCGACTTAACGCCTTTAGTCAAGGAAGAAATTCTTCTTGAAGTGCCGATGCAAATCTTTTGCGACCAAACGGACGTAAAAGGTGCTGCACCACAAGAAGGGAATGACTGGGCGGTCATTTCGGAAGATGCACATCAAAACCGAATTGATCCGCGTCTGGAAGGCTTGAAGAAGCTCTTAGAAGAAAATAATGAATCTTAACTTAACTCTTTAAGGAGGTGGGAATAATGGCTGTACCTTTTAGAAGAACTTCTAAAATGAAAAAAAGATTGCGTCGTACGCATTTCAAACTACAAGTACCTGGTATGGTAGCTTGCCCAGAATGCGGTGAAATGAAAATTTCTCATCGTGTCTGCAAATCTTGCGGAACATACAAAGGCAAAGACGTAAAAAGCAACTAATGCTTGATAAAAAAACGTGAGGGAATTCTTCCCTTGCGTTTTTTTATTTGTCTATTTTTTAGGTTTCTCCCCTGCAAATAGTCTATCTACTCTAGTAGGCGCATATGATGTGGTATTCAGATTCAGGGGGGATGATCAATTGACGATTACAAGGCAGGACGCATGGACACAGGATGAAGATTTACTTTTAGCAGAAGTTGTCTTAAGGCACATTCGAGACGGAGGAACGCAGCTTTCCGCATTTGAGGAAGTCGGGAAAGCATTGTCAAGAACAGCGGCAGCATGTGGTTTCAGGTGGAACTCATACGTTAGAAAACAATATCAGGCAGGCATAGAGCTGGCAAAAAAACAGCGGAAAGAATTGCGCAAAAAAATAGGTATTCATTCCTCTGGTTTACCACAGCATGCGTTAACCATAGAAGAGAAGATTACTTCAAATCAGGTTGAATTGACCCTTCGAGAAGTGATTCAGTTTTTAGAGCAGCTTGAAAAAGAACCTGATGGACCTACTCATTTACGCGAAGAACTGGCAGATGCACAGCATCAATTGAAGTCACTTACAGAAGAAAATGAACACTTAAAGCGGCAATTAAAAATGACAGAAGAAGATTACCGGGCACTCATAGGTATTGTTGAAAGAGTCAAACAGAATATCAGCTTAAAAGAATATGCTAAATAAAGAGACGCCCCTCACAGAGAAAGGAGGGGCGTTTTGTGATCAGCCTTTAAGCGGATTCACCTGTATTTTTTTGAATATGTGCGGGCTCCCAGATGAGTGGATTTTCACCCTTATCGCGCTCCATATCATATTTGACTGCTTCAAAGCCCATTTTATCCCAAAAACCAGCAGATTTGACGCGCGGATTGGTCCGAATTGGCAATCCGAACGATTTAGCGAATTCAACAAGTGCTTCGCCGTACCCTTTGCGCTGATACCCAGGAAGCACTTCCAGCTTCCACAGCTCTAAATAATCATGGTTGTGGTTAAAATACGTTGTCGTTGAGCCGTCCACTTGATAAAGGCTCATACGTGCCACTAGCTTATCTCCAAAATAAATCCCATAAAATGGAGAGTTGCTGTCATTTTCAATCATATTGCTTTCAAGGTCTTCGAGCATGGATAGCTCTTGTATGCCGTATTCCTTAAATTGTTTAAATTCCTCTAACGTTTTGTAATTAATTAGAAGTCGTTTTACTTGTGCCATATGATCTTCCCCCTTACACACATAATGTCGACAGTGATGTCATTGAAGGCGTTTTCATCCCACCCGCCTCAAAAAGTTTTTACACTTATTATTATAGTTTTTAAATTAAAAAAATTCAATCATAGCGCGCCATCTGCTTTTTGCATCACGACATGAACCTGTTAAAATAGTTGATATCATGAAGTAAACGAAAAAGGGATGTGCGGCAGTTGAATATTGGAATCATTGGCGGCGGTGCGATTGGTCTGCTTTGTGCTAGTTATTTATCACAGCATCATGACGTCACAGTCTTTACAAGAAGAAACGAACAGGCAGAAGAGATTCGAGCAGTAGGCATTGAGCGAACAGTAAAAGGAGAAACATGCCAGGCGGCTGTTCATGCACAGACAGGAATAACAGGAGAATTTGATTTGCTCATCGTGACAGTGAAATATCATCATTTGCAAGATGTACTTGGTGAACTATCGACATTACCTCCTCATCGTATCTTATTCTTACAGAACGGAATGGCTCACTTATTAGATTTGGAGAATTGGAAAACGGGACATTCATTATACATAGGTGTGGTAGAGCACGGAGCTATGAAGATGTCAGATCATGCAGTGAACCATACAGGTATCGGTGTCATCAAGTGGGGGGCATTTCAGCATGAGGAAGCAGCTGATATAAAAAAAGCATTGAATGAGACATCATCTCATTTTCAGATGATCTATACGGATGAATGGAAAAAGGTGCTGGAGGAAAAACTGCTTGTCAATGTCTGTATTAATCCACTCACGGCTTTGCTGCATGTGAGAAACGGGGAATTGATCGCAAACCCTTCATATGAATACATGATGAAATGTGCATTCGAAGAAGCAGTTTCCATCTTGGGCTTACATGAAAAAGAGCGGCTCTGGTCTTATGTAGTCTCTGTTTGTGAGAAAACGGCTGAGAATCAGTCGTCTATGCTTCAAGATATAGTGAAAGGCCGCCAAACCGAAAGAAAAGCCATCCTTGGCTATCTTTTAAAAAAGGCTCAAGCTCACAGCGTTGCGGCGCCACATCTCACTTTCTTTGATCGAAGCTTGGAAGTATTGGAAAAAAAGCAAACAAAATCTTTTGAGTGAGCTCATTTACATGCTATACTTTTTTCGGGAAACTAACTATTTATTGAAGAAAGGAAGTTCTAAACATGCAATTGACTGAACTTTCCATCCGAAGTCAGAATTTATTCATACGTGATTATATAGAAGAAAAAAAAGAGATGACGACTTTTTTTGATTATGATATACATTCTGAGCACACATGGAAAAAGAGATACGACGATCTCATGGAAATGAGCTTCCCGCGCGAGGCTTTAGCGGATTATATGAGCGCGTACCACGCAAAGTTTGAATCGAAAGCGATGCGCCAGAACATTGAAAAGATCCGTGATGAACGGAGTGTCATGGTGGTCGGAGGACAGCAGGCTGGTCTATTAACAGGACCGCTTTATACCATACATAAAATCATATCCATCATTCAGTTTGCAAAAGAAAAAGAAACAGAGCTTGGCGTCCCGGTGATTCCGGTCTTTTGGGTAGCCGGTGAGGATCATGACGTAGATGAAATTAATTTTGTGTACACATCTGGCGAAAAAGGGCCAGTGAAACAAAAGCTGTCATTACATAACGTCAAAAAAGCGGCTGCGAAAAGAATCCCGCTTGATCAAGAAAAAACCGAGACATGGCTCCGTGATGTGTTTTCAACGTATGAAGAATCAGCATACACCAATGACTTGTTTGATCAGCTTCTTCGATGTTTACGCAAATCACAAACGTTTACTGATTTCTTTGAATGGATTGTATGTGACCTCTTTGAAGAGGATGGACTGCTTTTATTTAATTCGGGGGACTTAGGTGTCAAACCACTCGAGCGTGCGTTATTCAAGCACATTGTCGAGACAAATGATGCAGTTACTGCTCGCTTAAATGAATCGCAGGCTGCTATGAAACGAGCAGGATATCAGCCAATTATTGAAGCTGGTGACAATCAGGCGAATCTGTTTTACGAATATGATGAGGAACGTTTCCTGATTGAAAAAGAGAACGGCCGGTTTTCTATATCAGAAGTGGGGCTTACGTGGACGAAGGAAGAGCTTTTGCAGGAAGTGGAGGAGCACCCAGAACGGTTTAGCAACAATGTGGTGACGCGTCCTTTGATGCAGGAAACCCTTCTCCCGACACTTGCCTTTATGGCAGGACACGGTGAGGTTAACTATTGGGGAGAGCTGAAAGGAATCTTTGAGCATTTTAAATTAAAGATGGCGCCTGTTCTTCCAAGACTGCATGTAACCCTTCTTGAAAGGCACATCGACAAGAAACTGCCAGTTAGAGAACTGTCGGTAGAAGAAGTGCTGACAAATGGAGTGAAAGAAAAGAAAGAAGCGCACTTTCAGCAAAGTCTTCCAGACAGCTTTGTTCAAGCGGTTCAACACGCCAAACGTGAATTAGCAAATGCTCATGACGTGATGAGACAAGAAGCACTGGAGATTGAACCAAACTTCGAGCAGCTGCTAGATAAAAATGCCAAATTTATTGAAGACCAGCTTCAATTTGTTTATCAAAAGGTTGCGCAGCGTGTGGAAGAGAAGGAAGGATATATCCTTCGGGACTTTGAACGGATTGAAAATAGTTTAAAACCACTAGATGCTCCGCAGGAAAGAATTTGGAATATCATGTACTTTTTAAACAAATATGGTCCGGAATTCTTCAAAACATTCAAAAATATGCCATTTTCATTTCAAAACAAGCAACAAATTGTCAAACTTTGAAATAAAGTTTTAATGAACCCTGACTAGTTCAGGGTTTTTTTTTATGTAGAAACAGTGTAGAATAAGTTTTGTGGAGAGAAGTGGTGGATAGTGGAGAGTATGGGTGAGAAAGTGGGGCTCTGATTATCATGTTCATGGGTGAATACCAACATACGATTGATACAAAAGGGCGCATGATCATCCCTGCTAAATTTAGAGACGGTCTCGGAGAACAGTTTGTGCTGACGAGAGGGCTTGATCAATGTTTATTTGGCTACCCTATGAGTGAGTGGAAACTAATCGAAGAGAAACTCAAGGCACTACCGCTAACGAAAAAAGATGCACGTGCGTTTACCCGGTTCTTCTTCTCTGGCGCAGTCGAATGCGATCTGGACAAGCAGGGGCGTATTAACATCGCATCAAACCTACTCCAATATGCAAAACTCGAAAAAGAATGTGTGGTCATCGGCGTTTCAAATCGAATTGAGTTGTGGAGTAAGTCGATCTGGGAACAATATACAGAAGAGCAAGAAGATTCTTTTGCTGAAATTGCTGAAAACATGATTGGATTTGATATATAATAATCCCTTGTGCAGCAAGCTTTCTACACATTCATTTCTATTTGAAAAAGGTGGGACCATAACATCATGTTTCAACATGAGACAGTATTATTAAAAGAAACAGTTGACGGTTTAAACGTAAAAGAAGACGGTACATATGTGGACTGCACGCTAGGCGGAGCAGGTCATAGCTCATATTTACTATCTCAATTATCAGAAAAAGGAACATTGATTGGATTTGACCAAGACGATGCTGCACTGGATCATGCACGAGAGAAGCTCGCGGATTCTAAAGCGAACATTCTTTTCATAAAAAGCAACTTCCGATATTTAAAAGAACGTCTGAATGAACAAGGTATTACAAACGTAGACGGTGTGATTTTTGACCTTGGGGTATCATCTCCTCAGCTCGACACACCAGAGAGAGGCTTTAGTTATCACCATGATGCACCTCTTGACATGCGAATGGATCAATCAGCCGCATTGTCGGCAAAAAAAGTGGTGAATGAATGGCCATTTGAAGATCTAGTTCGGATTTTCTACAAATATGGGGAAGAAAAGTTCAGCAAGCAAATCGCACGCAAAATTGAAGAAGCAAGAAAAAAAGCGCCAATTGAAACAACGGGTGAGCTTGTCGACATTATCAAAGAAGGAATTCCGGCACCTGCAAGACGAACTGGCGGACATCCAGCGAAAAGAGTGTTTCAAGCGATCCGAATTGCCGTAAATGATGAATTGAAAGTATTTGAAGAAGCACTAGAACAAGCAATAGAGTTACTCAATCCGAAGGGGAGAATTTCTGTCATTACATTCCATTCACTTGAAGACCGGATTTGTAAAAGTACATTTAGAGAAATGTCTTCTCTTCCAGAACTTCCGCACGGACTACCAGTGATTCCAGAAGGACTTGAACCAAAGCTGAAGCTGATCACGAGAAAACCGATCGTTGCATCAGAACAAGAGCTGGAACATAACAACCGTGCCCGTTCAGCGAAGCTCCGAATTGCAGAAAAAAAGTAAAACGACACCATAGATGATGATAAAAAGGAGGTTTCTTATGAGTAATTTGGCTTATCAAAGAGAAGTGAAGCAACATCAAACAGAGCAGCAAGGCCAATCGGTTGTCATTAAAAGAAGAGGTTCTATCACACTTGGTGAAAAAATCTTACTTGTCATGTTTGTCATGGCTCTTATGTGCAGCTCGATTCTCATCATTTCTAAAGCCTTTGCTGTCTATCACGCCAATATCGAAGTGCAGAAGCTAGAACAGCAAGTATCTTTAGAATCGAAGAAGATCATTGAGCTACAAAAGGAAAAAGACTTGCTGAGTGAACCAGAAAGAATCATTGATGCTGCAAAAAAAGCAGGCTTAACTATTTCGAAAGATGTTAAGAAGGTCGATTAACATGGCGATGCCTAAAAAGAATAAAATGATGAACAGAGGCGCGGCAATTGCGAGTATTTGCTTCGCCCTGTTTTTCTTTATCATCCTAGCACGTTTTATCTATATTCAAATTACAGGAACGGTTGATGGACAAGTATTAGCTGCCAAGGCAAATGAACAATATCAATCGAAGAAAACACTTGAAGCAAAAAGAGGATCTATTTTAGACCGGAATGGAAATGTGATCGCTGAGGATACATCTGTGTATAAGCTCATTGCGGTCATGAGCAAGAAAATGACAGTGGACCCTAAGCATCCAATGCATGTCATCGATAAAGAAAAGACGGCAAAAGAGCTCTCGAAAGTCATCGATATGAGTGAAAGTGAAATTTTAAAGCGTCTCAATACAAAAGATGCATTCCAAGTGGAGTTTGGTAAAGCGGGGAAGGATATTAGTTTTTCAACGAAGGAAAAAATTGAAAAGCTAAAGCTTCCAGGTGTTGCTTTTGAAAAAGACACGAAGCGATATTATCCTAACGGCATGTTTGCTTCTAACCTAATCGGTTATGCCAGATTAAATGAGGCGACAAAGGACATGTCAGGTGCAATGGGACTTGAGAAGGCACTGAACAAATTTTTAAAAGAAAAAGACGGCTATGTGACATATAACAGTGACAGAAGCGGATGGGCCTTACCGAATAGTAAAGAAGACATTGTCGCCCCGAAAGACGGGAAAAATGTCACGCTGACCATCGATCAGAAAATTCAAGCGTTTCTTGAAGAAAGTATGACGCAGGTTGCCAAAAAGTATAAGCCGAAGAAAATCATTGCCACAGTCGTTGATCCGAAAACTGGGAAGGTTCTCGCGATGGGGCAGCGGCCAAGCTTTAATTTAAATGAACTAGACATTACGAATTATAACAATGATGTGATTTCATATGCGTTTGAACCAGGTTCAACGATGAAGATCTTTACCCTCGCTGCGGCGATCCAAGAAGGGGTCTACCAAGGCAATGACAAATATCAATCTGGTACTTATAAAGTAGGCGGCGGACTTGTCCGAGACCACAACAACGGAAATGGCTGGGGGAAAATTGACTTTCATCAAGGAGTTCTTCGCTCGTCAAATGTGGCCTTTGCAAAGCTGGCAAAAGAAAAACTAGGCTTCACACGCTACGAACAATATTTGCAGAAGTTCCATTTCTATGACAAAACGGGGATTGACTTGCCGAACGAAGCGTCTAGTAAAATCAATTATAGATATGAATATGACAAAGCATCGACAGCTTATGGTCAAGCATCAGCCATCACACCGATTCAACAAATCGAAGCAGCCACTGCGATAGCAAACGGCGGAACAATGATGAAGCCATATGTCATTGACCATATTACAGACCCGAACACAAACAAAACGATTTTGCAGCACGAACCAACAGCGGCAGGAAAACCGATTTCATCTGATACAGCGAAGCAAGTTCGTGACATTTTAGGTGAGGTTGTTTCCTCGAAAATTGGAACAGGTCAGCCTTATCAAATCAAAGGCTTCGACGTTGCTGGAAAAACAGGAACGGGACAAATTGGCGGTGCCGGCGGTTACCTCCAAGGAAGAAACGATTACGTCTTTTCATTTATGGGAATGGCGCCAAAAGATGATCCGAAGCTACTTGTTTATGTGGCTGTCCAGCAGCCGCAGCTGTCTGAAACAGAAACGGGGTCAGCTCCGGTTTCTCAAATCTTTAACCCTGTCATGAAAAATAGTTTGCTATATTTAAATATTGCACCAACAAAAACAGACAATAAGAAATCAGGCGAACAAAAAATGAAACAAGAAACGATGCCTTCATTCCTGGATTTAGAAGTGAAGCAGGCTGAAACAGAAGTCAAAAATAAACACTTAACACCTGTTGTCATCGGCGACGGTCTGTCCATTAAACGCCAGTGGCCGAGTGCGGGCTCTGAATTCTCTGAAAGCCAGAAAGTCTTCTTGAAAACAGCAGGGAAAACCATTAAGATGCCTGATATGACAGGCTGGTCCAGAAGAGAAGTCCTTCAATATGCTTCGATTGCCGGTGTGCATATAGAAACAAATGGACAAGGATATGCTGTGAAACAAAGTGTCAAAAGTGGAGCGGAGATTTCAGACAAAGTCGTCACTGTGACATTTAAAAGCCCAAATTAACTGTAAACCTAGCAAATCACTTGCTAGGTTTTTTCTTTTGCTCCAGCAGAATATCACGGTGCGTTCTACAAAAGGACGGGCCTGCATATGATGAAAACAAGCCATATGTAAGGAGTGAACCGGGCGTGCGAGTGTCGAGTGTAACAGTGAGAAAACGATTGCTTTTCGTGCTGCTGTTTGGGGTGATCATTTTTTTCATCATAGATACTAGATTAGGATATGTGCAGTTTATTATGGGTGAGAAGCTGACAAGCTTAGCAAAAGATTCATGGAGCCGAAACCTCCCATTCGAACCAGAACGAGGAGATATTTTGGACCGGAATGGGGTAGAGCTTGCGACGAACAAAAGTGCTCCATCTATTTTGGTCGTCCCTCGGCAAATTAAAGATCCCGCAGAAACAAGCAAGAAATTGGCAGCTGTGCTGAATATGTCTGAAGAAAAAGCGTACAAGCACGTCACGAAAAAAACATCAATTGAACGAATTTCTCCTGAGGGCAGAAAGGTATCACATGAAAAAGCAAAAGAAGTAAGAGAGCTTGATTTAGAAGGCGTGTATGTAGCAGAAGACAGCATCAGACATTATCCGTTTGGCAGCTTTCTTTCACATGTACTCGGCTTTGCTGGAATCGATAATCAAGGCTTACTTGGACTTGAAGCCTACTATGACGATGACCTAAAAGGCGAAAAAGGGTCTGTGAAGTTTTATTCTGATGCAAAAGGGCAGAAAATGCCAGATGAAGCAGACGATTATACACCGCCTAAAGATGGTCTTGATATGAAATTAACAGTCGATGCAAAAGTACAAACCATCATAGAACGGGAATTAGACAATGCGCAGGCAAAGTATAATCCAGATGGTATGATTGCGATTGCGATGAATCCGAAAAATGGTGAAGTGCTAGGAATGTCAAGCAGACCAGATTTTGATCCAGCTGACTATCAATCAGTTGACTCAAAAGTGTTTAACCGAAATCTTCCGGTGTGGAGCACATATGAGCCGGGTTCGACATTTAAAATTATTACACTTGCAGCAGCATTAGAAGAGAAGAAAGTGAATTTAAAACGCGATTCATTTTTTGACAGCGGATCTGTGACAGTTGATGGTGCAAGACTCAGGTGCTGGAAAAAAGGCGGGCACGGATCACAGTCATTCTTGGAAGTAGTTCAAAATTCTTGTAACCCTGGCTTTGTAGAGCTAGGAGACCGTCTTGGTAAAGAAAAATTATTTTCTTATATCAAAAATTTCGGATTTGGCCAAAAAACCGGAATTGACCTTCAAGGAGAAGGGCGGGGAATTTTGTTCCCGCTTGATCGTGTAGGTCCTGTAGAGCAGGCGACCACGGCCTTTGGTCAAGGTGTATCTGTTACGCCAATTCAGCAAGTAGCTGCAGTAGCAGCTGCAGTAAATGGCGGGACACTTTACACGCCTTATATTGCAAAAGAATGGATAGATCCAATCACAAAAGAGGTTGTGAAAAAGCAATCACCGATTGCCAAAAAGAAAGTGATTTCAGCAGAGACATCTAAAGAAATCAGGTATGCACTTGAAAGTGTAGTCGCTCAAGGAACTGGCCGAAATGCATTTGTTGAAGGGTATCGGGTTGGCGGAAAAACAGGAACAGCACAGAAGGTAAAGGACGGAAAGTATATGGAGAATAACCATATTGTGTCGTTTATCGGATTTGCGCCTGCAGATGACCCAAGTATCGTAGTCTATGTAGCTGTGGATAATCCAAAAGGCACCATTCAATTTGGTGGTACCGTTGCCGCACCAATTGTTGGTCATATTATGCGGGATAGCCTGCCTGAGATGGGTGTGAAAAAAAGAAAAGGCCAAATTGAAAAGAAGTATCAGTGGCTGGACACAAAAACCATTGAAGTACCGAATCTTGTAGGAGGATCTGTTTCAGATCTTGAATCCCTCTTGATCAACCTAAAGATCGATGCCTCAGGAACTGGCAGTAAAGTAGTGAAGCAATCACCTGCTGCTGGGACAAAGGTCAAAGAAGGCTCCACGATCAGATTATACTTAAACGATGAATAATAAAGAATGAACAGAGGGTAGCCGCACTCATTTGGCTGCCTCTTTTTGTTGAAAGAGAAGGCCAGTTTGAAAAAAAGAGTCCAAAGTGTGTTTTTTCCAACAGAAACTTAAGGAATACGCTGGATGTATCCTTTTTTTTACGATAAAATATAGACTGTGTGTTTTTTTCACAAGACATGCACGTGAACGAATTTGAGAGGTTTGATATGAAAATGAAATTACAAGAACTGCTTACATACTTTAAAAGTGAAAACAACGAATTGATAAACGAAAATCCTGATATCACTTCCATTGAAATGGATTCAAGAGAGGTGAAAAAGGGAAGCCTTTTTGTCTGTATAAAAGGCTATACAGTAGATGGACACGATTATGCTGAAAAAGCGGTGAAAAGCGGGGCTGCTGCCATTGTAGCAGAACACCCTCTTAACATAACAGAGGTACCAGTCATTATTGTGAAACACTCTCAAAGAGCACTTGCAAGAATAGCTGATGCGTTTTATGAACAGCCCACTCATAAGCTGAATCTCATCGGGATCACAGGCACAAACGGAAAAACCTCAACAACACACATGATTGAACAAATGATGAGAAAAGCCGAGAAGAAAACAGGCTTAATCGGTACGATGTATATGAAGGTGAATGATGACATTCTCGACGTGAAAAACACCACACCTGAAAGTGTCACACTTCAAAAAACGTTTAAACAGATGCTTGATCAAGATGTAGACACAGCCATCATGGAAGTATCATCACATGCCCTCCATCTTGGCAGGGTGCATGGATGTGATTATGATATTGCTGTTTTCACAAATCTTACGCAGGACCATCTTGACTACCACAACACAATGGAAGAATATAAACATGCGAAAAGCTTGCTGTTTTCTCAGCTCGGAAGTGCCTTTCATCACAATAAACCGAAGCATGCGATTTTAAATGCAGATGATGAGGCTTCGAGTTATTTTGAAAAAGTCACAGCTGCTGAAGTCATGACGTATGCCCTAGAGCGAAAAGCAGATGTCATGGCAAAAAATATTCAAATCATGCCGAAGGGAACTCAATTTGATTTGGTCACTCCAATCGGCACCAAGAAAGTGACGGTTGCCCTCGTCGGAAAGTTCAATGTGTATAATATCCTCGCAGCTGTATCAGTTGGGATCGTATCTGGCTTAACATTTGAGACGATCGTGAGTGCGATTGAAGAGCTGGAAGGAGTCAAGGGCAGATTTGAACTTGTAAACTGCGATCAAGACTTCCCTGTCATCGTCGATTACGCACATACACCTGATAGTTTAGAAAATGTCCTCACAACATGTAAAGAATTAACAGAGGGCAAAATTTTCTGCGTGATTGGCTGCGGCGGCGACCGTGATAAAACAAAGCGTCCTCAAATGGCTCAAATCGCTGTGAAATATGCAGATGAACCTATATTTACATCAGACAACCCAAGAAGCGAAGATCCTTCAGCCATTTTAAAAGATATGGAAAACGGGGTACCAGACGCATATTATCATAGCTTTGTGAATCGGAAACAAGCGATCTTCTTTGCCATTGCCAATGCGAAAAAAGGCGATACAGTCTTAATAGCCGGTAAAGGCCATGAGACCTATCAAATTATTGACGATCAAGTCTATGACTTTGATGATGCAAAGGTTGCTATTGACGCTATTTTAGATCTAAACAAATCTTAAAATGATGAAAAGAGTGTAATGAAATGAAGCATTTTGTACAAAAACAACATACGAAGAACGCGAATGAATACCATAATAATGAATGCAATTTTCTGATGGAAAACGGCTTTGGAAATTCGGAAGGAGTAAAGAACGATGCTTGAACAGGTGATATTGTTTACAATCATAATGGGATTTTTAATCAGTGTTCTTTTATCCCCGATTTTTATACCGTTTTTAAGAAGACTAAAATTTGGTCAAAGTATTAGAGAAGAGGGCCCGCAGTCCCATCAAAAGAAATCTGGGACGCCGACAATGGGCGGCATCATGATTATCTTTTCTATCACTATTACAACAATTGTGATGATCAACAAATTTTCTGAGATTAGTCCAGAAATGTTTTTACTGTTATTTGTCACACTTGGTTACGGCCTATTAGGATTTTTAGATGATTATATTAAAGTAGCGATGAAACGAAATCTTGGATTAACATCGAAACAGAAATTAATCGGTCAAATTGTGATCGCTGTGATCTTTTATGCAGTTTTCCATTATTATCAGTTTGCAACGACGATTCGCATTCCAGGAACAGACGTCAGCTTTGATTTAGGATGGGCTTACTTTATCCTTGTTGTTTTCATGCTTGTCGGAGGTTCTAATGCCGTAAACTTAACAGATGGACTGGATGGCCTCTTATCTGGAACCGCTGCTATTGCTTTCGGAGCATTTGCTATACTGGCTTGGAATCAATCCCAGTATGATGTAGCGATCTTTTCAGTAGCTGTTGCAGGAGCCGTTCTTGGCTTCCTTGTGTTTAACGCACATCCTGCAAAAGTATTTATGGGTGATACAGGTTCTCTAGCATTAGGCGGAGCCATTGTAGCAATTGCGATTTTAACGAAGCTTGAAATTTTACTTGTCATTATTGGTGGAGTATTTGTTGTTGAGACGTTATCTGTTATTCTTCAAGTCATCTCCTTTAAAACAACCGGCAAAAGAATCTTTAAGATGAGTCCGCTTCACCACCACTATGAGTTAGTTGGTTGGTCAGAGTGGAGAGTAGTTGTCACCTTCTGGACAGCTGGTTTATTACTTGCTGTTTTAGGAATTTACATCGAGGTGTGGTTATAATTGAATAAGATGCAAATGTTAAAAAACGAACATGTACTAGTATTAGGTCTTGCTAAAAGCGGATATGCGGCAGCTTCAATTCTTCATGAACATGGAGTAAATGTGACGGTAAATGATCAAAAACCGTTTGAAGAAAATAAACCTGCTCAGCTACTTTCTGAAAAGGGGATTGATGTCGTTTGTGGCAGTCATCCTCTTCGTATATTCGAAGATAAAGACATTACAATTTTAATTAAAAATCCAGGAATTCCATATGAAAATGTGATGGTTCAAGAAGCACTTCGCCGCCAAATTCCAGTTTGGACGGAAATAGAATTAGCATATCATTTAACCCCATCTCCTTTTATTGGGATTACTGGATCGAATGGAAAAACCACTACCACGACATTGATTTATGAAATGCTGAAAAAAGACAGCCAAAAAACATTAGTGGCAGGTAATATTGGAACAGTTGCCAGTGAAGTCGCTGCAAATGCAGCTGGCGATGAGTGGATCGTAACGGAACTGTCTTCTTTTCAGTTAATGGGAACAGTTGAATTTAGACCTAAAATCAGCTTAATATTAAATATTTTTGATGCACATTTAGACTATCACCACACTCGTGAAGAATATGAAAAAGCAAAGCAGAAAGTATTCGCACATCAACAAGAAGATGACATCGCTGTAATTAACCTAGATGATCCTTCGGTTGTAAAACTGGCAGAAGGTTCAAAAGCAAAAAAAGTGTTTTTCTCAGTGAAAGAGCCAGTAGATCATGGTGCGTTTATTCAACATGGTGCAATTTACTACATGAATGAACATATCATTGATGTAAAGGATGTTGTTCTTCCTGGTGAGCATAATCAAGAAAACATTCTGGCAGCTATTTGTGTTGTGAAAAATGCAGGTTGCTCAAATGAAGCGATCACACGCGTACTCACAACATTTGGTGGAGTGAAGCATCGTCTGCAATTTGTAGATACAATTCAGAGTCGGAAATTTTATAACGATAGCAAGGCGACCAATATACTGGCAACAACTAAAGCATTGTCAGCCTTCGAACAACCGACTATTTTATTAGCAGGTGGACTTGATCGAGGCAATGAATTTGATGAGTTGATACCTTTTATGAAACATGTCAAAGGAATTATCACATTTGGTGAGACTGCACCTAAGTTTGTGAAGCTTGGTGAAGAGCTTGGAATACATCACGTAAAACATGTCGATAATGTTGAACAAGCAGTACCTGCGGCGTTTAACATATCTGAAGAAGAAGACGTGATTTTATTATCTCCGGCTTGTGCAAGCTGGGATCAACATAAAACATTTGAAGAACGTGGAGACATGTTTGTAAACGCCGTGCATATGCTTAAATAAGGGCTTGTCTCTCATATGACTGACAGCCCAAATGAAATTATGCTTGGGGTGTCGGTCTCTTGACGAATAAGAAAACTTCTCCGGATTTTTTGCTTGTTGTCATTACGTTACTTTTATTGACGATTGGTTTAATTATGGTGTACAGCGCTAGTGCTGTGTGGGCATCGTATAAATTTGATGATTCGTTTTATTTTGCAAAAAGACAGCTGTTGTTTGCCGGAATCGGAGTTATCGCAATGTTTTTCATTATGCGAGTCGATTATTGGACGTGGCGGACTTGGTCAAAGATATTGATTGCTGTTTGTTTTCTCCTTTTGCTACTTGTACTTATTCCTGGTATCGGTATGGAGAGAAATGGATCAAGAAGCTGGATCGGTGTCGGAGCGTTTAGTATTCAGCCCTCTGAATTCATGAAGCTTGCGATGATTGCGTTTCTTGCAAAATTCTTATCTGAAAAGCAAAAAAATATCACATCCTTTCGAAAAGGTTTTGCCCCAGCTTTAGGCATTGTATTTTCTGCATTTGCCATCATCATGCTTCAACCGGATCTGGGAACAGGAACGGTGATGGTTGGAACCTGTATTATTATGATATTTGTTTCAGGTGCGAGAATTGCTCACTTTATATTTCTCGGTCTTATAGGGCTCAGCGGGTTCGCTGCACTTGTCTTATCAGCACCCTACCGAATAAAACGAATTACATCTTATTTAAATCCTTGGGAAGATCCACTAGGCAGTGGGTTTCAAATTATTCAGTCCTTATACGCTGTTGGTCCAGGTGGTCTGTTCGGAATGGGACTTGGTCAAAGTAGACAAAAATTCTTCTATTTACCTGAGCCCCAAACGGACTTCATCTTTGCGATATTGTCTGAAGAGCTTGGCTTTATAGGGGGATCACTCATTTTACTCCTCTTTAGTGTTCTATTATGGAGAGGCATACGAATAGCACTTGGAGCCCCAGACTTATATGGGAGTTTCCTAGCAGTTGGTATTATTTCAATGGTTGCCATTCAAGTAATGATTAACATCGCAGTTGTCACTGGACTTATTCCTGTGACAGGTATCACGCTCCCATTCCTTAGTTATGGCGGCTCATCATTGACATTAATGCTGATGGCGATTGGCGTACTTTTGAATGTCAGCAGGTACGCAAGATATTAGCGTGCTGAAGCTAATGAAACCATGTTGACGTTTATTTTGCAAAAGTATAAAAAAATGATTTGAAGAGTGAAAATGACAGTTTTTGTTTCGAAAACGTTTATTTTGACTCTTCTTTACAGGTTTTAATGGAGCCCTGTTGTTTAAAACAGGGTTTATACTTTGTTCAGAGCAGAAAAAAATTGAGGGGAAATGGTATAATGCGTATAGTAATCAGTGGAGGCGGAACAGGCGGACATATTTATCCGGCCTTAGCCTTTATTAAAGAAGTGAAAAGACTGCATCCTGATGTGGAATTTTTATATATCGGTACTGAAAATGGACTTGAAAAGAAAATTGTAGAAAGAGAAAATATCCCTTTCAAGGCAATAGAAATTTCAGGTTTTAAACGAAAGCTTTCCTTTGATAACGTCAAAACGGTGATGAGATTTTTAAAAGGCGTTCAAAAAAGCAAATCTTACTTAAAAGAATTCAAGCCTGATGCGGTTATTGGAACAGGCGGTTATGTGTGTGGGCCTGTTGTTTATGCGGCTTCTAAGCTGAAGATCCCGACCATTATACACGAACAAAACAGCCTGCCTGGTATTACAAATAAGTTCCTAGCGAGATATGTTAATAGGGTAGCCATATGCTTTGATGAGGCAAAGGCACATTTTCCTTCTGAAAAGGTTGTATTTACGGGAAACCCTAGAGCCTCTGAAGTCGTCTCTATAAAAGAGGGGAAATCTCTTAAAGAATTCGGGCTCGATGAAAAGAAAAAAACGGTTCTTATTTTCGGCGGGAGTCGAGGTGCTGCTCCTATCAATAGAGCAGTGATCGAAATGCAAGATGATTTAAAGGCTAAAAACTACCAGCTTTTATATATCACAGGTGAGGTTCATTATGAAAAAGTGTTGAATGAACTAAAGGAAAAAGGTGCAGCACCTAACATGATCACCAAACCTTTCTTGCATCAAATGCCAGAGTACCTAAAATCGATCGATGTGATTGTTGCAAGAGCAGGAGCTACAACAATTGCTGAAGTAACGGCTCTTGGAATCCCAACCATTTTTATTCCGAGCCCATACGTGACGGCAAATCATCAGGAAATCAATGCAAGATCACTTGAAAAACATGATGCTGCGATTGTTTTAAGAGAATCAGAGCTTTCAGGGGATCGTTTGCTGCATGCCATTGATGAAATTGCTGGTAATGAAGAAAAACTCAATCAAATGAGCCGTTTAACGAAAGAACTCGGAGTACCAGATGCGGCTACACGTTTATATAATGTGTTAAAAGAAATTACGACTACATGATGGAATGATATTAGGTAAGGCGGAGGGTAATATGGAGAACTTGAAGAATGAATTATTAGAAGCGCAAGTTGGTAAAGTACTTGAAAATGAGCCGCTTGCAAATCATACAACAATGAAAATAGGCGGACCAGCAGATCTTTTGATCATCCCAAAAGATATCGATGCAGTGAAAACGATCATGGATCATGTGAAAAAACACCATACGAATTGGACGGTCATTGGAAGAGGATCTAATTTACTTGTCCTTGATAAGGGAATTCGAGGAGTTGTCCTAAAGCTAGGTGCTGGACTGGATCACCTAACTGTAAATGATGAAGAAATTACAGTAGGCGGCGGCTACTCTGTCGTAAGGCTCGCGACATCACTTAGTAAACAGGGTCTTTCAGGACTGGAATTCGCAGCTGGTATTCCGGGATCTATTGGAGGCGCTGTTTATATGAACGCAGGTGCACATGGATCTGATATCAGTAAGATTCTTGTGAAAGCCAGAATCTTATTTGAAGATGGAAGCATCGAGTGGCTCACAAATGAACAAATGAATTTTAGCTATCGAACGTCAGTCCTACAAAAGGAACGACCTGGCATTGTTCTAGAAGCTGTGTTTAAGCTCAAGCAGGATGGCCGCGAAAAAATCACAAAGAAGATGCAGCAAAATAAAGATTATCGTAAAGAAACTCAGCCTTATAACCGGCCATGTGCTGGCAGTATTTTTCGAAATCCGCTGCCTGAATATGCAGGACAGCTTGTAGAAAAAGCGAATTTAAAAGGATACCAAATCGGCGGAGCTAGAATTTCTGATATGCACGGCAACTTTATTGTCAACGCTGGTGGAGCGACTGCTCAAGACGTGCTGGACTTAATTCAGTTCATCCAAAAGAAAATTAAAGAAGACTACAACGTAGAGATGCATACAGAAGTAGAAATTATCGGTGAAGAAAATTAACAGCTAGTTTTTATGAATGATGGCATCTGAGGAAAACAAACGGCATGAAAGAATGCCGTTTGTTTTCTCATCAAAATGATGACCCAAAGGTGTGGACAAGCAGCTTTGAATGAGGTGAAGAGTATATATGCGGCCTGATCATGAAAATGAAAAGATCGTCAATATAGAAGAGCGAATTCCTAAAATTAAAGAACAAAGGAAGCAAAAAGCGAATCGGAGACTGATCTCTTTTATACTACTGTTTTTTATCATGGTTTTAATTATTATTTATTTGCAGACACCTATCAGCAAAATTTCTTCTTTAACCATCAAAGGTAACGAGCATGTCTCAACAAAACAGCTTGTTAAACTTTCACAAATTAAAGAAGGCGAAACAGAGTTTTGGAATTTAAATAAAGATTTAACAGCAGATCATATGAAACAAAATAAATTGATTAAAAGTGTCAGTATCAAAAAGCATTTCCCAAATAAAGTAAGTATTGCTGTCAAAGAATATGCAAATATTGCGTATCTTCAAAAGGGAAATCTATATTATGAGCTTCTTGAAAATGGGACCGCTTTACCAGAAGAAGTGACACCGAGTCATGCAGGACCTATTTTTGTCGATTGGGACAATAAGGAGAAGCTGAAGCAAACTGTTAAATCTTTAAATCAACTGCCAGCCTCTATTCAGGAACTCATCTCAGAAATATATTATGTGCCGACCAATTCAAACAAGTGGCTAGTTAAATTTTATATGAATGACGGAAACACTGTGATTGCATCAATTAAAACATTCGGTGATAAAATGAAAACCTATCCAGCCATTGTAAAAGAACTTTCATCATCTGAAAAAGGCACAATCCATATGGAAGTCGCTACGTATTTCGAAGCGTTTAAATCTAAGAAAAAGGAAGATGAGCGTTGAGAGGCAAAACAGTTATATTCTCGATTGTCATGCTTGTTCTTGGTTTTCTGATTTCTTTTTCATACCAATATACAAAGCAGCATCAGGCAGATGTCATTCGAACAGAGCAATGGAAAAAAGAATACTCTCTGAAAAGTCAGCTCACAACGCAAGAAAAGGCGAATCAGAAACTCGAAAAAGAATTATATAGTCTTCAATCAAAGGTACAAGCAACGGAGTCCAATTTGAAAAATGAAAAAGAGCAATATTTTAATGTGCTGGAAGATGTTGAGAAATATAGAATGTTTACAGGAGAGATCGGTGTAAAAGGAAAAGGGGTAAAAGTGTCTCTTGAAGATGCATCTTATATCCCGAGTGGACAAAATGTTAATAATTACATTGTGCATGAGAGCCACATTTTTCATGTGATAAACGAACTATTTATATCAGGGGCTTCTGCTGTATCTATTAATGGGCAAAGAATCACACACCAATCATACATACATTGTAACGGTCCAGTTGTCACAGTAGATGGTGTTCAGCATCCAGCACCATTTGTCATATCTGCTATTGGTGATCCAGCTGTGTTAATACCTGCTTTAAATATTGCAGGGGGAGTGGTCGATCAACTGACAAGTGATCACATTTCAATGACGATCGAGAAAACGGATATTCGTATGAACCCTCTTTTAAGAAACAAAGATTAAAAGTGAAAAGGTGAGTGGTGTTGAGGAAAAAGAAGCCTTTACTTAGTTTAACAGCTTTAATGATCATATTTGGCATCATGGTCTCCATCCAATTTAATTCCTTACAAAAGCCCAAAGTTCGTGATACTCGTGATGTGTGGGAACTGAGAGAGGATTTATCTGCATCTAAAAGTAAGGAATTGGATTTGCTCAAAGAAATTGATAAATACGACGAGATGCTAAAAAAATATGGTCTTCAAGGAGACCGATCAAAAGAAGCACAATTAACAAAAACATTAAAGGATTTAAAAGAAAAGGCTGGTTTTACAGAAGTGGAAGGGGAGGGGATTGAAATTGAAATATCTCAGCTTTTTTCCAAGGACCTTACCGGAGAAGAAGTGAAAAATATCCCACCTGATCTTCTGAAAAAGTTAATGAATGAAGCCAATATGTTTGGGGCAAAACATATTTCCATCAATGATCGCCGTGTCATTAATACAAGTGTGATTCGAGATATTAATGGCACGACAAAAATGGATGGCTACAGCTTAGATAGTGATGAAGTCACCATTAAAATGATTAGTGAGCAAGCCGACAAATTATACAGCCGTTTAAATGTATCAGATATTGGTGATTTGTTTGCTCAGGAAAACTTCAGCTTGAGTATGAGCCAGCCGAAGAAAAAAATCCACTTAAAAGCATATGACGGTGCAATTCAAGTAAACGAATTGAAGCCTCTTGACGATGTAAAGGAGGGAAAATCTTAATGTGGCTTCCTGTACTTGGCTTAATCATAGGAGTTGCGATCGGTTTCTTAACTAATTTTACGATACCGAATGAGTATTCTAATTATCTTTCCCTCGCTGTACTTGCTGCGCTTGATACATTGATTGGTGGAATCCGGGCACATCTGCAAGGGGCATACGATGAACTAGTGTTTGTATCAGGCTTCTTCTTTAATATTATACTGGCAATAAGTTTAGCTTTTCTGGGCGTCCATCTTGGTGTAGACTTATACTTAGTCGGAATGTTTGCATTCGGCGTTAGATTGTTTCAAAATATAGCAGTTATTAGAAGAATTCTCCTAACAAAATGGACAATTTCTAGAGAAAAAAAGAAAAAAAGTGAGTCATAAAAAAGGATATACATATGATGTAACGAATATTTTCAGTAATCCTAATAAAAAATGTTGATTTTTTAAGTTTTGTTACACACTTGTAAAAACACATTCATTGTATTGTTGTTCAGCAAATAATAGAATAGAAAGTATTGATATGTGAGGAGGTGCCATAGAATGAACAACAATGAAATTTACGTCAGCCTTGACATCGGTACATCCAATATAAAAGTCATCGTCGGAGAAATGGCGGATGATTCGCTTAACATTATAGGTGTTGGAAATGTCCCTTCAGAGGGGTTAAAAAAAGGATCGATTGTTGATATAGATGAGACAGTTCATTCTATTAGACAAGCATTTGAACAGGCTGAGAGAATGGTAGGTTTTCCTTTACAAAAGGCGATTGTCGGAATTAACGGAAACCACATTCATATTCAGAATACGAGCGGCGTAGTCGCAGTATCTAGTGAAAACAAAGAAATACATGCTGAAGATGTGAGACGTGTCTTAGATGCTGCACAAGTAGTATCTATTCCTCAAGAACATCTCGTCGTAGACGTGATTCCGAGACAATTTATCGTCGACGGAAGAGATGAGATCACAGATCCGAAAAAAATGCTTGGTGTTCGGCTAGAGGTGGAAGGATCGTTAATTACAGGTTCTAAAACGATTCTACATAACTGGCTCCGATGTGTAGAAAGAGCTGGAATTGAAATACTGGATATATGCTTGCAGCCACTCGCATCGGGCTCGGCAGCATTATCGAAAGATGAAAAAAATCTTGGGGTAGCTCTTGTCGATATTGGCGGCGGATCTACAACGATTTCCGTATTTGAAAACGGGCATCTCTATTCTACTCACAGTATCCCTTTGGGCGGAGAGAACATAACAAAAGATTTGTCTATAGGACTTAGAACTTCCACTGAAGAAGCTGAACGAATCAAAAAACAATTTGGGCATGCGTTTTATGATGAGGCATCGACTGAGGAGACATTTGAAGTTTCTGTGATCGGTACCGATCAAAAACAAACGTATACACAAATTGATGCGGCTAACATTATTGAAGCGCGGCTGGAAGAAATCCTGCTCTTTGTGGCAGAGGAATTAAGAAATATGGGTGTCCATGATTTGCCTGGTGGATTCGTTCTAACAGGTGGACAGGCAGCCATTCCAGGTATCCTTTCTCTTGCACAAACAGTCTTGCAAAACAATGTCAGGATTGCAAGTCCGAATTATATCGGGGTGAGAGAGCCTCAATATATGACAGGAGTGGGTCTGATCCATTTTGCTTATCGCAATGCAAAGATTCAGGGCAGACAAGTTGGATTCCAAATGCCAGATGAGGCGTTTCATGAAGTAGGCGCATCCATGGAGCCGGTTTCTTCTGCACCACAAGTGAAAGAAGCGCAGCCAAGACCGAAAGTAAAACAAAAAGCACAACAAGCACAACAAGAGACAAATAAAAAACCGGGCAAAATGAAAAAACTATTTAATATGTTCTGGGAATAGAATTAGATTTTCGACGGATTAGGAGGATTCAGCATGTTGGAGTTTGAAACAAATATAGACGGCCTAGCATCAATTAAAGTAATCGGAGTAGGTGGCGGCGGGAATAACGCTGTCAACCGAATGATTGAAAATGACGTACAAGGTGTCGATTTTATTGCAGTCAATACTGATGCACAGGCGTTAAATCTATCAAAAGCAGAAACTAAAATGCAAATCGGTGCTAAGCTGACAAGAGGGCTTGGAGCAGGTGCGAATCCTGAAGTCGGTAAAAAAGCTGCTGAGGAAAGCAAAGAGCAGATTGAAGAAGTATTAAAAGGCGCAGACATGGTCTTCGTTACAGCTGGTATGGGCGGTGGAACTGGTACGGGTGCTGCACCTGTCATTGCAAAAATCGCAAAAGATTCTGGTGCATTGACAGTTGGAGTTGTGACTCGTCCTTTCACATTTGAAGGAAGAAAGCGTCAGCTTCAAGCAGTTGAAGGAATTGCTTCTATGAAAGAAGCCGTTGACACATTAATCGTGATTCCAAACGATCGCTTGCTTGAAATTGTTGATAAAAACACGCCAATGCTGGAAGCATTCCGCGCGGCAGATAACGTGCTTAGACAAGGTGTTCAAGGGATTTCAGATTTAATTGCAACACCAGGTCTGATTAACCTTGACTTTGCTGACGTGAAAACCATCATGTCCAATAAAGGTTCAGCTCTTATGGGTATTGGTGTCGCAACAGGTGAAAACCGTGCTGCGGAAGCCGCGAAGAAAGCCATTTCCTCACCACTTCTAGAAACAGCAATCGATGGTGCTCAAGGTGTCATCATGAACATTACGGGTGGAACGAACCTAAGTCTTTATGAAGTGCAAGAAGCGGCAGATATTGTGGCTTCTGCATCTGACGAAGATGTAAACATGATTTTCGGGTCTGTCATCAATGATAACTTGAAGGATGAAATTGTGGTGACTGTGATCGCTACTGGATTTATTGAGCAAGAACCAGAAGTGACAAAATCACAAAGAAACCCATTAGGACAAGGATTAAAGCAAAATCAATCCATTCCTCAAAAACGTGAAGTAAAACGTGAGGAACATCAACAGCCATCATCTCAGCCAAGACAAAATACACAATCAAGTGATGATACGCTAGACATTCCAACGTTCTTACGCAACCGCAATAAACGCTAATCGAGTATAGCTTAACCCCTTCCATGGAAGGGGTTTTTTTATGTCTCAACTTATAAGGGTTTCTAATCAAAAAGTCATAAATACGTGAAAGCTACTTCAATTTCCATATGTAATTTGACTTATGGTGTTTAAGAAAAAAGAATCATTTTTACTCCCTCTTACAAAAAACGACAAAATGATGAACTTTATTTGACTACATTAAATAGAACACCATGAATCTTGTCATGAACAACAGAAGGAAAGGAGTGGGACCTATACTCTGTTTGGACATTTGAGGAGGAGGGATTTGATTGAAATTGAAGTTTCGCAAGACCGCCGGCTATCGTTTGATGAGTCTTTTGGTGATTGGTACTTTAACGATGACAAGCTTTGGGACGGTTCAAGCAACATCGACTTCTACCTCATATCAGGAGGAAGCTGTCTCCTCTAAGACTACAAAAGCAAAGATCTCATCTAGATTAATGAAGCAGTTTCAGCAGGATGATCAGGTGACTTTTTTAATCAAAATGAAAGAGCAAACAAATACGCAACATGTGGCGAAGGAAGCGGTGATCAAAGCCAAAAAACAGAAATTAACAGCGGCTAAAACGCAATACACAAAAAGATCAGCTGTCGTATCCGAATTAAGAGCAACGTCTGAAAAGACGCAGGAAGCGCTCCTTACGTATTTACAAAAGGAACAAAAGAAAAAGCAAGTGAAGGAGATTCATTCGTACTATATTGTGAATGGTTTAGCGGTGACGGGAACGAAAGAAGTCATGGAAAAGGTGGCTGCCTTTCCAGAAGTAGATCAAGTGCTGCCAAATGAAACCCGTCAAATTCACCGGCCAGTTGATTTGAAGACGAAGCAGAAAAAACAAATGAAATCAGTAGATGGAGTCGAGTGGAACATTTCTCAAGTTCATGCTCCAGAAGCGTGGGCTTTAGGTTATGACGGTACTGGTACAGTTGTGGCAAGTATTGATACAGGAGTGGAATGGGATCATCCTGCTTTAAAGGAAAAATACCGCGGATTTGATCCAGCACATCCGAATGAACCAACTCATGAATTCAATTGGTACGATGCTACGACAGGATCTGAAGCGCCATATGATGATTTAGAGCATGGTACACATGTAACGGGAACGATGGTTGGCTCTGAGCCAGATGGAAAGAATCAAATCGGTGTCGCACCGGGCGCAAAATGGATTGCGGTGAAAGCTTTCTCAGAAGATGGTGGGACAGATGCTGATCTGCTTGACGCAGGTGAGTGGATTTTAGCACCAAAAGATGAGGCCGGCAACCCGCATCCAGAAAAGGCACCTGATGTCGTCAATAACTCTTGGGGCGGTGGGCCTGGTATTGATGATTGGTATAAAGATGTCGTCAATGCTTGGAGAGCGGCGGACATCTTCCCAGAGTTTTCAGCTGGCAATACCGATTTATTCAACCCTGGTGGTGAAGGATCCATTGCGAATCCTGCGAACTATCAAGAGGTCTTTGCAACGGGTGCTACGGATCAAGATAACAAATTGGGGTCTTTCTCGCTGCAAGGTCCGTCTCCATATGGTGTCATGAAACCAGACATTGCCGCCCCAGGGGTAAACATTCGTTCATCCATTCCTGGGAAAGGGTATGAGGATGGCTGGAATGGGACGTCGATGGCTGGTCCGCATGTCTCAGCTGTTGTGGCTCTTCTTCGCCAAGTACAGTCAGATCTTTCTGTTGAAGAGATTGAACAAATTCTGATTGATACAGCGAAGCCATTAACTGATCAGCAATTCCCGGAATCCCCAAACAATGGCTATGGGGCAGGTTTAGTTGATGCAAGAGAGGCGATTACGGCATTAACAGATGGAATTGGCATGATCGAAGGACAGGTGACAAACGAAGATGTTCATTTAGGTGATATGAAAATAACAGATCAAGCCTTGCCTCAAAAAGATAAGGCGGTACACCCACATAAGAAGCCTGCGAACATAAAAGAATTGAAAAAGGAAAAAAATCTAGCTGCTCCGTCCATCAAAGCTCTTCCAATGAAAGCGGAAATTAGTGTTCTTGAAAGCGGCAAGTCAACGTACACAGATGAAGCGACAGGGAGATATCAGCTTCCTCACAGTGCAGGAAAATTCACAGTGAAAGCGGAAGCTTACGGATTTGAATCACGCACACAAACCGTCCATATTTCTTCAAATAAAACGGCAGAGGCGAATTTCGCCTTACAGCCACTAAAGAAACGAACGATATCTGGCACAATTGCCAACGAAACAACGGGTGAAAAGATAAAGGATGCCACGGTTTATCTTGTAGAGGATGCGAAAGTTAAGCCGGTGAAAACAAATGAATCTGGCGAATTTTCTCTAGAGGCATTGAGCGGTATCTATACCGTCAAAGTATTTGCCAAAGGATTTAAAGGATATTCTTTTACAGCAGATGTGACAGAAAAGCCAGTTGGAAAAAACATTCAGCTAGAGCCATTCATCGGCTTTGCTGGGGAAATTGGCTACGATGATGGAACAGCTGAAAATGCGAGAGCCTTCTATGATCCTGGCAATGGCTGGGCTGTGAAGTTTTCATTAGAAAAGGGGAAGAAACAAGCGCAACTCACAGGAGGGCTTTTCCGTTTCTGGTCATCAGAGTGGCCAGCTCCTGGAGGGAATGAATTTGCAGTTGAAGTGTATGACGCTTCTGGGAAGAACGGAGCTCCAGGGGAGAAAATGGCAGGACCTCTAAAAGCAAAAGCGCTGCGTAATGGGGAATGGACAAAAGTAGATTTAGAAGATCAAGCCATTACGGTGGATGGAGATTTCTATCTTGTCTATATTCAAACGAAAAAGAATACGGAATCTCCAGGGCTTGCAACTGATGAAGATGGACCAAATGCTGAAAGAAGCTGGCAGCTGACAAGCGGTGCATTTTCTCCTTCTCCAAAAGAAGAGGGAAATTATATGATTCGTGCGCTTGTTGACTATGAAGCAGATGTGCCAGAGATTACATCTCCAAAGGCAGGCGTCATTACGAACAAAGATGAACTGGAGATTGAAGGCAAAGCCTCTCCTGGGCTTGATGTAGCGATCTATCAAAACGACGAAGAGATTGCCAAAGTGAAAGCAGATCAGTCAGGCGCCTTCAAAGAAAAGGTCACAGTTTCAAGTGGAGAGCATGTATTCACGGCTGCAACTGTTACGGATAAAGGTGCAACAAAACGATCTACACCAGTAAAGGTAATCATTGATCAAACAGCGCCAGCGCTCACTATCGATACACCGAAAAAAGGGGAAAAGACGAATAAAGAATCGCTCACTGTAGAAGGAAAGGTGACAGATGATCATCTTGATCAAGTCACCGTAAATGGAAAAAAGGCAACCATAAAAGAAGGGAAGTATTCCGTAAGAATACTGCTTGAGAACGGGAAAAATATGATCAAAGTCACAGCGAAAGATGCAGCAGGAAACAAAACAACTAAAAAAATCAAGATCGATGTCCAATACGAGGCACCTGAGATTTCTAAGCTGACTCCAGCAGAGAATGTCCATCTGGCATCAGGGGAGTCTGTTAAAATTTCATTTCACAGCAGAGAAAAGCTAGACGCAACGTTTGTCATTCACATGCCGCTGACAAACGCGAGATCAAAGCTTCAAAATACCACAGAGCTGCCGCTTCGCGAAGTATCGAGCGGAACGTATGAAGGCTACTGGACTGCTACTTCTACCGCCAAAGCAAAAGGTGCGGTCATTGAAGTAATTGTGCGAGATGATTATGGAAATGTCACAAGACAAAAAGCTTCAGGTACATTAAACATCAATGAAAAGTAACTTAAACAAAAGACACGACTTCTTGGAGCGTGTCTTTTTTCTTTCAACAATTGTTTGAAGGCTTGTCCAGAAGAATACTCTCTCTCATTCCTCGACAAAAACAATAACAATCCACCAAAAGTTCTCTATCATCCCCAACAAGAATTGACAGACTTCCATCTCATGACTGTTTTATACTGGTACAAACAAGTGCAAGTACTGCTTTTGATTCTTTGTTTCAGATGAAAGGAGCAGAAGGTGGTCATTTATTTAGATGTGATTTGGCTGTTAAACTTTTGTTTTGATCTATTGCTTCTCTTACTCACTGCATTTATTCTCAAACGACAAGTAAAAAAAAGGCGATATATGTTAGGAGCTCTCATTGGATCGAGCATTGTTCTCTTGCTCTTTACACCATTTGCAATGGTTGTGTCACACCCTTTAGGCAAACTACTTTTTTCTATCTTCATCGTTCTTGCAACCTTTGGTTTTCAAAGATTTCGTTCCTTTTTTCAAAATCTGTTTGCTTTTTACTTTGTAACATTTTTGATGGGAGGAGGCATGATTGGGGTTCATTCATTTTTGCAAACCAATACAGTGATTCAAGATGGCCTGCTGATTTCACAAAATGATGGCTTTGGTGATCCGATTAGCTGGCTTTTTGTTTTAACTGGGTTTCCTGCGATTTGGCTGTTTTCAAAGAAAAGATTAGGCGAGGTGGGTACGAAAAAAAGACAGGTTGATGAACAAGTGCTTGTGGAAATACACATTCATGGAGAGACCATCCGTTTAAAGGGACTCGTCGATTCTGGCAACCAGCTGTATGATCCTATGACAAAAACACCTGTCATGATCGTCCAGGCCGACCAGCTAACGGCTATTTGCGGAGAGCCATTTATAGAGCTCATGAAACAGTCTCATCCTGTTGAAGTCATGCAAAAGATCGATGATCAATTTCCTCTTCTTGATCGATTAAGACTTGTTCCATATCGAGCGGTCGGTCATGATCACGGCTTTCTACTATGCCTAAAACCAGATACAGTCTTCATTTATTCAAAGACGCATATGATTCAGCCAGCTAAGTGTTTTGTTGGGTTGAGTCTCAGCGGTTTATCGGCAGATCAGGAATTTCAATCCATCATTCATCCAGATATGTTAGACGGGAAAATCATCCAGGGGGTGTCGTAGTTTTTGGTGATGTCTTTTATCTTACGAGGTCAACTTGACATTTAGAAGGGAGAAGAAGATGAAAAAATTAAAATTTAAACTCACTTACTACTGGTATAAACTCCTCATGAAGCTAGGTCTAAAGAGTGATGAAATTTATTATATTGGTGGAAGTGAAGCGCTCCCGCCTCCATTATCAAAGGATGAAGAGCAGGAGCTGCTTGTCAAATTACCAAAGGGTGATCAAACCGCAAGAGCGATTCTGATTGAAAGAAATTTGCGTTTAGTCGTTTACATCGCAAGAAAATTTGAAAACACAGGTATTAATATTGAGGATTTAATCAGTATCGGAACCATTGGTCTGATCAAAGCAGTCAATACATTTAACCCAGAAAAAAAGATCAAGCTTGCAACATATGCTTCGAGATGTATTGAAAATGAGATTTTGATGTACTTACGTCGAAATAATAAAATCCGGTCAGAAGTTTCGTTTGATGAGCCGCTCAACATTGATTGGGATGGAAATGAACTGCTTTTATCAGACGTACTTGGAACAGATGATGATATTATCACACGCGATATTGAAGCAAATGTAGATAAAAAATTGCTGAAAAAAGCGCTCGAGCAATTAAATGACCGCGAAAAGCAGATCATGGAACTAAGATTTGGCTTAATTGGTGGTGAGGAAAAAACCCAAAAAGATGTCGCTGACATGCTTGGGATTTCACAGTCTTATATTTCGAGGCTTGAAAAAAGAATTATTAAACGATTACAAAAAGAATTTAATAAAATGGTCTAAAAATTTTTTTAAAAAAGCTCTGTCCCTGCACTGTCAAAGGAAACAACCTTTTTTTTCATGATTCTCGTCATCGCTCGTGCATATTTTTCCATCCCAAGGAGATACTGAACTTTGTACAACAGCTCCTGTAGGGAGGGAAAAAAGTGTCCAGAAATAAAGTGGAAATCTGCGGAGTCGACACCTCCAAGTTGCCTGTTCTGAAAAACGACGAGATGAGAAAATTGTTCAGACAGCTGCAAGATGAGGGTGACGATACAGCAAGAGAAAAGCTAGTCAATGGCAATTTACGGTTGGTTTTAAGTGTGATTCAGCGTTTTAACAACAGAGGCGAATATGTCGACGATCTCTTCCAAGTAGGCTGTATCGGATTAATGAAATCAATTGATAATTTTGATTTAAGCCACAATGTCAGATTTTCAACTTATGCGGTTCCTATGATCATAGGAGAAATCCGTCGATACTTGCGTGATAACAACCCGATTCGGGTGTCTCGCTCGCTAAGAGATATTGCCTATAAGGCACTTCAGGTCCGTGAGAGGCTGATTAGTGAGACAAGCAAGGAGCCAACAGCAGAAGACATTGCCAAAGTGCTGGAAGTGCCTCATGAGGAAATTGTCTTTGCCCTAGATGCAATTCAAGATCCTGTATCTTTGTTTGAACCGATCTATAATGACGGAGGAGATCCGATTTATGTGATGGATCAAATTAGTGATGAACGGAACAAAGACACACAATGGGTGGAAGAATTGGCCTTAAAAGAGGGCATGCGTAGGTTGAACGACAGGGAAAAAATGATTCTTCGCAAACGCTTCTTCCAGGGCAAAACGCAAATGGAAGTTGCCGAAGAGATCGGGATTTCTCAAGCACAAGTCTCTAGGCTTGAAAAAGCAGCCATCAAACAAATGAATAAAAACATCTTTTAAAGCCGCCGCTTCATGTGCGGCTTTTTTCATTCTTATGAGAGAACACTCCTCTAGTATTGACTCTGTTATTTTTTTCATTTAATCTGTTTTTAACAAATGTTATTTTAGATAGCATTTGTTAGGGAACACTTAAGCGGAAAGAAGGGTTATTATGACATTCCATGATGAAAGAAGGCTGCTCATTAAGGTTGCGCATATGTATTATGAAGAAGGCGCCACTCAATCTAACATTGCAGAAGCGGTTGGGGTTAGCCGTTCGCTCATATCGAAATATTTGGCAAAAGCACGTGAAGCAGGAATCGTGGAAATCATTATTCATGATGAAGTCAACCAACAGTATGGATCGTTAGAAAGAAAAATAGAACGTAAATATGGGCTCCGAGAAGTCGTCTGTGTGGAAACACTCAGCAAAGACACAACCAAAAGCCGAATCGGTGCCGCGGCGGCAAGCTTTTTATTAAAAGTGATGAAGGATGGACAAGTTATTGGGTTTTCCTCTGGGACAACGCTGCATGAGATGGCGAAAGCGGTTACGTCTGTTCAGCACTATCCATCCGTGACATTTGTTCCGCTTGTCGGAGGTGTGGGAAATGAAGATGTCGATATCCACGCCAACTATATTATTGCGAGATGCACAGAGGCGCTCAAATCTAAATGTGAGTTTTTACATGTACCTGTCATGCTTGATACGAAAGAAGCGAAAGATGTACTGATCCGACAGCCGTCAATCAAAAAAGTGATTGAACTAGGAGAATCATCAAATATCGCGGTTGTCGGAATTGGTGGTGTTCCGCAGCATTCAACGATGGTGAAATCTTATATGACAAGCGGTGAAGAGGACATCCTTCAAGCAAAGGATGTAGCAGGTGACATTTGCTATAACTTTATTGATCATCAAGGGGAAGTATATCCCCACCCATGGAACGACCGGGTGATGGGCATAAGCCCCCAAAAGCTAAAAGAAATTCCACTTGTCATAGGTGTCGCTGGTGGCGAAGAAAAAATTGAAGCAATTCGGGCGGCATTAGCAGGTGGATTAATTCATGTATTAATTACCGATGAACGAACTGGAGATGCCTTATTAAAGTAACTACCTAATATCATTAGGTAGTTTTTTTGAGTCTTTAGACTCAAAAAGATTGAAAATTTTATCGATTTTAGCTTGACACAAAGTTGACACATCATATAAACTAAGTTCATAACAAATGATAAACAAAATAACAAATGTTACAATAAACGGATTTTTGTTAATTTTTATAACATTTGTTAAAAGTTTCAGATTATATTTCTAGCAATCTATTGAGAAGCAAGAAAACCTGAAAGGATGATTTAGATGTCAATCTATCAACAATTGTTAGCTCGAGAACGCAGTGGAGATCCAATCAAAGTAGGGATTATTGGAGCAGGCCAAATGGGCTTTGGACTCATTTCACAAATTTCTAAAATTCCAGGCATGATTGTTGCTGGTGTTTGTGATATTCACCTTAGTGCAGCAGAGAAGGCAGCGAATTTTTACAAGCAGCATGCAAAGCCGCATCAAATGGTTGTCACAAATGATTACAGAGAAGTGATTCAATCAGATTCCGTAGAAGTTGTCGTAGATGCAACAGGTGTCCCAGAGGTCGGAGCAAACATTTCTTTGGAAGCGCTTAATTCAAAAAAACATCTCGTTCTTTTAAATGTAGAAGTTGATATTACCATCGGGTTGGTCATGCATAAGTTATTCACAAATGCAGGACTTGTTTACTCAGGATCAGCTGGAGACGAACCAGCAGCAACACTAGAATTATATGAATTTGCGAAAACAATGGGTCTTGAGGTACTCGTTGCTGGGAAAGGAAAGAACAACCCATTCTTCCCAGAAGCAAATCCAGATACGTGTCAAGCAGAAGCAGATAGTAAACATATGAGTTCACATATGCTGGCTGCATTCCAGGACGGAACAAAAACAATGGCGGAAATGAACTTGTTAAGTAACGCGACTGGGCTTCTGCCAGATAAAGTCGGTATGCACGGAGTCGAAGCCAATTTAGAAAATGTAGCAGATAAATTGAATCAAAAACAGCAAGGCGGCGTGCTCGACAACTTCGGAGTCGTTGAATATGTAAATGGACTTGCACCAGGTGTATTTGTCATCGTGAAGAGTGATCTTGAGCCAGTAGATGAAGAGCTGCGCTACTTAAAAGTTGGAAAAGGCCCACACTACACACTTTACCGTCCTTTCCACTTAGCGAGTCTTGAAACACCTGTTACCATCGCAAAAGCGGTCTTACAGCATGATTCATCCATTCACCCAATTGGTGTACCAGTATCAGAAACAGTCGCTGTGGCAAAAAGAGATATTAAAGCTGGAGAATCACTTGACGGGATTGGCGGATACTCTGTAAGAGGTGTTCTTGAAACACATCAAGACATGAAAACGAACGGCCACATTCCAATTGGTTTAATTAGCGGAAAAGTCGTAGCGAAAAAAGACATCAAATTAGGACAATTCCTGACTCATGATGATGTAGAGCTTGATTCAAACACAACGGTCTGGAAGCTGCGATCATTACAAGATCATTTATTTCAATCATAAGGACGTGAAGCTGTGGAAAAATTAGCGATCGTACTTTGTATCATTCTCATTGTGCAGTACGGGTTATCTTTTATTCAAATCAAGTACTACCGCAAGAGCATGGATTCACTTATTGATGATTACAGAGGGAAGCAGGGCTATCACTTATTTTCAGGAATGGAGCGGCGCAAAGTTGGCCCTGGAGCCATTGCGCTCATCATTGTAGATGAATCGTATATCATTCAAAAATGCCATGTGCTTGGCGGTGTGTCGATCTTATCTAAATTTAAAGAAGTCCCTTCATATGAAGGAAAGCATGTAGGGGCTGTGTTAGACGAGCACCATATGATGAAGCAGACGTTGAAAAAACGCAAAAAGGGGCCAGCTGTCATGCACGCACTTTCCATGGCGGCTGAACAGGCACTTGTCTCGATTTCGAAAAAAAATATAACAAATGTGAACTAAAGAAAGGGGAGATGAAACATGGAATGGATTCAATGGTTTGGAGAGCACTTTATCGGAATGTTTGAAGCCGGCGGAAAGCAATTCATGGGTCTTGTTACAGGTATCGTTCCAACGCTTGTTGTGTTACTTACTTTCACTTATGCTGTCATGAAGTTTATTGGAGAAGAGCGAGTGAATAGAGCGATTCAGTTTGCTGCGAAATATACCATTTTGCGCTACACGTTAATGCCGATCTTATCCGTTCTTATTTTGACAAACCCGATGGCTTATACGTTTGGCCGCTTCTTACCCGAAAAACAAAAACCAGCATTCTATGATTCAGCTGTTTCATTTGTTCATCCGGTGACATCACTGTTTCCGTATGCCAACGCAGGAGAACTGTTTGTCTACTTAGGGATTGCGAACGGTATTAAAGAAGCAGGATACTCAATGTCAGAGCTTGCTGTTCGGTACTTCTTAGTCGGGATCGTCGTCATTTTACTTCGCGGTATTATTACTGAATGGATTACAAAGTACTTAGCAGGAAAAATGAAAGCGAATTCACAATAGGGGAGGGTTAGACATGACAAACCACAAAGTATTTGTTGCAAAAGGTGCTGGCGGATGGGGAGAAGGCTTGGAGCTTGAACCAACCGGTAAAAAAAGAAAGGTTGTTTCCATTACAGGGGGAGGCATTCACCCAGTTGCACGTAAAATTGCAGAAATGACAGGGACAGAAGCATGTGACGGCTTTAAAAACTCGATACCAGAAGATGAAATGATGTGTGTTGTCATTGACTGCGGAGGAACCGCACGAATCGGACTTTATCCAATGAAGCGCATTCCAACTGTAGACGTTTTGGCATCCTCTCCTTCTGGACCGCTTGCAAAACATATTACAGAGGATATCTTCGTATCTGGCGTCACAGAAAAAGATATTTCCTTTGCGGATGCATCAAGTGGTGAGGAAAAAGCAGAAGGTCAGGAAAACAGTGAGCCGATTGACAAGGAGAATTTCAAAGAAACCTATTCAAAACTGAAAGAGGAAAATCTCGAGCGTCAGGAAAAAGGTAATTTCCTGATGAGGTTCTCAAGAGGAATTGGGAAAGTTACCGGTACGTTCTACCAGGCTGGTCGTGATTCCGTTGATATGCTTTTGAAAAACATTATTCCATTCATGGCATTTGTCAGTATGTTAATTGGAATTATCAATTATACAAAAATTGGTGACTTGATTGCCCATTTTCTATCACCATTGGCAGGATCTATATGGGGACTCTTACTGCTCGTTGTGGTCTGTACATTGCCATTCCTATCACCTGTCTTAGGACCTGGTGCAGTCATTGCACAAGTAATCGGTGTTCTCATTGGTAGTCAAATTGCACTAGGAAATATCCCGCCTCAATTTGCACTTCCTGCACTATTTGCCATCAACGGTCAAGTAGGGTGTGATTTCATTCCAGTGGGTCTGTCACTTGGTGAAGCGAAGCCGGAAACGGTACAATATGGAGTACCAGCTGTTTTGTATAGCCGTCTCATTACAGGGGTTCTATCTGTTGTGATCGCATACGCTGCCAGCTTCGGTATGTATTAAACGTATTAAAGGAGGAATCGATATACATGGTCACACAATCTGTCGTAAAAGAAATCGGGATCTTAGTGCCGCAATTTAAAGAAGATAAGCTGATTGTTTTATTTGGACCCGCAGCGCCGCAGGAATTAAGAGATATGTCCGTCATTCATGAGTTCGAACATTTAGAAGAAGAGCCGTTGAAACTGGGCGGTACCATTCAAGTGGGCGATCAAACGTACACGATCACAGCCCTCGGCAATAAAGCAAATGACAACTTTAAAGAACTCGGCCATATTTCGATCTACTTCCAAGAGCCGTTTGATGATGTATTACCGGGAGCTGTCTTTGCATCCCCGCACACGTTTCCTGATATAAAAGAAGGCGTACGTATTGAAATTTCGTAGCTATGAAGAAAAGCTGTTCCGTAGAAGGAGCAGCTTTTTTTATGTGAGGTTTACCAGAAAGAGCAATTGCGATATGCTGTAAACATTCATTATTTGTTTATTCAGAATTTTTACTCAGGGGGAAATGATGGTGTCACTTGAATTGAAGAATGTTTCATTAAAACGAAATGGAAAATGGCTGCTTCAGTCTGTTGACTGGCATGTGAACAAAGAGGAGCACTGGGTGCTTTACGGTTTAAATGGTGCGGGGAAAACCGCTTTATTAAATATGCTCTGCTCATATTATTTCCCTACATCAGGTGAGATGACCGTGCTGGGACATATCTTTGGCAAGGAGGCTCTTGGCGAAAAGCTCAGGAAGAAAATTGGCCTCATTTCTGCGGGACTTGAAAAGAAACTGCACAGAGACGACAATGCATTTGAAATTGTTCTCAGCGGGGCATTTGCCTCTATCGGGCTTTATGAAACCCCGACAGATGAGATAAGGGAGAAAGCCATTGATCTATTAAAAGCATTTGGTTCGTTCAAATATGCAAACCGGACATATGAAACACTCTCGCAAGGAGAAAAGCAGAAAGTCCTGATTGCGAGGGCTTTAATGAATGATCCCAAGCTCCTGATTTTAGATGAGCCTGTGACAGGTCTTGATTTTTTAGCAAGAGAACAGGTGCTGGAGACCATCTCATTCATTGCTTCAAAGCCTGATGCGCCTACTTTGCTTTACACGACCCATCATGCAGAAGAGATTTTGCCTGTTTTTCAGCACACCTTATTATTAAAAGATGGGACTGTTTTTGATCAAGGGAAAACAAAAGAGATGATGACAAGCGACTTGCTTTCTTCCTTCTTTGAATGTCCGGTAGATGTGATGTGGAGAAATGGCCGTCCTCATTTAAGTAAATTGTAGATAAAAGAAACTATTGGTCTGCGTCCCTGCTTTTCCATCATACATATTATAGTAGAAAACGAAAGGCGGGGAAGGACAGATGATCAGTATTTCTGAATTCCAAATCAAGGATGTTGTCGATGTGTCCAGCGGAAAAAAACTAGGCACCATTGGGGACATTGATATCAATGTTACGAGTGGTAAAATACAAGCAATCATTATCGGCGGTACAGGTAAAATGATGGGATTTTTCGGAAAAGAAGAGGAAATGATTGTCCCGTGGCGAAATATAGTAAAAATTGGCGAAGATGTGATACTTGTCCGATTGTCTTCTTAAAATTCGTATAACTCCTCAATGAATCATTTAATGATCCTTAACATAAGCTCTCCATTCTCAGCAAACAATGTCTTTTTCGGGTAAAAAGATTACGTTTTCATATCAATTTGCAAAAAAACCTGTAGAAAGGGCACATTTGAGTGTAATATTTAATGAATCCCACTAACTGTCTACGCATGTCTTGTGGTAAAATAGGAGCGATATAAAGAGAGATGAATGAAAGGTGGGAGGCAGCTTTGACACACAATTATGACCCCTTTCAGCAGAAATCACCTTATGCAATGATGATTCATGATTGGACGAACATGACATGTTCTGGTAAAGAGGTATTAGCCGGATTTACGACAAAAAATGGCGGCTTCAGCCTTTCTCCATATCAATCATTGAACACTGGACTCCATGTAGGAGATGATGCTTCTAGTGTCCAAATGAATCGTCAAGTCATAGCAGATGCTACTGCTGTGCCGCTCTCTGATTGGGTGTTTGCAGACCAAACACACGAGGACCGCATCAAGAAAGTCACCAAGGAGCAAAGAGGAAGAGGAAGTCTTCATTATCATGAGGCACTGCCTGGAACAGACGGCTTATATACGTCTGAACCGAACATCATGCTCGCTCTTTGTTTCGCCGATTGTGTTCCGCTTTATTTTCTAGCTCCGCAACATGGCCTCATCGGAACAGCCCATGCCGGATGGAAAGGAACCGTCAAACAAATTGGTGCAAAAATGGTAGATCTATGGGTCAACCAAGAAGGTGTTAAGACCGATCAAATACAAGTCGTCATTGGACCATCCATTGGCAGCTGTTGCTACATAGTTGATGATGTGGTCTTGAATCAAGTGAAACAGCTTCCCTTTTCTACAGAGGATGTGTATTCCGAGATATCACAAGGACAATATAAATTAGACTTAAAAACATTAAACAAAAACGTATTGCTACATGCAGGGATGAAAGAAGAAAACATACATGTCAGTTCGATGTGCACAAGCTGCAATGATCAGCTATTCTTCTCACACCGGCGTGATCAAGGAAAAACAGGACGTATGATGTCTTTTGTCGGGTTTAAGGAGGCATAAGAGCAATTGAATGTACGAGAGAATCTCAGACAAATAAATGAACAAATAAACGAAGCATGTAAAAGAGCCGGCCGGAACCCAGACGATATATCAGTCGTCGCTGTCACAAAATATGTCTCAATTGAACGAGCACAAGAAGCCAAGGAAGCAGGAATTTTGCATTTTGGTGAAAATCGTGACCAAGGGTTACTTGAAAAACAAGCGGCTATAACCGATGAAAGCATTAGCTGGCACTTCATCGGCAGTTTACAAACACGAAAAGTAAAATCTGTCATTCAGAGCATTGACTACTTACATTCGCTCGACAGGATCTCTCTTGCGAATGAAATTGAAAAAAGAGCAGATCACACGGTTCGCTGTTTTGTACAGGTGAACACATCGCTGGAGGAGTCAAAACATGGCTTACAAAGTGAAGACGTGATCCCATTTGTCAAGCAGCTCGCTGATTGCAAACACATTGAAATTGCTGGACTGATGACGATGGCTCCATTTACAGATGATCACACTGTGATACGAAACTGCTTTAAAACATTAAAAAACCTTCAAGAAGAAGTAAAACATCTTAACCAAGTAAATGCACCTTGTCAGCATTTATCGATGGGCATGTCAAATGATTTTGAAATCGCAATTGAAGAAGGTGCGACATTCGTTCGGATTGGCTCTTCACTTGTTGGAAATGAAACAGGAGGTGCGTGACATGAGCATAAAAAATAAGTTTAAAAGCTTTTTCACTCTCGACGATGAAGAGTATGAGTACGAATATATTGATGAAGAAAGAGAACCAGTCCAAGAAGAAAAAGGAACAAAGGACAAAGCGGCATTTCAAGAGCGTCCGCAGACAGGAAAACAAAATGTCGTCAGCTTGCAAAGCGTGCAGAAATCCTCTAAAGTGGTGTTAAGTGAGCCGCGTGTTTATGCAGAAGCGCAGGAGATTGCAGACCATATTAAAAACAGACGTGCAGTCGTCGTCAATTTGCAGCGCATTCAGCACGATCAAGCAAAGCGAATCATCGACTTCTTAAGCGGCACTGTATATGCAATCGGTGGAGATATCCAGCGTATTGGCTCGAATATATTCCTCTGTACACCTGATAATGTAGATGTATCTGGCACAATATCAGAACTTTTGACAGAGGAAGAACCTCAGAGGTGGTAAATCATAGTGATTCTAAATTACATTTTCCAGCTTTTACAGACTGTATTAACGATTTACTCATTCGCGATTATTATTTACATCTTTATGTCATGGGTGCCATCAGCAAGAGAAACAGCAATTGGGCGTTTTCTGACAAATATTTGCGAACCATATTTAGAACCATTTCGTAAAATTATTCCGCCAATTGGCATGATTGACATCTCGCCAATTGTGGCATTGCTTGTGATTCGTTTTGCATCAACATATGGACTAACTGGTCTTTACAATATGATTGCACGCTTCATGTAGACAGGCTGCCGGGCTTGGCGCTGCCAGGCTCTTTTACATAAGAGGGGAACAAAATGAGCGATATTTATCAACATTTTAGAAAAGACGAACAGCCATTTGTCGACCAAGTGTTAGGCTGGAAAAAAATCGCACTCGACCAGTATCGAATGAAATTAACAGACTTTCTTGATCCGCGTGAGCAGTTTATTACCGAGTCCGTCATCCAGCATGCTGATGAGCTTGGGATCATGTTTTTTGGCGGTTATGAGGGAGCGGAGCGCAAAAGAGCGCTCATTTATCCCGAATATTTACAACCGGCTACTCAGGATGCTGAGCTCTCTTATTTTCAGGTGAACTATGCGAAAAAGTTTATTTCGTTAGAACACCCGAAGCTCCTTGGTTCTCTGATTGGGACAGGCTTGAAGCGTCAAAAATTTGGAGATTTGTTATTTTCAGAGGAAGATGTGCAGTTTATTTGTACGAGTGATGTCGCCGATTTTGTTCGGGCGCAGCTGACGCATGTCGGCAGAGCCTCCGTTTCATTAGAGGAAATCACGCAGGCAGATTTAAAGCCGGTTAAGAGCAAGACTGACATCAAAGAAGATACGATTTCTTCACTGCGGCTTGATGCGGTATGTGCTGCAATCAGCCGTCAGTCTCGGCAAAAAGCACAGCTTTTGGTCAAAAATGGGCTTGTCAAAGTTAACTGGAAAGTCACTGAGGACCCTTCCTTTACAATCGGCGAAGGCGATCAGCTCTCTGTTAGGGGATTTGGCCGCTTTAGCCTCAAAACGATTGATGGGAAGACCAAAAAAGATAAATTTAAAGTAACATTTGAGCTTCTGACATAACGAACTTGAATCTGGAGGTGGCGAGGTTGCCATTAACACCTAATGATATTCATAATAAAACGTTCACAAAAAGCTTTCGCGGCTATGACGAAGATGAAGTAAACGAGTTTTTAAGCCAAGTACGTAAAGATTATGAAATTGTACTTCGTAAAAAGAACGAACTTGAAGAAAAAGTAAACGAGCTTGACGAAAGATTAGGTCATTTTGCAACAATTGAAGAGACATTAAACAAATCAATTCTTGTGGCGCAGGAAGCAGCAGAAGACGTCAAACGTCATTCTGATAAAGAAGCGAAATTGATCATTCGTGAAGCGGAGAAAAATGCCGATCGTATTATTAACGAAGCGCTATCTAAATCAAGAAAGATTGCGATGGAAATCGAAGAGCTGAAGAAGCAGTCGAAGGTCTTTAGAACTCGCTTCCAAATGCTCATCGAAGCTCAGCTTGATCTTCTAAAAAATGACGATTGGGATCATTTACTGGAATATGAAGTTGACGCTGTCTTTGACGAAAAAGAATAAGCGCATCATCTTGACATGACGTGTACAAGTTGCATATAATACCATCATAAATTAACAAGAGATAAACGTTTGAAAGGGACACTCGCAGTTGTCATATGCGTAATAAAGCGAATCAGGGATGGTGGAAGCCTGACATTACGAGACGCTGCAATGAGATCACCCCTTTAGTTCCTTTTCTGAAATGACCAGTAAGAAAAGGCGTCTGATCACGTTACGATTTTAGAGTGGATAAGCGGCTGTTTAAATAGCGCTTGTCTAAAAGGGTGGTACCGCGAGACAAGCCTTCTCGTCCCTTATGGGATGAGAGGGCTTTTTTTATTGTTTTTTAATCAGAATTTGCATATGGAGGAATGGGTATGAACTACAAAGACACCTTATTAATGCCGAAAACAGAATTCCCAATGAGAGGGAACTTGCCGAACAAAGAGCCTGAAATCCAAGAGGAGTGGGCAGAACAAGACATCTATCAAATGGTTTTAGAGCGGACAAAAGGACGCCCGACCTTTATTTTGCATGATGGACCTCCATATGCGAATGGTGACATTCATATGGGGCACGCACTCAATAAAATCCTTAAAGATTTTATTGTCCGTTTTAAATCAATGAATGGATTCCATGCACCGTACGTACCGGGCTGGGATACACACGGGCTGCCAATTGAAACAGCACTCACTAAAAATAAAAAAGTCAAACGTAAAGAAATGTCGACAGCTGAATTCCGCAAACTATGCGAGGAGTATGCTTGGAAACAAATCGAAGGTCAGCGCAATCAGTTTAAGCGATTAGGCGTCAGAGCAGATTGGGACAATCCTTATGTCACGTTAAAGCCTGAGTACGAAGCGCAGCAAATTCTTGTCTTCGGAGAAATGGCGAAGAGAGGCTACATTTACAAAGGACTAAAGCCTGTTAACTGGTCTCCTTCAAGTGAGTCAGCTCTTGCAGAAGCGGAAATTGAATATAAAGACAAACGTTCACCATCCATTTACGTTTCATTTAAAGTGAAAGATGGGAAAGGCGTACTTGAAAATGGCGAACAATTCATCATCTGGACAACAACACCTTGGACACTTCCTGCAAACCTTGGTATTTGTGTTCATCCAAACCTAGAGTACAGTGTTCTTCAAGAGGGTGCTGAGCGATATGTTGTCGCATCTGAGCTTGTTGAACAAGTGGCAAAAACGCTTGGTTTTGAAGAGTATGAAGTCGTGAAAACAATAAAAGGAAAAGAATTAGATAACGTCGTTGCAGAGCATCCGATCTATGGCAGAGATTCACTTGTGATGCTTGGTGACCACGTGACAACGGATGCAGGAACAGGCTGTGTTCATACAGCACCAGGTCACGGGGAAGATGACTTTATTGTCAGCATGAAGTACGGTCTTGACGTACTATGTCCAGTAGACGAAAAAGGTGTCATGACAGAAGAAGCGCCTGGTTTTGAAGGTCTATTTTACGAGGATGCCAATAAAGCTATCACAGAACAGCTTGAAGCAAAAGGCGCGCTGAAAAAGCTCGACTTTATCACGCACTCCTACCCGCATGACTGGAGAACGAAAAAACCAACGATTTATCGTGCAACCGCTCAGTGGTTTGCTTCGATTAAAGACTTCAGAGAAGCGCTATTAGACAATATTAAAGAAACGAAATGGGTGCCAGCATGGGGCGAAACGCGCCTATTCAATATGGTGCGTGACAGAGGCGACTGGTGCATTTCAAGACAGCGTGTATGGGGCGTTCCAATTCCGGTCTTTTATGCAGAAAATGGTGAGCCGATCATCACAGATGAAACCATTCAGCATGTCTCTCAATTATTTAGAGAACATGGCTCGAATATTTGGTTTGAAAAAGAAGCGAAAGAACTATTGCCAGAAGGCTTTACACACCCAGGCAGTCCAAACGGTGAATTCACAAAAGAGCAGGACATCATGGATGTATGGTTTGATTCTGGTTCTTCTCACCAAGCTGTTTTAGAAGAAAGAGATGATCTTGTTCGTCCGGCAGACCTTTACCTTGAAGGCTCTGACCAATATCGCGGCTGGTTTAACTCTTCCTTATCAACAGCAGTTGCAGTCACTGGAAAAGCACCGTATAAAGGTGTTCTCAGCCACGGCTTTACGCTTGATAAAGAAGGACGCAAGATGAGTAAATCATTAGGCAATACAATTGACCCAACAAAGGTAGCGAAGCAGCTTGGGGCGGAGATTCTAAGACTTTGGGTATCTTCTGTCAACTATCAAGCCGATCACCCGGTGTCTGATGATATCTTAAAACAAGTAGCAGAGGTCTATCGTAAAATCCGTAACACGTTCCGCTTCCTGCACGGTAACCTATTTGACTTTGATCCAGCAGTCCATGCAGTACCTGTAGAAGAGCTTCGCGAAGTGGATCAATATATCTTGATCAAATTAAACAAATTGATTGATAAAGTGAAAAAGGCTTATGATGATTACGAATTTGCGGTCGTGTATCATGCGATTCACAATTTCTGTACAATTGAGCTAAGCTCTTTCTATCTCGACTTTGCAAAGGATGTCGTGTACATTGAGCATGCGGATCATCCAGACCGCCGTAGCATGCAGACGGTCTTCTACGAAACATTAATGGCATTAGTGAAGCTGACTGCACCAATTCTTCCGCATACAGCAGATGAATTATGGAGCCACTTAAGCTTTGTTGAAGAGCCAAGTGTTCAGTTAACAGATATGCCAGAAGGTGTGGCTGTTTTTCAAGCGGAAGCGACAGAAGCGAAGTTTGACCGCTTTATGGAAGTGCGTGACGATGTGCTAAAAGCGCTCGAAATTGCGCGTAATGAGAAAGTCATTGGACGTTCTCTTGAAGCAAGTGTGATCCTTTATGCGACAGAAGAAGTGAAAAACCTTCTTGCATCCATTAAAGAAGATGTGAAGCAGCTCTTTATCATCTCTGAATTAACGGTAGAAGATGAGCAAAATGCTGACACATCAGCACCTGAATACACTTCAGGAAGAATTTTGGTTCAAAAAGCAGAAGGAGAACTATGCGAACGTTCTCGTATTATTTCAAAAGATGTTGGTGCAAATCCGAAATACCCAACATTGTCACTGAAAAATGCTGAAATCGTGGAAAAATATTACCAGAATTAACAGTGTGATATGACCAATTAGCGCCCCGCCATATGCGGGGTGTTTTCTTTTTTGCGGAAATGACAGCGTTTAGAACGAAAGGAAAAATCTTATGGCTTTAAAGTGGACAGCCGGGGCAACAATATGATTATCACGACAGGGCAGGAGTTGAAATAGCGACATGAATGGCGATCTAGAGACGATTTACACGGAACTCCTTCAAATGAAAGAAGAGCTGCAAGCTAAACTTTTTGAATACGCATCATTTCGTTCACCCGCTGAGCATGTCTCAATGAACGAGGTCCAAACGGCCACGCTTCTTTATCACATCAAAGAAGAGCTGCAAGATGTGTCTCTCGCTATTGCAAAAATTGAGCAAGGAACCTTTGGTATATGTGAGGCGACAGGTGATGTCATTCCGCTTGAACAAATGAGTATTCTTCCTACCGCCCGCACGGCTGACGACTTTTTATATCATAAGCAATACGAGAAAAAAGCATTCACTCCTTATCCTCATGAATCAGATGATTCTCATTTTGAAGCCTTCCATATGTAGGGAGGTTTTTGTCTGTCAACTAAAGTTTCTTTACTCCTTCCTGTTTTCTTGATAAAATGCATAAAGATCAAAGTATGAAGATGGAGGAACGTGTGTGTTCTATTACATAATCGCATTCGTGATGATTTGTTTAGATCAATTAACAAAATGGCTCATTGTCAAAAATATGATGCCCGGAGATTCTTATCCAGTGATTGATGGTTTCTTTTATATCACGTCTCACCGAAATTCAGGCGCCGCATGGGGAATTCTCCAAGGACAAATGTGGTTTTTCTATGTGATCACACTCGTTGTTATTGCGGGAATTGTTTATTATTTGCAAAAGCATGGACAAAAGGACAAGCTGCTTGGAGTTGCACTGGCCTTAATGCTTGGCGGAGCGATTGGGAATTTTATCGACCGCGTTTTCCGTCAGGAAGTGGTAGATTTTGCTCATTTCGTCTTTGGGAATTATCACTACCCAATCTTTAATATTGCAGATTCTTCTCTATGTGTAGGAGTTATTCTGCTCTTCATTCAAATGCTGTTAGATGGAAAGAAAACGAAGGAGTCAACTACATGAATCAAGTAAATATTGCCGTTTCAGAGGAACAAACGAGTGAACGGCTTGATAAATTTCTAAGCACGACAGAACCAGAATGGTCAAGAACCCAGGTCCAGCAGTGGGTAAAGGATGGGCTGATCGAGGTAAACGGGAAACAAGTGAAAGCCAATTACAAAGTACAAGCTGGAGATCAGATTAAAGTCGAGATTCCAGAACCAGAAGTACTAGATGTAGAAGCAGAACCAATGGATCTTGATATTTATTATGAGGATGCAGATGTGCTAGTGGTGAATAAACCACGAGGAATGGTCGTTCATCCAGCACCAGGTCACGTGTCAGGAACGCTTGTAAATGGCCTGATGGCACATTGCACGGACTTATCAGGGATTAATGGTGTGATGCGTCCTGGAATTGTCCATCGTATTGATAAAGACACATCTGGGCTGTTAATGGTCGCAAAAAACGATATGGCGCATGAATCACTCGTCAATCAGCTTGTGGCTAAAACTGTCACAAGAAAATATACGGCCGTTGTCCATGGCATCATTCAGCATGATACAGGCACAATTGATGCCCCAATTGGCAGAGACAAAAAAGACCGCCAAAGCATGACGGTCACAAAAGAAAGTGCAAAACAAGCAGTCACTCACTTTGATGTGATTGAACGCTTTCAGGATTTCACGGTGTTGGAGTGCCGACTTGAAACAGGAAGAACACACCAAATTCGTGTTCATATGAAATATATCGGCTATCCGCTTGCAGGAGATCCGAAATATGGACCGAGAAAGACAGTCGATTTCAATGGTCAGCTGCTTCATGCAGGTGTTTTAGGATTTGATCATCCAAGAACAGGCGAATATATCGAGTTCACAGCACCAGTTCCTGCTGATATGCAAGCTTTTATCGATTCATTAAGAAATAACGATTGACAGGCCGTTCTTTTTTTGAAATAATGAACGAAGAAATGAAGATTCTTTAAAACAGTCCAGAGAGGCTGAGAAGGATAACGGATCAATTTGTGCACGTGTATGCACAAATGAACGCCCCTCTCTGCCCTTTGCAGAAGGGGCTTTTTATTTGTCAAAAAGAGGTGTAAAAGATGGAACAAAAAGCAGTCATTCTTGATGAACAAGCGATCAGACGAGCGCTTACCCGAATTGCACATGAAATGATTGAGCGCAACAAAGGGATGAAAGATGTCATCCTTGCGGGGATCAAGACTAGAGGTATTCATCTTGCAAAGCGCCTTGCAGAGCGCATCGAGCAAATTGAAGGAAATCCAGTCATAGTGGGTGAACTTGATATTACGCTATACCGTGATGACCTGACAAAAAAGACAGAGAACCAAGACCCGCTTGTGAAGGGTGCAGACATTCCAGCTGACATTAATGACAAAACACTGATTGTCGTTGACGATGTCCTGTTTACAGGCAGAACCGTCAGAGCAGCCATGGATGCCCTTGTGGATGTAGGAAGACCATCTTCCATTCAGCTTGCTGTTCTCGTCGACCGGGGACACCGGGAGCTACCGATTCGAGCGGATTATATCGGGAAGAACATTCCGACATCAAAAGCAGAGACAGTTATGGTTCAACTGAATGAAGTAGATCAAAACGACCTTGTCGCTATATATGAAAAATAACCTTTTTAAATGCATTCCAGAGAGTTTGCAAAGAGGGCAATAACAGAGATACCGAGCACGGCAAACATGACGTGTACGGTTTTTCTAGGCCTCTTTGCGCATACTCGCAAAGAGGCTTTTTTAATGAAAAAGGACACATCTAGGAGGAAAATCATGAGTCAGCAAAAAGCCAATTTAGGCATTCGAGATATCCCAAAACCGTTCACATGGCTGTCACTTAGCCTTCAGCATTTGTTTGCCATGTTTGGTGCAACCATTCTAGTACCAAAAATCATCGATATGAGTCCAGCGGTCGCGCTCATCTCAAGTGGTGTTGGAACCATAGTTTACTTAATCATCACAAGAGGCCAAATTCCAGCGTATCTTGGATCGTCCTTTGCCTTTATCGCCCCCATACTGAATGTGAAAGCCACAGGCGGCCCTGGAGCCGCCATGGTGGGTGCCTTCATGGCGGGTGTCGCTTATGCACTCATTGCACTATTTATTAAATGGCTCGGCACAGGCTGGCTGATGAAACTTTTACCGCCGGTCGTCGTAGGGCCGGTCATTATGGTCATCGGACTCGGACTCGCTGGAACAGCTGTCAACATGGCGATGTATGCTGATCCGAATGCAACCGAGCTTGTTTACAGCCTGAAGCACCTAATGGTCGCCGGCTTCACACTGGCTGTCACGATTATCAGCATGATTTTCCTAAGAGGATTCCTTAGCTTGATCCCAGTATTAATCGGCATTATCAGCGGCTATCTCTTTGCCTTATCACAAGGCATTGTGAACTTCCAGCCGGTCATTGATGCAAAATGGTTTGCTGTACCAGACTTCGTTGTACCATTTGTGGACTACACACCAGCTGTGACTTTAAGCATTCTCACCGTAATGGTGCCGGTTGCCTTTGTGACAATGTCTGAGCACATCGGCCACCAAGTGGTGTTAAGTAAAGTTGTAGGGCAAGATTTTATTAAAAAACCTGGTCTTCACCGCTCCATTTTAGGAGACAGTGCGGCGACAATTTTCGCTTCACTCATTGGCGGACCGCCGACAACAACGTATGGAGAGAATATCGGCGTCCTTGCCATCACAAGAGTGTTCAGTATCTTCGTCATCGGCGGAGCAGCAGTATTTGCAATCTGCTTCGGCTTTGTCGGAAAAATCTCAGCATTAATCAGTACAGTGCCGTCCGCGGTCATGGGAGGCGTTTCATTCTTGCTCTTTGGGATCATTGCCTCAAGCGGCCTGAGAATCCTTATTGATCATAAAGTAAATTTTGAAGAAAAGCGTAATCTCATTATCGCATCAGTCATCTTAGTCATCGGAATTGGCGGGGCATTCATTGAGGTGAAACAAATCAACCTCACACTATCTGGAATGGCACTTGCTGCCATCACGGGTGTCCTGTTGAACCTGATCCTGCCGCAGCAAAAAGCGGAGGATGACGAGTCAAATGAATCGAATACAGAAAACCTTTTAAAAGAAGTCCAGTGAGGCTGACAAGGGTTCTAAAATGAGCAGAATGCACGAACGTGCCGCTGCTTCTTTTGGAGAACCCTAAGCTGCCGAGGCTTAGGGTTTTTTTGAACCTGAAAGTGATGAAAAACTAGAGGGGGAAGAAAAAATGAATGATTTATCGACAATGAGCAGCTTGTCTAAAGAAGAGATTTTACAGCTGATTGAAGAAGCAACGACTCTCAAAAAGGGGAAGCAAGAGCTTGGTTTAGCGGGAGAATTTGTAGCAAATCTCTTTTTTGAACCAAGCACAAGAACACGATTTAGCTTCGAAGTCGCCGAAAAGAAGCTGGGGATGAATGTACTAAGCTTAGATGCGGCAAGCACCTCTGTTCAAAAAGGCGAAACTCTTTACGATACGGTAAAAACGCTCGAATCCATCGGCGTGAAAGCTTGTGTGATCAGAGACAGCACCGATGAATATTACAACGAACTGATCGGGAAGGTTGGGATTCCCATCATCAATGCTGGAGATGGCTGCGGGCAGCACCCGACCCAATCACTGCTTGACCTAATGACCATCTATGAAGAGTTTGGCGGCTTTGAGGGCTTAACGATTTCGATTCATGGAGACATCAAGCACAGCAGGGTGGCAAGGTCGAATGCGGAAGTACTCTCAAGGCTCGGAGCGACAGTCCTTTTCTCAGGACCTGCTTCCTTCCAAGATGAGCAAAATCCTCACGGAACGTATGTCCAAGTAGACGAAGCCATTAGACAATCTGATGTGGTGATGCTGCTTAGAATCCAGCATGAACGGCACGCTAAAAAAATGGGTAATGAAGAATACTTATCGACTTATGGATTAACAGTAAACAGGGCAAACAACATGAAAGAACGAGCCATTATCATGCATCCAGCACCAGTAAACAGGGGTGTGGAGATAGATGATTCTTTAGTGGAATCAAAGCAGTCACGAATTTTCAAGCAAATGGAAAATGGCGTTTATGTCCGAATGGCGGTATTAAAAAGAGCTTTTCAAAATAGCAGACTACATCAAAAAGGGAGAGATTCTGTCTATGTCGTATCTCATTAAAAACGGTTTTATCTTAACAAGCACAGGTGAAAAAGTGCAGCAGGATATTAGGGTAGAAGGAAAAGTGATTCAAGCGATTGGTCACTTAGAAAGAGAAGACGGAGAAGAGGTCATTGATGCTAAAGGGCTATTTGTTTCACCAGGCTTAATTGATCTGCATGTACATTTAAGAGAGCCAGGCGGAGAGAAAAAGGAAACGATTGAAACAGGCTCTAAAGCAGCAGCAAGAGGCGGTTATACGACGATTGCAGCGATGCCGAATACACGCCCAGTTCCAGATACAAAAGAGCAAATGGAATGGCTCATGAATCGAATCGAAGAGACCTCTTCTGTCAGAGTACTGCCATACGCCTCCATCACAACTAGACAAATTGGGGAAGAGATGACAGACTTTGCAGCACTAAAAGAAGCAGGCGCCTTCGCTTTCACAGATGACGGGGTTGGCATCCAAACAGCAGGTATGATGTACGAAGCGATGAAAAAGGCAGCAAGTCTTGATCAAGCCATTGTCGCGCACTGTGAGGATAACTCGCTCATTTACGGAGGATGCGTTCATGAAGGAGAATTTTCAAAAGCGAATGAATTAAACGGAATACCGTCCATTTGTGAATCGGTGCATATTGCAAGAGATGTTCTTTTAGCAGAAGCAGCGAACTGTCATTATCATGTATGTCATATCAGTACGAAAGAATCTGTGCGAGTCGTTCGCGATGCAAAAAAAGCAGGCATCCGTGTGACGGCAGAGGTGTCACCGCATCACCTGCTCCTATGTGATGCAGACATCCCAGGGCTTGATACGAACTATAAAATGAACCCGCCTCTTAGAGGAAAAGAGGATCGCGAGGCACTAATCGAGGGACTGTTAGATGGAACGATTGATTTCATCGCAACAGACCATGCACCGCATACAGAAGAAGAAAAGAACGAAACGATGCAACGCGCACCTTTTGGAATAGTTGGGCTTGAAACAGCGTTCCCGCTTCTTTACACGCGATTTGTCAAAACAGGCGAATGGACATTAAAAAAACTCGTTGATTATATGACGATCAAGCCAGCAGAAGCCTTCTCCCTTCCTTATGGAAAGCTGGAAGAAGGACAAACAGCTGATATTACACTCATTGATCTAAACAAAGAAATGGCAATCGATAAAAAGAGCTTCTTATCAAAAGGACAAAATACACCGTTTGACAAATTGACTGTATCAGGATGGCCGGTCATGACACTTGCATCTGGGAAAGTCGTGTATGAAGAGGGGAGACTAGTAAAATGAAGAGACGCTTAGTGCTAGAAAACGGAACAGTATTCGAAGGAACAGGCTTTGGCAGCTTAGAATCATCAGTCGGAGAAGTCGTCTTTAATACAGGGATGACAGGCTATCAAGAAATTTTGTCTGATCCATCATACTGCGGACAAATTGTCACACTCACTTACCCGCTTATCGGCAACTACGGCATTAATCGTGATGATTTTGAATCGATCACACCGTTTGTCAAAGGGCTGATTGTGAAGGAACTTTGTGAAAAGCCCTCAAACTGGCGCTCTTCATACTCGCTTGATGAGTATTTGAAAATGAAAAACATTCCAGGGCTTAGCGGAATCGATACACGAAAGCTGACGAGAATGATTCGAAGTGCAGGTACTTTAAGAGGGGCATTTGCAGGACCGGATGAACAAGTGGAAGATGTGGTCCGCCGCCTTCAAACAATGCAGCAGCCAACAGATCAAGTGAGTCAAGTATCAGTGAAAAATGCGTATCCAAGCCCGGGAAGAGGAAAAAGAATTGTCCTTGTCGATTTCGGCATGAAGCACGGCATTTTGCGCGAGCTCAATAAACGGGACTGTGATGTCATTGTGGTGCCGTACAATATCACGGCAGATGAAGTACTGCAGTTGAAGCCTGATGGAATCATGCTTTCAAACGGCCCTGGGGATCCTGTGGATGTACCAGAAGCAGTCGAGATGATTCAGCAATTGATTGGAAAAGTTCCACTCTTTGGCATTTGCCTTGGACATCAATTATTCGCGCTTGCATGCGGCGCAAGTACTGAAAAAATGAAATTCGGTCACAGAGGATCGAATCACCCAGTGAAAGAACTAGCAACCGGCAAGGTCACACTGACAGCTCAAAACCACGGCTACACAGTTAGTGCCATTAACGAGGACGTGCTCGAAGTCACACACATCGCACTAAACGACAATACAATTGAAGGCTTAAAACATAAAGAAGCACCAGCATTCACTGTCCAGTACCACCCAGAAGCATCACCAGGTCCAGAAGATGCGAACTACTTATTCGACCAGTTCATGGACATGATTCATACAACTGAGAAAGAAGGGGAAGAAGTATGCCAAAACGCGTAGACATCAAAAAGATTTTAGTTATCGGTTCAGGTCCAATCATCATTGGTCAGGCAGCGGAGTTTGACTATGCAGGCACACAGGCTTGCTTAGCACTGAAAGAAGAAGGCTATGAAGTCGTTCTTGTGAATTCCAATCCAGCGACCATCATGACAGATACAGAAATGGCCGATAAGGTATACATCGAACCACTGACACCAGAATTCTTAACACGAATCATTCGAAAAGAACGTCCTGATGCGATCTTGCCAACACTTGGCGGACAAACTGGACTTAACCTTGCTGTTGAATTATCAGACCTTGGCGTATTAGCTGAATGTGGTGTTGAAGTATTAGGAACAAAACTTTCAGCTATTCAAAAAGCAGAGGACAGAGATCTATTCCGTAATTTGATGAATGAACTAAATGAGCCTGTACCAGAAAGTGAAATCATCCATAACCTAGAAGAAGCGATGGCGTTTACGAATCAAATTGGTTTCCCTGTCATTGTGAGACCAGCTTATACATTAGGCGGAACAGGCGGCGGAATTTGTACAAACGAGCAAGAGCTGAAGGAAATCGTCGAAAACGGTTTGAAGCTAAGCCCAGTCACACAATGCTTACTTGAAAAAAGTATTGCAGGCTTTAAAGAAATTGAATATGAAGTCATGCGTGATAGCGGTGATCATGCGATTGTTGTTTGTAACATGGAAAACTTTGATCCAGTCGGTATCCACACAGGAGACAGTATCGTTGTGGCGCCAAGCCAAACGTTAAGTGACCGTGAATATCAGCTGCTTCGCAATGTGTCGCTCAAGCTGATCCGGGCACTTGGGATTGAAGGCGGATGTAACGTACAGCTGGCAATTGACCCAGACAGCTTTCAATACTATATCATCGAAGTAAATCCGCGCGTGAGTCGCTCTTCTGCACTTGCGTCGAAAGCAACTGGTTATCCAATTGCCAAACTTGCAGCGAAAATTGCTGTCGGCTTAACGCTTGATGAAATGATGAACCCAGTCACAGGTAAAACCTATGCCGCCTTCGAACCGGCACTTGACTATATTGTGTCTAAAATTCCGCGCTGGCCGTTTGATAAATTCGAATCGGCCAACAGACGTCTTGGTACGCAAATGAAAGCAACGGGTGAAGTGATGGCGATCGGTCGTACATTAGAAGAGTCTCTTCTAAAGGCTGTTCGTTCACTTGAAGCGGATGTGCACCACATTGAATTAAAAGATGAAGCAGATATCACAAACGAAGTGCTTGAAAAGCGGATTATCAAGGCGGGAGACGAACGATTATTCTATATCGCCGAGGCACTTAGAAGAGGCTATACGGTTGAACAAATACATGAGTTCTCAAAAATTGATTACTTCTTCCTTCATAAACTGGAAGGCATCATCGCTTTTGAAAAGACATTAAAAGAAAACAAAGGCAATACAGACGTATTAAAAGAAGCGAAAGAAAAAGGCTTCTCAGACATCTATATTAGCCGCGAGTGGAATATGAATGAAGCGGATGTCTATACGCTAAGACAAGAAGCAAGCATCGTACCTGTTTACAAAATGGTAGATACTTGTGCGGCTGAATTTGAATCCGAGACGCCATATTTCTACAGCACATATGAAGATGAAAATGAATCAGAACGTACAGACAAGAAAAGCGTCATCGTATTAGGCTCAGGTCCTATCAGAATCGGTCAAGGAGTAGAATTTGATTATGCGACCGTTCATTCTGTGTGGGCAATTAAACAAGCAGGGTATGAAGCAATCATTATTAACAACAACCCTGAAACGGTCTCAACAGACTTTAGTATTTCGGACAAGCTCTACTTTGAACCACTCACTGTAGAAGATGTGATGCACATCATCGATCTAGAGCAACCTGAAGGAGTCGTTGTCCAGTTCGGCGGTCAAACAGCAATCAACCTAGCAGATGAATTATCAAATAGAGGGGTGAAGATTCTCGGCACTTCTCTTGAAGACCTAGACCGAGCTGAAAACAGGGACAAGTTTGAACAAACATTAGAAGCACTCGGCGTGCCGCAGCCTAAAGGAAAAACAGCTACTTCTGTGCCTCAAGCTGTAGCGATTGCCAATCAGATCGGCTACCCAGTCCTTGTCCGTCCTTCCTATGTATTAGGCGGTCGTGCGATGGAAATTGTTTATCAAGAAGCCGAGCTTCTTCACTACATGGAGAATGCAGTGAAAGTCAATCCGCAGCACCCAGTCTTAATTGACAAATATTTAACAGGAAAAGAAATCGAAGTAGATGCCGTGTCTGATGGCGAAACTGTCGTGATCCCTGGCATTATGGAACACATTGAAAGAGCCGGGGTTCACTCTGGTGACTCGATTGCGGTTTACCCGCCGCAAACATTGTCTGAAGAGATCAAAGCGAAGATCGCAGAATACACGATCAAGCTTGCAAAAGGACTCAACATTATTGGGCTGCTAAACATTCAATTTGTTCTCTCAAAAGGTGAAGTGTTCGTACTTGAAGTGAACCCGCGTTCAAGCCGGACAGTTCCTTTCTTAAGTAAAATCACGGGCATCCCGATGGCAAACCTAGCGACAAAAGTCATTTTAGGAGAAAAACTCAAAAACTATGGCTACGAAGAAGGACTTCACACAGAGCAAGAAGGGGTGTACGTCAAAGTTCCAGTCTTCTCTTTTGCAAAACTAAGAAGAGTCGATATTACACTCGGACCTGAGATGAAATCGACAGGTGAAGTCATGGGGAAAGATGTCACAATCGAAAAAGCTCTTTACAAAGGATTAATTGCATCAGGCATTCAAATTCCTAAAGATGGGACAGTTCTTCTGACAGTTGCTGATAAGGATAAAGAAGAAGGACTGGAGATTGCGAGAAGATTCCATTCAATCGGCTACCATATTTTAGCGACAGAAGGAACAGCGAATTACTTAAAACAAGCCTCCATCCCATCAAGTGTTGTCGGCAAAATAGGAGAAGAAGGCAAAAACCTTCTCGATGTCATTCGAAACGGGGAAGCCCAATTTGTCATCAACACTCTGACAAAAGGAAAACAGCCGGCAAGAGACGGCTTTAGAATCAGACGTGAAGCTGTTGAAAATGGCGTAGCTTGCTTAACGTCGCTAGATACAGCAGAAGCGATTTTAAGAGTACTAGAAAGCATGACATTTAGAGCGGACGAAATGCCAGAAGTGAAAACGAATGCTGAGGTGACAGTAACGATATGAAAAAAGCATACTTGACGGTCGTCTCAAATCGAGAGATCGCTGATCATATTTACGAAATGACATTAAAAGGTGACCTTGTGGACTCCTTTCAAACGGCTGGACAATTTCTTCATATCAAGGTCAGCGAGTCCATGACACCGCTGCTGAGAAGACCGATCAGTATTGCCAATATTCATGCCGAGAAGCAAGAAGCAACCATCATCTATCGCGCAGAGGGAGAGGGCACAAAGCTTCTTTCCCAAAGGCGGGATGGGGAATCCATCGATGTCTTAGGGCCGCTTGGCAACGGGTACGATCCTTCAGTTGTTCAGCCAGGTCAGACAGCGTTACTAGTCGGTGGTGGAATTGGAGTACCGCCTTTATATGAGCTGTCCAAACGTTTAACGAAAAAAGGCGTCATTGTCAAGCATGTCCTTGGCTTTCAATCGAAAAAGGATGTATTTTACGAGGAGAAATTCCAAGCACTCGGAGATACATTTATCGCAACAGTTGATGGGACATATGGCGCAAAGGGCTTCGTGACAAGTGTCATTGAAGAGAATGATTTGAGCTTTGATGTCATGCTTTCCTGCGGGCCGACCCCTATGTTAAAAGCACTAAAAGACTCTTACCCCGATAAGCCTGTCTACATTTCAATGGAAGAACGAATGGGCTGCGGAATTGGTGCTTGCTTTGCATGTGTCTGTCATACCGATCAGCACGAAAAAGCTTACGTCAAAGTCTGTCTGGACGGACCTGTATTTAAAGCAGAGGAGGTGGCGTTGTCATGCTAAACGTTGAGTTACCCGGCTTATCTTTAAAGAATCCGATTATCCCTGCATCAGGCTGCTTTGGATTCGGGAGAGAATTTGCTTCATTATACGACTTATCCGTGCTTGGCGGTATCATGATCAAAGCCACAACCTTAGAGCCGAGATTTGGCAACCCGACACCAAGGGTAGCGGAGACAGGTGCCGGGATGCTCAATGCTATCGGTCTTCAAAATCCTGGCCTAAAAGGCGTGCTGGAAAATGAATTGCCTTGGCTTGAGCAGTTTGATACGCCTATTATTGCAAACGTCGCTGGCTCACAGGTCGATGATTATGTTGAAGTAGCGAAGCAGATCAGCCAAGCAAAAAATGTCCATGCCCTTGAACTGAATATCTCGTGTCCAAATGTCAAAACAGGCGGAATTGCCTTTGGTACAGATCCTCAAATGGCAGCAGCATTGACAAAAGCGGTGAAGGACGTGTCCTCCGTTCCTGTCTATGTCAAACTGTCTCCTAACGTAGCTAATATTGTGGAGATTGCTCAAGCGATTGAATGTGCTGGAGCGGATGGACTCACGATGATTAACACGTTAATCGGTATGCGTTTAGATTTAAAAACAGGGAAACCGATTCTTGCCAATAAAACAGGCGGATTATCAGGCCCTGCTGTCAAACCTGTCGCTGTGCGCATGGTACATGAGGTCAGTCAAGCGGTTTCTATCCCGATTATTGGAATGGGCGGAGTGCAAAACGCTGAAGATGTACTTGAATTTTTACTAGCAGGTGCGAGTGCAGTAGCTGTTGGCACAGCCAATTTTGTAAACCCATTTATTTGCCCAGAAATCATAGAAGAACTGCCAAATGTATTAGCAGCCTATGGGTATTCATCTGTAGAGGAATGTATCGGAAGGAGCTGGAAATATGAAGCACTTGCCCATCATCGCGCTTGATTTTCCATCAGGGCAGGAGGCGCTTGCCTTTTTAGAACCCTTTGAAGGGACACCATTATTTGTGAAGGTCGGCATGGAGCTGTTTTACCAAGAAGGACCTGCCATCCTTGACGCACTTAAAGAAAAAAATTGCCACATTTTCCTCGACCTCAAATTACATGACATTCCAACAACGGTGCAAAAAGCAATGAACCGGCTTGCCGCACTTGGCGTTGATCTAGTCAATGTACATGCTGCTGGCGGGAAACAGATGATGCAAGCTGCGTTAGAAGGGCTTGAAAGCGGAACGCCTGCTGGGCAAAAACGTCCGGGCATTATTGCAGTGACTCAGCTGACGAGTACATCTGAAGACATGATGAGAAGCGAATTACTCATAGACCGTCCGCTGCAAGAGACTGTCATCCGGTACGGTCAATTGGCACATGAAAGTGGACTAGACGGTGTTGTTTGCTCTGTTCATGAATCCAAAGCCCTTCATGAGCACATCTCACCTGACTTCCTCACTGTTACGCCAGGGATTCGTTTACTAAATGATCAAACCGATGATCAAAAGCGTGTGGCAACCCCTGCTTATGCAAAAGAGCAAGGTGTTTCACAAATTGTTGTCGGAAGGTCAATCACAAAAGCTGAAAAACCATTGGAAGCCTATCATCAAATTTTGAAAGAGTGGGAGTGACTGCCAGATGAAAACAAAAATTGCTAAACACCTATTACAAATCAAAGCGGTCTCATTGAAACCAGACGAACCGTTTACATGGGCAAGCGGTATCAAATCACCGATCTATTGTGACAACCGTCTCACCTTGTCCTATCCAGAAGTTAGACACGACATTGCTGAAGGTCTTAAAGAGTTGATTCTCACTCATTTTGAGGGAGCGGAGGTGATTGCTGGTACTGCAACAGCAGGCATCCCGCATGCGGCATTAGCAGCAGATCGTCTAAACGTCCCGATGTGTTATGTCAGAAGTAAGCCAAAAGCACATGGAAAAGGAAATCAAATTGAAGGTGCCGTATCAAAGGGCCAAAAGGTGGTCGTCGTAGAAGATCTGATTTCAACAGGAGGCAGTGTGCTTGAAGTGGTCGCTGCTCTTCAAGAAGCGGGCTGTGACGTACTAGGCGTTGCTGCGATCTTCACATACGGTCTGCCAAAAGCTGCGGCAGCATTCCAAGAGAAAAACATTCCATATGTCACCCTAACAGACTATGACACCCTGACAGACGTGGCACTTGAGCTGAAAGCGATTGAGCCTTCTGCTATGAATAAATTGAAACGCTGGAGACAAGATCCTTCCTCTGAATCTTGGATGGAAGAAACCGTCTAGAAAGCTGCGCCTCCCCGCACAGCTTTTTTATTTGGTTAAAAATAGTAAAATAGACTCAAATTTAAATAAAAACTAATCCTATCAATAAAGTCGGGTTGACTTTTGTTTGAATTGTGTTAATATTTAAGACAAATTAAAACACTTATCCAGAGAGGTGGAGGGACTGGCCCAATGAAGCCCGGCAACCTGCGATTTGCAAGGTGCTACTTCCTGCAAAATGATTCTATTTTGAAAGATAAGGAAATCGTGAGCTTCCTCATCTTTCTTTCGGACTGAAAGGAAGTTTTTTTATTTTAACGGTGAGGGGGAAGTGAAGCAAAAGCAGGATGAAGACTTAATTGAAGCCTATGCAGAAACTGATTGGGGATATGAATTCAGTTTAGTTACACTGATTGTTCAGGACGGTCAAGTGATCCAAGTGGAAGAAGACAGAAAAAATTCAGTTGACGTAGTGCGGAGAGTAGTGATACTCCGGAAGGGGAGAAACAATGTTAACTTATGAAAATTGGCAAGAGCCGTCCATTACATTTCAAGAAGATGATTTGTATAAAGGGGCCTTATCTGTGCTGAAATGGGCATACGGTCATTATAGTGATCAGCTCGTTTATGCATGCAGTTTTGGTATTGAAGGCATCGTCCTCATTGATTTGATTGCGAAAGTAAAAAAGGATGCAAGAATTGTCTTTTTAGATACAGGTCTGCATTTTAAGGAAACGTACGACACAATTGATGCGGTAAAGGAAAGATACCCGGGTTTAGATATTGTGCTGAAAACCCCTGAGCTGACGGTTGAGGAGCAAAATGCGCAGCATGGTGATCAACTATGGAAAACAGATCCTCAAAGCTGCTGTCATATGCGTAAGGTCATTCCTTTGCAAGAAGCGCTATCTGGCTATCCGGCATGGCTTTCTGGCTTAAGGAGAGAGCAGTCTCCTAAGCGAGCAGGGACGAACTTTTTAAATAAGGATGAAAAATTCAAATCAGTGAAAGTATGTCCGCTTATCCACTGGACGTGGAAGGACATATGGAGATATGCATCTAGAGAGGAACTTACTTATAATCCGCTACATGATCAGGGATATCCAAGTATCGGGTGTGCCCCGTGTACACAGCCAGCATTTACTGCCGAGGATCTGCGGTCTGGCAGATGGTCAGGCACAGCTAAGACTGAGTGCGGATTACATGAGTAAGGGAGCATAGTGTATGGAAATTGCCGCAATTTTATTTAGTTTATTTTTCGCTCTAAACATTGGCGCGAGTGGTGCAGCAGCTTCGATGGGTATCGCGTACGGATCAGGTGCGATTCGAAAGCCGATCTATGCACTCAGTGTATGTGCAGTTGGGATTTTAGCAGGTTCAGTTATTGGCGGTGGTGAGGTTGTCAAAACGATTAGCTCTGGAATTATGCCTGAATCCGTCATTACACTTGAAATTGTTTGTATTATTATTGGTTCTGCTGCATTATCACTCTTTATAGCGAATCTGATGGCCATCCCTTTATCAACGAGTGAGGTGACAGTAGGAGCTGTAGTTGGTGTCGCGGTCGCATATAAAGTATTGTATGTGAAATCCATTTTAGTCATTGTGGCATTTTGGGTCATCATTCCGCTTGTCGCCTTTCTTTTTACCTTTGTTGTAGTCAAAATCATCAGAATGTTCCCTAAACGTAAGCTGTCTAAAAAAGGAACAGTCATTTTATCCATTGTTTTAATCCTTAGTGGGTTTTTAGAAGCATTTTCAGCAGGTATGAACAATGTGGCAAATGCAGTCGGTCCACTTGTTGCCGCGGGCGTTTTGTCAGTTGGGCAAGGAACACTTTACGGCGGAATCTTCGTCGCCATTGGAGCCCTCTTGCTTGGCAGAAGAGTACTAGAAACAAATGGAAAGAAGATTACCCGCTATCAAACGGGCGAAGGGATATTGCTTTCCGGTACCGGTGCTGGACTTGTCATCGTCAGCTCTATTTTTGGGCTGCCAGTTCCACTTACCCAAATCACCTCCTCGTCTATCATTGGACTTGGCATGGCAAAAGGCGGACCTAATATTTTTCATAAACATGTGGTGAAAAAAATGCTGAAAGTGTGGGTAGTATCACCCTTTTTATCACTTAGTCTATCGTATTTGCTGGTGAGTCTTTTCTTAAAAGGGGACTATTACTCTATCTTTATCATGATGAGTGTACTGCTTGCCTCACTTGGTGCGCTAAGTCTGATGAAGGCAGTCAAAAATGAAAGCAGCTCGATTCATGAACAGGGCGGCGGGATTTAACGACAAATCCGACTATTTACATCTAATAAATATGAACATTGAGAGGAAGATGAACAAATGAGTTTAACACCACATGGTGGCGTATTAATTAATCGAGTAAATGAAGAGTATGACCTCAGCACGGCTGCAAAGGAAATTGAACTAGATGCTATCTCTTTTGCAGACCTTGAACTCATAGCAATTGGCGGGTATAGTCCAATTGAAGGGTTTTTAACAAAAGCTGATTATGAAGCGGTTGTGAGCAGTATGCGGCTAGCAAGTGGTGTCGTTTGGTCTCTTCCTATTACACTGCCAGTGACAAAGGAAAAGGCAGCGGAAATCCATCGAGGCGAGATTGTGCGTCTATCGTATAATGGAACTGTATATGGCGTGATTGAAGTAGAGGATCAATACACACCAGATAAGGAAAAAGAAGCGGTGAATGTGTATAAAACTGATGACCGCAATCATCCAGGCGTGAAAAAATTATTTGAACGCGGTGATACGTACATTGGTGGTAAAATTACACTGACGAAACGAAGCGAAAAACCATTCCCTCAATTTACGTATGAGCCGGAAGAAACAAGACGTCATTTTAAAGAGAACGGCTGGAAAACGATTGTTGGTTTCCAAACGAGAAACCCTGTTCACCGTGCCCATGAATATATTCAAAAGACAGCACTTGAAACCGTCGATGGTTTGTTTTTAAATCCACTTGTCGGTGAAACAAAATCAGACGATATTCCGGCAGACGTGAGAATGAAAAGCTATCAAGTGTTATTGAACGGTTATTACCCAAAGGATCGCGTCTTTTTAGGTGTTTTTCCTGCGGCAATGCGTTATGCTGGACCAAAGGAAGCAATCTTTCACGCGCTTGTTCGTAAAAATTACGGCTGTACTCACTTTATTGTGGGAAGAGATCATGCAGGTGTTGGTGATTATTACGGCACATACGAGGCGCAGGAGTTATTTGAACAATTTACAAGCGAAGAAATTGGCATTACCCCGTTAAAATTTGAACATAGCTTCTACTGTAATACATGTGAAGCAATGGCAACACCAAAAACATGTCCTCACGATAAAAGCGAGCATGTCATTCTTTCAGGTACAAAGGTTCGAACGATGCTGAGAAACGGAGAATTACCGCCAAGCACGTTCAGCCGAAAAGAAGTCATTGAAACATTAATCGAAGGATTAAAAACGACGGTATCTTAATGGGAGGGTATGACATGAGCAACGAACATATCGTGTGGCATGATTCATCTATTACAAAAAAAGAATATCAACAGAAAAACAATCATAAAAGCGGCATTATTTGGCTCACAGGTCTAAGTGGATCAGGTAAATCTACAATTGCAAATGCAGCGGCTAGAGAGCTGTTTGAACAAGGTTATCAAGTCACTGTTCTTGATGGCGATAATGTGCGGCATGGTCTGAATAAAGATTTAGGGTTTTCAGATGATGACAGAAAAGAGAACATCCGACGTATCGGAGAAGTGGCGAAATTATTTGTTGAGCAAGGAACGATTGTCATCACGGCTTTTATTTCTCCATTTCAAGAAGACCGCCGCATTGTCAGACAGTTAGTTGAAGCGGGAGAATTTCACGAAGTGTTTGTGAAATGTGATCTGAACGTATGCGAAGAGCGTGACCCAAAGGGGTTATATAAAAAAGCTAGAAATGGCGAAATTCCATTTTTTACCGGGATTGATTCGCCGTATGAAGAGCCAGCTGCACCTGAGCTTGTTCTAGATACAGGTGAATTATCGCGTGAAGAGTCCAAACAGCGTCTTGTTGATTATGTAAAGGGAAAAGCGAAATAATCGCCTGATGGCAGGGGGAGAAAAGCACGATGGGGAAAGTATACATTGTGGGGGCTGGACCTGGGGATCCAGACTTAATTACATTAAAAGCCCTTAAGGCAATACAGCAGGCAGATGTCATTTTATATGATCGTCTTGTCAATCAAGAAATACTCGCCCACGCCAAACCCGAGGCGGAATTAATCTATTGCGGCAAGCTCCCGAATCATCATACGATGAGACAGGAAGCCATCAATGATGCCCTTGTGACCCATGCAAAGGAAGGGAATGTTGTCGTCCGTCTGAAAGGCGGCGACCCCTTTGTATTTGGCCGCGGCGGTGAAGAAATCGAATGCTTAGCTGAGCACGGAATTCCATATGAAGTTGTCCCGGGGATTACCTCTGGTATTGCAGCAGCTGCTTATGCAGGCATTCCTGTGACGCACCGTGAATTCAGCTCGAATGTTGCGTTTGTCACGGGTCACTATCAAAAGGATGAGCATTTTGAAGAAAAGTGGGAGGCACTGGCTACAGGGATTGATACCCTTGTGATTTACATGGGCGTCAAAAACGTAGAAAGAGTGCAGCAGCTTCTTATAAAAAATGGACGTGATCCAGAAACGCCAGCAGCGTTTATACACTGGGGAACCACGACGAGGCAAAAGACGACTTGCTGCACTGTTAAGACACTGTCTGAAACCGTTGAAAAAGAAGGCATCGAGCATCCAAGCTTAATAGTTGTTGGAGATGTCGTTCATTTTCACCAAAAGCTGAACTGGTTTGAACCGGCTCTCATTGAGAATTGAGAATGTTAGAGAAAAGACACGTGCATTGATCGTGTCTTTTCGTCTGAACAAAACAAGTAAGAAGGAGGAGTCACATGAAACAAGCTGTACTTTATGTTGGGCATGGAAGCAGGGTAAAAGAAGCACAAGATAAAGCCATTTCTTTTATGAAAAGCTGTATGCCATTAGTAGAAGCCGATATACAAGAAATTTGTTTTTTAGAACTAACAGCCCCTTCTATAGAGGAAGGCTTTGAAGCCTGTGTGAACAAAGGAGCTACAAACATTGCGATCGTCCCGCTCCTCCTTTTAACTGCTATGCATGCTAAATCAGATATTCCAGTTGAGATTGAGAAAGTTCAAAAACGATACCCGCAAGTGAAGGTCACATACGGGAAACCAATTGGGGTCAATCAAGAAGTGACAAAAGCAGTTGCTGCAAGAATTGAAGAAGCAGGATATCAAGGCGGGGAAGCACGTATTCTTTTAATTGGCCGCGGAAGCTCTGATCCAGATGTGAAGCGAGATGTGTTTGGCATTGCGGACGATGTCCGGCGCCTGCTTCCTTTTGCTGAGGTCTTGCCATGTTTTATTACAGCATGTGAGCCAAATTACCGAGATGTTCTTGCGCAATTAACAGCAGATGATGATGCGCCTGTTTATCTCGTTCCTTACTTGTTGTTTACGGGTATTTTAATGAAAGAGATTGAAAATGAAGCGGCTCAGGCGAGAGAGAGGCTGAAAGACGTCCGGGTATGCCGGTATATTGGCTTTCATCCGCATGTAAAAGCAGCTTATATTGAACGCGTGCAAGAAACCATTTTAAACAAAGACGATGCGTTTCATTTCCAAGGAGAAAGCCATGCTTCCAGTCCATCTTGATTTAACCAATCAACAAGTGCTCATCGCCGGCGGTGGAAAAATAGCCGCAAGAAGGGCAGAGGTGCTATGCATAGAGCCTTGCCATATTACCATCGTGAGTCCTGATATTTCTAAAGAGATGGCGCGTCTCATTGATACATACAACCTGAATTGGAAAGAAAAGAAAGTGGAAGCTCAAGATGTAGAGGATGCTTTTTTCATTGTCGCTGCTACAAATGATCCGGCAGTAAATGAATGGATTGCACAAACAGCACGGCCTCACCAGCTTGTGAATTGTGTGAGCCAATCAGAGCTTGGCAATGTGATCGTGCCAAAGGTGGTCAAAGCAGGGAAAGTGACGATTTCAGTCTCTACAAGCGGTGCAAGCCCAGCCCTGACAAAACAGCTGGCTGCGGAAATTGAGGCATTGCTTGAACAAGAGGATGTAGATGCACTTGATGCTCTCTATATCGAAAGAAAAAAACAACAAAGAAAAAGCCGATAAAATCTCTTGAAAGGATTTTATCGGCTTTTATTATTTTCGCAGCTTTAGAACCACATCTTCGTCAGGTGTGACAAATAATGTTTGCTGTTGATCATACGTCACAAATCCGGGCTTGGCTCCATTTGGTTTTTTCACATGCCGGATTTTCGTGTAATCGACAGGAACGGAGCTCGACTCCTTTGCCTTCGAGAAGTAGGCAGCGATTTGAGCCGCTTCAAGCAGCGTCTGTTCATCAGGCGTTTGATGACGGATGACGACATGTGATCCAGGAACATCCTTCGTGTGCAGCCAAATATCGTCACGGGCAGCCGCCTTTGTGGTTAAATACTCGTTTTGTTTGTTGTTTTTTCCGACTAATATCGGAATCCCTTGAGACGATTCATACGTTTCAAGCTGAATGGCCGCCGTTTTTTTCTTTTTGGCGTTGCGCTTTTGTTTGGCGCGTAAATATTTCCCTTCAACAAGCTCTTCTCTCATTTCCTCTAAATCCTTCGGTGAGGCAGAGGACAGCTGCTGAATCAACTCATCAAAATAAGCAATCTCTTTATGTGTCCGCTCAATTTGCTCATTGACCGCTTCTACTGCATTTTTTGCCTTTTGATATTTTGTGAAATATGCTTGCGCATTTTCAGAAGGGGTTTTGTTTGTTTTGAGCGGTATTGTGATCTCTCCGCCATCTTCATCGTAATAATTGATGACAGTCGCTTCTTTATCCCCTTTTTTGATGGCATATAAATTGGCTGTTAGCAATTCGCCATAGAGCTGGTATTTATGGGCATTTTGAGATTCTTCAAGGGTTCTGTTCAGTTTTTTGAGCTTGTTTTCATTTTTCTTTTTTTCATTTATGACAAACCGTTCAAGGTCAGACGCTTGTTGTTTCACTCTGTCTCTCTCAGCTTTGCCGAAATAAAAGCGGTCAAGCAGCTGGCTGAGAGAGTCGAATGTCTTCATTTCGCCTTGGACATGCTGCAGTTCTAATAAATAGAAATACTCCTTCCCATCTTTTCTTGTCAGCTGCGGGGTAAAGGAATGCATGCGAATCAGCTGGAACATGTCGACTAGTGTATTTGGAATTGTTTCCTGATTGGCAAGACCGGCCCTGTGAACAGCTTCCTTTGCAAACAGCGGAGAAACCCCAGAGAATGTATCGACAATTTGCTTTGTGATCATTCCTTCTTGAAAGCGTAAATGCTTTAAAATATCGTCCTTCGTTACTGCAAACGGATTTAATTTTTGCTGCGCAGGCGGCAGAAGGTATTCGTGCCCAGGAAGCACTGTTCGATAGCTGTTCACAGATGGAGAAAGATGCTTCAAGCCATCGATGATCTGCTGCGTGTCATCTTCGACAAGAATCAAATTACTATGCCTTCCCATGATTTCAATGTAGAGCTTTCGCGTCTGTTCGTCGCCAATTTCATTGCGGCTTCGTACATGAAGTACGATCACCCGGTCAAATCCAATTTGTTCAAAACGCTCAATGAATCCGCCCTCAAGATGCTTTCTAAGGAGCATACAAAACATTGGAGGTTCGCTTGGATTGTCATATTGCTGCTCTGTGAGCTGCACTCTAGCATAGCTCGGATGAGCGGATAAAAGGAGCTTATGATTCTTTCCGTTTGCCCGGATATGAAAAATCAGCTCGTGCTTATATGGCTGATGAATTTTTGAAATTCTTCCGCCAGTTAATGTCTCTTGCAATTCATTTGTCATACCATATGTAAAAATGCCGTCAAATGACATGTTGGATACACCCTCTTCTTTCACACAAATCTACTGAAAGAACCTTCCATTTCTCGTTCTTTAGGCAGTCTTATTATTATAGCATGATTTAGGACGAGTCTGAATAAACTGGCTTATAGAACACTGCATATGAGAGAGAACAAAAGAGGAGTGGACGAGGTCAAATGAATTGGCATGAACTGAACCAAACCGATTTATTAAAAACAATGAATACATCGATAGGTGACGGACTGTCAGAAAAAGATGTACAAAAACGGCTTGAAAAACACGGGCCAAATGAATTGCAAGAAGGGAAAAAGGCGTCAGCTCTGATCATTTTTTTAGCGCAATTTAAAGACTTTATGGTGTTAATCTTGCTTGCAGCAACGATCATTTCTGCTTTTCTAGGCGAATACATTGATGCAGTAGCCATTGTAGCGATTGTTCTGATTAATGGAGTGCTCGGCTTTTATCAAGAACGCCGGGCGGAAAAATCCCTTCAAGCACTAAAGGAATTATCAACCCCACATGTGTATGCAAGGAGAAATCATGAATGGATCAAGATCCCATCTAAACATCTCGTGCCAGGGGATATTGTGAAATTTTCAAGCGGAGACCGGATTGGGGCAGATATTAGATTACTAGAAACAAAGAGCCTGGAAATCGAGGAGTCTGCTCTCACTGGCGAATCCATCCCAGCAGTCAAACACGCAAGTCCGCTTTCTAGCAATCATGTCTCGCTTGGAGATTTGACGAACATGGCCTTTATGGGGACGCTTGTCACTAGAGGAAGCGGCGTGGGCGTTGTCATTGGTACAGGAATGAATACAGCGATGGGGCAAATTGCCGGCATGCTGGATGCTGCAGGGAATATGGAAACACCACTGCAAAGACGTCTCGAACAGCTGGGGAAAATCCTCATTGTGGCTGCTTTATTTTTAACGGTGCTCGTTGTGGTTCTTGGCGTTGTGCAAGGACATGATTTGTATCATATGTTCCTGGCGGGAGTATCACTTGCGGTTGCTGCGATTCCCGAAGGCCTGCCGGCAATTGTTACCGTCGCACTTTCCTTAGGAGTGCAGCGGATGATCAAACAAAAATCGATTGTCAGAAAGCTCCCGGCGGTGGAGACTCTTGGCTGCGCGTCGATCATTTGCTCAGATAAAACAGGAACCATGACGCAAAATAAAATGACTGTGACCCATGTATGGGCAGAGGGCAAAACGTGGAATATTTCTGGTACGGGCTATGAGCCATCTGGTGATTTCACCTTGAACGGAGAACTTGTCCATGTAGACAAACATCCAAGTCTGCAAAAGGTGTTATTATATGGGGCGCTTTGTAATACATCGACCATCGTTGAAAAAGATGGCGAAATGAGGCTTGATGGTGATCCGACAGAGGGGGCACTTCTCACCGCAGCACGTAAAGCGGGTTTTACAGAGCAATTCATCGAAGCCGGATTTCACGTGGTAGAAGAGTTTCCTTTTGATTCAGAAAGAAAGATGATGTCAGTCGTCGTCGAAACGAATCAAAAAGAGCGGTACGTCATTGCAAAAGGTGCGCCGGATGTCCTGATGAACCGTTCAAGCCATATCATGCACGGCGGACGCACAGCTTCATTTTCAACCACTCACAGGCAAGAAACAGAGGCTGCGATTCAAGGTTTAGCAAGACAGGCGCTGAGAACGATTGCCATTGCGTATAAAAAAGTTGGTCTGACAGAAACAATCACCACTGTCCAGCAGGCTGAAACTGATTTAACTTTTATCGGACTAGAGGGCATGATCGACCCGCCTCGTCCTGAAGTGAGACGAGCGATTAAAGAGTGCAGGGATGCGGGCATAAAAACAGTTATGATTACAGGGGATCACGTGGAAACAGCCAAAGCGATCGCAAAAGACTTGAGCCTTTTACCAAAGCAAGGAAAGGTGCTCGACGGAAAAGCGCTGGATCAGCTGAGTGACAAAGAGCTTGAGCAAACGGCTGAAAATGTATACGTCTTTGCACGGGTATCACCGGAGCATAAGCTGAGAATTGTGAAGGCCTATCAAAAAAATGGACATATTGTAGCGATGACAGGTGACGGGGTCAATGATGCGCCTGCAATTAAGCAAGCAGATATCGGTATCTCCATGGGCATCACTGGAACAGACGTAGCCAAGGAAGCGTCCTCTCTTATTTTACTTGATGACAACTTTGCGACCATTAAATCGGCCATTAAAGAAGGCCGAAATATTTATGAAAACATTCGTAAGTTTGTTCGCTATTTGCTCGCATCAAATGTGGGAGAAATTTTGGTTATGCTGTTTGCGATGCTTCTAGCGCTTCCGCTTCCTCTCGTTCCTATTCAAATTTTATGGGTCAACCTCGTCACAGATGGTCTCCCGGCGATGGCGCTTGGTATGGATAAGCCAGAAGGCGATGTCATGAAAAGGAAGCCGAGGAATATGAAAGAGGGGATTTTTGCTAGAGGGCTCGGCTGGAAGGTTGTATCTAGAGGGTTCCTCATTGGACTTGCGACCCTTTTAGCATTTATGTTTGTGTATCACCGTGATCCAAACAACCTGCCATATGCACAGACTGTTGCATTTAGTACGCTTGTGTTGGCGCAGCTCATTCATGTATTTGACTGCCGCAGTGAACGATCCATCTTTGAACGCAATCCATTCGGGAATCTCTACTTAATCGGTGCGGTTTTGTCATCACTTTTACTGATGTTTGTGGTCATTTATTATCCGCCGCTTCAGCCGATTTTCAAAACGGTGGCGATTGCACCAATTGATTGGCTGCTGATCATCGGTATGTCTGCACTGCCAACTTTTTTACTGGCAGGATCACTTTTGACAAGAAAAAAATAATTCGTTATGGTATAATTTTGAGGTAATAGTGTCTGCTATTACCTTTTTCATTTTATTAATATGAAAGAATTGGGTGTTTTGACATGATACGCAGTATGACGGGATTCGGCCAAGCGAGTAAAACGGATGGAGAACTGACAGTGTCAGTTGAGCTAAAATCGGTCAATCACCGTTTTAAAGAGGTTCATGCCCGTTTGCCGAGGCCGCTTTTATATTTCGAAGACACATTAAAAAAAATCATTCTTCGTCACGTGCAGCGCGGTAGAATTGAGCTGTTTGTTACGATTGAAGGCGGTAAACTAGCAAGCCGGTCCTTGCAGATCGACTGGCCGCTGCTTGATGAATACATGAAAGCCGCAAAAGATCTCGAGAAACGCTATCACATTTCAGGCATTCAGCATGCACATGACTTACTGGGGCTGGAGCATGCCGTTCAAGTAGAAGAATCCGCTAGCCGAAATGAGCAATTAGAGCAATTGCTGATGGAAGCTTGTGAAACGGCTGTCAAGGAGCTTTGCTTCATGAGAGAGCAGGAGGGAACATCACTTCAAAAAGACTGTGAGCTGAGGCTTTCTGAATTAGAGGCCTATACAGAAGAAATCAAAGTCTTTGCACCAGAGGTTGTGAGTCAGTATAAAGACAGGCTCAATCAGCGATTGCAAGAATGGATCGGAGAGGCGCTTGACGAAAGCAGATTGACAACAGAGGCTGCGATCTTTGCTGACCGCTGTGACATTACAGAAGAGATTACGAGATTGAAAAGTCACTTTCAGCAATTCCAGCAAATCTTGATGCAAGGCGGTGCTGCTGGCAGAAAACTTGATTTTCTTGTACAGGAGCTCAACCGTGAAGTGAACACCATTGGTTCAAAAGCGAACCATCATCATTTAACTAAGCTGGTGGTTGAAATGAAAAGTGCTATTGAAAAAATAAAAGAACAAGTGCAGAATATAGAATAGTCATTGTGTATGCTGTTTACAGTACGTCTCTTTCGGCGAGACTAGAGACGTTTATAATACAGGGGGACGTTAGAAGATGACCATAAAGTTGATCAATATCGGATTTGGAAACATCATTTCAGCGAATCGGATGATTTCGATCGTCAGTCCGGAATCAGCACCGATTAAACGAATGATACAAGACGCAAGAGATCGAGGCATGCTCATAGATGCTACATACGGAAGAAGAACCCGTGCTGTTGTCATTATGGACAGTGACCATGTCATCTTATCTGCCGTTCAGCCTGAGACTGTCGCGCAAAGACTTTCTGTAAAAGAAGAAATCATAGATGAAGGGCAGGGGTAATACGCCATTATGAAAGAAAGAGGACTTTTAATCGTTCTCTCTGGACCTTCGGGAGTTGGAAAAGGAACGGTCAGACAAGCCATTTTCTCCCAGGAAGATACGAAATTTGAATACTCAATTTCTGTGACAACACGTAAACCGCGTGAAGGTGAAAGAAATGGTGTCGATTATTTCTTTAAATCCAGGGAAGAATTTGAACATATGATTGAAAACAAAAAGCTGTTAGAATGGGCAGAGTATGTCGGGAATTATTACGGCACGCCTGTTGACTATGTAGAACAGACATTAAGCGAAGGAAAAGATGTTTTCCTTGAAATCGAAGTGCAAGGTGCACTTCAAGTAAGAGAAGCATTCCCAGAAGGTCTTTTTATTTTCCTTGCACCGCCTAGTCTTTCAGAACTTCAGAACCGCATCATTACACGTGGTACAGAGTCTGAGGAGCTCATTCGAAATCGAATGGCTGCTGCAAAAGAAGAGATTGAAATGATGGATGCTTACGACTATGTCGTGGAAAACGATGATGTCGAGCTTGCTTGTGAAAGAATCAAAGCGATCGTCCTTGCAGAACACCTGCGCAGAGACAGAGTCGCACCAAGATATAAAAAAATGCTGGGGGTAGAATAAACTATGTTAGATCCTTCAATTGACTCATTGATGAACAAACTTGATTCAAAATACACACTTGTGACAGTATCTGCACGCCGTGCACGTGAAATGCAGATCCACCAAGATCAGCAAATCGAAAATACGAAATCTTACAAATTTGTAGGTAAAGCACTTGAAGAAATCGATGCCGGTCTTTTGACATTTGAAAAAGAGGATCAAGAATAACACATCGCTTCTGCTATGCAGATACGATACGTTCAAAAAAGTCAAAACTATGATTGGTTTTGACTTTTTTGAATTGTAGACGAATTTGTGAAAAAGGCCGTTAAGGGGGACAAACAAATGTTACAGTCAAAAAATATTTTGCTCGGCGTCAGCGGAGGAATCGCCGTATATAAAGCAGCTGCACTTACTAGTAAACTCGTACAGGCGGGCGCAAATGTAAGAGTGATTATGACGGAATCTGCTCGTGAGTTTGTGTCTCCGCTTACCTTCCAAGCTCTGTCTCGACATGAGGTGTATGTGGATACATTTAAAGAAAACAATCCAAAAGTCATTGCGCATATTGACGTAGCTGACTGGGCCGATCTCATTCTTGTTGCCCCTGCAACAGCACATACGATTGGTAAAATGGCGGCAGGGCTTGCAGATGATATGCTCACGACGACCTTACTTGCTTCAACTGCTCCTGTATGGATCGCACCAGCTATGAATGTGCATATGTATGATCACCCGGCTGTAAAGCGGAACATTCGCACATTATATGAGGACGGCTACCAGTTTATTGAACCGAGTGAAGGTTATTTAGCCTGTGGCTATATTGGAAAAGGGCGATTAGAGGAGCCTGAAAAAATAGTTGAGCACATCCGTGCATTTTTTGAAGAGCCAAAAAACTTACCGCTTTCAGGTAAAAAAGTCGTGGTGACAGCAGGTCCTACACGAGAAGTCATCGATCCTGTGCGTTTCTTTACAAATCGATCGTCTGGAAAAATGGGCTATGCAATTGCAGAGGCTGCGCAGCAAATGGGGGCAGATGTCACGCTTATTTCAGGACCTGTATCTTTAACTGCACCTAATCATGTACATGTGGTGCACGTTGAATCGGCAGAGGACATGTATCAAGCCGCATTAGCTGTGTACGAGGAAGCGGACCTTGTCATTAAATCAGCAGCAGTCGCCGACTATACCCCTGTGACCTCATATCCTCATAAAATGAAAAAACAGGACAGCGCCTTAGAGATTGAATTCACCCGGACAAAAGATATTTTAAAAGAACTGGGGAAAAGAAAAGAGCATCAAGTGCTTGTCGGTTTTGCAGCTGAAACGCAGGATGTAGAATATTATGCGAAAAAGAAAATCGAATCCAAGCATTTAGATATGATTGTGGCCAATAATGTCACAAAAGAAGGTGCAGGCTTTGGCACAGACACAAATGTAGCAGCAATCATCAAAGCAGATGGTACAACAACAGAACTGCCGATGATGAGCAAAAAAGACCTCGCTTTTGAAATCTTAAAGGAGGCAAAACAGCTGTTGCCAAAAGAGCGTGATCGAGCATGATTGCTGAAGTTATCGTAGATGTCACAACGAAAGCCATTGACCGGCCATTCGATTACCGTGTACCAGATCGATTCAAAGATCTCGTCAAAGCGGGAATGAGGGTGGTCGTTCCCTTTGGCCCTAGGAAGATTCAAGGGTTTGTGACAAAAGTCAAAGAAGAAACAGACGTAAAAACAGGAAGCATAAAGGACATTGTCGATTTATTTGATTTATCACCTGTTCTGACAGATGAGTTATTGGAGCTTTCCCACTGGCTGACGGAAAAAACATTGTCCTATCACATTACGGCACTTCAATCGATGCTGCCTGCAGCCATGAAGGCGAAGTATGAAAAAGAAATTCAAGTGCTGTCAGATGAAGAACTTCCGCAGTCATTGAAAGAGCTTTTCGGTCAGCGAGATAGCATTCTTTACGCTGACATCCCAGCCGAACAACTAAAACAGATTCAAAAGCATGTCCAAAAAGGTCATCTAGAGGTAAGGTATCACGTCTCGCAAAAATCTGGAAAGAAAAAAGTGCGCACGCTCCAACTAGCTGCATCAAAAGATAAGCTTGAAGAAAAAAAGCAGCAGCTGAAAAAAAATGCGGTGAAACAAAAGGCTCTGCTCTCCTTTTTGCTTCAAGCGAGTGAGACGACCTTTTTAGCGAAAGACTTGCAGCAGCAAACAGGCGCGAGTTCTCAAACGCTTAAAACCTTTATTCAAGAAGGGCTGCTAACAGAAAGCTATGAAGAGGTCTACCGGGATCCTTATCGTGACCGGGCATTTACACCTTCTTCTTCACTTGACCTTATGCCAGAACAAGCAGAAGCGGCAAAACATATACATCAAGCAGTCAGTGATGACCGGCATGAAACCTTTCTGCTGCACGGGGTGACAGGAAGCGGTAAAACGGAAATATACTTGCAGACGATTGATCATGCCCTACAAAAAGGAAAAGAAGCGATCGTCCTCGTCCCAGAAATCTCGTTAACCCCTCAAATGGTTCAGCGGTTTAAAGAACGATTCGGTTCAAATGTGGCTGTACTTCATAGCGGATTATCGACAGGGGAAAAATATGATGAGTGGCGGAAAATCCACCGCAAGGAAGTCAAACTTGTCGTGGGCGCGAGATCGGCTGTTTTCGCACCATTTGAAAATCTAGGCATGATTATCATAGATGAAGAGCATGAATCTTCTTATAAACAAGAGGAAATGCCTCGTTATCATGCCAAGGACGTCGCCATTGAACGAGCCAAAAGGCATCGTTGCCCAGTTGTTTTAGGTAGTGCAACTCCTTCACTTGAAACCTACGCGCGTGCCAAAAAAGGCGTGTTTACATTGCTGACGCTCAAAAACCGAGTCAACCAGCAGCAGCTGCCGCACGTTTCGTTAATTGATATGAGAGAAGAATTGAGAAATGGCAACAGGTCCATGTTTTCAGAAGAATTAATGCTCAGATTAAAGGAAGTGCTTGAAAGAAAAGAACAAGCCGTCTTATTTCTGAATAAAAGGGGCTATTCATCCTTTGTGATGTGCCGTGATTGCGGATATGTGGAGCAATGTCCTCATTGCGAAATTTCTCTCACCTATCACCGCTATCAAAAACGGCTGAAATGCCATTATTGCGGTCACGAGGCACCGGTGCCAGTTGAATGTCCAGAATGCCATAGTGAGCATATTCGCTATTTTGGTACGGGTACACAGCGTGTAGAAGAAGAGCTGACAAAAGTACTGCCAGAGGCAAGAGTCATCCGAATGGATGTAGATACAACGTCTCGTAAAGGTGCTCATGAAAAGCTCCTCACATCTTTTGGCAATAAAGAAGCAGATATTTTGCTCGGGACGCAGATGATTGCAAAAGGGCTAGATTTCCCAGATGTCACACTTGTTGGTGTTCTAAGTGCGGATACGTCTCTTCATATCCCTGATTTCCGTTCAAGTGAAAAAACATTTCAGCTTCTCACGCAGGTCAGCGGCAGGGCAGGACGACATGAAAAAGCGGGCTCTGTGATCATTCAATCGTATACGCCTTCTCACTATAGTATTGAATTAACGCAGCAGCATGACTACGAAGCCTTTTATGAACAGGAGATGCTGCATCGCCGCCACCAGTCCTATCCGCCGTATTACTTTTTGGCGATGGTGACAGTATCACATGAGGAAGTGACGAAGGCAGCGCATGTCACGGATCAAATTGTTCAGTTCCTAAAAATGAACTGTGCACCGAATACAAGAATTCTTGGTCCGGCTGCATCACCAATCGCTAAGATCAAAGATAGATATCGATATCAATGCGTGATAAAATACAAAAGGGAAAATGAACTGGCAAGTTTACTACGGAAAATACAAGATCATTATCAAAAGGAAATGGAACAAAAACAATTGATGATTTCAATAGATATGAATCCATATATGATGATGTAAAACGGAGGGCTTTAAGTGGCAGTCAAACCAATAGTCATGCATCCGGCAGAAGTACTCGAACAAAAGGCAGAGCCTGTCGATACGTTCGATAAAAAGCTCAAAAAACTGCTTGATGATATGTATGATACAATGCTTGAGCTAGATGGAGTCGGACTAGCAGCACCACAAATCGGCATTTCACAAAGAATTGCTGTTGTCGATATCGGAGAAGAAACGGGCAGAATTGATTTAGTAAATCCCGAGGTTCTTGAAGTGAAAGGAAGTCAAACAGATATTGAAGGCTGCCTGAGCTTTCCATCTTTATACGGCACAGTAGAAAGACCGAGCTATTTGAAGGTAAAAGCCTTTGATAAGAAAGGCAAACCATTTACAATAGAAGCAGAAGGATTTTTAGCAAGAGCCTTATTGCACGAAATTGATCATTTAGACGGCATTTTATTTACGTCGAAAATCATTCAAACCTATACAGAAAAAGAACTTGCGGAAATGGAAGGGTGAAGAAAATGGCACGTATTGTATTTATGGGAACCCCTGATTTCTCAGTACCTGTGCTGCAGACACTTATAACAGAAGGATACGAAGTTGTCGGGGTCGTCACGCAGCCAGATCGCCCGAAAGGCAGAAAACGAGTACTCACGCCGCCTCCTGTGAAAGTAGAAGCCTTAAAGCACGGCATTCCGGTCTTGCAGCCTGAAAAGGTACGCCTTGATGAAGAAATTGATAAAGTGCTTGCCTTAAAGCCAGATTTAATTGTCACGGCGGCATTTGGACAAATTCTACCAAAACGATTACTAGATGAACCTCAGTTTGGCTGTATCAATGTACATGCCTCGCTGCTGCCAGAACTAAGAGGGGGCGCGCCGATCCATTATGCGATCCTTCAAGGCAAAAAGAAAACAGGCGTCACGATCATGTACATGGTGGAACGGCTCGATGCAGGGGACATGATCAGTAAAGTAGAAGTGGAAATCGACGAATTAGACAATGTCGGTACATTACATGATAAATTAAGTGTAGCAGGCGCCGCACTATTGAAAGATACTGTGCCGAATGTTCTAAGCGGATCTATTTCTCCAATTCCGCAAAATGAAGAAGCGGCAACGTATGCACCTAATATAAAGCGAGAGCAGGAAAGGTTAGACTGGACAAAGACCGGAGAAGAGCTTTACAACCAAGTTCGCGGCTTAAATCCGTGGCCAGTTGCCTATACTGAATGGAACGGGGCTCATCTAAAAGTATGGGAAGCGAAAAAAGTTCCACTCGAAGCGCAAGAAGAACCTGGGAAAGTGATTGAGCTTCAAAAAGAAGGTCCAGTCATTGGAACTGGGAATAAACAAGGCCTTTTATTAACAGGTGTGCAGCCAGCTGGTAAGAAAAAAATGAGCGGCGAAGACTTCCTAAGAGGCGCAAATATCGAAATGGGACAGAAATTAGGGTTAATGAATGAAGAAAAGTAATGTGAGAGAAGTAGCGCTGGACGCTTTAATCAAACTCGAACAAAACCAAGCTTATAGTAATTTGCTTTTGCAGTCAGTTATGAAAGACAAAGACTTGGCAGATCAGGACAAACCGCTCTTAACAGAGCTTGTGTACGGTACACTGCAAAACAAGCTGGCATTAGATTATATGCTGGCACCATTTGTGAAAAAACCGCAAAAGGTGGCTCCGTGGGTCATGCAGCTTTTGCGGATGTCCCTTTATCAAATGATCTACCTTGAAAAGATTCCAGATCGTGCAGCCATCCATGAAGCGGTTGAGCTAACGAAAAAGAGAGGGCACAAGGGCATTTCTTCACTTGTGAACGGCGTTCTTCGATCCGTGCAAAGAGAAGGCGTTCCGGCTTTTGATGACATCAAAGATCCAGTCAAGCGGCTTTCGATTGAGACAAGCCACCCATTATGGCTCGTGCAGGAATGGGTTCAGTCGTACGGATTTGAAGCGGCAGAAAGCATGTGCCGCATTCATTTAGTACCGCCAAAGCAAACCCTTCGTGTCAATCGAATGAAAACGGACCGCGCAGCACTGCAGCAAGAACTGCTGGATGCCGGAATTGAAACGGAGCTTGGCGATTTATCAGAAGATGCACTTAAGCTGATGAAAGGGTCCATCGTTTCAACCCCTTCTTTTCAAGAAGGCTATGTGACCATTCAAGATGAAAGCTCAATGCTTGTCGCAAGAGCACTAGACCCTCAGCCGGGAGAAGCTGTGCTTGACGCCTGTGCGGCTCCAGGCGGAAAATCAACACATATCGCAGAGCGTATGAACGACGAAGGACAAATTGTTTCACTTGATTTGCACGAACACAAAGTGAAACTCATCAAACAAGCAGCAAAACGTCTGAACCTTACTCAGATCGAGGCAAAAGCGCTTGATGCAAGGAAAGCAAAAGACGATTACAGCGAAGCTTCATTTGACAGGATTCTGATTGATGCGCCGTGTTCTGGTTTTGGCGTCATTAGACGAAAACCAGATATGAAATATACAAAGTCTCCAGAAGACTCAGCAAGGCTTGCTTCAATTCAGCAGGCAATCTTAAAAGAAACAGCTCCGCTTTTAAAGCCTGGCGGAACCCTTGTATATAGTACATGTACAATGGACCCCACAGAAAATCAACAAGTGATTCATGCGTTTTTACAAGAACACCAAGACTTCGAACCCGATTTATCTCTTAATGAACGGCTGCCTGAGCAGGTTGCTCCGTTTGTTCAAAACGGAAGTGTGCAAATTCTTCCTCATTATTTCGGAACAGATGGTTTCTTTATTTGCAGCATGAGAAAGAAGGGATAAAAAATGACAGAACAAAAAGTAAGAAAAGAACTGAAAACAGATATGCCGTCGATCTATTCATTTGAGCTTCACGAAATGAAAGAATGGTTAAAAGAACAAGACGAAAAGCCTTTCCGCGCAGCTCAAATTTTTGAGTGGCTTTATGAGAAACGTGTGACATCCTTTGATGAAATGTCTAACCTCTCCAAAGATTTAAGAGAAAAATTAAAAGATCAATTTACAATCACAACATTAAAAACCGTGATCAAACAAACGTCTCAAGACGGAACGATCAAGTTTTTATTTGAACTGCATGATGGTTATACAATTGAAACAGTTCTTATGCGTCATGAATATGGAAACTCTGTCTGTGTGACAACGCAGGTTGGCTGTAGAATTGGCTGTACATTCTGTGCATCTACACTCGGCGGTTTAAAACGAAACCTTGAAGCCGGAGAAATCGTTGCACAAGTATTAAAAGTACAGCAGGCACTTGACGAAACAGACGAGAGAGTCAGCTCTGTTGTCATCATGGGAATTGGCGAACCGTTTGATAACTTTGAAGAAATGCTTGCTTTCCTTAAAATCATCAACCATGATCATGGCTTAAATATTGGTGCACGCCATATTACGGTTTCGACAAGCGGAATCATTCCAAAGATCTATCAATTCGCTGATGAGCAAATGCAAATCAACTTTGCTGTGTCATTGCACGCACCGAACACAGAGATCAGAAGCCGCCTAATGCCGATCAATAAGGCATATAAGCTGCCAAAATTAATGGAAGCCATCGAATACTACATTCAAAAGACGGGTAGACGTGTCAGCTTTGAATACGGCCTGTTTGGCGGAGTAAATGATCAAGTTCACCATGCAGAAGAACTTGCAGACCTATTAAAAGGAATCAAGTGCCACGTGAATCTCATTCCGGTGAACTATGTACCAGAGAGAGATTATGTGAGAACACCTAGAGAACAAATCTTCCTATTTGAAAAAACGCTAAAAGAACGAGGCGTAAACGTAACGATTAGACGAGAGCAAGGCCATGACATTGATGCTGCTTGCGGTCAGCTAAGAGCGAAGGAGCGTCAGGAAGAGACGAGGTGACGAATGTTGATAAGGGCAGCCTTTCTTACCGATACAGGAAAAGTCCGTCAGCATAATGAAGATGATGCAGGTATTTTTGAAGCAAAAGAAGATTCACTTCTCGCTGTTGTAGCAGACGGCATGGGAGGTCATCTTGCTGGTGATGTCGCCAGCAAGATGGCAGTCTCTTCTTTAAAAGAATACTGGGAAGAAACATCTTCAATTCCAGAAAAGCCAGCCGATCAAGAAAGCTGGTTAATCTCAAAAATCAGTGACATTAATGACCAAGTTTATGAACATGCGCAAAACAATGAGGAGTGCCAAGGAATGGGGACGACTATTGTATGCGCGCTCGTTCATTTGCAAACGGTCACAATTGCGCATATTGGAGACAGCCGCTGCTACCTGCTAAGAGAAGGAGCGCTGACCCAATTAACAGATGATCATTCACTCGTAAATGAGCTTGTGAAAACAGGTGAAATTTCAAAAGCGGATGCAGAATATCATCCAAGAAAAAATGTGCTCACGAAAGCATTAGGAACAGATAAACGTGTTCAAATTGATGCACGCACTTTTGAAGTGGACCCAGGAGATCAAATCCTGCTTTGCTCAGATGGTCTATCGAATAAAGTAGAAGAAGAGAATTTGACTCATATATTAACGCAAACGACCGCACCAGAGGAAAAAGTAACAGAGTTAATACAAACAGCGAATGACAACGGCGGTGAAGATAACATTACAGCAGTACTGTTAGAAATCTCCTCCCAGCCAGAGGAGGGTGACAGCGAGTGTTGATCGGAAAAAGGATCAGCGGCCGTTATCAGATTCTTCGCGTCATAGGCGGAGGCGGAATGGCCAACGTCTATTTGGCGGAGGATATGATTTTAGATCGCGAAGTAGCGATTAAAATTTTGCGGTTTGACTTTGCGAGCGATGATGATTTTATTAGACGTTTTCGGAGGGAAGCGCAGTCAGCTGCAAGCTTAGATCATTCGAATATTGTCAGCATCTACGATGTTGGGGAAGAAGATGACATTTATTATATTGTCATGGAATATGTCGAAGGGATGACGCTGAAAGAATACATACACGCCAATGGCCCGCTTCATCCGAAAGAAGCCGTTCGCATCATGGAGCAAGTCGTTGCGGCGATGGAAGAAGCCCATGCGAAACAGCTCGTCCACCGAGACATTAAGCCTCACAATATATTAATAGACAATATGGGGAACATCAAAGTCACTGATTTTGGGATTGCCATGGCACTCAGCTCAGCGACCATTACCCATACAAATTCTGTCCTAGGCTCCGTGCACTACTTGTCTCCAGAACAAGCACGCGGGGGTCTTGCAACGAAAAAATCAGACATCTATTCACTTGGGATTGTGCTCTATGAACTCATCTCAGGACGCATGCCATTTGAAGGAGAATCGGCTGTCAGTGTTGCGCTGAAGCATTTGCAATCAGAGCCGCCATCTGTGAGAAGATGGAATCCTTCTGTTCCACAAAGCGTGGAAAACATCATTTTAAAGGCGATGGCCAAAGATCCATTTTATCGATATGAAGATGCATCTGAAATGCAAAAAGACTTAAAAACCGCTTTCGATCCAGCCAGATTAAAAGAAAAACGCTTTGTTATTGAAGAAGACCATGAAGCAACGAAAGCGATCCCAATCATTCAAGATCATCAAATCGATCAAGACAATGAAAAAACAGCCGTCCATCCGGCTCAAAAACCGAAGAAAAAAGAGAAACAAAAGCCGAAAAAGAAACGAAAAAAATGGCCATGGATTGTGGCATCCATCTTATTTATATTGACTGCTGCGTCAATTTTAGCCATCACTGTGTTTCCAGGGCTGCTTTTTCCAAAAGATGTGGAAGTCACAGATGTATCTGGCATGACGGTTGAAAAAGCAGAAGATACCTTAAAGAAAGCTGGGTTTACCGTCGCTTCGGAGTCAATAGAGATCGCTGATGAGAAAATTGAAAAAGGTCTCGTCGTCAAAACAGACCCGAAAATCGGCACAAAGGTCAAAGAAGGAACAGAGATTCAGCTTTACGAAAGTACTGGCAAGGAAAAGACCGAATTACCTGATGTTACAGGCGAAAAGGTCGATAAAGCAAAAGAAATATTAGAGAAAAAAGGATTTAAACAGGTCGTTGTGGAGGAAGTGAATGATAATGACACCGAGTCTGGGATTGTCATGGAACAGAGTCCTTCCGCGAATACTGAGCTTGTAGCAGCAGATGAAGAAGTCACGTTGACTGTCAGCATAGGTCCTGCCGATATTACATTACGTGATTTAACGACGTATAGTAAGCAAGCGGCATCGAATTATTTAGAGGATAACGGCTTAAAGCTCGATGAAAAAGAAGCGCATTCTGACGATGTGCCAAAAGGCGAGGTCATGAAGCAGGAACCAGGAGCAGGAACGGCTGTTAAACCAGGTGATACGGTCAAGATTACATTCTCTCTTGGACCGAAGGAAAAACCAGCTAAAACGGTAACTGAAAAGATTGAGATCCCTTATGAACCAGAAGCGGAAGGGCAGGAGATGAATGTCCAAATTTCCATTGATGATGCGGAGCATAGCATCTCTGATTCATACGAAAGCTTTAAAATCACTGCGCCGACTGAACGGACCATTAAATTTAAGATTGAACCAGGTCAAAAAGGATATTATCAAGTGACGGTTGATGATAAAGTCGTCAGCTCGAAAACGATCGAATACCCTGATGATGAATAAAGGAGGGACTTTATGCCTGAGGGCAAAATTATTAAAGCATTAAGCGGATTCTACTATGTGCTGGATGAGTCGCAAGAGAGTGGAAAAGTAGTTCAGTGCAGAGCGAGAGGCATCTTTCGAAAAAACAAAATTACACCTCTTGTTGGCGATTACGTCGTGTATCAAGCAGACAATGATAAAGAAGGCTACTTATTAGAAGTAAAAGAACGGACAAACGAACTTGTTCGTCCGCCTATTAGTAACGTTGATCAAGCGGTACTTGTTTTCTCAGCGGCAGAACCAGCCTTTAGCACCTCACTTTTAGACAGATTTTTAGTGCTTGTAGAAGCCAATCATATTGAGCCGATTATCTGTATCACTAAAATTGACTTATTGAAAACAGACGAAGAGCGTGAAACCATCAAGGCATATGCAGACGACTATCGGCAAATTGGTTATGAGGTTCATTTAACCTCTACGATTGAAGGAGATGGCATTGAGAAGCTGACCCCGCATTTTCACAATAAAATCACGGTATTTGCCGGTCAGTCTGGTGTAGGCAAGTCCTCCCTTTTAAATGCGATGAGTCCTGAATTGGCGCTGAAAACAGATGATATCTCATCCCATCTCGGGCGAGGAAAGCATACGACAAGACATGTCGAACTCATTCGAACAGCAGACGGGCTCATTGCAGATACTCCGGGCTTTAGCTCGCTCGAATTTACTGGCATCGAAGCAGAAGATCTAGGTCTATACTTTTTAGATATTAGAGACCGGAGTGCAGATTGCAAATTTCGAGGCTGCCTGCATGTGAAAGAGCCTGGCTGTGCGATAAAAGATGCGGTCGAGCATGATCAAATCAAAGAATATCGCTATCAGCATTATTTAGAGTTTTTAACTGAAATCAAAGACAGAAAGCCGAGGTACTAAATCATGGTTTATATTGCCCCTTCCATTTTATCAGCAGATTTTGCCAATTTGGAGAAAGATATCCGTGATGTGGAACAAGGCGGTGCAGACTACATTCACATCGATGTCATGGACGGTCATTTTGTTCCGAATATGACATTTGGGCCAAATGTCGTTGAAGCGATCAGACCACATACGCGTCTTCCGCTTGATGTTCACTTAATGATTGAGCAGCCAGATAGGTATATTCCTGCATTCGCAAAAGCAGGCGCTGATATTATCTCTGTTCATGTGGAAGCTTGTCCGCACTTACACCGAACAATACAACATATGAAAGAACAAGGTGTAAAAGCAGGGGTCGTCTTGAATCCGCACACACCTGTTTCTCACATTGAGCATGTATTAGAAGATGTGGACCTTGTGTTATTCATGACAGTGAACCCTGGTTTTGGGGGACAGGCATTTATTCCATCTGTCCTCACGAAGGTAAAAGAAGTAAAGGCACTGAGTGAACAAAAGGGCTTAACCGATTTACTAATAGAAATAGACGGCGGTGTCAATATAGAGACTGCAAAGAGTTGCAAAGAAGCAGGCGCTAATTTACTAGTAGCGGGCTCTGCGGTATATGGTAAAGAAAACCGCGCAGCAGCGATCCAGGCAATTCGAGAAGCGTAAAGGAAGGAACCAAAGTCATTGTGATCTTTGGTTCTTTTTACATGGAGAGGAGCGTGTATCATGCACATACATATCGTAGCCGGCGGTCCTTTTGAATACATCCCGCCACTTGAACGTGAAGCATCACAGGAGGATGTTCTCTGGATTGGCGTAGACCGTGGAACCCTCTTCTTACTAGAGCACGGTATTACCCCTGCCAAAGCCTTTGGTGATTTTGACAGTGTGACAGAAAAAGAGCTTCGGGAGCTGAAAGAGAAATTGCCTGCTCTGAATGTATTTCAAGCTGAAAAGGATGAAACCGATTTAGAGCTTGCACTGAACTGGGCACTAAGTCAGCACCCAGCACATATTTACATCTATGGTATTACAGGAGGAAGGGCGGATCATTTTCTAGGAAATATCCATCTTCTTTACAAAGGGATTCAGCACAAGCAGAATATCACCCTTGTAGACAAACAAAATATCATTCAAATGTTTGAACCTGGTACATACGAAATAAAAGAAGATCAGGATAAAAAATATGTATCGTTTTTACCCTTTGGAACACCGGTTGAAAAGCTGACGTTAAAAGGTTTCAAATATCCTCTGAAAAATTGTCATATTGAGCCTGGTTCCACACTATGTATTAGTAACGAACTCATCCACTCAAATGGTACTTTTTCTTTTCATGAAGGCATATTAATAATGGTAAGAAGCAAAGATTGACCAACCTATCAATGTGGATGGCTGATTAAGCTCAATTGTGCTGCAAGCGGTACTTTTAGGAGGGGGACAAAATGAAATTTTATACAATCAAACTGCCTAGATTTCTTGGCGGCATTGTCCGTGCGATGCTTGGTTCATTTAAGAAAGATTAATGAGTAATCTCCTTTATTTCCACATAAAAACGCCTGCTACAAGTTATTGTAGCAGGCGTTTACTCTTGCTTATACACGCTCAACTTTACCAGATTTCAAAGCTCGAGCTGATACATATACTCTTTTAGGCTTACCGTCCACTAGAATACGAACTTTTTGAAGGTTCGCGCCCCATGTACGTTTTGTAGAGTTCATTGCGTGAGAACGATTGTTCCCAGCTTTTGTTTTTCTGCCTGTAATAACGCATTTACGTGCCATTTGTTTCCCTCCTAACTGCGAAAACATCATCATATTCTTCATATACGTACTTAGAGATGCCTCAAGATACTTTAATAATTTACCACAGCTTCAAGGGGTTTGCAAGGATTGTTTACTCCTCTTTCAAGAAAAATACCTTGACATCTTGATAAAAAATCAAGGCTATAGTATAAGTAGGATTGGGTCGGATTGAATGATTTCTTTTAAAAAGAAGGGTCTTATAGTAAAATAGTGATAACTCAGGGCAATTTCTCAAAAAGGGGGAACCAATGTGTCCATTGAACTTAGAACGAAATACGGACAAATTGATATATCAAATGAAGTCATTGCAATGGTGGCAGGAGGCGCTGCGATCGATTGCTATGGTATTGTTGGGATGGCGTCCAAAAATCAAATCAAGGACGGCTTGACGGATATTCTCCGTAAAGAGAACTTCAGCCGGGGTGTTCTTGTGCGTCAAAAAGAAGACCGCATTCATATTGATATGTACATCATCGTCAGCTACGGTACAAAAATATCAGAAGTCGCACATAATGTTCAAACGAAAGTCAAATATACGATTTCTCACACAGTTGGACTTTCTGTTGATTCGGTCAACATTTATGTACAAGGAGTAAGAGTTACGAACCCGTAGTAAGGAGGAAATATATTGTCTATTAGAAATCTTGATGGCCGCTCATTTGCAAAAATGATTCTTGCAGGTGCTCACCATCTTTCTCAAAACGCACAAATTGTGGATGCGTTAAATGTTTTTCCAGTGCCAGATGGAGACACGGGGACAAATATGAATTTGTCAATGACTTCAGGGGCAAAAGCAGTTGAAGAAACAAATACCGATCATATTGGGAAGGTCGGCGTGGCCTTGTCAAAAGGGCTATTGATGGGCGCAAGAGGAAACTCAGGCGTCATCCTATCACAGCTCTTTAGAGGTTTCAGTAAAAATATAGAACAAAAAGAGACGATTGACGCCAAAGAATTTGCCCTTGCCTTACAGGCAGGTGTCGATACAGCATATAAAGCCGTGATGAAGCCGATTGAAGGGACCATCTTAACGGTCGCAAAGGATGCAGCAAAGAAAGCGGTTGCTGTTTCAGTAACAGAAAAAGACATTGATCGCGTTCTTGAGTTAACGATTGAGGAAGCGAGAGCATCACTTGATCGAACGCCAGATCTGCTTCCTGTTTTAAAAGAAGTAGGCGTTGTCGATAGTGGAGGTAAGGGACTTCTCTGCGTATATGAAGGTTTCCTTGCTTCATTAAGAGGAGAGGACCTCCATCTGAAAGCGGCCTCTTTGCCAACGTTAAAAGAACTTGTCAGTGCAGAGCATCATAAAAGTGCACAAAGCCATATGAACACTGAAGATATTGAATTTGGTTATTGTACTGAATTTATGGTGAAATTTGAAGAAGAGAAACAGTCCTTTGATGAGAATGCCTTCAGAGAAGACTTAAGCGAATTCGGAGATTCACTTCTTGTGGTATCTGATGAAACGCTGGCGAAAGTTCATATTCATGCAGAGCAGCCTGGAGATGTCTTATCCTATGCACAGCGCTACGGCAGCCTGATCAATATGAAAATTGAAAACATGAGAGAGCAGCATAGCTCGATTGTGAACGAAGAAAAAGAACATGCGCCCGCTGCACCAAAGGCACCTGCTGCTGAAAAACAGCGCTTTGGAGTCGTCAGTGTCGCAATGGGAGAAGGAATTGCTGACTTGTTTAAAAGTATCGGAGCTTCCGTCGTCATTGAAGGCGGACAGACGATGAACCCAAGTACAGAAGACATTGTCACAGCAATTGAAAGCGTACATGCCGAAACCGTCTTTATCTTACCTAATAATTCTAATATTGTCATGGCAGCGAAACAGGCGGCAACTGTCTCAAGTCGTGAGGTTGTTGTCATTCCAACGAAGACCGTTCCTCAAGGAATGTCGGCACTTCTTTCTCTCAATGAAGCAGCTTCAAATGAAGACAACGAAGCGGCGATGCTAGAAGCGATTGACCACGTGAAAAGCGGCCAAATTACCTTTGCGGTGAGAGATACCCAAATTGATGGAATCGACATTGCCAAAGGAGATTATATGGGTCTCTTTAACGGAAAAATCACCTTAACTGCGAAAAATCAATTAGATGCAGCAAAAGAACTTTTGACCAAAATGGTGACAGAAGATGATGAGATTGTTACGATCATTAAAGGGGAAGATGCATCATCTGAAGAGATGGATGAGTTAGAAGCCTTTATTGAAGAAACATTTGAAGATATAGAAGTTGAAGTCCACGATGGAAAACAGCCGCTTTATTCATATATTTTGGCTGTCGAATAACGAAAGAAGGGCAAATAAAGCCCTTCTTCTTCTTTTGCAATTTTTTACTAACGATTCAACGGTGAAATGAGTTGCGGGAAACGATTGAATCCATTAGTCTAAAGAAAGAACCAAACCAATATGTGAGTGGTTATGAGAGGGGAAGACCTATGAAATTTAGAAGTGTGTTTGATATTATTGGACCCGTCATGATTGGTCCATCAAGTTCGCACACAGCGGGTGCGGCTCGAATAGGAAGAGTGGCTCGCAGCTTATTTGGAAGAGAACCGAAGCGAATTGTCGTTTCATTTTATGGCTCTTTTAAAGATACGTATAAAGGACATGGTACAGATGTCGCCATGATCGGCGGCGTTCTTGACTTTGATACATTTGATGAACGCATCAAAACAGCGATCGATATTGCAAAAAGCAAAGGGATCGACATTGAATTTAAAGAAGAAGATGCGGTACCAGCGCATCCGAATACAGCAAAAGTAGAGATATCAGATGCGAACGGAAGCCTTGAATTAATCGGGATTTCCATCGGCGGTGGTAAAATCGAAATTACTGAACTGAATGGCTTTGAGCTCAGACTTTCAGGAAATCATCCTGCCATTCTTGTGGTTCATAACGATCGCTACGGCACGATTGCGGCAGTCGCCAACGTGTTAGCGAAATTCGCCATCAACATCGGTCATATGGAAGTGGCGCGTAAAGATGTCGGGCAAGAGGCTCTGATGACCATCGAAGTGGATCAAAATATTGACCCAGCTGCCTTATCAGAGCTTGAAACACTGCCAAACATTATTCAAGTCACACAAATTGCAGAGTAACAACAAGGAGGTTATGAATGATGTTTAAAAACGTCAAAGAACTCGTGCAGCTAACAGAAGAACGGAATACCTCCATTTCAGAAATCATGATTACGCAAGAAATGGAAGTAACAGGGAAATCACGTGAAGATATTTTCTCCCAGATGTACCGCAACTTAGAAGTGATGGAACAAGCCGTAGAAAACGGGCTAAAAGGTGTGAAATCATTATCCGGTTTAACAGGCGGAGATGCGGTCAAACTTCAAGCGTATATCGCATCAGGCAAAACATTGTCTGGTCATACGATATTAGATGCTGTTAGTAAGGCAGTGGCAACAAATGAAGTCAATGCCGCAATGGGGACGATCTGTGCAACGCCTACAGCAGGCTCAGCAGGTGTTGTGCCAGGTACATTATTTGCAGTAAAACAAACATTAAAGCCAACAAAGGAACAAATGGTCAGATTCCTATTCACTTCTGGCGCATTTGGTTTTGTTGTGGCCAATAATGCGAGCATCTCTGGTGCAGCAGGCGGCTGTCAGGCTGAGGTAGGCTCAGCATCAGGGATGGCGGCAGCAGCCATTGTCGAAATGGCAGGCGGTACACCTCAGCAATCTGCTGAAGCAATGGCGATTACACTGAAAAATATGCTTGGACTTGTTTGTGACCCAGTAGCTGGACTTGTTGAGGTACCGTGCGTAAAACGAAACGCCATGGGTGCATCAAATGCGATGATTGCAGCAGATATGGCACTTGCCGGCATCACAAGCCGTATCCCATGTGATGAAGTCATTGATGCGATGTATAAAATCGGTCAAACCATGCCAACGGCACTTCGCGAAACAGCACAAGGCGGACTTGCTGCGACACCGACAGCAAGAGAGCTTGAAAAGAAGATTTTCGGAGGTGTGACCCCATCTCGTGATACAGAAACTGCAAGATAATGTCTCAGTCCTTAAGGGGATTGGAGAAGAAACCGAAAAAACACTCAATGAACTTGGAATTCACACAGTAGCCGATTTACTTGGCTACTTTCCTTATCGATATGACGACTATGAGCTTCGTAACTTAGAAGAAGTAAAGCATGACGAACGTGTCACAGTTGAAGGAAAAGTGCACAGTGAGCCCGTCCTCACCTATTATGGAAAAAAACGAAGCAGGCTGACATTCAGGCTGCTTGTCGGGCGTTTTCTCATCACAGCAATTTGCTTCAATCGTCCTTATTTAAAACGAAGCCTTGTGTTAGGTGATACGGTATCCGTCACTGGCAAATGGGATAAAAACCGTCAATCGATCATGGTGCAGGAATTTAAAAAAGGGACGCACGAGCAAGATGGCAGTATAGAGCCTGTTTATTCAGTAAAAGAAAATGTAACCGTGAAAATGATGAGGCGTTTTGTCAAACAAGCCTTGTCACTTTATGTAGATAAAGCTGAAGATCCACTGCCAAAGCAGCTTGTCTCTACCTATAAACTCATGTCCTATCAGGAAGCATTAAAAACCATTCACCTGCCAGAAACAAGAGACTCGCTCAAGCAAGCAAGACGCCGCTTTGTGTACGAGGAATTTCTTATTTTCCAGCTGAAGATGCAGGCCATCAGAAAGAAAGAACGAGAAAAAACATCGGGCATCCAGCATCCGTTTTCTAAAGACGCTGTTTTTGAGTTTGTTCACAGTCTGCCATTTCCGCTGACAAAGGCACAATCAAGAGTGCTTGATGAAATTATGACTGATATGGCGTCCCCGTACCGGATGAACCGTCTGCTGCAAGGGGATGTAGGTTCAGGGAAAACTGCTGTTGCAGCTATTGCACTATATGCCGCTCATTTATCCGGCTATCAAGGTGCATTAATGGTTCCAACAGAGATTTTGGCAGAGCAGCATGCAGATTCCCTTTATCAGCTGTTTGAAAAATGGGGACTAAATATCGCTCTACTAACAAGCTCTGTGAAAGGAAAGCGCCGCAGAGAATTGCTAGAACGTCTAAAAGAGGGCGAGATTGATATATTAGTCGGAACGCATGCGCTCATCCAAGACGAAGTCGAATTTCAGCAGCTCGGTCTTGTGATCACAGATGAGCAGCACCGGTTTGGCGTCGAACAAAGGAAAAAACTAAGAAGTAAAGGGCAGGACCCAGATGTCTTATTCATGACTGCCACACCTATTCCGCGCACACTTGCGATCACTGTTTTTGGAGAAATGGACGTTTCCGTCATTGATGAATTACCAGCCGGCAGAAAACAGATCGAAACGTATTGGGTCAAGCATGACATGCTTGAGAGGATTCTTGCATTTGTAGATAAAGAGCTAAAAAAAGGAAGACAGGCATATATTATTTGTCCACTCATAGAAGAATCGGACAAGCTGGATGTCCAAAATGCGATTGATGTCCACAGCATGCTGACAGAGGCATACCGCGGTAAGTGGTCGATCGGCTTAATGCACGGGAAACTGGCGAGTGATGAAAAAGATCAGGTGATGAGAGACTTTACAGCAAATGAAGTACAAATTCTCGTTTCAACCACAGTCGTTGAAGTGGGTGTCAACGTGCCGAATGCGACCATCATGGTCATTTACGATGCAGACCGCTTCGGACTGTCTCAGCTTCATCAGCTCAGAGGCCGGGTTGGACGCGGAGAGCATCAATCATTTTGTGTTTTAATGGCGGATCCAAAATCGGAAACCGGGAAAGAGCGGATGAGGATCATGTCCGAAACAACCGACGGCTTTGAGCTGTCTGAAAAGGACTTAGAGCTAAGAGGACCCGGTGATTTCTTCGGTAAAAAACAAAGCGGAATGCCTGAATTTAAAGTAGCCGATATGGTTCATGACTACAGAGCACTGGAAACCGCTAGAAAAGATGCGGCAGAACTTGTGCAGTCAGATGCATTTTGGACAGATTCCGAATACAAAGAACTTCGGCAAACACTTGTAGACAGCGGGGTGCTGGGCGGAGATAAATTAAGCTGATCAAGCGCTGGAGGAATTTTCTTGTCTTTTTGAAACAAGGATTGATTTATCATCTATGAGATTATATACTACTATTAGTACCTAGTCATAAATGTACGGATGGTGTCTGCATATGAAACTAAATAAAAAAGAACGTCAAAAGCTTCTCCAGCAAACGATCAGCTCGACTCCGTTCATTACTGATGAAGAATTGGCAAGTAAATTCGGTGTAAGCATTCAAACGGTTCGTCTTGATCGTTTGGAACTGTCAATTCCTGAATTACGCGAAAGAATTAAGCATGTGGCCGAAAAGACATTAGAGGATGAAGTGAAGTCACTTCCGCTGGATGAAGTGATTGGAGAAATGATTGATGTAGAGCTTGATGATCAAGCCATTTCCATTTTAGAAGTGAGAAAAGAGCATGTATTTAGCCGAAACCAAATTGCCAGGGGACATCATCTCTTCGCCCAGGCAAATTCGCTTGCAGTAGCGGTCATTGACGATGAACTGGCTTTAACAGCAAAAGCGAATATTAAATTTACAAGGCAGGTTAAACAAGGCGAACGAGTTGTCTCAAAAGCCAAAGTAGCCTCGCATGATAAAGAAAAAGGCAGAACTGTAGTTGAAGTAAACAGCTATGTCGGTGAGGAAGTTGTCTTCTCAGGTGACTTCGTCATGTATCGCTCAAAACAAAAGTAAAAGGTGGCACGTAATATGAGAATTGCAGTCGATGCAATGGGGGGAGACCATGCCCCTAAAGCCATTATTGACGGTGTGCAAAAAAGCTTAACGGCATTTTCAGATATCGAGATTACACTTGTCGGCGATGAAAATAAAATCAAACCATACATAACAAATAACGAGCGCATCACGATTTTAGATGCAAAAGAAGTCATTGAACCGACAGATGAACCAGTGCGTGCAGTTAGACGTAAAAAGGATTCATCTATGGTGAAAATGGCGCAAGAAGTATCCGAAGGACGAGCAGATGCTTGTATTTCAGCAGGAAACACTGGCGCACTCATGACAGCAGGACTGTTTATCGTAGGAAGAATTGATGGCATCGATAGACCGGCACTTGCTCCAACACTGCCAACACTTGATGGCAGTGGGTTTTTATTACTAGATGTCGGCGCGAACGTTGATGCCAAACCAGAACACCTTGTGCAATATGCGATGATGGGTTCAATTTACGCGGAGCGTGTTTTTCCAAAGAGCAATCCGCGTGTAGGATTGTTAAATGTAGGAACAGAAGATAAAAAAGGCAACGATCTCACGAAAAAAACCTTTGAATTATTGAAAGCATCAAATTTGAATTTCGTAGGAAATGTGGAGTCTCGTGATTTACTAGAAGGTGTAGCTGATGTCGTTGTCACAGATGGTTTCACAGGAAATATCGCCCTGAAAACGATTGAAGGCACAGCTCTTTCTGTCTTTAAAATGCTGAAAGAAACATTAACATCCAGCTTCACAGCAAAAATAGCGGCTGGCATGATGAAGCCGAAATTGATGCAGATGAAGTCTAAAATGGATTACTCCGAATATGGCGGTGCCGCTTTATTTGGTTTAAAGGCACCTGTCATTAAAGCGCACGGTTCCTCTGATGAAAACGCCATTTTTCATGCCATTCGTCAGGCACGTGATATCGTAGAAAAAGACGTTTCAGCCATCATTCATCAAGAAGTCCAAAAAGAAACCACGAACGAGTCTTAATGGAGGTATAGCAGCATGACTAAAATTGCATTTTTATTCCCTGGCCAAGGCTCTCAAAAAATTGGCATGGGAAAAGATTTATTTGACCAAGAAGCAGTATCTAAAGCTGTATTTGAAGAAGCAGACAAGACCCTCGGTTTTGACTTATCTTCAATGATTTTTGAAGGAGATGCAGAAGAGCTGACGCTCACTTATAACGCGCAGCCAGCTCTTTTAACGACAAGTATCGCCATCTTAAAGAAATTTGAAGAGAGCGGAATCAAAGCAGATTACGCAGCAGGACATAGCCTTGGTGAATATACGGCCCTCGTTGCGGCAGGCGCACTTTCGTTTCAAGATGCTGTCTATGCAGTGAGAAAGCGCGGCGAATTAATGAACGAAGCTGTTCCAGCAGGAGAAGGCGCTATGGCAGCGATCCTTGGCTTAGATCAAGCTGCGCTTTTAGAAGTGACAAAAGAAGTGACAGAGAGTGGTCATCTTGTAGAACTCGCTAACTTAAACTGTCCTGGTCAAATCGTGATCTCTGGTACAGCAAAAGGGGTTGAACTCGCTTCAGAGAAAGCGAAAGAAAAAGGCGCAAAACGTGCGATTGCCCTTGAAGTGAGTGGACCTTTCCATTCTGCCTTAATGAAACCAGCCGCTGAAAAATTCACAGATGTTCTGTCAAAGCTAAGCATTACAGATGCCAAAACACCAGTGATCTCAAATGTCACAGCAGACATCGTTACATCTCGTGATGCTATTGAAACAAAGCTCATTGAACAATTGTATTCTCCTGTTCGATTTGAAGAAAGTGTAGAACGTCTGATTGATTTAGGCGTGACAACGTTTATTGAAATTGGCCCAGGCAAAGTGCTTTCAGGTCTTGTGAAAAAGGTCAATCGCCGCCTGACAACTATTTCAGTTTCAGATCAGGAAACAATTGAAGCAGCCATTGAAACATTGAAGGAGGATTCTTGATGCTTACAAATAAAACAGCCGTTGTAACAGGTGCATCACGCGGGATTGGCCGTTCTATTGCGATCGATTTAGCAAAGAATGGTGCAAATGTTGTCGTCAACTATTCTGGAAACGAAGCAAAAGCAAATGAAGTCGTAGACGAAATCAAAGCACTTGGCCAGCAGGCATTTGCCGTTAAAGCTGATGTTTCAAATGCTGAAGAAGTACAATCGCTCATGAAACAAGCGATTGACACATTTGGCTCAATTGACATTCTTGTCAATAATGCAGGGATCACAAAGGATAATCTGCTCATGAGAATGAAAGAAAATGAATGGGATGACGTCATTAACATAAACTTAAAAGGTGTCTTTAACTGTACAAAAGCCGTGACACGTCAAATGATGAAACAGCGCAGCGGAAGAATCATCAACTTGGCTTCAGTAGTTGGCGTATGTGGAAATCCTGGACAAGCAAACTATGTTGCAGCAAAAGCTGGTGTCATCGGATTAACGAAAACAACAGCAAAAGAGCTGGCAACTCGTCATATTACAGTCAATGCAGTAGCACCAGGCTTTATTTCTACAGATATGACAGACAAGCTTGATGAGAATGTACAAACTGAAATGCTTAAGCAGATCCCGCTTGCACGCTTTGGTGCACCTGAAGATATTAGCAACGTTGTTGTCTTTTTAGCTTCAGAAGGAGCAGGTTATATTACAGGCCAAACCATCCAAGTAGATGGCGGAATGGTCATGTCCTAAGAAATATCAAAATTTCATTAGGTTTTCTCTAGTTTTTTAAAAACGAATCAACTATAATACTTTGAGGGGAGGTGAAAGGCAATGGCAGACGTATTAGAGCGTGTATCAAAAATTATTGTAGACCGCCTTGGCGTTGATGAGGCTGACGTGAAAATGGAAGCTTCATTTAAAGAAGATTTAGGCGCTGATTCCCTTGATGTAGTTGAGCTAGTTATGGAACTTGAAGATGAGTTCGATATGGAAATTTCTGACGAAGATGCTGAAAAAATTGCAACAGTCGGTGACGCTGTGAACTACATAAATAGCCAGCAATAAGCGTAACAAAGTCCCGTCTGTTTTCATGACGGGACTTTCAAAATTTATGTTAGTTTCAACATATTCAGCTGATCAATTGTCAGCCTTTTTCAGATGCTAAGGAGCAATGTTTCCTTGCATGTAGAAAGAGAGACTCCATATAATCAGTATCCTTAAAGGCGATTAAGCCTACCTGGAGGTTGCTATGCCAAAACAATATAAAGACAAACAGAAACAGAGCAAAAAACTAGAGCAATTTAGAGAATTCCAGCAGCGTATTTCTGTACACTTTCAAAATGAAAAACTTCTATATCAAGCCTTTACGCATTCCTCTTATGTGAATGAACACCGGAAAAAGCCATACGAGGATAATGAAAGACTTGAATTTCTAGGAGATGCTGTTTTAGAATTGACCATCTCTCAATTCTTATTTGCGAAATACCCTGCGATGAGCGAGGGAGATTTAACAAAACTAAGAGCAGCGATCGTATGTGAACCGTCACTTGTGTCTCTGGCACATGAGCTGTCCTTCGGAGACCTTGTTCTTTTAGGAAAAGGCGAAGAAATGACAGGCGGGAGAAAACGCCCAGCACTTTTAGCGGACGTATTCGAGGCGTTTATCGGGGCACTTTATTTAGATCAAGGGCTTGAGCCAGTGGAGCGATTCCTAGAAGCCTATGTTTATCCAAAAATTAATGATGGAGCGTTCTCGCATGTCATGGACTTTAAAAGCCAGCTGCAAGAATTCGTTCAGCGCGATGGAAAAGGTGTACTTGAATACCACATCCTGCATGAAAAAGGACCAGCACACAACCGGGAATTTGAAGCAAATGTTTCCCTTCGCGGAGAAGTGCTTGGAATTGGAAATGGCCGCAGTAAAAAAGAAGCAGAACAGCATGCTGCACAGGAAGCACTTGCTAAATTGCAGAAACATCATATGAACCAATAAAATCCCCCTCGTCATTCAGGGGGATTTCACTCTGTTTTCCATCATCTTTTTTCACTTCATATGGTAAGATAATAGTACTTTAAATACATAAGGAGGATCACTCTCATGTTCCTCAAACGTTTAGACGTGATAGGATTCAAATCTTTTGCACAGCGAGTGACCGTGGACTTTGTCAAAGGGGTCACCGCTGTTGTTGGACCAAACGGAAGCGGCAAAAGTAATATTACCGATGCCATCCGCTGGGTACTTGGAGAACAATCAGCGAAAAGCCTCCGCGGAGGAAAAATGGAAGACATCATTTTTGCAGGAAGCGACTCAAGAAAAAGAGTCAATCTAGCAGAAGTGACTTTAACATTAGATAACGAAGATCACTTTTTACCGATCGATTTTCACGAAGTCAGCGTGACAAGAAGAGTCTATCGTTCAGGAGAAAGTGAATTTCTCATAAACAATCAATCTGTCCGCTTAAAAGATATTATTGATCTTTTCATGGATTCAGGTCTTGGAAAGGAAGCTTTTTCGATCATCAGCCAAGGAAAGGTAGAGGAAATTCTATCTAGTAAGGCAGAAGAGAGAAGAAGCATCTTTGAAGAAGCGGCTGGTGTTTTGAAATATAAAACAAGAAAGAAAAAAGCCGAGAATAAACTGTTTGAAACGCAGGACAACTTAAACCGAGTAGAAGATATTCTGCATGAACTAGAAGATCAAGTAGAACCATTAAGAATGCAGGCATCTATTGCAAAGGACTATTTGCAAAAAAAAGAAGAGCTTGAAAATGTCGAAATCGCCTTAACTGTCCATGACATCGAAGCACTTCATGAAAAATGGACAACACTTGGTGAAGCTGTCGAGCGGTTCAAACAAGGTGAAATGAAGCAATCCACAGATATTCAAGCAAAAGAAGCTAAAATTGAAGAGTCAAGAGACCGCATTCAAGCACTTGACGAATCAATTAATGACCTGCAAGAAGTTCTTCTTTTCACAAGTGAGGAATTAGAAAAGCTTGAAGGTAAAAAAGAAGTACTAAAAGAACGGAAGAAAAATGCAGCCGCAAACCAAGGGCAGCTAGAAGAAACGCTCATTCGTTTAACTGAAAAGCAGGCGCAGCTAACCGAAAAGATTCAGCAGCAGAAAATCGCGCGGGACAGCCTTCAAAAAGAAGTGCAGCAGCTAAAAGATGAAGTGAAAACAAAGCAGCATCAACTGTCGCTTCATAGTGAAGATGTGGAAGGTCAAATTGAACAGCTGAAAAGCGATTATTTTGATCTGCTCAATGAACAGGCTACCATCCGCAATGAACGCAAATTATTAGAAGAACAGCAGCGCCAAGTGGCCATGCAGCTAGATCGGCTCACGCAAAACAACCAAAAACACATTGAAGAACGTGTGTCTGTCAAAGAGAAGAAAACAGAGGCTGAGCAGCAGCTTTCAGCCCTAGAAGAAGACATTCTGGCTCAGGTCAAGCGTTTTAGAGAAGCGGAGCAAAAACTTGAGCAAATGAAACGTCAATACGAGAAAAAAGAAACGGCTCTTTACCAAGCCTATCAATATGTGCAGCAGGCAAAGTCAAAAAAAGAGATGCTAGAATCCATGCAGGAAGACTTCTCAGGCTTTTTCCAAGGAGTAAAAGAGGTCTTAAAGGCAAAAGAACGGTTAGGCGGTATTCACGGTGCCATTGCAGAGCTGATTCAAACAGATCAGCAGCATGAGACAGCGATTGAAATCGCGTTAGGCGCAGCAACGCAGCACGTCGTCACAGAAAACGAAGCCGCAGCGCGACAAGCAATTGCATACTTAAAGCAGCACTCCTTTGGACGAGCAACCTTCCTGCCAATGAATGTGATCAAAGAAAGAACCATTCAGCATAGAGACGTCCAAACAGCCGAGCAGCACGCTGCATTTATCGGTGTAGCAAGTCACCTTGTTTCCTTTGAAGAAAAGTATCAAAAGGTCATACAGAACTTGCTTGGAACGGTTCTGATCGTTAGAGACTTAAAAGGCGCCAATGAACTGGCAAAAATGCTTGGTCATCGTTATCGCATCGTGACCCTTGATGGAGATGTTGTGAACCCCGGCGGTTCAATGACTGGTGGCGGTGTTAAGAAAAAGAACAACTCCCTTCTTTCAAGAAACCGAGAGATCGAAACATTAACAAAGCAGCTTGTTGAAATGGAAGAAAAAACGACGATCCTTGAAAAGGAAACAAAAGAAACGAAGCAATTGATTGCAGCAAACGAAAGTCAATTAAACGAACTGCGTCAGCGGGGAGAAACGCTTCGAGAACAGCAGCAAAAGCTCAAAGGGAAGCTATACGAACTGCAAGTAGCAGAAAAAAATATTAATGCTCACCTTGAACTCTATGACCAAGAAAAAGAAGAATTGCGGCTGCGTTCTACTGAACTTACAGATAAGGACAAAAAGCAGGCAGCTCTTGAAGTTTCTATAGGGGAGAAATTGACCACCCTTGATCAAGAGATCAATACATTAACAAAGCGTAAGCAGACCCAAAGCTCAACGAAAGAAACCATTTCTGCCGAATTAACAGAGCTGAAAATCTCGCTTGCCAAAAAAGAGCAGTCTTTAGCGAATGAACAAGAAAAGCTTTCAAGCTTAATGGCCGAATTAGAAGAGGCTGAACAAACGCTGACGGAAACAAAAGAAGATCTGTCACTCTTAACAAGTGAAATGACATCTAGCTCAAGCGGAGCAGAACAGCTGGAAGAAGCGGCGAAAGAGAAGCTTGAAAATAAAAACAAAACAACCGCACTCATTTCAGAGCGGCGCAAACAGCGTCTTGCTCTTTCTGAAACGTTAGAATTTGCTGAACGTGAACTGAAAGAACAAAAACGCCTTTACAAGCAGCTCACCACAAGCTTAAAAGATGAAGAAATTAAGCTTGGCCGTATGGAAGTTGAGCTCGACAACCTCATCGCTTATTTGAACGAAGAGTATGCTCTCTCGTTTGAAGGGGCAAAAGAGATGTATCATCTGACGTTATCGCCAGATGAAGCAAGAAAACGAGTGAAACTGATCAAATTAGCCATTGAAGAGCTAGGAACAGTGAACTTAGGCAGCATTGATGAGTATGAACGAGTAAATGAACGCTACCTTTTCTTAACAGAACAGCGAAATGATCTGACAGAAGCGAAAAATACATTATTCCAAGTGATCGAAGAAATGGATCAAGAGATGACAAAGCGCTTCTCTGAAACATTCTCGCAAATTCGCGGGCATTTTGAATCAGTTTTCCAAGCATTATTTGGCGGCGGGAAAGCAGATCTTAAGCTGACAGATCCAAACGATTTACTAAACTCTGGCGTTGATATTGTCGCGCAGCCGCCAGGGAAAAAGCTGCAAAACTTAAGCCTTCTTTCAGGCGGTGAGAGAGCATTGACAGCGATCGCTTTACTATTCTCTATTTTAAAAGTCAGACCTGTTCCATTCTGCGTGTTAGATGAGGTAGAAGCGGCGCTTGATGAAGCCAATGTTTTCCGCTTTGCACAATATTTAAAAAAATACAGCGAAGAAACACAATTCATAGTCATTACGCACCGCAAAGGAACAATGGAAGAAGCAGATGTGCTCTACGGTGTTACGATGCAGGAGTCAGGTGTTTCTAAGCTTGTATCTGTCAAACTAGAAGAAACGAAAGAGCTTGTCCAGTAATTAAAGGAGGTTTTTGAACCAAATGAGCTTTTTTAAGAAATTAAAAGAAAAATTTACGCAGCAAACCGATTCAGTATCAGAAAAGTTTAAGGATGGACTTGAAAAAACGAGAAACTCCTTTCAAGGAAGAGTAAATGAACTCATTTCACGCTACCGTAAAGTTGATGAAGACTTTTTTGAAGAATTAGAAGAAGTTCTGATCGGCGCGGATGTCGGTTTCACAACGGTGATGGAACTGATTGATGAGCTGAAAAAAGAAGTGAAACTAAGAAACATTCAAGACCCAAGTGAAGTACAATCGGTCATCTCTGAAAAACTGGTTGAAATCTACAATAGCGGAGAGGAACAAATCTCTGCGCTGAATATTGAAGACGGGCGATTAAATATCATTTTATTTGTTGGTGTCAATGGCGTTGGGAAAACAACGACGATCGGCAAACTTGCAAATAAGCTGAAAAATGATGGGAAATCCGTCATTTTGGCAGCAGGTGATACATTCCGTGCCGGTGCGATAGAGCAGCTTGAAGTATGGGGAGAGCGTTCAGGTGTCCCTGTTGTCAAACAGACGGCTGGCTCTGACCCAGCAGCGGTGATCTATGATGCCGTTCAATCAGCAAAAGCGAAAAATGCGGATGTCCTTATCTGTGATACAGCAGGAAGACTACAAAACAAAGTCAACTTGATGAAAGAACTAGAGAAGGTCAAGAGAGTCATTGAACGCGAGGTTCCAGATGCACCGCATGAAGTGCTGCTCGCTCTTGATGCAACAACGGGTCAAAATGCGATGGCACAAGCGAAGGAATTTTCTAAAGCGACGAATGTGACAGGAATTGCTTTAACAAAGCTTGACGGCACTGCAAAAGGCGGGATTGTCCTTGCAATTCGAAATGAGTTAAACATCCCCGTGAAGCTCGTCGGTTTAGGTGAAAAGGTAGACGATCTGCAAGAATTCGATGCAGAATCGTATGTGTATGGATTATTCTCAGACGTGATTGATCAAGAGGACTAACAAAAATGCCGGCAAAAATTGCTGGCATTTTTATTTATACGCCGCTTCATGCAGTGACAAGATAAAAACTTGACACACAGTAGAGAACCGTGTAAACTTAGTTGATGTAAAGGGAATGAACTTAACAAAGGGGAGAGAGCCCATGACGCTTGAAAAAACAACGAGAATGAACTACTTGTTTGACTTCTATCAATCGTTGTTAACCGCAAAGCAAAAGAGCTACATGTCGCTTTACTACCTAGACGATTTTTCCCTCGGTGAAATTGCGGATGAATATGAAGTATCAAGACAGGCTGTTTATGATAATATTAAACGGACTGAAGCGATGCTTGAACAATATGAAGAAAAGCTGCTCTTGTTTAAGAAATTTAAAGAGCGTAAAGAACTTCTCAAAAAAATGAGTGAGCTCGTAGCAGATTCCGCTCAGATGGAAGAAGCAGAAGCTTTAATTGAATCGCTTGAGAAATTAGATTAGGAGGCGGCACAGTATGGCATTTGAAGGATTAGCCGACCGACTGCAGCAGACGATTTCAAAAATCCGCGGCAAAGGAAAAGTGTCAGAACAAGATGTAAAAGAAATGATGCGCGAGGTACGCCTTGCCCTTCTTGAAGCTGACGTCAATTTTAAAGTAGTCAAAGACTTTGTGAAAAAAGTAAGTGAGCGGGCAGTTGGACAAGAGGTCATGAAAAGCCTTACCCCTGGGCAACAGGTCATTAAAGTTGTAAAAGAAGAACTCACTGAATTAATGGGCGGAGAAGAGAGTAAAATCGCTGTAGCGAAAAAATCTCCGACGGTCATTATGATGGTTGGTCTTCAAGGGGCAGGTAAAACCACCACAACTGGGAAGCTTGCCAATTTACTTCGCAAAAAACATAATCGCAAGCCGATGATGGTGGCTGCAGATATTTACAGACCAGCAGCGATCCAGCAGCTTGAAACGCTAGGGAAACAGCTTGATATGCCTGTGTTTTCATTAGGTGATCAAGTAAGTCCTGTCGAGATTGCCAAACAGGCAATCGAAAAAGCGAAAGAAGAACACCATGATTATGTCATTTTAGATACAGCAGGACGCCTTCATATTGATGAAGAATTGATGGATGAACTTCAGAAAGTAAAAGAAGTAGCGAGTCCAGAAGAAATTTTCCTTGTTGTTGACTCTATGACAGGTCAAGATGCTGTCAATGTAGCGAAAAGCTTTAATGAACAGCTAGGTTTAACAGGTGTCGTTTTAACGAAACTAGACGGGGATACACGAGGCGGTGCAGCACTTTCCATTCGAGCTGTCACTAATACGCCGATTAAATTCGCCGCGCTAGGTGAAAAGCTTGACGCGATTGAACCATTCCACCCAGAACGGATGGCATCAAGAATTCTTGGCATGGGAGATGTGCTTACACTGATTGAAAAAGCACAGGCAAACGTGGACCAAGATAAAGCGAAAGAGCTTGAACAAAAAATGCGGACCATGAGCTTTACACTCGATGATTTCCTCGAGCAGCTTGGCCAAGTTCGTAACATGGGTCCACTTGATGAATTGATCCAAATGATGCCGGGAGCCGGTAAAATGAAAGGGCTCAAAAACGTCCAAGTAGACGAAAAGCAGCTCAATCACATCGAAGCGATCATTAAATCAATGACGACCGAGGAAAAAGAACAGCCAGAGGTCATCAATGCAAGCCGAAGAAAACGGATTGCAAAAGGGAGCGGAACATCTGTACAGGAAGTCAATCGCCTTTTAAAGCAATTTGACGAAATGAAAAAGATGATGAAGCAAATGACCAACATGTCCAAAGGAAAGAAAAAAGGCTTTAAATTACCATTTATGTAATTGGTTATACATGATAAAACCGTTGTTAAGAAAAAACACTTTACAAACCCTTTTATCATTGTTAATATACTATCTTGTTGAAATATTTTCGGAGGTGCTAGTAAAATGGCAGTAAAAATTCGTTTAAAACGTATGGGATCAAAAAGATCTCCTTTCTATCGTATTGTAGTAGCAGATTCTCGTTCACCACGTGATGGTCGTTTCATCGAAACAGTTGGAACATACAATCCAGTGTTATCACCAGCTGAGGTGAAAATCAACGAAGAATTAGCTCTTAAATGGCTTCAAAATGGTGCGAAACCATCTGATACAGTTCGCAACCTTTTCTCAAGCCAAGGAATTCTTGAAAAATTTCATAATGCGAAAAACAGCAAATAATGAATGAGCTGTCCTTGGAAGAATTGATTGTGTCCATCGTCGAGCCACTTGTTGATTTCCCTGAAGATATTCACGTATCTTCATTAGAAAAAGATGAGCAAGTGATTTACACACTGTCTGTCAATGCTGAAGATACCGGAAAGGTGATCGGAAAGCAGGGACGTACAGCGAAAGCGATACGAACAGTCATGTTTGCAGCAAGTGCAGAGTCTTCTAAGAAAGTTCAACTTGAGATTGCTGACTAAAAAGGGAGAGGGCTTAGGACCTCCCCTTTTTTTACACGTTTAAATCTATTTTTCGTTATACTGTAGAGGACAAATGCCTTCGGATAGGGGGACAAAAAGGAAGATGCAGATCATTCAACATGTCACCGTCATGCAAGTATTAACTGAAAGCAGTAAGGACAAACTGTTAACGACTTTTTTGGAGAAAAAAGAAAGACTAGAACGTGAATGCAACCAACTATATTTTCAACTGAAAAAACATGAAAAAGAACCACATCAGCAAGAAGCCATCCCTCAATTTCAAAAAGCCATCGATAAACGGCAGGAAAAGATCCAGCAAATTGACTTTCAAGTAGAGCAGCTGCATATTTTGCCGCTTGGAAGTGAAATGAAAGAGACAGAAGTGGATGCGCTGGTTGAAGTGAAAATAGGTGATAAATGGGATGACAAGATGCAAGACAATGTCATCGTCGTGAAAGACGGCACCATTGTGGAAATACGTCAGGGGTGATTGAGAACATGGAACAAGAATGGTTGAATGTTGGAAAGATTGTCAATACACACGGAGTGCGCGGAGAAGTACGCGTCGTATCAAAGACAGATTTCCCAGAAGAGCGTTACAAAAAAGGAAGCGTCCTCTATATTTTTAAGCAAGGTCAAGGGGAGCCGCTGAAAGTCACTGTCGCATCACATAGGCAGCATAAACAGTTTGATTTGCTTACATTTGAAGAAATTAGCTCATTAAATGAAGCAGAGCTATTGAAAGAATCAATCTTAAAAGTAGAAAAAGAACATCTCGGCTCTTTAGATGAAGGAGAATTTTATTTCCACCAAATCATTGGCTGTGAAGTATACGATGAAGAGGATCAGCTTGTCGGCCAAATCAAGGAGATTTTAACACCAGGGGCAAATGATGTCTGGGTGGTCGGAAGAAAAGGCAAAAAAGATGCCTTGATTCCTTATATCCCATCTGTCGTCAAAAAGATCGATATCTCATCCAAAACCATACACATTGAAGTGATGGAAGGACTCATTGACGAATGAAAATCGACTTCTTAACGCTTTTTCCTGAAATGTTCGAAGGTGTGCTCCACTCATCGATCTTAAAAAAGGCACAGGAGAAAGAAGCTGTCTCATTCAATGTTGTCAATTTTAGAGAGTATTCAGATCATAAGCACAAAACAGTAGATGATTACCCATATGGCGGCGGTGCTGGTATGGTACTGAAAGCACAGCCCGTATTCGATGCGGTAGAAGATTTAACGAAGAAAGCAAGCAAGAAGCCCCGAATTATTCTTGTCTGTCCTCAAGGAGAAAGATATACACAAAAGAAGGCAGAGGAACTTGCAAAAGAAGAACACCTTATGTTCATTTGCGGCCATTATGAAGGCTACGATGAGCGCATCAGGGAGCATCTTGTCACAGATGAAATCTCAATCGGAGATTTCGTTCTCACAGGCGGAGAGCTGCCAGCGATGATGATTGCAGACAGTGTGGTCAGGCTTTTGCCTCATGTGCTTGGAAAAGAAGCGTCTCACATTGAAGATTCATTTAGTACAGGTTTGCTAGAGCATCCTCACTATACAAGGCCAGCCGATTATAAAGGACTAAAAGTGCCGGAAGTGCTCCTCTCTGGAAATCATGCCAAAATTGAAGAGTGGCGGCGCAAAGAATCCTTGAAGCGAACCTATACAAGAAGGCCAGATTTGATCGATTCATGCAAAACGTTAACAGATGAAGAAAAAAGATGGCTTTGGCAGCTTCATAATGACTAGATTGTATTGCACACTGCATAGAGGTATGGTATGATACTACTTGTGACTTGGACGGCTTGCCGATTCAAGTTTGAAAACGATGTTCCGCTGCAATGAAGAAAGAGGACATGAGCATCTGTTGGAAGGAGTTGAAAACGATGCAACATTTGATTGAAGAAATCACAAAAGAACAATTACGCACTGATCTTCCTGCGTTCCGTCCTGGTGACACTTTACGTGTACACGTTAAAGTTGTCGAGGGTACTCGTGAGCGTATCCAGATCTTTGAAGGTGTTGTAATTAAGCGTCGTGGTGGTGGAATCAGCGAAACTTTCACAGTTCGTAAGATTTCTTACGGTGTAGGCGTTGAGCGTACATTCCCTGTACACACACCAAAAATCGCTAACATCGAAGTTGTACGTCACGGTAAGGTACGTCGTGCGAAACTTTACTACCTACGTGAACTTCGCGGTAAAGCGGCTCGTATCAAAGAAATCAGACGATAATGATATCAAAGGAAAGAGCTTGTTACCTGTAACAGGCTCTTTTTTTGTACGATGTATAGAGATAATCGATAGAAGAGAAGGTGCACATATGACGATTCAATGGTTTCCAGGCCATATGGCAAAAGCAAGACGTGAAGTCACAGAAAAATTAAAGCTCATCGACATCGTATTTGAATTAACTGATGCTAGAATTCCGATGTCCTCTAGAAACCCAATGATCGAAGAAATCCTTCAGAATAAACCCAAAATCATGCTATTAAACAAAGCAGATAAAGCGGATCCTCGTGTGACAAAGGAGTGGCAGGCGCACTTTGAGCAGCAAGGCGTTCGGTCACTTGCTATTAACTCTGTCGATGGACAAGGGTTAAATCAGATCATCACAACTTCAAAAGAAATCTTAAAAGAAAAATTCGACCGCATGAAAGCAAAAGGTGTTAAACCACGTGCAATCCGGGCGCTGATTATCGGGATTCCCAACGTCGGGAAATCGACCTTAATCAATCGTTTAGCGAAAAAGAACATTGCCAAAACAGGAGACCGTCCTGGTATTACCACCTCACAGCAATGGGTGAAGGTAGGGAAAGAATTGGAACTGCTCGATACACCTGGAATCCTCTGGCCGAAGTTTGAAGATGAGAAAGTAGGACTTAGGCTAGCGGTAACTGGAGCGATCAAAGATTCTATCATCAACTTACAGGATGTCGCTGTATATGGACTTCGCTTTCTAGAAGAAAACTATCCAGAGAGATTAAAAAAACGCTATGACCTAACGGAGATCCCTGAAGATACGGCTGAGCTGTTTGATGCAATAGGTACAAAGCGCGGCTGTCTCATGAGCGGTGGATTGATTAATTACGACAAAACCACCGAAATCATTATTCGGGATATTCGAACAGAAAAATTTGGTCCCCTCACTTTTGAGAAGCCTGAAAGCTAAAAGACACGCAGCTCATGCGGGTCTTTATTTTTTGCGGAAAACTGCCGATATAAAGAAGGAGGCTGACGAAAAGCCTATGTACACAGTGAAACAAATAAAAGAACTGATAGAAAAGCATTCGCAAGACGAGTCATACATTCATGAGCTTGTAAAAGATGATAAGAGAAAAAGTGTCCAAAAACTGATAGAGAAGTGGCACAAAGAGAGAGAAAAGCAGCAGCAACTTCATGTAGCATGGAATGAGATGCTGCAATTTGAAAACAATGCTAAGGCGCAGGGATACACATGTATTGCTGGAATAGATGAAGCAGGAAGAGGACCGCTGGCAGGCCCCGTTGTAGCAGCAGCTGTCATATTAAAGGAAGATACAGTCCTGCTCGGTTTAAACGACTCAAAGCAATTATCTGAGAAAAAAAGATTGGCATATTATGACCTGATCCAAAAAGAAGCACTTGATATCGGTATCGGCATTGTTGATGCGGCTACGATTGATGAAATCAATATTTACGAGGCATCAAGACTGGCGATGGTGAGAGCGGTGGAGCAGTTAACTCATACACCTGATTATCTACTCATAGATGCCATGACGCTCCCACTTCCTATTCACCAGGAGAATATCATCAAAGGAGATGCAAAAAGTGCATCCATCGCAGCAGGTGCATGTATTGCAAAGGTGACAAGAGATCAGATGATGGAAGAATACGGGCGTAAGTACCCTGAGTATCAATTTGAAAAACATAAAGGGTACGGAACAAAAGAGCATTTGGCTGCCATTCAAACACATGGAGCTGCCCCAATCCATCGATTATCGTTTGCACCAGTGAAATCCGTTATCTCATAAATTTTTGACCTAAGGAGGCTGCCTGTGATGACAAGAGTTGAGGACATACATACAGCACTGAATAGCCGGTTAAGTGCGGCAGAATCTGTGCCATTAAACACCGAAGGAAAGGAAAATGTGCATCGGCTGATTCTCGGTAAAGTACTGAAAATGCTTGGAGATGATACAGCCCTTGTTCAAATAGGCTCAACAAAAATAAAAGCACAGCTAGCGGCTCAGCTTAAAGCAGACGCATTTTATTGGTTCCAATTTGAACAAGAGGGTGGAGACAGCCTCAATAAACTAAGGCCAGTCCAGCAATTTGATCAAGATCCTAAGACATTAAAGGATGCCGCTGCCAAACTATTAGAAGGTCTCTCCCTGAAAAGCGGACTTGAAAACATTCTAACAGCCACAGCTTTTTTAAAAGAAAAATCGGTTATCAACGAAACAGAGTTAAAAACGGCAGTGAAGTGGATCGAACAGCTTCAAGGAGCTGATGTGAAAAAAGGTCTCCAGGCACTTCTATTTGCTTTAAAGAAAGACTTGCCGATTCAGGAAGGAGTGCTTCAATCCATTTTAGCTGTGAAATCATCCTCTGCTCTTCATCAGGATATGACAGCGCTGCTAGAACGCTTAACACAGCTCCCGAAGCACTCAGACGCCACACAGGCGCTTACACAAGCCGTTCGATCAGTCATAGATGCTGAGACGTCTGTCCATGCAGAAAAGCTCTTATCGGTCCTTCTAGCAGCGAGAGAAGGGGCGACGAAGCAAGGAGGAAGTCTACCTGTAACGCCTCAGCCCAATCTGACTCAACCAAAAGAAAATAGCCAAACTCCAATCGCTCAAGAGCGTCAGACGACCCAAGTTCTTCAATCTAACGTGCAGCAGTCAACAAGTCCAAAAGAGCTGCACATCCCGCCTCAGCAAATTGAGCGGATACTTACAAGTTTAATAAAACAAGGCGCAGATGGGCAGCAAGAGCCTAGCTTAAAACAGCTCACATCATTGCTGCAAGGGCTTCAGCAGGCTGGATCTCAGCCTGACGCAAAAGCATCTGTGCTTCAAAAAGAATTTCCGTTCCTGTCAAAAACAGAGGCAAAAGCATTGGCTCAGGTGGTGCAGCAGACGGAACCCGCATTAAGCAATAAAACCGATGTGCTCGATTTACTCATGACGATGAAAAAGGCAATAGGTGTACGTGACGAAATCGGTATGCTGAAACTACTCGAAAAAGGCAACCAGGATGTAAAAAATCAGGAGCTTCACCAATTAAAGCTCGTCTTAAATGATGTGAGACAGTCCGATTTACCAGAGCCCGTAAAAAAAGAAGTCGATCAATTGTTTCATAGATTGAACGGGCAGTTATTTGTGCAGCAGGAGAACCAAACCATCAGCCAAATGATGGTCTCTTATCCGCTCTTTTCAAAACATAGTGTTCAAGATTTAACCTTTATTCTAAAAGGACATAAGAAAAAAGATGGCTCTATTGATATTTCTCAGTGTCGCCTTATGTTTTACTTAAACATGGAAAACCTCGAAGAAACATTAATCGACTGTACGATTCAGCAAAAGGTCATGTCAATTACAGTTGAAACCGGTCATGAACTTCAAGGAACCATTAATCCAATGATTCCAGCAGTTCGGGAGAATTTAAATGCCTTAGGATACAGCCTTACGGGAATTACAGCAAAGAAGAGACAAGAGCCAGTAGATCCGTCTCACTTTCTAGATGAACACTTTCATAAAATCAGCGAGAAAGGGCTGGACTTACGAGTATGAAGGATTCAAAACCGCTTAGAAGGGCGGTCGCTCTACATTATGATGAAGAAAAACAAAAGGCGCCAAAAGTCGTTGCAACAGGGAGCGGCTATGTAGCAGACCATATTATTGAAGAAGCAAAAAAGTCGGGAGTTCCTATCCAAGAAGACCGTAATTTAGTTGAACTCATGCGCCACTTAACGCTGGATGAGGAGATCCCTGAAGCGTTATACGATACTGTAGCAGAAATATTTTCGTTTATCTATAGGTTAGATCAAAAAATGAAAAAATAAGGTAAAATAAGTGTTTTGAATGAAAAATTTATATTTTTAATAAAATAAAAGTTTGAATGTTTAGAAGGATTTTACGATTTTACATAGAACCCTAGACATTCTCTTTTTTATTCTTTAAAATGAAAGCGCAGTCTATTTTATAATTTTTGTTTCTACATATGTTGGGAGGATGGGAAATGAATATCCATGAGTACCAAGGAAAAGAAATCCTAAGAAAATATGGGGTTTCAGTTCCAAATGGTAAAGTAGCATTTACACCTGATGAAGCAGTGAAAGCATCAGAAGAGCTAGAAAGCTCTGTATATGTCGTAAAAGCACAGATTCATGCAGGCGGCCGTGGTAAAGCAGGCGGGGTAAAAATTGCAAAAACAAAAGATGAAGTGAAAGGGTTTGCAGAGGAATTGCTCGGCAAAACACTTGTCACACATCAAACTGGGCCTGAGGGGCGCGAAATAAAACGCTTACTTATTGAAGAAGGCTGCGATATTCAAAAGGAGTACTACGTTGGACTTGTTTTGGACAGAGCGACATCAAGAATTGTATTGATGGCTTCTGAAGAAGGCGGTACTGAAATTGAAGAAGTAGCAGAAAAAACGCCAGAAAAAATCGTCAAAGTGGTCATCGACCCAGCGATTGGATTGCAAGGCTATCAGGCGAGAGAAGTAGCGTTTAAAATTAATATTCCAACAAAATTAGTTGGCCAAGCTGTTAAGTTTATGACAAGTCTTTACAATGCGTTCGTTGAAAAAGATTGTTCAATTGCTGAGATTAATCCACTTGTTGTAACAGGCGATGGAAAAGTCATGGCACTTGATGCGAAATTAAACTTTGATAGCAATGCCTTATATAGACAAAAAGATATATTAGAATACCGTGACCTTGATGAAGAGGATCCAAAAGAAATTGAAGCATCTAAATATGATCTAAGCTACATTTCTCTAGATGGAAATATTGGTTGTATGGTCAATGGTGCAGGTCTTGCGATGTCTACAATGGATATCATCAAGCATTACGGCGGGGACCCTGCAAACTTCCTGGATGTTGGCGGCGGTGCAACAGCTGAAAAAGTAACGGAAGCATTTAAAATCATCTTATCTGATCAAAATGTAAAAGGGATTTTCGTGAACATTTTTGGCGGCATCATGAAATGTGATGTCATTGCAGAAGGTGTCGTTGAAGCGACGAAACAAGTCGGCTTAACATTACCACTCGTTGTACGTCTTGAAGGAACAAACGTTGAATTAGGGAAGAAAATCCTGAGCGATTCAGGCTTAAATATCACTTCTGCTGAGTCTATGGCTGACGGGGCAGAAAAGATTGTATCTTTAGTCAAGTAGAGCAGAAAGGCAGGGAACCTAAATGAGTGTATTTATTAATAAAAATACGAGAGTAATTGTTCAGGGGATTACCGGTTCAACCGCATTGTTCCATACAAAACAAATGATTGAGTACGGAACAAATATTGTTGGCGGTGTCACACCTGGAAAAGGTGGAACTGAAGTAGAAGGAGTTCCTGTATTTAATACAGTATCTGAAGCTGTTCAAACAACTGGAGCAAATGCTTCTGTTATCTATGTACCAGCACCATTTGCAGCAGATGCCATTTTAGAGGCTGTTGATGCAGAAGTCGATCTAGTCATTTGTATTACAGAACATATTCCAGTACTTGACATGGTCAAAGTAAAACGGTATATGGAAGGGAAAAAGACAAGACTTGTTGGCCCTAACTGCCCAGGTGTCATTACACCTGAAGAATGTAAGATTGGGATCATGCCAGGCTACATTCATAAAAAAGGTCATGTGGGGGTTGTTTCTCGTTCTGGAACGCTTACATATGAAGCGGTACATCAGCTTTCAGAAGCTGGCGTTGGTCAATCGACAGCTGTAGGAATCGGCGGAGACCCTGTCAATGGGACAAACTTTATTGATGTATTAAAAGCATTCAATGAAGACCCTGATACACATGCTGTCATTATGATCGGTGAAATTGGCGGTACGGCTGAAGAAGAAGCAGCTGAATGGGTAAAAGCAAATATGACAAAGCCAGTTGTTGGCTTTATTGGCGGTAAAACGGCGCCTCCAGGAAAACGCATGGGACATGCTGGTGCCATTATTTCTGGTGGTAAAGGAACAGCTGATGAAAAAGTAAAAACAATGCGTGAATGTGGAATTGAAGTGGCAGAGACACCATCTGTCATGGGAGAAACTTTGATTAAAGTACTAAAAGAGAAGAATCTCTTTGAAGCTTGTAAAACGCATTAATGACACAAGAAGACTTGTTCTTTGACAAGTCTTCTTCTTTCTATCTTAAACAGGAGGAATGGTATGTACAACGTGTCCGAAAGAATGATTTTTCACCGCTTAAAAGGCCTCATCTCACCCTCTTTGTTAACAAAATGGTGGAAAGTCGATCCTGAGCTATATATAAATGAAGAAACACATCATTTCAAACAGGATCGATCATTACAAACAATCGACTTTACCCGCTTAAAACAAGCCGAAGAAAAAGAATTCCCCATTTTTCAACACATCGTTCAAGCCTATTTAAAGCAAAACATTCACATGATTCCCATCACATCACCCTTATATCCCAGCACACTAAAACATATTTATGATCCTCCCCCTGTGTTATTTCTAAAAGGAAACATATCGTATTTAAATGAAGAAAAAAGTTTAGGTGTAGTAGGCACACGAGTTCCATCGTCTTATGGAGAAGCATGTGTGAAGAAAATTGTTGGTGAGCTTGTAAAGGAAGAGTGGACGATTGTCAGTGGCTTAGCAAAAGGCATTGATGGACTTGCACATAAAGAGTGCATTAGGAATAAAGGGAAAACGATCGGTATTATAGCAGGCGGATTTCAGCACTTATACCCAAAGGAACATGTGCAAATGGCTGAATACATGGGCGAGCATCATTTGCTTTTATCTGAGCATCCGCCTTACGTCAAACCAGAAAAGTGGCATTTCCCTTTGAGGAATCGTTTAATTAGTGCGCTCACAAGTGGAACCATCGTGATTCAGTGCAAAGAAAAGAGCGGTTCACTCATTACCGCCTATCAAGCACTTGAGCAAGGCAAAGAGGTATTTGCGGTTGCAGGATCAATCTTTGATCCTAATTCCACAGGTCCAGCCAGACTTATACAGCAGGGGGCAAAGCTTGTTCATTCAACGAAGGATATTTTAGAGGAATTCTCCTTCCGCAGCGTTCAATATACTGAACTCTCATAAAAATATCGTTTGACAAAAGACATAGGAATATTTAATAATAGTGAGGATTTAAGTTTACACTTTGTTTTTCGTGTTTATAATGATGTTCATCATAAAGAATTTTTCATGATTGCCTGTTAGATAGGTGCAATTAACATAAATATGAATTGTGAAATGTATAAAGAGAGAACACCTCTTAAGGGGGATTTTGAGTATGGCTGATTATTTAGTCATCGTTGAGTCGCCAGCCAAGGCGAAAACGATTGAGCGTTATTTAGGTAAAAAGTATAAAGTAAAGGCTTCAATGGGGCACATAAGAGATTTACCGAAAAGTCAGCTTGGTGTTGACACTGAGCATGACTTCGAACCGAGGTATATTACAATTCGCGGGAAAGGCCCCGTATTAAAAGAATTAAAAACAGCTGCGAAAAAAGTAAAGAAAGTCTATCTCGCAGCTGACCCCGATAGAGAGGGAGAAGCGATTGCTTGGCATTTAGCGCATAGCCTTGACCTTGACCTCTCTTCTGACTGCCGCGTTGTCTTTAACGAGATTACAAAAGATGCTATTAAAGATTCCTTTAAGCATCCACGTATGATCAATATGGATTTAGTTGATGCACAGCAGGCAAGACGGATCTTAGATCGTCTCGTTGGGTATAAAATTAGTCCGATTTTATGGAAGAAAGTGAAAAAGGGCTTAAGTGCTGGTCGTGTTCAATCAGTTGCACTCCGCCTGATTATTGATCGCGAGAATGAAATTAATGAATTTAAACCAGAAGAATACTGGACAATTGACGGTACATTCCTAAAAGGAAAAGAAAGCTTCGAAGCGAGCTTCTTTGGCGTCAATGGCAAAAAGCATCCACTGAAAACAAAAGAAGATGTAAAAGAAATCCTTTCGAAACTAAAAGGGAGCAAATTCTCTGTAGAGAAAGTGACGAAAAAAGAGCGTAAACGCAACCCAGCTGTTCCGTTTACAACATCTACTTTACAGCAGGAAGCTGCGAGAAAATTAAACTTCCGTGCGAAAAAGACGATGATGATTGCACAGCAATTATATGAAGGAATTGATCTTGGTAAAGAAGGTACAGTCGGACTCATTACATACATGAGAACGGACTCAACACGTATTTCCAATACGGCGATTGAAGAAGTATCTGCTTTCATTGATCAGACGTACGGTAAGAATTTCTTAAATACAACAAAACGAACCGCTAAAAAGAATGAAAATGCACAAGATGCTCACGAAGCCATTAGACCGACATCTACGCTAAGAAAACCAGCAGATGTCAAACATGTTTTAAGCCGAGATCAGCTTCGTCTGTATAAATTGATTTGGGAACGATTCGTCGCAAGCCAAATGGCGCCGGCTGTTCTTGATACAATGAGTGTGGACCTTGATAATAACGGGCTTACATTCCGTGCTAACGGAAGCAAAGTGAAATTCCCTGGATTCATGAAGGTATATGTAGAAGGGAAAGACGACCAGCTAGAAGAAAAGGACAAAATGCTGCCTGATCTTAAAGAAGGTGATACGGTTCTTTCAAAAGATATCGAACCTGAACAGCACTTCACGCAGCCGCCTCCGCGCTACACGGAGGCAAGACTTGTCAAAACGCTTGAAGAGCTAGGTATAGGCCGTCCGTCTACGTATGCACCAACATTAGATACGATTCAAAAGCGCGGCTATGTCGCACTTGATAATAAACGGTTTATCCCAACAGAGCTTGGGGAAATTGTTCTCAACTTAATCATTGAATTCTTCCCTGAAATCATTAACGTGGAATTCACAGCGAAAATGGAAAAAGAACTTGATAGCGTTGAAGAAGGTACGATCGAATGGGTTCGTATTATCGACAGCTTCTATCAAGACTTTGCAAAACGGGTCGAAAAAGCGGAAGCAGAAATGCAAGAAGTTGAGATTGAGCCTGAATACGCCGGAGTTGACTGTGAAGAGTGTGGACATCCGATGGTGTACAAAATGGGTCGATACGGTAAGTTCATGGCTTGCTCTAACTTTCCTGACTGCCGTAACACAAAACCAATTGTGAAAGATATTGGTGTGAAATGCCCGACATGTCATGAAGGAAACATTGTTGAACGAAAATCTAAGAAGCGCCGCATTTTTTATGGCTGTGATCGTTTTCCAGAGTGTGAATTCGTCTCTTGGGACAAACCGATTGAAAGAAAGTGTCCAAAATGCGAAAATATGCTTGTAGAGAAAAAGCTGAAAAAAGGCATGCAAGTTCAATGTGTGAATTGTGATTATAAAGAGGAACAACAAAAATAGCGGTGAGCAGCCTTGTTCACCTGCTTTTTTATGTCATCAAACAGAACTTACGAAATAGGAGAGTTGTACAATGAGTCAATTTGTAAATGTGATCGGAGCAGGTTTAGCTGGAAGTGAAGCGGCATGGCAAATTGCTAAACGCGGAATTAAAGTCAACTTGTATGAAATGAGACCTGTCAAACAAACGCCAGCTCACCACACAGATAAATTTGCAGAGCTTGTATGCAGCAATTCACTGCGTGCCAACGCTTTGACAAATGCGGTCGGTGTATTAAAGGAAGAAATGCGTCATTTAGATTCAGCGATTATCGCAGCTGCAGATGAAAGCTCAGTTCCTGCTGGCGGAGCGCTTGCAGTAGATCGTCATGAATTTGCAGCAAACGTTACTGATCGCGTAAAAAATCACCCGAATGTGACAGTTTTTCAAGAAGAAGTGCAAAGCATTCCAGAAGGTCCAACAATTATTGCGACAGGCCCACTTACATCTGAAGCACTTTCAAAAGAATTAAAATCGTTAACTGGTGAAGAATATCTGTACTTCTACGATGCAGCGGCTCCTATCCTAGAGAAAGATAGCATTGATATGGATAAGGTGTACTTGAAATCACGTTATGACAAAGGAGAAGCTGCTTATTTAAACTGTCCAATGACAGAAGAAGAATTCGATCGTTTTTACGACGCGCTTATTTCTGCTGAAACTGTGCCATTAAAAGAGTTCGAAAAAGAAATCTTCTTTGAAGGCTGTATGCCAATTGAAGTCATGGCGAAAAGAGGAAAGAAAACGATGTTGTTTGGTCCGATGAAGCCAGTAGGACTTGAAGATCCGAAAACAGGAAAAAGACCTTATGCTGTTGTTCAATTAAGACAAGATGATGCAGCAGGCACTTTATATAACATCGTCGGCTTCCAGACACACCTGAAGTGGGGCGACCAAAAGGAAGTATTCCGCTTGATTCCAGGTCTTGAAGAAGCAGAGATTGTTCGTTATGGCGTGATGCACCGCAATACATTCATTAACTCACCAAGTCTTTTAAAACCAACGTATCAGTTTAAAAATAGAGAAGATCTATTCTTTGCCGGACAAATGACAGGCGTTGAAGGCTATGTCGAGTCCGCAGCTTCCGGACTAGTGGCTGGAATTAACGCCGCTCGTTTTGTCAAAGGAGAAGAGCTTGTGACACTTCCGGAGGAAACAGCGATCGGCAGCATGGCTTATTACATCACATCGACAAACAAGAAAAGCTTCCAGCCAATGAATGCGAATTTTGGTTTGTTGAAAGATCTTGGTGTTCGCATTAAAAACAAACAAGAGCGTTATGCGGAGTACGCTAAGCGCGCAATCGAAACTATTCAAACTATTTCGAAATCTCTGTAGTAAATCATTGCACGGAAAGCAAGATATGTGATACCATTTAAAAGCCTTAAAGAGGTGTAAAAATGACGAATAAACAGCGTCTTGTCCACTTATTCATTGAATATCTGCAAATTGAAAAAAACTATTCTGCTTTAACCATCTCAGGATATACAGAAGCGATTGAAGAATTTGTCAGATTTATGAACGTTCAAGGAATAGACGGTTTTGAAGAGGTATCCTATCAAGATACGAGAATTTATTTAACAGAAGCTTATGAAAAAGGCCTGACAAGAAGAACGATTAGTAAGAAAGTCTCTGCGCTTCGCAGCTTTTATAAATTTCTATTAAGAGAACAGCTTGTGAAAGAAAATCCTTTTTTACTCGTTAGCTTACCAAAGCAGGATAAGCGAATTCCTTCATTTTTGTATGAAGAGGAACTGAAAGAGCTTTTTACAGTTTCTGATGTCAGCACACCGCTTGGGCAAAGAAACCAAGCGATTTTAGAACTTCTTTATGCAACAGGTATGAGGGTCAGTGAGTTATGTTCATTAAAAGAATCTGATCTTGATTTATCGATGGATACAGTGCTTGTTCATGGAAAAGGCAGCAAGCAGCGGTATGTTCCTTTTGGTTCATATGCTCATGAAGCGCTCATCACTTATTTAGAGGATGGAAGGCTAAAGCTGAAAGCGAAGGGGAATGATCGTGCTGATGCATATGTGTTTTTGAATCAGCGCGGGGCGCCTCTTACAGACAGAGGCGTTCGATTCATTCTCACTGAACTAATGAAAAAGGCGTCAGGCACATTACATATCCATCCTCACATGTTAAGGCACACCTTTGCCACACACCTCTTAAATGAGGGGGCAGATTTGAGAAGTGTTCAAGAACTTCTTGGTCATTCGAATTTATCATCAACTCAGGTGTACACGCATGTATCAAAAGATTCTTTAAGGAAAACGTACATGTCTCATCACCCAAGGGCTTTTAAACGATCCTAAAAGGAGGTTTTTTCATGTCATCATTTCATGCAACAACCATCTTTGCCGTTCAACACAAAGGAAAAAGTGCGATGGCTGGAGACGGTCAAGTCACTTTCGGGCAGGCTGTCGTGATGAAACACACAGCAAAAAAAGTGCGCCGTCTTTTCGGAGGCAAGGTGCTTGCAGGTTTTGCAGGTTCAGTAGCAGATGCATTTACACTCTTTGAAAAGTTTGAAACGAAGCTTGAAGAATATGGTGGTAACTTAAAGCGGGCAGCCGTAGAACTAGCAAAAGAATGGCGTAGTGACAAGATGCTTAGACAGCTTGAGGCCATGCTGATCGTTATGAACAAAGACAGCATCCTGCTTGTCTCTGGGACAGGAGAGGTCATCGAACCAGATGACGGTATTTTGGCCATCGGCTCAGGCGGCAATTATGCGCTTAGCGCCGGGAGAGCACTCAAAACACATGCAGGTGATCATCTCACAGCAAGAGATATTGCAAAGGCAGCTCTTGAAACCGCTGGAGAAATCTGTGTCTACACGAACGATCAAATCACTTTAGAAGAGCTTGAATAGAAAGGACATGAGACGTATGGAGAAAAAGCCGTTCACCCCAAGAGAGATAGTTGAAAAGCTTGATCAATACATTATTGGTCAGCTTGATGCGAAAAAAGCAGTGGCGGTGGCTTTAAGAAACCGTTACAGAAGAAGCCTTTTACATGATAAGCTAAAGGATGAAGTCGTTCCGAAAAACATTTTAATGATCGGCCCAACAGGTGTGGGGAAAACAGAGATTGCCCGCAGAATTGCAAAAATTTCTGGTGCGCCTTTTATTAAAGTGGAAGCGACGAAGTTTACTGAAGTTGGTTACGTCGGCCGTGATGTAGAATCGATGGTCAGAGATCTAGTTGAGACAGCGATCCGAATTGTCAAAGAAGAAAAGATGAAAGACGTTCAAGAAGAAGCAGAAAAACAAGCAAATAAACGTCTTGTTCATTTACTTGTTCCTGGCAAGAAAAAAAGCCAGTCTGTGAAAAATCCTTTTGAGATGCTGTTTGGTGGTTCTGATGAAGATGACCGTGATCGAGATCAATCAAGTGAAGAAGTTGAACTTGAATCGACAAGAAAGCGAATCGCTCATCAACTGGCTATGGGCGAACTTGAAGATCATTACGTCACGATCGAAGTCGAAGAGCAGCAGCCATCCATGTTTGATATGCTTCAGGGCTCGGGTATGGAGCAAATGGGCATGAACATGCAGGATGCGCTCGGCAATCTCATGCCTAAAAAGAAAAAACGCAGAAAGCTGACCGTCAGAGAAGCAAGAAAGGCGTTAACAGCTGAGGAAGCTTCAAAACTGATTGACATGGATGAAGTCAGTCAAGAAGCTGTCTATAAAGCAGAGCAGCAAGGAATTATTTTTATCGACGAAATCGATAAAATCGCTAAAAGCGGTGGTGCATCATCTGCAGATGTTTCTCGTGAAGGGGTTCAACGTGATATTTTACCGATTGTAGAAGGTTCAACTGTGATGACGAAATATGGGGCAGTGAAAACAGACCATGTGCTTTTTGTAGCAGCAGGTGCATTTCATATGGCAAAACCATCAGATTTGATTCCAGAGCTTCAAGGGCGCTTCCCAATTCGTGTAGAATTAGATAAATTAAGTATCGAAGACTTTGTGAAAATCTTAACGGAACCAGATAATGCATTATTAAAGCAATATAAAGCTTTACTTGAAACAGAAGGTATATCTCTTGAATTTTCTGACGATGCTATTCATAAGATTGCCGAAGTGGCTTATCATGTCAATCAGGAGACAGATAACATCGGTGCAAGAAGGCTTCATACCATACTTGAAAAGCTGCTTGAAGAGCTTTCATTTGAGGCGCCTGATATTACACTAGGGACAGTGACCATTACCCCTCAGTATGTAGAAGAGAAGCTAGGAAAGATTGCGAATAACAAAGACTTAAGTCAATTTATACTTTAACAAATGAATAAAGTAATCTAGGAGGATCATTAATATGGCGTTACTACAAAAAACAAGGATTATTAACTCAATGCTGCAAGATGCAGCGGGGAAACCAGTTAATTTTAAGGAAATGGCAGAAACGTTGAGAGATGTCATTGATTCAAACATTTTCGTATTAAGCAGAAGAGGGAAGCTTCTAGGCTACTCGATCAACCAGCAGATTGAAAATCCGCGTATGAAGAAAATGCTTGAAGACCGTCAGTTCCCTGAAGAATATACAAAAAGTCTATTTAACATCCCTGAAACATCTTCAAATCTTGACATTAACAGTGAGTATACAGCTTTCCCGATTGAGAACCGTGATTTATTTGAATCAGGTTTGACAACCATTGTTCCAATTATCGGAGGAGGAGATCGTTTAGGGACGTTAATCCTGTCTCGTTTGCAAGATACATTCAAAGATGATGATTTAATTCTTGCTGAATACGGTGCAACAGTTGTTGGAATGGAGATCCTTCGTGAGAAATCAGAGGAAATCGAAGAAGAAGCAAGAAGTAAAGCTGTTGTCCAAATGGCGATTAGTTCTCTTTCATATAGTGAGCTTGAAGCCATTGAGCACATCTTTGAAGAACTTGATGGTAACGAAGGGCTTCTAGTGGCAAGTAAAATTGCTGACCGTGTAGGAATCACTCGTTCAGTGATCGTGAACGCCTTACGTAAGTTAGAAAGTGCAGGCGTCATCGAATCTCGTTCTCTTGGAATGAAGGGAACGTATATCAAAGTGTTAAACAACAAATTTTTAATTGAACTTGAAAATTTAAAATCTCATTAATCAAAAACCCTTTTCAGCCAAAATACAAGCTGAAAAGGGTTTTTTTTTATAAAAAAAGAGGATTTGTCCGAAAAATGACACTCTTTTTTCCAAGAAAACCCTTACAATTCTTAGTTCTTTGAATCTAGGTCTTTATACCTATTCGTAAAATAGATATATATTACGAGTTTTTTTTACATATACATCATAGACTTTAATCCTATTATTTCTTACAATGAACATATGGTTTTACAAATCTCGACATGATTAAATGGAATGAAATACATATGATTGGAGGTATATGGTTTTGGATATATTTTCTGGAACGATAAGCAACCTTGAGAATGCCTTGGGCAGAGCGAATGTTAAGCAAAAAGTCATAAGCAATAATATCGCGAATATAGACACACCGAACTACAAGTCGAAAAACGTCGCATTTCATGATATGCTAAACGATGCGTCGATCAAGTTAGATGCTAAAAAAACATACCAAGGTCACATTGATTTTTCTAAAACAGGGTCTAATTATTCAGTTGTTTCGAGCAACCGTACTTCATATCAAGAAAACGGAAATAATGTCGATATTGATCAAGAGATGAGTGAACTCGCTAAAAACCAAATTCAGTATAATGCGTTGGTTGAAAGAATGAGTGGAAAATTCAATTCTCTTAAAACAGTTTTGACAGGAGGTAAGTGATGTCAATTTTTTCAGGCGTTAACGCTTCGGCCTCTGCATTAACAGCACAGAGGCTCAGAATGGACGTTGTATCCTCTAACCTTGCAAATATGGATACAACAAGAGCGAAACAGGTTGATGGCAACTGGGAGCCTTATAGACGTAAGCTCGTCACATTACAGCCGTCAGGTGAATCGTTTTCATCTATATTAAACTCAAGCATGAATTCGAGCGGTAAATTAGGAAACGGCGTGAAAGCAACGAAGATTACAGAAGACGAAACTCCATTCAACCTTCAATATGATCCTACAAATCCCGATGCCAATGAAAATGGATATGTTCAAACACCTAATGTTGATCCATTAAAGGAAATGGTTGACCTCATCAGCAGCTCAAGGTCATATGAAGCAAACGTGACCGCGCTAAATGCGAATAAAAGCATGTTGATGAAAGCTTTAGAAATAGGAAAGTAAGGTGAAAAGAATTGGTTAACGCAATATCTCCTTTCCAGCTTCAAGCTGCTCAGCAAGCAAGTGAATTGACAAATGCATCGTCCGTTCATGCGGCTGCACCTAAAAGTCAAACGAATTTCTCTGATGTGCTGAAGAATTCCATTGAGGCATTAAATCAATCACAGCTTAAATCAGACCAGTATACAAATGCACTTGCACAAGGAAAAGATGTCAATCTCGATGAAGTCATGATTGCCTCGCAAAAAGCGAGTGTGACACTCACAGCTGCAACGGAGTTTCGAAATAAAGCGGTCGAAGCGTACCAAGAGATTATGAGAATGCAGATGTAGGAGGTGCTGACGGACAAAAAAAGACTGAATGGAATGACCGGGGGTTAAGATGAATCGTACTTTAATGCAATTAAGAACAAAAACAGTTGAGTTTTGGCGAAATCGATCAAAATTACAAAAAATACTTATGATTGGCGGCGTTGCTGCCCTAGCAATCATTATTACGGTTGTTAGCATCTTTGCTTCTTCTGAAAAAATGGTTCCATTGTTTAGAGATTTGTCTGAGGCAGAAGCTGGGCAAATCAAACAGGAACTAGATGGCAAAAACGTTAAATCGGAACTTGCGAATAATGGAACAACGATTCTCGTTCCAGAAAAGCAGGCCGACTCTTTAAAAGTAACACTCGCATCTGAGGGTCTCCCTAAGACAGGGAATATTGATTACTCCTTCTTTGCGAATAATTCCGGCTTCGGTTTAACAGATAATGAATTTGATGTTCTGAAAGTAGACGCAACTCAGACAGAACTATCCAATCTAATCAACACGATTGATGGGATAAAAGATTCAAAAGTTATGATTAACCTGCCAAAAGATTCCGTTTTTGTTGGAGAAGAGCAAAGTAATGCATCAGCATCCATTGTGCTGCAAGTTGAACGTGGCTACACGCTCGCGCCGCAGCAAGTAAAAGGCCTTTATCATCTTATTTCAAAAAGTGTACCGAATTTAAAGACAGAAAACATTGTCATTATGGACCAAGATTCCAACTACTACGATTTAAACAGCAGTTCCGATTCCTATGCAAGTGGAATGGATGCACAGCAGCAGAAAAAAGAAGAAATTGAAAAGAACCTTCAAAGAAAAATTCAACAGCTGCTGGGAACAATGATGGGTCAAGAAAAAGTCGCTGTATCGGTCACAACAGACATTGATTTTACTGAAGAGAAAAGAAAAGAAGACCTTGTAGAACCAGTTGATAAAGAAAACATGCAAGGCATCGCTGTCAGTGCTGAAAAGATTGCTGAAACTTATTCAGGAAATGGTGCAGCAGCTGGTGGAACCGCTGGAACAGGCGACGATGATGTCACAAACTATCAAGGCGCCGATGGAGCGAATGGTAGCGGAGATTACGAAAAGAGCGAAGATCGTATCAACTATGAAGTCAACCGCATTCATAAAGATATCAAAGAGAGCCCTTATAAAATTAGAGATGTTGGCATTCAAGCATTGGTCGAACCACCAACTGCAAACGATGTGAACTCTTTAACAGCTGAAAGGCAAGATGATATTAAAAAGATTCTTTCAACGATCATTAGCACGTCAATTGATAAAGAATACACAAATGGTCAAGCGCTCACTCAAGCGGACTTAGATAACAAAATTGTTTTATCTGTATCAAAATTAGACGGTAAACAGCAAACTGCAGCAGAAAACCCATCAAACAATATTCCAATTTGGGTTTATATTGTAGGCGGTGTGCTACTACTTGCAATTATCGCTCTCATTATTCTTCTTGTGCGTAAACGCAGAAAAGAAGAGGAAGAAGAGTTTGAGTTTGATGAACATACACCAATTCATGTTCCTGATATCGACACTGAACCAGAAACAGAAGAAATGGTGAGGAAAAATCAGCTTGAAAAAATGGCAAAAGATAAACCAGAAGACTTTGCTAAATTGCTACGCAGCTGGCTGTCCGAGGATTAGGAGGAATACACATGTCGAGAAAAGATTCAAATCGACTAACAGGCAGACAAAAAGCAGCAATCCTAATGATTTCCTTAGGGCTAGAGGTGTCAGCATCTGTATACAAACATCTGTCTGAAGACGAAATAGAAAAATTAACATTGGAAATTTCCAATGTGCGAAGTGTAGATACTGCTAAAAAAGATGAAATCATTGAAGAATTTCACAGCATCGCCATCGCGCAGGACTACATATCACAAGGCGGTCTTATGTACGCAAGACAAGTGCTTGAAAAAGCGCTTGGTGAGGACAAAGCGGATAGTATCTTAAACCGATTAACATCCTCACTTCAAGTGAAACCGTTTGATTTTGCTCGAAAGGCTGACCCAGAACAAATCTTAAACTTTATCCAGCATGAGCATCCACAAACCATTGCGCTCATCCTTTCCTACTTAGATCCAGTTCAAGCAGGGCAGATTTTATCTGAATTAGGTGAGGAAGTACAAACAGAGGTTGCGAGACGTATTGCTTTAATGGATCGCACATCTCCAGAGATCATCAATGAAGTGGAACGCATTCTTGAACAAAAACTTTCTTCAACCTTTACGCAAGACTATACGCAAACGGGCGGAGTCGAAGCGGTTGTAGAAGTACTAAATGGTGTAGACCGTGCGACCGAGAAGACCATTTTAGACACTCTTGAAATTCAAGATCCTGAGCTTGCTGATGAAATTAAGAAACGTATGTTTGTCTTTGAGGATATTGTCACTCTTGACAGCAGAGCGATTCAGCGCGTGATCAGAGATGTTGAAAATGATGACTTATTGCTTGCACTCAAAGTGGCAAGCGAAGAGGTCAAAGAAATTGTCTTCCGCAACATGTCACAGAGAATGGTCGAAACGTTCAAAGAAGAAATGGAGTTTATGGGACCTGTCCGGCTTAGAGATGTCGAGGAAGCACAAACCCGTATTGTCAGCATCGTAAGACGACTCGAGGAAGCTGGAGAAATCGTCATAGCTCGAGGCGGAGGAGACGATATCATTGTCTAGGATTATCAAACATGAAACATCTGTTATTCCTGAGCAAGGCCGGCAAACGATTCCTTTGCAGCAAGTGGAGTTCAAAAAAGAACATCATGAAGAAGAGCTTGTCAATGAAACAGAAGTGTCGCAGCTTGTACTAAGTGATGCTGAAGATCAAGCAAGCCGTATAGTAGAACAAGCAAATAGTGAGCTTGAAAAAACAATGGCTGAAATCAATCAGCGCCGCGCTGATTTTGAAGAAGAAAGAATGCAGCTTATTGAAGAAGCGAAACAAGCAGGTTACCAAGAGGGCTTCCAAAAGGGTGAAGCAGATGCGATGAGTCAGTACCGATCAATTCTTGATCAAGCAAATGACATTGTCAGTCTTGCCAAGCAGGATTACGAAGAAAAAATTGAAAGCTCCGCAGAAAAAATTGTGGAACTGGCTTTTGAACTCGCCAAACGTGTTTGGTACTCGGCTGAGGACACGAAAGATCAATTTTTGGCTCTCGTGAAGCAGGTCATTTCTGAAGTGAAAGAATATGACGATATTTCCATCTATGTTGACCCTGAACATTACGATCATGTGATGGAGTATAAAGACGAATTAATCAGAATCCTTCAAAAGGATACACACCTTGCCATTTACTCGGATGAAAAAGCGCCAAAAGGGACTTGTTACGTAGAAACAAGCTTTGGAAAAGTGGAAGCGAGTGTTGATACACAAATGAATCAGTTGAAAGAAAAGCTACTAGAAGTCATTGATTCAGGTGATCACAAATGAACATCGATGTGTTAAAAGAAACGATTGAAACCGCAGATCCTTATAAACGATTTGGTAAAGTCAATCGAGTTGTTGGACTGATGATTGAATCTAAGGGGCCGGAAAGTTCTATCGGAGACGTGTGTCTCATTCATAAAAAGGGGCGTAAGCACGATCCAATAAAAGCAGAGGTCGTAGGGTTTAGAGATGAAAATATTCTGCTCATGCCTTATGTAGAAGCATCCAATATTTCACCAGGAAGTCTAGTTGAAGCGACAGGTGAGTCGCTGAAGGTCAAAGTTGGGACTGGGTTAATTGGCGAAGTTGTTGATGCCTTCGGTGAACCGCTGGACGGCAGTATGCTTCCAAAGGGACTTGCACCTGTTTCGACAGATCAGTCACCTCCAAACCCGATGGACAGGCCACCTATTCGTGAAAAAATGGGCGTTGGTGTCAGAGTGATCGACAGTCTGCTTACAGTCGGCACTGGTCAGCGGATCGGTATTTTTGCCGGAAGTGGTGTTGGAAAAAGTACCTTAATGGGGATGATTGCTAAGCAGACAGAAGCAGACCTCAATGTCATTGCCCTTGTTGGAGAACGTGGCCGGGAAGTTCGTGAGTTTATTGAAAAGGATTTAGGTACCGAGGGACTAAAGCGATCGATTGTTGTCGTCGCAACTTCTGACCAGCCTGCACTGACGAGAATGAAGGCTGCTTATACAGCAACAGCTATTGCAGAATATTTTAGAGACAGAGGCAAAAATGTCATGTTCATGATGGACTCTGTTACACGGGTCGCTATGGCACAAAGGGAAATCGGTCTTGCAACTGGTGAACCGCCAACGACAAAAGGATATACGCCTTCGGTGTTCGCTATACTGCCAAAATTACTTGAACGAACTGGAACGAATCAGCTTGGTTCTATCACAGCGTTTTACACAGTGCTTGTTGATGGTGACGATATGAATGAGCCAATCGCTGATACAGTCAGGGGAATCTTAGATGGCCACATTGTACTTGATCGTGCTTTAGCCAACAAAGGACAATTTCCTGCTGTCAATATTCTGAAAAGTATCAGCCGTGTTATGAGCAATATCGCAAGTCATGATCACAAGGAGGCGGCCAACCGGTTCCGCCAGCTTTTATCCACTTATCAAAACGCTGAGGACCTCATTAACATTGGAGCATATAAAAAAGGCTCCTCGAAAGACATTGATGATGCCATGCAGGCTTATCCTCATCTGATTTCATTTTTGAAGCAGGATGTAGAAGAGGCTGTATCTATTGAAGACAGTGTGAATGTATTGCTCGGTTTGATGAATAGAGAGGATTGACAAAAACAGTGAGATATCAATACAAATTTCAAAAGCTCTTAGAACTGAAAGAAAGTGAAAAAGACAAGTCACTCGCAGCGTACCAACAATCCGTTTCGGCATTTGAGCAAGTCGCTGAAAAGCTCTATGAAAATATGAGTAAAAAAGAATTAATGGAAAAAAGCAAAGAAGAAAAGCTGAGAAGTGGTATGAGTGTTCAAGAAATGCGTCATTATCAGCAATTTGTGACCAATTTAGATAACACCATTCAGCATTATCAGCAGCTTGTGATCATGAAACGCCATCAAATGAATGAAAAACAATCTGATTTAACTGAAAAAAACATCGAGTTTAAAAAGTTTGAAAAAATGAAAGAAAAGCAGTACGAAAAGTTTTCCCTTGAACATAAGGCCATTGAAATGAAAGAAATGGATGATATCTCTATCAGCCAATTCATGTTTCAAGGACATTAGGAGTCGAGATGAATGCCTAAGAAGGAAAAAACGAAAGAATCAAGCGGCGGTAAATTTCAATGGATCTTGTTTATTGTCATCATCCCATTGATTGTGCTTGTGTTAGTGACTGGCACAATCCTTTATATGGCAGGTTTTGATCTGAAGAAACCGCTCCAAAACATTCCGGGCGTCAGTAGTTTGGTTGGTTCAGATGACACCTCAAAAACGTCATCTTCACATAATAATCAAAGCGATGCAGAATTGAAGGAACTGAAAAAGACCATTAAAGAGCAAAAGAATGAACTTGAAATTGCACAAAAAGACTTAAAAACAAGTGATGAAGAGATTAAAAGACTGAATCAAAAAATCAGTTCACTCGAAAAAACATCTGAAAATGATGCGAATGATAATTCAGCGGATGACAGTTCATCAAATAGCAGCTCATCAAGCGATACATCAGGTAATAATGCATCAGGGACAACTTCTGATGGGGCAGCAGCCTCTAACCAGAAACCGAAAGGGAAGATTGCCAGTATCTATGAAAGCATGGACGCAGGGAAATCCGCCAAAATTTTATCAGAATTAAGTGATAAAGAGGCATTGAAGATCCTCGAAGAGCTGAGCAAAAATAAACTAACAGACATATTAGCAAAACTAACACCTCAGAAGGCAGCTACGTTTACGAAAGAGCTTTCTAAAAAAGAAAGTGAAAATGGGGGTGGACAATAAGTGAAGCTATTGGATATTGGAGCCTTACAGCAATCGTCTCAAGGTCTCTCGGGACCAAAGGGGAGCGGCGCGGCATCTGCAAGCGGGTTGTTTAAACAATTACTTAGCGGGGCAGGCGCACAAAGCGGCCTTGTGAATGCTGAGACAGCGGGTGCTACTCTTTCCATCAATGATGCGATGCAAATCATTGAAAAATGGATGCAATCGCCTGAAGAAGGCATCAACGGAGACCTTCTTAGCGCGCTTCAAACACTTCAAGGTCAAATGCTTGATTCGTCTGATCTCAAGTCACTAGAAGAGCTATTTCAAAAAATGGAATCATCCATTTACGGTGATCAAACGGATAAGTCAGCTTCTGAACATAGTGAGCAGCTCATACAAGTCCACTTTTTCATATATCAACTACTCAATCAACAGCCGCTCAGCTTTGATGCAAAGCTAGTGCAAGATATTGAAGCAAAGGGTCAAGACTTCATTCACTTTCTTTCAAAAAATGGAGTAGATGAGAAACTGATTCAGCAAGTAAAAGAGCAGTTTTTCTCGCAGGGTTCAGCACCAAAGCTGAATTCGATGTCTCAAAGTGAGCTGAAACACTTTAATCAGTTAATCGACCATATGATGGCAAATGCAAAAGGGTCAGACAAAGAGTTGAAGATTGCTTTAGGAGAGTTAAAAGAATTGGTCTCTCCAAGACAAGAATCTACTCTTGCTACTCCTGCAAAAGGGGCTAACTCTCTTGAATGGCTCATCAAAAAGGAAGTTGTCAAAGGACAAAGCACTGCTGCACCTGCTTCTGAAAAAACAATCACTCATACGCTGTTGCCAGGTCATAAGCAGTTTTTTCAACTGCAATCAGCAGCTCCTGTTCAGCAGACACAAACAACTGATGAAAAGCCGGGAACGGTTGATCAGCAAATTCTAAATACGTGGAAGCAAATGAAATTCACGCCATTTGGCAACTCAAGTGGGCGCTTTACAGTTCGGTTAAATCCAGAAAATCTCGGATTTATCACGATTCAGCTGACGAAGCAAAATGGTATGTATGCGAGTAAAATTACAGCTTCGACACAGGCAGCAAAAGAACTGCTAGAGCATCACCTTCCGCAGCTCAAGCAGGCGCTTCCGAATATGTCGGTTCAAGTGGACCGTTTTCATATACCGCTTCAATCAAATGAGCAGCCGTTATTTGGACAATTTAACGAAGAAAACAAGCAGCAACAGTCAAAAGGGCAGAATTTCCAAAAGCCTGATGAACAGGAAGCAGAATTCCAAGATGTACTGGATGCTCTTGTTGGGTCAGATGAAGAAGAGGAGGAAATCTAATGGCAACAGTTGATGCTACGAATAGAACAGTCGCACAAACAGACACTTCTTCAAAAGCAGAAAAGAAAACAGATACGCTCGGCAAAGATCAATTCTTGAAAATTTTGCTCACGCAGCTTCAAAACCAAGATCCGACAAACCCACTAGATGACCGTGAGTTTGTCACACAGCTTGCGACATTTTCATCTTTAGAACAGCAAACCAATATGAACGATTCTATCACCAAGCTGAATCAGCTCATGTCTACATTTGTTGCACACCAAGATCCGTTTACGACGTATGTAGGCTGGATTGGTAAAGAAGTATCGGGCAAGTTGGATGATAAAGAGATATCGGGCACTGTGAAGTCTGTTAAAAACATAGACAATGAATACTTACTTGTTTTAGAAGATGGAACGAAAATCAGCCCTTGGGATGTTACAGCAGTTGGAGAAAAAACGAAGTAATTCGAGGAGGAAAATAAATGTTACGCTCACTTTACTCAGGAATTAGCGGAATGAAAAACTTCCAATCAAAATTAGATGTGGTAGCCAACAACGTAGCCAACGTCAATACACACGGATACAAAAAAAGCCGTATCACTTTTAAAGATATGGTCAGTCAAACAATTTCAAGCTCAGGTGGACCAACGAACAACTCTGGCTCAATCAACTCTAAACAAATTGGTTTAGGATCATCTTTATCTTCTATTGATAAAATCATGAAATCAGGTTCTTCTCAAAATACAGACGAACCATTTGATTTCTATATTAATGGAGATGGATTTTTCCGTATTCAAAAGCAAGGTGAAATCCTATTTACAAGAACAGGGAACTTCAAACCTGATTCAAATGGGGATTTGGCAACACCTGATGGAAACTATCTACTTGGCATGGATGGGCAAAAAATCAACATTCCACGAGACAATGTGTCAAGTGTCAGTGTTGGGCCAGATGGGACCGTTTCTGTTGTTGAGAACAACGTTTCTCGTACTGTTGGGCAAGTATCACTTGTGTCATTCAGTAATGCAGGAGGATTAGATAAAGTTGGGGATAACCTATACCGCCAAACACTAAGTTCCGGTGCGCCAAGTAATGCCATCGCTCCTGGAAGTCAAGGAACAGGTGAACTTCAAACAGGGAAACTTGAAATGTCAAACGTTGATTTAACAGACGAGTTTACCGAAATGATTATCGCGCAGCGTGGATTCCAATCGAATGCAAAGACGATCACAACATCTGATGAAATCCTGCAAGAGCTTGTGAATCTGAAACGATAGGAGGTAGGGGGAGCGGATGATCGCTTCTCTGCTTAATATGATCGAAGTGACAAGATTGAATGGCAAAGGATTTATGCTGAACGCTCTCCATATCGAGCAAATCGAAAGCTTTCCAGACACGACCATTACATTAGCCAATGGAAAGAAATTCGTTGTGAAAGAAAATGAAGAGCAGCTTCAAGAGAAAATCATTTCTTTCTACAGAAAAATCCAAGTCATTTCATTGAATCAAGGAATAGAGGAATTTGAATGAAGAAGAAATTAGTCGTAGTAATGCTAATCATGATTATTGCCATCGGCGGAATAGGAGCAGGCATCATTTTTCTGTTGAATGGTTCAGAAGAAGCAAAAGCTGAAAAAGAGCCAACAGCAGATGAAGTCGTAAAAGCTTCTGTTGAAATTCCTGAGATTATCACCAATTTAAAGTCTGAAGGAAATGCGGTCAAACTTGTATTGAATATTGAAACAGACTCTGAAAAAGCAAAAGAAGAGCTCGAGAAAAGAAGTTTTCAAGTGAAAGACGCCGTAATTGACATTTTATCAGACACAAATGCAGATGAACTTGATGGCAAAAAAGGCAGAGAACATTTTAAAACACTAGTTAAAAACAAAGTGAATAACTATTTGCAAGATGGCAAGGTGAAAGAAGTATATATAACCTCCTTTAATCTGCAATAGAGGCGATTAATTGACACGATGGAGGTGAAGAAATGTCAGGAGAAGTGCTTTCCCAGAATGAGATCGATGCATTATTATCCGCCATATCTACAGGCGAAATGGATGCAGAAGAGCTGAAAAAAGAAGAAACGACGAAAAAAGTAAAGGTGTATGATTTTAAACGTGCACTTCGCTTTTCGAAAGACCAGATTCGAAGTTTAACAAGGATTCACGATAACTTCGCTAGACTGCTCACCACACACTTTTCAGCTCAGCTAAGATCATATATTCAAATTACTGTCAGCTCGGTTGACCAAGTACCATACGAAGAATTTATTCGTTCGATTCCTAATATGACATTATTAAACTTATTTTATGTCAGCCCGCTTGAAGGAAGAATTATGCTTGAAGTGAACCCAACAATCGGCTATGCCATGATGGACAGGCTGATGGGCGGGATAGGCATTAGTCATAATAAGACAGAATCACTTACAGAAATCGAAACAAAGATTATCTCAAACATGTTTGAGGGAGCTTTGGAAAATTACAGAGAAGCGTGGCAGTCCATAACCGACATCGAGCCTGAAATGGCAGATTTCGAGGTAAATCCCCAGTTTGTTCAAATGGTGTCACCAAACGAAACAGTTGTCGTCATTTCTCTTAATACACAAATTGGTGAGGTAAGCGGGGTTATTAACCTATGTATTCCTCATGTTGTATTAGAGCCTATTATTCCAAAGCTGTCTGTACACTACTGGATGCAGTCTGAACGAAATGAACCAAAACAACAAGAAACAAAGGCTATTGAAAAACGGATTATGACGGCAAAGATACCGGTAGTCGCAGAGCTAGGGGAATCGGAAATGACGGTGGAAGAGTTTTTGAATTTGGAAATTGGTGATTGTATTGCCTTGGACAAACCAGTAAATGCGCCTCTTACTGTTATGGTCGGAAATAAACCGAAATTCTTGGGACAGGCCGGCCGCGTGAATCGGAAACAGGCGATTCAAATTCTAGATCACGACATAAGAGGTGAAGAAGATGGAGAATAACGGAAGTAAATTATCACAAGACGAAATCGATGCGCTCCTTAAAGGAGGCAGCAATGACGATATAGAGCCTGAAACAATCCTTTCTGCAATGGAGCAAGATGCCATTGGAGAAATCGGAAATATTTCATTCGGCAGTTCTGCTACAGCACTTTCAACCCTATTAAATCAAAAAGTGGAGATTACCACTCCAACTGTGACAGTGATTCAAAAAAGTATGCTGAATGAGGAATTTCCTCATCCGTATGTCGCGATTGAAGTGAATTATACGGAAGGCTTCAGCGCAAGTAACCTGCTTGTCGTCCAGCAAACAGATGCAGCAGTCATTGCGGACTTAATGATGGGCGGAGACGGGACAAATGCTGACCCTTCTTTAAGCGAGATTCACTTAAGTGCAGTGCAAGAAGCGATGAACCAAATGATGGGTTCTGCTGCGACATCCATGTCGACGGTCTTTAATAAAAAGATTGATATTTCTCCGCCTCGCGTCGAATTACTTGATGTGAAAGAAGGAGAAGGAACAGACCGGATCCCAGCTGAAGAAATGCTTGTCAAAGTGTCCTTCAGATTAAAAATAGGAGAGCTCATTGATTCAAATATTATGCAGCTTTATCCTATTACATTTGCGAAAGATTTAATCGCAGAATTAACAGACCCAGCGCAGGAGGAAGAGCCGGTTCAAGACACGCAAGTGAGCACACCTGAACCTCAGCAGGCAGCACCTCAAACGCAGTCTGCACCAGCGCAGCAAGCTGCTCCGCCGAAAAGACAGGCGAAGCCAAAGCCGGCAGCACCTGTAAATGTGGCACCAGTTGAATTTGAAGCGTTCAGTGAGCCTCAGCATACAACAAGCCAGCTTGGAAATCTTGATATGCTGATGGACATTCCGCTTTCCATTACGGTGGAACTTGGAAGAACTCAGCGAAGTGTCAAAGAAGTCCTTGAGCTTTCAGCAGGAAGTATCATTGAACTGGACAAACTTGCTGGTGAGCCAGTAGACATTCTAGTGAACAAACGAATCGTCGCCAAAGGGGAAGTCGTTGTCATTGATGAGAACTTTGGTGTTCGTGTGACTGATATTTTAAGTCAGTCAGAAAGACTTTCTAATTTAAAATAAACAAACATACAGGGAGAGAATAAGTAAATGGCTACTAAGGTATTAATCGTAGATGATGCAGCATTCATGAGAATGATGATAAAGGATATTCTTGTAAAAAACGGATTTGATGTAGTAGGAGAAGCAGAAAACGGCGCTCAAGCAGTTGAAAAATTTAAAGAAACATCTCCTGATCTTGTCACAATGGATATCACAATGCCAGAAATGGACGGGATCACAGCATTAAAAGAAATTAAACAAATCGACGCTTCTGCAAAAATCATCATGTGTTCAGCAATGGGCCAGCAGTCAATGGTTATTGACGCGATCCAAGCAGGTGCAAAAGACTTTATCGTGAAGCCGTTCCAGGCAGACCGTGTACTTGAAGCAATTAATAAAACGTTAGGCTAAAAAAGGGTGTAAGACTTGTTGAAAAAACGTTTGGTATGTATAGCAATGATCAGTTTTATGCTTTTCTTAACGATACAGCCTGCCTCACTGTTTGCTGAAACGAAAGATCCTGAAAATGGCACAGTGAATGACTGGCTCAAAGAAGAGAAAGGCAGCAAAAAGGATACAGAAAAGACAACCACTGACAATCAAACGAATCCGGCAGAAGAAGTTCCCTCTTCTTCTGTCTCCATTATGGATTTTGTCAAAATGATTGGTGCCTTACTTTTTGTCATCCTGCTTATTTATGGATTGGTGAGATTTGTTGGTAAGCAAAACCGCTTACTTAAACCATTTCGCTATGTTGAAAATATTGGCGGAACGACGGTTGGCCAAAACCGTTCAGTCCAGCTTATAAAAGTGGGCAAACGAGTATTAGTTGTCGGAGTAGCGGACTCAATCCAGCTGCTAAAAGAAATTGATGATGAACAAGAATGTGAAGCGATCGTGAAACAATATGAAGAAGCGATGGAAAGTAAAACAGATTTACCAAAAATCGTTCAAAAATTCACATCTCAGATAAAGAAACAGGATCAGCCAACCACTTCTTCTTTTTCAGCCAATTTGAAGGCGCAGCTAGCCGAATTGAAAAAGACCCAATCAGAAGTCAGAAAGAAAGGCCCGAAACAAAATGAATGAGTTTATCGATTTATTTAATTCCAGCGGTGCAGGGAATATTAGCACGTCTGTCCGTCTTCTTTTACTTTTAACCGTATTTTCGGTTGCACCAGGCATTCTCATTTTAATGACGTGTTTTACACGAATTGTGATTGTACTTTCATTCGTTAGAACGTCACTTGCAACCAACTCAATGCCGCCAAACCAAGTGCTTGTAGGGCTTGCATTGTTTCTCACATTTTTTATCATGGCACCCACGTTCTCAGAGATTAATAAAGAGGCACTCACGCCGCTTTTAAATGATGACATTACGCTCAATCAGGCATATGAAAAAGCCGAAGTGCCCATTAAAGAATTTATGAGTAAACATACGAGACAGAAGGATTTGGCTTTATTTCTTAGTTACGCAAAAATCGATACACCTGAATCGATAAAAGATATTCCGTTAACGGCGATGGTACCCGCTTTTGCGATTTCAGAATTAAAGACGGCATTTCAAATTGGTTTCATGATCTTTATTCCCTTTTTAATTATTGACATGGTGGTCGCAAGTGTTCTGATGTCAATGGGGATGATGATGCTTCCGCCGGTTATGATATCGCTCCCTTTTAAAATATTGTTATTTGTTTTAGTCGATGGATGGTATTTGATTGTTAAATCTTTGCTGCAAAGCTTTTAGAGTAGGTGCTTAAAACATGAGTTCAGAATTTGTCATTACGATGGCTGAAAGATCAGTGTATGTGGTATTGCTTGTCAGTGGGCCGCTTCTAGCGCTCGCTCTTATTGTGGGACTGATTGTCAGTGTGTTTCAGGCGACAACCCAAATTCAAGAACAGACGCTTGCGTTCATTCCTAAAATTGTTGCAGTTCTTATCGGGCTTGTTGTGTTTGGTCCATGGATGCTGTCAACCATTGTGTCCTTTACGACAGAGCTGTTCTCGAATTTAGATCGATTTGCAGGTTAACGAGCGATGTCAATCATAGAATTATTCCCTGCTTTTCTATTAGTTTTTATTCGGATCACCGCTTTTTTTGTGACAGTACCGCTTTTAGCGCATAGAACGATCCCAGCTGTACACAGAGTTGGATTCTCTCTGTTTTTAGCCGTGATTAGTTTTAGCACGATTAAGGAACCGCCAGCACTCGACATAGACGGTCTTTATATGATGCTTGCGGTGAAAGAAGCAATGGTCGGACTTCTGCTTGGTTTGATTGCATATATCATGGTGTCCGCTGTTCAAATTGCCGGCTCATTTATTGATTTTCAAATGGGCTTTGCGATCGCCAATGTGATTGATCCGCAAACAGGGGCGCAAACGCCGCTGATGGGGCAGTTTTTTTATACGGTCACATTGCTATTGATGCTGGCAACCAATGCACACCACCTGCTGCTTGATGGAATCTATTACAGCTTTCAATATATTGCAGTTGATCAGTACGCACTGAATTTCGGCAGTGAATCCTTTGCTTATTTTATTGCAAAGAGCTTCAACCAAATGTTCATCATTGCCTTTCAAATCTCAGCACCGGTCGTTGCCAGCTTGTTTTTGGTCGATTTGGCACTGGGCATTGTGGCACGAACAGTTCCACAGATGAACGTTTTTGTTGTCGGACTTCCTATTAAAATGGGTGTGAGTTTTATTATGATCATCATCTGTATGGGCGTCATCTTCGGGGTTGTCCAAAATACATTTGATACGATTGTACTCACCATGAGGAATTTCTTAGCATTGGTCGGTGGTTCGTCATGATGACAAGACTTAGACTAGACTTGCAATTTTTCGCAGGCGAAAAAACAGAAAAAGCAACGCCGAAAAAGAGACAAGATTCACGTAAAAAAGGTCAGGTTGCCAAAAGTACCGACGTCAATACAGCCATCTCATTTCTATTAATCTTTTTATCATTCTTTTTTATTGGGCCTTTTATGAAAGAGCGTATTATTGCGCTCATTGAACGTTTTTATTCAACAACGATGCTAATGAAGGTTAGCACATCTAATATTCATCAACTATTTGTGGAATTGCTTCATGAAACAGGGCTCCTTCTCATGCCAATCCTTGGTGTTGGTATGCTGGCAGGCGTTATCAGTAACTATTTACAAGTTGGCTTTCTCTTTTCAACAGAAATCATCAAACCGAAATTAGAAAAGCTAGATCCTATTAAAGGGTTTAAACGGATATACAGTATTCGAGCCCTCGTAGAGCTATTAAAATCCATTTTGAAAATTGGTTTAATTGGTTTTGCGACATTTATTGCACTTTGGATGCACTTTGACGAAATCCTGAGGCTTCCTTTATTAACAGCAGAGGAAACCCTTCATTTCGTCGCAAATATGACCTTGATTATGGGGCTATATGCAGCAGGTGCTCTCATGATCTTAGCAGGGCTTGATTATATGTATCAGAAATTTGATTATGAAAAAAACTTACGGATGTCCAAACAAGACATCAAAGATGAGTATAAAAAATCAGAGGGTGACCCGCTCATAAAATCTAAGATTAAACAGCGCCAGCGGGAAATGGCCATGAGACGGATGATGCAGGAAGTCCCAAAAGCGGACGTCATCATTACAAACCCAACCCACTATGCAATTGCTTTGAAATATGACGAAGAAAAGATGGACGCGCCCTTTGTTGTGGCAAAGGGAACAGATATTTTAGCTTTGAAAATTAGAACGATTGCGAAAGAGCACGATATCATGACCGTAGAAAACCGGCCGCTCGCTCGGGCACTATATGATCAGGTCGACATCGACCAAGCGGTCCCAGAGGAATACTTTAAGGCGATCGCAGAAATTTTAGCTTACGTCTATAAAACGAAACAAAAGATTTTATGAATTTTTGGTTTTAAAAGGAGAGAACAGGCATGTCAGCAAGAGATTTATCTGTTATATTCAGTGTTATTTTAATTGTGGCGATGCTGGTCATACCGTTTCCGCCAATGCTATTAAGTATTTTAATCATTATTAATATTTCTCTTGCGCTTATCGTGCTTCTCACCACTATGAACATGCAAGAACCACTGGAATTTTCAATTTTTCCATCATTGCTTTTGCTCTTAACACTGTTTCGTTTAGGGCTTAACATCTCTACAACACGTTCTATTCTTTCAACAGGAGATGCTGGAAAGGTTGTAGAAACGTTTGGTTCATTTGTTGTTGGAGGAAATATCATCGTTGGTCTCGTTGTTTTCCTTATTCTGATCATCATTCAGTTTATTGTTATTACTAAAGGGGCTGAGCGTGTATCAGAGGTTGCGGCAAGATTTACACTTGATGCGATGCCAGGTAAACAAATGAGTATTGACGCTGATTTAAATGCAGGGATGCTGACAGAAAGTGAAGCAAGAAACCGCCGTGAAAAAGTAGCGAGGGAAGCAGACTTTTATGGAGCGATGGACGGTGCCAGTAAGTTCGTTAAAGGGGACGCCATCGCTGGTATTATCATCGTTATCATCAATATTATATTTGGAATTATTATTGGGATGCTTCAGCAAGGCATGTCGATTCAAGAATCAGCTTCCCACTTTACCCTGTTAACAGTAGGGGACGGAATTGTTTCTCAAATTCCGGCACTCCTCATTTCAACGGCGACAGGGATTGTTGTTACGAGAGCAGCTTCTAACGGAAACCTTGGATCAGACATTACAGGTCAGCTCTTTGCATTCCCAGCTATGCTTTATGTCACAGCAGGCACGATCTTCCTTCTTGGGCTGTTTACACCAATCGGCATACTTTTGACAGGACCGATCGCAGGTTTAATTGCACTTGGCGCATACATGATGTCGAAAAACAAACAAGACCAAGAAGAAATTGAAGAGGTACTGGAGGAACAGGCAGAGGTAGAAGAGATGAAAAGTCCAGAAAGCGTTATTCATCTCCTGCAAATGGATGCCATTGAATTTGAATTTGGCTACGGCCTCATCCCGCTCGCTGATGCAAATCAGGGCGGTGACCTGTTAGACCGAATTGTGATGATCCGAAGGCAGCTTGCCCTCGAACTTGGTCTTGTCATTCCAGTCGTACGGATCCGGGACAATATTGCACTGAACCCAAATGAATACCGGTTGAAAATTAAAGGGAACGAAGTAGCAAAAGGAGAGCTGCTGCTTGATCATTACTTAGCGATGTCTCCAACGCCTGATGATGATCCGATTGAAGGGATTGAAACAATTGAGCCATCCTTTGGTCTTCCGGCTAAATGGATCTCAGAAGCAGAAAAAGATCAGGCTGAGATGCTTGGCTATACGGTTGTAGATCCTGCATCGGTTGTGTCTACTCACATTACAGAGAAAATTAGACAAAACACACACGAACTGCTCGGGCGCCAAGAAACGAAGCAATTAATCGATCATCTAAAAGAAAGTTATCCTGTCTTAGTGGATGAGGTGACGCCAAACCCACTAGCAGTTGGTGATATTCAAAAAGTGTTGGCAAAACTGCTGAAAGAAAAGGTTTCTATTCGAAATCTTGTCACCATTTTTGAGACGCTTGCAGACTACGGAAAATTAACGACGGATACAGATTTGTTAACAGAGTATGTCAGACAGGCGCTGGCAAGACAGATTACTGCACAATATGCGAGAGAAAATGAATCGCTCAAAGTCGTGACATGCTCAGGCCGAGTGGAAAAGGTGATTGCTGACAGCGTACAGCAGACAGAGCATGGCAACTACTTATCGTTAGATCCAGAATCCTCTGAAAGTGTGATTCAATCAGTGGCGAGAGAAATTGAACAGCTTTCGCTTCGTCAGGAAACGCCGGTTCTATTGTGCTCACCTCCTATAAGAATGTACGTCAAGCAGCTGTTAGAAAGATATTTCCCGGATTTACCGGTACTATCTTATAACGAACTAGAAGCAAATGTGGAAGTACAGAGCATCGGAGTGGTGGATATCTAATGAAAATGAAAAAAATCACAGCGAATTCAATGCAGGAGGCAACGATTCAAATTAGGCAGCAGCTTGGAAAGGATGCCGTCATTTTAAATTCCAAAACCGTTGTGAAACGAAAGCTGTTCGGTTTAAAGAAACAGCAAATGGTTGAAGTGATTGCAGTGCTGGATCAAGATTTTGAAGAAAGAGCGGGTAAAGGTGGACACCCTGCGCCTCCTCTTCCAGTATTTCCGAAAAAGGAGCAGATTCAACACCGGCCTGAAGAGCCGTCTCTTGCTCCTGAGGCAGTGAAACCAGTACCTTCTCAAGCTCAGCCTTTAGAATATGCGAGGAATGAGCGGCATGCTGGTATTCTGCCTGATCCTCTCATGGCAATCGATCAAAAACTGAAGGATCAAGGTCTTGATGATGTCATTCGAGACGAATGCCTCAAAGGTCTTTTAACGAAGGGTGCTGTCAAGGAAGATCAAATTCAAAAAGAACTTGAACAACAGCTGACAGATATGCTGCCGGCTCACACCTCTGATGAGCCGATGATTCGTTCAAAATACATTGTGCTGTTTGGTTCAACTGGAGCTGGTAAAACAACAACGATTGCAAAGCTCGCTGCCAAAACGGCCATTCAGAAGCAAAAGAAAATCGCTTTTATTACAACAGATACGTACCGAATTGCAGCGATCGAACAACTGAAAACATATGCGGAACTGCTCAATGCACCGCTTGAGGTTTGTTATTCGAGAGAGGATTTTGTAAAAGCTCAAGAGACGTTTAAAGAGTATGATCATATTTTCGTAGACACAGCGGGTCGTAACTTTAAAGAAGAAGCGTATATCAAAGAGCTGACAGACATCATTCCATTTAATGAAAGCATTCAAAGTTTTCTAGTGATGAGTGCGACCTCGAAGTATCAGGACATGAAAGCCATGGTTAAACGCTTTGAACACGTTCCAATCGATCAATTCATTTTTACAAAGGTAGATGAAACAGACACGATGGGAACCATCTTTCAAATCATTGCAGACTCTCAAATTGGACTTGGCTTTTTAACAAATGGTCAAAATGTTCCTGAGGATATTCTTGAGGGCTCTCCTCTTGAATTAACAAGGATGGTCTTACAATGATGAAGCCCGACCAAGCAGAAGGTTTAAGAAAGCTCGTTCAGCAGAATCAAACGATCGCACCAGCTCCTCTTGGTATAAGCGGACAGGCAAAAACCATTGCTGTCATGAGCGGTAAAGGTGGGGTTGGAAAATCGAATTTGACGCTGAATATGGCACTGTCTATCGCAAATGCAGGGAAGCGAGTGTTAGTCATCGACCTTGATTTTGGTATGGGCAATATTGATATTTTACTAGGAAAAACTTCGACTAGCTCTATATTAGATGTTCTTGTCAGGAAGAAATCCTTCCAAGCAGCTATGACCCAAGGAACGAACAACCTTTATTACATTTCTGGTGGCAGCGGACTTGAACAGCTGTTTTCTTTAGATAAAGATCAATGGTCGTTCTTTCTAGAGGAAATGGAAAGAATGATGCACGACTTTGATTGTATCTTCTTTGATATGGGGGCTGGCTTGTCTAAAGATCAACTGCCTTTTGTTTTATCAGCAGGAGAAGTTGTGGTTGTGACAACGCCAGAACCAACATCAATCATGGATGCCTACAGCGCAATTAAATACTTAGCGATTCATCAGTTCGAACAATCTGTGCAAATCATTGTCAACCGGTGTAAAACCCCGTCAGAAGGGTCAGAAACCTATCGGAAATTAGCAGGAGTGGTCACATCATTTTTACACAGAAAACTAGTATTTGCTGGTGCTGTGCCGGATGATCCTGCGGTTCCAAAAGCGGTGGCTGAACAAATTCCATTTTATTTGAAGCAGCCTCATTCACGGCTGAGTAAAACGATCAAGATGCTGGCAGAAACACTTTATCAACAGCAGATAAGAGAGGCACAGAGAGAGCAGCATACGTTTATAGATAAGTTGTCCTCTTTTTTTAAAAGGAGGAAGGTGGACTCATGATTAGAGTGCTTGTAGTAGATGACTCGGCCTTTATGCGAAAGCTCATTAGTGATTTCCTAAGTGCCGAGCAAGAAATAGAAGTCGTCGGAACGGCGCGAAATGGGGAAGATGCCTTAAAACGGATCAAGGAACTGAATCCAGATGTCGTCACATTAGATGTGGAAATGCCTGTTTTAAATGGAACAGAAGCATTAAAACAAATTCTGGCTGAACACGACCTTGCCGTGATTATGGTGTCAAGCCAGACAAAGCAAGGGAAAGATTTAACCATCCATTGCTTAGAACTTGGTGCTTTTGACTTTGTGACAAAGCCTTCAGGAAGTATTTCGCTCGATTTACACAAAGTAAGAGGCCAAATTGTAGAGCGGGTGCTTGCGGCAGGGCTGTCAAGGAAACGCACTGAAGTACAGGTTTCTCCAAAGCCGGTGATGAAGCCGCCAATTCCAGTGGCTACACCTCGCCCGCAAGCCGTAAAAAGTGGCTCACTCCGAAAGATTATTTCAATCGGAACATCAACGGGAGGGCCAAGGGCACTTCAACGAGTTGTCACGAAGCTGCCTAAGGACATAGAAGCACCTATTTTGATTGTGCAGCATATGCCGGCAGGATTTACAGCATCACTTGCTACTAGGTTAGACCATTTATCTCAAATTTCGATTAAAGAAGCACAAGATGGAGACATCGCTAAAAATGGAGTGGCTTACATAGCGCCTGGTGGAATGAATATGTCACTTCATGAACAAGGGGCATCCTTAGTCATCAGGCTATCTCCAGAGGACACGGAAAGCCGGCACAAACCTTCTGTTAACTATTTATTTGAATCCATCAGTCATATAAAGGGTTACGAGAAAATTGCTGTCATTATGACAGGCATGGGTAGTGACGGCACAGAAGGTGTCAAAAAAATGGTCGCAAGCGGTCATACAAAAGTCATTGCAGAAAAAGAAGAATCATGTGTTGTTTTCGGAATGCCTAAATCAGTCATTAAAGCAGGCCTTGCACATGAAACAAGGCATGTGGATGACATCGCACATGCAATTATAAGCTCCATGAAAAAAGAGAGGGCGTGAACACGTTGGATGTAAACCAATACTTAGATATCTTTTTAGATGAAAGCAGAGAACACTTACAAACTTGTAATGAAAAACTTCTTGATTTAGAAAAGAACCCAACCGACTTGCAGCTAGTGAATGATATATTCAGAGCGGCTCACACATTGAAAGGCATGAGTGCAACGATGGGCTACGCTGATATGGCTCAGCTAACACATCATTTAGAAAACATGTTTGATGCCATTCGAAATGAACAAATGATTGTCACACCTGAGTCAATGGACACAATGTTTGAAGCACTTGATCACCTTGAAGCAATGGTTCAATCAATTGCAGAAGGCGGAGATGGGAAACGCGATGTCACAGAGATTAGTAAAAAGCTAGATGTGACAGGAAGCCATGCTGAGGCAGCTCCTAGTGTTGAAACAGCGGCTGTATCAGCGGCTGCTGCTAATGACTTAGACTACAACGAATTTGAACGAACAGTGCTTGATGAAGCGAGGGAACAAGGCTTTAAATGCTATGAACTCAATGTAACATTAAGTGACGCATGCCTATTAAAAGCCGTTCGTGTCTATATGATCTTTGAAAGACTGAACGAAGCAGGCGAGGTCGTCAAAACAGTTCCAAATGCAGAACTTTTAGAATCAGAAGATTTCGAATCTGAATTCAGTATTTCTTATTTATCTAAACAACCGATGGACGAAGTGAAAAAAATCGTGATGACGATCTCAGAAGTTGAACAAGTTGAGATTTCGGAAGTTTCTGCATTTGAAGAAGCGACTCCAGCTGAAAAACAAGAAGCAAAACCTGAACAGAAAAAAGAAGAAGTCTCCGTGCCTGCTGCGAAAGCACCAGCAAACGATGCACCAAAAGCAAATGGCAATAACGGTTCAGCTGCAGGAGGAACAAAAACGATTCGTGTCAACATCGATCGTCTAGACTCTCTTATGAATCTATTTGAAGAACTGGTGATTGACAGAGGCCGTTTAGAACAGATTGCCAAAGAGCTTGAAAATAACGAACTCACTGATACGGTCGAAAGAATGACACGTATTTCAGGCGATCTGCAATCGATCATCCTGAACATGAGAATGGTACCTGTAGAAACGGTGTTTAACAGGTTCCCGCGTATGATCCGTCAATTGACGAAAGAGCTCAATAAAAAAATTGAACTGATCATTGAAGGTGCTGATACTGAGCTTGATCGAACAGTCATCGACGAGATTGGAGATCCGCTCCTACACTTACTTAGAAACAGTCTAGATCACGGAATTGAATCGCCAGAAGAACGTGTGAAAAAAGGCAAGCCAGAAAAAGGTACCGTTCTATTAAAGGCGTATCATAGCGGAAACCATGTCTTCATTGAAGTAGAAGATGATGGCGGCGGAATTAACCGTAAGAAAGTGCTTGAAAAAGCATTAGAGCGCGGGGTTATTACAGAAAGAGAAGCGGAAACCATTGAAGATCATCAAATTGATTCATTGATCTTTGCAGCAGGATTCTCTACAGCTGATGAGATATCTGACATCTCAGGCCGCGGTGTAGGTCTTGACGTCGTGAAAAACAAGCTGGAATCACTAGGCGGATCTGTAAGCATCAACTCAACAGAAGGACAGGGCTCACTATTCTCGATCCAGCTTCCGCTTACATTATCGATTATTTCTGTACTTCTTGTAAAACTGGAAGAGGAAACATTTGCGATTCCGATTTCTTCTATTATTGAAACGGCTGTCATTAAGAAAAGCGACATCCTTCAAACGCATGATCGCGAAGTAATTGATTTCCGCGGATTTATCGTACCGGTCGTGTACTTGAAGAAACAATTCCACGTACCAAATGCGAATGAATTAGAGGAAGAACTGCACATCATCGTTGTTCGTAAAGGAGATAAGCTGACAGCATTTGTGGTCGATTCATTTATTGGTCAGCAAGAGGTTGTATTGAAATCACTAGGAGATTACCTGCCAAACGTGTTTGCGATCTCAGGCGCAACAATCCTAGGCGACGGTCAAGTTGCACTCATCGTTGACTGTAATGCACTGATCAAGTAAAAAACAATAGAGGAGCGGTCTGAAATGAGTACAGATATCAAAACTGGCGAAAAGATGATTGTGTTTATCGTAAACAAAAAAGAATACGCCATTTCAGTATCAGAAGTAAAGTCCATTGAAAAATGGCAGCAGCCGACAAGAGTCCCTGGCGTTGCCCCTTATATATGCGGTGTTATTAATCTGCGCGGTGTCGTGACGCCTGTCATCGATCTTAGAGTGAGACTTGGATCAAGTGACAACGAAATTACAGATGAAACAAGAATGATTATTGTACAAGTTGGTGACATTGAAGTCGGCTGGATTGTTGATGAAGCGAATGATGTCATTACAGTCCATCAAGAAGAAGTAGAATCTTCTCCTGAGTCAGCTGAAAAAGAAGGACAATCATGGGTAACAGGTATCATTAAGCATGATCAGCGTCTATTTAATATCATTCACCCTGGTGCTGTCCTCGACAAGAGCGTTCAAGATGCACCTGTTCATTAAGGAGGATGTGAAATGAGCATTTTCAATGAAATAAAAGATGAACAGCTGGATGTATTAAGAGAGGTTGGGAATATTGGAGCAGGCCACGCCGCGTCTGCTCTTGCCAGCCTTTTGGATCGCAAAATAGATATGGCTGTTCCGTTTGTCAAGGTTCTCTCGTTTGAAGAATTAATGGATTTCTTTGGCGGTGCAGACCTCCCAGTTGCAAGCATTTTCCTGCGAATGGAAGGAGATTTATCTGGCTCTATCTTTTTCATTATGCCCTTTGAGCAAGCTGAGCAATTTGTAAGAGAGCTTGTACGAGATCCAGCATTTGATATTGATACCATTCACGAGCATGTGATGGGGACGTCAGCACTACACGAGCTGGGAAATATTTTAGCAGGCTCTTATTTATCAGCCCTTGCCGATTTAACAAAATTGCAGCTTCACCCAAGTGTTCCAGATGTTACGCTCGATATGTTCGGGGCTGTCATTAGCGAAGGGTTAATGCAATTCAGTCCTCTAGGTGATCAGGCAATTGTGATTGATACATCAATTTTTGATGATCAAAATAAGCAAGAGCTGAAAGGGAATATGTTTCTATTACCAGACTTTGAATCGTTTGAAAAACTATTCAAAGCATTAGGTAACCTTTAATGAACGTTCAGATTCCGGCAGTTGTAAAGGTTGGTATAGCGGATGTTCAGCTTGTGAAAACACCGGACCGCATTCGGACATCCGGACTTGGTTCTTGTGTAGGGCTTGTTCTGTTTGATCAAGAAAAAAAACTGGCAGGTCTTGTCCATGTCATGCTTCCAGACTCATCCCTTGCAAAAGGGGCAGTGGAGAACTTGGCTAAATATGCAGATACAGGTGTCAAGCATACAATTGATCTGCTCCTTAAAGAAGGAGCGCGCAAACATGCGCTAAAGGCAAAACTTGCTGGTGGCGCAGAAATGTTTAAGTTTAAGTCAACCAATGATCTGATGAGAATTGGACCTAGAAACGTATCAGCTGTTAAAGAACATCTGTCTCTTTATCGCATCCCGATCATTAGTGAGGATACGGGCGGGAACAATGGCCGTACGATTGAATTTGATCCGCTTACGACAGAGCTTGAGATCCGCACTGTGAAGCAAGGCACTATGAAGATATAACTAAGGAAGTATAGGGGGAGAAAGATGCAATCCTTAAATTACGAAGATCAGGCGCTATGGGCTAGATGGAAAGAGTGGAAGGACCCAGCTGCTGGAGATGATCTTATGCGCCGCTATATGCCGCTCGTCACATATCATGTTGGAAGAATTTCCATCGGTCTCCCGAAGTCAGTGCATAAAGAAGACTTGATCAGTCTAGGGATGCTCGGTTTATATGATGCCCTTGAAAAATTCGACCCCGGAAGAGATCTGAAGTTTGATACATATGCATCCTTCAGAATCCGCGGGGCCATCATCGACGGTCTTCGTAAAGAGGACTGGCTGCCTCGTACATCAAGAGAAAAAACAAAAAAAGTAGAAGCGGCTATTGAAAAGCTTGAACAACGCTATTTACGAAATGTGACGCCGACAGAAGTGGCAGAGGAACTTGGCATGAGTGAACAGGATGTTGTCACAACAATGAATGAAGGTTTCTTTGCAAATCTGCTTTCAATCGACGAGAAGCTGCATGATCAAGAAGACGGTGAAAACGTCCAAGTCATGATTCGCGACGAGAAAACTGTGACACCTGAAGAGAAGATGCTGAAAGATGAATTAATAGAACAGCTTGCTGAAAAAATGACCGAGCTATCTGAAAAAGAAAAGCTCGTGATCAGTCTTTTCTATAAAGAGGAACTGACGTTAACGGAAATCGGTCACGTGCTCAATTTATCGACCTCACGCATTTCGCAAATTCATTCAAAGGCATTGTTCAAGCTTAAGCATCTGCTTGATAAAGCCATTCAATCTTAAAGAGTTAGTGAGTGAAAAAATATGTTATGGCTGATTAGCTTCATGCTTCATGCTGCACTTATTTATTTTGTGATCATTTTATATACGAGAATGAATTCGCTGAAGGCAACTGAACAAAAGCAGCGAGAACTTCTAGAAGAAACGGAAAATACCCTGGCTGCATTTTTGATGGAAGTCAAAGAAGAGAATGACAAACTATCAAAAGTGGCAGCCGCTTCCCCTGATTTTTCTGCTGAAGAGCTGAAAACAGATTTTCAGACACCAAAGCAGCCACAAACACCAATTGAATCCCAGCAATCGGTAGAAAGTGAAGATCCAGTACCAGAGCACTTGTCGGCTCTCCTTAGCGAAGTCGAAGTGCAGGAAGAGAAGGTAAACGAACCCGTTCCACATCTTGAATCAGACGCTTTTGCGTCTTCTGAAAGTGAAGTAGAAGAAACATTCGAGGACCAAGTGAAGACCTTATATGACCAAGGGCATTCGCTAGAAGAAATAGCGAAAGAACTGAAAACGGGCAAGACAGAAATCGAGCTTTTATTAAAATTTAGCGGAAAGCTGTAAAGGATTCTTGATTGTCAGTCCATCATGTGTTATATTATTTCTTGGTGTTAAATACACACGCTTAATGATTCATATGAAGGTGCTGCCGTGGCGCAGTTTTATGTGAACATGACTTGAGCGGAGGAAAAAAAACCATTATATTAGGAGGCAACAACATGTCAGTTATTTCTATGAAACAATTGCTAGAAGCTGGTGTTCACTTCGGTCACCAAACGCGCCGCTGGAACCCAAAAATGAAGCGTTACATCTTTACAGAGCGTAACGGTATCTACATCATCGATCTTCAAAAAACGGTGAAAAAAGTAGAGGAAGCTTACAACTTCACGAAAAACCTTGCTGCTGACGGAGGAAAAATCCTTTTCGTTGGTACGAAAAAGCAAGCACAAGATTCAGTGAAAGAAGAAGCAATCCGTTCTGGTATGTTCTATGTGAACCAACGCTGGCTTGGTGGAACTTTAACAAACTTTGAAACAATCCAAAAACGTATCAAACGTTTAAAAGATATTGAAAAAATGCAAGAAAACGGTACATTCGATGTTCTTCCTAAGAAAGAAGTCGTTCAACTGAAAAAAGAATTAGAACGTCTTGAAAAATTCCTAGGCGGAATCAAAGACATGAAAGGTCTTCCGGATGCACTTTTCATTATCGACCCTCGTAAAGAGCGTATTGCAGTTGCAGAAGCTCGTAAATTGAATATCCCAATCATCGGTATCGTTGACACAAACTGTGATCCAGACGAAATTGATGTTGTGATCCCTGCAAACGATGATGCAATCCGTGCTGTAAAACTTCTAACTGCTAAAATGGCAGATGCGATTCTTGAGTCTAAACAAGGCGAAGAAGAAGCTGTTGTAGAAGAAACGACAGAAACTGAAACAACAACTGCGTAACCTATTCAAAAGGTGATAAGAGGGAAATGCCTTTTATCACCTTTTTTTCACCTAGTAATCCGTGTTTTAACATAGAAGGAGGAAATGTAAAATGGCTATTACTGCTCAATTAGTTAAAGAACTGCGTCAAAAAACTGGTGCAGGTATGATGGACTGTAAAAAAGCGTTAACAGAAACTGATGGTGACATCGACAAAGCAATCGATCTTCTAAGAGAAAAAGGAATTGCAAAAGCTGCGAAAAAAGCAGACCGTATTGCTGCAGAAGGATTAACTCTTATCAAAACTGACGGCAACACAGGCGTGATCCTAGAAGTGAACTCTGAGACTGATTTCGTTTCGAAAAACGAAGGGTTCCAATCACTTCTTAACGAACTTGCTGATCATTTGCTTGCTGCTAAACCTGCAACAATTGAAGAAGCTCATGCTTCTAAAATGGAAAACGGTTCAACAGTTGAAGAGCATATCACATCTGCGATTGCGAAAATCGGAGAGAAAATCACTCTACGTCGTTTCTCTGTTATCACGAAAGAAGATAACGCAGCATTCGGTTCTTACTTACACATGGGCGGACGCATCGGTGTGTTAGCTGTTCTTAACGGAACAACTGACGAAGAGCTTGCAAGAGACATCGCAATGCACGTTGCTGCTGTAAACCCTAAATACATTTCTCGTGACCAAGTGTCAGAAGAAGAAGCAAACCGTGAGCGCGAAGTATTAACGCAGCAAGCGCTTCAAGAAGGAAAACCTGAAAACATCGTAGCTAAAATGGTAGAAGGCCGTCTAAACAAATTCTTCGAAGAAATTTGCTTACTTGACCAAGCTTTCGTTAAAAACCCAGATGAAAAAGTGAAACAAGTAGTAGCTGCGAAAAACGCAAGCGTTCAAACTTATGTTCGCTATGAAGTGGGCGAAGGCATCGAGAAGCGTCAAGACAACTTTGCTGAAGAAGTTATGAGCCAAGTGAAAAAATAATGTTTGAAAAGCTCTCTGGGGCTTTTTTAGGGAGCACAAGCACTGTGTTCCCTATTTTTTAGAGGATATTGATTTACAAAAGGCAGTTTCTTACGCATAATAAGAGACGGTATAGTTTACACTTGGAGGTTATCATGAGCAAACCGAAATATAATCGCATTGTACTGAAGCTAAGTGGCGAAGCACTAGCAGGTGATGCTGGAAATGGAATTAACCCAACTGTCATTCATTCAATTGCAAAGCAAGTAAAAGAAATTGCAGAGCTAGATGTTGAGGTTGCAGTTGTTGTAGGCGGAGGAAACCTTTGGCGCGGTAAGACAGGTAGTGACTTAGGAATGGACCGTGCAACAGCAGACTACATGGGCATGCTGGCAACAGTGATGAATTCACTCGCGCTACAAGACAGCCTAGAAACGCTTGGCATTCAGTCTAGGGTACAAACCTCTATCGAAATGAGACAGGTTGCAGAACCATACATAAGAAGAAAAGCGATCCGTCATCTTGAGAAGAAACGTGTCGTAATTTTTGCTGCAGGTACTGGTAACCCTTATTTCTCTACAGATACAACGGCAGCACTTCGTGCAGCAGAAATTGAAGCAGATGTCATTTTAATGGCGAAAAATAATGTAGACGGTGTCTACAGTGCTGATCCTCGTACAGATGCGGATGCAGTAAAATATGACAAGCTTTCATATCTTGATGTGCTAAAAGAAGGGCTTGCAGTAATGGATTCTACTGCGTCCTCATTATGTATGGACAATGACATTCCATTAATCGTATTCTCTATTATGGAAGAAGGAAATATTAAACGTGCCGTAAATGGCGAATCAATTGGAACGATTGTGAGGGGGAAATAACGTGTCAAAAGAAGTATTGAACCAAACGAAAGAAAAAATGGAAAAAGCCGTTCAAGCATACGGACGTGAACTTGCAACTGTTCGTGCGGGCAGAGCAAATGCTTCATTGCTTGATAAAGTGACGGTTGATTATTACGGTGCACAAACACCACTTAACCAAATCGCGTCAATCACAGTGCCAGAAGCACGTATGCTGATTATCACACCTTATGATAAAACAGCTATCGGTGATATCGAAAAATCGATCCAAAAGTCTGATCTTGGCATCACGCCAACAAGTGACGGAAATGTGATCCGTATTGCGATTCCTGCACTAACAGAAGAAAGACGTAAAGAGCTTGTGAAAGTGGTAAGAAAATATTCAGAAGAAGCAAAAGTAGCTGTTCGTAATGTTCGTCGTGATGCAAACGATGAGTTGAAAAAGCTCGAGAAAAATGGTGAGATCACTGAAGATGAATTAAGATCATCAACAGAGGATGTTCAAAAATTGACAGATGAATATGTCGCTAAAATTGATGACGTGACGAAAGATAAAGAAAAAGAAATCATGGAAGTTTAAGAAAAAACTATGTACAATAGATAATAGTGAAAAGACCCTCTTCATGTTTACAGGGGGTTTTTTTGTTAATACTGTTGGTGACTATATTATTTAGCGGAAACGCAACCTTTTTGGGTGATGGAGGAATCTCATGCTCAATATACTCAAAAATTGGAAGAATCAGCAAACTGCAGCTTCCAACTTAGAAAGTCTGACAAAAGAAGACATATTAAATGGAGAAATTCCTGAACATATCGCCATTATCATGGATGGGAACGGAAGATGGGCAAAAAAACGTGCTCTTCCGCGGGTAGCAGGACATCATGAAGGAATGAAAGTCGTCAAGCGCATGACAAAGCTTGCAAATGAGCTGAATGTCAAAGTGCTGACTTTGTATGCTTTCTCTACAGAAAATTGGAAGCGTCCAAAACTAGAAGTAGACTTTTTAATGAAACTTCCTGAAGAATTTTTAAACATCTACCTGCCCGAGCTCATCGAGGAAAATGTCCGTGTTCGCTTAACAGGTGATCCAGACGGCCTCCCGCAGCATACGAAAAGAGCGGTGGAGAACGCAGTAAAGAGTACGACGAATAACGACGGGCTCATTTTGAATTTTGCGCTCAACTATGGAGGGCGCACAGAAATCGTCTCCGCATGCAGACAAATTTCTGAAAAAGTCAAAGAAGGTAAGCTTCAAGCAGAAGACATCACAGAAGAGATGTTTTCAGCTTATTTAATGACAGAATCTCTTCAAGATCCGGATTTGCTTATTCGCACAAGTGGAGAAATTAGATTAAGCAACTTCATGCTTTGGCAAATTGCGTACAGCGAATTTGTCTTTACGGATGTGCTTTGGCCTGACTTTTCTGATGAGCATCTTATAGGCGCTATCGGAGAATACCAGCGCCGCGGCCGGAGGTTCGGTGGAATTTAGAGGGTGGTGCAGATGAAACAAAGAATTTTGACGGGTGTTTTGGCAGCTGCAGTCTTTTTACTTGCAGTTATATATGGACAGATGCCATTTACCCTGCTGATTTACTTAATGGGAAGTGTCGCTCTCTTTGAGCTTCTAAGAATGAAAAAGATATCGATTTTTAGCTTTCCTGGTATTGTCAGCTTAATATTACTTTGGCTTTTAATGGGCGGAGAGAACAGCTTCTTCCCGAACGTAGACGCATCAAAAATGCAGATTGCTTTATTTGCAGTCTTAATTCTTTTAACTTATACAGTGTTGAGCAAAAACTCTTTCACATTCGATGAGGTTGCTTTTGTAATATTAGCGACATTATATATTGGCGTCAGTTTCTATTATTTTATTCAAATTAGAGGCTTATATGGCATGAGTGCGATCTTCTTCGCAGCAGTGATTATTTGGTCCACTGACTCAGGTGCCTATTTTATTGGGAAATCGATGGGGAAACGAAAGCTCTGGCCAGAGATCAGCCCAAACAAAACAGTAGAAGGATTTATCGGCGGAATCGTCACAGCGGTCGTGTTGTCATTTGTGTTTCAGGCGGTTACAGGATTTTTGCCATCATATCTGCTCGTTATGTTTATTACGCTTTTGCTCAGTATCTTTGGACAGCTTGGCGACCTTGTGGAATCTGCTTTAAAGCGTCATTATCACGTGAAGGATTCAGGGACAATTCTCCCTGGACATGGCGGGATTTTGGACAGGTTTGACAGCTTTTTATTCGTTCTGCCGTTTTTATATTTATTGCTTGCAACGTTTGCCAGCTAACCTCATAGAAACTTATTGAACGAGAGAAGGAGTGGCAATTTGAGATATATTTCGCTATTAGGCGCAACAGGATCAATTGGAGAACAAACATTAGATGTGATGAGGCAGCACCCAGACAAATTTAAGCTAAAAGCCATGACGTTTGGCCGAAATGTAGACAAGGCCATACCAATCATTGAACAGTTTCAGCCTGAATTTGTCGGTTGCTTAAGTGAAGAGGCCTATCACACGCTAAAAGGTCATTCATTTGAATACGATGTCAAAATGGCTGCTGGTGATGAAGCCAACATCGAAGCAGCGACCTATGATGCAGTGGACGTTGTGGTCAATGCCCTTGTCGGAAGTGTCGGGCTTGTTCCAACATTAAAGGCCATTGAACAAAAAAAGACGATTGCACTCGCAAATAAGGAAACACTTGTGACAGCTGGTCATATAGTAAAAGAGTACGCGAAAAGATATGATGTACCTTTACTTCCTGTCGATAGTGAGCATTCCGCTATTTTTCAATGCCTGCAAGGTGAACAAGCTAAAAACATTGAACGCTTAATCGTGACAGCCTCAGGTGGTAGTTTCCGAGATAAAAAACGAACTGAACTTGAAGGTGTTACGGTTGAAGAAGCGCTGAACCACCCAAACTGGTCGATGGGAGCGAAAATTACCATTGATTCAGCGACGATGATGAATAAAGGGCTCGAGGTGATTGAGGCACATTGGTTGTTTGATATACCGTATGAACAAATTGATGTGCTGTTACATAAAGAGAGCATTATCCATTCGATGGTGGAATTTCACGACAAAAGCGTCATGGCTCAGTTAGGGACACCTGACATGAGAGTGCCCATTCAATATGCACTCACATACCCTGACAGGGCGCCATTACCAGAAGCAAAATCATTGAACCTTTGGGAGATTGGACAATTGAATTTCCAAAAAGCGGATTTTGACAGGTATCGCTGCTTACATTTTGCTTATGAATCAGGTAAAATAGGAGGGACAATGCCTGCTGTGCTCAATGCAGCAAATGAAATGGCAGTCGATGCATTTCTGAAAGGCAAAGTAACATTCCTGCAAATTGAAGAATTGATTGAAAAGGCACTAAACAGACATCATGTGATTTCAACGCCTAGTTTGCAAGATATCCATGAAGTGGACAAAGATACACGAGACTTTGTTCAATCAATCCTCACATAAGGTGGTATGTTCGTGAATACAGTGATTGCGTTTATTATTATTTTTGGAACGCTCGTTTTTTTCCACGAGCTTGGCCATTTAATTATGGCGCAGCGAGCGGGGATTTTATGCCGTGAGTTCGCAATTGGTTTTGGGCCGAAGATTTTCTCCTTTAAACGAAAAGAAACCGTTTATACCATTAGACTTCTCCCTATTGGCGGATTTGTTAAAATGGCAGGAGAGGACCCTGAAGTCATTGAAATTAAACCAGGTCATACAGTGGGGCTCTTATTCAATGAGCAAAATGAAGTAGAAAAAATCATTTTAAATGATAAAGAAAAATATCCTGATGCACTTGTCATCGAAGTTGAGCAGATTGATTTAGATCATGCCATGAGAATCTCAGGATATGAAGCTGGAAATGAAGATATTTTGACTGGCTACAATGTAAGTCAAACAAGCTTTTATATTGCAGATGGTGAAGAGATTCAAATCGCACCGTACAATCGTCAATTTGGATCAAAAACGGTATGGCAGCGTATTAAAGCGATCGCAGCTGGACCGATTATGAACTTTATCTTGGCGTATGTGATTTTAGTTGCTTTAGGGTTTATTCAAGGGGTCACCGTTGATGATCCTGTACTCGGCAAGCTGACGAAAGACGGCCGAGCGGCAGAAGCTGGACTCATGCAGGGAGACCACATCGTGTCCATTAACGGGGATAAAATGAATTCTTGGACAGACGTCGTTCAAACCGTTCAAAAGAACCCTGAGAAAAAAATGAATGTCGTCATTGACCGAGACGGCAAAGAAAGCACTGTGCAGGTTGTACCAGAAGCTGTGAAAGCAGACGGAAAAAACATTGGCCGTTTCGGATCTTATCCGCCAACGGAAAATGGATTTCTGAAGGTTATTTCATCCTCAGGAACGACTGTGATTTCAACAGCAGGTCTGATTTTAACGAACTTACAAAAGATTGTCACAGGGCAATTTTCACTAGATATGTTAGCAGGTCCTGTTGGGATCTATGACATGACAGGAGAAGTAGCTAAGCAAGGTGTGTTAACATTAATGCAGTTTGCGGCGTTCCTTAGTATTAACTTAGGTATCGTGAATTTATTGCCGATTCCTGCACTAGACGGAGGACGTTTACTATTCTTGTTTGTTGAAGCCATTCGCGGTAAACCAATTAATCGTGAGAAAGAAGCACTTGTTGTCTTTATCGGTGTTGCATTCCTCATGCTGTTAATGCTAGTGGTTACGTGGAATGACATCCAGCGATTATTTTTATAAAACCAATGTCTCTTGTTTCTCATTACGGGAAACAAGAGTTTTTGTGAGAAGTCCTATTTCATAAATGAGGTGTAACGACATGAGACAATCCCTGACTTTCATACCAACTCTTCGAGAGGTGCCAGCAGATGCTGAGGCAAAAAGTCACCAGCTCTTAGTAAGAGCTGGGTTCATTAGACAAAACACAAGCGGAATCTATCATTATCTGCCGCTTGCTCATAAAGTCATCCAGCATATTCAATCCATCGTTCGCAAGGAGATGGAAAAGGCGGGAGCAGCTGAGCTGTTAATGCCAGTGCTGCAGCAGGCAGAAATGTGGCAAGAGTCAGGAAGATGGTATACATACGGTCCAGAATTGATGCGTATGAAAGATCGTCATGGCCGTGAGTTTGCACTTGGCCCAACGCACGAAGAAGTGATTACATCACTTGTACGCAGCGAAGTGAAATCGTATAAGAAGCTTCCTTTAACTCTTTATCAAATTCAATCAAAATTCCGCGACGAACAGAGACCGCGTTTTGGGCTACTGCGCGGACGTGAATTTATTATGAAGGATGCGTACTCATTCCATTCTTCACCAGAAAGCCTTGATGACACTTACAACAAGATGTTTACAGCTTACTCCAATGTATTCTCAAAAGTAGGTCTTAATTTTAGACCAGTTATTGCAGATTCTGGTGCAATGGGAGGAAAAGATACACATGAGTTTATGGCACTGTCAGAAGTAGGAGAAGATACAATCGCATACTCTGATACATCTTCCTATGCTGCGAACATTGAAATGGCTGAAGCTGTATATCAAGGAGAAGAAGCAAATCCTGCGGACTTCAAAGAACTTGAAAAAGTCCATACACCGCAAGCAAAAACGATTCAAGACATCGCTGGATTTTTAGAAGTTGATCCTTCTCTTTGTATCAAGTCTGTTTTGTTTAAAGCAGATGATGCGTATGTTCTCATCCTGACGAGAGGCGACCATGAAGTAAATGATGTGAAAGTGAAAAACTTGGTAGGAGCACAGCTTGTAGAGCTTGCTACTCGCGAAGAAGTACTAGAAGTCATTGGAACAGAGCCTGGATTTGTTGGTCCAGTGAAGCTGGAAGCAGAAGTCGATATTTATGCAGACCTTGCGGTTAAAGGCATGACAAATGCTGTTGCAGGTGCAAACGAAGCGGATTATCACTATATCAATGTCAATCCTGCGCGTGATGTGTCAGTGAAAGAATTCACAGATCTCCGTTTGATCCAAGAAGGCGACGTTTCTCCAGATGGAGAAGGCACAATCCAGTTTGCTAAAGGGATTGAAGTAGGACAAGTCTTTAAACTAGGCACTCGTTATTCTGAGTCAATGGATGCGACGTACCTTGATGAGAATGGTCGAGCGCAGCCAATGATTATGGGCTGCTATGGTATCGGTATCTCTAGAACGCTTTCAGCGATTGTTGAACAGCATCACGATGAGAAAGGAATCATTTGGCCGGAAGCTGTTGCGCCATATGACCTTCATCTCCTTGCATTAAATATGAAAAACGATGCTCAAAAAGAGCTAGCTGAAACGTTATACGAGCGCTTAGAAGATGAGGGCTTTGACGTACTTTTCGATGACCGTCAGGAGCGAGCAGGCGTGAAATTTGCAGACAGTGATTTAATTGGGCTGCCAATTCGCATTAGCTGCGGAAAACGTTCAGAAGAAGGCATTGTTGAAGTGAAGTTTAGAAAATCAGGGGAATCACACGAAGTATCTGTTGATGAGCTGATTTCTTTTATACGCCAAGCATAAAAAACGAACAAAAAAATGAAGGTACCTCCTGTAGAAAAGAGGTACCTTTCTGATTGACAAAAGGAGGGTCCTGTCTTGGATGAACAATTACCGATCACACGGCGGCAATTTCATATATTACTCAATCAGATTCAAATGACAGATGATGACCTCAGTCGTTACTTTGAAGAAGGAGAAATCGTCAAATTGACGGTGCATAAGGCGGCGAAAACGTGGCATTTCCTTTTTAAATTTAAGGCGCTTTTGCCTTACAAGGTATATGCCATGTTTCTCAGCAGGCTGACAAATGCATTTTCTCATATTGCACAAGTCACTTGCACGATTGAAGTCAATGATTCGAGCATCTCTGAAGAGCTCGTTCAATCGTATTGGTCACATTGTGTGGAAGAGCTTCAAGGAATTTCTCCTCCAATTATCAGCTTGCTTCAGCAGCAAAAACCATCGCTGTCTGGACATAAAATCATCATCAAAACGAAAAGCGAAACAGAGGCTTTGGCCATCAAGAAGAAGTACAGTCCAATGCTCCAGGCTGCTTTTAAACAAGTAGGCTTTCCAGAATTGCAATTTGATACAGAAATTTTTGTATCAGATCAAGAGATTCAGAAGTTCAGAGAACAAAAGCTTGCTGAAGATCAAGAAAGAGCGATGCAAGCCCTCACTGAGATGGAGAAGAAGGAAAGTGAGGAGCAGGAGGAAGGTCCGTCTGGCCCTCTCATGATTGGCTATCAAATTAAAGACAATGAAGAAATTCGTACGCTTGATAGTATTATGGATGAGGAAAGAAGAATCACCGTCCAGGGCTACGTATTCGATGCAGAAACGCGTGAGCTGAAAAGCGGCAGAACGCTTTGTATCTTTAAAATTACAGATTATACAAACAGTATTTTAATTAAAATGTTTGCAAGAGAAAAAGAAGATGCCCAGCTGATGAAATCATTGAAAAAAGGCATGTGGGTCAAAGCAAGAGGAAGCATTCAAAACGATACGTTTGTTAGAGACCTTGTCATGATTGCCAATGACGTCAATGAAATGAAACCTCAGCTGAAAGAGGATACGGCACCTGAGGGTGAAAAGCGTGTCGAGCTTCATTTGCATTCCCCAATGAGTCAAATGGATGCTGTTACTGGCATCGGCAAGTTGGTGGAACAAGCAAAAAAATGGGGACATGAGGCGATTGCTCTGACGGATCATGCGGTTGTACAATCCTTCCCAGATGCGTATGCAGCAAGTAAAAAGCATGACATCAAAATGATGTATGGTGTGGAAATCAACTTGGTTGACGACGGAGTACCTATTGCCTATAATCCAGAGCACCGTTTGTTAGAGGATGCAACGTATGTTGTATTTGACGTAGAGACAACTGGACTTTCAGCTGTGTATGACACGATTATTGAGCTGGCAGCAGTGAAAATAAAGGGCGGAGAAATCATTGACCGTTTTGAGGCATTTGCAAATCCTCATCACCCACTATCAGCGACAACGATCGAATTAACAGGTATCACGGATGATATGGTCAGAGATGCTCCAGATGTCGTCGATGTCGTACGGGATTTCAAAGAATGGATTGGACAAGATATCCTTGTTGCGCACAATGCAAGCTTTGATATGGGCTTTTTAAATACAGCGTACAAACGCCTGTTAAAAACAGATAAAGCGTCAAACCCTGTGATTGATACACTGGAACTTGGCCGATTCCTTTACCCTGAATTTAAGAATCACCGGCTGAACACACTTTGTAAAAAGTTCGATATAGAACTGACGCAGCATCACCGGGCCATTTACGATGCAGAGGCGACAGGCTACCTCATGCTGAAAATGCTAAAAGATGCGGCTGAAAAGGATATTGCCTATCACGATCAATTGAATGAAAACATGGGTCAGTCTAATGCTTACCAGCGCTCACGTCCTTACCATGCCATTCTGATCGCACAAAATGAGACAGGGCTGAAAAATTTATTCAAGCTTGTTTCTCTTTCTCATATTCATTATTTCTACCGAGTGCCGCGCATTCCGCGCTCACAGCTTGAGAAATATCGAGAAGGTTTAATTATTGGGTCTGCCTGTGATAAGGGTGAAGTGTTTGAAGGAATGATGCAAAAATCACCTGATGAGGTGGAAGACATTGCAGCATTTTATGACTATTTAGAAGTTCATCCGCCAGAAGTGTATCAGCATCTGCTACAGCTGGAGCTTGTTCGAGATGAACGTGCGTTAAAAGAAATCATCACAAACATTGTGAAGCTTGGCGAAAAGCTGAATAAACCAGTCGTAGCAACCGGAAATGTGCATTATCTGCATCCAGAAGACAAAATTTATCGTAAAATCTTAATTTCATCACAAGGTGGAGCAAATCCGCTGAATCGTCATGAACTGCCAAAAGTTCATTTTAGAACGACAGATGAAATGCTTGAAGCATTCTCCTTTCTAGGAGAGGAAAAAGCGAAAGAGATCGTCGTGACGAATACGAAAAAAGTCTCTGAGATGGTCGAAAGCATTAAACCAATCAAAGATGACCTATACACACCAAAAATTGAAGGTGCAGATGAAGAAGTACGGGAAATGAGCTATCAAATGGCGCGCAGCATCTATGGAGATGATTTGCCGAAAATCGTAGAAGACCGTATTGAGAAAGAATTAAAAAGTATTATCGGGCATGGATTCGCCGTTATTTACTTAATCTCTCATAAGCTTGTAAAGAAATCACTTGATGACGGATATCTTGTTGGTTCAAGGGGATCTGTCGGCTCATCTCTTGTTGCAACTTTAACAGAGATTACCGAAGTGAACCCGCTTGCGCCGCATTATGTATGTCCAAGCTGTAAGCATTCCGAGTTCTTTAACGACGGATCTGTTGGTTCAGGCTTTGACCTTCCTGACAAGGACTGCCCGGAATGTGGCACGCCGTACAAAAAAGACGGACATGATATTCCGTTTGAAACGTTCTTAGGTTTTAAAGGAGACAAAGTCCCTGATATCGACTTGAACTTCTCAGGTGAATATCAGCCGATTGCCCATAACTATACGAAAGAGCTGTTCGGTGAAGAGTATGTATACCGAGCAGGTACGATTGGTACTGTTGCAGAAAAAACAGCATATGGTTACGTGAAAGGCTACGCTGGAGATCATAATCTTCATATGAGGGGCGCAGAAATCGACCGGCTTGTACAAGGCTGTACAGGGGTAAAACGGACAACGGGCCAGCATCCAGGCGGTATTATTGTAGTGCCGGATTATATGGACATTTACGATTTCTCACCTATTCAATTTCCAGCAGATGCGACAGGTTCTGATTGGAAAACGACGCATTTTGATTTCCACTCAATCCATGACAACTTGCTCAAACTTGATATACTAGGGCACGATGATCCTACGGTTATTCGTATGCTTCAGGATTTAAGCGGAATTGATCCAAAGACGATTCCAACAGATGATCCAGAAGTGATGAAAATTTTCCAAGGAACAGAGCCTCTTGGTGTAACAGAGGAGCAAATTGGCTGTAAAACAGGTACACTCGGTATTCCAGAGTTTGGGACAAGGTTTGTTCGGCAAATGCTTGAGGATACAAAACCAACAACCTTCTCAGAGCTCGTTCAGATCTCTGGTTTATCACACGGGACGGATGTATGGCTCGGGAATGCGCAAGAGCTCATTCACAATAAAACGTGTGAACTAAGTGAAGTGATTGGGTGCCGTGACGATATTATGGTCTATCTCATCTATCAGGGCTTAGAGCCATCACTTGCCTTTAAAATCATGGAGTCTGTTCGTAAAGGAAAAGGACTTCCCCCTGAATGGGAAGAAGAAATGAAGAATAATAATGTACCGAACTGGTATATTGATTCTTGTAAAAAGATCAAATACATGTTCCCTAAGGCCCACGCAGCTGCTTACGTATTAATGGCTGTACGGATTGCCTACTTTAAGGTGCATCATGCACTTTTATACTATGCGGCTTACTTTACCGTTCGTGCAGATGACTTTGATATTGAAACAATGACAAAAGGATCGAATGCGATTCGAGCGGTCATGGACGATATTAACTCAAAAGGTTTAGATGCTTCACCGAAAGAAAAGAACCTATTAACTGTACTAGAGCTTGCCCTTGAAATGTGTGAAAGAGGCTACCATTTCAAAAAAGTGGATCTCTATCGATCAAGTGCAACAGAGTTTATCATTGATGGAGATGGATTAATTCCGCCATTCAACTCAATCCCTGGACTCGGAACGAACGTTGCGTTAAATATTGTTCGCGCACGTCAAGATGGGGAATTCCTTTCAAAAGAGGATTTACAAAAACGCGGAAAAGTGTCGAAAACGATTCTAGAATATTTAGATCGTCAAGGCTGCTTAGAAGCACTTCCTGATCAAAACCAGCTTTCTTTGTTTTAATGCGATCAATGAAGAGCGCCCTTAAAGGGGCGTTTCTTTTTTATATATACAATAATATTATTATGTTAACTAATAAAGAATTTCCACCAAATGGAATCATTTTCTAATTCATTCATATACCTTGATTTAGCGTGATGTTTTAAAAGAAGAGATTGTATGTCATTCTTTCTACCCAAATAGAGCAAAAAAGAGAATTTCGCCGTCTGAAATGTTCTCAATCGACATATGATCATTCTGGGTACAGTCACAGAAAGAATCAAGAGAAAAAAACTTCGATGAGCGCAAAGCTGATTGCTGTTTACTATGCTTATTTTTGAAACATATTTGATTCTTTTCAAAGCTGTTCAAATCACGTTCTGAATCAAAGGAGGTGGCTTGTCTATTCATGTTTGACTAAATAGAAGGGGTGAGTCATACAGAAATGGCATCGTATAACTATGTAGAGGTTCTTCAAAAATCCTTGTTGTTTTATGAAGCGCAGCGGTCTGGAAAACTGCCTAAAAGCAGCCGTCTCAACTGGCGGGGAGATTCTGGACTAGAGGACGGGAAGGATGTAGGGCATGACTTAACTGGCGGCTGGTATGACGCAGGTGATCATGTGAAATTTGGACTTCCAATGGCGTACTCAGCAGCTGTGCTTGCATGGACAGTATATGAATACCGAGAAGCCTATGAAGAGGCAGAACTGCTTGATGACATCCTCGATCAAATCAGGTGGGCAACAGATTATTTTTTGAAAGCTCATACAGGTCCGAACGAGTTTTGGGCGCAGGTAGGTGATGGGAACGCTGATCATGCTTGGTGGGGACCGGCAGAAGTGATGCCGATGAGCCGGCCAGCTTTTAAAATTGATGAAAATTGTCCAGGAACAGAAGTGGCCGCACAAACTGCGGCAGCTTTAGCAGCGGGCTCTATCATTTTTAAAGAGACAGATGCCCCTTATGCAGCAAAGCTTCTGACGCATGCGAAACAGCTGTATGCATTTGCGGACAGGTATCGCGGCGAGTATACAGATTGTGTCACAAACGCTCAGCCGTTTTACAACTCATGGAGCGGCTATATTGATGAACTCATTTGGGGGGGAATCTGGCTGCATTTGGCAACAAATGAAGAAACCTATTTAAATCAAGCATTAAAAGCAGTAGAGGAATGGCCGAAGGATTGGGATTATACGTTTACCATGTCTTGGGACAATACTTTTTTTGCTTCGCAAATCTTACTCGCCAGAATCACGAAAGAGAATCGATTTATAGAATCGACTGAGCGTAATCTTGATTACTGGACCACAGGTTTTGTTCAAAATGGAAAAGTCGAAAGAATCACTTATACGCCTGGCGGTTTGGCATGGCTTGATCAATGGGGCTCGCTTCGTTATACAGCAAATGCAGCATTTTTAGCCTTTGTTTACGCTGATTGGGTGTCAGATGAAGAAAAAAAGAATCGATACCAAACGTTTGCGATCAACCAAACTCACTATATGCTTGGTGATAATCCGCTTAATAGAAGCTATGTCGTTGGGTTTGGCCAGAACCCGCCGAAGCATCCACACCACCGAACTGCACACGGTTCATGGTCTAATCAACTGACAAATCCTTCGAATCATCGTCACACTCTTTATGGGTCGCTCGTTGGCGGACCTAATGCACAGGATCAATATGACGATGACATCTCTGATTATGTATCAAACGAGGTGGCGACGGACTATAATGCCGCTTTTACAGGAAATATAGCCAAAATGGTGCAGCTGTTTGGAAAAGGGCAATCAAAGCTGCCCAATTTCCCGCCTCAAGAACAACCAGAGGATGAGTTTTTTGTAGAGGCAGCAGTGATGAATAACGATGCAACATTTACTCAAGTAAAGGCGGTTCTATACAACCGGTCCGGATGGCCGGCTAGACGTAGTCAAACGCTCTCCTTTAGATATTACGTCAATCTGAGTGAGGTCTTTGCAAAGGGATTCACTGAAAAAGATATTCAAGTGACAGCCGCCTACAATGAAGGCGCTTCCTTATCTCCGCTCAAGGTATATGACGCATCAGCTCACGTGTATTATGCAGAAATTGATTTTACAGGCGTAGCGATTTTTCCTGGAGGAGAATCAGAGCATAAGAAGGAAATACAATTTCGATTATCTGCACCAAATGGGTCGAATATATGGGATGCCTCAAATGATTATTCCTTTCAAGGCTTAACATCCAATATGCAAAAAACAACGAGAATTCCTGTTTTTGATGATGGTGCTTTAGTATTTGGTACACTTCCAGACAAATAAAAATCAAGATTTTTTGAAAGGGTGAAGGATTTGTCAAACAAAGAACGGTTTTTAACGCTTTATCATCAAATTAAAAGTGATGGGAATGGATATTTTTCATCAGAAGGAATTCCGTATCATTCAATTGAGACGCTTATTTGCGAAGCGCCTGATTATGGGCATATGACAACGTCAGAAGCGTATAGCTATTGGCTGTGGCTAGAGGTGTTGTACGGACATTACACAGGGGATTGGAGCAAATTAGAGGCAGCCTGGGACAATATGGAGAAGTACATCATCCCAGTAAATGAAGATGGAAATGATGAGCAGCCGCATATGAGCGCCTACAATCCTTCTAGCCCAGCCACATACGCAGCGGAAAAACCATATCCAGATCAATATCCTAGTCAGCTGAGCGGAGCTCGTCCTGCTGGTCAAGATCCGATTGATGGTGAATTGAAATCAACCTATGGAACGAATGAAACGTATTTAATGCACTGGCTGCTTGATGTCGATAACTGGTATAAATATGGGAACTTACTCAATCCATCACATACAGCCGCATATGTAAACACGTTCCAGCGCGGGCCGCAGGAATCTGTATGGGAGGCGATCCCACATCCATCACAAGATGATCAATCTTTTGGGAAGCCAAATGAAGGCTTTATGAGCTTGTTCACAAAAGAAAACCAAGCACCAGCTGCTCAGTGGCGCTATACCAATGCGACGGATGCTGATGCGCGTGCAATACAAGCGATGTATTGGGCAAAGGAACTCGGCTACAATAATTCAACCTATCTTGATAAAGCGAAAAAAATGGGTGATTTTCTCCGTTACGGTATGTACGATAAGTATTTTCAAACGATTGGAAGCGGCAAGCAAGGGAATCCGTACCCTGGAAACGGAAAGGGTGCCTGTCATTACTTAATGGCGTGGTATACCTCTTGGGGCGGAGGACTTGGCGACTATGCAAACTGGTCATGGCGTATCGGAGCGAGCCACTGCCACCAAGGGTATCAAAACCCTGTCGCCGCTTATGCTTTGTCCTCAGACAAAGGTGGTTTAAAGCCATCTTCCGCTACCGGTGCAAGCGATTGGGAAAAAACATTAAAAAGGCAGCTTGAATTTTATGTATGGCTTCAATCAAAAGAGGGAGCGATAGCAGGAGGCGCAACCAATAGCTGGAATGGAGACTATAGTGCATATCCGGCGGGAAGAAGTACTTTTTACGATATGGCATACGAGGATGCACCTGTTTACCATGATCCACCTTCTAATAACTGGTTTGGGATGCAGGCATGGCCGATGGAACGCGTAGCAGAGCTTTATTATATTTTTGTGAAAGATGGAGACAAAACTTCTGAAAATGTCCAAATGGCGAAATCTTGTATCACAAAATGGGTCGACTATGCATTAGATTACATTTTTATCGGCAGCCGTCCTGTGTCGGATGAAGAGGGGTATTTCTTAGATGACCAAGGACAAAGAATTCTAGGAGGAACAAATGCTGCTGTGGCTACAACGAGTGCACCTGGCGAGTTTTGGCTTCCTGGAAATATTGCATGGAGCGGACAGCCTGATACTTGGAATGGGTTCCAGTCTGCAACAGGAAATCCAAACTTAACAGCTGTCACAAAAGATCCAACTCAGGATACGGGCGTACTAGGGAGTCTCGTCAAGGCTTTAACTTTCTTTGCTGCTGCTACTAAGCTAGAAACAGGGGATTATACAGCGCTTGGCGTAAGAGCGAAAGATGCAGCCGCTCAGCTCCTTGAGGTGGCGTGGAATTACAATGATGGCGTGGGCATTGTGACAGAGGAAGACAGAGAGGACTATGACCGCTTCTTTAAAAAAGAAGTGTATTTCCCAAATGGTTGGAGCGGGACATTTGGTCAAGGGAATCAGATTCCTGGATCAAGCACTATTCCTTCTGATCCGCAGCGAGGAGGTAATGGGGTCTATACGAGTTTTGCTGATCTTCGTCCAAACATTAAACAAGATCCAGCATGGTCTTCACTCGAGAGTAAATATCAGTCTTCATATAATGAAGCAACAGGCAAATGGGAGAATGGGGCACCGGTTTTCACCTATCACCGTTTTTGGTCACAAGTGGATATGGCCACTGCCTACGCAGAATATCATCGTCTAATCAACTAGCAGGTGAAAATTTAAGCTGCCGGTTTCTTTGAGCCGGCAGTTTGTTTAAGAAATATAAATACAGTGAAGATAAGGGTGTTTTTACATGGTCAAAGAAAGAAGTTTTCTTCATCAATCAATAAACAAGGGCGAAAATGAGCAGATCAATCTGATGTGGAAAAAAGAGGCGAATGATCGAATCTCAGAGCATAGACAAAGAGATCTTGAAATAAACGTCACAAATCACGATAAAAAGCCAATAGCAGGAATAGAGGTTGAGTTGAAGCAAATTAGGCATGAATTTGCATTTGGTTCAGCGATGAATGACCAAGTGTTATTTAATCAACAATATGCCGATTTTTTTGTGAAGCATTTTAATTGGGCTGTTTTTGAAAATGAGGCAAAATGGTATGCAAATGAGCCGGAAAGAGGGAGAATCACCTACGAAAAAGCAGATGCGATGCTGAATTTTGCAGATAAACATCAACTTCCAGTAAGGGGGCACGCTTTATTTTGGGAGGTAGAGGATGCCAATCCAAGCTGGCTGAGGTCACTACCGAATCACGAAGTGTATGAAGCCATGAAAAACCGGCTTGAGCATGCGGGCAATCACTTTAAAGGAAGATTCCGTCACTGGGATGTAAACAATGAAATGATGCATGGTTCATTTTTTAAAGACCGCTTCGGGAAAAATATTTGGAAATGGATGTATGAAGAAACGAAAAAAATTGACCCTCAAGCACGATTGTTTGTGAATGATTATAATGTGATCTCATATGGTGAGCACCATGCTTATAAAGCACATATCAATGAACTTCGTCAGTTAGGCGCACCTATTGAGGCGATTGGTGTACAAGGACATTTTGAAGAACGGGTCGATCCAGCAGTTGTAAAAGAGAGGCTCGATGTGCTTGCTGAGCTTGGACTTCCTATATGGGTTACAGAGTACGACTCTGTTCACCCTGACGCTAATAGAAGAGCGGATAACCTAGAGGCTTTATACCGTGTCGCATTTAGTCATCCAGCCGTAAAAGGAGTGCTAATGTGGGGATTTTGGGCAGGTGCCCATTGGAGAGGTGAGCATGCGGCCATCGTGAATTACGATTGGTCTTTAAATGAAGCAGGTAGACGTTACGAAAAGCTTCTAAATGAGTGGACGACACAAAGAGTTGAAATAACAGATGCTAATGGCAATGTGACATGTCGAGCATTTCACGGGACATATGAGATTCGAATCGGTAAAGAAAGTAAACTGTTGAAACAGCAGACAATTGAACTTGATTCAAATGAACAAACACCACTTCGGCTAGATGTGATCATACCTGAAGAAGGATAGATTGTGAGGAGAATGTAAATGAAAAAGTGGACTCAAAGAGTGTCCTTCTTCATACTTGTGGTCGCTATATGGGCCGGATGGTTTTCACTGACGATTAAAGCCGCCGCTTATGTACAGACGTCTGGCACACAATTTACGCTGAACAATCAACCATTTTACTTTGCTGGTACAAATAATTACTATTTCCATTACAAATCTAAAAAGATGGTAGATGCAGTGTTCGATGATATGAAAGCAATGAATTTAAAGGTCTTACGTATTTGGGGATTTCACGACGGAGCCCCTCAAGAAAACTCCGTTTTACAATCTAGTCCAGGGGTCTATGAAGAATCGGGTTTTCAAAAACTAGATTATGCGATTTATAAAGCGGGGCAGGAAGGAATAAAACTTGTCATCCCACTAGTGAACAATTGGGATGACTTTGGCGGGATGAATCAATACGTAAAGTGGTTCAATGCAGGGTCACATGATGCCTTTTATACAGATCCTCGTATTCAACATGCTTACAAAAATTATGTGCGTTATGTTTTAGAAAGAACGAATACGTACACAGGTGTTCAATATAAGGACGATCCAGTTATTATGACTTGGGAACTAGCCAATGAGCCGCGTGTGCAGTCAGATCCAACGGGTAATATACTAGTCAAATGGGCAGATGAAATGAGTACATGGATCAAATCGCTGGATCGTCACCATCTTGTTGCAGTAGGAGATGAAGGGTTTTTTCGCATACCAGGCCATGAAGATTGGTTTTACAGAGGCGGAGAAGGCGTCGATTGGGACCGTTTGACAGCTCTCTCTAATATCGATTATGGAACCTACCATCTGTACCCAGATCATTGGAACAAGTCTGCTGCTTGGGGAGTGAAATGGATCGAAGACCATATCACCCGCGGGAAGTCAATCGGAAAACCAGTTGTGTTAGAAGAGTTTGGCTATCAAAATCAATCAGCACGTCCTGACGTATACCAAAGCTGGCTGTCAGCAGTTGAGCGGCTCGGAGGGGCTGGTAGTCAATTTTGGATTTTAACAAGCATTCAAGACGATGATTCGCTCTATCCCGATTATGACGGTTTCCGCATCATAAAAGGGAGCAGGGAGGCAGCCCTTATCAGTGAACATGCGAAAAGAATGAACGAAAAGAACTGATGGCGAATGCTTGCTGAATAAGGAACTTCATTTGCTGTTTATATTGCTTAAACCAAGTTTTCAGAAAGGATCAAGTGACAGAAGGTATTTATGAGATTTCGTTCCCCATAAAAAAGGAGGTGGTTATTTTTATTTTTTATCTTAATTTGTAAAAAACATTTCCAATAACTTGACTAAATGGAAATTTAACTCTATACTCTGTAGTACAGAGTTCTTTGTGGAAGAGGAGTTTATTTATGCCGAATGAAAAATCGAATAATTCAGAAATATTAGAGAATTTATCTCATATCAAGACGATTACAAACTATAAAACAGAGTATTGTAAACAAACAAGTATTTATTTTATCATTTGGGGCCTTATTTGGATAATGGGGTATTCAATACCTTTACTTTTTGCTAATCCAATAACTATAGGTGTCTTTTGGCTTGTTTTAGGTATTGTGGGCTGGGTTATCACTTTAACTACATATTTTAAACAAAAGAAAATGATACCAATGCCCTTGTTTTTAAGAACTCAATTGCAATACACATGGCTTGGCCTTGGAATCATTTTAGGTATCTTTATTTTTTTAATATGTGTTGGTTTATTACCATATACAGTAGATAATTTACCCTTTTATATTGTTTTATTGGTATCCATAATGTATTTACTTTTAGGTATTGTTCTAGCTAAAGAGATTTTTATTATGGGGTTCTGGTTAAGTGTTTTAGGTGTAACTACATTTTTATTATTTCCTAGTTTAATGAACATTATTTTTGCTTTTATTGGTGGAGGAAGTTTGTTATTAACTGGTGTGATTTTAAAAAGAAAAGGACAAGGAAATGAGTAATGTCAATAGTTTAAATGATTTAATCCATCCAAAAGTCCGGTTAGGGATTATGAGTTTATTAATGATTTATGAAACATGTGATTTTACCTTCTTAAAAGGTTCTTTATCTGTAACAGACGGGAATTTGGGCTCGCATTTGAAAAAATTAGAAGAAGCTGGCTATGTGCTAATTACAAAGACCTTTGTGGATAAAAAACCAAAAACAATAGTTAGTATAACAGATTTAGGAGAGCACGCTTACAAAGAATATTTGAGTGTTATTGAAGCCATTTTAAAAAATAAATGAGATGAAAGGAAAGGGTGCCGAATGTTGAAAATAGAAAACGTCAGTAAAAAATACGGAGCTTCCCAAGCGTTAAGAAGTATTACATTAACGATTCCAGAAGGAGTTTGTTATGGATTAATAGGTCCAAATGGCTCTGGTAAATCAACCTTAATGAAAATTATATCTCATATAATTAAATCTTATGAAGGCAAAGTTGAGCATGTTGGTGAGTCTAAAAGTGCGCTAGGCTACATCCCCCAAGACATCAGCTTGGAGGAAAAATTAACAGCTAAAGTAAATATGGAGTTTTTTGGACAGATTTATGGTTTAAAAGGGAAGAAATTAGATGAAAGAGTAGAAAAAACACTAAAAGATGTAGGGTTGTGGGAAAGAGCAAATGATATAGTTGAACATTTTTCAGGAGGAATGAAACGCCGTTTGAATATTGGCTGCGCTCTCATGCACGCCCCTGAGTTAATTCTTTTAGATGAACCGACAGTGGGGGTAGATCCTCAATCAAGACGCTATATTTTTGACATAATCAACAAATTGAAGGAAGAGGGAAGAACTATTATCTATGTTAGTCATTATATGGAGGAAATAGAGAGTTTATGTGATTATGTGGCTTTCATTGATAAAGGAAAAATTGTTGAAGAAGGAAAAATAGGTGAACTTTTGAATCGTTATGCAGAAACATCTGTCTTTTTTGATTCTATGATTCCTAATAAAACATTAACTAGTCTCGGGTATGACTTTGTAACTTATCAAGGCGGTGTGTTAGTTAAAACAACAAAACCCTTAGAAACTTTAGAAGATTTGGCTAAACTGAGTAAAAAAGAATCATTGGTTCCCCAACAATTATCTTTGTACAGACCTAGACTCGAAGATGTATTTTTTCAATTAACAGGAACAGATTTACGTGATCAATTCCAATAAAAATGTCTTTATGAATGAAAACCACTCTCGTATTTTAATTCATATAACTTATAAGAGTGATTGACATAGTTAAGAGGCATACATCAAACGAACAGAATTACCTTGTGTGAATCTTCAATTTAAAATAATAAGTAGGTTAGTTAAGATGATTTGACTAATTATAATTAAATACATCTATAAATGGTAAAATAATTAAAAAATGTGATTATTTTAAAAGTGATATAAGAAAGCGAATTAAATTAATATAACGGGAGTGATTTTTATGTGGCCATTAGTCCGCATCGAATCCATAAAACAAGTGAAAGATCGATCTTTGTTGTTCTGGACCATTTTGTTGCCAGTTGCTTCAATTATTCTTTTAATAGAATTATTTACATCAGGTAGTTCACAAGCACAAAAAACATTAGTTGCTTCTCAATCGGTTACAGGAATGAGTGTGTTTTTTTCCACATTTGTTATTATTTCAATTGTAATTAGCTTTGTAAAAGATCGAGAGAAAGGAATTGTGGCAAGGCTGGCAAGTACTCCCTTACAGCCGCATAATTTTTTTCTTGGAAAGTGTGTTCCGTTCTTTGTCATCATTTTATTTCAAGTTTTGTTGTTAACCATTTTGGGTGTTTACTTATATGGTATTGAAATCACACAATACAGCTCGTATTTCTTAGTAGTTGTCCTATTATCAATGCAAGTAACTTCATGGGGAGTAGCCATCGCCGCATTTGCTAAAACTGAGAATACAGGTTTAGTGATGACGAACATGATTGCTTTAGGGACAGCGGTTGCTTGTGGTTTATGGACTCCATTTGATCAATTACCTAGTTATTTAAAAATAATTGGAATGCTCTTCCCACAGTATTGGGCACATCAAGGCTTAGTGCAATCAGTATCAACACTACCCGGGGGGGAGAATTTGATCTTAGTAACAGTAGTCCTTATAGGTTATACACTGTTAGGATTTATTCTTTCGTTGGTTGGTTATAAAAAATATATAAAGAGAGCCAGAGGCTAGGCTATAAAATTTCAGCTGAATGTTATGCACATAAACTAACTTAAATTTTAATGATTTATCTAAACTTCAATTAGTCTATTTCTAGAACGTTGACCGAAAAATCAATACTTGTAAGCCGTCTTTTTATATAAAAGGAGTGGGGCAATGTTAAGTGAAAAGTTAGAATTATATGTTGAAAGTTGTTTTCGGCCATATAAAAAAAACAAAACATATGAAGAAAAGAAAAAAGAATTATTAGAGATGCTTGGAAAAGTTAAATTAAAACTGGAGAATGCTGGAACAAAAGATGAAGAAGTTCAGGATATGCTTATTGAAAAGCTGAAATCAGGTGAAATAAGCATTGATGTCAATACATTAGATATTGATGATCATAATCGAGTAGAGCATGTGAAAAAAATATTTGTTAATGCTGATTTAGATTGGTTGACTTTTATAAATGTTAAGTATAAGTTGTGCGATTTTAAAGGGCTATCGATCGTACAAAAAGTGATGAACCATTCAGAATTTAATGGGTGTTATCTGAGAAAAATGAATGTTAGCAATTCTAAAATTTCCACATCAACTTTTGAAAAGAGTGATTTGACTCAATCTCATTTTGAACATTGTGAGATAACGAATTCATCTTTATATGGCTGTCATTTACCCAATGTTCGTATTGATGAATCAACTTTAATAAATGTTTCATTTGAAAATTGTTATTTTAAAAACATCTCTTTTGAGAATTCTAAATTAATAAATGTTAATTTCAAATCATGTACGTTTAAAAAATTAAATTTTATTGGAGTGACAATGGATAAAATGACCTATCATATCTTAGAAGGAGAAGGGGCTGATTTAAGCGGTGTGAAAGTAATCGATAGTTAACGTAGTAGGCTGTTGAGAAAAATCTCAATAGCCTTTTTTGTTTTATCCTCTATCTCTAGATTACCCCATTAGTATCATGATCACCGTGTCTTTGGGTTGAAATTCAAATATATGTAAGAGAAATAGTTGTGTTGAGAATTTAAATTGAAGTACAAGAATTAGTTTAATTATAAGAGGGAGCTTTACAAAAGCGAGTTAAATGCAAGGTTTTCGTTAAGGAGAATAAGTGTGGAAAATTTCTATTTTTCCAAATAAAAGATGACCACACACCTAACTAATCTGCTTCGCTAAGTGTGTGGGAGGTTTTTTCAATCATATATATTACGAAAAAACCTAAAGTTGATTAGAAAGTTGAAGAACTTGAGATGATTGTTGTGCAAGTGCAGCGCGCAGCCATTGGTTCAAATAAATGTTGACCTTCCCCATGTACCTTAGCAGACAAAGCAGTTGGAATTGTAATTTTAGTCATCTTTAAACCTCCTTAAATAAAATTTATCAACATAGATTATGTAGTTGATATATTACATATGATGGTTCATAAGTCTTTATTTGTCAATAATTAAGTGTGAAAGTTTTATATTTTCTGAAAAGTACATTGATAACACCAAAAAAGTGTGGTTTAATATGACCATGGAAAATAATACTATAATTAAAATTTTATGTATTTAAAGTCATTATATGGTCTAGATGTTATTTTTTAATTGAGGGATGATGTTAATTTGGATCAATTATTTTGGGTATTTAGATATTAAGTTAAGTAAATGTATGAAAAAAGTCGAGGTTAACTATGTTATGAAGAACTCAAAAAGAAGATTACTATTTCTGTTAAAAGTTTAATCATTTTATCTAACTGAGAGATAAGAAAGAGAAAAGAGGGAAGTGCTGTTTATGAGTATTCATTATGTCGGTATTAGAGAACCAATAAAAGTCTATTTAGAGAAGATGAAAGTTGATTATGACGACTACCCTGTTCAAGTTATTGATTTGGGCGGAGCGGTCAATTATGACAAAGAATTTTTTATAAATAATACTGATTTTCAAACGGAAACAATTCTTTTATCTAATAGAAGGCATAATGTCGAGGATGAACTAGGTTCTCTTGAAAGTGAATTATTGAAAATTTATCAGAATAGTATACTTTATAGGACTTCACCGCTTGATATCAATATAGAACTTTATAGAGGATGGGCAGGTGCTACTGGAAAATTAATAACTGCATTTTCTCCCGAGGGAGTTAATTGGATTAATACAATAGATGTTATAAAGGCATGTTTGATCCCTAAAAAAGATGTTAGAAGTCGCGCTGGAAAAGCATATGATTTAACAGGGCCAGAGTTAGTAAGTATGAGTAGGCTTAAGGATATCTTTGAAAAGGATTTAGACATGAAAATTGAATTATATTGTAAAAGTAAAGAAGAGGTTATAACAATTTTATCCCAAAATAATATGCCTTTAGATGTATTAGAATGGTTAGTCGGATTTCAGGAATATTCTTCTTCAAAACAATTACAGCCATTTACGAAAACGCTAGAACAAATAATTGGTCATCCCCCAACAAGTGCACAATTATTTAAAAATACAAATTAGTTATTCTTAAAGGAGGAATAATGTATGTTTGTTAAAGAACAAGAAAGCACGAGATATAAATTAGCACCACACGTTACGCTGGGTAAATTAGAAGACAGTTTGATTGGTTTAAAAGCGCAAACTGTCACCAAAATTGAAGGTGAAGGAATTATTGAATTTATTCAAGAAATTTCTAATCATCTCACGAAAGATAATGGGGTTTCAATTAAAGAGCTAGAGGAGAATTTTGAAATTGAGAGTGATCAATTAAAACATGTCCTCGAATTTTTAGTTGCGAATGGAATATGTGTTAAGACTGATATGAACTTTGATTTGACTGCGCTTTTGTCTTATGAAAGAGCCGGTGGCCAAGTATTGGTTGAAGATATACTAGATCGTTTAAAAACAGGGATTGTTGAAGTGATTGCGCAGGATCACAATCCAGTTGCTGTAGAATTCATACGTCATTTGCAAGAGGCAGGGCTACATGTAGTGCTTAAGGGAGAAATAACTAAGCAACCAAATATCAGGGTTGCTATTGGTAAATCTCATTTAGATCCGATTTTGGAAGAAATAAATGACCTAGCATTAGAAGACCATATACCTTGGTTAAGCATTGTGCCATATGATGGACAGACATCTTGGGTAGGTCCATTTTTCATACCACATCAATCAGCTTGTTTACATTGTTATAACCTTCGAAAATCAGCGAACTTTTCTGACGAAGTACTGCGTTCAGACTTAATGAAAATCAAACCTGTAAATCCTGAAAAGAAGCCGGTTTATCATATGCCGATTAATTTAGTTCAAATCGGGATTGCAAGTAATTTAATTCTAGAATGGCTCACTTTAAAAGATTACGCACCAAGTGCAACACCAGGTGGATTTACAACAATTAATTTAGATGATAAGGGAGTATCTGTTCATAATCATCGTGTTTATAGAGTACCAAGATGCCCTAAGTGTTCTCCAGCTGCAGATACCGGTTTTCCTCAAGTTTGGTTTCATGGTGAGGTGAAAAATTAATTATGGTTAATAAATGGACAACATTAGAAGAGTCATGGGAGATACTTGACCAATTGGCGGATCCTTATGTTGGGATAGTCCGTAGAGAGTATAGAAAACTCAGAGACGTTGATGATATATGGGGTCATTCATATGGAGCGCATGGTACAGACAGCAATATTTTATTTGGAGTACCATCTAATTCTTATAATGGGGGAGGGTCTGCTAATCCAGCAGCAGCCAGATTAGCAGCTATAGGTGAAACGGTAGAAAGATATAGTGCAGCTTATTTACCTTTAAACTCTGATGTAGTTTGTTTTGGAACACAAAAGGACTTAATCAATGAAAACAAATCAGTAATTGGCTTTGATAAGTGGGAAATGTATGCTGTCACCCAATATGAAGATCCGAATTTTCCTCATAATGTATGGAATGAAGATACAAAATTATGGTGGAGAAAAGGTCATGTTGCTGAAAATAATGAAGAAGTTTGGACGCCTGCTCAATTAATTCATATTGCAAACTATACTGAGTGGCCAGGAGACCCAAATATTGGTCATGCAACTAGTAATGGACTAGCATGTGGTATTACATATCAAGAAGCGGCAATCTCAGGTTTATTTGAAACAATTGAAAGAGATGCATTTATGCTTACTTGGTACAATAAGTTAAGTTTACCGCAGATCGATATTAATACTTCACCTAGATTAAAACATTTCTATGAACGATATATTAAACCTACATCTCTTGATTTGCATTTAGTAGACATGACCGTTTTTTCTGGTGTACCTACTATTTTGGCAGTGATAAGAAATCCTCATACAGATTTAGCTCCATTTGCTATTGGCGCTGCCTCTGCTCATTCAATTGAAAGAGCATGTGAGAAAGCTGCAATAGAGGGAATGTATACAAGAACTTGGGTAAAAACAGAACAACGATTAGGGAATGCGCTAGTAGATGTAGATTATCATCGTGATATAAATAGTTTTGAAGATCATATTAAACTCTATGCTGGAACAGCTATTGTGAAAGAAGCTGATTTTTTAACTGCGAGTAAGAAATTAGTGGACGTTAATGATTATACACCGTTTGATGATGGTTCTCCAGACATCTTATGGACTAGTCTCGTCAGTCATTTATCAAAACAAGGATATCATGTAGCAACTTTTGATTTAACCAGTCCTGATATAAAAGATGCTGGTGCATATGTCGTAAAATCAATTATTCCTGGATATAAACCGATTGACGTTCTATATAGAGGTAGAATGTTGGGTGGAGAACGAATTTTAAAACATTCTTATCAATTAGGTTTAGTAGATAAACCTTTTAAATTAGAAGAACTGAATCCAATTCCGCATCCATTTCCTTAATATCGTAGAAAGGTGATTAAATATATGAATAGTATTGAAAGACATGCTACTAATTTGGCTGATGTTGTGTATGGAAACGAAGCATTACGGTTTGATGATCCTTCTGAAAATTGGTTTGAAGCAACAAAAATCTATAGAGGTTCAATGGCATGGGACGCACCTGGTGTTGCAGGACTGCTTCGATCTCAAACTTTGCAAAAGATTGCTACACATGCAAGTAAAAGATTTGATGACCTACCATTAATTTCACTACCTAAACCATTAAATACAAATATATCTTTAGACGATGTCATTAAGGGACGAAGAAGTGCAGATTATTTTAGCGGGGGGAGTGTTTCATTAGAACAACTCTCAACAGTTTTACAGAAGAGTTATGGATTGGTAGAGCGTAAAGAAGGACCTAGACGTCCTATACCATCTGGTGGTGCGCTCTATCCTCTAGATCTATATATTGTAGCCAACAAAGTGGATACTTTAGACAAAGGTGTTTATCATTTCGATCCGTATAGAAGAGGATTGACTAAAATGGGTGATTACTCCGAAAAAGAATTTGAGAAAATAATGTTACAAGAAGAATCAGTTCAAGATTTTGCATTTGCTATAGTCATTTCAGCTAATTTTTGGCGTTCTCGATTTAAGTATGGACATCGTTCTTATCGCTTTGTTTTTATGGAGGCAGGACATGTCATGCAAAATATGATCATGCTATCTACTGCACAGAAGATTAATAGTCGACCGTTCGGAGGGTTTATCGATGATGAGTTGATGGAATTGATCGGTGGATTTAATGGGGTAGATGATGCCCCAATTTATACATTGATTGCGGGTACTTAAATAAATGATTTCAATGATAGCAGCTTTAGGGATCCTCATTCACTTTTTGGGTCCCTTAAGTTCTAAAATGGTTGTCAAAATCATGAGAGATAAATCAACAGCCAATCGAAGGCTAACAACATATATCACACCTCAGAGGAGCTATGATGGACTCACCATTATCGGAGCTTCTATATGCTGTGGGGCGCTTTCTCAAGAACTCTTTGTTGAAGTCGCGAATAGTAAAAATGTATTTGGCATTTTATTTTTCTTTTTGTTAGGAGTACTTTTACCATCAGTGCTATGGAAAATAAAAAACAAAGTGATTGTATTTAAAGGTAGATATGCTGTCAATGTTGATTCAATCGTTTTTCTTCCATTGACTGCTCTATCAGAAGAAGTAATTTGGCGCTTTATTCTTCCGGCTTTATTAATGAATTTATGGGAATCTATTGCAATATCAATCTGTGTAAGTTCGATAGGATTTATATTGCTGCATATACCATTAGGCGGTGCTAAGTCAACTGCTTATATGTCTCTTTTTACATTAATTACAGTTATTTCATATTTTGCATTTGGGATTTTAGCAGCGATAGCATTTCATATTTCTCATAATTTGTTCATTCATTTTTTTCACCCTCTCAAAGTAAAGGAATTCAAAACGAAACCTCCCGTATTATCTGAAACTGACTGGTGAGGCTTTTATAAAGGTGGTAAACCCTGTGATGATACAAGAAAAAATCAAAGAGCTTGAAGTAAAAAGAGCTCTGGCTCAGTCATGGTTTTCGGATCCAGATAAAAGAAAAATAAGTTCAAATTATGATAATAGAGAAACACCATTTACTCGATTTCTATCAGCTGAAACTTTCATTTCTTATTATCAACTAACATTCAAAAAAACACCTGTTTCTATTTTAGATATAGGGTGTGGACAAGGTCAGATGCTTGAGTATATATCTAAGCAATTACCTCTAGCTGATTTGACTGGGATTGATTCATCTGAAGAAGCCATACATTGTGCAAATAAATTAAATATAAAAGCCAATTTTATTTGTACAGATATAAAAAATTTTTCATCACATGCTAAAATTTATGATGTGATTTTAATACATCTGTGTTTTGGGCTATTTGAAAATCCGATCGAATTATTAGAACAGTTACTTCCTTATTTATCAAATGAATCTATGATTTATATTGTTGATTTAAATCGAGATAGTATAGAAAGTGGATTGAGTTCAGTTCAGAGCAAAGAAGAAGAACTGTATATATATGATCAATATCATGCCTCGTTGACATTATCTGAGTTTGAACAGTTACTCACCTATATTACCAAACCGAGAGAAGATATGATGTATAAGATTGGTACTTCTATAATTGGAGGATTTAGCCCATTTAGTATGGAATTTTTATCGTTAATAGGAAATGGAAATTTACAACAAACGTTAAGACAGGCTTCAGATCAATATAGCAGTTCAACGCAGAAAGCACCTGTACTTTTACATGCGTGGCTTATTAAAAATTCTGGCTAAATAACTCCATCTAAACATGGTCCTTTCTTTATGTGTAATGTTAAGGTTATCAGTACAGTATTCCGCCTACTCTCCATGGAGTTCGATGTGAATTTTTTCTCAATTTTATTCGCTAGAAACAAGTTGGAAGGGTTTTCTTTGAAATGAGGGAGCAAAGGCAAAGCGATTAAAATGGAAGCCTGCTTATTTCTTTAACATTTACACTCTTTTCTTCTATATTAAATATCAACCATTCTGTTTAATACAAAATGCTTTTTCGACATAGAAATGATTTAGTGCAGATGGAGATCATCTTTCATAGGGAGTTCTGTTCTTCGCCCATAGTATACAGCTGCGATTATCACCAGCCCGTTCTGTTCATATTGGCATATATAATAAAGGAAGAGAGAGGTATGATTGGTTTAAAGTAAACGATTTACGAGTACCTGTTATAAGGAAGAACTTCATTTGCATAAAAAAATTGGATATGGTATAGTTTTTATGGAAATGCTAACGATTACCGAGACAAGAGTGGGGAAACCCGCTCTTTTGTATTGAACAGGCAATTTTTGTCTCGACATTATTCATCCGTTTTCTGCTCCCCCTGCTCACATAAAGCAGGGTTTTTATGCAGAATGATTGATAAGAGCGTTTATCGAAAGCACAAGGAGGAAGAGAATGAGCAAAAAAGTAGTGGATGTCGTAAGCGAAATGGTACAGCCAATTTTAGATGGCTTACAGCTTGAACTCGTTGATGTTGAATTTGTCAAAGAGGGTCAAAACTGGTTCCTTCGCGTGTTTATTGACTCTGATAAAGGCGTCGATATCGAAGAATGTGCCAAAGTGAGCGAAGCCTTGAGCGAAAAGCTTGATGAGGCAGATCCGATTAGCCAAAACTACTTTCTTGAAGTGTCCTCTCCTGGAGCGGAGCGCCCATTAAAGAAAAAAGCTGATTTTGAAAAAGCACTTGGAAAAAATGTTTTCATGAAAACATATGAACCAATTGATGGTGAAAAAGCATTTGAAGGTGAGCTTACAAGCTTTGATGGTGAGATTGCAACAGTGACAGTGAAGATCAAGACAAGAAAGAAAGAGATCAATATTCCATACGAAAAAATAGCTAACGCAAGATTAGCAGTTTCGTTCAATTAACCTTTTCATTGATATAAGGGGGAACCATAAAAATGAGTAGTGAGTTGTTAGATGCCCTGACTGTTCTCGAGAAAGAGAAGGGTATTAGTAAAGAAATTATTATTGAAGCGATAGAAGCTGCACTCATTTCTGCATATAAGCGTAACTTTAATCAAGCGCAAAATGTTCGTGTTGATTTAAACCGCGAAACGGGAACAATTCGCGTATTTGCAAGAAAAGATGTTGTAGATGAAGTGTATGATTCTCGCCTTGAAATCTCTGTAGATGATGCAGCCAATATGAACCCGAATTACATGGTAGGTGACGTCGTTGAAATTGAAGTCACGCCAAAAGATTTCGGACGCATTGCAGCTCAGACTGCGAAACAAGTGGTGACGCAGCGAGTGAGAGAAGCAGAGCGAGGTGTGATCTACACTGAGTTTATCGATCGCGAGGAAGACATTATGACGGGAATCGTTCAGCGAATTGACAGTAAATTCATTTACGTGTCACTTGGCAAAATCGAAGCCCTTCTTCCGGTCAACGAACAAATGCCAAATGAGGACTACAAACCACATGACCGCATTAAGGTGTTTATTACAAAAGTCGAAAAAACAACAAAAGGACCACAAATTTATGTGTCTAGAACACATCCAGGTCTTTTAAAGCGTTTATTTGAAATTGAAGTGCCAGAAATTTATGATGGTACTGTAGAGCTTAAATCGGTTGCTAGAGAAGCTGGGGACCGTTCTAAAATCTCTGTTCGTACGGATGATCCTGATGTTGACCCAGTTGGTTCTTGTGTTGGACCAAAAGGCCAGCGTGTACAAGCAATTGTCAACGAGCTAAAAGGCGAAAAAATTGACATTGTCCATTGGTCTAATGACCCAGTTGAATTTGTTGCCAATGCATTAAGTCCATCAAAAGTACTTGATGTTATTGTGAATGAAGAAGATAAGGCGACAACAGTCATTGTCCCTGATTATCAGCTGTCGTTAGCCATTGGTAAAAGAGGTCAAAATGCTCGTCTTGCAGCAAAGCTGACTAGCTGGAAAATTGACATTAAAAGCGAAACAGATGCAAGGGAACTCGGTATTTTCCCAAGAACTGAAGACTCTGAATCTCTTTTCTTAGAGGCTGAACCAGTAGCTGAGGAATCTGACGAATAAGAGGTGATGTAAAAGGTGAATAGCCGAAAAAAAATCCCGCTTAGAAAATGTGTCGTGACGGGAGAAATGAAACCAAAGAAAGAACTGATCCGTGTTGTTCGTTCTAAAGAAGGTGAAGTGTCTGTTGACGCAACTGGAAAAAAGAACGGACGCGGAGCTTACCTTTCTCTCGATAAAGAAACCATTCTTGCGGCAAAGAACAAACGCAGTTTACAGCAGCAATTTCAGACACAGATTGACGAACACATATTTGAAGAATTACTAGAACTAGCTGAAAAGGTGAAAAAACCAAATGACTGATTCTAAGTGGTATCCTTTGCTTGGTCTAGCAAATCGAGCTCGTAAAGTCGTGTCAGGAGAAGATCTTGTGATCAAAGAAGTTAGACATGCGCGTGCTAAGCTGGTTCTTCTTGCAGCAGATGCCTCACCGAACACAGAGAAAAAGGTATCTGACAAATGCAAATTTTATAATGTTCCGGTTAGAAAAATTGAAGACCGTTCCGTTCTCGGACGTTCTATTGGGAAAGAAGCTCGCGTAGTTGTCGCTGTCACTGACCAAGGCTTCGCTAAGAAGCTTATAAGCTTGCTCGATTAATTTATTTGGGGGTGAACGAATGGCTAAAGTGAGAGTATATGAATACGCAAAAGCCATAGATGTTTCAAGTAAAGATATTATAGCAGCGCTTAAGGATATGAATGTGGAAGTGAACAACCACATGGCGACGCTTGAAGACGACACTGTGAAAAAGCTAGACGCTATCTATAAAAAAGCCAAAGCAAAAGAGACAACTAACGAGAAACCCGCAGAACAAAAAAAACAATCATCTAACAAAAACAATGATAGAAAGAAGAATGACGTGCAGAATAATCAATTTAATAAAAACAAAAAAAACAACAACCAAAACAAAAACAAAAATAAACGCGGTGGGAATAACAAATCGCAGCATCAACAAGCTAGACCTGTGAAGCCTAAGAAAGAGCTTCCTGAAAAAATTGAATTTACAAATTCAATGACAGTCGGCCAGCTGGCTGAAGAGCTTGGAAAAGAAACAGCTGAAATTATCAAAAAGCTGATGATGCTTGGTGTAATGGCAACCATTAACCAAGAGCTGGATAAAGATACAGTTGAACTAATCGCTTCTGAATATGGCGTTCCAGTAGAGGAAGTCATTATTTTAGAAGAAACTGAACTTGAAAAGTATGAAGTGGAAGATAAAGAAGAAGATATGCAAGTACGCCCTCCAGTTGTGACGATCATGGGACACGTTGACCACGGGAAAACAACGCTTCTTGACAGCATTCGTAAGACGAAAGTCGTTGAAGGCGAAGCTGGTGGAATCACGCAGCATATCGGTGCATACCAAATTGAAGAAAACGGCAAGAAAATCACGTTCCTTGATACACCTGGACACGCAGCCTTTACAATGATGCGTGCACGTGGTGCCGAGGTAACGGATACAACCATTCTAGTCGTGGCAGCAGATGATGGTGTGATGCCGCAAACGGTAGAAGCTATTAACCATGCGAAAGCAGCAGAAGTGCCAATCATTGTTGCTGTCAACAAAATTGACAAACCAACAGCGAACCCTGACCGTGTGATGCAGGAATTAACGGAGCATGGTCTAGTACCAGAAGCTTGGGGCGGCGAAACGATCTTCGTTCCTCTATCTGCAAAAACAGGGGAAGGCATTGACGAATTGATCGAAATGATCCTTCTTGTCAGCGAAGTTGGAGAACTGAAAGCCAACCCAAATCGTGCGGCAAAAGGGACTGTTATCGAGGCTGAGCTTGATAAAGGAAGAGGGTCAGTTGCAACCCTTCTTGTTCAAACTGGTACGCTTCAAGTAGGTGACCCAATCGTTGTCGGAAATACATTTGGGCGCGTTCGTGCAATGGTCAATGACATCGGACGCCGCGTGAAAACAGCAGGACCATCTACACCTGTTGAAATCACTGGTTTAAACGATGTACCAAATGCAGGGGATCAGTTCCTCGTATTCAAAGATGAAAAAACAGCTCGTCAAGTAGGTGAGGCGCGTGCTTCGAAACAGCTTGATGAACAGCGTTCAGACAAAGCGAAATTATCTCTAGATGACCTATTTGAGCAAATCAAACAAGGTGAAGTGAAAGATATCAACTTGATCGTGAAAGCAGACGTACAAGGTTCTGCTGAAGCACTGACGGCCGCTCTTCAAAAAATTGAAGTAGAAGGCGTAAAAGTGAAAATCATCCATACGGGTGTTGGAGCGATTACAGAATCTGATATTATTTTAGCAAGTGCTTCTAATGCGATCGTGATCGGATTTAACGTACGTCCTGATGGAAATGCGAAGAGCACAGCTGAAACAGAAAACGTAGATATCCGCTTACACCGCATTATTTATAAAGTCATCGATGAAATTGAAGCGGCGATGAAAGGAATGCTTGACCCTGAATATGAAGAAAAAGTCATCGGTCAAGTTGAAGTTCGTCAAACGTTCAAAGTATCTAAAATCGGTACAATTGCTGGTGGTTATGTCACTGAAGGAACCATCACAAGAGATAGTGGTATCCGCTTAATTCGTGACGGCGTCGTTATTTTTGAAGGCGAAGTCGACGTATTAAAACGATTCAAAGATGACGTGAAAGAAGTTTCACAAGGTTATGAATGTGGTATTACCATTAAGAAATACAATGATATCCGTGAAGGCGATGTTCTGGAATCATTTGTTATGCAAGAAATCGAAAGAAAATGATCGGTTATACCGAATGTGAGTGCATCATTTATGATGCCTCCTCACTGAAGGAAAAACGTGCGGTTCTTCAGCGTATATTGACAAGAACGCGCCATAAATTCAATGTAACCATGGCTGAAATGGATTACCAGGACACATGGCAGCGTACATCAATTGGAATCGCCGTGATTTCCTCATCTCGGGTTCAAGTGGAAAAGGAATTGCAGCGTGTTTTAAGCTTTATTGATTCTTTTCCTGAAATTGAACGAACGATCACGAAAACTGAGTGGTTTTAATTAGAGGTGATATGATCATGAGTATGAGAGCAACCCGCGTGGGTGAGCAGATGAAAAAAGAATTAGGCGACATCCTAGGCAGAAAGCTAAAAGATCCAAGAATCGGCTTTTTGACTGTAACCGATGTCGAAGTAACCGGTGATTTGCAAATTGCGAAAGTTTACATTTCTGTTCTCGGTGACGAGAAGAAAAGAGAGGAAACCTTAAAAGGCCTTGCTAAGGCTAAAGGGTATATCCGCTCTGAAATTGGCAATCGAATTAGACTTCGCAAAACACCAGAACTGCACTTTGAATTCGATGAATCCGTGGATTACGGAAACCGAATTGAAAGCCTAATTGCTGAACTAAACACAAAAGATCACGAATAAGACGTTGAAATAAGGATAGGCGATGATCGTCTGTCCTTTTTCATCGTTTACGAAAGGAGAGAGCGCAGATGGTAAATGGTGTTCTTTTATTACATAAAGAAAGAGGGATGACCTCTCACGACTGTGTGTTCAAAGTGAGAAAGCTCTTACATACAAAAAAAGTCGGACATACAGGCACCCTCGACCCCGAGGTATCAGGTGTTCTGCCCATTTGTATCGGAAGAGCAACGAAGATTGTCGAATACTTAACAGATAAATCGAAAACGTATGATGCAGAAATCACGATTGGATTTTCTACAACAACAGAAGACCAAACAGGTGAGATCGTAGAAGAAAAAAAGGTGCAAAACCCCATCTCAGAAGAAGACATTGATGCTGTGCTGAAACAGTTTCAAGGAACCATTGAACAAATTCCTCCTATGTTTTCGGCTGTGAAAATTGGCGGAAAAAAACTCTACGAATATGCAAGAGAAGGCATTGAAATTGAGCGGCCGAGCCGCGAGATTACGATTCACCGTATCGAGCGGACAACACCTGCTTTATTTGAAAATGGAAAAGTATCATTTAGATTCACCGTTTTATGTTCAAAAGGAACGTATGTCAGAACCTTAGCAGTTGATATTGGAAAGAAACTAGGATTTCCAGCTCATATGTCACATCTCATTCGCATAGGATCAGGTGATTTTACACTAGATGAGTGCATCACCCTTGATGAGCTGCGAGATATAAGCGAAGAAGGCACAGTAGATGAGCACCTTGTCTCGATCGAGCGTGCGCTCAATCATTTGCCGAAATGGGAGATAAATGATACATTAGCAAGTAAAGTGGAAAACGGTGCAGTCCTGCCCATGCCTGATGAATTCGCTCATTTCGCAGAGGAAGATCGTGTCGCTGTCTTTGCTCCTTCAGGCCGGTGTATGGCGATATATATGAAGCACCCGACCAAACAGAATCTGATGAAGCCGGCGAAGATCTTATCTCAGGACAAGCAATCTTAAAGAAAAGGTGACCATCTCGTGAAGACTATACATATTTCACACCCACATACATTGAATCAAAAGGATCAAGACCCGTCTGTTATGGCTTTAGGGTATTTTGACGGTGTTCACCTCGGACATCAAAAAGTGATTGACGCAGCAAAAAGCATTGCGAGAAAAGAAGGATTGGCTTTAGCGGTCATGACCTTTCATCCGCACCCATCACATGTTTTGCAAAAAGCACGTGAACCCAAGGACTTAATTACACCGCTTGAGGATAAAATTGATTTCATCGAACAACTGGGCGCTGACTATTTATACATTGTGCAGTTCAGCGAAAGCTTTGCAGCGCTATCTCCTCAAGAGTTTGTCGATCAATATTTAGATGAGCTGAATGTGAAGCACGCAGTAGCTGGTTTTGATTTTACGTTTGGCCGTTTTGGTGCAGGTACAATGGAAACCTTCGATGAGTACGGAAAAGGGCGTATCACGGCCACCATCGTTCCTAAGTTGTCCAATCAAGACCGAAAAGTCAGCTCAACTCTCATACGCTCTGCATTGAAAAATGGGGATGTTGAATATGTGAGTGAGCTTTTAGGAAAACCGTATCAGCTGCGCGGTATTGTCATTCATGGTGATAAACGAGGACGGACGATCGGCTTTCCGACTGCGAATGTCGGTTTATCTGCTGAGTATATCATTCCGCCAACAGGGGTTTATGCAGTAAAAGCAGAAGTGAAAGGTAAAGTGTATGACGGTGTTTGTAATGTTGGCTATAAACCAACCTTTTATGAAAAACGTCCTGATCAACCTGCCATTGAAGTAAACCTCTTTGGTTTTAACGAAGAAATATATGGTGAACCGATTAAATTACAGTGGTTCAAGCGCATTCGCAGTGAGCAAAAATTTAACGGAATCCAGGAGTTAACGGCTCAAATCAGTCAAGATAAAGAAGAAGCGATTCAGTTTTTTCAACATCAGCGAAAGCAAACAAAAAATTCATAGAAAAACAGCTCTACCATTTGCAAATTCAGCATATTTTTAGTATGATTATTCCTGTAGCTTTAAAACCACTTACTTGGCAGGCCGACTTCACCGACGGTTGCGAGGTAGATGGGGCTAACATGATTTGGAGGTGAAACAGGATGGCTATTACTCAAGAGCGTAAAACTCAATTAATTAGTGAGTTCAAAACACACGAATCTGATACTGGATCTCCAGAAGTTCAGATCGCTGTCCTAACAGAATCAATTAACAACTTGAACGAGCATTTACGTACTCATAAGAAAGATCACCACTCACGTCGCGGTCTTTTGAAAATGGTAGGTAGACGTCGTAATCTTCTTACGTATCTACGTAATAAAGACGTAACTCGTTACCGTGAGTTAATTAACAAACTAGGCTTACGTCGATAATCGTAAAAAGCGGGAGGATTCCCGCTTTTTTATCGTATAATCACTAATATTTTATGGTTAAAATGTTGAAAGAATGGCAAAAACCCTTCTACATACACCTTTCACATTGATATGTGAAAATCATTTTGTTCATAATAAGAATTAACTAAAATTTCAAGATAAGAGAGGAGTTTTTCTCAGAATGGGACAAGAGAAACATGTCTTCACCATAGACTGGGCTGGACGTCAACTGACAGTTGAAACTGGCCAGCTTGCAAAGCAAGCAAACGGAGCGGTCCTCGTACGCTACGGAGATACAGCTGTGCTTAGCTCAGCAACAGCTTCTAAAGAACCAAAACCACTTGATTTCTTCCCGCTCACTGTGAACTACGAAGAAAGATTATACGCAGTAGGTAAAATTCCTGGTGGCTTCATTAAAAGAGAAGGCCGTCCAAGTGAAAAAGCGATCCTTGCGAGCCGCTTAATTGATAGACCAATCCGTCCATTATTTGCTGATGGATTTAGAAACGAAGTACAAGTTATTAGTATCGTCATGAGTGTGGATCAAGATTGTTCATCTGAAATGGCTGCAATGTTTGGCTCATCTTTAGCATTATGTGTGTCTGACATTCCATTTGAGGGACCAATCGCTGGCGTTACAGTAGGACGAGTTGATGGAAAGTTTATCATCAATCCAAATGTAGAACAGCTTGAACAAAGTGACATCAACCTTGTAGTCGCTGGAACAAAAGATGCGATCAACATGGTCGAAGCTGGTGCTGATGAAGTACCAGAAGAAACAATGCTTGAAGCTATCATGTATGGTCACCAAGAGATCAAACGTTTAATCGAATTCCAAGAGGAAATTGTCAAAGCAGTCGGTAAAGCAAAAATCGATATTCCTCTATATGAAGTAGATCAAACGTTAGCAGACGAAGTAAAAGCACTTGCTGAAACAGACCTGCTGAAAGCGATTCAAGTACATGAGAAGCATGCACGTGAAGATGCAATCAGTGCAGTGAAAAAAGCTGTGGTTGAGAAATTTGAAGAAGAAGATCGCGACGAAGCGACAATTAAACAAGCGAAAGACGTATTAAACAAGCTTGTCAAAAATGAAGTTCGTCGTCTGATCACTGAAGAGAAAGTACGTCCAGATGGACGTGGTGTAGATCAAATCCGTCCACTTTCTTCAGAAGTAGGACTTCTACCAAGAACGCACGGTTCAGGTCTATTTACAAGAGGACAAACACAGGCGCTCAGTATTTGTACATTAGGTGCACTTGGCGATGTGCAAATTCTTGACGGTCTAGGCGTTGAAGAATCAAAACGCTTCATGCACCATTACAACTTCCCTCAATTCAGTGTTGGTGAGACAGGGCCAATGCGTGGCCCAGGACGCCGTGAAATCGGACATGGAGCGCTAGGTGAACGGGCATTAGAACCAGTGATCCCATCTGAAAAAGATTTCCCTTATACGGTTCGCCTTGTGTCTGAGGTACTGGAATCAAACGGATCTACTTCACAAGCAAGTATTTGCGCAAGCACACTTGCGATGATGGATGCGGGTGTTCCAATTAAAGCACCAGTTGCAGGGATTGCAATGGGACTTGTGAAATCCGGTGAATACTACACAGTGCTGACAGACATTCAAGGAATGGAAGATGCACTTGGTGATATGGACTTTAAAGTTGCAGGTACATCAAAAGGTGTAACAGCACTTCAAATGGATATCAAAATCGATGGTCTATCAAAAGACATTTTGGAAGAAGCGCTCCAACAAGCGAAAAAAGGAAGAATGGAAATCTTAGATAGCATGCTGTCAACGATTCCTGCTTCTAGAGGAGAATTGTCTCGTTATGCACCAAAAATCTTAACGATGAAAATCAATCCTGATAAAATTCGTGATGTCATTGGACCAAGCGGTAAACAAATCAATAAAATCATCGAAGATACCGGTGTGAAAATCGATATTGAACAAGATGGTACAATCTTTATCTCTTCTACAGAAGAAGACATGAACCAAAAAGCGAAGAAAATCATTGAAGATCTTGTGAGAGAAGTTGAAGTAGGACAACTTTACTTAGGTAAAGTAAAACGCATTGAAAAATTCGGTGCTTTCCTTGAAATCTTCAGCGGCAAAGATGGACTTGTTCATATTTCTGAGCTTGCGCTTGATCGTGTAGGCAAAGTAGAAGATGTCGTGAAGATTGGCGATGAATTACTTGTCAAAGTCACTGAAATCGATAAACAAGGCCGTGTGAACCTTTCTCGCAAAGCTGTTTTACGTGAAGAAAAGGAAAAAGAAGAAAAACAGTCTTAATGAAATATGTTAGAAGCCAGGTATCCGTACCAGGCTTCTTTCTTTTCTTGCGCTAACAATAGTTCTAGCTTGTTTCTCCCCATCATAATTTGTGGTAAAGGGGAGGGACAACCATTGAAAAAAACGTTACCATTCATTGTGTTTGTATTTTTACTGCTCGTGTCATATCAAACGATGAAGCAGCCGGCTGCTGTTACATATATTGAATCAATGAAAGAGCATGCTGAGGTTGCATCTGTTTCAAAAGATATTTTATATCAAGAGATTGAATCGAAGTCTTCTGACTATGAAGTGAAGGCGCAAAATGCTAAGATTGATAAAGTGTGGAAAAAGATGCCTGGTCTAAATGGACAGACGGTCAATATCGATGCCTCTTATGAAAAAATGAAAAAACAAGGGTCATTTGATGAAAAGCTGCTTGTTTTCAATGAAACAAAACCTTCTATTCATTTACATGAACTTGGTGCTGAACCCATTTACAAGGGACATCCAGATAAAAAAATGAATGCTTTCCTCATCAACGTGGCTTGGGGTGACGAGCATTTAATCAAGATGTTAAAGACACTGGAAAAGCATCAGGTCAAGGCGACCTTTTTCTTAGAGGGCAAATGGGTGAAAAAAAGCACGGATCTTGCTAAAAAGATCGTGGCAGATGGTCATGAAATTGGAAACCATTCATACAATCACCCAGATATGCGCACACTGACAAGAGAACGAGCATTAGAGCAGATTACCAAAACAAATCGTCAAATTGAAGAATCCCTTGGAAAAAAACCGAAGTGGTTCGCCCCTCCAAGCGGTAGCTTTAAAGAAGAAACAGTGAAGCTTGCCGCAGAAGAAGGAATGGAAACCATTATGTGGACGGTAGACACCATTGACTGGCAAAAACCGTCACCAAACGTACTACAAAAACGGGTGCTTGGAAAAATTCACAATGGGGCGATGATATTAATGCATCCAACAGATTCGACGGCGAAAAGTCTTGACGCACTTATCACTCAAATCAAGGAAAGAGGATATGAATTAGGAACGGTTTCTGACCTCCTAAGTGAAAAAAGACATCCGTGATCCGATCTGTTTGTTGAATAGGAGGAGCAAAACTTGGTCAAAACGTATACATGCCAAAACGGAGTAAGAATTGTACTTGAAAACAATCCCACTGTAAGATCTGTCGCAATTGGCGTCTGGATTGGAACGGGTTCTAGACATGAGACACCAGAAATTAACGGAATCTCACACTTTTTAGAGCATATGTTCTTTAAAGGGACAAAGACGAGATCTGCACGTGATATCGCAGAATCCTTTGACCGCATCGGTGGTCAAGTAAATGCCTTTACGTCAAAAGAATACACTTGCTACTATGCAAAGGTGCTTGATTCACATGCCGGCTACGCCCTCGATGTATTAAGCGACATGTTCTTCCACTCTGCTTTTGATGAAGAAGAGCTGAAAAAAGAAAAAAATGTAGTATATGAAGAAATCAAAATGTATGAGGATACACCTGATGATATCGTTCACGATCTGTTGAGCAAAGCGATTTATGGTGATCATTCTTTAGGGTTCCCGATTTTAGGAACAGAAGAAACACTTTCTACCTTTAACGGTGACTCTCTTAGAGCTTATATGGATGAATTCTACACGCCGGACCGCGTCGTTATCTCTGTTGCAGGGAATGTGGATGACACATTCATTAGTGAAGTTGAAAAGTTGTTCGGTTCGTATGAAACGAAAGGAAAAAAACAGCCTGTAGAAGCGCCGCAATTTCACTATGACAAGCTCACACGCAAAAAGGAAACAGAGCAAGCGCATCTATGCATGGGCTTTAATGGCCTCCCAGCTGGAGACAAAGGCATCTATGACTTAATCGTCTTAAATAATGTTCTTGGCGGAAGCATGAGCAGCCGCTTGTTCCAGGATGTAAGAGAAGACAAAGGACTCGCCTATTCTGTTTTCAGCTATCACAGTTCATTTGCAGATAACGGCATGCTGACGATTTATGGCGGGACTGGAGCGAAGCAGTTAAACCTGCTCTCTGAAACCATCTTACAAACGCTAGACGTCTTAAAGCGTGAGGGAATCACGCAAAAAGAGCTTGAAAACTCTAAGGAACAAATGAAAGGGAACCTAATGCTCAGTCTTGAAAGCACAAACAGTAAGATGAGCCGAAACGGTAAAAATGAACTGCTCCTTGGCAAACATCGTACACTTGATGAAATTATTGAAGAAATCAATAAAGTCACATTAGACGGTGTGAATAACTTATCAAAACGAATCTTTACTGAGGATTATGCGCTCTCGCTTATTAGTCCTACGGGTGATCAGCCATCATAATGTAAACAACACGGCAGGCTTCTTATGAGGTCTGCCGTTTATTGTATATCAAGTAGAAAGGGGCACTGCTTACATGGAACGTGAAAAACTGAAACTCCTCTCTCCGCTTCTGACACAAGCCATCTCCTTTCAGCCGATGACATCTGGCTTTTCTGGAAACCGTACTTACCTCGTCACAACATCCTCAAGTGAAAAGCTGGTGCTCAAGCTATCAAATCTCAAAACGTATACTAATTTTAAAAGAAAAGCTTCAGTTCAGCAAAAGTTTAAAAATCGAGGGCTTCTATGTTCTGAAGTCATGGAGGTTGGAATGAATACTGAACTTAACTGTACCTATCGTATTTTCTCTTTTATTGAAGGAGAGAACGCTAGAGCATCCATCCATCTGCTTACAAATGAAGAGCAGTATGAAATCGGAAGACGGGCAGGCAGAGAGCTGAATTTCATGCATACATGTCCCGCACCTTCTCATGTCGCGCCATGGGATGAGAGAGTCATGGCGAAACATGAACGGTATGTACATGCCTATCAATCAAGTGGAGTGACCTTTACGAAAGAGCAATTCGTATTAGATTTTATCAAATCACATGCTGATGCGGTAAAGGCGAGACCTAATCAATTCCAGCATGATGATTTTCATTTGGGGAATATCATCATACAAGAAGGTGAGTATTCCGGCGTCATTGATTTTGATCAATCTGACTGGGGTGACCCGGTTCATGATTTTTATAAATTGTCCTTATTTAGCCGAGAAAATAGTATTCCGTTTTCAGCAGGGCAACTGGATCACTATGTAAATACGCAGGTCACAGACGATTTTTGGCTTCTTTTTTCTATCTATACAGCAATGAGCTGCTTTTCTTCTATTGTCTGGACGCTTTCTTATGACACTGAACATGTACAAGATATGGTGAACCGAGTGGAGAGAATGCTGGCAGACCATGATCACTTTCATCAACTGAAACCAGCTTGGTATTCAAATTGGCACCATGCATAACTTGCAAAAGCGGGACGGTCTATTTCTTCTTGTGGCTGCATATATGATACGGAAGGGAAGTGATGCGATTTTGAGGCTAAGCGAGCTGTCAGGAAAAGAGATCGTTGATATCAAAAGAGCGGAGCGGCTTGGCGTGCTTGGACAAACCGACCTTGAAATCAATGAACAGGACGGTCAAATCACAGCACTCATCATACCTTCCGTGAAGTGGTTTGGCTTTCGAAAGCAAGGAAATGACATCCGCGTCCCGTGGAATCACATTCAAAAAATAGGATCAGATATGATCATTCTCGATGTGCCTGAAGCACTTCAGCCGCCCGGGGAAAAAGAGCATCCATCATAAATGGGTGCTCTTTTTCTTTTCTCTCTTCGATTTGTTCACAGGCTGAATCCTCTCCTCATATGCTAAAAGGGAGATTCAGAAAATATTACAGACTTTTTTAAATAAAGAAGGTGAACGGTCAGTATGTTGAGCGGTTTAACGGTTGCGGTGATCGGGGGAGATGCAAGGCAGCTTGAAATTATTCGCAAGCTGTCACAGCAGCATGCCAAAGTGTTTTTGGTTGGATTTGATCAGCTGGATCACGGATTTATTGGGGCTGAAAAGCTAAAAATGTCAGAACTTCCATTCGAACAGGTAGACAGTATGATCCTGCCAGTATCAGGGGCAACGGATGAAGGTGTTGTCGCGACAGTTTTCTCAAATGAACAGGTGTTACTAGAAGCAACATATTTAGAAAGAACCCCTGCCCATTGTACCTTGTACTCAGGTATTTCTAATACGTACTTAGACAATCTGGCAAAGCAGGTGAACCGAAAACTTGTGAAGCTGTTTGAGCGAGATGATATTGCCATATATAACTCTATTCCAACAGTTGAAGGGATTATCATGATGGCCATTCAGCAAACGGATTATACGATTCATGGATCACGTGTCGCTGTTCTTGGGCTCGGAAGAACAGGACTCACCATTGCCCGCACATTTCGGGCACTCGGTGCGGACGTAAAAGTAGGGGCAGCAGATACAGCGCATTTAGCGCGGGCATTTGAAATGGGACTCGATCCATTTTCAATGGACCGTTTAAAAGAAGAAGTAACCGATGTAGATATCATCATCAATACCATTCCAAGCCTTGTATTAGATTCATCTGTCATCGTCAGCATGACACCAAAGACACTCATTTTGGATATCGCCTCCCGCCCAGGAGGAACAGACTTTGACTTTGCACAAAAACACGGGGTGAAGGCGCTTCTTGCACCTGGACTCCCGGGGATTGTCGCACCAAAGACAGCAGGGCAAATCATTGCAAAAGTGCTTTCTGGGCTCTTATGTGAACTTGCAGAGGAAAAAAGGGGGATGGAATCATGACAACATTAAAAGGGAAAAGAATCGGCTTTGGCTTAACTGGTTCCCACTGTACGTACGAAGCTGTTTATCCGCAGATCGAAGCACTTGTAAAAGAAGGAGCAGAAGTGCGTCCAGTGGTGTCATATACGGTCCAGAACACGAATACAAGATTCGGAGATGGGGCGGACTGGATTGAGCGGATCGAGAAGCTGACTGGCTTTAAGGCGATTGACTCAATCGTGAAAGCAGAGCCGCTCGGACCTAAGCTGCCACTTGATTGTATGGTCATTGCTCCATTAACAGGGAACTCGATGGCGAAATTCGCAAATGCCATGACAGACAGCCCTGTTTTAATGGCGGCAAAAGCAACCATTCGAAATCATCGTCCTGTCGTTTTAGGAATTTCAACAAATGATGCGCTAGGCTTAAATGGTACAAATCTGATGAGGCTGATGTCGACAAAAAATATTTTCTTTATTCCATTTGGCCAGGATGATCCATTTAAAAAACCGACCTCCATGGTCGCGAACATGGATTTGCTTTCTCAAACAGTAGAAGAGGCACTTCAGCATAGACAAATTCAGCCAATTTTAATTGGACCAAGCGAATAATAGATTCACTAGAAAATCATGAAAGATTCAAAAAAGATGCTTCAAGCCTTGCTTTTCTATGGTAAAATAAAATGTAAAAAGTCATAGGATGGCCATCCGAAAGAAAAGAATCATGGATGGGTCGGAAGGAGTTTTACTGATGGGAAGAGGATTGCATGTAGCTGTAGTTGGAGCGACTGGAGCTGTCGGTCAACAAATGTTAAAAACACTAGCTGACAGAGATTTTGAAATGGATACACTGACTCTACTATCCTCAAAACGTTCTGCTGGAACAAAAGTGACATTCAGAGGTCAAGAGTATACTGTACAGGAAGCAACACCTGAAAGCTTTGAAGGAGTAAGTATTGCATTATTCAGTGCTGGAGGAAATGTTTCCAAGGCGCTAGCTCCTGAAGCAGTCAAACGAGGTGCGATTGTTGTAGACAACACAAGTGCTTTCCGTATGGACGAAAACATCCCTCTTGTCGTACCAGAGGTAAACGAAAAAGACTTGCATGACCATAAAGGAATCATTGCAAACCCTAACTGTTCAACGATTCAAATGGTAGCGGCATTAGAACCGCTTCGTCAGGCGTATGGCATGAAAAAAGTCATCGTGTCCACTTACCAAGCCGTATCAGGTGCAGGACATGAAGCCATTGACGAGCTATATAGCCAATCACAAGCCATTTTAAATAAAGAAGATGTGAAGCCGGAAGTCATGCCTTATCAAATTGCATTTAATGCGATTCCGCAAATTGATAAATTCCAAGACAATGGCTATACATTTGAAGAAATGAAAATGATCAACGAAACGAAAAAAATCATGCATATGCCAGAGCTGGAAGTAGCGGCAACATGTGTGAGACTTCCAATTGAAACAGGACATTCAGAATCTGTTTACGTCGAACTAGAATCAAACGACGCAACAGTTGAAGACGTCAAGTCCATTCTAAAAGATGCTCCAGGCATTACACTGCAAGATGATCCGTCTCAGCAAATTTATCCAATGCCTGCAGATGCTGTTGGGAAAAACGACGTATTTGTCGGCCGCATTCGGAAAGATTTGGACCGTCCAAACGGGTTCCATATGTGGATTGTATCTGATAACCTGCTAAAAGGCGCTGCATGGAACTCCGTTCAAATTGCAGAAAGCTTAAAAGCATTAAAATTAGTTTAACATTCAATGGATGATGAGGACGAACAGAAGAGAGTTAGGCATCTTTCGCCTGCTCTCTTCTGTTACGTCAGAATGAACTTGGAGTGAAAACAGTGAAAATAATTGTCCAAAAATTTGGCGGTACATCTGTCAAAGATGATCAAGGTAGAAAAAGGGCACTTGCACATATCTTATCGGCAAAAGAGAAAGGCTATAAGTCGGTTGTCGTCGTTTCCGCAATGGGACGAAAAGGCGATCCTTATGCGACAGATACGCTGCTTGGTCTGCTTTACGGCAGCGCGCAGCATATGACAAATCGAGAAAAAGACTTGCTCGTTTCCTGCGGAGAGAATATTTCAGCTGTTGTGTTTTCAAGCATGCTGAATGAAAACGGGCTAAAAGCTGTAGCGATGACAGGCGCACAGGCTGGCTTTGTGACAGATAAGGAACATACGAGTGCGAAAATTATTGATATGAAGTGCGAACGTCTCGAGGCGGCACTATCTGAACATGATGTTGTCGTTGTTGCTGGGTTCCAAGGAGCCGCGAAAAATGGAGACGTGACCACAATTGGACGAGGCGGCAGTGATACGTCCGCAGCTGCTTTAGGTGCTGCATTACAGGCAGACTTTATTGATATTTTTACAGATGTAGAAGGCGTCATGACGGCAGATCCCCGCATTGTTGAAAATGCAAAGCCGCTCAGAGTCGTGACATATACAGAAATTTGCAACCTTGCATATCAAGGAGCAAAAGTCATTCACCCGAGAGCTGTCGAAATTGCGATGCAAGCAAAAGTACCAATGAGGGTCCGTTCAACATACTCTGATGAAGAGGGCACACTCGTCACGTCACACTACTCAGATAAAATGAGCCATGATGTGTACGACCGCCTCATTACGGGTATTGCACATGTCAATGATGTGACGCAAATCAAAGTCCCGGCAAAAGAAGGGCAATACAGCGTCCAAACAGAGGTCTTTAAAGCAATGGCTAATGCACAAATCAGTGTCGATTTCTTCAATATTACACCGAGTGAGATTGTGTATACCGTGACAGGTGCAATGACTGAAAAGGCAACCTCGATCCTAAAAGATCTTGGTTATACGCCAATTGTCACAACAAATTGTGCGAAAGTATCAGCTGTTGGCGCAGGCATCATGGGTGTACCAGGTGTCACATCAAAAATTGTATCGGCTCTATCCGAGCAAAACATTCCGATTTTACAATCGGCTGACAGCCATACGACCATTTGGGTGCTAGTGAACGAAGAAAACATGAGAGCGGCTGTCAATGCCCTGCACGAAGTGTTTGAACTTTCAAGATAAATGTGATTGAATCATGATGAGGTGAAAAAAATGAATTTCGGAAATATCGCAACAGCTATGATTACACCTTTTGATAAAAAGGGCAACATTGATTTCCAAAAGCTATCAATTCTCATTGATTACTTGTTAAAAAACGGCAGTGACTCATTAGTCGTTGCAGGGACAACAGGCGAATCGCCAACTTTATCGACTGAGGAAAAAGTCGCTCTTTTTCAGCAATCGGTAAAATTAGCAAATGGTCGTTGTAAAATCATTGCAGGAACAGGCAGTAATAATACAAATGCGTCTATCAAACTAACGAAAAAAGCAGAAGAAGCGGGCGTTGATGCAGTGATGCTTGTCGTACCTTACTACAACAAGCCATCACAGGAAGGCATGTATGCACACTTTAAAGCCATTGCCGAGTCTACATCTCTTCCTGTCATGCTTTACAATGTACCAGGGAGAACGGCTGCGTCATTAGCCCCAGAAACAACCATTAAGCTTGCGCAAATACCTAACATTGTCGCAATCAAAGAAGCAAGTGGTGATCTTGATGCCATGACAAAAATCATTGCAGAGACACCAGAGGATTTCGATGTCTATTCAGGTGACGACAGCTTAACACTTCCAGCTGTATCTGTTGGTGCAAAAGGAGTAGTCTCTGTGGCGTCTCATATCGTAGGGCTTGATATGCAGCAAATGCTGAAAAGCTATGCTTCAGGTCAAACGGCCAATGCCGCATTGATCCATCAAAAGCTGCTTCCAATCATGAAACAGCTATTCTCAGCGCCAAATCCAACGCCTGTCAAAACAGCTCTTCAGCTGAAAGGACTAGATGTCGGATCGGTTCGTCTTCCGCTTCTACCTTTGTCAGAAGAAGAGAGACTGGATTTAAGTAGCGTCTTAAACAGCTGATCAAAACAAAAGATTTCGTAAGCGGTCATTCTCAGATGTCCCTGAGTATGACCGTTTTTTATACATAAACACTTTCTTAAAATGTGACTTCATCTTGTTTTCTAAAATTAGATTCAGTTATAATAGCATTAAGCGATGATGGACGGGCTTGAGACTAGGAGGATAAGAATTTTGAAAAAGAAAAATACAGAGAACGTAAGAATTATTGCACTTGGAGGCGTTGGAGAAATCGGGAAAAACTTATATGTCATTGAAATTGATTCGGACATATATGTGGTAGATGCAGGCTTGATGCATCCAGAAAACGAAATGCTAGGCATTGACGTTGTCATTCCTGATATCTCTTATTTAACAGAACGTGCTGATCGGGTGAAAGCAATTTTTCTTACCCACGGACATGATGAAGCAATCGGAGGCGTATTCCATTGCTTAAGCAAATTGTCTGTACCAGTTTACGGAACGAAGCTGACCCTTGCGTTACTTCGAGAAAAATTAAAACAGTATGGCTTCAATCAAAAAGCTGATTTGCGTGAGGTACATGCAAAATCAGTCATTACGTTTGAAACAACAAAGGTATCATTCTTTAGAACGAATCACAGCATCCCTGATTCAGTTGGGATCAGCTTCAAAACCTCTCTTGGTTCAATCGTATGCACAGGTGATTTTAAATTTGATCAAACCCCAGCGCTTAACCAAGCCTGTGACATCGGAGAGATTGCGAAAATTGGAAACAATGGCGTTTTAGCACTTCTTTCAGACAGTGCCAATGCTGAAAAACCAGGCTATACACCTTCTGAGGCGCTCGTCCAAGACGAAATCTCAAATGCGATGTACAATGCTGAAAATCGTGTCATTGTGGCTGTATCTTCATCTAACATTAACCGAGTGCAGCAGATCATTAATGCAACAAATCAAAATGGCCGTAAGCTTGCCGTAGCAGGAAAGAATATGATGACGACTCTTCAGCTGGCGATCAAACTTGGTTATGTCACAGCAGACGAAGAATTATTTGTACCAGTTCAAGAAGTGAAGAAAATGGCGAAAAACGATGTGGTCGTCCTGACAGCTGGAAGCCACGGAGAGCCTTTAGCTGCGTTAACAAAAATGGCGAAACAAAATCACAAACAGCTTCATATTGAAAAAGATGACACGGTTGTGATTGCATCTACACCTCTTCCTGGACAAGAACTCACCTATTCAAAAACAGTGGATTTCCTTACAAGAAGCGGCGCACAAGTCATTTTTGCACAAAAACGTGTGCATGTTTCTGGACATGGCTGCCAAGAAGAGTTAAAGCTCATGCTGAACTTACTAAAGCCGAAGTATTTAATTCCGGTGAATGGCGAATATCGTATGCAAAAAGCACATTCTCGTGTTGCTGAAGAAGTGGGAATGAAACGAAGTGACATTTTCTTGATTGATAAAGGGGATGTTGTGGAGTTTAGAGGACAGAACGTCAAGATTGGTGAAAAAGTTCACCAAGGCAATATTTTGATCGATGGTCTTGGCGTTGGTGATATCGGGAACATTGTGTTACGCGATAGACGCCTACTGTCTCAAGATGGTATCTTAATTGTCGTCATTACGCTCGATAAACAAAAGAAACAATTAATTTCTGGACCTGAAATCATCACAAGAGGATTTGTGTATGTCAGAGAATCTGAAGAGCTGATTGTGAAAGCGACAGAAATGGTCAAAGGGATTGTCAAAGAGCAAACGGAAAACTCAATTGTTGAATGGTCAACATTGAAACAATCCATGCGTGACGTACTCAATCAATTCCTATATGAAAAAACAAAACGTAAGCCGATGATCATTCCAATTATTATGGAAGTATAATGACAAAGCCCAAGGAGCATAAGCTCTTTGGGCTTTTTTGATGTGGTGCGAGGAATGCGGATTGAATACGGCCTTCTTGTTCATAATAGGAGGAGAGTTTGAGGAAAGGATGGAGACAAATGGACGAAAAAAATGAACAGCAGCCTGAGCGAAAGCCAGAAGAAAAAGACAGCATTATGAGCAAAATACAGCAGCTTGGTGAAACAGCCATACCACAGCTGCCGCAAGATACAAATATCCATTGCCTCACCATTATTGGACAAATTGAAGGGCACATGCAGCTTCCACCACAAAATAAAACAACCAAATACGAGCATGTCATACCGCAAATCGTAGCAGTAGAGCAAAACCCAAAGATTGAAGGGCTTTTGATCATCTTAAATACAGTAGGCGGCGATGTTGAAGCGGGACTAGCGATTGCAGAAATGCTTGCGTCTTTATCAAAACCGACTGTATCGATTGTACTTGGCGGCGGCCACTCCATTGGTGTCCCGATTGCTGTATCGTGTGACTATTCCTATATTGCGGAAACAGCCACGATGACCATTCATCCTGTGCGTTTAACTGGTCTTGTGATCGGTGTCCCGCAAACCTTTGAATACTTAGATAAAATGCAGGAAAGAGTCATTAACTTTGTGACAAGCCACTCCAATATTACAGAAGAGAAGTTCAAAGAGCTCATGTTCTCAAAAGGCAATTTGACAAGAGACATTGGAACAAATGTTGTTGGTCATGAAGCGGCAGAATACGGTCTCATGAATGAAGTAGGCGGTGTAGGACAAGCGATTAAAAAGTTGAACGAGCTGATTGGAGAAAGGGCATCTCAAAACGAGGGGCTGATCCAATGATTTTATACACACCTATGCCATATGAAGCCATTTACGCAGAGGAACAAGGAGACCGTAAACTTCAGCAGGTAAACATCCAAGGCGTGCCAGTTATGGTTGAAATGAAAGAGGATGAAGCAGAAATCGTTCAAGTCATGAGCACCAATCCAATGGACTTTTTGAATCAAGAGCTTGCACCAGGCAAGCGATTGAAGTTACAATTAGGCTCCAATCAAACCGACTCATATGAATGATTCTATGCTATAATAAAGGGAAAACTTACAACAAGATGCAGCCAAAACCAGGCTGCTTTCTTTCTGATCTTTCGGTAGGTTATATTTTCTTTCGTAGTAAGGTGATGAGTATGGCTAAAAAGAGAAAACGGAAAACGAGAAAAAAACAAAATAAACAGCTAAAACTGAAATATGAATTAAATGGGTTAGTCTGTATTGCCATAGCGATCATCGCCATTTTACAGCTAGGCGTCGTTGGACAAACCTTCGTACATTTATTCCGATTCTTTGCAGGTGAATGGTTCATTCTCTGCCTTATCGGATTATTTCTTTTTGGCGTGACCATTTTCTGGAAAAAACAAATCCCAGATATGTTGACAAGAAGAAAAGCAGGTCTATACTGCATCATTGCGAGTATCTTGCTTTTGTCTCATGTGAAGCTCTTTCAGCACCTTTCATCTGCGGGTGCGATAGGCTCTCAAAGTGTGATCAGAAATACATCTGAGCTTTTCTTGATGGACATGAAAGGTGAGACGGGGTCGCCTGATTTAGGAGGCGGCATGATCGGTGCCGTATTATTTGCTGCTTCTTATTTCTTATTTGCACAAGCAGGCTCTCAAATCATGGCAATCGTTCTGATGCTGATTGGAATTGTGCTGATTACAAATCGATCTCTTCAAGAAATGGTGAAAAAAGTGACGCTGCCTGTCTCGCAATTTATGGTGAAGCAGTGGAAAGCGTTTGTTGAAGATATGAAAGGAATCAGGCAGGCGAAAAAGAGCGCGCCCTCTCAGAAAACGGCCCAAAAGAAAAAACGGTCTCGTATTCAAGAAGAGGACGAAGATGATCAGATCATAATGGAAGAGGAAGCGCCAGTGCCTGACAATAGTCAGCCGATTATCTCAAGCTTTGCTGACAGAGATGACATTCTCACCCCGCTCGTTCAAAAAGAGCAGGCGGCAAAAGAGACTTCGCCTCTTCAAGATTCTGTGCAAAGTACGCCGGCTCGATCAGATTCAGCTGATGAACCAAAAGAGGCGCCGCCGATGACGTTTACGGAACTTGAAAACAAAGATTACGAATTGCCATCACTGGATATTTTGGCAGAGCCGCAGCACTCAGGACAGCAAACAGACAAGAAGAATATATATGAAAATGCAAGAAAGCTTGAAAAAACGTTTCAAAGCTTCGGCGTCAAAGCAAAAGTCACACAGGTTCACTTAGGACCGGCTGTTACCAAATATGAAGTCTATCCAGATGTTGGCGTGAAGGTAAGTAAGATCGTCAATCTAAGTGATGACTTAGCTCTTGCTCTCGCCGCAAAAGATATTCGGATTGAGGCGCCGATTCCTGGGAAATCAGCCATCGGTATTGAGGTTCCTAATGCAGAAATTGCGATGGTTTCTTTAAAAGAGGTATTAGAATCGAAGCAAAATGACCGTCCAAATGCGAAGCTGCTGATTGGACTAGGCCGCAATATTTCGGGTGAAGCCGTGCTCGCTGAAATGAACAAAATGCCGCATTTACTTGTAGCAGGATCGACAGGAAGCGGAAAAAGTGTGTGTATCAATGGCATTATCACAAGTATTCTCATGAGAGCGAAACCTCATGAAGTGAAAATGATGATGATTGATCCGAAAATGGTTGAACTAAATGTGTATAATGGCATTCCGCATCTGCTCGCTCCCGTTGTAACGGACCCTAAGAAAGCCTCACAGGCACTGAAAAAAGTCGTCAGTGAAATGGAACGCCGCTATGAATTATTTTCTCATACGGGGACAAGAAATATTGAAGGGTACAATGATTACATTAAACGAATGAATCAATCAGAAGAGGCGAAACAGCCAGAACTTCCTTATATTGTCGTCATTGTAGACGAGCTTGCAGATTTAATGATGGTCGCTTCCTCAGATGTGGAAGATTCTATTACAAGACTTTCGCAAATGGCTCGAGCAGCCGGGATTCATTTAATTATTGCCACACAAAGACCTTCTGTCGATGTCATTACAGGTGTCATTAAAGCCAACATCCCATCTCGCATCGCCTTTAGCGTGTCCTCGCAAACCGATTCAAGGACGATCCTTGATATGGGGGGCGCAGAAAAACTGCTCGGCAGAGGGGACATGCTGTTTCTGCCAGTTGGAGCAAACAAACCGGTTCGTGTGCAGGGCGCCTTTTTATCAGATGAAGAAGTAGAGCATGTCGTTGACCATGTGATCACTCAGCAAAAAGCGCAATATCAAGAAGAAATGATTCCAACTGAAGAAACGCAGGATCAGCTTACAGCTGTGGATGACGATTTATATGATGAAGCAGTGGAACTCATCATCGGCATGCAGACGGCTTCTGTCTCTATGCTTCAAAGAAGATTCCGCATCGGCTATACCCGGGCCGCCCGCCTGATTGACGCAATGGAAGAGCGAGGCGTTGTCGGTCCTTATGAAGGAAGTAAACCGAGAGAAGTCCTGCTTTCAAAAGAACAATATGACGAGCTCTCTTCATAAATCGAAGAGAGCTTTCTAAAAAAGAAGTGAACGATAGTATGATTATGTTAACTGGAAGTCAGACTATTTATTTATTTGCAAAAACATGATATAGTTATGTTCAACTTATCTCGGAATAGAGATTTCTCATCTTATCATTTGCATTGATTAGACGGAGGGAAAACATGTCGACCAAAACAGACAATCGCCATTTATATTTGAAAGTGATTGACCGTATTAAAGAAGATATACAATCAGGCGTATATGCCGAAAAAGAAAAGCTGCCTTCTGAGTTTGAGCTCTCAAAGCTTTTAGGCGTGAGCAGAGCGACACTGCGTGAAGCCCTTCGTATATTAGAAGAAGAGAAATATTTAATTAGAAGGCATGGTGTGGGTACGTTCGTCAACACAAGACCACTCTTTTCAACAGGCATAGAACAGCTGGCAAGTGTCACGAAAATGATAGAGCAGGTCAATATGACGCCTGGTACCATTTTTTTATCCTCCCAAGAAGGGGAACCAACAGAGAATGATGTGATTCGTTTTCAGTGTGATGAATCTGATGAGATTTTTTCAATGGAGCGCGTTCGGACGGCAGATGGACAGCCCGTGGTTTACTGTTTAGATAAAATTCCGGTCAAGCATCTTCCCGCTTCTTTTACACATGAAGAAGAGTCTCTTTTTGAGCTGTTTGGAAGAGAACCACATAGCGGGATAAAATATGCAGTTGCTGACATTGAACCAATCGGCTACCACGATCAGGTTTCACCGATACTAGAATGTGACCCTGAAACAGCATTATTACTACTGAAACAAATGCACTATGATCAGGATGATCAGCCGGTCTTATACTCGCTTAATTATTTTCGAGCGGATAAATTCAGCTTTCATGTGATACGTAAACGATTTTAACGAGCAGTCGCTTTCATAAGCGGTTGCTTTTTGTTTGCCCATACATAATACCCGTAAAACTTGCCACACTAATACGTAACAGTATATAGAATTGGGTGAATGATGTTGGGCGAGAAAACAGTCAGTAAAAAGAATATTATTGCATTATCATCAGTGCCTTTAATCATGACACTTGGGAACTCGATGCTCATTCCCGTATTGCCACAGATAGAAAAGACACTTTCCATTACTTCCTTTCAAGTCTCCCTCATTATTACGGTATACTCCGTTGTCGCGATCTTATGTATTCCGATCGCCGGCTATTTATCAGATCGAATCGGCCGAAAAAAGGTACTCCTGCCGTGTCTGTTAATCGCAGGACTTGGAGGGGCTGTGGCAGCAGTTGCCTCAACGATCATGAAAGAACCGTACATGTGGATTCTATTTGGCAGGGTCCTTCAAGGTGTTGGCTCAGCCGGGGCAGCACCTGTCGTGATGCCGTTTATTGGAGATTTGTTTCATGATGATGAAGAAGTCAGTGCGGGACTAGGCGCCATTGAAACCTCTAACACAGCTGGAAAGGTATTGAGCCCAATTATTGGGGCGCTTTTGGCTTCATGGTTTTGGTTTGTGCCATTTTGGTTTATTCCGCTCTTCTCAATCATCAGCTTTCTCATGGTACTGTTCATGGTAGAATCCGCGAAAAAAGAGGAGGACCCACCTTCATTCAAAGAATTTTTAAAATCAACAAAGACCATATTTAAGCATGAGGGACGCTGGCTGTATGCCATTTTTGCAATTGGCGGTTTTATTATGTTTCTTCTTTTTGGTGTGCTTTTTTACTTATCTGATAACCTAGAGGCAGCTTATCAAATTAAGGGTGTCAAAAAAGGGCTCCTGCTTAGCATTCCGCTCCTTTTTCTATCCATCAGCTCATACATTGCTGGGAAAACAATTGGAAAAGAAAAAGGGAAAATGAGAATCTTTTTAATCGTAGGCATGGTCTTGTTATCACTTTCCTATATGCTTTTATGGTGGAATCACAGCTTTTATGTATTGTTTATCTGCTTAAGCATTGGCGGTGTTGGCATCGGTATTGTCCTGCCTGCACTTGATGCCCTGATCACAGAAGGAATTGAAAAAGAGCAGTGCGGAACCATTACGTCGTTTTACAGCAGTATGCGTTTTATCGGTGTCGCTTTAGGACCTCCGATTTACGCTTATCTCATGGATAAAGGGGACTCCATCGTTTTTATTCTCTCGACCATTTGCAGTCTTATTTCTCTATTTTTGGTCATCTTCTTCATCCAGCCAGATGAAGAGGATGAAAGTGAACAATTAAAAACGGTTTAATCTAGAAAAAAGACGGTATTTTGCCATCTTTTTTCTTTTTTATAAATTGACATGTAAAATTTTGATAGTTAAACTAATGTATAGTAATATCTTTTAAATTATTCCAAACGGGAGGTGTTCAAAAATATTCATTTTCTGTCCTTCTTTAGGCGGAAATTGAGTTCGCGTGGTGATGATGAATGTGTGTTTCTTCAACACGAAAAGACAATTGAATAGGTCATCCTGCCATTAGCACGTTGAAGGAGACGCAGTCAGCACTTCAGACACGCTCAAATATAGCAAATTGATTGATGAACTAGAAGGAGCTTGAAGCAGCTATGTTGCAAATAATTAAAGCAAGATGGATTGTATTAGTGGTGTGGATGATAACAGCTGTGATTCTGTTTATTACTGCGCCCAATTTAGAGGAATTAACAAGAGAAAAAGGGCAATTAAAGGTTCCGGAGGGGACACCAACAGCTGAGGCACTTCACTTATTGGATAAGCTCACAGATCAAAACGGGAAAAAAGATACGGGTGTCATTGTATTCTCCGAACAACATCTGTTCCCAAAGAAAGAGCAGGAATTAAAAAAGGCTTTATCTGCACTCATGACACATGCTCCAGACCTCCACGTTGACGGAATTACTTCGTATTTTCATGTAGATCCGGACATTCAAAAACAACTTTTATCAAAGGATAAAAGTACACTTCTTGTTCCATTCAAATTCGACCACTACGAAACAAAAGCTGTGAAGCTTAAAGAACAAATTGAGGAAGTTTTAAAGCCCTATCATGTCTCATATGAAATGACGGGACAAAAATTTGTGGATTCAGATGTCATTCAAAGCTCTCAACAAGGTCTGAAGAAAACTGAACTTATAACGATCATTTTTATTTTCTTTATTTTAATCATTGTTTTCAGATCGATTTTGGCACCTGTTGTTCCGCTTATTACGATCGGCATTTCTTATGCTGTCAGCCGTTGTATTGTGGCTTTTCTAGTAGAATATATGCAATTTCCTCTATCTAATTTTACTCAGATTTTTATGGTAGCGATTATGTTCGGTATAGGAACAGATTATTGTATTTTGCTGTTAAGCCGTTTTAAAGAAGAAATCGGTCAAGGTCGTGATGTCAAAGAGTCGATTATCATCACATATAAATGTGCAGGGAAAACGGTCCTTTTCAGTGGCTTAGCCGTGTTAGTCGGCTTCTCAAGCATTGGGTTTGCCAAATTTCAATTGTATCAATCAGCCGTTAGTGTTGCTGTTGGAGTTGGTATCCTGCTGATCGCCCTTGTCACCATCGTTCCCTTTTTTATGTCTGTTTTTGGAAAATCCCTTTTCTGGCCATCTAAAAGAGAAAACATTCGCCACCCGCAAAGTAAAATGTGGGAATGGGCTGGGCGTTTTTCATTTAAAAGGCCGCTGATCAGCCTAGGTTTAGTTGCACTCATTACGGTGCCTCCTATTCTGATGTACGACGGGACTCTTTCTTATAACAGCTTAAATGAGATTGGGACAAAGTATGAATCAGTGTCTGCATTTAATACGATATCAGAGCAATTTGGCTTTGGGGAAGCGCTGCCCCTGAATGTACTTGTTGAAAGTGACAATAAGTTAGATAACCAAGAAAAGATTGTCATAATTGAAAAACTGACCCGTAAATTAAATGACATTGACGAAGTAAAAACAGTTCGCAGTGTCACTCGGCCTGTTGGGGACGGGCTAAGTCAGCTTTACGTCACCTCTCAAGCAAAAGAGCTGGGCGGAGAATTAGGAAAAGGCCATGAAGGAATCGGAAAAATTTCAGATGGTTTGACCGAAACAAATCTTGCCCTTCTTAAACAAAAACCAAAAATTCAAGAATCCGCTAAAGGCATTGATCAGCTGATTGATGGAACAAAAGCGATCAAAAGCGGCATTGGAGAAGTAAGGGTGTCCCTGATCTCTTTAGAAGATGGGGTGAGGCGCAGTAAAGATGGCGTCGGAACCATTCGAAGTAAAATCAAAGAAGCAAAAAAGGAATTAGAGCAAGAATATCGAAGCAGTGAAGCGATGATTCAAGAGCTTAAACGAATGGTGAGTACGCTGGAACGTCATGCGAAATCAAATCAGCAGCTAATAACCACCATTAAAAAAGTAAAAAGTTCGTATGAAAATGTATCGTTTGAAGCACTTGAAAAACGGCTTCCAGAAGTAAAAGATATGGATGAATATAAAGAAATAAAGAAAGTATTCAAAGACACAAAAGGAATGCTTGATCAAGCAGGGGACCAAATGAGTCTGTATGAAGAGGAAGCCTCTGTCTTTAAAGAAAAGATCAAGAAAGCAGATTCAGTGATTCAAAGCCTATCAAGCAAGCAAAAAGAAGTAAAACGTCAAGTACAAGCGCTCATGGAAGGACTGGATCAAATTTATGCCGGTCTTGATCAAACAAATGAGGGTCAAAAACAATTGATTAAAGAAATGCCTAAAATTGAAGATGGCGCAGACCAGCTGACAGACGGTCAAAAAGCCATCAAAAAAGGATTTAGCCAGCTTTCATCAAAACTCACATTGTTAACAGATGGTTTAGATGAAAGTATTGAAGGGCTTGAGCAGGTCAAAAGCGGCTTCACAGAGGCGGACGGCTATTTAAAGCAGCTTCAGAAAGCGCCAGATGAAGAAATAACAGGCTGGTTTATTCCAGAAGAAGTGCTGAAACGCCCTGAATTTAAGCAAATCTTTCATACGTATATGTCTCCTGATCGTAAATTAACAACCTTTGAAGTTATTTTAAATGTGAATCCATACAGCAATGAAGCGATGAAAGGCGTTGCGAAAATTGAGGACACCCTTGATCAATATTTACCTGTCAGCGGGTTAAAGAATCCAAATTACGGTGTGTCTGGTATCTCAAGTTTAAATGTAGATTTAAAAGAAACATCTGACGGTGACTTTATTCGAACGGTCATTTTCATGCTAGTTGGCATCTTTATCATTTTAATTATATTATTACGGTCAATCGTCATGCCGATATACTTAACACTTTCACTCATTTTAACGTATTTTACATCCGTCGGTTTAACAGAATGGATCTTTAAAACATTTTTTGGCTACGACGGTCTCAGCTGGGCTGTCCCATTTTTCAGCTTTGTCATTCTTGTCACCCTTGGCATTGATTATTCGATCTTCTTAATGGATCGCTTTAATGAATGGAAGGGAGAGCATGTGCAAGCATCAATGATATCAGCGATGAGAAATATGGGTTCCGTCATTATTTCAGCAGTCGCGATATTAGCGGGGACCTTTGCTGCTATGCTGCCGTCCGGTGTATTATCACTTGTTGAAATTGCAACGGTCATACTCATTGGGCTTTTATTATATGCTTTTGTTGTATTACCGCTCTTCATCCCGGTCATGGTTCGTATTTTCGGTAAATGGAATTGGTGGCCTTTTAGAATGAAATAACGACCGGCGTCTCTGCTTATAGCAGAGGCGTTTTTATTTCCTATCCTTTCCTCTGATTGATATAATGTCTATTAAATGGCTGTTTTACGTATATATCAGCTATGTTCTAATACATAATAAATAGGATGAACAAAGGAGGTTTCTCATGACGTACTTACAAGAGAAGACACTAGACACACATGGTCTTCATACTCATATTGTCAAAACAGAAAAATTTAAAACGGTCACAATCCTTTTTAAAATGCTTGCGCCTCTATCGAAAGATGACGTCACCATGCGTTCACTTTTCCCGCATGTGCTGTTAAGAGGAACAGAAAAAATGCCGAAAACAGGAGAATTGCGTGCTTATTTTGATGAGCTTTATGGTGCTACGGTTTCAGCAGACATGGCGAAAAAAGGGGAGAATCACATCATTACCTTCCGCCTGGAAATGGCGAATGAGAAATATTTAAAGGATCAAACCCCTTTACTAGAAAAAGGGATTGCCTTACTATCTGATCTACTATTCCATCCGTATGTTGAAAATGGAGCGTTTAGTCAATTATATGTAGATCAAGAAAAACGCACTTTAAAACAGCGAATTCAAGCAGTGTATGATGATAAAATGCGTTACTCGAACTTAAGGCTTGTGCAGGAAATGTGCAAAGGTGAACCGTATGCACTGCACGTCAATGGAGAAATGGAAGATATCGAAACGATCACAGCTCATTCGCTGTTTGAAGCATATAAGCATGCGCTTCAAACAAATCAGCTTGATCTTTATGTTGTGGGAGATGTAGACGAACAAGACATCAGCCGAATGGTCTCTCAATACTTCAAAACAAGTGATAGAGAACCGGTTAAACAACACGCTGAATCAGCAAGCACGCAAAGAGAAGCAAAAGAAGTCATCGACGAAGAAGACGTAAAGCAAGGCAAGCTAAATATCGGCTTTCGCACGCATACGACGATTGCAGATGACGATTATCCGGCTTTGCATTTGTTTAATGGCATATTCGGCGGCTTCTCACACTCGAAGCTATTCATCAATGTTCGGGAAAAAGCAAGTCTTGCGTACTACGCTGTGTCTAGACTTGAGAGCTTTAAAGGCTTGATGATGGTCATGTCAGGGATTGAAGTCGGCAACTATCAGCAGGCAGTAGACATCATTAAAGAACAATTTGAAGCGATGCAAAAAGGTGATTTTTCAGATGAAGCGATTGACCAAACAAAAGCTGTCGTCAAAAATCAGCTTCTTGAAACGATCGATACATCTTATGGGACAGCGGAATACCTGTATCAGCATGCCGTTGTGCCAACAGGGGAAACGCTTGATTCCTTTTTAGAAGCACTTGACCGAGTGACAAAAGAGGACATCATCAAAGTGGGTCAGAAAATCGAATGGGATACGACCTATTTTCTTAAAGGAACGGAGGGTGCTTCATGACAGTGAAAACAATTCAATTCGACCAGCTGCAAGAAACGGTCTATCACGAAAAAATGGAGAGCGGACTTGACGTCTATGTGCTCCCAAAGCAAGGGTTTAACAAAACCTATGCGACCTTTACAACCAAATATGGCTCTGTCGATAACGAATTTGTGCCGCTTGGCAAAGAAGACATGATTCGAGTGCCTGACGGAATTGCCCATTTCTTAGAGCATAAACTGTTTGAAAAAGAAGACGGAGACGTATTTCATACATTTAGTAAACAAGGAGCATCCGCAAATGCTTTTACGACATTTACGAGAACAGCTTACTTATTCTCAAGCACCTCAAATGTCGAACAAAATCTTGAGACACTCATTGATTTTGTTCAAGAACCTTATTTTACTGAAAAAACGGTCGAAAAAGAAAAGGGCATCATTGGTCAAGAGATTAACATGTATGATGACAATCCGGACTGGCGTTTATTCTTCGGTCTGATTGAAAATCTATATCAAGAGCACCCCGTGAGAATTGATATAGCTGGAACAGTAGAAAGCATTGCTCCGATTACAAAAGATCATTTGTATGAATGCTATGAAACGTTCTATCACCCGAGCAATATGCTTCTATTTGTTGTCGGTCCCGTTGATCCGAAGCAAATATTAGATCAAGTTCGAGCAAATCAGGCGAAAAAGCCATTTACAGACCAGCCAGAGATCAAACGAAAAGACATCAATGAGCCTGAAGGTGTGTACCGAAAAGAATACGAACTTCCAATGAACGTACAAGGCTCGAAATGTATGTTCGGTTTGAAAACAAAGAATCCTCATAAAAAAGGAAATGAGCTGCTAAAACATGAGCTCGGAATGAATCTCATTTTAGAGACACTGTTTGGTAAAAGCTCCTTACAATATGAACAAATGTATGAAAAAGGTTTAATTGATGAGACCTTCAGCTACGATTATACGGAAGAAGGCGGCTTTGGCTTCACGTCAGTTGGCGGAGACACAAATGATCCTGATCAACTGGCGAAAGTATTAAAAGAAACCCTTCTTCAAGCAAAGAACTTGATCTCAGAAGAGAAAATTGAGCTCGCGCGTAAGAAGAAAATCGGAAGCTTTTTAAAAGCGATGAACTCTCCTGAATACATTGCAAACCAATTTACCCGATATGCATTTTTAGACATGAGCTTATTTGATGTCGTGACTATGCTGGAACAGATCCAATTAACCGACATTCAGCAAATTTTAGAGGAAGAAATTGATGAAGAACGGATGTCCGTTTTCAAAGTCGTCCCGAAAACCAAATAAATAAAGAGAGACAAACTCAGATACATGAGTTTGTCTTTTTTATGTCTAATGAATAAAAGCCTGTGATGTGTGAGGATTTTCATTGACAATCATTTTGTTCATTAGTTAAACTCTTTAATAGTTAAACACTTAAACTAAAAAAGGAGCAGCGTATGGAACAAAATAAAATTGCACAGCTCATTCAGAGATATGCAGACGTCTATCTTATGATGGAAAAAAAGGTATCGAGTATGATCACGGAAAAGCTTGATAAAGAGCTGACGCTTGATCAGTATTACTCGCTTCGATACATCAATTTAAATCCTGGATGTACGTCTACTGACCTTGCAAATGTATGCAATGTGAATAAAAGTGCGGTAACCTCCATGACCAATCGTCTTTTTACAAAAAACTATATTGTCCGTGAGCACGATAAAGCCGATCGAAGAAATGTTCACCTTTACGTCACGCCAGAGGGCAAAGATGTGGTCAGCCGAATGGAAAAGCAGCTTCAGGATCTCGTTCGATCTTATTTTGAAAAGCTGGAAGAAAAAGAAATGGAATCATTTATTCAAACATATGAAAAGATCTATCAAGTAATCATCGAAGAGGAGGCACAAAGTACTAATGAGAGCAATCATAAAGGGTAGATGGCTGATCACGATTTTATGGATCGTATTAGCGGCAGTGTTACTCATCACCGCCCCTAATATGGCGCAATTAACAAAAGAAAAAGGGCAAATTTCAGTACCAGACGGCTATCCGTCCTCATATGCAAATCAGTTATTAAAGAAAATGTCTGAAAACGGTGATACAGAAAAATCAATTGTCATTGTCTTTCAAGAAAAGAACATTGCCAAAGAAAGAGAAACATCTTTAAAAAAGGCAATGGAGATTTTAGAAAAGGACCAAGATCTACATGTCGAGGACATCACTTCTTATTTTGACGCCAATAAAGATATCAAAAAACAGATGCTTTCTAAAGATCGCACGACGCTCCTTGTTCCAGTTACATATGACTCAAACAAAATCAAAGCTTCCGATTTTAAAGAAAGAGTCAATGAAAAGCTGAAGAGCTTAAATCTAACATATGAAATGACAGGACAGCCGTTAATTGATGATGACGTGATCACAAGCTCGCAAGAAGGTCTGAAGAAAACTGAGTTCATTACGATTGGGTTTATTCTTATCGTTCTTGTCCTTGTCTTTAGATCAGCTGTGGCGCCTTTCGTTCCATTAGTCGCAGTAGCTTTGTCTTACTTGGTGAGTCAATCCATCGTGGCTTATTTAGTTAAATATCTCGACTTCCCGCTCTCGACCTTTACCCAAATTTTCATGGTCGCGATCATGTTTGGAATAGGAACGGACTACTGCATTCTACTTCTCAGCCGCTTTAAAGAAGAAATCGCACACGGTAAAGATAAAATTGAGGCAATTCTCATTACGTATAAAACAGCAGGAAAGACTGTTTTATTCAGCGGAATTGCTGTGCTCATCGGTTTTACATGTATTGGCCTGGCACAGTTTCAGCTCTATAAATCGGCTGTTGCAGTAGCAGTTGGTGTCGCTGTGCTCATTGTGGCGCTTCTCACGATTGTTCCGTTCTTTATGGCGGTTTTAGGTAAAGTGTTATTTTGGCCGATTAAAGGTGATATTGCGCATCCGCAGTCAAAAATGTGGGAAACAGCAGGACGCTTTTCATTTAAAAAACCACTTTTCAGTTTATTAATCGTAGGAATCATTACGCTTCCGCCCATTCTCATGTATAAAGGAACGCTTTCTTATAATAGCTTAGATGAAATCGGTAATAAATATGAATCAGTCAATGCATTCAATACGATTTCTGACAAATTTGGACCAGGAGAAGCTCTACCTGCAACGATTGTTGTGAAATCAGCTGATCTGTTAGACAACAATAAAGGGCTGATTGCTGTTGAAAAACTCAGCCGTGCAATTGAACAAACAGATGGCGTAAGTAAAGTGAGAAGTGCGACACGTCCTGTCGGTAAAGGGCTGAGTGATCTATACGTGAAATCACAAGCAAAAGAACTAAATACCGGACTTGATAAAAGTAATGAAGGCTTGAAAAAAATCCAAGATGCACTGACGACAATGAGTCAATCCATTGAGGATCAAACGCCGCAAATCAAATCATCTGGAAAAGGCATTAACAAATTGATTTCTGGTACAGAATCAGTGAAAACAGGCATTCAAAACATCGAAAAATCGTTAAGAGATTTACAAGGCGGAATCGATCAAAACAAAAACGGTGTTGCACAGATTAAAGAAAAAATTAAAGGTGCGAAAAAAGAATTAACGACTCAAGTCGCACAAGTAAATCAGCAAGTGTCGCTGTATAAAAGCATTTCCAAAGAATTAAAGGCAGCATTGGCGCAGGTTGATACGTCCTCCTCTGCCGCAGCAGATGTAAAAGCATTAATCACACAAGCAAATAAACAATTTAGTACACTTGAAAAACAAATTCCGCAAGTGAAAGAAAATCAATCGTATCAAGCCATCAAAGCTTCATATAATGAACTTTCTACGACCTTGCAAGAAGGCGCAAAACAGGCAGACAGCTATGCCAAACAAGCGAAAGAAGCTAGAAAACAGCTTGAAGCAGCGGATGCCTTTATCGCAAAAGCTAAAGAGCAGCAAAAAGTCTTGACGAGTCAAATCGATGAACTCATTGCTGGCTTAGATGCAATTGAAACTGGATTGGATAAAACGTCTAAAGGTCAAGGGCAAATAGCTGATAATATGCCAAAGCTTGCAAATGGTGCCGGGCAAGTGATTGATGGTCAAAAACAAATGAAAGAAAAGATTGGCGGCTTTGGTGATGACCTGACCAAACTGACAGATGGGCTGAACAAAAGCGTCGATGGCTTAGAGAAAATTTCAAGCGGATTAATGGGTGCAGGTGACTACTTAGACGAACTGAAAAATGCACCAGATCAAGACATGGCCGGCTGGTTTATCCCAAAAGATGTGCTGAAAAATAAAGCATTTAAGCAAGTATTTGATTCATACATGTCGGATGACCGCAAGATGACAAAGATTGATGTCATTTTAGAAAAAAATCCATATGGTAATGAAGCCTTGTCGACGATCAAACAAGTAGAAGCTTCTGTCGAGCGGGCACTTCCTGAAACAAATTTAAAAGATGCATCATTCGGCGTTTCAGGTGTATCAAGTATGAACGCTGATTTAAAACAGCTGTCAGACCAAGATTTCAATAAGACGGTTCTTTACATGATGATCGGTATTTTCCTCATCCTGGTGATCCTGTTCCGTTCGCTTGTGATGCCGCTGTACTTAGTAGGTTCACTTATTTTGACTTACTTTACAGCTATCGGAATGACAGAATTTATTTTCACTCATTTCTTCGGATATCCGGGGATTAACTGGGCGGTTCCATTCTTTGGATTTGTCATATTAATGGCGCTCGGAGTCGATTATTCGATTTTCTTAATGGAGAGGTTCAATGAATACAAAACAAAAGACATTCAGTTTGCGATGACCGAATCAATGAAGAATATGGGCTCTGTCATTATGTCTGCTGCTGTTATTTTGGCAGGAACATTTGCAGCCATGCTTCCTTCAGGAGTGCTGTCTCTCCTGCAGATTGCAACACTTGTTCTCACAGGACTTTTGCTGTACGCACTCGTTGTGCTACCATTGTTCGTACCTGTGATGGTGAAATTGTTCGGATCAGCGAACTGGTTCCCATTTAAACGAAAAGAATAGATATTTCAAATAGAAAGTAGGAATCCATGTGATGAGTCGTTGGGCGCTGATAACAGGTGCCAGTGGCGGGATTGGGCAGGCTGCGGCAAAAAAGCTTGCCCAGGAAGGCTGCCATGTGATACTCCATTATCACAAAAATGAACAGACAGCCGTGCAGCTTGCCGCTGAGCTGGAAGAAACATGTCATATTCAGACGCATGTCGTTCAAGCGGATTTAGCTAAAACGGGCGGCGCAGATGAGCTCGTCAGCCGTCTGCCTGTATGTCCAGATATTCTTGTATTAAATAGCGGTAAGAGTCATGTCGGATTAGTGACAGATACAGAAAAAGACGTATTAGCCAGTATGGTGCAGCTTCATGTCACAAGTCCATATGAGCTCACCCAGCACCTATTGCCAGCCATGATTCAAAAAAAAGCAGGTCATATTGTTGCGGTAAGCTCAATATGGGGAGAAACAGGTGCATCGTGTGAAGTGCTGTATAGCATGGTAAAGGGGGCGCAAAATGCGTTTATTAAAGGTCTGGCAAAAGAGCTTGCCCCAAGTGGAATTAGAGCAAATGCTGTTTCGCCAGGTGCTGTCCATACAGACATGATGAAAAGCTTCACACAAGAAGATATTGACATGCTGGAGGAAGAAATCCCGCTTGGCCGGCTTGCATCACCTGAGGAGATTGCAGATGTCATTTGGTTTCTCGCCTCAAAGCAGTCAAGTTATATGACAGGTCAAATTTTATCCGTTAATGGAGGCTGGTACTGTTAAATAACGTGTATAATTCGTAACTCCATGACAAAAGCTATGGCTGTAATTCATCTTTTCGAATGGAGGAATCGACATGTCAGTACTTGAGAACTGGGACCATTGGAAAAACTTTTTAGGTGACCGCTTAAATCATGCGCAGGATAAAGGCTTAAAAGATGATACCATCAATAACCTTGCGTATGAAATTGGCGGATATTTAGCTAACGAAGTTGAAGCAAAGAACGAGCAAGAAAGAGTACTTGCTGACCTTTGGAGCGTTGCATCAGAAGATGAGCAGCGCGCAATTGCCAATATGATGGTCAAACTGGTTGAAAATAATAGCTCGCACTAAACAAAAAGAGGGGTCGTTTGTGCCTCTCTTTTTATTTTAACTGTTTCACAACATTGTGCTTTCTAAAAATGTGAAAATGCTTTATGATATAGGAAGGTAAAAATTTGCCACAATGAAGGGGGTAATATCATTTGGCAAAGCTCGAATGGTATTTTGAATATGAGATACAGGTAAACCGTCCCGGACTTTTAGGAGACATTTCATCTCTAATGGGGATGCTTTCAATTAATATTGTGACAATTAATGGTGTTGATGTATCAAGACGCGGAATGCTTTTGCGCTGTGACCATACAGATCAAATTAAGCGCCTTGAATCAATTTTAAATACAATGGAAACGATAAAAGTAACGAAATTAAGACAGCCAAAACTTCGTGACCGCTTAGCGGTTCGTCACGGCAGATATATTCAGCGTGATGCAGATGACAAAAAGACGTTCCGATTTGAAAGGGACGAGCTTGGTCTTCTTGTTGATTTTATGGCAGAACTATTTAAAAAAGAAGGACATAAATTGATTGGGATTCGCGGGATGCCGCGTGTCGGAAAAACAGAATCAATTGTGGCTTCAAGTGTATGTGCCAGCAAGAGATGGCTATTTGTATCGTCGACTCTTTTGAAACAGACGATCCGAAGTCAGCTGATTGCGGATGAATACAGCCCAGATAACGTCTTTATTATTGATGGTATTGTGTCGACGCGAAGAGGTTCTGAGAAGCACTTGCAGCTTTTAAGAGAAATTATGAGACTGCCGGCAACAAAAGTAGTTGAGCATCCAGACATCTTTATTCAAAATTCAGAATATACAATGGATGATTTCGACTATATCATTGAATTGCGTAATAGTGCAGACGAAGAGATTACATATGAGCACGCTGAAGAACCACAAGTGTTTGATCATTCTGGTTTTTCTGGCTTCGATTTTTAATATGGTAATGGTAGGTGTTTGTTTTGACTGAATTGGGAAAACGGCTCATTGAGGCCAGAGAGGAAAAAGGGATGTCGCTGGAGGATCTTCAGACGGTGACCAAAATCCAAAAGCGCTACTTGCTAGCAATCGAACAAGGAAACTATGATATTATTCCAGGTAAATTTTACGTCAGAGCATTTATTAAACAATATGCCGAAGCCGTTGGACTAAATCCTGAACAATTGTTCGAAGAATTTCGTAAAGATGTGCCGAGCACATATAACGATGAAGTATCTGATAAATTATCAAATATTAAGCCGCAAAGAGAGCTGCCTAAGCCTGCCTCGAAGGTGCTTGAGCTGCTGCCGACCATCTTGATTATTGGAGGCGTCCTTGTGGTCATCGCGATCATTTATGTCATCGTGCAGGCGGTCAATCATGATAGCGGACAGAAGAACAACCAGACGGCTCCTCAGCAGTCAGAATCTAAGTATGAAGTATCTGAGGATTCATCTCTTGCCAAGGATCAAAAGAAAAAAGAAAAAGCTTCGTCAGATGATCAAGAAAAATCATCTAAAAAAGATGACTCATCAAAGGATTCATCCAAAGACGATGAAACGGTCTCTTTGAAGGCAGCGAATACAGAAGGCTCAACGACAACGTATGAAGTGTCAGGCGCAGATGAGATGGAGTTAACCATTTCTGCTACAAAAGCTTCTTGGCTGCGCGTCAGAGACGAATCTGGAAAAGTGCTGAAAATGGGTGAACTTAAAGATGGCGAATCGTTTAAAACAGACTTGTCTGAGCTCTCTCAGGTCGATATCCGTCTAGGCAATGCGACTGGAATTGATATTAAGGTGAATGACGAGACGCTTAAGTACGAATTAGACCCTAAGAACACCATGACACAAAACATTGTGATTGTGAATAAAGGAAAGGAAAAGTCATCTTAAGCAAGTAGATGACTTTTCTTTTGTTCCTACTATTATATATACATAAAAAAATGGCTTATTGGAGGATTGAAATTCATGTTTAACTTACCGAATAAAATAACTCTTTCTAGGATCGCCTTGATCCCTGTTTTTATGATTATTATGCTTGCACCTTTAGATTGGGGCGTTGCGCGTTTTGGTCACGTCAGCATCGAAGTGACACATCTTGTTGGAGCAATCCTGTTTATTGTTGCTTCGACAACGGACTGGATTGATGGGTACTATGCGCGTAAACTGAACTTAGTGACGAATTTTGGTAAATTTTTAGATCCGCTTGCAGATAAATTGCTTGTTTCAGCTGCTTTAATTATACTTGTTCAGTACAACCTCACGCCGGCATGGATGGCGATTGTGATCATTAGCCGTGAATTTGCTGTAACTGGTCTAAGGCTTGTACTAGCCGGAGGCGGTGAAGTGGTAGCAGCTAATATGCTTGGAAAAGTGAAAACATGGGCGCAAATCATTGCGATTTCAGCTCTTCTATTGCATAACCTGCCGTTCGAACTTGTATCATTCCCGTTTGGTGACCTTGCGATGTGGGTAGCAGTGTTCTTCACTGTTGTGTCAGGCTGGGATTACTTTGTGAAAAACTGGGAAGCTTTAAAGAATGCTAACTAAAAAGGACGTGTACGCTTTGAAGTCAGAGAGAAAAGCAGAAATTATTGCAGTCGGTTCCGAACTATTGCTAGGGCAAATTACGAATACGAATGCACAATTCATCAGCAAACAGCTGGCTGAAATTGGTGTGAATGTTTATTACCATACAGCAGTTGGTGACAATCCAGAGCGTTTAAAAAGGGCCATTCAAGTGGCGCAGGAAAGATCGAATTTTATTATCTTCTCAGGTGGTCTTGGACCAACGAAAGATGATTTAACAAAAGAAACCATCGCGAGTACGCTTGGAAAAGAGCTCGTGCTAAATGAAGAAGCATTTGAATCCATTCAAGAATACTTTCGAAAGACTGGACGAGACATGTCACCGAATAACCGGAAGCAGGCACTCGTCCTAGAAGGATCTGATGTGCTCGTGAACCGGTTTGGAATGGCTCCAGGTATGTTTATTCAAGAAAACGATACGTTTTATATGCTTCTTCCTGGTCCGCCAAGTGAACTGCATCCAATGTTTGAGAACGAGGCGAAGCCGCTGATATCTGAGAAACTGGATTTGAAGGAAAAAATCGTGTCTGTTGTTCTTCGCTTTTTCGGAATCGGTGAATCACAGCTTGAAACAGACCTAGAAGATTTAATTGATGCTCAAACCAACCCAACGATTGCACCTCTCGCATCTGACGGTGAAGTGACACTTAGGCTCACGGCTAAGCATAAGGATGAAAAAGAAACGGAGCGTCTGTTAAAAGAGACGGAAGCGAAAATTTTAGCGCGTGTAGGAGAGTACTTCTACGGGTATGGTGATACATCACTTGTCCGTGAAGCCTCCAAGGCTCTGCACGAACACGGGAAAACAGTGGCAGCGGCTGAGAGCCTGACAGGCGGAATGTTTTCTGAATGGCTGACAGACCTTGAAGGTGCATCGTCGATTTTAAGCGGCAGTATCGTTTGTTATACAAACCAAGTCAAACAGCAGGTGCTTGGCTGCCGGGAAGAAACATTGTCTTCTCATGGTGCTGTTAGCAAAGAGTGTGCTTTAGAGCTTGCTGAAGGTGCTAGAAAGCTTACGGGAAGTGATATTGGCATTAGCTTTACGGGTGTAGCAGGCCCTGATACCCACGAGGGACAGCCTGTCGGAAAAGTGTTCATCGGGCTATCTACGAAAGACCATACAGACGTGTTTGAATGGATGTTTACAGGAAGCCGGTCGGGCATTCGAAAGCGCGCTGTGAAATACGGACTGCATCACTTGCTCAATTTATTAAAAGAAAGTTAATTTTGTTTTTTGTTAGGTTTACTCCTTTATAAAAGAGTGTTTTTTCTAATAGAAATCACTCTTTTCTTAAAAATCTGCCAAGAAAAAATCGAATATGTGTTCGTTTTTTTTCTTGGCAAATGAGGTGAAACAAGGTATAGTATAGATAGTGGAATTGATAAAGGAGGAAACAATAGAATGAGTGATCGTCAAGCAGCCTTAGATATGGCTCTTAAACAAATAGAAAAACAGTTTGGTAAAGGCTCTATTATGAAACTAGGAGAGCGAACAGATACACGTATTTCAACAGTACCGAGTGGTTCGTTAGCACTTGATACTGCACTAGGAATAGGTGGATATCCTCGTGGCCGTATTATTGAAGTATATGGTCCAGAGAGTTCTGGTAAAACGACAGTAGCACTTCATGCCATTGCCGAGGTTCAGCAGCAGGGAGGACAAGCTGCATTTATTGATGCAGAGCATGCGCTCGATCCAGTTTACGCTCAAAAACTAGGTGTCAATATTGATGAGTTGTTACTTTCTCAGCCTGATACAGGAGAACAAGCACTTGAAATTGCAGAAGCTCTTGTCCGCAGTGGTGCAGTTGACATTGTTGTTATTGACTCAGTAGCTGCTCTTGTACCAAAAGCAGAGATTGAAGGAGACATGGGTGATTCACACGTTGGTCTACAAGCACGTTTGATGTCCCAAGCACTTCGTAAACTATCTGGTGCCATTAATAAATCAAAAACCATTGCCATCTTTATTAACCAAATTCGTGAAAAAGTTGGGGTCATGTTCGGTAACCCTGAAACAACGCCAGGTGGACGTGCGCTGAAGTTCTATTCATCTGTTCGTTTAGAAGTGCGCCGTGCTGAACAGCTGAAGCAGGGCAATGACATTATGGGGAATAAAACGAGAATTAAAGTAGTGAAAAACAAAGTAGCACCGCCATTCCGTATTGCAGAAGTAGACATTATGTACGGTGAAGGAATTTCAAAAGAGGGCGAAATCATCGACCTTGGAAGCGAACTAGATATCGTACAAAAGAGCGGTGCTTGGTATTCTTACCAAGAGGAACGTCTTGGACAAGGCCGCGAAAATGCGAAACAGTTCCTGAAAGAAAACAAAGATATCATGCTAATGATTCAGGAGCAAATTCGCGAACATTACGGCTTGGATAATAACGGAGTAGCGCAGCAGGAAGCTGAAGAGGCGCTAGAAGAATTAGAATAAAAATAAAATCAGTATGAAATGATACAAAAGGTTGGGTGAAAAAACTCAGCCTTTTTAATTTTGCAAAAAACTTTCGACAACTTTTTCAGTACTTCATCCGTCTAAAATATAAAATGGGATTTATTTTGGGAGGAAAAGGTAATGACAAGCCCAACCCGCAGTAGAACTGCAAAACGCAGACAGAGAAAACCAAATCAGAGGGGAAAACTTGTGCTTGTTTTTTTAGCAGCGATGATTTACTTAACGATGTGGAATGTGCTTCATCGAAATAGTGAAGAGAACAACCCGTTTCAACAAACTGCAGCAGCTTCAAGTACTAGCCAGAAAAAAGAAGTCAAAAAGAAAACCGTCAAAAAATCAGAGGAACAAATCAAAACAGTGGACCGCAATCAAAATATCAGCAGCTATTTAAATGAGATCGGTTTCAGCGGAACAGCCATGATGGTTAAAAATGGAGAAATCGTAACAAATAAAGGTTTTGGTTATGCAGACCGTAAACAAAAAATTCAAAATAATCCATTGACATCTTTTTATGTCGGTTCGTCACAAAAAGCGCTGATAGCAACCGCTATTTTGCAGCTTGAGGAAAAGGGGAAACTTCAGACAAGTGATCCGGTAAGCATGTATTTACCTCATTTCCCTAACGGACAAAAGATTACCTTGAAAAATCTGCTTACACATACATCGGGAATAAACGGACATATTGAAGGAAACGGCGCAATTACTCCGGACAATTTAATAAAAGATATAGAACGTCAGGGAATTAATCGTCAGCCGGGCGTATGGGAATACAAGGATTCCAACTATTCTGTTCTTGCTTATATTGTTGCTAAAGTAAGCGGTGAGTCCTATGAACAATATATAACGAATCATATTTTTAAACCGGCAGGAATGACGCATGCAGGTTTTTACAAAACATATGAAAAAAACCCTTATCCTGCTGTAGGGTATAAACTGAAAGGCGGCAGAATGATTACACCGTATATGCCTGATCTATCTCAGCTGTATGGTGCTGGAGATATTTATATGAGTGCTATAGATATGTGCAAATTTGACCAAGCACTGATAGACGGCAAACTGTATTCGCAGAAGAGCTATAAAAAGATGTTTACGCCAGGAAGTAGCTCCACATACGGAATGGGATTTTATGTTGCTCCCGGCAGCTATTCAAACCATGGTGTCATGCCGGGTTTCAACATTTTGAACAGCTTTAGCAAATCTGGACAAACCATTGTTGTATTGTTGTCAAACATTCAAAATAACACGAAACTGGGCCAAGTGAACAATATAATATATCAGCTGCTGAATCAAGAATAATTCTGATCTGCTTTTGCAAACGTTAAGATAGCAAGCTTGACAAGTATTTCCGACACAATTACAATGGAAATGTATCACTTGTTTTTCTTAACATGATTGATAACTAATTTAAACTTGACAAGGGCAGTGAGGATCTCATTCCCTGTGAAGGCCCTGTATGTTGAGACACAAAACAATGTACATGCCGACACTTTATTTGTAAAACCAAGTTCATAGCAAGAGGAGGTGAAAATATGTCGCCTACGATGTTTACGATCATCTCCATTTTGCTGAGCCTAATCTGTTTAGTTGTTGGCTACTTTGTTCGTAAAACCATTGCAGAAGCAAAAATATCCGGCGCAAGAAACATGGCCGAACAAATTGTTGAGGATGCAAAGCGTGATGCGGAAGCATTGAAGAAAGAAGCGCTCTTGGAAGCGAAAGATGAAATTCATTCCTTTCGTGTAGAGGCGGAGCAAGAAGTTCGTGAAAGACGTAATGAGCTTCAAAGACAAGAAAACCGTTTACTTCAAAAAGAGGAAAATCTTGATCGCAAAGATGAATCTTTAGATAAACGGGAGTCCCTGTTGGAGAAGAGAGATCATTCTCTGAATGAACGACAACAACATATTGAAGAGATGGAAAGCAAAGTGGATGATATGATTCGTTTGCAGAAAGCCGAGTTGGAACGTATTTCAAGTTTAACTCGAGATGAAGCGAAACAAATCATTCTGGATCAAGTTGAAAATGAGCTTTCCCACGACATTGCAGTCATGACGAAAGAATCTGAAAACCGAGCGAAAGAAGAGGCTGATAAAAAGGCGAAAAATATTCTTTCACTTGCGTTACAGCGTTGTGCAGCTGATCATGTAGCTGAAACGACGGTATCTGTAGTCAATCTTCCAAATGATGAGATGAAAGGTCGTATTATCGGACGTGAAGGACGAAATATCCGTACGTTAGAAACGTTAACAGGTATTGACTTGATCATAGATGATACACCTGAAGCTGTTATCCTATCGGGCTTTGATCCGATTAGACGTGAAACAGCGAGGATAGCTCTGGACAAGCTAGTCCAGGATGGCCGCATTCATCCTGCACGAATTGAAGAAATGGTGGAAAAATCACGCCGTGAAGTCGATGATTATATCCGTGAGATGGGTGAGCAAACGACATTCGAAGTCGGAGTTCACGGTCTGCATCCGGACCTCATCAAAATTCTCGGTCGCTTAAAATTCCGTACAAGTTATGGACAAAATGTCCTGAAGCATTCAATTGAGGTTGCACATCTTGCAGGTCTCATGGCTTCAGAGCTTGGAGAAGATGCAAAGCTTGCAAAACGAGCAGGTCTTCTGCATGACATTGGAAAAGCCATTGATCATGAAGTAGAAGGAAGCCACGTAGAAATTGGCGTTGAGCTTGCGACGAAATATAAAGAGCATCCTGTTGTCATCAACAGTATTGCCTCTCACCACGGTGACCAAGAACCGACATCTATTATCGCTGTTCTTGTTGCGGCAGCAGATGCATTATCTGCAGCACGCCCTGGTGCACGAAGTGAGACGCTTGAAAATTACATTCGGAGACTTGAGAAATTAGAAGATATCTCTGAATCTTATGAAGGTGTTGAAAAATCGTTTGCGATACAGGCTGGACGTGAAGTACGTATTATGGTGAAGCCGGATTCAATTAATGATCTTGAAGCTCACCGTCTAGCAAGGGATATTCGTAAGCGGATTGAGGACGAGCTCGATTACCCTGGTCACATTAAAGTGACGGTCATTCGAGAAACTCGCGCAGTAGAGTATGCAAAATAGAGCGGTGCGCTTAGCGCCGCTTTATTTTTTTGTGTAAATATGCAACACTGATAAGAAGTCAATTTATAAGAGAAAGGGTTCAAAGCGCATGAAAATATTATTTGTTGGAGATATTGTCGGTTCACCTGGACGAGACACACTGAAAGAATACTTGCCAAAGCTAAAGAAGAAATATCAGCCCCACTTTACCATTGTCAATGGAGAAAATGCTGCTCATGGAAAAGGGATCACTGAAAAAATCTATCATGAACTGCTGCAAGCAGGAGCTGACGTGCTCACAATGGGCAACCATACATGGGATAAAAGAGACATTTTTGATTTCATTGATGACGCAGCCAACATGGTTCGTCCGGCGAACTTCCCAGAAGGTACACCTGGTAAAGGTCTGACGTTTATCAAAAAACAAGGGAAAGAATTAGCCGTCATCAACTTGCAAGGACGTACTTTTTTACCCCCACTTGACTGCCCATTTCAAAAAGTAGACGAGTTAATTGCGGAAGCATCTAAACGTACACCGTTCATTTTTATTGATTTTCATGGTGAAGCCACAAGTGAAAAGCTAGCGATGGGCTGGTATACAGACGGCCGTGCATCATGTGTCGTTGGAACGCATACACATGTTCAAACAGCAGATAACCGCGTTTTGCCAAAAGGAACTGCGTATATTTCAGATGTGGGAATGACAGGACCTTATGATGGCATTTTAGGTGTTGATCGGGAGACGATTATTAAACGATTCAAAACGAGTCTTCCAGTCCGTTTTGAGATTGCGGAAGGACGCACGACATTAAGTGCAGTAATCGTAGAAATTGACGAACAGTCGAAAAAAGCTGTCAAAATTGATCGAATTTTGATAAATGATGACCATATTTTCTTTGAATAAATGTTCACATATTTATTTCAGAAAAATATTAATCAGAAAGAAGGAATATGCGCCCTCTATCGTGAATATAGTAAAAATGGTAGGTAGCCTGCTATTTTTGAAAAACATTTTGGGGATGGATTTTCAAAAAATAGCATCATCTAACAAAGATTGTTCTAATGAACACTCACTTATCCATTGTAAATTTAAGGGGGAGCAGAAATGGAAATTTTAAAAGTTTCAGCAAAGTCAAATCCGAATTCAGTAGCAGGAGCATTAGCAGGCGTTTTACGTGAACGCGGTGCAGCGGAAATACAAGCAATCGGCGCTGGAGCGCTGAATCAGGCGGTCAAGGCTGTAGCCATAGCAAGGGGATTTGTTGCACCAAGTGGAGTGGATTTGATATGCATTCCAGCCTTTACTGACATTCTTATCGATGGAGAAGAAAGAACAGCCATCAAATTGATTGTTGAGCCACGATAATTCTAATTTTATTATTTTCAACCTGCTTACATCATGTAAGCAGGTTGTTTTTGTTTACCACTATACATTTCTTATATAACAAATTCAGTTCATGAAATAGATAAAAATGACATATTAGAGCTTGCATTTTTTCACCATGATGATAAATTAAGATTAAGTTAAAAATACTTCATCAAAAATAAATATTTAAGTAGGTGAAATAATGATTGAAGCTTTTTTGAAAAGAGGAAAGCTTGTTTTTATTTTATTTTTTATTGTTCTCATTGCAGGCGGCTATTTATTTACGCAGCTTCCTAAGCGAGAACTGCCAGAATTCCAAGCGAATATCGTCACGATTTCCACCGTGTTCCCAGGTGCGGATGCAAAACAGGTGGAAAGTGATGTAACCAATAAGCTCGAATCAGCCATATCTGATATCAATGGTGTAGAGAAAACGAGCTCTGTTTCTGCCATTGGGTTTTCAAATATTGTGCTTGAAATTGATGATCAAGCCGACTTTCAAAAGGTGGCAAGTCAAATTAAGAACGAAACCACAAGTGCTGCGTCGTCCTTTCCTGATGGAGTGATGGAGCCTGATGTAAAGGATGAGTTTGGCAGCGTGCCGGTTGGTTCTTATATGGCTGTGGCAAGTCAATCAGCAGACTTAGCAAAAAGTCAGGAATCGCTGCGTGCGTTGAAGGAAAAGGTTGAGGACATCAAAGGGGTAGACAGTGTCGTCATCAAAGGATTCAATGACAAGCAAGCGGTATTAAACTTAGATTCAAGTAAACTGGAGGATGAAGGGTTAAGTGTAACGGATGTCACAAATGCCATCAATCAGGAATTTGACACATCTCCACTAGGCGACATTCGGACAGGCGGCGAGAAGGTTAAGCTGTCCATCGATGCCTACGACCGTTTGAATCAAGTGAAAAAGCTTGAGCTTTTCTCCAAAACGAACCGTGAACCGGTCACAATCAGTCAGCTTGGCAGCTTAAAAGAAGTAGAAAAAGAGAAAAGTGACATTGTGTCGTATAACGGAAAGCCTGCCTATTCATTTACAGTCAATATCAAACCAGGGCTTGATATTCCTAAAATGTATGACAAAGTCAGTGATGTTATTGAGAAAGAGAAGCAGCTTCCAAGTGGTGTCGAGTGGGTAAACTACTATTCACAAAAAAGTGAAGTGGATGCCATTTTTAATGATTTGATAAAAGAAGCCATTGTTGCGGTCATCGCTGTTATTGTTGTCACCACACTTGGTCTGACCATTGGCGGTGCGTTTATCGTTTCACTTGCCATCCCATTATCAATCACAATCGGAACGATTCCGCTGCCATTTTTACAAGTGGACCTCAATCAGATATCAATTATCGGATTTATCATTGCCCTAGGGATACTTGTCGATGATGCCATTGTCGTCAACGATAATATTTTAAGGCAGATGAAAAAATATGAAAGTCCGCTGAAAGGAACGATTGCAGGGGTCAAAGAAGTTGCAGGGTCTATTTTGACCTCAACACTTGCGGTTGTGTTTGCTTTCTTGCCACTTGTTTTCCTATCAGGTGCAAACGGTTCATTTATACGAGCATTACCGTCTGTCCTCGTAACGACTGTACTTGCGTCTATGGTGATTTCTCTGACACTAGTGCCAGTCTACCAATATACCGTGAACCGAAAAAGACAGAACAAGAAAATTCAAAAAGAGCCAGGATTCCTAGGCAAACCGTTAAAAAAATTAGCTGATTTTTATGCAGACCGCGTGCTGACGAACATTGTGAAGCGTCCGCTGCTTATTGGGCTAAGTGGTTTGCTTGTTGCAACGCTTGCCTTTTTACTAATTTTCGTCACACCATTTGAATTTTTCCCTGCAGCGAATAAGAAAGAAGTGGTTGTCACTGTCACACTTCCAAGTGAAACAACATTAGACAAAACAAATGAAACATTAGAGAAAATAGAACAAGAGATGAAACAGCAGAAAGGCATTGAAGAGACGGCGATCTTTGCAGGCGGCGGTGTACCGAACCTGTTTAATGAAAGTATCTCAAATGCAAGTGATCATACTGGTCAGGTTGTCGTGAGAGTAGACAATGATCAGATGACGAGTAAACAATTGATCGATCGTATGACAGAGCCATTGCGTAAGAAATTTAAAGATGCTGATATCTTTATGAAAACCATTGTTCAAGGACCTCCAACTGGTGCACCTGTGACAGTAACCATTGCGGGTGACTCTTTTGCAAAGCTCATTGATGTCAAAGAAACGCTCACAAGTGAAATGAAAGAAAAAGGAGCGAGCTTGATCACTGACGATGTCAATCAGCCGGTAAAAACGATCTCCTTTGAACTAAACCGTGACCGAATGGCAGAGGATGGCCTCAGCGCTCAGCTTGTCAGCAGACAGCTCGGTCTTGTGACAGAAGGCATGCCATTAGGCAGCTTTAAACAAGGAACAAAAGATATCGATTTAGTGGTCAAACAGGATGTAGGTACACATCAAAATGGATTAAAGCTAAAAGAAATAAAAGTGCCTGTCAATTCAAATGAAGGCGGTATGCCTTCACTCGAGCCACTTAGCCGATATGTAAAAGAAAAAGAAACAGAGCAGTACGAAAGCATTCCACATGAAAATGGAATTCCGACCATTACGCTGAAGGCGTACCCTGGCACGTCAGAGTCGTTTAAAGACGACATGAAAGAAGTCGTCGATCAAGTAGGAAAAACAGATGCAGCGAAGGATCTAGCTATTTCTCAAGGCGGAGAAAATGAAGATCAAACCAAGTTCTTTATTGAAATTAGTCTCTTATTTGGGGTTGTCTTGCTTCTCATTTATGTGACCATCGCTTTCCAGTTCAATTCATTGATGCTTCCACTATTAGTTCTAGGAACGGTTTACTTAGCGATATCTGGAGCTGTTATCGGACTATTTGTCACACAAACACCGTTCAGCTTTATGGCAACAATGGGAATTGTCTCATTAGCTGGTATCGTGGTCCGAAATGCGGTTGTCTTGTTCGAGTTTATTGAGCAGCGGCGTAAGCAGGGATTCGATCAACAGACAGCTGTCATTGAAGCGGGAAGAGCAAGGATTAGGCCAATTTTACTAACAGCATTTACGGCACTTGTTGCCCTAATGCCTGTAGCATTAAGTAATGATCCGCTCTTTAAGCCGCTGGCAATCTGCATTGTATCGGGTGTCTTTTTCTCAACAATTTTGACACTATTAATTGTGCCAGCCTTATATATTGCCGTTTCAAAAAGACGGTGAATCAAAAAGTAAATCTCCTTTTCTATGGGGATTTGCTTTTTTTTTAGAAAAATATCCAAAAAAATATGTGGAGTGTTCATTTGTCTTTTTGCAGTAGACAATGGTATTTACGACGAAAATAAGACGTGTTAAAATCTCATTGGGAGAAGTTTTTTAACAAAGGGGTTGTACGTCATGTGTGGAACGATGAAAGCAATTGTTAAAAAAGAAAGCGCTTACGGAGCGGTGCTGATGGAGATGCCGATTCCAGAAATCAATGATCATGAAGTATTGATTCAGGTGAAAGCCACTTCGATATGCGGAACAGACGTGCATATTTATAATTGGGATGACTGGGCAAAGGGAAGAGTTAAAGCGCCCTACATTTTTGGACATGAATTTACAGGGGAAGTTGTCAAGACGGGGAAACAAGTCTCACGTGCAAAAGTAGGGGATTTTGTATCGGCAGAGACACATGTTGTATGTAATCAGTGCTCTATGTGTTTAACAGGTCAACAGCACTTGTGCAATGAAACGAAAATTTTAGGAGTAGACATTGACGGCTGTTTTGCTGAATATGTCAAAGTACCTGAACAAAATGTGTGGCACAATCCAGCTCAAATGCCAGTAGAGCTTGCGTCTATTCAAGAGCCGCTTGGCAATGCGGTTCATACAGTGCTGCACACACCTGTTTCAGGTAAGTCAGTGGCGATTTTTGGCTGCGGACCAATCGGTTTAATGGCGATCGCCGTCGCGAAAGCTTCCGGTGCTGTCCAAGTGTTTGCTGTCGATCAAAACGAATACAGGCTGAATCTTGCCCGGGAAATGGGAGCAGACCATATCGTGGATATTGGAAAAGATGATCCTGTTGAGGTGATTAAGCAGTTCACGCGGATGGAGGGGGCAGGTGTGATATGCGAGATGTCAGGACATCCAGTTGCCATTAATCAAGCTCTCGAAGCTTGTGCAAATGGAGGGAAAGTCAATATACTAAGCTTGCCAGAACGACCAGTGACAATTGACATTACGAATCAAATTGTTTTTAGGGGATTAACCGTGCAAGGGATCACGGGGAGAAAAATGTTTGAAACGTGGCGTCAAGTATCTGAGTTATTAAGAACAAATACCATCGATGTCAAGCCAGTTGTCACCCATACACTACCATTTGAACAGTTCGAAAAGGGATTTGAACTCATGAGAAATGGGATGTGCGGAAAGGTCGTACTGATGATGCCATCAAATCAAAGGGGGAAGAAATGATGAAAGAATTCACGTATTTACAAGATGAACTGGAAACAATGAAGCAGCAAGGCACTCACCAAACATTGAAAGAGATTGACTCAAAACAATCATCCACTGTGACATTAAATGAACAACCTGTCATACAGCTCTCCTCAAATAACTACTTAGGCCTCACCTCACATCCAAGGCTGATGAAAGCGGCAAAAGAGGCCATTGATCAATTCGGTGCTGGTACGGGGTCGGTACGAACGATCGCTGGCACAATGACGATGCACGAACGTCTTGAAAAAAAGCTCGCTGCATTTAAAAAGACCGAGGCAGCCCTTGTATTCCAATCAGGCTTTACGACCAATCAAGGGGTCTTATCAAGTATCCTGACAAAAGATGATATTGTGATTTCAGATGAACTGAATCATGCCTCAATCATTGACGGCATTCGGTTAACAAAAGCAGATAAAAAAGTATATGGTCATTCCAATATGGAAGAGCTTGAGAAAATTTTAAAGAAATCTATGAATTACCGCGTTCGTCTCATCGTCACAGACGGTGTGTTCTCGATGGATGGAGATATTGCGCCACTTCCTGAGATTGTCAGGCTCGCAGAAGCATATGATGCATTTGTGATGGTAGACGATGCACATGCCTCGGGCGTGCTTGGTGAAAATGGCCGCGGGACAGTCAACCATTTTAAACTCGACGGCAGAGTGCATATTCAGGTTGGGACACTTAGTAAGGCTGTCGGAGTGCTCGGCGGCTATGTAGCGGGATCAGCCGTTTTGATTGATTATTTAAAGCATAAAGCAAGACCGTTTTTATTCAGCACCTCACATCCGCCAGCTGTGACTAGAGCGTGTGAAGAAGCGATTGAAGTGCTGTTAGACGAACCAGAGCGAATTAGCACGCTCTGGGAAAACGCCGCCTATTTCAAAGAAAAAGTCGTCAGCCTTGGATTTCAAGTTGCTCCGACAGAAACACCCATTATTCCAATCATGATTGGAGACGAAGCTCTTACGTTTCGCTTTTCAAAGGCTTTAATAGACCGAGGCGTGTTTGCCCAGGGCATCGCTTTCCCAACTGTAGCAAAAGGAAAAGCGAGAATTAGAGCCATCATCACAGCAGAGCACACAAAAGAAGAACTGGACCGTGCACTGACGATCATCGAAGAAGAAGCAAAAAAACTGAACATACTTGATTGAGAGAGCGCAGGCTCTCTTTTTTTGCACTATTCTTTCCATATTTCATCAAATCTACCGTTTGTTATGTATAATGTATGTAAAAAGATCTATTGAGGTAAGTGGTGAGACAAATGTTATTTAATAAAGAAAATTTTTATGAGCAATTTTTAGATTATAAGAACAAAGGGAGAACAGATAAGAATCACCCTTTTCACAACATGTTTAATAAAGAAATCCCAAACAACATTCGTTATGAATTAGAAAAACGTTATATGAGGAATTTGGATAGGATCGATATTAAAGCATCTACAGGAAATGGAAAAGTTGCAGAATGTTTTTGGATTGCACTTTTAGACAGGAGATTAACGACAAATCCTAATTCCCAAAAAACAACGACACAAAAAGGAATATTTATTGTTATTTTATTTGCTGAGAACGGGGAAGATTTTTATTTAACAATTGAAACTGGAACTGAAAATTTATCTTTATCTGAAATTAAAGAAGAGGCAGCTATTTGGAGGAAGAGGCTACAGCCGGAATTAAAGCACCATAAAAGACTAGAGGGCTTTCATATAGGTGATTTTCATTTGGGTAAATCATTAAGACCTAAAAAATACGTGGCAAGCTCATTGGTTTTTAAAAAGTATAATATTGATCATTTTGACCATCACCAATTAATACAAGATATCAATTCTTTAAATGAGTTTTTTTATGATTTTGTTTACGAAGTATATTTGGATCAGGACCTTACTCCAAAAGTGAAAGATCAGAACAAATTTAAAAGAAAAAGAATCATTCATAGAGATGTTTATAAACAATTAAGAGAAGAAAGAGCAAAGCAAAACGAAGAGACAGGTAGAATAGCAGAGAAATTTGTTTATCGTAAGGAAGTAGAGCAATTAAAAGCAGTGGGTCGGGAACAATTAGCGGAAGCTGTCGATTGGGTGGCTGAGACGGAAGATGGTCATGGATTTGATATCAAATCTTATTACCCCGATGGAAAAGAGAAACTCATAGAAGTAAAAGGATCTAAACTGACTCACCAAGACTTTCCATTCTTCTTATCTGAACAAGAAAGAATGGTAGCAGAAGAGGAAAAAGAATCATATGTGATTACTTTAGTTGAGAGTGTCGGGACACAGCATATGAAGATTGTCAAAGAAATACAAAACCCTTTAGGTAAAGACGATCTACATCTGAAACCTACTCAATATTCATGCAAAATTCGTGTGGATTGAAAAGTAGTGGCACGTATGAATTTATTTTCAATTCATCACAAAATAGTCTATACTGTAGGGTGGAGCTTGGTTTGAAAGGAGTACAAATTCATGAATGAAGAGCAGAGAAAAGCGAGCGGACAAGTAAGTTCATCGGACAAAAAATCCGAGAAGGACTATAGCCAGTATTTTGAAGCTGTGTACATTCCGCCTTCCTTAAAAGATGCAAAAAAACGGGGTAAAGAAGAAGTCGAATACAATCAATTTCAAATTGACGAGCGTTTTCAAGGGTTAGGAAACGGGCGCAAGTTTTATATTCGCACATATGGCTGTCAAATGAATGAGCATGACACAGAAGTGATGGCTGGTATTTTTATGGCGCTTGGTTATGAACCGACAAACTCAACGGAGGATGCAAATGTCATCTTATTAAACACTTGTGCAATTCGTGAGAATGCGGAAAATAAAGTGTTCGGAGAGCTTGGTCATTTAAAAGCATTAAAGCGTGAAAAGCCAGATTTAATTTTAGGTGTCTGCGGATGTATGTCTCAAGAGGAATCTGTCGTCAACCGTATTTTGAAGAAACATCCATTTGTTGATTTGATTTTCGGTACACACAACATTCACCGCCTGCCAGAGCTGTTATCTGAATGCTATCTTTCAAAAGAAATGGTCATCGAGGTTTGGTCAAAAGAAGGCGATGTCATTGAAAACCTTCCGAGAGCCCGCCAAGGAAAAATTAAGGGCTGGGTGAATATTATGTACGGTTGTGATAAATTCTGTACATACTGTATCGTCCCTTACACACGCGGTAAAGAAAGAAGCCGCCGCCCTGACGAAATTATTCAAGAGGTCAGACGTTTAGCGGCAGAAGGATATAAGGAAATTACCCTTCTTGGTCAAAACGTGAATGCGTATGGAAAAGATTTTGAAGACATGGAATATGGTCTTGGACACTTGATGGATGAGCTGCGTAAAATCGATATTCCGCGTATCCGTTTTACAACAAGCCACCCGCGTGACTTTGACGATCACTTAATTGAAGTGCTTGCTAAGGGTGGGAACCTTCTCGATCATATTCATTTGCCAGTTCAATCCGGCAGTTCTTCTGTCTTGAAGCTTATGGCGAGAAAATATGACCGTGAGCGTTACCTTGATCTTGTGCGCAAAATCAAAGAAGCGATGCCAAATGCTTCATTAACAACGGATATTATTGTTGGGTTCCCAAATGAGACAGATGAGCAGTTTGAAGAAACACTTTCCCTCTATCGCGAGGTTGAGTTTGACGCTGCTTATACGTTCATTTACTCTCCAAGAGAAGGAACACCAGCAGCGAAAATGCAAGACAACGTGCCAATGCATGTGAAAAAAGAACGTCTGCAGCGCCTGAATGCCCTCGTGAATGAAATTTCTGCGAAAAAAATGAAGGAATATGAAGGGCAGACTGTCGAAGTATTAGTAGAGGGTGAAAGTAAAAACAATCCTGAAATCCTAGCCGGATATACAAGTAAAAGCAAGCTTGTGAATTTTAAAGCACCAAAAGAAGCGATTGGCAACATCGTCAAAGTGAAAATCACACAAGCCAAAACTTGGTCTCTTGACGGAGAAATGGTTGGAGAAGCTATCGAGGTGAATTAAAATGACGCTTTATTCAAAAAAAGAGATTGTCGAGCGCGCAAGAGAGCTCGCTAAAATGATTTCTGAAACAGAAGAAGTTGATTTCTTCAAGAAAGCAGAAGCGCAAATCAATGAAAATACAAAAATTTCAACGATTATTAATCAAATTAAGGCGCTTCAAAAACAAGCTGTGAATTTAAAGCATTACGGCAAACATGAAGCCTTAAAGCAAGTCGAAGAAAAAATCGATGCCCTGCAAGAAGAACTGGATGAAATCCCGGTGATTCAAGAATTCAAAGAATCTCAAGTGGAAGTCAATTCCCTGCTTCAGCTCGTAGCGCATACGATTTCTAATCAAGTAACAGATGAAATCATTCTTTCAACCGGCGGTGACCTCTTATTAGGAGAAACCGGTTCAAAAGTGAAAAACTCATCACCAAGTTGCTCCATTAAATGAGAAAACCCCGCAAATGCGGGGTTTTTTGTTTTGCTATCATCATTTTTTGAAAGAACAAAAATCACACTTCCCATTCTACTTCTTGTTTCGTCACCCCAAAATCTCTCACTCTCCAACTTTTCCAATTTTCAAGGCAAGTTTATGGGCAACCATGCATACACTGAAACAGAAATGAATTTAATTGAACATGAAGTTCAAAATCGTGACACACTAGACGAATGCCCAGCATAAGATAAAACGATCAAGAACAAGGAGGCATGCCGGAATGTCTGAATACAGAGAAATTATTACAAAAGCGGTGGTTGCAAAAGGGAGGAAATTCACCCAAAGCACACACACCATTTCTCCATCGCAAAAACCAACCAGCATCCTAGGTGGTTGGATCATTAATCATAAGTATGATGCTGAAAAGGTCGGTAAAACTGTTGAGATTGAAGGAACCTTTGATATTAACGTATGGTATTCTTACGCTGATAACACAAAAACAGAAGTTGTCACAGAACGGGTGAAATATGTAGACATCATCAAACTAAGATATAAAGATAAAAATTTCCTTGATGATGAGCACGAAGTGATTGCAAAAGTGCTGCAGCAGCCGAATTGTCTAGAAGTGACCATTTCTCCAAACGGCAATAAAATTATCGTTCAGGCAGAGCGTGAATTCATTGCTGAAGTGGTAGGAGAAACAAAAATTGTTGTAGAGGTCAATTCAAGCTGGAAAGAAAAAGATGATCATGAGTGGGAAGAAGAGGTGGATGAGGAGTTAGAGGATATTCATCCAGAATTTCTAGCGGGTGATCCAGAAGAGTAATTGATGACTAGGGCGCATATCCCCCTAGTTTTTTTGTGTCCTATCTAGGAGAAAAAAGGTGATTTTATATGCTATAATGAAAGATGGTATGAATTCGAATGTAATATAGTGAGGGATTAGAAATATGGCAAGTTATACGCCCATGATACAGCAATATTTAAAAATCAAGGCAGAGTACCAAGATGCCTTTTTATTTTTTCGCTTAGGCGATTTTTATGAAATGTTTTTTGATGACGCAAAAGAAGCGTCACAAGAATTAGAAATCACGCTAACAAGCAGAGATGGCGGGAGCATACCAATGTGCGGTGTTCCTTATCATTCTGCTTCTGCATACATAGAACAATTGATTTCAAAAGGCTACAAGGTCGCGATTTGTGAGCAGGTGGAAGATCCTAAAACGGCAAAAGGTGTAGTCAAAAGAGAAGTCGTTCAACTCATTACACCAGGTACGGTGATGGATGGTAAAGGCTTAAGTGAAAATGAAAACAACTTCATTGCCTCTGTGACAAAGTTTGAAAATGGATATGGACTTGCACTTTCCGATTTATCTACTGGTGAAAACATGGCGGCTTTCATTGATCGATTAGATGAAGTCGTGTCTGAAATTTATTCTGTCGGTGCAAAAGAAATTGTGGTGTCAAAGCAGCTGGATGAGGAAACAGTCAAGACCTTAAAGGATCGGTGCCAAGCGACCATTTCATACGAAGATAGTGATGAATTGATCGATGAAGCTGAGCGGCTCGTGTCCCGCCTGAGCGAGCAACTAAGATCGGCCTTTTTGACATTATATGCTTATTTAAGAAGAACGCAAAAAAGAAGTCTCGATCACCTTCAGCAAGTTCAAGTGTTTGAGCTCGAACAAACAATGAAAATTGATCTTTACTCAAAACGAAATCTTGAATTAACAGAGACGATCCGCTCAAAAAGCAAGAAGGGCTCTTTGTTATGGCTGTTAGATGAAACAAAAACAGCGATGGGTGGAAGGCTGCTCAAGCAATGGATCGACCGGCCGTTAATTCGGCTTTCGCACATTAAAGAACGCCAGGAAATGGTGCAAATTCTTATGGACCATCTCTTTGAACGAGAGGATCTGCGTGAACGGTTAAAGCAAGTATATGATCTCGAACGTTTAGCGGGCCGCGTCGCATTTGGCAACGTAAATGCCCGTGATCTCATTCAGTTAAAGGAATCCTTAAAACAAGTACCAGCCATTAAAGAGCTTGTGCACTCACTGCCAGAGGAAATGGCAAAATCAAGAGCGAATGCGATTGATCCTTGTGGTGACTTGCTTAATTTATTAGAAGATGCACTTTATGAAAATCCGCCGATGACGATAAAAGAAGGCAATTTGATTAAAGATGGCTACAATGCAAAATTAGATGAATACCGTGATGCCAGCCGAAACGGAAAGGACTGGATTGCACGTCTTGAACAGCAGGAAAGAGAATATACCGGCATTCGCTCCTTAAAAGTCGGGTTTAATAAAGTGTTTGGTTATTATATCGAAGTGACACGCGCAAATACACATCTGCTGGAGGAAGGCCGTTATGAAAGAAAACAAACGCTTGCCAATGCAGAGCGGTATATCACACCTGAATTAAAAGAAAAAGAAGCACTGATACTTGAAGCAGAATCAAATATCAACGAATTGGAATATGAACTATTTACAGCTCTCAGGGATCAAGTGAAAGGTTATATTCCTAGATTACAGCTGCTTGCAAAACAAATGAGTGAGCTGGATGCGCTTCAATGCTTTGCGACTGTCAGTGAAAAACGCCGTTATATCCGTCCAGAATTCTCAGAGGATGAGGTAGATGTCATAGATGGTCGTCACCCAGTCGTTGAAAAAGTGATGGATCACCAGGAGTATGTACCAAATGACTGCCATATGGGAAATGGCCGGCAAACCTTACTCATTACTGGACCAAATATGTCAGGGAAAAGTACGTATATGAGACAAATGGCGCTTATCTCCATTCTTGCGCAAATTGGCTGCTTTGTGCCGGCATCGAAGGCGACTCTTCCGATCTTTGACCAAATCTTTACACGCATTGGGGCGGCAGATGATTTGATTTCTGGTCAGAGTACTTTTATGGTAGAGATGCTCGAAGCAAAAAATGCGATGGTGCATGCAACGAAAAACAGCTTGATTTTATTTGATGAAATTGGACGCGGGACAAGCACCTATGATGGAATGGCTCTTGCGCAGGCGATCATTGAATTTGTTCACGATCATATTGGTGCCAAAACGCTTTTTTCCACACATTATCACGAGCTGACAGTTCTTGAATCTCAATTAAGCGAGCTGAAAAATGTCCATGTACGTGCTGAAGAGCATGAGGGCACGGTCGTTTTCTTACATCAAATCAAAGAGGGTGCAGCTGATAAAAGCTATGGTATTCATGTAGCGCAGCTTGCTGAATTGCCTGATGCGATCATCGATAGGGCCCAGACCATTTTGACGGAGCTTGAGAGCGGATCACATGAAGTGACCCCGCACGTATCTGCAGCTCCAAAAACAGAAAAGGCAGAGGAAAAGCAGCAGCTTTCTTTCTTTGAAGTAGAAGAAAAACCGCAAACCAAACCAGTTCTAAAACAGAAAGATCAAGCGGTGATCGAGGAATTAAAGTCATTCAATCTAATGGATATGACTCCGCTCGAAGCGATGACTAAGCTATATGAATTGCAAAAGAAATTATAATGTAAGGTGAGGTGAGCAAAATGGCAAAGATTATTCAGTTATCCGATGACCTATCCAATAAAATTGCTGCAGGTGAAGTAGTCGAGCGTCCAGCTTCTGTCGTAAAAGAGCTTATGGAAAATGCAATCGATGCAAGTAGTACAGTGATTGAAATCGATGTAGAAGAAGCAGGTCTTTCTTCTATTAGAATGATTGATAATGGTGTTGGAATCGATGCTGAAGATTGTAAGCTCGCCTTTCAGCGCCATGCAACGAGTAAAATCAAAGATGAAAATGACCTGTTCCGTGTCAGAACGCTCGGTTTCAGGGGAGAGGCGCTGCCAAGTATCGCATCTGTCTCTCATCTAGAAATGAAAACAAGTACTGGTGAAGGAGCTGGAACGCAACTGGTGCTGCAAGGCGGAAAGATCATTTCAGAGAAAAAAACCTCTAGTCGCCGCGGTACCGAGATCGTCGTTACCAACTTATTTTACAATACACCGGCCCGCCTAAAATACATGAAAACCGTTCATACGGAGCTTGGCAATATATCAGATGTCGTCAATCGAATTGCGCTGGCTCACCCAGAAGTATCGATTCGCTTGCGTCATCAAGGAAAAGTCCTGCTTCAGACGAATGGAAACGGGGATGTGCGGCATGTGCTTGCGGCCATTTACGGAACAGCTGTTGCGAAAAAAATGGTGCCACTTCACGTGCAATCACTTGATTTTGAAGTGAAAGGATATATCTCCTTGCCAGAAGTGACAAGGGCATCACGGAATTATATGTCTTCTGTTGTAAACGGCAGATATGTTAAGCATTTTCCGCTCGTGAAAGCGGTCCATGAAGGGTATCACACGCTGCTACCGATTGGCCGCCACCCGATTACATTTATAGAGATGAAGATGGACCCCATTTTAGTGGATGTGAACGTTCATCCTTCGAAGCTTGAAGTGAGACTTAGTAAAGAGCAGGAACTTCATGAGTTAATTAAGCAAGGAATTAAGGACATATTTCAAAAGCAGCAGCTCATTCCAAGTGCTTCGGTGCCAAAGAAAGCACCAATGCCAGCGATCAAAAATGAGCAGCAATCCTTAACCTTTGATGCGAAAAAAGGAAACCCAAGCCCAGCGGAAACGCCGCTATCCTATCAGCCGGAGCCGCTCGAATCGGTCTTATATGAGACAAGCCATACCGAAGCATACGGAATGCCTAATCAAGAGAAGATGGAACCATCATCACCAGTATTTTATGAAGAAGCCTCATCTGAGCGAGTTCAGTTAGAGGAATCCGCCGCTTCACTAGAATATGAAGAGTTAGAACTAAGAGAAGATGCTGCAGAAGCCATTTCAGAAAACGAACGAGTTCCTGTCATGTATCCCATCGGACAAATGCATGGCACATATATTTTGGCTCAAAATGAACGTGGGCTTTATATTATCGATCAGCATGCGGCTCAGGAGCGAATCAAGTATGAGTATTATCGTGAGAAGGTAGGAGAGATCAAACAGGAAGTGCAAGAAATGCTCGTCCCATTAACATTCCATTACTCGAAAAACGATATGCTGATTATTGAAGAGCATAAAGAGATATTAACGAAAGTGGGTGTCTTCTTAGAGCCTTTCGGTTCAGGAAGCTACATTGTACGGTCGCATCCGCAGTGGTTTCCAAAAGGAGAAGAGGCTGAACTGATCGAAGAGATTATTGAGCAAGTGCTGGATGAGAAGCGTGTAGATATCAAAAAATTAAGAGAAGAAGCGGCAATCATGATGAGCTGCAAAGGCTCTATCAAAGCAAATCGTCATTTGCGAAATGATGAAATCAAAGCCCTATTAGATGAACTCAGGCAGACAAAGGACCCTTTCACTTGTCCGCACGGCCGGCCGATCATCATTCATCACTCGACATATGAAATGGAGAAAATGTTTAAACGGGTCATGTGATCAAATAAAAAAAAGCTCTTATTAAGGCACCTCAGCGTGTAGACAAACTATTGCGCGAGCTGGTGCTCACGAATGTCTAATCCGCGCCAGAACTCGTCCTTCCTAAGCTACAAAGGTTTCTATCACACTGAAAAGAAGACAAAGGGCTAAAATAAACATCATTTTGCCCTTTGTCATTTGAAGCGCTCTTATTAGAGCGCTTTTTTATTTAGCATCCACACGGATCTGGCGGTGTGACCACAACTGGTCGTGTATTAATATCAATCGTATCTTCTGCATAAAATGTGGAACCGATGCTAATTGCTCGATTTTCTGCGCGGAACGTATATGTACCTGCGGCAGGGAGTACTTTATGTGAAAGCTTTAATGTATATTTGGAAATTCCAAGTAAATCCAATCTAAGCGGAATACGGACGGTTTGTCCGTTGTTCAAAATGTAGCTGTCTTTTAATGCTTTACCGTTCATAATGTCTTTAGTTGTTGCTTGGAAACCCTTTGGCAGTGTGAACTCAACCGCACCAAGACTTAGAATAGAATTTGGGCTGTACGTTAGTTCAATGTCAGAAAAAGACCATTCCTGCTTACTTGTACCTGTAATTTTTGCGTAAAGGGCAGCTGGTTTTGCATTGGTTGATGCTTTGCTTTCCTCTATTTTGGCTCCTTCAGCAGATGCAGAAAGCGGTACTGACAGCGCCATAACCAATGTGAGCATCCCCATCATGATCATCGTCCATGTTTTTTTCATTTCTTCCTTCCCCCTTGTTGAATATAGGTAAATAATAGATGATTACACCCATTATTTACCTATAATGTTACCATATCCCTACATGGTATTAAATGGTATATTATACCCTTATTTTGTCATCTTGTTTAGTAATAACGGGGAAAATGCGCATTTGGTTGGTTCATTCCGTAACCAAAGCCTGGCATTTGCTGATTCGGCATCATCATATGCATATCTTGATATCCGTATGGATGATATGGCATCATTCCATATCCACCATAGTGGCCATGATGATGGTGATCCTTCATTGGAACATGCGAAAAGGGGTCATGCTGATTTGGAAAAGGCGGATAGGCTGAATGATGATGCGGATAATGTCCGCTGTACTTATCCTTTTTACCGGTATGATAATGGTTTGGCATATTCATATGATCATGCATGTTTGGCGCGACCACATGCTCATGATTGGCTGTATACACATTCTCAAACGTATGGTACGGATTTCCTTCGTGATGATAATTCATTTGGCTATTCATATTGTTCATTTGATATCTCATCCTTTATGTCAGGTTGCCATATCCTATGAGCATGATCCGTTTCATGAGCCTATCCATATGAAAAAAACCGGCTTTTCAGCCGGGAAAACAAAAAGCAGTTGAAAGCGTCAGGTGCTAATATGAGAAGCCATGTCTTCTTCTACGACGCTTCTTACAACTGCTGCAGACACTTTTAGGGTAATAATAGGGATCGTAGCTTCTAGAAGTATCCCAGAAATCGCTCTCAAACCAATCATCTTTTTTATGATGAAACTTTTTTTCTTTACATGGGTCCTCATGGCAATGATCGTCATGCTTTTTATAACAGTTTGAGTGGGAATGTTTGCACTTGCATTTGCACATTGTCATCCCTCCTAAATGTGACTCAATGCTAGTATATGCACGAATAAGACAAGGGGACTGGATGGTGGCGCATCTTCTCTAAAAAAAGGCTTTTTCTCAAAATTCAAATGAAAAGAATTGACTAGTGCTAAAATAACATGATAAAATATAAATTTTTATCCAACCATGAAATGTGTTATAATCAAATTGTGAATACTTTCGGAGGTGGCGGATTTGTTTCAAATAGGTGATAAAATTGTTTATCCTATGCATGGTGCCGGTGTGATTGAAGGAATGGAAGAAAAAGAGATTTTAGGTAAGACGGAGGAATATTTTCTGATTCAAATGCCGAATATGCAGATGATGATCCCAAGAGGCAGAATCAATCAACTAGGTATTCGTCAGGTAGCAGATCAAGCAACGCTGAAAGTTGTGATGAACAATTTTGCAGAAGAAACAAACGACGACACGCTTACTTGGAAGCAAAGATATGATGAAAATATGAAAAAACTAAAAACAGGTGCGATCGAAGACGGTGCAGACGTTGTCAAAGATCTGATGAGACGAAATCAGAAGAAAGCATTAAATTCAAGTGAAAAGAAGATGCTTGAAGATGCTAGAGGCATGTTAGTGAGTGAAATTTCTCTTGCACAAGGGCTTTCACAAGATGAAGTCCTTTCAGCTTTAGAGAATGAACTAAGAATTTAATGATGGATATACAATAATTGGCTGTAAACAGAAGGGCATCCCTTTTGTTTGCGGCTTTTTTGTTTGAAATCAGAAAAACATGTCCATTTTTGTAGGTGATTTTAACTAAAGCTAAAATAAGGTCATACGATGCAGTTTTTTATTCAAGCAGCGAATGATTCAAAGAAGTCAGAAATACCTAGAGCGGCATAAAAAAACAGGAAAGTTCTCCTGATTCATTTAAATGAGCCGGACAACCTTTGAATTCTGTTAGCCATTGATAGTAAAATAATGCGATAAGATGACACCTAAGAGAATGAAAAGGAGCGGTGAAATGAAAAGGCTACTGATATGTGGATTCATCTTTCTGATCCTATGTGCTCTTTTAATGGTGAAATGCAGCCATTCTGTTCAAGAAAAAAAAGAGCAAAAGCAACATCAAGAAGAGGTAGAAAAGTATCAAAAAGAGCGAAAAAAAGGGGATCGATACGACAGTTTTAAACAGCTTATTCGGCATGAAAGAAAAGGGTATGAAATAGAATTTCACGAAAAGGGCGGAAGTGATTTACTCGTCTTTTCTCCTCATGGAGGGGAAATTGAACCAGGAACAAGTGAAATTGTAGAAGCATTTCAAGAAAGATACTCGACGTATTTGTTTGAAGGAACGAAACAAGACAACAATCGTGATTTGCATATTACAAGCACCAAGTTTGATGAACCGATATTGGTCCAAATGATTAAAACGTATCCCTTCTCCATTTCCATCCACGGCTATAAAAGTGATAAAAAGCACACGCTAGTTGGCGGGACAAACGAAAAAATGAAAAGAGCAGTTGTACGAGAGTTAAAAGATCGAGGATTTTCTGCAGAAATGGTGCAAGAAGGCGAACGGCTTTCAGGAACAGATCCTAAAAATATTAATAATCGAAATGCAAGTGGTGAAAGCGTTCAGCTAGAAATTAGTACGGCGCAGAGAGAATCTTTTTTCGACCATTTTGATACGAGAAAAGGAAAGAAAAAAGCATTCAGACGTTATATCCGTGCTTTAAAAGAAGTATTAAGAGAATTTGACCCAACTTCGTAGTAAAATCGTTTTGATGGGTAAAAGTACTCCATTTAAACTTGGTAAAAAAGATAGAAATATGCGAAATGAACATAAATCATGCAATAAATTACAATTTGCCTTAAAAACATAAATTATGTAAAATAATAGTTATCAGTTTGATATGATAGAATGGGGCTGAAGTGGATGGCACATAAAATACCATCTTCCGAAGTAGGTGTAAAGATCAATCTATGGTACACGCATATTTGCAAATTTGAAGTCGAACAAGCAAACGATATGAAGCGCCTTGTTGAAGAAGAAATTCATGAGATGGAAGAGGATCAAGATTTGCTTCTATATTATTCTCTAATGGATTTTCGCCATCAACTGATGCTTCAGCATTTAACGCCAGTCCATGCAGGGAGTGAAACACTTCAAGCCGTGTCTTTTCCGAAAGAAATGGAAGATGGAGAAGATGAGATGACAGGCTTACTTGGCTATTACTTTCATTTTTTTCATGGAATGTATGCGTTTATCCAGCGCCGATACATCGAGGCCATTTCCTATTACAAGCATGCGGAACATCAACTGATCTTAGTGACAGATGAGATTGAAAAAGCGGAATTTTACTATAAAATCGCTGAAGTATACTATCATATGAAACAAACTTATTTCTCCATGCATTATGCTAAAAAGGCGAGAGACATTTATAAGAAACATCAGCTTTATGGAAAAAGAAGCATTCAATGTGATTTTGTCATGGCAGGTAATTGTATTGATGTGAGTCAGCACCAAAAAGCGCTTCCTTACTTAGAAAAAGCGTTAAAGGTTTGTGAAGCGATGGAGCGGAAAGAGTGCACATCTTATTTTAAAGCGATGGCTCTTAATAACTTAGGAGCTTGTCATTATAGTATGGGAACGTACCATACAGCGACAGTCTTTTTTGAACAAGCCATTTCCCTTTATCAAAAAGATCAAGCATCCACGATGATCAAATCATTATTTTCACTTGCTCTTACCTGGTTTAAACTCGGAGATATCGAGCGGGCGGGTGAGGCTATACGTAAAGGAATGAACGAGGCTTGTTTATTGGAAGATGAAATTTATCAGTTGAAATTTCAATTTTTACAGGCGCTTTATATAGAAAAAGACAGCTGTGAGCAATTAAGATCGGCACTATTTGGGCTGCGAAGCAAAAAAATGTTTGCTGATTTAGAGGAATTAGCACTTGATGCGGCTAATTATTATAAGGAACGCGACATGTACAAGGAATCCTCCACTTTTTTTGAGATTGTGATCGAAGCGCGTACGCACATTCAAAAAGGAGATGAGATGTATGAGAACGAAGCATAACATGTCAGCTGATCAAGTAGATGAAAGACTTCACACGTAATAACAGACAAAAACAACACCCTTTACGAATCAACGTAAAGGGCTTTTTTATTTATTCTTTGATGGCTTTTTCTGCGTCAATGGCACCTGCCCCGTAAATCATCGGGTCATCCCCAGACCACTTGCTTGTATTTTCTTTTAACAGGGTTTTGACCTCATCGGGCGTTAAATCTGGTGAATGCTCTAATAGAAGAGCACAAATACCAGCGCAAATCGGTGTTGCCATAGATGTGCCAGATAACGTCGTGTAATCATCATCGACTCTGCTTGATTTGTCGAGTTTATCTAGAAAGGATCTTGGTGATCTGAGAGAGACGATGTTTACTCCTGGTGCAAGGATATCAGGCTTTGTCTCACCATAAACAGTAGGACCTCTGCTTGAAAATGGTGCCACGATATCATCGTTTGATTCTGGTGTATTCCGGTCATCAAAAGCGCCAACCGTAATCACTTTTTGACTGACGGCAGGGCTCGCAATCGTTTGACTGTTAGGACCAGAGTTTCCGGCTGCGACGCATACTACAATGCCTTGATCCCAAGCAGCATTGACAGCACGCACCATCGGATCGTCCTGTTCGTCATCATAACGCTGAGCATCTCCGCCTAGTGACATACTCATAATATGAATCGGATCATCAGGGTGATCTTCATTGAACTGGATGCACCATTCAACCCCTTCTATAATAGTAGAAAGCGATCCAGCCCCTTGTTTATTTAACACTTTTACGCCAATTAAATGAGCTTTTGGAGCAGGTCCTTTGTACAAGCCATCTGAGGCCGCTCCGTCTCCAGCTACATCTCCAGCGCAGTGAGTACCATGCCCGTTATCATCATAAGGCTTTGTTTTTTGCTTGACTAAGTCCACAAAATCGCGAATCCTTCCTTCTAAATCTTCATGCGGATAAATTCCTGTATCAATGACAGCGACCGTAATGCCTTCCCCTGTTAAGGCTGTACCGTTGCGGAAGACTTCATCCGCGTGACTGGCTTGTGTGGCCACATCCAGAAGTGCATGAACTTTCCGGTCTAAATAAATTTTACGAATATGCTCACCATTTGCTAACAGCTCCTCTAAAGCGGCCGGTGTTATGTCTGCAGCGCAGCAGTCGATATGTGAAAAGTGCCGTTTGATATTTGTTTTTCTACTTTTTTTCATGAGCTGTTTTGTGCTTTGAATCCCTGCTTCGACCGCGTCTTCCTTAAATTCAATAATTACACGAAGCTTCTTTCTCTTCTTTAATCTTCCTTCAAAGAAACGATGAAGAAAGCATGGCGTCCATTTAAAAGGTTTATAAAGGTGAAGGACGGTCTCTCTTAAAGGCTGATCTAGTTTACTAGCATGTGTCCTGACCATTTGCACCATAGAAAATCCAAACATGTGATGCCCTCCATTCTAGCTATCCATTCTTGTACACTCTTACGTTATGAGAATGAGAGCTGCTTTGTTCGGATTCTTGTCCCTTCTTTTCTTCATATTGGCGGCTTACTCATTTCTGATGAAAAAGAAAAGCGCTTACATTTTGTAAAATAATAGAAAAAGGTGGAAAACATGTAGAATCAGCCGATGATAGGTGGGAGAGTTCTTCTTAGAGAACCGGTGAAACAAACGATTTTGCAGAAAAAAAGGAGGGGTTAGACAGGGTCAATGCTCATACAAATGTGACTTGTCACAGAGGAAAAAAATCAAATCCATATAAAAACAAGCCGAATTAAAGAAAACAGACTGGATAGAACTAGGTCATTTTAAACATAACTTCGTTTGTCTGTCATACTATTCTAACTCTGTTTTCAAAGACGAGAGGCGTTTCTGTGTATATAAATGCAATTATCTTATTTTTGAGGAATCTCATGATCTAGAGTGTTATGATCAAATTTGAAGAGAAAAAGTGGAAAAAATGAAAAGAAATGATGATTCAATATAAATCATAGAAACGGCTTAGAAATCTGTTAAAGGAGAACGGGAATGAAGAAGTTTTTTGCTTTGCTTCTCCTGCTTGCGATCGGATGGGGCGTTTATTATACAATGCAAGCACAGGAACATGATGAGCCATTGTCATCAGGTGGGGAAGACGAAAGCGGTTCAAATGATATTTATCGCAATTTTAAAGAACTGGAAGAAAACGAATCAACAAGCAGCTATCAAATTACAGCCAACCCAGTGCCTGGAAGCCGTCTTCTTGTGATGTCACCCCATGGCGGGAGAATTGAAGGCGGCGTGAGTGAGATCGTCCATTTTTTCGATAATGATTTCTCTACGTATTTGTTTGAAGGTTTAAGAGAGAATGCGTCAGAACTTCATGTGACAAGTACAAACTTTGATGAGCCAGTCGGCGTCGCGCAGGCAAAAGCACACGATTATATCTTAGCAGTGCATGGATACAAAGGTGAGGAAGGCATTGACCATACGCTCGTTGGCGGAACAGATTACGACCGTGCAGAAAAAATAGTGAACTCATTAGAGCGGAACGGATTTTCTGCTGAACTGGCTGTCGCACACGCAACCCTGAGCGGAACAAGCAATCATAATATTAATAATCTTACTAAAACAGGGCAAAGTGTACAGTTAGAGATTAGTAGAAGTCAGCGTGAAGCTTTATTTGACAGTTTTGACTTTCGGCGGCGGTCGAGTGCAAAAAACGAGACGTTCTACCGGTATGTCAGGGCGATTCGGACAGTGCTGGATGAGGAATATACATAAAGATGGTGCACATGTTAAGACAAGCAGCGTGAATTCTTGTTACACTATAAAAAGTGATAACAAAAGGAGAGACGAATATGGCGCGTCATCATTTTCATCTTCAGGCGAGCTGGCCTGGCCTGCGTAACGATGTGGGTACAATCTCATGCGAACAGTTAAAAACGAAGATTTCAATTCCAAAAGAAATGGACGGTCCCGGCATCGGAACAAATCCAGATGAGATGCTCTTAGGTGCAGCGGCTACGTGTTATATTATTACACTTGCCGCTATGATGGAGCGGAGCCAATTAGAAAAAGAGGATCTCACAATGAGTTCTGAGGCTGTCGTAGATGTGACAAATGGTGTGTTTACATATGAAAAAATCATTCACCGGCCTGTCATCATCCTCAAAGCCTCTGCTTCTCCGCAAGATATTGAGCTGGCCCGCAAGCTCGCGCACAAAGCCGAAAGCTCATGTATGATCTCAAGAGCTGTTCAAGGAAATGTGGACATTTCCTTAGAAGAAACCATTCAAGTCGGCGGGTAAAAACAAAAAGTCATTTTCTCTTAATGAAATGGAGAAAATGACTTTTTTTATGACGTCCATTCGGTTTGATCGATTTGTTCTTTGTTTTCTTCCTTTTGTTTTTTTGACAGGTTCAAGACAATCACGCCGCATATCACTAGTGCAAGACCGATGAAGCCTTTTATGTGAATGGTTTCGTTAAACAGCACGAGTCCGATAAGAGCAGTGAGTGCTGTTCCAACGCCAGACCATGTTGCATAAGCAGACGAAAGGTCAATCGTTTTAAGTGCCAGACTGAGGAAGGTAAAGGCACACCCAAATCCGATCAGGACCCCAATACTCGGCAGCAGTTGCGAAAAACCTTGGGAAAGCTTCAGCATCGTACTGCCAAAAACCTCTGTCAAAATAGCCCCTGTTAAATAGAGCATTCCTTTCATGATCTCTCACATCCTTTATGACATATTTAAAAGTACGACTCCTGAGACAAGCATCGCCATCCCAATGATTGCTCTTTGGTTCAAGGTTTCTTTGAAAAAAAGCACGCCAAAAATAGCCGTGAGGACTGTACCAACCCCAGACCATGTTGCGTAAGACATGCTAAGCGGAATGATATTCAGTGTCAATGACAGCATATAAAAGGCAAGTGTATACCCAGCAACAACGACAGCGCTAGGCTTAAAGCGAGTAAAGCCATTTGAGAATTTTAACATCACGGCGCCAATGGCTTCTGAAAAAATAGCCACAGCTAGAAAAAGATATCCGAGGATCATGATTATCCCTCCTCTAATAGGTGTAAAATCCGATGAAGTAAAAGGGTTTTTTCCTCTCGGTTCAGCGGTTCAAGCTGAAACATTTCTGAAAACCATATTCCATCACATGAAAGGCGGATCAGCTGGCTCAATGCAGGGTCATTGATTTCCTCAGCTGCTTTCGCTTTGAACTCTGCATAAAAATCACGCCAAGGGTTCAATAACGCTTCATCAAATGACATGGTGGCCAGCATGCTTGTACATAACTGGGTCGTGTTTTGCATATCAAGATCATTTAATGTCGCCAAAATATATGCACGTACATAAGGAGCCTTTTCGTTTTTGTATGTTTCCTGATACGACTCAAGCTGCTGACGAAAGCAGACAATCGCGTGGTCATTCATTTTTTGGATGAGCTCTTCCTTGCTTGCAAAATGATAAAGCAGACCGGCTTTGGTCATATGTGCATGCTCTGCTACATGTTGAAGGGTAAGCTGACTTAATCCTTCTTTTAAAATCGTACGAGCAGCTGCCTCAAAAATTTGCTCTTTTTTGGTTTTAGACATAAAAAAACACCTACTTTACTGAACGGTCGGTAAAGTAAATGTTAACCCATGAAAAACTAGTGTGTCAATCGATTCATTTTTATGAAAGGTTGTTTTCACTTAAAAGGCATGTTTAATAATAAGGGTATGGTCCATATGGCGGGTACGGCGGATAAGGGTACCCATAGCCATAGCCTGGCGCAAGCAGAGACCCAGCCAGCAGACCTCCAGCAAAACCACCTAAAAATGGAGGTCCGAAGAATCCGGGTCTACCAAACCCGAATCCAGGTCTCCCAAACCCAAAACCCGGGCGTCCAAATCCAAAACCAAAAGGTCTTCTCATGTCTTCTTGCATAAATGGCGGTGCATCAAAATAATTCATAAAAAAAGGCTCCTCTCACATAAAATCACTGTAACTGACATCAGTGTATTCGATTGGCCTATATGTGTTTGGATGAACGCCTATGATAAGGAGGAATGTTAAAAATGGGCCTGTATCCATCTGATTGGGCAAAATGCCCGCCGCATGCTCATGCCTATAAAGCACGAACGGATGTAACAGAAGAGCATTATCATTTAATAGAAGGTATTTCTCAGCCTGTCAATGGGAGCAATACCGATCAGCATACTCATTACTATCGCGGGGTCACCTCTTTTGAGAGAGGGCATTTCCACAGATACTACGGCGTCACAGGGCCTGCGATACCGAGATTAGATGGTACCCACTATCACGAGATTGAGGAAGTTACGTTTTCAGCCTATAACGATTCTGTCCCCATTCCGTACGGAGGAGTCGTCTATAGTCCGGACGAAGAGCGGCCGACGCATACGCACCGCTTAAAAGGAAAAACATATGAAGTGGTCGGAAATGAACCACTCGGCTGGTGATGGGCATTATATAGGAGAGAAAGAGAAGTTATGCTATACTGTAGGCAGTTTGTAAAAGAGAGTGATGTTATGAAAAAAACGAAACAACCAGTGATTGTATTAGTAGGACCGACGGCTGTCGGCAAAACAAAACTGAGCATACATATAGCCAAAGCATTTAATGGAGAAATTATCAGTGGTGATTCTATGCAGATTTATAAAGGAATGGACATTGGAACAGCTAAAATCACCCCTGAAGAAATGGATGGTGTCCCGCACCACTTAATTGATATTAAAGAGCCGGCCGAATCCTTTTCTACAGCTGAATTTCAGCAGCTGGTCCGTATGAAAATCAAAGAGATTGCCGCTAGAGGGAAAACACCCATGATTGTCGGCGGAACAGGTTTGTATATCCAATCTGTTTTATATGATTACACATTTACCGATGAGAAAAGTGACCCTGCTTTTAGAGAAGAAATGGCGCTGTTTGAACAGCAGCATGGCTCCCTTCAGCTGCACGAAAAGCTAAAAGCAGTAGACCCTGATGCTGCAAAAGCCATTCATCCGAATAATGTCCGCCGCGTGATCCGGGCGCTGGAAGTGATCCATACAACAGGTCAGAAAATGTCGGAGATGCAAAATGGTCATCAAGAAGTTCCTCTTTATGATACAGCCTTCATTGGGCTCAAAATGGATCGAGAGCTTTTGTACGAGCGCATTCACCAAAGAATTGATATGATGATAGATGAAGGCTTAATTGAGGAAGTGAGCGCACTTTATCAATCTGGCTTGAAGGATTGTCAATCGGTTCAAGCGATTGGTTATAAAGAGTTGTATGCGTATTTTCAAGGTGACTGCTCACTTGATGAAGCTATCCAGCAATTAAAGCAAAATTCCCGTAGATATGCGAAGCGTCAGTTCACGTGGTTCCGTAATAAAATGGATGTCACTTGGTTCGACATGACACCGCCTTGCCACTTTTCAGACAAAAAAGAGGAAATTTTCGCATATATAGCAGGAAAGCTTGGACTTAAAGCGAAACTGTAGTTATCAGAATCAAGGAGGACGAAACATGAAACCGATTAATATTCAGGACCAATTTTTGAATCAAATTCGTAAAGACAATACATTTGTTACAGTATTCTTACTGAATGGCTTTCAGCTTCGCGGTCAAGTGAAAGGCTTTGACAATTTCACGGTGCTGCTTGAAACAGAAGGGAAGCAGCAGCTTATTTATAAACACGCCATTTCTACATTTGCACCTCAAAAGAATGTAAATCTAGAATTAGAATAGGATATGTTCGACCTAATAGCCCCATGCATCTGCGAATAAACCGGCCGGAACCCGCTACGTTTTTTGTCAGTGCAGAGGGGCTATTTTGCATGCCATGAAACTTTTCTGCCTATTCTGCGTATAATCCCTTATTGGATATGAAGAAAGGTGAGGGAAGCGATATGGAAAATGCAGAGCTTGAATTAAGAAGGATTAGAGTGATCCTTCTATTGATTGGGATTGTTGTCTTATTTGGATCATGCGCCATTTCAAACATTGAATCAAGACAGGAAAGCTGGCATAACTATTCTAATCAAGATGATCATGGACATATAGATGGCCTATTACAATCAGCTGTTGCACTAAAAAATAATCACTTTGCTGTTGTGAAAGATGATGAAGTACATGTGTACCGGTTTGATGAAAAAGAGGGAGAACTGACCCTTATTAAAACAAAATACATAGATGAGTGGGACGAAGATTATGATGATGATGACGATTCTGTAGAAGAGTAAGCACGTAAATTTACAAATGAATGTGAAGTCGCTACACTATAATCATGCATCAGACATCTAGACAGAAAAGGATGAGTTCATGACACACAAAATTAAAATTAATCATTGGGAACAAACTTGTGAAGACGACTCCTGTTTTGAATATGGAACAAGCGTTTCTATAAATGGGAAAGAATTAGTCAGAGAAGCTTCAATCGTCTCTGCGCTTGAAGCGGTGCTAAAAGAATTAGGTGTTGAAGTGGAAATTACAGAAGTGTCAGAAGATTTACAGTGCGATGCCTACAAAAAATAAAACAAAAAGTCTAGTCTACTAAGCGATTTTTTTTCGTGTTATGATAGATTTCGGTTTCAGTTGAATAGAGAGTAGAGCAGTCTATTTTTAGATCCTGTTCTGCTCTATTTATTTGAACGTACGAGTTCGGCTATGAATGTTCGGCCGGGTTGGTTGATTTTTTTCGTTTCGAACATCTATATGTTGTGTTTTGAAAAAACATAGTATACTATATATAGTGAATAACGAAATGATCAACAATACTAAAAACTAGGTCGTGATGGAATTGATTCAAATCGTATTTGATTCAAAAACAGGAAATGTTCAACGCTTTTTGGACAAGACCCCTTTTACAGACAAACGAAAATTGACTGGAGAAGAGTTTTTGGATACGCCGTTTATTCTCGTCACCTTTACGACAGGATTTGGACAAGTCCCTAGTACTACTCAATCCTTTTTAGAGAAAAATGCTCACCTTTTACTAGGTGTAGCGGTGAGTGGAAACAAAGTATGGGGAGATAATTTTGCCAAAAGCGCCGATACGATTTCTAAACAATATCAAGTTCCTATTTTGCACACCTTTGAACTAAGCGGAACAAAAAGGGATGTTGAATTGTTTACACAGGAGGTAGAAAGAATTGTCACAAAATCAGGTTCCAAAGTGGATACAATTAAATAACGAGATTATGATTCAGAAAGAAGGAAAGTTTCAGTTCGATAAGGACAAAGAAGCTGTACATAGTTATTTCGTAGATTATATTAATCAAAACACAGTCTTCTTTCACAACTTAGAAGAGAAGATTGATTACTTAATAGAAAACGACTACTATGAGGAAGAATTTTTAAGACAATACAGCATGGCAGATATTAAAGAGGTATTCGAAGCTGCATATGCGAAGAAATTTAGATTCCCATCATTCATGAGTGCGTTTAAGTTTTACAACGATTATGCACTGAAAACAAATGATAAAAAGAAAATCCTTGAACGCTATGAAGACCGCATTTCAGTTGTAGCGCTTTTCTTTGCGGGCGGAGATAAAGAAAAAGCCCTTGAGTTTGTAGAACTGATGATCAATCAGGAATACCAGCCAAGTACACCAACATTCTTAAACGCTGGACGTAAAAGACGCGGTGAGCTTGTGAGCTGCTTCTTGCTTGAAGTGAATGACTCATTAAACGATATTTCAAGAGCGATTGATATTTCAATGCAGCTTTCAAAATTAGGCGGCGGCGTCAGCTTGAACTTGTCAAAGCTTCGTGCAAAAGGCGAAGCAATTAAAGATGTTGAAAACGCGACAAAAGGTGTCGTCGGCGTGATGAAGCTTCTTGATAATGCATTCAGATATGCAGATCAAATGGGACAAAGACAAGGATCAGGTAGTGCCTACCTTAATATTTTCCACAGAGATATTAATGATTTCTTAGATACAAAAAAAATCTCTGCAGATGAAGATGTGCGTGTGAAAACATTGTCCATCGGTGTCGTCATCCCGGATAAATTTATTGAGCTTGCCAGAGAAGATAAAACAGCTTACACCTTCTATCCGCACACAGTCTATAAAGAATATGGACAGCATCTTGATGAGATGGACATGGAAGAAATGTATGATGAGCTTGTAGAAAACCCGAAAATCAAAAAAGAAAAAGTCAATCCGAGAAAGCTTCTTGAAAAATTGGCTGTTCTTCGCTCAGAATCTGGCTATCCATATATCATGTTCCAAGATAATGTGAATAGAGAGCATGCATTAAACCATATTTCACGAGTGAAATTCTCAAACCTTTGCTCAGAAGTGCTTCAAGCTTCAGAGGTCTCTTCTTACGCGGACTATGATCAAGAAGATGAAATTGGTCTTGATATTTCTTGTAACCTTGGTTCATTAAATATCATGAATGTCATGAAAAACAAATCGATCGAAAAAACGGTCAAACTAGCAACAGACTCACTCACGCTTGTATCTGAAACAACAGATATTCGCAATGCACCGGCTGTTCGAAAAGCGAACAAAGCGATGAAATCAATCGGACTTGGTGCGATGAACCTTCACGGGTATTTGGCTCAAAACCAAATGGCCTATGAAAGTGAAGAAGCAAGAGATTTCGCGAATACGTTCTTTATGATGGTGAACTACTATTCAATTAAACGTTCAAGTGAGCTTGCAAAAGAAAAAGGAGAAACATTCCATCGTTATGAAGGCTCTGGCTACGCAACGGGCGAGTACTTCAATAAATACGTGGAGAATGATTTCACACCAAAAACAGAAAAAGCAGCAGCATTATTTGAAGGCATGCACATTCCAACAAAAGAAGACTGGGCAGCACTCAAAGACTTTGTAGCGGAAAATGGCATGTACCATAGCTACCGTTTATGTATTGCGCCAACAGGTTCCATTTCTTATGTGCAATCGGCAACAGCCTCTGTTATGCCAATTATGGAACGTATCGAAGAAAGAACATACGGCAACAGCAAAACGTATTACCCAATGCCAGGTCTTTCAGCGCAAAACTGGTTCTTCTATAAAGAAGCGTACGATATGGATATGTTTAAAGTGGTCGATATGATCGCAACGATTCAGCAGCACGTCGATCAAGGAATCAGCTTTACACTATTCCTGAAAGATACGATGACAACGCGTGACCTAAACCGCATCGATCTGTATGCACACCATAAAGGCATTAAGACACTTTATTATGCAAGAACGAAGGATACAGGGCAGGAAGGCTGTCTTTCTTGTGTTGTTTGATTAAAGGAGAGTTTAACGTGACAAAAATTTATGATGCAGCCAACTGGTCAAAACACGAAGATGATTTTACACAAATGTTTTACAACCAAAATGTGAAGCAGTTCTGGCTTCCTGAAGAGATTTCCTTAAATGGGGACCTCTTAACATGGAAATATCTAGGTGAAAAAGAGCGAGATACGTACATGAAGGTACTTGCTGGATTGACTTTACTTGATACAGAACAAGGAAATACAGGGATGCCGATTGTGGCTGAACATGTAGAAGGCCATCAGCGTAAAGCAGTATTAAACTTTATGGCCATGATGGAAAATGCGGTACATGCGAAATCATACTCAAATATCTTCATGACACTCGCACCAACTGAAACGATCAGTGAAGTGTTTGAATGGGTCAAAAAGAATAAATTCTTGCAAAAGAAAGCAGATATGATTGTCAGTTTATACCGTTCGATTCAAAAGGACGATCCGATTTCCCTCTTTAAAGCAATGGTTGCTTCTGTTTATTTAGAAAGCTTCCTATTTTATAGTGGTTTTTACTACCCGCTTTATTTCTATGGACAAGGAAAGCTCATGCAAAGTGGTGAAATCATCAACTTGATTTTGCGTGATGAAGCGATTCACGGTGTATATGTTGGATTATTAGCACAAGAAATTTACAACAAACAAACACCTGACGTGCAAAAAGAGCTATATGATTTCTCGATTGACCTCTTGAACGAGCTTTATGAAAATGAACTTCATTACACGGAAGATATATATGACCAAGTCAATTTATCGCATGATGTGAAAAAGTTCATTCGTTACAATGCCAATAAAGCGTTAATGAACCTTGGATTTGCCCCTTACTTTGAAGAAGAAGAGATCAATCCAATTGTATTGAACGGACTCAATACAAAAACAAAATCGCATGACTTCTTCTCAATGAAAGGGAACGGCTACAAAAAAGCAACGGTTGAGCCGTTAAAAGATGACGACTTCTTCTTTGGAGATGAATCATAAGTAAGGCGTAAAAGTCAAAACGCATCACTCGTTTTGGCTTTTTGCCATTTCATATAATGCGTTACATACTGGAGGTTACCGAACATGGGAAAAATGGATGAAATCATACTAGTTGCACCGCGCACACGCGTATTCCAAAACGAAACGCTTGCGTTTAATGGTGTGAATAGTGAAGAGAAAACAATCAACACCATTATGAAAGAAATCGAAGAGCACTTCAAGCAGATGCGCAGAGGCGATGCGGAAGAAAATCCTGACTTCAAGCAGCCGATTCCTTATGTCGTGATTAAGCGTGAGGACGAAGTGTATGTATATGAAAGGCTTCAAGGCGGGGGAGAGACTCGATTGCATCATAAGTTATCTCTTGGCTTTGGTGGTCACATGAATTTCATCGAAGGCAAAAACTTTGCTGAAATTCTAAAAGAAAATACGGATCGTGAGCTAGACGAGGAACTTTCTATTCAAGAAGAAGACAAACTTGAGATGAAAACCCTTGGTTTAATTAATGATGATGACAACAGTGTCGGCCGTGTGCACATTGGACTGTTATCGGCGCTTGAATTATCTCCAGGCGCTCATGTAGAAGTGAAAGAAACAGATCAAATCTCAGGAAAATGGATGAAAGCATCCGATTTGAAAAAGCCTGAATACTTCGATCGACTTGAAACGTGGTCTCAATTTGTCGTGAACATTTTAGCATAAAGGAATCAATCATAAACCGGCTCAGCAGCAGACTTGAGCCGGTTTATTTCGTTATAACAAGCTTCAGTTATTGGAAAATGAATGCGTCGTGACCGGCCTGTTTCAATCTTGCGACGAGGTCATCCGCATTTTGCTTTGTACGAAAAGCCCCGGCTTGCACTCGGAACATACCGCCCTCTAATACAACGAAGGCGTCAAAGCCTTTGGATTTCAGCGTGGCTGCTAATTCATCTGCATTGGCTTTCACCTTGAAAGCTCCAGCCTGAACTTTATAAAGATTACTAGCTTTTTTTTTCAGCTGAAAGGCTTTCTCTAATCCAGTGGCATGAGCGCGAGCGATGCCTTGAAGGAAGGTTGCGTTGCGGAGCTTATTTGCATCAGCTGTCGTATCGATGAAACCATTCTCTGTTAAAATAGCGGGCATAGAAGTTTCTCGAAGAACGTGGAAGTTCGCTGTTTTCTTGCCGCGGTTGGCAAAATCCACCGAGCGAACAATTTCATCATGAAGGGCATTGCGATACGTGGTGGTTGGTGCTGAAACGCCAGGATACACATAGCTTTCAAAACCTGTGCCCCCGCCTGCATTAACATGAATAGACACGAAATAGTCAGCTCCCCAGCTGTTTGCCGCATTTGTACGCTGGGCCAAAGTAACGGATTGATCAATTGAACGACTTAAGCGGACGGAAACGTCATCATAATCACTAATCAACATATCTCTCAATAAAATCGCGATTTGCAGTGTGATATTTTTCTCCAAAAGTCCATTAGCAGCAGCTCCAGAATCTGTTCCTCCATGGCCAGGATCAATAAAAATTTTCACCATCTATTCATCACCTCGTCTTTATTTTATGAGAAAATAGAAAAATTGCCTGTACAAAATGCGGAAATCATTGAGACTCTTTTCTGCACAATTTGTGATGAGAAAGCTACATTTTTCTAAGAAAAAACAAATTGTTGGTTTGTCCGCCTAAATGGGATGAATACAATGGAAATAGCACATCATTTCCTGGGAAACCGCAGAAATCCCTACAATATTCGGAATCTCGGGTCATTTTGACAGCAAACTTGGGCTTAAGCGGGCGATTGTCACGATTACAGCTCCACCCGAATAGAATAAAGAGAGAAGAGCGAGAGGTGAATACGTTGGAGCGAGCTGTCACATATAAAAACAACGGCCAAATCAATATTATACTTAACGGACAAAAACAAGTATTGGTTGATGCAGATTCAGAGGCAGAATACCTAGAAGCCTTGCAGAAAAATGAGGCAAAACACAGCATCTTACGGGAAATAGAGCGTGAAATGAACAGCCTTGTCGGTATGGATGAAATGAAACGAAACATAAAAGAGATTTATGCTTGGATCTTTGTCAATCAAAAAAGGCAGGAACAAGGGTTAAAGGTAGGTAAACAAGCGCTTCATATGATGTTCAAAGGGAATCCCGGCACAGGGAAAACAACGGTTGCAAGACTTGTCGGGAAGCTTTTCTTTGAAATGAATGTCCTCTCAAAAGGTCACTTAATTGAAGCGGAACGCGGAGATCTAGTCGGCGAGTACATCGGTCATACTGCTCAAAAAACAAGAGATTTAATTAAAAAATCACTAGGCGGCATTTTGTTCATCGACGAAGCCTATTCTCTTGCCCGCGGAGGCGAAAAGGATTTTGGGAAAGAAGCGATTGATACCCTAGTCAAACATATGGAGGACAAACAACACGAATTCATTCTCATTCTTGCTGGCTACTCCAAGGAAATGGATCATTTTCTATCATTAAACCCGGGGCTGCAATCGAGATTTCCAATCAATATCAGCTTTCCTGATTATACCGTCGATCAGCTCATGGACATTGCCAAACGGATGATGGCTGACAGAGAATATATATTTACTCAAGAAGCTGAATGGAAGCTGCGAGATTACTTAATGCACATTAAAAGCACCACGAGTCCTGCAAAATTCAGCAACGGCCGTTTTGTGCGAAACACGATTGAAAAGGCCATTCGAACCCAAGCGATGAGACTCCTGCTTGTGGATCATTATGATAAAAAAGATTTGCTCACGATTAAAAGTCACGATCTCCAAATGAAAGAGGATACGCCTACTTAAAATGGCGTATCCTTTTTATAAAGAGATACTAAAATAAACCATCCGAATAGTGGTATACGTGTGGTGTGTTTGGTATGATGGTACTACTGAAAACTTAAGTACAGAAAGGAAACAACTGACGTTGAATGAACATGAAATGACAGAAAAAGCGATCCTTGTCGGCTGTCAATTGCCGCATGTCACGGATGAACGCTTTCAATACTCAATGGAAGAATTAGCTTCCTTAACCAAAACGGCTGGCGGTGAAGCTGTCAGCGTAATGACGCAGAAGAGAAATAGACAAGACAGCGCAACATATATCGGTAAAGGGAAAGTAGAAGAGCTTGAAGTGCTTTGCGAGGAATTCGAATGTGATGTCATTATTTTTAATGATGAACTGTCTCCAAGTCAGCTAAAAGCTTTGGCAACTGCCTTAGATGTGAAAATTATCGATCGGACACAATTGATTTTAGACATCTTTGCAAAAAGAGCCCGGACAAGAGAGGGGAAGCTGCAAATAGAGCTTGCCCAGCTTCAGTATGCCTTGCCGAGACTAAGCGGACAAGGGATCAGCCTCTCAAGGCAAGGCGGAGGAATTGGCGCAAGAGGTCCAGGTGAAACAAAACTTGAAACAGATAGACGCCATATTCGAAACCGTATTCACGAAATTAACGGGCAATTATCTACAGTCAAAGAGCACCGGACAAGATACCGGGAGCGCCGGAAGAAAAATGGTGTGTTCCAAATTGCCATTGTTGGGTATACGAATGCCGGAAAATCTACTTTGTTTAACCAATTAACAGATGCAGATAGTCATGAAGAAGATCTGCTATTTGCGACACTTGATCCAATGACACGTAAGATGACATTAGCATCTGGCTATAGTGTGCTGATTTCAGACACCGTTGGTTTTATCCAAGACCTCCCAACAACACTCATTGCGGCATTTCGTTCCACTCTTGAAGAAGTGAAGGAAGCCGATTATTTGCTTCATGTCATTGATGCTTCTAATGAGGATTACGAAGGTCACGAACGGACGGTTCATGAGTTATTAGAAGAACTAGAAGCAGACCGTATACCGATGCTGACGGTTTATAACAAAGAAGATCAAATCAGACCGGATTTCATCCCATCTTCAAAGCATCGTCATCTGTTAATCAGTGCGAGACGCGAAGAAGATGTAAAGCGATTAAAAGCGGATATTATGGCAGAACTGAAACAAAACTTTTTAAAGCCATATCATGTGAAGATTCCAGCGTATGAAGGAAAGCTCATCTCCGCATTAAAATCAGAAACGCTCGTGGAATCGCTAGAATTTCAAAAAGAAGCAGAACTTTATGACATCACCGGGTTTAGCGGTGAGGAGCAGACCATATTAGGTCAAATCAAGAAGTATATGTTGTAAGAAAGGAATTAAATCAAGATGTTTCATACATTAAAACACGGCAGTATTTTAGAAAAAGTAGCAGCAGAAACAGAACAAGACATTTTTCACATGCATCAGCAAATTGATCAAAAGAGTGAACAAAATGAGTGGCGGGTGCTTGAAAGCTACCGAAAGCATAGAGTCAGTGATTCTCACTTTAACCCGACAACTGGATATGGCTACGATGATATGGGAAGAGACACGCTAGAAAAAATTTATGCGGATGTCTTCGGAGGAGAAAGCGGCCTTGTGCGTCCGCAGATCATTTCCGGCACACATGCCATTTCCATTGCGTTATTTGGTGTGCTGAGACCTGGCGATGAATTGATCTATATGACGGGAAAACCATACGATACGCTAGAAGAAATTGTAGGGATTCGCGGCAAAGAAGGGACAGGCTCATTAAAAGACTTCCAGATTGATTACAAGGCCATTGATTTAAGACAAGATGGATCCGTCGATTATGACAAAGTAAAAGAGTCAATCTCCTCTAAAACAAAAATGATCGGCATTCAGCGTTCAAAAGGCTATGCTTCAAGACCTTCCTTTACAATAGAAGAAATCGAGCAAATGATTTCATTTGTAAAAGAGATCAATGAAGAAATCATTGTGTTTGTGGACAACTGTTATGGTGAATTTACTGAATTACAAGAGCCATGTCATGTGGGAGCGGATCTTATGGCGGGTTCCCTTATTAAAAACCCAGGCGGCGGGCTTGCCAAAACAGGCGGCTACATCGTTGGAAAAGAAAAATGGGTAGAAGCTTGCTCTTATCGAATGACATCTCCGGGCATCGGCAGTGAAGCGGGTGCCTCGCTTTATGCGCTTCAGGAAATGTATCAAGGATTTTTCTTAGCACCGCATGTTGTGGCGCAAAGCTTAAAAGGTGCAGTGTTCACGGCTCGTTTTCTTGAGAAGCTCGGGTTCCAAACGAACCCGGCGTGGAATGCGAAAAGAACGGATTTAATTCAATCCGTCGAATTTGGTGATCCTAACAAAATGATTGCATTCTGTCAGGCGATTCAATATGCATCTCCGATCAACAGTCACGTCACACCGCATGCAAGCTATATGCCAGGTTACGAGGATGATGTCATTATGGCAGCGGGCACCTTCGTCCAAGGGGCTAGTATCGAATTGTCAGCCGATGGACCGATCAGACCGCCTTATACAGCCTACGTTCAAGGCGGACTCACGTATGCCCATGTGAAAAATGCGATTTGCAGTGCTGTAGATGCCTTAATGGAACAAGGTTTTATCGACATACCTGCTCGATAAAAAATTCATGTTAATATTCCTAACATAATGTTGACACATAATATAACATGACATATAATAAATTTAAGCAAAGAGGAGGAGACAGTTGAGATGAGTGATAACATTCGCCGCTCAATGCCTTTATTCCCAATTGGGATTGTCATGCAGCTAACAGAATTATCTGCAAGGCAAATTCGCTATTATGAGGAAAATGGTTTAGTATTTCCAGCAAGAAGTGATGGGAATCGCCGATTATTTTCTTTCCATGATGTTGATAAATTACTAGAAATTAAAAACCTCATCGAACAAGGTGTAAACATGGCAGGAATCAAAAAACTTTTTGCCAAAGCTGAGGCAGAACATCCAGCGTCTGATGCAAAGACCGAGGAGAAATCCACAGCGAAGCACAACTTGACAGATGATGAACTCAGGAAGCTACTGAAGAAGGAACTCATTCAGGCTGGACGTTTCCAACAAGGAACGACCTTTAGGCAGGGGGATATGTCAAGGTTCTTCCGTTAACCAATTAGCAAAAGCATTGCTATACAATTTTACCTTTTGTAGGGGAGGAGTTTTACGAAATGGCAAAATACACAAGAGAAGATATCGTAAAATTAGTAAATGAGGAAAATGTAAAGTACATCCGTCTGCAATTTACAGACATTCTCGGAACGATTAAAAATGTTGAAATTCCTGTGAGCCAGTTAGAAAAAGCTCTCGATAACAAATGTATGTTTGACGGTTCATCTATTGAAGGTTTCGTACGTATTGAAGAATCAGATATGTATCTATACCCAGATCTCAACACATTTGTTATATTCCCTTGGACAGCAGAAAAAGGTAAAGTTGCACGCTTTATTTGTGACATTTACAAGCCGGACGGGACGCCATTTGATGGAGACCCGCGTAATAACTTAAAGCGTGTCTTGAAGGAAATGGAAGACCTAGGATTTAGTGATTTCAACCTTGGACCTGAGCCAGAATTCTTCTTATTTAAATTAGATGAAAAAGGCGAGCCAACGCTTGAATTAAACGATAAAGGTGGATACTTTGACCTTGCACCAACAGATCTAGGCGAAAACTGCCGCCGTGATATCGTGCTTGAGCTTGAAGAAATGGGCTTTGAAATTGAAGCGTCTCACCACGAAGTAGCACCTGGACAGCATGAAATTGACTTCAAATATGCAGGCGCCATCCGTTCTTGTGATGACATTCAAACATTCAAACTCGTTGTCAAAACGATTGCAAGAAAGCATGGTCTTCATGCGACATTCATGCCAAAACCATTGTTTGGTGTGAACGGATCTGGTATGCACTGTAACCTATCATTATTCAAAAATGGCAAAAACGCATTCTTTGATGAAAAAGCAGACTTACAATTAAGCGAGACGGCTAGACACTTTATCGCGGGTATCGTTAAGCATGCAACTAGCTTTACAGCGGTCACAAACCCAACGGTGAACTCTTACAAGCGTCTTGTACCTGGTTATGAAGCACCTTGCTATGTGGCATGGAGTGCACAAAACCGCAGCCCACTGATCCGTATCCCTGCATCACGCGGCATCAGCACACGTGTAGAAGTGCGCAGCGTAGACCCATCTGCAAACCCATACCTTGCATTAAGCGTATTACTTGCAGCAGGTCTTGACGGAATCAAAAACAAACTAGACGCACCAGCACCAATCGACAGAAACATCTATGTCATGGACAAAGAAGAGCGCCTTGAAAACGGCATCGCTGACCTTCCTGCAACACTTGCAGAAGCACTTGAGCTGCTGAAATCAAACGAAGTCATGGTCAACGCACTAGGCGATCACTTATTCGAGCACTTCATCGAATCAAAAGAAATCGAATGGGATATGTTCCGCACCCAAGTACACCCATGGGAACGCGATCAGTATATGTCTCAGTATTAATAAAGAAAACCCCTTGGAGTTATTGGCTTCAAGGGGTTTTTAAAAAGGATTTGGTGGTCAAATTTATAGTGACCAGAATCAAAATGAAGATTGGCCACTTTTTGACCACCAAATTCAACAGAAAATTTCAAAAGCAAACAAAACTTTTAGATCAAATAAATCGATATTCACTCCATGACTGTGAGTTCGGTAAATGAAAAGTTAAATAACTTAGTGAACAGATGCAAAATGAACAGCTTGTTTTAGATAAATTCCTAAAAGATCGTGAAAACTCCAAGCGTAAAGAAGCGCTGCAATATCAGCTTGAAAAAGTCGAAAAATCAATTAACGCAAAGTATGATGATCTTATTAATGCTGAGCATGGGTTCAAGGATTTAGAAGGAAAATTGATGAACGATAAGATTATCGATATCAATAAACAGCTTTCTGAATTCACTAAGTTTATCAATTCAAATATGGAGTAAATCGGCAAGTCTATCTCTAACAATTTGATTGATAAGCTTAAAGAGGCTTTAAATGCTCTCGGTGTTGTCGTTAAGGGTAATACTACTGGCCAAAAGATCCCTCGTTTCAAGACTGGTGGATCAGTTGGTAAAGTCCCAGCTCAAGGAGCATTAGCTGTAGTAGATGATGGAGAAATTGTCCTTAATAAACAAGGCTCAGTTAACATGCTTAAAGCTGTTGAGTTTACTTAGAGAAACAAAGATAGAAGATCGAAGCAGTAGCAAAGAGCTACGAGTCAATACGAAGTATGTTTAACAATGTAGCTTCTTCAGTTGCTATCGCTAAACTTTCAGTTCTAGGATTTGAAGTGTCAGAGTCCAAGAATGTTACTAGCAATTATTCAGTGAATATGCACATCGATAAAATGGTCGCTGATGAAAAAGGGGCTTATAATGCTTTAGAATCTATTAGAAAAGGATTAAAGCAAATGAAAGGAAAGGTTTCAAAACCGAATCTATAAATTTTCAAGTGTAAATTTAAGGTGCGTAATTAAACTTATAAAACTAATTAAAGGCTTATGAGTTAATTACTATAACATTTAAATAATTTTGATGAATTTGCAATGATACCAGCCCATTCTAACTTATTTTTAATCTATATTCAATAGTTCACAACTGAATAGAATCAGTCTATGCTCCTGGATCAAGGTGTTGTCTTTAGTGATGCCTAATTTCAGGGTGAGGCTGTCGTGGCATGCGCTAACAACGTTAAACTTGAAAGAGTAGTGAAACAGCCGATGCGATAAATGAGGATAGGATATCTCTGTGCTTCCCTATTTGCACATGTATCTGAAATTAACAGACGCAACTCAGTATCAAAAAAATTGTAAACAAAATGGGAATTATGCCGATAATATAATAACTATTTAAAAGAAGAACATTTGGAGGGTGAGTAAGTGAGTTTATGGAATACTATTAAGAATATGATTTTTAAACAAGAAGCAAAAAGTACTGTGAACACTTTAGAAGAAATAGCTGATCCGCCCCTGAAAATTGATGAATATCCAAAGTTTGTGAGTGAAACTTCATACTCAGTAAAGTATGAAGAGGAAGATGCATTTTTTGAATATATCACATTCAATGTTGCTGGAGTAAGCTATTATCAAAAAGAAATAAAAAAGGCCATTGCCCAAGAAAAAGACAATTATAATTTTGAAGAAAAATATAATGGAATGACCAATACTGAAATATTAGAATACACTTATGACGAGCCTATTTTCCTTCATCAGGATGAATTTTTTTCTGATTGTTATTTGCAACTTGAGGAGGACAACGAACATGATCCTCAAGCTATTGCAGTCTATGTTAATGATTTGAAAGTAGGGCATGTTCCACTTAAAGATTATAAAAAAGGCAAGGAATTTATATTCAGATATCTTAAAGATGGTATTTCCCATCCTGTTTCATCGAGATTGTATGGTGGGAAATATAAAATTAACCGTGATGATATAAAAGTTGATACTGGTGAATCCACTTACAAAATCGAGTGTCAAATAGTTATTAAGACGAATAAGCAGTAAGACAGATGGTTTTCAAATAAGATGATTTTTTTATGGATTATCAATAATGTGTATATTGAACCATTAAAGGTATGCAACCAAAACCCTATTTACTTCATTTATTTACAAATGATAGCATAAAACCGAGGAGGGTTATTCTTAACAGCTGAAACAATATGTTGAATTACAAAAATATGCTTAATATTTGTTAGAAGTATAGCCACTAAATATTTAAAATTAGGAGTTATTATGAAAAATTTAAGCACTTCAAAAGGATTATTACTCTCAATGGTTGCTGGAGTTTCTTTTTTAACAGTCACACCTTTTGCAGAAGCAAATGCTGCTAAAGCTCTCGAAAAAGAACAGTCCTATTCTTATTCATCTGTAAAATCTTCTTTTGATCAATCAAAAGAGCCTACAATAGATGAGATTGCACAGTATTGGAATCTAAATGAAGAAGAAACAGTAAAATTCAAAAAAACTATAAAAGAATTTCAAGATAAGGAAAATGGGGAAGCCTCTGTACATGGTAAATTCACATCGGCTATAAAAGCAATAAAAGGTGCTTATGACCAATTACCGAAAAAACTTAAGGTAATGATAGGCGGTGTTACTGGGTTAGAAACGATTCTAATGACTCTAGAACATTATACAGGCGCTCTAGAACATGGTATCTATTTAGGCGCTCTTAAAGTTACTGGAAATGAAAATGCTGCGTGGTGGGTTGCTAAAACCATAATGCTGTTTGTTTTTTAAACTTAGCTAAAACATCCTAATGGTAAAATTCAAGGAGGTGCTTAATTAGATGACACAGGAAAATAAGGCATCTAAAAGTGTGTTAATTACTTTACCTATCGCTATTATAGCTGTTGTGTTGGTTTTAAGTAAAATTGATACACCTGTCACTAATGTTTTATTTTATATTGTAGCTTTTGGTGTTATGGGTTTAACTGTTTCAAGTTTAATAAAAGATCACAAAAAAAAGAAAAATTAATCACTTATGAGGGGGCTACGTTTATAGCTCCCTTTTTTTGATTTTTATTCTATTTCGGATATCTGTTTCTTGTAATAAATAGAAAGGGTAGATATGTTGATAACAAAAACACTTTCCTCGCCGACATTGAAATTCAGGTATTGATGGGTATAGTGTTAGTTACACTAATAGAATTATTAAACAAAATCATTCTTTTATATTATCCGAAGGGGATTAAATAACGAGCACTCACAATAAAATTTTTGAGAAGGTTAAATTAGACTTAACTGCAAAACATATTGATGTAACAAAACCTGGATTTTATGATGATCGAAATTTTATAGAGAATGAGAAAGTAGACTCGAAATTTTTAGAAAATTATGCAAAGTTTGTTCAGTACAAAGAATACAAGGATGATTATAAAAATCATGCACAAAAAGTTCTTTCAGTTGTTGCAGAACTATTGTATGGAGAACTAAAAACTGACGGAAGGCAAAACGCTTGTGTAAATATGGCAGGAGTGCTATCGAAGCAGAAGGAGTATGGAACTATATAGTATTTGGAGCCTTGCCAATAAATTTTCCTAAAAATAGCGGTCTATCTCAACTCCATTATTGGCCTGTTAGTTCTGGCTCCTTGCCAAAAATTGCAGCACATGCTTGGTGCGTAGTGCCTCCTTTTGGTGTAGTTGATTTAACCATAAAAAAACAAGGTTTATCTAATAAACACAAAACATTTATCCCAGACTATGTTATTAGTAACAATGCAGAAAATTATTCTGCGAAAATTGACGATTTAGTAGATGTCATGGTGAGAAGATCTAATCGTGGAAAACCTATTTCTTATTTCATTACTGGTTTTCAAGATTTCACAAAGACATTTAAACCTATAATACTTAAGAAAGAAGCAACATTTAAATATATTCCTACAGCCATTTCAGCACAAGATTTACCCTTAGAAAAAATTCGAGGATTAAAACTGAATGGACTGTACGGTAAGAATTTATATGAACAAAAAATTAAACCTGTATTACAAAGTGTATAAAAGAAGTATTTCATTAATTAAGCTCAATTTGCAGATAGGGAGATGTTACCTGTCTGCTTGTTTTTTAATTAAATACTAATGAAGTTTATTAAAAACAAAGGGTGGGGGCATGATGCCAACACCTTATTCGTCGTTCTTTAATTTATAAATTGTCGTATATAAAATAAAAAAAGAAAGTAGGAATTAAATGTTAAACATCAAAATTGATGAAGAAGAAGTTAGAAAACTATACATAGATGAATTGGAGAAACACTTAAAGAAGCTTGACAATGAAAAGCTGTTTTGGAATACTAAGGAGCTGGAATATCAGACAAGTATGTGTATGAACACTATGCAAAAAGAGTTTTTCTTTGATGAAGATTTCCTAAGAGAAAGATAGGGAACAAGTGGTATTATCCTGTATCTCAAACTAAAGAATTCTTATTAAAATGGATCAATAATAAGTAAATCAATGGGGCTAATTTCATTGTGATTTTGACCACCAATGGATAATTTAAGATGAATTAAGGAGAGGGTTCTATCTGACAAAGCGTTGATTTAATAGGGTTAAGAAACAACAAATTACATATATTAAGTAATAAATTATATTTAGAACCCAAGTACACCCATGGGAACGCGATCAGTATATGTCTCAGTATTAATCAAGAAACCCCTTGGAGCTATTGGCTTCAGGGGGATTTTATTTTGGTCTCAATTTATATTAAAAAAAGAAGAAAATGGGGTGTGAATCTATATTTAAAAAGAGAATAGGCGTTCCTAAAGAAAATGTTTTAAAGTTGTTTCTACGCCACCAACTTCAATACCACTTCTAAGCAATTCTCATGTTTTAAGCATCAACTTGCTCTTCTTTTTTGTACTAAATCCACCTTTAGAAAGCTCTGTTACTTCCTGTGTTACAGGATCCATATGTATAATTTTTTACTGCCATGCTGTTCCTCTTTTAATGCACTCTACATAAAACATACCTTTTATAGAAACGTATTTTTGCATTTTGCGGGATACCGAAAATTTTTAAAATGACCACCTTGACTTTACATATGTTGTAAATATCGTGTTAAAATTATACAAAGGAAATGAGAGCAAGGGGGTAATGGGATGTCGGGTTTGATTTCCTCTGTAGATGTAGCAAACACTCTCAACAAATGGTATTTACATATTAAAAAGAGGGAAGTTTCACAAGCAGTAGAGTTGAGGGATGAGATTCAAGAGATGTTAGGCGAAATGGAAGAAAATCAAGATGTTTTACTCTATTTCAATATTCTTGATTATAGATTTAAGGTACTTATGGAAGATTTAGTGGGGCAGCCAACAATAACAGAAAGCGAAAGAGTCAAAACAGATGACATGTTAAGGTTTTACTTTTATCTTTTCAAAGGTATGTACGAGAGTGCAAGGAATAATTATTCAGAAGCTCTAGTCCTATTTAGAGTAGCTGAGAGACAATTGGATAAGGTACATGATGAAATTGAAAAGGCTGAGTTCCATTATAAAATTGGCACACTCTACTATTTCAATAAGGTCACGCTCCTTTCTCACCATCATCTACAAACAGCAAAAGATATCTATAAAGGTCATGAAGGCTACAGCATACAGACCATAAACTGTAATATGTTGTTGGCACTGAATTTGATTGATGATGGTAGACTAGACAAAGCTGAAAAAATGCTTTTGGAGTGTGTTGATAGACTAATTGAGAAGGATGATAAGAGATTGTTAGCGTTGGCTTATTATGATTTAGGATTTCTCAAAATTCAGGATGACCACCATATAGAAGCCATTGAATATTTTAACAAAGCAATTTTCGCAGATGATCTAAAACAGTCAGCCCCTGTTTCATACTTACAATGTGCGTATGAATTTGCAAGATCAAGCTATAAATCAAATCAATTGGATCAGGCAATAAGTTGGGTTGCTGAGGGGAAATCCTTTTCTAAAGAACAGCAAAACACAAACTTTATTTTGAAATTCAATATCCTTGAGAAATGTTATACAACACCACGGGAAAGCTATGAGGATATCAAGAAAGGGCTATGTTTTTTGGAAGAAAGAAAAGCATATGTTGATATAGAGGCTCTAGCTCCTGATGTTGCATCCATTTATAAGAAGTTAAATCTTTATGAAGAAAGTAACTACTTCTTGGAATTGGCTTTAAAATCTTGTACGCTTATAGGAAAGGAGGTCATATGATCATGAAAAAAATAATGATGATGATTACTACTGCTTTGCTATTAGGTACAATTCTTGGAATGCCTGTTGGACAACAAACTCAAGCTGATGCTAAAAATGAGGTAGTGTTACTTTTCTCTAGAGGTGCAGGTTCATAAAAGCGATAGGGTTTTAATCCACCACTACGGAGGATAATTGGTTAAAAAACGATAAAATGGATTAAAGTGTCAGACTCCTTATGGTATTCTAGTAAAAGAATATTCCATAAAAGGAGTCTTTTTTATATGAAAATATTAGATGCTCCATCTTTACTATCAGCTGTCGAACAGAGGTCAAAGGCCTATCATGAGCTTCAAGAAGAGATGAAACTTGTGAAAAAAGCATTAAAAGGTGTATCGGGATTAGGTGATGAGTTTACTGGAAAAGGTGCAGATAATATCAAAGCTTTTTATAATGATCTTGCACTATACGCAGACACTTATCTTGATTTTATCGATATGCAAAAAGCTTTTTTAGATGGAGTGAAAGGAAAGCTGGATGATGAATCATTAGGCGGGAGTACATTTATTGATGAGCACTTCCTAGATGCTCAATTGAAGCAAGGCATTCAGAATAATAAAGATATGGTCAAGGAACAAAAAGAAGCTCTTTCCACTATTTTTGACGATATCAGTGATTTAATTGAATTACACACATTTTCAAGTAAAGAGGTCAATGAACATTTAGACGATGCGAACAAAAAAAGAAAAGAGACAATTGATGCTTTACATAAAATAGATCATGAGCTAAAAACAGAATACGCAAAGTCAGAAGAGATTGAGAATCACCTCAAAACTTTTTATACAAAAATGATGGCTGCTACAGGAAAAGGTAAGAACGCTCAGCCCATGTATTATGATGCAAAAGCATTTCATGAGACAGATGTGTACAAGAATCATGATAAAATCGATGCACAGGTGAAAGCATATTTAAAAGTGAAAAAAGAAGAAAAAGAGAAACGAAGAATCAAAGAATTGAAAGAAAAGCTCAATGATCCCTCGTGTATATCAGAAGCGAAATACTTTGAGATTGTAGACGAAATTGGATATGAAAATCTTTCTTACGATCAAAAAATGTATTACAGCCAGCTGCTCCAAATCAAAGCGCAGGAAGAAGCATCAGAGGTATTCGTTGATAGTGTAAAAGGTGCTGCAGTTGGTCTATATGATGTGGCCAAAGATACAGTAGTTGGCATTTACGATCTTGTAACAGATCCTGGTGGTGCCGTAGAATCAGTCGTTACGGCTGTTTCTCATCCAATTGAAACATCGAAAGCGATTGGAAAATCAATTTCAGACTCATTCCAAAAAGAAGTCATAGATGGTGATGCGTATTCTCGTTCACACTGGTTCGCCTATGCGACTGGTTCACTAGCAGAAATCGTCTTTGGTTCCAAAGGGGCAGGAGCCATCACAAAAACAGGGACAACCGCGGCCAAAACTACAGTGAAGAAAGGGCTTGAACAAGGAGCAAAATCATTAGACAGAGTCTCTATTCCGAATCTATTGCCGTACTCACCAAAGTTTCAAATGGCTGGTGGACCGAAGCTTCCGTACAATGTATTTGACGGCGAAAATCTCAAAAATAAACTCCTCTCCATGGCAAAGCGTCTCGACAACAATTCAGGCTACGGAATCTCTAAGACAGGCAGACGATTACCAGCACCTAAATCACCACCGGCTGTTGTCAGTTACGGAGATCACTATGTGAGATGGAAACGTAAAAAAGTATTAAAACCAAATGTCGTTTATTCAACAAAGCAAGGCTACACCTACACAACCGATCACTACGGACGTATTGTCAAAGTTGAAGCAAGTGATTTAAAATACGGAGAGGTCAAAAGAAACCAATACGCCCAATCTAATTCAGGCAAGCCAGATCGATTACTGGATGATGATGGTGGTCATTTAATTGCGTCAATTTTTAAAGGGTCTGGGGATATTGATAATCTTGTGCCGATGAATTCACAGATTAATCGAAGCGGTGGGAAATGGTACAAGATGGAGCAAACATGGATAAAGGCTCTTAGTGCAAATCCGCCCAAAAAAGTTAATGTAGAAATTAAACCGCTATATATAAGTGGCTCATTGAGACCAACTGAATTTAAAGTGACTTATACAATAGAGGGAAAAATGAAAAGAACTGTTGTGATACAGAATCAAGCAGGAGGTTGATAAGAAGATGCAGCATCAAGCAGATCTATTTCAAAGAATCGCAAAAGAGGTTAACGAAATCATCCCAACTGAATGGTATAAAGCTGTGCTTTATGCTGAAGTGCTAGAGAAATCATCTGAGGTGTTTTTTTTCTTTAAAAAGGACTGTAATACAGAGTATATATATTCTCATGATATTCCAGAAACGTTTAATGTAAGTGAGAATATTTATGAAGATTTACTTTTAAATTTACATGCTTTGTTTAAAGAATTATGGCTTACTGATAAAGAAATTAATAATGATGTGTGGACTAGTGCTACATTAAAATTAAATAACAAAGGTGAGTTTTCCATCGAATATGATTATATAGATATATTGGAAGATGGATTAGATGAAGTTCAAAAACAAGAGATATGGATGTATCAAAATATTGGAATACTTCCAGAAGACCAGGAAGATCGAGAATTTGTAATTGAATATATGAAGAACAAAGAAAAGAATAATAACTAGTTTGCATAGAATAAGAGGACCGTTCCAGACAGAATGGTCCTTTTATCTTTTAATCGAAAACGAAAATTCACTTATCTAAACCGATAAACCGTCACTTCACAATCACTAAGCACCTCTTCAATCATGCCTTCCACAATCGCCCAATCGCCGCCCGCCAGTCCGCAGCCGATCCCGTAGGGAATGGCGATGGAAGTATGGTTTTTCTTTTCATTTGAATGGGTTACTGTGTCTTTTAGGCTTTGTAAGCAGCTGCGTAAGGCATCGTAGTCCGTTTGCATTCTTTTTCTTCCGTATCCGGTTTGAGCAAATAAGTTGGCAATTGTTTTTCCGTCATTAGTTGTGATGAGTTGAACGGAGCTTAACAAGTCATCTCCTTGTTCTGTACATAATTCTTTATACTCTTTGTACACATTGGGGTATTTGCTTTTGATTTGTTTGGCTAATCCAGCGCCCATGACCCCTTTACAGTTCACCTGGTGACAGATGATGTCTTCACTTGCCTCTAAAATGTTGCCATCCACTGTTTTGATCATATCGTGTAACCCCTTTTTCATAAAATAGAAACATAAGTTCTATTTTATCAGTTTTGACCAAATGATTTAATAGCAAAATGCTTTTTATGAGTTTCGTTTATTTGAAGACACTTCAGAATAACTTGATTGTCAAAGCTGGTGCATGTCATCTAAAATATGAAGAGACTAGAAAACACGAAATAAAGCAAAAACAGTGAGGAGTCATTTATGAATCAATTAGAAACGAATCGTTTAATGCTTAGACCGTTTTGCGATGAAGATGCAGCAGGGATGCTTGAGTACTTGTCTAATCCAAGAGTAAATTGTTTCCTCGCTGATCGAATTTCTTCATTAGAAGAAGCTTTGGCTATAGTGAAAAAGAGAAAAGAAGACCATTCATATGTAGCGGTTTGTTTAAAAGAAAGTGGGCAGATTATCGGTGAGTTGTTTCATTTAAAAGAGGATCCTGATACGTATTCAATCGGCTGGAATTTCAATGAAGCATATGAAGGAAAGGGATATGCACGAGAGAGCGCTGTGGCGCTTTTGTCCTATTTATTTGTAGAAAAGGCAGCAAGGCGGCTTTATGCCTATGTAGAAGATGATAATGTCCGTTCGCAGGCATTATGTGAGCGATTAGGCATGCGGAGAGAAGGCCTTTTTCTTGAGTTTATTTCATTTACTACATATGAGGATGGCACCCCTAAATATGAAAACACGTACCAATATGCTTTACTAAAAAAGGAATGGGAGCAGCGTCACTCTCTATAGAGCAGTAAGTAAATGATGTCAGTGACAGCAAAGTGACAAACATGTCATATGGTTCCATGGTTTGTTCGTTCAATCGATGGAAGAGTCATCTTATTTCAATTATCCTTATCATAAATCGAGGAAAAAGGAATGAAATGAGATGAAGCGATATAATGAAGATTTATTTAGGTGGGTGAATCAGCTCAGTATCGATCATGGTTATTTGAATCCGATATTCATTGGACTAGCTGAATATACTGTGCTGTTAGCAGCGCTCACGTGTCTGTTCATATGGTTTCAAAATCGAAGTGAAACCAATAGGGGGATGGTGGTATCTGCTGGACTTACTTTCATATTGGCAGAGTTAATTGGGAAAATTGCAGGATTTTTTTATTCCAACCAGCAGCCCTTTGCCGAAATGAGTCATGTCAATCTTTTGATTCAAAAGGAAGTGAATAACTCTTTTCCGAGTGATCATACCATCTTGATTTTTTCTGTATGTCTGATCTTTTGGCTTTTTCACAAACGCCATGTTTATTGGCTGATCATAGCGTGCGCCGTTGGTTTTTCAAGGATATGGGTAGGTGTCCATTATCCTTTTGATGTCTTAGCAGGGGCTGTCATAGCGAGTTTAACAGCGGTCACTGTTGTATATTTGCCGATATGCCAAAAGAGCGTGAATGCCATCTTGTCATGTTATGAGTGGCTTGAGCAGAACGTTGTAAGGAAGAGAACAAAATAACATGTTGCAGCAAAATGCCCCGATCTAATAATGGCTCAGATCGGGGTACTTTTTATTTTCGCCAAAACGTTGTACAATCCGCTTTGTCTTCGATATTAAATTCGATGATTTTCTTTAGGAGAGGATAATCAACTGGCAAGCTTTCCTTCATGCGAAACATCTTTTTTCCATGATCGTAACCAGCTTGTACAATTTCAGCTGAAAAGTGATCAATTCCTTTTCCTTCTGGTGCGACAGAAATGTGATGTTTTGCCACGCTAAACCCAATAATAAATGTGCCATGGTCTGTGAACATGGGCTGATTCCAAGCAATTTTTGGTTCTAATTGAGGGAATGTGTCTAAAATCCATTGTAAAATGTCTTGCGTGCGCTGCTTCAGCTCTGGGTTACCAATGTTGCTTACATACTCTTCAAACACATGCATGATGTTTTATCCTCCCATTCCATCTACCTCATAAGCCTCAGACGGGATTCGAACCCGCACTCCTTTCGTAAGCATAGGCTAGGGGCAACACGCTTCCCTACGGAATTTCACCGACAGGAGTTTCGCCTGTCTCAGCTCATGTGCTTTTCGGTGCTTCTGAAACCCTTGCCTTGCGACCCGCTAGCTACAATTTGTTTTACGGCGCTCTTCCCTTCTAGAGCTACTGAGGCGCGGAAGTTATTGATCATATTATATAAAGAAACTGGATAAATGAAAAGCTGCGCTGATAATAAGTTTACTGATCTTTAGACGAATCGCACAAAATAGTCATAGGCACATATGATAAAAGACCATATGGTTTGTGTTTGTATACAGCATTGAATTGGGCTGATGGAAAGTGACAAACCTGTTGATGAGTAAACTGAAAGAGATCAATATTCAAACAAAAAATGAAAAGCTTTACTCACAAATGTCCAATAAGTTCTCCTTTATTGCTCATCAGGAAATATGCGGAATCTTTCTACTCATTGGTGTTCTTTGATAGAAGTGTCCAACAGGAATAACCGATCCTGCACAATTGTAACCGCTAACTCAATGTACGCCTCCAGTGCTTGTTGTCCTAGGCGGGACAGCGGTTTCTTTGCCTAATAATCAGAGTTTAGATGGTTTTACGGCAAGTGGTGGAAATACGATTTTTACAGTACCAGTCTCGGGTCGCTATTTCATCACTTATCAAGTGAACACAAATGCAGCGCTGCTTGCTGGAACAAGGCTGGTTAACAGCGGATCTGCCATTCCTGGTTCTATATTAACACCCGCTTTATCGGCATCACTCATTACAACACTTGCAGCAGGTAACCAAATTTCTCTCCAAATTTTCGGTTTAGTCGCAACAGTGGTGTTACTTGGGGGAGGTTCTGTTGGAGCGGCACTTACCATCATACGATTGGAATAAGTACAAAAAGCCCCCAAAAAGGGCTTTTTTCATTTCATCCCGAGATGATTGTTTATTTTAAAACCGAAAAAAGGCGGAATTTTTACGCAAACATCATTGGTTAGAAAAAAGAAAAGCTTTTTCAAAGGAAACGGTTATTGAAGATTTAAGTGATTCATATTAAAATGATCTCGAATGGACTAATTAGCAATTGCTAATAGAAGTTCCATATTTAGTGAAATCATGTGATGCAGCTGAAGGTGATTGGGGGTGTAGAATGAGCAAGATTCCTGTTGCGGAATTGGCATCATTATTAAATGACTGGAACATGGAAATTAAAAAAGATCATGCAGATGAGGCAGAACGGCTATTTGCTAAAGCGAAACAAGCAGTAGAGGAAATTGATGATGCGGACATCCTTATGTACTATTCTCTTCTTGAGAAGAGGCATCACATTCTCATGTACAATTTAAGAGGTCAAAAGGGCAGTGTTTCAACGAAAAGTATGGAAGGTCTCCACGGGAAAAAAGAGGATGACTTATCTAACCGCCTTGCCTACTATTTTGATTTTTATGAGGGTGTGTATGAGCAGCATCAAGGTAATTACGAGGTTGCATTGCAAATGTATCAAAGTGCTGAAAAGCTCTTAGATAAAATTCCAAGTGAGATCGAACGTGCTGATTTCGATTTTAAGGTGGCCTGGCTTTACTACCGGCTTAGTCATATCATGCTCTCATTAAGCTATATCAGGAGAGCCCTTCACGTTTATAAACGGCACAAGCATTATGAAAGAAGAACGGCACTTTCATATTCCCTCATAGCGGCGAATCAAACAGAGATCGGCCGGTATGAAGAGGCGCTTGAAAATTATCGTTTGGCGGAAGAGGTTTTGACAAGCGAGCAGGATGATTTTATGCTGGCTCAGCTTCATCACAATGTGGCCATTTTATATTCATTTTGGAATAAACCGAAAGAATCAATACGTCATCTTGAAAAAGCATTGTCCCATCAAGAATATTACGAGACGGATTTCTTTTTCCATTCTACGTATCTGATGAGCCGGGAACTCTGTGTGATTGGTGAAAAGCAGCGTGCAAGCCACTATATAGAGGCTGCGTATGCGAGAATAAAAGATGCTTCTCATGAAGTGTTTCAGCTGAAAATAGGCATCGTCCATGACCTTTACTTAACGAATGCACCACAAAGATTTCAACAAATTGATGAGAAATTAAGAAAGTTAGAAGAGAAGAATGAATATCATGAAGTAAAAGAGCTTTCACATTTTGCGGCTAAGTATTGTGAAAAGCAAGCACTTTATGAGCAGTCTGTTTTTTATTTGAACAAAAGTTTAGAAGCGGATTTACATATGAAAAGAATGGGGTTGATTTAAGATGAAAACAGGTTTAAAAGTATTATTCGTTGTAGGTTTAGCGATCGCTGCGTCAGTTCTGACTCAAAACGTTGCGGGTTCTTTCGAAGTAGCAGAAAAAATCATTGGTGGTTAATCCACCATTTATCTCTTGCCCTTGTTGATTATCGTCAGCAAGGGTTTTTTGTCTTTTAATAGGCTCTTCTTATTAAACGCTACAAGAACGTTTAATAAGAAGAATTCGCAACAAAGGGGGTGTGCAAATTTGTTACCTGCCTCATTATTCTAAATAAACATAGGGCAGAGCAACAAGTTAAAAAGGTCACCTTTCTTTGCTTAATTTAATTTTTTGCAGGACTTTTCATTCAAATTTTCTCAAATTGGTCTATTGTACATAGAAGTAAAAGAAAAAGCGGGAACACCGCTCCATTTGTCATGCATATGATGTGATGAAGTGTATCTAGAAGGTAGGTGATTGTATGGACCCACGGGTGTATGGAGGATTTCACGGAGGCGGTTTTAGCGGAGGAGCAGTGGGGCCACATATTGGCTTTGGCGGGTATTATGTGAGCCCTGGCGTGTTCTCTGGTTTAGGAGGTTATCCTGGATATGGTGGATTCGGGACATTTTCTGGATACCCGTACGGCTCCACGTTCATTATGGGGCGCCCTCCTGGTTTTTATGTAAGAAGTTATTAGTGGTTTCATTACAGAGATTGAAATAGCCATCTTTCGATTGGCTATTTCAATTGATGAAAGTGCTTGAATGCAGCAGTGATCACAATGAGCCCTAGGATAGAGATAGGCAGCCAAATGATGATAAACGGATCGAATGCATCTGTGTATGCCGCTAATGCAGCACCTAGGCAGTAAAAGACAATAGAGCCTATTCGCATGAAACTGACATGCTGAATGGGAGCTGTTCTTTTTTCCCGATGTGAAATGCGCTGAGCCAAATCCTCAAATAGGTTGGCGAGTGTATTCGTTAGAACCGTTGTGGAAATGCCAGCCACATTTAATTTGCGGGCGGCCGCTGTCTGCAGGCCCATGGCCATGCTTAAAAGGATAATGAGCATAAAATAAGCACCTTGTGTATAAGGGAAAATGGTCATGAGAACAAATAGAAGCAGTATCAGGACTTCTATGATAAAGATACGTGTAACGGCTTTCGGCCAAAATGTTTTCTCATGCTTTCCGCCTATCACAACAGCAAGTAAAATCCCTAATACAAATCCACTCAGTGCGGTGATGGAATGAAGGGCCGTAAGCTGCAAGGAGCTTCCTGCTGCAATGCCAAGCAGCACAATATTACCTGTCATATTGGCTGTAAATACATGCCCTAAGCTCAAATAGCCAATCACATCCACAATACCTGCTGCAAGGCACAAGAAAATAAGTGCTATATTTCGAAATGAATGTGCGGTCAAAATGGTCATCCCTTTCTTACTCTCTAATGAGTAAGTGTAACGCTTAATGACCGCGTATGTCCATCTTATGTGCCGGGATAATGTCCTCAAGCCGGTGCAAAACTTGTCTGAAAGTGTCATCATTTGCAAGGTGCCTCATGCGTCGGAATGGATCGCCTTTTTCCTTTAGACGCTCTATCACAGCTGGCATGGTAAACAAAGAAGGATGAAGTCCATCTTGATGGAGTTCGTCCCATTCAAGCGGTGTCGCTACAAGTCCAAGCTCATTTCCTCTTGGTGAATAGGGCGCAATGATTGTTTTTCCAGCATCGTGCTGAATATAGTCTAAATACAAGCGCTTGCCGCGTTTTTTCTTAAGACGTTCCAAAGTAAATAGCTCAGGGGCTTGTTCACATAAAAATTGGCATATAAACGCGGTAAATGTCCTCGTTTCTACGTATGTGAAGGCATTTTTCTTTAATGGAATATAAACTTGAAGTCCTTTACCACCGCTTGTTTTAATAAAGGCTGTGAGAAAGAGACCGTCTAAAAGCGTTTTGATTCGCTTGGCAGCTTCTATGGCTAGATGAAACTCGTTAACAGACGGCGGGTCTAAATCAAAGACGATTTCGACCGGCCGGTTCGTATCCCTTGTTTCAAAAGGAATATGAAATTCCATTGCAAGCTGGTTGCCGAGCCAAAGAAGCGTCTGAGGGTCATTACAGACCGTGTAAGCAATATCATCAGCTTGATCGGTCAACACATAATCTGGCGCATAATCAGGTGTCGACTTTTGATAAAAGAATTCATCCCCGGCGCCATGAGGAAACCGAATTAAAGTCAGCCGTCTTTCACGTAAAAAGGGCAAGAGATAGGGAGCGGCTTGTCTCAAATAAAGTAAGTAATCTGCCTTGTTCAGATGAAGAGCTGGCACAATCGGTTTTTCGGGATGAGTGATGTCAATCACAGCAGGGAGCGGATATAGCTGTTTGAGCATTTGCTGAAACGTACACGTCGCTGGATCAGTATCTAGTAAAAAGGAAGAAAAACGCGGCTCTCTTAAGGCGGATCCATCAAAGGAGATACAAGCAATGCTCGCGACGATAGAAGGTGGGATTTCATATCCTGATGCCCCTATTTGCTTGCCTTTTGTTTGAAAGAGCGTACGAAGCGTTTGTTCTTCTTCTTTAGAAAATCCATGCTTGAATTGGACAACCTCAGTGAGTTGATGATCTTGATAAATACAGCCTTGAAAGTAGCCATTTTCTTTATCAAAATGAGTCACTATGACAGAGACATATCGCCAGTTTTTGACTTTCAACCATTCTTTTGACCGGGTATTGTCGTGCCATTTACTCGTCCCTTTTTTCGCAACGAGTCCTTCTGCTAAATACGTCGTCATCAGCTTTTTCATATTTTCAGGATTTGTGTCTGTATGAATGAGTTGAAGAAGGGAAGGGTGCTCAAGCTGTACAGATGGCGGAAGTTTTGCTGCTTGGAAAACTTGCTGTAACTGTTTTTTCCTTTCTATCAACGGTAAATCAATTAGAGATTGCCCTTTGCATCTTAATAGATCAAATGCGATCAAATGACATGGAAACCGCTCAGCCTGTTGCTTAATCGCCTCTTTGTTTTTCAGCCTACCTCTTTGCTGAACCCTCGCAAAATCGCTTTGCTGTTCATCCAGTAAAAAGACCAATTCCCCGTCAAACGTCAGAGGTAAAAAAAGAGCAAACTGATCCCTTAATTGTTCGCACTGTTCAATCACCTCAGGAAACTGTTCATTTAATCGTTTTCCGGCTCTGCTTTCTAAATGAATCTCGTTTTGATCCCACGTCAGAATGGCTCGAAAGCCGTCATATTTTAATTCATACACCCAGTCTGCACCGGTAGGAACCTCATGTGCAGCCGTTAATCGCATAGGTTTCATTTGTGCATGTCACTTCCTCATATGATGTGTTCTTAGAGTGGGATGAAATTTTCATTCACATACATAAGTCTAACGAAAACATTGCATAGTAAGGAGAAAAGAACGGAGGCGACGCGATGCATACAGTTTGGAAAGGCGGCATTAGCTTTGGACTAGTCAATATTCCAGTGAAGCTGTTTACCGCTACAGAGAACAAAGACATTAAATTAAGGCAGCTGCATAAAGAGTGTCACACGCCCATTAACTATAAAAAAGTTTGTGCCAACTGCGGGGAAGAGGTGGCACCAGAACAAATCGTCAAAGCGTACGAGTATGCGAAAAATAAATTCATTGAATTAGACGAGGAAGAGCTTGAAAAGCTGCGAAAAGAAAATGAAGAAAAAGCCGTTGAAATCATTGATTTTGTGAAGATAGAAGAGATTGATCCAATCTATTATGAAAGAAGTTACTTTTTATCACCAGATACCGGCGGAGCGAAGGCTTATTCATTATTAAGAAAAGCTTTAGAGGAATCGGGGAAAATTGGTGTCGCAAAGATTATGATCCGCTCAAAGGAGCAATTAGCAATCGTTAGATGCTATGAACATATTTTACTGATGGAAACCATTCATTTCCCTGATGAAATTAGACAGGTATCAGATGTACCGAATATCCCCCAAGAAGAAAACATTGTAAAAAAGGAGTTAGATACAGCGCTTCTTTTAATCGAGCAATTAACCACAACTTTCGATCCAGCTGCCTATCAGGATGAATACAGAGAACAGCTGATGAATTTAATTGGAGATAAAATATCTGGAGAACATACAGTTCAGCCAGAAACGACTGGCAAAAAAGATCCTGCATCCAATGTGACCGATTTAATGGCAGCTCTACAGGCTTCAATCGACCGATCAAAACCAGCCAAAGCGAAAAAGGCAGCACCTAAAAAAAGAAAAGCACCAGCGAAAAAAGAAAAGAATGCATAAAATAAGACCGCTTATGAGCGGTCTTACTGCGGTTTTAACACATCCTGAATGCTCCCATCTTTTCTATGGATAACAACAGAAGTCCCTTTATTAGATGCAATCTCACTTGCCCGGTCGATGGCTTCTTGTTTCGTTTCTTTGACCTCACTTGCTCGTTTTGCTTTCTCTGTTTGAACCGCCCAGCCTTCTTCGTGTTTGACGACATGCTGCGCATGATCCATAAGCTCTGGTCTTGCGGAGCTGCTGTCTTTAGATGGCGTGACAGAACCATGAGCTGAGACATTCTCGATCTCTTTCTCCGTTGCGTTCTTTTTCCATTCTTTCGCTTGACTGATTGCAATTGGGATGGCTCTACTTTCGTCATAGCCTTCCTGCATCATTTTGTTCGCAATCTCAAGCGCTTTTTTTCGAATGACGTTGTCTAATGATTTAAATGAAGCAGGATAATCATTCATCGTCCAAGGCATATAAAGCGCTCCTTTCTTTTATTTGAACAACTTCCCCCATATGTAATCGATCAAACATATCATTCTTCTCAAACCAATGAAGGGGATAAAATACATCGTTTTGCTGAGGCAGAATCTCATCAATTCCCGCAGAATAGAAGGTAGAAAAGGAGTGATTTTGATGATGATAAAAGGTTTGTATGAAGCCCATTTACCTGTGAGTGACTTAAAGACATCTATTGCGTTTTATGAAAAATTGGAATTGACACTTGCTCACGCAAATGAACGAGTTGCTTTTTTATGGATTGAGAAAGGGAAGAGCTGGCTTGGCTTGTGGAAAGTAGATATCAATGACTTCCCATATCATCCCTCGACACGGCACGTTGCTTTTCAAATTACAACGTCTAGTATCGAACAAATCAAGGCTTGGCTGGTTGAAAAAGGCATCAGCATTCACCCAATGTTTGGCTTTTCAGAAGAGAAGCAGCCTTTAGTTCTCGATAATCCGCCGCAATTTCATGCAGCGATCTATTTTCTTGACCCAGATGGAAATCTGCTTGAATGCATTGCCCCGCTTGAGCTTGATACAGAAGAAGACTACGATATCATGACATATGAGGACTGGGATCGAAAGAAAAATCCGTTTATTGATTGACAAAATCACTCGTTGTAACTATATTGATTACAACGGTGGTGAAAGATTGTGAAACAAATTAGCAACAGGTATCCGATTGCTGTTCATATTGTGTCATTTATTGCAGGTGTTCCAAAAGAGTGTACAGGTGATTTTATTGCAGAGAGCGTGAATTCAAATCCAGCCATTGTTCGAAAAATGATGGCAATGCTCAAACGGGCAGGTCTCATTGAGATCCGCCGCGGAGTAGGTGGTGCTTACTTAAAAAGGCCGGCAGAGGAAATCACGCTGTTAGATGTGTACCGTGCTGTCGATGTAAGCGAGGATGAAGAATTGTTTAACTTCCATCAGCCAGTCATCGCATGTCCGATTGGTCAAGCGATGGATACGAGACTGCGGCATGAACTAAAAGAAGCACAAGCTGCACTTGAGAATCACCTAAAGCAAGTGACAATTCAGCAATTATTGACAGAGGCGGAATAAAAAAGCTCATACATTGGAGCTTTTTTTACACTTTTGTTGTAACCATTTTGATTATAACGTATGCACATCACCGTGAATCACAAAATGAGGAGGTCAAACAAATGAAATTATTAGTAACAGGCGCAACAGGACAGCTTGGATCGCTCGTCGTCCAGCATTTACTTAAAAAGGTACCAGCTGAACAAATTGCGGTGAGTGTTCGAGATCCGCAAAAAGCAGCACATTTAAAGGAAGCCGGGGTGGATGTACGCCGCGGAGACTTTACTCAGCCAGACACCCTTAAGGCAGCCTTTCAAGGCATTGACCGCCTTTTGATCATTTCAACTGCGGATGGTGACCGCGTGCAGCAGCATACGGCTGCCATCCAAGCGGCGAAAGCAGCCAGTGTATCCTTTATTGCTTATACAAGCGTTGTGAATGCAAGAGAGAGTCAGCTTGTCCTTGCACACGACCACGCAAAAACTGAAGAAGCCATTGTGGCCTCTGGCATTCCTCATGTGTTTCTAAGAAACAACTGGTATGTAGAAAATGAAAAAGATACGATACTAGCAGCCGTTAGTGGCGCACCATTTTTAAGTCCAATTGGTGATGGCAAGGTTGGCTGGGCAACAAGAAATGACTACGCAGAAGCGGCCGCAAATGCGTTAACACTTTCTAAACATGACAAGGAGATATATGAACTGTCAGGCCCTCTTCGGACACACACTGAACTTGCTCACATTGTCAGTGAGGTGAGCGGAAAAGAGATCAAAGTGGAGCAAATTGATGTCGACACATTTGGGGAATTTTTAGCTTCTAATGGTGTACCAAAAGAAGCTGTTCCATTTGTCAAAGCCATTCAAAGCGGAATTCGCGATGGTGCCTTAGCCGTTGGAAGCCATGATTTCGAAATCTTATTAGGCCGGCCTTTAACGCCTATCGACGAAAAAATTCGTGAAATGATTACAAAATAAATTTTCTCAAACGTCCTATCAAAAGGGCGTTTTTTTTCATTCAAGCTACACGAGCCATATGTCCAAATTTAGACAAATCACCTCGTTGAAATTTCAGAAATTTGGGATTAAAATGAAAATAAGGCCTGTTATTTCGTCATCAGATGACCAAATTGATGAATCAAATTGCAGCAAAGAAGGGAAGTTCGCCGATGAAAGTCCATTTATTCGTTACTTGTTTAATTGACACCATGCAGCCAAATGTAGGAAAGGCCACAGTGGAAGTATTAGAAAGGCTCGGTGTAGAAGTGGAATTTCCAGAGGCACAAGTGTGCTGCGGGCAGCCAGCCTTTAACAGCGGCTATACAAAAGAAACCATTAAAGCAGCAAAAAACATGATCAAAGCCTTTGAATCAGCTGAATATGTCGTGACGCCGTCAGGTTCTTGTAAGGCGATGTTTTTAGAATATCCTCATCTTTTAAAAGAAGACCCAGTGTGGTCAGCAAAAGCTAAGGCACTTGCTGAGAAAACATATGAATTAACCGAGTTTATTGTTGATATATTACACGTCACAGATGTCGGAGCGAGCCTGAAAGGAAACGCAACCTATCACACATCCTGTCATATGACGAGACTGCTGCGAATTAAGAAAGCCCCTTTCACACTGTTGTCAAATGTCAAAGATTTGACGATGACACCATTGCCGCGCGCCGAAAATTGCTGCGGATTTGGAGGAACCTTTTCAGTAAAAATGACTCCTATTTCTGAGCAAATGGTCGATGAGAAAGTCCAAAGCATAGAGGAGACACACGCTGAATACATCATTGGTGCTGACTGCGGCTGCCTGCTGAATATTGGCGGGAGGCTGAATCGTCTTGATAAGCCCATTCAAGTGATGCATATCGCAGAGGTATTAAATAGCCGCTGACTTTAAGAGGGGGAACGGCACATGAGTATGAAAATTGGAGAGAAGGCCTTTAAAGAACGAATCGGGGAAGGGTTAGAAGATAAAGTCATGAGAGGTGCTGTTTCCTCAGCACAGGAACGCCTGTATGAAAGGCGGCTAGCTGCGAGCGAAGAGCTTGGCAACTGGGAAAAGTGGCGTGAGCTTGGCGAGGAAATCCGCCAGCATACGCTGACGCATCTTGATGACTACTTATACCAATTAAGTGAAAGTGTTAGTGCACGCGGGGGACATGTCTTTTTTGCAAAAACAAAGGAAGAGGCATCGGCGTATATTCAACATGTGGCACAGAAAAAGGCGGCCCAAAAGATCGTTAAATCAAAATCAATGGTCACAGAAGAAATTGAAATGAATCAAGCCCTTGAAGAGATCGGCTGTGAGGTGGTGGAAAGCGATCTTGGCGAGTATATTCTGCAAGTAGATGATCATGAACCTCCTTCACATATTGTGGCACCTGCTCTTCATATGACGAAAGAACAAATACGAGAAGTCTTTCACGAAAAGCTCGGATATGAGATGTCAGAGACACCTGAAGATATGACGAGTTTTGTGAGAGCCATCTTACGTGAAAAGTTCCTCGAAGCAGATATTGGTGTCACCGGCTGTAATTTTGCTGTCGCCAATACAGGTTCCATTTGCCTTGTGACAAATGAAGGGAATGCGGATCTTGTCACGGCTATCCCGAAGACACATATCGCCGTTATGGGCATGGAACGGATTGTTCCAACGATGGAGGAGCTGGATGTCCTCGTTGGTCTTTTGTGCAGAAGTGCAGTCGGTCAGAAATTAACGAGTTACATTTCTGTCGTTGGACCAAAAGGAGAAGAAGAAGTGGATGGACCAGAAGAATTTCACTTGGTCATTGTGGACAATGGGCGGTCCAATATATTAGGTACTGCCTTTCAGACTGTTCTCCAATGTATCAGGTGCGCAGCCTGCATCAATGTGTGCCCAGTTTACCGGCATGTGGGCGGACATTCATACGGATCGATTTATCCGGGGCCAATTGGTGCTGTTTTATCACCGCTTCTTGGCGGCTATGATGACTACCAAGAGCTCCCCTTTGCATCCAGCCTTTGCGCGGCCTGCACAGATGCTTGTCCAGTAAAGATCCCGCTTCACGAGTTATTAATAAAACATCGTCAAGTCATCGTGGAAAAAGAGGGGAGAGCGTCTAAAGCTGAAATGATGGCGATGAAAATGTTCGGAATGGGCGCTTCGACTCCCGGGATGTATCAATTCGGAACAAAAGCAGCTCCTGTATTGATGAATCGTATGGCTTCAAACGGACAGATTTCAAAAGGAATAGGTCCTTTAAAGAATTGGACAGATATTCGTGACCTGCCAGCTCCAAGTAAAGAAAGATTCAGGGATTGGTTTAAAAAGAGACAGAAGGAGGAACAGTGATGAAGGGAACCATTTCTCACCGAGAATCGTTTTTAGCTCATATCCGTAAGCAATTAGGGAAGGATTCCTCCTCGTCTGCATCTATTCAGCGTCCAGCTTGGAAGCATCAAGTTCAGTGGGAAGCAAACGGACTTTTGTCTAAAGAAGAGCTAGTCGAGCAATTGAAGGTGCAATGTCAACGAATTCATACAAGAGTGGTCGAAACAACACCAGAGGAAGCGCCCTCTGTATTACGATCATTGATGACAGAGTATGGAGAGGGTTCTGTGATGACATCGGGCGATCATCGTTTTGAACAATATGGATTTTATCCGATGTTTGACACCTTGCAGCACGAAGGATTCGCAGTCACCAGCTGGAATGCTGAGGCTTCAAGGGAAGAAAATATCAGGCTGGTAGAACAAGCGGCGTATTCGGTTGTATTCAGTGATTACACCTTAGCAGAATCAGGTACAGTCGTCCTTTCATCCCATCAGGGCCAAGGAAGAGCGCTCCATTTTTTACCGATGATGTATATCGTGTGTATCGAAAAAAGCACGGTGGTTCCGCGGATGATTCAAGCTGTTTCGGCTCTTAATCGCTCAGTAGAGGAGGGAGAGCAGGCGAAAGGTGCTATTCATTTCATATCAGGTCCGAGTAACTCTGCGGATATTGAGATGAATTTAGTAGTAGGGGTTCATGGTCCAGTTCGGGCGGTTTATCTATTGATAGATGATGAATAGGGCTTTCGAGAAGAAAGCCTTTTTTCATGCAAAAAAAGCGTACATAAGTTTTAAAATCATCTTGCCTCTAGCGGATTGGACATAGTAAGATGACGACATACAAGATGAACTTCTCATCTACTGCTGATGTAAAGGAAGCTGCTTATGGACATGAAGTCAACTGCTCAAAAGAAATCAATTGCACTACCGCTTGTGATTTCAATTATTGCCATTTCGTTTTCTGCTATCATTGTGAAATGGTCAAATGCACCTGCTGCTATTTTAAGCATGTATCGAATGATCTTTGCCGCGATTTTTATGCTGCCGTTTATTCTGCCACGAAAAAAAGAATTTCTCTCGATTCAGCGAAGAGATTGGTTTTTCTTATGTATGTCAGGCTTCTTTTTAGGACTCCATTTTGTGTTGTGGTTTGGCTCACTGAAGCTGACGACTGTGGCAAGCTCTACTATTATCATCGCCCTTCAGCCGATGGTCTCCTTATTAGGCGGCTTTCTCTTTTTCCGTGAACGAACCACGCTGCCTGCACTCTTGACGATGTGTGCCGCAATTGTTGGTGCACTTATGATTGGGTGGGGAGACATAGGTCATAGCCAGGAAGCCATCCTAGGAGACATTTTATCCTTTTTAAGTGTGATCGCGGTTGTTTGTTATTTATTAATAGGTCAACAGGCTGTCAGAAAGATATCTCATTGGATTTATAGTTTTTGTGTGTTTGGTTTTGCCGGTCTTTTTTTAATTTTATTCAATTTGATTCAGCAAACGCCTTTTACAGGCTATCCGGGTAAAGAGTGGGGAATCTTTTTATTGCTTGCGATCATTCCCACCATGTCTCATGTCATTAATAATTGGCTTTTAACCTATGTCAATGCCACAACCATTTCAATGAGTATCCTTGGCGAACCTGTTGGAGCCACGATTCTTGCTGTATGGCTGCTTGGAGAGAAAGTCACGCTGCTCCAAATGTGTGGCGGTTTTCTTGTCCTTTTAGGCGTCTTTTTCTTTTTGATGCAGCAGCGGCAAGGGATTGTGATGAAACAAAAAAAATCTGGTTAAATTCCGGATTTTTTACTCTTTTAAATCGTTTTTTTCAATCACTTTGTTCAATCTTTCCTCAACCTTCTTCAATTCCATTCGTTTTCTTCTGATCATTCGAAAAGCGATGACAATGATCGTCACGATAGCAGCAATGAATAGAAGAGAGAACACTTGAAATAGAAGATCACCAATATTAAATGCCATATTCTCCCCATTAGACATACGTAAAACCTCCCTTTCTATCTATATATTACCATAATCGATAAAAGATTGAGATTTATCCATCATTTATCTATAATAGGTAAAATATCACTTATTAAAGGAGAACCAATATGAGAACTTTAGTCCTTTTACGAGGTCTCCCAGGCGTAGGGAAATCAACTTGGATCAAAGCCCAAGGCTTAGAGCCTTACACATTATCAGCGGATCAGATTCGTCTTTTGACCCAGCCTCCGCAGTTATCTGTCAATGGGAAACCAGAAATTTCAAGCAAGCATGACCACAAAGTCTGGTCTTTATTATTTGAATTGCTTACAGCACGTATGGAACGCGGAGACTTTACTGTGATTGATGCCACGCATATTTCAAGCAAATCGATATCTCAATATAAATCGCTGGCCACATCGTATCGTTACAGGGTGTATGTCGTCGATTTCACGCAGGTGTCGCTTGAAACAGCTCTATTGCAAAATCGCTCACGGGAAGCTCACAAAGTTGTGCGGGAGTCTGTTTTATATCAAATGAATGAGCGGTTAAAAACAGAAAAGGTCCCATCATGGGTGACTGTCTTGCAGCCTGAGGAATATCCGCAAGTGATGACCTATCAGCCTCGATCCTTCGATCAATATGAGGCCATTCATGTTTTTGGAGATATTCACGGCTGTCATACCGCTCTGACCACCTATTTGCAAGGAGATATTAAAGAAAATGAACTTTATATCTTTGCAGGTGATTTGCTTGATAGAGGTATAGAAAACAAGGAAGTATTAGAATGGATGCTCGCACATAGAGAATGCCGGAATGTCATCGTGATTGAGGGCAATCATGATCAGCATTTATACCGGTTTGCACATGGTGAAAAAGTAAGAAGTAATATGTTTAACCGGCATACTGCACCTGAGATTGAAGCAGCAGACTTTGATTTAAAAGAAGTACGAAAGTTTGTTAGGACATTTCATCAGCTTACTTATTTTACGTACCATGGCAAGACATTTCTTGTTACCCACGGGGGGCTTGCTCATTTGCCAGAAGAGCTATTGCATGTCTCAACACAGCAGCTCATCCACGGTGTAGGTGAATATTCAGATGACATTGATCACTTGTTTGTTCAAAATACTGCTGGATTAGATGTCATTCAAATTCACGGGCATCGCAATTTATACAGGCTGCCTATTCAAGCAGCGGAAAGGTCTTATAATCTAGAAGGCCAGGTTGAATTCGGGGGACAGCTGAGGGTGTTGAAAATCACAGCTGACGGGATTGAGACTCATGAAATTGACAACCCAATCTATAGAGCTTCTGAGAAAAAACCATCAGCCACTATTCAACCAGATATCTCACTAGATGACTTTTTAGCTCACTTAGATCAGCATGAGTATGTACAGGAATTAAAGCTTCCGCACCACATTTCATCTTTTAATTTTACGAAAAAAGCGTTTAGTGAACGGCAGTGGGATGATGTGAATGTGAAGGCAAGAGGCTTGTTTGTCAATATGGTGTCAAAGCAGATTGTTTCAAGAAGCTACAACAAATTTTTTAACATTGATGAGCGTCCGGAGACAAAAATGCATCATCTAGTAAACCACCTTCAATTTCCTGTCACCGTCTATGATAAAGCAAATGGATATTTAGGGACGGTTGGGTATAACCAAATGGAAGATGAATTGGTGTTTACGTCCAAATCGTATACATCTCATGTGAAACAAAATCAGCATGCTTCCTGGGTCGAGGAGTTATTCTATCAGACCTTCGGAGACGTGCAGGTCGACTACATCAAATCATACGTACGTGACCACAATGCATCTCTTGTGTTTGAAGTCATTTTGCCAGAGAAAGACCCACATATTATCACATATGATCATGATCAACTCATTTTGCTTGATATAGTGAAGCGTCAGCTAAGCTATGAAAAGGCACCATTTACTGAAGTGAAAAGAGTAAGCGAACAGCTTGGAATATCCAGCAAGCAGGAAGTGGCTGTGTTCCATGATTGGACGTCTTTTTATAAATGGTATCAGGCCGTTTCTCATGACGACTCGATCAAAGAAGAGGGATATGTCATTGAGGATGATCGCGGCTTGATGACCAAGCTCAAGCTTCCTTATTATCAATTCTGGAAGCAGATGCGCGCGATCAAACAGCGCGTTGCAGAGAAGCGTTCCACGCATAAATATATGCAGGCATTGCAAACAGCGGAGCAAGCTAGATTTTATACGTGGCTTCTTGAGCAAGATGCCAATGCTGTCAGAAATAGCTCCATTATTGAGCTGCGCTCACAATTTGAGCAAAGCGATGCAGCCCAATTGAATAATGATGGAATAAATGCATAGTCTAAAAAGGAGTCTTTTCTAAGGAAAAGGCTTTTTTTGATGCAATTGAAAGGTGGACCCTTACATGCCTGACCATATTGAAGTCATTTTACGGACGATGTTTGCTTTTGCGATTTTATTTGGCGGAGCACGTCTTCTTGGAAAGCAAACCATAGCGCAAATGAATATTTTTGATTTTATAGCAGCCATTAGCTTAGGTTCAATTGCGGCGAGTCTCGCGTTTAATACAACGCTTCCGTTTCATCACACGACGATTTCCTTTGTCACGCTTGTCATGATCATTTATGTGATTTCGCTCATTGCTTTAAGGAGCCGAAAATTGAGAGGATTTATGGCCGGTAAACCAACCCTTGTCATACAAAATGGCAAAATTCTTGAAGAGAATATGAAGGGAATGAGATATACCCTTGATTATTTAAATCAGCAGCTGAGAGAAAAAGACATTTTTGATATTAGCGAAGTTGAATTTGCCATAATTGAAACAGATGGACATATGTCAGTGAAAAAATATCCTTCGTTTGAAAATGTCACTCGAAAGGATCTTCAATTGTATATGAAGGCAGAGGGCTACATGCCTATTGAAGTGATCATGGACGGAAAGCTCATTTTGAAAAACATTCATGAAAATCAATTAACGGTGGAGTGGATAGATGAAGAGCTTAAGAAAAGGCAGCTCTCCTTAAAGGACATTGTATACGCAGTCCGTTCAAGTAATGGCAGCTTATATATTGATACATATGACGACCACATTCACTCTCCGATTGATCAAGAATGAAGGTATAGTGCGGAGGTCACCCGCATGACACATATCCGTCAATGTTTATAAGTCGTTTGGATGCTGTCTGACTAGGCATCATTTCTCAATTATTATTATTTTCAGAAAATGTGATGACGGAAAAAAATAAATGTGTTTAAGTGTATATAGAACAAATTAAAATATTAATATAATATACCGTTTGCGGAATGAACGTTCATTCCTGTGGCGAGGAGGGGATGAAGTGCAAGCAGTGACTGATAAACAAGAACAGATCATGAAGGCTTCACTAGACTTATTTATTGAACGGGGCTTTGATGGGACCACGATGCCAATGATTTCAAAAAGAGCAAACGTCGGAGCGGGAACCATTTACCGTTATTTCGACAGTAAAGAGGCACTCGTCAATATTTTGTACCAGCGCAGCCTTTCTGCATTTATCGAAAAAATGAACACAAACAGTCCAGATCCAAAGGCGAGTATTCGGGCGTACTTTAAGCATGTATTTTATTGCTTGGTTTTATTTACAAAGGAGAATCCAAGCGGGCTATATTTCTTAGAAATTGATAAACGATCCCATTACTTAGACGAGACGAGCAAAGAGAAAATGCAGCATTTGTTACATGAGCTATTCCTTATCTTTGAAGAAGGGAAAAAGGATGGGATTCATCCAAATCTTTCAGGTAGAACCATTTTATCGATTGTATTTGGTGCCTTTGTACAGCTGCATAAACAAATTCTTGCAGAAGAAATAGAGCCAACGATTGAATTTCTAGAGGACATTGAGCAAAGTTTATGGCGCGCTATCAGCGTCGCATCTTAATGAATGAAAAGGAGTGGGCACATGCAACAAACATCAATCATTCCAAAACCAAAAACATACGGACCTTTTAAAAATATTCCCCATATCAAAAAGGGGGAGCTTTCTCAAACCTTTTGGCGGCTGGCAGATGAATTAGGACCGATCTTTCAGTTTGAATTTTCAAAAGCAACAAGTATTTTTGTTTCTAATCATGAACTTTTCCAAGAAATATGTGATGAGAGCCGTTTTGATAAATACATTGGGACTAGTCTCAATAAAGTAAGAGCATTTGCAGGGGATGGGTTATTTACGAGCTGGACAGAAGAACCGAACTGGAGAAAGGCTCACCACATCTTGATGCCGGCGTTTAGTCAGCAGGCCATGAAGGGCTATCATGAAATGATGCTCGATATTGCCACACAGCTTGTACAAAAATGGCAAAGAACAGGCCGTGATGAAGAAATTGAAGTAGCAGAGGATATGACAAAGCTTACTTTAGATACGATCGGACTTTGTGGTTTTGATTTCAGGTTTAACAGTTTTTATAAAGAAAATCAGCATCCATTCATCGAAAGTATGGTGAATGGTTTAAGCGAAGCGATGGATCAGGCGAGCCGGTTGCCGGTTGCAGATAAGCTAATGATCAAAAGAAGAAAAAAATTTGAAGAAAATGTCGATTTTATGAAGCAATTAGTAGATGACATTATTCAAGAACGGAAAAAACAAGATAAAACGGGCGATGATTTACTGTCCCTCATGCTGCATGCAAAGGACCCTGAAACAGGAGAGCGCCTGTCAGATGAAAATATTCGCTATCAAATCATTACCTTCTTAATAGCTGGGCACGAAACAACAAGCGGGCTACTATCCTTTGCGATTTATTTCTTATTAAAGAATCCTGAAAAATTAAAGAAAGCTGTCCAAGAAGCAGATGATGTGCTGCAAGGCGGACTGCCAACATTTAAGCAGGTACAAAAACTAAATTACACACGTATGGTTTTAAATGAATCTCTTCGCCTCTGGCCAACAGCGCCTACGTTCTCTTTTTATGCGAAAGAGGACACCGTCATCGGAGGGAAATATTCGATTAAAAAGAACCAAAGTGTCTCCGTGCTGCTACCTAAGTTACATCGTGATCAAGCGGTATGGGGAGAGGATGCGGAAGAATTTAAACCAGAGCGGTTTCTACACCCTGAAAAGATCCCGCAGCATGCCTACAAGCCTTTTGGGAATGGACAGCGTGCATGTATCGGCATGCAATTCGCCCTTCATGAAGCCACAATGGTACTGGCAATGGTCCTGCACAACCTGGAATTGATTGATCACACATCATATGAACTTGATTTAAAAGAATCTCTGACGATTAAGCCAAACGATTTTAAAATCAAAGTGCGGCCAAGAAAGCAGCAACTCTTTATGGCACCACCGAAAGAAGAGGCGAAAAAAAGCACAAAATCTGATGAGTCAAAAGTGGAGAGTCATGGTACACCATTGCTTGTTTTATATGGATCAAATCTTGGCACAGCGCAACAAATCGCAAACGAATTGGCTGAAGAAGGAAAAGCAAAAGGGTTTGATGTGACCACTGCTCCGCTTGATGACTATACACGTCAATTACCAGATAAGGGTGCAGTCTTCATCGTGACCGCTTCATATAATGGACATCCGCCTGACCATGCGAAAAAATTTGTGGATTGGGTCACGCAGGATAAAGAGCAGGATTTAACAAACGTGACGTTTGCTGTGTTTGGATGCGGAGATCGAAATTGGGCGAGTACGTACCAGCGTATTCCTCGTCTCATTGATGAAGCACTTGAAAGAAAAGGTGCGAAGCGTGCAGCTGATTTAGGAGAAGGTGATGCAGGCGGAGATATGGATGAGGATAAAGAAGCATTTCAGAAAACGGTCTTCAAGCAGCTCGCAAAAGAATTTAAGCTCACCTTCCAAGAAAAAGGTAAAGAAAACCCAAAGCTATCAGTTGCTTATACCAATGAGCTAGTAGAACGTCCTGTGGCGAAAACATATGGTGCCTTTTCAGCTGTTGTACTGAAAAATGAAGAATTACAATCTGAAAAAAGTGAGCGGCAAACAAGACATATAGAGCTGCAATTGCCTGAAGGGAAAAAGTACAAAGAAGGGGATCATATCGGAATTGTTCCGAAAAATAGTGATGCACTCGTTCAGCGGGTGATCAATCGCTTCAATCTAGATCCTAAGCAGCACATCAAGCTTTCTTCTGAGAAAAAAGCAAATCATTTACCTTTAGATCAGCCGATTCAAATGAGAGAATTACTTGCGTCGCATGTTGAGCTTCAAGAGCCTGCAACACGTACGCAGCTAAGAGAGCTCGCCGCATATACAGTTTGTCCGCCTCACCGCGTGGAGCTTGAGCAAATGGCTGGTGAAGCGTATCAAGAAGCTATTTTAAAGAAACGAGTAACCATGCTTGACTTACTAGATCAATATGAAGCATGTGAGCTGTCATTTGTGCACTTTTTAGCACTTTTACCAGGTTTGAAGCCGCGCTATTATTCTATTTCTAGCTCACCAAAGGTCGATGAAAAAAGAGTCAGTATCACAGTGGCGGTTGTGAAAGGGAAAGCGTGGAGCGGCCGCGGAGAATATGCCGGAGTCGCATCAAACTATTTATGCGGTCTGCAGGAAGGAGAAGAAGTCGCCTGCTTCCTCCACGAAGCGCAGGCAGGATTCCAGCTGCCGCCTTCATCTGAAGTTCCGATGATCATGATCGGACCGGGTACAGGAATCGCTCCATTTAGAGGGTTTGTTCAGGCAAGAGAAGTATGGCAGAAGGAAGGCAAGCCACTAGGCGAAGCTCACCTATATTTTGGCTGCCGTCACCCTCATGAAGATGATCTGTATTTTGAAGAAATGCAGCTTGCAGCGCAAAAAGGAGTTGTCCACATCCACCGGGCTTATTCTCGTCACAAAGAGCAAAAAGTATATGTCCAGCATTTGTTGAAAGAAGACGGCGGCATGTTAATCAAGTTACTTGACCAAGGTGCGTATCTTTACGTGTGCGGGGACGGAAAAGTCATGGCACCAGATGTAGAGGCTACACTGATCGACCTCTATCAACACGAGAAACAATGCTCGAAGGAAGCAGCTGAAAATTGGCTGACAACCCTTGCGAATAATAATAGATATGTAAAAGATGTATGGAGCTGACAAGAGGGAAGACCGCCAATTAGGCGGTTTTTTCTGTTTCATCAAGAGAGGTGAGATCGATAGAATGAAAGTTTGAAAGATACAAAACACCTAATTTGAAAATGAAATATTTTGTAAAAAATAAGAATATTCTCTCATTTACTCCAATATGGAACAATCGTATCATTTTTGATATAGGACATAAAGGAGGAATATGATGAAAAAGGTGAAAATGTTACTCCCTTCTCTACTCGTTTTTGGTGCTTTAAGTGTGCCTAGTTTTGCCCATGCCGCATCGGATTCAGTACTAACATCTGATTATGACATGGTGACTTCTGATGGAAAGGTGATCTCTTCAAGTGATTTCCACAATGATACGAAATCCCCCTCATCCTTTGATAAAGTGGATGATCTATCTTCAACTGTTGGTGAAAAAGTAAAACCACTATCAAAATATGTAAAAGACTTTCAAACTAAAGTCGTCATTGGAGACGATGGTAGAACAAAAGTAGCAAATACAAGAGTAGCACCATATAATTCAATTGCTTATATTACATTTGGCGGCTCCAGCTGCACGGGGACACTCATTGCCCCTAACAAAATTTTGACAAACGGACACTGCGTGTACAATACAGCATCGAGAAGTTATAGTGCAAAAGGATCGGTGTATCCAGGGATGAATGATAGCACTGCGGTAAATGGGTCAGCAAATATGACAGAGTTCTATGTACCAAGCGGATATATCAATACAGGTGCGAGCCAATATGATTTTGCCGTGATCAAAACAGATACGAACATTGGCAATACAGTCGGTTATCGTTCCATCCGTCAGGTGACAAACTTAACTGGAACAACGATTAAAATTTCTGGATATCCAGGTGATAAAATGAGATCGACTGGCAAGGTGTCGCAGTGGGAGATGTCAGGTCCTGTGACAAGAGAAGATACGAATCTCGCATACTATACGATTGATACATTTAGCGGAAATTCAGGCTCAGCGATGCTAGATCAAAATCAGCAAATCGTTGGGGTTCATAACGCAGGGTATTCAAACGGAACGATTAATGGCGGTCCAAAAGCGACAGCTGCCTTTGTTGAATTTATCAACTATGCAAAAGCGCAATAAAAGCTAGAACATAAAGCTTGTTTCCTTCATAGGGGACAAGCTTTTTTATGTGGATACAAGTGTCTATCTGTCTATGCTTGAAAGATTCATTGAGTTTTCAGCCTCTTCATTTTTTTCACATGTCATTCGTGAACAACTCATACATTAAAATGACACATTTCCTTTAAGTCAAGATTCTACTTGAGAAAAATGAGGAGGTCACGCATTTTTGAAAATGAGAAGAGGCTGGATTACTGCTGTCGCCTTATGCTTTGTGATATGGATGGGCACGCTGCTAGGTGGATTTGGGGAGGAACATGCGGCAAAAGGTGCGGATCGATATGATCATGTCATTCAATTTCCAAAGGAACGGTACCCTGAAACTGGCAGTCATATTCAAGAAGCCATTCGAAAAGGGCATTCAGATGTGTGTACGATAGACCGAAATGGAGCAGATGCCCGCAGGCAAGAATCATTAAAAGGCATTCCGACTAAGCCTGGATTCGACCGAGATGAGTGGCCGATGGCAGTTTGTCTTGAAGGAGGAAAAGGGGCGAGTGTTCAATATGTCAGTCCGTCTGATAATAGGGGAGCGGGCTCATGGGTCGGACACCAGATGAGCGGGTATCCTGATGGGAAAAGAATTTTATTTATTGTGAAATAAAACTAAAAGGGAGGCGCCTGTGAGTAGGTGCCTTTTTTGATGATGATCAGAGCGTATTGGAGCTAGCAGGGACAAAAGATTCAGTGGTACAATGGATCCTATAAGGTACAAAGACAGACAAGAAGAAAATGTGAAGGGACATATGCTTATGGATAAGAACCGTGCATTATACGATTATTTCATGCAACATGCGGAGAAACTGACTGAAACTTGGTATGATTCAATTGAAGATGATGATCCAGAATCAATATATCGTTCAACAGATTCCAGCATCATATCAGAGCTAAAACGGCAAAATCAAGATTATTACCAGCATTTTATACGTGCTCTTATTGAAGACAAGACGTATTTACATACTGAGTTTAAAAAGTGGTCTGAAGACTTAGCCAGTGACCCAAAGCATTTAAACACACCATTAGATTATGTTGTGAGAGAATACATGTCCAATCAAAGAGTGGTCCTTCATTACTTAAAAGAATTTATTAAACAGCGTCAAGATGAAATTGATATTGACCGCATCTTTTATTGGTATGATTTAATTTCAGAGGCGTTTAATATTTCCATTCATATGTTCATCCAGCAATATGTGAAAAATACAACGAGGAAGCTCGTGGCACAAAGAGACATGATTTACGAGCTGAGCTCACCTGTCATTGTCTTAAAAAGTCATATTGCGTTATTGCCATTAGTAGGTGATATTGATACAGCAAGAGCAAAGATTATTTTAGAAAATACGCTAAAACAGTGCTCACAAAAAGGTGTACAGCATTTATGTATTGATTTATCGGGCGTTGTCATCATTGATACAATGGTGGCTCATCAAATCTTTGATCTTGTCACATCACTTCGGTTAATTGGAGTAGAGACAACTATTTCAGGAATCAGACCAGAAATTGCCCAAACCGCTGTGCAGCTCGGGCTTCCTTTTAATGAATTTCGCACGGCATCATCACTTGCTCACGCCTTAGACCGCATGACTGAATTTACTTCAATATAAAAACCAGGCCGATTGAATGGCCTGGTTTTTATTTAGATAACAGCGTCAATTTTAGTGACTTTCCAATCTTTTTGTCCTTTTTCGAACGTAACCGTTCTTTGTACTTTGCGTCCATCAAGTGTTGGGACAGTGAATTCATATGTGCGGACTGTTTGTTTTTTAGAGACAAGTTTAGGTGTCGCTTTATCCCAATTAAGCATATTGTCTCCGTCGCCGACTGGAACAGCCATTTTGCCTTTATGAACAATGAACTGGTAGTCTTTTAAACCTTGATTGATGGCTTCTTTTGTGAAAACTTGAGATAGGTAGCTGTTTAGTTTTTTCTTTGTATCAAATGTTTTAGAAAGATAGTTGTAAGTCATGTCTTTATAGCTAAATGATTTTAATTTGTAATCAGAATGTTCATTAATTTTGTAGCCTGACATCGCACTCCAAAAGTGTTCCCGTGCATCAAGGGCAATATGTAACGCTTCTTTATTTGTCAAAGTGGCTGGTTTTTTAGAAGCGGCCAATGTTGTAGATTGTAATGAGATCATAAGCATAATAGCAGTTAATAAAACGAATAATTTTTTCAAGGCGATTGCCTCCTTTTCTCAATGAAAACTTCTTATGTTACAAATGTTACAATAATTACAGTGACATTACAAGTATTAAATCGAAATGTTTTTTATTTCTTTTCTTTCTATATATATAACGTTTGAGGGTGGCAAAAAGTTTTCATTTTTTTATTTTTTCTTTATATCTACTATTTAACCGTTCTAAAGAAGAACAAAACGTTTTTTGGAAAAGTTTCTGTTTGGACGTTCAACACGCTTTTTCATTTATGACATATACTATCGTGATGAATGTCTAAGAAAGTGGTGTTGAATATGTATTATCCGTATGAAGGTATGTGGAATGGGTACTCATATGATAGGCAGATGCAAGGTTGGCCGTCGCTCCCTTCTCAAGTTGGAGGATTTCCAGGGTTTCCAATCGGAGGAGGAGGCACTGGGCCCGGATCTAGTGGATCAGCCCCGCCAGCCCCACCACAGCATATCGTTTCGCAATATCAGCAAGCATTATCACAGCCTCAAAGCATGCAGTCACTTATTTCAGGGCAAACAGGTGGAGGTCAGCAATCGGTTCAATTTGCCGCGGGATGTAATAGAAGGTGGACGATTGTGTTTATGAGAAACGGTCAAGTATTTTTAATGTATGTTCTATCTTCACAGCCTTTCGGGAGAACAACTGGCTTTATTTGGCCGAACTTTACATTTGGTTCCTTCCCAAGCTCGAGTATTCTTGCCTATTCTTGTTCATAAAAAAAAAGCCGGTTCTCATCATTAACTGATGAAATACCGGCTTTTTTTAGTGAATATTTCTAAATACGCCAATCACTTTACCTAGTATACTTACATTCTGTAAAATAATCGGTTCCATAGATGGATTTTCTGGCTGTAATCTAAAGTGTGTATCTTCTTTATAGAAACGTTTCACTGTCGCTTCATCTTCCTCTGTCATGGCGACGACAATATCTCCATTGTTAGCAGTGCTTTGCTGACGCACAATGACATAGTCCTTGTCCAAAATTCCTGCGTCAATCATACTTTCTCCCATAATTTCAAGCATAAATACTTGTTCATCTGGTGCTGCAAAAGTCTCTGGAAGAGGGAAGTACTCTTCTACATTCTCAACAGCCGTAATAGGCAGGCCTGCTGTTACTTTTCCGATGACTGGTACGTTCATTACAGCACTCTTTGGAATATTCATTTCCTCTTCATCTAGTACTTCGATCGCTCTAGGTTTTGTCGGGTCTCTTCTAATTAAGCCCTTCGTTTCTAGTCTAGCTAAATGTCCATGAACCGTTGAACTGGATGCTAGACCGACAGCTTCTCCAATTTCACGAACGGATGGGGGATAGCCCTTGCTTTTTACTTCTTCTTTGATGAATGTCAGGATATCGAGTTGTCTTTTTGATAGCTTCGTCATCTTTTGCACCTCAAAACGTCAATTTTAAAGAAATTATAGCATGTTTTTCCTAACAGTACAAACATAGGTTCGAAAAAAACGTTTGACAGAAACGTTTGTTCGTATTTATAATAAGTGTCAGAAAGAACGAACACACATTCTATTAGGAGAGATGACATTATGAGGTTAAAAGAATCTATTATTTTTATTGGGGTATTCTCATTCATCGTTGGCATATTTCTCTCACTTATTGCAGTCACAAGCCATAATGATCCAAATCAGTATGTTAAAATAGAAGTTCAATCAGGGGATACTCTTTGGGGGTTAGCTGATCAAGTAAACGACAGCAAATCAATCGATAAAAATGCGTTTATTGACTGGGTCACTCAGCACAACGATCTTGCTTCAACAGAAATCCAGCCTGGTGACATCCTTGTCATACCAGTCAAAAAAGAGCATCCAGTCGTATATCAACTTGCAACAGTACAGTAGAAAGGTCGATTGAAGACATGAATGCAATCATCTATGCGAGAGTAAGCACTGTCAAAGAAGAGCAGGAAACCTCGCTGAAGAGACAAGAAGAAGAATTGCTAGCTTTAGCTGCTATGCACAAGATGAATGTGGTTAAAGTCATTAAAGAAAAAGCAAGCGGGTATGATCTAGATCGCGATGGTGTGTTTGATATGCTAGCTACACTAAAAGAAGAGTCAATTGATGCTGTTCTTATCCAGGATGAAACACGTCTCGGAAGAGGACAAGCAAAAATTGCGCTTCTTCATTGTCTTTTTAAAGAGAATGTGAAGGTGTACAGTACGTTTCATAGAGGCGAACTTGAGCTTTCAGAAGCAGATGAAATGGTGATTGAGATCGTAGGAGTCGTTGAAGAGTATCAACGAAAAATTCATAACCTGAAAATCAAGCGGGGAATGAGAAGAGCCGTTGAACGAGGGTATCAGCCCGAACTGAATTTAAAACAGCAGGATCATGCGCCTGGCCGTGAGCGTATTGAAGTGCCGATTTCAGAAATTGTTCGATTAAGAAAAAATAACATGACCTTCGCAGAAATCGCAGCAACTCTTCAGGCACTAGGTTTCGACATTTCAAAAGCAACGGTCCATAGAAGGTATCAAGAATATGAAAAAGGTCTGACCACCTAAAGCTTGATTTGTTGTCAAAATGATTGATATTTAGTAGTATGTAGAGAAAATGCTTTAAAGGAGTTAGTCATGATTTCTAAAAATCAGCTTGCAAGAATCAATGAGCTTTCAAAAAAGTCAAAAGAGACCGGTTTGTCAGACGATGAAAAAACAGAACAAAAGCAATTAAGAGAAGAGTATTTAAAAGCTTTTCGTTCTTCTATGAAAAATACACTTAAAACCGTGAAAATCGTTGACCCTGAAGGAAACGATGTCACACCAGAAAAATTAAAAAGAGAAAGAGATCAAAACCTTCATTAAGTTTTCGGTTTCTTGAATTTTGAAAAGATGGGAAGGATATTCTCATCTTTTTTCATATTTGCATAACTTTTTAGGTGATCGATAAACTAAATGTGACAAAATCACTCTTTTTCAGCGTGAAATAGTTGTGAAAAAAGGACAGTAGATTTATGATAATGGTGTACACAAGATACGGAAGGGGATTTATATGGAAACGATTGAATTGAAATCTATTGCAACAATACGTACTCTCTCCATAGACGCAATTGAAAAAGCGAATTCCGGCCACCCTGGAATGCCGATGGGTGCTGCGCCAATGGCATACGCTTTATGGACGAATCACTTAAACGTAAGTCCGCAAAACCCAAATTGGTTTAACAGAGACCGTTTTGTATTATCTGCGGGACATGGTTCTATGCTTCTATATAGCATGCTTCATTTAAGCGGATACAACTTGAGCATCGATGATCTAAAACAATTCCGCCAATGGGGTAGCAAAACACCTGGACATCCTGAATTTGGACATACAGAGGGCGTCGATGCTACAACAGGTCCTTTAGGACAGGGGATTGCCATGGCAGTTGGTATGGCACTTGCAGAAAGACATCTTGCGGAAACGTATAACAAAGACAACTTTAATGTTGTAGATCACTATACATACAGCATTTGCGGAGATGGAGACTTAATGGAGGGAATTTCCTCTGAAGCTGCTTCCCTTGCTGGTCATTTAGGCTTAGGCCGTTTAATTGTCCTTTATGATTCAAATGATATTTCTTTAGATGGCGACCTAGATCGTTCATTCTCTGAAAATGTGAAGAATCGTTTTGAAGCGATGAACTGGGAAGTTCTTTATGTGAAAGACGGCAACAACATTGAAGAAGTGACGGCTGCTATCGAAAAGGCAAAACAAAGCACAGACAGACCTACACTGATTGAAGTGAAAACAACAATCGGTTTCGGATCGCCAAACCGTGCAGGAACTTCTGGTGTGCATGGTGCACCACTTGGCAGCGACGAAGCCAAGCTGACGAAGGAAGCTTACTCTTGGACGTTTGAAGAAGATTTCCATGTACCTTCTGAAGTGTACGATCATTTCAAAGAAGCTGTAAAAGACGCTGGTCAGAAAAAAGAAGCAGCTTGGAATGAACTATTTGCGCAATATGAAAAAGAATACCCTGAGCTTGCAGCTCAATTGCAGCTTGCGATTGAAGGAAAGCTTCCTGAGAATTGGGATCAAGAGGTTCCTGTTTATGAAGCAGGTTCAAGTCTTGCCTCCCGCGCTTCTTCAGGCGAAGTATTAAATGGCATTGCGAAGCAAGTACCTTTCTTCATTGGCGGGTCTGCTGACCTTGCAGGTTCAAACAAAACAACGATTAAAAACACAGACGATTTTGGTAAAGATCATTATGCTGGTAAGAACATTTGGTTCGGCGTCAGAGAATTTGCAATGGGTGCCGCGTTAAACGGTATGGCGCTTCACGGCGGCCTTCGTGTATTCGGCGGAACGTTCTTTGTTTTCTCAGATTACTTAAGACCAGCGATTCGTCTTGCTGCCTTAATGGGACTTCCAGTCACTTATGTCTTTACTCATGACAGTATCGCTGTTGGTGAAGATGGTCCGACGCATGAGCCGGTTGAACAGCTTGCTTCATTACGTGCGATGCCGAACCTTTCTGTCATTCGCCCTGCGGATGGAAACGAAACAGCTGCAGCGTGGAAACTGGCTGTATCTTCAACGGATAAACCGACAGCACTAGTTCTGACTCGTCAAAACCTTCCAACGATTGACCAAGCACCTGAGAAGGCGTATGAGGGAGTAGAAAAGGGTGGATACGTCGTCGTTGAAGCTGCTGATGCGCAGCCAGAAGCACTTCTACTCGCATCTGGATCTGAAGTCGGTTTAGCGATTGAAGCGCAAAAAGCACTTGAGAAAGAAGGAATCCGCGCGTCTGTTGTCAGTCTTCCTGCATGGGATCGTTTCGATCAGCAGTCAGACGAATACAAAGAATCAGTCCTTCCTACAGCAGTGCGGGCTCGTATTGCGATTGAAATGGGGGCTTCACTTGGCTGGGAGCGTTACACTGGTCTTGATGGTGACGTAATTGCCATTGATAAATTTGGCGCTTCTGCACCTGGTGAAACCATTATTGAGAAATACGGCTTTACGGTCAGTAATGTCGTCAGCCGTGTGAAAGCGAAGCTGAACAAATAACGAAGTCTCCAAGCATCATGCTTTTTTTCATCTGTTTGCAGAGCATTTTCATCCGCTCTGCAAACTTTTTTCTTTTTTCTTGTTTTTTTGACAAAACTAGTTTCTTCTTGCTTCATATATAGACAATTCTTTCTTTCACATTTTTGTATAATACAAGCAATATACGAGATTGACGAAATGTGAAAGGAAGGGATAGACATGGAACGCCATTATTATATTTATTGGATTGAGGATGAATTTGCGCATCATTATTTTGGCAGAGAATCAATTTTGTTTCATTTGTTTGAGTCGTTACACTGGACGAACCGCACGGAAGATGAATTGGTGATGCTTGTGAAACAAGTGGATTACGTGACGAAACGAATCCCTGCTTTTCATATGCATCAGCGATTAATGAACAACTTAACGAACGTTCACTATACACAAATTGGCTCGATATACAGCGCTTCCTTACCTGATGGAAAAGGAACGGCTGCATTTATCATAAAAGATCGTTATATCCAAATGTCTGCCACCGGTAGTTATGAAGCAGAAGCAGTGTTTTTTGAAGTGCTGAGAAAAATTAGTCCTTGCTTCCTTGCGATGGACTTCGGTTCAAAGAAGCACGGGTGGCTCAATCCGGTAAAAGTGAGGAATTTTGTTTAAAAAAATAAAATTGAACGTGAAATGTTGTATAATAGCCTTTTGTTTAGTACACTTTATACGAGACAACATGAAGGAGGAAGAATTATGGATTTATGGGTTGTCATCCTTGTAGGCGTTGTTGCACTGCTTGCAGGAGTTGCACTCGGATTCTTTATTGCTCGTAAGTATATGATGAGCTACTTGAAAAAGAATCCACCAATTAATGAACAAATGCTTCGAATGATGATGATGCAAATGGGCATGAAACCGTCCCAGAAGAAAATCAATCAAATGATGAAAGCCATGAACAACCAAGCGAAATAATACGTACGATATTATGATCATAGATGGAACATGGTTATAAAGAATGGACAAGCGTTGTCCTTTCTTTATTGAATTCACCTTCATCAGACGCTTTAAAACCACTGTACTTGCCTAAATGAAGCAGGGAAGGTGGTTTTTATTTTGGCGTCAGCTTCCTGTAAAAAAACAAAAACCCCTGTTATCAGAGGTTTTTGTTTCGTTTATGGTCACACATATCAACTGTTCTAAAAATCGTGCAGCATGATAAATATCATGAGATATGATTAGTTGGCTGAGTTTGAGTGTAAGTGTCGTTGATATTGTAAGAGGAGATGATCTAGCTGCTGGCTATGTTCGATGGTCACTGTTGAGGTCATCCCATTGTGCATCACAACTTTCATCAGCTCTTCTCTTTTTTCTTCGATTTGAGTTAATAATGATGTTTTTACCAAAGTCATGTTCCTTTCATGCAAATCTTGATAAAAAGAATCGATTCTATTATATCCATTTTCAGGTTTATTTTCAAATTTAAAGGATTCGTTATCTCGATGTCAAATTAAATTATATAAGGTTTTAAGAGAATAGACCATCTTTATTGAGAGGATGTAAAAAAAATGAAATGATTTTGTCATCTCTTATTGTATATTGTAAGAAGGGGGTGTTTTTTTGACAGATTTGAATTACTTTTTAGCTTTCGGAGCAGGATTCCTTTCTTTTATCTCACCGTGCTGTCTGCCGCTTTATCCAGCGTTTTTATCTTATATTACGGGCGTTAGTATGGATGAAGTGAAATCTGAGAAGGTGATGCTGAGAAGAAGAAGTCTGCTTCATACCTTATTCTTTTTAATTGGTTTCTCTATTATCTTTATTGCGATAGGCTTTGGGACATCGTTTGTTGGGAAGTTTTTTGATGATTACCATCAAGCGATTCGCCAGGTTGGAGCTATCCTCATTATTTTCTTTGGTTTTATGACGCTTGGTGTATTTCAGCCTTCTTTCCTCATGGGCGAAAAGAGAATGCAGTTCAAAAACCGACCTGCTGGTTTTTTTGGATCGATTCTCATTGGAATGGGCTTTGCCGCTGGTTGGACACCTTGTACAGGACCTATTTTATCTGCTGTTATCGCACTGGCGAGTAACAATCCTGAGTCGGCTGTGCCTTATATGATTGCGTATGTATTTGGATTTGGCGTTCCCTTTTTTGTTCTCTCCTTTTTCATTACGAAAATGGCGTGGATCAGAAAGCGTCAGCAGCTCATCATGAAAATTGGCGGGATCATTATGATTGTGGTAGGGATATTGCTGTTCTTTGATCTCCTCACATGGATTATCATCATGTTCTCATCCTTGTTTGGCGGATTTACAGGCTTTTGAAATCGTTTTCTACAGTCGCGGCGAATGGTTTTTTTTCGTCAATTGGAGTATATTATACATAGGCTGACCTTAAAGAATAAAGGAATGATTTGATATGATGGTCTTAATCTCTTCTATAATTGCAATATGTATGGCGGTAGCCGTCATGTTTATTCGCATTAAGTCATCTGCAAAACCGGCAACCGCGAAAAAAATTATATTACCTCCTATTTTCATGAGCACTGGAGCTTTGATGTTTTTTGTTCCTATGTTTCGAGTAACTGGAGCTGAATTTCTTGAAGCGATCACAGTGGGGATGTTTTTCTCCATCTTTTTAATCAAAACATCGAAGTTTGAAATTAGAGGGAACGAGATTTACTTAAAGCGTTCAAAAGCATTTGTATTTATTCTCATTGGACTTCTTGTTCTTCGTATCGGGATGAAGACGATCCTGAGTTCTTCTATTGATTATGGCTCTCTAAGCGGAATGTTTTGGATACTTGCCTTTGGCATGATTGTACCTTGGCGCGTTGCCATGTATTTGTCGTTTAGAAAGCTGTCTAAGCAATTAGATCCGCAGCAGGTTCAAATGAATTAAACCCAGATTGTTGACAAAGGGCTAAAATGATCTTTATTTTAGCCCTTTGTCTTCTTTCTTTTCAGTGTGATAGAAAACCTTTGAAGTCTAGGAAGGGTGAGCACCAGCGCACAGGACTGACAAAGAATGCGAGGGTTTGTCTACACGCTGAACCTCCTTTTTATAAAGGAGGTTATTTTAATAATGCTTCATATGGCGTATGATCGATGTTTTTTTCTTGAAGGCGCTTCAATAAAAACTTATGATCACGCTTTGGTGTAGCGATAATATAGCCGCGAATGATTAAGTCTAAATTAATGCTGGCAGCTTGTTCTTTTAAAGCCAGCTCGCCAATTTTTCCTGCAATCTTTTCTTTGGCGACATCTCTAAACAGCTCTGGAACAGGTAATACAAGCTCATTTAAAAGCTGTTTGTCTTCTTCCCGCCATAGGTGGAGGCTCTTTTGAATATATTCATCCTGCCAATCAAGCTCTGATTTCCCATCTTCCTTCGGCAATCGTTTTAAAAATTTGCGAAACATAAAAAAGCCACCGATTGCGAGTAATCCGATCATCACCGTACCCCAAAATAAAATGAACCACAAAAACCAGCCGCTTAACATGTTCTCACTCCTTATACCCCTCGTCTCTCTATCTTATTTTACATGAAGCGATGATAGAAGAAAATAACAAAAATGTATGTCTCTCATCTCTATGAACGCCTTTTTTCATTCATAACTGCCCATTTACTAGAAAGACCCAAACCATCTAGTAGAAAAAGAATACCTTATCATATAGCGACTCTACTATTTGGCCATGGTGGTTCGCAAAAGGTATTGACTTGACACGAACGGAAGAGAGCCCACCAAATGAAGGTGGGCTCTTAATGTTTGAAGTGCGGGATTTGAAAGGAAAATGCCCCGCGTGGATGGTCGGAACTTTTTTTAATTCTTATCGAAATGATTCGGTTTTCGTATTCTGTTTCAATCTCTTTGTCGTTCAAATAAAAAGGGAGCATGACACTTTTTTCAATTGGCTGTTCGCCTTCAACATTTGGCTTTTGTACCGTGCAACAGAGAGTCAGCTCATGTCCAGCGAAGGTCAGCTTTACATCGGTGATCGATAGGGTGGAGACATCAATCTCAATAATATAATCACGGCTTGTTTCATAAAGGTCAATTGGGAGGTGTTCATCATACCAGGCAAATGGATCATCCATTAAAACATTGAGCCAATCATCTATTTCTAGAAAATCAGAGGAATTCGATTGCTTTTCATTCTCCATAGACACTCCTCCATCACATCTCATAATAAATGATATGTTGAGAACTGAAATGTGTGAAAGACCTAAAACATTCCGTTTTGCCACGGGATGAGAGGAGAATGTTTACATATCGTGATGAGAATTGTGCTTTTGTCTTGTATGGTTGCGGTTTTTTACTTTTTTACTGCCTGATAATGGCTCAGGCTGTCCGCTTTGATGCTCCTTAGGCGAGTTTTGACGGATGTCTTTTCCTGTGTTTTTATTCGTCATGATGCTTGCTCCTTTCCTATTGATTTTTTTTACGTTTTTTATTGTTTTGTCTTTGTTCTTCTGTTAAAACGAGTTGGTCATTTTCAATATAGCCTGCACCATTACCTTGGCTTTTGGCTGCATTCATGCCCTCAATCACATGATTTGCTTTACGTTTTGTCATGTTCTATCACCTCAATTGTAGTATGAACCTGCCCTGCTTGGATTATGAAGAGTAATCATTTCCTAGTGATAAGATAAACTTATTGAATTTAATAAAAGCATTGTTATTTACTTATGTATGAATTTGTTTTAAGATGAAATTGTGAGAAAATTGTGGTGAAATACGACGATTTTTCTGAGAATTGAAATTGATCTTGATCATCAAAAGGGGGATTTTGGATATGTCGAAACAGCAGCAAGTCGCTAAACAAGACGCTTTTCAATCTAGAAAAACGTTTTCGACAAATGGGAAAACGTATCACTATTATTCGTTAGAAGCACTAGAGAAACAAGGAATCGGAAATGTTTCTAAGCTGCCTTATTCCATTAAGGTACTTTTAGAATCAGTGCTTCGCCAAGTAGACGGTAGAGTGATCAAAAAGGAACACGTTGAAAACTTGGCAAAATGGGGAACTGCCGAGGTCAAAGAAATTGATGTTCCATTTAAACCTTCTCGTGTTATTTTACAAGACTTCACGGGTGTACCAGCCGTCGTTGACCTTGCTTCATTAAGAAAAGCAATGGCAGATGTAGGTGGGGATCCGGATAAAATCAACCCTGAAATTCCAGTTGACCTTGTTATTGATCACTCAGTACAAGTTGATAAAGCTGGAACTGAAGATGCATTAAACATTAACATGGATTTAGAATTCGAACGTAACGCAGAGCGTTATAACTTCCTTAGCTGGGCAAAGAAAGCGTTTAATAACTATCAAGCTGTTCCGCCTGCAACAGGGATTGTTCACCAAGTAAACTTAGAGTACCTTGCAAGTGTTGTTCATGCGATTGAAGAAGATGGCGAGATCATCACTTACCCAGATACATTGGTTGGTACTGACTCTCATACAACCATGATCAACGGTATCGGCGTACTTGGATGGGGCGTTGGCGGTATTGAAGCGGAAGCTGGTATGCTCGGTCAGCCTTCATACTTCCCAGTACCAGAAGTCATTGGTGCTAAATTAGTTGGAGAGCTTCCAAACGGAACGACTGCAACTGACCTTGCATTAAAAGTGACACAAGTTCTGCGTGAAAAAGGCGTAGTGAACAAGTTCGTTGAGTTCTTCGGACCAGGTGTTGCACAGTTGCCGCTAGCAGATCGTGCAACGATTGCGAATATGGCGCCTGAATACGGGGCTACTTGCGGATTCTTCCCAGTAGATGAGGAAGCTCTTGCTTACCTTCGCCTTACTGGACGTGATGAAGAGCAAATTAATATCGTTGAAGAATATTCTCGCGCAAATGGCTTATTCTATACGCCAGATGTAGAGGACCCAATTTTTACGGATGTTGTGGAAATTGATCTTTCTAAAATTGAATCAAACTTATCTGGTCCAAAGCGTCCACAAGATTTGATTCCACTTTCAGAAATGAAAGAGACGTTCCATCAGCACATCGAAAGCCCAGCCGGTAACCAAGGGTTTGGATTAGAAAAATCAGAGCTGGATAAACAAATTGAATTTGATCTAGCAAATGGTGAAAAGGCTGTGATGAAGACAGGTGCGATTGCGATTGCAGCGATTACGAGCTGTACGAATACATCAAACCCTTACGTCTTAATCGGAGCAGGTCTTGTTGCGAAGAAAGCAAGTGAGCTTGGCATGAAGGTGCCAAACTACGTGAAAACGTCACTAGCGCCAGGTTCTAAGGTTGTGACAGGATACCTCGTGAACTCAGGACTTCTTCCATACTTAAGAGACCTAGGATTTAACATCGTTGGGTATGGCTGTACAACATGTATCGGTAACTCAGGACCGCTTGCACAAGAAATTGAGGATGCTGTCTCTGAAAATGATCTGCTGATCACTTCTGTTTTATCAGGTAACCGTAACTTTGAAGGACGTATCCATCCGCTTGTGAAAGGAAACTACCTTGCATCTCCACCATTAGTTGTGGCGTATGCACTTGCTGGCACGGTGAATATTGATTTAACAAAAGACCCTATCGGTGTGGATAAAAACGGTGAGAACGTTTATTTCAATGACATTTGGCCATCAATGGACGAAATCAACAGTGTCGTGAAAAGCACAGTCACACCTGAACTCTTCCGTTCAGAGTATGAAACTGTATTTGACAGCAATGACCGCTGGAATGAAATTAAAACGACAGATGATGCGTTGTATAAATGGGATGAAAATTCCACATACATTGACAACCCGCCATTCTTTGAAAACTTATCAGTCGAGCCTGGTAAAGTTGAACCGCTTAAAGGCTTGCGCGTCGTTGCGAAGTTCGGTGACTCTGTGACAACTGACCATATTTCTCCTGCTGGAGCGATTGGTAAAGACACACCTGCGGGTAAATACTTGCAAGAAAGAGGCGTATCTCCTAGAGACTTTAACTCATATGGATCTCGCCGTGGTAACCACCATGTCATGATGAGAGGTACTTTTGCAAACATCCGTATTAAGAACCAAATCGCACCAGGAACAGAAGGCGGATATACAACGTACTGGCCAACTGGTGAAGTGACATCCATCTATGATGCATGCATGCGTTATAAAGAAGATGGCACAGGTCTTGCGATTTTAGCAGGTAAAGACTACGGAATGGGTTCTTCCCGTGACTGGGCTGCAAAAGGAACAAACCTTCTTGGAATTAAATTCGTTCTTGCTGAAAGCTTTGAGCGTATCCACAGAAGTAACCTTGTCTTCATGGGTGTACTTCCGTTACAGTTTAAAGACGGAGAAAGTGCAGAAACTTATGGACTAACAGGAACAGAAACATTTGAAGTTGAAGTTGATGAAACAGTTCGTCCACGTGATCTTGTCACTGTGAAAGCAATTGATACAGATGGCAATGAGAAAACATTTGAAGTGGTTGTTCGCTTTGACAGTGAAGTCGAAATTGACTACTATCGTCATGGTGGTATCCTTCAAATGGTACTTCGTGAAAAATTGGCAAGCAACTAATACTCATACAGCAAAGAAGAGAAGGCGCCTAGATAGCTTTCTCTTCTTTTTTAAAATAGTGGAGGATCAATCATGTGGAAAAAAGGAATAGCAAGCGCTGTTTTACTTGTGTTGATTGGTTTACTTGTGTGGAATTTACTTGAACCAAAAGAGCCCGCAATCGGTCTTGAAAAAGGGGATCAAGCCCCTGATTTTGAACTTAAAACCCTTGATGGTCAAACGGCCTCGTTATCTGATTACAAAGGGAAAAAGGTGCTCGTCAATTTTTGGGCGACATGGTGTAAGCCATGCAGGACAGAAATGCCGGATCTAGACGCAATTAGAAGCGAATATGATCAGGTCGAAGTACTTGCAGTGAATTTAACGACCACTGAAAAAAGTGAAGATCATGTTGCAGCATTTGCAGATGAATTAAAGCTGAGCTTTCCTATTTTATTGGATCAAAAAGGCATTCAAGCACGATATCAGGTGCTTTCATACCCAACAACATACATATTAGATGAAAAAGGACGCATCATGTCTGTGAAGCATCAAATGCTGACAAAAAAAGAAATTGAGCAAGAGCTGGATCTATAATGATTCAGCTTTTTTGCTTATTTTCTAAATGTTTTGGCGAAAATGAAATACAAACACTGGAGGTGAGTACAATGAGAAGAAGAAAACGACGTACATTTGAAGAGCTTGTACTTGAAAATAAAAAAGAATTATTAAGCAATGAGGAATTTTTAAACCAGCTTGAAGAAAAGTTGGAAGAGCGATTTAGACAGAAATAAGTTATGAATTATCCTTTTTCGTTCATCCTAAAGAAGAGGGAGGGATGAATGATGGGTAGAGAGCATGATAAACAAGCGCAGTTTACACCAGACCATTTAGGGACAAAACCTGTAGCATACAAACGCAATAAAGGTAAAAAGATGCATAATAAATCAAATGAACAGCCTGATGTGATACAGACGAAGGGCGAATAAGGAGGGAATCAAGATGAATGGAAAGTCATATCAATCCAATCCAGATGATCGTTCTGATAATGTTGAAAAGCTGCAAGATATGATTGAAAACACCCTTGACAATATCGATGAATCTGAAGCAGCGATGGCCCTTTCGACAGATCAAGAAAAACAGATGATTAAGCAAAAAAATGAAAATCGAAAAATGAGCATAGATGCGATGCGTTCTGAAATCAAGGACGAAGAAGCAGCAAGAAAAAATGGCTATACTGAATAAACCAGGGATCCCTGGTTTATTTTATTGCCTCCTTTTAGAAGAACCATTTCGATTGTGGTAAAATGGCAGAGATATTAGGTTTTGATAGGAGAGCGATGAAAACGTGTATGTATCTAAAAAAGAAATAGAAGTCCGTTATGCAGAAACAGATCAAATGGGCATTGTGTATCATGCCAATTATTTAATCTGGATGGAAGTCGGCAGAACAGCACTGATTAAAGAATTAGGATTTTCCTATGCGCAGCTAGAAGCAGACGGCGCTCTTGCACCCGTTATAGATTTGCAGGTGAAATATAAAAAACCACTCCTGTACGGTGAAACAGCGACCGTTCATACTTGGATTGAAGAATACAATGGACTCAAAACGGTGTATGGCTACGAAATTCAAAAGCCTGATGGACAAACAGCGATTACAGGGACAACCTCGCATATTTGTGTAGACAAAGACACCTTTAGACCTATTCAATTTAGAAAAGCATTTCCTGCCTGGCACAAAGTATATGAACAGTCGAAGAAGCAGGTTTAACTTATGGCGTTTGGTCTTAAAAGAAGCGATCTAAATGCGTGGAAATCAGCTGTTCAGCAGGGAAAAATGGCCTTTTTAACTCATTATTGGCTTGATGACCGTTTCCCGCATGCTAATACCGTCACTAAAGCAGCCTGTCAGGATATGAAGCAGTTAATTGAATGGGGAGAAAAGCATGGACTTAAAAAAGAATGGGTTCATGACCGCGCAGGGTTTCCTCACTTTGACTTGATCGGTGAACCACAAAAAAGAATCCTGCAAAAGGAGCGGTCTTTAGGAAACATTCAGGAGTATGGACTATATATTGAAGGATAAAACAAAAAAGATACCCGAGGGATGAGGTATCTTTTTTGTTTATTCATAATGAAATTCTGGTTCTTTTACAGACTCGTTATAATCAATATGCAGATCATGGTTGTCAAAATACCAAATATCACTTTCTTCTACAAAGAAAGTAATACCTTCTATTTCAGCGGTTGCGCCGGCATTTTGAGGTTCATCTTTTGCGACGCCGAGAGAAAAGCCTTTTTGTACATTACTGCACCCGCCATATCTCACAAAAAAGCGAACTTGATCACCTTTTTCTAAATCTAATTCATCCTTGTACCAATTAAGTGCATCTTCTTTTATCGTTAATTTCAATGTGATCGCCCCTTTTTGAAGTCATGCTGTTTTTTAAAATGCAGGATGCAAAAAACAGCTTTTCTTTACTTTTACCACAGAATGAAACTTATGAAACGGCTAGAGCCATTTGATTTTCGGTTCAGTTTTGTTGAGGATTCGTTTGAGGTTGGCGATGTGTCTGTAGATCACAAAACCAGCAAGAACGGCAACAACAATGATTAAGAATACGTCTTTGGTGAATATGCTGTAAATGAATGTATAGATGCCGGTCAGCATAGATGATAATGAAACATATTTACTAATGTATAAAAATAAGAAAAAAGCAGCGATCATCGTGATAAATAAGAATGGGGCATAAAATAATAACACGCCGCCAGATGTAGCGACTGCTTTTCCCCCTTTAAATTTTGCAAAGATAGGAAAGCTGTGACCAATAACAGCAGCAACCCCTACTAATAAGGGATGAATGTCCAGTTGCATGAAAAACGGTAAAGCAGAAGCGAGAGTCCCCTTTAAAATATCAGCAGAAATAACGATAGACCCTGCTTTTACGCCAAGCGTACGAAATGCATTCGTCGCACCTAGGTTGCCGCTGCCATGTTCACGGATATCAATACCCTTTGCAGCTTTCCCGACAATGAGACCGGATGGAATACTGCCGAGAAGATAAGCCAAAATAAACATCAAAGCAATTAACATCTGCATAACTCCTTTATATTCTCCCTCTTGTCTTACATTTTAACATGATCTTATGAAAAACATGGGGATCTTTTTTTGAAAAAATCAAAAGCAGATGGATTCAGCTTTGTTTTTAAGCAGAAGTTCGCTAAAATAGAGGAAAAGGGGTGTTTGGATGAATCATCCTTCGAAACAAGAAATTGGCCGCATATTAAAAAGCAGTAAACGAATTGCTGTTGTTGGTTTATCAGATCAACCGCACCGAACGTCATATATGGTGTCTAAAGCGATGCAGGATGCCGGTTATGAGATCATTCCGGTGAATCCAACGATCGATGAAGCACTTGGTGTGAAAGCAGTCGCTTCACTAAAAGATATCAAAGAGCCTGTTGATATCGTGAATGTTTTTAGACGTTCAGAGTTTTTGCCCGAGGTAGCAGAAGAATTTCTTGAAATAGACGCACCTGTTTTTTGGGCGCAGCAAGGCATCTATCACGAAGAAGCGAAAAGGCTGATTGAGGAAAATGGCAAGGTCGCCATCATGGATGTATGTATCAAGGTGGCTCATGCAATGACAAAAACTCATTAAATCGTCAAAAATCCTTGGTTTTCAAGGATTTTTGCTTTTTTGTTACAGAAATATATTTGCGATTCTAGAAGAAAGCGATAAAATAAGGCGACAGGGACATATCGGTGATCTTGCATAACAAGCAAAAGAGCGATAAGATAAAAAACAGAACATTTGTTCCGTTTTGTAAAAATCATCATATGATTGCATTTGGCTTATCAAACAGTCTTGTTTATAATGGACTTCTAGTTCTCATTGCAGAATGTAGAACATTCTCATAGCCGTGCAAAGGAGCATGTTTTGTTGAACCATACATGCATGGTGATGATGCAGCTTATTAAAGTGGACAGTAATGAGCAGCATGATCATCATTAAAATCTAGAGAGATCATTTGATGGTTTGCCGGTTATGTTTGTTAGTGAAAGGGGATTAAGCATTTGGTTAAAAAGCAGCAAGTAGATTATAACGATGATTCTATTCAGGTGCTAGAGGGACTTGAAGCGGTCCGTAAACGTCCAGGAATGTATATTGGGTCAACGGATTCACGCGGTCTTCATCACCTTGTCTATGAGATTGTAGACAACTCTGTCGATGAAGTACTCGCTGGCCATGGAGATCATATCGTTGTCAAAATACATAAAGATAATAGCATTTCCGTCCAGGATAAAGGACGCGGGATGCCTACTGGTATGCATAAGCTTGGAAAACCGACACCTGAGATCATTTTAACGGTCCTTCACGCAGGCGGAAAATTTGGTCAAGGCGGATATAAAACAAGTGGTGGGCTTCACGGAGTTGGGGCATCTGTTGTAAACGCGCTGTCAGAGTGGCTTACTGTCACAATTGAACGTGATGGCTTTATTTATCATCAGCGCTTTGAAAACGGCGGAAAGCCTGCCACATCACTTGAAAAAGTCGGAAAAACGAAAAAAACGGGAACACTGATTCATTTTAAACCAGATCGATCGATGTTCAGCGTTACAACCTATAATTTCGATACATTATCAGAACGTTTAAGAGAATCTGCCTTTTTATTGAAAGGATTAAAAATAGAGCTGATTGATGAACGACATGATGTACAAGAAACCTTTTATTATGAGACGGGCATTGAAGCCTTCGTTGCTTATTTAAATGAAGAAAAAGATGTTCTGAGTGAAGTGGTCTCATTTGAAGGAGAGCATCAATCCATCGAAGTAGACTTTGCATTTCAATTCAATGACGGCTACTCGGAAAATATTCTTTCTTTCGTCAATAACGTGAGAACAAAAGATGGCGGTACGCATGAGTCTGGTGCCAAAACGGCGATGACAAGAGCCTTTAATGAATATGCGCGCAAAGTAGCCCTTTTAAAAGAAAAAGACAAAAATTTAGAGGGCACTGATATTCGCGAAGGGCTGTCAGCTATTATTTCTGTCAGAATTCCTGAAGAACTGCTTCAATTTGAAGGGCAGACAAAAGGAAAGCTTGGGACAAGTGAGGCTCGCTCAGCTGTTGATGCTGTTATTTCTGAAAAGCTGGCTTATTTCCTTGAAGAAAACCGTGAAACAGCGACTCTTCTTGTGAGAAAAGCGATTAAAGCGCAGCAGGCAAGAGAAGCTGCTAGAAGAGCACGTGAAGAAGCAAGGAGCGGCAAGAAACGGAAAAAGTCCGAAGCAACACTGAGCGGTAAATTAACACCTGCTCAATCTAGAAACCCCGCAAGAAATGAATTGTACCTAGTAGAGGGCGACTCAGCGGGCGGGTCAGCAAAACAAGGACGTGACCGTAAATTCCAAGCGGTGCTGCCGCTTCGTGGAAAGGTCATTAACACAGAAAAAGCGAAACTTGCTGATATTTTCAAAAATGAAGAAATCAACACCATTATTCATGCGATCGGTGGAGGCGTCGGTGTCGATTTTAATGTAGAAGACATCAATTATGACAAAATCGTGATCATGACAGATGCTGATACGGATGGAGCGCATATACAAGTGCTTCTGCTCACGTTCTTCTACCGCTATATGAAGCCGCTGATTGAGCATGGTAAAGTGTTTATTGCACTACCACCTTTATATAAAGTCAGCAAAGGCTCAGGAAAAAAAGAAGTTATTGAGTACGCATGGTCTGATGAAGAAATGGACGACGTACTGAAGAAAGTTGGAAAAGGGTACACGATTCAGCGCTATAAAGGTTTAGGTGAAATGAACGCCGACCAGCTATGGGAAACGACAATGAATCCAGAATCGAGAACACTTGTCAGGGTTAAAATCGACGATGCTGCACGTGTGGAACGCCGCGTCACGACATTGATGGGTGACAAAGTAGAACCACGTCGTAAATGGATTGAAAAGAATGTCGCCTTTGGACTTGATGAGGAAAGCAACATTCTTGAAAATGAAAACTTGTCGCTAGCTGAGGAGGTTTAAACATGGCACAACAAGAACGATTTCATGATTTACCATTAGAAGAAGTAATCGGAGACCGGTTTGGTCGCTATAGTAAATATATTATCCAAGACCGCGCGCTTCCAGATGCGCGAGATGGACTAAAGCCTGTACAACGAAGAATTTTATATGCGATGTACGCAGAAGGAAACACGCAAGATAAAAACTTCCGTAAAGCCGCGAAAACAGTCGGTAACGTGATTGGTAACTATCATCCGCACGGTGACTCATCTGTTTATGAAGCGATGGTGAGAATGAGTCAGGATTGGAAAGTACGGAATGTGCTCATTGAGATGCATGGAAATAACGGGAGTATCGATGGTGATCCGCCTGCTGCCATGCGTTATACGGAAGCAAGGCTATCTGCGATTGCTTCAGAGCTATTAAAGGACTTAGACAAGGAAACGGTCGAGTTTGTCGCAAACTTTGATGATACAAGCAAGGAGCCAGTTGTTTTACCAGCAATGTTTCCAAACCTTCTCGTGAATGGATCAACAGGGATTTCTGCTGGTTATGCCACTGATATCCCGCCGCATCATCTAGGAGAAGTGATTGATGGTGTCATTAAACGAATCGAACAGCCGCATTGTACGGTTGAGGACTTAATGACGGTCATCAAAGGTCCAGATTTCCCAACAGGCGGTATCATTCAAGGGGTAGACGGCATTAAGAAGGCCTATGAAACAGGCAAAGGAAAGATCATGATTCGGGGAAAAGCGGAGATTGAAACCATCCGCGGCGGGCGCCAGCAAATTGTGATCACAGAGATTCCTTATGAAGTGAATAAAGCCAACCTTGTCAAAAAGATGGACGAGTTCCGAATTGAAAGAAAAGTGGAAGGAATTTCAGAGGTTCGAGACGAGACTGACCGGACTGGGCTTCGAATCGTAGTAGAGCTGAAAAAAGAAGCAGATGCAAATGGTGTTTTGAATTTCTTATATAAAAACTCAGATCTGCAAATCCCGTATAACTTTAATATGGTGGCGATACATAATCGTAGACCAACCTTAATGACGCTCACAACTATACTTGATGCATATATTGCTCATCAAAAAGAAGTGGTGACGAATCGCTCAGCATATGAGCTTCGAAAAGCGAAGGAACGCCACCATATTGTAGACGGATTAATTAAGGCGCTATCCATCTTAGATGAAGTCATTGCCACAATCCGCTCTTCTAATGATAAGCGAGATGCGAAAAACAACTTGATGGATAAATATGACTTTACAGAAGCACAATCAGAAGCGATTGTTTCCCTCCAGTTATATCGTTTAACGAATACGGATATTACGCAATTAAGAGACGAAGCAAGTGAGCTTGATGTGCGTATAGCAGAACTTGAAGACATTTTAGGTAACGAGAAAAAGCTGCTAAAGGTCATTACAAACAGTTTGAAAAAGCTCAAAAAGACATATGCTGATGAGAGACGATCTGTCATTGAGGAAAAAATCGAAGAAATTAAGATTAACCTAGAAGTGATGATTGCCTCAGAGGATGTTTACGTCACGGTGACGAAGGATGGGTACATCAAACGGACAAGCCAGCGCTCCTATGCTGCATCTAACGGTAAGGACTTTGGCATGAAGGATACAGACCGCCTGATTCATCAGTTTGAAATGAACACAACAGATGTCCTTCTATTGTTTACGAATAAAGGGAGCTACATTTATTGTCCTGTGCATCAGCTGCCAGACATACGATGGAAAGACATGGGGCAGCATATTACGAATATCATTTCTATTGATCGTGATGAATCCATCCAAAAAGCCATTCCAATTAAAGAATTTGATGAAACATCGTATCTGCTGTTCTTTACAAAGGGCGGAATGGTGAAAAAAACAGAGCTTCTTCAATATAAAGCGCAGCGCTATTCAAAACCGCTTGTCGCCTTGAACCTAAAAGGGGACGATGAACTCGTGGATGTCCATGTGACAACAGGACAGCAGGAATTGTTTATTGCGACGAAAAATGGCTACGGATTGTGGTTTGATGAAGAAGAAGTAAGTGTTGTTGGTCCGAGAGCGGCTGGTGTTAAAGGCATCAACTTGAAGGACGGGGACGAAGTAGTCTCTGGCCAGATCATTGATCCGAAAAACGATGTTCTTGTGTTGACGACACAAAGAGGGGCTGTGAAGCGAATGAACCTCTCTGAATTTGATAAAACATCTAGAGCCAAACGCGGAGTTCTGATGCTAAGAGAATTAAAGAAAAACCCGCATCGTATTGTGGCTGTCATTGCTGCATCACTGCACGACACACTTGAAATGGATACAGAGAAGGGTGCAACGATTCCGCTTGATATCTCTACTCTCAGAGCGAATGACCGTTATAGCAATGGATCATTTATTGTAGATGAGGAAGAGCAGGGAGAAGTAACGCATGTCCTTGTCACACCTCAACCTGCACCAGATGACAATAAATAAGCAAACGAAAAACCCCCTGCGATAAACAGGGGGTTTCTTTTATATACGGGTCATTTAGCTCTCGTGGCTGCCAAACATGTTTGTAATGGCGTGCACTACTTCAATTCCTTGGTAGACGAAAAGAGAAAGTGAAGTGACAGAGAATAGACCTAGAATGAATACTCTTAAGAAAAATAACATCGTGTAAAACCTCCCAATTTTTGTTTTGATTTAGATGGTTGGGTTAAACACGAGATAGTCGGAAATAAGAAGATTGATAGAACACTGCAAGTAAATGCTTCTTTTTCCGGTCATATTGATCAGTATGAGTGATGCGTGCAAATCCAGCTGTCATACTGCCAATCATCAGCAGTACTGTAAATGCGGCAAATACTGCGCTCACATGTTTTTGTTTCTTTTCATCGCCCATGGTCTGAGCGATTTTCATCTCATGTGATTCTTGATCGGCAACCACCTTTGCATGATGGTATACCTGAACGGAATGAGGCATTGAGAACAAATGAAAACTTGCGAGTGCTATGAATAAGACAGCTAATTTTAGCAGCATATTTTTTTTCATTTATCTCACCCCTTCCTGTTTATTTTCATGATCTTACCACGTTTTCTGTTATTTGAAAAGTCTTATTTTTTTACTTTCCCTCTTTAAAAAAGCGATAAACATCAGGACATTTATAGGACTGTTTCACTTCATGAAAGGTTTCAATTTTATTTTTTAATTTAAAAAAAGTGCCATGATCGAGGATCAGACACTTTTAGTGAACTTGTGATGTACGCGGTTTTGCGACAGCTTTTGTAAAGATTCCTGCAATACATATGGCGAATAACACAAAAATAAAGGCATGAAGCAATCCTACTTGATTGGCAAGCAGCCCTAATATAGGCGGTCCAGAAAGAGAGGCGGTGTAACCTGATAAGGTCACAATGCTGACGCGTTTCACGGCGTACCGGCTATCATCACCAGCTGCAGAAATGGTTAGCGGGAAGCCTAAAGAAGCGCCAAGTCCCCATAAAAAGATCGATATCATACATACCACAAGTGAAATCTTTAAAATGACCAAGAATAGTCCAGCAGCAGCTGATACAATCGCAACTCTTAGCAATAACACCCTGCCGAAACGGTCGATCAAACGTCCGCTGATTAATCTGCCGCTAATCATCCCGCATAAAAATAATGCATAGATGACGGTACTCATGGAATGTGAAACCTGGTATCCATCCACCATTGCAAGTGGAATCCAATCATTAGCAGACCCTTCGACAAACGCAAGACATAAGGCGATCATCGCAAGAGAGACCGTACGTTTATTCAGCCATGGCGTTTGAGTATCATCTATTGTATCTGACTGCGACTGCTTCTCATGCTGATCCATTCCAGTCCCATGCGGAATATACCGGGTACAAATTAGGATGCTGAGAAAGAAGAGAAGGGCAATGACAAGTAAATGAATCAACACAGAGATCCCTAGATGAATAAAAAGAATGCCAGCACCTGCTCCAATTAAAGTGCCAATGCTAAAGGAAGCGTGCAATATAGGCAAAATGGTTTTCTTAATCCTGTATTCAATTTCTGTCCCTTCTAGGTTCATCGCCACATTGCACATCCCTGAGCCTGCTCCAAAAAGAAATAGCCCGGCCGTGACGACAAAGATAGAAGAGAGGGTCGAACCAATAGCAAGAGTGGTGAATCCAAGAAACATCAAAAAAGCACTAATCACAATTGCCAATCGTCCGCCTTTTTTTCGAACAAATACATTTGAAAGAACAAGCCCAACAATTGAACCAACGGATAATCCGAGTAAAATGAGTCCCATCGTTCCTGTATTGGCTTGTAATAAATCTCTCACTTCTGGTGTCCGTGAAAACCATGTGGAAATGGAAATACCAGACATCGTGAAAATGATGATGATTGCTTTATACCACTTTAATTCCATGTAATCCCTCACATTTAAAGATGTATCTGTTACTGAACAAATCTACTCGATTATAAATGAGACGGGTCGATTCGTAAATAACCTATGGCAGGAACATGGCCAATTCTATTCAAAAGAAATCATGCCTTCACAAATTCTTCTGAAGAGAAGGTAAAATAAAGAAAAAGGGGAGGAGAGGATCAATATGAAAAGTGAGAAGGATAAAATGATCCAAGGAAAACATTATGTATCTAGTGACCAAACCTTGATCGCAGATCGTGAAAGAGCGAGACAATTGACCTTTGCATACCAGCAAACCAATCAGCCAGAAAAAAGAACAGCCATTTTATTAAAGGAATTATTAGGCGCTTGCGGAAATGATGTCGTTTTGAACCAATAGAACGTGCAAAAGGCATTGAATTTGGCAAGCCAGTCACCATTGGAAACCACGTCTGGATTGGCGGCGGTGTTATTATTAATCCAGGTGTCACCATTGGCGATTGTGACAAAAAGTGTTCCAGCAAACGTCGTGGTTGGCGGAAATCCTGCAAAATCATGAAATATCTAGATAAATCAAAATCTGGCGAATAAGCGAAGGATTTTGATTTTTCCTTTTTTGTCTCAATAAGATAAGTATACTTAGATTTGAGACATGAAAAATGTATTCGTTGTTTAACTTCCTAGAATATATATTATGTAAACTAATAAATGAGAATACAAGACATGTACAAGGGTCCATTCAGATTCCCCTTCGTGAAATGTAATATTTAAAAACCTCTACGTCCTTATTAAATTAAATTGGTCGTAAAGATCCTCGAGAACCTTTACAACCAATTTAATTTAATTTGTCTCATTCATTCCATTATTAATCCAATCATTAAAATCCTACAAATATTGCTCCTGCCCATGTTTTATATCCATTTGTATAAGTGAAATCATCACAAAATCATTATAGAACTGAGATAAAAATTCGCAGAACCTTTAGAAGTACTATTTAACTGTGCTGTAGTTCTCAACTAACAACAAAAGTTAGTTCATATCCTGCTGTTTAAAATCTTGTTGTTCAAAATGTTGGAGTTTATTCTGATATCCTACGTTATTATTACCCCAAAGCTTCTCGTAATCCCATCCTGTTAGCGCTTTCAAAACACTTCTTGTTTCATCATCAGCCTGTTCCATTGAACCATTATTCTTTAACCTATTAATTTCATTAATCATAATGGAATGGGTTTTCTTAGATAATTTAAATTTAAATGAAATAACTAAACTAATACCGACTAGCCCTACAGTTCCGAAAAACAGAATACCTACAATCCCATTTATTGCTGTCGTAGACTGTGTCGTCGCGCTTGCAACAAAACCACTTTCCTGTAAAATAACTCCTACCAAGAATGTGGCTAAAGCTGTAGTACTCTTGCGTGTAAAAGTCATAATACCTGCAAATATTCCTTCTCTTCTTTTACGAGTGACCATTTCATCTACATCAGGAATGAAAGTGTAAATATTCCATGGTATATAATATAATCCACTCTTTCCGATTCCTAAGATAACAGAGAAAGCATACAGCGCTATAATCATATAAGTTGGTTGTGTGAAGTATAAAAATATATAACCACTTATACATGTAATAATAGCAATATAAGATATTCTCAAAGATGGCGCAGGACCTATTTTAATCACGAGCCAACCAAACAATATTGTACATAACATTTGAAGTAATGAACCAATAGATAATAAATCGGCTGCGAGCACTGCATCTTTATTTAAAGAAAACACAACAAAGTAGACAAAGACAGCGTTTAAAATATCCATGGCCGTAAACGAACAAATATACATCGTGAGGTGCTGACGGAAACTTCTTATTCTAAAAGTAGATGTTAAGTCAATGATGACTTTTTTTATGGATTCTATAGCAGGTACTTTTTCTACATCATCAGGTTCTATCATGTCTTCTTCTATTTTACGTTCCCATGTTGTTCTATGTGTAATTAATAATGCCGCCATAAAAATAAAGGTGAAGATAATCCCATTGTAAAGAAAAACTTGAGGTGAATCTTTTCCGAATATTTCGAATAATCTGCCTGGAATAAAGGTAGCTAAAAATGTTCCTAGTCCTGAATAGATTAATCTTATTGTTGAGAGCTTGGTCCGTGCATTAAAATCATTCGTCATTTCAGCTCCAAGTGTTTCAAATGGAATTAATACCATTGCTGCAAGGAATTCTAACAAAATATAAACCGTTAAATAGTACCAGTAATTCATATCAGAAATCCAAAGAAGAGAATAAATAACCATTAAAGGGCTTCCAACTAGCAAAAAGAACCTGCGTCTTCCAAATTTTTTCCCAAGTTTTGTACGACCAAAATTATCAGTGATATGGCCCATAATTGGGCTTGCTATCGCATCAATAATACGTGCAATTGCAATAATAGATCCTGCTTCAACAGGGGTAAGACCACAGTATGTAATGAAAAAATATAACATCCATGCGCCTATTATAGCGAATGCTCCCCCTCCAAATAAATCCATTGTTCCATAACCAATATAATTTTTGAGTGTTAGTTTCCTGTTCTCAGTCTGCATTCTTATTTCTCCTTTCCAAGCCTACTTATAAATTTAAAAAAACATATAAAATAAAGATGTATGACAAGGAAAAAAATAAAAATATTAAACACCTGAATACGCCATAAAACCTCCATCAACAGGAATTGTCACGCCGGTAACAAATGCTGACATATGATCATCAACAAGCCATAATAGGGTACCAAGAAGATCTTCTGGCGTACCAAACCTTCTCATTGGTGTGTTCGAAATAATCTTATGAGACCTTTCTGTATAATCTCCTTCTTCATTTAGGAGAAGGTTTTTATTTTGTGAGGTTAAAAAGAAGCCCGGTGCAATAGCATTTACTCTAATTCCTGCCTCGGCCATATGAACAGCTAACCATTTGGTGAAATTTTCAATTGCAGCTTTTGCCGCGCTATAAGCAGGCACTTTGGTCATTGGAGAAGGGGCACTCATAGATGACATGTTGATGACAACTGCTCCCTTTTGATGAACCATATGTTTAGTGAAAATTTGTGTAGGAATGAAAGTCCCCATAAAATTTAAATCAAATACATTTTGCACACTATCTGTACTTAAATGAAAAAAAGTATTTAACTTAGGATTAGTAAGGTCTTCTGTTTGAAATATTTCGTTGGTTGTATTTGCACTTGAGTGGTTACCACCAGCTCCATTTATCAATATTGTACACATGCCTAATTCCTCTGTTACAATCTTCTCGGCTTGTTCAACACTCTCTTTATTCAGAACATCACATTTAATCGCAATCGCTTTCCCACCCATAAGGTTAATTTCTTCGGCTACCTTTTCGCCCTTTTCGACGGTTCTATTTAAAATAGCCACAGATACGCCATGTCTAGCAAGTTCCTTTGCCATGGCGCTGCAAAGTACGCCACTTCCTCCTGTTATGACAGCTACTTTACCAGCTAAATTTTTATTTTCTTGTATGTTTACCATGTAGCTTCCTCCTTTGCTTCTTTTCGTACAGACTGTTTATTTTTTAAAGCATCCCAAGCTCCCCACAAATACATAATTCCAAGTGCTCTATCATAAAGACCATATCCAGGCCTGCATTGTTCATCCCAAATGTGTCTTCCATGATCGGGTCTACAATAACCTTTGAATCCGCTTTCATTATAAGCGTGTATAATGGCTGAAATGTCTACTGATCCATCTTTTGATCGATGCGATGTTTCAACAAAGTCTCCGTTATCATATACACGTACATTTCTTATATGAGTAAATGGTATTCTATCAATAAATTCGTGAATCATAGAAACTAAATCATTTTCTAAGTTTGCTCCTAAAGATCCTGTACAGAGCGTTATACAATTGTATGGGCTGCTATTTATTTGTAAAATTTTTCTGATGTTTTTTTGGTTAGTTACTATTCGCGGGAGACCAAAGACAGGCCATGGCGGATCGTCAGGATGAATAGCCATTTTAATATCATGAAGTTCTGCAATTGGAATAACCTGATCTAAAAAATATTTCAAGTTGGCCCATAAATCATCTTCTGTTATATTTTTGTAGGCTTCAAACAGTTGGTGAAGGTGATTTAACCTCTCTGGTTCCCAACCTGGCATGGTTAAACTGGAGTTCTCACTAATTTTATTTACTAAGTCTTTCGGATCAATATCTTTAATTCGACTATGTTCATAAAATAGAGCTGTAGATCCATCAGAAAGTGTTTTATTTAAGTCTGTACGGATCCAATCAAAGACAGGCATAAAGTTATAACATATGACTTTAACACCCACCTTTGCTAGCTTCTGAATTGTTTTCTTATAATTTTCTATGTATCGATCTCTAGTTGGAAGTCCGAGCTTAATGTCTTCATGAACATTCACGCTTTCAACCACTTCAATATGAAGGTTATGTTTATCAGCTAATTTTTTCATTTCTAACATTCTTTCTATTGGCCACTCTTCTCCTGCGGGCACATCATGCAGTGCCCAAACGATTCCTTCCACTCCTGGAATCTGCTTTATTTGTTCCAGTGTGATCGTGTCGTTTCCTTCTCCAAACCATCTAAATGTCATCCTCATCTACCATCACCCCTAAAAATATAAGTAACAACCTATTTTTATTTAAAATAATTTGGATATTCTTTCTTCAATAATTCTTTATCAACAAGTGCAATTTTCAAATGCTCTTCCATGATTTTTTCAGCTTTATCAGCATCTTGATCTTGTATAGCTTTGAAGATATTTATATGTTGAGAAAAAATATTATCCCAATTATAATCTGTTACTAGCCTTAACATGCGACTCCTATTAAAGTGTACATTCATCTGTTGAATAACTAACCATGTTTTTTCTTTTTTACACCGTTTGAAAATAGTTCTATGAAACTCCTCATCTAATTCAAACATTTTTTTATAGTCTTTTTTCTTAACGCAAATTTTTTGCATACTTAAATTCATATCTAAATCATTAATCAACTCTTCAGAAAATTCCTGACAGGCTAGTCTAATCACTGCCTTCTCGAGATGTTCTCGCATAAACCGTGCTTCCTCCCCAAGGTTCAAATCAATTAAAGAAACAAATGTACCTCGTTGAGGATAGATACTTAATAATCCTTCTTGAGATAATTTTAAAAAGCTTTCTCTTACAGGAGTTCGACTCACATTAAATTGAACTGATATTTCTTTTTCAGAAATATTTGTCCCAGGTGGAAGCTTCAGGCTTAATATTTGATCTTTTAGCATATTGTAAACTTGTTCCCTCGTAGAGAGGTTTGGGTTTTTTAAATCAATATTCATTATTCTAATCCCCTTTCTCTAACATACTACCATACAAGTTCATTAGAATGGTAGACATTCATTTCATTTTTCTGAATATTTGTACTGTGAGCATTTGATAATTCCAACTATGTAAGCCATGATCAATAATAAAAGTGCGAGAGATTAAAAAGAAAATTCAAAAAACTATACAAAATTCAAAAAGGTTGAGTTATAATGTTTTTGAGCTACCATACTAGTATAACTAGAATATTAATAAGACTAACGGTACTCTGTTCTATCAGTTAGGTGAATCATTCAGTTTTTTGAAAGCGCTATCTCATTATTAGAAGTGAAAAATTATCTTCTTGCAGAAGGGAAAGATTTATATGTCCAACATCGCAATTATAGGAACTGGATCTATTGCAACTGCCCATATCGAAGCTTATCTTGCAATGCCTGAGATTAGTAAAATTGTAGCTTTAGCTGATATTTATCCTGAAAAAGCAATGTCTGCAGCAACAAAATATAACCTAGAAGCACGAGTTGTCGCTAACTACCAAGAGTTATTGAATGATCCTACTATTGATGCCGTTTCCATTTGTACACCTCCTTATATGCACGCAGCCATTGCCATTGATTTTCTTAAAGCAGGCAAACATGTCTTAGTAGAAAAACCTATGGCTTCCTCTCTAAAAGAATGTGACGAAATGATAAAAGCATCTATTGAAAGCCAGAAGCTTTTGTCCGTTGTTGCTCAAAACAGATTTATGACTCCCATTATGAGATTAAAACATGTCCTTGATCAAAACCTAATTGGAAAAATCGCTCATACTCAAGTCGATTCTTTTTGGTGGCGTGGTCATAGTTATTATGATTTATGGTGGCGCGGTACATGGGAAAAAGAAGGTGGAGGTTGTACACTTAATCATGCTGTCCATCATATTGATATGCTGCAATGGATGTTAGGATTGCCGACTGACATTTTTGCAGCAACTAGTAATACCTTGCATGATAATGCAGAGGTTGAAGACCTTTCTATTGCTGTACTTCGTTATGGAAATGGCAGCTTAGCACAAGTAACCAGTTCTGTGGTTCATCATGGAGAAGAACAACAACTGATTTTTCAAGGTGAAAAAGCTAGAGTATCTGTCCCATGGAAAGTAAATGCTCAAATAGCTAAAGAAAATGGGTTTCCTCAAGAGAAAAATGATGAGGATTTAGAAAATCGTATTCAGGAAGCTTTTCATCAATATCCGGAATTACTATTTGAAGGACATAAAGGACAAATAAATAATTTTTTAATGGCTATCAAGGGTAACCAGAAGCTGCTAATTGATGGAACAGAAGGAAGAAAAACACTAGAACTTATTACAGCCATCTATAAATCGGCTAACCTAGGTGTTCATGTGAAGCTTCCCCTTTTAGCAGACGATCCTTTTTATACACGTGAAGGAATGCTCGCGAACGTTAAGCATTTTTATGAAAAACAAAGCAGTGTAGAAAATTTTTCAGACGATACGATAACCGTTGGAGGAAATTACGAGGAAATATGAGTTTAACGTTATTAAGTTATAAGTATTAAAACTAGCTTGAGGAGGAACAATCATGCAGAAAAGTGATGGAATGAATTATGCTCCTAAGGGAAAAAGTGCCCCTGTCGTTACAGAAGGACAATTCGTCATGGCAGCTATAGGTCTTGATCATGGACACATCTATGCAATGTGCAATGGATTAACTGAGGCTGGGGCTACATTAAAATGGGTTTATGATCATGATCAGAAAAAAGTACAAGAATTTTGTAAAGCATATCCGGAGGTACAGATAGCCAAAAGTGAGAAAGAAATTCTCGAAGATCCAGATGTAAGGCTCGTGGCAGGCGCAGCCATTACATCTAAACGCTGTGATTTAGGGCTGCGTGTTTTAGATCATGGTAAGCATTACTTTACGGATAAATCCCCTTTTACAACGTTAGAACAATTGGAGCTTGCTCGTAAAAAAACAGCTGAAACGGGACTTAAATGGGCTGTTTATTATAGTGAACGTTTGCACGTAGAGAGTGCCGTATTTGCTGGTCAATTGATTGAACAAGGAGCAATTGGCAAAGTGGTACAAGTTCTTGGAACTGGCCCACATCGTAGTAACGTAGAAAGCAGACCAAGCTGGTTTTTTGAAAAAGAATATTATGGAGGTATTCTATGTGATATTGGTAGTCACCAAATTGAACAATTCCTCTTCTATTCTGGCGCAAAAGATGCAAAAGTTGTACATAGTAAAGTGGGCAATTATAAACATCTTCAATATCCAGAATTAGAAGACTTTGGCGATGCTACGTTGATTGCTGATAATGGGGCTACAAACTACTTTAGAGTAGACTGGCTGACACCTGATGGCCTTAGCACTTGGGGGGATGGGCGCACATTCATTCTCGGAACAGATGGGTATATTGAAATTCGCAAATACGTAGACATAGCAAGGGATAAAACAGGAGACCATTTATACTTAGTAAATCAACATACAGAGCAACATTTTTCTCTAAATGGAGAAGTAGGATTCCCTTACTTTGGTGAACTTATTTTAGATTGTTTAAACGATACTGAAAATGCTATGACTCAAGAACATACTTTTAAAGCTGCAGAACTATGCTTAATTGCACAACGAGACGCAATCTACGTAAATACGGAGTTTGAATTAAGTAAGATCTAAAAAAGTGAGGTGTTATTTTTGTTAATAACACCTTATTTCATTTAAAGGATAAAGAAACGATAAAATGTATAGAGGTGACTATATTGTCTACATTCCTAAGCGAAGATATGATGCTTAATCACGAAAGTTCAAAAGTTCTTTATCATGATTACGCGAAAAATATGCCAATCTATGATTTTCATACGCATTTAATGGCTGATGAAATTGCTACTAACAAAAAATATGAAAATATGACTGACATTTGGCTTAATGGAGATCACTATAAATGGAGGGCTATGCGATGGTTAGGCGTAGAAGAAAAATTCATCACGGGGAATGCAAGTGACAAGGAAAAATTCTTAGCTTGGGCCCAAACTGTTCCATATACAATAGGAAACCCTCTTTATCATTGGTCACATTTAGAATTAAGTCGTTATTTCAATATAAATGAGTTGTTCTCAGAAAAAAATGCACATAAAGTTTGGGATATCTGTAATGAGAGATTAAATGAAAGTAACATGTCCACAAATGGAATTTTAGAAAAATTTAATGTAAAAGTTGTGTGTACTACTGATGATCCAATCGATACTTTAGAATTTCATCAAATCATACGTAAAGATGTAGGAATTACAACTAGGGTCCTCCCTACATTTAGACCGGATCATGCTTTAAATATTGAACAATCAAATTTTGTGAATTATATAGAAAAATTAGGTGAATCAATCAACGGCGTTGTTTTAACATATGAAAACTTTATCGCTTCATTACATTCACGAATTGATTATTTTCACGCGAATGGATGCAGAATTTCTGATCATGGTTTTGAAAGTTTTCCATTTTCACCAGCTACTGAACAAGAAGTGTCTTCTATATTTGTACGTGCTCTGCAAGGAAAAACTCTATCCCTAGAGGATATCAATAAATTTAAAACAAACACTCTTATTCACCTGAGTAAAAAATATCATTCTCTTCATTGGATCATGCAATTACACATAGGTGCTTTAAGGAATAATAACACACGAATGTTCAAGTTAACGGGAAAAGATAGTGGGTACGACTCTATGTCTGACTTCCACCTAGCAAGACATTTAAATGGTTTTCTTAATGAATTAGACAAAGATAATCTTTTACCTAAAACGATCATCTATAATTTAAACCCCGTTCATAATGCGATTGTGGCCTCTACTATAGGGAATTTTCAGTCTTCTGATGCGAGAGCAAAAATTCAATTTGGATCCGGGTGGTGGTTTAATGATCAAAAAGACGGCATGCTAGATCAAATGAAAACATTATCTAATATAGGTTTGCTTAGCACTTTCGTAGGTATGCTTACAGACTCAAGAAGCTTTTTATCGTTCCCTCGCCATGAATATTTCAGAAGAATTTTATGTCATTTATTTGGGACTTGGATAGAAAATGGTGAGCTTCCAAGGGATTACGAATTTATAGGAAAAATAGTCAAAGATATTTGTTATAACAATGCCGTGAATTATTTTAACATTGAAATAAATGAGACAGTACCAATAAAAACGACTTAATAATACCGTAAGATATAAATGTTCTTTCCGAATAAAAAGCTCGAAAAAGAGTTTTCTCCTATAGAGAAAAGCTTTTTTTGACGAGCTTTTTCTAATCAATATCGGAAACTTATACGTTGTCTGAAAAGTCACCGAAATTTTCATCAAACTGCTGAAGATAAACTACCTCTTCATTCTTTAACAATCTGGTAGCTAAGTTTAAATTTATAATTGCATGTGATTCAGGACCATCTGCTGCTGAAAATAAGAAACACCGTTTGAGCTCTGTACCATATTTTAACTTTAAATTGAATGTAACAGCTTATTCTCTTTATCTTGTATCTTCCGATCATCTAAATTCATGCCAATACCAGCTGCTAACCTTTTTCTAAAATCATGGAAGTCACTGTATGACCAATGTGCTTCGCAATGAGTAAAATCCAATCCCATGAAATATTCCTCCATATTCTAGTCATTATCGGGTTATTTTGATTTAATCCCTGCACCACAAAGAGGTATGACGATTGTTTCTTTTGATTCCTTTTGATATTTCATGTAGCCAGCAAAATTGACTGCAGATGTCACTTCGACATAAAATCCTTTTTCACTCAGTTTAGATCGTGCATTTAAGATCTCATCTTCTTCAATATCAATAAACGTACCATTCGTATCTAGTACAGCTTCTAAAATTTGTTTGGAGCGCGCCGGGGCAGCAATGGCGATCCCTTCTGCTAAGGTCCCTTTATTCGTCACAGGTGCTGCTGATTTTTCTTCATTTTGATAAGCTTTCACAAGGGGTGCACAGTTTTTCGCTTGTACGGCAACGATTTTCGGTATTTTATGAATGAGACCATTTTCAAATAACTCTTTAAAGCCATAATACGCACCTAGGAGGAGAGTGCCGTTTCCAACCGGAATGATTAAAGCGTCAGGTGCTCCTTTTAATTGCTCATAGATTTCATAGGCGTATGTTTTTGTTCCTTCAAAAAAATAAGGGTTATAGACATGGCTTGCATAAAAAACGTTTTCATTGTCAACTGCCTTTTGTGCCGCAGCTGCAATGTCCTCTCGGGTCCCGTGAATTTCTTTAATCGTTGCTCCATGTGCTTTTATTTGAGCGACCTTTTTAGGAGAAGTGTCATCGCTTAGATAGATGTCACAGGCAATCTCGCAGCGTGCTGCATAAGCTGCAATCGCCGTTCCTGCATTCCCACTACTATCAGCAATCACTTTTGATACCCCGAGTTCCTTAGCCTTTGTCATCAAAACAGCGGCTCCTCGGTCTTTAAAGGATAAGGTCGGCATCATATAATCAACTTTGACATAGGTGTTTGGCTCATTAGGATCTAGAACGATTAAAGGGGTTTGACCCTCCCCCATTGTGACAGTTTCCCAAGTCTTAGAATCTTTTGAAAATGGCATGGTTTCAACATAACGCCATAATGAGTTTGGATAGTGATCCCAAGCTGCGATATCTATTTTTGGGGTATCTTTCACTAGGTTTAATACTCCATCACAATCACATCTCCATAGAGTTGGTGTCATCTCATACTTTTTCCCGCAATGGTTACAAATCAATTGATTCATCAATCATCAACCCCTTCAAATATTTTTTTATACGAAATATAATTTTTTATATAGAGTAGGCAAAAAAAGATCTTAAATATATGCAATGGCATCAATTTCAATTTTGAAACCAAAATGTAATTCATTCGTTGGTACAATAGTACGTGCTGGTTTATGTTCACCAAAAAAGTCAGTATAAACCGCATCAACTTTGTCCCATAAGTGAATATCCGAAATGTATAATGTCATGCGCAAAATCTTCTCTTTGTTACTTCCAGCAGCCTCTACAATCATCTCTACATTCTTAAGCGCTTGTAATGTCTCTTCTTCAATGGGGCCGAACTCTTTTTCTCTCGTTTCGGGATTGATGGCAAATTGTCCTGAAACATAGACCGTGTTTTGATGAATGGTTGCGAATGCATAGTGTCCGTTTGATTTTAGATTTCCTACTTCGAGTATGCTTTCCATTTTGACTCTCCTTATCTCGATTTATTTTTGATTTCATCCAAATAGCTATAGACGGTTACTTTGGAAATGCCTAACATAGAAGCGACCTTATCAACAGATCCTTTCATTAAAAAAATGCCCTTTTCATCCATGAATTTAATTAGTTCAATTTTTTCATGACGTTTCATGACTGGATGAACACTGTTTTGAATGATTTGTTGAATCAATTGATCTACTATTTCTTCCACATTTTCAAGATCATCATTTGATGTTGTTTCTTTCTCTGGAGCTTCCACTTGTGTAGAAAGAAAAGTATCCATAAATTGCTGCATTTGATTCAGTGCTTCAACATCAAAGTTGATACAGAAAGCACCAATCACTTTTTGCTTTGAATCACGTATTAATGAAGTCGAAGAACGAATCGTACGCTTATCTTCTGTTACAAATGTATAACCAGCCAGATAATCTTCTTTAAAATCTTCTGATTGTAATACAGTCTTTACTAGATGATCAAATGATTGGCCGATTTGTCTTCCTGTCACATGGTTATTTACTGTAAACATGACAGATGCTTGAGGGTTCGTTAAATCATGAATCACCACTTCACAATTTGGTCCAAACATTTTTGCTGTAGATTTTGCTAAAGGAATATAACTCTCTAATAAATTTTTAATATGTTCCATGCCTAAGCACCTCATTTTTTTATTCCACTAGATTATATAATTTTTTATATATAAAAACAATATATAGATTTATTTATATATCATGATGCTCACAAGATCATAAATGTGAAAATCACCATATAAAAAAAGCAGCCATTGACTGCTTTTTGCTTGTGCTCCTTTCTAATTGATTTCTTTCTGGATTCCATACAAAATGACGTCAATTCCCCACCTGAACCGTTCCATTGATACGGTATCACCTGCAAACATTTCTTCTTTTACACTATGAATGAAAGGAAAACGCGTTTTGTCTGCATCATGAAATGTTTTTTTAATGTCTGAAATCTGCGAAGAGTCATGTTTCTTCCAAGAGACCTTTTCGTAAGCTACCGAAGATACGTATAACAGCAATAGGTCTACTCCCCATGCAGCGGATGTAGATTTGATCCCGCCTTCATGCAATGCAGCGAGAATACGTTCGGTCAACTGAAGAAAGTTCGTTCCTTGTGGAATGGTGGAAAGAGAAATTTCAGCGAGACCAGGTTTTTCGAATAGCAGTAGGAAATAAGTATGCAATATGTCAAATAACTGTTCTTTCCATGTGCGATTCTCTGAATCTGGGTAAACCATTTGGCCGAGACCATAATCCAATACGTAAGCACTGAGTTCTTGAAAATTGTTCACGTAGACATACAAGGATGCAGGTCCCGTATCCAATGCTTTAGCCACCTTACGCATACTCATGCCCTCTATCCCTTGCTCCTTAAGAAGCTCATAGGCCGTTTTCACAATGAGCTCACGGCTTAAGGGCTCTTTAGCCGGCCGAGACCGGCGACTTATAATACGACGATTTGAATTGTTCATACTCTCTTTATAACATGTCAAAGTAAAATAGTAAATTGAGCATCAATCACCGTTTTCTTGAAAAGAATTCATCATATCTGCAAGCTTGACCGCAGCGTCTTTTGAAAAACACAGTTTTAAACTATTCTCCGATTCATGTGCCTTTTCCGATGAATATTTGTACATCATGTCTTCGTATTCCTCAATGGCCTTTTCAATATCATGAGGATGTCGGACAATAGCAAGTGCTAGCTCCCTTGCATCAAACATCGCCATGTTTACACCCTCGCCTGCGAATGGTGACATGACATGAGCTGCATCACCGATAAGCGTTACTCCTTTATGACGGTTCCATTTAAAACCGGTAGGAAGCGTATAAATCCGTCTTGGAATGATGGCATCTTCTGCATAACGAATATACTTTTTCAGCTGATCATCCCAATCACTAAATAACTCTAATAATTGTTCTTTTGCTTCTTTCGCTTGATGAAACGGTATACCACAAGTCTCGATCCAGCTGCGTTCTACCATAAGGCTTGCATACACTTTGATTCGTCCATCTCCGTTTAACTGCCCAATTATCCCTTTGTGATCAGCTAAAGCAAACATCTTACCACGTTTATTAAATTCAGCTAAATCAGGGTGGTTCGCCTCTACGCTTAGGACATTCAATTCCAGCATCGTGAGCCCAGAGTATTCAATCTCAATATCTGTTAACAGAGGACGCACACGAGAAAATGCACCATCAGCCCCAATCAAAAGATCAACTGTCTCGACAACTCCGTTTTCAAAATGAAGCTCCGTCATGCCGTTTTCTAATGAAACGCATCTTTCTAGTTTATATCCATATTTGATGTTTGCAGCATCAATTTGATCTAACAGCAGTTCGCACAACACACCACGATCAATTTCTGGACGAGTGCCTTTTTGATCTGATTCCGTTTCTTCATCTAAATAAATTCTTCCTGATTTATCAAGTAATCGGAAATCTTCTCCTTCATAACGGGCATTCCTTTGAAATTTCTCATAAACTCCTGCTTCTTTTAATGCTTTTTGGCCTGTTTCTTCGTGAATATCCAGTGAGCCTCCTCGTTCAAGACTCTTGTCATGCATCTCCCGTTCGTAGATAGTTGTTTGTATACCGTAATTTTGCAGAATTAAGGCGAGTGTTAGCCCCCCAGGTCCTCCTCCAATAATAGCGATTTGCTTTTGGTTCTTAGATAATGCCGTCATCGTATGCATCTCCTCATCTTTTATGGAAATCGTTTAAAACTACATCTCATTTATATTATAACGAACATTGTTCGTAAAGAACAGTGTTCGTTTAAAATTGTTTGTTTCACGATTGTGTTTTAATGAAAAGAAACCACTCGCCCGCCATCATATGATACACTCCATCTAGGAATATTAAAGGTTTTCATTGTTAAAATTCTGAGTGTAAGAGGTGTTTCTATGAATAAATTATTGGCAATGTTGATATTAGGATTGGGCTTTAGTGGTGCCGCGCTCATTCTTTCTGTCCCTTTGTTATTCAAATCCAAACTAGAACAATCTGGGCTGATGTTTGCTGCTGTATCAGCAGGCGCTTTCGCAGTTTTTGCTATCTCATGCCTAGTTCTTCGAAAACGATTCAATCGCTAAAAAACCTAAACACAATCCACCATTAGAACAATGGAGATTTGTTTAGGTTATTGCGACTTCTTGATATGAATTTAAAGAATGTGGTATAAGCTGACCGCAATACTAAGAGCGAATAAAACAAGTGCAGGGATTGCTTTTTTAAAGGGATCTTTGGCCAATACGATCAGAGTAAATGCAGCTGCCAGCATCGTGCCTCCTAACAATAAGCCTGATAATAATGCTAATGTTGGCATCCATATGCCGGCTAGCATTCCAGCAGCGCCTATTAGCTCAAGAGCCCCCGTTAAAACATTGAAAAATGCGGGTAAACCAAATCGTTTGAACTCTTCTGCCATTTTCCCTGATATGATTTTCGTTCCTGTGAGGAAAAAGAAAACGGCCAATACAATTTGTAGAATAAGAATAAAAATAGTGATCACATCTTTCTAAGTTATTTGACCAAATGGTGTCATTTATATGTCATAGCATATATCGTACAAAAATAGAGGTTGTTCCTACTTTACAGATTTATCAAGATGAATAGTGTGAATGAAATAATTTGTTTAAAAGTAATTTTAATTGTTGAATCTCTTCATCGCTTAATTGATTTGTCACAGTTCGATGTGCATCCATGACGACAGGAAGAATCGCCTTTTTGATCTCGTTCCCTTTTTCTGTTAAAAACAGGTGATGTGAGCGCCGGTCTTGTTCATTATAGATTTTTTTGACAAGCCCTTTTCGTTCCATTGACTGGATCATTCTTACGACAGTGGTTTGATTTTTATCAATGCCTTCTGCCAATTCCTTTTGAGTCGAGCCTTTATCACGGCTAAGAATACTAATAATGCTCCACTGTTCTGGTGTAACTCCGTACGGCTTTAACCTATTTGTAAAATAATTCGTCATTTTCACATCAGTGCGATGAACGAGAAAACCTATTAAATCATGTAACTTCATGTAAACACCCTCTAACAACTTTATATGCTATAGCATTTATATTAGTGGAGTGGTTAAACATTGTCAAATTGTCTACCTGTTATGCTTAAAATCAATTCCTGACATGATATACGGCAATGCTGATTTGATAAATTTTTCTGAAGAAATGTGCGAACTATTCTTTCTCCACTCAACAGAAGCTCCGTGAATTCCCCAACTTAAAAAAACAGCCGTGACCTTCAACACTTGTTTTTCGACATTTGTATATTGATTCACTAACAATTGATAAAAAATAATTTCAAGCTGTTCTCGAACAATCGGAGCAAGTTCAGTTTCATATTCTACTTGGCAGCGGTTATGCAGAGATTGTTGAAAACTGGCTAGCGCTTTAAAGATATTCATCATTGTATCTTCATCTAGTTTACTATTATTAAAATTGATACTTTCTAAATTAATCGACAATACTTCTGAGAGTGTTTTATCCAATAAATCGTATTTATCCTCAAAATGATAATAAAACGTCGCTCGGTTAATCATGGCTTCTGCTGTCACATCTTTCACCGTAATATCCTTAAATTCCTTTTTCGATGAAAGCTTGATGAAAGACTCCATGACTAATTTGCGCGTTCTTAATACGCGCGGATCTGTCTTTGGCTGCGTCATCTTCTTCCTCCTTCTTTTTAAACACATGCTTGAATCTGTTGGATAAACAACAAATTGAAGAAATTATTGGTGTTGATCTCACTCATTCTGTCTTAAGATTCAATTGTAAAGCAAATGATTGATTCAAACAACTTATAGGAAATGACGTTTCCTGCAAAATTAAGGAGGAAAAATAATGATGAAAATGAGGTTGTATCTTGGTCTACTGCCTTAAAAACCATTAGAACTTAATGAACATAGATAATGAAAAAGAAAAGAGGAAAACAACTTGAAAAACAATGACATGTTTTGTGATTTAGAAACTGGTGTATGCGGTGTAGGTGAAGAAGATATCCAGGTCATTGACTTTCACCAACCTAAAAAATCCATTACGCTCTACTATGTAACAGATCCGATTTGTTCTCATTGTTGGGCAATTGAACCTGTCCTGCGTCGTTTTAAAGAGCAATATGGACATTATTTTCATTTCCAGACTGTGCTTGGTGGACTGCTAGAGAAATGGCATGACGGTCCAATTGATCCCGCAAATGGAATTTATAAGCCTGCTGATGTCGCGGGTCACTGGAGAGAAGTCGGAGAACATTCTCGCATGCCAATTGATGGGTCCTTAATGATTGACAATCCTCTTCAATCCTCCTACCCGTCCTCTCGCGTGTTCAAAGTGATTCAAAAACATCACGGTGATGAACGAGCCTATACGTTTTTACGCCGTGCAAGAGAAGCACTATTTGCATTCAATCAAAATATATCTGATATTACGGTTTTGATTGATATCGTCAACAACCTTGGACTGAACGGAGATGTTATTTTACATGAAGCGGAGCTCCCTAGCGGACAAGACTTATTAAATCAAGATTTTACTCTTGTTCGAGACCTCGGTGCAAGAGGGTTTCCAACCATCATCTTCGTCAACGAAGAAAATAAAGGAGTTAAAATCACGGGTGGTCGACCGTTAGACGTCTATGTTGATGGATTAAAGCAAGCTTTAAACACTGTAGAGATTCAACCGAAGAAGCTCCAAGCTGTTTCTGCCTTGCTCGAAAAAGAAAAACTACTATTCTCTAAAGAGATTGAAGTAATGTACGATATTGACCAATCGGATGTGCGGTCATTTATGGAGAAAGAACTTTCACAAAAACCGTTTCAAATGAAAGAAGTTCTAGGGGAACAGTATTTCACAACTTCAACATAAGGAGAATGACGATGGCTTACGTATTACAAGTAGATTTTAAGATGAATGGCCCTTTTGGGGATGAAATGGCAAAAGAGTTTTCTGATTTAGCGAGAAGTATTAATCAAGAGGACGGGTTCATCTGGAAGATATGGACGGAGAATTCTGAGGAAAATGAGGCTGGCGGGATTTATTTATTCGAAACAAAAGAAGCAGCTGAAACATATCTCGATATGCATTCTAAAAGAATCACTAGCTTTGGCATAACAGACATCAACGCGAAAATCTTTGACATTAACTCTGAGCTGACTCATATCACAAAAGGCCCATTAAAAACGCATAAAGATTGACAAACGAAAAAAAGAGCAGTTGTTGGCTGCTCTTTTTGCTTATGAATTAAATAAGATATTCAACTTTAAGGCTGCTATCAGCAGCTTCCCCTATCTCACTTGTTACTGGTTTTCTTGATTAAGTCTACACCTTCATATGACAGGTTTTCCACACGTACAGCCTTTTGCAGGATATAATGATCAAAAAAGGTCTTCGTATAGTCCGTCACAAGATTTCGCATCTCTAATGCATCCCTTGTGCCTCTAAGTTCCTCATCTACGCCGGTAAACACGATGTCACAGTAATCTAAATGTGCAGCACGATCAACGGAGAAATAATAGGTTTCCATGCTGTTGTTAGCGCCAATGATCGCATTCATATAATAATTCGGTTCAGAAAACAGCAGCAAAAAGGGTTTATTGAGGTCGCTGTCGAGAAGTCCGAATGCACCACTATCTAAGCCAACCCCGCAGACAAACCTGTCGTCATCCCGGCAAACAATAGCCGCTGTAGGCCCGCCATAAGAATGCCCTGCGATGCCCATGCCAATGCCGAGCAGCAGTCTGTTACGAAAGATAGACTTCCATTCTCCAGAGTCTAGTTTGTGAAGATAATCGGCTACGTACCTTACATCTTCTGCCTGTCGTTCACTATATCTTGTTAACTCGTTAATGGTTGGCAAGGTAAGGACGTTACGGCACATCTCAATAGCCGTTTCATCGTCAGGCCGCATTTTCATCTTACTAGCCAGCGCCATCATCTCTGTATCTTCAGAAAACGTCATCATGACATCCGAAAAATCCTTTGAGACATTCACCAGCTTCCCATCTTTCCGTTTATACATGGTGCTATCCTGATGGCCGATACTGACGACAACATACCCCAAACTTGCCATGTCTGTACAGATGGCTGTCCCCCATTCTGGTGAACCACCCCCGCCGCAAACATAGAATAACACTGGATAGCGCTTTTCCTTCCCGGAAAGAGCAAGATCGTCATAACAATGAGTCTTGATATCGGTAGAGAAGAAGTTTATTTCCTTCAAATATTCAGTGACAAGTGGCTGCTCATGAAGCATCTCGTAGACTTCAGGAAACATGTACGTTGATGCAGTCTTCCCTTCGCTGCTATCGGACGGATAGTACACAAACGCGGTCAATTCTCTTTTTGAGTGATCTGATGCCGTATACTCAAAATCCATCTGGATTCGGCCGGCTATATAGCTACCGATTGGTTCTGGGAATGTGTCATACCTTTTCATTCTTTTATGCCCCTTTCATCTTGAAAATGGATATCTGTTCTTTGCTGGGTGAGTATCGTTTTGTGATATAATCTTGAGTCAAATACAAGTGATAAGAAAAATGAAATGAACTTGCTGAATGGAATTCTTGATTGTAAAAAATTCTGAAGAAATGATAGGGTGATAGCGATGAGAAGACTTGAGTCTGGTATATCAATAGACTACGAATCATTTTCTGATATTGCCAGGTATGAACACGAAACAATCAGCAGAACGACAATCATCAACTCAAATGTTCGTTCTCCTATTTTTTGGAGCTGTCACCTGGATCATCTTGTATTTGATACGTGTGATCTCACGAATGCAAGATTTTTTGCCGGTAGTACGATTGATCATTGTACTTTTAGTCGTTCCGACTTGCGTTCTGTGGGCATTGGCAAAAACGAAGCTGTCTTCACCAATTGCGTATTTTCTTCTTGCGATATGAGGGGAATGACCTTGGAGAATGCTACGTTTATCGATTGCATTTTCTCTAAATGTAGATTCAATGACCGCGTTTTACAGGTAGCGAATATCGTCAATTGTACCTTTGCTGGTAAGCTAATAGATATAACGTTTGAGGGAAATGGCAAACAAAAGCTGATTGCCGATTTTGAAAACTGCACCCTTGACGGTGTTCGTTTTACAGGCTGTGACCTGTCGGCATGTATTCCGCCAGCATCCAAAAACCATCTCTATGTTGAAAAGATATATGCACGAGTGAAAAAGGCTTTGGAGAAGGTAAATGATGACCCTGCTCTTTCTGACGATGAACGGAAAATACTAGTGCGCAGTCTGCGCAAGCTTGAGCATATGGAACAGTATATTTTTAACATGAATCATATGGAGAAAATATATGGGGTTGCTTTTGTTGAGCGATTTTTCAGTCATCTTGGATGCCGCAAGGATCACACTTAACGTTTGCTGCATCCCTTTTCCTACTTTATCTTTATGTGGTACATCAGCTTCGAGTATATTTGAGCGGAATGAGTTCTTCGATTTTCACCTTGACCAGCTCCCCATCCATCTCAATGATGACAAAACATGCTGGTCCGAAGTCTGAAATGAGCTCTCGGCAGATGCCGCAAGGGCTTACTACTCTAATTTTTCTATCTTCTTCATCTGAATAGGGATGTCTCACTGCCACAATTGTATCAAAATCCTTATGTCCATTCGATAAAGCACTGCCAATCGCAATGGCTTCTGCACAAACAGTTACCCGTCCGATATAGGCTTCTATATGGACAGCCGACATTATTTCTCCTGTTTTCATGCGGATCGCTGCCCCTACATGGTGTTTATCATCTTCATAAAGACTGATAATCTTCTTTTTTGCTTCGTCTATTAATTCAAGATCTTCTTGGGATAAATCAAAAGTTTCCAACGTGTTCTCCTTCCCCTTCCATGCTCATGCTCGTATCTATTATACCAAACATTAGGTAATGAACTGTTTGCCCGAAGATGAGTGGAAACAAAAATAAAGCTTATGTTTGCAGGCATAAGCTTCTTTATGCTTTTTTATAGCGTTGAATCATAAATTGGATGATTTTTGTGATGAGAGAGGTACACATGCATAGAAAAGTCATTGCGACGACCCAATACATATTCGACAAATCGAACCCCGTATAGGCAAAGATAAAAACGGTTGAAGCTGCAAATGTGATCACTAGAACGACGTAGACCCGCTTAAAGATGAAATAGCCGACAATCCCCCATATCAAAGATAACAAAGGCAATGTAAACAAGATCAGAGCCATAGGTTGAAGAAAGGAAACAATCATCATTCACTCTCCTTTACTAGCCGTCATTTATTTAAATCCAATGAAGAAGCGAACAATCATTATATTAATGGGAAATACGATCGTTGTAAACAAAAATTGGAATTTAAAGAAGTTTAATCTGTAGTGAGTTGACATTCTGGATGTATTTCAAGTTGAATTGAAAAAGGCTGCTTTCATGAAAGCAGCCCATTCACTAAACTTTCGACTATTTCAATCAAATCATTCTATATTTCTTAACGATTGATCACCTGAATGATTTTCTCTTGAGCATCTTGTGCCTCAGGGATTGGCATGACAACAAATACATGAAGCATTTCGGGATAAACAAAGGTTTTGATGTCAATTCCTTGTTCTGTTAGTTTTTCATCGAGCTTTATGGCATCTGGATATAACATATCATGTGTTCCAATGAAATGAGTAATCTTCGCAAGTCCTTTGAATTCACCGTAAATGGGACTGATCAATGGGTCAGTTACATGTTGATCAGCTGTCCAAATCTTTGCAATGGCTTCCATTCCTTCATAACCTAGAATCGGGTCCTTTTTTGCATATTTAAACATGAGAGGATTGCTTAAGCTCATGTCAACACATGCAGATAATAAAATAATATCCTTCGGCTGCGGCAGATCCTCCTTCTTTAAAAGGTGCGCCAGACCAAGTGAGATATTTCCGCCAGCTGAATCTCCCATGATCGTCAATTGATTGGCACTTCCGGCAGTTTTCAGAAGGTCTTTATATAGGTTAAGTATTTTCGGATACGTATCCTGGTAGCTATAATGAGGCACTTTTGGGTAAATAGGAGCGACTACTTTCGCACCTAGTGATTGCGCCATTTTATCCATGAACCACCAATGGACATTCAAAGGCTGATTTGTCCATGCGCCTCCATGTAGATAGAGAATGACTTTTTGGTTTTGTGATGCTTGTTCATTCAATGTGAAAACTTGCATGCCTTCGAATGTCTGCTCTTGTACCTCACTCATTAACTTCACATCATCTCCAATGGCATAAGGCTGCGTATTTTCCATTCCTTTTTGCTCAAGAAATTTTTTTGTGTGCTCGATACTAGAAAAACTCTCTTTATTACTTTGCGAAGCGAATAATGTTTCAAATTGAATACTTTCTTCAGAACGTTCACCATGATAAATTTCTACACTCATTTTTTTCTCTCCTTTCACTCAATATGATGATTGATCATCCTGATTTGGTACACGAAATGATTCCAGGTAGACTTGTACTTTTTTTTCAGGAGTTTTTAATAAGTTAGATAAAAGGTCTTGAATGAGACGAAGGCTTTTGATTTTCCTTTCAATTTCTTCATGTTTAAGATGGACAATTTTACTTAGCGTATCAAGTTCTATGTCTTGACTTAGCATGTCCATGATTTCAGCTATTTCCTTTAATGAATAACCCAATGTTTTCGCATCTTTGATCAATTGAATCTTCACAACATAGTCTTCTGTATAGAATCTGTAACCGTTTGAACGTCGTCTTGGAGCAGGTAATATGTTGTGCTCTTCATAGTAACGAATTGCGGCAGGACTTATTCCTGTTTTTTTGGCAAGTTCTCCTCTAGTCATCAACTCCATCGTTACTCCTTTGTCATTATTTTGTCTTACTATATATATATATTATAAAGGTTGAACTATACTTCAAGGTCAAGGTGAAACATTTATTTTATGTTAGGGAAAAAATGACGAAGCCAGAGGATCAGAGAGATGAACAAAGTCAACGTTTTTTTCTAATAGATTAAATTGAAATACCTTGTTTGTATTTTATTTTTCATTGATCATTCTACTGTTTAACATTTTTAAGGTTGCTGTAAGGTTCGGATTAATACAAGTTAAGGTTGAGGTTGTACAATGGGGTTGTAAGGAAGTGAGGGATGAGTCAAATGGTCCCCTCTTCTAAATCAATCATAGAGGTGAAAAGGTTTGAGAGAAAATAAAATTTTGTCTTCATTATGTTACTTCAGTATCTTTTTTGCACCGTTTCTGTTTCCAATTATCGTCTATTTCTTAGGAAAGGACGAAGTGAAATATCATGCGAAAAAATCGCTTTGGACGCATTTAATTCCTTATTTGATTTTCGGCATCGGTATTGCCGGTTCAGGGTTACTTGGCATGAACGATATCAGTCATGCTGGTCCGTTCTTAATTGCAACGTATGCTGTGACATTCCTTGTCGCGATCTACTTCTTCATTTGGAACATTGTGAAAGGCATTAAAGTGTTTTCAGAATAATAGTTGAAAAAAACGGTTCTGTGATTGAGCAGAACCGTTTTTTTTGTATGTCCGTTCATGCGGGTAATTGGATATCAATCGTTGTTCCTTCCCCAATCATACTTTGTATCGTAATATCCCCGCCGTGTTTTTGGATAATATCCTTTGCAATCGCCATTCCAAGACCAGAGCCTGCATGTGTCCCTCCTGTATTTGTCCCTCTATAGTAGCGGTCAAACACTTTTTCTAGCTCTGCCTCTTCGATTCCTTTGCCGTTGTCTTGAATCGTAATGTGGGTGTTTTCTTTTTGTTCAAGCTGTACAATGATTTTCACATCAGCATCATTGTGAACAAGGGCATTTAAAATGAGATTGGTGACCGCTCTTCGTATGAGGATCGTATCAATATTCAGCATAAGCTTGTCTACATTCGTTTGCAGCTCAATGCTTTGATCTGCATATCTCGAATCGTTGAGGATATCAATTAACGTTTCCCGCAGCAACGGTACAATGTTCACCAGCTCTTTATGCAGCATCACGTCGTTATTTTTCAGCCTTGTTGTTAAATTGAGATCCTCCATGACATCTTTGATGTACAGTGATTTATTCTCTATGATGCTGGCATAATGTTTGATGTCTTGATCTGAAAGTGGATAATTTGGATCTTTCATGATTTCTGCATAGCCTTGAATGGAGGATAATGGTGTTTTAATATCATGAGAAATATGGCTGATCCACTCTTCCCGCATTTGCTCTAATTTGTCTTTTTCTTTTTGGCTTGAAGCGAGCTGTTCTGATAAGTGATTGACATTATAGAAGACATCTTTATATATCCCCTTAGTTGGCAGCTTCGTCGTATAATCTCCGTTTGCGAGCCGCTGGATGCCATAAATGGCACGGCCGAGCGGTTTGATGAGCTGCCGGCTGAATAAGTATCCAATGACTAAGGCAATGATGGCATCAATCGATAATAAAATCATCGTCCCGATATTGAATTGCGATATTAAGTCTTTCGTATTGAACGAAAATAAATATTTTCCGATGGAAGGGTCCTTAAATCCGATAAAGTAGCTGTATTCCTTGCCCTTTCCATTTTTCCCCCCAGCATAGATAGTCGACATCAATTGCTTATCTTTATATTTATGTAAGTTTACGATTTCTATAGGTGTGTATTTGCTTTTTAAGCCTTTAGGTGCTTGTGCATGATAAACATCTTGTCCATTTTCGTCTAATATCTGAATCCATGCATTTTGTTGTTTTAAGGCTTGCTGTCCTTCTTTGCTCACAGTGATATCTTGATCGGACAAGGTGATGTATTGTTCAAATGTTCTTGTGAAGGTTTCCGGCGTATTTTCTTCGTTTTGCTGGCTGCTTGCTTGTAGTACAAGCCAAATCATGAATCCAAATAAGTTAATAAAGACCGTGATAATGGTCACGATAATGACAGAGACCATATATCTGCCTGTTAATCGCCATTTCATCTTTACGCATCCTTTACAACGAATTTATAGCCAAGTCCTTTAACCGTTACGAGAAATTCTGGTGTAGATGGGGAATTTTCTATTTTCTCCCGAAGTCTTCGTATATGAACCATCACCGTATTATCAGAACCGAAGAAATCCTCTCCCCAAACCGTTTGATAAAGCGTTTCTTTACTGATCACGCGATTCGGGTGCTGCAAGAAATAGGTCATCAGCATAAGTTCTTTCGGAGTGAGCTCAATCGCCGCTCCGTTTTTCGTCAGTTCGGCTTGCTGCTCGTTTAACTCAAATGGCCCTTTTTTGATGATGGGATCTGCTTGAGAAGGCTGTAAGTATGACGACCGTCTAAGCTGGGCTTTTACCCGGTAGGCGACTTCTTTTGGACTGAACGGCTTTGTAATATAATCATCACCGCCAATGGCAAGTCCTACAATTTTGTCTGATTCCTCTCCCTTTGCTGATAAAAAGATAATCGGAACATGCGAGACGTCTCTGATTTGTTTGCAAATATCGTAGCCTTCACCGTCTGGTAGCATAATATCCAGTATGACGAGATCGGGTTGTTCTTGATGGAATTGTGAGAGCCCATCACGGGCAGTTGAAGCTGTTATCACCCGGTCAATGCCTTCTCTTGTTAATACGGTATGGATTAATTCTAAGATTTCTTTTTCGTCATCTATAATCAAGACTTTGCTTTGAAGTTTTGGCATTATGATCACTCTCCTGAAGTCATTGTTATTATTATACCCAAAGTGTAGACATCGTGAAAAATCAACTTTCTATTGACACAAAAAAGCCAATTTTCTTTTTTAATGAGAAAATTGGCTTTTGGTGTTTTTTAGCGTTTGACCACAAATGTTGTCACACTTTGAGCAGGGAGATGAGCCCAAAATTGATTTCCTGATATGTTTAAGTCAGTTCCAGGCTGAAGGTTACTGTTGCTGCTCGTGATCCATCTTGACGCTTGTGAAGCAGTTCCGTTTTGCATGACAAAGTGTTGATTGACTCCTGTATTGTTTTTGTTAATCGCGACAATGACGACCTGATTGTTTCCTTTATAGGCTGAGACGAAAACATTCGGTTCAGGGCTTTTCGTTGCATCAATTCTGACGTACCCTGGACGCACAAACTTGGAGAAATGCGCCATGTTGTATCCGCGCTTGCTAATCATTCCATCTTCTTTCATAGGACCGTATGATCTCCGGATGTACCACCACACATACGCCTGAAAGTCCCCTTCCACCATTGAATGGTGAATATGCTCTGATACCCCTAATGCCTCAGGCCAGCGGTCCGCTGAATTGTTATCACTATTCGGGTAGTAGACCTCTGTCATCCACAGCTCTTTTCCCCCTCCTTTTTGTTTGAAAAGAGGATACGGAAGCTGGCTGATTTGGGTTCCGTACAGATGGGCACCGAGAATGTCCATATTTCTAAGCGCCTGCGGATCGTTTAAGATAGGATCTGAGATATTCTTAAGGTATTGAAAGGATTCTGGTGCAATCACACGTGCATTAATGGAGCCAGCATTTTCTCTCATGAATCGCAGGATTTCCTGAGGTGTCCACCATGTCCATTCATGTGCATAATCAGGCTCGTTCTGTACAGAAATGGCATAGAGATTGACGCCGTTATTTTTCATGAATGTCACAAAATCATTCAAATGCTGAGCATATGCGGCGTATTGATTGTATCTCAGCCGCTTTGCAGACGCACCATTACGGTTGAAAGTCTCTACCATATGGCTTGGAGGATTCCAAGGCGAAGCAATCACCAAAGCGCCGTGCTCTATCGCTCTTTTGGCGGTGGCGACTTCTCTGTGCCAATTATTTCTGTTCTCGTCTACATAAATCCGTAAAATGGAGAATCCTAACTGATTCTGTCCATTGCCAAAGGCGGTATCCCTTTGAGGGCCGGTCAAATCACCAATCCAGGCCGGGTGGTTCATTCCGCCAAAGCCGCGGATCACTTGTCTTTCCGCGTTGACATTAATATTCGCATCTGCCGCTGACACCTCAGTTACCCCAGGCCCTAAAAACATGACAGACAACATAGTGAAGCAGACCAATAAAGTGCAAATTGGTTTTTTGATTATGGACATCAAATTTTCCCACTCTCCCATCAACCATTAATCGATGCCGTAGCATCAGATTTTGTTTACCTTTGAGTAAACTGCCAGGAATCAAATTGGAATAGGTTGGCACCATTTCCTTTGAAGACAAAAAATACGTTGTGTACTCCCGTTGCCCCGTTTACTGCCGCTTCTATTTCTCGCCAGTTTCCGCCTGTGGAAGGGACATTGAGTGTTCCAGCAATTCTACCGTCTGGACTGCCAAGACGTACTTCAATTTGTCCGCCTGAAGCGGCTGCTACATTGGCTTTAAAGGTTCTGGCACCTCTCGATCCGAAATCGACATTACTGACAGCCACCCAATCGCCGTTTTGAATGTTTGTGACGTGCTGGTTATTGGCTGGCCCACCAGGTGCTGAGGAGGCCTCTGTTAAAATGCGCCCATTCCAAGCGAATGTTTCAGCTTCTACCCGTTGATAAGGATTTAAGTTGGAAAGCTGTTTAACGCCTTCAAAATTGGCTGCGACCTCTCGAAGGGAGCCGTCAGCATTATGCACAAGCTTATTAATGTGGGGAGATCTGTAGCCTTTCCCTGCTCCGTATAAGGCAGAACTCACCGTTTGTGTGTGATACACGACATACCACTCGTTTTTAAAATTGAACACAGCATGATGGTTGTTACCGCCGCCACCGAAAAATGCACCCGGATTTTTCAAGAAGTGTCCTTTATACGTAAAGGGACCCATAGGACTTGAGCTCGTCATATAGCCGATCTCGCCTGGTGGTTTATCTGCTGGGTGGGAGCCGCCAAAATTGATGCAATAGGAATAGTAATAGGTACCGTTATACTTATGCATTCCCGAATCTTCAAACATGAAAGGAGCATCAATAGTTGATGCACTGCCGACCACACTTGTCATGTCAGGCCCTAGCTTCAGAACTCTTGCTGTTTTAGGATTGGCCCATTGTCCCTGCGTTGGATTTGAACCGCCTGGAACGCCTCCACCAGCATATAGATAACCGGTCCCGTCATCATCTACAAATACGGCTGGATCAAACAGCCATACAACACCGGACATCCCTGGTGTATTTGGCGTGACGAGCGCTTTTCCGATAGGATCTTTCCAGGGACCAATCGGGCTGTCCGCTGTCAGGACGCCAATCCCTCCGCCGCTGTTAGCAAAATAAAGGAAAAATTTATCCTTCCCATTGATCTTCTTCACCGCAGCGGCTGGAGCCCAAGATGCGCCTGCCCATTTGGCAATCCCTTTCCCGCCATTGGCCCCATTGGCACCTGCTACTGGAATCGCTCCGTGATCTGTCCAGTTCACCATATCCGCCGAAGAGATGACAAAAACCCTATTCAAATTTGCAAAAGAATTGTCCTTAATCGTTCCATTGCTGTGATACTCATAGTCATCGCTCGACATATAAATGTACACTCTTCCGTTATAGGTGAGCGCAAACGGATCTGCCCCCAGGTGATGGTCTATGAGCGGATTTGCATTTCCTACTCGTTTTGCAATGGGGGTACTTGCTGCACTCGCATCATATACAGGTATACAGCTTAGTACCAAAGCAAGAATCAATAAACCTAAACCGCACTTCATCCTCTTTCTCATCGTGTCATTTTCCTCCTGTTTTCATCTTCCTAATCTTGGGGTTTACGCCCAATTTCAAATTATGTTGATAGACGCTGATGAAGAATGAATACAAAGGATGATTTCTTGGGAGAATCGCTGCTAAAACAACGATGAAAACCCTTACTTTTTGACTAGGAGACAACAAAAAAATGCAGTTCTCCTTTTGGAACTGCATTTTCTTAGCTTATTCATGATTGTTGATCACATATAACGCGCGGTCACCATTTTCTTTCTTGTGTAAAACTCTACTCCGTCTGTTCCATTGGCGTGCAAATCCCCGTAGAAAGAATCCTTCCAGCCGGAAAACGGGAAAAATGCCATTGGTGCAGGAACACCGATATTGACGCCGAGCATCCCTGCGTCGATGTTTTCGCGAAATTCTCTGATGCTTGATGCACTGTCTGTATACAGGCAGGCACCGTTCGCAAATTTTGATTGATTGGACAGGTCGATTGCTTCTGTTAGTGAAGAGACACGAACAATGGATAAGACTGGGGCGAAAATCTCGTCCTGCCAAATTTTCATTTGATTTGTCACATGGTCAAAGATCGTTGGTCCAACGAAATACCCTTTTCCATTTGTTTCGTGATCTTTCCTGCCATCACGAATGAGACTTGCGCCTTCTTCAATCCCTGACTGGATGTATTGAAGCGTTCGTTCTTTATGTTCCTTTCGAATGACTGGACCAAGAAAGACCTCTTCATTTATTCCATTTCCAATGACGAGCTCGTTCGATTCATCAACTAATTTTTGAATGAGCTCATCTGCCACTTCTTCTTCCACTGCGACAACGGCCGCAGCCATGCAGCGCTCTCCTGCTGATCCAAAGGCAGCACCAATGATTTGTTTCGTTGCCGCGTCTAAATCTGCATCTTTGAGAACAATGGAGTGATTTTTTGCTCCTGCAAGTGCTTGGACACGTTTGCCATGCTCTGTGCCTTTTTTATAGACGTATTCTGCGACTGGTTGAGAGCCGACAAATGAAATGGCTTTGACCTTTTGGTGTTCAAGCAGACCATTGACGACATCGTGAGCCCCATTGACAATGTTGAGAACACCTTTTGGAAGACCTGCTTCTTCAAATAGCTCGGCTAAACGCGCGGCAAGAATCGGCGTGCGCTCTGAAGGTTTTAAAACAAACGTATTTCCGCACGCAATGGCAAGCGGGAACATCCAGCAAGGGACCATCATCGGAAAGTTAAATGGTGTAATCCCCCCGATGACGCCTATTGGATAGCGGTACATGCCGGATTCGAGTCCAGATGCGATATCTGGTAATTGTTTTCCCATCATTAAGGTTGGTGCACCAGCGGCAAATTCGACACATTCAATCCCGCGCTGCACTTCTCCTTTTGCTTCTGTTATGCTTTTTCCGTTTTCAATCGTGACGAGTTCAGCCAGCTCATCCCATTTTTCAACGAGTAACTGCTGATATTTAAATAAAATGCGGGCACGGCGGGGAACGGGGGTTTTCGACCAAGTGGTAAATGCTTGTTGTGCTGCCTGTACCGCACGTTCGACATCTTTTTTTGTTGATAGCGGCACTTCTGCGATGATCTCGCCAGTAGCTGGGTTATATACTGCCTCTGTTTGACTAGTTTCTGCCTCAATCCATTGTCCGCCAATATAATTTTTCAACATTTGTACATCTGTTTTGGTCATGTTCCCTCTCTCCTTTTTATGAAAAAATGTCATGCTTATAGGATGTGTTTGGTTGTCATTGTCTCATCTAATGGGCGCCCATCTGTATACACTCTTTGTCAAATATTATTGTCGTTTTGGTTTACGTTGTGATAAAAGCTTGCTCTAACGTGTGAAAGGTTGTCGCCCATTCATTTGTTTGTGAGAAATGATTCCGGAATGTGATTCATTCATGGTGTATTTTTGATTAACTGTTGGTTAACTTTAGAAAAATCATAATATTAAAAACGGTTTCAGTCAATCCTCTTTTTGCAGCATAAAAAAACCTGATGCGCGTAGCATCAGGTAGAGGCTGGTTTATTTCTGTAAGTTGGTTGATGCGGCATATTGATTCGGTTCTGCAAAATGCGGAAGCATCTCACCATGTGCTTCAATGAGTTCATCGCATAATTTGATGATGTCATCAATCGATAGTTCAGCGCTTGTGTGTGGATCAAGTAATGCCGCTTGATAAATGTGCTCTTTTTTGTCGCTGATTGCTGCTTCGATTGTCATGAGCTGTGAGTTGATATTGGTCCGGTTCAGTCCAGCCAATTGTTCAGGGATCTCTCCGACATAGCATGGCATGATACCGCTCCGATCTGCAACACACGGCACTTCGACACATGCTTTTTCAGGCAGGTTGTGAATGAGGCCTCCTGTGTTCAGCACATTCCCAGCAAATTTAAAGGGAACGTTCGTTTCGATTGCTTCAATGATACGAGAACCATATTCTTTTGAGCGAGTATGTGTGATCTGTGTATTGCCCACAAGGTCATGCTTCATGGTATTCCAGTTGTTGATTTGTTCCTCGCAGCGTCTCGGGTATTCATCAAGCGGAATGTTAAATTGACCGATCAGTTCTGGATAGCGTGATTTAATGAAATAAGGATGATATTCGGCATTGTGTTCTGAGGATTCTGTGACATAGTAGCCGAATTTATCCATCAGCTCAAAACGTACCATATCATGATGCCGCGATTGCTGCTTTTCTTTTGCTCTTCTTTTGATGTCTGGGTACAAGTCTTTTCCGTCCCGTTTCACTTCTAATAACCATGCCATATGATTAATGCCGGCAATTTTTTCTTCAATGCCTTCATGATCCATTTCAAGTGATTCAAATAGATCCTTTGTACACACCTGCACACTATGACAAAGACCCACTGTTTGAACCTGTGTATAGCGCAGCATCGCACCTGTCAGTGTGGCCATTGGATTTGTGTAATTTAACAATAAAGCATTTGGGCAAACCTCTTCCATCTCCTTTGCAAAATCAAGCATCACAGGAATTGTTCGAAGGAAGCGGAAGATGCCGCCGATGCCAACCGTATCCGCAATCGTTTGTCTTAACCCATATTTTTTCGGAATCTCAAAATCAATCACCGTGCTTGGCCGGTAGCCTCCAACCTGGATGGCATTGATCACATATTTCGCATCCTTTAAGGCTTCTTTTCGGTTGTGATAGGACTTAATGGCCACATGTGCACCGTAGTTCTCTTTTAAATGGCGGAGCATCGTTTCGGATTCTTTCAGCCGGTTGTGGTCGATATCATATAAAGCGAATTCAAAACCGGTTAGTGCAGGGACGAACAAACAATCTCCTAATATATTTTTAGCAAACACGGTACTCCCTGCACCGATAAATGTAATTTTAGACATAGACGACTCTCCTTTTCGCATCCATATTGAACTATCCTTTGACAGAGCCTTGTGAAAGCCCTGCGATAAAATATTTTTGCAACAGTAAAAACATCGTCACCATCGGCAGCATTGCAATGAGCGCAGCAGCACCAACGAGCTGAAGCTGATGTTGATTTTGACCAAAAAAATGGGATAAGGCGACTGTGAGTGTATGCATCTCTTTATCTTGCAAAAAGAAGATGGCAAATTGATAGTCGTTCCAAATATACACACAGGCAATAATTAAAACAGAAGCGGTAATGGGTTTCAGAAGCGGAAAAACGACGGTGAAAAAAACTCTAAGTGTCCCCGCTCCATCAATACGGGCTGCTTCTTCGAGCTCCTTTGGAATGGTCGACCGGATAAAGCCTGCGTATAAGAAAATCGTTAGCGGCAAAAAAGCAGCGACATTATTTAAAATAGCGATTTGATAGGTGTTCATCATCCCGATTTGAACGACCATTTTATAGAGCGGGACAAGGGCTGTGAGTGGTGGAATGACCATAATGGCGAGGAATAAAACATAAACTGCTTGATTTAGCTTTGTGCTTCTCCTTGCGAGCGGATAGGCTGCAAGAGAGCCAAGAAAGATGAGGCATACAGCAGAGCCGAACGTAATGATCACGGTATTCAAAAAGGATTGGCCAAGCTGAGCCTCTGTCCATGCCGTGCGAAAGTTTTCAAGATGAAGCGCTTTAGGAAACAGCCATTTTGAACTAAAATCTCCTATCCCCTTTAATGATGTCGTCACCAAGATATAAAATGGAATGAGATGAAGCAGTGTCACCAAAAGGGCGAGGAAGGTGTACCATCTCTTCTTACGTTTAAAGGCATTTTCCATCACACCTCGGTCTCCTTTCGTTTGAAATACATCAACGCTGCGACACTAATGACAAGGATGATGACCGCCATGAAGACCCCTTGCGTTGCTGCATAGCCTGCATCCTGACGTTTGAAATACAGATCATACATAAAGGTCGACATCGATTGCGAGGAATCTCCAGGTCCGCCGCCAGTAAGCGCCACAATGACATCAAAGAGCTTGAGCCCGCCAATGACATTTAGCACAACATTAATGGTGATAGACGGTATAAGGAGAGGCAATGTAATTCGCCTGAATTGCTGGAGGCTGGATGCACCGTCTAATTGTGCGGCTTCATAATAATCCTTAGGAATGCTTTGCAGTCCTGCTAAATAAATGATCATTGCGATCCCGACGAATTGATAGGTGTTGACGAGCACAATGATCCATGTGTTTAGTTGCGGATTGCCAAGCGCATTCATTTGATCAAATCCAAAAAGCGTCACCACATCGTTTAAGGCACCGCCTTGGTAAGCAAACACAAAATACCAAATATAGCCCATCGCAATCGGACTAATCATGACAGGTAAATAGACAACTGTTCTTGCGATCGCTCTCATTTTTAAGCTTTGATTTAATAAAAGAGCATATCCAAGTCCGATGATATTTTGTAAGATGGTGCTCCCGATGCCGTATAGAAGTGTATTTTTAACAACAAGCCATGTCGTTGGGTCCTGAAGCAGACGCTTATATTGATCCAGCCCAATCCATTCATAAGTTTGTGAGAACCCATTCCAATTCGTAAAAGATAGCTGAATTCCGTTCAAAAAAGGATAAATGATAAAGGTACTGACAACGAGAACAGCTGGCAAGTACATCCACCAAAGGGATGAATTCTGGCTTTTTTTCATTTTCTGCTTTGGTAAAGAGGTGAATGCGGCTGGCTGCTGTGCTTTTGTGATGTCATTCATTGGCTTCACTCCTGTTTCAGCATGAGCCTGCTATTGTTTTTTCAGACGCTTATATTCTTCTTCCATCTTCTTCGATAATTGTTCTGGTGTAATGGAGCCTGCTAATAATTCTTGACCCGATGTTGCCATGACAGCCCACATGCCGCTTGGTAAGTATTTTCGATCGAAATACGGTTCAATCTTCACCTGTTCGTATTGATCGTAAAACGTAGAGTAATAGTTTTTCGCTTTCACTTGCGTTAAGGCTGCTTCAGAGGATGTGCCTTCTGCGATCTTTTTCGCATTTTCAGGCTTTTCGAGAAAATCAATGAATTGTTTTGCTTCTTTTAGATGCTTGGAGTCTTTCCATGCAGCGACCGTAAACCGTTCTCCTCCAATCCAGCTTTGCTTATCTCCTTCATGAATAGATGGAACTGGCATCGTCCCTACTTTGATCGATGGATTGAGTTCAGATGCTTCAGGTCCTAATGAGCCGCCGACAAAGGTGAAGGCTATTTTGTTTTGTGCCATCAGTTCAGGTGCTTGAGATAGTTTTGCTGTGAGGACATCTTTGTTTAAAAGATCTTGATCCTTCAGCTCCTTCATGAACTGTGCAAGCGGTGTATAGAGAGACCAATCAAATGATCCGTTTTCAAGGTCTTTTCCGTATCGGTGGTTTGGACTGGTGATCAATAAAGGTGTGGCGAGTTCATCAAAGACTTGGGCGATATTTGAGTTGTCTCCTCCTGGTATCCAGAGCGGCACAACCTCTCCTTTGCTCTTTTCCTTCACTGTCAGCAAAGCGGATTTTAGCTCATCAAGTGTTCTAGGGATTTCAATGTCATAGTCCTTTAATATATTGGCATTAAAGCTAAGCCCGTCTTTTGCTTGATTCAGCGGATACGCGTATACTTTGCCATCTTGGTCCTTTAAAATTTGATCGAGTGAAGGATCAAGCTGTTTCACCCAATCCATTTCTTTTAAATCAGCCACATACTCGCTGTAGCGCAGTTTTGCCCAGCCATGTGTGTCAAACAGATCTGGCATATCATTTGCCCCCATTTTGACACGGATCGTATCTTCATAGCTGTTGCCTGGGAAGTTGGCATCGATTCGAAGATGTGGATGCTCTTTTTCAAATTTACGGATCACTTCTTCAAACGCTTTTCTTTCCCCGCTGTTGCTCATCGTCGAAAAGAGAGTTAGGGTGACCTTTCCGTTTGCTTCGGACGTTCCGCTATTGCTGCAAGCAGACAAAAGAATGGTCAAGATAAAGGCCGCAGTGAGTAGCATGATTTTTTTATTCATGGTTTCCTCCTTTTAATCACTGAAAATTCAGACGATAATCGGTAGAATTCATGCAGTTGCGGAAACAAAAGAAGTCCATTATACTGGAATTCTATTCTTTTCAAAGAGATAAGAGAGCATACCAGTAGGCTGCCTTGTTCTTCGCATGATCTTGCCATCATGCTAGCAGCTTGCTTTCTGCTTTTTTGTCTCTTTTTTGTTTGCTGAAATCGCGGTTCACCCCCTTTCATGGATGAGACATGTGCTGCCTCGTTCGATGAGTTTTGTTGGCATGACAACTTTTAGAGGAAGCTTTCTGCCGTTTATTCTTTCAAGCAAAAGCTTCAGACCGACTTCCCCCATTTCTTCTGTATATACTTTGACGGTTGTAAGCGGCGGGCTTGAAAATGAAGCCGCTTCAATGTCATTAAACCCAACAATGGATACATCGAAAGGAACACGTAGACCCGCTTCGTTGAGCGCACGCATTGCACCGATCGCCATTGAATCACTTCCAATAAAAAAGGCTTGTGGCATGTTTCCTTTTTTAATGGCCTTCTGCATGAGCGTATAGCCTTCTTGCATGGAGTATTCTCCAATATGGATGTCATCCAGATGAAGACTACCTGCCTCTTGCATTCTTTTCATAAACGTCGTTTGTCTTTCGTCTTCAATCACAGCATTACCTTCGAAATAATGCTCTCGCTCCTTTCCGCCAATATAGCCTAGATGTGTATAGCCAAGCGATTGCAGATGGCGAATCGCTCGATCTGCCGCTCTGACAAAATCGACATGTACACAATCATATAAATCCTCATCCGCATAATGATTGATAAAAACAATGTGTTCCATTCGATTTGTCATTTTTTCCACCGTATCAGGGCTAATTCGTCCAATGACGATCAAACCGTCAATATCCTTTAGCATTGCCCCTTTATCCATGCTTCTCAGGCGAAAGGTATGGAGGGTGGAGAGCCCTTGTTTGGCATATTCTTTTTCAATTCCTTTTCGAATCGATGAAAAAAAGGGGTCATTTAATTCTTCGTCAATGGATTGAGCGACAACGATACCGATGACTGGGGATTCAGATGGGCTTTTTTCCTCTGCTTGATCGGCTTTTCTTGCTCTCACTGGGGTATAGTTTAGCTTCTTTGCAATGTCGAGGATGTTTTGTCTTGTTACGTGAGAAACGGCAAGGGTTTGATCACCATTTAACACACGGGATACAGTGGATACGGACACTTTTGCATCATGAGCAATATCTTTGAGTGTGGTCATAGGCAAACTCCTCTTGGTTTTTGACTAAATATTTACTAAAGATATTTGAAGGATAACATGTTGATAAAGCGCTTTCAAGTGTGAAGTTATGATTTTTTATTTTGTTTTCGAGTATGTTTTGGTTAGATACGATGTTTTAGTAAAGTTGCGTAAAAAAGAGGATGGGTTTCATCCTCTTTTACTAACGTGATTCAATTGAGGCTGTTTCTTTTGAAAACAATTGCTTCATTGTCTCCCAAGCCGTATCAAGTTGATGGTGAAGTCCAAATAAACCTGAGGTACCGATAATATAGATCTCGTTTCCAGCCTCAGCAAGCAGCCGGAACGTGCTCTCATTACAAGAGCCGTCTACTTCAATTGAAAACGAGTAGCCTCCCTTCTCTTTTACATCTTTCACCTGTTTCATTTTCTGAAGCATTTCTTTAATAAAAGGCTGCCCTGCAAAGCCTGGATCAATCGTCATGATCGTCACTCGGTCTATTAAATGTAGATAGGTATCTAACACTGCAATTGGTGTGGCGGGATTTAAGACAAAGCCAACCTCGCAGTCTCTTTGATGGATATGCCGAATGATTCTAAAAACGTCTCTTTGCACGACCTCTGGGTGTAAGCAGATCATGCTTGCGCCTGCATCAATGCAGGCATCGATTAAAAATTCTTGGGGGTATTCTGCCATAAGATGCACATCAATTGGTCTATCTGTCAGTTTTCGAAGCTGTTCTATGAAAAAGGGTGATAAGGTGATATTTTTCACGTAATGACCATCCATGACGTCGACATGATATCGATCTGCTCTTGTGTTGAGAATATGAATATGTTCGCGGAAGTGCGTTAAATCCATGCACATCAGCGAAGGTGAAAAAATGGCTGTCATTCTCAGAATCCTCCTTTTTACAGTTGAAATAAAAGCTTGATCAATCCAATCAAGATTCCGATGATACCAAAGTCTGTATCTCCAAAAGTTGTCCCTTCAAAACCAAGGGTTCCTAACACAGGTAATAAACAAGCAGGTAAAAAAGAAAGAAGCAATCCATTTGCAAATGCCCCAGCGACAGCCCCTCTCACGCCTCCTGTTGCATTGCCATACACTCCTGCTGTAGCGCCGCAAAAAAAGTGCGGGACTAGACCAGGAACAATGACAGTTAAACCAAACAAAGGTAAAAGAAAAATGGATACAATGCCTCCTGCAAAGCTGCATAAAAAACCGATAATGACTGCATTTGGAGCAAATGGAAAAACGGTTGGTGCGTCAAGTGCCGGTTTTGCCCCTTTCACAAAACGATCGGCAATCCCTTTGAAAGCAGGCACGATTTCACCGATTGCCATCCGAACCCCGGCTAAAATAATGTACACACCAGCAGCAAAGGTTATCGCCTGAATGAGAATGAAGACGGCGAAGTTCGTGCCCCCACTCATTTGTTCTATAAAGGGAATACCAGCAAACGGTGCAATCGCAAAGAAGAGCAAAGCCATCGTGATTGAAATGGCCACAGATGTATCTCGTAGAAAGCCGAGTGATTTAGGCACTTGAATGGTTTCTGTTGATCTCTCTGGACGACCGATCCATTTTCCGATCATTCCCGCTGTAAAATAACCGAAGGTACTGAAGTGTCCAAGCGCAAGATCATCGCTTCCAGTGACTTTCCTTGTGAATGGCTGAAGAATAGCGGGTGCAATGACCATAGCGGTCCCTAATATAATTGAACCGATAGTGACAAGAAGCGCTCCTTGCATTCCTGCTGTCGAAAGAACGACTGCGAGCATTGCAGCCATATACAAGGTATGGTGTCCTGTTAAAAAGACGTATTTAAAGGGGGTGAATTTTGCCAATAATAAATTGACCAGCATGCCAAAAATCATAATGAGAGCCGTCTGTGTCCCGAATTCCTTTTGAGCAATGGCTGCCATGGCATCTGTATTTGGGACAACCCCTTGAATGTGAAATGCTGCTTCAAACATTTTTCGAAAAACGCCAAGTGAATCAGACACGACTGTGGCGCCCGCTCCTAATATTAAAAAACCCATCGTTGTTTTTAAGGTGCCTGATACTGTATCGGCAGCTGATTTTTTCTGCAAAAGTAAACCAGCTAGTGCAAACAAACCGATGAGAATGGCTGGTGTGCCCAATATATCATTCATGATCAGTTCTATCATGATGTGAATCCCCCTTTTTCGTGGCTTAAATGTGTTTACGAAGGACGTCTTTAATGGCTTCCTGGTCTAACAAGTTATTTAATCCAGCGACCTTTCTTGTGCCGTCATCCAGCTGATCGATAATGTCTGTTGCTCCGATATATAGATCAGCCAGTTCATTTTTACTTGTGCTGAGATCGGTATGGTCCACTTCAGCTACAAGCCCTAACTCTTCTAATGCTTTTTTGACATTCATTTCTACGATAAAGCTGCTTCCTAATCCGTTTCCGCACACAACAAGAATTTTTTTCATTCTCTTTTTCCTCCTTTATCGTTGTGAAAATTGATCAACTAGTTTTTGCACCGATGCTAAATCCTTTGCTTCAATCAGTTGTTTCCTCCGTTTTTCATCACTTAACAGCCTGGTCAGCTGTTTGAGCGCTTTCAGGTGAGTGATACTGTCAATGGCTGCTAGCACAATGATGAGACGAACCTGTTTTTTTTCATCCTTAGAGAAAAAAACGGGCCGTTCGAATGACATGAGTGACATGCTTAATTCGTTCACGCCGTCCTCTGGTCTAGCATGCGGAATGGCTACTTGTGGCGCGATCACAATATAAGGTCCATTTTGATGAACGGACTGAATCATGGCCTCCACATAACCTTTCTGAATGGCATTTTGATCGAGTAAAGGCTGCGCTGCTTTTGTGATGGCCTCTTGCCATGTTTCTGCTGTTTGCTGGAGATGAATGGTTTTTTCTGTTAATAAATCGTTTAACACTGGTTTCCACCCTTTCTGATGGGATACATATGCGGGATGCAGTAGCGCTTTAAGATCACGAAGCAGTGCATTTTCATTTTGTACGATGGTATGTTGTTGAATGATGTTGAATAAAGCGTTCACATTTTTCTCATCAAACCTAGTTTCTGCACCTTCTCCATATTGAAGTAAGGTTTTTTTCTCATAGGCAGTAAGGATGGGATGAACGAGATGAACTGGCTTTCCTTTAAACGAAATAGGTGTTGTTGACACAACAAAGTCGACATCAATCGATGACAGCTGTTCATATGAGCGCTTTGATAATAGATCACGTACATCGATATAACCGATTAATTCGATAAGCTGTGTTTTCAGCATATGACTTGTGCCAATTCCTTCGCCGCAAACAATGTATACAGAACGCCGCACAATTGGCGAAATCCCTTCTCTTCTCATCCAACCACCAAAATGCATCGCCACGTAAGCAATTTCATGATCACTTATCTTGGAGCAGGTCGCCTTTTCTAAATGGCATACGACCTTTTGAGTGATGTCAAACACCTCTGGCTGTGTTTTTTTAATAGATTCTGTTAATTCATTGTTGATATCGATGTGATAGATGAGTCTGTAATAGGCAGGGATGAGATGCATGGTTAAGTTTTGCTCCAAGGCTTCGTAATCTTGAAAGGAGATACATGCATACCGCTGAAAATCAACAATCATTTGTCTGGCAATGGTGCGAATGAGATGCTCTTCTGGCTTTTGACTTGATGGAAGCTTTTGTTTCTTGGCGCTGAGCCATAGAGTGCTAAGAAAATAGATTTCATCATCATGAACTTGAAGGCCGGTTTCTCTTTGAATTCGTGCCATGAAACGAATAGCCGCCAAGCATTCATCTGTTTCCTGCAATGTACGCTTTTCTTCGTTTGAAAGGTGTAAAGCACGTCCTAGCTTCATCCGCTTAAAGTAGAAAAAGAGATCCAAAGAGAGCTGATCCAGCATGTCATCTGCAAACTCGAGCTTAAGCTCTTGTTCTGACTGCTCGAGGAGATGCTTTAACCTGTTATATGAAATGGGCCCCTTTAACCAAAAAGATGGAAACGCTTTTTCGTTTTTTATCATGGTGCGAATGGAATGAATATAAGGTTTCAGCGCCAATCGAATCATTCTTTCTTCTCCTGAAATCAAATAGCCGCAGGCTGCCTGATAGTGAAGCGTGAGCTGCTGCTTTGAAAGTGCTTCTTTTAGCTGTTTCATATCTTCAAGCAATGTATTTCGGCTCACTTTGGTCAGCTTCATAAAATCATCAATTTTTAGACGTTTCTCACTGCATGCAATGGATAAGAGCAGGATCGCCCTTCTTTCCTTTACACATGGTTCATAATCAGAACCAACGAGAATGGTGTTCGCTTTTTGAATAATGACTTCTTTTTCATGTGTGAGTAAGTAGTAGCCAAGTTGATCTTTTCGCTGAACGCCACTAAGCTCATGAGTTTTCAGCCAGCTATTCATTCGTTTGATTTCAGAGTAGACGGTTCGAGTAGAGACATTCAGTCGGTTCTGTAAATCTTCAATTGATAAATAAGATGTCGTGTGAATCAGCATCGATAATAAAGTCGTACCCCTTTTGGTTAAGTGCAGTTCGAATTCCTCCCTTCTTCCCTTTGGTTATAAGTCTAATCAACTCCCCTGCGTCAAAGAAGTCCAAATGTCTTCAGCAAATGCTGTGCAGCTTTTTGGGTGTTCTTTTGCTATAAGAAAAAGCACACCCGCTTGAGTGTGCTTTGAGACTTGTAATGTTTATTTTAGTCCTTTGTCTTTTTTTCGTGATAGAAACAAACCCTTCGTAATGAGGTCATGAATGTCCTTAAAATCGTTTCACATGCCTTTTTGACCCTTCACAATGCTTTTGGCATTCTTATTCACACAATATGTACTGATGATCCACGCTGAAAAAGGTTCCCTTTTTGTCGGCTTTTTCTCGGTTTAAAGCCCAATAAACGCAAAAACCTTGAAAGGCATAAAGTCAATCAAGGTTTTTCTACTTTCTATAATCTTTTATTTTTCCTATACGTGACGCTTAAAATTATTTCTTGTTTAAACTAAAACCGAAATCCAAATAGTTTTCATAAGAAATGCAAATACACCAATCACCTTCTAATGGTACAAAGTAGTGATGCTGTGGGATATCTAAAAAATAGACTAGTAACTCTTCTATATGCTTTAATTCAAACTGGTACCCAAACTCTGTAAGATTATCCCCTATGTAAATTACTTGTAAGTTATTAGCTAAATATTTTTCTTTTAATTCAGTTATAAATAGAAGAGCATCAGGAAGTAAAGATTCATTATTTGAGTTCTTACTATGATGGTTATTAGTTTGTAACCAATCTATTTTCGACCCATCAAATTCAAATTTTTGTTCTATTAAATCTAAATAAATTTCTGGATTTTTATTTACTTTGACACAATTAAGAAGGTCTTTTAATTCCAAATCCTTTATTAGATCTTCATCATAAGTATTCAATAAAATTAACCCCTTTATCTAAAATGTTTTTGTATTTTTTTAACTGTTTTTTCGGATGCATCAAATTGAAAATGCGGTCCCTTTTCTTTCCCAGCCCAAACGTTAATATGAGCACCACTTCTACTATCATGTTCGATTCGGAAACCTACTTTACCGTCCTCAGTTTGTCTACCTATAGGTTTATTTCTAGTATATCCAAATTTTCCAAAGGTTTGTTTTTCAGATTTGAAGCCTCTTTCCTCCAACCAAACCAATGCTTCATTTCGAGATTGCTCATATGACTTGTTTTTATTTGTAGCCTTAACCCCTATTTTACCGTGAATCCCTTTCGCCCCAAACGGCAAAAGCATTCCCAGAGCCGCATTCATACTCGCTTCCTGCTGTTCTTTTGAGATCTTATTCCCAAACATATCACGCCCTGTAATCGCTTCGCTGAAGCCGTTGGTGGCGGTAAGACCATATAAGCCTTTTTGAGATGTTTTTAAGGCGTCAAAGGATTTTTGCGATGTCTTGTAAATGTCGACTGCTCTCACTGCGGCTGATGTGGCTTGAGTTGTTTTATAGACGGCTTTTCCACCTTTGAAAATACGACCTGCCCATCCGACGATTGGGATATAACCTGCTGCTGCCATACCGCCTGCTGCGACGCGCTGTCCTGCGGTGAGCTCTTCACCTGTGATCGGGTCAACACCTGTAGCGGCGCGTTTTGCATCGTTCACGCCAGTTAATTCATTGACGATATTCCCACCATAATCAAGTGCTTTTTCATACCAAGGACGGTTGGCGAGTGCTTCTTGTTCCTTTGCGATCTCGCGGGCTTCCTGTTGTTCTTTTTTAATGTTGAGATATTCGGAAGTTTGCTTCTCAATATCGCTTTTTGCCTTGTAGATTTCACTATTTTGATACGCTTTCTTGTCAAAATTCATAGGCGAAATGGCTTTTCCGTCATTTGTGGCATTCATCATTTCCGTATACAATGCCATTGTAGCTTGCTGCTCCGTTTCTGACAAAGCATATTCATCTTTTAAATTTTGATCAAGCTCTCTTAGATCTTTGATCGTCTTTTTTCGCTCGTCTTCCGCATCTGCAATTTTTTCATCAAAGGTTTGACTATCAAATACTTCTAGAGAAATGAGGTCGTCGATGTCTTGAAAAATCGTTTTAAGCGCCTTTTTTTGATCCTTCACAATGCTTTTGGCATTTTTGATGCCCATATGTACAGCGTTGTCTAAAAAGTGTTCTTCTACGAAGGTTTCGCCGCCAAAACTCGTATCATCAAGTGTCCCAGAAACACCTTCATGAAAGGCTTTTTGCTTATCAATGAAGCTGATAAACATATCTACATTTCCAGCCAGTTCTTTATAAAAGCTTTTAATGTTATCGGCACCTTTTCCAGTGAAGTCGTCACCAAGGTTAGAAACACCTTGTAATGCTTTTTTTAAATCTACCATTTGTTCACGGAGTTCCTGGTAGTGTTTTGCCCTTGCATCCATGGCACTTGTTAGTGCTTTTGCATCAAGTATCTTCCCCAGAAGAATTCACTCCTTCCTATTCATTGACAAGGTCAATTTTACCAACACAAAGTTTGTCATTAAATAGGAATAAAGATACAAAAAAGTACTTAATATGTAATGAACCGTGTTTTATTAGAACGCTTTAGCTCCGCTATCGTCAGTAATCATTAAGACGCGATTTTTAAACCATCCTTTAATTAAAATCATTTGAGATGTTCCATTGTAAACAAGGTTATAGAGCACTTCCATGGTAAGAAGAGGCCACTAATTGAGCCAATTATAATCTTCGCTACCTTATTTGAACAACTTATAGAAAAGCACACCCGCAACAGTGTGCTTTCTTACGATTTAGACTTAAGCAATTGCAACTCTTGATCCATAATATCTGCTGCTTCGGTAATAAATTGAATAATTAAGTCTAATTCTTCTCGTTTGTATTCGTTTGTGAGCAGTTTTGTTGATGCTGATAAGGATCGAAAGAGTTCTTTTACCTGTGATTTCCCTGCTGTTAATGGAACGATGATGACTCTTCGTTTGTCTTTTGGGTCCTTTTCTCTTTTGGCGTAGCCCGCTTTTTCAAGGCGGTCAATCAGAGCTGTGACCGCACCTGAGCTAAGACCTGTTTTTTCACTTAATTCTCCTGCTGTGAGAGGACCGAGTTCGTTTAATAAATCGGCTGATTTGAGGTCTGTTGGGAAAAGGCCAAGCGATTGTGCGGCCGCTTGGTGGAATAAAACCGTTCGTGTGGCGAGGCGCCTCATTGTATGGATGATCAGGTCTGCTCTGTCTTCTGCGTCGTTCTTTATTGACAACTTGTTCTCCTCCCTTTAAAATCAATTTATCTTGATCATCAAGATAAATGTTCTCTTACTTTATATTTAAGTTGATCATAGCAAAAATAAGGAGAGAACGTAAGCAGGAGGTAAATGAAATGAATCATGTGGATAAAGGCAAGGCATCCACTCGCTTAGTTGTCATCGGTTTGCTGTTAGGAATTTTTATGGCGGCGATGGACAATACCATTGTTGCAACAGCAATGGGAAGCATCGTAGCAGATTTGGGCAGTTTTGATAAATTTGCTTGGGTGACGGCTTCTTATATGGTGGCAGTAATGGCTGGAATGCCGATTTACGGAAAGCTTTCTGATATGTATGGTCGAAAGCGTTTTTTTCTGTTTGGACTTATTTTCTTTTTAATTGGATCTGCGCTTTGCGGTATCGCACAAACGATGGATCAGCTCATTATTTACCGAGCCATTCAAGGGCTTGGAGGCGGTGCCCTTCTTCCGATCGCGTTTACGATCATCTTTGATATCTTCCCGCCTGAAAAACGCGGGAAAATGTCCGGTATGTTTGGTGCAGTGTTTGGTTTATCGAGTGTACTAGGACCACTATTAGGAGCTATTATCACAGATTCAATCGGCTGGCATTGGGTTTTCTATATTAACGTGCCAATTGGTATTGTTAGTGTGTTCTTGATCGCCAGATACTATCATGAATCCCTAGAACATCGCAAGCAGAAAATTGACTGGTCAGGTGCTATTACACTTGTCGTGGCGGTTGTGAGCTTGATGTTCGCTCTTGAGCTTGGCGGTAAATCCTATGCATGGGATTCGGTGCAAATCCTCACACTTTTTGCCGTGTTTGTTGTGTTTGGTACCATCTTCTTTATTGTTGAGCGTAAAGCGGAGGAACCGATTATTTCATTTTGGATGTTTAAAAATCGTTTATTTGCGACATCTCAAATTTTGGCGTTTTTATATGGCGGAACATTTATTATTCTTGCCGTCTTCATTCCTATTTTCGTCCAGGCGGTGTACGGTGAATCAGCGACAAGTGCAGGATTCATTTTAACACCGATGATGATAGGGTCTGTCATTGGCAGTATGATTGGCGGAACGATGCAGACGAAAGTGCCTTTCAGACGTCTTATGGCGATCTCTGTCATTTCATTTTTCGCGGGGATGCTGCTGCTTGCCAATATGTCACCAGATACAGCTAGACTGTGGCTCACAATCTTTATGATGATATCAGGCTTTGGTGTCGGCTTCAGCTTCTCCCTTCTGCCGTCAGCTTCAATGAATGATCTTGCCCCTCGTTACCGAGGCAGTGCAAACTCGACCAATTCATTTATGAGATCACTTGGGATGACACTTGGTGTCACGATTTTTGGGACGATTCAAACCAATGTCCTATCGAATCGCTTAGCAGATGCCTTTAGCGGAATGAAAGGAGCCCCTTCTCAAATAGGTGATCCACAGGCCATTTTTCAAGAGGGTGCCCGTTCACAAATTCCGCCTGATATTTTAAATAAAGTCATCGATGCGATGTCACAAAGTATCACGTACGTATTTTTGATTGCGTTATTCCCTATTGCCCTTGCAGCGATTACGGTCCTGTTTATGGGAAATGCACGGGTACGCACATCAAATGAAATGAAAGAAAACGAATAATGTGAAAAAGCAGAGCTTAAGCGGCTCTGCTTTTTTGTTTCACTGATATAGAGGATGGGCTTTGCCCTCACTGCCAACGATACGTATTTTCGATGTGACCATATCTTTTGCTGCTTGTTTCGCTTTTTGTAAATACATCCGTGGATCTAAGCTTTCCGGTTCGTTTGAGAAATGATCACGAATGGCTTCAGAGTACGCATTTTTTAATTCAGTTGAGACATTGACCTTTGCCATACCAAGTGCCACACATCGTCTGACGTCTTCATCCGGTACAGCGGAACCCCCGTGTAGCACAAGGGGAACATCGACCAGCGATGCAATTTGTTCAATGCGGTCAAAGTCAATATCCGGTACCCCTTTATAAATGCCGTGTGCGGTACCAATTGCAGGTGCTAAAGTTGGTACCCCAGTTTCTTCTACAAATTGACGGCATTCTGATGGAATGGCTTTTTCAGCATCCTTTTCATCAACAACGATATCATCCTCTACGCCGCCCACCTTGCCTAGTTCAGCTTCAACGTTCACCCCTACTTTTAATGCGAGGTCCACCACTTCTTTTGTGCGGCGAACATTTTCTTCATATGAATGCATTGATGCATCGATCATGACGGATGTATATCCCGCACGAATACAGGTGAGAACCACATCAAAGTCCGTACAGTGATCGAGGTGCAGGCCGATCGGGATTTGATATTGATCAGCCGCGGCTTTGACTGTATCTGCAATCGCTTTTGCTCCAAGAGATTGAACGGTTCCAACCGTTGTTTGCAAAATGACAGGTGACTTTAATTCTGCGGCCGTTTCGAGCACCCAATAAATACTGTCAAAGGAATGTACATTGAATGCAACGATTCCGTATTTTTCTTTTTTCGCAGTCTCAAGCATCGGTGTTGTGGATAGTAAAGGCATGATCAAACATCCTCTCTCGTTAAAATATCTGTTTCTAATACAGTTAGCATCTCTTCATTTGTTCTTGTTTCCAGTAGCTTTTGTCGTTTCGCTTCATCCATTAATCCTCGTGAAAGGTCAGAAAGAGCCTTTAGATGAGTGGTCCCTGCTTCACTTTTGGGGATCAGTAAGGATAAGAAGAAGAAGCAAGGCTTCCCATCAAAAGCGTCCCATTCAATGCCTGTTTCCGTGCGGACGATCACGAGTGCTGGTTTTGTGATGGCGTCTGTTTGTGTATGTGGAATCGCAAATCCATCTTGAAATCCAGTTGTACTCAGTGCTTCTCTTTCAGCTAAGCCTTTTTTAACATCCTCTGGTGATGTACAAATACCTGCTTTGTAGGCAATGTCAGCAATGGCTGCGAAAACGCCAGCCTGTGACGACGCGGTTTCATGAAGATTCATATAAATATGTTCCATCATTTCTCTTCCTCCCTATTAAACTGCTGGTTTGTCTATTTTTTTACGATAAAGTCCGTATAGAATGGCACCTACAAATGATCCGATCAGTATGGATAGTACCCACTGGAATGCGCCTGTGACGACTGGAAGGACAAGGAACCCGCCATGCGGAGCTGGAACCTGTACGCCAAAGAGATACGTCAATATAGCAGAGATGGCGGAGCCAAACATGATAATTGGCAGGACAACGATCGGGTTCTTTGCCGCAAATGGGATGGCCCCTTCTGTTATATGTGTCGCTCCTAGAATATAGTTGATGGCCCCTGCATTTCGTTCCTGCGGTGTGAAATGTTTTCGGAAAATCGTTGTGGCAATCGCAATGATAAGCGGTGGTGTGATGCATGCTGCTGACACACCTGCCATGAAGTAAAGGTTACCTTCTGCAAGTAAAGCCGTTCCTGTGACATAGGCTGCTTTGTTAAAAGGTCCTCCCATGTCAAATCCACACATCGCTCCAACAATTAAACCTAAGAGCAGCGGATTCGTGGATTGAACAGCTGAGAGAAAATCCATTAATGAATTATTTAGCCCTGTGATTGGAACTAATAGTGGTGTCATCACAGCCCCAATTAAGAAAATACCGATAACAGGATAGATGAAGATTGATTTTAATCCGTCAAGTGATGCAGGTAATTTTTGAAGCAGGAATTGAAGGAGTACGATGATATACCCTGCTGCAAAACCTGCGATAATACCACCTAAGAATCCAGCGCCTCCATCGTTTGCAAGCAGGCCGCCGATAAATCCGACAACCATCCCTGGGCGTCTGGCGATTGAATCAGCGATAAATGCTGCTAAAATAGGCACCATTAAGCTAAAGCCGAGTCCACCAATGCTTTTCAAATAGGCAGCAAACGGATGATACGTTTCATGCTGAGGATCAGCTGAGTAAATACCGAATAGAAAAGATAAAGCAATTAAGACCCCGCCTCCAACAACAAATGGAAGCATGTGTGATACACCGTTCATTAAATGTTTGTAGATGGTGTGTATCCACTTATTCGCCGACTTTTGTTGAGCTGGTGAAGAAGAAGCAGATGTTTTTTCTGTTCCAGTAGCTCTTCCTTTCACTTGATGAACGGGAGCTTCTCCATTGATAATGCCTTGGATCAGTTCATTTGGCGTGCGGATACCCTTCGCTACAGGCACTTCAATCAGTGGTTTGCCGTGAAAACGATCTGTATTCACATCTTTGTCAGCTGCGACAATGACCCCATCGGCCTCCAGAATGTCTTGATCGGTTAAAGCGTTTTCAATTCCTACTTGACCGTGCGTTTCAACTTTGATGTCGACCCCTAGTTGCTCAGCAGCTATTTTTAATGCCTCAGCTGCCATAAATGTGTGTGCAATGCCTGTTGGACAGCCAGTTGCAGCGACAATTTTTTTGCGGCTCATGTCTATTCCCCCTTATATCTTGTCAATGTGTACTTGATCAATTAATGAATGAATGTCATGTAAATCACTTAAGCCTTTAGAAAATGCAGTAGATGCGCCTGTTGCAATGCCGTAACGTAAGCACTCTTCAGGTGAATGACCTTCAAGCTGTTTACTAAGAAAGGCTGCGAGCATCGCATCTCCAGAGCAAGCTGTATTTACTACAGTGCCTGTCGGTGCGTTTCCTTTTAAGACGGCGTCTTTTGTAATGAACAAAGCCCCTTCTCCCCCGCGGGAAATAAGCACTTGCTCTGCACCCATCTCAATGAGCTTTTCTCCTGATTGAATGAGTTCTTTTTCTGACATAGGATGTGTTTTGCCGAAAAAAGCAGCGATTTCTTCTTCATTCGGTTTTAATAAATACGGCTTGTATTGAAGCGTCTCAAGAACTGCTGCGGAGCTTGTGTCTAAAATAAACTTGACGTTGTGCTGATGACAAATAGCTGCTACTTCTGAAAAAATGCTGGCTGGTATGCCCTTTGGCAGGCTGCCTGACATGATCAGGATGTCCCCCTGCGGAATGGCCGCTATTTTTTCACGAAAGGCGTGAAGTGCTTTTTCTTCAATCGCAGGTCCTTGGTTCACGAGCTTGTATTCTTCTGTCGTATTAATAAAAACATTAATGCGTGTAATTCCTTCAACTGAGATAAAATCGGTTTGAATGGAAAGGTCCTTTAAGGATTGTTCAATATAAGAGCCTGAAAACCCAGCAATAAATCCTAATGCAGTGCTGGTGAATCCATATTTCTTTAGCATAATGGAGACATTGACTCCCTTGCCGTTCGGCTGATAATCTTCATCTTCCGTGCGGTTGACTGCATTTGCCTTCATTTCTTTTAATGCAATATATAGGTCAATAGCAGGATTTAAGGTGCAGGTATAAATCAATTGGTTTCACCTTCTTTCTTTTCTCTAAAGAAAGTATCTCATACGCAGGAGTGAAAATGTTTTCAGATTGTGTAAAGGTTTTCATGATAAAAAGCCTTCTAGATCAAAGTCTCGAAGGCTTCTTTATCGGTTATTTCATTCGAATCACGTAGGCATCTAGTAAAATGCGGGCAATGACATGAAGAGACAGGCGCGATCTGACCTCATAATCTGGGAAGAAAGATTGTTCGCCTTTATATCCGACTAGAGTCATATCTGATATTTTACTTAATGTAGAATCTATTCTTGTGGTGACGGTAATGGTCGTGACTTGCTTCATGCTAAGGTTTTGACACGCTTCAACGAGCTCCGCTGTTTCGCCATTTAATGAAACAAAGATCGCAAGTTCGTTTTTACTGATGTCTCTCGATTTCAGCCGAATGATATTCGGATCGTCATGTACTTCGCATGTTTTTCCGATGAGCTGTAATTTGATGGTCATTTCTTTGGCAATCATCTCTGAGAAGCCTCTGCCGAAAATATAAATTTTGTCCGCATTATGTATTTTTTGAACGGCATCTTCAATTTGCCCAATACTTTGCAGCTGGATCGTCTTTAAAACCTCTTCTTCATTTTTCCGAATCGCTAGTTTAATGTCTTCATCAATGTTTTTGAGCTGATCACTTGCATCGGTCATTTTCTTTTCTTGTTTCAATCGATATTTAAAGGATGTATAGCCGTTGTAGCCAATTTTTTTCATCAGTCTGACAATTGTGGCTGTCGACACATTCGCTCTTTCACTCAATGTGACGATGGATAAGGTGGAGATATCCTCTAAATGCTGGTGAATATAGTTGAGTAAATAACGTTCTGTTTCACTTAACGTTTGATACACTTCGGTTGGAATGTTAAATAGTGGTTCATTCAATTTGATTCCCCCTTACTCATTTCATACTATAATTAAATGCCCAATAAAAACAAGTTGATTCTTTTGTCATGTATTTTGTTAAAAAGCCAAAATGAGTGAAATTTCATTTTTGACATACACTAAGGAAAAGTTGTGTCTGTGTGAAAGGAGCTGATCATGATGCTTCATCTTTTGTTTTATCTCATCCTTCTTTATGTCGTCTATGTATTTTTGACCGCATTTGTTTTGTTTTATTTACCGATACGAAAAACATGCAAAGAACATTGCATTTATAAAGCCTCTTCTATTTCAGGAGACGATCAGGGGACAAATCAAGTGATGCTTCTTGACGACGGGTTTGAATCTGGTCAGGTGAGGATTCAAATGATTCGTGAGGCAAAGAAGATGATCCGTCTCAGTTACTATTCCATTCAAAAGGGAAAAACAGCCGAATGGATACTAGGTGCTTTAATTGAAGCAGCTGATCGAGGTGTGAAAGTGCAGCTGTTGTTAGATGGCATCTGTCACAGTTTGCGCGGTCCGCTAAAGCATTTGCGCTATGCGGTAGCAAATCATCCGAACATGTCGATTCGTTTTTATGAGCCCTTTCGTTTGTTCAAGCCTTGGACGTGGCATAATCGGCTACACGATAAGCTGCTACTAGCAGATGGCCGAGTGGCTGTGATGGGCGGAAGAAATATCGGTGATAAATACTTTGCAGACCAGCCGCCGAAAGACTTTGCTTTTGACCGTGATGTGCTGCTCTATAACCCCAAAAAGGGAAAAGTATTAGATGAAATGGAACAATATTTCGTTTATCTGTGGAATCATGATTTCACAAAAAGAACAAAAGCTGTGTTCTCTAAGCCAAAAGCGAAAAAAGGGTTAAAGCTAAGAAAACAGCTGCTCAGATCTTATCATGATGCAGTGCGCACGAAAGAACCTTTTGTGATGTCCTCATTTGATTGGGCAGCAGATTCCACTTCTGTGAAACAGGTTGCCTTTTTCACAAATCCTGTGGAACGCTTTAATAAGCGGCCACTTGTGCTGAAAAAACTGAACGATCTTGCGCACCGGGCAAAGCGTTCTGTGCTTATACAGACGCCTTATGTCATTCCAACACGCCCAATGAAATCCGGACTCACCCCCTTACCTAGTGAGATTCAGACGACAGTGGTGACGAATTCTCTTACGGCGACGCCAAATCCATTAGCCTTTGCTGGATATTTAAGTACAAAAAAGGAATTGATGAAAACAGGCGTTCATTTGTATGAATACGAAGGTCCATATTCGATTCATGCGAAATCAATGGTGATTGATGATTACCTGAGTATTATTGGGACATATAACTTAGATGCGAGGTCTAGTTTTTTAAACACAGAGTCCATTTTGGTCATTGACAGTGCCCCGTTTGCGTTATCACTTACGCAAGCAATTGAACGAAAAATCGCCTATAGTTATCTCGTTGCTAAAGATCGAACTGTCTACCAGACGAGCGCTTATGGACAGAAAAAAAAGCCTTTGATGAAAAGGCTCCTTTTAAATGGATTATCCGCGATAACGGTTTTATGGAGGAGATTGATTTAAAAAAGGGCAGCTACTCCTGTGGCAGCCCTTTTTCTTGCGATTGCTGCTCTTCAGCTGACTCCAATTTGGTCAATTTAAACACCAAGATTCCAGCAACAATCACAATAACACCTAAAAGTTTTGTCAAAGAGAATTCTACTTTTTCTAACCCAAGCCAGCCAAGCGAATCAAACAAAAGCGCGCAGCCGAGCTGTGACGTGAGGACAATCGAGATGCCATAAGTCGGTCCAAGACGTTTGATACTTTGAACAAGACAAATGACCACTCCTACCCCAATGGCCCCGCTGATCCAGTACCATGCTTCCATATGTCTTAATCGAAACATGCCAGTCCCCTCTAGTAAGAGCCCCATCAGGAGTGAAGCAATAAAGCCCATTCCAAGAACGAGGGTTGTCGTTGACCAAGAGCCTGTGTGCTCGTTGACCTTACTGTTAAAAATGGTTTGTAAGCTGACGAGTGCGCCAGCCGTGATGGCTAATACTATTCCTATGATCATATATAAATCCCTTCATTTCCTCTATTCATAAATGTTGTGCTCGGCTATTTCTAGGAGCCCTTTGCGATCACAAATCGTAATCTTTCCTCTCTGCCTTTCTATCAGCCCTTTTTCACAGAATTGCTGAATGACTCGGTTAATATGACGGTAGCTCGTACCGATTAAGCTTGCCGCATCAGTGAGACGAAGGGCGCTCGCGCTGTCGTCATCTGTGACAACAGACAATAAGTAGCTTGCGAGCCTGACCTCCACAGGATATAACAGGTGGAAACTCAAATCGTTTGATTTTGTATAAAATTTGTTTGTGATCCCTTTTAGCAGAAAGGTTAGCATGCGCGGGTCATCCTTCGCATGGCGCATGAGCGCTTGATGAGAAACCCTTAACATATGTACTTCTGTGACCGCTTCGACTGTATTGACCATGTCCGTCTGCTGAACGTATTCGATATCTCCAATCGCTTCAAGGGGATGTTTAAAGCTAAGAATAAAGGTTTTCCCTTCTTTTGTTGTCGTGAAAATCTTTAATTTTCCTTTCACTAACAAGTACAGGTACTCCCTCTTATCCCCTTTTGAACAAACGAGCTCCCCTTGCTCATAGCGCCACAAACTTACGTGTGATATGAGCTTTTGATGAAAGACACTTTCTAATTGATGTGCCTTCATATATGAGGCAAAAAGAGATTCATCTTGAAGCTCCTCCATCTGACGCCCTCCTTTATAGTTTTAAAATGATCACGCCTGTGACCATCAATAAAATTCCTGCGTAATGTGGCCATTTCATTTTCTTTTTCTGAACACCAAACCATCCTTTTGCATCGATTGCAAAGGTAAAAGCAAGCTGTGCAATCAATAAAGCTGCGATAGTGAGTGTCACACCGATTATTTGAATCGCGGTGACTTCATTAAAAATAATAATCGCTGCAAATGCGCCGCCTATTAAATAAAGTGGCTGCACCTTTCGATATTCCCTAAAGTGTCCGTCTCGTACGATGAGTAAAATGACGAGCGAGATGATAAAGCCGGTCAGCTGCGTGATGGTGGCTGCCTGCCATGTGCCGATATCCTGGCTAATTCTTGCGTTGGCTACGCCTTGTAGTGTAATACAAGCGCCTCCTAATAAAGCGAAAATAACACCTTTCATTCGTTCAAAAGCTCCTTCTTTTTTCAGTCTAGTTCCATTAAATGATACATGCCTGCCGGTTGAAAAGGACATATGTCCCACTTTGCGTATTATATCAGAAACTTTTTCTTTTGCAGTTTGTTCGTTTTAGATTTTTCACAGTGGGTACAGTTTTATATCAGCTGAAAACAGAATATTGAATGAATCATATACAAAAAGGAGACATGTCAGAATGAGAAATCAAGAGAAACATTTTATTAACGGAGAATGGATTGCATCAACAGGAAACGAAACGACAGAGGTCATCAACCCTGCGACAGAGGAAGTCATTGGCACCATTAGCTTAGGAACAAAAGAAGATTTAGATAAGGCAGTGAAAGCAGCTCGTGCCGCCTTCCCTTCTTTCTCCAAAACATCTCGAAATGACCGAGTGAAGATGCTGGAAAACATTGTGCGCGGCTACGAAAAACGCAAAGATGAACTTGTAGAAGTGATGACACAAGAGCTCGGTGCACCGCTAAAAGTATCCGAAGAAGTTCATTACAAAATGGGCTATGAACATTTTTCTAAAGCAGCGGAAGCACTTAAATCTTATACATTTACAGAGGACCGCGGCGGACATACCATTATAAAAGAAGCGATTGGCGTCAGCGGATTGATTACACCGTGGAACTTCCCAACGAATCAGACATCTCTTAAAATCGCAGGTGCCATTGCGGCAGGCTCACCAGTTGTCTTAAAGCCAGCGGAAATTACACCATTTGCTGCGATGATTCTTGCAGAAATTATGGATGAAGCTGGTGTACCGAAAGGAGTCTTCAACTTAGTAAACGGAACGGGTGACGTGATTGGTGACGGCATTAGCTCACATCCTGATATTGACTTTGTTTCATTTACCGGATCAGGTGCCGTCGGCTCTAAAATTATGGAAAACGCGGCGGACAATGTGAAGAAAGTGGCTCTTGAGCTTGGCGGGAAATCCCCTCTTATCGTCTTAGATGATGCAGATGTGGATGTAGCAGCAGAAACCGCTGTTCATCATATTGCGATGAATACAGGTCAAGTGTGTTCTGCAGCTACGCGTGTGCTTATTCCAGAATCAATGAAAGACAAGTTTGAAAAAGCGCTGCTGAACGCCCTGCCGAAGTTTACAGTGGGTGATCCGAGAGAAGATCACGCTACAGGCCCGCTTGTATCTAAAAAGCAATGGGATACCGTGCAATCTTATATTGAAAAAGGAATCGAAGAAGGTGCTACCCTTCTTGCAGGGGGAACTGGAAAGCCAGACGGAATCGATAAAGGATATTTCGCCAAGCATACCATTTTCACCAATGTAAAAAATGATATGACCATTGCACAAGAAGAAATCTTTGGACCAGTCATGAGTGTTATCACGTATCAGGACCTGGATCATGCCCTTGAGATCGCCAATGATACAGTGTATGGCCTTGCTGGGTATGTTGTTGGAAAAGATGAAAAAACATTAAAATATGTCGCTGAACATATTCGTGCTGGCCAAATCACCATTAACAATGCCGAAACAGATTACTTTGCCCCATTTGGCGGCTTCAAGCAATCAGGTATCGGAAGAGAATGGGGAGACTTCGGCATCGAGGAATATTTAGAAGTGAAAGCAGTGATGGGACTTCCAACGGCGTAATTTAAGAAAGGAGAAAAACCTTAAGGTTTTTCTCCTTTCTTTATTTAACAATAAGAACCCAGTTCGAATTTTAAGAACATCTCATACTCTCCTATTTATTCTTATCCATAATGATTAGATCATGATAATACTTATTAATAAGAAGAGTTTTATTTGATGAATAATCGAGAATTTAATTTTTAACTAATTCCCAAGATTACTTCAACTTCTTTAATATGATCTAATTCATAGAACATAAAAAATTCAGCTTCTTTTAGATTTGGAGATTTCATCAAAATCTCTAAACGATCAGAATAATAACCAAAAGAGATTATTTTCCAATTTACAGCTCTTATCTTTTGCAATTGTTTATAATCCTCTTGGAATTTTTCCTCTCGTTTTAATTTCATTACATATATTTCATCAATTAAATTGAAAAGTTTATTTGTTTTGGAAACATCAAATCTTCTAATGAGAAGAACAATAAAAACAATTATTAAAATACTTGAAGCAAAATATAAATAAGTATCAAATATACTGAATGAAAGTTTATCAAAATCATTCTGCTGCTCATGTGAGCTATCAAGTAATTTCGGATCGTTAGAATTGTATTTTGTAGAAATGAAATTTAATCCAAAGTTAAAATATGAATTAAAGTAAGAGTTCAAAAATAAAAATATTGGCACAATTGTTATTGTAATAATTGAAGCTTTTGTAGAAAAGTTGGCAGCTCTTTCGTATTTATCTTTCGCATAAATTCGCAAATCAGAAACTTGACTCAGATTTAATTTTTCTAATTCCTTTCTATGGATTGACACATTCTTTGCTAATTTAAACTTAACTTTTGGATCTTCTAAATCTCTAATAATACTCATATTACCTCCTTGACTAAACATATTCATTTCACCATGCACAGCTATTAGAAATCTTAATCATGACAATCAATATTATATATTTTACTTAATGGCAAACTTTCGGTAAAGTTCAAATTGAACCTATATATATAATTCCTATCGAATTAATCTATGTTTATATTCCTTGTGAGGTGGATATCGTTGCAACTTCATGTATTGAACAGTCCTTTTAGTCAGCAGCAGGCAGACTTGCTTAATCAGCTGCTTCCGACTTTAACAGATCAACAAAAAATTTGGCTTACCGGTTATTTATCAGCACAAGCTGCGCTAGCCGGATCAGAAACAGCTACTCAAGCCCTATCTCCTTCTGCCGCAGCACCTGCGCAGCCTGTCAGTAAAGATGTGACCGTGCTTTACGGGTCGCAAACAGGTAATTCCGAAGGGTTAGCGAAAAAGACAGCACAGCATCTTGAAGAGAAAGGCTTTCAAGTGACGCTCTCTTCTATGTCAGATTTTAAACCAAATAATCTGAAAAAAATACACAATTTACTGTTGATCGTCAGCACACATGGCGAGGGAGATCCGCCTGACAATGCCCTTTCTTTCCATGAATATGTCCATGGTAGACGTGCGCCAAAGCTCGATCATTTAAGCTTTTCTGTTCTATCGCTTGGTGACAGCTCCTACGAATTCTTCTGTCAGACTGGAAAAGAATTTGATGAGCGCTTCAAAGAGCTTGGCGGAACGCGCCTGACAGATCGAGTGGATTGTGACCTTGATTATGATGAGCCGTTTTCTGAATGGCTTCAAGGGGTGACATCGTCACTTAGCGAAGGTGAAGCCGCAGCATTCCCGCAAGAATCAGCAGGAGAGAGCAACCAAACAGCAGCTACTGAATACTCAAGAACGAATCCTTTTTATGCGGAAGTTCTTGAAAATATCAACCTAAATGGCCGCGGCTCGAACAAAGAAACCCGCCATTTGGAGCTTTCATTAGAAGGATCAGGACTTGTGTATGAACCGGGTGACAGCCTTGGGATTTATCCAACAAATGATCCTGCGCTTGTTGATGAACTGATCACGACATGTGGATGGAGCGTGGAAGAAGCCGTAACTGTTCATAAAAACGGTGACACTCTTCCTTTAAAAGAAGCACTTACCTCACATTTTGAGATTACAGTATTAACAAAACCCCTTCTTCAAAAGTTGACGGACTTGACGAAAAATGAAGCCCTCCATGCCCTTTTAAAAGAAGGAAATGAAGAAAAGTTAAAAGCGTATTTAGCAGGAAGAGATTTAGTCGATGCTGCGCGCGACTTCGGTCCTTTTGAAGGAACAGCCGCAGACTTCACTGCGATTTTAAGAAAAATTCCTGCCCGCCTTTATTCGATTGCAAGCAGTCTGAAAGCGAATGAAGAAGAAGTTCACTTGACGATCGGTGCTGTGAGATATGATGCGCACGGAAGAGAACGTCAAGGTGTCTGCTCCATTCTATGTGCAGAGCGCTTAGAGCCAGGTGATACGCTGCCTGTTTATATTCAGCACAATCAAAACTTTAAGCTTCCTGAAAACCCTGATGCACCGATCATTATGGTGGGACCAGGCACAGGTATCGCCCCTTTCCGTTCGTTTATGCAGGAACGAGAAGAAATCGGTGCAAGCGGAAAGTCGTGGTTATTCTTCGGCGATCAGCACTTTGTGACGGACTTCTTATATCAAACCGAATGGCAAAAGTGGTTAAAAGATGGCGTCTTAACGAAAATGGATGTGGCTTTTTCAAGAGATTCAGAGGAAAAAGTATATGTTCAGCATCAAATGAGGAAACAAAGTAAAGAATTATTCGAATGGCTGGAGCAAGGTGCGTATGTATATGTTTGCGGAGATGAAAAGCATATGGCGCATGATGTGCATCGTACCCTTCTATCGATTATCCAAGAAGAAGGAGCGATGAGCAAAGAGAAAGCAGAAAGCTATCTAGCTAACTTGCAGCAGCAAAAACGCTATCAGCGCGACGTATATTAATGGACTTGATGCTTGAAAGAAAGGAGCTTTTACTTACATGGTGAAGACAGCATTAACAGCGCCGGATGGACCTCCGAGCGACGTAGAAGAAATCAAAGAAAAAAGTGATTATTTACGGGGTACGTTAAAAGAAGTAATGCTTGATCCGATTTCAGCGGGAATTCCTGATGATGACAACCGCCTGATGAAACATCACGGCAGTTATTTACAGGATGATCGGGACCTCAGAAATGAACGGCAGAAACAAAAACTTGAGCCTGCCTATCAATTTATGCTGCGCGTACGCCTGCCTGGCGGAATCGCCACATCTAAGCAGTGGCTAGTGATGGATGAGCTTGCTCACACATACGGAAACGGTACGTTAAAGCTGACTACTCGTGAAACCTTTCAGCTTCACGGTATTTTAAAATGGAATATGAAAAAAACCATTCAAGACATTCATTCTACTATGCTTGATACAATTGCTGCTTGCGGCGACGTGAACCGGAATGTCATGTGTACATCAAACCCCTATCAATCAGAAGTGCACCATGATGTATACGAGCTGGCGAAAAAATTAAGTGATGACCTGCTTCCGCAAACAAGAGCGTATCACGAAATTTGGCTTGATGAGGAAAAGGTTGCGGCAACGCCAGATACAGAAGTTGAACCGATGTATGGCCCGCTTTATTTACCAAGGAAATTCAAAATTGGTGTGGCGGTCCCTCCTGCTAATGATATTGATGTCTTTTCGCAGGATTTAGGCTTCATTGCGATCATCGAAAATGAGCAATTAATCGGCTTTAATGTCGCAATTGGCGGCGGAATGGGTATGACTCATGGTGATACAGCGACCTATCCTCAGCTTGCAAAAGTAATTGGCTTTTGTACACCGGAACAAGTTGTAGAGATTGCGAAACAAGTGATTACTATTCAGCGTGACTACGGAAACCGTTCCGTGCGAAAAAATGCCCGCTTTAAATATACAGTGGACCGCCTTGGTCTTGAGAATGTAAAAGAAGAGCTGGAGCGCCGCCTCGGGTTTGCCCTTTTAGGCGCAAGAGATTATCACTTTGATCATAATGGGGACCGCTATGGCTGGGTAAAAGGCATCAATGGCAGATGGCATTATACGATGTTTGTAGAAGGCGGACGTATCACAGATTATGATGATTATCCGCTGATGACAGGCATTCGTGAAATCGCAAAAATTCATACGGGTGACTTCCGCTTAACAGCGAATCAAAATTTGATCATTGGAAATGTCACTTCTCATAAAAAGAAACAAATCGAGCAGCTCATACAGGAGTTCGGTTTATCAGCTGGTCAGCAGCACTCTGCACTCCGCCGCAGTTCAATGGCCTGTGTTTCTCTTCCAACATGCGGCTTAGCAATGGCAGAAGCAGAACGCTACCTCCCGCGCTTGATTGACAAAATTGAAGAGATTGTTGAAGAAAACGGCTTAAGTGATAAAGAAATCACGATTCGTATGACTGGTTGTCCAAATGGCTGTGCCCGCCATGCGCTAGGTGAAATTGGTTTTATCGGCAAATCACCTGGCAAATACAACATGTATCTTGGCGCTGCGTTTGATGGTAGCAGATTAAGTAAGCTGTACCGTGAAAATGTTGGTGAGGAAGAGATTTTAAACGAGCTTGGCTCTCTTCTCCCCCGCTATGCAAAAGAACGAGAAGACCGAGAACATTTCGGTGATTTTGTTGTTCGGGCAGAGATTGTCAAAGAAACAACAGATGGCACGAATTTTCATGTGCAATAGAAAAAGACAGGACACTCTCCTGTCTTTTTTCATCCCTAGGAAGGAAGAACGAGTACCGGCACGCAGACCTCAACACCGATGCGATGGCTCTTGTTTACACGCTGTTCTGTTTCCGTTTCAAGTACTCGCAAATGCTTTTGTACACATGAGGATTGTCTAAAGAAGAAAGATCTGGTGGAGGCTGCTGTTCATAAGCTCCTTTTAATAAACGCCGGACGATTTTTCCGTTTCTTGTTTTCGGTAAAGCTGAAATAAGATGAATTTCCTTTGGCGTGAGCGCTTTTCCCGCAAATGAACCAACATGAGTTTTGAGCTCTTGAATCAGTTTTGATTCGTCACAAGACTGCGGGCTGCTCACGATGAAGCACACGAGTGCCTCCCCCTTCACCTCATCCTTTACCCCAATCACAGCGGCCTCGTGTACAGCTGGGTGTCCGACAAGAATGGATTCAATTTCTGCTGGACCGACACGTTTTCCTGCTGTATTAATGACATCATCCGACCTGCCAGTGATATGAAACGTGCCATCCTCTGATTGCACCACCCAATCCCCATGTGTCCACACCCCATCAAATCGTTTGAAATACGTGTCTTCATAACGCTTAGGATCTTTCCAAAACCCACATGTCATGCCAACCCATGGCTTTTTCACAACGAGCTCTCCTACTTCATTTATGACGCTCTCACCTGCTTCATTATATACATCAGCTGCCATTCCTAAAATCACCGCATTAAAAAGGACTGGTTTAATTGGGCGAAGCAGCGTACTTCCTACAATTCCGCCTGAGACTTCTGTTCCTCCCGAATAGTTGAGAATTGGAATATGCTTATGACCAATACTGTCAAAAAGCCATTGCCATGGTGCTTCATTCCATGGCTCACCTGTAGATATGATGGCTTTGACATGCGGCAGCTTTATACCTGCAAGATTTTGCTGCATCGCGGATCGAACAAACGTAGGTGAAAGGCCAAAGTGGGTGATCTTTTGCTCGTGAATGAATGACCAGAGGTGCTGTCCATCTGGATAATCGGGTGCGCCGTCATATAAAACAATCGCAGCTCCATTGATCAAGCCGCCAAAGACGAGAAATGGCCCCATCATCCAGCCCATATCTGTGAGCCAAAACAAGCGGTCTCCTTTTGCAACGTCCATACAAAGACCGGCATCAAAAGCTGCTTTTACAGGGAATCCTGCGTGTGTATGAACCGCTCCTTTTGGCGTACCAGTCGTTCCAGAAGTGTATAAGATCATGAGAGGCTCTTCATTTGAGAGATAGGTCGTTTCACTTATCGGATTTTCTTTTAACAAATCATTTAGCCTGATATCTCCTTCATATTCAGTATCAGAGGAGGTGTGTACAATGACGGTTTTGACGGTCGTGGTTTTGCCTATGGCTTCTGCTGCACATTCCCGCATATTGATCTTCTTCCCGCGGCGCGTCATGCCTGAGCCTGTAACGACAATGGCTGCACCTGACGCACGAATACGTACGGCAAGAGGCTCGCTTCCATATCCAGAGAAGACGGGGCTAAAGATAACGCCAATTTTTGCAAAGGCTAGCATGACAGCGACCGTTTCAGGAAGCATCGGCATATAAATGACTGCCACATCTCCTTTTTGAAGCCCATTCTTCAAAAAGCCAGCAGCGAGGCGATTCACCTTTTCCTGAAGATCGAGATACGTCCATCTACTCTCTTCGCCCATTTCGTTTTTCCAAATCACGGCTGGCTGATGCTGCGCTTCTTCGTTCTCTGCCCATTTGTCCACGGCCGTTTCGGTTATGTTGAGTTGGCCGCCTTTATACCAGTTTGGCCACATGAGTGAATCTTGACCTAATGCGGCTTCATACGGCATCTTCCACTTGATACCGACCGCCTTTTCAGCTTCTCTCCAAAACCAATCGGTACGCTCGATACTAGCTTTGTAGAATGCATCATAAGTAGAAAAACCAAGCGAGTGCATCCATTGGTAAAGACGTGTCTGTTTGATCATTTGCTCTTCCGGTTTCCACACTGGTTTCAGGTTCATCATGAGGATGCCCCCCTTTAGACCGGATAGACCGGATGTTTTCGTCTTGTAAATGTCATCTCTTTTGAGGAATAGGCTTGTAATCGATGACAAAGCTCATCTCGCAGGTGGTCGAACGGGATGACACCGTCGACAATCATTTCAGATGCAAGCTCATATATATTCATATCTTCTTGATATTCCTTGCGTTTCTCTTGGATAAATGCAGCTCTCTCTTCAGCAGGCAATTCGGCAATCTTATTTGCATAGACAGCATTTACAGCCGCTTCTGGCCCCATGACAGCAATTTGCGCTGATGGAAGAGCAAGACAGCAGTCTGGTTCAAACGCTGGTCCTGCCATTGCATATAAACCTGCACCGTATGCTTTACGCACAATGACCGATATTTTCGGAACGGTTGCCTCTGACATAGCGGAGATCATTTTCGCCCCGTGCCTAATAATGCCAGCTTGTTCCACTTTTGTTCCGATCATAAATCCCGGTATATCCGCAAGGAAAAGGAGCGGGATATGAAAGGCGTCACATAGCTGAATAAACTTGGCAGCTTTGTCAGCTGAGTCATGGAACAGCACCCCGCCTTTTACCCTCGGCTGGTTGGCAATAAGACCGACAGGCTGCCCGTTCATGCGGCCAAAGCCTGTGATCAGCTCTGCGGCAAACAGTTTTTTGATTTCAAAAAATGATCCTTCATCAATGAGTAAATCAATGAGCTGATACATATCAAAAGGGGTATTCTGCCCTTTAGGAATAAGGTCTTGGATGGTCCTCTCAGATGCTTTAGGTGCTTTTGCGGCTGCCAGTTTTGGTTTTTCTGTATAGTTGGCAGGCATGTAGGTTAAATAGTCGAGAGCGATTTGAATGGCTTCTTCCTCGGTTTTGGCTAAAATATCACCACATCCTGATATGCTGCAGTGCATGTTTGCCCCGCCCATTTCTTCAAGTGTTACTTTTTCTCCAATCACCATTTCGGCCATTCTCGGAGAGCCTAAATACATCGAGGCATTCCCTTCGACCATCACAACGATGTCACAAAAAGCAGGAATATAAGCACCTCCTGCCGCAGAAGGACCAAATAGTAAACAAACTTGCGGGATACGTCCAGACAGCTTCACTTGGTTATAAAAAATGCGTCCCGCTCCTCTTCTGCCTGGAAACATCGCAATTTGATCGGTGATTCTAGCACCCGCAGAGTCGACTAAATACAGCATTGGGCAGTTGAGCTTTTCTGCTGTTTCTTGGATTCTGATGATTTTTTCGACCGTTTTGACGCCCCATGATCCAGCTTTGACAGTAGAATCATTTGCCATAACGCATACGGTTTGCCCATTCATCCGCCCCGTCCCTGTAACAACACCATCTGCTGGTAAATGCTCATCTTTACACTCGGCAAACATCGCATCCTCAATGAACGAATCCTGATCTAATAACAACTGGAGCCGGTCACGGACGAACAATTTTCCTTTTTCTTTGTTTTTTTGATGGTATCGTTCAGCTCCTCCTTTGACAATCCGCTGTTTTTTCACTTCATATTCTTCAATCATACCCATTCCCCTTTCTTGCTAGTTGCCTCTGTATTGAGGCGTTCGTTTTTCTTGGAAAGCTTGAAGACCCTCCATTCGATCTTCTGTATCAATGAGCCGTACATAGGCTTCGTATTCCTTCATCAAACCTGTACGCAGATCGTGATCAAGACTCATTTGAATCGCTCGTTTCGCTTCTTTTAAAGCAATTGGGCCGTTTTTGGCGATTTGTTTTGCGAGAGAAATGGCGTCATTCATAAGGGAATCTGCTAAAGAGAGGTGCTCAATTAGTCCAATTTGAATGGCTTCTTCAGCTTGTAATGAAGCACCTGTGAAAATGAGTTCTTTTGCTTTACCGAGTCCAATGAGACGAGGAAGCCGCTGCGTCCCTCCTGCCCCTGGTATGATAGCTAGTCCTGTTTCTGGCAGACCGAGTCTTGCTCCGGCTCGTGCGATGCGAATATCACAAGCCAGTGCGAGCTCAAGTCCTCCGCCAAGTGCGTGTCCATTCATGACGGCAATGACAGGTACAGGAAGGGATTCAATTTCTGTAAAGGTTTGCTGAATTGACAGAACTGCCGCTTTTGCTTCTTCTTCTGTCATCAATCGTCGCTCTTTTAAATCAGCACCTGCGCAAAAAACGTTAGAACCAGCTCCTGTCATGAGCAGGCAGCGGATGCTTTCATCATGTTTGATTTCTTGAATGAGTTGATTGATCTCCTCAAGCATCGCAGCAGATAGGGAATTTGCTTGTGCTGGTCTGTTTAAGGTCATGATTCCAATCTGTTCATCTTGTATCGTAAAATTGACCAATGATGTCATGTCACATTCATCCTTTATGAAGTAGTATGAGAGTGAAAAGCGCGTAAACAATGACTAGGCAAGGTTCGATTTACTTTTGATTCGATCCATTCTGCCGCTTTTATCAATGCTGGAAAATCGATATTGGTTTCAATTCCTAGTTTTTGAAGCATATGCACGACATCTTCTGTCGCGACATTTCCACTAGAGCCAGGCGCATATGGACAGCCGCCTAGCCCGCCGCTAGAGGCGTCAAATGTGGTGATTCCAGCTTTTAATGCCGTATAAATATTGGCAAGACCCATCCCTTTCGTATCATGAAAATGAAGAGCGATTTTATCAGCAGGAAAACGTTCAAGTAAAATGTCTAAGCGTCTTTCTACTTGAAGCGGATGGGCTTCTCCAATGGTGTCGCCGAGTGATATTTCATCAATGCCATAAGAAAGCAGCATATCCGTTAACCGCAACACTTGATCCATCGACACTTGATGTTCATAAGGACAGCCAAACACGGTGGAAATATATGCGCGTGTCTGTTTTCCTGCTACTTTTAAATCAGCTGTCATTTGTTTGATGACAGGAAGTGTTTCGTGGATGGATTGATTCATATTCTTTTTGTTATGTGTTTCACTCGAGGAGATAAACATAGCGCCTGTGTCAAGATTTGCTTCAAAAAAGTGAGCTAAGCCTTTTTCGTTAGGAATGAGTGCTGCATAGGTGATGTCGCCTCTTTTGTGTAAGGATTGGGCTAACTCTTTGGCGTCTTTTAAGGCTGGGACCCATTTAGGATGAACAAATGAGGTGACTTCAATATAAGGAAGCCGGGCTGTTGTGAGCAGTTCAATCCATCTTTGTTTCTCACTTGTGTCCAGCCAAGTGGATTCATTTTGCAATCCGTCCCGCGGGCCAACCTCCCTAATAAGTACACGCTTTGGTAATGCCATCTCGCTTCCCCCTATTCTGTCAGCTCTAGAAGAACCTCCCCTTCATCGACAAATTCTCCCTCTCTTTTATACACTTTGCTGATGACACCTGCCTCTTCTGCCACTATTGGAATCTCCATTTTCATTGATTCCAAGATAGCGACCTCCTGCCCTTTTTGCACTTCATCGCCTTGTTTCACAAGAAGCTTCCATAAGTTTCCCGCCATTTGTATCGTGACCGTTTTCATGAACGGTTCCCCTCCCTTTTTTTCATGAGAAAATCGGTTGTGATGCTGCCATGTAAGAAAGTAGATGATTCAGCCATTTCCCTCAAAAGCGGTAAGTTGGTTTTGATCCCTTCTATTTCATATGCTTGTAACGCCTGTTTTAATCGTTCTATTGCAAGTTTTCGTGTATCACCGTAAACGACCATCTTCGCAATCATTGGATCGTAATATGGGGTAATGACGCTCCCGCTTGTCACACTTGATTCATGGCGTATATAGGGAGCTTCTGGTATAGATAGCCGAGTGATTGTTCCTGGTGACGGATAAAAGGTGACGGGATCCTCCGCATAGATTCTGACCTCGATGGCATGCCCGATTTGATGAATGTCCCCCTGATTGAAGGAAAGCGGCTCTGATGCAGCGATTTTCAGTTGCTCCTCGACAAGATCAATACCTGTAATTTCTTCTGTGACAGGGTGCTCTACTTGTAATCTCGTGTTCATCTCTAAAAAGTAAAATTGTTGGTTTTGATCGACTAAACATTCAATTGTCCCTGCATTTTCATAGCCAATGGCTTTGGCTGCTTTCACCGCCACCCGTCCCATCTCTTGTCTTACGGATTCATCGAGACAGGCAGCTGGTGCTTCTTCGATGATTTTCTGGTGTCTTCTCTGGAGTGAACAGTCGCGCTCAAATAAGTGAACCCCGTGGCCGAATGAATCAAAGAGGACCTGGATTTCAATGTGCCGCGCGTCTTCAATGACCTTTTCCATATAAAGCGTCCCGTCGTTAAAAAAACTTTGCGCTCTTTTTTGATTTCCCTCAAAAGCTTTACGCAGCTCCTCATCATTTCGGACAAGCTGCATGCCGATACCTCCGCCTCCGCTTGATGCCTTGAGCATGATCGGATAACCGAGTGACTGCGCTTTACTGACTCCTTCTTCTGCGTCATGGAGAGGTGCTGAAACGCCAGGTACAATGGGGATTCCCGCATGATCCATCGTTTTTCTCGCTTCAATTTTATTCCCCATGCGCTGAATGACCTGTGCAGATGGACCAATAAAAGCGATTCCTTCGCTGCGGCAGCGTTCTGCAAAGGCGGCATTTTCTGATAAAAGGCCATACCCAGGGTGGATGGCGTCTGTATTTGTCTGCTTGGCTACCTCGATGATCACTTCCATGTTTAAATAGCTTTCAGATACTTTTGCACCTCCAATAAGATAGGCGCTGTCTGCTTCTTGCACATGAAGTGCATGCTGATCTGCCTCTGAATAAACAGCCACGGTGTTGATCCCGAGCCTTTTACAAGTCCGAATAATTCGACGAGCAATTTCGCCTCGATTGGCGATCAATACTTTTTTGAACATCGCTGCCCTCACTCCTTTATTAGATCAAGTGCCTGTTTTTTCAGACGAAATTTTTGAATCTTCCCTGAGGCGGTCATCGGATACTCGTCTGTGATGAAAAAATATTTCGGAATTTTGTAGCGTGCCATTTGTGACTGACAGTAGCTGGTTAATGTCTCAATCGTCACCGTGCGACCTTGTTTGAGCCGAATGAATGCGGCGGCTTCTTCTCCGTAAGTCTCGTCAGGAATACCGACGACCTGTGCATCAAGAATGGCTGGATGCGTGTAAAGAACGTCTTCAATCTCTTTTGGATAAACATTTTCCCCGCCTCTAATGATCATATCTTTTAGCCGTCCTGTGATTTTCACATAGCCATCCTCATCCATCTCCGCTAAATCTCCTGTATGAAGCCACCCGTCCTCATCAATGACTTCATTTGTGGCTTCTTCATTTTTATAGTAGCCTTTCATCACGTGATAGCCTTTCGTGCACAGCTCGCCTTGTTCTCCTCTTGGTACTTCATATGGGGTACCTGGGGCGGTGATTTTTACCTCGATGTGAGGAAGCGCCCGTCCGACTGTTTGAACCCGCCTTTCAAATGAATCATCCGTTCTTGTTTGGGTAATGACAGGTGAGCTTTCAGTCTGGCCGTAGGCAATCGTGAGCTCCTTCAGACCCATTTGTTCAATGACGGCTTTCATCACATGGGATGGGCAGAGAGATCCTGCCATAATGCCGGTGCGTAATGTGGACAGATTGTACTTGTGGAAATTCGGATGATCAAGCTCTGCGATGAACATTGTCGGGACGCCGTGAAGAACCGTGCACTTCTCTTTTTCCACTGTTTGAAGGACTCGCTCTGGGTGGAAAGATTCAATTGGAATGATCGTGCCACCTTTTGCGAGACAAGCAAGTACGCCAAGAACAGACCCAAAGCAATGAAAAAACGGCACGGGGATACACATGCGGTCTTCACGGGTGAGCTTCATGCAATCTGCGATTTGACTGGCATTGCAGACGATGTTTGTATGGCTGAGCATGACACCTTTTGGGTAGCCGGTTGTCCCTGACGTATATTGCATATTAATGACGTCATCAGGCGTCAGCTCCTCCATTCGTTTCTCCCATTCATCATCCCCCGTTCTTTTGGCAGCAGCTTGAATACTGTCCCAGCTGCGCATGCCCTTTGGCGTGTGCTCGCCAATATAAACGACACTTTTTAAATATGGAAATGCTGTTGAAGTGATCTCGCCCTGATGAGCTGTTTGGAGCTCTGGGATGAGGTCTTCAAGCATTCTGACATAGGATGTCTCTTTAAACCCGTCTACGATAAACAGCATGCTGCTATCAGAGTGCTTTAGTAAGTAAGCGAGTTCTTGTGATTGAAAGTTCGTATTCACGGTGACAAGAACGGCTCCAATAGAAGCGCAGGCGAATTGCAGCATGAGCCATTCAGGTACATTGGGTGCCATAATGGCGATATGATCTCCTTTTTGAACGCCTAATGCCATAAGACCTTTCCCTGTTTCCTTGACCTCTTTAAAAAACGCTTCGTATGAATAACGTAATGAACGTTCTGGATACACAATGGCTTCATGTGCTGGGTGCTGCTCCTTTTTCTCTTTTAATAGGGAGCCAATCGTTTGTGGATGAATCGACATCATGAATTTCCTCCTCCACCAATAGTAAGCGTTTTCATAACAGAATTAAGCTAACAATTGTCTTGCGATGACTAAACGCTGAATTTCAGAGGTGCCTTCTCCAATTTCCATGAGCTTGGCATCTCTCACAAGCCGTTCTACCCCGCACTCTTTCATATAGCCTGTTCCTCCGTGAATTTGGACAGCATCAAGACTTGCTTTTGTCGCCATTTCTGAAGCGAAAAGTTTGGCATAGGCAGCTTCTTTTGTAAATGGCTTGCCATGATCTTTCAGCCAGGCGGCTTTCCACACCATTTGTCTAGCGAGTTCTATTTGCATCGCCATATCTGCCAGCTTAAACTGAATGGCTTGAAAGGAAGAAAGGGTCTGCCCAAATTGCTTTCTTTCCTTTGCATAGGAGAGAGAAGCATCTAGTGCAGCTTGTGCGATCCCAACAGATAAGGCAGCAATGGATATGCGTCCTCCGTCTAAAGTGTATAAAAATTGCTTGAAGCCTTTGTTTGGATCTCCTAATATATGATGTGCTGGTACACGTACGTTGTCTAAAATGATTTCAGCCGTATCTGAACCGCGCACCCCCATTTTGTCATATGGATTTGTAATGGTCAGCCCTTTTTGCCCTTTCTCTACAATGAAGGCGGAAATGATCGGGCGGCCGTGCTCATCGTGATCCGATACGGCGGTAACGATAATGGTTCTGGCAAAATTGGCGTTTGTGATCCAGCATTTCTCCCCGCTAATCACATATTCTTGTCCGTCTTTGACCGCTTTTGTTTTTGTCCCTTTAGCATCTGATCCTGCATTTGGTTCCGTCAATCCGAAGGAACCGAGTGCTGTTCCAGATGCCAGAGGGACGAGGTGATCCATTTTTTGTTCCTCTGTACCGAAATAATACAGCGGGCTTGCGCCTAAGGAAACGGCCGCGGCATAGCTAAGACCTGTACTGGCACACTGTTTTCCGATTTCTTCTACAGCGAGCGCATATGAGATTGTATCTCCACCTGAGCCTCCGTATTTCTCTGGAAAAGGAATACCCATCAAGCCGAGCTCCCCCATTTTTTGAAAAGTTTGGGCTGGGAATATAGCCTGTTCATCAATGGTTTGAGCGAGTGGTGCAATTTCTTCCTTGGCGAATTCTTTGACCATCTGCCGAATCATTTGTTGTTCTTTCGTTAATTCAAAATCCATCATGTTTCCCCCTTTGGCTCTTTTCTATCATATTTATTAATCAAGTGGCTGCTTCATGCCAAGCTTGGCTGAATTCAGAAAATTAAAACAAAAATAATAGAAAAAAGCATGAACGAAGAAAATCCTCATTCATGCTTTTTCGTTATCTCACTCTTTTTGTAGAAGGTTTGCTTTCGTGATGAAGACGATTGAGAGCCGTTACTTTGTAAGTAACACTCTTATTCTGGTGAACTGAAAGATCATCTTTGACGGATGTCAGCGTACCAGTTTCTTTTCTAACAGTTTGAAGCAACTCATATGTTCCTTTCGTCGTCAATCGATAGACTGCATAATAGGATGCGGTAGATTGCGGATCATTTTTGATCTGTAAAGCTGCACCATCTGCTGTTTTTTTAATAGATTGAATGATTGGTTTTTTTGGCGCATTCTGATGAAGCCAAGGCATTTCTGGAATGAGAGCCGGTTTACGGTAGGCGTCTTCTATCAATCGATTTTTGACATTCAAAGGGTTACGGTTGATATCCTTTAGGCTAAAGTGCATGCTTCCCTGTACGAGAGGTGACTGTCTGTTTAGTTTGATCTGCCGAAAGTATTCTTCTGGATCTGACCAAGCAGGATCACTGTTTTGATTAATTTTATACGTCGCCTGACCAATGTACAGGTGAACAGGCTCTCCCTTCACTTCATTTGACCACCATTTCGTGAGCACGTCATAGGCGGCTGCCTGAAAACCGATGCTCCAGTAAATTTGCGGGGTAACATAATCGATATCATGCTGCTGAATCCACTCTCTTGTATCAGCATACAAATCATCGTAATTGGTCATCCCTGCTGTGGTATTTGAACCAGTCGGGTCATCCTTTATGTTGCGCCATACTCCAAATGGGCTAATACCAAATTTCACATACGGCTTTACTTTCTTCACGGTGTCGTTGATTTGCTTGACCAATTGGTTCACATTATCTCTTCGCCAATCTTCTATATGCGTAAATGCCTTTTTTCCATATGTTTCATACGTTTCTTGATCTGGGAACGGCACATCGGCTATTTTATTCGGGTAAAAATAATCATCCATATGCACTGCATCAATATCGTAGTTTTTCACGACTTCTTCTATACCGCCGACAATGAACTTCTGAGCTTTTGGAATGCCTGGATTGAAATAAAGCTGATTTCCGTATGCAATGGTCCAATCAGGATGTTTTTTTGCCGGGTGATCGGCTGATAAACGGCTGAGATCGGTATGATTCATTGTGATGCGATACGGGTTAAACCAAGCGTGAAATTCGAGCCCGCGTTTATGAGCTTCTTCGATCATGAATTCAAGCGGGTCATACCCGGGATCTTTCCCTTGCGTGCCGGTTAAATATTCGGACCACGGCCCGTATGCCGAAGGGTAAAAGGCATCTGCTGTCGGTTTAATTTGCATGATCACGGCATTCATATTCATCGCTTTGATCTCATCTAACAAATGAATAAACTCTTCTTTTTGCTCTTTGACAGGCAGCCCTTTCTTTGAAGGCCAATCTAAATTATAAACCGATGCGATCCATACTGCGCGCATCTCTCTTGTGCTTTCAAGCTTCCCTTTTGGGATTGGACGAGCTAGACTGCTAGAAGGAATCAATAAGAATACAAACATTAAAATTAGTGTTAGACACGTCATACAGATCTTTTTCACCATTTTTTGCATCACCTCATCATCAGTTTATTCCGCTTTTTGAGATCGAATGCCAGCAGATGGTGTCAGCAGGATGTTTTTCATTTCCTTGAGCTGGGCTTCAGGTATGTCGCAAGCCTCGATTAAATACCGCTCTGCACTCCCGTATGTCTCCATCATTTCGTTTAGCACATCTTCCAGATAATCTTGCTGCACACCGAGAAGCGGCTGAATTTGCTCTTTTGATACCCGATATAAACTCATCATCCGGACAAATCGCTGCTGCCTTCTGACAAGCATTTTCACCCCTTCGTTAGAGCGCATGTATTCACTTAAAACGGCAGACATCGGTACACCTGCTGCTAATTGAATGAGGGCAGATAAAAAGCCTGTCCGGTCCTTACCGCTTGTGCAGTGAAGCATCAGCGGGTAATTGCTTTTATCTGAAAGAAGTGTGAACAGTTGCTGAATTTCTTCTTTACGCTCTGTGAGCATGCTTTGATATAAATCCTTCATAATCGGTGTGAAAGTGAAAGATTTCCCTTCTGCTACCAGCATACGAAACATGGTCCATTTACTTGGCATCTTACTGTCAGGATGCATGGGAATATGGACGATTTTGTTATGTTCCTTGATCTTTGGCGGATGTGATTTGCGTTCTGAGGCTGTACGGAGATCGCAAACAGTTTGAATCCCAAGGGTCGAAAACGTCTCGATATCTTGTTTCGTCAGACGGGACAAATCTGCGGATCGATAAATCATCCCCTCCCTGATCACCATTTCATCTGTTGTGTGAAGTCCCCCTACTTCTCTAAAATTCGCAAGCTTTGAAAATGGGTTGTTTGATTGATTCATAGAAGTGAAAGTCCTTTCCGTTACGTTCTTTTCTCTATCATACGCTTTTATCGAGATGGGGAAAAGAGAAGCCATTTGGTATAATGGAAAAAGGACATACGGTTGGATTGGAGAAATGTAGCATGATCAAAACAAAACGGATTCAGCAAATCAAAGAGTATGTGTTTGACCGGGAATCTGCCTCACTGGATGAGCTTGTGGCGCATTTTGGCGTTTCAAAAAACACGATACGCCGAGATGTACAAGCATTGGTCGAGTCCGGCGTGCTCAAAAAAGTATATGGCGGAGTGGCTGTGAATCATTCAACATTAGTAGTATATCAGGAGCGAAAGACCCATCAGCTGAGTAAAAAGCAATTGATTGGTCAAACAGCAGCTGCTTTTGTGGAAAATGGGGATATGATTTTTGTTGATTCTGGTACGACAACACTTGAGATGCTTCCCTATTTGACTGAGAAACAGGTGACTGTTGTGACCAATAATGTAGATTTCATCACACAGGCGATGCCTTATGAGAATCTCACTATCTTTTCCACCGGCGGGATGCTTGAGAGAAAAACGAATTCATTCGTTGGCTATCAAAGTGTAGAGCGTTTGAAAGCTTACAATGTCAATAAAGCCTTTATCGCATCAACTGGTTTATCCATTGATCACGGCGTCACGAATTCGTCCCCGCTTGAAACGGATATTAAAAAGACGGTTGTTGAAAAAAGTGCCAAAACGTTTTTATTAGTGGATGATAGTAAATTTAATCATTACGCTTTGACCACATTTTGTCATTTGCAAGATCTTGATGTCGTCGTGACGAATAAACAGCCAAGTGAAGATTATCTTCAATATGGAAAAGAGCATGATGTACGGTTTGTCACGCCTTCATCAAAATAGATGGATCACAAAACAACGGCTCAGGAATTTGAGCCGTTGTTTGATTCATTCATTTCAAGCTGCATGATCAAGCGGAATAAAAAGCGGTACACGGCTGAGATGACTTCAATAAAGGGCATATCTTCATGGATGTCCTCAAGCTCAAGAAGCTGTAAATTCACATCAAACAAGCCGTCTTGCCCATTAAATTGAAGCTGCGCACCATTTAATGAAGCCAGCATGTCCTTTAGAATGCCTGTGTCTTTTTTAGGACGTTTGAAGCCGAATAACACGGTATACGTTTGAAATACTTCGTCCCATTCAATGGCTAATCCATCGACTCTCACCACATCAAACCACTTTGATTCGATATAAATGAATTCTTTTTGATGTTGTTTTACATATGTAAGCGGTGTGTTTAGAAATGAGGCGCCCTCTGATTGAATCATGTCCTCGGATTCTTTGTCTACACGCTCTATATATACATCGCTAAAGCGTGCCTCTTCCTTTATTCTTGCACCCTCTAAAGGCCAATTGTAGCGCGCCGCTTCGTCATATTCAAAGTCTGTCAGCGCTTGTCCTTCTTTCAATAAATCTTGTAAGCGATTTTGTAGCGACATGGCTATGTCTCCTTTCTTCTCCTTCACGTGCGTGTATTATTTTAGCATAACTCATGAAAAGAAAGATATGACTCAGCATATGATGGTATGATAGTGTCAAAAGATACATCTCGGAGGGGTACGTTTTGCTCACAATGACATTGGCAGAAAAAATCGTAGACGAGGTCAAAAAGGTGCTGACTGAGGAAATCATCATTACACAAACAAACGGCACCATCATAGCGGCAACAGATCCAGCGCGCATTGGTCAATTTCATGAAGGGGCATATTTGACATCCTTTGAAGGACAAAAACGAATCCTTACAAAGGATGATGAGCAACGAATGAAAGGGGTCAAAGCTGGCATCAATCTGCCTATTTATTTTAAGCAAGAGGTCATTGGTGTGATTGGGATGACAGGAGATCCCGTCCATGTCTCTCCATTTGGCGAAATATTAAGAAAAATGACCGAATTGCTTATTCAAGAACATGAATTTTTTCTAGAAACGGAAACCGATGAACGGCAGCTTGAAGCGTTTGTGTTCGACTGGCTTCATCTGCCAGAGACAGCCATCGATCTCACTGAAAAAGCAGCGCGGCTTCAGCTTGATATCAATAAGCAGCGTGCGGTCGTCCTCATTGATTGTCACGATGAATCGTTTATGAAGCAGGATCAATACAAAAAAGTGAAGGAAATGCTGCATCTCACCAATCAGGAAATGATCGTCCGCTGGGGACATGCCCGCTTTTTGCTCATGCTACAAACCTCGGCAAATGACCGTGATACTTTGCGGCAGCGTCTTTTTCACATCCATGCTGCGCTCACCGCACATCCTAAGTCAAAGGTTTTGATAGGTGCGGGAAAACCTGCAGCTGGACAGATGATGAAGCAATCATTTCATCAAGCCTTTCGTGCTTTAAAAATGGCGAATGCAGATACACCGATTGTGTTTGATGAGGATTTAACACTTGAACTTTTTATAGAAGAAGTGAGTCAGGAAACAAAAGAAGTGTTCCTTGATCGAACGATTGTCCCGCTTCTCCCCTACCCTGAACTAGTGAAAACATTGCGTGTACTCATGACGTCAGATTGCTCATTGAAATATACTGCGGAAGCGATGCACGTACATATCAATACACTGCATTACAGGCTAAAACGTATCCAAGATTTAACGACACTTGATCCGAAACGCATGCAGGATGCGATGCTCTTTTATTTAGCCTTGATGCTATTAGATCATCATCCAAATAAACGAGGCGAGAAGCCCGATATTTTGTAGAATCGTCCATAGGCATGAGGCGATTCTTTTTTTATACTGAAAGAAACGGTATGTCTAATCAGTAGGAGTGAATATACATGTTGAATTCTGAATTTTCAAGTCAATTAAAAGAGATTGTCGGGGCGTCTTATGTACAGGGCAGCAAGGCAGACCGGCTTGCTTATTCTTATGATGCAACGCCTAATTTTCAGCATATGCCAGATGTCATCGTAAGCCCGCACGCGGCTGAGGAGATCCAGCAAATTGTTCGGCTCTGCGCCTCATATAAGGTGCCGATTGTGCCAAGAGGATCCGGTACGAACCTTTGTGCAGGCACCTGTCCTACACAAGGCGGACTTGTGATGTTGTTTACAAGAATGAACCAATTCATCGAAATTGACGAAGAAAACCTGACTGCAACGGTCCAGCCTGGTTTGATCACACAGGAACTCATTCACCAAGTAGAGGCAAGAGGCCTTTTCTATCCACCAGACCCAAGCTCGATGAAAATTTCGACGTTAGGCGGCAATATTAATGAAAATTCAGGTGGGCTCCGGGGGTTAAAATATGGTGTGACGAGAGATTATGTACTTGGACTTGAAGTGGTTCTGCCAAACGGTGACATCATCAAAACGGGCGGCAAGCTCGCAAAGGACGTGGCCGGGTATGATATGACCCGTTTATTTGTTGGATCAGAAGGAACGCTCGGAATTGTCACTGAAGCCACGCTGAAGCTTTTGCCGCTTCCAGAAACTAAACAAACGATGCTTTGTTTATATGAAAGCCTTGAGGAAGCAGCTGCATCAGTTTCGGCGATTATTGCAGAGCGTATCATCCCCGCCACGTTAGAATTTATGGATCAGCCGACACTAGAAGTCGTCGAAGACTTTGCCAAAATCGGCCTGCCGACTGACGTTCAAGCGGTGCTATTAATCGAACAGGACGGCAATCCTGAGGCTGTTTCCCGTGATATGCAAAGCATTGCAAAGGTTTGTCAGCAGCACGGTGCAAAAGAAGTGAATATCGCACACTCTGAAGAAGAAGCAAGTGCCCTTTTAACAGCGAGGCGAGCCGCTTTATCTGCCCTCGCCCGTTTAAGCCCTACGACCATTTTAGAAGATGCCACAGTGCCCCGTTCTGAAATTGCGAACATGGTGCGCGCGATCGAAGACATTGCGAGAGAGTACGACGTGAAAATCTGTACATTTGGTCATGCAGGTGACGGAAATCTGCATCCTACTTGTGCAACTGATGCAAGAAATGAAGAAGAAATGAAGCGGGTTGAAGAAGCATTTCAGGCCATTTTTGAAAAAGCAGTCTCCCTTGGTGGCACCATTACGGGTGAGCATGGTGTGGGTCTAATGAAAGCCCCCTATTTGGAGCTAAAGGTCAAAAAAGAAGGAATCGCTGCAATGAAAGCGATCAAACAAGCGCTAGATCCAGCAAATATCATGAATCCTGATAAGGTGTTTGGAAAAGCGGCAAGGAAGCGAGTGGTGGTCTCATGAATTCCTCTAAACAAACAAAGATTCAGCAAACATTTCAACAGCAAATGGACGAAAAGGAGCTGCTCAATTGCATGCGCTGCGGCTTCTGCCTCCCTTCCTGCCCTACTTATATTGAATCCGGTCAACAAGAAACGCACTCACCCCGCGGCCGAATTGCTTTAATGAAGGCGGTAAGAGACGGCGTGATTGAGCCTGATGAAGACGTCGAACATTCATTGAACCTTTGTCTTGGCTGCCGTGCATGTGAACCGGTTTGCCCCTCAGGCGTCAAATATGGACGTTTACTTGAGGATGCAAGAGACATCATTCAGCAGCACAAAAAACAATCTCTTCCTGTCAAATTTGTGAGACGTGTTGTGTTTAAAGGACTCTTTCCTTCCCAAAGCCGAATGCGTCAAGCGGCTGGACTACTGCGATTTTATCAAACCTCTGGTCTGCAAACGGCCGCCCGCAAGTCAGGCATGCTAAAGGTACTTCCGCCGCATTTACAGCTGATGGAAGAGGCCCTTCCAAAGGTGCCGCGTCAACAAAAAAACCGTGCGTTAGAATACAAGGCCATTGGCACAGCAAGAAAGCGTGTCGCCTTTTTTACTGGCTGTTTAATGGACACCGTTTTTTCCAGCACAAACGAAGCAACCATCCAGCTTTTGCAGCTGGCCGGCTGTGACGTTGTCGTCCCTCCTGTTCAGACGTGCTGCGGTGCACTTCATGGTCATAGTGGAGAAAAAGAGCAAGCGAAAGAGCTAGCAAGGCGGAATATTGAAGCATTTGAGGAGGTTGAGGCAGATGCCATTGTCATGAATGCGGGCGGATGTGGTGCCTTTTTAAGTGATTATGATCATTTACTAAAGGATGATCCGTCTTTTCAAAAGCGAGGTGAAGCCTTCTCACAGAAAATCACGGATATATCAGACATTCTCGTGGAGCTGGAATTTCACGGCCGTACGCCGCTTGCTTTGCCAGAGCAAGTCATCACCTATCAAGATTCCTGTCATTTGCGGAACGGAATGGGTGTACAGCAAGCGCCAAGGGTGCTCATGAAGGCAATTCAAGGGGTATCATTTAAAGAAATGAAGGATGCCGACCGCTGCTGCGGATCCGCCGGAATTTATAATATCTTGCAGCCACAAATGTCGATGCAAATTTTAGATCATAAAATGACAGAAGCTAGTCAAACAGCTGCGACTGCTATTGTCACGTCCAATCCAGGCTGCCAGCTGCAAATGGCAGCAGGTATCAAACGTTCAGGACAATCGAACAGCATGCGTGCTGTTCATCTCGTAGATTTTTTATTAGAAGCGGTTCAATATGGAAAAGAAGCGTCCAGCACATCAAGCTGAACGCTTTTTTTCATGCATATCTTCCGGCAATTGGTTGGATAATAGAGGCAAATTGCGGAAGGAGATGGTTCAAGTGCTGAAGAAAAACAAACAACATCAAAAGGACCCAAATTCAGTATTTGAGGCATTGTCACGTTCCTCTGATTTTACAAACGAGTTGTCACGAAGTGAAGGGTTTCTTTATCGAATTTCTTTTTTTCGTTCTTTAATTAATGGGCATCTACTCCATGAACAAATTTTGCCCTGCATGAAAGAATTACATCTCACCCCTACTCTTGAGGAGCTGAAAGAACGAATTCCCATTGAACAGTCCGTCATCACGACCGATCTTCAGGAAGTGGAAAAAGCGCTTCATTTAGGTAACTTGGCCATTCGGCTCGAAACGGATTGGGGCAAAGCGCTTCTGATCCCGATTGAAGAAAAGAAAGGCAGACAAGTAGGTCCGCCCGAGATAGAATTTGGCATTATTAGTGCACAGGAAGCATTTGTGGAGGTTTTGGATACCAATTTAAATTTGGTCAGACGGCGGCTGCCGACACCGAACCTAAAAGTGTCAGAAAAGACGGTTGGCACGCTTTCGCAAACAAAAGTAGCGGTGTTATATATTGAAGAGATTGCTAATCCGACAAACATTGAAACCGTTCTCCAGCGTATTGAAGACATTGATTTTGATCAAATTTTAGATGCAAATTACCTTGCACAGATGCTTTATGATGTGTCCAATACGATCTTTCCGTTGTTTTTAAATACAGAAAGACCCGACCGCGTCTCTTCAGGTTTATCAGAAGGGAAAATTGCCATATTAGTGGATGGCTCGCCTCATGTCTTGCTTGCCCCGACGATTTTACTTGAGTATTTTTCCACTATGGAAGACTACAATATGTCGTGGATTGCGGCTTCTTGCTTTAGGCTGTTACGCATATTTGCTGTGATATTTTCCATTTTTGCGACACCTTTATATGTAGCCGTTTTAACGTTTCATTATGAGCTAATTCCAAAAGACTTATTAGAAACCATTGTGGCCTCCCGCTATCTGGTTCCATTTCCTCCAATCATTGAGGCGCTATTTTTAGAGATTTCGATTGAATTACTAAGAGAAGCGGGTTCGAGGCTTCCGGCTAAAGTCGGTCAGACGCTCGGGATTGTTGGAGGGATTGTCATTGGACAGGCTGCTGTGGCAGCAGGATTAACAAGTAATATTTTACTCATTATTGTTGCCCTTTCTGCTCTTGCCTCATTTGTCACCCCTATTTACAAAATGGGCAGTGCCATTCGGCTGCTGAGATTTCCCTTTCTACTTGCGGCACAGGTGTGGGGTGCATTAGGTATTGCAGTAATGGGATCATTCCTTCTCACCCATTTAATGAAATTAACGTCTATTGGACGTCCGTATCTAGAGCCTATTTTTCCGCTGCGCCTGACAGATCTAAAGGGCAGTTTGATTCGCCCTCAGCTTCGTTTTTTGAATAAAAGACCGGAAAATTTACGCCCGCAAAATGAAACCATCCATCGGCAAAAGCCTAAGCAAGGCCGTAAGGGGAAAAATGATTTTTATGAATAAGGAAGTGAAAGCATGAGTTCTTCTTCTGTAAAAGAGAAATTTCAAGTTTCCCCTTTTTTTGTGTTTTTTCTCGTTAATGCTAATCAAGTTGGTGTTGGCATTTTAAACTTTCAAACAAACCTTGTTCGTTCTATGAATAATGATGGATGGATCGCCATTCTGATTTCTGGCTTCAGTGTCAATGTCATGATCTTTCTTATGTACATGATGTTTAAAAAGGCCCCTTCGGATGAATTTGGTGATATCACGCAATATGTATTTGGCAAGTGGGTTGGGCAATTATTCAACATTCTCTATATCTTATATTTTGCTTCTTTGTCGTTGACCGTTCTCGTCCATTATATGGATGTGATCCATGTATGGCTGTTTAAAGAAATTCCTGGTCTATTGTTTGCGTCTGTACTTCTGCTGCTCGTGTATTACATTCATACCGGCGGGTTTAGAACGATTGCTGGATGGGCATTTTTTAGTATTGTACTGACGTATTGGATGACGTTTATTTGTTTTTATGCCATGAAATATAGTCACATTCGTTTCATGTTCCCGATGTTTGATCATACATTTTCGCAGCTGTTGATGGGAGTCAAAGATGCTTCATTATCCATGTTTGGTTTTGGCACACTGCTTGTCTATTATCCCTTTATTAAACATGCGCAGACGTCTCAAAAATTTGCTCACATGGGGTCATTATTTACGACATGCTTAAATTTACTCGTCTTTCTCGTCTCCATTGCGTATTACTCAAGTGCTCAGCTTAAATTAACAAAATGGCCGACGTTAACGTTAACAAGCATTGTGAAGCTCCCGTTTATCCAGCGCTTTGAATTTATCGAAGTGTCTCTTTGGCTGCTTTTAATCATTCCGAATATCGCGATTCCACTGTGGGCCGCGAGCCGAATGGCAAAACAAGTGCTTCATACAAGCCAGCGCGTCACGTTCATCGCGCTCAGCATCCTCATTCTGGTCATGTTTTCATTTTTTACGGGGGCGACTTCTTTTGAAACCTTTAACCAATGGGTGGAATATAGCGGATACTTTCTTGTATATGGCTTGATTGTCTGTATGGTTATTGGACTGATGTTGAAAAAAAGGTGGGTGAAAAAACGAGCATGAAACGTTATATACTCACGGGTCTCATGTTGTTTAGTCTCTTCTTAACTAGCTGTGCACAGCCTCGCCTTTTAGATGAATTAAATATCTCTCAGGCGGCAGGATTTGATTTAATCGAAGATGGAGAAATGAAGGGCTTCTTTGTCTTCCCTGTCTTTAAAAGTGAGGAGCAAGGAAGTTATCAAATATTAAGCGCAAGGTCAAATACCATTAGTAATATTCAGTTTCTCGTATCAGAAAAATCACCTTTTCCAGTCGTCATGGGTCAGGTGCTCGTTATTTTAGTCAGTGAAAAATTAGCAAAGGAAGTCGGCATGATCGATTTAATGAATTACATTTATCGTGATCCTATCATTGGTTCACGCCAAGTGTTTGCGATTGTAGGCGGAGAAGTTGAAGATTTATTATATACAAAAATGAATCAAACGAACTTAAATATAGGTGTGTATCTCTCTGATCTGTTGTCCCAAAATATGCGAAATGGCAATCAACCTGTCACTAATCAGCATATTTTCATGAATCAGATGCTGGCAAAAGGAGTCGATGCTTACCTGCCTTACATCAAGAAAACTAGCAACGCCATTAAAGTCACAGGAGTTGCTCTGTTTGATCAGGAAAAAATGGTCGGTCATATCCCTGGAGAAGACACGTTTACATTTAAAGCGATGATTGAAAATCATAAAAATGGTATCTACGAGTTTCAATTGGCTGATCAAGGAAAGACCCATGTCGTCATTGAAAATATCAAATCACATGTGTCCTACCAGATCAAACCAACGAATAACCTAACAAAAAAGCCTCATATCACGATTGATATCAAGCTGAAGGGCGAATTAAAAGAATTCATGAAATCCAAGAAAATTGATAAACCGAATATATTGGACCATGTCGAAAAAGAAGTTGAAAAACGTGTCGCCCAGCAAGGACAAGACCTTGTTCAGTCCTTTAAAAAGCAACATATTGATCCGCTTGGGCTAGGCTTAAGGTATCGATCAAAAGACAAAGCTATGACACCAGAAAAATGGAAGGAAATCTATCCTGATGCGGATGTACAAGTTAAATGCCATATGAAAATTGTGCAAACTGGTGTCAGTCAATAAAGGAATTGGAAATTATTTGAAAATATCTTCTTTGTTGTTCAATATGGTAGACACGTTCGTTTTGACTCTTGGAACGCAGTCTTTTTGAAGATAGTCATTTAACGTGTTCTCTACTTCACTTTTATCTGTGTGAAGGATCTTAGGTGAACATTGTTCCACAAGGACCGGTCTATTCCCTTTAGCACAGTGTGTCATTGTTTCAAGGGCAATTAAACTGAAAGGTCTTCCTTTGTCTAGCCATGTTTTCATTCTATCCCAGGTTGGACAGCTTAAAGCTGCCAGCCTTCCCCAATGAACGTGAAAATGAGTGCAAGTGACCTCCATCCAATTTAATACTTTGTTAGAGTGGAAACGGTACAGACAGATAAAAGCAGCTGTCGGTAATTCTTTTTCACTGATCGATTTCAATTTCTCTATCACATGTTGTAAACCTTCATCTTCGGGCAAACTGCTGGCCGCTGCCCAAGAAAGTGGATAAAGAAATTCTTCGTCAGCCTGATTCACCAGTTCCCTTACCCACCCAACGGCAGATGTACCTAAAACATCAGCCACGATTTCTAACATGCGTGATTTCACTTCGATATGCTGAGTTTCCTCAAACCGGCTTTGAACAGAGTCTAAGGTCCTTTGCTGATCATGCTGTTTCAGCGCATCAATGACATCATCCTCAAGAAACCACCTAGTAATTGAGAAGTCTATTAAAGACGCCAAATCTTGCCGCACGTCTTGTAATGTGGGGGCTTTATCTTCTTTGGTGACGATGACACCATCCAAAGCCTGTCCATCCTCTCCATAAAAGTCATCATGCAGTAAAAATTGTTTAGGAGAATGGAGAACGGCTAAGTTATACCATTCAATCGGTCGTAAAGAATTGTTGAGTAGTCTCTTGTGACACGGCTGACATAATTGATAAGGTTGTTTCGGTTCATCAGTATCTTCTACCACATTCATTGCGTTTTTTTGACAGGCTTCACATAAGACGACTTTTTCCACTCCATTCACTTCCTTTGAATCTAATCTTCATCCTTTACATCTGGATCTTCAGGAATCGGTTCATTTAAAATCTCTTGGACGAGCTCTTTGTATTGTTCAAGCTGCTTCATATGCGTTTGAAACTGTCCTTGATAAATGAGATATGATTCTCCGTCAAATACAAAACGGATCTTTTTTTGCTGAATTAATTTCTCAATATACGCCTCTGATACTTCTAAGTATTCAGCTGTTTCTTCGATTGTTAAATACATGTTTATGCACCACCCGTTCGTTTCATCTAACAAATTATATCATGATCTGTTGAAAAAAACGGAAGCCGCCTGTTCATATTTTCTTTCCTGATATCATGATAACAAGTGTTCAGCAAGTAGATCGTCTAGGTGCGAGCAAATATGGTATGATAAAGTTTGCTAGATGGGCGTTTTTCGGTTTGACCTTCAGAGAGGTAAGCGGAAAGCAGACTCATGAGAGAAACAAAACAAGCATAGGCTTTTATATGGATGCTTGAAGAAAATTCGTATTTAAAGGCAGAGTGAAATGAATGGGAACCTTGTTTAATGAAATTTTAACTTGGCTGACAAGCCTTGGTTATGTAGGTGTAGCACTAGGTCTGATGATTGAAATCATTCCGAGCGAAATTGTTCTTGCTTATGGCGGATATATGGTGTCAACAGGAACAATCGGTTTTGTTGGAGCTGTTATCGCCGGCGTCATCGGAGGTACGCTCGCACAGTGTTTTATATACTGGATCGGTCTTTATGGCGGAAGACCTTTTTTAACAAAGTACGGAAAATACTTATTCATCCATGAACATCATATCGCCACTGCAGAGCGCTGGTTTGATCGATATGGAACCGGTGTGGTGTTTACAGCGCGCTTTATTCCTGTTGTCCGCCATGCCATCTCCATTCCAGCCGGTATTGCCAAAATGCCTTTTTTAAAATTTGTCCTCTTGACAGGACTAGCTGCCATCCCTTGGTCTATCTTGTTTATTTATCTTGGCATGCAGCTCGGGACAAAATGGGATCACATTCAAAGTGTTGCTCACGCTTATACAACCCCAATTATGGCCATTGCGATCGGCCTGATCGTTCTCTATTTCGTCTTTAAAAAAATTCGTACGAACCGAAAAAGGACAATCTAATGAAAAACGCCTTCCACTGATCTAGTGAAAGGCGTTTTTTCTATGAGTGTAAGGATTGTTTTTTCATATATTGGGATAATTCCATAATCATTGCACCCATTCTCTCAAGTGACGGGGCGAGAATCCGGTCAATTCCCTCTTCTTTTAAAGCTTCAGCTGTGACTTTTCCAACAGCTACTGCCAGTACTTGCTGCTCGAATAGCGCTTGGAGTTCTTCTTTTCTTCCCCATTTTGCCGCTAGTGTGAAAAAGGCGTGCACCTGAACAGCGGTTGTAAAACAGACGGCTTGGACTTTTCCATCTTTCATTTCTTGAAGCAATGTTTCTGCGGCTTCTGGTTCAGGTGGTGTGTGCTGATAAGGTAAAAGCGGCAATACATCTGCCCCTTTGTCATGTAAAAACTTCATGAGAGCCGGAGCGTTTTCTCCGTGCAGCTGCACCATGACACGTTTGCCTTGAAACTCTTTGCCTTCAAGCTTTGAGATTAGGTCACGCACCGTTCCATCTTCATCAGATACGTCTGGCTGAATTCCGCGTTTTTTGAGTGCAGCATAGGTTTTGTATCCTCTTGAAGCAATCTGTGCATTTGATAGAATGTGCATAAATTCTTCCCCTAAATGAAGCTCTTCTGCACTCTCAATTAATGTATCAGTCCCGACACCCGTTGTTAAAATCACCCAATCGGCGCCTTTTTTCACAAAGGTTTCAATGCCTGGCTTTAACTCCTCTTTGGCTAAAAATACGGTTCCTTGAAGAGAACGAATAACGGCTTGTCCCCCTTGCTTTTCGACAAGTGTACGCATTTCTTCTGTTTTTCTCGTTCCACAAATGGCAATCGTTTTTCCAGCTAAGCCTTTACTCAATTTTATCCCTCTTTTTCTATCACATTTGATATGTATTAAATATAGATTTATTTGGAAGACGTTGCAAGTGTCTACTAAAAAAGAGCTTGACGTTTCGATCTAATTCGAGTATCTTTTGTAAGTGCAAATTGTAGGAGGTCATTATGGAAAAACAGAATGTTCAAGCTTATCGATTATCAATTGCAGACCCAACACCACTTGGTTTGTTTGGTTTAGCAATGGTGACGCTCGTTGCGTCCTCACAAAAACTAGGAATTACAGATGGCACTTCCCTTATTTTACCTTGGGCTATCTTCCTTGGAGGCATCGCGCAGCTGATCGCGTCCATACAAGATTCAAAGCATCAAAATATTTTTGGAGCCACTGCCTTTGGCGCATTCGGTCTTTTTTGGATGGGCGTTGGTACGACTTGGCTCATTCAAGCGGGCGTTTTTGGGAAAACGCTTGCGGAAGCAGCAGATCCAAAACAACTAGGTTTTGCGTTTATCGGATATTTAATTTTCAGCTTGTTTATGACGATTGGTGCAATGGAAACACATAAAGTATTATTTTTGATTTTCGTCTTTATTGATTTCTTATTCCTTGGTCTTTCCCTAAGCTCATTTGGTGTGATATACGATGTGACTCATACCATTGCCGGTATTGCAGAATTGATCATTTCCCTGCTTTCTTTTTATGGTTCAGCAGCAGTTGTTCTCAATACTCATTTTGGCCGTACTGTACTGCCAATTGGACAACCATTTCGTATTTTTACAAAAGCATAAGTAAAAAAAGAACTGCTTTGTGCAGTTCTTTTTTATGTTTATTTTTCTTGTGCCTCTTGGAAGATCTCGCTGATGATTTCATATGAACGCATTCTTTCTTGATGGTCAAACATATCCGAATTAATCATCACTTCGTCTGCTTGAGTAGCTTCAACAAAGGCTTCCAATTCTTTTTTCACCTTTTCTTTATCCCCGATCATTGTCGAACTTAATTGTTCATCCACCATCGCTTTTTCATATGGACTCCAAAGGCCGTCCATACTGTCGACAGGCGCTTTGAGTTTTCCTGGAGTATTTCGAATGAGACTCAAAAACCGCTGATAATGAGAGGTTGCCAAATATTCAGCCCGCTCTGTTTGATCTGCAGCAAAAGCTGTCACCCCCACCATGGCATAAGGCTCTTTCAACACATCAGAAGGTCTAAATGACTGTCTATACAACTCTAAAGCAGGAATTGTATTTTTAGGTGAAAAATGTGCCGCAAAGGCAAATGGCAATCCAAGCTCTCCTGCAAGTCTTGCGCTAAAACCGCTTGAACCAAGCAGCCAAATCGGAATGTTTAGACCCTCTCCCGGAACGGCTCTTACATGTTTTTTGACCTGTCCAGTTGGTTTAAAATATTGCCGAAGTTCTTCTAGCTGCTCAGGGAAATCTTCTCCATTATGAAGATTACGTCTAAGCGCCCTTGCCGTTAACTGATCTGTCCCTGGTGCTCTGCCAAGACCTAAATCAATTCTCCCCGGATATAATGTCTCAAGTGTGCCGAATTGTTCAGCAATGACAAGTGAAGAGTGGTTTGGCAGCATAATTCCACCAGATCCTACTCGAATTTTTTCGGTTCCGCCAGCAATATACCCAATTAAAACGGACGTTGCTGAACTTGCAACACCTTCCATATTATGGTGTTCTGCCAGCCAGTATCTATGATAACCCCACTTCTCCGCCTTTTTTGCTAAATCCATACTATGTTCAAAAGATTCCTTAATGGAGCCTCCTTCTGTCACAGAGGATAAATTTAAAACGGAATAAGCTGTACGCTGTAAAACTGATTGACTCATAAATGATGTCCCCATTTCTGTCAAAAATCATACTAGTTTCATACTTTCAACACCATAACATAAAATCATCAAACATTTAAATGATTTGATTCGATGATTTTCGAAATGATGATTTTCTAGGTTTTACTTCCAATTTAAAAATTTGCACATAGAATGAAATATCAATTTTAGGAGATGGGCAATTTGTACAATCAATTCGATCACAAATGTCCCTTTTGCGGTAAATATCATGAACAGCCTCATTACAAAAGATCACGTCATGACCGTTCTCAAAGAAGAGACTGTCCATTTATCAAACAAGAACTTTCGAAACAAAATAGACCTCAAGGAAATCCTCTCTGTCACAGTGCAAAAGGAGAAAAACAATCAAAACCAATTCAAAGGGTTGGACGAAGAGGTCCCGCTGGACCTATAGGACCCACCGGACCTGCTGGCGCTACTGGGGCAACCGGTGCCACTGGTCTAACCGGAGATACTGGTCCTACTGGACCTACAGGTGTAACTGGAGATACCGGTCCAACGGGAGCTACTGGTGCAGGGTTAACAGGTATTGAAGCGTTTGATCCGGTAATCAGCCCTACTTACCAAGTAGGGCAAGTAGTGACCTTTAATGGCAGTACGTATGTAGTAAATACTGCACCACCGACAGGTACACCAGATACTTCCCTAGACTACACATTACTGGCTGCAGCAGGATCAACCGGAGATACCGGCCCTACTGGAGTTACTGGTGCGACTGGTGATACCGGCCCTACTGGAGCCACTGGTGCAACCGGTCCAACGGGAGTTACTGGTGCGACTGGTGATACTGGTCCTACTGGAGCCACTGGTGCAACCGGAGCCACTGGTGCAACCGGAGATACCGGCCCTACTGGAGTTACTGGTGCGACTGGTGATACTGGTCCTACTGGACCAACAGGTGTAACCGGAGATACCGGCCCTACTGGAGTTACTGGTGCGACTGGTGATACTGGTCCAACTGGAGCCACTGGTGCGACCGGAGATACTGGTCCTACTGGAGCCACTGGTGCAACCGGAGATACTGGTCCTACTGGAGATACTGGTGCTACTGGTGATACCGGTCCTACTGGAGCCACTGGTGCAACCGGAGATACTGGTCCTACTGGAGCCACTGGTGCAACCGGAGATACCGGTCCAACGGGAGTTACTGGTGCGACTGGTGATACTGGTCCAACTGGACCAACAGGTGTAACCGGAGCTACCGGCCCTACTGGAGTTACTGGTGCGACCGGAGATACTGGTCCTACTGGAGCCACTGGTGCCACTGGAGATACCGGTCCTACTGGAGTTACTGGTGATACTGGTGATACTGGAGCCACTGGAGATACCGGTCCTACTGGACCAACAGGTGTAACCGGAGATACCGGGCCTACTGGAGCCACTGGTGCAACCGGAGTTACCGGCCCTACTGGAGTTACTGGTGCCACTGGTGATACCGGTCCAACGGGAGTTACTGGTGATACTGGTCCTACTGGACCAACAGGTGTAACCGGAGATACCGGCCCTACTGGAGTTACTGGTGCGACTGGTGATACTGGTCCAACTGGAGCCACTGGTGCGACCGGAGATACTGGTCCTACTGGAGCCACTGGTGCCACTGGAGATACCGGCCCTACTGGAGTTACTGGTGCAACCGGAGATACCGGGCCTACTGGAGCCACTGGTGCAACCGGAGTTACCGGTCCTACTGGAGTTACTGGTGATACTGGTCCAACTGGAGCCACTGGTGCGACTGGTGATACTGGTCCTACTGGACCAACAGGTGCAACCGGAGATACCGGCCCTACTGGAGTTACTGGTGCAACCGGAGATACCGGGCCTACTGGAGCCACTGGTGCAACCGGAGCTACCGGGCCTACTGGAGCCACTGGTGCAACCGGAGATACCGGTCCTACTGGAGTTACTGGTGCGACTGGTGATACCGGGCCTACTGGAGCCACTGGTGCAACCGGAGATACTGGTCCAACTGGAGCCACTGGTGCCACTGGAGATACCGGTCCTACTGGAGTTACTGGTGATACTGGTCCAACTGGACCAACAGGTGTAACCGGAGATACCGGCCCTACTGGAGTTACTGGTGCGACTGGTGATACTGGTCCAACTGGAGCCACTGGTGCGACCGGAGATACTGGTCCTACTGGAGCCACTGGTGCCACTGGAGATACCGGCCCTACTGGAGTTACTGGTGCAACCGGAGATACCGGGCCTACTGGAGCCACTGGTGCAACCGGAGTTACCGGTCCTACTGGAGTTACTGGTGATACTGGTCCAACTGGAGCCACTGGTGCGACTGGTGATACTGGTCCTACTGGACCAACAGGTGCAACCGGAGATACCGGCCCTACTGGAGTTACTGGTGCAACCGGAGATACCGGTCCAACTGGAGCCACTGGTGCAACCGGAGCTACCGGGCCTACTGGAGCCACTGGTGCAACCGGAGATACCGGTCCTACTGGAGTTACTGGTGCGACTGGTGATACCGGGCCTACTGGAGCCACTGGTGCAACCGGAGATACCGGGCCTACTGGAGTTACTGGTGCGACTGGTGATACCGGGCCTACTGGAGCCACTGGTGCAACCGGAGATACTGGTCCAACTGGAGATACCGGTCCAACTGGAGCCACTGGTGCGACCGGAGATACTGGTCCTACTGGACCAACAGGTGTAACCGGAGCTACCGGGCCTACTGGAGTTACTGGTGATACTGGAGTTACTGGTGATACTGGAGTTACTGGTGATACTGGTGATACTGGTCCTACTGGACCAACAGGTGTAACCGGAGCTACCGGCCCTACTGGAGTTACTGGTGCGACTGGTGATACTGGTCCAACTGGTGCGACCGGAGATACCGGTCCTACTGGTGCAGGGTTAACAGGTATTGAAGCGTTTGATCCGGTAATCAGCCCTACTTACCAAGTAGGGCAAGTAGTGACCTTTAATGGCAGTACGTATGTAGTAAATACTGCACCACCGACAGGTACACCAGATACTTCCCTAGACTACACATTACTAGCTGCAGCAGGATCAACTGGAGCTACCGGTCCAACGGGAGTTACTGGTGCAACCGGAGTTACCGGTCCTACTGGAGATACCGGCCCTACTGGAGCCACTGGTGATACCGGTCCTACTGGAGCCACTGGTGCAACCGGAGATACCGGTCCAACGGGAGTTACTGGTGCGACTGGTGATACTGGTCCTACTGGACCAACAGGTGTAACCGGAGCTACCGGCCCTACTGGAGTTACTGGTGCGACTGGTGATACTGGTCCTACTGGACCAACAGGTGTAACCGGAGCTACCGGCCCTACTGGAGTTACTGGTGCGACTGGTGATACTGGTCCAACTGGTGCAACCGGAGATACCGGTCCTACTGGTGCAGGGTTAACAGGTATTGAAGCGTTTGATCCGGTAATCAGCCCTACTTACCAAGTAGGGCAAGTAGTGACCTTTAATGGCAGTACGTATGTAGTAAATACTGCACCACCGACAGGTACACCAGATACTTCCCTAGACTACACATTACTAGCTGCAGCAGGATCAACTGGAGATACCGGTCCTACTGGAGTTACTGGTGCAACCGGAGATACCGGTCCTACTGGAGCCACTGGTGCAACCGGAGATACCGGTCCTACTGGAGCCACTGGTGCAACCGGAGATACCGGTCCTACTGGTGATACTGGTGATACTGGTCCAACGGGAGTTACTGGTGCGACTGGTGATACCGGGCCTACTGGAGCCACTGGTGCAACCGGAGATACCGGTCCAACGGGAGTTACTGGTGCGACTGGTGATACCGGGCCTACTGGAGCCACTGGTGCAACCGGAGATACTGGTCCAACTGGAGCCACTGGTGCGACTGGTGATACCGGGCCTACTGGAGCCACTGGTGCGACCGGAGATACTGGTCCTACTGGAGCCACTGGTGCAACCGGAGATACTGGTCCAACTGGAGCCACTGGTGCCACTGGAGATACCGGTCCAACGGGAGTTACTGGTGCGACTGGTGATACTGGTCCTACTGGACCAACAGGTGTAACCGGAGCTACCGGCCCTACTGGAGTTACTGGTGCGACTGGTGATACTGGTCCTACTGGTGCGACCGGAGATACTGGTCCTACTGGACCAACAGGTGTAACTGGAGATACCGGTCCAACGGGAGCTACTGGTGCAGGGTTAACAGGTATTGAAGCGTTTGATCCGGTAATCAGCCCTACTTACCAAGTAGGGCAAGTAGTGACCTTTAATGGCAGTACGTATGTAGTAAATACTGCACCACCGACAGGTACACCAGATACTTCCCTAGACTACACATTACTGGCTGCAGCAGGATCAACTGGAGCTACCGGTCCAACGGGAGTTACTGGTGCAACCGGAGTTACCGGTCCTACTGGAGATACCGGCCCTACTGGAGCCACTGGTGCAACCGGAGATACTGGTCCTACTGGACCAACAGGTGTAACCGGAGCTACCGGTCCTACTGGAGTTACTGGTGCCACTGGTGATACTGGTCCTACTGGGGCGACAGGTATCACGGGTGCTACTGGTCCTACTGGGGCGACTGGTATCACGGGTGCTACTGGTCCTACTGGGGCGACAGGTATCACGGGTGCTACTGGACCTACTGGCGCCACTGGTATCACGGGTGCTACTGGTCCTACTGGGGCGACTGGTATCACTGGTTCAACCGGATCTACCGGAGCCACTGGTGCAACCGGAGATACCGGTCCAACGGGAGTTACTGGTGCGACTGGTGCTACTGGTCCTACTGGACCAACAGGTGTAACCGGAGCTACCGGCCCTACTGGAGTTACTGGTGCGACTGGTGATACTGGTCCTACTGGAGCCACTGGTGCAACCGGAGCTACCGGGCCTACTGGAGCCACTGGTGCAACCGGAGATACCGGTCCTACTGGAGTTACTGGTGCGACTGGTGATACCGGGCCTACTGGAGCCACTGGTGCAACCGGAGATACCGGGCCTACTGGAGTTACTGGTGCGACTGGTGATACCGGGCCTACTGGAGCCACTGGTGCAACCGGAGATACTGGTCCAACTGGAGATACCGGTCCAACTGGAGCCACTGGTGCGACCGGAGATACTGGTCCTACTGGACCAACAGGTGTAACCGGAGCTACCGGGCCTACTGGAGTTACTGGTGATACTGGAGTTACTGGTGATACTGGTGATACTGGTGATACTGGTGATACTGGTCCTACTGGACCAACAGGTGTAACCGGAGCTACCGGCCCTACTGGAGTTACTGGTGCGACTGGTGATACTGGTCCAACTGGTGCGACCGGAGATACTGGTCCTACTGGAGCCACTGGTGCAACCGGAGATACTGGTCCAACTGGAGCCACTGGTGCAACTGGAGATACCGGTCCAACGGGAGTTACTGGTGCGACTGGTGCTACTGGTCCTACTGGACCAACAGGTGTAACCGGAGCTACCGGCCCTACTGGAGTTACTGGTGCGACTGGTGATACTGGTCCTACTGGACCAACAGGTGTAACCGGAGCTACCGGCCCTACTGGAGTTACTGGTGCGACTGGTGATACTGGTCCTACTGGTGCGACCGGAGATACTGGTCCTACTGGACCAACAGGTGTAACTGGAGATACCGGTCCAACGGGAGCTACTGGTGCAGGGTTAACAGGTATTGAAGCGTTTGATCCGGTAATCAGCCCTACTTACCAAGTAGGGCAAGTAGTGACCTTTAATGGCAGTACGTATGTAGTAAATACTGCACCACCGACAGGTACACCAGATACTTCCCTAGACTACACATTACTGGCTGCAGCAGGATCAACTGGAGCTACCGGTCCAACGGGAGTTACTGGTGCAACCGGAGTTACCGGTCCTACTGGAGATACCGGCCCTACTGGAGCCACTGGTGCAACCGGAGATACTGGTCCTACTGGACCAACAGGTGTAACCGGAGCTACCGGTCCTACTGGAGTTACTGGTGCCACTGGTGATACTGGTCCTACTGGGGCGACAGGTATCACGGGTGCTACTGGTCCTACTGGGGCGACTGGTATCACGGGTGCTACTGGTCCTACTGGGGCGACAGGTATCACGGGTGCTACTGGACCTACTGGCGCCACTGGTATCACGGGTGCTACTGGTCCTACTGGGGCGACTGGTATCACTGGTTCAACCGGATCTACCGGAGCCACTGGTGCAACCGGAGATACTGGTCCTACTGGACCAACAGGTGTAACCGGAGCTACCGGCCCTACTGGAGTTACTGGTGCGACCGGAGATACTGGTCCTACTGGAGCCACTGGTGCCACTGGAGATACCGGTCCTACTGGACCAACAGGTGTAACCGGAGCTACCGGCCCTACTGGTGATACTGGAGTTACTGGTGCGACTGGTGATACTGGTCCTACTGGTGCGACCGGAGATACTGGTCCTACTGGACCTACAGGTGTAACTGGAGATACCGGTCCAACGGGAGCTACTGGTGCAGGGTTAACAGGTATTGAAGCGTTTGATCCGGTAATCAGCCCTACTTACCAAGTAGGGCAAGTAGTGACCTTTAATGGCAGTACGTATGTAGTAAATACTGCACCACCGACAGGTACACCAGATACTTCCCTAGACTACACATTACTGGCTGCAGCAGGATCAACTGGAGCTACCGGTCCAACGGGAGTTACTGGTGCAACCGGAGTTACCGGTCCTACTGGAGATACCGGCCCTACTGGAGCCACTGGTGCAACCGGAGATACTGGTCCTACTGGAGCCACTGGAGATACCGGTCCTACTGGAGTTACTGGTGCCACTGGTGATACTGGTCCTACTGGACCAACAGGTGTAACCGGAGATACCGGTCCAACTGGAGCCACTGGTGCAACCGGAGTTACCGGTCCTACTGGAGTTACTGGTGATACTGGAGTTACTGGTGCGACTGGTGATACTGGTCCTACTGGTGCGACCGGAGATACTGGTCCTACTGGACCTACAGGTGTAACTGGAGATACCGGTCCAACGGGAGCTACTGGTGCAGGGTTAACAGGTATTGAAGCGTTTGATCCGGTAATCAGCCCTACTTACCAAGTAGGGCAAGTAGTGACCTTTAATGGCAGTACGTATGTAGTAAATACTGCACCACCGACAGGTACACCAGATACTTCCCTAGACTACACATTACTGGCTGCAGCAGGATCAACTGGAGCTACCGGTCCAACGGGAGTTACTGGTGCAACCGGAGTTACCGGTCCTACTGGAGATACCGGCCCTACTGGAGCCACTGGTGCAACCGGAGATACTGGTCCTACTGGAGCCACTGGAGATACCGGTCCTACTGGAGTTACTGGTGCCACTGGTGATACTGGTCCTACTGGACCAACAGGTGTAACCGGAGATACCGGTCCAACTGGAGCCACTGGTGCAACCGGAGTTACCGGTCCTACTGGAGTTACTGGTGATACTGGTCCAACTGGAGCCACTGGTGCGACTGGTGATACTGGTCCAACTGGACCAACAGGTGCAACCGGAGCTACCGGCCCTACTGGAGCCACTGGTGCGACCGGAGATACTGGTCCAACTGGAGCCACTGGTGCAACCGGAGATACTGGTCCAACTGGAGCCACTGGTGCAACCGGAGATACCGGTCCAACGGGAGTTACTGGTGCTACTGGAGTTACTGGTGCTACTGGAGTTACTGGTGCAACCGGAGCTACCGGTCCTACTGGAGTTACTGGTGCTACTGGAGTTACTGGTGCAACCGGAGTTACCGGTCCTACTGGAGATACCGGCCCTACTGGAGCCACTGGTGCAACCGGAGATACTGGTCCTACTGGACCAACAGGTGTAACCGGAGCTACCGGTCCTACTGGAGTTACTGGTGCCACTGGTGATACTGGTCCTACTGGGGCGACAGGTATCACGGGTGCTACTGGTCCTACTGGGGCGACAGGCATCACGGGTGCTACTGGACCTACTGGCGCCACTGGTATCACGGGTGCAACTGGTCCTACTGGGGCAACAGGCATCACGGGTGCAACTGGTCCTACTGGGGCAACAGGCATCACGGGTGCAACTGGTCCTACTGGGGCGACAGGCATCACGGGTGCAACTGGTCCTACTGGGGCGACAGGCATCACGGGTGCAACTGGTCCTACTGGCGCCACTGGTATCACTGGTTCAACCGGATCTACCGGAGCCACTGGACCAACCTCACAAATTTTCTTTGACCAAACAGCAACACAGCAGCAAGTATTTCCTCCGTTGAATTCAGAAATAACATTACTCACTTTTACAGTTCCTGTAACAAGTGGTCAAAGAGTAAAGATTGACCTATCAGCAAATGTTACAGCTAACACTACAGCGAATTATAGTATAAGTGGAAATACTCGATTAAGGAGAAACGGAACATTGTTAACAGAAGTTCCTTTCTTTAGATCGGGATCAGGCGCAGGGGCACAAAGCTTTGTAGTTTCCACCACTTACGTTGATACTGTAACTAGTACGGGTAATAATGTATATACTGTTAATATCATTATTACAGCACAGTCAAATATAACAACTGTTAACACAGATACTCGAGCTGCAAATGCTGTAATATATGTATAAACAAAACGCATAAAGGCTTTGGCCTTTATGCGTTCAGGCTGTCGAGAAAATCTCGACAGCTTTATTTTTTCCTTAAAGTTTCCATTCCCCCATTTTATAATAGAGAAAGCAGCACCTTCCATATTATGGTGTTCCGCCAGCCAGTATCTAAGATAACCCCACTTCTCCGCCTTTTTTGCTAAATCCATACTATGTTCAAAAGATTCCTTAATAGTGCCTCCTTCTGTCACAGAGGATAAATTTACATAAAACAATTTAACTTTTAAATAATTTGATTCGATGAACTTCGAAATAAAAATATCATTTAACTTAATTTCGCTTTTTAAATTTCCACATAGAATAAAATATTAACTTGTAGGAGATGGGGAATTTGTATAATCAGTACGACAACAAATGTCCCTTTTGCGGAAAAAAGCATGATTGGCAACCTCATTACAGAAAATCTCGTCACGATAGACCTCTATTTGATGACTGCCCTCTTCTTAAACGAGAATGTAAAAAGAACAAAGTTGTTAAACATCACAGCACTTGTGCTAAAGCAAAAGGACGGAAAAAAACAAATAATAAAATTGTAAAAAGAGGTCCTACTGGTGCAACCGGAGTTACCGGTCCTACTGGAGTTACTGGTGCAACTGGTGCAACCGGAGCTACTGGTGCAGGGTTAACAGGTATTGAAGCGTTTGATCCGGTAATCAGCCCTACTTACCAAGTAGGGCAAGTAGTGACCTTTAATGGCAGTACGTATGTAGTAAATACTGCACCACCGACAGGTACACCAGATACTTCCCCAGACTACACATTACTGGCTGCAGCAGGATCAACTGGCTCAACGGGAGCCACCGGAGATACCGGTCCTACTGGAGACACTGGTGCAACCGGAGTTACCGGTTCTACTGGAGTTACTGGTGTAACTGGAGATACCGGCCCTACTGGAGTTACTGGTGCGACCGGAGATACCGGCTCTACTGGACCAACAGGTGCAACCGGAGATACCGGTCCTACTGGAGCCACTGGGGCCACCGGAGATACCGGCCCTACTGGAGTTACTGGTGCGACCGGAGATACCGGCTCTACTGGACCAACAGGTGCAACCGGAGATACCGGTCCTACTGGAGCCACTGGGGCCACCGGAGATACCGGCCCTACTGGAGTTACTGGTGCGACCGGAGATACCGGCTCTACTGGACCAACAGGTGCAACCGGAGTTACCGGTCCTACTGGAGCCACTGGGGCCACCGGAGATACCGGCTCTACTGGAGCTACTGGGGCCACCGGAGATACCGGCTCTACTGGAGCTACTGGGGCCACCGGAGATACCGGTTCTACTGGAGTTACTGGTGTAACTGGAGTTACCGGTCCTACTGGAGTTACTGGTGTAACTGGAGTTACCGGTCCTACTGGACCAACAGGTGCAACCGGAGTTACCGGTCCTACTGGACCAACAGGTGCAACCGGAGATACCGGCTCTACTGGAGCTACTGGGGCCACCGGAGATACCGGTTCTACTGGAGTTACCGGTCCTACTGGAGTTACTGGTGTAACTGGAGTTACCGGTCCTACTGGACCAACAGGTGCAACCGGAGTTACCGGTCCTACTGGACCAACAGGTGCAACCGGAGATACCGGTCCTACTGGACCAACAGGTGCAATCGGAGTTACCGGTCCTACTGGACCAACAGGTGCAACCGGAGATACCGGCTCTACTGGAGCTACTGGGGCCACCGGAGATACCGGTTCTACTGGAGCTACTGGAGCCACCGGAGATACCGGTTCTACTGGAGTTACTGGTGTAACTGGAGGTACCGGCCCTACTGGTCCTACTGGTGTAACCGGAGTTACCGGCTCTACTGGAGCTACTGGGGCCACCGGAGATACCGGTCCTACTGGAGCCACTGGTGCAACCGGAGTTACCGGTTCTACTGGAGTTACTGGTGTAACTGGAGATACCGGCCCTACTGGAGTTACTGGTGCAACCGGAGATACCGGCTCTACTGGACCAACAGGTGCAACCGGAGATACCGGCTCTACTGGAGCTACTGGGGCCACCGGAGATACCGGTCCTACTGGAGTTACTGGTGTAACTGGAGATACCGGTCCTACTGGGGCAACCGGAGGTACCGGTCCTACTGGACCAACAGGTGCAACCGGAGTTACCGGCTCTACTGGAGCTACTGGGGCAACCGGAGATACCGGTTCTACTGGAGTTACTGGTGTAACTGGAGGTACCGGTCCTACTGGAGTTACTGGTGTAACTGGAGGTACCGGTCCTACTGGACCAACAGGTGCAACCGGAGGTACCGGTCCTACTGGACCAACAGGTGCAACCGGAGGTACCGGTCCTACTGGACCAACAGGTGCAACCGGAGGTACCGGCCCTACTGGTCCTACTGGTGTAACCGGAGTTACCGGCTCTACTGGAGCTACTGGTGCAACCGGAGTTACCGGTTCTACTGGAGTTACTGGTGTAACTGGAGATACCGGCCCTACTGGAGTTACTGGTGCAACCGGAGATACCGGCTCTACTGGACCAACAGGTGCAACCGGAGATACCGGCTCTACTGGAGCCACTGGTGCAACCGGAGTTACCGGTTCTACTGGAGTTACTGGTGCAACCGGAGTTACCGGTTCTACTGGAGTTACTGGTGTAACTGGAGATACCGGCCCTACTGGAGTTACTGGTGCAACCGGAGATACCGGCTCTACTGGACCAACAGGTGCAACCGGAGATACCGGCTCTACTGGAGCTACTGGGGCCACCGGAGATACCGGTCCTACTGGAGTTACTGGTGTAACTGGAGGTACCGGTCCTACTGGACCAACAGGTGCAACCGGAGGTACCGGTCCTACTGGACCAACAGGTGCAACCGGAGGTACCGGTCCTACTGGACCAACAGGTGCAACCGGAGGTACCGGCCCTACTGGTCCTACTGGTGTAACCGGAGTTACCGGCTCTACTGGAGCTACTGGTGCAACCGGAGTTACCGGTTCTACTGGAGTTACTGGTGTAACTGGAGATACCGGCCCTACTGGAGTTACTGGTGCAACCGGAGATACCGGCTCTACTGGACCAACAGGTGCAACCGGAGATACCGGCTCTACTGGAGCCACTGGTGCAACCGGAGTTACCGGTTCTACTGGAGTTACTGGTGCAACCGGAGTTACCGGTTCTACTGGAGTTACTGGTGTAACTGGAGATACCGGCCCTACTGGAGTTACTGGTGCAACCGGAGATACCGGCTCTACTGGACCAACAGGTGCAACCGGAGATACCGGTTCTACTGGAGTTACTGGTGTAACTGGAGGTACCGGTCCTACTGGAGTTACTGGTGTAACTGGAGGTACCGGTCCTACTGGACCAACAGGTGCAACCGGAGATACCGGCTCTACTGGAGCTACTGGGGCAACCGGAGATACCGGTTCTACTGGAGCTACTGGAGCCACCGGAGATACCGGTTCTACTGGAGTTACTGGTGTAACTGGAGGTACCGGCCCTACTGGGGCTACTGGGGCAACCGGAGATACCGGCCCTACTGGGGCTACTGGGGCAACCGGAGATACCGGTCCTACTGGAGTTACTGGTGCAACCGGAGTTACCGGCTCTACTGGAGCTACTGGTGCAACCGGAGATACCGGTCCTACTGGAGCTACTGGTGCAACCGGAGATACCGGTCCTACTGGAGCCACTGGGCCTACTGGTCCAACTCAAACGGCTCTTTATGCCGGAAATACAACGGGGCCTACAATCATTACTGTTCTTGGTGGTACGAACATTGCTTTACCAAGTAATCAAAATATCAATGGATTTGCACCGAATGGTTCAAATGATACTTTTACTGTACAACAAACAGGTAAATACTATATCACATACCAAATTAATACAACAGTTGCACTTTTAGTTAGTGCACGGCTACTTCTTAATGGAGCCACTGTCATCCCAGGTTCTATTCAATCACCGGTGGTCTCAACCACATTTATCAGTAACACATTGATTGTGAATTTAACTGCTGGAAATACGATATCATTGCAATTGTTTGGGGCAGTTGTAACAGCTATTTTAATTGGTGGAGGTGCAACCGGGGCATCCCTAACAATCATAAGACTCAGTTAACGAAAAAAAGAAGGGCTACTTTAGCCTTCAGATTGTAGAGAAACTCATGTTTTTCTACAATCGTTAGGTTGAATAAAAAAGGCATCCCACACACGTTTTGTTTTCCTCTCAACCGGCAATAGCGAAGCCCATGCAGTTGTTTTGAATCTGCAAGGCTTCGCTCTATTTTTCTTTTCTTTTTTTATATAGCTCTTTTCCAGAGGCAGACAGACGATTTTGTCTGATCTTTTCTTGTGTTCCTCTCCCATACATGTCTGGAGATCACTTTTTGATGATTTTTCGATCTTGTACAGCTCTCAAGGAAAGAGATGGAAAATATCTAAGAAAAAAATAAAGCTGTCGAGATTTTCTCGACAGCATGAGAAAGGCTTTTTCAGCCTTTCTTTTTTATGTCTTCTATGACATTTATACATTGTTCAATATCATCAGATTGTAAGAGGTGAAAAATAGATTGGATGACGGTAAACTCTAAATTCCACCATTCTAATAACTGAAGTTTTTCGATGATTTCAGATGAAAACCGGTATTTCATGAGCTGCTGCGGATTTCCTGCGGCAATCGCATATGGGGGCACATCTTTTGTGATGACACTATTTGCACCAATCACTGCTCCGTTCCCTATACATACTCCTGACATGATTGTTGCTCCATAACCAATCCAGACATCGTGTCCTATGTGGACATCTCCTTTTGACTTTGGATGTCCTTTAATGTGAGAAGCTTCCTTGAAAATTTGATTAAACGGATACGTTGTGGCCCAATCTGTACGGTGTTCACCGCCAAGGAAAATTTTGACTTCGTTTGCGATGGAACAAAACTTTCCAATGTTTAATGTTGTTCCTTCCCCCCACGTCAGCACTTGGAAATCTGGTCCGGCATAAGAAAAATCACCGATATTGTACGCGCTCAGTTCTCTTCTTTGATTCAAATACATAGAAGATCAGACCTCCTGAAAAGTGATAGATCTTCGTATGTATATGCTGCTTCACACTTTTACATTATGACTGCACTAGCGCTACAATCTGTTTTTTCTTCCATACGAGCTGATAGTAGCCGTATTGAAGGAGTAAGTTCACGAAAAAAGCCGCAGGATAGCCAATCCAGATGCCCTTGATGCCAAGGGTTGTGTAGTGCGATAGCACATAAGCGACTGGTACTTCTACAAGCCAAATGGAACAAATACTAAAGATCGTTGGCCATAGCACTGTTCCGCTTGCTCTCATCGTGGCTGCAACAATTTGGGCTGTTCCAAAAATAAGATAGCTCCATAATGTAATGACAACTAAGCTATAGGCAATGTCAATCGTCTTAGAATCTGTTAAAAAGATAGATAAAATCTGCGGTGCGAAGAGATAAACAATGATAATAATGAATCCGCCTATGGCAAAATTGAGCCCTAACCCGATTTTTATCACATCTTTCAATCGGTTGATATTCCCTGCGCCGATGAATTGTGCTGCAAAGATCGAGACCGCGATGCCAAGACTTACTGCCGGCATCTGCACATAGCTCACAACTTGATTGACAACACCATAGGCAGCAGTCGCCTGTGATCCATAATCATTGACAAAGGAAATAACAGCAATTTCTGATAAAGAAATAAGGATCATATTAATGCTCGATGGAATGCTGAGCTTTAATAATGTTTTTAGTAGATCCCCTTTCATCAATAAATGCTTTCTAACCGATGCATCGATGCGAAGCGGGTGTTTTGTTTTATATAAGTAGATATGTAGAATAATAAACGTCACAATGGTTGAAATCACAGAAGCATACGCAGCACCGTATAAACCAAATGCCGGCAGTCCCAGCCAGCCAAATAATAAAATCGGCAGCATCAAAATATTCGTTGCCGTACTAATCATTAAGAAATAAAAAGGCGTTTTTGAATCCCCTGTCCCTCGCAGGAAAGTCGTGTAAACAAAATAAAGAAATAAGATCGGCATTGAGATGAATAGAATTCTGGCATAAGCCGCACTTTCCTCCACGATATTCGCAGGTGTTCCCATGAGATTTAAGATATCTGTTGCAAAAAAACCTCCAATGATTGCTAAAGAAAGTCCGATCAAAAAAGTGAATGAAAGCGTTGTGCCAATAATTTCTTTTAATCTTTGTTCATTTTTTGCTCCATACGCTTGTCCAATAAGGATTGAACTTCCCGATCCAATTCCGATGGAAAAAGAAACGAGTAAAAAGAAAAGCGGAAAGAATGCAGAAATGGCAGCTACTGCATCCTCTCCAATCCATCTGCCGACAAGGACAATGGATACAAGCTGTCCGATTGATTGCAAAATATTGCTAAGCAAAAGCGGGACGAGAAAAATGGACATGGTTTTTACTAAAGATTGATTGTTATCTAACGTCATGGTGGTTCTCCTTCTCTATCTAAAGATTCTCAGCTAAAATGCTAACAATGTGGTCTTCTATCTCTTTCCCTTTCTCGTCATCAACAAGATGATTTAATAAAATGGAAAAAGCGACCGTCTTTCCACTCTTTGTGTCAATATATCCAGAAAGTGTACTGACCGTAGTTAATGAACCTGTTTTTGCACGTACTTTTTCTAGTGTAGCTGGTTCTTTCAACCTGTTTCTTAACGTCCCTCCCACCATTCGTTCACTTGCCCCTGCTAACGGAAGCGCATGTTCATAGGTCTTAAACCATTTTTCCTTTTGAATGTTTGTTAAAAATAACGTGAACTGGTTGGCAGAAACAAGGTTAATAGGTGAGATGCCTGACCCATCTCGCAACACTACAAGAGATGGATCGATGCCGAATGCAGGAAGCCGTTCATTCATCACATCCAGTCCATCTTCAAAGCTCCCTTTGCTTTTCACTTGTTTTCCAAGTTCCTTCAGCAACATTTCTGCATGGGTATTGTTGCTGAGTTTCATCATGGGAACAAGGAGCTCTGATAAAGGCATCGATGAATGGGTAGCAATTTTCTTGGCTTTTTTAGGAACTTGTTTTATTTTAAGCGGTCCTTTTACGTGAATCCCTTCCGCCTTTAACGCTCGTTTCATTAAATCTAACGCATAAGAGGATGGCTCCCATAATGCTACCCATTGTCTAGATACACTCGCTTTCACCGGAATGGTGCCAGTTAAAGTGATTTTGTTGGTGCCGTGAGAGCGCTTAAAAGAAATCTTCTTTTTCCCTCCTTCTGGCACGGTTTTTACTTGATTGATCACTTGAGGGACAGAAGTCTTCGGAATCATGTCATAGGTTGCTTTTTGCCCAGCTTTTTTGCCTGGCTTTACTTCGAGAATCACGGTTCCTGCATCATAATCTTGATTCGGTGAAGCCGTGAGAGCAGAGATTTGTGCACCGTAATATTGATCCTCATCACTCCAAGGTAAATCAATCGAATATCTTGTGTCATCATACCATGTATCGTCTGCCGCAAGCTGTCCGCGAATTGTATGTATTCCGGCCTTTTTCACTTGTTTGGCAAGTGCTGCAAAATCCTCTTCTAATAAAGTCGGATCCCCGGTACCGCGTAGATACAGGTTGCCATGTAACGTTTTCTTTTGAATAGAACCATCTATCCAGATGTCTGTCGGGAATGTGTGTGTTTCTCCTAGTATATCAAGGGCGATGGCTGATGTGAGCAGTTTCATATTAGAAGCAGGAGTAAGACGAATATCGGCTTGATGTTCATAAAGAAGAGAGGAGTCAGAAGTATCGCGGACGCTGATGCCAGAGATCGCGCCCTCTAAATCAGGTGCTGTTCGTATAAATTCATCTAAAGCTGTCACCCACGGCAGTGAGTCGTCACGAGCTGTAAGTTGATCATCTTTTGCTGAAAAAGGGAGAAATAAAATCGACAGGATACATATGTGTAAAAACAAGATCTGTGAAAAACGCTTCACGCAATCCCTCCTTTTTAGTCGCAGCCAATTTTAGAAGAATATGTTCATTATACACAAAAGAACGTTTGTTCTCAAAGGTTTTTTAAACAGAAAAGTCAGCTTTCTTTGACGAAAACTGACAAGCTCTTTACCTTTTTTCTGGATTCCAGCCATCGGTTCCGCTAAGAACAGCTTGCACTGTGATTTGACTTGCTTCGTTTTTCGTTAAAATATTGGACCATTTTACGCGGTTTGCTGCGTTGCTTCCTGCTCCTGTCGATCCATATTCTTTATATCTTGCTGTTCTTTCGTTATCACGGTTATCCCAGTTATGCCAACCCTCTGCCTTAATATGATCATCCATATTTGTATAGAGGAATGTCACAGCAGAATGAGGCCGCCACGGACGTCCTAAATATACCGATTGAGCAGCAGCCGTCCCCTTTTTGAGCGTAGAATCGATGAATACATATCCATACTTTTGCGCTTCTGTTGTGGATGCTGCAGTAATATACCCATTTCCAAGACTTTTTATTTCAGCTCTTTTAAACACGGCTGTGGCTGATCCAAAAATAAAATCGACCGTGCCTTCGATATAGCAGTTTTCATAATATTGCCGGCCTGTACCTGTTGCATAAAGTGTATCTTGATACCCTAAAACTCGTATTTGTTTAAACGCAGCCCGGTCACCGGACACGTACAGTGCAACCGCCTGACCAGCATGTCTGCCAGCCGTATTTTGAAAGGTGATATTTTCTGCATAAAAGTCGTTCGCACGAATCATTGTGCTTGAGCTATTTGTTGTGCTGCCAGTACTTGCATTTGTATCATGATACGTCAGAATCGTCTTGTATTGGTCTTCCCCGATAAAGGACACGTAAGGTTTATTTTGCGGAAGCAGGATTTTTTCTTTATACACACCATTTTTAATATAGATCGTTACGCGCTGTTGATTGTTCACTGGAATCGCATCAATGGCAGATTGAACGGTTCGAAACGAGCCATTTTCCTTTTGATCGACCACAAGAACGCGATTTGTTTGATTCTGATGTCCGGCTGCTTGAAGTGAAGCTGAGTTCAATAATAATAAAGACAAGATGACTACAAGCCATACCTTTCCATACTTCATCGTGCATCTCCTCCTCTTTGTGAACGTTTTCAATCAAACATTCTTTTTGATCCTATTCATGACACGCACAAAAAAACACCCACTTATAGATGTTATGGATGTTTTTTGGACTTTTCATATTTCATTGCATAAATCCCTTCATTTTCAATCCATTCACAAAATAGAACGTCTCGATAGGAAGAAATGTGCTGCTTTTTTAATTGCTCACTCAGCCATGTTTCATCGAAGCCAGCTTCTTGTAAATCTTTTTTTAAAATTTCACCGTCAATAATAAACGTTCTAGGTAATTTGACTTCTTTTCCCTTCACGTTCACATCTTCTGCGGTGGCTGTTGCGTATTTCATTTTCGGAAGAACGCTTACCGAGCCGTCTGTTTCCAAAATGGCATATTCAATTTCATTCAAAGCAAAATGACCCTTCGCGCGAATCAGTGTTTGTAGCTGATTGAGATCCAGCATATTTTTCTTTAAACGTTTGTAGTGAATCTTCCCTTGATCAATGACAAGTGTCGGTCTTCCTTCTAAAAAGGCTCGAATACCTTTAAAGCGCTGTGAAAACCATTCAACTGTATAGAGAAGAACGCCCCATACCGCAACAGCAAACAAAATGTGCTGAATCTTGACTTCTGGGTCGAAAATGGCGTTTCCGACCATTTCGCCTAAAATCAGTGCAGAAATAAAATCAAACGGCGTGATTTGTGCAAATTGTGTTTTCCCTAATAATTTTATTATAGAAAATAAGGCAAAAAATCCGATAAACAGTTCAATCAAAATATTAAAAAATGGCACAAACATACCTTCCTTTCAAAGTGCATTTACCTACAGCATGCACATGAAAGGAAGGATCTAAACCGTTTACAAAGTAAAACGTCGTCTACCTCAAGCAATGAGTCATATACTTTGACGCATCCATGATCTGGTGCTTGAATGTCACCTCATGAAAGATGGATTTTCAAATCAGCTCACTGCCTAGAGCGGAAAAAAGTGATAGTAAATCAAAATATCTGATTCATAAAAAGCCATGACCACTCTTCGGTCATGGCTTTCCTTTATATGTGTAAACACCCTTTGTTTGACCTATTTTGGCAGAACCGAACTCCCCATTAAATAACGGTCTACCTCGTGCGCCACTTGTCTGCCTTCATTAATTGCCCAGACAATCAAGCTTTGCCCGCGTCTTGCATCTCCCGCTGCAAATACGCCTTCTACATTTGTTGTATACTCCCCATACGTTGCGTCAATGCGATTGTTTTTGCTGTCCACGCCAAAGTGTTTCACGAGTGGCTGTTCAGTTCCCTCAAAACCAATTGCAATAAAGACTAGCTGAGCCGGCCATACTTTTTCTGTCCCTGGAATCTCATGAAATTCAAACTTCCCTTGTTCGTTTTTCACCTTTTCCATTTGAATCGTATGAAGCTCTTTTAATTTTCCATTTTTGTCTGCCACAATTTTTGTGGTTTGAATGGAATATTGACGCGGATCTTCCCCGAATTTTGCTTGTGCTTCTTCATAAGCATAATCGAGTGAGAAGACGTAAGGCTGTTCAGGCCACATGTTATCCCCTACACGTGTATCCGGAAGCTTCGGATGCTTCCCGAACTGAACAACACTTTTTGCTTTTTGGCGAAGTGCAGTTGCAACGCAATCTGCACCTGTATCTCCCCCGCCAATGACAATCACGTCTTTTCCTTTTGCATCAATGAAGTTTTTGTCTTTAAATCCTGAATCCAGCATGCTTTTTGTTGCGAGGGTCAAATAATCCATCGCTAGGTGAATCCCTTTAGCTTCCCGGCCTTCAATCAACAGGTCACGCTGCTTTTGTGCACCTGTACAAAGGATGACCGCATCAAACTGCTCTTTCAGTTCATCGGCAGTGACATCGACGCCAATTTCTGTGTTCGTTACAAAATCAATGCCTTCTTGTCTTAGCAGTTTGACTCTTCGTTCCACTACTTCTTTGTCCAGCTTCATGTTTGGAATGCCGTATGTCAGCAGTCCGCCAAGGCGATCAGACCGTTCGAACACTGTGACGGCGTGGCCTGCTTGGTTTAATTGATCAGCACTTGCAAGTCCTGCTGGTCCTGAGCCGACAATGGCAATCTTCTTGCCTGTACGGCTTGAAGGAATTCTCGGTGTGATCCATCCATTTTCAAAGCCTTTATCAATGATGGTGCGTTCGATATTTTTAATCGAAACAGCTGGATCATTGATGGCGACTGTACATGACCCTTCGCAAGGCGCTGGACACACTCTCCCAGTAAATTCAGGGAAATTATTTGTTTTTTGCAGTCTTTCGAGCGCTTCTTTCCATCTGCCTCGATACACAAGGTCGTTCCATTCTGGAATTAAATTGTAGATCGGGCAGCCTGACACGCCGCCTTTGATCTCCATCCCAATTTGACAAAACGGTGTGCCGCAATCCATACATCTAGCGCCCTGCTTCTTCAATACGTCATCTGTATAAGGAGCTGAATATTCTTTCCAGTCATTCTGACGAGTGAGAGGGTCACGTTCATTTGGCTTTTCTCTTTTATAATCCATAAAACCTGTTGCTTTGCCCATTGTCCTCTCCCCTTTCTTAATGAGCGAGGGCTGCTTTTTGCCCGTTTGCCGTTTCTTGATTTTTCGGTTTTGTGTTTGCTTCAAAGGCATACATGACCGCTTCCTCATGACTAAGGCCCGCTTGCTTTTGTTCTTCAATGCTTTGAAGCATCATTTTGTAATTTCTCGGAATGACCTTGATGAATTGATCCTTTTCTTGCGCCCAGTTTTCTAAAAGTGCCGAAGCTTTTGCGCTGTTTGTATAGTGAAGGTGCTCTTGAATCAGCTGTTTCACTTCTTGCTCTTCATCGTGATCTGTGAGTTTTTCAAACATGATCATTTCCATGTTGCACATTCTTTTGAACTGTTTCGCATCGGATGTATGGACATAAGCTACGCCGCCAGACATTCCTGCGCCGAAGTTCTTTCCGACGTCTCCTAAAATGACGACACGTCCGCCAGTCATGTATTCACAGCCGTGATCACCGATTCCTTCAACAACCACCTGCACGCCTGAATTACGAACGGCAAAGCGCTCACCTGCACGCCCGTTAATATAGGCTTTTCCACTTGTCGCTCCGTAGAATGCGACGTTTCCAACAATGACGTTTTCATGTCCATTTTGTACAAAGTGATCAGATGTTTTGACCGCAATTTTGCCTCCAGAGAGTCCTTTGCCGATATAGTCATTTGAATCACCTGTTAAATAGAGAGACATGCCCTTTGGCACAAATGCGCCGAAGCTTTGTCCTGCGGAACCAGTGAACCTTAGTGTGATCGTATCCTCTGGCAAGCCTTCTACCCCGTAGCGTTTAGACACTTCACTTCCAGTAATGGTTCCGGCCACACGATTGATATTGCGAATATTCAATGATAGATCAACCGGTGTTTGATGATTCAACGCTTCCTGTACATAAGGGAGGATTTCATTCATATCCAGTGATTCATCAATTTTATGATTTTGCGGTGTTCTGAATGTACGAGCTCCTTCTGGCTGATAAAGCAGTGTTTCAAGGTCTAGCTGGCCTGCTTTCCAGTGAGCTTTTGCTCGTTCGCTAACTCCTAGAACATCCGTGCGTCCAATTAATTCATCCATTGATGTAAAGCCGAGCTCCGCTAAGATTTCTCTTACTTCCTCTGCAATAAACATCATGAAATTCACAATATGGTCAGGGTTCCCCATGAATTTTTTACGAAGCTCTGGATTCTGTGTAGCGACGCCGACTGGGCAAGTATCTAAATGACATGCTCTCATCATCACGCAGCCCAATACGACAAGTGGAGCTGTCGCAAAGCCATATTCTTCTGCTCCTAATATCGCAGCCATGACAACGTCGCGACCAGTCATTAACTTTCCGTCCGTTTCAAGAACGACTCTCTCGCGAAGGCCGTTTAACACAAGGGTTTGATGCGCCTCTGCCAAACCGAGCTCCCAAGGAAGTCCTGTGTGTTTAATACTCGTTTTCGGCGAAGCTCCTGTGCCACCATCGTATCCACTGATCACAATGACATCCGCCGTTCCTTTTGCAACACCTGCTGCAATCGTACCAACGCCTGCTTTAGACACAAGCTTGACGCTGATGCGGGCATCACGGTTCGCGTTTTTCAAATCATGGATCAGCTGCGCTAAATCCTCGATGGAATAAATATCATGATGCGGCGGTGGTGAAATCAATCCGACGCCTGGTGTAGATCCGCGTACATCGGCGACCCAAGGGTATACTTTATTTCCTGGCAGCTGTCCGCCTTCTCCAGGCTTTGCCCCTTGTGCCATTTTAATTTGCAGTTCATCTGCATTGACCAAATAATGACTCTTTACGCCAAAGCGGCCAGAAGCAATTTGTTTAATCGCACTTCTGCGATCATCGCCGCGTTCATCAACTGTAAAGCGTGCAGGATCTTCTCCGCCTTCTCCGCTGTTACTTTTACCGCCAATTCGGTTCATGGCAATCGCAAGTGCTTCGTGCGCTTCTTTACTTAAAGACCCAAATGACATGGCGCCTGTCTTGAATCGGCGCACGATGGATTCAGCAGATTCAACGTCTTCCAAACGAACTGGTTTTTGTTTTGGCTGGAAAGCAAATAAATTTCGAAGGAAGCCGATTCTTTCTTCGTCCGCTGCCTTTGTATATTGCTTAAATAGATCGTAATCTTCATTGCGACATGCCCACTGAAGCGTATGGATCGTTTTTGGATTAAAGGCATGGTGCTCACCATTTTTTCTCCACTGGAAGTCACTTCCTGATTCGAGTGTTTGATCAGTCGCTGCCTGATACCCTGCTTCATGACGAAGTTTTGCTTCATGTGCAATGGTCTCAAGGTCAATCCCGCCAAGCTGAGAAGCTGTTCCCGTGAAATACGCCTGAATGACGTCTTCACTAATACCAACGGCTTCAAAGATTTGGGCTCCTCTATAGCTTTGCACAGTGGAGATACCCACTTTAGACATGACTTTGACGACACCTTCGGTTACGCTTTTACCAAACTTAGTGACTGCTTCATCAAAGCTGAAAGAGATCGCTTCTTCTGCAATCAGCTGTTTGTACGTTTCATACACAAGATAAGGATGGATCGCATCTGCTCCGTAGCCAATCAGTGCGGCAAAATGATGAACCTCTCTGACTTCTCCAGATTCAACGATCAGACTCACCTTTGTCCGTAAGCCTTGACGCACAAGATGCTGATGCAGTGCACTTAGCGCTAGAAGTGGTGGAATCGGCACTTTTTCTTCCGTCATTTCACGATCGGAAAGAATTAATAAAGATACACCTTCGCGGATCGCTTTTTCCGCCTCTTCAAACATCGCATCCAGCCCGCGCTTTAAATCATCGGTAAAAAGAGTATGAATCGTTTTACTTTTAAAGGCATTATGAACAATTGTTCTCAAACCGTTAAACTGCCCGCTTGTTAAGACGGGTGTATACAGTTTAATTCGTCGGCATGAATATTCATTCGGATGTAAAATATCTCCTTCAGCACCTAACCACGTCATCGTAGATGTCACAAGCTGCTCACGAATGGCGTCAATCGGCGGGTTCGTCACTTGTGCAAACAGCTGCTTGAAGTAAGAAAACAGAGACTGCGCACGATCTGATAACACAGCAAGCGGAGTGTCGCTTCCCATTGAACCGATTGGGTCCTTGCCTTCTTCTAGTAAAGGAATTAAATACTTTTGAATGTCCTCGTACGTATAATGGAAGGCACGCTGGCGCGTCAATAAATCATCCATTATACTAGAATTTTCTGAATTTTCTTCCGAGCGATTGACGTGCACCATTTCTTCATCAAGCCATTTTTGATAAGGAAGTTCATTCGCAATCGTCGATTTCACTTCTTCGTCAGAAATAATTCGCCCTTCTTCTAAATCAATTAAAAGCATTTTACCTGGCTCAAGACGATCTTTATACTTCACATCCTCTTCATTTGTGTCGATCACACCGACCTCAGAAGAGAAAATGATATGATCATCATTTGTGACATAGTATCTTGCCGGTCTTAATCCGTTTCGGTCTAAGATGGCTCCGATTTGTTTACCATCAGTAAAGGAAATAGCTGTTGGCCCATCCCACGGCTCCATAAGAGAACTATGGTATTCATAAAATGCCCGTTTTTCTTTCGACATGTGCGTGTTTTCAGTCCATGGCTCTGGAATCAGCATCATCGCTGTATGAGCAGGTGTTCGGCCTGCAAGCACAAAGAATTCAAAGGCATTGTCTAGAATGGATGAATCACTTCCGTCTGCATTCAGCACTGGCAAAATCTTGTCTAAATCATCTCCGAAAGCTTCAGATACGAATTGTTGTTCTCTTGCTCTCATCCAATTGATGTTTCCTCTTAATGTGTTGATTTCACCGTTGTGAATCAAATAGCGGTTTGGATGGGCTCTTTCCCATGTAGGAAATGTATTTGTACTAAATCGTGAATGAACAAGTGAAAATGCAGAAACAAATGTTTCATCCTGAAGATCAAGATAAAAAGCATCGACTTGATCTGATGTTAAAAGCCCCTTGTATACAATGGTTTGACTCGACAGGCTGACAAAGTAAAATTGCTTTTCCTCTGCTGTCCCCCAGTTCTCAGCCTGCTTACGAATGACATATAATTTTCTTTCAAATGACAAACGATCTATGATCTTGTCATTTGCCCCGATAAAGACTTGCCTCACAACCGGACAGCTCTTCGCTGCGACAGTACCAATTTTCCCGGCATCAATAGGAACTGTTCTCCAGCCAATTAATGTTTGACCTTCTTGTTTAATGAACCCGTTGATTTTTTGCTCGATGGCTTGGCGCGTTTTCTCGTCATCCTCTTTTGAAAAGAAGACCATTCCTACCCCGTAACGGCCCTTTTCAGGAAGTGCAAAGTCTTTGCAGCTTTTTCTAAAGAAAGCGTCTGGTAGTTGTACCATTAAGCCGGCACCATCACCTGTATACGGATCACTGCCTTGCCCGCCGCGGTGATCAAGCTGGCACAGCATTTGTAATCCCTTTTTGACGATGCTGTGTGTCGCTTCCCCTTTTAAATGAGCGTACAGTCCGATCCCACATGCATCATGTTCAAATTCAGGACGGTAGAGACCTTGTGGTTGTGGTAGTTGATTATAAGTCATCGTTTCTCTCCCCCGTTTAAAAGATCCGTTTTTTCACAGTAATAAAATCTCACAAACTCTGTAACTTATTTTAAGTTTTCAAATTAATATAAACAATATATAATTTAGATGAAAACAATCTCTTTTTGAGATAGATGGGTGTGAAGTGTAAAAATGGAGCTTCGTCAGTTACGTTATTTTGTAGAAGTCGCAGACCGTGAACACGTGTCAGAAGCGGCTGAAAACTTACATGTTGCCCAATCTGCGATCAGCCGGCAGATTGCGAATTTAGAAGAAGAACTTGGAGTGGCCTTATTCGAACGAGAAGGACGAAATATCAAATTAACGAAGATCGGCAGACAATTTTTAGATCATGTCAGAACGGCTCTAAAAGCCATTGATTATGCGAAAGAACAAATTGATGAATATTTAGATCCACACAAAGGAACCGTCAATATCGGCTTTCCTACTAGCCTAGCAAGCCAAGTGCTACCTTCTGTCATTTCCGCCTTTAAACAGGAATACCCAGAGGTCGATTTTTTACTTCGTCAAGGATCCTATAAATTTCTCATTGAAGCTGTAAAAAATCGAGATATTGATCTCGCCTTTTTAGGACCCGTACCGACAAACGATCCTCAAATAGAAGGACATATTTTGTTTTCAGAAAGCATTTATGCCTTGCTGCCTGTCAGCCACCCCTTTAGCGGACAAAGGAGTATTCATTTAAGTGATTTAAGAAAAGATCATTTCGTGTTATTTCCGGAAGGATATGTCCTGAGACAAATTGCGGTTGATGCTTGTAAGCAGGCAGGTTATGAGCCAACCATTTCATCAGAAGGTGAAGATTTAGACGCCATTAAAGGTCTCGTATCGGCGGGTATGGGCGTTACCTTATTACCCGAAAGCGCCTTTTATGAAACCACACCGCGCTTTACAGTGAAAATTCCGATCGATTTTCCGCAAGTGAGAAGAACGGTTGGAATTATTGCTTCTAAATCACGAGAAATGTCTCCTTCTGCTCATGATTTTTATGTGTTTGTGAAGGATTTCTTTTCTAAAATTGAACAATATAAATAATTCATTAAAACAAGACATTTCATTTGTGGAAATAATCCCTCTTTGTATATGATGAGTTACAGAACAACACACTATATGGAAGAAAGGTATTCGTATGAAATCAATTTTATCGTTTTTAAAGCCGTATCGGCTGTCCGTTGTGTCCATTGTGATCCTCACCTTTTTAAGCAGTATGCTCCAGCTGTATTTACCGACGCTTACGGCAGATATCGTCGATGTCGGGATCGTCCAAGGAGATATTGCTTACATATGGAAGGTTGGCGGCTGGATGGTGGCCTGTTCTTTACTTGCCATCTTACTCACGATCTGGAAGTCCTACTTGTCATCAAAGACTGCACTTGGCTTCGGGCGTGATATGAGAAGACAGCTATTTGTGCATGTCGAACAATTTTCATTAGAAGAATTTCAAAAGATCGGAACGTCTTCCTTTATTACAAGATCAACAAATGATGTAAAACAAGTCCAAGATGTCACGATCATGATTTTACAAATGATGACGAGAGCCCCGCTTATGCTTGTCGGCGGAATTATTTTAGCTGTATCACGCGATGCTGTCCTGTCTCTCATCTTTTTAGCAGCACTTCCCCTTCTTGGCGGATTTATCTATTTGGTGTCGAGAAAAGCCATTCCGCTCTTTGGCCAGCTTCAGAAAAAAACAGACCGGCTGAATTTAATTATGCGAGAATCTCTTTCAGGCATCCGGGTCATTCGTGCTTTTAACCGAGTAGATGATGAAAAGGAGCGTTTTCAAGAAGCCAACACATCCTACAAGGATACCGGCCTTAGAGTCAACCGTTTAATGGCTTACTTGTTTCCATTTATGCTGATTATCATGAACTTCACGAATATCGGCATTGTCTGGCTAGGTGCAAACCGAATTGATGCCGGAGAGATGGAAGTAGGGAACCTCATTGCCTTTATCCAATATGCGATGATGATTTTGATGGCACTGATTATGCTGTCAATGAGCTTTATTATGGTCCCAAGAGCACAAGCATCAGCTAAACGGATGAATGAAGTGTTAAACATGGAACCGAAAATTCAAGACAATGAAAGAACGGTTCCTGACCTGCGCGCGCCAGCACAATCCATTCGCTTTGAGGATGTGTCATTTTATTACTCAAATGCTGAAAAACCGGCTGTTCAAGATATTACATTTGAAGCCAAAACTGGCGAAACGACAGCTATTATCGGAAGTACAGGTTCAGGGAAAACCACCCTTCTCCAGCTAATGACGCGCTTTTACGAAGCAACTGAAGGCCGGATTACACTAGATGGTGTAGACATTAGAGAGCTGCCTCAGGAGAAACTAAGAGGCCAGATGGGCTATGTTTCTCAAAAAGCGGTTTTATTTAGCGGAACCATTGCCGATAATGTGCGCTTCGGCAGGCAGAATGCAAGCGATGAAGACGTCTGGCAGGCGCTGCGAACGGCGCAGGCAGAAGAATTTGTTTTGCAAAAAGATGGCGGCATCGATGCGGAAATTGACCAGGGTGGATCGAATCTATCTGGCGGTCAAAAGCAGCGTCTTTCTATTGCAAGAGCGCTAGTGAGAAAGCCGTCATTCTATCTGTTTGACGATAGTTTCTCAGCACTTGATTACAAAACAGATGCGAAGCTTCGGGCATCATTAGAAGCTGAAAAAGCGCATGCAGCCCTCATCATTGTGGCGCAAAGAATCAGCACAGTGAAGCATAGTGATAAAATCATCGTACTAGATGATGGGAAAATCGCAGGTATCGGAACACATGAACAATTACTGAAGGAGAACCTTGTCTATCAAGAGATTGTTGCATCACAGGAAGGTCAGGAGGTGGAGCGAGGATGAGTAAAAAAATGTCTTCCGGCATGGGCCATAAAGGCGGCCACCCTAGAGGACCTGTCGCAAAACCAAAGGAATTTAAGAAAACACTGCTTCGTTTGATTGGCTATTTAAAACCAAGGAAGATTCAATTGATCATTGTCTTCATTGCAGCAGTCGGTTCAACCGTCTTTAACGTCATTAGTCCAAAGCTACTCGGGGATGCCACCTCTTCCCTGTTTGACAGCTTTACACAAGGAACAGCTGTACAATTTGATGTCATTTCACGAATCTTATGGCTGCTTGTCGTGCTATACGTCGTTGCTGCTCTCTTTTCATTCGTTCAGCAATATGTCATGGCCGGTGTCTCTCAACAGACCATTGCTGAATTACGGCAAGAAGCAAATGACAAGCTCACACGTCTCCCCCTTCGGTATTTTGATAAAACAACCCACGGGGACACGCTGAGCCGTGTAATGAATGATATCGATAATATTAATACTTCGCTTCAGCAGGCACTCACCCAAGTGATTACATCTGTCATCACGGTCATTGGGATTGTCGTCATGATGCTATTGATTAGTCCGCTGCTAACCTTGCTTGTTTGTTTAACACTGCCGCTCAGCCTGTTTGCGATTCGCGGCATTACGTCATTTTCTCAAAAGCATTTTAAAGCGCAGCAAAAAGAGCTCGGGATGATCAATGGACATATTAATGAAATGTTCACAGGGCATCAGACAGTTCGTGCGTATGGCTACGAAAAGAAAGCGATCGATACATTTGATCAATTAAACGAGCAGCTGTATGAATCATCAAGGAAAGCACAGTTCATTTCTGGCTTAATGATGCCAGTGATGACGTTTATCGGGAACCTCGGCTATGTGGCAGTCAGTGTAGCCGGCGGTATTCTTGTGATTAACGGGAATATTCGTGTCGGAGATGTGCAGGCGTTTATTCAATACACGCAGCAAATGTCTCAACCGCTAGTGCAAGCATCAAGTGTCGCCAACTTGGTTCAATCAGCGATTGCTTCTGCTGAAAGGGTGTTTGAAATTCTGGATGAGAAAGAAGAAAGTCCCGAGGAAGATGCAGCGATTGATCTTGAATCACTTTCAGGCGATGTGAGCTTTGAACAAGTTCAATTCGGATATGAAAAAGACCATCCGATTATTAAAGATTTGACTTTAGATGTCAAAGAAGGTCAAACGGTTGCGATTGTCGGGCCAACAGGAGCAGGAAAAACAACCATCATCAATCTTTTAATGCGTTTCTATGAATTAGATCAAGGCTCTATCCGCATCGGCGGTGTCAAAACAACTGACCTCAGCCGTCATCAAGTACGCGACCTATTTGCGATGGTTCTTCAGGATACGTGGCTTTTTGAAGGGACGATTCACGACAATATTGCCTATGGCAGGCAGAACGTCTCAAAAGAGGATGTCATTAAAGCCGCCAAACATGCTTATGCTGATGACTTCATCCGCACGCTTCCAGACGGATATGACACACTCTTAACAGAAGATGCCGGCAACCTGTCTCAAGGTCAGCGTCAGCTGTTAACCATCGCCCGTGCGATTTTATCTGATCCAAAAATCTTAATATTAGATGAAGCGACGAGCAGTGTGGATACACGGACAGAGATGCACATTCAAAAAGCGATGAATGAATTGATGAAAGGCAGAACAAGCTTCGTCATTGCACACAGACTTTCGACGATCAAGGATGCCGACGTTATTCTAGTCATGAAAGATGGCACCATCATTGAAAAAGGAACGCACAGCGAACTCTTAAAACAAAATGGCTTCTATGCAGACTTATATATGAGCCAATTTACGGAGAATCAAGTGGGTTAAATATAAAAAAGGATAGACACGCATCCATGCGGTCTATCCTTTTTTGGTTAATCTAAACGCTTTTTCACTTTTACACTGAGTTTCGTTATATACTCTGCTTCATCTTTAGACATGAGTGAATGAAGCAAATACTCCTCAAATACATCTCCATCTAGCATCATGTCCTCTTTTTCAATTTCATCTAACAAGCGCGAATAAGCAGAATCAATCTCCTCGTATGATCCTTGATCATACATCACCGCATAAAGGCCGGCAGGTTTTTTAACTGCTTCCGGCGCTTCCATTCGGCAAAACAGCTGATCTGACTGATGATAGTGACGCTGAAGGAACTGCTCCTTTTTTAAGACAGCCCCATTTGCCGCAGCCCCTTTTATGCCAATTTCCTTTAGAAAATGTCCAACAATACGAGATATTTCTTCTACGGATGTATTCATGTCAATCGGGTTCGGTGCACTTAATACAACTGGTTCTTCTGGCAGCTCTTGAAACAAGACCTCCCCCATTTTGACAGATGATAGTTCCTGCGTCGTCTCCATGACCCGCATAAGAAAAGACTGGATATCTTGAAGTTTTTCAATCTCTTGTTTGACCTTTTCTATTTGTTCAGCTGCTAGGCTTTGGAGCCTTTCTCGGGAAGGCTCAGTGAAATATTGTTTTAACTCTTTTATCGGAAATTGCACAGCTCGAAGGGATTGAATCGCTATAAAATGATCAAATTGCTCAAGTGTATAGTATCGGTACCCATTTTCATGAACACCAGCTGGCTTAAATAAATCAATTTTATCGTAATAAAACAAGGTGTCTTTCTTTACATCAAATAGCTTGGCAAATTCTCCAGTAAAAAATGTTTTTTGCACATCATTTATCATAACTAAGGCTCCCCTCTTGACTATGGAGTTACTCCACCCTTTATGATAACATGCAGAACACCACTACGCTTGGAAAGGATAAAAACATGAACAACATCACTCAACATGAAGTGGCATTAGAACTTGCAAAAAAAGAGGACTTCCCTTTTATGAAAAATGAGCTACAGAAAGCTTTTACAGCTGGTGTGATTGACGCATTTGGCGATGCGCATGATGGACCGACTCCTCCAGGTGAAGTGATTGATGAATCTTTTCATTCGAATGAACACATCGTTTACCATATTATGCTAAATGGCGAAAAAGCAGGCGGTGTTGTCATTAAAATCAACCAAGAGACCCACCACAACTCAGTTGACTTATTATACATCTCTTCATCCTCACACGGAAAAGGCATTGGTCAGGCAGCATGGAAAGCCATCGAGGCGCAATATCCAGAAACGATTGTTTGGGAGGTTGTGACCCCGTATTTTGAAAAACGCAACATTCATTTCTATGTCAATAAGTGCGGCTTTCAAATTGTGGAATTTTATCATATGAAACATCCAGATCCGAACGCACCTCATGCAGCTGATCAAGAAACTAAGCCTTCAGCACCTGAAGAATTTGAATTTTTTAAATTTGAGAAAGTGATGAAGAAAACCTGCTCTAGCTAATAAATATCAGCATCAAAAAACACTACCCCATGAAAAAAGGTAGTGTTTTTTGAATCTCATCTAGCTTCTAATCTGACCGTCACCCGACAGAAGCAGCTTCGTTGTCGTGAGTGCTGGAAGTCCCATCGGACCTCTTGCATGCAGTTTTTGAGTAGAAATGCCAATTTCAGCCCCATATCCAAGTGCACCGCCGTCTGTAAAACGGGTAGATGCGTTATGATAAACCGCCGCCGCATCGACTTCGTTTAAAAACTTAAGTGCCTGCTCTTCATCCTCTGTCACGATGGCTTCTGAATGTTTTGTACCGTACTCTTCAATATGGTGGATCGCTTCCTCGATTGAATCGACTACCTTTACTGCAAGATCAAGACTTAAATACTCATCTGTCCAGTCCACTTCCTCAGCAGGAATGGCGTTTGAAAAATGAGACAGTGCTTCCTCGTCGCCATGTACGGTGACATGGTGCTCTAGCAGAGCTTCATTCAACGATGCCGCATTTTCTTTCAGCCAATCGCGATGGATGATTAGCGTCTCAAGTGCATTACATACAGCCGGACGATTCGTTTTTGCATTGATGACAATCTCAATGGCTTTTTTCACATTGGCTGTTTGATCAATAAAGACATGACAGTTTCCTGTTCCTGTTTCAAGGACAGGAATGGTAGATTGTTCAACCACGGTTTTGATTAAAGAAGCTCCGCCTCGCGGAATTAAGACATCGATCCATTCTTTTAGATGAAGCATCGCTTGAACCGATGAACGGTCTGTTTGTTCTATCAATTGCACCGCATCACGCGGAATCTTTGTTTGATCTAATGCTTCATGAATAACACTTACAATGGCTTTGTTGGAAGAAATAGCGGAGGAACCGCCTTTTAAAATCACTGCGTTGCCTGCCTTAAGGGCAAGCCCTGCTGCATCGACAGTGACGTTCGGTCTCGCTTCATAGATCATCCCGATCACGCCGAGCGGTACTCTTCGGCTTTTCACATGCAAGCCGTTTTCAAGAGTCCATTCATCCAATATTTCTCCAACAGGATCTGTTAATCTCGTCACAAGCCGCAAGCTTTCGGCAAACTCATGAATTCTTTCTTCATTTAACATTAAACGATCCAAGAGTGCCTCTGAGAAGCCCTTTTCCTTCCCGGCATCTATATCCTTTTCATTCTCTTGCAAGATGAACGTGCTATTTTGTTCTAACGCTTCTGCTAGTTTCAGCAGTGCCTCGTTTTTATCCTCTGTATGAAGTAAACCTAGTTTTTTTGAAACGTGCTTTGCTTTTTTTGCTTTTTCTTTGACCGATGTGACAACTTCAGCTGTCAGTGTCATGGAATTCCTCCCTTTTGGTTAGCAAACTGGTATCGATAAATCTAAATGACAAACAAAAGCTTCAAGATCGACGACATGAACCACTTCATCCTGCAACGAGTCACTGCTCAGTGCAAGTTCGTCAGATGGATAATTCACAATACCAAGCCCGATTTCTCTTCCATCTTGATCTAAAATGCGGACGACATCGCCTTTTTTAAACGAACCCTTTACATTGACAATGCCACCCGAATCAAGGCATTTCTCCCTATGCATGAGGTGTTCCTGCGATTTCTTTTGAACAACAATCTCGCCTTTTGGTCCAGAATGAAAGGCAATCCACTGCTTCTTGTAATTCAGCGGTGCTAAATTTTCATCAGCGGTAAAATAAGTGCCGTCCTCTGTTCCATTAATGGCTTTGTCTAAAATGTGAGGCGTATCCGCTTTGCCTAAAAAGCCGTTAATGCCAGCTGCCATTGAAATTTTAAACGCATCGAGCTTTGATTTCATTCCGCCTGTGCCCACACTGCTCCCTGCATCTCCAGCTGCTGCTTCGATGTCTTCTGTGATGTCTGTGACTTCAAGAATTCTTTTCGCATTCGGATTTGTATGCGGGTTCTCTTCATACAAGCCATCAATATCAGATAAAATGGCAAGGAAATCCGCGTCAATGAGGCCAGCTACTTTTGCAGACAATGTATCGTTATCTCCAAACTTCAAGCGGTTAATCGTCACTGTATCATTTTCATTGATAATCGGAATGATGCCTCGATCTAATAACACATTCATCGTGTTGCGCACATTTTGATAGCGCGTTTCATCTGAAAAATCACTTCTTGTGATTAAAAGCTGTGAGGCAATATAACCGTGTGATAAAAATAAAGTAGAATATGATTCCATTAAAAGGCCTTGCCCAATTGAGGCAGATGCCTGTTTTTCCGGCAGTGTTTTGGGTCTATCGATAAATCCTAGTTTTCGGTAACCAGCTGCAACCGCACCAGATGAAACCAAAATGACTTCGTGTCCTTCATCTTTGAGTTTCACAATTTGATTGACGAGGTTTTCTAGTTTTTTCAAACTAATCTCCCCTTGAAAGCTAGTAAGAGAGCTGCTTCCGATTTTTACAACAATTCGTTTTCTCTCTTTATCTGCGTACACCTTATCACTCCTGTACCTGAGCTCTATTTATTATATAGATACTTTTTGTTTTTGCTGTTTGCTGATCTCTTTTGATCGATTGGCAGCATGTTTGACGGCCTGCTTGATTGCTTCTCCTCCGCCAAAATCATCTAATGCATTCAGTCCTGCAGCTGTTGTTCCATTTGGTGACGTAATTTTCTCTCTCAGAGTAGAAGGGTCTTCCTCTGTTTCTTGCAGCATTTTCGCAGCACCGAGAAGTGTCTGCGCGCCAATTTGGCGAGACAATTCCTTAGATAAACCGGCTTCTTCTCCTGCTTCTTCGATTCTTTCCATTAAGAAATAAAAATAGGCTGGTCCGCTTCCGGCAATTCCAGTGAAAATATCCATTTGCTCTTCCTGAATGGTATACACTTCGCCCATTTCAGATAAAAGAGCCTGACTCATGCTGATATGGTCGTCTTTCACATAACGTCCCGCACATAAAGCGGTCGCTGAAGCCCCGATCGTACTTGACGTATTCGGCATGACCCTCATCACGGGCTGTCCTTCATGCAGCATATCTTCAATATACGATTGCTTCACGCCTGCAAGGACAGACATGATCAGCTGGTCTCTCCGAATATGAGGTTTTAACGATTCAAGTGCTGTTTCAGCATCCTTTGGCTTCATGGCCAGGATCAACATATCCATTTCTTCAAAAGGAAAAGAATCCATTGTGGCTGTTTGTATTCCGTAACGTGTCGTTAGTTCATTCAATCGAATTTGATTTTGTCTGTTTGTTGCGTAAATTTGGCCTAGCGGCATTTGTCCTGATCGCACAATCCCGGCAATCATTCCTTCCGCCATAGAACCTGCTCCAATGAAAGCAACTTTCTTTTGATCAATGATATTGATCCTCTCCCTTGTTCGCTTTTTGTTCGTGTTTTTCGCACGTTAGTTATCGTAACATGATGAGAAATCGTGTCAAGAAAGAGCCAGCGCTTTTCAAAAGTCCCGAATACGCGTTCAACCGCTTGCTGTATGTATACTGACTGCGCTTTTGCAAAACAACATTTTAGACCAAAAGTACTATTCGTATTTGCATCATAGTACCCTTTCGTTCGACTGAATTCCCCATTTTATTTTTGGTTTCGGTGACTTCAATTCTATTTTTTAGAAAGCGCTATCATTTTTAATGACTTTCTATTTTCCTATACGATGAATGTGCTTGAATCTTCCGAATAGACTATTGACATATTTTAGAAAACATGTCCGTTGAAATGATATTTTACGGGTGATACCGTGAAAGGGAAACTAAGTGAAAAAGGAGCGTTCATAATGAAAGTGAAAGAAAACTATATCAATGTCATTCCAATGAAAGAAATCCGTTCGACCGATGACCTTCTTTTCCCATTCCCTATTTACAATGAGCTACGTGCCCAGAGTGATATTAGATATGATGAAACAAGAAAGTGCTGGGATCTCTTTCGATATGCGGATATCCAGTCTGTTCTGAAGCAGCCAAAAGTGTTCTCATCACAGCGAGGAAGAAGCACAACGAAAACGAGTATTTTAACGATGGACCCGCCAAAGCATACAAAAATGAGAGCACTCGTCAATAAAGCATTCACGCCAAAAGCGATTAAACAATTAGAAGATAACATTAAAGACCTGACACATGACCTGCTGCAACAAGTCAAGGATCAGCGTACGTTTGATATCGTGGAAGATCTAGCAGCTCCCCTGCCTGTCATGATCATTGCTGAGCTTCTCGGCGCAGAGGTAAAGGATAGAGCGTTCATTAAGAAACATTCTGATGCCCTAGTAGCAGGTGCAAAGGATGAATCAAAAGAAGCCATTCAAGCAGTAGTGGATATGCAGAAACGCGCAGAAGAAGAGCTGTCCACTTATTTTGCTCACTTGATCCAAAAACGAAAAGAATCCCCTGCTGATGACCTGATCTCACTTCTTATTCAAGCAGAAATCGATGGTGAGCGTTTAACCGAGAATGAACTACTTGGTTTTTGCATTCTATTACTTGTTGCTGGTAATGAGACAACGACCAATTTGATTACAAATGCAGTAAGACTGCTAACAGAGCAGCCGCATATCGCCGAAGCAGTACGGCAAGACCCCTCTCTTATTCCTCAATTGACCGAGGAAACGCTACGCTATTATCCGCCTGTTCAAGCCATTGGGCGAATCGCGGCCGAGGATGTTGAGATTGCAGGCTCGAAAATTAAAAAAGGAGACTATCTCATTAGCTGGGTTGCTTCAGCAAATCGTGATGAACAGAAATTTGACGATCCGGATACGTTCCGTCTTGACCGGAAATCAAACCCGCATATGAGCTTTGGCTTTGGCATCCATTTTTGTCTCGGTGCACCGCTTGCCCGCCTTGAGAGCAACATTGCCCTTGAGATTTTACTCCAGACGTTTCAAGACATCACCTGTGCGGCAGATCAGCTAAAACCTATTCAAAGCACATTTGTTTTTGGGGTAAAAGAATTTCCTGTACAGGTCACCCGTTTTTAAAAGTCCCTTTTGAGGGGCTTTTTTTCATTTTCTTCAATTCATCATCTCTTTCTTACCTTCCACCTCCGAACATGCTAAAATAAAGTCCATATAAAGTGATAACGGATTTCAGAAAAGGAGCCAAAAATTCATGACCGATTATACAGCAATGAAAGACGGAATATTCAAATCAGTTTGTTCGTTAGATTGCCCGGATCAGTGCGGTCTTTTGATACATAAAGAAAATGGAAAGATCGTAAAAGTGCAGGGAGATCCAGACCACCCCGTCACCCAAGGCAACATATGTAATAAAGTGCGGAATGTCACAGCCCGTTTATATGATGAAAAGCGACTGACCACTCCTTTGAAGCGTGTTGGCCGCAAAGGCGATGGACAATTTGCTCCGATTACGTGGGAAGAAGCCATTGAAACCATTCGGCAAAAATGGACAAAACTGATTGAAGAAAAAGGTCCAGAAAGTATTCTGCCTTACAGCTTTTATGGGAATATGGGCAATCTGAATGCAGAAGGCATGGACCGCCGCTTTTTCTATCGTCTTGGTTCAAGTCAATTAGACCGGACCATCTGTCAGTCAGCAGGAACGACTGGCTATAAATATACAATGGGTGCAAGCATTGGGACAGATCCAGAAGAGACCATTCATACGAAACTATTCATCTTTTGGGGCATCAATGCCGTGTCGACCAATATGCACCAAATCACCCTCGCACAAAAAGCGCGAAAGCAAGGAGCAAAGATTGTCGTGATTGATGTACACAAGAACCAAACCGGACGGATGGCAGATTGGTTCATTCCGCTTCGACCTGGTACTGACAGTGCCCTTGCCCTTGGCATCATGCATGTTCTTTTTAAAGAAGGACTAACAGATGAAGCCTTTTTAGAAACTTATACAACCGGTCATAAGGAGCTGCGTGAGCATGTGAAGCAGTATGATCCAGACACTGTTGAGGGCATCACGGGGGTTTCTAAAGAGGACATCCTTACACTTGCAAGAATGTACGCAGAAACATCGCCGTCTCTCATTCGCATTGGTAATGGTTTGCAGCACCATGATAATGGCGGAATGAGTATTCGAACCATTTCCTGCCTCCCTGCCCTGACTGGTCAGTGGCTCCACAAGGGCGGCGGTGCGATGAAATCAAACTCTTCTTTTCTCAGCTATAATGAAACAGCTCTTCAGCGGCCGGATTTATTAAAGGAACGCACGCCAAGATCATTTAATATGAATCAGCTAGGCAGTGTGCTGACGAATGCAGCGCCTTCCATTGATTCACTCTTTGTCTACTCGTGCAACCCAGCTGTTGTGACGCCTGAAGCGAATAAAGTAAGAGAAGGTTTGCTGAGAGATGACTTATTTACAGTCGTTCACGACCTATTTCTAACAGAGACAGCTAAGTATGCAGATATTGTCCTGCCGGCCACATCCGCCTTTGAAAATGAGGATTTCTATACATCATACTGGCACCATTATATTCAAATTCAAGAGCCAGTGATTGAACGCTATGGAGAAAGCAAATCCAATACAGAAGTGTTTCGCTTGTTAGCCCATGCGATGGGCTTTGAAGATGAAGCCTTCCGCGAGACAGATGCGGAACTCATGGAACAAGCCCTTCATCATCCAGAAAATCCGCATTATGAGGACATTTCATACGAGGCATTAAAAGAAAAGAAATGGATCAAAGCAAAACGAGGACCTTTCCAAGACTTAAAGCTCTCTACCCCGAGCGGCAAAATTGAGCTTTATTCTGAACAAATGAAAAAAGACGGATATCCGGCGCTTCCTACCTACGTGCCCCTTTATCAGGAAAGCGAATATCCGCTTACCTTTATACCGGGACCGAATCATAATTTTCTTAACTCGACCTTCTCACTTCATGAAAAGCATCAAAAGCTTGAGAAGTTCCCGAAGCTTCACATGAATGAACAAGATGCAAAGGCAAGAAAAATTGAAGATGGTGACATGGTGCGTGTGCTCAATGACCGAGGAGAATGCGAGCTTGTCGTGTCAGTCGGTCACAATGTATTACCTGGTGTTGTGGTCAGCCAAGGATTATGGGCAGATCAAAAAGGCAAAAAGCATCTAGTTAACGGGCTAACACCTGATCGGCTGGCAGATATGGGCGGCGGTGCGACGTTCTTTTCGGGCAGAGTGGAAGTTGAAAAATGATCATAGACAGAAGAAAAGCCAGCAAAAAACTGCTGGCTTTTTTCATTTGGTTTTATCGAATAATCAGCTGGTTGGTCATTACATTCGCACTTCCGTTGCTTCGGTAGCCTTCTACAGTTAATGCTGTTTCATACATTTTCCCCATTGGCATACCTAGGCTTTCCCATTTTCTGAAATGCTCACTGACGGATACAGTACCGCTCGTACGTTTTGTTTGACGTACACTCCAATATTGCTTAAAGGTAGCGTCTCCAATAATAGAAGGCTGATTGACACGTAGCGTTTCATAAATGTCATATGTGCCTCCATCGGCATAAAATGATCCTTTATACGTTCCTGTTGGGCGATAGGTGCCCCATGACTCAACAATGTAGTATTCAGCTAATGGAGATTGTGTCCAGCCATAGACACATAAGTAGGAATTCCCGCCTGGGTTAAAGGCTGCGTTGTAATTGATGGAGATGTTGCCAAGTTGATGATGAGTTTTAGTGGAATCAAACTTCTTCCCTTTTCGAAACAAAGCATTTCCGATATTGTTCCATTGCGCGCTAAATGCCCCGCCGTTATTGAGTGTCATTGCGGTATTTCCGTAATCCTTCCATAATTCAAAATCGTACCCGCTGTGATTGCCTATTCTATTGTCATAAATCGTTTCCGCATGAGCTGGTACAGCCGTCAGTGTCAGCACAAATCCAATACACATCACAAACAATAGCCTCAATCTTTTCAAGTTCATTTTCAATCCCTCTCCTTTTTTCATTAAAATTGTTCTGCCTTCTCTAAGATGAAGCGAACTCATCACCTCCTTTCATGTCACCCTTTTTGCTAGACGGAACGGTATTGTTCTAACCCAGCATGGATATCTCTTGTTTGTGTATAGACCTTTTGATACAGATGAAACAGATCATCATATATACTTGCAAGCTGCTGCTCTGGCTCATAGACAGCAGCTTGATGAATAAACTGATTTGCACATGCTTCAAGCGACGGATACCAACCGCAGCCAACGGCGGCCAGTATAGCTGCTCCTAAAGCAGGCCCTTGTTCATTGTCTAACTGGATGACCTCTGCCTGAAAAATGTCTGCTTGCATTTGAAGCCATGTCCGGCTTCTCGCACCGCCTCCAATGGAAACAATTGAATCTATGTGTTTCCCAGCTTGCCTGAATAAAGCGATCGATTCATTTAACGAGAAAGTAATCCCTTCTAGCACAGCCCTAACGACATGTGCCCTTTCATGCCGGCTGTCTAATCCAATCAAGCTTCCACGAATGATAGCATCCGCATGAGGTGTTCTTTCCCCGACTAAATATGGCGTGAAGAGCAATCCATTTGCTCCTGGCGCGACATCAACCGCACCCTCTAAAAGTGATTGGAACGATTCCTCTGGAGCCAGTAAATGTTTTATCCAGTTAAGGCTATATCCTGCTGAAAGGGTCACACCCATTGTGTAGTAAGCGTCTTTTTTTGCATGATGGAACAAATGCAGGTTTCCTTGAAGCTCTCTTTCATGATCCTCTTCGTAAGAGAGAATGACCCCAGATGTGCCAATACTGCATAACGTGCGGCCAGAGGATAAAATACCAGCACCAATTGCTCCGCAAGCATTGTCTGCCCCGCCAGCAAAGACTTTTGCACCCTCTTCGATCCCCGTCTCACGTGCAATGTGCGGAAATAGTATACCAACCTCTTCCTCTGATGAGATCAGTGGCGGACAAATATGAGGAGGAATATCAAATGCCTGACAAATTTCTTCACTCCACGCTTGCTCTCCAATATTTAATAACAAGGTGCCAGCCGCATCAGAATAATCGATATGAACAGAACCTGTTAATCGAAATCTGACATAATCTTTTGGGAGTAAAAACATGTCGATTTGTTGATCAATTTCTGGTTCATGCTCCTTTACCCATAATAATTTTGGCAGTGTGAATCCTTCTAGCGCTTGATTTTTCGTAATCTGTTGGAGCCGTTCCCCCAGTTTTTTTGTAATATGTGTACATTGCGCTGTCGTTCGTGTATCATTCCATAAAATCGCAGGGCGGAGCACCTCGCGGGATTCATTTAAAAGAACCAGACCATGCATCTGTCCAGAGAAGCTGATGCCCTCTACTTTCTTTGAAAGGACAGGCTGCCTTGCCATCAGTTCTTTCATCGCAGCCACTGTTTGCTCAACCCATTCCTCTGGGTTCTGTTCACAATATCCAGGTTTATCTTGAATGAGGCGGTAAGGCTTAGTGGCCTCGCCGCACACCTTTCCATTCTCATCTACTAATATGGCTTTGACTCCGCTCGTTCCAAGATCAATTCCCATCACATACTTCATGTCTTCACTCCTTCAAAACAGGTCCGCTTCTTCAATCAATCTTCTAACAAGTATTGATTTAACCGGGCTTTCAACTGTTCCTCTCTTCCCGATTCGTTTTTGATTAAAGGGTGCTTGAGCGCATACTCTTCTAATGTATGAAAGTTTGCCTTTCCTTCTGAAATGTCACGGCCAATCCCTTCAGAAAAACTGCGATATCGGTGCTTGATCACATCTTCAAACACACGATCTTCTATGAGTCTATGAGCCACCCGCAGTCCTTTTGCGAATGCATCCATGCCCGCAATATGGGCATACAAAATATCTTCAAGCTCAAAAGAAGCTCTTCTCACTTTTGCATCAAAATTGAGACCGCCAGTTCCTAGTCCGCCATTTTGCAGAATTTCATACATGGCAAGAGTTGTGGCATATAAATCGGTTGGAAATTCATCCGTGTCCCAGCCAAGCAGCGTATTCCCTTGGTTCGCATCCACAGAACCGAGCAATCCATGTATTCTTGAGACGCGTAATTCATGCTCAAACGTATGACCAGCAAGCGTCGCATGATTGGCCTCGATGTTCAATTTAAAATGTGAATCTAGTCCGTATTGCTTTAAAAAGGCAATAGATGTTGCTGCATCTGCATCGTATTGATGAGTGGTTGGCTCCTTTGGCTTAGGCTCAATTAAAAATTGGCCAGTGTACCCAATTTCCTTTGCATAATCAACAGCCATATGCAAAAATGACGCCATGTGATCAAGCTCTCTTTTCATATCTGTATTCAGCAGAGTATCGTATCCTTCTCGTCCTCCCCAGAAAACGTAATTTTCTGCGCCAAGTTCTTTAGCTGTTTCGATGCCTTTTTTCACCTGTGCGGCTGCATAGGCAAAGACATCTGCATGACAAGATGTTGCTGCGCCGTGTACAAATCTAGGATGCTTGAACATATTGGCTGTATTCCACAGCAGCTTGACTCCGCTATCCCGCATGTATTCTTTCATTCTTTCTAAAATGATGTCTAATTGCTGATTCGTCTCTTGAAGCGTATCTCCCTCCGGTGCAATGTCACGGTCATGGAAGGAAAAATACGGAACATCCAATAGATCAAACAGTTGAAAGGCTACTTCCAATCTAGCTTTTGCTAAATCCATTCCGCTATAGGAGTCCCAGGCTCTCTGCATCGTACCAGTTCCAAACATGTCTGTTCCATCAGCAGTCAATGTATGCCAATAAGCGACTGAGAAGCGCAGGTGATCTTTCATTGTTTTTCCGCCAATCATTTCACTTGGATCATAGTGTTTAAAAGCGAGTGGATTTTTTGATTGTTTTCCTTCAAATTGTATTTTTCCGATTCCTTCTAAACTGTGTAACGTTTTCATATTTGAGTTGGCCATCTTTTATTCCTCCTATGAATATACTTTGTAAGTTGATTCAACAAACTAATGTTCAATTGATGATCAATTCACTTTGAATTTTCCATATTTTTTAGTTTTTTAGAAATATTTTCGTTATAATAAAGTTAAAATCATCCTTCTTACAGATTACATGCATAGAAAAGCAGCTTTTTTCTTCACTTAATCTAAAGACGAAACAAATGGAGTGGATAACATGGATATCGCTGATCAGAACTTTGTGAAAAAAATAAATCAAAAGCTATTATTAAAAGAAATTCTCCAGCATGCGCCAATTTCTAGAGCTAAATTATCTGAACGCACTGGGTTAAATAAATCGACTGTTTCCTCTCAAGTGAGTACATTAATGAAAGAGCAACTCGTCTATGAGATCGGTCAAGGTGAGTCTAGCGGCGGGAGAAGACCGGTTTTACTCATGTTTAATAAACGTGCTGGCTGCTCCATCGGGATTGATGTCGGCGTTGATTATGTCAATGGCATTTTAACCGACCTTGAAGGGTCCATCCTTCAAGAAGAACAGATCAAGCTCCCATCAAGCGCTCCTGATGTGACCATACGCATATTAACTGAATTAATACAGCAGTTGAAGGCCCAAATCCCTTCTTCCCCATATGGGCTCATAGGTATTGGCCTATGTATACCCGGGCTAGTGGATGCCGATCAACAAATCGTGTTTACGCCGCATTCTAAATGGAAAAATGTTGACATGAAAACAACGCTCCAAGACGCATTCCAAGTACCCGTCTTCATTGAAAATGAAGCAAATGCCGGTGCATATGGTGAAAAAATCTTTGGTTCCGCTAAACATTATGATCATTTGATCTATGCAAGCATCGGCACCGGCATTGGAATCGGGATCATTATCAATCATCATTTATACAGAGGTGCATATGGCTTTTCTGGTGAAATGGGACATATGACCATCGACTTTAATGGACCAACATGCAGCTGCGGAAACCGTGGTTGCTGGGAGCTGTATGCATCTGAGAAAGCCTTGTTTCAGTCCCTTCAAACAAATGATCAGCCCATCTCTCATCAAGAATTGGAAAAGCTGGCGACGTTAAATGACATGAAAACCCTCAATGCCCTGCGCAACTTTGGCTTTTACCTTGGGGTTGGTCTCACAAACGTCCTCCATACCTTTAATCCGCAAGCGATTATTTTACGAAACAAGGTGATTGAAGCGCAGCCAACGGTTCTACGTGTGATTCAAGAGGAGGTCTCCTCCAGGATGGATACTCAATTCAGTTCACATGTCGAGCTGCTTCCATCGTCATTAGGACACAACGCACCAGTATTAGGGATGACATCTCTCGTCATTGAAGCTTTCCTGCAAGATGCCACCCTCTCACCATGACAGATTCATAGATAAAAAAGACAGCTCTTACCGTGTTGTCTTTTTTTATTTATCTGTTTCCTCATAACGGAAATAGTTGAAATCAGCAGGCAGACGCTCGCCGCTTGTATCCTGGCACTGCATGCCGACAAATGCCCCTGTAAAAAATCCTCCTCCTCGAATGAAGTCATCAGATAGGTGGCTAGATTCAAATATCACATCAATTTCCTTCCAGTCTTTTTGATCAAATGAATAAGAATAGGTATATGTTTCTTTCTGAACGGTCACTTTTAAATACACATAGGTGACCTCCTCTGGAATGACGATTTTTTGTGCCAATGGCTGAGAAAAGGAAAGGTTTTGACAGGCAGATAATTCAAGAATTCGGCCAAGTTCCTCGTCATATGTCACCTGAAGCGCTGTCCAATTTTCCGTATTGTAATAATTCACAAGACCAGCGGCTTGCTGAAAATTCTCTGGATAGAACAACACAGCTGTCTCTGCTTCAAAATAAAAGCTTTGCCAGCGCCTTGCAACAAAGGCTTGAGTAAACTTAGATGTTAGAGATTCGTGACCATATAACCTTAAATGCTGAGGTTTTTCCGTTAATGAACCGATCTGTTCAGTAAAAGGAATTCTTAATGTTTGAAAGTGTCTATTTAACGTTGATTCTTTAAACTCATCGACTGTATGGTAGGTAGGAGCAAAAACCTTTTCGTTGATCGCTGGCGCTTCAACCTCCAGCGTTCCTTCTTTTCCGCCCACAACATACGGCCAGCCATCCTTCCATTCAAGCTTTTGAATCGCTGTTTCTCTTCCTAAAGGACACCACCCTCTTTGCTGAAAAATAGATTCCTTGCTTGATTGAATAGGGCGGCCAGTCAGATGAGCGAGATACCACTCATTTGTGTGCGTTTGAACAATGGAAGCATGACCGCATTTTTGAAGCGGATGTTCAGGTGAGTGAAAAGCACTTAAAATTGGGTTATCAGGATGAACCTCATAAGGCCCTTCAATCTGCCGGGAACGGGCAATTGTTGCCGCATGCTCGTACCTGGTGCCTCCTTCTGCTGTTAATAAATAATAGTAATCACCGATGTGATAAAGATGCGGTGCTTCTGTCAATTTAATCGGTGTGCCTTTAAAAATGACCTTCCGCTGACCAATGAGTTTCTTTTCCGTCACGCTATATTCCTGCAAGGCAATACCCGCAAAGGAATGGTGCTTTTCTCTATGATCCCACAGCATATTTAAGACGTATTTCTTCCCGCTTTGGTCATGAAATAAAGAGGGATCAAAGCCAGAGCTATTAAGCTTAACCGGCTCACTCCAATCACCATCAACCTCACTTGCCGTAACCAAATAATTATGACCATCTTTAAATGGACCATCCACTACTTTGATATCTGAATAAATGAGCCAAAACTGACCATCTGCATAGCTTAGGCACGGTGCCCATACTCCGCCAGAATCAGGATTTCCTTTCATGTCCAGCTGCGACGTTTTTTGCAAAGGACGCGCGGCAAGCCGCCAATGCACAAGATCCTTCGAATGATAAATTTGTACCCCTGGAAACCATTCAAATGTAGAGACCGCCATGTAATAATCTTCTCCTACACGGCAAATACTTGGATCCGGGTTAAATCCTTTGAGTACTGGATTGGTGATTTTCATTCAACTTCCTCCTCTTTCACGACCTACATTTTAAAATCATCCATATGATCGATATATACTTGATCCCTATTCTCAAGCTCCCTCACGACTTTTTGGTGTTCTTCTTCATCTAGATTATAAAAATTAATATCAATCATCGCTAAAATCAGTAAGCATACAGGAATCACTGTTACCGTGATTAAAATGCCAAGCAATGCTTCTGGCGTCTGTATTTGGTTTGCAACATAGCCAAATCGATCGAGTACAAGCCCCGGAACAATCCCGCCTAATGCCATCCCAAATTTAAAGAAAAATCCAATGACTGCGTAGATCAGTCCGCCCATCCTTTTTCCAGTTTTATATTCGCCGTATTCAACAGTCTCAGGAATGAGCGCCCACATGTAAGCACCCGCTGTAATACTCCCCGCAGCAGCAACAAGCCTGAAAATCAGTATTAAAGTGATTTGACTCGGCGGTATCACAAGTAAAGCAAGAAGACCTACTATATTCAGCGATAAAGAATAATTCAGCAGCTTTTTCTTTCCTAACAGCTTGTGCAGCTTCGGAATAAACGGAAGCACCATTAAAGCTGGCAGACTGCCAATGAGTCCGTACCATTTCACTAAATCTTCTCTGCCAAGGTTATACGTCACATAATAGATCCCAACAGAGTTGCTGATCGAGTTCACACCAAAAATAATAATAAAGAAAATGCTTAATACAACAAGCGGGCGATTCACTCGTAATTGGACAAAGATATCACTGAATTTAATCTTTTCCTCTGGCTTTTGAAGCGTGACACGTTCATTCGTGCTTTTAAAACAGAAAATCAGTAATGCGCCGCCAAGAACGCCGAGAAAAGCCATCGTCATCTGCCAGCCAAGTGCTGTATTTCCTGTCGTATCACTTAAAAAGGTCGCAAGAAAAGGAACAAAAAAAGCAACAACTAGACCACCTAGATTGGCAAACACCATACGAACGGACGTAATACTGACAACCTCTTGGTTATTTCTTGTCATTGCGGAAGTTAAAGCACCATAAGGAACGTTGATGAATGTGTATGTAAGCGATAAACCAACATACGTGATGTAGGCATAAATGAGTTTACCCATTTCGGAAAAATCAGGTGTTGTAAAGCAAAGAATGGCAAGTACGACAAAAGGAAACGCACCGAATAACAAATAAGGTCTGAATCTACCAAAACGGCTGTTCGTCCGGTCTACCAATGCACCAATAAATGGATCTGCAAGCGCATCGATGGCGCGAACAACCAAAAACATCGTCCCTGCTGCTGCCGCTGATAAACCGTACACATCTGTATAGAAAAATAATAGATACGTAGAAACAGTTGCGTAAATCAAATTACATGCGAAATCCCCTGAAGCATATCCCACTTTTTCAGACATACGAATCTTCTTTAAATTCTCACTAACCATGAGCTTTCTCCCTTCTTCACTTAGCCTCTTCTAACGAACAGATGACGGAGGGCAGCAGCAATCAATACAGGGAATATAAAGCGCTTTCAATTTGTTATAAAAATGTAGCTGAACATCTCTTCCTTTCAGCTTAGCCCAAATGCGCAGCAAAACAGTCGAATGACAGAATCATCTCCTTCAATATAGGGATCAATACTTGAAATTCATCTTAGTTTATTGACCAAACAAACTAAGATGAATTCATTTTATAAAATCTGATCTGACTTTTCAATATATTTTGAAAAAATAATCCAAATAATCGATTTCTTGTCATTCATCTTGTGAAATGACAAGAAAATCTGAAAGAATTCATTTAAAGGTTGCATTCAAGCTCATCCCATGCTATATTAATCAAGCGATGAGCTGAATTGTGTAAGTCGGGTAACATGTCTCTTTGAGACACACACGAATGTGGCGTGTGGTTATTCCGCCTCAATACGCAAAAGACATCTTCTTAGGAAGATGTCTTTTTTCTTACCCTATTTTTGTTCCATTCTCAACCGGTTCATCTGTCGCTAACAACACCACGTCTTCTTTTGACGGCATGCCTCCTAAGACAAGCACTTCTGATTTGAACCCTGCAATTCTTCTTGGCGGGAAATTAACGACCGCTACGATTTGTTTGCCGGTAAGATTTTCCGCTGTATAACGCTTTGTCAGCTGAGCACTAGATTGCTTTACACCAATTTCTTCACCAAAATCAATCTTGAGCTTCAATGCAGGCACTCTTGCCTCTGCAAAAAATTCTGCTTCTATGATCGTCCCAACGCGAATATCTAACGCCAAAAACTGTTCAATATCTGCCATCTGACTCTCTCCTCTTCATAAAAGGTAACGTAATCTATTGATTATCCATTGTAGCACATTCATTTTGTCATAGAGGAGGTTCAAAAAGCCTATACAGCGCTAAAATCACCTTTATAGTTTACATAATAAATTTATTGTCGTGTATTAAATGTTTGCATCCTGAAAATGAATTCAGTAAAATGGCAAATAATCCTACTGCTTCCTCCCGAATATATTGGGGAGGGTTCACACTTGTTTACATTATCGGATATGTGGACGTTTTGCTGGTCGTTTTTTGTCATTCTTCCTATCGTTGCCATCCTGCATCAGCTTGGCCATATTGTGGTCGCGTGGATGTTTGGAGCAAAGGTTTCCTTTGCGCTTGGCAGAGGGAAAAAAGTGTTGAAAGTAGGCGTCGTTGAAATTAGACGAATCTATTTTCTAGATGCATTTTGCCACTATGAAGAAATGAGGAAAAACAACCGATTGTCGCACATTCTTGTCTACTTAGGCGGTTCATTATGCAACCTGCTCAGTGTTCTCATACTGAACACAATGATCGCCAATGATTTCCTGCCAGAGCACCAATTTTTCTATCAATTTGCTTACTTCTCAGTCTACTATGTATTTTTTGCACTGCTGCCAGTCCAGTATACAGATCATCATCCGAGTGATGGGCAAGCGATTGTGAACATCATTCGGCACGGTGAACCATGCGACATCATTGACTAACATGATGACTTTCACTGTCAATATGATAATGAATCGTTAAAAAAGGAATACCGAACAGCTTCATTTGATGTACCGCTGTGAGACTTTGATCTGTCTCCGGCTTCATATGAAAGCTTTCTTCCATTGGCAGTTTCATGGTGATAAAAGGCGTATGCAAATACAATCCTTCGTCACCGGTACTGCCTTTTGGACATGCGCTTTTTAATAGAAAATCTTCTTTCTCATTAAAAGGCTTTAAAATAGCTGTCAGCTGAGAATACGGAAGTGGCAGCGCAATATTCATATAACCCGCAGCTGCATCGTAATGAAGAGCATAAAGAGCAAAAAAGACTTGCTCTCCTTTTACATTGTGACGTATCCAAGCCCGAACATTTTCCCTTTCTTCCTTCGGATGTTGAAATCTAGTCAGACGTCCCTTCATCTCATATGGATGACGAGATAACCCCAAATAAAGCTGACCTATTTTCTTAAACACTGGCTGAAGTAAAAAAACAAACGGCCTTACCCACCAATGAAAGCTGACGGCTGCTTTTAATGTAAAAGCCATAGGGTCTTCATAAAATCTGCGAATCACAGGTGACACCCTGTCAGCTGAAAATGTCGTTCCATTTAATTCATCAAGCGAATCGACTAAACCCAGCTTCTCATGGTTATGCACGCTTTCCTCTTGAAAAGAGATCAGTTGAAACCGGCCATACACTTTGGAAATCGGAAAGTTCTTCTGCTTTAATTGATCCTTCGGCCCTTCAATCAGCCAGCCAATCAACCCCGGCAAAATCACAAAAAAAGCATTGATACTGCCATGAAACCAAATCATCTGATCAATGCTGATGTAGGTCACACGCATCAGCATACCAGCGGAATAAAGAAGTGATAACACGATCGTCCCCATTAAAACTAAGCTAGAAAACACAACAAGTCCTTTTGCCAAAGTCGACCGAAATCTTGTTTTCATACAAAGGATGCCATATATGTAGAGGGCCATCACATAAAGAATGACGCTGAACGTATCAAATAGACGGGAAAAGCTAATCCCCACAGCAATCATCACAGGCGACAGCAAAATCACCCAGCCTGCCGCTTTGTATAAAGCTGTCTCTTTTATTCGCTGCCTTCCTAAAAATCCATAAAAAAGCGGGATAAAAAAAGCCGAGTAATGAAAATGAATAGCGGTCAAAAGAACAATGATCGGCGAAAATGTCATCACCTGTATATCTGCTGTGTACAGCCAAAACCACAGACCGCCTAAAGCGAGATACATCCATGCGCCATCAATCATCAGCTCATGAAGCGGAAAGATTCCTCTTTTCAGCAAACGAGAAAAGCCAAATAACGCCAATAAGATTGTATATAAAAGCCATCCCGATGCAAACCAAGCGGAATGATAGATAAAAGCAGTGGTTGCACAAAGAGCCGCTAGTGGAAAGGCTTTCATTAAAAAGCCGATCAGCCTCTCTGGCTTGTGTTTCTTCCCTTCTTTCTCAAAAAAGTGTAAGGCAGAGGGAACAAAAAATAGAATTGCCATGAGAACAAAAAATTCTGCTACCCGGCCTGTCATGAAACGGGTGGCGATAAAACAAGACATGAAGATCAGACTGGATGTCAAATGCCACTTATTCATCATGAGACACCCTTTCTGTAAAACGGCCTTTATATGTAAAAAGAGTACCAAACAGGCGATTTTTCACGTGGACATCAATGGTATATTCACCTGCATGTTCATCGTAGCCTTCCGTTACATCTGACACACCATAAAGCCATGAAGGCAGCGGCCATTCCCTGCCGAACATCAAAAACTTCTGCCGGCCGGATTGGATGTGCAAGAAACCATGCTTTGTTACTGTAAAATGAAGCTCTGACACAAGAAGTCTAGGCTTTCCAAAGTAGTCTAGTACTGTATGACTCTTCTGATCAATGATCATATCTGCATCAAAGTGCCGCTCCTTCTTTGGGAAATAAAACGTTCGATACCAGTGCATCCCTTCCTCTCCCTTACGTGTCACAAAGGGATCATTGACAATTTGGAAAGGAATGTCTTTTCCTCTTTCAGGGAAAAAGCACCGAAACAAAGAACCAATTCTGAAAATAAATCGAATGAGTCTTGACCCGCCGCCTATTTCCTCCATGGTGCCTTCAGCAGAAAACGCGCGATTGTATCTCTCTTTTAGCTTTGGATGCAGTTTATCGTAATCCTTTACTTGATGACGATGAACGACCATGTCTACCTCCCCTTTTTCGTTTGATGGAAAATACATCTACACAATCTTTTAGATTGATCATACCTGCAATCGACAAAATGAAAAATGCACTTATCACAAGCGGCTCATGAAGCGTCGTTTGCGGGGATAGGACCCCTATACAAAGCATGATGAGAAGAAACATACTTTGAAAAATGAATAGATATTTCTTTGTTAGCTTGGGAATTAGCCATGATACGCCTAAAAGCGCATAAAACAATCGGAAACTCGTGCTATGATCAAAAGCCGAATGTGAAAAAGGAATGACCGCTTGGCATAGCCAGACGATGGCAAACAGCAAACAAATCCCGTAATGAGCAAGTGTTCTCTCTAGCAACAAACGGGGATGTGTTCCCTTTTCAAGCCACGTCTTTAATGCCCCAAAACTAAAGGCTGTCATAAACCCGATCATTGGGCGAAAAAGAATCCGGTCTGCCCATGTCCATCCTTTTCCTTCTTTCGTTTTGTAATCAAATTGAGTTTGAAACACAATGTGGTCGCTTGTTTTCATATACTTCCAGTAGCCGCTGCCTTCTTTGATAAAAGACAATGGGTGTGACGATTTGAAATGAAGTGAGGATGCCCGCTCATTCCGTTCATCCATCATTCTTGTTCGATAAGCTCCTGTCCCTGTGACACTTAAACCAAACCCAAGATGCTTTTCATACAAAAAGGATTGGGGCTGTTCATTTTGAGGTTCATTTAATGAAATGGTTGAAAAGCGCAAATCCCATTGTTCATGAAGCTTTGGATTTTGCGTATATTCCCATACTTTCTCTATCGGTGCATGAATGGTTGTTTCCACATAAACAGGCTTTCTTTTCATCTGCCTCTACTCCTCTATGTGAATTGTTTCACATAACAAGCATACCATGTTTCACAAAACTGTCAAATGTTTATTCTTTTTTTGTCAAAAAATTGGTTCAAGATGGTCGCCTCTTTAACATATCGGTTCACTACCAAAAAAAGACCTGTCAATGAGACAGATCTTCTTTTTGCAACACACCTGAGATATAAAGCTTGACCGCATAGCTCACACTGTCTTCAAGCTGTTCTTTTCGTTGAAATCCATTTTTATTTGAAATATCACCGAAGCCGTGCAATAAGCTTCTTAGTCCTCTGACCACATGTGTCATCTCTTCTTCTTTGACACCAAAACGGGCCATGATGGATTGGACAAATTCAACAAGGCGCTCTGCCTCACTTCTTACTTTTTTCTCCTCCATATGTGAAAAGGCCGCTTCATAAAGGCCTGGATGTTCGCGGACAAATTGAACATACTGTTTGGCAAAGGCTAACACAGCTTCTTCTTTATCCAATCCCTCTGTTACGTGTATACCTTCTTCACGTAGCATGGACAGCCCTTTTTCTGCGAGTGCCGCCTGAATTTCAAGAAGACCAGATACATGATTATAAAGAGAAGGTGGTCTGATGTTCAGCTTTTTAGACAATGTAGCAATGGTCAATGCAGAAAAGCCCTCTTCATCAACAAATGCGGCCGCTGTATCGATGATTTTTTCTTGCGTGATACCCATTCTTGGAGACACGGTTTACTGCTCCCCTTTCTTTAACTGATGCTGCCTTTTTGTTATGGCAGCTTGAAGCTTGGCATGAGGTTCCATGATAAGATCACCATGTCCTACTGCAAGACAAGATAAGGGAAGTGCCAGCAATTTTTCGGCACTTTTGAGTGCTGTTTCTGCATCCCAAGTGGCAAAAGCCGGGAACGGGAAGGTCAAGCGAAACTCACCCGTTACGAATAAACCGCCTTTTGTCACAAGTGCATCTCCTGCAATGACAATCCCTGACCTTTCATCGTATAAAGAAATGCTTCCAGGTGTATGTCCTGGTGTTGAGATGACTTTAAGTGACCCAATCTCGTCCCCTTCTTCGACAAGCACATCTGGTTTTGTGTGAATGTCTTTTGAAAAACTGCCTTTAATTTTTTGCTGAGGTTCACCAGGAAGCAAGGAAAAATCACCTTCAAAAAGGAGGGCATCGCGTTTTGATAAATAAACGACTGCCTCTGGAAAAGCCTTTTTCACTTCATCTAGTGCACCGATATGATCCATATGACTATGAGTAAGAATAATCTTGTCGATTGGCTTGTCTTTTTTGTGCGCAAATTCAATGATCGAGCTTGCTGCCATTTTTAAAGCAGCATCAATTAATATCAGTCCATTTTCTTCCTCAAATACATAGCAATTTACCGGAAATAGACGCGGCATCAATGTGAGCTGGTGCAGGCGATCAAAAGTTGTCAATCTCATCATATGTCCTCCTAAAACTAATGTCGTTAGTTTTATATTAACTAATGATATTAGTTTTAGCAAGCATTTCTTCATCAACCGCAATATAAATATCAATTTGCGCTTCTTTTGGATCTATAGATCTTTCATCATACCATTCAAAGTCGCCTGTATATGTGCGGTAATGGCGCTCATCCCACGCCCAAATCTGCTGCCATGTCTCCAACACAACCTCTTCAATAGGTCCCTTTCTCGTTCGGAATTTTGCGTAGGTCGATGCAGGAATCTCTATGACATGTTCTACCTGCTGATCCACGAATTGCCCAGCAGTAAATAAATAAGAGCCATGCTCATCTTTTTCATAATCTGAATATAATCCTATGACGGGCGCTTGCCCTCCGTAAAGCTGCTGCGCAAAAAATTGTTGCCAGAGTGGAGCAATCTTCCGCTCTTTTGTTTGCTCCATTTCGTTTGTTGTTCGAACAGACAACCCTTTCATCCATTGTTTCTCTAATGTCACGATATCGTACATACATTCTCATCTCCTTTTTTTCTATCATATAAAAAGAAACCTGACAACATTGTGTCAAGTTTCTATTCGTTTGAGAAATTGTTTCAACTGAATGTCAAACGCTTCTTTGACATGCTTCGGGGAAAGAATGTCAACATCTGGACCTAAATGGAATAGGAAACTATTTAACCAATCATCAAGAGGTACGGTAATGGTGGCAAGGTAAGTGCCGTCTGAACAAACATTCAATTCGTTCTCATCTACCCATTCCTTCACTTTCCCCACTGATGCTTCCGTTAACCTGAGCGTGACAGAGCTGATCGACGGTTGTTCTTGCCAAGAATCATTCCAAGGCTTTTCTTCGTTTTTGATTCTTTTCGGTTGAAAATACCCTGAAATGGTGACAAGACCCGTCATTCTAGTCAGCTTGAACAGACGAAAAGCTTTTTTTACACAACAGAACGCATACAAATACCAATGCCTCCCTTTTAAAACGAGCGTATAAGGCTCCACTTTGCGTGGAAGTGTTTCACCTTTCGCATTGCGGTAAGTAAACTGAATGTATTGGTGCGCTGACGCAGCTGTATGAATGAGCTGGAGCTTCTTTTCTGCCTGGCTGTCTTTTCCCCAGGAGCTTAAATCAATGAAGACATGATGCTGTTTTTCGTTTTCACACGTATGCGTGGGAATAAGCGATTTGATTTTTTTCAGTACATGTTCGCTTTCTTTAAAGGAATAGGCACTCGTCATGCTTTCGAGGGCTGTTAAAATGACCTCGATGTCATCATCGGTAAATAATTTTTTCTCTAAACGATAATCCTCAACAAGTGAAATGCCTCCACCTGCTCCTTGGGTTGTGACAACAGGGATTCCCGCTTGATTGATGGTATCAATGTCACGATAAATGGTCCTCGTGCTCACTTCGTGAAGTTCAGCAAGATCTTTCGCCTGTACTTGCTTCTTGCTAATGAGCAGCATCACAGTAGATAAAATGCGGTCGATTTTCATGACTTTTCCTCTTTTTCATAAATGTAGGTTTTGTTTTGATAAAAAAAGAAAGAATGGTAAAGATAAGTAACAGCCAGCATTCGTTTACATCCCTGCACGTGCAGGAGGAGGTTGCATCATGACACATAACGTGTGGCAATTGTTCATGATTGGGAGCATTATGTTGATCTGCATCATGATTCGAATGAATCGAATGAGACGCTTTCAGCTTGTACGCCCCATCAGGCTTTTGATGAGAATGTATCTCTTTGGTCTTTCAGCCCTTATTCTCCTATCAGAAGGATGGCAAAATCATAATATCCTTATCTATGCCGCTATTGGTATGCTTTTTGGAAGCTGCCTAGCTGTTCATGCCTATCAGACGATTCGTATGAAAGAAGAAAATGGCCGGCTGTATATGAAAACGAGTAAATGGATTGAAAGCTTCATTTTATGTTTGTTTTTATCCAGGCTTAGTTTTAAGCTGGTTGAGCTCACAAACCATTCGATGACCAAAATCAGTGTCGTTGAACTGTATCAGCACATCGTGAGCGATGATGCGATGACCATGCTCAGCTTTTTTCTTTTAGCTGCTTACTATGTTGTTTTTTCTTTTCACATGATGAAAGCAAATAAACGATCGACACATGTGCATCATGCATAAAAACCTTCCTATATGAAAGTAGGAAGGTTTTTTATCAATCGTGCTGTGCATGGTGAATCATCTGTTCAAGCACTTCCATCACATGCTGATCTTCAGGGCTGTAAAAAATCGAGGTCCCTGCTCGTCTAGATTTCACGAGACGAAGGTTTTTTAAAAAGCGCAGCTGATGAGAAACGGTTGATTGCATGAGATTCAGTGTTTCTGCTATATCATTTACCGAGTGTTCACCTTGAGACAGCAGGTGCAGAATTCGAATACGTGTCGGATCAGATAAAGCTTTAAAGGTTTGGGAGACAAGAAATAGACTTTCTTCATCCAGCTCCATCCGTTCCTGTTCTTGATTTGTATTCAGTTCTTCCTTCATTTTGCTTCACCTTTCTTGTCCGTCAAATCACGACTTATTCTATGTATCATCATATACCAAAACGTCCGGCATGCAAAGAGAGCACACTTTAGAAAAAAGATTTACTCAAATAGCATTGACACTTGGTAGCATTCTTTTTAAAATGAGCATTATTTATTCATTTTTTTAGAGGAGCTGATAGGCAAATTGACTGAAGAGCCAAGACTAAAACGCAGCCTGACTGTCTTTCCACTTGTTGTGATCGGGCTTGCTTATATGGATCCACTTGTCGTATTTGATTCATACGGCATTGTGGCTCAGCTGACGAAAGGACACGTCGCTACAGCTTATATATTTACGTTACTTGCATTACTATTGACAGCGCTTAGCTATGGGAATATGGTGAAGGCTTTTCCAAAAGCAGGATCTGCTTATACATACGCGCAAAAAAGTATTCATCCTCATGTTGGCTTTCTTGTAGGCTGGACACTTTTACTGGATTATTTATTTTTGCCTATGGTGAATTTTGCGATTGGAAGTGCTTATTTAACCGCAGCCTTTCCTGATGTACCTCATTACATTTGGATCTCCATACTTGCTATCGCCATAACGACTGTCAATGTAATCGGTATACGGCTTACAGCCAACATCACGGCACTATTTGTGACCTTTCAGGTCATTGTCGCCGTCACTTTTGTTGGGTTTATTATGTATGGGCTCACGCAAAACGCAGGCAGCGGGGAATTATTGTCCGCCCGGCCTTTTTATTCGGCGAGCTTAGATCCAGCGCTTATTTTTTCAGGAGCAACCATTTTATGTTTTTCGTTTCTAGGATTTGATGCGATTTCGACCCTGTCTGAGGAAACCATTAAGCCTAAAAAGACGATCCCACTTGCCATCTTCTTAACCGTCGCCATTGGAGGCGTACTGTTTACCTTGACGTCTTATTTTTTGCAGCAAGTATTTCCAAATTTTCAGCAGTTCAAGCATCCCGATGCTGCCTCACTTGAAATTGCGGATTTTGTGGGCGGCGCCTTTCTCCACTCGTTTTTTTTAGCTGGCACAATGGTCGCTGTTATCTCTTCTTCCTTATCGTCACATGCAAGTGCAGCAAGGCTATTATATGCAATGGGTAGAGATGAGTCGTTACCGAAGCGTTTCTTCGGATATATACATCCGAGATTAAAAACGCCTGTTTTTAATATTTTATTAATTGGTGCTTTCTCCTTAACCGCAGTCGTTGGCGAACTTGAAGTCATTTATTCCTTTATCAGCTTCGGCGCGTTGATTGGATTCACATTAGTGAACTTATCTGTTTTTGCGTACTATTTCATTAGACAAAAACAAAGAGGTGTACTCAATACATTGAGATACGCAGTGATTCCTCTGTGCGGGACGGCCTTTTGTATATGGCTGTTAACGAACATCAGTACAAATGCATTAATCATTGGTTTGCTTTGGCTGATTATCGGTTTTGTTTATTTCTGCTACAGACTGAAAACAAGACCCGAATTTACATTTGGGTACGATTGATTATAAGGTTTTCACTTGGTATCTTGTGCAGGATATGGCATAATAAAAAGGCTGTACTTCCCTTTTAAAAGCGGGGCAAAACAGGGGTGAACTGACCTTGAAAAAGAAAAAAACAGGATGTTTTGCCATTTCAGGCTGCTTCACGATTTTTCTGTTTGTTTTCGTATTAGCAGCCATTGTCATGTCCTTTAATCAAAAGGAGTTAAAAAAGCTGCCGATTGATACGGAATCAATTGTTTTGTCGAGATTGGATGATTTCAAACCGCTTGTAGAAACAGAGTTAAGAGATCAAGATTTAGATCAATATACCGCGTTAATCCTCGGTATGATGTATCAAGAATCAAAAGGCAGAGGCGGAGATCCAATGCAGTCCTCTGAATCTCTTGGTTTGAAACGAAATGAAATCAATGACCCTCAGAAAAGCATTAGACAAGGAGTCCATCATTTTTCTACTATGTACAAGCATGGGAAGAAAAAAGGCGTTGATTTGGAAACCATTATTCAAAGCTATAATATGGGAATTGGCTATATTGATTTTGTTGCAAAAAACGGGGGAAAACATTCCGAGAAATTGGCAAAACAATACTCTAAAAAGCAAGTGAAACGAAACCCAGAAGTCTATACGTGCGGAGGCAACAAAGATAACTTCCGCTACCCATATTGCTTCGGTGACTTCACTTATGCTGAAAAAGTAAAAGAAAAAACGAAAACAGTTGAAGAAAAGATGAAATTGGCTTCGTCATCCTCACCATCATCGTAAAAAAAGCACTTCCTAAATGGAAGTGCTTTTCATTTTATCGATGTTCTTTCCCGATTTCCGGCAGGATCGTTTTCGCTAAATGCTGATCCATTTCCTCATATTCATCATAATGAATCGTTTCATACAGCTCTTGTCTCGTTTGCATGTCCTTTAGCATTCCTTGCTGCGTCCCCTTCTCCATGATTTCTGTAAATAAACGCTCATACGCTTTTGCAGCGACTCTGAGTGATGACACAGGGTAAATGACCATTTGAAAGCCAAATACAGAAAATTCGTCTGCATGATAATAAGGCGTCTTGCCAAACTCCGTCATATTTGCAAGGAGCGGTCCTTTAATATTGTTTGACGCATGCGTGAAGTCCTCTGCTGTGATGAGTGCCTCAGGAAAAATAGCGTCAGCTCCTGCTTCTACGTAAAGATTGGCCCGGCGGATGACATCCTCCATCCCATTTACGGACCTTGCATCGGTTCTCGCAATCACCAAAAGCGTTGGTGCCGCTTGTTTGATGGCTTTGATTTTTGCGATCATCTCTTCTACTGGAACGAGCGATTTTCCGTTTAAATGTCCGCATTTTTTTGGCATTTGCTGATCTTCAATTTGAACAGCTGCCACCTTACTTTCTACCATTTCCTTTGCCGCCCTTGCAGCATTCAATACACCGCCATAGCCAGTATCCATATCGACCAAAAGCGGCAGCTGAGAAGCTCGAATGATTTCCTTTGCTTTTTCAGCCATTTCCGTTGAATGGATCATGCCGAGATCAGGCAATCCTTTGCTGGCACAAAAGGCGGCTCCGGATAAATAGAGCCCTTGGAAGCCCATTTTTTTTGCATAGAGCGCAGACATTCCATCGTGAACGCCTGGAATTTGAAATAAAGCTGATTTGTGCATTTGTTCTTGAAAGGCTGCGGCTAAATCTACTTGACTTGATTCATCATTCACGATCCACACACTAATTCCCTCCCTTATATGACGAATAAGTCCATAAATGCTGGTACGGTTGTTGTTTTTAATTGATTTGGATTTTGACAGAGTGACACAATTTGATCCACTTGTTTTTGTGGAAATCTCGTCTTCAAATGATAGAGCCATTTCTTTTCAAGCAGAGGAATGCCTTCCTGCCTTCTTCTGCGATGACCAAGTGGATATTCAATTTCGATTCGGTCTGTCATCGTCCCGTCTTTAAAGAAGATCTGCACACTGTTTGCAATGGATCTCTTTTTCGGATCTAAATAATCCGCTGTATATTGTTTATCTTCTTTGACGACCATTTGATCCCGGAGACGATCAATGACCGGATTTTGCGCCGTTTCTTCTTCATAATGGTCAGCTGTGAGCTCACCATAGATTAATCCAATCGCAGTAATATATTGCAAGCAATGATCGCGGTCTGCTGGATTATACAGCGGTCCCTTCTTATCGATAATCCGAATCGCTGATTCATGTGTTGTAATCTCTACTCGGTCAATGTCATCTAATCGACCTTTTACAGCGTCATACAGGATCATAGCAGCCTCTGCAGCCGTTTGGGCATGGAACTCAGCAGGATAAGCAATTTTGAAAAGCACATTTTCGATGACGTATGATCCTAGCGGCTGAGCGAGTGTGAGAGATTTCCCTTTCATCAGAACATCTTCAAAGCCCCACTTCTCTGCACTAAGCGGCGTTTGATAGCCCATTTCCCCTTTGAGTGTCATCATTGCAAGTCTCACCCCGCGGCTTGTTGCATCCCCAGCTGCCCATGATTTCCTCGACCCTGTGTTTGGGGCGTGGCGATACGTCCTAAGCGGAGAATTATCAACAAACGCTTGCGATAAAACATGCTGCACGTCTTCCTTTGTTCCGCCAAGCAATGCACATACAACAGCACTTGTTGCTACTTTGACAAATAGGACATGATCCAAGCCATTGCGATTCAGACAATTTTCTAAAGCCAGTACGCCTTGAATTTCATGTGCTTTGACAATCGCATGTAGTACGTCATTCATCGAAAGCGGCTCTTCCCCGTTTGCAAGCCGTGTTCTGCTGATGTAATCACTCACAGCTAATATCCCGCCTAAGTTATCTGACGGATGTCCCCACTCCTCTGCAAGCCACGTGTCATTATAATCTAACCAGCGAATCATACAGCCTATATCAAAAGCCGCTTGAACAGGATCTAGCACAAAGGAAGTACCTGGAACTCTTGCTCCATTAGGTACAACGGTTCCAGGGACGATCGGTCCAAGATGCTTCGTACATTCAGGAAAATTGAGCGCCAGCATTCCGCAGCCAAGTGTGTCTATAAGCACATAGCGTGCCGTTTCAATGGCTTCTTTACTCGTAATTTCCCCGTCTACTGCATAGGCTGCGATTTCTTCTAATAGCTGATCCGTTTGATTGGCGACTGCTGTTTTATTCATGTTCATTCCCCCATTTTTCCATCATCATCTGAAACTTTTAATCCTCTTGGCCCTAAATAACGGACTCTCGGTCTGAAAATGCGATTATGCAAATGCTGTTCAATGACATGAGCAGCTAATCCACTTGCCCTTGCAGCAAAGAAAATCGGTGTATAAAGTGAAATTGGAATCCCGAGCACGTAATAAATAGGTGCGGCGTAATAATCAAGGTTCGGATAGAGGTTTTTCTTCTCTTTCATGTATGCCTCTCCTGCTACACACATGTCATAAAGCGTTGTATCTCCCTTTGATTCCGTAAGCGTTTTCAATGATCGTTTTAAAAGAGCGGCTCTTGGGTCCATTTTTCTCATGTATACCCTATGGCCAAAGCCCATCATTTTTTCCTTTGCGGCTAATTTTCGCTCAATCAGCGCAAGGAAGCCTTCCGTTGTTTTCCCTTCGAGAAGCATATGCATGACAGCTTCATTCGCTCCTCCGTGCAAGTCACCTTTTAATGAAGAAATTGCTCCAGTAAAAGCACCATACATATCAGAATGTGTGGATGCGATGACTCTAGCGGCAAACGTTGAATTAGGCAGCTCATGTTCACTATATAATGTGAGTGTTTGGTCAAAAGCGGTGATTTCGTCTTGAGTTGGCGTGCGTCCGGTTAGCATGGTTAAAAAGGTTTCAGTGTAGGATTTGGTCTGATCTGGAGAAATAGCGGCGTCTTTTGTGAGAATATGATAGCTTCCAGCGACAATGGCCGGTAGCTGGCCGAGTAATCGAACAGCACGCTTTTGCTGGCATGCTTCTGATCGATCTTGTAACGCATCATCGTACCCACTAAGAGCAGATATGCACGTTCTCATGGCATCCATCGGATGTGTGGTTTTTGGCAGTTTTGTTAAAATGGTTTGAATGGTTGGATGTAAGTTGGTTTGTGAGGAAATGTCTTGCTGAAACTGGTGATATTCCATCGCATCTGGTAATCTTCCATAAATAAGCAGATAGGCTGTTTCTAAATAGGTCTTTTTTTGTGCCAACTCGATGAGGTCATACCCGCGAATTACAATCTCTTCTTGCTGCACATCTAAGTATGAGATAGACGTTTCGCTTGCCACAATGTCTTCAAGCCCCGGTTTATACTGCAGTTGTTCAGTCATCATATAACCCCCGTTTCGTTCAATTGTTGTTCTCCAAACGAGCAAACGGCCAAAAATGATGTGAGTCTATAGATGGGAAGATACCGTGCAAGTCGGATACCCAATTCCCATTTTATCCAAAGCACTGCATCTTGTAAATAAAAGAACGTATGTCCAGTTGGACATACGTTAGCTGTAGTATGGAGAAATCATCATATACACAATGACGCCAGTGAGACTAACATAAAGCCACAGCGGCATGGTCCAGCGAGCAATTTTACGGTGACGCTCGACTTGCATCTGTGCGCCTCTAAACAGCGTAATCAGGGCAAGCGGTACAATGACTGCTGATAAGACGATATGTGTGATTAAAATAAAGAAATAAATTGGACGGATAATCCCTTCTCCTCCGAAATGGGTATCAGCTGCCATTGAGTGATAGGTCACATACGAAATTAAAAAGACAAGTGTCGTTGAAAATGCAGCAAAGATAAATCGTCTGTGCGCTTTAATGTTCTTTTGTTTAATCATGATGAGTGCTGAAAGTAAAAAGATAAACGTAAAGCTGTTCATCACGGCATTAAGTAACGGCAAAAATGTAATATCCAGATGGCTAAATTTATCTGATTTTGGCATTAAAAATAATAAAGCGATTAATCCGTTGATGGCAATTGTTAAAATGATCACAATACCAGTAAAATTTTTCGGTTTTTGATTCTGTTCGTTCATGTTTGAAAACCTCTCTTTATTAGTTCCGACTAAGAGTATGTTATTTAAATTTCTCTATAAAGTCAATGAATTCGCTGTCTTCGTCGAATTTTAGACAAACTTGCAGGTTGCAGGCGTTCTAACGGCTTGAAAGATCCATCCACTTCCTTTAAAATTGGAATTTATGTGATTTTGATCATTTCTGATAGGAAAGGAGTAATGGACTTGTCAATCTTACAGGAAACTGCCAACGATGTGAAGACGTTAGAGCAAGAATTACAGCAATTGCAGTTCCAAATGTATCGAATGCAAGAAAATATGAAAGATATTTCGAAAAAAGCAAAGATCATTGGCATCGATCAAGCGAAAGAAGATGAGTGGCTGATCGTCTCTGCCATTGAAAGTGCAGATACATGTAAAATTATGCTCAGCGATTGTGAAAAAGCTTTTCGCGGACAATCTGATTTTTCCTTAATTGCGGAATATCCTGAAGAAGGAAAGATTCATATTGCCGATATTAAAGGCCCGCCAGATAATGGATACGGCTCCATCTGCATGAAGCATTTAAAAGAAATCGCAAGAGAGCAGAACATACCCGTGATTACTGGCGACCTCGTCAAAAGAGACTGGGATCACGTAGATCGCTTAATTCATTTTTATGAAAAGCATCAATTTGATGTCCAGATCAATTGGAAAGAACAAAGCGGAGAAATTTATTGGGTGGACAGCTAACGACAAAAACCAGCGTGTATCATAAGATATGCGCTGCTTTTTGTCGAAAATGCAAATTTTTCTGAAAAATATGTGTATTTTTGACCAAAAAAAGGGTACAATAAAAGCATCAGGCCGCCACCTGATGCTTTCTTCCAAAAAACAATTGTTTACTAGTTAAGTACTTTTACTTTGACTGATTTTACGCCCCAATTTTTCGCTTGGGATTTGCTTGGTACATGTACATCAATTTTGTTACCTTTAATTGCGCCGCCAGTATCTGCTGCGATGGCTTCACCATAGCCTTCAACATAAACCTTACTTCCTAATGGAATGACATTAGGATCTACTGCAATGACTTTTGCATTTGGGTTTTTGTTTAAGTTTACCCCTGTTGCAGTAATACCTGAGATGCCACCATCATTTGCTGTATAAGCCGTAGCTGTAACAGTCATTTCTTTTTGTACACTCTGACTAGCAGAAGATGATTCTGCTTTAGCTGTTTCCTTTTTAGGAGCAGCTTTTTTCGTTGTTTGCTCTTTTTGGACAGGTTCCTGTTTTTGAACAGGTTCTGAGCTTACCGGAGCCGAGCTTTGGCCAGCAACACTTAGTGTTGAACCAACCATAATTATATCTGAGTTTAAGTTATTCCAAGACTTAATATCGCTAATTGACACATTGAATTTTTGAGCGATTTTCCAGAGGCTGTCCCCCTTCTGGACTTTATACTGCTCCTGAGTTTTCTCTTTTGAAGAGATTGTCAATTTATCACCTACATAGATCATATCAGTAGATAAATTGTTCCAACCCTTTAGGTCCTTTAGAGACACATCATTTTTTTGTGAGATTCCCCAAAGTGTATCACCTTTCTGTACAGTGATTTCCTTTGCAGAAGCTTGCTGCGCTCCAAATGCTGTTGTTGAGATTGCTGCAACAGCAACCAAGGACATAATAGTCTTCTTCATAAAGTAAATCCTCCCTTGTTAGCTTTTTATGGCGGCTAACGAGTGCTATCGTAACATATGTAAATGTCAATTCAATAACAAAACGATATGTTTTAGATTACAGTTCCTTTACATGAAACATCTCTCTCCATTGGTAAATCAGTCCACAAAACGGCTTGATTCCCCGCCATATCAAGGTTTTAAAAGGATCAAAAACGGCCTGCTGAAAACGTGTCCAAGTGCAGCGAAAAATATTTATTTTTCTTCTTCAAACTCTTTATTTTTTCTCTTTTTCTATAAATAAACGAATTTCTTCTAAAAAAACATCTCCGTATTTCTCTCTTTTTTGAGCGCCAATCCCCTTAATTTGGAGTAATTCATCATCTGTTTGAGGCTCTACCGCTGACATTTCCTTCAATGTTTGATCAGAAAAGACAACAAACGGCGGAACACCTTGCTCTCTAGCTAGCTTCATTCTTAGCGATCTCAATCGCTCAAATAATGCATCGTTTTCTTGAATGGCTTCTGCTTTGATCGCCTGCTTTTTATACACAGCCTCTTGTCCAACTAACACTTTCTTCCCTTTATGGGTCACCTTCAGTGTTGGGTAAGCTCCTTCAGACATGTGCAAATACTCTTCTGTAATTAAAAATTCAATGAAGTCACTGATTTGCTGAGCCGAATGTTGTTTCATTAAAGCATATGTAGGGAGACGATCGAAACCTAGCTCTAGCACTTTTTTGTTTCTAGAGCCTGCCAATACTTGGGCGATCATCATTTTACCGAAGCGCTCATTCATTCTCACTGTACAAGATAACACCATCTGTGCTTCTCTTGTGACCTCTTCACGCTCTCTTTCATCAAGGCAGTTGCTGCATTTACCACAAGGCGAACTAGCTGTTTGATCAAAATAATCCATCACAAATTGCTGCAGACATTGCTCAGTATGACAGTAATCCACCATTTGCCTTAATTTAAGCAGCTCATGCTGGTAGCGCGTCTCATCTTCTATTGACTGTTCAATGAGAAAGCGCTGCACTCTTACACCTTGAGGTGAAAACAGTAAGATGCATTCACTTTCAAGCCCATCTCTGCCGGCACGCCCAGCTTCTTGATAGTAGCTTTCAATATCCCTTGGAATTTGATGATGGATCACAAAACGGACATTCGACTTATTGATTCCCATGCCAAATGCTGATGTGGCGACCATCACCTGGATATCATCATTTAAAAAGAGGTTTTGCTGCTCTTCTCTCGTATGATCATCCAATCCACCATGATAAACGCCAGCTTTGATCTTTTGTTTTTTTAGTCGATGATAAATATTATCCGCTTCTTTACGAGTGGCTGTATAAATAATGCCAGACTCAAGACTGTTTTTCTTCATATATTGTGTGATAAAACGTTCACTGTTTTCTCCTTTGATCACTTGAAAGGACAAATTTTCTCTAGCAAACCCAGTAAAGACGGTTTCTTCTCCGTTTATGCCAAGCTGTTCACATATATCTTGGTGTACCTTTTTCGTCGCTGTAGCTGTTAATGCGACAATCACCGGTCTTTTTGACAGCTTGTTCAAGCATTCTTGAATGAAGCGATAACTTGGCCTAAAATCATGTCCCCACTCGGATATACAGTGCGCTTCATCAATCGCGATTAAAGGAATCGTTAACCGATCTAACAGCTGAAAAAAACGTTCATTTTGTAAGCGTTCAGGTGTGATATAAAGCAGTTCGTATTCCCCATTTTCGCATTTTTTCAGCCTTTCATTCATTTCAGCTGCGGACAGAGTGCTGTTTAAAAAGGAAGAACGTATGCCCATCTCATTTAACGCATCAACCTGATCCTTCATTAAAGAAATAAGCGGAGATACTACGATCGTTGTACCTTCCATCATTAGCGCAGGGATCTGATAGCAAACTGACTTCCCTCCGCCTGTCGGCATAATGCAGACGGTATCCTTTTGTTTATTTACAATCGCTTCAATGGCTTGTTTCTGTCCTTTTCTAAAGGCATCAAAGCCATAATATTGTTTCAGGAGTGCTTCTGCTTGTTCTAACATTCAATTCCCTCTCCGTCATTTGTTTTGTCCATTTTAACATAGATTCTTGCCTCTACAGGCGATCAGTCGAATTTCGTCTTTTTACAAAATAAAAAGCCATTTTCCGAAATGGAAAATGGCTTGAATCATCCTAGGAAAAGCTGCGGATGCCGTAATCTAAGTAAGAAAGTTTTAAACCACCACTCCTCAAAGTGGGTGTTTGCAGAAACGTTCCTGTCTTCCTCTCTAAGGAGGCATGACATTCCGGCTTCAATATAAAACTCCCTATTACAGCTTAAAGGTTAAAACTTAATTAACATTACGCGCATCGCAGCCTTTAAACTATATTACACGAAAGTTTATTAAATTTCAAGAGATCTTTTTTCTATGAAATACTCATGTATACAAGATATTTGTCATTGCATACATAAGAAAAAATTATTCTGAAAAAATGTAACTTCGATTTATTATCCTATTTTTCTTCGTCTATGTCAACATCCTGCTCTTCCTCTAATCGTTCATACGTATCTGAATGCATCTGATCCATTGTTTGTCTATTTGTTAAATCACGCATTTGATCTGAGAAATTACGGTCAAACTCGTTTGGGTCTTGAGTGGTTTCTTCATTTTTCTTCGCATCGATTGAATAACGTGTATAGGGAACTGCTTTTAAACGTTCATATGGAATGTCTTTCCCTGTTTTCTCACAGACCCCATATGTTCCGTCTTCCATTCGTTTCAGGGCTGCATCAATTTCAGCTTCAAGCTGGCCATCAACTTGGTCCAGCGTTTGTTCGGTCATGCGGTCTAAATAGATGCTACCATGATCAGCGATATGGTTCCCAACACCATTTGAAATCTCGCTCGATTCACTTAGCATAGATTCTTCTTTCTTTTTTGACCCTTTTACATCTTCCTTTAATTGATTCAATCTTTCGTATAAATCAGCTTTTTGTTCTTTCGTTAAGCCCACGGTCAATCACTCCTTTCTTATTACCTTCCCGCTGCAAGGGAATTGAAAACATCAAAAAAGCCGCCGCCTTATTGGCAGCAGCTTGCTTCTCTTACAGGGTGCGAAGTGCTTCTTCTACTGGTTTATCCCCTTTAATTAAGTCAAAGGATTTATTTTTCACATTGGATTCTGTTAAGCTTTCCACTAGTACAGTGGCTACGTCCTCTCTTGAAATCTCAATGTTTTGGTTATCTGAAATATGCTCCGCAGCTTCAATCTTTCCTGTCTTTTCCTCATGCAGCAAGACACCTGGACGGACAATGGTATAGGAAAGTCCAGACTGTTTTAGATGTTCATCTGCTTTTCTTTTCGCCTCATAATAAATTTCCATACTTCCTTGCCCTTTTCCCTGGTTTGGATCATCGGCATTAAAGGAACTCAGCATCACAAAATGCTGAATGTTTTCTTTTTTCGCTGTGTCGACAAGACGTTTTGCACCTTCTTGATCCACTGCAATCGTCTTATCTGCACCTGTTTTGGAGCCTGAACCAGCTGCAAAGATGACAGCATCTGCTTGTTTCACAGCATCTGTCACATCCTTTTCAAGATCACCGATGACAGGCGCTGCACCTAGTTCTTTTAGCGCATCCGCTTGTTTTTCATCTCGAATGAGAGCAAGCGGCTCATGTCCTTTTTCTTTTAAATAACGAATGACGAGTCTACCTGTATGTCCATTTGCTCCAGCAACTAATACTTTCATTGTTCATTCTCCTTTCTGTATCTGTTTCATCTTTATCCTTTTTTGCTATCATTCAAACACCTAAACAAAAAAGCCCTTCCAAGAAAATATGGGGAAGGGCTCAGGCAATGTGCGATCTATTAAAATAAATACGTAGAATGAGAAAAGTGCATGTGATCTATGTAATCGCAAGGTTGATCAGCAAATATGTTTTGTCAAAATGGCTTGAACATCACTCAAATCCGTCTCTTTTGAAAAATCGAGTTCAAATACTTTTGAGCTTGTGACAAGCAGCATACCTGTGTCTTGATCAAACACGCCAGCTTCTTGAATGGCAAAACTTTCAATTGATCGATATGGCAAGGAGACCCTAACTTTCTTCTTAGAAAATACGCGGTTATCGCCAAAGATCAGTCGTTTATTGGTGAAACAAATTTGGTCGTGACGCAGTCTGTAAACAGCTTCAATTCTTTCCCCTTCAATTAGTAAGGATTCGAATTTCTTATCATTTTGTTTACTGACAGAAAAAATACCCACGTAAACCCCCTCTTCCTCCATCAAATTCCTTTATGAAAAAACGGCCACACGCTCTGTGGGTACGTTTTGTTCTCACTTATAGAATACGCTATAAATGATCGTTATTCCATTACGAATAGATTAAATTTCATTTAACTTTTTCTTTTTGATTCGATGCTCTTTCCTCTACTTATTTAGACAGTTAAAGCAGGAAAAAAGTTTCAGTTCTTTTTGAGAAAAATGGTTGAATTGTGACCAATAAAAAAACAGTGATTTTTTCAAATCACTGTCAGCGTGTAGACAAACCCTCGCATTCTTTGTCAGTCCGGTGATCACGAATGTCAAATTCGCTCCGCGCCGGTACTCGTCCTTCCTAGGGCTGCAAAGGTTTTCATGTCACACTGAAAAAGAAGACAAAGTGGACTATTCGTCTTTTGGTGTTTCAATGGTTCCCTCGGCATATACATCGGAAATCTGCTCAAGCGTAATTGCCATATCAGCATCTTCGTTATCATGCCAAGCATTTTGTTGATTCTGCTCATCTGTTTGCTTCTTTTTCATCATCATCACCCTTTACTGTTTTTCTTAGTATGAGTGATGATGATCAAAATCATTCAGCAGAAAAGTCTTCGAAATACTCTTTATAATACCCGCCTACTTTACCTGTATTATCAACGACAAACAGGAATTCTTCTGTTTCATTTTTCACTTCATATGTGCTTCCAACCGTTAGTGCACGGTCGACCATATATTTTTTCGCATTCGTATGTATACATTTTACTTGTTTTAACGTTTGAGCCGTTTGCCAGTTTTGATGGATCATGATTTAAAAACTCCTTTTTTCATCTATACATTTATTGTAGCCAATTTTTCATGAAATGCAATGAGTGTTATGGATTGCTTTCAAACATGTGGTGTAATATGATGAATGTATACGTTTACATCCATGTGCGTATACTAGATCATTTGCTTCCAATCCGCTTTTTCACCTAGAACTCGCAGAACAATCCATATCTTTAAGGAGGTTTGTTTATTTATGAGCTCTACAACACTTCAAATTAGTTCAAAACTCGAATCTTTTCTCCAAGGGACGAAAAAACTCTACATTAATGGTCAGTTTGTCACAAGTCACGATAACAAAACCTTTTCAACTCCTAACCCAGCCACAGGTGAAACCCTTATTGATGTATATGAAGCAGGTGCAAAAGACATTGATGAGGCAGTAAAAGCAGCCAAAAAAGCCTTTCATGGTCCTTGGCGCTCCATGTCTGCCGCCGAACGCGCCCGGCTCATGTTCAAGCTTGCTGATTTAATGGAAGAAAACCAAGAAGAGCTCGCTCAGCTTGAAACTTTAGATAACGGAAAGCCAATTAATGAAACAACCAATGCAGATATCCCTCTCGCAATCGAGCATATGCGCTATTATGCGGGCTGGACAACCAAAATAAGTGGACAAACCATTCCTGTGAGCCAAGGATACTTTAATTATACCCGTCATGAGCCTGTTGGCGTTGTTGGACAAATCATTCCTTGGAACTTCCCGCTGCTCATGGCCATGTGGAAAATGGGTGCTGCACTTGCGACAGGCTGCACCATCGTTTTAAAACCAGCAGAACAAACACCCCTCTCTGCTCTTTATTTAGCTGAATTAGTGGATAAAGCCGGCTTCCCAGAAGGTGTGATTAACATCGTACCTGGATTTGGCGAAACAGCTGGGAATGCGTTAACCGATCACCCTGATGTGAATAAGCTTGCCTTCACGGGGTCAACAAGTGTTGGGAAACTCATCATGGAGAAAGCAGCCAAATCCATTAAGAGGGTCACATTAGAACTTGGTGGAAAATCACCAAATATTATTTTGCCAGATGCCGATTTAAAGAAAGCCATTCCAGGTGCTTTAAATGGGGTCATGTTTAACCAAGGTCAGGTATGCTGTGCAGGTTCTAGGGTCTTTGTTCACCGAAGCCAATATGATGAGGTTGTCGATCAAATGGCTGAATATGCGACATCCCTCAAACAAGGAGCCGGTCTTCATCAAGATACGCAAATCGGACCTCTCGTAAGTAAAGAACAGCACGAGCGCGTGTTAGGCTATATTGAAAAAGGTAAATCAGAAGGTGCAACAGCCGTTGTCGGTGGCGATTGCCCTTATGAGGCTGGTTATTTTGTCTCCCCTACTGTTTTTAAAGATGTAGAAGATGACATGACCATCGCAAAAGAAGAAATCTTTGGACCTGTCCTATCTGCGATTCCTTACGATTCCATTGATGAAGTGGTCGAAAGAGCCAACCAGTCTGACTATGGTTTAGCCGCAGGACTTTGGACAGAAAACTTAAAGCATGCCCATGACATTGCTGCACGTCTTGAAGCAGGCACGATTTGGGTCAACTGCTATAACGTCTTTGATGCTGCCTCCCCGTTTGGAGGATACAAGCAATCAGGTCTTGGCAGAGAAATGGGATCATACGCCCTTAACAACTATACAGAAGTCAAAAGTGTGTGGATTAATCTCCAAGACTAATGACGCCTATAAAGCCGGTGACCATGTCATCGGCTTTTTTGTGATTGCATGTGACAGGCAGGCTCCTGAATATAGTAATAAAGGAAAGGAGCATGGCCGAATATGCAAGATTTTAAAACAAAAGTAAACGAATATATTGATGAATTGCACATGCAACTGCAGCGCAGACAACGAGAAGATGGCGCTTTTGTCTTCTGCTTTGAAGGGCCATTGATGACAAATGCTTTTTTGATTATGCTGTTAAAGGCGGTCGGTGATTCGGATCAGGCTTTGGTTCATCAATTGGCAGAAGCTATACGTGAAAAGCAAAATGAGGATGGTTCTTTTTCTTTGTATCATGATCAGGCGGGACATGTAACCGCGACTGTGCAAGGCTACTGCGGGATGCTCGTGTCAGGCAGGTATCAACAAGATGAGCCGCATATGGAAAAAGCAGCACATTTTATTCGATCAAATGGCGGTTTGAAGGACGTTCATTTTATGACAAAGTGGATGCTTGCCGTCAATGGCATGCACCCTTGGCCATACTTCTATGCACCACTTTCATTTTTACTCATCCCTACATATTTCCCGCTTCACTTCTATCATCTTAGTGCATATGCAAGAATTCATTTTGTCCCAATGATGATTGCACTCAACAAACGATATACCTCTCATGAACAGTTTCCAAGCTTAGCACATCTCGATGCAAACATGTCTAAAAATCCTTTTGACTGGTTTATGGCAAGAGAAGAACGTTCCACTCACCACTTTCTAGCATACATGCGGTCGTATACTGCACTCGACAGCCGGCTCGACTTTTTCGGGTATGAGGCAGCGAAGCGGTATATGTTTGAACGCCTTGAAAAAGATGGCACGCTTTATAGCTATTTAAGTGCCAGTATTTTTATGGTCTATGCACTCATGAGTCTTGGATACTCTCCGGGACATCATCTCATTTTAAAAGCAGTCAAAGGGATGAAACAGCTAGTCACTGACTGTCGGGGCAGGAAATATGCTGAGAATTCTACATCCACTGTTTGGGATACAGCGCTTGTCAGTTATGCTTCTCAGCGAGCAGGCAGAACACAAGATGATCCAGTGATCAAAAAGTCTTTTACGTACTTACTGAACCGGCAGCAAATGAAGAAAGCAGATTGGGCGATCCATAACCGGCATGCGGCTCCGGGAGGCTTTGGTTTTTCAGATTTAAACACAAATAACCCAGATTGTGATGATACGCAAATTGTGTTAAAAGCCATTCCTCAAACTTACGCTCCCGTTCAGTGGAAACGAGGATTTGATTGGCTTCTTTCCATGCAAAACCGGGATGGCGGCTTTTCAGCTTTTGAAAAAAATCAAAATCACTTCTTGCTTCGTCATCTCCCGCTCGAATCTGCTGAGGATGCGGCCATTGATCCTTCTACGCCTGATATTACAGGTCGTGTGCTCCATCTTATTAATAGCATGTCACCACTCATGCAAAGGCAAAAAGATCATTGTGTGAAATGGCTGCTTGATCATCAAGAGAAAAACGGATCATGGTTCGGAAGATGGGGCGTTTGCTATATTTATGGTACTTGGGCTGCGTTAACAGGACTAAAGGCTGCTGGCATCTCCTCATCGCATTCTGCTGTTCAAAAAGCATGTCGATTTTTAAAAACAATTCAATTAGAAGATGGCAGCTTCGGAGAATCGTGTAAAAGTGCAGAGGTTAAAAGGTACGTCCCGCTTCCATTTGGGACAGTGGTTCAAACGGCTTGGGCTGCTGAGGCACTTTTACAATATGTGCAGCCAGATGACAAAGTGATTTTAAAAGCCATCTCATTTTTGATTCAACATCAGCACTCGAGTGAAGCCTTGCACTATCCAGTAGGTATTGGTCTTCCAAAGCAATTTTACATCACCTATCATAGCTATCCATTTGTCTTTCCAATGATGGCTTGTTCCACATTTTTAGAAGAAATGAGGCGTAAAAATGAATAAGGAAGAATATCGCATGCAGCTTAAAGATTGGCTTAGCTTCATTCAAGGTGCAGTTCAAGATGACAACACCCGTCAGAAAGCAGAACATTTATCGTTCATCATGAATGATGAACATTCCAGTGAAGAAGAGTGGTACGAATTGGCTGAAAGTATTGCAGAGGATATAATTCCACAAGATGCAATGCGAGATGTGGCAGTTGGCGGCCATCAATTACCCCCTCTCCCTTACCGGTATGATGCACTAGAACCGTTTATTTCAAAAGAGGTGATGTATTTGCATCACCAGAAGCATCATCAATCATATGTTGATGGTCTGAACCAAGCTGAGCTTGCCTTAAAAAGAGCAAGAAGAACCAATGATTTTAAAATGATCAAGCATTGGGAACGGGAGCTAGCCTTCAATGGTGCGGGACACTATTTACATTGCATTTTTTGGTTTTCTATGAGTCCTTCAGGCAAACGAAAGCCCACTGGTCAAATGCTTCGTCTTATTGAACAATCGTTTGAAAGCTATGATGCATTCAAATCCCAATTTTCAGCTGCAGCCAAACAAGTTGAAGGTGTTGGATGGGCCATTCTCGTATGGGCACCAAGATCTCAGCGATTAGAGATTTTACAAGCAGAACGCCATCAATTTTTATCACAATGGGATGTGATCCCTCTTCTAGCTCTTGACGTATGGGAGCACGCCTACTATCTGCAATATCTGAATGAAAAAGCGACATATGTAGATCGCTGGTGGAATGTCGTTGACTGGCGTGAGCCAGAAGCACGCCTTAAGCAAGCTCAGCAAGTGAAATGGACCCCTTTTTAAAAACGCTACTCCATGTAGGCATGTGCTTATATGGAGTATTTATAGTTTACATAATATTATTATCACCACTAAAAGAATGGGTTGTTTTTTCAGAAAATTCATTTAAAATAGAAAAGATATGTATAGAAAGAGAGCTGAAGCAATGAATGAAGATTTTATTAACCATTAGTCACTTTGCAGGAAGAACCTTTGCAATTTGGGTCATTTTATTTGCGTGTCTTGGATTTGCCTTTCCTGCCGAATTTTCTAAGATTGGACCTTATATTCCTTTTTTACTCGGTATTATTATGTTTGGGATGGGGCTTACCCTGTCTGCTGAAGATTTTAAAGAGCTGTTTCGAAAACCTCTCTATGTGCTGATTGGGGTTCTGGCGCAGTACACACTCATGCCGCTTATCGCCTTTCTATTAGCTTACGGATTACAGCTTCCTTCTGAAATTGCAGTAGGCGTTATTCTTGTGGGCTGCTGCCCAGGCGGTACAGCATCCAATGTGATGACCTTTTTGGCGAAAGGAAATACGGCATTATCTGTAGCCGTCACCACCATATCGACCCTTCTTGCTCCATTTTTAACACCTGTCTTTATTTTACTCTTTGCAAGATCATGGTTACCTGTATCGCCAGAAGCGCTATTTTTGTCAATTGTACAAGTTGTGTTGATCCCAATTATCTTAGGTGTCATCGTTAAATTGTTTTTCAAAAAACAAGTGACCTATGCAGTTCAAGCATTGCCGCTTGTATCTGTCACCGGAATTGTAGTGATCATTGCAGCGGTTGTCAGTGCAAATAAAGAGCAGATTCTTCAATCTGGGCTGCTAATATTGGCCGTTGTGATCTTACATAATGGACTTGGTCTTTTATTTGGTTACCTTATCGCAAAGTGGTGCAAAATGGATATCCCTTCTCGAAGAGCCATCTCGATTGAAGTAGGCATGCAAAACTCTGGACTTGGTGCAGCTCTAGCGACAGCACACTTCTCGCCACTTGCAGCCGTACCAAGTGCCATTTTTAGTGTGTGGCATAATTTATCTGGTTCCTGGCTTGCGACGTATTGGTCAAAGAGAGGAAATACTGAAAATGAAAAGAAAAAAAGCTAGCACCTTTAATGGGTGCTAGCTTTTCAAATTGAAGATTATCCTTCAAGTAATAGCTGCTCTGGATCTTCAAGTAAGTTTTTAATCGTGACAAGGAATCCAACTGCTTCTTTACCATCGACAATCCGGTGGTCGTAAGAAAGAGCTAAATACATCATCGGACGGTTCTCAAAACGTTCTTCATCAATTGCCACAGGTCGAAGCTGAATTTTGTGCATCCCTAAAATTCCAACTTGAGGGCTGTTTAAAATTGGTGTTGAAAGCAGTGAACCGAATGTTCCGCCGTTTGTGATCGTGAATGATCCACCTTGCAGCTCATTTAGAGACAATTTGTTATCTCGTGCTTTTTTCGCAAGATGACCAATTTCCTTTTCAATCCCTGCAAACGACAATCTGTCTGCATCACGGACAACCGGTACGACAAGTCCTTCGTTAGCAGCAACAGCGATGCCGATGTCATAAAATTTCTTCAAGACGAGCTCATCACCTTGAATTTCTGCGTTAAGCAGCGGATATTTCTTCAGTGCTGCTACAACTGCTTTTGTGAAGAAAGACATGAAGCCAAGTTTTACATCATTTTGTTCAAGGAAGGCATCTTTACGGCGTTTTCTTAAGTCCATCACAGCCGTCATATCTACTTCATTAAATGTCGTCAGCATTGCAGCCGTTTGCTGAACCTCAACTAAACGTTTTGCAATCGTTTGTCTGCGGCGCGACATTCTCTCACGTTCAATTGGCTTTCCTGGTTGTTCATTTTGCACCGCAGCATTTGCTTTTGGCGCGGCTTTTGGTGCACTTGCAGGTGCTTCATTTTTTTGATAAGAAGCGACATCCTGCTTTCGTACCCTGCCCAGCGGATCTACGGTTGGAATTTCAGATAAGTCTAGTCCCTTCTCTCTCGCTAGTTTTCTAGCTGCAGGAGAAGCGATGGTTCTGCCATTACCAGTTTTCGGCTCTTCTTTCACTGCTTCTTCTTTTTGAGCAGCTGCCGGTTCTTCTTTCGAAGCTGGTGCAGACTCTTGCTCAGGTGCTGGAGCTGCGGACTCGCTTCCGCCAGCTTCACCCGCTGCAATTGTTCCGATGACTTCTCCAACTTGTACAGTGTCACCAGAATCCTTCAGCACTTCTTTCAGTACACCAGATTCTTCTGCTGTCAGTTCGACATTGACTTTATCTGTTTCAAGTTCTAACAGGTATTCTCCCTGCTCCACATAATCGCCCGGCTGCTTTAGCCATTGAGCTATCGTTCCTTCCGAGATCGATTCCGCTAATTCAGGTACTTTAATTTCCGCCATTTTTCATTTCCCCCTTAGTTTTTGCGAGTCAAGCTATCAGATACAATTCGTTCTTGTTCTTTTTTATGCACAGTTGGATCACCCTCAGCCGTACTTGAACGTCTTCTTCGGCCGATGTAACGTACTTTTACTTTTTCAGACGCAATTTCACGTAAATATGGCTCAATGTATCCCCAAGCCCCCATATTTTGTGGTTCTTCTTGCGCCCATACGATTTCTTCTAAGTTTGTTAGTTTTGATAAAATCGCTTTAATATCTTTGGCTGGGAATGGATATAGTTGTTCGACTCTCGCAATGTGAAGCCAATCTTTCGGCTCTTCCATTTGAGTAAAACGATCACTAATATCGATTGATACCTTCCCGCTAGATAGCACGAGTCGCGATACTTTTTCGTGATCATGCACAAGGCCTGGTTGTTCAAGAACTGGTTGGAACTGTCCATCCGTTAATTCCTGGACTTCAGACAATGTGTTCGGGTTACGAAGCAGACTCTTCGGTGTCATGATGACAAGCGGACGAATCTCTTCACGAAGCAGCATTTTCGCCTGTCTTCTAAGAATGTGGAAGTATTGCGCTGCACTTGTGAGGTTCGCCACTGTCCAGTTATTCTCAGCAGCTGATTGCAGGAATCGCTCTGTTCTTCCACTTGAATGCTCAGGACCTTGTCCTTCATATCCATGAGGCAAGAGCATCACTAGACCTGATTTTTGTCCCCATTTTGCGCGTCCAGCTGAAATAAATTGATCGAAATACACTTGAGCCGCATTTGCGAAGTCTCCAAATTGAGCCTCCCAAATGACTAACGTTTCAGGAGAATAGACATTATAACCATATTCAAACCCGATGACTGAGCCCTCTGACAGTGGACTATTATGAACAGTAAATGATGCGTTTGCATCACTCAGCTCATGAAGAGCAATAAATTCATCTCCAGTTTGACTGTCGTGAAGAACAAGGTTTCTTTGAGCAAAAGTACCGCGCTCTGAATCCTGTCCGGTCATTCGAATTGGCGTACCGTCTTTTAATATAGATGCAAATGCAAGTGCTTCCCCAAGTGACCATTCTACTTTACGGTCATCTGTAAACACTTTTGCACGTTTTTCAAGGATCCGTTTAAGCTTACCAAATACTTGGAAATCGTCCGGCCAGCTGATCAATTCTTCATTCAGCTTTCGTAATACATCAAACTCTACGGATGTATCCACTGCTGGGAAGCCATTTGATACTGGTTCTGGCAGTTCAATTTCTTGAATCGTATGCTCTTTCTTTGAAGGCACCTTTTGATAGGCCTCTTCTATTCTCGTCGCTACAGCCTGCTCGATTTCTTCACGCTGCTCTTTCGTTAGAAGACCTTCTGTGACAAGTTTATCTGCAAAGATATTCTTGACCGTTTTATGCTTTCTGACTGCATCGTACAGCATCGGCTGAGTCGTAGAAGGCTCATCCATTTCGTTATGACCGTATCTGCGGTAACCGATCAAGTCAATTAAGAAATCCTTCTTAAAGCGTTTGCGGTATTCTACAGCTAATTGAACAGCCGCTAAACATGCTTCTGGATCATCTGCATTGACGTGAACAATTGGAATCTCAAACCCTTTTGCAAGGTCACTTGCATATTTCGTTGAACGAGATTCATTGCTTTCCGTCGTAAATCCGATCATATTGTTTGCAATGATATGGATTGTTCCGCCCACTTGATAGCCTACAAGTTGACTTAAATTTAATGTTTCTGCCACAATTCCTTCCCCAGGAAATGCCGCATCACCATGAATTAAGATGGCTAATGCCTTTTCAACGTCTTGTACTGGATAGCCCTTTTGAGTACGTAATTCCTGAGCAGCACGTGTGCTTCCTTCAATGATTGGATCAATGAATTCCAAGTGACTTGGGTTATTAGCAAGCGTGACTCTCGCACTCTTTGTATCTTCGTCTTTAATTTGACGATCTGCTCCAAGATGGTACTTTACATCACCTGTCCACCCGTAGCTGATGCCAATAGAGCCTTCTGATGGAACAAGCTCTTTATTTGGCGCATGCTGGAATTCTGAGAAAATAATCTCATATGGTTTTCCTAACACATGTGCTAATACATTTAAACGGCCTCTGTGTGCCATTCCAATGTTAATATTTGAAGTCCCTTGTGTAACAGACTCTGAAATAATTTCATCAAGTACTGGGACAAGTGCGTCTAATCCTTCTATTGAGAAGCGCTTTTGCCCAACAAATGTTTTATGAAGAAACTGTTCGAACTGCTCAACTTCTGTTAATCTCTTGAATACAGAAACTAGTTTATCGGCTGGTTTTTTCTTAAATAGTTCACCAGACTCGATTGATTTTGAGAGCCAGTTCCGTTCTTCGAAATCATGTACGTGATCAAACTCAAATGAAATGGTACGCTTATACGTATTTCTCAAATGGTTAATGGCTTCTATGCCGTTTGAAATGTGTTTTGGTGCGTCAGGACTAATAATAGATATTGGAATATTCTTGACGTCTTCTTCTGTTAAACCGTATTCCTTTAAAGGAAACAGCTCTTGTAATTCCTTTTCTTTGCGAAGAGGATTGACGGAAGCATTTAAATGGCCATACGTTCTGATGTCTTCTGCCAGTTTAACGACTGATGCTATCTTTTGGATTTGTTCAGAAGTAACTACGCTATTTTCTTTTTTCCCAATTTCCTCCTTCATTTCACTCGGTGGTGCACCAAGTTCATCAAATATGCCTCTTAGATCTTCATCAACACTAGTAGGATCCTGGACATACTGATCGTAGAGCTCGAGCACATAGCCGAGGTTCGGACCATGAAATTCTTCCCAACTCAACGGTTGTTTCACATCATTTTGAAACATTTTGAACACTACCCCCAACTTTGATCATCAAGTGATTGAACACTATCTCGATATAACTTCCAGAACACAATGACCAAATTTATGTAATAAAACGCTTCCAATAATATTCTACCACTGTTTCGGATTACTTTCTACATTCTTTGTTCAATTAAAGATAAAAAATTCACAGAAAAACAAAAAATTTAAATCATTCCGAAAAATATTTTGAAGAAAGGGGCAAAACCTTATGCCCCAATGCTTTTATGCAGTAATTTCTTCAGTAACGGATATAAAACATCTGGCAATGTATCGACATCTGGTACAAAAATGCTGAACTTGCCATACATATCTTGAATGGTTTTCATCTGTGCTTCTTCGATCGGTGAATTGGATAAAAACACATTGATTACTTCAATGCCTTTTTTCCTCGCCTCAAGAACTGCTTCATGTGTATCGACGATCCCATTTTGTTCGTAGCTGAATGCAGCTGGCTCTCCGTCGGAAAAAACAATGAGAAACTTTTGCTCTTCTCTTCGTTTTAATATCATTTTTGTCATTTGGCGAATCGCATAGCCATCCCGGTTATCCTCTTCTGGCTCAAGAGACATAATGGAAGGACCTGCATCAAATAAAGAATCTTTGAACGACACGACTGTGTTGAAATAGTTCGGCTGACTTGTTTCTGATGCGTCGTTTGTATCTTCCCAAAACCCCACAATTTGATGCGGGACTTGAACGGACTTTAAGGCTTCATGGAATAGAACAATGCCTTTTTTCGTCTCGTCCATCTTGTCAAACATGCTAGCAGAACAATCCACTAATAAAGTGAAAACAGCATCAATCTCCGAAGAAGGTGCCTGTTTTTTATAGAAAAGACGCGGATTCGACTCTGTAAAATAACGAATGAGCTTTTTACTCAGACGTCCTGCATGAAGATCCGTTTTTGGCCATGTTTTTTTATGTTCGAGCGTTTTTTGAATCATCTGTTTTAACCGTTTCTGATAAGGCTCAATCTCCTTGGCGTGCTGCTTGTATACATCGATTTGTTCTGGCGCGGGAGGATCTGGTGAAATCATGACTGGAAACGCATATTTGTTCTCTTTTCCATTCTCATGAGCATCCGCTCCGCTTTCCTCGCCTTCAGCCTCTTCCAGCGCCTCAAGCTTTGAATAATCTTTTCGGTGAGTCTGCTTGGCAGAGCCTTGGACAGTGCCAAGTGCTTGATCTCCGTCATCGCCTTCTCTTGCTGCATCCTTCCCGAGATCACTTTTCCCGCCGTGCTCTAAATCAAATTGAAGGAAGCTTTTTGACGGCGCTTCTGTTTCTCGATGCCACACTTCCATATACTCTTGGTGGATGTCTTCATCGCCCTCTTTTTCCCGGTCGACTTTGATGTCCTCGCTTAATTTAGGTTTTCTTTTTAAGTCATGAAACAGCGGTTCTTTTGCCGCTTTTTCATAGTCCAATTCCGGGAAGAAAAAGTACGTATTCAGCATATCTTTATCAAGAAGCTCATCAAAGCCTTCCATTAATTCTTTGACGATGACTGCGATATCTCCGGTTGAACGCGCTTCATATACACGCTCAAGACTTGATTCAATAAATGGAATCATTGGGTTGATCCGCTCGTGAAGAGGCGGAATTTCTTCTAGCGGTGAATCCGCTGTCAGCTTCACATACATTGCACAATAGAGTGCATCCGTTAAAATGCTCCGCTCTTGGTTAATCGTTAATTGCGTCTTAAAATGACGCCGGTACAGTTCTCTTCTTCGTTTAAATACCTTTTTTGTTCCTGGGCGGTCTCGTTTAATCTGCTCTTCAATCCGGATATCTTCAAAGAGCATAAACAATTGTTTACACAGGTCAGGAATGGACATTGTATGAGCATAGCGAATGATTTCCTGAAAGACAGTCAGATCACTATAAACGGTTCCTACTGCACGGAGGAATACATCACTTTTCAGTCCGGCTGTCATGTCTTCTTGTTTACGGTCATCCCAAAAATGGCTGATGAAAATTTTCTTTTCAAAAGGATCATAGTAGGACTGCACTCCGTATTCAAGCTCGACATCATCACTTTTTGCTAACGTTTTGGCTAAATCCGTTAATTCCATAAATAAAAATGAATCGATTCTGCTGTCATTAAATTTGATGAATTTCAAAACTCAGAACCTCACTCGAATAATGTTTGGGCAATATTTCTTACCGCTGCTTTTTCCCGGTCATCTTCTAGCTTTTCAACAATCCCTCGTTCAACTGCACGAAGCGGCGGGATGTATTGCGCAAGATCACATGTGTCTAGAAGGGCGCGAATGGATGCTGCTTCTTCACTCACCTGCCCGTTGTGTGCCTGTGTAATGAGGTCTGATGAGAGCTGCACGAATTGATCGATTAAACGTTCATCCTTTAATACAGATTGAGATTGCAGTACATCCTTTAAGATGCCGCCGCCGATATATGGAACGTCAATGACAACAAATCGGTTTTTTAATGCTTCATTTAGAGGCACTGTGCCGACATAACCTTCGTTGATTGCCGCTATCACGCCAAAGCCTTCATCTGCTCGAACGACCTCTCCTGTAAATGGATTTGTCATCATTTTTCTGTAGTCGAGTACACCGTTTAAAATAGGCAGAGTTTCTGGCTTTGCCATGTTGATTTCATCAATATATAAAAGATGGCCTTTTTTCATTGCTTTCGTTACAGGTCCTTCAATAAATTCAATAGAAGCAATTTGACCATCATTGTGAATGGTTTTATAGCCAATCAAGCTTTCTGCATCAAGATCAACCGAGCAGTTCACACTGTGCATCGGCTGCTGAAAGAAAGCAGATAAAGTTTCTGCTAATTTTGTTTTACCTGAACCAGTCGGCCCTTTTAAAAGAACGTTTTTGCCGAGTGCTAGTGCAATCATCGCATCTTGTATGATAGACGTGTCCTGTGATTCATAGCCGCCTGTTCCAATAAGCGGGCGGAATTCTTCTTCTAGTCCTTTTGCTTTTGCTTCAATCATTGCTTGAATTTCTTCTGGGAGTAATTGTTCGTTAAACATGTATGATTAATTCCTCTCTTCGATCATTTTCTTCACCAAGTATACTAAAAAAACCTTTATGCACTCAATACATAAAGGCTAGACATCTGTTATTTTACCATTTCTTTTGTGATCGCTCCGCATGCGATGCGTTTCCCTGAGTTTCCAGAAGGGTTGCTTAAGTAATCATCTGCTTCTGCATGAATGATAAAGCTACGCCCATTTTGATCGATTAATTGGTTCGATCCTCCCTTTAACGTCACATCTGGTACATTCACGACAACATCAATTTGTCCATCTGCCCCAACTTCTAAATTAGGCATATCTCCAGCATGATGACCCTTTGGGTTATCAAAGCCATGCTCCCGGTGTGTTGGATTAAAGTGAGCCCCTGCCGTTTCAAAATCTGGCGCTTCACATCTTCCTGTTTCGTGAATATGGAAGCCATGAGGACCTGGCGGCAGATTTTTCGCTTTCACATGTAAATCCAGCCCGTTTTCTGAGGAGTCTCTTACTTCGATGCTCCCTATTTTTTGCCCGTTTTCATTGATGAGTGACGTGGTAACTGGTGCTTGCTTAGGTGCTGCAACTTCAATGGTTTCTTCTGTCGTTTCTTTTTTCGGCGGTGCATGACAAGCTGTTGCAACAAAGACCAGACACATCATGATCAACCACACTGACTTTTTCATATGATTGCCCCCTTTTAATATCAGTATGGACAACCTGATCAATGGGCAAACAAAAAAAGCCGAAAATCGGCTTTTTTAGAAGAAACGTTTTGCACCTAAATAGGCTTTTTTCCAATATGGATTGCTTAAGTTTGAGATCCCCACTCCGTTGTCACTTGCGTGAAGGAAATCTCCTCCGCCAAGGTATAGTCCCATATGAGATGGACCCGCTTTGTACGTTGTGAAATAAACAAAATCGCCAACTTGAGGTGTGCTCACAGGTGTCATCATACTCCAGTAGCCTGCTGTGCTTAATCTGGATACAGACGAAACCTTGTTAATGAGATAATAAACAAAGCCGCTGCAGTCAAATCCAGATGGTGTATTGCCGCCCCATCTGTAAGGAATGCCTGTCAGCTTTTTACCTTCTTGAATCATCGTCGTGATTTTTGCATTCATTGGCACATCGGGTTTGTTATTGTTGACCGGCTTTGTCGAGCCGTTAGACGTAGAACCATTCGACCCAGTTGAGCCTGAAGCTGCACCATTAATTTTGAGAACTTGTCCAATTCTAAGCACATCGCTTTTTAAGCTGTTGGCTGTACGGATGGACTGGACTTGTACTTTAAATTGATTCGCAATTTTCCATAAAGAATCGCCTGATTTTACAGTATAAGATGTTGCTTTCCCGCTTGAAGACTGGTTACTGTTTGAATTGCTTGGTTTAGTAGGTTTCGGCTGACTTGGTTTTGATGCAGCCGTCCCTTTTACTTTCAATACTTGATTCGGATAAATCATATCAGATTTTAATCCGTTCAATGTTTTGATTTCACCAATCGACATATTGAGCGAATTCGCAATTTTCCAAATAGAATCCCCTAATTTGACCTTGTATGTACTTGATGAAGATGAACTATTTGAGTTCGTTGTCTTATTGTTTGAGCTGGAATTTGAAGAGGAGTTTGATGACTGGCTCCCGCTTGTCTTCGTGCTTCCAGATACCTTTAGCTTTTGTCCAGGACGAATTAAGTCACTGTTTAAGCTGTTTAGACTTTTTAAGCTTGCCACTGACATTTTATGATTTTTCGCAATAAGCCATAAAGAATCTCCAAGCTTTACTGTGTAGCTTGATGTCGTTGAAGCATTTGATTTCGTTGCTTTTGAACCAGTTGACGAACTGGATTTTTTGCTTTTTGCGCCAGGAATTTTCAAGCTTTGTCCTGCAAAAATCATCGTCGTTTTTAGTTGATTAAGAGATTGAAGCTCCGAAATACTTGTATTGTACTGTTCGGCAATCTTCCAAAGTGAGTCACCGCTTTTCACCTTGATCGTCTGTGCTTCTGCCGGTGCAGCAAACACAGCTGAGCCAGCGATCGCTGAAACTGTGAGGCCGGTTACTACTTTTTTCTTCATAGATAAATCTCCGCCTTTCATGATTTCATTCAACAAGACTTATGTACTAGTTTTAAGTTTAGCATTTAACGACTCTGCTTCTCTTGCACTATTTTATCTTTATTTCTATTATATTACTCGACATGTAGACGTTGGGCAATAACAAATAGGCTAAAGCAGTCAACTCAAAATGCTAAAACAAAGCCATATCGTTTGTATCGGCCGTTTGCTGTATTTATAAACATTTTTTAAGGAATTTTTAAGTTGACGTTTAGAAATTTGTCAAAACAAGCACGCTGCTAGTTTCATAGTTCTATTCTACATGACAAATTTTTCTGTATCAAATGACTTTTTACTTAATTGCCTGTTTTTTCTCCTCAAATGAAAAAAGCATCCTTCCGAATGAAGAATGCAGCGATTGGTTTTTTATTTTCTGATTTCAGGTTCTTTTACAGTGAGCGGATAAAGGACTCCTTCTTTCGCAAATGACATTTTACCCGTTTCCTCTGAAACGACGAGAACAAGTGCATCGGTCATACCAGAGAGTCCAATCGCAGCCCTGTGTCTTGTCCCGAGAGAAGGACTGACTTTTTTTGAAGTAAGCGGGAGCACATTTGCCGCAGATACGAGCGTATTTTCTTTGACTAAAAGCGCACCATCATGAAGTGGATTTCCTGGGTAGAAAATGCTTTCAATTAATGAAGCACTAATTTTCGCATGAAGATTTGTCCCTCTTTGAATAAAATCCTCGACCTCATCCCGCCTTTGTATCACAATCAGTGCCCCGTGCTTTTGTTTTGATAAGCTCTCAATGGCTAACGAAAATTGAGCAAATCCAGGTGTGAATTCTTCCATATACGATTGTAAATAAAACGAGGAAGCCTCTGCATGCATTTCATTAAACTCATCATGTAATGACTCGAGATCACAAAGTAGACATTGCTCAATCTCATCAAGGGAATCGATAATGTCACTTGCATCCTTCATAATTTTCATCAAGTGTGTTCTCATGCCCACTTTAAATTGCACTTCTTCATTCGTACGATTGATCATTTGACCTTTTCCCTCCTCCTTTTCGTTGTCATAAAATAACAAATTATGTGCATTCTATTGTTATGGAGGTGACTTAATATGACCATTCAGAAAGTGATTCAATATGCTTGCAGCATTTTAGGTGTTGTCAGTCTTTCCTTTATTTATGCCCAAATGTTTAAAAAAACGAAGCCATCTAAGAAAAATAATCCGACAGAGAATTGATTTTTTTACATAGCATGATATAATCCTCTCGTTATTTCTGTTCAGAGAGGAACTTATGATGAGAGAAACAAATAGCATTCGAGCTAAGGTGACACTATTTTTAACCATTTTGATTCCGATTTTAATCACTCAAGCGGGTCTTTCGCTTATTACGTTTTTAGACACCGTGATGTCTGGAAAAGTGAGTGCAGAAGACCTTGCGGGTGTTGCGATCGGTTCTAGTATTTGGACACCCGTTTATACAGGACTTGCTGGTATATTAATGGCCGTTACGCCAATTGTCGCTCAGCTGATGGGCGCAGGGCATAAAAAAGATGTTCCTAAGGCTGTCTTTCAGGCGATTTATTTATCCTTTCTTTTAAGTATCTGTGTGATTGCAATTGGAACAATTAGCATCCCTTACGTATTAGGGGGACTTGGACTTGAGCAATCCGTAGAGGATATTGCGCGGCATTTCTTAAGTTTTCTTGCTTTTGGTATCATCCCGCTGTTTGGTTATTCGGTGCTCAGGTCATTTATTGATGCATTAGGGAAAACACGTGTAACGATGTTTATCACGTTAACAGCACTTCCGATTAACTTTGTGTTAAACTATGTATTTATTTTTGGGAATTTTGGCTTTCCAAAGCTTGGCGGTGCGGGAGCTGGTCTTGCTTCTGCGTTGACGTATTGGGCGATTTTCATCATGAGTATTTGTATTGTCATGAAAGCAGAACCATTTGCCTCATTTCGTTTGTTTCAGAAACTGCCTCAAATCAATATCTCCCGTATGGGGCAAATACTGAAAATCGGTCTTCCTATTGGGTTTGCGATCTTTTTTGAAACGAGTATCTTTGCAGCAGTTACGTTATTAATGGGTCACTTTGATACTGTGACGATTGCAAGTCACCAGGCTGCGATGAACTTTGCTTCCATCTTATATATTTTACCGCTCAGTATCTCGATGGCTTTAACGATTGTCGTTGGGTTTGAAGCTGGTGCCAAGCGTTATAAAGACGCGCAAAGCTATAGCTATATCGGAATTGGAACGGCGGTATTATTCTCCTTGTGTACGGCAGCACTCATTTTATTATTTAGACCAGAGATTGCTGGTTTATACACAGCTGAATCGGCTGTTTTACAGTTGACACAGCAATTTTTGATTTATGCGATCTTTTTCCAGCTGTCAGATGCCATTGCTGCACCCATTCAAGGGGCGCTGCGCGGCTATAAAGATGTCAACTATACGCTCATTGCCGCATTTGTTTCATACTGGGTGATCGGCCTTCCTTCCGGCTATCTGATTGGCACCTATACCTCGTATGGGGCATTTGGGTATTGGATTGGTCTCATTGCCGGACTTGCCGCTGGTGCCATTGTCCTCTTTATCCGTCTCAGATTGATTGAAAAACGACTTCAACAAGCGCCCAATCACTAGATACGACACAAAAAAACAGCTGATCGATGTCAGCTGCCCAGCGTGTAGACAAACCCTCGCATTCGTTGTCAGCTCTGCGCGCCGGTACTCACGAATGTCAAATTCGCTCCGTTCCGGTGCTCGCCCTTCCTAGACTTCAAAGGTTTTCTATCAAGCTGAAAAGAAGACAAAGGGCTAAAATCAAGATCATTTTAGCCCTTTGTAAACAATTTGAGCAGCTGATCAATGTCAGCTGCTTTTTTTATTTAGTCATTCCATTGGTACGTCCAGAAAATTTCTTCATCGAACCATTTTTGGACGACAGGTTCTTTGTTTTTCAGCTTCTGTTCAAGCTCTCTCAGCATGCCTTCTGTTTGCGTTCTATGCGCTCTCAGTGCATTTAATTTGATATCTGCTACATCTGTAATGTCGATCGTAATATCTGCATTTCCAAGCACTTCTTCTCTATTTTTCGTAATGGCCATGCAGTATGTGACAGGACGGTCTTCTTTTTTCTTACGATAAAGAGCGCGAATCACCGCTTCCCCTGTCGCATCATGATCAGGGTGTACACCGTGTCCAGGATAAAACGTCACAATCAGTGTAGGTTTGACTTCATCAATAATGGTTTCCATCACATCAGCTAAATACTCGTCGTCTTCAAATTCCAATGTTTTATCACGAAGTCCAAGCATACGTAAGTCTGTGATATCCATTTCTTTGCAGGCGTTGATTAATTCCTGTTTTCTTAATTCAGGAAGTGTTTCACGGTTAGCATATGTTGGGCTGCCCATATTTCTGCCCATTTCCCCAAGTGTCCCGCATGCATACGTGACTGGGATGCCGCGTTTTCTACTTTGTGCAATGAGACCTGCAACCCCAAACGATTCATCATCTGGGTGAGGCAGCATCACTAGTACATGTTCATTCATGACTCGTCACCCTTTCTTCTACACCTGAAATGGTGTTTCACTAATTTGTAATGAGATCGCTAGTTTCCCGTCTGGCAAGTGCCCAGCTAACAGCAGGCGGCCATGGTCATCAAACACATAATCCGTTAATCCTTCTGCGTAAATCCAGCCATCTTCTGTTTTCATTCCAACACGGTACGGACCTTGTCCTTTTATTTTCGCCTGTGAATAGACGACTTTCGCATTGCGGATATAGGCAACGACCGTCATATTTTGTTCATTTACATGAGCTGAATAAGAACCAGTGGTCGTTTCAAGATGAACGAAGACTGGACGATTTAAAAACGATTCAAGATGTGCTGTGACATCTTCCGTTTGAATTGGTTTCATGAGTGGTTCCTTCCTTCATTTTGAATTAATTCGCGCAGCTTTTTTGTATGTAAGCTGATCAGCTGCAGCTGATGATCATGCCGAAGCCCACTTTCTAATATTCTCTCTACAGCGAGTACATATTTTTGATGAAATGATTTTCTCGCCCTCGGATGAGTGCGCGCATCGCTTAAATCATCACATATTGCCTCGTGTAAAGAAGACATATCATCGACATCAAGCTGACGATTTTTCCATAAAGATTGATAAGCAGCTGTAAGCTCATTGGCTGATGACATGTAATCACCTCTACAGTTTTGGTAACAACTTATTATGACATGATCCGCCTTCAAAAAAAAGCAAACTGCTCGTAGGACTTAATGAGAATTCGCTGTTTTTTTCATGCGTAATTGAGAGGTCGTAAACAATAAAATCGCCACCCAGATACAAAGAAACGTCACAATTTTAGCTGAAGATAAATGCTCGTGATACACAAATAACCCTAAAAACAGCGTAATCGTTGGTGCAATGTATTGCAAAATACCCACTTGATAAAGAGGAATTCTTTTTGCCCCTTCAGAGAATAAAAGAAGCGGTACCGCAGTAAAGACCCCTGCAAAGAATAAGAGACCAAGCGATCCGAAGCTGTTAGGATTCATTGTCACCACAGGTTCTTTTAAGAAGAACAATAAGTACACAAGAGCTGCCGGGGCTAGAAGCAGCGTTTCAATTGTCAAACCAATGGCACTCGTGAAGCTCATTCTTTTTTTAATCAATCCATAAAAACCGAAGCTAAAGGCAAGTAATATTGCCACGACAGGAAATGAACCGTACTGAATCGTAGAAAGAATCACCCCAGCTGCGGCAATTAAAATCGCAATGGTTTGTAATTTATTGAGCCGCTCTTTCAAGAAAATGATGCCTAGTAAAACAGAGACAAGCGGATTAATATAATACCCTAAACTAGCTTCTAGCATAAGATGATGGTTGACTGCCCAAATGTACACATACCAGTTAACCGATATTAAAATAGCAGATAATAGTAATGAAAAAAGTGCCTTGCCATCGAGCATGAGACCCTTCACTGTCTGCATCGCCGGCCGGACTTGTTTTAAATACAGAAGAATACCGCACATAAAAACAAATGACCATAAAATTCTGTGCGCTAAAATTTCGCCTGACGAAATATGTTCCATCAGTTTCCAATATAACGGGAATAATCCCCATAATGTAAAAGATGCTGCCGTATAGAGAACACCTTTTGATTGCTGTTGTTCGTTCAATCTAACCATTCCTTTCTAAACCTATCGTATATTATAGCACGCACTCAAGTGAATGGGCATATACTAATTCAGGGCATTTAGAAAGGATGATTTGCATGTTTGACTGGAACCGATTATTCCCTTTTCAAAAGCAATTTTCAAAAGAAGCCTTAAAGAATTCAGACCCTAAAGACGTCGAGCAGTACGTCAATCAAGTGATGGAAAGTGTATTCGGCTCCAATTATCCTGCTCAGTTCCCTTTTCAGGACCCACTCTCTCAACATCAAAAAACGAGGGAAACAGACGTCAAAAAAGAAAAAGAACCCGAAGTGGAAGTATTCGAAACCACTGATCACGTGTTCGTTAAGATTGAGCTTGCTCGGCCGAGCACAGAAAAAGTAAAAATTAAACATACAGCCAACCTGCTGTTTATTGATCATTTTCCTGAGGAAGGCACGCAGAAGAAAGTCGTCCTCCCTGCTGCTGTCAAAAGAAAAGGAACGAAGGCTTCGTATCAGGACGGTATTTTGGAGATTATGTTTTTAAAGCATGATGATCCGGGGATTTCTGAAATCGATATTCCATTATAAAAAGCCTGCTTTGATATAGAAGCAGGCTTACTCTTTTTTCTTAATAGTATGGTGGATATCCTCCGCCATAAGGTGGTGGAACAGGCGGTGGTGGTGGGTAATATGGACGGGGATAATTAAAAATCGCACTTCCTAAAAACCCGCCAAGCAGTCCGCCGACTAAAGGAGCGCCAAAACCAAAAAACAAAGGGACTCTGGATTCATATGGCGGAATGCCAGGGGCGCCGCCTCGGAAATACGGAGTATGAGGGTACATGCATTTCTCCTCCTTTGTCATGTGCCTAAGATCAGCATATTCATCAGGAGTCAAAACGTTTGGGCAAACCTGAAACTAGGCTTGTTCCTTTTTTTCATGAGATTCTGTATATTCCCCTGCCCACCTAGATACCTCATGAAACACATCATTTAGCGCATTTCCTTTTTCAGTTAAACAGTAAATGACTTTCACAGGCGTCTCAGGCAATACAGTTCGCTCTATAATCCCTTCTTGCTCAAGTTCCTTTAAACGCTCTGCGAGCATTTTTTGACTGATGGATGGGATAATGTCCGTCATGTCTTTAAAACGCTTTGGACCATCAAGCAATACATGAATAATGAGACCGTTCCACCTTTTGCCTAGCAGTAAAAAAGCTTGCTGAATGTGTGGACATAATTGAAATTCCATAAATTTCAGCCTTTCTTTTCATGATTGTTTGACAAACTAACGGTATACAATTTAAAATATATCTCAGTTACAATAAGTAAGTTTCTCACTTTTTAGTTATTGTACCATATTATTTGCAAAAACGGGAGGAAATATCCACATGGCGACTGATCAAAAAACGATTGACATTTTAAAACAAAGAGCTTCAGTAAAAGAGTACGATACAACTCATGAAATGACAAAAGAAGAGTTAACAGAGCTTCTTGATATCACAACAAAAGCACCATCCGCGTGGAACCTTCAGCATTGGCATTTCACTGTCTTCCATAGTGCTGAATCTAAAGCGAAGTTACTTCCAATCGCTTACAACCAAAAGCAAATCTCACAAGCATCAGCTGTTATTGCTGTACTAGGTGATCTTGAAGCCAATCAAAATGGTGAAAAAATCTACAGTGAGCTGGCAGAACAAGGCTTCATTACTGAAGACATCAAAGAAACATTGATGACTCAAATCAATGGCGCATACCAAAGCGAGCAGTATGCACGTGAAGCTGCGTATTCAAATGCTTCATTAGCTGCTATGCAATTAATGATTGCTGCAAAAGCAATGGGCTATGATACATGCGCAATGGGTGGTTTCAGTAAAGACGCCTACATCAAAGAATTCAATGTAAGCGGCCGATATGAGCCAGTCATGCTGATTTCAGTTGGTAAAGCAGCGAAAGAAGCTCATAAAAGCAATCGTTTCGACATCGAAGAAGTATCTGATTTCCTTTAAAATTGGCAAGGCCTCAGCTTTCATGCTGAGGTTTTTTTATTTGGTTTCAATATTATTTCTCCATATTTTCTTTTCACTTTACCCCTTTTCACCTCCACTTTTTCTCCTTTTTAAGAATGAAAGCGTTATATTAGTATGATATTCAGCGAAATGATTGTTTTTTCTGAAAATGGTCTTGTGATCTAATCTGACAACTGCTATTATTATGAAATTACAAAAAATTCAGGAGGAAATCATGAATAAAAAATTGATACTGGCACTACTTATAGCGATTCCATTCATCGGACAGCTCGCACTGCTGCCCTTTGCGAATCGTATCCATCCATTTGTGATAGGCCTGCCTTTTTTCCACTTCTGGCTCTTACTATGGATTGTTCTCACACCAGTCTGTACATTCATCATTTACCGCATGCAACATTCAAATGGAGGAACTGACTAATGCAAGGAAATTTAACAGCTTTATTGATTACAGCAAGTATCATTTTCATCGTCGTGGTCATTGGATTTGCCGCTGGCCGTGATAAATCATCCAGACAGTCAGTAGAGGAATGGTCTGTTGGCGGGAGAAAATTTGGCGGGCTGCTCGTCTGGTTCCTCGTTGGCGCAGATTTATACACAGCTTATACCTTTTTAGGGCTCACTAGTACAGCCTATACAGCTGGAAGTGTCGCTTTTTTCGCTATTCCCTATTCAGTTCTAGCGTATTTTATTGCTTATTTCTTCTTACCAAAGCTATGGACGGTTGCGAAGAATCACAACCTCACAACGCTCGCTGATTATGCACGTGAGCGCTTTGACAGCAAGCTGTTATCCAGTCTAATTGCAATTATTGGAGTACTTATGCTCATTCCTTATATTTGTCTTCAACTGAGCGGGATTCAAGATACGTTAACTGTCGCTGGAACTAGTTATATTAATGTGAATGCAGTTGTTATTATTTCATTTATTTTAGTCGCACTTTATACATTTTTCAGCGGGATTAAAGGTCCTACATATACAGCCATTATTAAGGATATTCTCGTTTGGGTCATCATGCTGTTTATGGTGGTTTCACTGCCAATCATTCATTTTAACGGCTGGACTCCGATGATGAATACGTTAGCTAAGGAAGCTCCACAGCTTCTGACAATTCCTGACGGCGGTCCTAAAGGCATTTTATGGTTCATTACCGCTTCAGGTGTTTCTGCCCTTGCTTTGTTTATGTGGGCACATGCGGCAACAGGGGTATTTACAGCAAAAAGTGCAGATGCTATCCGTAAAAACAGCATGTTTTTGCCTCTTTATAACATCGTATTGATTTTGGTCATCTTCCTTGGATTTATTGCCTTTTTGGTCTTACCAGAAGATACGAATCCAAGATTTGCACTTCTTCATTTAATTCAAACGTCATATGGCGGCGTGATGCAGGGTCTTGCTTATTCAACGATTGCACTGGCTTCCCTCATTCCATGCTCGATCATGGCCATTGGTGCATCGAATTTATTTGCCAATAATTTATATCGTGACTTAATTCATCCGAATGTATCACCTAAAAGGTTGACCATCATCACTCGTTCAATGGTGTTTATCGTGATCGGACTGGCTCTATTATTCGGAATGCTCTTCCCAACAGCACTTGTGACGCTTCAGCTCATTGGTGTTTCAGGAATGGTTCAAATCTTCCCAGCCATTGCGATCAGCTTGTTCTGGAAAAAACAATCGAGAGAAGCAACGATTGCGGGGTTAGTTGTTGGCATCATCGTCACCTTTACAGCCAATATCTCACAAGTCACGTTCGGTCTTTATGAAGGGTTTCTTGGTTTACTAGCAAACGTTGTGGTCATCCTGATTTTGAATCCATTCTTCCAAAAGAAGGTCACATCCAATTCTGTCATGAATGAACTATTTGAAAAAGATCAAGACAAAACAGAAGCGATTGGAAACAACGCGTAAATATAAAAAGAGCAGTCCCCCTAAGAGGACTGCTCTTTCTTTATTTCATTTCTTTTTTCAAGACTTCAATGGCTTTTTTCATTTGAGTATCATTTTTCTTTAGCTTATCTTGGATCTTTGTCATCAGTACTGTCGTTGTATCTCCCGTCAGAATTCCGTCTGCTTTCAGATCGTTGTCTGTTTGGAAGCTTTTGACGATCGTCTGGAAGGCTTGATCGTACTCACCATTTGCTTTTGCTTTGTAGTCAAGCGCTTGGAACATTTTTTGAGCCGCTTTGACTTCATCTCCATTGTCATTCAGCTGATACGTTTTTTTCGGGCTTAAGTATGGCAGCTTTGCATAACTTGGGAGCGATGCTTTGACCTGTGGTTCAATTCCTTTTTTATGAATCCACGAACCATCCGGCGTTAGCCACTTGGCAATGGTTAACTTGACACTAGAACCATCATTATAGCTTTGCGCATTTTGAACAGTTCCTTTACCAAATGTCTTTTCACCAATAATTTTGATACCTGAAGATTGGTGCAGAGCCGCCGCCATGATTTCTGCAGCGCTGGCTGAGCCGCCATTTACAAGGACAACTGCCGGCTGATGAACTTTGCGTTCTTTTTCAGCCTTGTACTCTTCTTTCTTCCCTTTTTCTTCAACTTGCATGATGACTTTCCCTTTATCGATAAAGTCATTACTCATTTCAATAGCTTCTGTCATAATGCCGCCTGGATTATCTCTCAAGTCAATGACAAACCCTTTTGCCCCTTTTTTCTCGAGGTCATCAATGGCTTTATCTAACTCTTTTGACGTTGTTTCAGCAAAGGTCGTAATTTGGATTTCTCCTATTTTGTCTTTTGTGAGTTTTGCATACACTGTTTCAACTGGAATGGTGTCTCTTGTGATGGTCACATCAACATTTCCCACTCCTTGGCGGTTAAGGTGAAGCTTGACATCCGTTCCTTTTTTCCCTCTGATTAGAGAGACTGCTTGATTGACCGACATGCCTTTTGTGCTTTTTCCATCCACCTTTAAAATACGATCATGAGGTTTCAACCCGGCTTTTTCAGCAGGAGAGCCTTTAATCGGTGCGACAATTAAAATTTGTCCATCCTTCTCTTCTACTTGTGCACCAATTCCTTCAAATGATGAAGAAATGGTGTTGTTAAATCCTTCAGCTTCCTCCTGATCCATATATGTAGAGTATGGATCATCAAGTGATGCGATCATTCCTTGAATCGCACCATCTACTAGTTTTTGATCATCCGTTTTTTCGTAATACTCATCTTTTACTTTCGTATACGCAGCCATGAGTTTACTAAACTTCTCATCTCCTGAGACATTGACAGTCCCTTGTTTTGTGATCACAAATGTAATCGCTGAGGACAGTGCCGCTGTCACCAAAATAGCGATGACGATCTTAAATTGTTTTTTCAAAAAAACACCACCTTTATCTCCTTTCATTATTATCAAGGACGATGCTTCATCCGTCAACCAAAGGATCGAAGTTCTCTTTGAAAAGATAAGCCATTTGACCTTGCATTGCATAATCTTTAAAGAGGAACTTGATAAGGAAAGAAGGGATTTTATGAGTGATTATGTAGAAATGCTTGCCTATTTTGGCGTATCTAGTGCCCATCCTGGCGGAATTGAGTTAACAAAAACGATGCTTGAGCATATAAAATTGATGCCTGATGCGCGCATACTGGATGCGGGATGCGGGACTGGACAAACGGCGGCATATTTAGGCAATATCGGTTATCAGGTGGAGGCGATTGATACACACCCTTTGATGATTGAAAAGGCTAATCTGCGATTTGAGCGAGAAGAACTGCCGATCCGCGCACTGCAAGCATCGATTGAACAGCTGCCATTTCCAGATGAAGCGTTCACTCTTCTGATCAGTGAATCTGTTTTGAGCTTTACCAACCTTCCAGCGGCACTTGCTGAGATTAAACGCGTGCTTGCCCCTGGAAGTCAACTGATTGCGAATGAAGCAGTATTAAAAGCACCCCTTACACCGAAGGAGCTTGCCGCCGTTCGAGATTTTTACGGGTTTCACGCACTCTTTTCACTTGAAGAATGGAAGGAGCAGCTAAAAGCAGCAGGATTTCATGACGTTCGCATTCTCTCATTCGATGATCACATGGTACAAGAGGAGCCGACAGAAATGGAATTATCTGAATATATCCCGCCTTCTCTTTACGAAACGATGCAAACACACTACGATCTGATTCAAGCGCACCGAAAGCAGCTAAGCCACATTCTATTTGAATGTACCGTATAAAATGAGCGAATCTCCTATATGTTTTGTCCAAACTCTATGAGGTCTCTCGCATAGGATAAGAGGGAAAAGAGTTTGTCATAAGGAGGAAAAATATGGAGCGCTATCAAAAGCTTTGTCAGCAGCATATGGGGAAAGTCGCTAGAATCACAGATCGTAATGGCAGAGTACATGTCGGACGCATTGAGCGGGTGACAAACCGCAAAGTGTATATTCGTCCAGTCGGCGGTTCTCGCGGCGGCTTTGGCTTTGGTTATTACGGAGGGTATTACGGCTGGGGTGCCGCTTATGGCATCGGGCTTGGTTTCATTACAGGTTTCGCATTAGCAGGATTGTTCTTTTTTTAAAAGAAGAATAAAGAAGGCCCCCCGAATAGCTGGGAGGCCTTTTTATTTGATTAAATTTTCTTCACTTTATTCATGTACTCTTCAAATGTTAAATCGTGATCATGCATCGCTTTTGCTGCTTCTTTTCCAACATAGCGCAGATGCCACGGCTCATATTCATATTTTGTCATGTCTTCTTTTCCTTTTGGATAACGAATGATAAAACCATATTTATAGGCGTTTTTAGCCACCCATTTGCCATCAGGTGTTTCACCAAACTTTTCAGAGATGTCAAAGCCGGCACTTTTTGAGGAAATGTCCATTGCAAGGCCTGTTTGGTGTTCACTTTCGCCTGGTAAAGCTACTGCTTCTTGCGCTTTTTCTTTGCCTTTTAACTTGACTTCACTATCAAAAATGACCTTTTGACGTTCATAGGAGCGATAGCCAGATACGGCAGCCAGCTCAAAGTTTTTCTTTTTCGCATCTTTGAATAATGTCTCAAGTGCTTCTGCTGCTTCTTTACGAATATATCGTTTTTCAATATCCTCTGAAAAAGAGAATTCTACTTTTGGAACAACGAGATCAGAAGGTTTATAGGTTCCTGGTAATGCGTATTCTTTGTTGACAAGTGCTAGCACGTTTGCAGGATTTTGAATGGTTTTCAGCCCGCTTACCACTTTGATGTCATTGAAATATTCACTCTTTAACGTCAGCTCTTGATCCGATGAATCTGCTGTATTGTTTGAGTTTTGCTGGGGAGATGAATTTTCTGCGCTTTTTTGTTCGTTTGTTTTGTTCGATTCAGATGTACCGCTTTTTTGATCCAGCAACTGGCAGCCCGATAGTGCGGCTGTCAAACCAAGAATCGATGCGATTGAGAGTATTTTATAGCTTTTCTTCATGACATACCTTCCTTTTGCTCTTCTAAAAAAATAAAGATGCGCTACATCGTAGCACACCCTTTATACTATTATAAAACGGAGTCTAGCGCAATTAAGATCATTTCGTCAAATGTCGTTTGACGCTCTTCAGCCGTTGTTTCTTCTCCTGTGAGAACATGATCACTCACTGTCAGAATGGATAACGCTTTACGATCAAATTTTGCTGCAAGCGAATATAGAGCGGTTGTCTCCATTTCAATTGCTAGAATTCCGTATTGAGCCATGAGCTCAAGTGGTTTTTCATTGTAAAATTGATCTGCTGTAAATACATTACCGACACGTACAGCGACATTCTTTGCTTCTGCTGTGTCGTATGCTTTCTTAAGCAGTCCAAAATCAGCGCAAGGTGCGTAATCAATCGGTCCAAATGCCACACGATTCATTTGTGAATCTGTTGAAGATGTTTGAGCTAAAATGACATCTCGTACGTTGACATCCCTTTTGATAGCCCCGCAAGATCCAACGCGGATTAAGTTCTGAACATCATAGCTTTGAATGAGTTCATTCACATAAATCGAAATAGAAGGTACGCCCATTCCGGTTCCTTGTACAGAAACGCGCTTTCCTTTGTAGGTTCCAGTATAACCATACATTCCACGCACTTCGTTATAGCATTCGACATCTTCTAAATATGTATCTGCAATATATTTCGCACGAAGCGGATCGCCTGGCAGCAATACCGTTTCTGCAATTTGTCCTTTTTCTGCTCCAATATGTACACTCATTTTTTTAGCCTCCACTTACGTTTACTATGTGTTTTGTCCTATTTAGTATAAACGATTGAGCCCAAAAAAGAAAATACCAGCTAAAGCTCGAGCTGGCATCGAAAATCTCTATTTAACTCATCGTCAACAGTCGCTCACTGCGTTTCCATCCTGCCGGAAAAAGCTGATAATAGCATTTTCCCTTTTTCTTATCATCAATCACAACAATATCACCTGTTGTGATAAACCGTGCATTGTAATCACTAGGGACTGTATCATGTACATTAAATGTCGAGAATGCTTTTTCCAGAACATCCAGGTGTGTTCTGCCGCCAATCTTTGTCCGGTACACAGGCTGATGCCCACTTGCAGCGCCATATTCAGGTGTCTGATAAATGGTTAAGTGAAATGCTGAAGGTTTCTTTTGAAAAAATCTCAACGTCAATTGCATTCAAATCCCTCCCCTTTTATATAAAATTGGCTGGGGTCTGTCAATTTCCTTCTTCTATTTTTGTCGAATGGCAGACAATTTTTCGTCAATCTTTTTACAAATGAGAAATAAAGCAAGTCCTATCGCAAAACCGCCTGCGACATCTGTCAAAAAATGAACGCCGATATACATTCGGCTGATCCCAATCAAAACAACACAGACCCCTGTGATCAAGTAGACGATTTTTTGTCTTTCTTTCAGCCATGGAATCATTTCAACTAATAGATAAGCTATAAAAGGATAGATTGTGGCTGCATTCATCGAATGTCCGCTCGGAAAGCTGTAATACGTTTCATTGACAAGATGATCAAAGGCCGGACGCTCTCTAGCAAACAGCCCCTTTAGTTCATGGTTGATGGTCTTTTCTGTGAGATATAATAGAAAAAGCATCATGATAGAGTAATAGCGCTTATACATGAATAAAGCGACACTAAAAATGAGCATGATGGGCACGAGCAGCGCACTAATGCCAAAGTCCGTCAAAGTCAGCATGACATCATTTAAAAAAGGGAGTCTGATGCTCTCAAACCATAAGATGATCTGGTTGTCCAATGCTTGACCCGCTCCAGATACCATGAGCGCAGCAATGGCACCAAATAAAATTAAAAGAAATAGGATATACACGCGAAAGATTCTCCTCCCTCTCTTCAGAATCACTTCAAAGTATAGTGCCTACCACGCCTCTTCTTCAACTATCATTGTTTTTTTCAGCATATATTCAAACGTAATGTCAGCCAGCTCAAACGTTTCCAGCTCAGCAGGTATGTACCCTCTTTTGACCAGCTCCATGTAGAAGAATTCCGCAATTTCCTCTGTATCGATCACCAAATCTGCTTCTTTCATGACATTCCGCCTCCTTTTTTATGATGTATGAACGACGCCTGTTTTTTATTACAGTTTGTCATAATGGCTCATTCCATACATATAAATGCAGTAAACAAAAAGAAAAGGGGTTTGAGGCAATGAAATGGTTCAGCATATTAGATGGAGAAATGTTTGATCAGGTGATGGGCCGTATCTTGAGGGGATGGTTTTATGTGATTGTTTTTTTCTGTGTGCCTTATTTTTTATTCGTGTTAGGACAAGTCTTTCTTTAACCAAAATGCTCGTGTAAACTTTCCAATATAAAATCCATCATATCTTTGTATTCTGGATCTTCGAAAAATTCGTAGAGAATTTTATAGTCATTATAAATATCAAGAAGCTCATCCACTATAGATACAGCGAGAAATTCTAGTGATGCTTCGCTTTCTTGTTTCTCTTCTAATTGTAATAGAGCTGTTTGCACCATATCTTCTTCCATTTCTTTTGAGGTTTCACCGACGTAATGCACAAAAAGAAGCTGATGAACGAACTGGTCCATCTCATATTTCCTTAGGACAAGCGTTAAGTCTTCCTCTTCTGTTTCCAGCCACTCTCCGTCCTTTAGCCTCGTGAGTTCATAAATGACATCTTCCCAGCCATCATCAAGATATCGCCATATTTCAGTCCGATGTCCAATAATTTTAAATAGCTCTTTTCCGTAATCTTTTACATATACAACATCGCCAATGAGGAACTCATATTCAATGTCCAGCTTTTCTGTATCCACAATCACCCCGTCGTACTCATCGTAAAGCTGAAGTGATGTTTCAAAATAAAGCACCTCATTATGATTGACCTCATACAAATAGTGCTGGTCAATTTGATGGACTTTTGTAATCGTTCCGACTGTGCCGTACATGACAACGACGACAATATCCCCTACTTGATATTTTGGTGCTTTCGCCTTCATTCTGTCTCCCCCTTGCCCGACTTTTGGTCTTAACGTATCGTATGCCGGCGCAAGGAATTCTGCATGGGCAACCACACCATGCAAAACGCCATTTTATTTCTCATCAAAAAACCGCTTCTCCCATCTGGAAAAAGCGGTTGTGTGTTATTTTTTTTTGACTTCTACTTCATATTGCTCAAACGCTTCGTCAAATGTTGTCATTGAGCTTAAATAATCGCCATTTAATTCTAAATAGGCACAAAGCTCATGATAATCAGTGGACGCTTTCGGAAAGCTGTGATCCTCATAAGCAGCATTTGCAAAATGGCTGATTTCATCTTTCGGTTTTGGATGTCTGTACTTCATTAAATAATGGTAAAACGACTTCACCTGTTTTTCCCTCCGCGACACTCTATTTTGTTGTTATATTATACAGCAATTTGATGACTTGTATAGGCGGAGGTACAACTTATGATGAAAAGTCAAAGTAATTTCGCTTTAATAACCGCTCCATGCTCATTAATTCTTCGTATGAAATTTTTTCTGGAAGTGTTGTCTGATCCACTAAAATTAATTGATCTTCTATCCCTTTAACCGTCTCATCCTTTTGATATGTCATACCGCAGTGTGTGCAGGAAATGGACGGTGTTTCGATGATTTCAATGGATTGTGTGCCAGTGATCAGTTCCCAATAGACTGTTGTCTGCTCTGCGTTTGCTTTGTTTTCCTCACACCAATCACATGTCAGCAAGGTTATTTCTCCTCCTTTACAGTTTGATCTTTTTTGAGCTGCGCTTGATATTTTTTCTCTTTTAATTCATCTCGTTTTTCACGTTTGTTTTTGAGTGTGTCATGCTCAGGATTTGTCTCATATGCTTCTCTTCGTTTCATCCGGCTTAAATTCTCTGGCGTAAACGATTTCGCCTCATCCTCAAATAGTGCGGTAATACCAATTGCCGGGTCTTGTTTCTCTTCATAAATTTCATTAAAATACGCATCTGCCTGGCCTGCGACGTAATGCTCTGGTTCAGGGTAAGAGGTGATGACACCTTCAAAGTTACGAAGGACGACTTTGTCAGGGCTTTGCGATAATAAATAATTTGGCTGCAAGGCGATCTTTCCTCCGCCTCCTGGTGCATCCACAACAAAGCTTGGCACGGCATAGCCGCTCGTATGCCCTCTTAAGCCTTCTATGATTTCAAGACCTTTTGATACTGGTGTTCTAAAGTGGCCAATGCCCTCAGATAAGTCACACTGATAAATATAATATGGTCTGACCCGTATCATCACGAGATCGTGCATCAGCTTCTTCATAATCGGCACACTGTCGTTAATTCCTGCAAGGATGACGGCCTGATTACCTACAGGCACGCCGGCATTTACAAGACGTTCGCACGCTTCTTTTGCTTCTTTCGTAATTTCAATGCTTGTATTGAAATGGGTATTCAGCCAAACTGGATGATATTTTTTCAAAATCTCGCACAGCTCATCTGTAATGCGCTGCGGAAAGACGACCGGCGCGCGGGTTCCTATGCGAATGATTTCAACATGCGGAATGTCTCGTAAGTTTTTCAAAATGTATTCAAGCACTTGATCATTGATTAAGAGCCCATCTCCGCCGGAAATTAACACATCCCGCACCTCAGGTGTTTCTCTAATATATCCAATGGCAGCATCTAACTGCTTTTTTGGCACGCCCATACCGATCTGACCGGAAAAACGTCTTCTCGTACAATAGCGGCAATACATGGAGCACTGATTTGTTACAAGAAAGAGCACACGATCTGGGTACCGATGCGTTAACCCCGGGACAGGTGAGTCTTCATCTTCATGCAGCGGGTCTTCCAGGTCATATTTTGTTTTATGAAGCTCCTCAGCAATTGGCACAGATTGCATACGTACTGGACATCTTGGATCGTCTGGATTCATCAATGAGGCATAGTAGGGTGTAATGTTAAGTGGAATGGTTTTGGTGGAAATCTTCACCCCTTCTCTTTCCTCTTCTGTTAAGTTTACGACTTTCTCTAAATCTTCAAGCGTTTTCACGGTATGCGTCAGCTGCCAAATCCAGTCGTTCCACTTTTCCTCAGGTACATCTTTCCAAAGCTCAATGTCCTTCCAATGACGCGCCGGTTCATATAGTTTTTGATTCATATCCATTCCCCCTATCAGCATTCACCTTATACTATGCAAGTTATGTGCCAACATGGGAAAATGCCCCTATTCTTTATAGAAGGAGCTTTACCCGTGATATTCAATGGATGGTGATGCCTATATTTCGGCATCTGCATATTTCTTCAGTTTATATTGCAGTGTTTGTCGAGGGATTTTTAAAGCAGCAGCGGTTTTTTTTATATTGCCATGATGCTTGTTTAAAGCTTCTTGAATGAGTGTTTGTTCAAATGAAGAAACCTGACTTTTTAAGGAGACATTAAGTGTTCCTTCCTCAAGCTTCTGCGTACGTAAATGAGCAGGAAGGTATGAAGGTGTGATGTCTTCCGCTTCCTTTGGCATCATCAATACGGCATGCTCAATGGTATGTTTTAATTCTCGAACGTTCCCCGGCCAGTGGTGAGCCATAAACAATTGCTTTGTTTCTTCAGAAAGGCGTTTGACGTTTTTTGAAAACTGCTGATGATAGGTTTGAATGAAATGGCGGGAAAGCAGCGGGATGTCTTGCTTTCTCTCACGAAGCGGCGGGATATGAAAAGATGACACATGCAGTCTATAAAATAAGTCTTCTCTTAAAATTTGCTTTTTCACCGCTTCAAATGGGTCCATATTGAGTGCAGTAATGAGTCTTACATCTACTTGAATCGCTTTTGCATCTCCAATGCGGCGCACCACGCCATCCTCTAACACACGTAATAATTTCGTCTGCAGCGTGAGCGGCATCGCTTGCAGTTCATCAAGAAAAAGCGTGCCTCCATCAGCTAATTCAAAGAGCCCCTTGCGATCAATTGCGCCTGTATAGCTCCCTTTGGCAGATCCGAACAATAGGCTTTCAAGTAGCGATTCTGGGAGTGCCGCACAGTTTTGCGGAATGAACACTTGGTTTTTCCGATCAGATTCATGAACGATGGCTTGAACGAGCACTTCTTTCCCTGTCCCTGTTTCCCCGTAGACAACAACTGATGACGGATAAGCAGCAGCTTTTTTTGCCTTTTCAAGCATTTCATTTAAGAGCGGATCATTTGTTAAAAATGAAGAAAAATCATGCATTTGTTCTGCCCCAGCCGCATCGTGTATTCGTTTTTTTTGATCTAAACGATTCGAAAGGGCTGACAGCTTCGATACATCTTTTGCGACTTCGACCGCACCTATTAACTGGCTGTCTTCAATAATAGGCAATGTCGTATTGACGGTCTCAATTCTTTCGCCGTTTTTATTCAAATAGGTTTGCAGCGAATGATAAATGGGCTTCCCTGTTCTCAAAACATGCATGAGCGTACTTGTTTTTTCTGTTAAAGAGGGATACACATCAAGGATGTACTTGCCAATCACCTCTTCTTTTTGTAAACAGTCAAACTTAGCGGCATTATGATTGTAAAAGATCGTCATTCCTTGATCATCTACAACATGGATGGCTTCATCAATGGCTTCTAAAATTAATTCAAACCAGTCCGCTCTTTCGACAACCTTCCCCATTCTTTCCCCCTCACTTTCAGTGCCGAAAAACCGGCATCTATTGCCGGATTTTCAGCGGCTTGATCATCTTCATCACACGTTCTCCTGTCCTTTCATGTTTCGCTTTTTCCTTGCAACTTCCTGCTTTTTTTGTCAATAGCGTCAAAAAAGCACCCCTCTTATGAGGAGTGCTTTCGCCCTGATGTTTGATAAAGAGACATATCGAATTCTTGCAGCGATTCCATATACAGCGGCATTATCGGCTTTCCTTCTTGAAATAATGTAAATTGGGAAGGGTATAAATTAATTGGCTGATGATAAAAAGCAAATCGCTTTACAACCTCAGGGTCAATACGACAAAAAGTATGATGCATCAGTAAATAGACATCTTGTTTCCATTTAAAGAGCCGCCTGTTTGGCGGATTAAATACTGGTGACACTTGAATCATGCCGCACTCTTCATACATCTGAAGCCGTTCATTTGAAATCGTATAGATATCTTTAGGGTGAAACTGAAAATATTGCACGTCACGCTTTGAAGCAAACCGCCTTCTTTTCTGACCTTCAATATAATAGAATGTTTTCCCATGATCTGCCGTGACAACTGTATAATTAGGTACTGCCAGCATGTCTTTCATCTCATATTTCATCGCACATAACGACGGAACCCGAATGGCGCGTCTGTTTTTTTCGTTCACCCAGCACCTTTCAATTTGATGAAGATTCCCGTCTGCGATTTGGTAGTAATCCCCTTCCTTTTCAATCACCGTTCCGTCAATGAGATCATACGGCATACTCGAAAACAAATGATGAAAGGAATGAGGCGTTTTATACGTTGTATCAAGTACATCTCTTAATGGAAAAAAAGCAGCAAAATCATTCAGCCTCATCCAAAAAACAGAATCTGCATGATGCCAGTGTTTCGGCTCATCAGCCCAATATTGTCCGTATTTTTCATGAATTAGCGGAAGCAAACGCCTTCTGTGCATGACCGAACAATGGTCCACTTGAAAGGACGCATGCTCCAATATTTGGTCTGCTTCACGCACAAAGTTCATCGTCTCAACTAATTGCTTATCAACATGCACGACCCGCTGCGAGGAATACACAATATCGATATGAGGCTTCGACTGAAAAACATCCACCATTTTCTGCAAACGATCTTGATGATACACGGTATCATCGGTTAAATAACAAATGAGCTCACCTGTTATACGAGCTAGCGCTTCATTAATTAGTGTCGCATACCGTACGGTTAACAGCCGTTTTGCAGGATGAACCGTGCGTGAATACAGATGAATGCGCTCATCTTCTAAATAGGGCTGGATCTTTTGGATGGTGCCTTGTTCTGAGCCATCATCCATAATGAGAAGCTCCCAATTTGAATACGTTTGTTCCACCATACTCTTTAGCACACGATCAATGAAATCAGGTTTATTGTAGCTTGTTAAAATCACCGATACTTTCATGATCATTATCCTTTTTAGTTAGATTAAAAAGCCCCCCAGCTGACGATGTTCACGTAAGGAACATTCACTCTTAGCTGATTTGTCGCGTTTTTAAAGACCGCTACTGTATCAAAGAGCTGCACAACAACTACGTTTTGAAGGACATCTCCATTGACTAAATGAACGCGTGGCACTGGAATGCCAAGTTCAAGCCACGGACGAAGTAATTCTTTAATATCTGACACACTCTCTTCCTCACTTTCTTCTAAAAGACGAAGAAGAAGTAAAATCAAGATGACTTCAAGTACTCCTTCTGCTTCTAGTAATTCTTCGTTCCAACCATTTAATAATTGATCAAATTCCATTCATAATCCCTCTCTCTTCGCATTTAATCTTTACTAGAGTATGAGATTCACTTCATTTAGCCTCAGCATTTGAAAACATTTTTAAAAATGTGTGAAGTGATTAATTGATAAAAAGAGCAAGGAATCAGCGTTCTGCTTATACCAAAAAAAATGAACGGCATATACATAGGGGTGAGTTTGAATTGATGAAGAAAGGATGGGAAAAAATGAGCGACAAGCGTGCCGAATTAAAAAAAGAACTATTGAAAGTGTTTTTCAAACCGCTTACTCGTACATTAACAGTTAATCTTGAAGAAGGAGGAGTACAAATGGAAGAAAAATTGAATGATTTATTAAGTGAAGTGGCAGCCGAGGCATCACCTTCAGATTCTGCTACAACACTCGATGTATCTCAGCCAGCAAGATGGATTTTTGCAAGACTTGCACCAGGAACCGTCATTAGCATTGTCACTGACTCAGGTGATTTAATCGGGCCAGTTCAATTCGTAGCATTCAATGCTTTAACGGGTGTTGTATTTGTTACACAAGAAAGCTCAGTTACACCAACAGGCTCTGCAACGACTTTATTAGATGTAGATAAAGTTGAAAGTGTTACGTTCACATCTTAATGTGAGAGGGCCATCATGAAGCTTCTTTATATCAGCTCTGGCTACGGCGGAATCTATCATATGTTTGATCAATGGGTAGAAGAGAGCTTCATTGATTCCCCCTTTTCATGTGTAAAGATTGACAGAGAATCTCTACCCGCTCACATGCACAAAATCCGGACATTTTCTCCGGATTTTGTTTTGATGATGATCGGTGATCATGTTCCGAGCGAAGTGCTTCATCAATTCAAACAAGAAAAGATCCCGATCGTTTTGTGGATGACAGAAGATCCTTTTTATACAGATGTGTCAGCTGCTTGCACGCGTGATGCGCGGCTCATATTAACAATTGATGAAGGAGCTTTGCCTTTTTACAAGCAATTGGGCATAGTTGACGCCTACTACTTTCCCATTCCGGCAAATACACGTATTTTTCAAAAAAACGAATCGCCTGAAAAGATGTGCATCTACGACATTGCACTCGTTGGCTACCCTTATCCCAACCGCATGAAAGCCATTGATACACTCTTACAACAGAAAAAATGGCGAATTCTCGTTGCAGGTAAGGAATGGCATCGTCATTTAAATAAGTCACGAAGGCATGATCGCTATCTCACATTAGTGACCAATTGGCTGAGCCCTCAGCAATTGGCGGACATCTATCAGCAATCAGCGATTGTTCTTAACCCGCACAGACCGGCTCAATTTGCTTATAACAAAAACAAAGCCATGGTTCAAAATGTAAGCCTGAACAACAGAGCGTTTGATATCGCTGCAGCTGGAAGCTTTCAATTGACGGATCTACAACCGCCTCAAGCTTTTTCAAGCTTCGCTTTTTATAAAGATGAGGACGATTTGCTGGAACAGGTTGAATATTATGGATCAAATGCCGAGAAAAGAAAAGCAATCGCACGAAACAATTACGAACAAGTCGTTTCTTGGAATACATTTGAGTCATTTCCACACAGACTTTATGAGATCGTAAAAAGCGCCCTATGACCGGGCGCTTTTCTCGTTGAAATTCTTCTTATACCTAACCCTCCGCATCTCTGCGAGCCAATAAGACTTTCTCCGCTTTCTCAAGATCTTCTTCCTGTTTCACCACAAGTGATTTTTGGGAATCCATGATATACGCTCCAACAGATCCTTCTAAAAAGGAATGAATGCATTCTTTTGCATATGGAACATGAAAAGCATACACTGCTCCATTTAAACGGCCATACGTATATGGCTGCTCATGCTTTGGCATGAAAAAGTAATGATTGTCCTTATATAAAGTGGCTTCATTATTCTCATGCAGTGTCCATGTCTCATTTGGGTTTTCTAGCGCCTCTGTAAAAGATGCCACGCAGTCATAGCTCCCTTCTACTAGAAGCTGCAAGCACTTCTCAATATCTTCCGGCTGTCTTAAAGGAAACGATGGATGCAAATATAGAACAATATCAAAGGTCTTCCCCTCACGCTCTAAGTAAGCAAGCGCATGCTTCACCGCTATGAGTGACGGTGTTTGTTCTGTTACATGACTGTCTGGCAGTTCTATCACACGGGCTCCGTAGTGAGAAGAAATGATTTGTGTATTGACATCCTCTGTAGAGACGATGATTTCGTCTAACTCAATCATTTGCAGTAACGGCTGAATGGTCCAATAGATGAGCGGCCGCTCCGCCAATACGCGAATGTGTTCATCATGCTGATCGCGCCTGCTTCTAAAAGCTGGTATCAAGGCTAAAATACGATTTCCCCTATACATGTATTCCCTTCTCCCCTCGCGCAAAGCTCTCTACATATTCTTCCGAGCTGATCGCAGTACTGAAGTGTTCAGGTCTCTCATTTTTCTACTTATTCTCTTATCTCTCCATATTCTATTAAAACGTCATGCAGATGGTTATAATGTGTTCACCTAATTTATATAGAAAGTGGTTCTTTTCCTCAAACGGATACCACTCTTTCACATATGATGCAAAGTAGAGAAATGAGAGTTGGGGGATTAGATATGTCCAAAAAGATAGAAACGAGTTTGAAGGCTTTTTTTCGTGACAAAACGATATTAGTTACAGGCGGTACAGGTTCAATCGGACGTCAAATTGTGAAAAAATTAACATCATGCTCTCCAAAAAAGATTATCGTCTTCAGCAAAGATGACAGCAAACAATACATGATGAAAAATGAGTATGCGGATCACCCAGAAGTCGCCTTCGCTTTAGGCGATGTACGAGATGCAAGCCGCGTGAGACAGCTCGTCAAAGGCGTTGATATCATCTTTCATGCAGCCGCCTTAAAACAAGTACCTACTTGTGAAGACAATCCGTTTGAAGCCGTGCAAACAAATATTATCGGCGGGCAGCACATCATTGAGGCTGCAATCGAACATGAAGTCAGTCATGTTGTCAACATCTCCACAGACAAAGCAGTTTCTCCGACAAATGCCATGGGTGCAACAAAATTAATTTCAGAAAAACTATTTTTCCAAGCAAACGAAAGTATTCTGAACCAAAAAACATTGTTTTGCTCTGTGCGTTTTGGCAATGTGCTTGGATCAAGAGGTTCCGTCATTCCCATCATGCTCCAGCAGCTGTTAAATGAAAAACCTTTGACCGTAACTGATCCTCATATGACACGTTTTTTTATGTCCATCGAAGAGGCTGTCTCCCTCACACTTCAAGCAGCCATCATGATGAAAGGAGGCGAAACGTTCATTCTCAAGATGGAGTCATTACAGCTTGCTGATCTCTTAAAAGCGTTTCATGAATATGCTGCTCAAATCAATGTCTCATCTCCGGAAATTCTCGTTGTCGGGAAAAGACCTGGAGAAAAGCTTCACGAAGAGCTTACATTTCCGCACGAAGCAGATGCACTATTTGAGCATGAACAATTTTATGCCATTTTACCAAGACCAAAACTGCATGCTTCCTTTCAAAAAGTCGACTTAACCAATTACACATCCAATGAAGCGCCTCTCATTACAAAAGAAAAGCTATTCCGCATCATTGAACAATTACATCACACGCATCATAAAAAATAAAAAATCGTCACACGGAAGCAGATGCCTTCCATGTGACGATTTTTCAATAGATCAATCAAATAGATGTTTCAAATCCCCATAGCCTTCTTTTTCAAGATCATCTTTTGGGATAAACTTCAAAGCGGCTGAATTAATACAATACCGAAGACCATTTGGTCCTGGTCCATCAGGAAAGACATGACCTAGATGAGAATCAGCTGTCTTGCTGCGCACCTCTGTCCGCACCATCCCATGGCTCTTATCCACCTTCTCGGCTACTTCCTCATCTTCAAGCGGCTTTGTGAAACTCGGCCAGCCGCAATGGGCATCAAACTTATCTAAAGAAGAAAAAAGCGGCTTGCCTGAAATAATATCTACATAAATGCCTTCTTCTTTATGATCCCAGAATTCATTTTGAAATGGCGGCTCAGTGCCATTATTTTGTGTGACTTCATACTGCATTCGGTTTAATTCTTTTAGTCGTTTTTCTTTATCGTTTGTCATGATTTATCACTCCAATGGGACTCAATAAAACCCGCTCTGCCAGAACCGACATGATATCGTTCGTAGTGCATTTTGTTCTTTTTATAATAGTGCTGATGATACTCCTCTGCGGGATAAAAAGGAGCAGCATCTAAAATTTCTGTCACAATTGGCTTTTGAAAGATGCCGCTTTCGTTCAGCTTCTCTTTCGATGCCTCTGCAAGCTTTCTCTGCTCATCATGATGAACATAAATACCTGTGCGGTAGGACTCTCCTCTATCACCAAATTGCCCGCCATCATCTGTTGGGTCTATTTGCTGCCAATACAGTTCTAATAGCTTTTCATACGGGAATACGTCTGGATCAAACGTGATTTGAACCGCTTCTCTATGCCCCGTTGTATTTGTACATACTTCTTCATAGGTCGGATTCACTGTATGTCCGCCAGTATACCCTGATTCAACTTTGATAATGCCCGGCTGTTCATCAAAAGGTTTAACCATACACCAGAAGCAGCCTCCTGCAAATGTGGCTAATTCTTGTTTTTCAGACATATTAGTGCCCCCTTCATTTAAAAAATGGTATCATCATATTATAACATGATGAAAAATAATGAAAATGATACGACTTGTCTACCTAAATGATAAAAAAGCATTTTGTCGTATTTTAAAATATAATGGGGGTTTAATGATTGGAACAAAGAAAAAAAATGATGTATGAAATGGATACTTTACTGAGAACCGTATTTAAGCAGATCCGTTATGAGATTAACAGCCTGCTCGAAAACGAATTATCTCGGAATGAATTTCTCATTTTAAATCTGCTTCGTGAGCAAGGTGCAAAAAAAGTAACGGAATTTGCGTCCATTCTAGGAGTGTCAGCAAGCCATATCACAGCTGTGACCGACACACTTGTAGAAAAGGGCTGGATCACCCGTATCCGTTCTAAAGAGGATCGCCGCATCATCAAAATCCACTTAACCGATAAGGGTAAGGAAATTACTGAGCATTTTGAGAAAAAGAAAACAGAATACTTTATGGAGCGATTTGAGTCATTCGACGATGAGGAACTAAAAACAATGATCAAATTATTTAAAAAGCTGGATAAAAGTCAAAAGGATGAAGCATAGAATTTAGCGCAATGGACATGCTACGGATAAAAAGAGGTGGAATGAACCATGACAAGCCCTTATCTTTGTCCAAACTGTAAAACGAACAGAACGCGCTTTAATCTGATTGAGCAGCTTTCAGAACCTGTGAAGCTGGACCCTGCGACCGGAGCAGTTGTCGAAAGATACGAAGGAGAGCAGCTTTCTCCTTTTCACATGAGCTATCAAGGTCCTCAAATAAAAGTCCAGTGCGGTGTTTGTGGTCTCATTGAGGATGAAAAAACGTTCATTAAGCTAGCTGAATATCATCAATATTCTTCTCCTTCTTAACATGCGGGCCTGACGGAAAACGTCAGGCTTTTTTCTATGCTTCGTTTGCCTATACAGATCGCCTTTTTCATGCATACGCTACAAAAAACACCATCGCATAAGAAAGTAGGGATTGATACATGCAGCAGCTCTTTTATCATAACTATCCATACCGTCCACTCGCTGCGGGCTTCGAGCACCCTCAAAGCAGCCCTTCATCCAAAGCCTTTATTCGGCTTTTTCACGCTGCCCCAGATCTTAGTGAGCTCGCTGTTTATGTGAACCGGAATGAGGTTTTGAAAAAAATGCCTTACAGCCAGTTAACAGCCTATATGGAGTGGGATGAGGGAATGTATGAGATAGAAGTGTTCAAGTTAGCTACAAAACAAAGAGTTCTTCATTCTCGTATGAAAATTAAACGTGACGAGATTTACACCCTATGTATCACGGGTGCACATGCAGGTTTTGCGCTGCTGACAGAGCGGCAAGACCCTCTGATTCAACATAAGGACCTGTCAGCCCTTACATTTGTCCACCTTTCTCCAGACCTTCCTTCCATTGATATATATGAACGTGATCAAGGGGTGTTAGCTAAGGAGCTTCACTATGTAAACAGCACTCACATTCATCATTTCTCCCCGAATAAATATCATTTTGAATTGAAAGCCGCCGGCACTCAAAGTATACTGCTTGATATCCCAAAAGTTCATCTGCAAGCAAATCGCGCATACCTCATTCTGCTTCATGGATTTGCTAACGGAGAGCCAGAGCTTATGGCGAAGGTAGTCTTGTCTCAGCAAATATAAAAAAGAGCCTTTTCCATAAAGGAAAGGCTCTTTACGAGACATTTTCAGCTTTTTCTTGCTTTTGAAAATCAAAAGCAAGAATCATGATACCTAGAAATAATGCACAATAGGCAATATTTAAGTAAAACTGATCGATATTTTCTGCTCTTAAATCAGTGGCAGCTGTGATGCCAAAGTACGCAGCAAATAAAAACGACAGTAAACTAAAATATTGATAGACTCGCTTCATGATTTCACTCCTGACTCACTTTCTATTGCTTTGGATGATAATATGAGAACTCAATTTCATCGTTCTCTAGATCAATTTTGTTTGCTTTCACATACATATCATTCGTCAACGGCATTTCTGAAAGGCGCACTTCAACCGTTTTTTGATCCGGTTTCACATGAACGAATTCTGGCAGTTCATAGAACTGGCCCATGTAGCTTAGAACAAAACTAATCGGAATGCTCAATTGTCCAATTGAAAGGCCATCCACTTTCAAAAGCACATCACCATTATCTTCGACAGTTGGCGTAAATGAGACGTTTGCATCAATCGTCGAAGAGAAAGCTTTAATAGCGCCTGTTACTTTTACATCTTGATCGATCGCCACATGAAAGTCTGGCATATCGCTTGACCCTTGATTTTTCAAGTAATCATTGATAAAGCTGGTGAGTGATTCCTTTGAGCTAGATATATTAAAAGAATACTCGCTTTTCAATTCTTTAGTTGAAGCGGATTGACCGCCTGGCAGCAACATCAAAATACCGCAGGCAAGTACAATCAATAGATTGATTGCAAGTAAAATAAAAAATAAGCTTTTCCACTTTTTCATACGTTCACCCTATTCCTTCGGCAGTCCTTCTTTTTTCACTTTGGAGAATAAACGATTTGCCATAAGAGAGTACCCCTTTTGGTTTGGGTGGAAATCATCATCTGCCAGTAATTTTTCATCAGAATCTTCCTCAAATAAATCTGCTACATTGATCATATCAGCGTTGCCATCTTTTTTTAGTTCTTTTTTGGCGACGGCATTCCAGTCTTTGACAACTTCATCAATGTCTTTCAGCTCAGTGAGACTGAATTTAAAGGGATTATACATGCTTACATACATGATCTTCGCATGGTCATTATGTTCTCTCAGTTGAGCAAGAATGGTTTTAAAGCGCTCCTCAAAAGGCCCCTGCTCTTTTTGAAAAGGAGCAAACGTCAAATTGAGTACATTTTGACGAACGACATGCATTAAGTCATTGCCGCCGATCGTAAAGAAAATATAGTCAGCATCTTTCAGACCGTCTTGCACCTTTTTTTCTTTTAATCTTTTTAATAAATCTACCGTTCTACTGCCTTTAATGGCATAGTTTTTTAATGTGACAGATTGCACGCCGCCCACTGCTTCTAACTTGTCACGGGTCATGCCTGCATATCCTTTTTTTTGTTGATCTCCGATTCCTTCTGTTAAGGAATCTCCAACCGCTGCGATGGTAATATGTTCTTTTACGTCTTGTGTGTCTTCTAGTTTATCCTTTATGCCAGCCTCTTGCGCGGAACATGCAGAAAGAACAAAAGCTAGAGACATCACAATCAAAATCAAACGAGCCTTCAAACGATGATGTCCCTCCTTTTTCTGATTAAAAAAGTGTATCATGTTTTTGCTCATTTGAACATCTTTATGCTAGCTTCGGATCAGCGTTTTGATGTCCTTGATGATGTCTTCATATGGCGTGTTTTGTACACCATCATAATTTTTCATCACTTTTCCTTCTTGATCAACTAGGAAAAACAATGACTGATGGATCACTTGGTCTTCATCTTCAGGTTTCTTCACAATGGTTTTAAAGCTTTTCATTGCGAATTTTTCAATTGCTGACTGCGAGTAACCAGTGAGGAAATCCCAATTTTTAAAGGATAAAGGATATGCTTTTGCAAATTCTTTTAGCTTTTTCGGTGAATCTACCTCCGGGTCCACGCTAAAGGAAATGATATGCGCATCCAATTTTTCTTCTTTTAACCGTTTTTGCAGCTCTGTCATATGCGCAGTCATCGGCGGACAGATCGTTTCACAGCTTGTGAAAATAAAATCTGCCACCCATACTTTCCCCTTCAAATCATCCAATGACACCTTTTGTCCATCCTGATTTTCATATTCAAACGGCTGTATTTGATAATTTAACGCATCTTTGATTTGTCCATTTGAACATGAGACTAAAAGAAGCACGCTTATGATCATAAGCGCACCAAGTGAGGCTCCCCTTTTTTTAAGCATGGTACGTCCATCCCCTTTTTCAAGTCAATCGGTATAAAAAGTAAAGCCTATTGCACCTTTTCCAGTGTGACACGAAATAATCGGTGTTGTGTAGGCGATGTCAACAGGTGCTTCAGGTGTATGGTCAAGCAGCGCTGATTTGAGCTTTTCAGCGAGTTCTAATGCATCTGCATGCGCTATCCCAATGGCTTGAACTGTTTTTCCTTTCACCGCCTGTACATACTGTTTGGTTAAATAGCGGACAAGAGCAGAATAGCTTCTCACATTCGCTTCTGGCGTGTAAACCCCGTCTGTTAAGCTCGCAATTGGTTTGATGTGAAGAAGTGAGCCGATCAGCGCCTTCCCTCTTCCAATTCTTCCACCTTTCACGAGATTTTCTAATGTATCGATTGTGACAAATAGCTTTGTTCCAAGACGGATTTTATCCATTTCTTTGATGATGTCTTCACGGCTTGCACCATTTTGTGCAAGTTCGGCTGCTTTGGTGACTTGAAACCCTAATCCATATGAAATAAAGTTTGAATCAATCACCGTGATGTTTCCGTCTACCATTTTCGAAGCGCTTTCAGCAGTTTGAACCGTACCACTCATCCCACCCGTTAAATGGATACTAATGACTTCGCTTCCATCTGCCGTCAGCCTTTCATATAATTCGACGAATTGACCGATCGCAGGTTGAGACGTTTTCGGCAATTCCTCAGCGGCCTCCATTTTTTCAATAAATTCATCTGGCTGTATATTCACTCGGTCAATATAATCAACCCCAGAAATGGAGATATTGAGCGGAATTACGTGAATGGAAAGATCATTGATTTTTTCTTGCGGAAGGTCCACTGTTGAATCTGTTACAATTTTAATTTGTTTCACTATCGTCTCATCCTTGCTGTCTTAGTCTTTACTTATGATATTACCTTATTTCGTGCAAACTTGAAAACAACTGTCATGACGTTTTTGAAATTGTCACATTTTCTTCTTATCATGAAAAAAATCCTTGCCAAGCTGAGCAGCAGCCATTTTAAAACAGCCGCTCACTCCCTTTGACAAAGATTCCTTTTTACGCATTGTGTTTCAGTGTAGGCTCCTGATAGATCTGCTCATATGTGCTCCACTTGACGTTACGTTTCACATCCTCTCTGAAAGAGTACACAGCTCTCTTTCCTTTAGATACATAGACTTTTTTCAAGAAAGCTTCAAGTCTAAAGGTGAGCATGAAACGATACGGCTCATCTCCCTTTAGTACAGGAACTTCTGTTACCTTGATCTGAGCTCCATCCATCCGTCTAAAACATATTGTTTTGAGCAGCACAAACGATCAATCCTCTTTTCCAATGTTCTGTTACGCCTAAATAAATAGGTGGAATAAATCTTGATCTTTATTCACTTCAACATAATGGAATCCTTTTTTATTCATCCGTTCAATGAGCGCCGCATAGTCATCTCTTTCTTTCAATTCGATGCCAACAAGCGCGGGTCCTTTGCTTCGGTTATTCTTTTTCGTATATTCAAAGCGGGAGATATCATCATTTGGCCCTAATACTTCATCTAAAAATTCCCGAAGCGCACCTGCTCTTTGCGGAAAATTGACAATGAAATAATGTTGCAGCCCTTCATAGATCATCGACCGTTCTTTGATTTCCTGCATTCTGCCAATATCATTATTTCCTCCACTGACAATACAGACTACATTTTTCCCTTTAATCTCCTCGCGATGGGCATCCAGCGCTGCGATCGGAAGTGCGCCTGCCGGCTCTGCTACAATCGCACATTGATTATAAAGCTCTAAAATGGTTGTACATACTTTTCCTTCAGGTACAAGACTAATTTTATCGACAACAGACTGTAACGATGTAAACGTCTTTTCGCCAATCCGCTGAACCGCTGCTCCGTCTACAAACTTATCAATGGAATCAAGTGTCACAACCTTGCCCTTTTCATGAGAGGCATGGAGTGAAGCTGCGCCAAGTGGTTCGACGGCAATGATTTCGGTTTCTGGGGCGATATTTTTGATATATGTACCAACTCCAGATAACAGACCTCCACCTCCAACACTTGCAAATAAAAAGTGAGGCTCCACTTCGATATCATTTAATATTTCTACAGCAGTCGTTCCTTGTCCTGCCATCACATCTAGATCATCAAACGGATGGATAAACTCACGCTTTTCTTCATCTCCGCATTTAACTGCTTCATGATATGAATCATCAAACGTATCTCCGGTTAAGATAATTTCAACATATTCTTTTCCGAAAAGCTCTACTTGAGATACTTTTTGCCTTGGTGTCGTAGCAGGCATAAAGATTTTTCCGTGGATACCTAGATATTTACAAGAATAGGCAACACCTTGTGCGTGATTTCCTGCACTTGCGCAGACAATGCCGTTTTTTAGTTTATCTTTTGGAAGCTGGCTCATTTTATTAAAAGCGCCTCTTAATTTAAAGGAACGAACTACTTGCAGATCCTCTCTTTTTAAGTAGACATTACATTCATATCGTTCAGAAAGTCGCTCATTTTTTTGAAGAGGTGTATGAATGACTACATCCTTCAAATTTTGATGGGCCTTTAAAATGTCTTTCACTTGAATTAGCGTGTTTTCTTTGAGCAACGGTTTCATGTACAAGATCCTTTCTCTTTAACCTTATTTAATTTGTCATTATAACATGAATATTCAAAAAATAAACCAATAGATCATAGATCAAGCATAAATTTCATAAACTTTTTCGTTTCTCTGTACATTTGGTTTTATTGGGTGTTAAAATAGAACCAATTAGAACCATAAAGAAAGGAATCACCCGATGACCACACATTCGTTTACGTCTATATATGGAGAGCATCAAGAAATGAAGCGTGCCATTCACCTGGCAAAGCAATTCACAAAGCACGCGCAGCCTGTCTTGATCACAGGAGACATTGGCACAGGCAAAACACGATTTGCCCATGAAATTGCTCATGCATCGGCTCCAAACGCTTCACTGACACATCTATATTGCCCCATCTTAGATGAAGATACCTTGCAGAAAGCCTTCACGGAAAAGACCCGTCAAATCCTTTATTTAGACGAAATCGCCGCATTAAGTATTCCTATGCAGCATCAGGTTGTTCGTTTTCTAGAAACATCTCCTGCAACAAAAATCATTGCCACTTCGTCTTTATCAATAGAGGCATTGAGGGTTTCATCTACCTTTTTACCTGAGCTGTTTTATCGCTTAAATGTTTTCCATTTGCCCTTACCGTCATTAGCAGATCGAAAAACTGACATTCCTGTGTTAACAACTGCTTTCTTTCAGGAGCTGAGCATGGCGCCTGATATTGATCCAAGTGTTTGGGAAACCTTGCAGGAGTATCCGTTTGAAGGAAACGTACAGGAACTCAAAAATATCGTTCATTATGCTGCAGTCATTCTCGAGGGGCAAACGGTATTTTTACACCACCTGCCGCCTTTTGTGTTAACCCCTCTTTCGCCGGAGGTAAAAGGAAAAAAGGAAGATCATCAGCTCACACTAATGGAAAAACAAGAGTTTGTTTTCCTGCTAGAAGCCATTAAATCTCTCAATGAGAAAGGTGAAGCAGCCAGCAGACGCATCTTGTCTGAATTAAGCAAGCAAGGCGACATCCCGCTGACCCCTCAGCAGGTGAGGAGCCGATTAGATGACCTTGAGAAAAAAGCATACGTGACGAAAGGAAAAGGCAGGGCCGGCACAAAGATTACACTTGAAGGTCTTTCATTCCTGAAGTCACTTGATGGTTATATACCGGTTCAATAAAAGGAGGACATCCATTGTTTACTGTAAAAGAAGAAATTGCAAACGCCATTACACATGGCATTGGCGTTATTTTATCCATACCAGCCATTGTTTTTCTCGTGTTATTCGCTGTTCAATACGGCACTGTCACAGAGATCGTGAGCTTTTCAATATTTGGGGCATCCATGCTGCTGCTCTATTTAAGCTCGACCTTGCTTCATAGCATTCGGCACAAAAAAACAAAAGATGTATTTGAAATCCTCGACCACTCGGCTATTTATGTATTGATTGCTGGTACCTATACGCCCTTTTTACTCGGACCATTAAAAGGCGCACTCGGCTATACGCTTCTTGCAATTGTATGGGCTCTTGCTGCTGGCGGAATTGTCTTTAAAATCTTTTTCGTCAAACGGTTTATCATTGTGTCCACCCTCGTTTATTTATTAATGGGCTGGATGATTATCATTGCCATCAAACCACTTTACATTGGATTAACGGGCGCAGGATTTGGCCTCTTGCTGTTAGGCGGTCTATTGTATTCGGTCGGAACCATCTTTTATATTTGGCGGAAAATCCCCTATCATCATGCCATTTGGCACAGCTTTGTTCTCGGCGGCAGTGCATCCATGTTCTTCTGCATTCTCTTCTACTGTGTGAACATTCCTGCTGCATGAAAAAAACCAGCATCCGAAAGTGGATGCTGGTTTTTCTATGCTCGCTTTTGGGCGTAATCGTTCATCATGACAGGTGCTTTAATATGAATATCAACATTAACAGGGCGCAGCCTTTTCACGACTTTCCCAGTTAATAGACGATCCGTTCCACTTGTTTCAACCGGTACAAGCAGACAATCACAATCTTCAGCAAGTGCCTCTGCCATGTAACGATATGATTCTGAAAGCAATACACTCTGCCCCGATAAGATTCTTTCCTTTACTTCTTCTAATAAGGCATCATCAGATTGATTCTGATGAATAACCGCCATCTTCTTCAGCCATTGTTTTAAAATGGGATATCGAAAAAGATTCGGCTTTGCCATGAAAGCAAATGGTTTTTCAAGGTGACCAATCAATAATGTCGTTGTGACTGGATTCAGTGCCTGTGTGATATAAATAACGGGTCCATCTGGCAGCTTCTTTTGCTGGTGAATGGTCATGACTGATCCTGACTGGTCAATACATCCCCGGGCAAACCTTTTTGCATGCTCATGATTGAGATGCATTCGTTTCGTATAGGAAATGCGTGGATCAGTTAATTCATGAGCATGCAAATGCCTCATACTTTTAAAAAAGGATACAACAACATAAAGCGTTAAAAACCAATAACGAAACAACCGTACTCCTCCTACTCATTTATCCTTTTTTGTCATATACGACAAATTCATAATTGTAGGGGTTCTTTTCGTCACGATGGCCTTTTTCGCGTGATACAACCGTCCATTCGTTTTCATTGTAATCAGGAAAGTAGCGGTCTCCTTCAAACGCATGGTGAATATGCGTGATATATAGACGATCCGCATATGGCATCATTTCTTCATACAGCTTAGACCCGCCGATGATAAATAACTCAGTCTCGCTTTCCCCAATTGCCAAAATATCGGCAATGGAATGGACAACCTCGCATCCTTCTGCTTCAAAAGAAGAACTTGTTGTGAGCACGATATTTCGGCGGTTAGGCAGCGCTCGTCCAATGGATTCAAACGTTTTTCTGCCCATGACAATCGTATGGCCGCCTGTGACCTTCTTAAAATACGCTAAATCAGCTGGTAAATGCCAAGGCATTTGATTATCTTGACCAATGACTCTGTCTTTTCCTGTCGCCACAATCATCGAAATCATACACTGACTTCTCCTTTAATATGCGGATGCGGATCATAGTTCTCAAGTACAAAATCATCGAACGTGAAATCGAAAATGCTCTTCACATCTCTTGTGATGCGAAGCTGCGGAAGCGTGCGTTCCTCGCGCTCTAGCTGCATTTTCACCTGCGGAAGATGATTCTGATAAATATGTGCATCTCCTAGCGTATGAACAAACTCTCCTGGCTCAAGATTTGTGACTTTGGCAATCATCATCGTGAGAAGAGCATATGAAGCAATATTAAATGGCACGCCTAAAAAGATATCTGCCGATCTTTGATAAAGCTGGCAAGAAAGCTTCCCGTTTGATACGTAAAATTGAAACAGACAATGACATGGTGGCAGTGCCATTTGATCAATTTCAGCCGGGTTCCAAGCGCTGACGATCAGTCTTCTTGAATTCGGATTATGCTCGATATCGTGGATCAGCTTTGTGATCTGATCCACTGTCTCACCGTCCCCACTAGCCCAAGATCGCCACTGCGCTCCGTATACACGGCCCAGTTCGCCATTTTCATCTGCCCATTCGTTCCAAATACGGACACCATTTTCCTGAAGATATTTGACATTTGTATCACCTTTTAAAAACCACAGTAACTCATGAATAATTGATTTCAGGTGCAATTTCTTTGTTGTTAACAGCGGAAATCCTTCCTGCAAATCAAATCTCATCTGGTAACCGAACGTGCTGATTGTACCTGTTCCCGTTCTGTCACCTTTTTCATCCCCGTGCTGTAATACATGACGGCATAACTCTTTGTATTGTTTCATTTTTTTCATCCTTTATTTATGTTCTTGTTGTAGTTTACCTTATTTCCGCTTTTGTTTAAACACCAAAAAAACATGCCTGCATAATCATGAGCAGACATGTTTTTCTTTTATACTTGATTCACTCGATCCTGCTCTTCGTCCTTAATATCTTGGTGTGAGTGAGCAATACGGCTAGCTGCTGCTGCGGCAAGCGCGGCGACAAGATCATCAAGGAAGGTATGCACTTCACCTGGACGCCCTTCATCTAATTCCTTGATAATACCAAATTTCTCTTTATCTAAATAACCGAAGTTGGTCAAGCCGATTGATCCATATACATTGACAATGGAAAGCGGAATAATCTCATCAATTCCATATAGCGGCTCATCTGTTTCAACTAAGTGCTGCAAAGGTTCTGGCAACAGCTTTTTTTCTGCCAGCTGATCAAGGGCAAGTCCTGTTAAAACCGCATGGACAATTTCCCTTTTATTCAACACTTTTTCAACATTTTCAATACAGACACTAAGTGGAAGGTTTGGATGATATTTTTCTTGAAGCTTTAGCACAATGTGTGCAATATCTTCAATTTTCACTCCGCGTTCGTTTAACATTCGTTTTGTAATCTGCACCATTTCGTTCATTGTATACTTTTTCAATTGGCATGACATCTCCTTCTAGTGGCTCATCCAGCTCGGCGGGGTGTTTTTGTCCCAGTAAATATTACCGAGTTCATGATGCGTCTGGAATCCATCTTCTGCTGTATGGTAGTGAAAGTTAAACCAATATCCGCTGTGTGGCGGCTGATCTCTTCTCACATGAAAACGGAGCAAATCTTCTCCAGTCTTCCGGTTGTAGATGTGAAAGATTTTTTCGCCATTTCCGCTTGAAGGCTGATCAGTTAACACAACATCTTGAAATTTTTCGTCATCTTTGAAATTTGTTAAAACATCGGTTAACACTTGTTCAATTTTCGGTTGAATCTCTTCTCTGTACTCGTCTTCAATGACAGGTGTGATTTTACGGCCGAATTTGAGAAATGACTGATTTTCTGCACTTGATAGAACCTCTTCCTTATATTGCTCAAAGGGGTCTACCTGCTCTTTGCTTGCCTCTTGCGATCGTTCCCAGCCTGATGTATCATAAACCGCTGTATAAGGCGTTTTATCAGGTGAAGAAAGTTCAGATGGCTTGTCTGTCATCAAAGCCGACGGAGGAGAAACCAAACCAAAAGTTGCAATGGTAAAGAGCGCAACAAGCGTTTTTCTCATCCACATCTTCATGATATCTAATTCCTTCCATAAGTTATCATACTGCTATTCTAGCATATAATGAATTTTCAGTCATTCAATTTGGTCACTGATTTGAGACTTTCTTTTTCATAATAAAACGTTTACAATGACAGTAATGACAACTAAAATTTGGGAGGAATGGGTATGCTTGAAGGCTTTTTCGTCACAGCTTCCTTGCTGACACTGTTTTATTTTGTCTATATGGAGATTACAGATTAAAAGCCCTTAGAGAGGGCTTTTTCAAATTGTTGACAAAGGGCTAAAATGATCTTGAATTTAGCCTTTTGTCTTCTTTACAGCGTGATAGAAAGCCTTTGCAGTCCTAGGAAGGACGAGTACCGGAGCGGAGCGAATTTGACATTCGTGAGCACCGGCGCGCAGACCTGACACCGAATGCGAGGGTTTGTCTACATGCTGTAAAAGCCCTTAGAGAGGGCTTTTTTCTTTCTCGATATACCCATAATGAAATTGGGCTGTTTTTCGTTTGATGACGTGAAATTGGTAAGAGTCCGCTTTAAATCGTGTGCTTTTCCAATGATCTTTTAACACCACTCTTTTTCTTGCCACCCTTAATGCTTCTTGCACGGCTGCTTCGTGATCAAAGTCGTGCTCTGCCGCATGACGTAGCGGCGCTATACTTGTAGATTCTTGGATCGTTTCCTCAAACATCGGATCAAAATAGACGATATCAAATGAACAGTCAGGATACTTCTTTAGCTGCTCGATACTGTCTCCACTGATAACAGAAATCCGTTTCATCGCTTCATCAGCTTCCTCTATCCCCGTCTCCCATGTATTCAGTCCTTCTTTCACTAGTAACGCCGTAATGGGATTCTTTTCAATACCGACGACCTGTCCATTCCTGCCTGTCGCACAGCTTGCAGTAATCGCATCAGACCCTAAGCCAAGTGTGCAATCTAAAAAGGAATCTCCCGGCTTTAGCTGTGCTGCTTCAATTAAAGGATCCTTTTCTTCGCGCAAGAGCCGCTTCACCCTGAACATCGCTGAGCTTGGATGAAAGAAGAACTTTTCACCATTTGGCTGATACCATTCAAATCTTTCTTTTCCGACAACAAGGACATCTCCTCGTTTCATCGCAAGCTGCTTGACAGATTGTTTGCGTCTTTCTACATACTCACCATGTAAATCCTCTGCAAGAGCCTTCGCTGTTTCAATCGTTTGTTCATTTGCTCTAAAGCTTGTTGTAATGAGCATACTGTTCCTCCATCATGATCAAGAAAAAATGCCCTGATCTAGTTACAGGGCATTTCAACACGTGTATTAGCAATGTTTTTCAAATGCAGTTAAGACATTTTTCATGATATCTTCCATTTCACGACCTTCAATTTCGTCACGCGGGATAAAATGAACGAGTTCATTTCCTTTTAAAAGGGCCATAGAAGGAGATGATGGCTCTTCACCTGTGAAATATTCTCTCATTTTTGCTGTTGCTTCCCGGTCCTGCCCAGCAAATACTGTGACGATTTTGTCTGGCGCTTTTGCTGCCTTCATCACAGCTTGAGTCGCTGCTGGGCGTGCTAAGCCGGCAGCACAGCCGCATACAGAATTAACAACAACAAATGTTGTTCCTTCAGCCTCTTGCATCGTTTGTTCTACTTCTTCTTCCGTCGTCAGTTCTTGGAATCCTGCACTTGTCAGCTCTTGGCGCATTGGCACAACGAGCTGGCGCATATATTCTTCATATGCCATTGACATAAAAAAGCCCCCTCTAAAATCCTTATGTTGTGAATAAAGGATACTATAGAGAGAGCCAATTTTCAAATGTTCTATTTCAGATTAAATTTTCATAATTCCGCCTGTGTTGGCTGATGTCACAAGTTTTGAATATCTGGCAAGATAGCCCGTTTTCACTTTTGGCTCAAAGCCTTTCCAGTTCGCTTTTCGTTTTTCCCATTCTTCCTCTGGAACCTCTACGCTTAAAATGCGCTGCTCAATATCAACCACGACATGGTCACCATTTTCAACAAAGGCAAGCGGGCCGCCTTCAGCTGCTTCAGGAGAGACGTGTCCGATAGACAAGCCGCGAGAAGCGCCGGAAAAACGTCCGTCCGTAATTAAAGCAACCTTTGGTCCAAGACCCATCCCGACAATTTGTGAAGTAGGAGCAAGCATTTCTGGCATACCAGGTCCGCCTTTAGGTCCTTCATAGCGAATGATGACAACATGTCCTGCTTCTACTTTTCTATTAATGATGCCTTCAAGAGCTTCTTCTTGGGATTCAAATACGATCGCAGGTCCTTCGTGACGTGTGATCCCATCTTGTACTCCGCCCGTTTTAATGATGGCTCCATCTGGCGCAAGGTTTCCAAATAAAACCGCTAAGCCGCCCTTTTCAGTAAATGGCTTGTCGATTGGATAAATAACGTTATAGTCTTTAACCTCGTGACCTGCAATGTTCTCACCCATCGTTTTCGCTGTGACGGTCATTGTATCTAAATGAAGGGCGCCTTCTTTTTTGGACAATTCATTTAGCGCAGCTGTGACACCGCCTGCTTCATGTAAATCCTCAATATAAACATCCGAAGCTGGAGCAAGTTTTGATAAATGAGGCACACGCTCTGCTACTTCATTGATGCGTTCAAGTGAATATTCAACACCTGCTTCATTTGCGATCGCCAGTGTGTGAAGAACTGTATTCGTTGAACCACCAAGTGCCATATCTAATGCAAATGCGTTATCAATTGCTTTCTCAGTCACAATATCACGTGGTTTAATATCCTTTTTAATGAGCTCCATTAGTTGTTTTGCTGACTTTTTCGCAAATTCTCTTCGCTCTGGTGATGTCGCCAAAATCGTTCCATTTCCAGGAAGAGCAATTCCAAGTGCCTCTGCTAAACAGTTCATTGAGTTTGCTGTAAACATACCTGAACAAGATCCGCAGGTCGGACAGCCAAACTGTTCTAATTCATTTAATTCCTCTTCGTTAATTTTACCTGACTGGTAAGCACCGACGCCTTCAAATACAGAAGAAAGGGAAATCTTTCTGCCATCACTTGTTCTACCCGCTTCCATCGGTCCACCGCTGACAAAGACCGTCGGAATATTGACACGCATTGCTGCCATCATCATCCCCGGTGTAATTTTATCGCAGTTAGGAATACAAACCATTCCATCAAACCAGTGAGCAGATACAACGGTTTCGACAGAGTCAGCAATGATTTCACGGCTTGGTAGTGAATATCTCATCCCGATATGGCCCATCGCAATTCCATCATCGACCCCAATCGTATTAAATTCAAATGGGACGCCGCCAGCTTCACGAATGGCTTCTTTCACAATCTTTCCGAATTCCTGAAGATGGACATGTCCTGGGACAATATCAATATAGGAATTACAAACAGCAATAAATGGCTTGCCGAAGTCCTCATCCTTTACTCCCGCTGCTCTTAGTAAGCTTCGGTGAGGTGCTCTGTCAATTCCTTGTTTAATCATATTACTACGAAGTTCTGCCATCTGTTTAAAAAGCCTCCTATACTACAAGTCTTGTTGACTGTATGATTTTGAGTTGATTTTATTTTACAAATTTTCTGTTTATTTAGCCACCGATGAATGACCGATGACCAGCATGGCTGCTGAAGCTAGTGTTCAGCATGGTTCGTGTCATAAAATCTGACCTCCAATATTCTATATTGGTACTACTATATAGAGTTTTTTCGTATATTTCAACAATATTCAAAATAATTTTTCTAAAAAAATTTTTCTGTCTATGATTTTAGAAAAACAAGCTACCTATCATTGGCAGCTTGCTCATAAGTCTCATCATTCTGATGCATTTTTTCTACTTTCTGTCATTTGCTTCCATACTGAGCCTTTCGCTTCTTCTCCGTGCTCAATGCGCTCAATCGCCATTTTCACTTGAAGGCTGACTTCAAATTCAGGGTCTTGCTCAGCTTCTTTTAATGCGTCAAGTGCTGTTTCGTCACCTTCTTCATAAAGAAACATCGCTGCACGCCAGCGAACAAGTTTACTTGGATCCTTTAATGATTCGATCATTGCTTCTATAGCACTCGGGTCACCAAGGTCTGAAATGCAGTCTCCAGCGGTTCTGCGGACCGTCACTGTTTTATCTTTAAGCCCTTTATATAAAATAGGCAGAATAGCAGGATCTTCAATCATTCCAGCATTCACAACGGCTTGTCTGCGAATCGATGTTTTAGGGTCCTCCATTGCTTTCATTAAAACAGGTATATCCTTTTGCTCTGGCTGCATTTGCTCTAAATGGGCAAAACGCTTTTTCCAATCTTCCTCGCGCAGCATTTCTTCTGTCACATCATATGCCTTTCGGTTCACCTGTCGATCTACAGCTTCTTGTCCTTCTTTGACTGCCTCTGTTAAGCGGGCTAAACGTTCGTCATCATAGGCTGCTTGGAGCTCTTCTGTCACTTCCTGGCCGATATCTGCAAAGTCACCAAAACGAACGCCATGTTCTTTCCACACACGTTCAAATACGACATTGTCTGAACTGCTTCTGAGCTTTAAAATGGCTGCTTGGAAGCGTTCAGGCATGCCAAACCGCTCTTCTCTTTCACCGTCCGTTAATTTGACTTGCATCGGAATCCCATTAAACATTTGGATGAACACTTTGACTTCGCCAAATGTGTCACCGCCAGACTGCGACCCTTCCTGAAGGCCTTCTGTTTCTTGACCAAAGGCTTCTCTGACCTGCTGCAAAATGCCCTGCCAGTCAAACTTTGCATTACGCTCAACCGCTAAGAAATCTGCGACATGATAAACACCTTTTACACCTTCAATGTTCAAAATACGCTTAATCATCTCTGGCGCTTCGTCTTTTTGATCCTTTTTGTAGTTGTTGCTTTTCCCGCCGGCAAGTGCTTCTGTCAAAATGACCTTCATCGTATTTGGACTTGGCGTCGGTTCTATCGCTGTTATTTTCATCTATACATCCTCCTTACACACATAAAGACCCTACTCATCTGTAAGGCCGCATTCTTCTTTCCATGTCTTGATAAATAGGCTCATCAAATCATGCCGCTCCTCAGCAAGCTGCTTTCCAGAACGAGTGTTCATTAAGTCTTTTAATTTGAGCAGTTTTTCTTCCATATGTTTTAGCACAGAGCCCTGCTGCGTGTCCTTTGTATAGTGGGGTTCCCCTTTTGCGCCTGCATAAGTAAACACCCTCGCAATACCGGTTGCTCCTATCGCATCGAGCCGATCTGCGTCTTGAACAATGGCCCCTTCTAACGTTATTGGTCTATTCTGCTTATGTCGATGACGAAAAGACATCGTTGTAATGATGTCCATGATATAACGAATATCTCGCGTATGAACTTCCCAAGAAAGGAGCTGAAGCTCAAGCTGCTTTGGTGAAAGCTTCCATTCACCCGGCAGCTTTTCATCTATGACATCATGAACAATCGCTGCCATTTCGATCACAAACAGAGAGCCGCCTTCCTGATTAGAAATCTGGCAGGCAAGCTGCCGCACACGATCAATATGAGCCGCATCGTGTCCAGTCGGTTCATATTTCAGCCGATCTGAAACAAAGGAGGCAGCTGCCTCCAATTGTTTTTTCTGCATGACGGTGAGCACCTTATTTGTCCAAAAGAGCGATGATGGAGCTTTCTAATTCTTTTGGTGATGTTTTCGGAGAGAACCGCTCAGTGACTTCTCCGTTTTGATCCACGATAAATTTTGTGAAATTCCATTTCACTGTTTTTGTGCCAAGTACACCTTTTGCATGACTTGTTAAATGTTTGAAGAGCGGGTGCGCGTTGTCACCATTGACATCTACTTTCGCAAACATAGGGAAGGTCACCCCATAATTCAAAGAACAGAATTCTTGAATGGCTTCTTCTCCTTCTGGTTCTTGGTTCATAAATTGGTTACATGGAAATCCTAAAATTTCAAGGCCCTTTTCATGATATTGATCATATAGCTCCTGCAGTTGTTTAAATTGAGGAGTCAGTCCACATTTGCTTGCTGTGTTGACAATAATGAGTACTTTTCCTTTGTAATCTGCCATTGATTTTTCTTGACCGTTAATGGTCTTGACCTGAATATCATAAATTGACATCTCATAGCCTCCTAGGATTCACTTTTTCCTATCGTAACATGCTTCTTTTATAAAATCGCTTTTTATGCTTCCGGTTAAAAGAGTCCTGTCACACTGCCGTCTTCTAATAAATCCATCTCGAGCGCCGCTGGTTTTTTAGGTAATCCAGGCATTGTCAAAATGCTTCCAGTTAAAGCAACAATAAATCCTGCTCCTACAGATGGTTTTAACTCACGAATCGTAATGGTAAAGCCCTTAGGCCTCCCAATTAAAGCTGGATCATCTGAAAGTGAATATTGCGTTTTTGCCATACAAACCGGTAAATGCCCCCAGCCGTTTTCCTCGATGGCTGCCAGCTGTTTTCTTGCTTTTGAAGTGAGTGTGACCCCGTCTGCTCCGTAAACCACTTTGGCAACTTTAGATAATTTTTCTTCGATGGAATCATGCTCTTCATACAAATAGGAAAAGCTGTTCTTCTTCTTTTCAATAAGTGTAGCGAGTTCTTCGGCAAGTGCTGTCCCGCCTTCTCCTCCTTCTTCCCATACATTCACAGCTTGGACTGGGTGGCCATGTGCGTGGCACCAATCTTCTATCGCTTGAATCTCTTCTTTTGTATCAGTGATAAATCTGTTAACTGCGACAATGTACGGAAGACCGAAGGCTTGGACGGTTTCAATATGCTTTTCTAAATTATGTATACCTTTTAATACAGCTTGTGCATTCTCTTCTTTGAGTTCTGTTTTCTTCATTCCGCCATGCATCTTTAATGCTCTGACAGTCGCCACAATGACAACTGCACCAGGCTTGAAATCACCAGCTCTTGTTTTAATGTGCAGGAACTTTTCTGCTCCAAGATCTGCTCCAAATCCAGCTTCTGTTACGACATAATCGGCTAATTTCGCCGCCATTTTAGTTGCAATTAAACTATTACATCCATGCGCAATATTGGCAAAAGGACCGCCATGAACGAGGGCCGGAGTTCCTTCAATCGTTTGTACAAGATTCGGTTTGAGTGCGTCTTTTAAAAGTAACGTCAGAACACCTTCATATCCAAGTGCACCAACAGTGACTGGCTCCCCGTCTTGATTATAGGCAACAACAATAGAAGAAAGGCGTTTTTTCAAGTCGGTTAAGTCTTCTGCTAAACAAAGGATGGCCATCATTTCGGAGGCAACCGTGATGTCAAACCCGTCTTCTCTAGGATACCCATTTACCTGTCCACCAAGTCCGACAACGACCTGTCTTAAAGCACGATCGTTTAAATCAAGCACTCGCTTCCATACAATGCGGCGCGCATCGATGCCAAGTTCATTTCCGTGATGGATATGGTTATCAATGAACGCAGATAAGGCATTATGTGCAGAAGTAATGGCATGAAAATCTCCTGTAAAATGAAGATTGATTTCTTCCATTGGTAGCACCTGTGAATATCCTCCACCTGCTGCACCGCCTTTTATACCCATTGTAGGACCTAATGAAGGCTCTCGCATTGCTATGATTGCTTTTTTCCCTATTTTTTCGAAGGCTTGACCGAGCCCGACTGTGACGGTAGACTTCCCTTCACCTGCTGGCGTTGGATTGATCGATGTGACAAGGATCACATGTCCTTCTTTTTGTTCTTTTAAACGGTCAAAAATAGTCAAAGATATTTTCGCTTTTGTGAAACCATAGCATTCTAATTCTTCGTCATGTATTTGCAGCTTTGCTGCGATGTCTTGAATAGGTCTCAGCTTTGCCTTTTGGGCGATGTCAATATCTGACAAATGCTTTGTGATCATAAATAAACGGCCTCCTTTTTTTCGAGAAACAGCTTTGTTTTTGCTCTGTTTTTCATTGTAACATAATTGAAACATTGAAATATCGCCAGAAAGTTCCTATAATGAAATGAAATTATCTTTGGTTCAGGGGGTGGCGAGTTGCCTATTAACATACCAGTTCATCTGCCGGCAAAACAAATACTAGAGAGCGAAAACATTTTCGTCATGGATGAGACAAGGGCATTCAAGCAAGATATCCGTCCTTTGAATATCGTGATCTTAAATTTAATGCCAAAAAAAATACAAACTGAAACGCAGCTGCTAAGAATGCTCGGAAATTCTCCTTTGCAAGTGTACTTTACGTTTTTGATTCCAAGTACGCATACACCGAAGAATACGTCGAGAGAGCATCTAGATGAATTTTATACGACCTTTGAATCGATTCGCCATAAGAAATTTGATGGAATGATCATCACCGGCGCACCAATTGAGCATTTAGCTTTTGAAGAAGTATCCTATTGGAAAGAGCTGCAGGACATTTTGGACTGGAGTAAAACGAATGTGACGTCTACTCTTCACATTTGCTGGGGTGCACAGGCAGGCCTATATCACCATTATGGTATTGAGAAAATCAAGCTTGCTGAGAAAAAATTTGGTGTATTTGAGCATCTTGTGAAAGAGAAAAAAGAAAGATTAGTCAGAGGTTTCGATGAAGTATACTATGTCCCACATTCGAGGCATACAGATATTAATACAGAACAATTAAAAAACACGCCGAATTTGAAAGTATTGAGTGTCTCTGAAGAAGCGGGTGTTTGTTTAATTGTTTCAGATGATGATAAACAAGTATTTTTAACTGGACATCCTGAATATGATACGGACACATTGAAGCAGGAATATGAAAGAGATTTGTTGAAGGATGATACAGTCCAAAAACCTGTCCACTATTTTATAGAAGATGGTGACACATTAGTCCCAGTGAATCGATGGAAAGCCCATGCCACTTTACTGTTTATGAACTGGCTCAATTATTATGTTTATCAAGAAACACCATACGTTTGGGAATAAAATAGACTGTAGTCTGATGATAAATGGCCAAAATGTGTTAAAATACAAATGGCTCTGTCTTCCATTATCAATTTAGTCTTGTTGTTTTTTAAAATTAGTTTAATTCTTTCGTAACGAATGATATGCTCTGACTGTTTATATGTTATCTTTATGTATATGTAGACCTATGAGATTAATAGTTTTCGTACGAAGTTTTGTTGTTGTTGATTACATTTGAGGTGAATATTCTTGAATACCAATAAAAAAATATTAATCTTGACCGCAAATTATGGAAATGGACATATGCAGGTGGCTAAAACACTGTATGATGAGTGCAAATCTCAAGGCTTTGAGCATGTTGTAGTTTCTAATTTGTATCAAGAATCAAACCCCATTGTGTCGGAAGTGACTCAATATTTATACTTGAAGAGCTTTTCCATTGGGAAACAATTTTATCGCTTGTTTTATTACGGTGTAGATAAAATTTACAATAAACGCAAATTTAACATTTATTTAAAAATGGGAAATAAGCGTCTTGATGAACTTATTCAATTACACAATCCGGATATGATTATTATTACATTCCCGATGATTGTTGTTCCTGAATACCGGAACAAAACAGGAAAAGTCATCCCGACATTTAATGTCATGACAGATTTCTGTCTTCATAAGATTTGGGTACATGAAAACATCGACCGGTACTATGTTGCAACCGATTATGTGAAACAAAAATTAGTGGAAATCGGCACACATCCAAGCGATGTCAAAGTGACAGGCATTCCTATTAGACCACAATTTGAAGCAGACGTGCCAAAATCGAAGATTTATAAAAAATATGGATTATCATCAAACAAAAAAGTTCTTCTGATTATGGCCGGTGCTCATGGTGTACTGAAAAATGTCAAGGAATTATGTGAAGCATTGCTTCTAGACAGTGAAGTACAAATTGTTGTTGTATGCGGAAAGAACGCAGCGCTTAAACAATCACTAAGCGATCTTGAACAAGCACATCCAGATCAATTGAAGGCGCTTGGATATGTGGAACAAATTGATGAATTGTTCAGAGTAACAGATTGTATGATCACAAAACCAGGTGGCATTACTTTAACAGAAGCAACTGCAATCGGCGTCCCAGTCATTCTTTACAAGCCTGTCCCTGGACAAGAAAAGGAAAATGCTCATTTCTTTGAAGATTATGGGGCAGCCATCGTCATCAACAGACATGAAGACATTTTAGAATCTGTGACCAACTTGCTTCAAGATGAAGAAAAGTTAGAAACCATGAAACAAAACATGAAAAATCTTCACTTAAAGCATTCTTCTCAAACCATTTTGGAAGATATCGTTGAGCAATCAGATATCATCACGAATAACAAAACGTATGCTCGCGCATTATCATAAAAGGTGTCCGTCAATGACGGACACCTTTTTTCTTTATCCTTGATTTCCATTTGTTGTGTACACTTCTTCAAACGGCTGCACGACAACAAAGCCGCTTCCGCTAAATTTCATTTGAATAGACTCTCCGCTTCCTCTGCCAATAAAGGTTTTGAATGAAACATCTGTCACAAATTCAGTTTTTAAATCCCCTGACCATGCAACTGTCGCATTTGGATCTGTATAGACAGAGTCACCCGGCTGAACAATCAATGTGAGCGGCTCATAATGACTCGTAATCGCAGCAAGGCCTGGTCCTTCTAATTTGACATTAAATAATCCGCCTGCAAGCATCCCCGACACTTTTTTCATCAATTTGATATCCCAGCGGACTGAAGGTTCAAATGCGAGCAAATCATTCCCATTCACAAAAATGGATTCGCCTTCAGCCAAACGAAGAATTGAGATTTTTTTGCCTTGATCTGCTACATATAATTTCCCATCACCTGTTGCCTTCATGAGTGAAGTGCCTTCTCCTGACAGCATTTTTTTAAACATCTTTGAGACGCCATGTTCAAACACGCCCTCACGTTCAAACTTGATTTTGCCTCGGTACGAAACCATGGAACCTGTTTTTGCCCAAATGGTATCAGTCAAATTAATTTCTAAAAGTCTTGATGTTTCAAGTTCGAAGACCCCTTCTCCCTTATCTTCCTGCTGCGTATTCTGAACAAATTCTTCGAGTGTATAACGATTCATGATAGCACCTCTTTCTGTATTTTTTTTATATACGGACAAACTGTGCATAAAGTTTCAGAAAATGGGGACGGTTTAGCTATTATTGTTATTTGTCAAAAAAAATCAAACATTCTGCTCAAAATTTGGCTCTCCCGCTTGACGCTTTACTTTTGATGGTGTATAGTGGAACCATCATTTAACAACTGCAAAGTCGTTAGGTGATGAAAATTTTTTTTAGTATGCCAAAAGGTATGCTACAGTACTAGGAGGAAAAAGCAATATGCAAAACGGTAAAGTAAAATGGTTCAATAATGAAAAAGGTTTCGGCTTCATTGAAGTTGAAGGCGGAGACGATGTATTCGTTCACTTCACAGCTATCGAAGGTGACGGTTACAAGTCTTTAGAAGAAGGACAAGAAGTTTCTTTTGAAATCGTTGAAGGTAATCGTGGACCTCAAGCTGCAAACGTAACAAAAATCTAATCAACTAAATCAATGATGCAAAATAAAGAGAGGCTTATGCCTCTCTTATTTGATTTTCAGCTGAATTTCAATTGCTAAAATATTTTGCTTCAGTCGTTGTTCAATTTCAGAGATATCTTTTTCGAGAAAAGGTCTTCCCTTCTTTGCTACATCTACAAGTTGCTCTAGATCGCTGTACACCTCTTGAAATGTTCGATGTAATACCGTTTCGAACTCCTTATTATTCATACCGGCCTTCCCCTTTTCCTCTAATATCCGTCACTTAGTCAAAAAGTAACTCAACCAAAACTTTCTATAGTTATATCGGCTCATTTTTCGGAATATGTTCTTTTTTTACACATTCTATCCGTTTTTTTTCAAGAGCGAATGTTTGAGCAGGGAAAACCGGTCCGTTCGTTTATTTTTTGAGCAGCGTTTGGCCATATTCTTTTATTTTCTCTCCAACAGTGCATTGCTGTATGCAAAAGGAATGGGCATATTTTTTGCCAAATTCTTTTCGAAAATGCTTCTTAATCAAACAATCTGAACAATACGTGTCTTGAAGATCGGTCAATTCTTGTACTGCTGTTTTTTTATCCACATTATTCAGCTCCGTCTGCTTCTAATTTCAATGTACTTTCGATTGGGACGTCTGCAAGAATCTGTCTTGCAAGCTGATCCGCTTCTGCATTTTGTTTCCGATCGATGGCTTCATAGGTTGGCGTCAGCTTCAGCTCTTTTAAAGCCGCTTCAATTCGGTCAAGCCATTTGTTATGTACATCATCATAACAAGGCCATTCTCCTTTTAACTGATTCATGACAACAAGTGAATCTCCTCTAATCGTGACAGAATTTCTGCTTGCCCCCAGGTTTTTTAAAGCTTTTACTGCCTCAAATAAAGCCGCATACTCTGCTTCATTATTGGTACTCCCTTGGAAAGGCTGATTTTTTCTCAATCGATAAGCGTCTTTTCCTAGCTTATAGTAGACGACAACACCAAGACCAGAGTCACCGGTTTCTTTGTGAAAACTTGCATCAAAATAGACTTGAAGCTGATCAGGTTCAAGCTTTAATTCTTCATTTAGCTTTTCAAGCTCTTTTATAGACCACATAGCCCCTTTTTCATCTTCAAATGACAGAAGTGACTGTGGTTCTTTTTTGTCAATATGTTTTGCTAACCTCAAGGCCTCTTTTAGCTCCAACCAATCTTCTTGGTAAAAAGCAATGGACCCAATTGATTTCACTTTCATTGTGTAGTGTGCTCTTAGTTTCATTGATCACATCGCCTTCCCGTGCTTTTAAGGTAAACATACGTTATGCTATAATCAAAAAGTTACATTTACAATGAGAAAGGAAGTTCATGTCACTTGTTTAATGAAGGTATTTGGATCTTATTTGCGATCATTAATTTTATCATTGTTCTTCTATTTTATAAAGGATTTGGCAAGATGGGCCTTTTTGTCTGGATTGGCTTTGCGACGGTTGCCGCAAATTTACAAGTTGTCAAAACCGTTGAATTATTCGGCCTAACGGCAACACTTGGAAATATTTTATATGGCAGTGTGTTCTTTGCAACGGACGTATTGAATGAAAAATATGGACAAAATGAAGCGAGAAAAGCTGTCTGGATTGGTTTTGCTACCCTTTTAACACTAACTGTTGTCATGCAGGAAGCTTTGCTTTTCCATCCCGCTCCATCTGATATCTCACAATCATCGCTGGAAACCATATTTGGCTTTATGCCAAGGGTTGCACTTGGCAGTCTCGCTGCTTATATCATCAGTCAAATGCTAGATGTTTATGTATATTCGTTTATTCGCCGCATATTTCCTTCCGATGGCGCGCTCTGGGTGCGCAATGCCGGAAGTACGATGATTAGCCAGCTTCTTGATACATTGATTTTCACGACCATTGCCTTTCTTGGCACGTATCCATTTCATGTATGGATAGAAATCTTCATCACGACATATGTCATTAAATTTATCGTCGCTGCGATTGCAACACCTTACGCGTATGCAGCGAAAAAAATGGTTCCGCTTGATGAAAGGGTGAAATGATGTGCCAGCAGAAATATACATTGACGGTGCGAGTGCAGGGAATCCGGGTCCCTCTGGCATCGGCATTTTCATCAAATATAATGGAAAGGCTGAGTCCTTCTCCATTCCTCTTGAACCCATGAGCAATCACGAAGCAGAATTTTCTGCTCTGATCGAGGGGATGAAAATATGCGCAGAAAAAGGATTGCGTACCGTTTCATTTCGAACAGATTCACAAGTAGTTGACCGCGCAGCCAATGCAGGATTTGCTAAAAATCCAGCCTTTCAGCACTTTATCAAAGAGATGATCGAGCTTCAAAGCCAGTTTGATTTATTTTTTATTAAATGGATTCCGAGTAAGGAAAACCAAATAGCAGATCAGCTCGCCAGAAAAGCGATTCACCTATCTAAAGGATGAATCGCTTTTTTTCGGTTATGCTAATGTGTGTGAGGTGATACTGATTGGATAAAGAAAATAAAGGTCGTGTCACAAATGGGACAACCCCACAAGGTGATGCGCAAACAAAAGATAAACAGCCACTATCTCAGCTGGAAAATAGAGCAAAGAAAAGCAATACAAAAAGATGAACCTTAGAGATCGGCTTTAGCTGATCTCTATTGTACTTAAACGATTCATCATCGGTTCGATTCCTTTGATTTGATGGTGCCTCAGCATAGCAGCAGCACGTTCTTGATTGATGTTCATTTTCGTCTCATCCATTGGACAGCTGAGCGGGACATCACATTTAATCTCTGCCAATAGACGAGAAAGCTTCAAATCTTCTAATCCTGCTTGCATTTTCTTTTGCTGCGCAGCCGTTAGTTCATGGACATTTTCTAACAAACCGTCAATCGTTTCATATGTTTGAATAAATTTTAAAGCAGTTTTTTCTCCGATTCCTTTGACACCTGGATAATTATCACTTGCATCACCCATGAGTGCTTTCATATCAATGAGTGCCTTTGGCGAGATTCCCATTTCCTCTTCAAATAAGGCTTTTGTATAATGCTTATAATTGCCAATTCCTTTTTGCATCAGGGCAACAGTCACTTGTTCATTCAAAATTTGCAGCAAATCTTTGTCACCAGTTAGGACAGTCACGCGTGCTTCTTTTTGGTAAAGCGTAGCAAGTGTACCAATACAATCGTCTGCTTCAAAGCCCTTTAAACCAATGTTCACAATTCCTAGTTCTTCTGTAGCTTCTTTTGCTAAATCGAATTGCGGAATGAGCTCGACAGGCGCCTCTCCTCGATTTGCTTTATACTCTTGAAACAATTCGTTTCGATAGGTTTGGCTTCCCATATCCCAGCAGCACACAATATGAGTTGGCTCAAATGTCTGTACAGCTGTTAATAAGTGCTTCAAATAGCCATTAACTCCATTTGTTGGTACACCGTGGTCATTTATCATAAAATTGCGATGGACAGCCGTCGCATAAAACGATCTGAACAAAAGCGCCATTCCATCTACAAGCAGTACGTGTTTATTCATTCTCTTAAACTCCCTTTTCAAAACAATACTCCCATTCTATCACAGAACACAAAACTAGACATGAAAAAGGCGCCTTCTTCTTTTACAAAAGAAGAGGCAGCCCGTTTACTTTTGACCGTATTGCATTTTTTTCGTTTCTGCTTCTGCATAGGACGGCATGTCTTTTTGTTTAGGGTCACGCTCATCCTGCTGCTTTGTCTGTTGCTTTTTTTTCATGATCATTCCCCTTTCTCGGTACATTCATTAAGATGACCAAAAAAGAGAAAGTTACTCTTTACTTCTGTTTCTGCTCGACATACTCTCTGACCATATCATTCGTCACAAGCTTACGAAGCGGAACAATACCGCCTCGTGCAAGCTCATTCATCTTCGACGTAATGGCGTTGATCTCGTCTGTTGTAAATGGCTCGTTTTGCTCACATTTGACAACAGCCATCTCTATTGCTTGTTCTCTTTTCTGTTCAAGCTCAAGAAAAGACTGAATATGAGCATGCTGCTTTTGTGAGTGTGCTGAAATCTCTTCGTGTACGCTCGTCATTTTGTATCAACTGCTTTCTTTTTTATTTAGTCTACCATGAATCAAATGGTTTTCAACTGGTTCTTCCATTCGTCTGTTTGTTCATAAACTTGTTCAATGACGGCCTGCTCTTTGGCATCTGTCGTTAGGCTCGTGATAAATGTTTGGTTTTGTTCACTTAGCTGCTCGAGCGCTTCTGTTTCATATCTTTCCGTAAACGTCTTCACCATCATGTCGTACCTGCTCAGTAATTCTTCTTTTTCTTTATCAGCCCATTTCGTGGTTAACTGATGAAGAATGTCTCGAATCGCTTCAATAAACGCAGCCTTTCCATTCTGTTCAAAGAAAACTTTCGGTGATTTTTGTTTCTTTAAGAGCGGTTCGAATGGCGTTAGTTCAGCTTCGATTTCAATTTGTTTCAGCTCAGCATTTTTCTCTTCAGGCGGCGACAGTGAGAGAGAAAAGTAAGGGTCTTCTGCACATGCCGCTTGCAATCCTTTCTCCCACTCCTCTTGGAAGTATTGATGAATAAACGATTCCATTCGGATATCAAGCGCCTTTAACTCCTGTACAAATTCAAATTCATAATCCTTTAGTGCCTTCTCAAGTGCTTTTTTCAATTGCTGTCCAAAATTCCCTTGAGATATTCCAGGATAAAAGGCTGTCTTAAAGAGATCATTCGCAAATAATGAGAGGCGCTGCACAATATGATAGAGCTGTTCATGTAAGTCCTTTTTCACGCTTTCTGTCACTAGCTTAGATTGTTTGATATGACTCATTTGATCAAGAATCGCTTCATAGGATGCGTCTATCTTTTTCTTTTCTGCTTGCTTCTCATCTTCTGACTGATGCAGCGTCGCATGCAGTTTGTCGACCGTTCTACATAACGTATGTGCTTCAAAATATAACAGCTCGATCGCATCTTTCGTTAATTCTTCCTCTATAAAATAGTCGAGCTGCTTTCTAAGCTTTGCGTATTGATTATAAGCTGTCTCTCCCTTTCCTTCGATCTCTTCCTTACTGGATACATGATGAAGGTTTGGGTTTCTTATCCCTTCTTTTGTGAGCTCATTTTTCACATAGTCAAAGACGGTGTCGAGCTCTGCTTGATCCTTTGCGAGATCAGTTGCATTGATAATAAAGAACATTTTATCCATGCTAAATGAATCTTTTACAAGCCCAAGCTTACGTAAAAATGACCGATCTGCCTTCGAAAAAGAGTGCTGGTAGTAAGTTAAATAAAGAAGCGCATCTGCGTCCTTCATATATTGAAAGGCGATCTCTGTATGACGCTTATTCATACTGCTAGCGCCTGGCGTATCAACAATAGTCAGCCCTTTATCTGTTAGAGGTGTACTCAAATAAACCGTTACTTCCTTCACCACACAAGAAACAGCTTCTTCCGCCACATATGGTCTCAGTTCTTGAAGGGTGACATGAAGCGGCGTTTGCTTAGTAATGTGATCAACGAAACGGGTATGTGCTTGTAAAAAATGTTCAACAATGACGCGGTGATCTTGTTCAAGCTGTCTTTTTTTAAGCGTTCGTTTGAGCTTGGATGTAAACGCCTCCCCTTTTTCTTCTGAGATCGGAAATCCTAGGATCTGATTGAGCTCCTCTAATATATCCTGTTCTGTTTTGAACACCACTTTGACACTTTCATGCGGGTGATCTTCCGTCGGCCGCGTTAGCTTGTTAATGGTTGCCGTTGTTGGTGTGGGAGAGGATGGCAGCACCTTTCTCCCGACGAGTGCATTTGCAAAGGAAGATTTCCCCGAACTAAAAGCCCCAAATAAAGCGAGTGTGAATTCTTTCGCTTGCAGCCGTTTTGTTCGTTTTTCAAAGGACTTTCTTTGAGATTGGAGCGCATCTAATGGCAATAAAATCTGAGAAAGCTGCTCAAACTGGGCAATCGACTGTGCCGTCGTGACATGCTGTGACTGACGCATTTGAGGCTGCTCTATCTGCTTGTTCGGTCTTTCTTGGTCGCTCTCTTCAGGATGAATGGTCGCTTGCTCCTGCTTTAGCAGATCATGTTGCATTTGTCTCTTTTTCGCATAAAACCAATCTTCTTCGATCTGTTCATCCGTTCCATTTTGCCATATATCCCATACATGCTGAATATCTCGCTTCATTTGTTCATTTTTTCTGGTGCATTGCTCGAGTGTTTGGAGCTCTTTTGCAGACTGAGCCCATTTTTCTTGCTGCTCTGCTTGATCTTCCATAAGCTTGGCTTTCAGCGACTCCACCATTTGTTCAATCAGTGGCATCGCTTGCTGCTTAGCCTGTCTTCTCAAGGCTTCGCCAGCATCTTTTGCATATTGCAGTACGTATTCATTGGAGAACGTTGCTCCATGATGAATCACACTTTCAAGAAGTGATTCTTGTACAGGTGTTTCAAACGCCATCACTTGATTTAATAACTCTTCACCAAGCTGATGCTTCTTGACTTCTTTTTTTAGTAGCTCAGCAATATGCCAGTCCACTTCTGCCTTCATTCTCGCTTTGACATCTGTTAAGAAGTCAGTTGCCCGTTTTTCTTTTTCCTGCTCAGTTTTATTTTTAGCAAAAAGCAGTCCCACTTTAAAGCCAGGTGCTTTTGATTCAATATAGTCGCTTGCGAGTTCTCTCATTTTAAATGGAGTTAGGTTGGCATTTTTCAAAATGCTCTCGACTTCAGTAGATACTTCTTCTTCTAACTGTTTGGCTCCATTTTCAATGAAGTGATTTTTCGCTTCCAAATCCTTTACTTCTTTTCTTTTTTCTTGGAGCTGTGACTCAAGCTCTTCACCTTGCAGCTCTTCTTTTATCGAGTCAATGTGTTCTTTTAAGACATGCTCAATTTTCTGCTCCGTATAAGCCCGAAGTGAGGCTTTCGGCAACGTCTGTAATTCTTGCAGTTTTTTGATTAAACGAATCATTTCATTTCTTGGATGCGTCTCATCGGTTACAGATGTAAAGTATAGATGATCTTCTTCAATGCCTTCTTTAAGGAGCATGTCAACCACTTGATTTTTGTAGTCTTCAAATGCTGTCTCATGCTCATCATGCCGGTCCACTTGATTCACGATGAAATAGAGATTTGGCACTTTTTCTTTGATGGAGCGAATGAAACGAATGTTTTCTTCAGAATGAACATGGTTATAGTGAACGACATAAAAAAGAGCATCTGCTTGATGAAGAATAGACGCAGCAGACATAAAGTGGGCATGATCCGTGGAATCAATTCCTGGCGTATCAATCAGTGCCACTTTTTCTTCAAGGCCTATATAGTCACCGCTAATTTCCACCATCTCAATCTGTTCTCCATCCTTACAGAAACGCTGTACTGCTTCTTTATCATAGGAGCCGCTCATTTTTGCAAAACGGCCATCAGAGGTGTGAAGCTGCACTTCACTTTCCCCTTTCCTCACGACGACCAAGTTTGCACTTGTTGGGATTGGACTCGTTGGCAAAATGTGATCATGAAGCAGATGATTCACAAGTGATGACTTTCCAGCAGAATAGTGGCCGGTAAATGCGATATATACTTCTTCTTCTGCTTCCTTTTTGATAATCGATGCAAGTTTGGCAGCGCGCTCATGATCATCCCTTTTGAGAAAGCTTTGATATAAAGCTCCTGTAGTTTGAACGAGCGAATCTCGAATAGACAAGTCTTTCATGACGATAAACCCCTTTGTTTTTAGAAAAGTCAGTTATGTATGTGATACCATTTTACACAAAATAAAGAGATTTTTCTTCTGATCTGAGGAAATAAAAAAAATCTGCTGCCCGATCAGTCGCAGTTGACTGGAATCAGGAAGCAGATTTTTTGGAGACACCTTTTAATACGAAGCCAATTAATAGGCTGTACACACACACCGTACCGAGTAAGAAAATCATTGTCATGTGATCACCGTCCATCCTTCATGATTGAGAATGCTTATCATTAATGAAAGTGTAGCACAATTGATAATGATTTTCAATATTAATTTAGCAAATACTGATTTAATGCTTTCTCCTCTGTTTGAATTCGTACAGCCATCATCCATGCATTTAAACATGTAAACAAAATGGCAGTGACATACGCATCAAACAATAGCGGGATCAGTAAAAGCTCAATCGCCACGACTACATAGTTAGGATGTTTCAACCAGCGATACGGTCCTTTTTTTACAATCATCGCGTTTGGTACGACTAAAATTTTCGTATTCCAGTACGTCCCAAGGGAGCATAATGCCCAGTATCGAATGACCTGTGTAGCCATGAGAAAAAGGAGCAGCACAAGAAAATAACGGGACGGCCCCTTATGTAAAAGCCCTATCTCAACTATAAGTGAGAGAAAAAAAGCCGTATGCATAGCGACCATATAGGGATAATGACTAGCACCAAATTCAATGGCACCTAGTGCTTTTACTTTCTTTTCATTTCTTTTGGCCACAAGCATTTCAATGAGCCGCTGACAAACGAAGAAACCGATGACAAGCCAAATGATCATGACAAGACCTCCTCCCACTTCATAAGCAGCAGCTCTGAGGAAAAGCCCGGACCAAGCGCCCCGCAAAGTCCCATCTCCCCCGCTTCAGCTGATTGATGTTCCAGGAAATGCTTGATGACATACAAAACTGTGGCAGAGGACATATTTCCGTGTTGTTTGAGTACTTCTTTTGAAGAAAACAGCTGATTCTCTCGTAAAGATAGACTTTCAACATAGGCATCAATCACTTTTTTTCCTCCAGGATGGGCTAGAAATACGGATAAGTCATTAGTTGAATATCCTTGCTCCTCTAAAAATTGCTCCACCTGCTCTTTTAACCAGCCGGAAATCAAACTCGGAATGTCACGGGAGAAAATAACCCGAAAGCCGTCACTTGTAAATTCCCAGCCCATCACATCCTCAGAATCTTTCATTGTGACAGATTGCGTGCTTAGTACTTTAGGGACCGTTTTTAAATGGGCATACTCAAGCGCAGCTTTTTCCCCAGCTAAAAGAACCGCTGCCGTCCCGTCTCCAAACAAGGAGGTGCCGATTAAATTGCTTTTTGATTGATCTTGCGGCTGAAAGGTTAAACTGCACAGCTCACAGGCAACGACAAGTACCTTTGCTTCTGGAAATGCCCTTATGTATTCATAAGCTCGCGACAGCCCTGCCGCACCGCCCCCACACCCTAGGCCCCAGATCGGTACTCGTTTCGTATAAGGAGAAAAAGGAAGGACGTTCATGAGCTTTGCGTCAAGACTTGGGGTCGATAAGCCGGTACTTGAAATAAAAAACAATGCATCGATCTCTTCAACCGGGACTGGTTTTTTTAGAAACTCCTTCTCTTGAAGACAATGTATGATCGCTTCCTTTGCATGAGCCAGTGTCTTTTCCAAATAGATATTGTTTTTCTCTTCAAAAGAGTGGTGCGTCTGATACCATTCAATGGGCTGCACAAACTGCCTGCTCTGAATTTCTCCATTTTGAAAAGCTCTCAGCAGCCGGTCAATATCTTTAAACGATCGTTTAAATTGAGACCTAGCAAAATCAGCAGCTGTTTTCTGATCCACGTGATGCTTCGGGTGACTCGTTCCAACTGAAAGAATGTACGCCATCGGCTTCACCTCTTTTTTCGGTTAATATCCCCTATCGAAAAAAGGATATACATGCCGAACCGTCACAATTCAGTCAAAACATTTTCCTCCGTCTAACTTTTTGTCTTGACGACAATTGATAAATATTGGATAATATAGTTGAAAACATGATGTAGTTTTCCTCCTTCACAGGTTCGTTCCAAGCCAAGCGAACCTGCTTTTTTTATGCAAAAAAACACCTCTAAAAGAGAAGTGCAGACCGTAGACAACCCCCACCCTCACCGCTTTGCTTAGATGTTCTTATTCATTTCAGTGAGTCTTAGGTAGTTTGGTTCATTTAGTCTTGCCAAATATGCCGATGAATTTGTTTGGTATGATTTTGACTTTGTGTACAGTTATCTTGAAAAGAACAAGTTTTACATACCTCTGAATCGGACACATATTGCTTATATCCTTCTCTAGTCGTTGTACGGTAAGAGAGAGTTTGCCGGTTTAGGCACATGTAACAATCAAAATATGCGTCCATACACGCATTCATTCTTTTTTAAAATAACCAGCTTCTGTTCTCGGACGAGTGTAAGGCTTGACAGGTCTTATCTCTTGATCCATTAAAAACTTAGCGATATATGGTGTTTTATATACAGCATCTACCGTGTCTACATTTCGTTTTCCGATTTTCTCTGTCACCTGTTATACGAGTGAATTTAACATACGAGTATCATGAACATTGCCACCTGTGACCAGTGATCCAAAAATAAATCCTTTTGAATCACAAGCTGTATGAAAGGAATAAGTAAATGACTTTTCACGTTCACCTTTTACATAGTAGCCAATCTCTGATTCAGTTGTACTGACTTTGATTTCTTTTGTTTCTTCTTTATTTTGTAGGGGTAAGAGCTTTTCTCTATGTATTTCGCGATTGATCGCCTCTATCTCCAATATCCACATGAGCATCCTTTTTTTCAATGAAATCGTCATTATACAACACTTTCATACGGAATCTCCCTTTCGCTTTGCATTAATGGTTAAATCTGATGCTATCTTAGCGTATAAATATCAACGTTTCGATCATTATTCAGAATGATTTCATTTAACATGAATGGATCACCTTTTTTTCTGATCAATACAAAGCAATAACCATGAAATGCTAATTTATTTGATAATTATATATAAAAAGGTGTTTTTTTCCTGTATACTTAATCAATATGAACACCATGAAAAACAGTGAAAAAAGATAGAATCTACTACATGATTCGGCACAAAATTTAATTGACTGGAGTGATTGTAATGAAAAAGGTGTCCAAAAAACAGACACCCTACAACACGATACTTCTCTCGAAGATAATTGGTTTAGTGCTTCTTACACTGTTTCTCTTTTTTATCTGGGATATGTCTAAACCCCATTTGCAGGCGACAAATGGGCAAGCAAAAATTGTTGCCAGCAGTGACTTCCGAGACACAAGCATCAGTCTGAAAGCAAAAGATCATTCTACAAGAACATTGGATACACATTTTAAGACCAATCCAAACCAACAGACAACGAATAAAACGGTCTTTTTAACATTTGATGATGGTCCCACTGCTACATCAAATCAACTGTTAAATGTATTAAAAGCACATCACGTGAAGGCGACATTTTTCATGCTTGGACCGCAAATCCAAGCACACCAAGCAGCTGTGAAAAGACTTTATCAAGAAGGACATCAATTAGGGCTTCATGGCATGACGCATGATATAAACCGCTTTTATCAGAACAGTGAGTCTCCCGCAAATGAAATGAGAGAAGCTCAGCGCATTCTTGCTTCTGTTACAGGCGTTTACACCCGTCTTGTGAGAACACCATATGGCAGTGTTCCAAATTTAACATATCATCAAAAAGTACGTTTAAACCAAAATGGCTTTATTTACTGGGATTGGACGATTGATAGCCTTGACTGGAGATATAAAAACTCACAATATGTTCCAGAGGTATTGAATCAACTGCAATTGTTTGAGAAAACTAAACCATGGGAACCAAAAGTTATTTTAATGCATGATCAACCCTCTACCACAAACTATTTAGATAGCCTGATTACACAGCTAAAAGCAAGGGGCTATACATTTGCAGTCATTAACGAAACAATGCAGCCGGTACAACATTAATAGCGCTAATCACAACAAGCCCGTATCCAAAAGATGCGGGCTTTCAGTGTTTACACAACAGATTTCTTAGGCTCTTCCATCAGGTCCTGCCCGGTTTCTTTTTTAAAAGGAATCATGTGATAAATAATATGAAGCAAAATAGCGGTAAAGCTACCGGCCACGATGCCATTACTTGTTAATAATTTGATTGATTCTGGCAGATGCTCAAACATTTGCGGCACGACGGTGACACCTAAGCCAATCCCCACTGAGCAAGCAACAATCAGTAGGTTTTCCTGTTTGGCAAAATCCACACGCGAGAGCATTTTAATACCGTAGGCAATGACCATCCCAAACATGGCAACCATTGCGCCGCCAAGAACTGACTTTGGAATAATCGTCGTAAATGCAGCAATTTTAGGAAAAAGTCCAAATAACATGAGCAATGCGCCTGTCACAACGATGACTTGATTTTTCTTGACCCCTGTCAACTGGATCAACCCAACGTTTTGCGAGTAGGCTGTGTAAGGAAAAGCATTAAAGATACCACCTAATAACACAGCAATCCCTTCTGCGCGATAGCCTTTCGCTAAGTCCTTCTCTTTTAATGAGCGGTTTGTTAAATCACCTAATGCGAAATAAACACCTGTTGATTCGACTAGTGACACAATGGCAACTAACGTCATCGTCATAATGGGTGCAAATTCAAAGGTAGGCATGCCAAAATAAAATGGTTCAATCATACGGAAAACTTGTGCGTTCGCCACCTCAGCTGTTTCCACTTTCCCCATAAATGCAGCAACGGCTGTCCCAAGGAGAATACCGATTAAAATGGCGATCGCCTTCATAAAGCCTTTTGTGAATCGATAGAGAAGCACAATGATAAACAGCACAAGGAAAGCGAGGCCTAGATTTTCAAAAGAACCATAATCAGCACTTCCTTCTCCCCCTGCCATATTGTTCATCGCTACTGGAATAAGGGTAATGCCAATAATGGTGACGACAGAACCTGTCACGACAGGCGGGAAAAATTTCACCAGCTTCCCAAAGAAAAAGGAAAGCAGAATGATGATACACCCCGAAGCGATAATACTTCCATAGATAGACGAAATCCCGTATTTAGAGCCAATCGCAATCATAGGAGAAACCGCAGTAAATGTACAGCCTAATACAACAGGCAAACCGATACCAAAGAAACGGTTTTTCCAAACTTGAAGGAGCGTGGCAGCACCGCACATGAAAATATCTGCCGAGATTAAGTAAGTCAGTTGTGCAGGTGTGAGGCCGAGTGCATCTCCCACAATGAGCGGCACAAGAACGGCCCCTGCATACATCGCCAGCACATGCTGAATCCCTAGCGAGAGCGTTTTGGCTTTTTTAGCTGCACTCATGATTGTACCTCTCGTACAAACGTGACTTTCCCTTCCTCAAGTGATTCAATCCGTGCAAGGGATTCGACGCGGTAGCCCATTTGAACAAGTGCATCTCTTCCCGGCTGGAATGACTTTTCAATGACAATGCCAAATCCGGCTACTTTTGCCTTCGCCTGCTTTGCGATTGCGGCAAGTCCTTTAGCGGCTTCACCGTTCGCCAAAAAGTCATCAATGATTAATACACAATCCTTTTCACCGAGATGCGTATTTGAGACAGCGATCGTGCTTTCTACTTTTTTTGTAAAAGAGTACACACTCGCTGTTAATAGGTTTTCTGTTAGTGTTAGTGATTGACGTTTTCGAGCAAAAACAACGGGTACTTGAAGAGCTAGTCCTGCCATCACAGCAGGTGCAATGCCCGAAGATTCGATTGTGATAATTTTTGTAATGCCATCATGCTTGAATAATCTAGCAAACTCTTGCCCGATCTCATGCATTAACACAGGATCAATTTGATGATTTAAAAAGGCATCTACCTTTAACACTTGATTTGACAGAACGATTCCTTCGTTCTCAATTTTTTGACGTAACAATTCCATCATTCTTCCTCCTAGCATATTGGCAAACATTTTCATTTTTTTGCATAAAAAAAGCATTGCTGTCCATGAGGAGCAAGCAATGCGAAAACGATCCACGGATCTTCAGCTCAAACAAGAGCTGTTTCATTTGCTCACTCATAGTCGGACGGTATCGGTGTCCGGTAGAAACTTGCGTGCCATCATCACGCGATTATATGAGTGTTATAGTGTTCAAATTATAACAAGATTTCAGACGCTTGGAAAGCACTTTTCTAGAAAAATACCGAACTTAAATAATAGATCAGATCAAAATGTTCGTTTTTAGAATATTCAAGCATCAAAAAAGCACCCTTCTAAGCAAAGGGTGCCTTTTATTTAAGATAAATACAGTTTCGTATATTTATCCGTTAAATAATCGATTAAATATTGTACATTTAATTCCTCACCAGTCGCATCTTGAATGATTTCAGAAGGCTTTTTGCGTTTTCCATGCTGGTGAACATGTGTTGTGAGCCATTCTTTTATCGGTGCAAAAGACCCATTTTGAATCAGCTCATCAAAATTCGGTAAATCTTTGATCATTTGGTGCTTTAGTTGCGCTGCATACATATAACCAAGGGCATATGAAGGGAAATATCCAAAGCTACCATCAGACCAGTGAACATCCTGCAAGATGCCGAGTGCATCATTAGGAGGCGTAATGCCAAGATATGCTTTATATTTTTCATTCCACAGTGCAGGCAGGTCTTCGACTGCCACTTCTTCATTAAATATCGCTTTTTCAATTTCATAGCGGATGATAATGTGAAGCGGATATGTAAGCTCATCTGCTTCAATTCGAATATAAGTTGGCTTCGATTCATTCACTGCATGCACAAAGTCTTCTAAAGAGACATCTTTAAACTGCTCAGGAGACGCTTCTTGAAGCTTTTGATAATACGTTTTCCAGAAGTCTTCATGTCTGCCAATAAAGTTCTCAAAGAAAAGAGACTGTGATTCATGGATCCCCATTGATGTGCCATCACATAATAACGTTCCGCTCAGCGCCTCATCAATGTTTTGTTCATAGATGGCATGACCACACTCATGAATCGTGCCAAAGATCGCCATCCGAAAATCATGCTCATCATAACGGGTCGTCACACGAACGTCCCCTCTGCTCAATGTCACAGCAAACGGATGAACTGTTGTATCCAGACGTCCTGCGTCAAAGTCATACCCTAATTCTTTTAAGAAGAAAAGACTCAGTTCCTTTTGTTTGTCGATCGGAAAGCTTTTCGATAAAAATGAAGTATCCGGTTTATGAGGAGAGGCTTCGATTTTTTTCACGAGAGGAACAATGGCATCACGAAGTGCACCAAACTTTTGATCTAGCTGTTCAACCGTCATATCTGGTTCATAATTATTGAGCAGCACATCATATGGCGTTTGTTTCACGCCCCAATATTGAATAAAACGCTTGTTAAAATCAATGAGCTGTTTTAAGTATGGTGCAAAGAGTGAAAAGTCTGATTTCTCCCTTGCTTCTACCCAGACATGCTCTGCTTTTGATTGTAAAATCGAGTATTCTTTAAATTCTTCTTTCGGAATTTTGCTGTTTTCATCATACTCTTTTTGTGATAATTCGAGCGCCTTTTGTGTATCTTTTGACAGCTCATCTCGGTGTTTATTTAATGCGTGGAGAAGATCTCTCATTTCATCAGAAGTCTTCATATTAAAAATATCACTTGATAATTGACCGATCGTTTCAGCTCTGAAATCGGCGCTTTTTTTAGGCGCCTGTGTTCTAGAGTCCCAATAAAGTAAATGGAGCGCCTCCGTATAGTGGGCGATTTTTCCTAGTAATTGATAAAACGCTTTCTCTTTTGCTTCAAGACTCATACGTTTGTTCCCCCAATCGATAAAATATGTATGTACGTTTCAAGGCTACTTCAAGGAATGTTCTTTTGTCAATCAAAAAGGAGGATACGCATATGGTATCCTCCTCTCTTTTCTCGTTCATATGTTATTTAAGATGTGATGATTGGCTTTACAGGCAGAACGGATTCAATTTTACTTTGAAGCTCTGTATCTTCCTTACGGTCAAAGTAAATATGAATGGTTCCTGCATCTTGGCTTGTCCGAATCAGTCTCCCAATTCCTTGTCGTAAGCGCAGCAGCATATACGGAAGATCGACTTCAGCACGAGCATCCTTTGCTTCATTCCGTTTCGCCTCAAATACCGGATCATGAGGCGGATAAGGAAGTCCCCAGATGATCACATTTGTTAATGATTGACCTGGAATATCTAATCCTTCCCAAAGGTGAACAGAGCATAACACAGACGTCTCATCTGCTTGGAACTTTTGAACAATTGTACTGATTTCCTCGTCTCCCTCAAAGTACACGTCGAAAGGCAGTGATTCATTCGATGCCTCAAGCTGCTTTCTAAAGAAATGAAGTTCATCAAATGAAGGGAACAAAATGAGAGACCGTCCTCCATTATCTTTCAGCTGAGTGATCACTTGCTGTCCTTTTACTTCTTGCTCTTGAAGCTGCTGAATCCCGTGGAAATAAATCTTCATTTGTTCATCGTAATCATACGGCGAAGCGACACTCATTGATAAGTAATCTTTAATCCCAAGACTTTCAGCTAAATAATCAAAGGATTGATTTTCAGACAATGTAGCAGAAGAGAAAATGTATGGTCTTTTTTGCGAGAATACCTTTTCACCAAGCACCTCTGCGACAGTCTTTGGCATCACAACAAATGTCGTATCTAATTCCTGCTTTTCAAGCCAGCTAATCGCATTTTTTTGATAAAGCGACAGAGAATACGCCATTTGTTCAATGTACTCTTCCACAACAGACAATTCGTATTGATCGATTGTATACATCTCTGATTCAAATACGAGTGCTTCTCCGATTTTTTCAAGTAAATCACACAATTCACTTGCTGAACGCTTCACCTCATCCACACGTCCAATTTCAAGTCGATGTGAGCCCTTGATTTCTTTGGCATGTGTTTTTAAGAGATAAAAGAACTCATCGTTTGTAGCAAGTGCATCTTCAACGAGCTCGGCAAACTCTTCGCGTATATCGTTTTGTAGCAGGCGCTCTAAAAAGGTTTCGAGCATTGATTGCTTCACGCGGTATGTCAGTGCTTTTTGTGCAGCAAATTCAAGAAGATGGCCTTCATCAAATACAACGGAGCTATGTTCTGGAAGCAGCGGAAGCTGACCCTCACGTTTGCGTGATTCCTTCGTCCACACATGCTCCATATAAAAATCATGAGAACAGATGATGAGGTCTGTTGCTTTCCGGTAATGATCTCTTGATAAATTCAGACCACAGCGATGACGCATATCGCACGTCAAGCAGTCCTGAAACGAGTCATAGCCAATGCGTGACCATTCATCATTGGATAGCTCTGGGTACTCTTTTCGATCACCATACGGATAAAAGTTTTGCATGCCATGTGATTCATGAACAAATGAAGGAAGCGATTCATAAATATCGAGCCACTTCTCATCATCTTCACGCTGCATGGTTTTCTCTAATTTCTTTAAGCATAAATATTGATCATGCGATTTACTTAATCTCGCATCTATTTGAATATCAAGGTGATTGGCAATTTTATAGATATCACCCTCTTGTTTCACTAGCTGTTCAATTAACGTTTCGTCTGCACATGCAATAATCGCAGGTTTCCCTGTATACCTTGCATATGTGACCGCAAATAATAGATAAACGATGGTTTTGCCTGTGCCTACCCCAGCTTCGGCAAACATCACACTTTTTTCTTTAAAGGCTCTTTCTAGTTGAAAAGCCATGAATATTTGTTCATCTCGAAGATCAAAGCCCTTTTCTGGCAAAATGTCATAGAACACATCACCAATCCAGTTGCCCAGTTCTTCGTAAAAATTATGTTCTTTTGATAATGAAAAAGGCAAACGAGATGCTGTCACCTGCTTCAACCCCCAACTTTTGAATCATTCAGACATTCTATAGTAACATTTATGCTGGGGAATGACAATCTTTTTTATGACCGCAAACGATGTTGATAGGTTTCCTTCATTAAAAATGCGTGCTCAGAACGCTCTATGTAAGCCTGAGCAAGCGCTAAATCTTCGATGGCTGCAGTCAGCTGAGCAGATTGTCCACCTTCTTGCCCTTCAATTTGTTGAGCAGTCGAAGCGAGTGCTTTTTGGATTAACTGAAATTGATCATATTGTATCATGGAGACACCTCTTTTTTTAAAATCAAGTTCAGTTTATTCCGTCCCGTGAAGGTTTATACCTTTCTGGGATAAAAAAAGCCACACCTTCTGTAGGTGTGACATTTTTTTATGATTCAGTTGTCTGTTTTCTAGGCGGGCGTTTTCCCCAATATTGGTAATAGTCTGTTTTAATAAAACCATTAAACAGTTTTCTCTTTTTCGTTGCTTTTCTACCAAAGCACTCTTCGAACTTTTCATGTGACGTTAAGATGTAAATGGACCATGTGTCTAGGCTTTTAAATGCTTCGCCCATTCCTTGATACATTTTTTCAACCGCTGGTTTATCACTGAGTCGTTCTCCGTAAGGCGGATTTCCGACAATCACACCGTAATCTTCTTTTGTTTGAAAGTCTTTCACTTGCATTTGTTTAAACTCAATCAATTCACTTAGTCCCGCTTCTTCTGCATTCATTTTTGCAATGTCTATCATCCGGTGGTCGATATCACTTGCAATAATGTGGAGCGGCTGATCATAGTTTGCTTTTTCTTCCACTTCGTGACGCGCTTTGTTCCATACATCTTCACCAATCCATTCCCATGACTCAGACGCAAATTCCCGGTTAAATCCTGGGGCAATGTTTTGCCCAATCATGGCCGCTTCAATGGCGATTGTTCCTGATCCGCAGAAAGGATCAACAAACGGACGGTCAGGTGTCCAGTTCGTTAATAGCACGAGTGCAGCCGCAAGGGTTTCTTTAATAGGTGCTCCGCCTTGATCCATGCGGTACCCCCGTTTATGAAGACCTACACCAGATGTATCAAGCGTGAGCACAGCTTTATCTTTTAAAAGGGCAACCTCAATTTTATACTCAGGTCCTGTTTCTTCAAGCCATTCAGACTGTATGTTGTAAGAGGATATGAGCTTTTGCGCAATTGCCTTTTTGACGATACGCTGGCAATCCGGCACACTGGCAAGCTGTGATTTCACAGATTTACCGATGACTGGGAACGTGCTGTTTTTCGGTAAAAAAGCGGCCCAGTCAATCGCCTTTGTGCGTTCAAACAGCTCATCGAAGGTTTTTGCCGAAAATTCAGCAACTTGTACCTTTATGCGGTCTGCTGTACGCAGCCAAAGGTTCGCACGGCAAATCGCAAGAGCGTCTCCTTCGAAAATCACTTTTCCGTTGTCTACTGTGCAGTCATAGCCAAGGTCTCTTACTTCTTTTGCAACAATCGCTTCAATTCCCATTGGAGCCGTTGCGATAAGTGTATAGGTTTTCATTGATTTATCACCTGTTTTCTCGTCCTTTTATGTATTCCAAGATAAAAGCTCTCCATATGTTGAAATAGGAGAGCTTTGTTTTCATCATGTTTATCATAACGGATATAACGTTCTGTAAGCCATGTTTTGTTCCATTGTACTGCAAACGGCAAATGCCTCGTACTCAGGTGGTAATCATCTATCTACAGAATTCTCTGTCCTTCTCTCCGTTTGGTTCCTTTGAGAAAGTTCCCCTACCAAGTTTGGGTTTCTCGCTCGAGGGGTTTACCGCGTTCCACTCTCACCATTTCTAGTGAGACTTCGTCACTGTGGCACTTTCAAGGATACTTTGCCATATCCTAAAAGGACGTAGGCATTTTTCCTGCCGTCAGCCTTTCCCAGGCTGCCCTGGCTTATTTTTTCGCCAGGCACGAACACTACGGGCATCTCAGCACCGTGCGAGCATGGACTTTCCTCTGCAATGTCTAAAAGCATTGCAGCGATTACCCGAACGTTAATCAACAAGCGTTATTATAAACGACAATGACATCAGGCACAAGCTTTTTTCAGTAAGGCTCAATCATAAAGTTTGCTGCCGAAAACATGTTTCTCAAGGTTAGATAGTCTTTTTAAAATATCAGAGTTTGTTGTATTAGACTGTGCAGGCTGTCTTTTCCCTTGCTCAACGGCTTCCTCAAGCTGTTTAGACAAATGGAGGTTTTCTTGTTGAAGCTTTTCGATTTCTTGGTTGAAGGACTCATAGTCTTTAATGACCATATCTAAAAATTTATCGACTTCTTCTTGTTTGTATCCTCTGACACCTGTTTTAAATTCTTTTTCTAAAATTTCTTTTGCAGAAAGCTTTACTTTATCAGCAAGCATCTTTTTCACCTCATATCGTGAATTCATAGTATATTTTTTCAGAAATACGTGACGTTGTCAAATTTTCTCTTGCTTTTAGTCAAAAAACGGATCTTCCGCCTCAACTTGCGCTCTCAAATCATCCATTGTGATGTACATAATGGGGTAATCGGTATAGTTTTCCGCTTCTTTGATCATGTACTTTGGCGAGCCATCATGCTCCGGATCATAAAGGGCGAGGAGTCCATCTGTTTTTTCAATAAAAAAACGGTTCTTTTGTTTAAATTGTGCCGGACTTTCATACGGTCTATGCGTGACACTTTCTACAAAATCAGCCTGTGCAAGAATTCCTTCATACAACTCTTTGTTTTGTTCATTCCAGCGCTCTTCCTGTTCATAAAATGGCGTAATGACGGCAAGTTTTAACGCTGGATACTCCTCTTGAAGCTCAAATACCACTTCAGCTGTCCAGATTTCTGCCCCTAGCTGGCCTGATATGAGAACCCACTCGAGGCCATCTTCAATTAAAGCTGTCAGCCTTTTTTGAAGCTCCGCTTTTATGTATTGAAGTGCAGGCTCGTCTTGTTTGAATATCCCAAGTTCAAATGGCTTGTACCCTGTGACAGCAATAATTTTCATTTTTTCACCTGCTTTTAAAAAAAGGGACTTATAAAAGTCCCAGTTCACTTTATCTGTTACAGCAAGGTCCACCGCAGTTAAAGTGTTGATGTGTTGCTGGGTCCACCTGAGAAAACGTATGCGGGAAGTAGTGAACATGTTTGAAATTTTGATGGTGTACATTTGTCACATGTTGCGGATGGATATGCGGCACAATTGTTGTTGAATCACTGTGTGTACAGCAATGATTCGTCGGATGAACAATTGGCTGTGTAACATTCGGTTGGCAATGATGATGATGATGGTACATGTAGCATTCCCCTCTCCTTAATTTTCTTACATTAACAATGTATGAATTAAGAGGTGTACATGTACTAATGCATTAACCTATTTTAAAAGTTTGCAAGGAAAACATCCTTATAGTTTGAAAACACAAATGCGACCAAAATGACAACAAGAAAAAACAAGTAGAAAAGACCTTTATACATGCTCTACGCTCCTCATTCAATATCTAACGTTATTTTACAGGATTCATGACTTTTCTACAATAAAAGTGCTAAACAATTTTTATTTTCGGCCGAGAGCCGAACGTTGTCATGTTTTGCGCTTTCCCGGGCAATAATTTCATTGTCCAGCTTTCCGAAGTAGACGAATTATTCTTTTTTCGAGCTCAGCATATTTCGAGAGCTCAATACTTTTTTTAACTGGTATGTTCAAAATCAACCGTTCTGAGCTCTTTTAAATGCCTTGTTGCGCTTTCTTGATCCCGATGAGGCAGAGATCATGTAGCACAACTCAAAGAGGTTCTCCGCCAGCTATGACACGAAGCTCGTATTGTTGCTGTTGTACGCTGTACTGCCTCTATTATATGGCGAGAATTTCATTGGACGAGCCGATATTATCGGGGAGAGAAAAACTGGAACACTCGTTGTTAAAAACATCTGGTCCGAGAACGGTATGAAGCAAATAAACAATTGCAACCAGCTGAACAGTTGTTTCTAAAAGTTTGAACGGGTGAGACAATTTTGGCAGAGTCTACGAACTGATATTCCATGTATGTGTATAAGGATAATTAAGTTGCGCCCCTTATCCTAAATTTCAAAGCTACACTTATCGTGTAATTCCTCTTCTGTTTGCCTACTCGTTCTTTTTGCCATGTTCACAATAAAAAACCGTATTTAAGATTATTATGATCTTAAATACGGTTACAATCAAAGAACTTTATTATCCGAAAACAGGAGAACTCTTTCGGATATCATCCATTAAAGAGTTTGACTTCTTTCCTCTAATTTATTAGAGGTTACTGCCAACTGATCCGTACTCTTTGTAACTGTTTGTAGCGCATTACTCGATTGATCTGCTGAAACCACCGTCTGCTTCACACGCGCAGCAGCCTGCTCAGTTCCTATTGCAATTTCCTCATTTATTTTGCTAACATTTTCACTATCATTCATAAGAATTTCTCAGAAGTATCTTGAATATTGATCGTTACAATGTTTTTTTATTATTCGTCATTACACCATTTTTTATTTAATACCCATGGAAATATATTTTTCTTCTAAGTATTCGTCCAGCCCTTGATGTCCGCCTTCACGCCCCATTCCACTCTCTTTAATTCCTCCAAATGGAGCTTGAGCAACTGCAGGAACTGCATCGTTCATACCAATAATCCCGAATTCTAGAGCTTCAGAAACTCTGACGGATCGACTAAAATTTTCTGTATAGAAATACGCAGCTAAACCATATTCTGTCGAATTTGCATATCGAACGACTTCTTCTTCTGTCTCGAATGGAATAATTGGAGCAACTGGCCCAAATGTTTCCTCACTCGTAATAAGCATGTTTGAATTTACTTCACCCAAAATGGTAGGTTCATAAAACAACCCCTCAGACAATTCACCTTTAAGGCGTTGTCCGCCATAAAGAAGGCGAGCTCCTTTAGAAACAGCATCATTTACATGCTCTTCCACTTTCTCTAAACTTTCGGGACTTACCAAGGGTCCAACTTGTACACTTGGATCAATACTATTCCCAACTTTAAGAGCTTTCACTTTTTCTACAAAAAGTTCTGAAAACTTATCTATAACAGAGCTTTGGACATAGATTCGATTTGCACATACGCACGTTTGCCCTGTATTTCTAAATTTACTTTCAACCGCACCTGTAACAGCAGCTTCTAAATCAGCATCTTCAAAAACAATAAATGGTGCATGTCCACCAAGTTCCAATGACAACCGCTTCAATTGTGCAGCAGACTTGGTCACTAATAATTTCCCAACCTCAGTAGATCCTGTAAATGAAATCTTTCTAACTGTTGGGTTTTCAAAAATTTCATCAGAAATTGGGCCTGAAGCACCTGTTACGATGTTTACAACTCCTTTTGGCACTCCTGCCATTTCTACCAATTTTCCAAACGCAATCGCACTAATAGGAGATTGTCCAGCTGGTTTCACAACAGATGTACACCCAGCTGCCATCGCAGGACCTACTTTTCTAGTCATCATGGCTAAAGGGAAATTCCATGGAGTAATTGCTGCAACGACACCAATTGGCTGGCGGATAACCATTAACCTTTTTTTAACAGCAGAAGCAGGAATCGTTTCTCCATAAATCCTTCTTCCTTCTTCAGCAAACCATTGTAAATAACTAGCTGCAAAAGCTACTTCTCCTTTTGCCTCCGTAAATGGTTTTCCCATTTCCAAACTGATGATTTCTGCTAATTGATCTTGATATTCATGCATAAGATCATACAACTTCAGTAAATAGTGAGCACGTTCGTTTGCCGTTAATTTGGACCAGGATTTAAAAGCATGATCTGCAGCTTCAATCGCCAGCTTTGTCTCTTGATGCCCCCCTTTTGGAGCTTGAGCAATAATTTGACCAGTTGATGGGTTTGTTATTGAAAATGTTTTTCCATCTAATGCAGCTGTCCATTCACCATTGACATACATTTTTAATTTCTCTAATTCAACTAAAGAATTGACTTTTAACAAAAAAATTCCCCCTTAAATAAATTATCTTCAATCACTGATATAAAATCTAAATTTTAGGCGTCTAGTTTGTCATTACACTTGCAATCTTTTGTAGATTACATCTCATCTAACGCACCATAATATGCTTTTTCAATAATCAAGTGAATATCTTCAGCCTTTGTCAGTCTAGGGTTTCTTAATACATTACCACTTCTCATCGAATCGGTTACTAATTTTGGTAAATAATCAAGTGAAACACCCAAATCTTTTATATTAAGAGGGATATTCATCGACTGATTCATTTGGATAACAATTTCAATTGCTTTTTCTGCTGCCAATCGAGTAGATAATCCGCTAACATCTACTCCTAAAGCAATTGCGATATCTTTATACTGTTCTGCACACGCTGGTAAATTATATTTCATTACGAACGGCAATAATGCAGCATTTGCAATACCATGAGGAATATTAAAAACTCCACCAAACGTATGAGATATGGCATGGACATTTCCCAAAAGTGATTGAGAAAATGCCACCCCTGCTATCATTGAGCCAACAAGCATTTTCTCCCTGCTTTCTATATCTGTTCCAACAAAATAAGTCTTAGTTAAATTTTCACCAATCATTTTTATAGCCTGTATAGCAAATCCTTGACTAACAGGACTAGCAGATTTAGATGTATATGATTCTATCGCGTGTGTTAGCGCATCCATCCCTGTTGCTGCTGTAATCCCTTGTGGGAGATGCAATGTAAGAGCAGGGTCTAATATAGCTAAAATTGGAAATAACTTCGGACTAATCACTGCCAATTTAAATAATGTATCTTTATTCGTAACAACGGTCGAGGCTGTTACTTCGCTTCCTGTTCCTGCTGTAGTGGGAATGGCTATGATAGGTAGAGGCGGTATGGTGATTTTTCCTACCCCTTCATAATCAAAGATATGACCAGGGTTAGTAGCCATTGCGGCTATCCCCTTCGCTGTATCGATGCTACTACCACCACCGACAGCTAATACAGCCTCGCTTTTATGCTGTTTAAGACAGTTTGTTCCTTTATGAATCGTATCATCTGATGGATTTGGCTCTATCTCATCATATATTTCATATTCCAAATGAACAGCCTGAAGTGACTTCTCAATCCCTTCTAAAAGATTAGCTGAACGTATACCTTTATCTGTAACGATCAGTACTCTCTTAATCCCTAATTCACTAATCATTTCTCCTGTTTTATTTGAAATTCCGTTGCCACATTCTACTCGCGTGGGCATAAAATATGTGTATGGCATTAAAGACATTGTTAACAACTCCCCATAAGTAATCATTTTGAGTTTAGTAAAACTCATTCTTCAAATCTATTGAACTTGAATCAAACGAAAAGATTATTGATTTGTTGAGATATGTGAATTATCTTGTGAAACTTTTAATTGGCTTTTTCGCATTGCAAACAACAGAGCGCTAGCTACTAGCAAAGATCCACTTAAGAAGAACAATGCAACACTTACATTTCCTGTGGCATCTTGAATCATCCCAATACCATAAGGTCCAACGAATCCACTTAAATTTCCAATTGAATTAATAACAGCAATTCCTACAGCAGCAGCTGAAGTACTTAAAAATTGAGTTGCCAAAGACCAAAAAGGCCCATAGAAACTGTACATGCCTGATACAGCTATAACCATAAATGCAATTGAAAGAAACGGATTTGAGGTCATTCCAGATGCAAACAGTCCTAATGAGCCCACAATCAACGGAATAGCCGCATGAATACGTCTCTCTCCTGAACGGTCAGAACGACGAGACCAGATATTCATTACAATGGCTCCTGCGATATAAGGAATCATTGTAAGTAATCCAATTTGCACATTAGTTAGGACTTCCGAAAGAGATTTAATAATTTGAGGTAGCCAAAAGCCTACACCATATATACCAATGTTAAACATAAAGTAAATTATTGCTAGATACCATACTCGTGGATTAGTTAAGGTTTGTTTGTGTCCAACTAGTTTTTTGTCAGCATCTACCTTTGCTTTTTCTACTCTTTCTTTCTCCAATTCAGCTATTAACCATTGTTTCTCCTCGCTCGAAAGCCATTTTGCTTGGTCTGGTCTATTCGTTAAATAAAATAACGTCACAATCCCTAAAATAACAGCTGGTACACCTTCAAGAACGAACATCCAACGCCATCCATCAAGCCCCATCCATTGGATGTTATCCATAATCCATGTAGAAAGTGGAGCTCCAATAATGTACGAAATAGCAATAGCTGTCATAAACATAGCAATTGTTTTTGCTCTCTCTTTTGCTCTAAACCAATAAGTTAAATACAAAATAACTCCCGGAAAGAATCCCGCTTCTAATGCACCGAGTACAAAACGTAAGATATACAAATGTGTAGCATTTTGAACGAATCCAGTTAAAACAACTACAATCCCCCAAGTTATAAGAATTCGTGCAATCCATTTTTTTGCTCCGAATTTCTCTAACATGATATTACTCGGCACTTCACACAAAAAATAACTTATAAAGAAGATACCAGAAGCAATTCCAAACATCTGACTCGTTAGTCCTAATGCTTGATTCATTTCTAAAGCAGCATAACCTAAATTTGCCCTATCAAGGAACGCAACAATATAGAGAATAATTAAAAATGGTACGAGTCGTCTAGTGACTTTTCGAGTTGTTTGCTTTTCTAATGAAACTGCATTGTTCATACCCATTCCTCCTAATGTATAAAAGCGTGAAAGTATTGAAATGATGAACTTCAATATATATAAAGTGGAGTAAGCCACGAACTTTAAAATATTCAGATTTGTAAGTGCTTTCATTTCAGTTCAAAAACATTGAAAGCAATGGTTAAATTGTCGCAATTTGAAAATTTGTATTACAACTATTGCAAAACCTAGTAAGTTTGTTTATCATTTTATACATAAATGAACGTTTTGTAAATTTAAAATTTAAAATTCATCATACAAATTAAAATTTTATGGAGGATGGTATCGTGTCTCAAAAAGAAAAAGTTTCGCAGATAATTGCTCGTAAATTATTAACTATGATTGAAAATGGAGAGTTTCCTCCAGGTTCAAAGCTGCCAACCGAAATGGAACTAACTGAACAATTTGGAGTAAGCAGAGTTCCAATTCGAGAAGCATTAAGCATGCTTCGTGCTGCAGGTGTCATTTATTCACGTCAAGGTGGGGGAAGTTACGTAGAAGATTCTGCCAATTCAACATTACTTCAAAGAATTCATATCGAAACTGATGATATTGACAATATTAAATATCTCTTTGAAATGAGAAAAGTGCTAGAGCCTGAAGTTGCTTACTTAGCTGCCCTCCGTCGCACGCCAAAACAACTTGAAAACATGAAAAGAATATTAGACGAATGGGAGAAAAAATCAATCGAGAATACTACAACTGCTAGAAAGGAAGATATAGATTTTCATAACTCTATTACTTTAGCTACACAAAATCCTATTATGATTCAAACACAAAATAACCTAGCTTCCCTTTATGAAAAAACATTACAAATTACTCTTCGCCCAAATACAGAGTTAAAACTTAAAAGAGAAGCTGTCTACAAAGAACATCGAGATATTTTGCTTGCAATCGAAGCAGAAGAGCCTGAGTTAGCCAAAGTTCTGTCTATGATTCATTTGAAAAATGCAGAAGAGAAAATAAGCTTGTTTATAAAAGATTACACTTTATAGCAAAACGAGAGGATGAGGATTAAATGAAAGTAGTGACCGATTATCATATAGAGAACATCGAAGCAATCATAAAAACGGGGAGAATACTCATAGATGAAAGTGATCGTTTTAGTTATTCATTCGATGGTTCTTTTGGAACCTATTTACCCGATATCGTCATTCAGACTAAAAGCGTAGACGAATTAGCCTCCCTTGTGAAGTTTGCTAATTGCGAAAAAATACCTGTTTGCCCACGAGGTCAGGCAACGAGCCTAAGTGGAGGTCCTCTTCCTGTTAAAGGAGGGATTGTCATAGATTTATCTATTATGAACGATTTGCTTGAAATTCATGAAGAAGATCTTATTGCAATTGTTTCTCCAGGTGTATTGACATCAGACATTCATAAAGCTGCCGAACAAAAAGGACTCATGTATCCACCGGATCCAAGCAGTTCTCACGTTTCTACGATTGCTGGTAATTTAGCAGAAAACTCAGGTGGCCCAAGAGGACTGAAGTATGGCGTGACAAAAGATTATGTCATTGGTCTTGAAATCATTACCCCGGAAGGAGAAATCATCAAAACCGGCGGTAAAACAGTAAAGAATGTTACCGGTTACGATTTAACGAAACTCATTGTGGGTTCAGAAGGAACACTTGGTATTATAACAAAAGCAATATTGAGACTCATTCCTAAACCACAGGCCAGTGGGACCATCATGGCCATTTTTGATAACCTTGTTGATGCTGGAAGTGCCATTTCCAAAATTCTTTCTTCCGGTATTTTGCCATCTAAAATGGAGCTAATGGATCAGTCTTCTATTGTAGCAGTCGAGAATTTTGAACCTCTTGGTTTACCCACTGACGCAGCAGCGCTTATATTAATTGAACTTGACGGCCACCCCCTCTCTCTGAAAGAAGAAATGGAACAAGCGGCTGTATTATGTCGTACTGTAGGGGCGAGAGAAGTAACAATTCCAAAGAATAAAGCCGAGGAAACAGAGCTTTGGAAAGCTCGTAAGCTTGTATCACCGGCCATCGCGCGGATTAAGCCAACTAAAATCTCTGAGGATGCTACCGTCCCTCGAAGTAAAATACCTGAAATGTGTGAAAGATTACTGAACATACGTGATAAATACGGTATTCACCTTGTTGTGTTTGGTCATGCTGGTGATGGTAATCTTCATCCGAATATTATTTGTGATAAAACAGATCAGGAAGAAATGATTCGTGTTGAACAAGCTGTTGCAGAAATTTTTACGGCTGCTGTTGAGCTTGGTGGGACACTTTCAGGTGAGCATGGGATTGGAACGATGAAAGCACCGTTTATGGAAATGGAACTAGGTGCAGTTGGACTTGATATGATGAAACGTATAAAAAAAGCATGGGACCCGAACAATATTATGAATCCTGGTAAGATATTCCCTGAGCCAGGACAAAAATTGGAGTTGAGATAACATGACGGTACCACTTAATGAATTAAGAGAAGAACTTCAGTATGACAAAACAAAAAATTGTGTTCAGTGTGGCTATTGTTTACCTGTATGCCCAACATATGTAACTTTCGGTACAGAAACTCACTCACCTCGTGGTCGGATTAATCTAGTAAAGATGGTTGGTGAAGGAAAGATTACAGATTTATCCGTTCTTGAAGAACCACTCAATTTGTGTTTGGGCTGCCGGGCGTGTGAGACAGCTTGTCCCACAGGTGTAGAATATGGTTCGATCCTAGAAGCAGCACGTGCAGCAATTGTAAAACGCAAAAAATTTTCCTTACCAGTACGTCTATTACGAAAAGTGATGCTGAAAAAAGTCATTCCGAACAAAAAGATGATGAATGTAGCTGGTCATTCTATCTGGCTATATAAAACAAGCGGATTACAAAAAGCTGCCCGGGCGTCTGGCATTATGAAAAATACCCCATATAACTTAGGCGAATTTGAGTCGATTATTCCTACTCCTACTTCCCCTATAGAGCGTAGTCGAGCATCAACCGAAGTGAAGGCAAAGCTAAAAGCAAAATATACTGTTGCATTTTTTACTGGCTGTATTATGGACTCTATGTTCCACACTATAAATCAACTATCTATAAAGTTACTTTCAGAAGTAGGCTGTGATGTTGTGGTGGTTCCGAAACAAACCTGTTGCGGAGCACTACAAGCTCATACTGGAGAAATGGACGAAGCACGTCACCTAGCAAAGCAAAATATTCTCGCATTCGAACAAATAAATGCCGATTTTATAGTAAATAATGCAGGAGGTTGCGGCGCCCAGCTTTATGAGTACGGACATTTACTTTCGAATGACGAAGAGTGGGCCGAAAAAGCTGCTGCTTTCTCTGCTAAATCAAGAGATATAAGCCAGGTACTTGTCGCTTGCGGTGGTTTGCCAGACTTACAGCCCCGTCATGGCGAAAGGGTGACCTATCAGCACTCTTGTCATATGACCAATGTTCAGAAAGTAAATCAAGAACCTTTGGAATTATTGAAAAGTATCCCTGGAATACAATTTATCGAAATGGAGCAAGCAAATATGTGCTGCGGATCAGCAGGCATTTATAATATCGTAAATTATGATGCTTCCATGCAGATTCTTGATGAAAAAATGAAGCATACGAAAGCTACAAACGCAACCGTTGTCATCACAACCAATCCAGGTTGCCTATTGCAGATGAAACTTGGTATAGAACGTGAAGGTCTCTCTCATTCTATGCGTGCCCTGCATCTAATTGAATATTTAGCGGAAGCCTCTGGGATCTCATGAGCTTCTCTCTCACTATTTGATCATGATCAATTCCAAAAACAAAAGAAGATTGAAATGATTTCATCCCAAGCCCCTTCTAAGTTCTTTCTTTTTTAAAGAATGAACCTCTCTCTATTTCTTACTGTATGAAACCCACTTTTTGTGGGTTTCATTTCAGAATAAAGCCATGACGAATCAACAAACATAGGAAAGTTCTCCCTGCATGCTATGGGCATCTTCATCTCCTAATTGATTTCCGATCATCCCCACCCTGCCATGACACGCTCATTGGCTTCTTTTTGATGTATATAGAGCTCACTCACGTCCTTTTTTCTAACACGACTTTTATCTTTCAACGACCTGCTGCGAAATTATCGATGTCTTTGCGGTGTTCTCATTTATTTCATGCCAATGTACAACTTGTTCATCTGCTTTTAATTCATCAATAAGATCAGTCATTATTTTCCTTTCCATTACGTTCCATCTCTTAATTCTAGTGCACCGATTATTTGTTTGCATGAGCAGACGACAATTTTTGAAATGTTTTTCTGAGCAAATTATTTGTTTGCATGTAACCATATCAATTACACTTCAGAAGAGAAAACATTTCAAGAAAGAAGGAAATCGTATGAAAAAAGATTTTGAGCCATTATTTGAACCATTTACGTTTCCAGGAGGTGCGTCTATTAATGGCCGGTTAGTCGTTGCGCCAATGACACACTTCGGTTCTCACGAGGATGGCACTATTTCTAAAGAGGAAATTGATTTCATTACAGCTAGATCTAGTGATATGGGCATGGTGATCACAGCATGTGCGAACGTGACTCCAGATGGTAAGGCATTTGAAGGACAGCCTTCTATCGCAAGAGATGAAGATATACCCGGCCTGAAAAAACTAGCTTCTGCGATTCAGGCAAAGGGAACAAAAGCCATCATTCAAATTCATCACGGCGGCTCTCAGGCTCTCCCTCACTTAGTTCCAAATGGTGATGTGGTTGCGCCAAGTGACGTGTTTAAAGATGGAAAGCAGATTGCACGCGCTTTAAAAGAAGAGGAAATTGTTCATATCATTGACTCTTTTAAAGAAGCGGCAAGACGAGCGGTCAAAGCAGGATTTGACGGCGTGGAAATCCACGGTGCAAACGGTTATCTATTACAGCAATTTTACTCTCCACATAGCAACCAGCGGACAGATCAGTGGGGAGGAAATGAAGAAAAGCGTCTAGCTTTCCCTATCGCTGTTGTGGATGCAGTGAAAGAAGCAATCGAAAAGCATGCGAAAAAACCGTTTATCTTTGGATATCGATTATCCCCTGAAGAACCAGAAACGCCTGGTTTAACGATGACAGAGACGTTTACCTTAGTCGATGTTCTTAAAACTAAAAACCTTGATTATTTGCATATCTCTTTAATGGAGATTGACTCTAAAGCAAGACGCGGTGCAGATACGGATAAGACGCGTATGGAGCTGCTAAAAGATCGCTGCGGCGATAACCTTCCGCTCATCGGTGTAGGCAGCGTCATTACAGCCGAAGATGCACTAAGTGCCTATAACCAAGGAATTCCGCTTATCGCTGTCGCACGTGAGCTAATCGTCGACCCAGATTGGGCAAAGAAGATTAAAGAAGGCAGAGAAAGCGAGATTGAAACTGTTATTAAACGCAGCCAAAAAGATCAATATTTGATTCCAGAAGGATTGTGGTCTGTTATGGAAGCAAGTCAAGGCTGGGTTCCGATGGAAGATTAATGTCATCAAAAAAACTACCCTCATGCGATTGGGTAGTTTTTTTGTGTCCTGATTATTTTAATTTAACGGTAAAAAGCTTAGATGTCTGTTTTTCAACAGATCCCTTTGGCTCTTTATCGAGATGCTCGATCAAGTCACCATTCATAATGACAATCGGTGTCACTGTACTTGCCGCTTTCTCTTCAATCAGTTCTAAATCACACGTAATGAGAGGGTCGCCGATCTTCACTTTATCGCCCTCTTTGATGTGCGCTTCAAATCCTTCACCATTTAATCCCACTGTTTCAAGTCCGATATGAATCAGAAGCTCAAGCCCTGAGAGTGTTCGAATGCCAATTGCATGTTTTGTATGGAAGAGCTGGATGAGTTCACCCTCTACTGGTGACACAATCGTGCCACTATTTGGTTTGACTGCTACGCCGTCTCCCATCATCTTTTGAGAAAAAACAGGGTCTGGTACATCCGTCATATCCATTAACTCTCCATCAGCTGGAGAATAAATGATTTCTTCTTTTACATCATCTTGGTTTTTCCCGAAACCGAATAATTTTTTCAGCAATGTCAATTGCTCCCTTCAAGCTTTGCTTCTATATCTATTCCGTGTATGAAACGCTGCGCTCATACACCTTGCTTCATTCAACACTATTTAATCATAATTTTTTCCTCTCATCAATTGATAACCGCCTGAGTCCTTTCTGCATAGGCTGTAGATGAGAGGTGATTCAAATGGAACATGAAGGCGAAAAGAAACATGAATTGCTGGCAAATGAAGATATTCTCTATGAAGCGATTGAACAATTTTTCGCATCCTCCCCGTTTCATGAGATATTAAATAGTGCGGAGGCACTCATGACCACATCGCATTCACTTGCATCGATTACGACCGATGTGACAGAGGATGAGCAGTTTGTGTATATCGCAATCCAATTTCCCGACCATTTTGTCGAAGGCGATATCGCACTAGAAGTAAAAGCCCAATATTTACACTTATCCGTACAGGAAACAATTAAAACGGATACAACTTCCACGTATTCGAGCTTTACAAAAACCATTTTAATGCCGGCAAAAATAGATGAAACGAACATGAAAAGCGTGTGGAAAGATCAAACGCTTCGTGTGACGGCACCAAAGCAAAGAGCCCAATAGATCCTTCTATTGGGTTTTAACTATGCTTTAAAAATGCTCGTAAATCCTTTCGCTAATGAGCCTACTTGATTCATCGTACTCATCATTTGCCCAGCTGTATCAAACATTTTGTTAAAGTCGAATTGTCCATTCGTTTTTTTGAATTGCGATAGCACACTTTTAAATTGAGATGATTGCTGTTTTTGCGGTCTTGGCAAAGGATAAGGGTTCATAGGCTGCTGCATGGGCATCATGCCTGGTGGCTGCATCTGGGGTTGATTGATCGCTTCGGGCGGCTGAAAAGGCGGCACATTTTCTTGATATCCATAAGGCGGCGGATAGACAGCAGGTGATGCCTGGCTCATTCCACCTTGATGTGGCGGCATAAAATATTCTGGAGGCTGCGGAGGCTGCTGCTGCATTTCTGGATACGGAAATGGCCCTTGATTGAATGGATTGAATTCATACGGCTGCTGGTTTGAATAAGGGATCATATATCTCGCTCCTCTCGCTCTCAGCGCATAGTCTTGTCACTCACATATTATGACGAAAAGCAGAAGATGTGCCTAAAGCAGCCATAAGAAAAACGCAGCGATGTCTTCAGCTGCGCTTGTTGATTTCTTCTATTAAAAGGTTCAGTGTGTAAATCACTGACTCAACTAAATTTTTCACACGGGGTGCATGCTGTTTGCCAAAATAAGATTGCAGGACAACCTCTTTCCCATTTTCTTTGACGGCTTCAAGCTGTTCTTCGTGTAAATATCTAGGCTTCGCCAGATGAATAAACGAGATCGCAGCAGTGAGCCACTCTTCCATTTTCTGATCAAATGACTCAACGGCCGGCTGAATTTCTGTGTGAAAATCATATACGGGGTATTCCTCTTCAGCCTTTCCCTTTTGGTACTGCTCATACGCCTCTTCGATCCATATTCTCAGCTCTTGTGTATGTTCAAGTAATGTTTGATTATCCAAAGTGTTCACCTCTATGAACCATCCTATCAAACGTTTACTTATTGCTCAAATAGAAAGCTACCCTGCGTGGTATGCCGGTCTTGCCGCCAGTTGATACTCAGCTGCGTGAATCTTCACTTCACAGTCCTTTACTTCTGATTCAAGCCTGTCTATCATTTGTTCTTGCTCCTCTATGGCTGCACGTGTTGTTTCGTTCACAGCAAGAGACAGCTCTTCTTCCACCGCATCAATTTTTCGCTCGATTTCCTCTAATAACTGCAAAATGGATTCTTTTGATACAAATTCGCTCATCATCAGATTCCTCCTTTATCGTCTCTCGTTACATTCTCTTTTCTTTCACACCCTCCTTCACACATGACAAAACTAGAAGCAAATCGCCAATCTAAGTGTAGATGAGCGCTATTTCTTCCTTTTCGACATATGCTTGTCCTTCTTTGTATGATTGCGTCCGATTGTGTAAATTCTAAGGACAAAGGAGGTAGATTTCATGAAAAAGCAGCCAGCACCAAAAGAGCAAAAGCCAAAAGGGAAAGAAAACAGTACAGACCAGCTTGATAAAAAGCTCGGCGGTCCTAATCGACCATCCACGTAAAAAAAGCAGGTACCCCCTGCTTTTTATTTATGCAAAAAATAGTGCTCTAATGAGAAAAGAAAACGAAGCTGTCTTTTTTTATGAAAATACCAGTCGGTCAGCTCAATTTGTTTTGGCAATGTCTCTGCATCAAACAAAGATGAGCTCAATTTCTTTTGAAACCAATCTTCTCTTTGATCGTCTAATGAATGTGTCATCACTGGATAAACAGTTCGAAGAAAAGGTGTTGACCTTCTAGCGATCCCTAAAAACGGCTCAAAATCAAACCGTGATCCGGTATGCGGAACAGTATGCAAAAAATGATAAAAACCCGAAAATAAATCGGCCCGAAATAATAGTTTCGCTAGTTTTTTCCCTAATGAAATACGCTCCTTTACGTGGGAAAACTTCCGTATGGTTAACCCGTACAAATGCCCGTCCACCGTTGGAAAAACAACGGTTTGAAAATGTCCCCACTCACTAAACAGATATTGAATCGAGTGAAAAACATTCTTTTTCAGTAGAGGATTTTGTATAATAGGAGATTGTATAGTATATTGTTCATTTATGATGAGTGCATAAAGCAGGCGCTCTGTGTCACGCTTTAGCCAAAAACGTTCCCACTCAGTGCTCATAAAACGAGATACAGAAAAATACGGAAGCAGATGGAACAAGGGTTTGCCGCACCGCTTAGACCATTCATACAAAAGAAGCTGAGGGTAAGCATCCGAAAAGATCAGCCAATTCGCTCTTTCATATGCTGTGAAAAAAAGGTGCCCCTCTTGATCTGTTAAACCTGGATGGAAGAGCTCGCCCTTTAGATCCGTCATAGACCATCCAGCATTTCTCGAGACAAAGGAAGCAAGCAGCGACCATTTCATCTCTGGATGACGATCATAAAAGCGCTTGTAAGCATTTGTCCTCGTCAGGTTGTCTTTATTTTTCACTTTCGTTTCACGCAATATATGCTGAGTGATGATGTACTCTTCTTGTGACAACATAGGTATCTCTCCAATACAAAATGCATTAAAAGGAGGCTGAAACTTGATGATTCGGTATCCAAACGGAAAATCGTATCAGCCCATTCAACCAATTGGGACAAAAAAAAGAATCAGCGGCGAATCCTCTTATAGTAACCGTGGGATGACGCTTGAGGCTGACTTAAATGAAACCAACCAGTACTATTTGGTCAATGGGATCGCAGTCATTCATAAAAAGCCTACCCCCGTTCAGATTGTGAATGTGGATTATCCAAAAAGAAGCGCTGCTGTGATCAAAGAAGCCTATTTTAAGCAATCATCCACAACAGACTATAATGGAGTGTACAAAGGGCGCTATATCGATTTTGAAGCAAAGGAGACCAAAAGCACCACCTCGTTTCCGCTCAAAAATTTCCACGACCATCAAATTGAGCATATGAAACAGGTTGAAAAGCTAGGCGGCATTTGTTTCGTTATTATATCCGCATTTGGCTCCGTTTATTATTTGCCCGCTTCAGATCTCTTTTTCTTCTGGGAGCGGCAGAAGCTAAACGGCCGAAAATCCATTAGTAAAGATGAATTAATGGAAGCCGGCCACTTAATGACACTTGGATATTCGCCAAGAATTGATTATATTAAAGTAGTGGAGACACTTCATTTTTCGGATGAAAGTGAGTAGCAATGACGTTCGAAAAAGGTTTAACACGAAAGGTTGAGATGTGATGTCTGATCAATTTACAAGTCGTGAACAGCGACGTAAAGCAAGTCAAGAAAACAATAAGAAGCAAAAGAACAAAAAAGGCAAAAAGAAAGCAGGTCTATTTAAAAAAATATTTTTATCTTTACTCGTGATCGGTCTTCTTTGTGTAGTGGCCGGAATCACAACTTTTGCCGTTTTTGCATCGAGCGCTCCTTCAATTGATGATAGTAAGCTCAAAACACCGTATTCTTCAAAGCTTTATGACATAGACAAGAAAGTGTTTGCAGAAGTCGGTGCGGAAAAAAGAACGTATGTCTCGATTAAAGATATACCCGATGTGGTAAAAGAAGCATTTATCGCAACGGAAGATGCACGTTTTTATAAACACCACGGGATAGACCCAATCCGTATTGGCGGTGCCCTTGTCGCAAACGTCGAGGACGGCTTTGGAGCTGAAGGTGGAAGTACAATTACACAGCAAGTTGTGAAAAACACTCTACTTAACAATCAAAAAACGTTAAAACGTAAAGTACAGGAAGTATGGCTCTCGATTCAGCTTGAGCAAAAGTACTCTAAAGATGAAATTTTAGAAATGTATTTAAACCGCATTTTCTTCTCACCTTATGCTTACGGTGTTGGGAAAGCGGCTGAACAATTTTTCGGCGTGACAGATTTAAATAAACTAACGGTTGCACAGGCTGCCACACTTGCAGGTATGCCGCAGAGTCCTTCTGCTTATAACCCAGTGAAAAATCCTGAGGCAGCGGAAAAACGCCGCAATATCGTGCTAGGGCTCATGAAAAAACAAGGCTACATTTCAGAGAAAGACTATGAAGTTGCAAAAGCAACCCCTGTCAGCAAAACTGTCATCCCTGCTGATAAATATAAGAGCCAGAACTCAAGTAAGTATTCTGCTTATATTGAAGAAGTCATGGAAGAAGTACAGAAAAAAGCCAAAGTGGATGTATCAACTGATGGACTAAAAATCTATACATCACTTGATCGAAAAGCTCAGGATCACCTAGATGATATTATCAATGGAGATTCAGTTGGATTTACGAAAGGTATGCAGGCAGGTGTTACTCTGCTTGATACGAAAAATGGTGAAATTCGCGCTATTGGCGGTGGACGTGATGTACCAGCCGGCGGCTTTAACTATGCGACTGATGCAAAACGTCAGCCAGGTTCAACAATCAAACCAATTTTAGATTACGGTCCAGTCATTGAAAACAAAAAATGGTCAACGTACCAGCAAATTGATGATGCGCCGTATACGTACTCAAACGGTACACCAATTAATAACTTTGACAGAAGACATTTAGGGAAAATGTCGATGAGAAGTGCTTTGGCACAATCACGAAACATCCCTGCCCTAAAAGCTTTCCAAGAAGCTGGCACAGACAATGCCGTTCAATTCGCCAATAATTTAGGTATGGACTTACCGTCTGACATTCCTGAGTCTTACTCAATCGGTGGATTTGACGATGGCGTGTCCTCTCTAAAAATGGCTGGGGCCTTTAGTGCATTCGGTAATAATGGATATTATAACGAACCGCATGCTGTCAAGTCTGTTGAATTTAATGACGGTACAAAGCTTGACCTAACGCCAGATTCCAAAGCGGCTATGAGTGATTACACAGCCTTTATGGTCACAGATATGCTGAAAACTGCTGTCCAATCTGGAACTGGGACACTTGCACAAGTACCGAACGTTCAAGTAGCTGGTAAAACAGGTACAACGAACTTTACACAAGATGATATCAATAAATACAATATTCCTTCTGGCGGTGCGAAAGATTCGTGGTTTGTTGGTTATACGCCGCAATATACAGCAGCCGTTTGGACTGGAATCGGTAACTCAAAAGATGCGGACGGCAAAATGTGGCTCACAGATTATGAGCAGCGTGTTGCCAAACTCGTCTTCCAGCGATTAATTTCTCAAATTGATGATGGAAGCGGCTCATTTGAAAAACCAGACAGTGTCGTAGAAGCTACGGTTGAAAAAGGATCGGATCCAGCGAAATTGGCCGGACCAAATACACCTAGTGAGAAGAAGACAACAGAATACTTTGTAAAAGGTACGGTTCCGACAAAAGTGTCTGACACATATGAGAAAAAAGAAGCTGATAAGCCTTCTGATTTAAAAGCAGTGTATGATGAAGAGAAAAAATCCATCACACTGACTTGGGGCTATGATAACGACGCAGATGCTACATTTAATGTAAAACAAGCGGTAGATAACGGCGGCTATAAAGAGATTCAAAACAGTTCTGCTAAAGAAGCGGTCATCTCTGATGTAAAGCCTGGCTCTACTTATAAATTCCAAGTGACAGCCACTGTAGAGGATGTCACAAGTAAAGCAGCTTCTACCTTCCTCACCATCAAAGATGATGAAGATAAGGAAGAAAAAGCAGATGATGAGAACAAAGAAGAAGAAGAACCGCAGCAGCCTGACGACGAGCAGACAGACCAGACTGACGATAACAAAAATCAACCCCCAGGCACTGATGAGCAAAAGCCAGATGATAAAAAAGATCCAGACAAAGATAAGGATCAGGATCAAGGCGGAAATACGGAAAACGGAAATAATGGTTCTTCCGATGATGGCTCAGACAGTACAAATGGGAACGGCAATTCACAAACTGACAATAAAGATAAAAAGAAAGATGATGCAAAAACGAACTCTCAAAACTCAAGTTCGCAATCAACTTCTCCTAATCGAAAAGAAAATGAATAATGAAAAAGCACTTGCCTATATGGCAAGTGCTTTTATTGTTGACAAAGTGCTAAAATGATGTTTATTTTAGCACTTTGTCTTCTTTTCAGCGTGATAGAAAACCTTTGAAGTCTAGGAAGGGCGAGCACTGGCGCGGAGCGAATTGAACATTCGTGAGCACTAGCGCGCAGACCTGACAACGAATGCGAGGGTTTGTCTACACGCTGAGCACTTGCCTATATGGCAAGTGCTTTTTTAACGGTTTTGTCTGATTTTTTTAAGTGCTTCATATTTTCCATACTGCTTTTTTAGTTCTGTGTATAGCTCGTCTAGTTGAATGAAGCAGTGATATTGAGTCGGTTTTACCAATATGAACTCTAAACGTTCTGTCCAATTAATAGGAGCAACAGGAAATGTCTCTTGCTTAATATGTTCCCAATCAAGCGTTTGCAGTCTCTCCCCTTTGATCCAGTAAAACATCGCAATCATACTGACAATCCCTTGAAGCATATCATCTTCTTCACACCGGGACTTTCTTGTTTGAAAACGAGGAAGCATTTTTTCTTTTAATTCATTCCACAGTTCGAACATCACAGGAACAAATTCTTCTGTTTTCTGCCATGGAAGTTCATCTCTTAAAGGTTCTGAAGATAGATCATATGCGAGTGGATGCTCTCTAAGGATGTCTACTCGATCGCCTTTCATCTCTACCTTTTTCCCTTTTAGTTTTTCGACATATGAGGAAAAAACAACTGCCCCGCTCATGCCAGCTTCACCAATCCTTTTTTCAGCCTCTTCTGCCCTTCTCTACACATATCAAGAAGCGGACAAGATTCGCACTGCGGACGTTGCGCTTTGCAGTGATATCTGCCAAAAAAGATCAGGCGGTGATGCGTCACAGACCAATCTTCTTCTGGCACTTTTTTCATTAAGGTTTGTTCTACTTCGAGAACAGAATCCTTCCAGCGGCAGATTCCCAGTCTCTTGCTAACACGTTCTACATGTGTATCCACTGCAATTGCCGGCACCCCAAAAGCGACCGAAACAACGACATTTGCTGTTTTCCGGCCCACCCCAGGAAGCTTCACAAGCTCGTCCCGATCCTTTGGCACTTCGCCGCCATATTCTTCAATCAGCATTTTGCTCAACTTTTGAATGTTTTTGGCTTTATTTCGATAAAGGCCAATCGAACGAATATCTTGCTGCAATTCTTCAAGCGGTACACTTAAATAGTCTTCTGGTGTTTTATATTTTTGAAATAACGTTTTGGTCACTTTGTTGACAAGCACGTCTGTACACTGCGCAGAGAGTGCTACAGCGATCACAAGTTCAAATGGATTCGAATGAACAAGCTCACACTCGGCCTCTGGAAACATATCTCCTATAATATCTAAACATTCATTGATTTGTTTTTTTGATAACATGACTTCTCCTTCATTGGTTATTGTTCCAGCCAATTATAAAAAGGAACTTGTCGCTTATATGTTGACGTCTCTTCTTTTGATGGTGGCGCTTTTTGCTGAGAACGGAAATGCTGGCTATGCTCTTTTGCTTCTTCCGCTGTTTTTAGCCCTTTCTTTTTCCACTCAAACAGAATTCGGTCGATATAACGGAAATTTAATTTTCCTGATAAAACCGCTTCTCTTAATGCTAGGCGAATCATTTCAGCATCATGATGGTCTTGATCCATCCATATCGAGAGTGTTTCTCCTTCAAGAGGAGAGAGCGGTCTGCCAAATTCATCTTCAAATAAAGCATATAAAGACTTTTCAGCCTGTACGTGAAGTTTTTGACCTTCCTTCGCTTGTTTTGCCTCTAAAAAGTCATACAGCACGCCCCATAAAGGCTCAACTGAGTAACGGTCATGCTGAATACCAGACCCGTCTTCAAACGGCTGAATCGAAATAAATCCTTTTTGAATTAAATGCTGAACCATATACGCACACTCTTCAGCTGAAATGGTCATGCCATGGGATAGCTCTTCAAATGTTTGAAAGAACACACCTTGTTCTTCATTCATTTTAATCTTAAGCATCACCATCATTTGTGATTCATTCAGTCCTAACTGCTCATAATGAGCAATCAGCAAATTAGGCAAACTGGTCGAACCCATTTGCTGCATATTAATAAATTGCTGCCTATTCATCGGATACACCTCTTCACTTTAAGTATATCACGTTTTATTTCACGTGCCCCTTCAAAAAACGTTTGAAAAAGCCTCCATATGTTGGAGGCTTTCACGTCTTAAGGATATAAACGGTTTAATAATCTTGGGAAAGGAATGGTTTCACGCACATGCGGCGCTCCACTAATCCAAGCAACAGTACGTTCAAGTCCAAGACCAAAACCTGAATGCGGTACAGAACCATATTGTCTTAATTCTGTGTACCATTTGTATGTTTCTTGATCTAGCCCATGTTCTTTCAATCTTGCTTCAAGCAGCTCTAGATCATGGACACGCTCAGATCCGCCAATGATCTCTCCGTAGCCTTCTGGTGCAATCAAGTCTGCACAAAGAACGACATCATCACGATCTGGTGCAGGCTGCATGTAAAATGGTTTTAATGATGTTGGATAATGAGTGATAAACACTGGTTTATCGTAGCTTTCAGCGATCGCTGTTTCGTGAGGTGCGCCGAAGTCATCTCCCCATTCAATATCGTCAAAGCCTTTTTCTTGCAAGAATTTAATTGCTTCATCGTAAGTGATGCGCGGGAATGGTGCTTTGATATTTTCTAATTTTGCTGTATCACGGCCAAGTGTATGCAGTTCCACTTTACAGTTTTCAAGTACACTTTGAACCACATGAGTCACATAATTTTCTTGGTACTCAAGGTTTTCATTAAATTCGACAAAAGCCATCTCAGGCTCGATCATCCAAAACTCAATTAAATGACGTTTAGTTTTAGATTTTTCAGCTCTAAATGTTGGACCGAATGAGAATACTTTTCCGAGTGCCATTGCCGCAGCTTCCATGTAAAGCTGTCCACTTTGAGAAAGGTACGCATCTTCATCAAAATATTTCGTCGCAAACAGCTCCGTTGTACCCTCAGGTGCACTTCCAGTTAAAATTGGCGGGTCTACTTTCACGAAGCCTTCTTGATGGAAGAACTCATATGTAGCACGAATGATTTCGTTACGAATTTTCATAATGGCATGCTGCTTTTTAGAACGAAGCCATAAATGACGGTGATCCATTAAGAATTCTGTTCCATGCTCTTTTGGTGTAATCGGGTAGTCAGTTGCTTCGTGAATCACTTCAATGGATTTCACTTGCAATTCAAAACCAAGAGGTGAACGCTCGTCTTTTGTTACTTGTCCTGTCACATAGACAGATGTTTCTTGAGTGACTGATTTCGCAAGCTTAAAGACTTCCTCTTCCACTTCTGCTTTTACTACGACTCCTTGAATAAAGCCTGTCCCGTCACGCAGCTGCAAGAATGCAATTTTACCGCTTGAACGTTTATTGGCAATCCATGCGCCGATGGTTACATCTTCATCGACATGTTTGAACACTTGATTAATCGTTGTTTTCAACATAATTCCCTCCAAAGCCAGAAAGAAACTCACCTTTTCGATAGGTGTGATTCTTTTTTCATACATTTTATTATAACCGTTCTAAATCAGCATGGTCAACGCAAGACAGGAGAAACTATGGTGTTACATTTTTTTCCACATGTCCTGTTGAGAAGTCGACATAGCTAAAGCTGTATTGATTGTTTTCATTTAAGTACGTCACTTCCCAAAGGAGTACGTCACCTTCTCTTGCTAATTGAACGTCCTTTAGCTTAGAGACTGTGTTCTCCTTTTGAACAGCTTGTACTGCTTGATTTGAGGTAATACCGTCTTTTGCTTTTTTTGCAATCACTTTTTCTTTTTTGCTGGCAGGTACCCAAACATAGGTTGTTTCATTTTGTTTGTTTTTCCCTTCAACAATAAATTGTTTTTCTTTTCCGACAAAGGTTTCTACTTGCTCCACTTGTACGATGTTTGCTTGTTTTTTTGCTCGTTCAATCGCCGCCTCATGACCTTGTTCCTTTTGCCCCATGGCAATCTGATAAATCCACGTAAAGCTGATGATGCCAATGAGCAAAACGAGAGCCACAACGGATGAAATGATCCAAACTATTTTTTTCATGTCAAGCTTCCCCTATGTGCGATATATTGTAAATATCGCTTGATTTTGATCTTCTTGATCTAATGCCAATCCAAACATGAGATCTTCTCTTTTAAGCGTTCTGTTCAATAAGTCAACAATTTTATACAGGTCCTCTGAATGCTTAATGTGAACAGTTGAAAGTACCTCTATTTTACTTTCCACTTCTAATTCCTCCTCGGTACGTAAATATTGTTAGTCATACTTTTCGGCGCGGGAACCGATACTATTTTTACAACGGAACACAAAAAGCCGTTACGATAAATTAACTCCAAACCCACACCAGCTAAAGGCCGCTTATGACAGCGGCTTTTCGTTGTTGAGTTTCTCTATATACGCCTCAAGTGATTCTTTTGACATCTCGTGGACTGGCGCAAGAGGGAGTGATTCTAAAAATAGCTTTCCATATGACGCGGTTTTCACTCGGCGGTCTAAAATGAGCAATGTCCCTATGTCTTTTTCAGAGCGCAGCAAGCGTCCTGCACCTTGTTTAAAGGTTAACACAGCTTCTGGGAGTGCAACGGCTTTAAACGGGTTCTTTCCCTGTTTTTTAGCGGCATCACATTTTGCTTCAATGAGCGGTGAATCAGGCGGCCGAAACGGGAGGCGTGCCATAATGACTGTTGTCAGCTCTGATCCTGGAAAATCGACACCTTCCCAAAAACTACCCGTACCAAGTAAAATCGCATGTTTTGCTAATTTGAACATCTTCGTTAATTTAACAGGGCTACCGCCCGTCAGACCTTGAGCAAAAAGGGCGGCTTGCATCCCTTCTGTTTTCAGTTCATCATACACTGCTTTTAACATCTCATGTGAATTAAATAACACCAATATTTTCGCTTGATGCTGCTTTTCCATCATCTTAATGTACCGTACTGATTGCTTTACATAGTCGCGCTCATCACGGTTCGTAATCGGCGGCATATCAGCTGGTACGATAACCTTGAGCTGTTTTTCAAGTTCAAACGGTGACTCAATCTGTACAAGATGCGGATAAAAATCCTGCAGACCAAATCGTTCTAAGCAATAATCAAAGCGCCCATTGATTGTGAGTGTCCCCGATGTGAGGACAACACTTTTTTTGTTCATAAAAAATCGATCCGCTAAAAGCTCTCCAGTATCTAGCGGCTGTGCATGCATAAAGACAGCATTTTTGGCACCTTTTGCATCAATCTCAATCCAAACCGTTTCATCGTTTTTCGGTTCAAAAATGAATCGGTACAGCGTACTGCAAAATGTATGCATAAACGACATCACTTGATCGTATTCCTCTGCTTCAAACGCAAAGTGCTCTGTCAACTGATCACTTTTTTGAAGAAGCTCGCTTTTTTGCTGCTCATACAGCTTTTCACAAGCAATTAACAAAGAACAAAGCTTACTTGCCGTCTCTTTAATCCGTTTCCACTGCGCATGCTTCGAATGATGACGGACTCTATGAATGAGACGATTGATGTCTGCTTTTGGTTTTGTCCTTTTGACAAAAGAATGAACGGTACTAAAAAAGGCGTCACTTTCCATTTGAAGCTGATGAAGATACTCATCCATTTCGATAAAGGTGTCCGTCTGTAAGCCGGCACCGTGAAATCTCTTTTTGAGCTTCTTTAACAGACCGCCCTGCATGGAGCCAAGCTGCGTTAATTTCGCATGAAGCTGAATATACGACGCACTATCCCCTAGCGTTTCATTGGCTGTTTTCTCAAATTGGTGAGCCTCGTCAATCACATATACGTCAGCATGCTGAAAGATAGATGATGCTTCCGTTTGTGATAAGAGCAGGCGATGATTCGTTAAAATTAAATCAGCTGTTTTGGCCCTTCTTTTCGCACGCTCATAAAAGCAGTATTCTTTAAAGCGGCGCTTTTTCGATGTAAACGGCATGTGCACACACGAAATCCGGTCTTTTATATTGGCAGCTCCCGACGGTAAATTTAGTTCAGATAAATCACCCGTTTCTGTCACAAGGAGCCACATTAATATTTGCGCCTTCGTTAAGACCACATCATAATTATCATCTTCCTCATGCAGCACATGCTCAAACTTATCTAAGCAAATATAATGCGCCCGACCTTTGAATACACAGGCTGCTGGCTCAAATGGAAGCAATTGATTTAAAATCGGCACATCACGCTGAAGCATTTGCTGCTGCAAAAGAATGGAATATGTACTAATAATGACAGGTTTTCCTGATTTCTTTGCTTCTAATGCAGCTGGTATGAGGTATGCGAGCGTTTTTCCAATACCTGGTGCCGCTTCAATTAAAGCATAAGCTCTTTCATGAAACACATCTCTCACTTTATTCATCATCTTGAGCTGGCCTTCTCTTACTTCATAGCCTTCCACTGTGTGGGGAAGCTTCTTTTTGATCTCCTCAAATAGCTGTTCATCGTCTTCCCCTACTGAATCTGTCGTATCCTTTTCAGAATTGGTGACATCTTTAACAGCAAAAGAGCCGACTTCTACCAAAGAATCTTCGCGGCTAGCATCACTCGTTTCAAGCTGCTGGATTAAAAGTCCTATATCACTTAAGAGATAAGAGGATAATCTGCGCAGCTGCTTTAGCACATTTGGCGGTGTATGTGTTAATTGATGGAGTAAGGTTAAAAATAACATGGCAGTAACTTCCGCATCACTATCCGCCCTGTGCGGGTGGTCATGTGGAAGCATGAGCTCTTCGCTTAATTCAGTGAGCTTATAGCCTTCAAGCTCTGGATAAAGAATTCTAGAAATTTCAACTGTATCAATCGCTAGCACATCCAGCTCATTTTTCCCGCATGCTTTTAGTTCATCATTTAAAAAATTCAAGTCAAAATGAACATTGTGCGCAACAAAATAAGCGCCTTGAATGAGATCATACACCTCTTGGGCAATGTCCTCAAAAAACACTGCATCGTCTACCATATGCTGCTGAATGCCTGTCAGCTGTTCAATAAATCCAGGGATCACTTTTCCCGGGTTCACATATTTTGAATACCGTTCGACAATTTGTCCATTTTCAATGACCACCGCAGCAATTTGAATGATTTTATCACCCTTTTTAGGTGAATTTCCGGTGGTTTCAATATCAACGACAACAAACCTTTGATCGGCCATAAAATGGACACCTCAATTCCTCGTTCCACTCGAAGTGAAACACGCTCTGGGCAAAAATAGCTGAAACAGAACAGCTCCTTTTCTTAAACTGTTCTGTTTCATTGCAGCATGCGTTATAAAATCGTTCTCGCAGGCTCTTGCCCAATCATTTGTTCAATTTGATTTTCTTTATTTAACACGACCACTTTTGGTGTATGTGTCTTTGCTTCTTCTTCTGAAAGCATCCCATAAGCAATAATAATCACTTCATCACCCGGCTGAACCAATCTTGCTGCTGCGCCATTTAGACAAATGACACCGCTCTTTCTTTCACCGGGAATAATATATGTTTCAAGTCTCGCGCCATTATGATTATTGACAATCTGTACTTTCTCATTTGCCATCATACCTGCCGCATCAAGTAAATCTTCGTCAATGGTGATGCTTCCTACATAATGTAAGTTTGCTTCTGTTACTGTCGCTTTATGAAGTTTAGAAGTCATAAAGGTTCTATACATGCTTTTCACCGCTTTCAGGAACATGGAATATCACATTATCAATCAGTCTTGCCCGTGAGAATTTCACCGCAATCGCAATGATGACCTGACCTGCTAACTGCTGAAGCGGCTCAAGCTCTGGATAGGAGTAAATCTCAATATAATCAATTTCCCCGCTCGTTTGAAGAATTTCTTCTTCTACCAACTGATAAATGCGACTGACGTCACGTTCACCTTTTTCAACCGCTGACTGTCCTTTTTTCAATGCGCGGTACAAAGCAGGAGCTTCTTGTCTTTCTTTATCAGACAAGTACACATTTCTTGAACTTTTCGCTAAACCGTCTTCTTCCCTAACTGTCGGCACTGAGACAAGATGAAGATCAAAGAAGAAATCCTTGATCATCGCATCGATCACAGCGACTTGCTGTGCATCCTTTAAACCAAAGTATACATTTGTTGGTGCTACAAGATGAAATAGCTTTGTCAGCACAGTCACAACGCCGTCGAAATGTCTTGGGCGTTTTTTCCCACATAAGACATCAGTCCGCTTTTGAACCGTCATCGTGATCGATGGTTCATTTGGATACATTTCTTTCACATCAGGTGTAAATAAAATATCTACCCCTGCTTCTTCTGCAAGACGCTGATCTCTTTCCATATCCCTTGGATAGGATTCAAAGTCTTCGTTCGGTCCAAACTGCAAAGGATTGACAAAGATGCTCATTACCACAATGTCATTTTGATCCCTTGCTTCTTTCGCAAGCGTCAGATGTCCTTCATGAAGAAAGCCCATCGTTGGAACAAAGCCGATGGAATGCTGTTTTTCTTGATGCAGCTTGATCAATTCCTTCAACTCGTGAATATGGGTGACAACGTTCATTTTTTGATCCCCCCATATAAACCATCAAGGACTTCTTCTTTGATATGAAATGTATGCTTGTCTTCTGGAAATGTGTGTGCTTTTACTTCTTTCGTATATTGAATAAGCGCTTCTTCTAATACAGTATCAATTTGCGCGTATTGTTTCACAAACTTAGGTGTTCTAGACACTCCGTATCCTACCACATCATGGTAAACGAGAACTTGTCCGTCTGCCTCAGCCCCTGCACCAATCCCGATCACAGGAATTTTCAGCATGTCGGTAATTCGTTTTGTCAGTTCGCCAGGTACGCATTCAAGCACAAGTGCAATCGCACCAGCTTCCTCACATTTTAAGCTGTCTTCAATCAATTTCTGCGCACTTTCGTGGTCTTTTCCTTGCACTTTATACCCGCCAAGTACTCCAACTGACTGAGGTGTGAGGCCTAAATGACTGACGACAGGAATCCCGCCTCTTGTGAGAGCTTGAATGGATTCAAATACGCCATCTCCGCCTTCTAGCTTTAAGGCATCCGCACCGCTTTCTTGCATGATGCGTGCTGCGTTTTTCAATGTTTCTGCTAATGAATAATGGTAAGACATAAATGGCATATCCGTCACAATAAATGTGTCTTTTGCGCCTCTTTTCACTGCTTTTGTGTGATGAATCATGTCATCGATCGTGACTTGTACTGTCGAATCGAGTCCAAGTACAACCATCCCAAGTGAATCACCGACTAAGATCATGTCGACTTCCGCTTTTTCTGCTTGCTTTGCAGATGGATAGTCGTATGCTGTCAGCATTACAATTGGTTCATTTTGTTCTTTCATTTTGAAAAAATCTAGCTTTGTCTTCATTTGTTCCTCCTCATTCTGGAGAGGAGATGGCTTGCCTCACATCACATGTTTTGATCTCTCATGCGCGGCGAATCATCCCTCTGTCCAAGTCCCTTAGGATCAAGGCAGAAATTTATCAAATTTTTGTTTCTAACAGGTACAGCTCTTTTCAGATACTGCCCACACGAAGTATATCAAAAATGTGCCGGGTGTTCCACTTAAGTTGACTTGATCTCGATGTCTGCGGAGTAGATTTTTTGGATCCCTTCCTCCGTTTCAAGCAATAAAACACCTTCTTCATTGATTCCGAGCGCTTTTCCAGTGTATTGCCCATTGACGGTGCGGGCCACAATATGCTGCCCGATCGTCATCGCAAACGATTCCCATAATTGTTTAATGGGCGCAAATCCTTGCTTCATATAATCAGCATACCTTTTTTCAAAGGTGGACATGATCTGTTGGATGAGCGCAGCACGGTCCACTTTTTCATTCAATTCCATTCGCAGGCTCGTGGCGACATCCTTTAGTTCCTCCGGAAAGTCATCAGCCGTTTGGTTCACATTAATGCCCGGGCCAATAATCACTGCATGAACCTGGTCCGCCTCTGCTTTTAATTCAGTCAGAATGCCAACGACTTTTTTCCCGTTTAACAAAATATCATTTGGCCATTTAATGGATGGACTGAGTCCTGTTTGCTCTGCAATGGCTTCTGCGATGGCTACAGATGCTAAAAGCGTCATCTGCGGCGCTTTGTGCAGCGGAATTTCAGGCCGTAGAATGAGACTCATCCAGATGCCTGTCCCATTTGGTGAATGCCACATTCTTTGAAGGCGGCCTTTCCCGTTTGTCTGATGATCACTGACAACGAGCGTGCCGTGGGGCGCACCTTCATTTACAAGATCATGGGCAATCAGCTGTGTGGAGGCGACTTCTTTCTGAAAATAAATGTGCCTGCCAAAGCTCTCTGTGTCGAGACCAAACAGAATTTCGTCCTCACTAATTTTGTCCGGTTTACGCAGCAGGCGATATCCTTTTCTTCTGACGGCTTCTACCTCATAGCCCTCTTTTCTGAGGTCCTCTATATGCTTCCAGACAGCCGTTCGAGAACAGCCAAGCTCATCACAAATTTGCTGACTTGAGACAAAATCCTGGCTAGATGCTGTAAATAGTTCGATTAATCGTTTTCTAATTGCTGATCGCATGCTGTAAGCCACTCCTCTATGGCTTCTTTTCGGTTTTCTAAATGATTGTGCAGAACGGCCTTTTTCACCAAATCAAGCTCTTCTGCGATCCATTTTCCTGATGTCTTTTGCCGAAAGGCCATTAAATCTTTTCCTGAAACAGCGAGGTCTTGAAGCGTTTTAATCGGCAGTGCATCATAAGAACGCTTCGCTGCCTCCAGCTCGTCAAAGAAAATGCGGCGCTCGTGTTTTAGCTGTGAGATCTTCAAGCTAGATAAGAGCACGTGTTCACCAGCCTCAAACATCTTCTCCGCATCCCAGTCACAATCGACGTATTGACTAATAGCCACAGCGTCTTTCAAAAGCTTTGTTGACAGCTTCCATTCTTTTAAGAAGAGCACAGCCTCCGCTTCATCTAAGCCAAGCAAATGGATAAAAGCCCCCCATACCTCTTCCAGTCCATCCAGTAAGTAATACGGAAATGACTGAAAGGATTCTTGCAGACGATCCTTTTTGAGACCCGGCAATTCTTCATACAATTTGGTAGAAATGAGCACCTTGATCGCCCGCTCACAATAACGACCTTTTAAAAGCTTTTCCATTTCAATCTTTTTGCGTTCAACGGATATGTTGGCAAGCAGGCGCTTATCTTTTTTCATCGCTTCAGCCGTCTCAGGAGCGAGCTCAAAGCCAAGCTGGCTTAAAAAACGGACCGCTCTCATCATACGAAGCGCATCTTCCTGAAAGCGGCACGCAGGATCTCCTACGGTTTGAATTCGTTTCCGCTCAATATCCTTTTTTCCCTCTACATGGTCAATAATCTCCCCATTTATATCCATGGCCATCGCATTGATTGTTAAATCTCTTCTTAAAAGATCTTCCTTCAAGGATGTGATAAACGCCACTTCTTTCGGTCTGCGAAAATCTTCATATTCTGATTCAGTTCGAAACGTCGTCACCTCATAGCTGACCCCATCATGTAACACAATGACAGTGCCATGCTCCTTGCCAACATCAACTGTTTTTTCAAATAAAGACTCGACCGTATCAGGCGTTGCATCGGTTGCTATATCAATATCACCGATTTCCCTGCCTAACAGGACATCTCTCACTGCTCCGCCGACAAAGTAAGCCTGATGCCCATGTTCGTGCAGTGTATGTAAAATAGGGATCGCATGTGTGAATGGTTCATTCATCTTCATCATCACCTTCGATCAATTCTAGGTAAAGCTCTTCATATTCACTCACTATTTTTTCAGAAGAGAAATGGGCTTGAACGCTAGACTGGGCCGCCGCTGACACTTGCTCATGAAGCGCTTTGTTTTTGAGTATTGAGACTGCGTGTTTAGCTGCCGCTTCTATATCGCCGAGCGGGACAAGGAAACCTGTCTCTCCATGTTCAATGACCTCTGGTATTCCGCCAACATCTGTTGCAATACAAGGGACACCGCAGGCCATTGCTTCAAGAAGTACAAGCCCAAAGCTCTCCTTCTCAGAAAGCAGCAGCTTCAAATCACTAATTGAATAAAGCTCCTCTACCTTCTCTTGCTTTCCTAAAAACAACACACGATCAGTTAGTTCCAGCTTTTTCACAAGATCGCATACAACCGACTTTTCAGGACCATCACCAATCAGCAGCAGCTTTGCATGCACCTGGTCAGAAATCTTTTTAAAGACATGAATCACGTCATGCACGCGCTTTACCTTTCGGAAGTTCGATACATGGATGATGACCTTTTCGTCCTGCATGAGACCATAATGTTTCTTCAGCACTTCATGATCTTCACGCAAATACACACGCTCATCGACGAAATTATGGATCGTATCGATTTTTTTATCCGGTTTAATCAGATCATACGTCTGTGCAGCTAATGAATGCGACACAGCTGTTACCCGGTCTGATGATTCGATGGCAAACCGAATCACTTCCTTTAAAGATGGATCATAGCCTAAAACCGTAATATCCGTCCCGTGAAGCGTGGTAACGACTTTCACTGTGTGTCCCGTCATTTGCTTCGCTAAGAACGCACAGACGGCGTGAGGGACCGCATAATGCGCGTGAATAATATCGAGCTTCTCTCGTTTTGCGACTTCCGCCAATTTACTAGCTAGTGCAAGGTCATAAGGTGGATATTGAAAAACAGCATATTGATTGACATCCACCTCATGAAAATAAATATTCGGATACACTTTATTGAGCCTAAACGGAATACTTGAGGTAATGAAATGAACATCGTGCCCTTTTTCAGCTAAACGTTTTCCAAGTTCCGTCGCAATAATGCCCGATCCGCCGACACTTGGATAACAAGTGATTCCGACCTTTAGTTTTTTCATAATTCCCCCCCAAGTAAGTCGTCATCGATCAAAAGTGGTTTCTTTGTGATAAACCCTTCTGCATAAGCTTTATTGACTTCTCTTCCATACATAGACTCTCTCATTTTCACAAAATCAATATACCCGTTCACAAGAGGTGTCTCCACTGAATGCGCCGATTTTACAAATTGGCTTTGATACGCATGCAAGCTATCAATCTTTTGGTGCATTTCCTCAGAAATATCAATCACAAAATCTGGACGATGATGGCCGTTAATCATGTAATAATACATCTGACTTATTTTATGCGCTGGCTGCTTGTATGAATCTTCAAATTTATGTATACCTGCCGAAAAAGCAGCCTCTTCTACAAGTGAACCCGCATGACCATGATCTGGATGCCGATCTTGGTGATGCGGAGCAAAAATTAGCTTCGGTTTGTATGTACGAATCACGCCCGCAATGTCCTTCATTGCTTCGTCATTTAAATAAAGACCTCTGTCTGGCAGCGTGAGCTGGATTCGCGTTGACACGCCTAAAATGGCGGCAGCCGCTTTCGCTTCCTCTTTACGGCTCTCTACCGTTCCATTCGAGGATAATTCAGCCTGGGTCAAGTCGCAAATTCCGACACGCGCCCCTTTTTTTACGTATTTTGCAATCGTTCCGCCCATACCGATCTCTACATCATCGCTATGGGCTCCGAATGCAAGGATATCAAGTCGTTTCATTTGTTCCTCCGTTTTTTGCTACATCTCGAAAATCAAACGTACCTTTATTTAAATTCCTGACTAAAATCTCTGCGGTCCCCATATTGGTGGCAAGTGGAATGGTATACACATCGCATAGCCGAATAAGTGCAGATACATCCGGTTCATGCGGCTGCGCGGTAAGCGGGTCTCTAAAAAAGAGCACAAGATCCATTGCATTATCAGCAATTAAAGCACCAATCTGCTGATCTCCTCCAAGTGGTCCTGACTGAAAACGATGAATGGGAAGCCCCGTCGCTTCTTTCACTCTCAAACCTGTTGTCCCTGTTGCGTAAAGTGTATGATTTGCCAATATATCACGGTACGCAATGGCAAATTGGATCATGTCACTTTTTTTCTTATCGTGAGCGATTAAAGCAATGTTCATCAGGAATCCACTCCTTATTAGTCGATGATATTTTCTAAACCATAGACAAGCTGATCAATGTGCATAACCTGTTCAACTGAAAGCTTTACACCTGACATAAATGAGGCACGGTTATAAGAATCATGACGAATGGTGAGCGTCTGTCCGTCCATTCCAAACAGTACTTCTTGATGTGCGATCATACCCGGAAGTCTTACGCTGTGCAGACGGATACCGTCATAATCTGCGCCTCGTGCACCTTCGATTAATTCTTTCTCTTCTGGATGTCCTTGCTTTTTGCTTTCTCTGACTTCTGCAATCATTTCAGCTGTTTTAAGCCCAGTACCGCTCGGAGCATCAAGTTTTTTATCATGATGAAGCTCAATGATTTCAACGTCAGGAAAGTAATTCGCTGCCATTTTGGCAAACTTCATCATTAAGACTGCACCGACAGCAAAGTTTGGCGCAATAATACAGCCTATGCCCTTTTCTTCTGTTAATTGCTGGAGCTCTTTCAGGTCAGCTTCAGAAAAACCAGTGGTTCCGACGACTGGACGCACGCCATGTTCAAGCGCCTTTTTTGTATGTACTTTCCCGATTTCTGGTGTCGTCAAATCAATTAATACATCAGGTGTTGTCTCTGAAAGACACACATCAATATCTGTATAAATCGGCGCCTCAGATGTCGTATGAATCACATCAGATAATTTTTTTCCTTCGTGCGCGTGATCAAGGGCTGCCACAAGCTCAAAATGGCTCGTTTCTTCTGCCAGCTTCACAGCTTCTATCCCCATTCTTCCTCTTGCTCCAGCGATTACTACTTTGATGGTTTGGTTCGTCATCGTCTCTACTTCCCTTCTTTTTTCGTCCAGCGGTCTTTGTCTCTTGTATTGAATTTATGCATCACACGATCATGTGCTTCCTCTAGTGATATATCTAGTGAATTAGCGAGACATGTTAACACAAACAAAACATCGCCAATTTCTTCTTCCATGCTTTTTTCTGTTTCCGTTGTTTTTTTCGGCTTTTCTCCATAGTAATGGTTAACCTCTCTTGCCAGCTCGCCTAATTCTTCTGTCAGACGGGCCATCATGGCAAGCGGGCTGAAATAGCCTTCTTTAAATTGTCCTATGTAATCATCTACTTCTTGCTGCACGTGACGCAGCGTTTTTTCTTTCGTCATCAAGCTCATCCTCCTATCCATCTCTTACATGTTAGCGAAATCATAAATATTTGACAAATGTTTAAAACTCAGTTTGCTTGTTTCTCTCCCATACCATATAATATTATCGCTGTCTAAGCAAAAAAAGGAGTGGTCTCTTGCTAAAAGAAATTCGTCTTAAAAATATCGTCTTTATTTTAATAGGATCTGCGATTTTTTCTTTCGGTCTTGTTCATTTTAATATGCAGAACAATTTGGCGGAAGGCGGATTTACAGGTATTACACTGCTTTTATATTTTCTATTCCACATTGATCCATCCATTTCAAACCTTGTCTTAAACATTCCGATCTTTTTTATCGGCTGGAAAATGCTCGGCAGAACGATGTTTACTTATACAATTGTAGGTACTGTCAGTCTTTCTGTCTTTCTTGCCATCTTCCAGCGCTTTCAAATACATATGCCTCTCCAGCACGATTTGGCCCTAGCCGCACTCTTTGCAGGTGTGTTTATCGGAACAGGCCTCGGGATCATCTTTAAGTTCGGCGGTACTACCGGCGGTGTGGATATCATCGCAAGACTCATCAACAAGCATTATCAGGTAGCTATGGGACGAACAATGTTCATCTTCGACGCTTGCGTCATTACGATTTCTCTTACTTATTTAAATTACAAAGAAGCCATGTATACACTCGTCGCAGTATTTGTTGCTGCGAAGGTCATTGACTTCATGCAAGAAGGCGCTTACGCAGCCAAAGGTGCCATGATCATATCTGAAAAAGATGACATCATTCAAAAGAAAATCACAGAGGAAATGGAGCGGGGTGTGACCATTTTAAAAGGGGTCGGTTCCTATACAAAACAGGAGCGCAACGTTCTTTATTGCGTCGTCCCAAAAAACGAGCTTGTCCATCTCAAAAGCGTCGTGACCTCAGTCGATCCTCATGCGTTTGTATCCGTCAGTGACGTGCATGATGTGCTTGGTGAAGGCTTCACATTAGATGAACACAAAAAGCCGCTCAATCCGCATTAAAAAAAGAAGCCCAAAAATGGTGCTTCTTTTTTTATGATTTCGGATAATCAGCTTGTCGCTTTTGCTTCTTCTCTTTTTCAGCACGGTATTTCCGAAATCCAACATACGTTAACGTTAATAAAATGATGCTTCCCGTTGTTAAAATGACCCATAAAAGCGATGGGTCAGCCTCATCTTGATCAACGTGGGCAAATACACTCGATAAATCCTCTTCAAGCTTCGTGAGGCGCTCAAGCTTTGTCCCACTTGATGCTTTTAAAAATTCACCTTGCTCAATCACTTCCATATGCTGCTTAATCGTTTGCAGCTTTTCAGGCGAAACATCAATGGTTAAACTCGGATAGATCATATCGTATAAAGAAACCAGCTCATTCCAAGTTTCATAAAACGTTGTTGATTCCGGATCCTTCACTTCTTTTTTCAACGTAGGAAAAGACCCCATAATGGGCTTCTCCAGCGAACCCCAAAGTGGCTCAGAGTCTGACTGGATCGCATCGAGCAGCATTCTAAACTGAGAGGCATAACGAAGCTTTTCGCGCTCATTCAATTCTTCCTGCGGCAGCCCTTTTATGATATCTTGATAGCCAACTGTAATTTGCCGAATCTGCGTATTTGTCAGCGTTCCGCGCCAATTCTCAGCTTTAAATGTCTTTTCAACATACAATGCGACCTGTAACGCCTCATCATATTTAGCTTGTCTCGTTAATTGAAAGATTGAATCTGATAGTTCCGTTAATTCTTGCAGCACACTAGCGGCTGTTTCCTCGCCTTTGGCAACAGATGGCTGTAATACGAGAAAAAATAATAGAATCATCGCGATTGGCTTTCGTTTCATGCAAGTCCCTCCTAGCCCTTCTCCATACAGCGTATGAAGGAAAGGACAAGGTTAGACCAATATTGTTAAGGGAGTTCGAGCTTGACCGATTTTTTCGATAGGACGAAATAATACGAAACAAGAAGAACGGCAATGCTTAACCAAAACGTGACGTAGCCGATCTCGTTTGTATAGGCAGACAGCATAGAATAACGCGGCATCATACCAAATACATAATCAATCACATCATTATGTAAAATCCATATGCCAGCTACCACCAAATGACGCATTTTAAAACGATAATACGGTGCAAACAATACGGCTTGAACCGCCATCGCAAAGTGGGACCCAATCAGCATGTACCCTTCCCACGGAAAATCATCCACAGATAAAAGGACAAAGATATTCATTCCTACAGCCCATAACCCGTACTTCATTAAGGTCACGAGGGCAAGTGCTTCAAAATAAGGAGCGTTTCGTTTCATCAAAAAAGCAAGTAGAACAAATAAAAAGAAAAAGCTTGCCGTTGGACTGTCTGGAACAAAAGCTAAAAAGATAGCCGGCGTCTCTACAAGCTGTGGAATATACCAATAGTAGCCGTACACAGTGCCAAGGAAATTGATTATCAAGACTAGCACAAGCATATAGCGCGTGGCTAGCAGATATTGAATCCATCTCATACGTCTCTTCACTCACGATCTATTAAAATCAGAAAAAAGCTGACAGCGCCAGCTTTTTCTCTTTTGAGTATATCCTTGTACTTGCATTTAAACAACTGAATTATTTAGATTTGACCTCAGATAAATATTTAGACAGCTTTTCAAGTTCTTCATCGCTGCCTTTAAAGATACCCTTAGGCATGTTGCCTTTACCTTCAACAGCGATTTTAGCAATCTCCTCAGGTGCAAGACCATTGTCAACAAGTGACGGTCCGGCTGCTCCGCCCTGCATGTTATCCCCGTGACAGGAGATACATGTCTGCTCCTGATAAATTTTATACTCTTCCGCTGAGGTATCAATCTCTGCTTCTTTCTTAATTTCACCTTGCTTTGCCGCTGCTTCCCAATCATGAGTAGCAACAGACTCCCACGTTAAATATGTTGCTGCGCCGACTGCAAGGATCATCATCCCCACTGCAACCGGTCTTCTATACGGTCTGCGTTCAGGACCAGAATCAAGAAATGGTGCGAGCAACAGTGCACCAAACGCAATCCCGGGCATAATCATCGCACCAACTACCGTATAGCCACCTGCAGCAAATTCATATTTTAATAACTGGTACAAGAATAAGAAATACCAGTCTGGCAGCGGAATATAGCCGGTATCTGTTGGATCAGCCATCCGCTCAAGCGGAGGTGCATGAACCACAGTTAGGACAAGAAATCCAATTAAAAAAACGGCACCTACAAGCCATTCCTTTAAAAGAAAGTTCGGCCAAAAGGCTTCTGTTTTTCCCGGATATTCGGAATAGTCTTTAGGTATGTTAGGTTTTCTTTCTGCCGGAATTCTAGAGTCTCCGACAAACTTCATCCCTTTTCCCCTATGCAAAGTCATCCCCTCCTCATTGAACATTCATCAAACGCAAATTTTTTATAGCGGTCCAGAAATTCCTTGCTTACGAATCATAATAAAGTGGGCAGCCATCAGCCCAAATAATGCCGCTGGCAAGAAAAAGACATGGATAGCGAAAAATCTCGTCAGCGTTTGTGCCCCTACAATGTCAGGATGACCTGCAAGCAGCGTTTTGATCTCTTTACCAATGAAAGGCGTCGCTTCTGCAATTTGAAGACCAACCTTCGTTGCAAATAGCGCCTTCATATCCCATGGCAAGAGATAACCTGTAAAACCAAGTCCAAGCATCACAAAGAAAATGAGCACACCAACAATCCAGTTGAGCTCTCTAGGCTTTTTATACGCCCCTTGGAAAAAGACCCTTAGCGTATGTAAAAACATCATGACAATAACTAAACTCGCACCCCAGTGGTGCATCCCTCTGACAATCTGACCAAATGCCACTTCATTTTGTAAATAATAGACAGATTCCCAGGCGTTTTTAATATCCGGCACGTAATACATCGTTAAAAACATGCCCGAAAGGACTTGAATGACTGTCACAAAAAACGTTAAACCGCCAAAACAGTACACAAAAGCGGAGAAATGATGTGCTGGATTGACATGCTCTGGCACCTCATGATCCGCAATATCTCTCCATATTGGTGTAATGTCTAGCCGCTCATCTACCCAATCATAAATCTTGTTAAGCATCGTTACCCTTCCCCTTTCGGCACAGCTTTTCCAAGATAGAGGTATCCGTCCTTCACTTGCTGCTTATAATGATCAAGCGGTGCAAGTGGCGGAGTTCCGGGTACGTTTGTACCATCCTTGTCGTACAGCCCATAGTGGCATGGACAGAAAAATTTGTTTGGATTTTTCGGATCACTGTTCCAGTTCACTGTACAGCCTAAATGTTTACAGATAGGCGATAAAGCGACAATTTCATCCCCTTCTTTGTACACCCATGCTGACCTAGATTCCTTTGACTCATACCATGCATCTACTTGATCAATTTTAAAGTCAAAGCGCTTCGGTTCCTTCGTCAGTTCATCTACACTGACAACTTGAACCATATCCTGATCCTCTGTTCCTTTTAGCACAGGGTCAAGCGCAAAGCGAACCATAGGCATGAGCATTCCAGCGGCCATAAATCCCCCCACGCCGGTCAACGTGTAATTCAAAAATTGACGCCTGGACACTCCATGTCTCTTCTCGCTCATTTTTTTCTCCCCCCCTCAGGTCGTCAGCTACTTTATAACTGAATTAGAAAAAATTTCATAAAACTAGGACACCCTCATAATATATCAATCTATTCACAAGGTCAACATCCTAAAAAGCTATGTACAATGCAAATGTAAGGGTTTTTATGAAGGGTTCCACTTTTGTAACAAAAAGTTCAAAATTTGTTCTACACTGTCTTGAACAATTTTTTGCTTTAATTCTACCTTTAAATGCTCGAGCGGAACCGGCTTTAACAAAAATAGTGATTCACTAACCACCGCATGCTCTTTCCATTGGTGATCAGATGAGATCAACACAACATGCTGAAAATGATCTTCTAGCGACTGCTTCATCGTGAAGATGTCTTCTAGTTTTCGGTCATTGGCTTCTACATATGTATGTGGTGGAAAAAGAAAGACCCGCCCTTTCAGCTGTCTTTCAAGTTCCTCTGTTACAAGAATGGTAAACTCCCCTAAAGATACGGTTTGTTTGATTTGATTCACATCTATTCCAACTAATGGAATGATAGCGGTATCAATGTAATCTCTAGATTGCAAAAAGCGATCTGCATCCTCCGCTTGAAACTTCATCAATTTCCCCTCTTTCATGACATAAGCCCTGCCTGGATAGGGCAAGGCTTATTCGTTCAGTTTATGACAATAGGCTTAATTCTCTTGCTAACTTATTAAATGTTTCTTGATCATGACGGTCAAGTGCTTCATCTATCTCTTTCATAAGCCGTTCTTTTTGGAAAGTTGCGATTGAGTGTTCAAGCACTTTCTCCGCAAGATCCTTATCTTTTTCATTCTCATAAAGATCCTTTGGAATATGAGGATTTGTTTCAAGCACAGCTGCATATTCCGGCGAACGATAAGCAGAACGGAAATTCAATTGAATAAACAAATCTTGCTGTTTATTCAAACGAATATCATGAAATGACTTTTCAGCATCTGTCGTCATGATATTCTCTTTATAAAATCTAAAGGGAACTTCATCCACACAGTGTGTTGACATAATGATTCCCCTTGGGCAAAATTCTGCTTGCTCTACAAAATGAACCTTTTCCATCAAAGAGTCGTGACTCATTAAATAATTTAATATCCAAACGCACTCTCTTCGCTTTAACTGATAATGGTTTAAAAACCACCGGATGAATTCCTTCTTTTCATTGACAGAAACAGGGGTCTGCATGTTATTCCCTCCTCTATCGTAAATTAAATTGCTATACATGAATTATTCAACAAACCAGTTCTTCATTCCTGCAAACTATAAGGAAATTTCGTCTTCAATTCTTAAAATCGTTTCTTCGATTTCTTCATTCGTGCCATCTTTCTGAAGAACTTTGCGTAATAGCGGCAATGCTTCTTTTTGTCTGCCTTCTTCTAAAAGGAACGATGCGTATTCATATAAAAAGTCACGTTCCTCATCAAAATCAGGCAGAGCCAGCTTGAAGTACTCAGCTGCTTCTTTGTATTCTTCTCGTCCAACAGATGCAGATGCAGCATACCAATTCCATTTTGGATCATCTTCCCCAAAGCTTTTAACCTCTTTTATGACATCCAGAATTTCATCAAAAAGCTCTTCATTTAAATAGATCGCGAGCAATGTTTGGACCGCTTCAATATATCCCGGATCAAGAGCAAGTGCTTCTTGAAGCAGCTTTTTCGCATCTTCTGAATCCCCATTTTTCAAGTCAATCTTTGCACCATATAAATATAACTCTTTGTTATACTCATCAATTTTAATACCCTCTTTTACTACCTCTAAAGCCTCGTGATATAGTCCTTCTTCCTCATAACTTTTCGCTAAAGGCATATATAGAGACGAATAAGATGGATCAATATCTTTTAGTTCTGAAAGCTGCTGAATGGCTGTTTTCGTTCGTCCAGCCCTCATCGCTGTAAATCCGTAGCCAAAAAGTGTATTCGGATCTGTTTGATCTTTCACTGCCTTTTCGTACCATTCAAGCGCATCTTCGAATTCTCCAGCTGTGCTGAGTGATTCAGCGAGCCTCTGATAAACATTGACGCCGCCAACCTCATGTTGTTGATCTGCGACCTTGTAGAAATAGTCGGCCGCTTTCTTTGAAAGACCTTGCGAAAAATACAATTCACCTAACGCAAAATCAATAATGGCTTCATTTGGAAGCAGCTCTTTTGCTTTTAAGAGCTTTTGTTCACTGACTTCAAATAGTCCTTGCATTTGATACAAATCTGCCATTAACAGTAGGCTCTCTGGATAGGCATCATCATCTTCAGGAATCGTCTCTAATACCGAAATCGCCTTTTCTTCTTCATCAGAGTCAATCAGCAGTTCTGCATAAAAACATGTTAACCCCGTTTCCTCTGGATATAAATCATGTAAATCACTGATGAGATTTCTCGCTTTATCGATATCTCCCCAATCATAATATAACTGAGCTGCCTGCGCCTTTTCTTCATCATGCAAATGCTTTTCTGCCTGAGCAAGTGTTTGAAGTCCTTTTTCAGTCTCACCCGCCTCAACTAATTTTATGGCTTCTTGTAATGAACTATTCAAATCAAACCGTTCCTTTCTGTTTTCCAAAAACCTAAACTATTGTTACTTCATATCATAATCGACAGGTACTCATCCAGCAAATATGTTGCACTTTTAAAATGAACCCATTTTTGTGTTTTAAAGACTGGTTTTCATTTCATCCTTTACGAAACGGAAGTTTTGTAAACTGAAAACACCTGAAATTCATTTTTTGATCAGATAAAATGATTTTTTTCCAGGTTTCATCTTGAGACAAGCTATGCTATATTCCTTACAAATATGCATAAGGAAAGAAAAAGCCTGAGGACATCCTCAGACTGTTTTGGTTAAGTATTCAATGTGTTCAAAGAAATTCGGGTATGAGACGCGTACAGCATCTGTATCTTCAATCTCAACCGCTTGCTTTGTGATGCAAGCAGCAATCCCCAGCATCATACCGATTCGGTGATCTCCGTAGCTTGACACGGCTGCGCCGCCTTGAAGTGTGGTTTTACCATGAATCTTCATACCATCATCTGTTGCTTCAATATCAGCACCGAGTTTTTTAAGTTCTGACACGACTGTATCAATTCGATTGGTCTCTTTTACTTTTAACTCAGCAGCATCTTTAATGATCGTTGTTCCCTCTGCTTGTGTCGCTAGAAGCGCTATAATTGGAATCTCGTCGATAAGTCTTGAAATCATATCACCAGAAATTTCGATGCCTTTTAATGAAGAGGTAGAGATCGTTAAATCTCCATATGGCTCTCCGCCTTTTGCATCTACTTCATTGATCTCGAGATTCGCACCCATTTGTTTCAGAACATCAATAATACCCGTTCTTGTTTTGTTTAGCCCGACATTTTTTAAAACAATTTGGCTGTTAGGAACAATAGATCCAGCAACAAGGAAAAATGCAGCTGAGGAGATGTCTCCAGGAACAAATATATCTGTTGCTTTTAATGTTTGACCACCTTCAATAGAAACACTTTGTTCATCTTCGTCTAGTTTCACACCAAACATAGAGAGCATTCTTTCTGTATGATCTCTTGATTTATGCGGTTCAGTTAATGTTGTTGTTCCTTCTGCTTGAAGACCTGCTAAAAGGACAGCGGACTTAATTTGGGCGCTTGCCACCGGAGACTCATATGAGACACCTTTTAAATGGCCGCCACGAATAGAAAGCGGCGTATACTCGCCGTTTGCTCTGCCATCTATTTTCGCTCCTAGTTGTTTAAGTGGACCTGTTACTCGCTGCATTGGTCTTTTAGCAATACTCTCATCACCGATCAGTGTACTGTGAAACTCACAACCAGCTAATATTCCCATCATTAATCGAATGGTTGTACCAGAATTCCCGACATCGAGGACGTCAGACGGCTCCTTGAGCTCTTTCAGTCCCTTCCCACGGATCACAACATCTGTCCCTTTTTGTTCAATTTCAACGCCCATTTTTCTAAAACAATCAATCGTACTTAAACAATCGGCTCCAGGGAGAAAGTTTTTCACCACTGTCGTCCCATCAGCAATTGCACCAAACATCACTGATCTATGAGAAATGGATTTATCACCTGGAATATGAATGACTCCATTCATAGGAGCATGTTTATGAATTTTCATATTTGTCACCTCAGTCAGCATAAAATGTATCGTAATTCGCTCTATTTTTTATACAGATCTCTGCACGTTTACGGTCGTCTTCTGTTTGAAAACTAATGCGTAAAATCCCATTAATGTCTTCCCGCGTTTCAATAATACGGATATTCGTAATACTGATGCTCTCATTTGCTAAATGTCCTGTAATCTCCGAAATGACTCCAGGGTGATCTGGAACATCCACATAAAGGTCATAAAAAGCAGGAATGGCACCTTTTTTCCTCAGAGGAAGTCCATCACGATATTCCTTTGCCTCTTGAAAATAAGAGAACAAGCCTTCAGCGTCTTCTTGCTGTACAAAGGTCTCAATGCGATCGATCTCTTTTTTCCATTCATGGAACCGGTCTAAAATCTTGTTTTTGTTGTGCAGAAGGATATCTCGCCACATTGCAGGGTTGCTTGACGCAATACGTGTAATGTCACGAAAGCCTCCAGCAGCAAACCGTTTGACAAGTGGGAATTGTTCTTCAAAATGATGTGCTTGATGCACAAGGCTGGCTGCAACAATATGAGGGAAATGACTAATCACACTTGTTACACCATCATGTTCTTCTGGGGTCATCTCAATAAAATGAGCATTTGTACCTTTTAACAAGTCCTTCAAACGATCAACAGCCTCGCGGTTTGTTTCCTTTGCCGGCGTTAAAATGTAGAACGCATTTTCAAATAAAAAGTCTTTCGCTGCTATAACACCTGACTTGTGAGAGCCTGCCATTGGATGTCCACCAATAAATTGATAGTGCTTAGGAAGCGTTTTTTCAGCAAAATGGACAACCTTTTGCTTTGTGCTGCCAACATCGGTAATTGTGAGCTCTCTCTCAATTCCAGAGTTTGCAATATCACGAAGCATATTAACTGTTTGCTGAACTGGTGTTGCCAAAATAATAGTCGCAGATTCAGCCAAACCTGCCGCAAATGAATCAGCTGCTAAATCAATGATACCCAGCTTTGTTGCTGCAACCATTTGTTCTTTGGACACATCGTATCCAACAATTTTTTTATGAGGATACTCTTTTTTAATCGACAGTGCGATGGAACCTCCAATTAAACCAAGTCCAGCGATTAATATTGTTTCATTTGCATCATTCATGTTCATCACCTGTTTTTTCGCGAAAATTAAAAAAGCCATTTCAACAGCTTATATGTATGAGGTTGGTACAATGAAAGCCATATCCTGTAAAAGGATATGACTTTATGGTTATGCTACGCTCGAATGCCTTGCATTAAATCAGCAAGTGTACTTAGAATTTCTGCATTTTGCTCCATTGTTCCGACCGTAATACGTAAAGACGTTGGAAAACCAAGTGCTTTACCAGAACGAACAATGTAGCCTTTTTTCAATAATGCATTGAATAATTCATCTGCATCTCTTTTAAAATCAATCAGCACGAAGTTTGTTTGAGACGGATAAATAAATAGTCCAAAACGGTCAGCAAATTCTTGATATTGCTTGAGACCTGCTTCATTTTTTTGTCTGCATGATTGAATGAAGTCCTGATCTTTTATCGCTGCACGAGCTGCTGCCTGAGCGATACGACTCGTATTAAACGGCTCTCTCGCTGGTTCAATCGCAGTAATCAACTCTTCTGATGCAATGCCATAGCCTACTCGAAGCGCGGCCAGTCCATACGCTTTAGAAAACGTACGGAGTACGATAACATTTTGATAGTTGTGTAATAAAGATAAGCTGTTCGGAAAGTCTTCCGCACGAACGTATTCGACATATGCTTCATCTAGTACTACAAGCACATGAGCTGGTACTTGATCTAAAAACGCCACAAGCTCAGATTCTGACAAATGATTTCCCGTCGGGTTATTCGGGTTGCATACCCAGACGACCTTCGTGTTCTCATCAATCGCATCCAGCATGCCCTTCAGATCGTGAGCTCCTCCGTCTAAAAGCGGCACCTCTCGAATCTCTGCCCGCTCAATGATCGCATTGTGACGATATTGCGGAAAAGACGGAGCTGGGATGACGGTATTTGTATGTTGGTCAAGGAATGCCCTAGCAATAATTTGCACAAGTTCATCTGAGCCATTCCCGAATATTAATTGTTTTTCATTTACTTGAAGAAACTCAGCGAGCTCTGTTCTTAAACTTGCGCTGTATCCATCTGGATAGATCGCTAAATGTTCAAGCTCAGCTTGTATCGCCTCTCTTGCATGAGCGGAACATCCAAAAGGGTTTTCATTTGAAGCCAATTTCACAATTTTGTCTAATTGATATTCTTTTTTGACCTCTTCAATTGGTTTCCCAGGTTGATACGGTTTTAGTTGTTTTAATTGATCTTTGATTTGCAAAAGTTTCACCTCATTTGAATGAATAGAGGGGACTAAATGTTTTTGCATAGGTTTCAAACTCTCTTAAAGCGTCTTGACGAGTATCACTTGCTAACAATTGATCCTGAAGTTCTTCAATTTTTTTTACAAGTGCACTGCCTACAACGACGCCGTCACTCAGTTTATTCATTGCGTCTACCTGCTCTCTTGTTGAGATACCAAAACCGACCGCAACCGGTATGTGACTCAGCTGTTTCACTTGTTGAATAAAATCAGTAATCGATTCGTCAAAGGTTTGTCTGACACCTGTTACACCAAGAGATGAAACACAATACACAAAACCTTCTGCCTGCTCTACTATATTTACTAATCGTTCCTTACTGGTTGGTGCAACGAGCGAAATATATGAAATGTCATATGTTTGACAGTTCTTTTGCAGCTCACTGCTTTCTTCAAAAGGCAAGTCGGGTGTTAAGAGTCCCGAAATATGATTTTTGCGCAGTAAAGCGAAAAAGTATTCTGTGTCTAATTGTAACACAGGATTATAATACGTAAATAGAATTACAGGAATTTTTACACCGTTTTTTTTCATCTTCCCTGCTAATTCTATCGCTTTTACGATATTCATGCCATGATTTAGAGCTCTTTTGGAGGCTCTTTGAATGACAGGACCGTCTGCTAGCGGATCGGAATAAGGAACACCTAGCTCAATCGCATGTGCACCGGCTGCTTGAAGGGACACAGCTAAATCGATCGTGATTTCTTCTGACGGATCCCCTGCTGTAATAAATGGGATGAATAATTTCTCGTCTTGCTCTAATCGAAATGTGATCATTTGGTTTTGCCCTCACTTTCAAGCACATTCATTAATGTATGCACATCCTTATCTCCTCTTCCTGATAGGCAGACAAGGATGATTTCATCTTCACTCATTGTCCTGCTCATCTCAAACGCCTTGGCTAAAGCGTGTGCTGATTCAATCGCTGGCAGGATTCCTTCCTTTTCTGTCAGCAGCTTTAGTGCATCCAGTGCTTCTTGATCTGTAGCACTCACATATTGAACGCGTCCGCTCGCATGTAAATATGCGTGCTCTGGTCCGATCCCGGGATAATCTAGACCAGCTGAAATGGAATAGGGCTCAATAATCTGGCCAAATTCGTCTTGGATTAAATAGGTCAAAGATCCATGAATGACCCCTTTTGTCCCCTTCGTAATGGTTGCTGCATGAAGCGGCGTATCGATTCCTTTTCCAGCCGCTTCTACACCAATCAAATCAATCTCATCATCCAAAAACGCTCGGTACATTCCAATAGCATTACTTCCGCCGCCGACACAAGCAATGACTTTATGAGGGAGCCTGCCTTCTTTTTTCAGCATCTGCTCTTTTGCTTCATCACCAATCATCCGCTGGAACTCACTGACGATTTTGGGATAGGGATGAGGTCCTACAACTGAACCGATCATATAGAAATGATCACTACAGTGCTGGACCCAGTAACGAATCGCTTCGTTCGTTGCATCTTTTAATGTGCCGTTTCCGCTTGTGACAGGTATGACTTCAGCGCCAAGGAGCTTCATTCGGAATACATTGAGAGATTGTCTCTCCACATCCTCTTTTCCCATAAATACCGTGCACGATAATCCAAACTTGGCGGCCACCGTTGCAGCTGCTACTCCGTGCTGTCCAGCGCCTGTTTCTGCGATGATGTTTGATTTCCCCATTTTTTTTGCAAGCAGTGCCTGACCAAGTGCATTGTTGATCTTATGAGCACCTGTATGGTTTAAATCTTCTCTTTTTAAATAGATTTTTGCGCCGCCGAGGTATGCAGATAATTGATCAGCATATGTCAGCGCAGTCGGTCTGCCTGAATAGTTTTGCAGTAGAGAAAGATATTCTTGCTTAAAGGCTGGGTCTTCTTTTAATTCGTTAAATGCTTGTTCGATTTCTTTGAGTGGCTGCATGAGCGTCTCGGGAACAAATTTCCCTCCGAATTCTCCATATCTGCCAAGCTCATTTGGATATGCGTACATCGTTTAACATCCTTTCTTCGAGCGCTTTGATCTTAGCGCTGCTTTTCTTCCCGTTTTCTTCTATGCCGCTTGAAAGATCGATCGCTTTTGGGCTATAGGCAAGAAGCTCTGGCAGTGTTTCTGGTGTTATTCCGCCGGCAATGATGCATGCTTTCTTCAGTCGTTTTGCTTGCTGATTGTATACAGGTACCGCGTCCCATGTAAAAGCTTTGCCAGAACCGCCTCTCATCCCTTTTACTTTCGCATCAATGAGAAAACCATCGACAAACGGCGCAAATGCCGTCATTTGATCAAGTGTTTCTTTTATATCGGGATCGTGATGAAAGACTTTCCACACTACCGCCCCTGTTTGTTGTTTTATTTCTTTTGCATCCTCTCTTGTTTCATCTCCATGCAGCTGCACGATATCTAAAGGAATATGCTTTGTGATGTCACACACTTTTTGGATTTTTTCATTTACAAATACACCAGTAATCTTTTTCCTGCACTGCGAATCGGTGAGCCATTGTTTCACTTGATCTGGATCGACTTGCCTTTTACTTGGAGCAAAAATAAATCCGATCGCATCTGCTTGAGATTGCGCAATGCATTCTACATCTTCTAGTGAGACCGCCCCGCAATATTTTAAAAAAGGCTTCATCGTGGTCATTCTCCAAATAACGTCTGAACGGCTTTTTCTTGTGAGGGTTCTCTCATTAATGATTCACCTACAAGGACAGCACTCGCTCCATGTTTTTTGACAAAGGTCAGATCATCAAATGTTTGAATACCGCTTTCACTTACTAGCAAGACATCCTTTGGAACAAGTGGTGCAATCTCTTTTGTTTGCTCAACTGTTGTTTTAAATGTCTTTAAATTTCGGTTATTCACGCCAATGATTTCGGGGGTGAATAGGTTTAAGATATGTTCCAGTGTATCTGCTGCATGAACTTCGACAAGAATATCTAGTCCTTTTTCCTTCGCTTCAGCATAGAATTCATGCAGCTGTTGCGGTTCAAGTACTTCCCCAATTAATAAAATGGCATCTGCACCGATACGTCTTGACTCTTCTATTTGTATGGAATCGATGATAAAGTCTTTTCTTAAAATTGGACGTGCGACGTGTTCTTTAATTAAGGAAAGATACTCGTTCTTCCCTTGAAAAAATGGTTCATCTGTTAAGACTGATAAGCAATCAGCATTCGATTTTTCGTAGGCTTTTGCTGTTTGCAGAGGATCAAAATTTGGCTGAATGATTCCTTTGGAAGGAGAAGCCTTTTTCACCTCAGCAATCAGCCCAATCGAGCGGTGAGGGTTCATGAGTGCTTCTTTAAATGATCGTCTTTCAAAGTGTCCATCCACAGGTAACTGCAACGTTTGGATATGTTCTTTTTTGCGTGCAATGATTTGATTAAGCATAGATCTCTTCCTCTTTCGTTTTTTGTTTTAAACGAGCCAATTGTTCTTTGGCTGCTCCGTTTTTAATCGTTTCTAATGCTTTTAATGTTCCTGCCATGAGGCTTTCTGACTTGCCCGCGACATATAAAGCCGCCCCGGCATTCAGAGCTGTAATATGAAGCGGCGCCCCTCCTGTTTGATGATTCAATATATTCTGAATCAATTTCGCGCTCTCTTCCGGTGATTGGACCTGAATATCTGATAAGTATCCTTTTTCCAGTCCAAAGTCTTCTGGGTTTAGCGTATATTCTGTCATGGCACCTTTTTTGAGTTCAATCACATATGAATTTGCTGTAATCGTTAATTCATCCAGCCCGTCTTCCCCGCATACAAACAGGACATGCTCTGGCTCTAATGGGGCAAGGGCTTCTGCCATTAATTTTGCCTTTTCCTTTGCATACACACCGATGATTTGCTTTTTGGCTTGCATCGGGTGGCAAAGCGGTCCTAATAGATTAAATACCGTCCGGAAGCCAAGCTGCTTGCGGACTGCTGCTACTTGTTTCATAGATGAATGGTACAGTGGTGCAAATAAAAAGCCCATGTTTTTCTCTTGTATTTGCCTTCTTGTTTCTTCTGGAGTAGATTGAATGTGAATCCCAAGACACTCTAGCACGTCGGCACTTCCGCTTTTTGAAGAGACTGAACGATTTCCGTGTTTTGCGATTTTAGCACCAGCGGCGGAAGCTACAATAGCAGCTGCAGTTGATATATTAAATGTGGAGAGTCCATCTCCTCCTGTGCCGCATGTGTCAACGACATCAAGCGATCTTTCCGCTGGTTCTGCTTTTTGCCGCATGGCCCTCACGAAGCCTGTCATTTCTTCAGCGGTTTCTCCTCTATGCGCTAAAATCGATAGACTTGCAGCGACTTCAGCATCTGTTAAAGAGCCGCTCATCATATCATGCATTAGTCTATGTGCTTCATTTTCTGATAGGAAGCCTCCGTTAACAAGAGCTGATAGTCGCTGATTCATCCTGCACACTCTCCTTTTCTGAGAAAATATGTTCAGCAAGCTGAATGGCCCTCAGAAGCGCTCCTGCCTTGTTACAAGTCTCTTCCCATTCATTTTCTGGCACAGAATCTGCGACAATGCCAGCGCCTGCTTGTATGGAAGCGATCTGATTTTTGACGCTCATGGTACGAATGGTAATACAAGAATCGATATTACCGTCGAACCCAATATAGGCAATACAGCCGCCATACGTTTCCCTTGGCTCAGGCTCCATTTCATTTAATAATTGCATCGCTCTTATTTTCGGTGCCCCTGTTAATGTGCCTGCTGGAAATGCGGACATGAGTGCATCAACTGGGTGTGTATCCTGCTTTAGCTTCCCTGTCACAATGGAGATGATGTGCATGACATGTGAAAAGTTCACAACTTTTGTAAAGGTCGGTACGGACACGCTGCCGTATTCTGCTACGCGGCCAACATCATTTCTGGCTAGATCTACTAACATGTAATGTTCTGCTTTTTCTTTCTCATCTTCTAGCAGCTCTCTTGCCAGTGCGGCATCCTCTTCTTTTGTTGCTCCTCTTTTTCTAGTGCCTGCAATAGGATGAATTTCTAGGTGCCTATTTTTGGCATGAATTAATCGTTCTGGTGAGCTTCCGACTAAATCACGGTCTTTTAATTTCATAAAATACATGTATGGAGATGGATTCACAATGCGAAGCACACGGTATAATTCAAATGAACTCACTGACACTGGGATATCAAAGCGCTGTGAGAGTACGCCTTGAAAAATATCACCCGCTCGAATGTATTCTTTGATTTTTTCTACGTCCTTTAGAAATTGTGTTTTTTCATAGGTTGATGTCACATGTTCAAAGGACGGTGATTCGTTCATATTCCCTGATAAAATCAGTTCTTTCATATCGACCTTTGTATGGAGCTTGTGAATCATCTGTTCAAGCCGCTTTTGATTTTCTTTGTAAGCTCGTATTTTTTCGTCTTCTGTTTCATTTCCGGTTAGCTGGGTGTATTGGATAAAATGAACATGATTCGTTTCATGATCAAAGGCAATCATCGTTTGGCAGACAAATAGTGTACAATTGTCTGTCGTTGGTGCGCTTAGATGCGGCCTGACAGATGGTTCAATGCTTGGAATAAGATCGTAACTTAAGTACCCAACTGCCCCGCCTGTAAACGGGATGTCAACGTCTGGTGTCTTGATTTGATATTGCTCTTTCATCCAGTCTAATAAGTCTTTCAGTTCTTGTTTTTTCATGACCTCCTGCCCTGCCGCGTCACGTGCAATATATTCGTTTTGATCATCATGTAAGGTTAAAAAAGGATGTAATCCGATGAAGGAATATCTCGACCAGCTAGAAGACTCATCTTTGCTTTCTAGTAGATACACAATATCTGCCTTGAGTTTTTCGACAATTTGAATCGGTGAGAGCGTATCAACTGTAATGGTTTCAACAATCGGGATCGTTTTGTGGGACTCGCTGTCCCTTAAAAATCGGGTCAAATTTGATTGGGAATTCATAAGCACACTCCTTAAATGGGATTAAGGAGAATGAGGGGACATATAGAGGGTTTGTATGAGTATACGAAATAAGCCTAAAAGAGGGGTGCTCTTTTAGGCAGTATGATGAAATAGACGTATCGTATCTCTGCTCAACTCTACTCATCTCAACTACCCTAGTCTCATTCTCATCTTCTCTAAACTTGCAATGCCGTTTACACCTGTGTGTAAACTTCGGCTGTTCATATCGTATTATAATTCCTTGTTTTTTGTCAACTGTAAATCAGGGCGAAGCGTCACAGCTTCTTCCAAGTACACATGCTGCACATCTTCCTGCTTTGTGTCTGTTTGGACCGTCATTAACACACGAATACAATGTTCTAAACCGCCTTGAATGTCCAGCTCCTGCATACAAGTAACAGGCACATACGTCCACCCTTCAAACTGACGAAGGGCTTTTGCCGGAAAAACGGAGTGAATATCTTGTGTAGCTGAAATTAAGATCTGCACGACACGTTCTGGATCTACTTGATTTCTTGAAATAATCGCTTCTAGCAGCTGTTTCGTTTTGTTTAACACTTCTGTTTCTGTATCTTCTGTCACAGTTGTAGCCCCACGTATCCCGCGAAACATCATAGACATCCCTCCTCCCGTTTCCATTCTTCGAGCCATTGATGCAGATCATCTTTTGTGAAAGACTGCAAGACAGCATCTCCAACCTGTTTTAATAAAACAAATTGAACGGTTCCACCTCTTGCCTTTTTATCACCAATCATCCGGTCAACAAATGTTTTCGTGGAAATATCTTGAGTGACTTGTACCGGAAATCCGAGTTCTTTCATCCACTCTTTTAGTTTCGTACGATTGAGACTGAGTCCCAGCTTCTTTTCGCTCACATATAGCGCAAACTGCATGCCGATTGCAATAGCATCTCCGTGCGTAATAACGCCGTATCCATACTCTGCTTCAATGGCATGCCCAAGTGTATGACCTAAATTCAAAAATGCACGCACGCCTTGTTCTCTTTCGTCTTTTTGAACAATCGACGTTTTGACCTTAATCCCTTGATACAGTATATGTGCCAGCTCGCTCTTTGAACATTCCGCCAAAGAACGAATAGACATCAGCTCTGATAAAAAGTCTTCACTTGAAATGAGGGCATGTTTGATGACCTCAGCAAAGCCTGACCTCATTTCAGTTTGAGATAGTGTCTCAAGCATGCTTGTATCATAGATCACGGCTTTCGGCTGATGAAAGGCACCAATTAAATTTTTACCGAGCGGGTGGTTAATCCCCGTTTTCCCGCCAACTGCACTGTCATGTGCCAGTAGTGTCGTCGGAACTTGAATAAAATCAATGCCTCTCATATAACTAGCAGCAACAAAGCCAGCCAAATCGCCAATTACGCCGCCTCCAAGCGCAATGATGCACGAGGAGCGATCCAGCTGAAACTGAATGGCCTTCGTATGAATATGCTCAAACTCAGCAAAAGATTTCGACTGCTCTCCGCTTGGCACAACCACTTTATGCACAGACCACTTCTGCTTAAGTAATCGAACCATTTCATCACCGTAAATGGCATCAACCGCTGTATCAGTCACGATTAAGAGCTTCGTATAGGAATGCCCCGTGGAAGTCATCAAGTCGACGATATTGCGTTTAATCCCATCACCGATGTATACAGGATAAGTGGCTGAAGACGTCTTAACTTCCAGTGTTTTCATTAAAATTCCCTCTGAAGCTGGCGCATTTTGTCAACATTTTCTTTAATGCGGTCAATTTGATCAAGGCCAAACTGCTCCACTACAGCATTGGCGATTTCCCAAGCCACGACTGCTTCTGCGACAACACTTGCGGCAGGAACAGCACAGCTGTCAGAACGCTCAATGCTTGCAGAGAAAGGTTCTTTTGTTTCAATGTCAACGCTTTGAAGCGGTTTGTAAAGCGTTGGGATTGGTTTCATGACCCCTCTTACGACAATTGGCATACCAGTTGACATTCCGCCTTCAAGACCACCTAAGCGATTTGTTTTTCTCGTATAGCCCTTTTCTTCATCCCAGATGATTTCATCATGGACCTCACTACCATTTTTAGAAGCCGCCTCGAAGCCGATACCAAATTCGACCCCTTTAAAAGCATTGATACTCAGAACAGCACCTGCAAGCTTGCTGTCTAATTTGCGGTCATAGTGAACATAGCTTCCGACTCCAACCGGCATTCCTTCAACGATGACTTCCACAATTCCGCCAATTGAATCACCGTTTTTCTTCGCTTCATCAATGGCATCCATCATTTTTTGACCTGCTTCACTGTCGTAGCAGCGAACAGGTGACTCTTCCGTTACCTTTTGCAAATCTTCAATTGATTCATATGCCGTTTGAGCTGCTTTCACTCCGCCAATTTCAAGAACGTGGCCAGCTACCTTGATTCCTAAATGAGCCAAGATTTGTTTAGCGACTGCGCCTGCTGCTACGCGCACGGTTGTCTCACGGGCTGATGAACGCTCTAATACATTTCGCATATCACGATGTCCATATTTAATCGCACCATTTAAATCCGCATGTCCTGGTCTAGGGCGTGAAATTTGACGCTTCATTTCACTCTCTTCCTCTTCTGTGATTGGCTCTGCCCCCATCACTTTTGTCCAATGCTTCCAGTCGTTGTTTTCAACGACAAGTGCAATAGGAGAACCTAATGTTTTCCCGTGACGAACACCACTTAACACTTTCGCTTGGTCTTTTTCAATCTGCATTCTTCTGCCGCGGCCGTGACCTTTTTGTCTTCTAGCCAATTCATAGTTGATGTCATCCTGCTCTATGTAAAGTCCCGCTGGAACGCCTTCAATAATTGTGGTCAATTGTGGACCATGTGATTCACCTGCTGTTAAGTATCTCATGACTTGATCTCCCTTCATCGCATTAACGCTTTTAAGTAAAACTATGATAACACACTTACTACTAAAAAGTCAGCTACAACCCCTTCTTTTGATAAAAGAAAGTATCAGCTGATGTGAGTCCAAACTTTTCTGGATGAAAAATTTGTTCAGTTGAACCAACAAATAATACGCCATTTGGTTTTAAACTGCTGCTCATTTTCCTGTAAATCTCTTCTTTTGCCTCTTCTGTAAAGTAGATAAGGACATTTCGGCACACGATAAGATCAAGCTGTTTTTCATAAGGGTCTGCTAAAAGGTTGTGTTTTTTAAATTGAATGTGCTTTCGCACCTCATCCTTCACAGTGTAAAATGATGAATCTTCTTTTGTGAAATATTTTTGCTTGATTTGATCTGGTACCTCTTGCAGTGATCGTTCATGATATTTTCCTTTTTGAGCTGATTGCAGCACTTTATCATCAATATCAGTTGCAATAATTTGGAAGTCCTTCACAAGCGGATGGCTTGATAGCAGCATTGAGAGTGTATACGGCTCCTCTCCTGTCGAACATGCTGCACTCCATATTTTTAGGGTCCCGCTGTTTTTCAAAAGCAGCGGAAGAATTTTTTGATCAAGCACTTCCCAGCGTTGATAGTTTCGGTAAAATTCTGACACATTGATCGTCATTCGATCCATCGTCTCGTCTAATAGTGCTCTATCCTTTTCAAGGGCAGACGCGAACGCTTCAAAATCTCTATATCCTTTTTTATCATATAGTGACGTTAATCTTCGTTTCATTTGTGCTTCTTTATATAAATTCAGATCCACCCCGGTTAGCTTTTTCCATTTTCCGACAAACACTTGATATTGATCCATCAAAGTCCTCTCCTGTCTCATCTATCTTTGTCCTAGTATAGCTGTTTTTATCGAAAATTTGTATCTTCTCATGCGAAATTTCGTGTAGAAATATTCATATAAAAAAGCCAAGGTGCTCATTTGATGAACACCTTGGCTTGAATTTTAATAAATCCAGCTTGAGATGGTTTGATCCCAGTTTGTGAGTTCTTCTTGTTTGAAGAATAAGTTGATTTCTCTTTCAGCACTTTCTGGTGAGTCTGAGCCATGGATAATGTTTTTTCCAACCGTCAATCCATAGTCTCCTCTTATTGTGCCCGGAAGCGCTTCCTTCGGGTTTGTTTTGCCGATAATCTGTCTTGTGACATCTACTACCTGCTCACCTTGCCATACCATTGCAAATACTGGTCCTGACGTAATAAAGTCAACCAATTCCCCGAAGAATGGTTTTTCTTTATGCTCTCCGTAATGTGTTTCTGCTACTTCTTTTGGAATGCTCATTAGTTTTGCACCAACAAGCTGAAGCCCTTTTTTTTCGAATCTTGACACAATTTCACCGATTAATTGTCTTTCCACACCATCAGGTTTGACCATAAGAAATGTTTTGTCCATATACGTTCTCCACCCCGTCGTTTATGTATGTATAGGCTTACATTGTTACAAAGTGATCGTATCATTTTTTTATATAATAATCAATTTTTGACAAAAAATTTCACAAAAAAACCAATCAACAATATGTTGATTAGAATTTTCGTTTTCCAATATATTTGGCAATGGAAGCGAGTGACGTTTTCGCTCGTCCTCGAGGAAGTTTGTCTAGCTGTTCGAATGCCTTTTTCAAATACATTTCACTCACTCGAATCGAGCGGTCGATCGCATCTGTTTGTTTGAGGTGTTCAATCACAGGTTTTAGCTGGGTTTCCGTTGTTTCACTATTAATCAGCTTTAATTGTCCTTCGAGTGTAGGATTCTTCAGTGCATATAAGACCGGGAGTGTGACATTTCCTTGTAAAAGGTCTCCTCCAACAGGCTTACCAAGCTCTTCCTCAGTTGATGTGAAATCAAGCACATCATCAATGATCTGATAGGACATACCGACATAGTAGCCAAACCAGTAAAGGGCTTTATGTGTTTTCTCATCTGTACCTGCTGCTATCGCACCTAACTGACAGCTGCCTGCAATGAGCAAGGCTGTTTTTCGTTTGATTCTTCTTAGATATGTACGTAGGTTTTGATCCATATTGTATTTGTCTTTCACTTGCTCGATTTCACCAAGACAGAGCTCGACGACCATCTTTGACAAAATTTCATGCGCCATTGGGTGATTGATCTTTGTCATATACTCAAGAGATCTTGCAAACATATAATCTCCTGTGTACATGGCAATTCGATTGTCCCATTTTGCCTTAATCGTTGGCTTGCCTCTTCTCAGCTCTGCATCATCAATAACATCATCGTGAACGAGCGATGCCATATGAATGAGCTCAAGCGCAACGGCAACATATTTAATTTTATTAATGTCATAGTCGCCAAACATGCCTGAAAGGAGAACAAAAACGGGGCGGATTCGTTTTCCGCCCGCTTGCAGCAAATGAAGACCCGCTTCACTTAATAATGCATAATCAGAGCGAACTGTTTGTTCAAGCTCTTTTTCAATAATATCGATATCATGATTTAAAAAAGAGATCATTGCTTTTAGTTTCATTATTTTCACCCAAATATCGTTTATTCAAAGCTTCTTTCCGATATGTGTTGCTGCTACACCGCCTGTAAATGGATGATACGAGACATCAGACAGACCCGCCTCTTCGAAAAGAGCCGCCAGTTCTTTCATGCCAGGGAACGCTTTGGCTGATTCTTGAAGCCATGAATACTCCTGATAGCTTTTGGCAAACAGTTTACCAAAGAGCGGCATGATGTATTTGAAATAGACATAGTAGCCTTGTTTAAACCCAATCATTTCAGGTTGTGATGTCTCTAGACAGACAACCATTCCACCAGGCTTCACGACTCTTGTCATTTCTTTTAGCACTGTTAAGTAATCAGGGACATTCCGTAGGCCAAAACCGATGGTGACATAATCAAATGTGTTGTCCTCAAAAGGAAGCTCCATCGCATTGCCGTGAAGCAATTCAATTTGATTATAGCCCCCAGTCTTCACCTTCGTTTCTCCAACACTCAGCATATTTTTACTAAAATCAAGGCCTTTGACTTCGCCTTTGTCTCCAACAGCATCAGCAAGCGCAATGGTCCAATCGGCTGTTCCGCAGCATACGTCTAATGCTTTGGCTCCTTTTTGAACATTCATCAGTTTCATTGTTTTATCGCGCCACTTTTTATGCTGCTTAAAGCTGATGACGGAGTTCATTTGATCATAGTTTTTATAAATTTTTTCAAATACACCGTGTACTCGCTGTTCTTTTGATTGCTGCATGACTTACCCTTCTTCCACTTTCTGATGATACGCAGGTTCATTTTTCATATGATCCAGGCGATTTAATAGCTCTTTTTGAACGACCGGAGATGAAACAAGATGCTCCTTGATGGATCGTTTGGCCTTTTCATAGCCTTCATTCTCAAAGTTGTCAAAACATGTATAGGCGTCCGTATAGCTATCGTTCAAAAAAAGTTTTAAATGCTTGTCATCTTCTGCTTGTTTCATGAAACGCTTATAAACAAGGAAACGACTTGCAATCTCATTCCAATGCGTTAATTGAAAATGCTCAGAAACCCTTTGGAATAACGCAGACTCAACCGTTGCTACACTTTTGTAAAAGTGCGCTGCATCTTGAATGGATCGATCATACAGTCTAATTTTATGTTCATTGATTTCTTTGATCGCCGTTGCGAGCGTGCGAATCATGTAGATGTCTTTCATGTCAGAGAGAAGAGAATAATAGAGACCGCTGAAATAGTCTCCTGCCAGGATCGTCAGCTGACGATTTTTGAATTCGTCTTGTTTGATCGCTGCAGCAGTTGTGACTTCGTCATGGGTATCAAGGGCAATTTGCACAAGCATCGCCGTTAAAATATAATTTTCTTTTTTCTCTGCATCAATTTGAGCTTCATCAAACATTGCATGAAAAAGAAGGAGCTTATCTTCATCGATGAGTGGCGCACGTAAATGTTTCGCCAAATAAGGATGAGAAAGCTTTTTATTTAATTTTATATTTAGATTAGATAAAATTCCGTAGATGTCTTGCAAAGATATCACCCTTGTCCCAAAAATTACAGTTTCATATGTAGCCCTGCACATTGTATAGAGATTTATTATACCATATCAGCTCTCACTTTTATGCTATCAAGTGCACTCAAGTATTTATTTCTTTGCTTCGCTTTGAATTTCCCCGAAGCTTGTTTGAATGACAGCATCGCCTCTTACTTTGATCGCTGACGTATGCTCAGTAAATTGTGCAATGATGACTTCACCTTTATCGAGCTTTTCGGAATGGTGAAATCTTGTATCAGAGCCTCTAGTTAGGCCGATGACATTTACACCATTTTCATTGGCTTTAATCACTACAAAATCAGATGCTTTATTTTCACTCAATCTGTTCACCTTCCATCTATCTATTGAATTAGTCGTTTTTAATAAAGGAAAGTACTTCTGCTCTTGCCGCTGCATCATTTGCAAATGTACCGCGTACTGCTGAAGTCACTGTTTTTGCGCCTGGCTTTTTCACTCCGCGCATCGTCATACACATATGCTCTGCTTCAACGACAATCATCACGCCATGCGGATTGAGTGTTTCCACCATACTATCTGCAATGGTTGATGTGATGCGTTCCTGAAGCTGCGGGCGTTTGGCAACAGCCTCTACAGCTCTTGCAAGTTTGCTAAGTCCTGTCACTTTTCCGCCGCGCGGAATATAAGCGACATGCGCTTTTCCGTAAAAAGGTACAAGGTGGTGTTCACACATTGAATGGAAAGCAATATCTTTTACAAGAACGAGTTCTTCGTGGTCTTCACCAAAAATGGTTTTAAAATGTTCTTTTGGATCTTCATTTAATCCCGAGAACACTTCTTCATACATTTTTGCTACTCGTTTAGGGGTATCAAGAAGTCCTTCACGATCTGGATCTTCTCCGATGGCTTTTAATATATCGCGTACTGCGTGTTCGATTAGTTCTTTATTTATTTCACTCATGTATTATATCCTCCAAAGGCGATTACATTTCAATCAGATTCTAGCACACTTCAGATCCTAAAAGCAAAGGAGAGCGTTCTAAACGAACCTTTTGATTCAAAAGGAAAAGCCCCTTATGAAAGGGGCTTTTCTAGACCAGTGTGAAACTGTATATGTATAACTCCTGCAATAGGATCATTACACATAACGATTATTTACCTGCCACCGCGTCTTTAAGTGCTTTACCTGGTTTGAAAGCAGGTACTTTGCTTGCAGGGATTTCGATCTCTGCACCAGTTTGTGGGTTACGTCCTTTACGAGCTGAACGCTCACGTACTTCAAAGTTACCAAAACCGATAAGTTGGATTTTGTCACCATTTTTAAGTGCATCTAAAATTGTATCAAAAACAGAATCAACTGCTTTTGTCGCGTCTTTTTTAGATAACTCGCTTGCTTCAGCAACCGCGTTAATAAGTTCTGTCTTGTTCATGCCTTTCACCTCCTCCCAAAAATATGCATTCAGTAGATTGTTATCATTTCTTCACAATTCATCTTCTTTCTATACACTTTTTTCGAAAAAAAGAGCGTCTAGAAAGCGGTATACATGGCTTTTCATTAGAAAACAACTCTTTGAAGGAATGTTTGTCCAACAAAGTGAAGATTTTCTGTAAGTAGATTAACACATATGAAATACCATATCAAGCATTTTAAAGGGAAGAATCCTTATTCGTCAAGGATTAAGGGCACTTTTACGAACGAATATTCCTAATTTCAGCCTGAATCTGACTAATCTTTATACAATTGTCTTTTTATGACTCATTCCTTACGCAAAAAAAGACCCCTGTCAATGAGAGGTCTCACATGCTATAGAATAATCGCGATCAAACCGCCTGATCCTTCGTTGATGATTCTTTCAAGTGTTTCTTTCAGTTTATATCTTGCATTTTCTGGCATCAGTGACAGCTTTGCTTGAATGCCTTCTCTGACAAGGGAGCTGAGTGAGCGCCCAAATATATCTGAATTCCAAATCGAAAGCGGATCATCTTCAAAGTCTTGCATTAAGTAGCGGACGAGCTCTTCACTTTGTTTCTCTGTTCCGATAATCGGTGCAAATTCACTTTCTACATCTACCTTAATCATATGAATAGATGGCGCAACCGCCTTTAGTCTTACGCCAAATCTCGAGCCCTGCCTAATGATTTCTGGCTCATCTAAACTCATATCTGACAAGGCCGGGGCCGCAATTCCGTATCCCGTCTGCTTCACCATTTTTAAGGCATCTGATACTTGATCATATTCTGTCTTCGCATGCGCAAAATCTTGCATGAGCTCTAGAAGATGGTCTTTCCCTCTAATTTCTACACCAACCACTTCTTTTAGAATATGATCATATAGATCATCTGGGGCGTACAGGTCAATCTCCGCAATCCCTTGACCCATTTCAATCCCTGCTAAGCCCGCTCTTTCAATAAAGTCAAATTCACTGAACTGGCCAACAACACGGTCAACATCTCTTAATCTTTTAATATCCTTTACGGTTTCCTTCACTGAGTCCTGATAGCTTTCTCTCAGCCAATGATCTTCTTTCAGCACCATGACCCAGCTTGGCAGGTTCACATTCACCTCTAGGACTGGGAATTCATATAATGCTTCACGAAGCACACTAAGGACGTCTTGCTCTCTCATACTTTCTACACTCATGGAGAGTACTGGAATATCATATTTTTGGCTCAGTTCCTGCCGCAGCGCTTCTGTTTCAGGATGATAGGGTCTCACAGAGTTGATCACCATAATAAACGGCTTTCCTACCTCTTTGAGTTCATCAATCACACGTTCTTCAGATTCAATATAATCATGTCTTGGAATTTCTCCAATAGAACCATCCGTTGTAATCACAACACCGATGGTTGAATGCTCTTGAATGACCTTGCGTGTGCCAATTTCCGCTGCTTCATGGAACGGAATTGGCTCTTCATACCACGGCGTGTTGATCATTCTTGGACCATTTTCATCTTCATACCCGCGCGCACCAGGGACTGTGTATCCTACACAATCGACAAGCCTGATGTTGACATCAAGACCGTCACTCACATGAATCGATGCCGCTTGATTCGGTACAAATTTTGGCTCAGTGGTCATAATGGTTTTTCCTGCTGCGCTTTGCGGCAATTCATCCTGTGCTCTTGCACGATCTGCCTCATTATTGATATTCGGGAGCACCACGAGCTCCATAAACTTTTTAATAAACGTAGATTTCCCTGTACGAACAGCGCCAACGACTCCTAAATATATATCGCCTCCTGTTCGTTCAGCGATATCCTTGAAAATATCGACTTTTTCCAAGTGATCCCCTCCCGGACTTGCTATCCTCGTTTTCAAATAAAATACTCTATTCTTCAATCAAACTTGCTTGAAAGGTGTCTGGACAATATATGTGTATGACGTTGTCCTATTTGAATATGACACCTTTTTTTGTTTTGAGAGTATGTTTAGCCATAAAAAAACCTTTCTCCTCATTTATATGCAGAGGAAAAAGGTTCATTCTTGTTTATGACGTCTTTTTTTCTAAAAAGTCAGGCTCACCTTTTTTGTTGATGGTATATGGGACAGAAAACGCGGGTACAAACGGGGTTTCCTGCCAATAGACATCTTGAATGTTTTCACCTGGTTTCAGCTTTCGTTTCGTATTCTTCAAAATATGAGCAAAATCACTGCGGTAATCCACATAGATTTCGCCATTTGATGAAATCAGTAATGGGAGGGAATTCCCTGTCACCGGGCTCATGACCGTAGGCGGCGATTTTAAGCCTAGCTTTTTTTCATTTAACGTATATAAATTGTTTGATACTACTTTGCCGTATGGCGGATATGTATGTTCATCTTGATATATTTTGATTCTAAGCCGTAATTCACTGATGGTTTGCGTCATTTTGACATCAAGCAGTTTCACAGTTGGGTTTTTTTCGACGTCTGTGAGGACATACATATATTCCCCTCCGCCTTCAAAGGATGTAGACGGTACATCGTGTAAATATCTTGGTGACAAGCGCTTAAAGTCGATGACGTACTTTTGATAAACCGGCGTGTCTGCTTCTTTCGTTTCAATCGGCAAAAGACCATTTGTTGCTTTTTGAAATTCCTCAATCGCTGTCTGAACGCTTTGCAGTTGCTCTTCGTACGGCACACGGTTTTCAGTTTTGCGATTTTCTGGATACAGACATCCTGTTAGTAAAATAAGTGCTAACAACGTGACACTGACTTTTGCTTTGATCATCACATTCTTCCTTTTTCTTTATTCATTGACCGGCCCGCTAAATACAACTAAAAACACAATGATACCTGATATCAGCATCAAGCTGTATGCGACTGTCGAGGCTGTTATTTTAAGAAACCGGCTCTTCAGCTTAAATCGACTGAAATAAATGGTTACTACAGCTAAAAACATGAGCCCCATTGAACCAAGTGCAAACCACATCTTGATTAAAGCAAAACTCATCGTGCCTGTCCCCCTTTAAAACGAACAAATTGTAAGCGTTTATATTTCATTCTAAACCAAAAATAAGGTAAATATCAATCATTTTTCCAATCATTCAGAAAAAAGCGCATAAAAAAACTGAAGCAAAGAGGGGGACTCCGCTTCAGTCATTAGGTCGACTATTTTTCCTCATTCTGTAGAGGCAAAGCTCTATTCAAACTTCATTGCTATGTTATGCAAGTCTTCCCCTTCTTGCATCCTCTACATGCCTAAGTTCAGTCTTCCATTTATTTTGTTTGGTTTTCAAACATGTTCACAAGGTCTTCCATTTCATGTGTTTTCACACGTGCCATCAATGATTCGACCGCATCGTCGACCTTTTTCCCTTCAAACAGGACGTGGTAAAGCGCCTCTGTGATCGGCATGCTGACCTTGTATTCTTTGGAGAGCTGATAAGCGCCTTTTGTTGTACGGACGCCTTCGACGACCATCCCCATTTTTTCAAGCACTTCTTCAAGCTTATACCCTTTACCAAGCAGATTTCCGCAGCGCCAGTTACGTGAATGAACACTTGTACATGTCACGATCAAATCTCCAACGCCCGTTAAACCGGCAAATGTCAGAGGATTCCCTCCCATTTTTGTACCGAGACGTGCGATTTCAGCGAGTCCTCTAGTGATGAGCGCCGCTTTTGCATTGTCACCATATCCAAGCCCATCTGTGATCCCTGCCGCAAGAGCAATGATATTTTTCAGTGCGCCGCCAATTTCTACACCAATCACATCAGGGTTTGTATAAACTCTAAAGTTGTTGTTCATGAACAAATCTTGAACAAATTGAGCCGCTTCAATATTTTCTGATGAGACAGTGACAGTTGTCGGGTGACGCAAGCCTACTTCCTCGGCGTGGCTCGGTCCTGATAAGACGACGACAGCTTCTCTTTTCTCATCCGGGACTTCTTGTTCAATCATTTGAGATATTCTCAGAAGTGTATCTGGTTCAATTCCTTTACTTACATGGACAAACGGCACTTTCGACGTAATCAGCTCATTTGCCTGCTTCAACACTTCACGAATGGCCTTTGTTGGCACAGCGACAATAATAGCGTCTGTCCCCTCTAACGCCTGCTTCATGTCTGTCGTCGCCTGAATAGACACCGGCAGTGCGACATTTGGCAAGTAATCATGATTTTCATGTTTCTCATTGATTTGGTCAATGAGCTCTTGTCTATGTCCCCACATGTGTACATCATGATGATTATCAGCTAATACAAGAGCAAGGGCTGTTCCCCAGCTTCCTGCTCCAAGTACTGAAATTTTCTTCATTCTGCTCACCCTTTTTATTTTCTCGCTCTCGCAAATATTTTAATCGGTGTTCCTTCAAAACCAAACGCATCTCGAATGCGATTTTCTAGGAAACGTTCATAAGAAAAGTGCATAAGCTCTGGATCGTTTACAAACACAACAAAGGACGGAGGCTTAATCGCCACCTGTGTCGCATAGTAAATTTTCAGGCGCTGTCCATTATGAGTCGGCGTTGGATTCATTGCTACTGCATCCATGATGATATCGTTCAAAATATTCGTTTGAACGCGCATCGCATGATTTTCACTAGCTGTAATAATGGACGGCATTAACGTATGAATTCTCTTTTTCGTGAGAGCAGACATAAACAAGACAGGAGCATAATCTAGGAATTGAAAATGCTCACGAATGTTTTGCTCAAATTCCTTCATCGTACGCTCATCTTTTTCAACAGCGTCCCATTTGTTCACAACGATTACAACGGCTTTACCAGCTTCGTGTGCATAGCCCGCAATACGTTTATCCTGCTCAATAATGCCTTCTTCACCGTCTAGAACAACAGCGACAACATCAGAACGATCAATGGCTTTTAATGCACGAAGCACACTGTATTTCTCTGTTGTTTCGTATACTTTTCCTTTTTTTCTCATACCTGCTGTATCAACAATGACAAAATCACGCTGATTGTACGTAAACATCGTATCGACAGCATCTCTTGTTGTACCAGCGATGTTGCTGACAATGACGCGGTCTTCTCCGAGCATCGCATTCACTAAAGAAGATTTCCCTACATTCGGGCGACCGATTAAGCAGAACTGGACAACTTGTTCGTCATACTGCGTATCTGGTAAGTTCTTAAAGTGTTCTGCAACAGCATCAAGTAGATCACCAAGACCTAATCCGTGCGTTCCAGAAATCGGATATGGCTCGCCAAACCCTAGTGCATAAAAGTCATACACGTCACTTCTCATTTCAGGGTTGTCCAGTTTATTGACAGCAAGTACAACTGGCTTTTTCGTGCGATATAAAATTTTTGCGACTTCTTCATCCGCTGATGTCACACCATCTCGGCCATTCACCATAAAGATAATGACATCCGCTTCATCCATTGCAATTTCTGCTTGATGGCGAATTTGCGCTAAAAATGGCTCATCTCCAATATCAATTCCACCAGTATCTATTAAGTTAAAGTCATAATTTAACCATTCAGCAGAGCTATAAATACGATCTCTTGTTACACCAGGTGTGTCTTCTACAATCGATATTCTTTCGCCTGCGATTCGATTAAAAATTGTAGATTTTCCAACGTTGGGCCTTCCAACAATGGCTACGACAGGTTTACCCATAGTACCCTTCCTTTCAATCCAGCCGCGATTCAATATGTTCATCATCATGTTTCAACCGGGATTTAAAATTTTCATTCAGTTTTATGAAATAAACCCTTCAAACATGAAGGGTTCAACTTATATATTATATCAATTTTTAATCAGACCACAATGAATAACTTAAAAATGTTTGACAATCAAGTAAAGATCTTCTCCAATTCCGTGTGCAATTCCATCTAAAATGGCCTCTAAATTCATGGCGTACATGTCGAGTTCTTCTTTATTTTCACAGAAAAAAACGGCTGTTCCCCCCATGACCCGCTCTTTATTTGTTGTAGCCACAGCGAGTATAAATTGTTCAATGGTGTTCGCCATGCCCTATTACCTCACTTTCTTTTTTATGAACTCTGTCGGCATTCTGATGGCATTTTCTAAAATGGGTACTTCTTCTAATACACGGACAGCGAGATCTTCACGATACCATTGCGGTAAAATGAACACGCCAAGTGTGCCGTTATTCAAATCACGCTTTGCGAGCGGACAGAGTGATGGTTCACCAGAGTCGCGATACACACCAAGTACATTAGATAAATCAAATAAAATGGCTTGCCGCTGCCCAAGGTTGGCAATCGTTGTGGCTGCGTTGAAATTTTTCGGTGTCAAAATAAAGCCCATCCCATGCTCTAATATGAGCTTTTGCTTTTCAGGCAGTCCGATATTCATGATGTAAATATCGTTCACATAAAGCCCTGCCCCATCAAAGCGAAGCTCTCCTTTTTGTATGTTGACAATATCCTTTAATTGGCTGCCAGACATTAATAGCTTTGCCAAGAAAAAACAAAGAATACCGACCACTGTCCCAATAACGAGCGAGAAGAAAATACAGGCTGTGGTCGTAATCAGTGCAGTGAGAATCGCAATATAATTTCGGCTTTCAAAGGCAATGGCAATGCCTTCTATATATGTACTGCCTCTTGAGACTAGCTCATATGAATCCATTTGAGTTAACGTATTTCTTTCCATATTGCGGACATCTCGGAATTGCGTGGCCGCCAGCGTGAGAAAGGTAATCGCCGTAAATTCCTCCTGAATGAGTGCAGGCATAATGATCGCACCAAGTCCTGAAGCGATAAAACCAAGCGCAATGTGAATCACTTGTCCATGAATATACGTAGGGTATTGCCGGTAATCTGTTCTTAACATATAAAGCCTGGCCGCCATCCCAAAGATGACACCAATAATCACAGGAAACGTATAATCCGTCATGTTGATTTTGCAGCCCCTTTTACTGGTTTTCTTGATGAACGGGCGTTCAAGAGCTTTTCAAGCTGATCGACACCTAATAGGAAGATGGACCCTTGAACAACAAGGGACAGAAAAGAGAGATCTCCAATGACAATCGATGATGTCAGGCGGTGAATTGTGAGCGCATAAAGGGCTTCGCCAAGACATACAGCCATCATCCATAGGGTGACTCGTTCTGTAAAATGATGTCCATATGTCAAAGACATCAAGATCAGCAAGGCAAATACGACCCAATCCACTTTTATTAGCGTGAACCAAACCGGATCATATAATGCAAAAATCATAAAAAAGGCATATGCGCTCACCATAGAACCTAATTGTATGATTCTCATTATTTGATGCCCAGACCGGAATATAACGAAACCCGCACATGCATATAAAAAGGTCATCAAGTACCCCGCATTCAGGCTCATATCAAATATGGACATCATGAAATGACTACATATAATATGGACAAGGACAAAGACGCCTAGCACATTGCGCCATGAGCTTTTTTCCATAATAAATGTCACGATAATCCAAACGAACCATATGGACCAATAATAGTACAAAGCCTCCAACGTCTCATCACCTCAATTACATTATGGGAAAATCCCCAATTTTTAAACGTAAGGGATCGCTTTGGGCATTGTATGAAATAAACAAGAGGTGACACCCTAATGGTTGAGGAGGGATGTATGATGGGAAAAGATAGACAGGAAAAACGCTTAAAGGCATCAAAAAGAGTGGAATCTGACCGTGATCAATCCATTCATTATAAAGGGGCAACAGCATTAGAAGGTCCAGATAGTGCGCGAAAAAGAAATCAATAAAAAAAGGCATGTGATGACCACATGCCTTAGATGTTTAAGGGCTAAACTTGCTTTTAGTCCTTTTTCTTATTTGATCTTAAACTATAGTACGTTGTGTCGATGCCTCTTTCTTTGAGCCAATGACTTGTTTCACCTGAAATGACAAGTTGGGTTTGTCTCAGCTCTTCAATGGTCTTCACGCCAAGAACTGTCATCATCATCTTCACATCTTCTTGAAGATCTATGATATTCGCGATGAGACCGCTCTCCCCTCCGTCAGTCAGTGATTTTAAGAAAAAGCCAGCTAGACCAGCAGCCGATGCGCCAAGTGCGATTGATTTTGTTACATCAAGGGCGTCTTGTATACCTCCCGAGGCTAAAATCGTTTGATCTGGAAAACTTGTATGTACTTCAGCAAGACTCGCTGCAGTTGGAATCCCCCATTGATCAAAATAATGAAGTGCTTTTTGGCGGCGAAGATTTTCGATCTTAGAAAAGTTCGTACCACCAAATCCGCCTACATCAACGGCCGCAACCCCAGCATGAAATAACTTTTTGGCCGTTTCCTTGCTCATGCCAAATCCAACTTCTTTTACGACAACAGGCACACCAACTGATTCATTGATGGCTGCGATGCGCTCAAGTGCCCCCCTGAAATCACGGTCTCCTTCAGGCATGACAATCTCTTGAATCACATTTAAATGAATCTGGAGCATATTGGCCTCCAGCATCTCAACGGCTTCCTTCGCTTGCTTCATCGTTGCCTCACTGCCTAGGTTCGCAAAGACAATTCCATCTGGATTCACTTTACGAACAACTTCATACGTACGTCTTTCTTCTTTATCTTTCAGTGCAGCCATTTGCGATCCAACCGCCACCGGAATATTGGTTTCCTTCGCTGCGATCGATAAAGAGCGATTAATCTCATAGGTCGATTTTCCGCCTCCGCCAGTCATTGCATTGATAAAAATTGGCGAACCGAAAGTCAGTCCGCCAATTGTTGAATGTGTATCAATTTGTGATGTTGCAAGATCTGGTAAACTGGCGTGAACGAAGGAAACATCTTTTAAACCTGCTTCTGCATGCTGTCCAGTGGACAAGGCATGTTCAATATGCTGCTTCTTTCTTTCTGCTCGCGTCAATTTTGATCACCAAATTATTTTAATTTATTGAGCTTATCTCCGATCAGGTCACCAAGCTGGAATCCACTTGTGTTTTCTTCTTTCGCCTGATATTGACGATAATTCTCTTCGATTTGTTTTTCAGGATTTTCTTCTAAATCACGGATGCTTAGTGAAATGCGTTCTTCATCTTCATTCACATCAAGCACTTTTACTTTCACAGTCTGCCCTTCTTCAAGGACTTCATGCGGCGTACCGATATGTTTATGAGAGATTTGAGAAATATGCACAAGTCCTTCGACGCCTGGCAGAATTTCAACAAATGCACCAAAGCTTACTAGACGTTGGACAGTTCCTTCAAGCACATCACCTTGTTTTACCTTTTCACCAATCTGGCTCCAAGGTCCTGGTAATGTTTCTTTAATAGATAGTGAGATACGTTCGTTATCACGATCAACAGCAAGTACTTTGACCTGGACTTCCTGGCCTTCTTCCACTACGTCAGATGGCTTTTCAACATGCGCATGGGATAGTTGAGAAATGTGAACCAATCCATCAATGCCGCCAATGTCTACAAATGCACCAAAATCAGTAAGGCGTTGCACTTTACCATCAATCACACTGCCTACTTCAAGTTTTTGCAAGAAGTCTTGCTTTTTGTCTAATTGCTCTTGCTCCACTACTGCACGGTGCGAGAGAATCACACGATTTTTTTCGCGGTCAAGTTCGACCACGACAAGTGAGAGTGTTTTACCTTTGTAGTCTGAAAAGTCCTCAACATAGTGCGCTTCTACAAGAGATGCAGGAATAAATCCACGCACACCAATGTCTACGACAAGACCACCTTTTACAACGTCTTTTACTTCAGCTTCAAATACTTCTTTTGTTTCAAACTTTTTCTCTAGGTCTTCCCAAGCGCGGTCTGCATCAACAGCACGTTTCGATAAAATCAAAGCATCGTCTTCGACTTTTGTTACTTTAAGCTCTAATTCGTCGCCATCTTTCACGACATCTGATGCTTTTTCAACGTGAAGACTTGATAATTCACTGATTGGGATGATCCCAGGTTGTTTCACATTGACGATATCTACATTGACATGCTTGTCCTCAACTTTAGAAACAATCCCTTTCACTACATCTCCAACCTCTGGTACCTGAACATCGATTTGATTCATTTCCTCTGTCATTTCGATAACCTCCTTGGTCCAAACCTACACAGCTTAGTTAAAACGACTGGGTGAATATGTGTCTTAAGCATGATGATTGCCAGCCGAGTATGTATTATAGAAACATTCAAATCAACAGAATTGCTTGAATGATCAATAAAAATAGTATTAGTATAAACTTCTAATAAAAGACCTTGTTTGTCAAGAGATAAACCTCTAACTTATAAAAGTTTTCTAAAATTTCTTACAGTTTCTCCACACGGTCTGCTGCATCTAAAATTTTACCTGCTACCTCTTGAATGGTAAGAGAAGTTGTGTCAATCTCAATGGCGTCATCCGCTTTCTTAAGCGGTGAAACTTCGCGCTCAGAGTCAAGCTTGTCACGTCTTGCAATCTCTTCGATCAGCTGATCGTAATTGACATCGTAGCCTTTTTTCTGATTCTCTTCAAAGCGGCGTTTTGCTCTTTCTTCTACAGATGCAAGCAAGAAAATTTTCACTTCGGCATCTGGAAGAACGTGAGTACCTATGTCTCTTCCGTCCATCACGACACCGCCTTTTTTACCAAGCTCTTGCTGCCTGCGGACCATTTCTTCCCGAACAGCTCTGTGCTTTGCGACAACCGATACTTGGTTGCTCACGCGGTCTGTGCGAATCTCTTCTGTCACATCGGTATTGTCTAGATGCACTTTTTGACCCTCGCCTGTTGAGACAAGTTCAATCACCGTTTTCTTTAGTAGTGCATCAAGCGCCTGCTCGTCTTCGAGATCTACACCATGGTGAAGTGCCGCAAGCGTAATCGCGCGGTACATGGCACCTGTATCGATATAAATATATGATTTTTTTGCTGCGACAATTTTTGCCACAGTGCTTTTTCCTGCTGCTGCAGGACCGTCAATTGCGATAGATAATTTCTTTTTCATAATACCTCTCCTTGATTGAATCTCCCTTATGAATTGTAACACGATCACCGGTCAAACGGGGGAATTTTCTATCAATCCTTCTGCTTAAACGTCTCGATCCAATCTTCAATGCTCATGTTATTTACACCCTCGTATTGCACGACTTTTGACAAAAATAGTTCTCCTTTTGTCAAATGAAGTGTGATCTGAACGGCTAATAATAAGACAAGCTGAATGAGCACCGCTTTAAATAGCCATCTTTCCATTGTTTTCATACAAAAAGCCTCCACGCTAGATTCTATTACCTCTAGTATGGAAGCTTTTAACATCCTTTATTCTTATGCTTTTTTCACACGTGTTAAAAGCTGCTGCTGGAAGCAGTACTTCATAATGTGCTGCTGCTGATCATTTGTGATCTCAGAAAACTCCATGATCGCTCTTGTTTTGCCAGTCTGCTCATCTTGATAAACTCGGCTCATCTCTGCAACCGCTTTAATTTTAACAGGCTCTTTCAGCGGAAGTTCAAACTCTGTGATCACTTCTCCGTATTCTTTCAATAAGACACCTTCAGGAACAGCAATTGCTAAGCCGCCAGCACTCATATTGACAATAAACGTGTCAAAGGATTCTTCACCCGTTTGCGTGATCGCGGTTTTGACCATTGTATCGACTCTCAGGTATTCTCTACGCTGAAGCCGAATCATTTCTTCTTTTGGCGGAATGGAAATGACGATCATCGGAATATCTTCTTTCCTCTTGCCGATGACTTCGCTTGTGCATTTGTATGGAATTTGATTTTCATCGAAAAAGAAAACGGTGATTTCTGTTTGCTGGTTTAAATAGATCGTGCGTCCCGTTTCTTTATCAGCTGGATAATTAATGCAAATATCATCGTTATTATTTTCCAAAACTTTCGATTTTGCAGTTTTCACTTCTTTGTTCTCATTGACATATTCAATTGTGATTGCATCCCCTATTTGTAACATTCCTCATCACTCTTTTCATCTGTGAAATCATATCCTCTCCTATATTAAACCATGTATAAAACAAAAGGAAAAGGCTTATTCGCCTTTTCCTCGTTTCCTTTTTTATAGGTCTTTATATATAGGTTCTGCGTTTTTTAGTTTATCTACTCGTTCTTCTTTTCCAGTATCCGCATTAATGAACATTCGGTACGTATCATTTTTTATCGTTCCTAGGAACTCATAGCATAAAACTTCCTCTGACATATCGTTTTGAACAATCGCTACATGAGTATCTTCGATTTTCACATGCTGATTGAGCGTTTTCTTCGCTTCTTTTTGCGAGATTTTAGGTGCTTTGATGTCTCTTGTTTTATGATTCGTTAAATAGTCTTTCGCTGAAAATCCAACCACTTCACCATCGTCTAGTGCGACCTTCATGCGTATACTATCTGGATACAGCAGTACATTTTTTTGAAGAGGTACATAGGTAAATACACCGATATTATCAAATTGCGCACTTTCATCTAAATGGAATGACTCTGCATCAAATCCTTGCTTCTTTAAGAAGCTGAGTGCTTTTTCTGATGCTTGGTTTAAACTGATTTTCTGTTTTTTCACGTCTCGATTTTGAAGAAGGTAGACTGGATGTCCTCCTTTTTCAGTCAAGTCTAAATAGAAATTCGCTTTACTATCAGGATCTGACATCGATAAGCTGTACACATCTCGATTGGTTTTGCTTCCGCTCTTTCTCACCTTAAAATGTTGATTATGATCAGGTGCGAATTGCTGGGCAATGCGTATCGCTTCTTTCTTTGAAATCTTTTTACCCTTTAAATGATTGTAGCCGCGTGTTTCTGCTTCTGTGGACACATTTGTCGGTCCGAGATCGACATCTGCAAATGCATCTGCATTTCTCTCGACTGTTTTCAATCCGTCAATGATGGTGTTATCATTCTTTCGGTCACCATCAGCAAGTGCCATTTCAACATCCATCCATTTTAAATTTTTATTGAGGACGAGGTGCTGCACTTGTCTCAGTTCGTTTTGGATATCAGATGCTTGCTGATATAAGGACGTAATGGTTTTGTGCGTATTTTTGTTTAATGGTTCATCTGATAAGGATTTAACTGATGATTTGTAGCTAAAGTCTCCGACATTCGCCAAAAATTCTTCCGTTTTGTTAAAAGGCATTAATGTGAGCGGAAGCTGACTCACATTGTTATGTGCTTCTGATGACATTCTCCATACATCTGCAAGTGCCGGTGAAATGGACGATTGGCTGTTCATCGCAAGCGTTGCCCCAAGTTTGTCGTGCAGCTGATCCACTTGGTACGTTAAATCGTGGAAGGCCCTCTGATAGTTGTTCTCTGCGTGCAGCAGCACTGCGTCTTTTTCTTGATGCTCTTTATAGCCCCAATAACCTGTTGAGATGACAGCAATTCCTAAAATGGCAATCAATATTCCTCTGATCATTTATTTACACCTCTTTCTATTCGCAGAAAATATGTTTCCCAATTCGTTTAATTTGTGGTCTTCCCCAAATCCATGGACTTGTTGCTGTATCAGGATTAAAGTAATAGACGGCGCTCTCAGACGGGTCCCAGCCGTTAATGGCATCAAACACAGCCTTTTTTGCAGTGTCATTTGGTGACATATAAAATTGACCATCCGCCACAGCTGTAAACGCAAGCGGTTCAAAAATAACTCCTGCGATTGTATTTGGAAAAGTCGGGTTGTTCAAACGGTTTAAGATGACGGCAGCGATCGCCACCTGTCCTTCATACGGCTCGCCCCTTGCTTCACTATAAACCGCTTGTGATAAGAGCTGAATATCATTACTAGAAAAACCACCTGGCATGTTGGCTGCCGTTTGTTTCGGTGTTTGATTTGCTTGCTGATTGCCTGACTGTTTCGCAGACTTTCCAGGTGCTCCGCTTTGACTTTTTTGATTCTCTTTCGCACCTTGAGCAGTCTTTTTTTGTGAGCTTCTTTTCGCAGGAGCTTTTGTTTGCTGATCAAGAGGTTTCCCGCCATAATGGGTAAACTCATTCCCCTTTTGCAGCTGCTGCTGAACAAAGTCTTTATAGTATTTTGTCTTTTGAACTAATAGGCTTTTTGTTTGTTTACCTACAAGTCCGTCGACCTTCTTTACACCATATTGGCTTTGAAAGTTGCGAACGGCCCAGTACGTCCCCCAGCCATATACACCATCAATTTTGCCATTGTAAAAGCCATTGTATTGGAGCCGTGCTTGCAGCTCGACTACATCTTCTCCTGTCGCACCTCGCTGGATGACTTGACTGGTGAAGGCTTCACTTTTTTCAGTTGTCATCAGTGATGTTGCGAGTAGAACGATTGAGAAGATAAGGACGATTTGTTTCATGAAACGAGCTTTGTCCATATTTGATCCTCCTGTACTTTTGATGTTTGAATATATATTTCTTCCAATCCCTATTTTTATACATTCATCACAGGAGAGAAATGGATGAAAAGACAAAAAAACGCCCTATCAACTGATAAGACGTTTTCTACATTAAATTTTGCACCATTTTCACTGAACGAGCTTTTTTTGCTTTTCGCAGGCCAAACCACCATAAAAAAATCATGAATGGCAGCATGATATATCCCCAATTTTTCATTCCTAACAATATGAAATCATATAGGCCGTGAAAAAGCACAGGAAGCGTTAGAGAAAGGATCAGCCATTTGCGCTGCTCCTTTTTATCAGAGAAGCGGGCTTTGCCGATATAAAATCCCATCACAACACCGAATAAAGCATGACTTGAGACGGGTAATAAAGCACGGGTGAATGCATATTCAACCCCGTGACCGACCAAATAAAGAATATTTTCAAGTGTTGCGAAACCAAGCGAGACACTCGTTCCATATACAATTCCATCATAGTGTTCGTCAAATTGGGCATGCGCATAGACGCTGACCATTAAAATAAACCATTTTAAAGATTCCTCTAAGAAGCCCGACGTCACAAATGAAATCAAGATAGGGTTCGTTGCGATATGCTCCTCTTGAAGGACATATTGAATAAACATGGTTGGAAACACAAGTATAACACCTAGCATAAAAGATCTGATGACCATGTGTACCGGCTCATTGTCGTACTGATCTTTCAAATAAAAATAACTTAAAAGTGCGATGCCGGGAGCTAAACCTGCTGAGATGATTGCGATCATAACCAGACCTCTTTCCCTACATTATCCTTCATTATCGTACCATGATTTACCCTTTTTTTATATGACTCGAGCCCATTTTTATGAAAATATTCTTCTATATAATCCCATTTTATATCAAAAAGAACCGAATCCCTTGGAAGGATCCAGTTCTTTTTTTATGCATTCATTCTTTTGTTAATTTCTTCTGCAATTAGCCCCCCATGAAATCTCCCGTTTTCAATGAAAATTTCATTGGCATTATTTCCAGCTGCAATCACTCCTGCGATGAAAATCCCTTCTACGTTTGTCTCCATCGTCTGTTCATCAAATGCTGGGCGGCCTGATTCTTGATCAATTGTCACACCCATTTTTTCTAAGAAAGAATGATCTGGATGATAGCCTGTCATGGCAAAAACATAATCACTTTTCACTCGCTCCGTTTGCTCTTGCTGGTTTGTAAAAATCACTTCTTCTTCTGTAATTTCCTTCACCTGTGCTCCAAACTCCATTCGAATCGTTCCATTCCGCACAAGTGCTTCAAACTCTGGCAAAATCCAAGGTTTGATGCTGGAAGAATATTCAGTTCCTCGATAAAGTACAGTGACTCTGCTTCCGCATTTCACAAGTTCTAGCGCAGCATCGACACTTGAGTTTTTCCCGCCGATCACCGTTACATCTTTATCAAAGTATGGGTGTCCTTCTTTAAAATAATGATACACATGTGGAAGGTCTTCCCCTTTGACATTCATATAGTTTGGATGGTCATAGTAGCCAGTAGCAATCACGACATAATCACATGAATAGTCGTCTTTTGATGTGCTCACGGTAAAATGGCCATCTTTTTTCGTCACAGCGGTTACTTTTTCAAAGGCATGCACACGCAGGTTTTTTCGGCTGACTACTTCTCGGTAATAAGAAAGCGCCTGGATACGAACGGGCTTGCGATTTTCAGTAATAAAAGCGACATCACCAATCTCAAGCTTTTCACTTGTACTGAAAAAGGTTTGATGTGTTGGGTAATGATAAATACTGTTAACGACATTCCCCTTTTCAATGACTAGTGCATCAATTCCGATTTGCTGGAATGCGATGGCAGCTGATAATCCGCAAGGGCCGCCTCCTATTATGATCGCTTTTTCTTGTTTCATTTGTTCCACTCCTGTCGTTTCAATGCAATAACAATTGCTAGCTGTTGATGATTTGTTCCCATTCCATAAAAAAATCTCCTATTTAAGGATAGGAGATTTTTGGGCGCGATGCAAATAAGCCGCTTAAATCCAGCCTCTGAATCGAGAAGCTTCAGCCATTTTGCGTACGCCGACCATATATGCAGCAAGACGCATATCGATGCGGCGGTTTTGCGCCATTTCATAAATATTATTAAATGATTTCACCATCATATCTTCTAAACGAGTTTCGACTTCCTCTTCAGTCCAGTAGAACCCTTGGTTATTCTGCACCCATTCAAAGTAAGAAACCGTTACACCACCCGCACTCGCAAGTACGTCTGGGACAAGCAGTACTCCACGATCTGAAAGAATTTTTGTTCCTTCAAGTGTCGTTGGACCATTCGCTGCTTCTACGACAATTTTAGCTTTAATGTTTGCCGCATTATCTTCAGTGATTTGGTTCTCAATGGCTGCAGGTACTAAGATATCACAATCGAGCTCAAGCAGCTCTTGGTTTGTGATGGTATCGTTAAATAATTTAGTAACGGTTCCAAAGCTGTCACGTCTGTCAAGCAAGTAGTCAATATCAAGACCATCTTCATCGTATAACCCGCCGTAAGCATCTGAAATCCCTACGATTTTCGCTCCGGCATCATACATGAATTTAGCCAAGTAGCTTCCTGCATTTCCGAATCCCTGTACGACAACACGTGCCCCGCTAATGTCAATTCCTTTTTTCTTCGCCGCTTCTTTGATGCAGATCGTCACACCTTTTGCTGTTGCAGTATCACGTCCGTGTGATCCTCCAAGAACAATTGGTTTTCCGGTAATAAATCCTGGCGAGTTAAATTCATCCATTCTAGAATATTCGTCCATCATCCATGCCATAATTTGAGAGTTTGTAAACACATCTGGTGCTGGTACATCTTTCGTTGGACCAACGATTTGACTGATTGCGCGAACATAGCCGCGGCTCAGTTTTTCAAGCTCTCTAAATGACATTTCTCTTGGATCACAGATAATACCGCCTTTTCCTCCGCCATAAGGAAGATCCACAATACCACATTTTAAACTCATCCAAATTGAAAGCGCTTTTACTTCTTTTTCAGTAACGTTCGGGTGGAAACGAATACCGCCTTTTGTCGGTCCAACAGCATCATTGTGCTGCGCGCGGTAACCAGTGAAAATTTTCACTGATCCATCATCCATTCGTACTGGAATTTTCACAGTTAATAGACGAATTGGCTCCTTCAGCAATTCATACACTTCTTGCGGATACCCTAATTTGTCTAGCGCTTTATGTATGACGGTTTGAGTTGACTTTAAAACATCTAGCTTATCTTCTGCGTTATGAGCGGCGTTTTGATCGGCTGCCATTAAAATAAACCCCCTAGAAATCTTTCATGATCTACTGCTCCCTTTCAAGCAATAGTATACACCTTCGTACTGGTAAAGCAAAGGTAAAAAACGTTTTTTATTAAAATAAAATATCAGCGTTTATAAATATAAAAAGGATATAAAAAAATACTGTTGTTTCATCACAACAGTATTAAATATAATAGAAAAAAGTGATTAAAAATACATTTGAATCGTTTTCACTGCATCATCTTGCATGATCACTTTTCCGTATTCTTTTAGCCGATGGATCGTTAATGTCGTTGGTGAACCGAACTCCGCTAAAATGGAAATGACGGTATCAGCTGATAGTTCTTCAAAATCATCTAGGCTGAGAAAATATTGACCTTCATAATGGTAAACTGTACCCCCTAAAAGTCCAATACGACTTAAACTATGGGACAGTTGAATCACATCTTCAAACGAGGCAAATTGATAGAGCACATGATGACTCTCGTCGAGCTTGACTTGCATCTCAATGTAATCTTCATCAAACTCATCATCATCAGCATCATCCTGCTGACTCTTTGTGACAATGACGACCATCCCCTGCGCCTGAAGTGAAAATACTTCAACAGCAATCGGTCCACTCGCTTCAAAACCGAGCTCCTGATTCGCTTCGTTCATCATGTCTTTAAACAGCTGATGGACTTTGAACGAATCTTTCCAAAGGTCTTCTTTCGTAAGACCCCGGTCTGTCAGGTCATCTAGTGTGAGAAAAATTTTGATTTTATTATAATTCAGACGCTCCAGTCGCATAACGTTCCCTCCTGCCTCTTCTAAACACACATCATACTGTAGTATATGAGATGATGAGTCATAGGTTCTTAATTTTGTATTCAGTTTACACTGTGTCAAGACGGAAGACAAGCATGAAGCTATGCTTACGGTGACTTTTATGGAAAATATTGAGGGCGCAGCCAGTCATCGCGTTTTTACAGGCATTAAATAGATCAGATGCGTTTCCGGTTCTGCCCCGAGACGCATTGGAATCTTTGTTGTTCCATAGCCATTACTAATGAGAAAAAATGCGCCTTTGACCTGACCTGTTCTTCCTTTTTCATACGGACCAAATTTCCCAATTCGAATCTGACCTCCATGTGTATGACCGCTCAAAACAAGGTCGATCCCCTCATCTTCACTCATTAAATGATGTACATCTGGGTTGTGTGATAAGAGAATATTTACGTCATCTTTCACAAACTCAGGTCGTATCGCTTCATAATCCGCCTTTTCAAGCCGAATATCATCGATGCCTCCAATTTTAATTGACTGGCCTTCGAAATCCCACACAGCTGTTTCATTTTGCAGGGTCGTCACATCGTAAGCATGAAGAATCTCTTTAAGCTTTTGCTGGTGCAGCTCGTGATCATTATTTCCCCAAACAAAATAAACGGGCGCAATTCTTGATAAACGTTTCACATTTTCTTCAATTCTGGCGTAGGGTACACCTTTTTCTGCTAAGTCCCCGCCTATCATAATGACATCCGGTTTTTCTTGTGTGACTTCCGCTAATAATGAGTCACTAATCAGCCGCCGGTGTGTATCAGAAATAAAGAAAATCACTGCTGGTCGATCTGATTGAAGTGCTTCTATTGTAAAGTAATGCTTTTTGATGTTGTTTTGTTTTGCCGTTTTCACCATTTTTGCCGTTACACACACACCTGTTGTAACAGCCGCAATGGCGGCAGTAAATCCGATGGCATATTTCATCATAAATGGCTCCCTTGCATATGTGTCGTTCATAAGACGCTTGAATGTAAAAAGACGTTTCAACTATTAAAACGTCTTTTTACACATTTATTTACTTTCATAATAGAGATTAATGTCATATTGCTGCTGCATATAGCGAAAAACCGCTTCACGCTCTTTCCACTGGTCTGATTGCGGCCATAAGTCTGTGCTTTTTTGTATAATCTCACATCTAAGGCGATGATATTCATCCTCAGCCTTTTCTTCTTTTTTCTTATAATAATAAGATGCATAAAAAGCAAACACCTCAGCCATTATCCAAAATAGAAAGACCTCATGACCGAGCAGCGTTGCAATCATCGATTCCGGCTGAAGCGAGCCTCCCTTATTTGCCGTTATCACAAAATAAAACAAAAGAATCGCCAGCGACAAAAGGGCTGTCCATTGCCATCTTTTGCACTGCTTGGCAAAGCCCTCATATTTGTGCTTTCTTTTGATCAACGTTTCCATCATTTTCTGTGTCGGCTGATCCATATAGCGGCTGATTGCGTGCAAAGTCATCACATACACCCTGTCCCTTTTTTCTACATATGTATGTGCTTTTTCATTCGTTCATGTCAGGTAATTAGTTTTCCAATGGAATATTGAGTACTTGACCACTGTATACACTGTTCCCATTTAAATGATTGTAGGCTTTTATTTTCTCTTCACCTGATCGGCTTTTGTAATATTTCATCGAGATTCGATACAGGTTTTCCTCTGGGCCAACAGTGTGCTGGACGACACGAACTGGCTTTTCTTCCTGCTTCTTTTTCTCTTCGACTTCTTTTCGTTTTTTCTCTTCTTGCTGTTTTTGGAGGGCGAGCTGCTGCTGTTCACGCTTTTTCGCAGCTGCGGCTTTTTCACGCTCTTCTTTCTCTTTAGCAGCTTTTTCTTTTTTCTTTTGCTCTGCTTTTTCTTTTGATCGCTGCTTTTCTTTTTCTTCATCTTTCTTTTTCTTCTCTTCATCAGACGCATCCGCTTTATCAGCTTTTGCGTCATTTTTTGTTTCGGCTAGTGCTGACGGAACTGGGTCTGTGTCAGCACTTGAGGTTTTATCAATGTATACACCCTGATTGTTATTATCGTTGATTTCCTTTGAAGTGTAGTAGATCAATAGAAAGAAAACAGTGATGACGATGATAGGAAAGATAATAGCCAATGTCGTAAACAAAGGATTGCGCACTTTTTTCGTACGCTGCTTCTTATATTCATGAAAGTCTTCTCGTGTAGGAAAGTGAGAGTCATCAGAAGGATGTACTTTTTCTTCAAGAATTTCCTCTACATTGTCGTCATGGTTGTTTGTGAGCTGCTCCTTCTTTCTCTGCATTCTCGACATTTCTTCCATGTTCATCCCTCCCCTTATATTTCAAACGAATTTGACAAGCAAAGACTAAGTCAATGACAAAATGTGTCATGACAGGAACAAATAAATTCCCCGTCCACTCGTATAAAAGTCCTAAAAAAATACTAATGGAAACCACGAGGATAAACAAGAGTATTTTTGATAAATAGCGAAAATGAAGAAGCGCAAACACGATGCTGGCAATCTCAAGCCCAAATTGCTGTTGAACAATTCCGCGAAATAGTATTTCCTCTGAAAAGGCAATGAGAAGTGCTAACCAAACAATATGCGGGATACTTCGGTTTTTGAACATCTTTTCATTTAAACCGCCATCATCATACATATGAGCAGGAAACACCTTCATGACAATTGCATCTATAATAATGACGAGCAATGCACCGCCAATTCCATATGTTAGAATGCGCATATCATGAATCTGCCAAAGGGCTGTAAAATCCGTCCATTGATCGAACATAAATATGCCTAGTAAAAAAGAAACGATAAGCATGAGCAGCTGCGTGAAATACAGCTGTTCTACGACTTGTCGATCGGTTAATTTTTCAATGATTCGGCGATGTTGTTCAATCAATGCTGCGCCTCTTTTGTCAGATGAAACATACGATCCAGCACAGTCTTCCAGTGTTTCATTTCATTCAGCTCCAATGATTGTTCTTTTTTTTCATAATCAGACAGGTTCAGTCCGCAAGAAGAGCAGCAATGCTTAGAGGACGCGCGCTCTGTTTGATCAAGCTGTTCGTGAAAATATGATAACAGAGATTGTCTAAAGCAGTCATGATCCATGATCCGCTCTTTAAATTGCCACACTTTTTTTAGCTTTTCTGTTTGTCTGTCCTGCAATATTTCTTTTAGATTCATCAGAATTGCCGGGCGCTGTTCGGACTCATGCATCATGTAATAGTGCGTCAGCATTCTTGCACGCGTCTCCTGAAGCCCTGTTTCCATCAATCGTTCACGTAATTTTTTTTCATCATTTGTCTGCATTTGAGTCAGTTGTGATAAGTAGAAATCAATTTCTGGTTCGTCAAATCCTTCTGCTTGGATCAAGTGTAGCTGAATATCTGCATCCTCTTCTGTATATAAAAGAATGCTCACACTGTTTTTCCCGTCCCTTCCCGCTCTTCCAATCTCTTGCATAAATGCTTCAATCGATTGCGGAGGGCTCATATGAATGACAAACCGGATATTTGCTTTATCAATTCCCATGCCAAAAGCACTCGTACAGCAAATGAGATCAAGCTGACCGCTGATAAATTGCTGCTGAATGAGCATACGATCTCCTGCGTCCATTCCGCCATGATAAAACTCAACACGCTGATTGGTTTTTTGTTTCATACAGAGAGCAAGCTCTTCTGTCATTTGCCGAGTCGGGCAATATATAATGCCTGGTCCTTGCAAAAAATCCGCAAGCTCAATGGCCCGTTTCTCTTTTGCTTCTTTCGATTCGTGCACTTCTTTGACTAAGGCAATGTTCGGACGGTTGACAGAATGAATATGAAAGTCTGGATGCTGCAATCTTAGCGTTTGCACAGTATCTTTTAGCGTTTGTTTCGTTGCTGTGGCTGTAAGAGCTAAAGCCACAGGATGACCTAACGCTTCTCTCCATTCTCCGAGCTTCGAATATTCAGGACGGAAATCATGCCCCCATTCTGATATACAATGCGCTTCATCGACGACAAACAGACCAATACGCATCGATTTGAGTTGTTCAAGCAGCACTTCTGACATTAATGCCTCAGGTGCGACGAATAGAAATTTATATGATGGCAAATGCCGAATGATATGTCGCCTCTCCTGAAAAGACAATGTGCTATTAAGCGCCGCCACTCGTTTTTCTCCGCGCATTTTCATTCGTTCGACTTGGTCCTCCATAAGCGATAAAAGCGGCGAAATAATCAGAACCAGCCCGTCTGTCATATAACCGGGAATTTGATAGCAAAGTGACTTTCCTCCACCCGTAGGCAGCATGGCAACCGTATCTTTTTGATGCAGTACACTTCGAATAATGTCCTCTTGACCTGCTTTAAATGTGTCGTGGCCAAAGTATCGCATGAGCGTCTGATGAAGCTTATCCATTTGCTTTCACCATCCTTGTCAGTGCCAATCGTATTTGAAAATAAGTAAATGGATGCTCGAGTTTTTCTTTAATCAGCTTCATTTTATTTGTTTGCAGTTCTCTGGCTACAGCAAGGATCTCCCGCTGCTCTTTTATACTCACATAGGGATCTATTGAAAAGCTTGGCTCATGTATCGACAGCTCCACGATATGATCTTCAATCGTTGCCTTTTTTAATGAACGAATGTGAGCAATTTGTTCAATATCAAATCCTTTTTGGACAAGCTCAAGTGTTTTGTGAGTAGAAGTTGTTAACACGCGTTTAAATTCAAGGTCACCTACGAGCTTCTGCAAAGTCGGCGCCTCACCTTTTTGGGCAGATTGAATAAAATAATGGAGTACATTCCAAAAAAGCAAGTACACATACCACACATCTTCTTTCATCCACTCCGCCATTTGCTGATACGTACGCCCGATTCGTTCATGTGAGGTCAATGAGTAAACAAAAATCAGTGCCTCTTGATCACTTAGGTTCATTAGGAGTTTTTCTAGTTCATGATGCAGCTCTTCTGAAAGCTTGCTTTTCTGCTGATGCTGTTTCAAAAAAGATTTCGTCCAGCTTTGAACTGAGACATCTCTTTGTATTGGAACATATTGATGTGATCCAGCCATATGGTGAGAAAGCACTTGTACAAGTAAAGAGAGCCTCATCCATAGCATCTTTGCTTTATCGTGGTATTTGGCACCATGAAAATAAGCAGGCATCGGTTTTTCAGAGAAATGCTGGTGTAGCATTTGCTGCCCTGCTTCAGTGATACTCAGTGTCTCATCGTTTTTTCTAATATAGTGCTTCTCTTCAAGCTTTAAAGCAGAACGATTCAGCTGATCCCTCGTAAACCCCGGGTAACAGCCGAAGTACCTGGAAAGCTCAAACAAGCTGGCATCCTGTATGGTTTGAGATGATTTTTTTCCTTTAAAAAGATGGTAGACAGCACTAATGGAGCGTTCGCCGTTCAATTTATATACGCTGTCCATTAACATGACATCCAAATAATGAAGAGTCATTCATCAAAGCACCTGTCTTCCTGACAAAATTCGAATATTTTCTCCCTTTATTTTAACAGATTTCATACAAGAAGAAATGTTTAAACTCAATTTATGGGGGAAAGTTATGAACAAACCCTTATGTGATAAGCATTCTCAATCACTTTACAGTTGAAATGTGAATTTAAAATCATTACAATAAGGTTTGAGGAAATTGTTTTTTATCGGTGAAACTAAAAAGGTTAAACCATGTGTTCCATCGAACTATTTGGGAGGTATTTTTTTAACATGGCAAAATATACAATTGTAGACAAAGACACATGTATTGCTTGCGGCGCATGCGGTGCAGCTGCTCCAGACATTTATGATTATGATGATGAAGGCATTGCATTTGTTACGCTTGACGACAACCAAGGGACTGTAGAAGTTCCAGAAGTACTTGAAGAAGATATGCTTGATGCATTTGAAGGATGTCCAACTGACTCAATCAAAGTTGCGGACGAATCTTTCGAGGGTGACCCACTTAAGCATGAATAGTATAAAAGCCCCTTATGCAGGGGCTTTTTTTATCTTAACTATTTTGAAGTCGGCGTTTATTTTCAAACCATGGACGCATTTTCACAAAAATGAAGCTAAATACGATGGTAATGATGATTCCTTTAATAAAGTTAAAAGGTAAAATCCCTGCTGTAATGGTCGTCTTGAGCGCATGATCTGATAGTTCAGGTGCGTTTAAAAACCATGTGTAAGCTGGTAGGAATAAGAAGTAATTTAAAATGCTCATCATCACAGTCATAAGTAATGTACCCATGATCATTGACCAAGCCATTCCTTTTGCTGATTTAATTTTTTTGAACATAAAGGCGACTGGTAAGATGAATAGTGTGCCTGCAATGAAGTTCGCGACTTGCCCAACTGGAACGCCGGACATACTGCCTTGAATGAGATAATGCAGAACATTTTTTAATGCCTCAACGGCAATTCCTGCACCTGGCCCATAAATTAAAATCGCAATAATCGCTGGGATATCGCTGAAATCAATTTTCAAATACGCTGGAAGCCCTGGGAAAGGGAAATCCAATAAAATTAACACGAACGAAATACTGCTAAGCATACTGGTGACGACTAAACGTTTTACTTTACTTTGATTCAATATTCTCTCTCCTTTTCGATCAAATCTTTCGAAAAGAGGATTGTTCAATTTCAGCCACAAAAAAACCGCTCATGAAAACAGGAGCGGGGAATTTAGGCTAGACAAATAAACGTGTGAAAAACCAAGTTTTCAACGTTTACGAACCTCCATCTTCTCCCATCCAGACTATACTGTCGGCTTCGGAATCACACCGAATCCTGCCAAAAAAGGCTCGCGGGCTTAGAGACTATGCTCATCACCGCCGGTAGGGAATTGCACCCTGCCCCGAAGATTGATCATTATTCAATTCGACATCATTATATATGATATATGAGCATTTGTACAGATAAAAATCCTGAGCAATTTCATCAGTTTTAAGAAATCGCAAAAAACTTAAAAATTATAATGACAAATACGAAAAAATTGGTTATCTTTTGTTTAAAGGTGTCCATTCTTTATAAAGACACTAAGAAATGTTCGTGTTTTCTTTTTCGCTTTACTGCTTTAATTTGATTGACACAGCGAAAAGGAATATGGTAAATTATCAGATATTTATGACGTTTATTTTAGGAGGAAATCTTACGATGTTTCGAGTATTAGTCTCAGATAAGATGAGCAATGATGGTCTTTTACCACTTTTAGAATCAGATTTTGTTGAAATTGTCCAAAAAAATGTAACAGAAGCAGAAGATGAATTACACACATTTGATGCCTTACTTGTCAGAAGTGCGACGAAAGTGACCAAAGAGCTTTATGAAAAAATGACTTCATTAAAAATTGTCGGCCGTGCCGGTGTGGGAGTAGACAATATTGATATTGATGAAGCAACCAAGCATGGCGTCATTGTGATCAATGCACCAAACGGTAATACGATCTCCACAGCTGAGCATACATTTGCGATGATCTCTTCACTCATGCGTCATATTCCACAAGCCAACATTTCTGTGAAATCAAAAGAATGGAACAGAGGTGCCTATGTTGGTGCAGAGCTTTATGGAAAATCTCTTGGGATTGTTGGACTTGGCAGAATCGGAAGCGAAATTGCCCAGCGTGCAAGAGCATTTGGCATGACAGTCAACGTATTTGACCCGTTTCTGACAAAGGAACGCGCAGAAAAAATCGGTGTCAATGCCAAGTCACTTGATGAAGTACTCGAAGTATCAGATATCATCACTGTACATACCCCGTTAACAAAAGAAACAAGAGGACTTCTCAATAAAGAAACAATTGCAAAAACGAAAAAAGGCGTTCGCCTAGTGAACTGTGCACGCGGTGGTATTATTGACGAGCGTGACCTTCTTGAAGCGCTTGAAAGCGGCCATGTTGCAGGAGCTGCACTCGATGTATTTGAGGTAGAACCTCCTACTGATAATCCGCTTGTAGACCATCCGCTCGTCATTGCGACTCCGCATCTTGGCGCATCGACGAAGGAAGCACAATTAAATGTAGCGGCGCAAGTATCTGAAGAAGTACTTCAATTTGCAAAAGGACTCCCTGTTATGTCATCTATTAACCTACCAGCGATGACAAAAGACGAGTTCAAAAAAATTCAGCCTTATCATCAGTTTGCAGGAAAGCTCGGACGTCTTGTCTCTCAATCAATGAGAGAACCTGTAAAAGAAGTAGGCATCTCTTACGAAGGCTCTATTTCAAAACTCGAAACATCCTTTATTACAAAAAGTCTTCTGTCAGGCTTTTTAAAAGAGCGTGTTGATTCGACTGTAAATGAAGTCAATGCTGGAATGGTGGCAAAAGAACGCGGCATTAGCTTTAGTGAAAAGATTTCTTCCAGTGAATCTGGTTACGAAAACAGCATTTCTATTGAAGTCAAAGGCGACCTTTCAACCTTTACTCTAAAAGCAACCTATATCCCGCATTTAGGAGAACGCGTTGTTTCCATTAATGGATTTAATATTGATTTTTATCCAGATGGACACCTTGTCTACATCCAGCATACTGATGCACCTGGTGTAATTGGAAAGGTTGGACAAATTTTAGGCAACCACGATGTCAACATTGCGACAATGCAGGTAGGACGTAAAGAAAAAGGCGGCGAAGCCATCATGATGCTTTCTTTCGACAAGCATCTTGAGGACGAAATTGTCAAAGAATTAACCGAAGTGCACGATATACTTTCTGTCCGTCTGATCGACCTATAAAAAATCATGATAAACCTCATGCACATGCATGAGGTTTATTTTTTTGAAACCATTAAACGATCTCCCGTTCGGATGAGATGAGTGGTCAGCTCATTGATCTGTTTCAATTGTTCCACAGTCATCTCATGCGCTTTTGCAATCGACCAAAGGGTATCTCCTTGTTTAATGAGATATGTATTGTTCTCTTGTCCGTTTACATGTAGGGCCGGCTCTTGGAAGCGATCCATTGCAATGATTGTGAGTGGATCCACCGCATCTTCTTTGCTGACTGACCAATGCCCCCTGTGCACCTCAAAATGCAAATGAGTGCCTCTAGACGCCCCTGTGTTGCCGATAATGCCGATCGGCTGTCCTGCTTCTATATGGTCACCCTTTTTAACAAAACGCTCGTGTAAATGTGCATAGACGGTTTCATATCCATTTGGATGCTGGATAAACACAACCTCGCCATATGTAGCAGATACATACGAACGCGAGACCTCACCTTCACTTGCAGCAAAGATGGATTCTCCTTCTGGCGCAGCTATATCTAATCCCATGTGCGAGCCGCCTCTTGTCCCAAACAAATCTGTGACTTCTCCTTTTATCGGCTCCACCCATTCGCTTGTTTCCTGTGCATGAGCAACAGGTGAAAAGATCATCAAAAAACAGCTGGCACATATGAAGCAATACCTTTTCATTAGTGACTCCCCTTCTTTGAGGTTCTTTTTATGACAGCTTAGTATACAGCAAGGAAGCTATTTTCTATACATCAAAAAAGAACGCAATTTCTCGCGTCCTTTAACGGTCTTTTATGACAACTGGATTCGGCAGAGCCGGCACCTCTATCGGTTCTTCTAATTCATACGGACCAACTTGATCTGTTCCCGCCTGTTGAATGGTGACCTCTGTAAAACCAAAATCTTTCGCTGAGAGCAGCAGACCTTCAATGAGTAAAATATGATCATTTGAGTCCGATAATTGCGCTGATGCTCCAAACGTAATGGTCACATGTTTTCCTTTAGACGTCACTTCTTTAATCGGTTCGTCTTTAATTAATGGATCAAGTCCTGCATCGCTTGTACGCTTCATAGCTTCTACCGCATCTTCATACGATGAATAATGCGTTTTTGAAGGCACCAAAAAAGTCCCGCTCTTATTCTCTAAAACATAATAAGCGTGCTTTGTTTGTTTTTCAATCGATATTGTTCCAACGCTTCCATTTGCTCCTATTTGAAGGTGAGAACCTTTGGCTGTCTTGACTTGCACCTGCTCATATTTGCTCCATTTTAGCGTTTCTTTTACCATATCTTTAAACCTGCTGGCTTCTTTTAACGTATCAAGGGACAAATCACTTTTTAATTGAAAAACAAGTGTATCTCCTTTTTCACGAAGGTCCACCATATCCATATAAGATTGAAGAGGCTTTGTCATTTCAGGCAGCTGCACCTGTTCATAAGTGTTCACCATATCCTGCAAATGATCATACTCATCCTCTTTTTCAATGCTAATCGGAACCACTTGAGAGGTCGATTCATCTATGTATGCTATGGTCATAAACTTTTGCTGCTGCTTACGAGACACAACGTGTGAGGGGCCATTAGTCTGTTTGACCGCCTCTAATGTGGCGTTTACCTGACTTTTGTCAGCACTTGAGTCCATTTTCATTTGCTGATGATGATCTTGAGCAGCTGGCTGAAATAAATGAGGAGAAATTAAAAACGCCATAAATAAAACCACAACGGTTGCGACCGCTGGACCGATCCATTTGGCACTTTTCTTTTTCTGCCCGCTTGCCATGAGCATCTGCTGGTATATCTGCTTAGATGAACGGTTGTCCTCCACCTTTGGAAGCTGACTTAGTAACACCTTGATTCGTTCTTCGCTCCAATCGGACCTGTTCGTTTTCATTCACTAGCTCCTCCTTCAAAAGCTCCATATGTTTTCGGAGCACTTTCAGGCCTCGGTGCTGCGTTGTTTTGACTTTGCTTTCCGAGAACTTTAGCGCCTTTGCCGTCTCCATGATTGAGTAGCCCTGGATAAATCTTAAAATGATGACAGCTCGTTGATCAATCGTGCACTGATCAAGTGCGGCATAGATTTCTTTCACATTTTCATCCTGTACAGCCAGTTCGTCTGGGAGCAAGTCTGGGTCCTTTACATCCTGCTTATCCCAATCAAACGTGCCGAGTACCCGTTGTCTAATGGTTTGCTGTTTGCGAAACCAATCAATTGCCACATGCCTTGCAATTGAAAACAGCCATGTTTTCTCGCTGCTTCTTCCTTCAAAAGTTTTATATGAGTGAAGTACCCGGATGTAAACCTCCTGAACGAGATCCTCTGCCTGATTTTTATCTTTAACCATATAAAATAAAAACTGGTACAAATCTTGATGGTACGAATCATATATTTTTTGAAAGGTTTCATGCATAGGAAACCCCTCCGTTCACTTATTTTTGTCGAGTGACTCTTAAAAAACGTTACATTACAACTTTATGACAAATATATTACAAGTTCGACAATTTGGGAAGGGCTTTTTGTTTAACTTCTCCTTAAAAATATGAAAATAAAAAAACACTTCTTTTTCTTTCGAAAAGAAGTGTTAGATTGTTGACAAAGTGCTAAAATGATGTTTATTTTAGCACTTTGTCTTCTTTTCAGCGTGATAGAAAACCTTTGAAGTCTAGGAAGGGCGAGCACTGGCGCGGAGCGAATTGAACATTCGTGAGCACCAGCGCGCAGACCTGACAACGAATGCGAGGGTTTGTCTACACGCTGACACTTCTTTTTCTTTCGAAAAGAAGTGTTTCTCATGTAACAAGATTCTTCGTCAGGATTAGACGAGTTCCTGCTTTTTTCTCGGAATATAAAAGGTAAAGTGTGTACCAGTACCCGCTTTGCTATGTGCATGAATGGAGCCTTGATGTGCTTCTACGATATTCTTCACAATCGCAAGACCAAGTCCAGTACCAGAACGCCCTCTTGTTCTTGCCTTATCCGCTTTATAGAAACGTTCGAAAATAAATGGCAAATCCTCTTCCGGGATTCCGCTTCCTGAATCTTTCACATCCATTTTCAGACCGCTTTCCACCGATTGAACCGAGAAGTGAACCTCTCCGCCCTCTGGTGTATGACGAATGGCGTTATCAATGAGATTCGTAAACACCTGCTCAATTTTATCCGGATCGAGTACAAAGTAAGGTTCATCCACTTGAATGTCATATGTGAGATCAACTTGCTTTTCTTTTGCTATACCAAGAAACTTGCGGTAAATCTTCTCGGTCAGCTCTTCTGTATCTGTTGATTCAAGATTCAGTGTAATATGGCCAGCTTCCATTCTCGCTAGGTCTAGAAGGTCATTCACAAGACGCCCCATTCGAAGTGATTCGTCGTAAATAATTTGCGCAATCTCTTTCTTTTCCTCTTCTGAGCCAGCAATATCATCTACAATTGCCTCACTATATCCTTGCAGCATAGCAATTGGAGTACGAAGTTCATGACTGACATTGGCAATGAAGTCTTTTCTCAGCTTATCAAGTCTTCGTTCCTCTGTCATATCACGAAGGACCGCAACTGCTCCCCTAACGTCCTGCTGATTATAAAGCGGAGACATGAGAAGAACCCAAGTACGTCCTTGCAGTGTGACTTCAATCATTTGCTCTTTTTCCGTGCTGACGGCTGTATGAAACAATTCTCGCGCTTCTGGAGGCAGTTCATCTCCATCTTTGATCTTCATATTTTGCTCGTAATACCATGCCTGCAAGAATCGTTCTGCAGGAGGATTCGTCATGAGGATCGTTCCATCAATATTGATGGTGATGACACCATCAGCCATACTGCTTAAAATATTGGACAAATGCTCTTTTTCTTGATTTAAAGCTGTGATATGAAATTTAAGCTGCTTGCCCATTTGGTTAAAGGCGATGGCCAGTTCTCCAATTTCGTCTTGCGTTAATATAGGAATCTTTGTATCAAATTTCCCTTTCGCCAGATCCTGCGCTCCCTCTTTCATCTTTCTAAGAGGATAGGTGACACGTGTTGATAAGAAGAACGCGAAAATAGTGGTCAGAACAATGGCAATTCCGGCTGCTAGGAAGATATAACGCGTCGTATGTTTTGTTGTTTGCTCTACAGCGAGTAATGATTGAGAAAGAAAGACCATGCCTTTTTTTCCGTTTGCCTCAAATGGAACACCGACGACTATTCGTTCATCTTTATGATTGCCTGCATTTGGTTCTGCACGTTTACTGATTTTTTTACGATCTTTTAGTGCTTGATTCAAATCACCGTCTGCTTCAATTTGTTTCTTTGTAATCGCAGGAAGCTTCCCGTCTTTTTCAGACGAATACCACTCTAGCCCGTCCTCTTGGATAATCGCAATACTCGTCAATTTGTCAGCAAGCTCTGATGTAATCGACCTTGCGAGTGATTGATCGTCATGGCTTTCTAAAATGACCGCCACTTTATTTGCCATTTGCGTTAAATCTGACTTTGCTTCTTCTACATGGTAATTTTCAATGAACTCTAAAAGAAGCACGGTTAAAATAGATAAAACGATGAGGACGAGGAAGAGAATGGTTAACCATAGCTTTCCAACGACACTTTTCCACAGTTTCATTCAGCGCCGACCTCAAATTTGTACCCGACACCCCATACCGTCACGATTTTTTTCGCAGCTTCTGGTGACACTTTATTCAGCTTTTCGCGAAGTCGTTTGACGTGGGTATCGACTGTTCTCAAGTCTCCAAAGAATTCATACTGCCATACTTCTTTTAACAGCTTCTCTCTGTCATAAACCTTATCCGGTGTTTTCGCAAGGAAATATAAAAGCTCATATTCCTTCGGCGTGAGACTGACTTCTTTGCCATCAGCTGTCACTCTATGCGCGTCGTGATCAATTGAAAGATGAGAAAACACAAGGACGTCTTTTGTTGTTGTCCCAGTATTGAGATAAGACGTTTGAGAAGATCTTCTGAGCAATGCTTTCACACGTAAAACAACTTCACGCGGGCTAAAAGGTTTGACGATGTAGTCATCCGTACCTGCTTCAAACCCTTGCACGCGGTTGGCTTCTTCTCCTTTTGCCGTCAGCATAATGATTGGGGTCGCTTTTTTGTCTCGAATTTGATTACACACTTCGATCCCATCTGTACCAGGCATCATTAAATCGAGCAAAATGAGGTCATAATCTGTTTGGAGTCCTTTTTGAATGGCCTCATCTCCATTTTCAGCTTCATCGATTTCATAATTTTCACGCTCTAAATACATTTTTAAAAGGCGGCGAATTCTTGCCTCATCATCTACGACTAATATTTTCGTTTGAGTTGTGTGTTCCATTAGACAATCCTCCTGCTTTCTCCGTTGTTACATTCATTTTAACAAAAAGCCGAATCGATTCATAAAAAGTTGGCCTTTTTCATGTGATTACGCGTAAGAATGAAGCCCTGCAATCACAAGATTGACAAAGATGAGATTAAACATAATGATGGCGAATCCGATGACAGCTAACCAAGCGGACTTTTCGCCATGCCAGCCCCTGGATAAGCGAAGATGAAGGTAGGCTGCATAAAAGAGAAACGTAATTAATGCCCATACTTCCTTCGGGTCCCAGCCCCAGAACCGAGTCCATGCAATTTGCGCCCAGATCATTGCAAAAATGAGCCCGCCTAACGCAAATACAGGGAAACCAATGGAAACAGCTCTGTATCCAATTTCATCGACTAAATCTAGGTTCACCTGTTTCACGAGCGGTTGAAGCAGAGCACTCAGTCGTTTGCGAATGACCAAGCGAATCAGTCCATACAAAATCAGCCCCGTGCCGAATGACCATAACACCGTATTGACCTTTCTTCCTGAAAAAACAGGCGGCAAATCAACAAACGGTTCCAAACGATCTTGCGTCACAAGCTCTCCTTTATGAGGTCCAACTAGAGCTGGCAGCTCATAGACCATCACACTTTCCTCTTTATTTTTATCGACCCAATTAAATTTCGCTTCGTATCCTGTCATTCTAAAGATGGACGTGACTGCGATAAATGCAAGTGTCACAACAATCATAAACATGACAAGCTCTAAACCAAATGTCTTCTTACCTGGTTTTGTTTGATCGACATGTTTTAATAAGAAGATGACACCTGCCACAAAGCTGATCGCTAAAATAGCTTGCCCTAGTGCTGCTGTTGTCACGTGAATATAAAGCCAATTACTTTGTAATGAAGGAATTAGCGGTGATATATCAGATGGGAACATACTTGCATAGGCAATAATCAATAAAGCGATTGGAAGTGTAAATAAACCAAGTACCGACACTTGATACACAAAATATAAAATGATGAATGCGAGCACAAGCATCATGCCGAAAGCCGTTGTGAATTCAAACAAATTACTGACTGGTGCATGACCAGACGCCATCCACCTTGAAATAAAGTAGCCAAATTGACTTAAAAAACCGATGATGGTGAGCGTAATACCGATAAGTGCCGCCTTATTTCTGCGCGGTCCATCAACTTTCTTTTTTCCTTTAATGGCACCACCAAAAAAAGGAACTGCCGCTAAATACAATAGAAAAGCTGCAAATAACAGGTTTTCACTGACTGCTGCCATCTAATCCTTCCCCCTTGCTTTTGCTGATACTTGTTGTATCAGGCAGTTCTTTTTGATCAACTGGCTGTTTGATGCCACTGTCACTTAGGATCACGCCAAGATCAGACTTTAACCCAAACCAGTTTTTGTTTGTGTGTCCTGCCACAAATACTTTTCCATCCTTTGCAGACAGCCAAATTCTTCTATGCTGCCAATACATCCCCTGCACGACACCAATCATGAAGATGATCCCGCCTACGATGAGCACCCCAAGAGTTAAATCTTTTCTCACCGTCAATCCCGTGACGTTTTTCGTTTCCACTCGATCAAACTTCATTTTATATAGGTTATTATCAGAGCCCTCTACTGTCTCTTGAATCGCCACAAAGCTTTTTTCACCTTTAGGCTTTTCAGGAGAAACCATTTCAAACACGAAAGCAGGATTATTCGGATTCCTTGTTTTCGTACTCGGCGTTCCATCATCGTCAAAATAAAAATCAGGGAGATAGCTCATCACTTTGACTTTGTAACCGCTACCAAGATCATATTCTGACTTAGGCTCCAGCAGATTAATCTTCACTGTTCCGAAAGATTTTTCAGTATCTTTACGAATCAGCTGAAAGACCATTTGATCGAGTTCATTTTGTTTAAAATCCACTTGATATAATGAGAAATGATCAAACTTGAGCGGTTCGTTCACTTTAATATCATGTTCTGATACCTGCTTCAGCTTGGGCTTTTCACCAAACACAACTTCCCCTTCACGTTTGTATAAAGTGGCATCGGTTTTATAACTTTTCACTACTTGACCGTCGCCAGCTCTTTCAATCGCATTCTCAAACACTTCTTTTTCATTTCCAGTTTCATAGCGGTCAATTGAAAACGCATTATTTTTCAAAAAATATTGACCATCTGTGCCTGGAATTGGGGCAGTTTCACCCTCTCTAACCCACAGCGTTTCATCCACATACATGCCTGGGACAAACCGGAGCATTGATCCAATGAGAAAGATGATTAATCCAATGTGATTGACGTAAGGGCCCCAGCGTGAAAAGCGGCCTTTTTCCGCTAAAATATGTCCGTTTTCTTCTCTCACGCGGTAACGCTTTTGTTTCATTGCTTTCTTGATGCCTTCATATGTATGCTGATCTAACGTTTTGTCTGTCTCACTGAACAGACGCTGTCTTCTCATAAAGCCTTCTTTTTTAATAACCCCTTGGTTTTTAAGTGCTCGATAAAGAGGAATAACCCGGTCGAGACTGCAAATGACAAGGGAGATTCCGATGGATGCAACTAAAGCTAAAAACCACCAAGAATTATAAAGATCATGGAATCCAAGTGTGTAATACAGCTTGCCAAACGACCCATATTGCTCTTCATAATAGGTGGAAGCAGATGCACCTGGCGGAATAAATCGCTCCTGCGGAAAAATCGTTCCTAATGAGGAAGCAAGCAGTGTGATGACAATCAGCCACACACCCACCTTAACGGAAGAAAAAAAGTTCCATACTTTATCAACAATCGTTTTGTTGTATGTTTGCGAGCGTCTCGCACTGCCGTCATATCTCATATCAAGCAGCTTTGAAGAGTTTTTCTCTTTAGCCGCAATAGGATTTCCGCAGGATTCACATAAAACAGTACCGATTGGATTAATATGTCCACACTCGCATTTTACCTCTTTCATTCTATGACCCCTTTGGTTTAATCAAATTCATATAATCATAGATTTGACGTTCTGTCATGGTTCCCTTTATGACTTTGATTACCTTGCCTTCAGGATTAACTAGAAGCGTGGTTGGTAGTTGTCCTATATCATATGCCTCTGTTACTTGACGATCCTTGTCCATGGCAACAGGAAAATTCACGCCATAAGATCCCATAAAATTTTTCACGGCAATATTGGATTCTGCAACATTGACTGCAACAATTTCCACACCGCGATCCTTGAACACTTCATATTGATTTGCCATGTAAGGGAATTCTTGTTTACATGGACCACACCAGGTCCCCCAAAAATTAAGAAAGACACCTTTGCCTTTTAAGTCCTTTAATTCAATCCGTTCCCCATCCACAGATTGAAGGACAAAGTTTGGCGCAATAGATCCTTCTTTGACCCGATCCTGTTTGGCAAATACTGAGTTATACATGGTATAACATAGTGCAGCAAGCATCACGAGGAGAATGCCCGTCCGTATGAAAAACCGTCTTTTTTTCATCTGAAGTACCCCTTCCCCATAGACATTCAGGTAAATTATAGCATTCTCCTTCTTTTGATGCTTCTTCATTTTTTGAAGTTTATGTGAAAATTAAAAAGCGCTTTTCCCGTGATCTGCAATTGCTCTCAGGCGCTTTACTTCATGCGGTGTTAATTCTCTGCGGTCTCCTGGTCTCATGCCTTCAATATGAAGGAACGCATATTGCTCTCTTTTTAGCTTTAACACATCATGACCGATCGCTTCAAACATGCGGCGCACTTGTCTGTTTCTGCCTTCATGAATGGTTAATTGAACGATAGATGTCTGCTTTCGTTTATCGATAGAAAGCATCTTGGCACGAGCACGTGCAGTCTTTTTATGATCTAACATAATCCCTTTTTCTAGCTTTCTAAGCAATTCCTTTGATGGGATGCCTTTTAGCTTCGCTGCATATGTTTTATCAATTTCGTATTTCGGATGCATGAGCTTATGGGCAAATTCCCCGTCATTTGTAATTAAAATCAAACCGCTCGTATCATAATCTAAGCGGCCGATTGGATAAAGGCGCTGCGGGACGTCATCAAAGAAATCTGTGACAACCTTACGTCCTTTATCATCCTCGGCAGCTGAAATGACGCCGCGCGGTTTATAAAGCATAAAGTAAACCGGTTCTTCTCTTTCAAGCTTTAATCCGTTGACTTCAATTTTATCTGAAGAGCCCACTTTTACTCCGAGCTCTGTCACTGTTTGACCATTAACGGTAACTCGTCCTTCTTTAATTAATTCTTCTGCCTTTCGTCTAGAAGCGACGCCGGCATGTGCAATTACTTTCTGTAAACGTTCCATTTTGTCTTTCACCTCATGTACTATCTTACTTGCTTGACTTAAAACAAACAAGCATTCGTGGAAAAATAAGCGATTCGTCTGTTTAATTTCAGCTAAAAAGCAATTTTCCATCCATTGAAAGACAAAAAAGCGCCTCATTAGGCGCCGCTAAATAACAAACTGACGATGATGACAGATGCAATGATGCCAATGAGGTCCGCTAACAGACCTACTTTCAGCGCATCTCCCATTTTTTTTATACCGACTGCCCCAAAATAGACCGTTAAAATGTAGAGAGTGGTATCAGTTGACCCTTGCATGACAGCTGCGAGCTGTCCGATAAATGAATCTGGTCCATATGTCGCAATGAGGTCTGATGTCATCCCGAGTGCAGCTGTGCCAGATATCGGACGAATAAACGCAAGCGGCACCACTTCTGCCGGGAAGCCGATCGCTGTAAACACGGGTTTTAACAGTCCCATGACAAAATCAAGCGCACCAGACGCGCGGAATATCGTAATGGCCACGAGCATGCCGACTAAATAAGGAATGATTGAAAAGGCAATTTGAATACCTTCTTTCCCGCCCTCGACAAATGTTTCATAGGTCGGTACCTTTTTAATGGTTCCCGCAATTAAAATTCCTGCGATGATCAGTGGGATCAAAGCAAGTGACAGCCAGTTAATAAATGACACGAGATCACCCCCGCCTGCTTCTGCGATAGTGGAAATAGCGATCAATGAGAATGGCACCAATGCCTGAAATGAGTGTCGCCAAAATGGTTGGCCCTACAATGTCTGTTGGCTGATCTGCACCATAGGTCATTCTAATTGCAATGACGGTTGTTGGCACGAGTGTGATAGAGGATGTGTTGACCGCTAAAAATGTAATCATGGACCGGCTTGCTTCATTTTTCCCGCCGTTTAATGCTTTCATCTGCTCCATTGCCTTAATCCCAAGCGGTGTAGCGGCATTCCCGAGACCAAAGAAATTCGCCATCAGATTGGACAAAATATATCCCATCGCAGGATGGTTAGGCGGAATATCCGGAAATAGCTTTGAAATAAAGGGACGGCACAATTTACTAAAGAAATGTAACAAGCCTGCCTCTTCTGCAATCTTCATCAGCCCGAGCCAAAAAACGAGGACACTAATCAGACCAATTGAAATGGTCACAGCTTCCTTTGATCCCTTAAATACAGCTTCGTTTACTTCCTCCATCGTTCCGTTGAACATCGCGTACACAAGACCGATGACAGTGAGGAATACCCAAATTAGATTGACCATGAAGATCCGCCTATAGATGTCTGAAAGACAGACTTAAACATTTCTTGGAAGCTTTTTTGAGGCATTCGATTTCGTTTATTTTCATAAAAAATCGGTACTTGCTCGATCACCTGTCCATCTAATAAAAACGTCATTTTCCCTACAACATCAGGGATGGCCTCGGCGTTTTTTTTCCACTTCTTTTGAGGAGTAAGCATTTCCGTTTCAATTTCTACTAGCTTTTTCTCATCTTCATTTAAAAAATAGTCCACATCACGTTTGATAAATGCTTTTTTTTCGTAAAAGGTTCCTTTTAATGAAGCGAGTCTTCCTTTTTCAGCAAGTACGTACGTTTTATAATGATCAAATGCATATTCAAACATAGAGATATGATCCTTCCAATCATCTGGCGCATTAATGGTCACAGCGATCAGTGCCGCATCCCCTTTGGCAGCTGTAGAGACAAGTGTGCGTTTTGCAAGCTTCGTATATCCCGTTTTCCCACCAGTTGAATATTTGTATAATCCGGTGACCAGCTTGTTTTTATTTTTCCAATAGCCTTCCATCGTTTTTGCTTTATAGAAAGTCGTGCCTGCAATTTTTTGATATTGTTTATGCTCCATGGCGTATTTTGTTAAGATGGCCATGTCATAGGCTGATGAATAATGATGTTTATGATCATCGAGTCCATGCGGATTTTGAAAATTCGTATTCTCCATTCCTAGTTCAGACGCTTTTTGATTCATCATAAAAATAAATCCTTCTAAACTGCCGCCCACATGCTCTGCAATGGCAACAGCTGCATCATTTCCAGAACGCAGCATAAGCCCGTATGTCAAGTCTTCTAGGCTCACCTTCTGCCCTTCTTTTAAATAAATCGATGAGCCCTCTGCTTGTATCGCGCGCTTTGATACTTTGACGGTGTCTTTCATTTTTCCTGATTCAATGGCTAATACTGCCGTCATAATTTTCGTAATACTGGCGATTCTTCTTTTTTCATGCTCGTCCTTTCCAAATAGGACTCTGCCTGACTGTCCATCTATTAAAATGGCGCTTCTTGCACTCACTGATAATGACATATCTGCTTTGGCATGTGAGGAAAAAGGCAGTAAGAGTGTAAATAGAAGAAGGACTGCTGTTCCAATTTTTAAATAGGGCATGTTCATTCACGTCCTTGTCCGTTTTGTACAAGTGTATGCGCGGCTGAAAAAGTTATGATGCCTCGTCCATAAAAAAAAGCGTCTCTATATGTAGAGACGCTCAGATTGTCGACAAAGGGCTAAAATGAACCTTATTTTAGCCCTTTGTCTTCTTTTCAGCGTGATAGAAAACCTTTGCAGTCTAGGAAGGACGAGTACTGGCGCGGAGCGAATTTGACATTCGTGAGCACCAGCACGCAGGACTGACAACGAATGCGAGGGTTTGTCTACACGCTGAGCGTCTCTATATGTAGAGACGCTCCTTCCTCTTGCTTATACCATTTTCATTTGCTGATGAGATGTCGTATATTCTAGCTCTTCTCTCATCGCTAAAAAATCTTTTTCTAATGAAGAAAATAATCGTTTGATCTCAGCGGATACTTCATGGTGGAAAACAATGCTGCTCTTTCCTGTATATGCGGAACGGCTGTCTTCATACCATGTATCCTTTTTCGGCGTGAAAAACTCTTCAATACATTGATGATAAATACGGTGAAGCGTCTGCTGCGCGGCTTGCTGCGGGAATGTCTGCTGCTGGCTGATTTTCCTGCAAACTGCCGCTGCATCCTCGCTGTACACTGCAAGCTTCCGTAATGTATTCAATATGTCACAATAATAGGCTTCCGCTTCAGGGTTTAATCGTTTCATACTTGATAAGGTAGCTTCGTTCAGAAAACCATTCATTTCAGTTGCAACCTTTGATAAAAAGACGCCTGCTTGATCAACTTGAGCCTTTACATTCATATGTGCCATTTGTTTTGTGTTTACCTTCCCCTCATGGCTTTATGACCATTTTATCTGACATCAATAGATGTTAGACCTAAAATCTTTTTTATATTTTATCATACATTTTTCATTCTTTTGAACTATTTTATCTCTTCAAATGTTTGATTGAAGTTTTCAAAAAATAGATCAGCTTCTTCTTGTACACCATCTGCTTCCACATTCTCTGGAAGTGGCGGTAATTCATCCAATGCCTTTAAGCCAAACTGCTCTAAAAAGGTAGGTGTTGTCCCATAAAGAATTGCTCGCCCAGGGCCATCGGCACGTCCAACTTCACAGAGCAGCGCTTTGGCTACTAAACTATGGAGCACCCGCTCTGATTTGACTCCTCTGATTTCTTCTACCTCACTGCGTGTGATCGGCTGTTTATAAGAAACGATTGCGAGTACTTCAAGCGCTGCCTGAGACAAACCTTTGGATGGGGTCTCGACTAATTTTTTCAAATAAATGCTGTATTCCTTTTTCGTCAGCAGCATATATGAATCTGCATATTCAATGAGCTCAATTCCTCGTTCTTGTTTTTGATACTCTTCCTTTACGGCAGACATCATATCGAGTAACGCTGCCTCTTCTACTTCAAGAACAGACATGAGCTGTTTTTTTGTTAAGCCTTCGTCACCTGCTGCATAAAGCAGCGCTTCTATGATGGCTTTCCAATTCACGATATCAAGCGTCATGAATCGTTTCACTCCCTATAATATAAATGTCTTCAAAGTTTCCTTCCTGCTCTAACATGATTTGATGACCTTTCATCAATTCAAGAACAGCAAGAAACGTCACGACAAGGTGCTCCTTTTGATCATGTTGAAATAGAGTCATGAAATTGGTCCGCTTTTTCGTTTTTCTTAAATGGTTCATAATCTCATTCATTTTGTCTTCAATCGGGATTTCTTGTCTTGTAATCCTAGATGGTGCTGGTTTCGTTATTTTCTTTCGGTTCAATACCTTTTGGAACGCACCTAACATATCATACACCGTGACATGCAGGTTTGTGTCCTTCGCTTCCGATTCTTTTGCAAATTCGCTTAAATCACTTGGAGGTTTTGTAAAGGCATTTTGCCTTTCTTCCTCGCGTTCCTTTAGTTCTTGTGCTGCATCTTTATACTTTCGGTATTCAATCAGTTTGCCAATCAGCTCTTCTCGAGGGTCCTCTTCCTCTTCAAGCAGGTCTTCATCAAATAGCTCTTCCTCTTGTTTCGGAAGGAGCATTCTGCTTTTAATACTCAGGAGGGTTGCAGCCATCACCAAATATTCACTTGCCACATCAAGTTCAAGCTCCCTCATGGTATGGACATATAATAAATACTGCTCCGTAATTTTAGCAACGGGAATATCATAAATATCAATTTCCAACCGGTTGATTAAATGTAAAAGTAAGTCCAATGGACCTTCAAACGAATCTATTTTCACCTGATATTCCAGCATTTTTTCTCACCATTTCTACTGTCTTCTAAGTACCGTTTCACCGGCTAACCTTTAGTATAAGACAGGATAAAGCTCTCGTCCAATATAATTTCGACCATAATGTCCTAGGCAAAATAAGAAAAACAGTGGTTTCGCCCATACCACTCAGGGCATTTATACATAGAATACCATTGTAAACAGAACTGATGAAAAAGGAGGCCGTATCATTATGGGAGATGGCTATAACTTTGGCGGAGGTTTCGCGCTTATTGTCGTGCTTTTCATCTTGCTGATCATCGTTGGCGCGGCTTGGGTTTATTAAAGAAACAGAGCGTCCTTTCACGAAGGGCGCTCTTTCTTCTTTTCTTTTCAATATGTTAGACTGAGAGTGGAAAAGGAGATGACCACTGTGTATCCTGAAGCGTACGTGGCTTTTTTACATGAATTTCATACGACAAGAGATTATTTTGAGTGTCATGAAATTCTTGAGGAATATTGGAAGGAAGACCCGCCTGAGCAGCGCAAAGAATATTGGGTTGGCTTCATTCAGCTTGCCGTTGCTTTGTATCATCAAAGACGGGGAAATGGAAAAGGTGCAAAACGGCTCATTTCAAATAGCCTCCACTTGCTGGAAGCAAACCGGCCCGTATTATCGAACCTCGGTCTGGATGATGAGGCGTTTCTCATACTTCTGAGAACGCTGAAGAAGAAAATGGCTGAAGACATGTCATACGAAAGTGTGATGCTCCCGATTAAAGATGAAGCGCTCCTGTCTCTATGCCAAGAAATGGCTCAAAAAGAAGGACTGGTCTTTGGCCAGGAGAGCAACTTATCCCACACATTTTTGATCGAAAAACATAGACTGCGTGACCGGACAGATGTATTGCTTGAACGAAAAAAGCAAATCGAACGTAAAAAAAGCAGAGGACTGTAGCCTCTGCTTTTACATGTGTGATATTTAATTTGTTTCGCTGTGACACTTATGAAAGAAGCCTTGCGTTAATTCATTTGGAATGAGTGTTTTGGTTTTGAATACCTCTTCCACGGCTAAAACCATTTCCTTGCCGATTCCTTGATCTCGATGGGATGGATTCACACTAATATGCTCGATTTGTACTTGGTCGTCTGTTTTCAACACACCAATAGCACCTACGATATCCTCGCCATCTTTCCAAAGGAACAGCTGCCGATTTTCATCCATTTCATATGACTTCATCGTCTGCTGAAGCTGTTTGACGTCTTTCTCACCCGGCATGAAGGAGAGTAGCCCCATGGCAATTTTTTCAAAAGACCTCTTATAACGAATTAACATATATACCCCTCAATATTCAAATTATCCTTATGTCCAGCAAATGTCTCACGAATCATTTGCTCATCACACATTATAAACATTTTTATACCGTTTTTAAACTCTTTTTCACTAAATTAACGAAAGGTACGGTTGAGATTCGCCATTTCAATGGCAGCTGCAGCCGATTCGCTGCCTTTATTTCCAGCTTTTGTACCGGCTCTTTCGATAGCTTGTTCAATGGATTCTGTTGTTAGTACACCAAAGATAATCGGTACCCCTGTTGACATGGCACTTTGAGCAATTCCTTTAGCGGCTTCATTACAAACATAATCGTAGTGAGTTGTTGCGCCCCTGATTACAGTTCCAAGTGTAATGACAGCATCATATTTCTCTGTTTCAGCTAGTTTTTTTGCCATGTACGGAATTTCAAAAGCACCCGGTACCCACACGACATCAATATTGTCACCGTTTGCTCCGTGTCTGAGCAATGTATCTTCTGCTCCGTCAAGCAGTTTACTTGTAATAAAATCATTAAATCTCGCGACGACAATTGCAAATTTTAATCCTTCTGCTACTACATGCCCTTGTATTGTATTCATATGTTGATCATCCTTTTTTGTGATTTTTTATTTTGTTTCGATAGCTGCTGTTTCTTTATTATTTAAATAGGTTTGCAATGCTTCTATTGTCAGCATCTTTAAACCGTGCTGTTTTTGGATTTCTTTTAGTTCTGGAACACGCGCCATTGAGCCATCTACATTCATGATTTCACAAATGACACCCGCTGGCTCTGAACCTGCCAGTTTCGCAAGATCTACCGCCGCCTCTGTATGACCTGGTCTTTCTAGTACGCCGCCTTCTTTTGCAATGAGCGGAAATACATGACCTGGGCGGGCAAATTCTTCTGGAGTTGCGTCTTTATTTAACATGGCAAGCATGGTCGTAGAGCGCTCAAAAGCACTAATACCAGTCGTCGTTGTCACATGATCGATGCTCACTGTAAAAGCTGTATGGTGTGCATCTGTATTTTGTTCTACCATTGGATGCAGGTTCAGGTGTTTGGCAATCGACGCATGGACCGGTGTACAAATGAGACCTCTTCCATGTAAAGCCATAAAGTTAATCACTTCAGGCGTGGCATGCTCAGCAAGTGCCACAAAATCTCCTTCGTTTTCTCTGTCTTCATCATCCACTACGATAATGATTTCTCCTTCTTTCAGAGCGTTTACTGCTTCTTCTACTAAATGATACATACAATCGCCTCCTAGAATCCGTGCTCTTTTAAAAATGATGGGGTCAATCGGGATGGCTGCTTTCCGCCTTGTTCTTTTGTTAAAAAGCGATAGATGTATTTACCGATCATGTCACACTCTATATTCACGATCTCTCCCATAGATTTAGTCGGGAAAATAGTTCCTTCAAGCGTATGAGGAATAATAGAGACTGTGACGTGTGAATCTTGCAAATCGAAAATGGTTAAGCTGACACCATCTATTGCGATCGAACCCTTTTGCGTGAGCATATCTGTGAGGGTCTTGTCCATCTCTAAATCATAGTAAATGGCATTACTTTTCTTTTCTATTCGGGTAATGACTGCCGTCCCGTCAACATGGCCTGAGACAAAATGACCTCCGAATCGTCCATTCGAGGACATGGCCCGCTCTAAATTCACTGGACTGCCTGATGTCAGCTGATCCAGTGATGTCGCTTTGACCGTTTCTGGCATCACATCTGCTGCGAACTGTGCTTTTGTAAAGCTTGTGACTGTAAGACATACACCATTGATCGCAATACTGTCTCCGAGGTGAACATCTTCTAGCACACGGCTGCACTGAATGACAATTTCTATGGCATCTGCTGACTTTTTGCTTAATGACTGAACTGCACCTACTTCTTCAATTATCCCCGTAAACATGTGATCCTCCCTTTCTTTTCATTTGTATTTCTCACTTTTTAAAAAAGCGATGTTAGGGACATGTGATCGATTGAGCACCTTCGTCGCTTTTTATGGTCCATACAAGGTAGATGAGGGATCACCTAATAAACACTGCATGCCGGTCTATTCACTACATGAACATACAGAAAGCCCCGGAAAAAATTCCGGGGCTTTGGCTTTTTTGCATCAGAAATAAAACTATGATCGACAAATATTTTTCGTTCATAGCTTTCTTTATCCTTCTCCCATCCAGACTTTCACTGTCGGCTTCAGCTTTTCACTGAATCAACCGTTAATAAATTAACGGGTCACGGGCTGTAAAGCATTTGCTTTATTACCGTCGGTCGGGATTTTCACCCTGCCCCGAAGGATACAATCGATATTTAGCTGTCCTTAGGGGCTATTATAGCGATCCTTGTTGTCAAATGCAACAATCAAGATTTCTCACAAAAAAAGCCTCCTTATAGGAAAGGAGACTTGTTAATTAACGACTTTTACTACTTTTATAAGACCATCTATTCTCTTTTCATTACTAAAGTAGGCTTTAATACGATCACCTTTCTTCAAGTCGGCCACATCATCTTCGAATTTCTTTCCACTAAAAATGATTTTTGTGCCGTTTTTTGCTTGACCGTAATATTCATCTCCGTCAATTTTCGTAATGGTATATTCATAGATGGTATAATCTTTATCATTATTTGTTAAGCTTTCACCAATGGCTGTTGGCACATCTTCAATTTTCATGCCATTCATGTATAAATAACCTGCGCCTAAACAAAGCAGTAAAACAAATAAGATGGCCATTTTCAATTTAATTTTCCCCATATTTAGAACCTCCATCATCTGCACTTCGCCTATTTGTATGTTTTATTCCTTCTTTTGATGAAATAAAACCAAAAAAGCTGATTTCCATTAATGGTTACTTATATAACGATTGAGATGGACCTTTGGTTCCACCTTTTCATCATTACATATGATACGAATATGCGTTCTTTATTAAGGGGGTCTCTTTCCTCTTTATCAGTTAGCAAGGCGCACATTATTGATGATCATCTTTTTTCGAGTGCAAATAAATCTTCCTCTAACAATTGCGATCTCTGAACAGCGATGTTCCGGCTGTCACGAACCCCTTGATTATAATAGTAGCTTCCAAGGTTTTTTGTGATAAATTCTAGTATATTGATGGCTGCTAATTCACCAATTTCTTCTTCTCGTTCTTCGGCAAAGTAACGCTGAATGGCAATCATCATTTGATCTTTTTCTTCTTTTGTTAATGGTTTCAAATTATCTCCTGCTTTCTTTCAGCATGACCACGCTTTTTAGATTTGTACTGACAATGTGGCGACACCCACAAATACGAATGTTTGTTCTCTTATCATATCACAAAATCGAATTTTGTCCACCACTGTCCTAAAAGAAAAAGCGTATTTTGATATTTAGTTCAAAATACGCTATCACTCTTATTGAAGGAGGATGCCATAGCATGTTGTCATTATTTTAATATGGAAAGTATCGTCGCTACAGAATGATCTACAAATGAACGTTCTGGACGAGATTTCATGAGGACGGTCAGTCCTATGAAAGAAACGACCAGTGTTTGTGCTAAAGCTTTAGCATTCAGGCTGCTTTTGAGCTCACCCGAGCGAATACCTTGAACAATTCTTTCTTCGAAAATGACGGAAAGATACATCTGATGCTCTCTTGTCAGAATTTCAAATTTCTCTTCGTGTGGCGCAAGCTCCACTATTGTATTGATGCAAAAACACCCTTTACTCGGACCATCTCTATATTCCTCTTCTACTAAATCTGCAAATAATGTATGAAATGCTTCCTTGACAGAAAGTTTGTTTTGAAGTTTTGTTCGAATATGGGCAGCATGCTGCTTTGTGTATTTGCGTAATGCGGCCTCAAATAATTCCTCTTTATCTCCAAACGCTGAGTATAAACTTGGCCGCTGTATTCCCATTTTTTCAGTCAAATCGCTTAATGTAGTGGCCCTATACCCCTTTTCCCAAAAAAGCACCATTGCCTCATCCAACGCTTTTTCCTTGTCAAATTCCCGTTGTCGAACCATCAGCAATTCCTCATTTCAACATTAAAATTTCTTCACAAAGTCAGGTATCTATTTTTTGATATTATTGTCTATTTGATTACCAATCGGTACATTATAATTTTATTTTATCGACGTATGATTGTCAAATTTCCTTCCTCTTTCAAGATGAAAGTATTGACTTTAAAATGTTTTGTTGGTTATCCTTAACAGGAATTATAATATACTGATCAGTATATTATACTTTTTAGTACAAAAGGAGACGACGACATGCATGGTGAAAGAAAAAATCATTTCCATAGAACATCTTGATTTGGAAACGGCTCATTTACAAAACAAACCGAAGCAAGCGATGACTCGCTATATGGCTCTGCTTTTTGCGTCAGCCTGCGGGATGGCAGTTGCAAACATATACTTTGCACAACCGTTATTAGACTCCCTCGCATCCGAGTTTGGCATCACCTATTCATCCATTGGCATTGTCATTACGATTACTCAGCTTTGTTATGCACTAGGACTGCTACTGATCGTACCACTTGGTGACCTGTTCAATCAAAGGCGGCTCATCATGGCTCAGATGCTAGTATCCGTGTTATCTCTGATTCTAGTCGGCATCGCCCCTACTGCCACCGTCCTGTTTATAGGGCTGGCTTCCGTCGGCATGCTTGCTGTGGTCACTCAGGTACTCGTAGCGTTCGTAGCGACATGGGCTGCTCCTGAAGAACGAGGCCGTATCGTGGGCTTGGTTCAAAGTGGCATTGTGATTGGTATTCTTCTCGCACGAACGTTTGCTGGTGTACTAACCGATCTCGCCGGCTGGAGGTCAGTCTATCTCGTGTCTGCCGTTATGATGCTCATCATAACCTCCGTGTTATACCGGTATCTCCCGCGGGCTGATAGCGAGAAAGCGTCAATATCCTATATGAAGCTGCTTGCTTCAATGTTTACATTGTTCAGACAAGAACAAATTCTGCGCATCCGAGGCATACTGGGTTTTCTGATCTTTATCGTGTTTGGTACGTTGTGGACTTCGCTCGTGCTGCCTCTCAGCAGCTCGCCACACAATCTTTCACATACGGCGATCGGTGCATTTGGTCTTGCTGGAGTTGCCGGAGCATTAGGCGCTACTCGGGCAGGAAGCCTTGCTGATCGAGGCTTAGGACAATTAACAACTTGTATAGCCCTTGTCCTATTATTCGTTTCATGGTTTTTTATCTTTTTCACTGAATATTCACTCATTTTATTAATCATCGGTATTATTATTCTTGACCTATCTGTGCAGGCCGTACATGTGACCAACCAAAGTATGATTTTCACAGTGCTGCCTGAGGCGAGAAGCCGGCTCACTGCTGCTTATATGATTTTTTACTCCATCGGCAGTGCGACTGGTTCCATTGCTTCCACTAGCATATACGCAAACAATGGCTGGAGCGGAGTATGTTTATTTGGCGCCTCTGTTAGCGCTATTGCCCTTTTATATTGGTTCATCACCTACCGCCTCACGGAACAAATAACCGTAAAATCAGATTTAAAATAAAAAAACACCGCGTTTAAGCGGTGTTTTGGATTAAGCATCGAAAACTTCGACTTTTTCCATTCCTTGGCCTTGTTCCATATCTAGAACAGCCTCGATACCAGATGTTACTTTGCCAAAAACAGTGTGAACACCGTTTAAGTGCGGCTGCGGGTCATGGACGATAAAGAATTGGCTGCCGCCCGTGTCTTTACCAGCATGCGCCATTGATAATGAACCTCTTTCGTGTTGATGTGGATTCCCTTCTGTTTCACATTTAATTGTGTAACCAGGACCGCCTGTTCCATTACCGTTTGGATCGCCGCCTTGGCTTACGAAGCCTGGGATGACGCGGTGGAATTTCAATCCATCGTAGAAGCCTTCATTCGCTAATTTTTCAAAGTTTGCTACTGTACCTGGAGCAGCCTCTGGGTATAGTTCAAACTCAAGTTTCTTACCATTCGTTAGTTGTATGTATCCTTTTTTTGCCATTTTTCACATTCTCCTTTCAGGTTAAACAACGCTCATTATAGCACATTTTCGGTCATGTTAAACATCCCCTGCTCTTTGATTGTGATTTACCTCTTTTCTTAGGATTGATACAATAGAAGAGCTTGATCCTTTTTTCCTATTAAATTGATGACAGAATGAGCAACAGGTCTTTATTTATTGGAAAAGGAAAACATCTTAAAAAGAAAATTGAAACGTCGAATCGATTTGTTACGTCTATATGATGGAGTACATTTCTTTACGTGTACTCAAAAGATGAGTTTCTCTTGAAAGAGGAACCCTTTCGACTTGAAGGAGGTCAACATGTTTAAAAAATCAATGCTTAGTATGATGGCAGCGCTCCTTTTCCTCATTGGTGCGCCAAAAGTCAGCTTAGCGGATGCAGCTGTCGGCGATGTCATCGTCACACTTGGGCAAGACTTAACTCCGGCTGATCGCCAAAAGGTGCTTGACGAGTTGAATCCACCTGAAAATGCGACAAAAATTGAAGTAACCAATAAAGAAGAGCATGAATATTTAGGAAAGTATATCCCCCGTTCTTCTATCGGGACGAGAGCATTATCATCTTCATCTATCACCATTGAAAAATCAGGTACTGGTCTGACTGTGGATACACATAACATCAAGACCATTACAGATGAGATGTATTTAAATGCTTTAATGACAGCCGGTGTCAAGGATGCTAAGGTTGTTGTGACTGCACCGTTTGAAGTTTCTGGGACAGCCGCACTGACAGGTTTATTAAAAGCCTATGAAGTGTCTAGCGACAAAGCCATTCCAGAAGATGTGAAGCAGGTAGCAAACGAAGAGCTTGTGACAACGTCTAAATTGGGTGACTCCATCGGGAAAGACAATGCTTCTGCCCTTATTGCAAAGATCAAGGATGACATTGCGAAAAATGGTGTCCCTAAAACAACAAAAGAAGTAGAAGAAAAAGTGGATCAGGCTGCTTCTGATTTAAACTTAAATCTAACGCAAGATCAAAAGGATCAGCTTATTTCTCTATTCGATAAAATGAAGAACATCAATATCGATTGGAACCAGGTAGGATCTCAAATCGATAAAGCAAAAGACAAGATTACGAAATTCATAGAATCAGATGAAGGGAAAAACCTACTTCAAAAGATTTGGGATTTCTTTGTCTCCATTTGGAACGCGATCGTCTCTGTATTTACTGGAGGTAAATAAGTCATTATAAAAAGCTGCCTGATGTACAGGCAGCTTTTTTACGTAGATGATTTCACTTTTGATTGATAAGGTAAATCAAGTTTGACAATGTCCGCATATGTTTCACGTTCAACCACAAGCTGCGCTTCCCCGTCTTCTACAAATACAACAGCCGGGCGCGGGATGCGGTTATAGTTATTTGACATACTGTAGCCGTAAGCTCCGGTACAAAAGACAGCTAATAAATCTCCTTGTGATAACTCTGGCAGATCGATATCCCAAATAAGCATATCTCCGCTTTCACAGCATTTCCCTGCAATAGAAACTGTTTGATTGTGCGATTGGCTCATTTTGTTGGCACTTGCCGCTTCATATTTCGCTTGATATAATGCTGGACGAATGTTGTCACTCATTCCCCCATCTACCGCAACATAATCGCGAATGCCAGGTACGTGTTTTGATGAGCCGATCGTATAAAGCGTTGTTCCTGCGTCACCAACAAGAGAGCGGCCTGGCTCAATCCAAATCTCCGGTATATCAAACTCATAGCGTGTCACGTTCTCTTTTACAGCTTGGATAATTTTCTCGACGTATTCTGTCGCAGGAAGTGGTTCATCTTCTTCTGTATAACGGATGCCAAAGCCGCCGCCTAAGTTTAACACGGTCGAAATAAAACCAAATGATTCTCTCCATTCTTCCAGCTTCAAAAAGATCTTGTCTGCTGCAAGGACAAAACCAGCTGTATCAAATATTTGTGATCCGATATGGCAATGTACGCCTAAAAGTTCGATCACTTCTGATCCAAGCACTTGTTTCACCGCTTCATCCGCTTGTCCATTGTGAAGGTCAAAGCCAAATTTGGAATCCTCTTGGCCTGTTGTAATGTAATCATGCGTATGCGCTTCGACACCTGGTGTGATACGGAGCAGCACTTTCACCTGTTTTGACAGCTCTTGACCAAGCTCTTCAATGAGCTTCATTTCGTAGAAATTATCTACAACGATACAGCCGATCTCGTACTCTAACGCCATTTTTAATTCATCTCTACTTTTATTGTTGCCATGGAAATGAATTTTTTCTACCGGAAACCCAGCGCAAATGGCTGTGTGAAGCTCCCCGCCTGATACGACATCAAGAGATAATCCTTCTTCCTTGGCAAGTTGAAACATCGCGATGGAGGAAAATGCTTTACTCGCATATGCTACCTGCGCTTTTAACTCTTCTTCTATAAATGCTTTTTGAAAGCTTTTTGCACGCTCCCGTATTAAAGCCACATCATATACATAAAGTGGTGTCCCATACGTTTCAGCTAAAGAAACGGCATCAACACCACCAATTTCTAAATGACCGAGTTCATTTTGTCTGCAAGTGCCGTGTAAATACAATGTCATTCCCTCTTTCTCCGCCTCGGCTGAAAAAAGACAGCTGCGTGAGCTGCCTTTTTGCCGTTTCTCAAAGTTAAAAATACAATATCACAATCTTCAGCCACTTTCAATGAGCGTTAAGAATTTGGCGGAATTTTTGATCTGTTTTGAGGGTGAACAATGCTTGGCCTTACTTTTGAGCCAGGAACAGACGTCCGAATCAGCACTTGCCACAAAGCCTTCCCGTTAAAAGGAAGAAATGGCCACATATAAGGCGTCTGCAATGAACGAATGGATGTTAAGTAGATGAGTAACAACGTAAAACCAATGATGAGTCCATTCAGCTTAAAGATCGCCACGAGCGCTAATATGATGAGTCGTACAATCTTATTGGCGACACTCAGCTCATAGCTTGGGGTTGTAAATGTACCGATTGCCGCTAGTGAGACGTATAAAATGACCTCTGGTGTAAATAAACCGACATCAATGGCAATTTGCCCAATTAAAACAGCCGCAATCAGCCCCATGGCGGTCGACAATGCAGTTGGCGTATGAATTGCAGCCATCCTTAAAAATTCTACCCCAAAATCAGCTAGAAATACTTGTAAAATCACTGGGATATGGGATGGTTTGTTAAAGCCAATATAGCTTAAATTATCTGGCAGAAGACTTGGTTCAAGGATAAACAGAAACCAAATTGGTAAAAGAAACGTTGAACATAAAATGCCTAAAAAGCGTACCCATCTTAGGAACGTACCAACTGCAGGTGCTTGGCGGTATTCTTCTGCATGTTGAACGTGGTGAAAAATGGTGGTTGGCGTAATGATGACACTAGGAGATGTATCCGTAATAATGATGACATGCCCTTCTAGTATATGGTTAGCAGCGACATCTGGACGCTCGGTGTAACGTACAAGGGGAAAGGGATTGTATCCTTGTTTAATAATGAATTCTTCAATTGTTTTATCAGACATCGTCAGCCCGTCGACTTTGATTCCTGACACTTCTTTCTCTATGATATCGACAAGATCTGGGTCCGCAATATCTTCAATGTAGCAAACACATACATCCGCTTTCGAACGTTCGCCTACTTTGAGCATTTTGTATCTCAGTTTTTCATCTCGCACCCGTCTTCGTATAAGTGCTGTATTGACAATAATGTTTTCAACAAAACCGTCTCTTGCGCCCCGGACAACCTTTTCTGTATCCGGCTCCTCTGGCATTCTGCCAGGATAGCTTCTGACATCAATGATAAATGCGTAGTTTTCACCTTCAACTACAACTGCCACAAGGCCCGACAGCACTTGGTCTACCGCTTCATCAAGTGTTTCAACCTTTGAGACCTGCTGATTGACAAGACGATTCTCAATCACACGGGCCATGTCATCTGATTCAGGTTCGTTGTCATTGATTTCAACTAGCTCTTTTAATAAGTAGATGACATACTGTGTATCACACAGTCCATTTACATAGTAAAGTTGGATTTCCTGATCGTGTATATAAATTTTCCGCACACCAAGGTCAAAGCTGAGACCCATTCCGACATTTTCTTTAAAGTAATCTTCATTTTTCTTCGGATCTCGGTACACGTTTACCTTGTCTTTCTTCATGGAAACCACTCCTTTCTAAAATTAATTCAACTGCTTTCATTGTGATCGGAGATCCTTTGCTCAGATCATCTTTCCGTCCCATTTTGCCAATATCTCCAATTCCAACAACAAACGGCAGATCGAGCGAGTCAAGACAATACACGGTATCTCCGCTCATTTTATGAGGCTCCATTTCGGGAAGGCCATGCTTGTCGACACCGTATTCTGTCAGTTCACCCTCCCGGTCAATGGAAACATGAACCTTTGTCCATTCAGCTTGATGCGTTTTGGATGCAACGGCGATCGCCCCAATGACTTCAATTTCAGGATGACGCGCCACATGCTTCATCGCTATCTCCCCTGTTCCTTCACCTGTCAGGCCAGAATCATCAAACATGACAAACACTGGATCATTCGGCGTTTTTAAAATCATCTGCACAAGTTCAGGTCCTGTTCGTTTGCTTGGATTTCCTTTTGAGCTGGAAATACATCGTCCACCGACATTTTTAGCAGCAAGCTCAATGGTTTTGGCAGCATATATATCTCCGTCTGTCACTAAAATGACTTTTCGTCTTTGCCCCATATTAGGTTATCCTTTCGGTTTAAAGATAAGAGCGATAATAAATGAGAATAAAATCGCAGCTGAAATTCCAGCAGAAGTTAATTCAAAAATACCGATCCCGATTCCGATGAACCCGTGTACATCTGCCTGATGCATCGCTCCATGAAGCAAGCTATGACCAAAGCTGACGATTGGTACGGTTGCGCCCGCACCCGCAAATTCAATAAATTTATCATAAATACCGAATCCGTCTAAGATGGTGCCCGCCACAACAAAAGTGGTCATAACATGTGCAGGCGTAAGTTTGAGTATGTCTAGTAAAAGCTGACCAATGACGCAAATAAGTCCGCCTGCAACAAAAGCGATAAGATAATCCATTAGCTCTCTCCTCCTGCACGCTCAAATACGACACCGTGCGCAATGGTTGGAATGGTCTCTTTTTGCTGGACCATCATTGGACTTAGAAGCGCTCCGGTTGCCACAACGAGTACTCTTTGCAGATTTCCTGCTTTCATTTCTTGAAAAATGTGACTAAATGTCACAACAGCTGAACAAGCACAGCCGCTCCCACCAGCGAATACATTTTGATCGGGTGTATAGATGATTAAACCGCAATCATCATGCTTCCTCCCAAGCTGAATGCCTTCTTCCTTCAGAAGATCCTTTAAGATTGGTGAACCAATACCAGATAAATCCCCTGTTAAAATCAGATCGTAATCGTCCACCGTTCTTCCGAGGTCTTCTAAATGCTGCTTGATGGTATCTGCCGCTGCCGGAGCCATGGCCGATCCCATGTCAAATGGATCTGTAATTCCAAGATCCATCACCCTGCCTACTGTAGCGCTTGTAATTTGAATTGGAGAGGTCTCCTGGCTAATAATAACGGCCCCGCTCCCAGTGACGGTACTTGTGGCTGTATCTGGCTTTTGTCCGCCGTATTCTGTTGGATTACGAAATTGGCGTTCTGCCGTTGCATTATGACTGCTTGTCGCTGCAATGGCTCTATTGGCAAAACCGCCATCAATGAGTGCAGACGCAATGGCGACCGATTCCATTGAGGTTGAGCATGCCCCAAACAAACATAGAAACGGGATTTTTAGTTCTCTCGCCACATAGTTTGCTGTGACGTTTTGATTAAGTAAATCTCCTGCCAGCAATAGATCAATATCGCTTTTTTGCAAATTTGCTTTTGATAAAGCACTGGATATCGCATCTTCCATCAGTTTTCTTTCAGCCATTTCCCAGTTCTTTTGATCACAATGCATTTCGTCATACGTTTTATCAATTAAATGACCAATCGGTCCTTCTTTTTCTTTCGGCCCTGCAGCTGTTCCCTCTGCATTGACGTAAAGCTTGTGCTCAAAAACCCAAGATTGTTTACCTGTTAGTTTCACGTTTCATTCCTCCTACGAAAACATCTTTTCCAAGACGTATCGAATGATCCCTACGACATATGCCGAGACGACACCAAATACAATGACGTTCCCAGCGAGCTTAAACATATTTGTGGCAACCCCTAAAACAAGCCCTTCACTTCTATGCTCAAGGGCAGCACTTGTCATACTGTTTGCAAATCCTGTCACCGGAACAGCCGATCCCGCTCCGGCAAACTGGCCGATTCTATCGTAAATACCGATACCAGTTAATATAGAAGAAATTAAAATGAGGGTCGCCACTGTTGGGTTCCCTGCTGTTTTTTCATTAAAATCAAAAAAGTGAATATAGAAATGTTGCAGCCCCTCGCCTATGGCACAGATCAATCCACCAACAAGAAAAGCCTTGATGCAGTTGAGGACATAAGGAGGTTTAGGCTGATACGTTTTCACCTTAGATGGATAGTTCTCTTTTAAACTCGACACGGTTGTTCCCTCCAAATTTTTAAATATAAATCAGCCAATGGAATAGTGAACCAAATACTTTGCCTAAGACAATGGCCATGAGAAGCAAAACAATTTTCCCGTCCATTCCAATTCTTTTCGTTAATATAGGAAGTACATTTAATACTTCAGTCAGCGCAGCTGCAAGCATGCCGACGAAAATGCCTGCTAAAAGACCGATCGGGAGCACCAGCCATTTGGATAAATGCAAATGCACCTCGCTCAAGGTTGCCCAGCCGCCAACGACCGCCCCGGTGATGACAGCTGCCTCGTATCCTTGTATGAAGCGCTGCGTTTTCGTTAATTGCATTAAACGAGGGATGATGCCAAGCACTGTGAGAAATGCCACAAACCCTGCTCCTACCGTTAAACCGCCGCCAAGTCCAACTAACGCGACAAAAAGCCACTTACCGATCATGGATATCTTTCATTGTCTCTTTATTTTCTTTAAGGGCGACATAATGATCGAGATCGAGCTGATATTTAAACATCTCCACTTCGAGCGGGCTTGGTTCTTCATTTAAACGCTTTTTAAATACATGATTGAAAAATAAAATCATGCCAAAGCCTAGTCCGAAGCTATATGGAATTTGCAATAAATAAGGATGCTCAACCGTTTTTCCTGTGATCATTTCATATAGGCGGATATGAACGAGCCGCATACTGACATCCTCGTGGAAATTCATAATGGCAAGCGCCGCTCCGACAAATAATAGGAGCCACACGAACACAAATAAAATCGGAGAAAGCTGGCGTTTGCCTGTATCAATTTCAACAATGGCTTCAGCGCCTCCGACGGTTTGAATGTCGATGTCTGGCCATGTTTTTTTGATCGTTTTGACCACATGCATGATATCAAGAACGGCGATGTGACGATCCTTTTTACTGACATGATATATCGGCATCTTGCTAAGCTTTTGTACAGCAAACTCATCACCAGTGATTTGGGCGATATCTTCTAAATAAATGAGCTGATCATTACCGGTCTTAATGCGATGGCGCAGCCGAAGAAAGATTTGTCCGTCCATCCAAGTCACTTCCTATACGATGGGTTAAAAATAGTATGTGGTGAAAAATGGTTCTCATACCGAGAGAACTTGATTTACCGGTAATTACCACACGAAAAAAGCCAGCCGAATTGGCTAGCTCTCTTTTTGATCCATTTGCATTTGGATTTGTTTTAAAATTTTCTTTTCGAGCCGCGAGACTTGTACTTGTGAAATGCCGAGTCTCTCCGCTACCTCAGATTGTGTTTGGTCTTTATAATATCTTAAGTACACAATGAGTTTTTCTCGTTCTTCTAATTCCTTGATCGCTTCTTTCAGCGCGATTTTATCAAACCATCTTTCTTCTGAATGATCGGCAATTTGATCAAGTAATGTAATCGGGTCCCCATCATTTTCATACACCGTTTCATGAATCGACGACGGCGTTCGGACCGCTTCTTGGGCGAGGACGACATCCTCTGGTGTGATATCAAGATATTCGGCTATTTCCTGGACGGTCGGCATTCTTCCGTGAGACTTAGACAATTCATCTCTCGCCCGCCGGATTTTATTACCAAGTTCCTTTAGTGACCGGCTGACTTTGACTGTTCCATCATCTCGAATGAATCGCTGGATTTCACCAATGATCATTGGGACAGCATAGGTCGAAAACTTCACATCATATGACAAATCAAATTTATCAACAGATTTTAGCAGTCCAATACAGCCAATTTGAAACAAATCATCTGGTTCATATCCTCTATTTAAAAAGCGCTGAACAACGGACCAAACAAGACGCATGTTTTTTTCTACGAGGAGGTCTCTTGCTTGCTGATCACCGTCTTGGCTTTTTTTGATGAGCTCTTTGACTTCATCATTTGACAGCTGGGCTTTTTTTGCTTGCTTTTTTACCTCCACATCCATATGAGCAGCTCCTTTAATTACAAAGCGCTTTGCTTTTTGATAGATGCTTTGTTAAACGGATGGTTGTGCCCATTTCTGGAGATGAGTCTATCATGACATCATCCATAAAATTCTCCATAATGGTAAAACCCATTCCAGAGCGTTCTAAGTCTGGTTTTGTCGTGAAAAGCGGCTGTCTTGCTTCCTCAAGATCTGTAATGCCCATCCCTTCGTCACGGATGGTGAGGTACACAACATGGTCATCAAGTGTGACTTCGATATGCACCTTGCCATCTGGATTCCCATCATAGCCATGGATAATGGAGTTTGTCACCGCCTCTGACACAACGGTTTTGATTTCTGTTAATTCATCTAATGTCGGATCAAGCTGGGCGATAAACGCCGCGACTGTCACCCTCGCAAAGGATTCATTTTGACTTAAAGCAGAGAAGGTCAGGTTCATTTCATTCCTCATGATGCCACCCCCAATGTTTGCAATGCCGTTTGCTCTGAAGGCTCCATACGGATGATTTTAAATAAGCCAGACATATCAAATAACCGGTTCACTGCTGGCGAAATAGCACAGACGACCATTTCTCCGCCAAGCTGTTTAATTTCTTTATATCTTCCTAAAATCACTCCGAGACCTGAGCTGTCCATAAACGTTAAATCAGCCAAATTCAGCACAATGTGGCGAATGTCCTCTGTTTCCAAATAATTCGTCACCTTTTGTCTCAATGTTTCTGCGGAGTGATGATCGAGCTCTCCTGTTAATCGAATGCAAAGTACGCTCTCTTTTACTTGAAAATCAATATCAAGGCTCATCTTTTTATTCCTCCTTGCTCTAATTTCGGATAAAGATTGTTTCTCTTTTTTATCAAGTAAATCCTTCACCATGACAAAACTAGTGACCATTCGTCACATTTAGATGTTCTTTTCTTCTTCCTCATAGCAAAAAGACTGCCTGTTTCAGCAGTCTTTCACATTTTATTTCCATTTCACAAATTCAGCCATCGCTCGTTTGAAGAACGTCCAAACGCCCGCTTTTTCCATTCCTTCTTTGGCTTGTACAGGGCTTTCATGCAGCACTTTTCCGTCTTTTTTCAAGACAATGGTTCCAAGTTCCGTTCCTTTTGAGAATGGAGCCGTAACATCCTGAGACAATTTGATTTCTTTTTTAATCTGATCCACATTTTCGCCTTTTTTCGTTAAAAGGGAGATTGGTTCAGAGGTGACAAGCTGAATTTTTTTCTTTGTCCCTTTGCTTACCTTGATTTCAGCTACATCTTGTCCTCGTTTGTAAAGTGGGTGTGTGGTGTATTGACTAAATGCATAGTCTAACATTTTGACCACTTGAGCGTTTCTGTCTTTCGGTGTACTTGCGCCGAAGACAACTGCAATGACGCGCATGTTTCCTTTTTTAGCGGTTGCGGTCAAACAGTATTTGGCTTCGCCTGTAAAACCTGTTTTCAACCCATCGACACCTGGATAAAATTTAATCAATCGGTTCGTATTCACCAGCCAGAATTTTTTATCGGTGTTTTGACGGAGATAGTCTTCGTAGACCCCTGTGAATTTGGTGATTTGTTCATATTTCAACAGCTCTTTTGCCATTTTTGCCATATCATGAGCTGAACTGTAATGGTCTTTTTCAGGAAGTCCTGTTGGGTTTTGAAAGACCGTAGAGGTGAGGCCGAGTTCTTTTGCCTTTTTGTTCATTTGCTCCACAAACTGTTCTTCAGATCCTGCAATATGCTCTGCCATGGCAACTGAAGCATCATTTCCAGACGCAATCGCAATGCCTTTCAGCATTTCTTTCACGGTCATTTCTTCTCCAGGTTCAAGGAAGATTTGTGACCCTCCCATTGAAGCTGCATAGTCGCTTGTTCTTACCTTGTCAGTCATTTTCAGCTTTCCTTGATCAATGGCTTCCATGATGAGAAGCATCGTCATGATTTTGGTCATACTTGCGGGTGCCAGCTTTTCATCGCTGTTTTTGTTGTAAAGCACTTTTCCCGTGTCACGTTCTATTAAGATGGCTGATTTGGCTTCGTGCACCAATTCTGATGTTTGTTTTTCTTCTGGTTTTTCAATCTTTTCTTTTGCTATCGCTGATGGTGAAACCATTGAGATAAGGATCATTAAAATAAACAATGCACATATATGACGTTTCAAGTGGCAGACCTCCATTATCGTAATCCTTTCTATTTTTTCCTCATCGAGGCTGTTTTATTCAGAGATCGTATGATTGCCATAAAAAAAGCCTTCTGTCGATAAACAGAAGGCTTCTTAAAACATGCTATGAGAGTTGTTTGACAATGTCTTTTACTAAATCAAGGAAACTCGCTTTCACTTTTTCGGTTACTTCAATGACTTCATCATGAGACAGCGGCTGATCTAAAATACCTGATGCCGCATTAGAAATGCATGAAATACCTAGCACTTTGATTCCTGCATGACGCGCAACAATCACCTCTGGAACCGTCGACATGCCTACAGCATCTGCGCCAAGTGTTCTAAGGAAACGAACTTCAGCCGGTGTTTCATATGAAGGACCTGTCATCCCTGCATAAACACCCTGCTGTACAGATATGCCTAACCGCTGAGCTGTTTCTTCTGCAAGTGCCAGCAAATCTTTATCGTATGGGGCAGACATATCAGGGAAACGAACGCCTTGACTGTCATTTGGACCAATTAATGGATTGGTCCCCATCATATTGATATGATCTGTAATCAGCATGAGATCGCCTGGATGGAATGAAGTATTCACACCGCCGGCTGCATTTGTCACGATGCATGTCTCAATGCCAATTTCTTTCATCACACGGACTGGAAACGTCACTTGCTTCATATCATATCCTTCATAGAAGTGAAAACGTCCTTGCATCGCACATACGACAGTGCCTTTCAGCGTCCCGATGACGAGCTGTCCTGCATGACCCTCTACTGTTGAAATAGGGAATCCAGGAATATCTTCATATTTCAATTTGATTGGATTTTCAATCTCATCTGCTAAAATGCCAAGCCCTGAACCTAAGATCAATCCAACTGTTGGTACGTATGTCGATGCTTGTTTAATGTATGCCGCCGCTTCTGAAAACTGTGCTCCCACGAGATTTCCCCCCTATTTGAGTTTAGATAAAAAGCTTGTGCCGTATTTTGGCATCGTTGTCTTGAAATTGTCTGCGACCGTTGCTCCAAGATCAGCAAAGGTTTTTGGAGTTGGCAGTTCATTTGCTCCTTGATGCTTTTTGCTGTAAGCAATGAGCGGAACGTATTCTCTTGTATGATCTGTTCCGTGATGAACCGGGTCATTTCCATGATCTGCTGTAATGACAAGAAGATCATCCTCTTTTAACAGATCAAACACTTCAGGAAGACGGGCGTCAAATTCCTCTAGTGCTTTTCCGTAACCCTCTGGATCTCTTCTATGTCCGTAAAGGGCGTCAAAATCAACAAGGTTTAAAAAGCTGAGTCCCGTAAAGTCTGTTTTAAGTGTATCAACCAGCTTGTCCATTCCGTCCATGTTCGATTTTGTTCTGAGAGAAGAGGTGATTCCTTCTCCATCATAAATATCAGAGATTTTGCCAATCGCAATCACATCGAGCCCATCATCTTTCAGCTCATTCATCACTGTTCGGTCAAATGGTTTTAAAGCATAGTCATGACGGTTCGGTGTTCTGACAAATGCGCCAGGCTCCCCGACAAATGGACGGGCGATAATGCGGCCAACCATGTATTTTTCATCTAATGTGAGCTCACGTGCAATTTCACAAATACGGTAAAGTTCATCTAATGGCACCACTTCTTCGTGCGCAGCAATTTGCAGCACAGAATCCGCAGATGTATAAACGATTAGATCGCCTGTTTTCATGTGCTCTTCGCCAAGCTCGTCTAAAATTTCAGTACCAGACGCAGGTTTATTTCCAATAATGCCTCTGCCTGTTTTTTCTTTTAGTTCATTTAATAGTTCATCTGGGAATCCGTCTGGAAAAACTCTGAACGGTGTGTCTATGTAAAGACCCATGATTTCCCAGTGTCCTGTCATTGTATCTTTACCATTTGATGCCTCTTGCATCTTTCCATAATACGCAAGCGGCTTCTCATCCGCTGGAATTCCTTTGATTTCTTTAATATGACTCAGCCCAAGCTTCGCCATATTCGGCATATGAAGCCCGTTCATTTTTTCAGCAATATGTCCTAGTGTATCTGCACCTACATCATTAAATTCAGCAGCATCAGGTGCTTCCCCAATTCCTACTGAATCCATTACGACGAGGAAAATGCGTTTATACTGATAATCAGGCATTAAAAAGCGCCTCCTTCAATATTCTTGTCTTTTAACCTTTCAAAAAGAGAGGTCTGACATCTCAAGTATAAACCGTTTACAAGCCGGTTGACAACCATAAACGGTGCAAACATGAAAAAGCATGACACACGTTCACCGTGTCATGCTTTACTTATGCCCTTGGATGGAATTTGTGATACACATCTTTCAGTCTTGTTTTCGTCACATGTGTATAAATTTGTGTTGTCGAGATATCGGCATGTCCGAGCATCTCCTGCACAGCTCTTAGGTCTGCACCGTTTTCAAGCAGATGCGTGGCAAATGAATGCCTGAGTGTATGGGGTGTGAGTTCCTTTTGAATCCCTGCTTCGAGAGCTCTTTTTTTCAGATTCTTCCAGAAACCTTGCCGCGACATTTTTTTCCCGTGATGATTGAGAAATAAGGCATCTGCCGGCTGTTTTTTTAACAGCTTGCTTCTTCCCTTTTCGAGATATTCTTCAATCGCACTTGCAGCTGCTTCACCAATTGGCACAATCCGCTCTTTTCTTCCTTTACCGAAACAACGGATAAAGCCCATTGTGAGGTGTACATCGGCAAGGGTCAAATCAAGCATTTCACTGACGCGAATGCCTGTCGCATATAAGAGCTCGAGCATCGCTTTGTCACGGTAGTCAAATGGAGTGTGCTGATTTGGTGTATCAAGCAGCTTTTCGACTTCCCCTAGTGAGAGAACTTTCGGTAATTTCCGCTCTGTTTTTTGCGTTTCAATGTTCCACGACGGATCATCTGTTGTCACTTTTTCCCGGAGCAGAAATTGGTGGAAGGACCGGATCGAGGAGAGATGCCGCACTGACGTTTTGCTCGATTTCCCTTCCTCTTTTAGCTTTTTTAAATAATGAATGATATGCAGGCGTGTGACATCTTTTATATCCGTCAGCTGCTCATGTGTCATTAAAAAAGACAAGTAGTTCTGTAAATCTCGTTTATAAGAAACAATGGTATTTTCAGAGAGTCCTCTCTCTACTGTCATAAAATGAATAAAGTCGGATAATTGATCGTTCAATGATTTCTACTCCCCGTTTTGATAAAAATAAATCAATCGGTCTTGCCAGTTGTCTTGATTCGGCTGATCCATTTCCATCACTTTAATTGCTGCACCCTCTGGTTTATCATAACGATGGTAGCTTTCATATTCTGAATTTATCCATATCATAGCATAATAGAACAGGACGGTAAAACCAGTGAACAAGATAAATACCTTCATCACTTCACCTGTTGTTTTGAGCCATTTTCGCATGATTCTCATGTCCTTTCTCGAGCTTCTCATTACTTCAGCATATGCCAGGTGGGACAAGGAATATACAGCGAAAACGCAAAAAACCTCTTCATCTTAAATGAAAAGGTTCCAATTCGGATTATTTGCCGGATTCATCATCATGACACCGGTGGCAAATACCATGGAATGTCAATCTATGATCCTTAATTTTAAATTTCCAGTCACGTTCAATAATCTCTTCAACATCTTCTAATAAATCATCTTCTATCTCATCGACTGTCCCGCATTCCATGCAGACAAGATGATGATGGAAGTGAGCGGCTCCTTCTTTGCGAAGATCATATCGCGAAACGCCGTCTCCAAAGTTAATTTTATCAACAACTTTCAGTTCAGTTAGCAATTCTAACGTTCGATAAACAGTAGCAAGACCAATTTCAGGAGACTTCTCTTTTACGAGGAGGTATACATCTTCTGCACTTAAATGGTCTTCTTCATTCTCAAGCAGTACTCTTACTGTTGCTTCACGCTGTGGCGTGAGCTTATAGCTGGAAGAATGAAGCTGTTTCTTAATTCGATCAATCCGATTTTCCATTGACTTTCCCTCCTACGCCACATTACTTGATCATTATATCAAATGATGTGCTGGGAGCCAACTATAATCATTTTAAATTGATAAATAAATTGATTATTATTTAATAACAATTATAAATTTATGAGAAAAGAACACCTGCTAGCTTTTTCATGAGCATGAAGGAGACGTACGATTCAAAAAAGGACGAAAGTGCAGCAAGCGCTAAAATCATCAGTAGAACAGATGCATAACGGGCGAACCACTGAACAGGTGCTTGACTGATGGTTTTTTTCATGAACAGCTGCCCAATGAGACGGATGGAAAACGCAATCGCACATGTCCCAATCACTAAATAGGCTGGAATAAGTAATATGTTTTGCGGAAGAACCGATACGAACGAAAGGAAAAAACCACTCAGCCCCATTTGATTTACTAGAAAACCAACTGTAAACCCAACGACAATTCCCTTTAAAAAGATCATGAGAAAGATGAGCGGCAGGCCAATGATAGATATCCCTAGTATCCACATAAGACCTAAATATTTCATATGATGCAAAAAGCTTTGCAAAAACATTTCTTTTGATTCTGCTGCTTTCTCATTTGTCAGCTGACCAAAAAATTGATTTAAATAATAGAATAAATCCTCTTTCTGACTAATTGTCATACTATTGACGATGATGGCCCCAAATATCACGCCCATTAAAAAGAGTACAGAGACAAACAAATAAATCGATAGATGGTCTTTTACGTGCTGAAGAAGATTTTCCTTCCAAGACTTTTTCCGCATGCGTCTTCCTCCCAAATAGTAAAGGTTACTAGATTCTATGAGAGAGATTACGAAACATGACAGTTTTATTGAAAGAAAAAAGAGAAAGCGGCCTAAACACTGCTCTCTCTTCTCATTTATCGTGCCGCTTTTTGTACGTTCACAAGCCCGGCACCATAGTAAAAAGGATCTCCAAGCTGTGTAGCCGTTTTTGAAAGTCTCTCGCGCACTTCATCGTTTGTCAGATTCGGATGTTTTGATAGAATGACAGCCGCAGCTCCTGCTACATGCGGTGATGCCATGGATGTCCCGCTCTTGTAGCCATATTCATTATGAGGAATGGTACTGAGCGTTGAAACGCCTGGTGCTGAAACTTCCACTTCTTCGCCTACAGATGAATCAAAAGCTCTTTGTTTTCTTTGGTCAACAGAAGCAACCGCTATCACTGAGCTGTATTTAGCTGGATAGTCAACCGTGTTGAGAGAGCCATAACTTCCTTCATTCCCAGCAGAAGCCACAATGAGAATACCCTTGTCATATGCTCGATCTACCGCTTCTTTCAGCGCTTCTGATTCACTTGCTCCTCCCATACTAATATTGATGACATCTATGTCATTCTCAATGGCCCATTCAATTCCTTTAATGATCCAGCTATAGTAGCCATCACCATTTTCATCTGCCACCTTGACCGCATAGATTGAAGCTTTTGGCGCAACACCAACGACACCTACCTTATTATCTAACGCTGCAATTGTGCCCGCCACATGCGTCCCGTGTTCATGCGGGTCAACAAGCGGATCTGACTCTGTTGGAACAAAGCTGACTCCCCCGGTGACATGTAGATCTTCATGTTTGCCATCAATGCCGCTGTCAAGAACGGCTACTTTGACATTTTGTCCAGCGTATCCCCGTTTATGTACCTTTTGTGCTTTGATGCTTTTGATGCCATATGGGATCGTTTGACCGCTTGTTTTTGCCTTTTGGTCCTCCTCAATGAAGGTCACTTCTTTTGCCTGATTTAGTTCCTTTTTCGATGCCTCATTCAAGGAAACTTTCATCATATCTATCTGCTCTATGGATTCTTTTACATGTCCACCAGCTTCTTCAACAAGCTGTTTTTGTGTATGATCTTGAACGGAAGAAGAAAAGCCGATCATGTACTCTTTTTTCGCTTGCTCCTTTGCAGAAATATGTGAGGCGCCGAACGTGACCGATGCCAGCATCATACTTGCCATACAAAGCCCTGCTCCAATTGACTTGACGTTCACAATACTCACTCTCCCTTTCATCTTTTTGTCATTTAACTACATTTTTAGACAAAAAGAAACGACCGTTTGTCCTATTTTTTAAAATTTTTCCATTTATTTGAACTAGTTGTCACAAAAAAGCAAAATAAAAATGCTTATGATCCTCTTGATAGTGATCATAAGCATTCCTTCTTTTATGTTTTTTCATCATGTGCTGCAAGGCTTCTTGTTTTGTTTTTGTTTTTCTTTCATGTGTACTAAAGTGCGGCATGTTTCCTCTCGACAGTTCCGGGTTTCGGCTGTGCTGCCTTTCAATATGTTCTCGTTTTTTCTTTGCATTGCTTTTTCCCATTTGGCAAAACCCCTTTCGTTGACGTTATGATACACGATGTGACATAAAAAAGATAGACGTATACACGCCTATCTTTCTGTTTTCACCATATCAAGATGGGGAATTCCATCTTCATCATAACAATCTGAAACGGCCTTAAAACCAAAGGATTCGTAAAACGACTTCAGGTAGGCCTGCGCCTGAATTTTGACACTTGTTTCACCTAATTCACTCAGCTTTTCCAAAGCCTTGCTAAGTAGCATTTTTCCATAGCCTTTTTTTCGGCCTGCCTCTGTCACAAGAACGCGGCCAATGGACGCCTCTTCGTACATGATTCCGCTTTGAAAAATTCGGCAATAAGCCACAATCGTGCCGTTCTCTTTTGCCATCAGATGAAGCGCTTCTTGGTCCCGGTGATCAATTTCAGGGTAAGGGCATGTTTGTTCAACAACAAACACATTGACTCTTTCCATTAAGATTAGGTAAAGATCCTCTTTTGTCAATTGTTCAAACGTTTCACATGTCCAGTTAACTTGATTCATGATTGATATCCACCTTACCGTATACTCCGCCCCCGCCAGCGATCAGTTCGACTTCACCTTTTCTTGCTTTGATGATGTAATTGGCTGTTTTTTCTGGCAGGACAGCTTTTAGTTCTTGTTCTGTTGCTTGATGAAGGATATTCATCTCTGTGTGAAACACGGCTTTTAGCTTCTCCAGCGTTTTGGCTCCAACACCCGGAATAAATTGAAGTGGAAGCTGATGAACATAAGGAGGTCTTGTTCCATTGTCACTTTCCTGGTCAGCAAGCTCCTTTAAACGCTCGCTCACTCCTTTTGTCATCCGGGTATGTCCGCATGCTTGGCACTTTTCTTGATCTAGCGCGCGAGGTCTTACTCCGCACTTCTCGCAGGTTGTATGATAGTACTTCCCAAGACGCGGGGCGAGCCCATAATTTCCTATGATGGCTCTCCCCTCTTTCCCTTCAAGGGCTAGTTTGAATTCGGCAAAAGAGGCATGGTCCATGCGGATTTTTGTATATTCTCGCGCGATTTTCCCTAAAGAATGAGCGTCTGAATTCGTTAAAAATGGATAACGGTTCAGTTCGCTTAACTGGGACGCCATTGACGTATCGCAGCTAAGTCCTAGTTCAACAGCATCAATGAGGTCCGGATCGAATACTTCCGTTAAAGACGTGCTGACTCCTTTGCCAAATAAGCTTTTATGCGGCGTGAAAATATGAGCAGGAATAAATAAGCCTCCTAGCTCCTTGACCTTATGCTGAAGTGTTTTCCCATCCACATAGAGGCGCTGTGAACTCAAATGCACATTTTTCATATGTAGTGCGAGCCATGCGGAGAACTCAGTCATTTTGCGCAGTGTGGGCATAAATGCAAGCACGTGAATCGGACCTTTTGATTGGTTATCGTTAATTTCTAATTCACTGCCTAAAAGCAGCACGGTCTGTTCAAATGATAGACCGCCATCACTTAGTTCAGTGTACTTGCCTTCCGCTACACCCTCTATTAATTCTTCTAGGACTTCTGGAGATTGTGCATCAATCACACCAATCATCCCCATCCCTTTACTTTGCGTTGCTTCAATGAGAATTTGGTCAATGGTCAGTGATCTTGCACCTGTAATTTTAACAGCTCTGCCTGTTCTTGTTCTGCCGATATGAATATGGATGTCTGCAAAAAACTCCCTCATTTTGTTGACTTAAGTACCTCTTGCAGTTGTAAGTACTGAATGGCATAGGCTGTTTTTGCATCATAAATATGCTGCTTTTCAATGAGGTGCAAGGCTTCTTCTAATGAAACTTCCATCACTTCAACAAATTCATCTTCATCCAGCTCTCTTTTTTCTTCAAGCGGAACTAGGTGATCTGCAAGATACATGTGGACGATTTCATCTGCAAAACCTGGTGATGTATAAAAGGCTGTCAGCTTTTGAAGCTTCTGAGTGGTGTATCCTGTTTCTTCTTCTAATTCTCGCAGTGCTGTATGTGCCGGCTCTTCCCCTGGCTCTAATTTACCAGCCGGAATTTCAACGATGGCTCTCTCTAGTGCTTTACGGTATTGCTTGACCAAGATGATTTTATTTTCGTCTGTCCGAGCAATGACGGCTACTGCACCAGGATGTTTGATGATTTCGCGTTTGCCTTGTTTTCCATTTGGCAATTGTACATCTTCAAGAACCAAATCAATGATTTTTCCGTTGTATAATTCTTTAGTCGATAATGTTTTTTCTTCAAAGTCCTTCAATTTTGTCAGCTCCTCGTTCTACTTTCACTTTTTACTTCATTCATTTTAACATAGATGATTTAAGAGAAGCGAAATGCGGACGCTTGCTTCAATGCGCCATTTGAAGTCACCTAGCTTGAATTCTAGATTTTTTTCACTTAATGTGAAGGAATAGGAGTGTGATGGAATTGAGAAAAAGACGAATTGGTACAACGGATCTTTTGGTGAGCGAAGCGGCTCTAGGATGTATGTCCCTAGGAACAGAAAAAGGAAAAGCGCTCTCTTTATTAGATGAAGCCATTGATCTTGGAATTAACTATTTGGATACAGCCGATTTATATGATTTTGGGACAAATGAGGAAATTGTCGGGGAAGCGATTAAAAACAGGCGGCAAGATTTAATTTTGGCCACAAAAGGCGGCAACCGCTTTGAAAAAGGCAAATCTGGCTGGGACTGGGACCCTTCAAAGGCATACATAAAAGAAGCCGTAAAACAAAGCCTCAAGCGGATGCAAACAGATTATATTGATTTATACCAACTGCACGGAGGCACGATCGATGACCCTATCGATGAGACGATTGAGGCTTTTGAAGAATTAGTGGAAGAAGGCGTCATTCGCTATTATGGCATCTCTTCTATCCGTCCAAACGTCATTAAAGAATACGCCAAAAAATCAAACATCGTCAGCGTCATGATGCAATATAGTTTACTCGACCGCCGTCCAGAGGAATGGTTCTCTCTTCTTGAAGAACAAGGCATTAGTGTTGTGGCAAGAGGACCTTTAGCAAAAGGGCTTTTAACTGAAAAACCACTTTCACAAGCAAGTCCATCAATTCAAAAAAACGGCTATCTTCAATATTCATTTGACGAGCTACAGCAGGTTATTCCTTCTTTAAAGAAAGTCGCTTATGACCTATCACTCACAGAGCTCTCCATTCAATATTTGCTTCAGCATTCTGCGGTCAGTTCCGTTGTATTTGGCGCAAGCTCGGTGGAACAATTAAAAGAAAATGCGGCAGCGGCCAATGCACGTTCTTTAAGTGACCAAGAAGTAAAAGCATTGACTTACTATACAAAATCATCTATGTACGACGCGCACCGGTTTAAATGAGATAAAAAGAGATCATCTGATGTGATCTCTTTTTCATATTCGACAGACAAAAGCAAAGAGGGGCTAAAGGCCCCGTTGTCTTATCTTGCACTTTCGTAATATGCATAATTTCCAGATTTGCCTTTAAGATAAAATGTCGTACCAAAACGACTGAAACTATTTGCAAAAGAACCATTATCCGAATACATACATAATCGATTACTTGCGCCTTTAAAAGGAGTTACAGAACAATCTACAATTGAAGTAGCCTTTGTACGCAAATCCGCATTCGTTAATTCATTTGTAGCAAGAGCTTGTCCAGAAACAGGTAAAAGCAATCCTAAAGATAAAGCGACTCCAGCCATTGTTTTTCTCATTTTCATGTAAATCATCTCCGTTCCCAAATATTGTAATACACCTTCATTATAAGTAGTACGACCTTCTATCAAAAGGGTCTTAAATACTATATTTGTTATAAAAAGGGATTTAAATGAAGGAGGAATCGAAGGAACCGGAAGCACTTGCGTGTTGATCAACCTCAATGATGACATAAAAAAAGAAGCATCAGTGCTCCCTTTTTTAGCTTTTATATTTTCTCCAGTCCAAATGACTTTCATCTAGCAGCTCGGAGAAGCTTTTGTTTTTTTCTTTTTCTTTCTGCTGCCGAAGGAGGTCTTGTCGTTTTTGTTCTTCTCTTTTTTCTGTCTCGGCGGCCAGATTCTGCTTCATTTGAAGAAGCTGCTGTTTGAGATTTTCGTTTATGCCGTCCTTTAATTTCGCTTGATCATTGTTCTTTTTCATTGTGCCTCTCTCCTTTTGCCTCTAAGTGTATCATCCGTTTTATTTCCTGAGCAAGAGTCACGCCAATCTCCCAACATGTGGTATGATCGTCATAGGAAAAACCTCGGAAAGGAAGAATCAGCTAGATGAAAAAATGGATCGCTATACTTGCCTTCATATTATGTCCGCTCGTTGCAATCGGCATTTTTTTCACCAACAAAATGATGTATATTCGAAAATTAACAGATGAAGAGCTCATCAAACGAGAATCAGATGAAGGGCATTATCATCATGAAGAGTTTCAACATCTTAACAAAGAGAAAGTGTGTATTCCTTCAGCATTTGGTTATGAGCTTCATGGCTATTTTGTGCCGCATCCGCATTCTCATACAACACGCACCATTGTACTTTGTCATGGCGTCACAGTCAGTTTAATAAATTCCGTTAAGTATATGAAATTATTCCAAAAGCTTGGATGGAATGTGATGCTTTATGATCATAGACGACATGGAATGAGTGGCGGGAAAACCACGAGTTATGGATACTACGAAAAAGAAGATTTAGCGAAGGTCGTGAAGTGGCTTAGACAAAAACTTGGGGAAAATGCCATTATCGGTATACATGGAGAATCTATGGGGGCAGTCACGACTTTGTTATATGCCGCAAAGCCGGAAGCAAGCGCCAATTTTTACATAGCTGACTGTCCTTTTGCTTCTTTTGAGGATCAGCTTCTCTATCGATTAAAAACAGATTTTCGTCTTTCAGGTCAATGGATTCTTCCACTAAGTGATCGAGTGTTAAAATGGCGGGATGGATACAGCATTCGGCAAGTGTCACCGCTGGATGTGATCGATCAGGTGAGAGAACCTGTGCTTTTTATCCATAGTCTTCATGATGACTATATTCCATGCGAGCAGAGTCAGCAGCTATATGCTCGAAAAAAAGGTGATAAACAACTATTTATAGCGCCGCACGGGGCACACGCGATGTCTTTTAGTGAAAATAAAGAAGCTTACGAACAAGAAGTTCAAGTATTCCTTCAACCATTTGAATCAAATGAAGATAAAAGAGGAGAATGAACAGTGGTTCGTCTCCTCTTTTTGAGCTAACTTATGCGATAGTCACTACTGTTGTATGGTGTCTGCCCGCCAGTTCCATATGACTCTCTTCCGATTGCTGCTGACTCATGACCGATAATCCTGCAGTTGCTGCCAATAAAAGAACTATCAAACTCGTTTTCATATAAATGACCCCCATTTTGAATTTTTGATATGGCTTGAATCTTCCGTTCGTAAAACCGTGTCGATGCTTCATACAGTCCAAGCTCATTGTAATAATGAGCCGCATCAAGTGCCAATTCCTCAATGTCTGGGTATAAGCGCTTGTCCTCGAGCAGGTCTAATGTATCGTCTATGATCGTTATTTCTGCATCAACGTATAATGCTTTTAAGAACTGAAATTTGCAGATGTAAATTTCATCTTCTAATTCACAGGCTTTCATAATACCTTTTTGATAGAGGGTTAACGACTCTTCTATTTGTTTTTGTTTAAACAGGATTTGGGTGAGCATAAATAGTGGGTCTAGAGAGCGATTAAGATGGGTTAAATTCTCCTTTTCAAACACTTCAAGAGAGTCTTTCAGATAACGGCTTGCTTCCGCAAGATCGTTCATTTGGTAATAACAGTTACCTAAGTTGAAAAGGGCCGAACCTATGACTCGAGGGTTTCCAATCGATCGTGCTCGATTTAGAGCATTTTTAAAGTAGGGCAATGCATGTTCATAGCATTTCAAATCATCATAGTTTGCACCGATGACAAATTCACAGTGGATGATTCTCAGCGTGTACGTTCTGTAGGCAGAGTACGTATTTAACGCTTGCAAGGCATAGTGCATCGAAAAGTGGGTTTGTTTCATGTGGTAGTATATTTCAGCTAATTTAAAGTAAAATTCTGCTCTTTCTATATCATCTGATATGAGATTGAGCTTTTTTTCTGCTGAACGGTAATAGGCAATGGCACTTAAATAGTTTTGCTGTTCAAACTCAAACATTCCTGTGAAAAAATGAACATAGTATTCAAGCATGTCCGTTAATTTCGTTTGCGAATGTTCGATCGTTTCTAGCAGGTTTTTAATTTCTTCATCATTTGAGGCTTTCTTTGCCGGTTCAAAATATTCAAGCATCACCTTATGGCGAAAATCCATCAGCTGGTAAAACAGCAACAAGTTTTGATCTTGCTCCATCTCCAGAATTTCCTGCTCGATCTCGGCCTTCAGCTTCTCTGCTTTCATGACATGAAATCCGCAAATCTGCCTATACCATTCGTTTATTTTAATTCCAACCTGAGGCGATGACAGCTTGAGCTTCAATTCACTTTAGCACCTCCCTTCTCATATACGATACATGTTGTATTCTATCATATTTCCTCGAATGGAAGAAATATGAAATGTCATTTTTCGCAAAGTTTTCGGTATCCCGCAATAACCGCTTCCATTGCCTATTTTTCGGCATTTAAATCCACGATTTTTTCATGTCTATTTTTCTCATTTTGTCGAATTGGTTGTTATAAAACAGTTTTTTTTGCGTTGCAAAAGATCATTTTTCAGATTAGACGTTCCCAGTTGTTTAATGAGATGATGAAGGCACGAAAAAAACCCTTTTGTCAAAAAGGGCTTTTATAATACATCTGTTACCTGTTCCATATTCTCTTTGATCCAATTGACAGCTAATTCGAGCGTTGGGAATTCTTCCGTTTCAAATGTGACTTCATCCTGAAGAAGCCAAACATCCTTTTTCACCGAATCCATTCCACCTATTGACCAGTGCAAAAGGGTATAGGGATGATTGTTATTTAAAAACGACACCCATGTTTTATTTTGTGCCGTGTTTTGTATCACTCTAAGCTTCTGATCCACTACGTTTCCACCTTACTTTACAAGTATGCCCATTCTTGGACTGAGTATTTGCTGAGGACTTTTCAGCATCAATGTATTGGCTTTTTCATTAAAATCGATGGTCATTTCCTCATCAAAAAATACCTTCTGTGCAATGTGTATATATAGTTTTAAATGTTGGCTATTTTTAAGTTGCTCCCATTCACCTGTTCTTTCACTTGTTAACCAAAGCATTGGTACGCCACTCACTGCACAGCCACAACCTTCTGAATCGTAGCGAAGCAGTAATTCCTTAGTTTCGTTTCCTGTTTGCTGTTTTTCTATATATGTTTTAGCCTGTTCTGTGATGTGAATATACATGGCGAACATCCTTTTTAAATTGATGCTTACATTGTAACACATAAAACACCATAAAACATGACACACGACTAAATCCGAAAGTCATATTCTTTGAAATACACGCTCTTCTCACTATGATTATATCTATCTATTGGCTCTTTTTGCTTCTTGTTTTTTAGAATTATACTTATGACGCTACCAATTTTTAAAGAATAAACAGGAGGTTTTAGATCGTGAAAAAAAGATTATCTCTCTGCTTCATCGGGGCACTGATATTGATGTTGAGTTTCGCTGTGCCAAACATGAAAGCGGCATCTGTCCTTGATGAAGTACGAGAAAGCTATGCAACTTATACGGGATCTGGTTACTCAGGGGGCGCCGCATTATTAGATCCTATTCCATCTGACATGAAAATTACGGCTTTAAATCCCCATGACTATAACTATAAAGGGATAAATGCGGCACTTGCAGGGGCTTACCTTGAAGTAAAGGGTCCAAAAGGAAAAACCGTTGTGTATGTAACCGATAAATATCCAGAAGGAGCGAAAGGAGCTCTTGATCTTTCTCATAATGCCTTTGCCAAAATTGGCAATATGGCAGATGGGAAAATCCCAATTAGTTGGAAAATTGTAAAAGCACCGATTAGCGGAAATGTAGTTTACAGAATAAAAGAAGGTAGCAGTAAGTGGTGGGCTGCGATTCAAGTGCGCAATCATAAATATCCGATTATGAAAATGGAATATTACAAAGATGGACAATGGGTGAACATGGAAAAGACAGACTACAACCATTTCCTTGGATTTAATATGGGGTCTAAATCTCTTCCTGTTCGAATCACAGATATCCGCGGGGTCATCGTAAAGGATAAATTACCCGCTCTTCCATCTACTGCTGCTTCACAGGCCTATACTGTAAAAGGCAATGTTCAGCTTCCTAATTAACGAGGAAAAGAGGTAGCTTATTTAAGAGCTTCCTCTCCTCCTTCTCTATCCCAGCGATATGCCTCATTTTCTATTACTTTTATGATTTCATTCTTTCCTGCCATATAGCTTTGTATATCTTCCCGATACTGATTTGCTAATTGTTCCTTGACAGACGCATACGCTACAGCTCGTTCTGGATGGGCCCTTAAGTAATCTCGAAACAATAAATGCCTTTTCACATCAGGATGATTTCTCTCATAAATATGGACATGATGCGTACGATTCAAGCCACCCTTTTGAAAAAAACGTCTCCCTTTTATGCCATTTTCACCGAGCGCTTGATATCCAAGATGTTCAAAGCTCTCTCTTTTTCTATCGATCTCTTTTATATGACTTACTTCTATTAAGATATCAATAATGGGTTTGGCAACAAGTCCTTCAACTGACGTACTACCAATATGATGTCCTTCTATCCAGCTCTTTTGAATGATTTGCTTGAGTCGCTGCTTTTCTTGATGGAATTCTTCATGCCATTCTTTTTTGAATTCGACAACCGCAACCTTTCGCCTCGGTGTCCATTTCATTTTTGATAAGGTGAGCTCTTTTGCAACATGAATCACATTTGTTTCAACAAATCCTAACTTTTCGTATAGCCTTTTTGCAGGGGTGTTTTTTTGCCCAGTGGTCAGTTCTATAGGGACATTTTTCTCCATAATTGTAGACATAAGTCTTGTTCCAATACCCTGCTTTAGCGCTTTTGGATGTACAGCCAATCGACTAATGATCAAATAATCTTTCTGCTCTTCATAAGAGGCAACACCTAGTAAGATTCCCTTTTGCTCAAAACCAATAAATTGCTCTTTTGCTTTCATTACATCTTGAATGGTCTCTTTTAATGGCGGAAGATCGGCATAGCCAATTTGTTCAGCTTCTTGTTGGTATGCAGCTAGTTGAATATGTAAGATCTGCTTTGCTACATCTCCTATTGTTTGATCTAAATTGACAATCATGACATCGCCTCTAACTTTTTCACAAATAAAACACGGTCTTCATTTATTCCTTCATATTCTGAAAACACGGAGATTCCTTCTACAGTTTTATCCCCTTTTTCAATTTGAAAGCCCAATTTTGCATGATAGGCAATTGATACTTTATTTACAGGTGCTGTTACCACTTTAATGGTTGTTCTTCCTTCCTGTTTTGCCACATCATAAAAGGCTTGATACAGCATTTTTCCGATCTTTAATTTCCGGTGATCTGGATGTACCCCAACAAAGTGAATATACGCTTCATCTGAACGAGATTGCGATAAAAAACCGACTAAAAAGCCAATCAGTTCACCTTTTTCAACGACGACAAAACTTGTTTGCTGAAAATGTTCAAAAAATAGCTTCGGCAATGTTGCGCGCAAATCTTTACCTCCCCACCAGCTTTGGATGACGGATGTGACGGCGTAAAAATCTGACGGCTTCACTTGACGTATCATGATGACCTCGCCCCTTTTCATTTTTGGCTTACCGCTCTCTTTTTTTACAAAAAACTGTTGTTTCAATAGTCTACCTGTCCGATTAATTGTTTGTAAAGATTACGTGGCAGCCTTTTTTCCTTTCAGCTTTGTTGATTTCGTTCTTTCGCCGTCATCTCCTTGTAAATCTTCACACTTATTTCAAAAAGTTCACTTTTTGTGCGAAAGTTTCATTCTTTTGGTATGTTAAGATGGTTCATATAGGAAATGTAACAAATGTTTATTGGAGATGATGATATTGGTTTGGATTGTTACTTCACTTGTTGTGTTTAGTCTTTTAAAGCTTCTTGTCACTTCGCTGCCTTCTGGTGTTGTGGAACGCCTTTTTAGTCGTTATGCAGTGCATGCAAAAGTAACAAGTGATCAAACAACGATCATGTTTGAAGATCGTCCGCTCAATGATCAACAAACATCTGAAATTATTCAACATTTTAATGATGCGATCTTTATTGAACGCTATTATATTTATCCTGGTGATGAAGAGCGCTTTCTTCATCCGCAGGAAGGGCCGGCGCCTCTTACCATGCAAACAAAGCTTGGCAAGCATGATGTGACCCTTTATCTGTATCATTACGATGACCACGTGGATGTGGTGCGGCAGTTTACACATAAGCCTAAGAAAAAACTGATGGCCTATCGTTTGCGTTCTGAGCCCCTCCAAACATCCCACAACTTGGCACATGCTTAAAATATGTTGCATCAAATGAGACGAAGTGTCTTCCACTTCGTCTTTTTTTGTATGGATTTATACTCTTTTCTTTGAATGATTTACCAGTATCAATTTCGCCTCCTGACGGTTAAAATAGAAACAGAACATACGTTCTAAGGGGTGAAAATAATGAATGAACGAGCCATTCTGCTTGTGGATATGCAATCGTTTTATGCGTCAGTCGAAAAAGTGGAGGCTCCCCACTTGAAGGATGTGCCGCTCATCGTCTCTGGAGATCCTGAGCGGCGGAGCGGAGTCGTACTTGCCGCCTGCCCGCTCGCTAAAAAACGGGGCGTTCAAAATGCATCCAGATTATGGGAAGCACAGGAGAAATGCCCTGAAGCTGTCGTCGTACGCCCTCGTATGCAGCGCTATCTTGATATCTCTGTCATGATCACAGAGCTGCTTGAACAATACACAGATCTTGTCGAACCATATTCAATTGATGAACAATTTCTCGATATTACAGGCAGCCTGACACTACTCGGTTCTCCCCGTGAGATCGCTCAAAATATACAAACAACCATTATGAACCAGACGGGTATTTACGCACGTGTTGGCATCGGTCCTAATAAAGTGCTCGCTAAAATGGCCTGTGACCATTTTGCTAAAAAAAACACATCTGGCATTTATGAACTTCGCGCAGACAGTGTTGCGACTGATTTATGGCCGCTTCCGATTGGAAAATTATTTGGCGTTGGTAAACGAATGGAGCACCATTTAAAACGAATGGGCATCAGTACCATTGGGACGCTTGCTGCTTATCCGTTAGACCGGCTTAAAAAACGCTGGGGAATCAACGGAGAGCTTTTGCAGCGAACAGCTTTAGGACATGATCCCTCTCCGGTCACCGTTCACACACATAATGAGCAAAAAGCGGTGGGACATCATATGACTCTCCCCCATGATTATGCGTCTTTTGAGGATATCAAAGTCGCTCTTCTTGAATTGAGCGAAGAGGTGGCAAGACGTGCACGCTTTAAGCATTATCTTGGGCAAACAGTGTCTGTTGGCGTGAGAGGCGCTGATTTTTCTCACCCGACCGGATTTCATAGACAAATCAAGCTTCATTCACCTACACAGTACGGGACAGATATTGCAGAGGCAGCCATTCAGCTATGCCAGCAGCACTGGGATGGTCAGCCCATTCGCAGTGTCGGTATTACTCTCTCACAGCTGCAGTCTGACAGCCAGTATCAGCTAACTTTATTTGATCATCATGTTCAAAAAGACAAACTCAGCAAAGTATTTGATGCGATCCACATAAAGTATGGACCTGCTGCCCTGCTGCACGCTTCTTCACTGACAAGCGCAGGGCAGGCGTATCACCGCGCCGAAAAAATTGGCGGACATTACAAATAACGGAGGCGAACAGCCATGAATCCCAATAAATTAACACCTGGATACAACCTCATGTGGGAATCAAGCCGAATGATGCTTCCAGAGCACCGGGAGCAGCTGCTTGCTCAAAAACGGCAGAAAAAAAAATACACCCCTCCCCCGCTGAGCACCGATCAACTGGAAGAAATGAATTTTTTGATCACACAGTCGATTACTGAGGATCAAGCGATTTGCGTGACATATGCCGCAGCAGATAGAAAAGAACAGTTTTGGGGCTGGGTCAAAGCCATTCATTATGAAACGCAGCGCATAAAAATCGTCAATGATGAAGATGTTCTCAACCTGTCCTTGCAGCAAATCGTCGCGATCGACCTTGATTAAATGGGGTCAAATGACCGCGCGAATCAGTGGCATAAAAGCACCAGCAGAAAAAAGCACGCGTCTCCAAATACGAGCCAATCAAACTTCTCTGCCATATGGCGGATGTCCCCTCCATCAAATTGTGTATTTAATTTGCACAATTTTTCATGTATGATTGGAACATCTTACAAACTCAGGGGAGAAACAGCATGAAAAATAACTTACGTACGCTACATCCGCTTAGTTGGACGATCATCATCGGCACCATATTTGGCCGAATGGCGACGTCCATGAGCATTCCTTTTTTGGCCGTTTATTTAACACAAGTCAAAGGCGCCTCAGCTTCTTCTGCTGGATTAATCATTGCCGTTAGCTCTCTGATTGGGATCGTTGCGAGTTTTTACGGTGGATATATTTCTGATCGTATCGGAAGAAAAAAGGTCATGCTTCTATCAATCTTCGGTTGGACACTTGTCTTTGTTGGCTTTGCATTTGCAGATGCCATTTGGGTCTTCTTTATCATGAACGCTTTAAACGGACTGTGCCGGGCACTGTTTGAACCAACATCTAAGGCGCTCTTATCTGATGTCACCCCGTCAAGTATTCGGTTGTTTGTGTTTAATTTACGTTATACAGCCATTAACATAGGGGTCATCTTCGGTCCGCTGCTTGGCTTATATCTCGGGTCATCGAAAACAACCTTTCCATTTCTCGTCGCTGCCTTCATTTATTTGTTATACGGATTAACGCTGGCCTGGCAATTTCAGAAACATCCAGTTGCTGCTCCAGAAAACACGAAACAAATTGGGGTCAAAAAAGCCCTTTCCATTATCCAAAAAGATACGGTCTTTAGCATTATCCTCATCGGCGTTACCTTATGTTCGTTCGGGTATTCGCATTTGAGCTCAACGCTGCCTCAATATTTATCCGCTTCGCCTATGATTGAGGATGGTCCGAAACTGTTTGGATACCTTTTATCTTTAAATGCAGTTGTTGTCATTGTCGTACAATATCCGCTCATCATGATCGCCAAACGCTACTCCACCATTTTGTCGCTCACCACTGGGAATATTCTTCTTGCGGGCAGTTTGTTTGCCATTGCTTTTTCACAGAGTCTCGGCATGCTTGCTTTCATCATTGTCGTGTTTACAATTGGAGAGGTTCTGCTGTTTGCGATGATGGATCTATTTGTAGACAATGTGGCAAAGCCAGAAGTAAAGGGGTCGTACTTTGGCGCGATGGGATTTTCTCAGCTCGGCAGCGTCATCGGACCATTTGTCGGCGGACTGTGCATTGACTATTTTGGCGCAGCCCATCCCTTCTCCATTTTTTCAGTCTTGTCGATCATCACCATCGCAGGTGTTCCGTTCCTACTCATTGGATACTACCGCCTGAAAAAGCGATCCGCAGCTGCCATCGCTGTGAAAGTCAGTGGAGATCATTAAAAAAACCGCTCTCGTTTGAGCGGTTTTTCTTTATACTCGGCGGATAGCAATCTCTTCCACCTTATGCTGATCACCTTTTTTCAAAATGAGATCAGCTCGATATTTTGTCGGTAAAATATTTTGATATAAATTAGGGCGATTGACGGTATTCCAAATTGTGCTTGCCATGTGATCTGCCTCTTCATCCGTCAAATCTTTGTATTGATGAAAGAAGGATTCAGGATCTTGGAAAGCTGTTTCCCTCAGCAAACGGAACCGTTCTTTATACCATGATTGAATTTGCGTTTCAGCAGCATCTACATAAATCGAAAAATCAAAGAAATCTGATACAAACACACGCGGTTCATCCTTCAGATCATCCAGCGCTGGGGATTGCAGCACATTGATTCCTTCAATAATAACAATATCGGCATCCTCCACCGTTTCATACACACCATCAAGCCGGTCATAGGTCAGATGCGAATATACCGGGGCATGCACAGTTTGTTTACCTGATTTTAATTCGTTTAAAAAAGACAACAAGGCTTTGACATCGTAGCTTTCTGGGAAGCCTTTCTTTTCCATGAGTCCTCGATCCTTTAATTCTTTTTGAGGATACAAAAAGCCATCTGTTGTCACAAGACTCACTTTCAGTCCATCTCCAAGCCTCGATAAAAGCGTTTCGATGATACGGGCCGTTGTGCTTTTCCCGACAGCCACACTTCCAGCAATCCCAATGAGAAAAGGAATTTTCGCATGATGCGGGTAGTTTAAAAAGGCATTCACATGCTGATTTTTTTGTTTTTCTGCAAAGACATGCAATGTCAGAAAACGAATAAGTGGTATGTAAATATCCTGAACTTCTTCAAGCGATAAATAGTCATTTAATCCTTGAAGTGCTCTTGCTTCCTCTTCTGAAACAGATACCGGCATATATTCTCCAAGAGCAGACCAAGCCTCTCTTGTATGACGTGTATATAAAGTATTAAAATCTAGTCGCGTGTCACTCAAAGTCTTTCCCACCAATCTTCACTAAACTCGTAACCAAAAAGACGATAATCCGATTGTAGCTTAAAATGAAGGCGCTGTCTTTATTTTTCCACTAAAGTTTGCTTCTTTTGCGAAAAAAAGCATTAAAAAAAGGAAAATGAGGGTAAATAAGAGTATTCAGTTCGATAGATAGAAGGGAGCACACCAAATGAAATATGTGATAATTGGCGGAGATGCAGCAGGAATGAGCTGTGCTATGCAAATATATCGAGAGGATCCAGATGCACATATTGTCGCTTTTGAAAAAGGAGAGATTTTCTCATATGGACAGTGCGGCCTCCCCTACTTGATCGGCGGTCTCATTGATCACCACAACAAGCTGATTGCACGCAGCGCTGAAACATTTCGCGACAAATACGGAATTGATGCTAGATGCTTACACGAAGTGACCTCCATTGATCCAAAGCAAAAAACGGTGTCAGGTCATCATACGAAAACAAAAGAACCCTTTACCGAAAGCTATGACCGCCTCTTAATTGCGACAGGAGCAAGCCCTGTTAAACTGGATTTAAACAATCAGCCGCTAGAAGGCGTACACGTATTAAAAACCATTCCGCATGCGCTGTCCATTTTAGACCACTTAAAACAAGATATCACACATGTCACGATCATTGGCGGTGGATATATCGGCTTAGAGATGGCTGAAAATTTAAAAGCGCTGGGAAAAAAGGTACATATCATTCAGCGGGGTTCAACACTTGGTCCGGGCTTTGACCCCGATATGGCAAAGCACCTGAAAGAAGAGGCGGGTGCCCAAGGCATTCACGTGACACTCGGGGAAACCGTGCAGACATTAGAGGGCGAATCACATGTCACAGCTGTTCAAACAGACAAACAAACCATAAAAACAGATATGGTCATCATGGCCATCGGCGTCACCCCGCAAACATCCTTTTTAGACAAAACAGAAATCAAACGGCTTTCAAATGGCGCCATTGTTGTAAATGAATACATGCAAACCAATGTAAAAGACATCTATGCTGCCGGGGATTGCGCAGCCACTTATCACCGCATCAAACAATCACTCGATTATATTCCGCTCGGTACAACGGCGAATAAACAAGGAAGAATCGCTGGTTTTCATATGACGGGAACAAACCGGGCGTTTCAAGGCGTGACTGGAACTGCCGTCATGAAATTTATGAGCATGACAGCGGGACGAACGGGCTTATCTGAAAAGGAAGCACAAGCAGCTGATATTCCTTTTTCCACCATCACCATTGACAGTACGGATCACGCTGGATATTATCCAGATGCGCAGAAAATGAAAATCAAACTGATTTACAGAAGTGATGACTACACCTTGCTCGGTGCCCAAATCATCGGAAGAAACGGTGTAGATAAACGGATCGATGTGATGGCAACTGCTCTTTACCAACAGCTAACCATAACAGATCTTGAAGATTTAGATATTAGCTATGCACCGCCTTTTAACAGTGTGTGGGACCCGCTTCAGCAAGCAGCAAGGCGGAGATAAAAAGACGGTCACAATGGCAGCTTACTTCAAAAAAAAGAAACCAGTTCACAACCGGTTTCTTTTTTGTTATTTTTTCATCATCGCTTTGCGTGCTACTTTTTCAAATAAAAATGGGAATAATTGATACAATTTACTGCCAGCGTTCATCCATCCAGGCAGATTAATCTCTCTTTTTTTCGTCATCATAGCGGATACGACCTTCCCAGCCACCTTGTCCGCACTAAGCATCATGAATTCAACATTCTTCACATATTCACCGCTGCGATCGGCGATGGTAAAGAAGTCAGTGGCAATCGGGCCTGGATTCACTGTGGTGACGTGAATGCCGATGTCTGACAGCTCCATTCTGAGGCTGTTTGAAAAACCAAGGACGGCATGCTTGGATGCAGAATAAATGGCTGATTTCGGGGTGGCAATCTTTCCTGCCTGAGAGGCAATATTGATAATATGTCCGTGTCCTCTTTGTTTCATCTCTGGAATGACCTTTTTCGTGCAGGCGATTAAACCAAACACGTTTACTTCAAACATCGACACCATTTCCTCAATGGACGCATCTTCAACGAGATCAAACGCACCAAAACCGGCATTGTTCACCAAAATATCAACAGCCCCCACTTCTTCATATGCGCGATCAATGTCCTCAAGGTGACTGACATCTAGCTCCACGATGTGACACACTCCGCCAGCACTCATAATCTTTTCTTTTACACCCGTCAGCTTTTCAATTCGTCTTGCTGAAATCATGATCTCTGCGCCTTCTGCTGCTGCCAAGTACGCCATTTTTTCACCAATGCCGCCAGATGCACCTGTAATCCATATTCTCTTTCCTTTTAATCGCCCCATGCGTTTCACTCCTTAGTTTGCCCTGTAATAGAGAATTCCATCTTTTTGCACTTCTTCAATTTGTCCAGCTTCTAAGAGGACATCCAGCTGCCCTACTGTCTCTGACATCGTTAAAAACAAGGCCTCTTCATACAGCACTGGAAATAGCTTGCGGCAAAGATGAAAGGCAGTCATTTCTTTTCGTTTAAGCAGCTGATACATCGTATTTGCCCGTTTTTCTTGTTTCTTAAATCTTTCTTCGATCAATTCATGATGAGACGTGATGAGCTGCCCGTGTCCTGGATAAATCGTCTTGATCGGCAGATGCAGTAATCGATTGAGTGATGCTTTATATTGAAGCAGCGATTTTTGGCGCTCCTCCCCTTCATACGGCGCTTCCATTAACGGGTTTGAGGAAATAGTCGTTAAAAGAAGGTCTCCACCAATGAAGTGGCCCGTTGTTTCATCTAGAAAGGAAAGATGAGATTGTGCATGTCCCGGTGTTTCCATCACAAAGAAGTGTTCATGCCCTTTCAATCGATCGCCTTCTTTGATGACGTCATCTACATGTGCAGTACAAGAATATGTATAAGATTGCTTCACGATTCTTTCACACTCATCAGGGCGAAGCGGCACACCTAACTGCTGAAAAAGGTGTTTCGTAAAAGCAATTTGATGCTCTTTAAACACAGGGTCCTGGCTAATATACGGCTCATTTAACTCATGTCCGATCACACGGACATGAGGTTTCATCAGATTTAAAAGACCGACATGATCTGCATGATGATGGGTCAACACCACTTGATCAATATCGTCAATTGATAAACGATGCTCCTGTAATTGCGTGACAAAGGCATGCTCCGCCTCTTCTGTCATCGGCCCGCAGTCCACTAAAGTCACAGCTTCTCCTTTTAAAATATATGCATGTACATCCCCAACAGCAAAAGGGGTCGGGATAGATAATTGAATGATGTCTTCTTTCACTTTTTTATGTCATCTCCTGCTTTTTGACTCATGATTCATTGTCACTTCGTCTTCTTTATTCATTGTATCCTGCAAAGGGCAGACTGTCATGCGGTTTAGGCGGTCAATTTTTTTATCTGTCCCTATTGACACAAACTTGTCCATCGTTGCATAATGAACAACAAATATAAAATGCGTGATGACAAGGATTAGTAAGCAAAATAATGATGCAAGAGAGTGAGGTCCACCGGCTGTAAGACCTCACCATCCTCTTATTTGCTGAACCTGCCCTTTGAGCTGTTAGGCAAACCTAAACGTTTCCCGCGTTAAGGGACTAGAGCTGAGTATGCATATTTGCATGCTAATTGAGGGTGGTACCGCGAAAAACCTTTCGTCCTTTTCAGGCGAGAGGTTTTTTTATTTTCTACAAGGAGGAGCGGCTTATGAGTAAAATTGGATTTATTGGTGCAGGCTCAATGGCAGAGTCGATGATGAAAGGTTTATTAAAAAGCGGCATCATGTCAAACGAAGATATTATTGTCACAAACAAAACGAATGAAAAACGTCTAGAAGAATTAAAGGTGCGTTATGGGGTCAAAACGGATTTCTCTCGTTCTTTTATTTATGAAGAAGCGGATATTCTCGTATTTGCTTTAAAACCGAAAGATGCTGAAAGCGGGATATCTGAAGTTCGGCCTCATTTACAAGGGCAGCTGATCATTTCGATTTTAGCGGGCATCTCTATTGAAACGATTCAACACTATGCTGGCGAGAAGACTGCGGTGGTTCGCGCGATGCCAAATACATCAGCCGCCATTCAGCAATCAGCAACAGGCATTGCCGTCAGTCAAGAAGTGACAGAGGATCAAAAGAATAAAGCAATCGAGCTGTTTGAAACGATCGGTCATGTGACGGTATTAGATGAATCACAGCTAAATGCTGTTACAGCTATTGCAGGAAGCGGTCCAGCCTTCATTTATCATTTGATTGAAGGAATGGAGCGAGGCGCTTCGGAACTTGGGATGGACCAAGCAACAGCGAAGCTGCTCATCTGCCAAATGATTGCAGGCGCCGCAAACATGCTTGAAAGCAGCGGTAAAGAACCTGCTGAACTGCGCAAAGAAATCACAAGTGAAGGCGGAACGACAGAAGCCGGCCTGAACACACTTGCTGCCTATCAATTTGAAGAAGCCGTTGTCGATTGTGTCAAAACCGCAACAAAACGCGCAGCAGAATTAAACGAAATGTTTTCAGCAAGCACGTATAAATGATAGAGAAAAGTACCTGTTTTGATGACAGGTGCTTTTTATTTTTATCTAATGAGTGATTTTTCACAAATAATTAACAAATATTAACAAGGAATATATTACCTTATGTAGAATTACTTATATGTACCACAAAATGAGGAAGAGGAGTGTTTTAAATGAAATTAGTTAAGGTTCTTACTGGATCCGCATTGTCACTCGCTTTACTTTTTTCCGCAGCACCTGCATTTGCTACAAGTGCACATTCTAACGCAGAGGATGTCCACGTTACAAGTGATTTTAAAGCTCAACTTTACACATGGGATATTACCAACAATACTGGTATTTTTGCCAATTCGTTCGAACAAGATGGGATTAAATGGTATCTAAAAGGCATCACTAAAAATTCTGATGGAACTTGGACAGCTCATTATGAGGGTAGACGAGTATAATCCTAATTGGGAGCCTATGGCTCCCTTTATCTATTTTAAAGTAATGAAACATTCTCTCCACTTCTTCTTTCCTCATTAACCTTCATTTACTCTACATCCTCGACTCAAAAGCACATAAGCTTTCAAAGGCTCTAGAGATCTCATACATAAACAAGACTTACTTTTTCTCTAACAAAGCATGAATCGCTGATTCTAGTAATTCTGGCAAAATGCCGAATGAGAACGGGATGTGCAGCCGCTCTGTCCATTTGTGCGGGTCCTTTCCTAATGGACCCACGTTAATAACTGGAACGTAAAGTGCTCCCTTTTCTCCTTCTGGTAAAGAATAGCCTTTTTGGTAAAGCGGCATATTGGTCGTGTAATGACCTACTTCCTGTTTTTCGAGCTGTAAGTAACTTAAATCAGATAATCCCGGGAAATATTTCACTTCTTCTATTTCAAGTCCATAACTCTTCTTTGCCTCTATTTGAATCCTCTTTAAGGTTGCTTGGATATGCGGATCTTCCGTTGAGGAAACCGCTGGATAAAATGGTGGACTATAAAATAGAACAATGAGCGGCCCATCTTCCTTACAAAGCGTCGTCAGCTCAGAGACGATTTTGGTTGAAAAATCACGATCTCCAAGCTCACCCCGATTGGCGAACGCATAGTTTACAATGCGTTCAACCTCCTGTTTACCTGAGCGTTCAGCAGCTTTTTGATACAGCTCATGATACGTGAGAACGGTAATCCTCGTATCAATCGGTATAAAAGGTTTAAAGCGCTGAAATTCTGCTGTTTTTTGTTTAATATCAGCTTCGATTTGGTCTGCTGCTTGTTTCGCCGTGTCATAAAGAAGTCCGTGCAGTTCTTCACTTGAACGATTCATCATCAGCACATTAAATAAAGAAACAGCTGTGTGAGGTGTTTGAACGGAATAGGCTTCTTTTAGATCTTTTTGCATTAAGTTGGTTGGGGGCGGCGTGACTTCACCATCTACTTCCTCACAATAATCACTATTCAGCTCTAACAGCCGATTTAATGCAGATACCATAAAATTCGCATTTAAGCCTGAGAACGGCTCTCCTACATGTGTTTCAATTCCTTTGCAGAAAAATCCGGCCAGCACCTTCCCTATACTGCCTGTATACATATAATAATGTTCATCACCTGGATACTTTTCAAACATAGGCTCACTGTTTAAGCACGCGGTATAGTCAAGGTCATGCTTTTCCTTAAGCTCCTTTAGTTTTGGAACAGCTTCAAGCATTCCTTGAGAATTCACTTCTTCATCTGGGACTGTGACGAGTAGGACATTTCCATCAAATGTCTCTGTCATCGCTCTTTCAAGCATAGACAGCTGTACAGTAAGACCTGCCTTCATATCCATGGCACCTCTTCCAAATAACCAGTCACCTGAAGCTAGATCTTCTCTTGCTCTTTTTGGGAGAAGCGCACTTTTTTGAGAAAATGATGCCATTAACTCTTCAGGCTTGCATGCCATGTTTTGAAATTCACCGTAATCTTCTGTATCGACGACATCGAAATGACTAAGCAGCAAAACGGTACGAGAAAGCGAACTGCGCTTTACAAGCGCCGTTAAATAATACCGGCCATCTTTCATCGGATGCAAAGCCAAATGATCAGGATTCTGCTTGTAATAAGGCCGTTCCCTCAGTAAATAATATAAATATTCAGCTAACGCCACTTCTCCAGTTGTACCCGATATGCTTTCATACTGCATAAGAGCTGTGAGCAGTTCCTTTCGTTCACTCTCTGTTTGCCATTTCATTCGTTCTCCCCCTTTGCTTTCTCTATTTCTCCATTATACAAAAACGTGTATAAAAGCTATATTCTTTGAGCACCTTTTATGACGAAAGTTTGAATGGCTGTTATAATCGGCTATACAATTCTATGAGGAGGCGAAGGTATTTGGAAACAAAACTCTTTTCACCTTGGACATTAAAAGGTGTTGCGCTGAAAAACCGCATCGTAATGTCCCCGATGTGTATGTATTCATCCTATGATCGTGATGGGAAATTACAGCCTTTCCACTTTACACATTATATTTCCCGTGCCCAAGGTCAAGCTGGCCTGATCATGGTGGAGGCAAGTGCCGTTTCCCCCGAGGGAAGAATTAGTGATCAAGACCTCGGCATTTGGAGTGATGAGCACATTGAAGGCTTCGCTTCATTAAACGAACAAATCAAAGCATACGGAACCAAGACAGCCATCCAGCTGGCTCATGCAGGACGTAAAGCTGAACTAGATGGTGACATCCTGGCACCATCTAGCCTTCCATTTGATGAACAGTCTAAAATCCCTACCCAGATGTCCGTCGATCAAATCAAAGATACCGTTCAGGCGTTTCAGGATGCCGCTGTCCGGGCAAAAAAAGCCGCCTTTGACATCATTGAAATTCATGGGGCGCATGGCTATTTGATTAATGAATTTCTTTCACCGCTGGCAAATCACCGAACAGATGATTATGGCGGTTCACCAGAGAACCGTTATCGTTTCTTAAGAGAAGTCGTCGATGCAGTCAATGAAGTATGGAACGGACCATTATTTGTCCGTGTGTCTGCCTCTGACTACACGACAAAAGGACTTGATATTGCCGATTACATTGGCATTGCTACATGGCTGAAGGAACAAGGTGTCGACTTAATCGATGTCAGCTCAGGCGCTGTCGTACAGGCAAAAATCAGCACATTCCCTGGCTACCAAGTCACCTTCGCAGAAAAAATCAAAGCAGGTGCCGGTATCCAAACAGGTGCTGTCGGTCTGATCACATCTGGTGTACAGGCAGAGGAGATTTTACGAAATCAGCGTGCAGACTTAATTTTTATAGGCAGAGAATTTTTACGGGATCCATACTTTCCAAAAACAGCTGCCCAAGAGCTTCGTACATCCATCGAAGGCCCGCGTCAATATGACCGCGCTTGGTAAAAATGCATAGGAAAAAGGTGTCTATTTTTTGAAATAGGCATCTTTTTTGTTTTTAAGAGAAACATATCTGCCTTTTGTGCCGTCTTTTAGCTAAAGAACCACTTAGAGGAGATGGAAGAATGAACTCGGCAATGATTGAAAGAATGTATCATATAGATGGACATCATTTTTATACAAAACATCGTCAGGGCAAAAGGCAAGCCACCATTATCTTTGAAGCAGGCTACGGCATTTCGGGTGATACGTGGTCGAATATGGCCCGTGATATTGATCCTGAGCTTGGGGTTTTCTTATATGATCGATTAGGAAATGGAAAAAGCAGTGACAGTAGTGAAGGAAGAACATTGCATGATCTTGCAGATGATTTAGATGCACTGCTAGAAGAAGCCAATATTCAGCCGCCCTTTCTCATTGTGGCTCACTCATTTGGCTCTCTTGTCAGCCGGTTATGGGCAAGCCGCAGAGGAGATGAGGTCATTGGCATGGTGCTGTTAGACCCGGCAAGTGAGGAGCAAGAACAGGTCATCCTCCCTCTTTTATCAAAAGAAGAACGCACCTCATATATGGCGCAATTTACAGCAGAATGTACGCATGAGGACTTTCAGCAAATGCTCAGCACAATAAAAGAGGAACAAACCCATTATGGGATGATGCCGCTTCTTGTCATTTCATCAGGTAAGAGCCGATTGTTTCATCCAGCGCACGAGGCTTGGCTCAGACTTCATAAACGGATGCTGTCGTTGTCATCCCAAAGCGGATGGATTCAAGCGCAGAACAGCTCGCACTATATTCATCATGATGAACCGCATATTGTGCAGCTTGCAATCTATGATGTATGGTGCGCAGCGAAGCAACCTGTTTCCTATTATCAAACAGCCAATTAAAAACAAAAACTCCTTGACTAGATCTACGTCAAGGAGTTTTTTCTTTATGCCGTTGGAGCTGACTGGCTTTTTTTAGACAGCAGCTTTTCAATGCTGACAAGCTGAACACATAATGTAAAGATGTCAATCGCTTGCTCTAGTTCTTCAAGTGATGGGAAAGTTGGCGCAATGCGAATGTTACGATCAAGCGGGTCTTTTCCATAAGGATAAGTCGCGCCTGCACCTGTCATGGTCACACCAGCTTCTTTTGCCTTTTGCACAACAGCTTTTGCACAATGATCAAGCGTATTTAAACTAATAAAATATCCGCCATTTGGCTTGTGCCATTCTGCAATGTCCTTCCCGCCAAGTGTTTCATCAAGAATAGAAAGAACGAGGTCAAACTTTGGCTTAATGATCGCAGCATGTTTTCTCATATGTTCCTTCAAGCCTTCTGGATTCTTGAAGAAACGAAGGTGTCTTAATTGATTGATTTTGTCTGGTCCAATCGTTTGAATCGATAATTGTTTTTGAGTAAAGCTCACATTATCCGGGCTAGATGCCATGAGTGCAATACCTGAGCCTGGGAATGTAATTTTAGAAGTAGACGCAAACATAAACACACGATTTGGATGCCCTGCTTCCTCTACTGCTTGAAAAATATCTTTTAACGTATCAGGCGTATCAGTTAGGTGATGGACTGCGTATGCATCATCCCAAAAAATGCGGAAGTCGTCTGCTTTTGTTTTCATCGAAGCAAGGCGGTCAACCACCTCATCTGAATACGTAATGCCATCTGGGTTGCTATATTTTGGTACACACCAAATGCCTTTAATCGCTTCATCCTCTGCGACCAATTTTTCGACCTGATCCATATCAGGTCCATCAGCTTTCATATCTACCGTGATCATCTCTATGTTAAATAGCTCACAAATGGAAAAGTGACGATCATATCCTGGGCTTGGTGCAAGGAATTTTACCTTTGGCAGCTTTCCCCAAGGTGTTTTGCTGTCATATACGCCGTGGGTCATGGCACGGGCAATGGTATCATGCATCATATTAAGGCTGGAATTACCGCCGATGATGATTTGTTCTGGCTTCAGATTGAGTACATCTGCAAAAAATGTCTTCGTTTCAGGAAGTCCTGTCAAACCGCCATAGTTACGCACATCTGTGCCATCTTCAGCCGTCATCGCATCCTTTGATGTCACAACATCGAGCATGCCCATAGACAAATCGAGCTGTTTTGGTGAAGGTTTTCCTCTAGACATGTCTAAGTGTAAGTTTTTACTTTTATACGTTTCGTATTCATTTTGTAGTGCTGCATATAGGTCATTTAATTCTGCTTCACTTAACGCTGTAAAACCGCTCATCTTTGATTGTGCCTCCCGTATTCTTCATAGTTTCATTCGTCATTTGTTTTTTCTTCACCATTTTACCACTACCTGAAAAAGAGAGTCATTATAAATATCAAAAAAATCACACAACTTTTTTTGACGATTCATCCAATTTTTACAGGGTGCGGTCAATGGAATAAGAAGAGAAATCCTGCGCAGCTTCTGTCAGCGGGAATATATCGCGGGCCTCTTTCAATAGTTGTTTTAGTGCCTCTTCTCCTTGGTAACGTGCACTAATATGGGTCAAAATTAATCTTTTTGCGCTTGCTTCCTGCGCTGTTTTCGCTGCTTGTTCTGTTGTGCTGTGATAATAATTGTAGGCTAGATCAGCATCTTCTTTACCGAATGTTGCTTCATGGACTAACACATCCGCATCCTTGGCAAGCCTTGTTATATTCTCGCATAAACGGGTATCTCCTGAAAATGCAACGATTCTCCCTTTTTTAGGGGGTTCCAAATAATCGGTTCCATCAATGATTCTTCCATCTTCGAGTGTCACGGTTTCCCCATTTTTTAACTTCTGATACAAAGGTCCAGGTTTTACACCGATTTCTTTTAGGTCTTCGGCTTTTAATGCACCTGGTACATCTTTTTCCACTACCCGATAGCCGTAAGCTGGAATACCGTGAGATACTCGTCTTGCTTCTACTTGAAAGGTATCATCTTCAAATACGATCCCTTCATCTATCTCTATAATATGCAGCGGATATGTCAAATGCGTTTGTGTAGCTGAAAGTGTTGCGCTCACAAACGCTTTGATGCCCTTAGGTCCATAGATCGTTAGTTCATCCTCTCCGCCTTGGAAGGATCTGCTGCCGAGCAGTCCTGGGAGACCGTATACATGATCACCATGCATATGAGTGATAAATATTTTCTCAATTTTTCTCGGTTTAATCGTTGTATGTAATATTTGATGCTGCGTCGCTTCTCCGCAATCAAAAAGCCACACTGCTTTTCTTTCTTCTAAAAGCTTTAGCGCAGTGCAAGTGACGTTTCTAGTTTTCGCAGGAATGCCTGCACCAGTTCCTAAAAAGAGCAGTTCCATTACTTTTCCTCCTAAAGCCGGTATACAATATCTTTATTCATATAGAATACATGAAGACAAGGTAAATGTGAATTCAGCGGAATTTTCGAAAAAAGTCAAACGAGAGCAGAAAAAGTCGAATCAAATGTTTGCTTTACGAACAATGAACCTTTAAAATAAAGAAAATGTACATACATTCTCGGTTTTTACAACAATGCTACGAATAAAGTGAGGTACTTTTCGTGAATACAGAAACTAACAATCCAAAAGCAGTCATTGTCATTTTTGGCGCAACAGGAGATCTTGCCAAACGCAAGCTCTACCCTTCTATACATAGACTTTATCATAGCGGAAAACTTGGCGATCAATTCGCCGTGGTCGGTGTTGGACGCCGTCCGTGGTCTCATGAGGATCTAAGAGCTGTGGTGAAAGAATCTGTTTCTTCTGATGATGCAGAAGCGAAAATAGAGGAATTCAGTTCACATTTTTATTATCACGACTTTGACGTATCAAGCCCTGCTTCCTATCAATCGCTTAACACACTTCTAGCAGGCCTTGAAGATACGTACAGTATCCCAAACAACCGGATGTTCTATTTAGCGATGGCACCGGAATTCTTCGGAACGATTGCAAAGTTCCTAAAAAGTGAAGGTGTATCAAAAACAACTGGCTGGTCAAGACTTGTCATCGAAAAACCATTTGGCCATGACTTGCCAAGTGCGAAAAAGTTAAATGAAGAAATTCGAGATGCATTCTCTGAAGATCAAATTTATCGTATTGACCACTATCTCGGTAAACAAATGGTTCAAAACATTGAGGTTATCCGTTTTGCAAATGCCATCTTTGAACCACTTTGGACAAACCGATATATCTCAAACATTCAAATTACATCTAGTGAATCATTAGGGGTTGAAGACCGGGCCCGCTATTACGAAAGTTCAGGTGCACTAAGAGACATGGTCCAAAACCATATGCTTCAAATGGTTGCACTTTTAGCAATGGAGCCGCCAATTAAGCTGAATACCGAGGAAATCCGCAGTGAAAAACGGAAAGCATTACGCGCTCTTCGTCCTTTCTCTAAAGATGAGGTCGATCAATTCTTTGTCCGCGGACAGTATGATGCTGGTACGGTTGATGGCGGCATGGTTCCTTCATATCTTGAAGAGCAAAATGTTGACCCGAACTCAAACACGGAAACATTCGTTGCAGGGAAGCTGCTCATTGATAACTTTAGATGGGCCGGCGTGCCATTTTACATTCGTACTGGAAAACGTTTAGAAAAGAAATCTACTCAAATTGTTGTTCAATTTAAAGACATTCCAATGAACCTGTACTATGGTAACGGAAATTCCATGCATCCAAACTTACTCGTCATTCACATTCAACCAGATGAAGGCATTACCCTTCACCTGAACGCTCGCAAGCTTGATGGCGGTACATTTGCAAAGCCGATTAAGCTCGACTACCAAACAAACTATAACGACATCATGAACACACCAGAAGCCTATGAAAAGCTGATTCATGACTGCTTGCTAGGCGATGCTACGAACTTTGCTCACTGGGATGAAGTGGCGCTTTCTTGGAACTTTGTGGATCCGATTTCTGAGAAATGGGCAGAAAACAAAACATTAAAACCAAATTATCCTGCTGGTTCTATGGGACCGAAAGAAGCCGATCAACTTCTAGAAAAAGATGGGTATCATTGGTGGAATATATAAAATGATATAAAAAAGAGCAGTCTCCCTTGGGGGTTCTGCTCTTTTTTTAACGTCCTGTTTTCGTAATTTCAACCGTTGAAAAGTCGAACTTATCATAGCGATGATGACTAAAGGAGTACTCAAACGGCCGGCCTGTGTTTAAATAAGCAACCTGCTCGACCTCTAGCACAGGATCCGTTGGGTCACAGCCTAAATATTGCTGGTCAAGCTCATCTGATTTAGCTGCTCTAATTTTCTTATGCGCTCCTGCCACTTTTAAATTCAAATCATTTGATATGTAGCCATAGATTGATCCCAATAGAACCTCTTCATCTATTCCCTTAATGAGATTGACGGGCATAAACGTTTTTTCTAATACGTATGGCTCCTCGTCCACAAGACGGAGACGGATGATGTCATAAATGGGTGTGGTGGAGTCTATGGATAGGTGGGCTGCCACCTCTTTGCTTGGAAAATGGACATCAAAGTGAATGATTTGAGTTGTGACGTTTTTATCCGCCATGACTTTTGTGAACCCTTTATTTTCATGTCCTGATACATTAATAGCCCCTTGATTGAGCGCTGCCTTCACAATAAATGTACCGTGACCTCTTTTTCTAAAGAGCAGACCTTCTGCTACGAGAAGATCGAGCGCACGCTTCATCGTCATTCGGCTGCATTGAAATTCAGCGGCAAGCGAGTTTTCATCTGGAATGGGTTGATCTTCTGGATAATATGCTGTTCCTATTCGTTTTCTGATTTCTTCTGAAATGAGTTCGTACTTTTTCATCTCACACCACCAACTGACTTGTTTTTTCATAGCTTCCTCTCATTCTACACTAAGCCTAGTGAGCTTAAAAGGTACCAGCCATTTTTGTTTCATCCACTTACCGTCACATAAGAAAAATACTTGCCCTTTTCAAGGAAAGAGCAAGTATCTTGATTAAAAACCGTTATTTTCTGATACCGATTGAAACCAGTATCCGCTTTTCTTAATTGTACGTTTTCCGTCTTCTTGAAGATCAACTGAGACAAATCCATAGCGATTCTTATAGGCATTCGACCATGACCAGTTATCCATAAACGTCCACAGATGATAGCCTTTTACATTACTTCCTTCTTGAATGGCTTGATGCACCCATTTAAGATGCTCAGAGATAAAGTCAATGCGGTAATCGTCATGAATCATTCCTTCTTCATCCTTAAACCGCTCTTCTCCTTCGACACCCATTCCATTTTCAGAAATAAAGCATTCAATATTATCATAGTCTGTTTGGACTTTTTTCAATATATCATAAATGCCTTTTTCATAGATTTCCCAGCCTCGATACACATTCATTTTTCTTCCCGGCATGTCAAACGCATCAAAATAATGATTTGGCATAAATGGGGCATTTGGATGCGGCATATGCTCTTTCGCCTTCACTCTTCTTGGCTGATAATAGTTGATTCCAAGGAGGTCGACGGTATTCTCTCGAATGAGCTCAAGGTCTCCTTCTTCCATACTCGGCATAAAGCCTTCTTTCTTTAAGACCTCTACTAGTTTCTCTGGGAAATGTCCCTTCACCGCAGGATCTAGGAAGGACCGGTTAAAGAAAACATCCGCCATCTCAGCTGCTTCTACATCGCGCGGATTCTGGCTTCTCGGATAAGATGGGGTAAGATTGAGGATGATGCCAATCTTACCGCCTTGCTGCAGGCTTTTATAAGCCGCAATCGCCTTTGCATTTGATAGAAGTTCATGATAACCGACCTGCACAGCCTTTTGGAAATCGACTTCGTTTGGATAATGGAAGCTATACATATACCCGCCCTCTACAGGCACGATCGGTTCATTATGGGTAAACCATTTTTTCACCCGGTCGCCAAATAATTGAAAGCACAATTCTGCATAGCTCACATAATCATCTACTACCTGTCTGTTGACCCAGCCGCCTTTTTCCTGCAGCGCCATTGGCATATCGAAATGGTACAGGTTCACAAACGGCTCAATATCATGTGCAATCAATTCGTTGATCACATCATTGTAAAAAGATACTGCTTCTTCATTGACCGCACCTGTCCCTTCAGGCAAGAGACGTGACCATGAAATGGACAATCTGAATGAATTGTGCCCAATTTCTTTCATCAGACGAATATCCTCTTTATATTTTCGGTAAAATTGAGATGTCACGTTCGGTCCTACGCCATCAAAAAAACGAGTCGGCTCTTGCTCAAACCAATGATCCCAAATATTCGGTCCTTTTCCATCACCAGGGACGCTGCCTTCTGTTTGCGTGGCAGAGGCAGAAGATCCCCACCAGAAACCTTCTGGGAATGTATATGATTGCTTGTTATTTTCCATCGACATGTATTGAGTCTCCTTCACCTTTGATGTTGGTTGTCTTCGTTTTTTCCGTTGTGGTTATTTTTTCATTTTTCACATTCATACGGTCAATAAACTTCAGGAACGGGAACCAAATGACAAACACGATCATCAGATTAAACAGCTGAAGCAGACCACCCGCCAGTGAATTGGTTGCCATTATTCCGCTTATAAAGATCGGCACGGTCCAGGGAATATTCACGCCAGTCGGCGGTGGTACAATGCCTGATGCCATCGCAAAATAAGAAATACATGTAATAACCATTGGCGCCAAAATCCATGGAATGAGAATAAGCGGGTTCATGACAATCGGTAAACCGAAGATAATCGGTTCATTGACGTTAAATAATCCTGGTCCTAGGCCGAGCTTTGCTACCTGTTTTAATTGCTTACTTTTCAGGAAAATTAAAATCGTAAACACAACTGCTAGCGTCATACCGGTTCCGCCCATGCCAACCGTATAAATTTCGATAAACTGCTTGCTGATGATATTTGGAACCTCACCAGTTTTTGTATAGCTCTCTAGGTTTTGAATGGACAACGTATTCCAAATGGGGTCCATGACAGAGTTGATAATAATTTGGCCGTGAAGCCCAAAGAACCAAAGAATTTGTATAAAGAAAACAGCGATCAAGGTCGGAATGATACCGCTTCCAAGTCCGACAAGCGGTGCCTGAATCGCATGATAAATCAGGTCATGCATGTTTGTTTTGAAGCCTTGTGTAATGATGATATTGATCAGTAAAAAGGTTGTGAGTGTCAAAGTAGCCGGGATCAGTGCAGCAAAAGACTTAGCAACAGCTGGCGGAACCCCCTGCGGCATATTGATGACAAATTTCTTTTGGACAAAATAACGATAAATTTCAGCAGACAAAAAGCCTGTGATCATGCCAAGGAACATCCCCTTTGCTCCTAAACGATCGACTGGAATCACGCCTGCAATAGATGCACCGCCTTCTTGTTCTAGTAAAAATGGTGTCAGAAGTAGGAAAGAGGCTAATGCAATCACTCCGCCAAATACTGCTTCCACATCATAGCTTTTCGATAAATAGTAGCCAATCCCAAATACAACAAACACACTCATAATGCTGATGGTCGCACTTGGCGCGATATTCAGTGCAGACTGGACGCCTTCCAGTGCGGTTTGACTCATGATTTTATCTAAAAATGGCAAATTCATTAGCACAACCATAATGGAACCAAAAATAGTAAGCGGGAACGCAAGCATAAAGGCATCCCGTAATACACCTAAATAGCGGTTGTTGTTCAGTCTCCCAGCAATTGGAACCAAAATAGCACTTATTTTATCAAACATTGGTTTCCCCCCTTGTTTACACCCTTTATTGTTTAAGTGATTGGAAAATCGGCAGGAGCTCTCCCACAAGCTCCTTGATCGTCATAGTCGACATTAAGTGGTCTTCGGCATGCATGAGCAATAAGGAGAAAGGCGTTTTCTCCCCGCCTGCCTCTTGCTGCACGAGTTGAAAATGGATGCCATGTGCATGACGTAAATCTTCTTCTGCTTCTTTCATAAGACCAAATGCCTCATCTTCTTGACCTTCTCGAAATTGTTTAAGAGATTGAAGCAATTTGCTGCGTGCATTACCGCTGTGTAAGATCAATTGAAAACTGACTTGTTCCTCCGTGAGCCCTTCAAGTGTTTTCTTTTCCATTCTTTACGATTCCTCCATCAATGTAACGGCTTGTTCATACGCTTTTTGTCCATCGGCAAGCCCGTACGCCTGCATATCGATGACCTCTACTGCAATCCCGTATTTTGTTGCTTCTTTTTGAAGATCCCCTTTTAAAAAGCTCATTTGCGGTCCAATTAACACAACATCCGCATTCGCCATTTCTTTTTTCGCTTGATCTTGCCCAACTGCCCAAATTTCTGCCTCGTCCCCTATTGAGTCGGCATGAGCCTTCATCTTTGTAACTAGTAAACTTGTAGACATTCCTGAACTGCATGCTAATAAAATACGTTTCATTTCTCTCACCCCATTGTTGTAATAAAAGCGCTTCCAGTTAATATTATATATTTTTATTTTTAAATGTCTAGACATTTAGATCTATTTGTCTGTATTTTATATAAAAAAAGAGCGTATGTGTGTGTACGCTCTTTGCCTTTCTTCTTATCCTTTTCCTGCTTGGAAGCCAGGATATTTTGTCATGCCGCCGTCCACATAGAGTGTCAAGCCTGTGACGTAGCTTGCCTCTTTTGACGCCAGCCAGACAGCACATGCTGCCACTTCTTCAGGCTTTCCAATATAACCAATGGGGATCAGCTCGATCACACCTTTTTTCAATGCGGGATCATCGAATTTTTCCGCATTGATCGGGGTATCGATGGCGCCTGGTGCAATACTGTTTACACGAATTTTTTTAGGGGCATATTCTAGTGCCAGTGTTTCTGTCAGCAGCTTGGCGCCCCCTTTACTTGCTGCATAATGCACGAAATGAGGCCAAGGGATTTGCTGGTGAACAGACGACATATTGATGATTGATCCTTCTATTCCGTGATCTGTCATATACTTCAGTGCATCGCGGCAGCCGAGAAACATACCTGTTAAATTGGTCGACATGACTTTGTTCCAATTATCTAGCGTCATTTCGGTAGAAGGCACTTCATTTTCAATGCCTGCGTTATTGATCATGACATCAAGACTGCCAAATGTATCAACGGCTTTATCAATCATCGCCTGCATATCCTCTTCCTTTGAGACATCTCCCATGATTTTCACAGCCTGTCCGCCATTTTTTTGAATATCCGCAATGGTCTCATCTGGACTTTCTTGATCTGAGAAATAATTGATCACCACATTGGCTTTTTCTTGTCCAAACCGGCGCGCCATCGCTTGACCTATTCCTGTACCAGCTCCTGTAATCAGGACTGTTTTCCCTTCTAAATCTGGATACATTCGTTTACCCTCCTATTTTGTAAAACCTAGCAGCACGCCGCCTGCAATGATCATCAAGCAGCCTGCAATGACAAAGCTTGTTCTGGATGCTTTCTCTTTTAATAAGTAAATGCCGCCTAATGTCGAGATAACGATCCCTGTCTGCGACATCGAAAAACTTACGGCAACACCAATGAGCGGAATAGCCAAAAGAAGTCCGAGATTTCCTGTCGACCAAACAAGGCCGGCAATGATATTTCTAAACGTATATTTACTAAACGGGTGCTGCTTGAGACTAATCGCCAAGGATGAAAGCAGCATGCCGACCGATTGCGGAACGAGGGCAGACCAGCCATCAATATGAAACCATCTCAAAATAACAACATATCCGACATAGCCAACGGTTGAGATGAGCAGAATCATGATCCCTTTTTTGAAATTGCCTCCACCGTTCCCGCCGCCATTCTTTTTTTGACCGAGCGATGTCAGCACAACACCTGCAATAATCAGTAAAATGGCACAAGAACCAATGAGTATGACCGTCATCGTTTGCCATTCTTTGAAGACTATGACGCCAAATAAAGTAGTGCTCACAAGCTGCATGCCCGTTGATAAAGGAACCGCCTTCGAGACTCCGAGAAACGCAACACTTGAAAGCTGATTCATTTGTCCAATGCTCCAAAAGATGCCTGAAATGACAGAAACCGCAAAAATAAGCGGTGTCAGCTCTGGCATTTTGATAAAGAAGGCTGCAATTGAAAAGAGAAATGCGCCAAGCGTTATACCGAGGGTTTGCTGGTATGCATTCCCGCCAAGTTTGACACTGATGAGAACAATACTTCCCCAAAATATCGCTGGGAGAAGTGCATATAAAATGCCCACTTCGACCCCTACTTTCTTTTCTTTTTTACATAGCATCCCTCTTTTTCGCATTTTTAGCCGAAAAGATGTAAACACAAAAAAACCTTACCAAAGGGTAAGGTTTTTCAGTCGTTCTATATTTATTTCATCCATTCTGTATGGAAGATGCCTTCTTTATCTGTGCGCTCATACGTATGTGCACCGAAATAGTCACGCTGCGCTTGAATTAAGTTCGCTGGCAGGACGGCTGTGCGATAGCTATCGAAGTAAGCAAGTGCACTTGACAATGAAGGAACAGGAACTCCTTGCTCCACTGCAAGTGAAATGACTTTACGAAGAGATGATTGATAGCTTTGAGCAATATCCTTAAAGTAAGGATCAAGCAATAGGTTTTTCAGTTCTGGGTTACGGTCATATGCTTCTTTAATTTGTTGTAAGAAGGCTGCACGAATGATACATCCACCACGGAAGATCATTGCAATTTCACCATATTTTAAATCCCAGTTATACTCATCAGATGCTGCTTTCATTTGCGCAAAACCTTGTGCATATGAGCAAATTTTACTCATGAATAGGGCTTTTCTAACCGCTTCGATCAGCTCTTTTTTATTCTCTGCTGATTGCGCTGGCTTAGGACCTTCGATTAATTGGCTTGCTTCAACACGCTCATCTTTCATTGCTGAAATGTAGCGCGCGAAAACAGACTCAGTAATGATTGGAAGCGGAACACCTAGATCAAGAGAACTTTGGCTCGTCCATTTTCCAGTTCCTTTTTGCCCAGCTTTATCTAAGATGACATCCACAAGCGGCTGGTTTGTTTCTTCATCCACTTTTGTGAAAATATCAGCTGTAATTTCGATTAAATAGCTGTCAAGCTCGCCTTTATTCCATTCTGAGAATACTTCATGAAGCTCCTCTGCTGACAATCCAGCCACATGCTTCAAGATAAAGTATGATTCAGAAATCAATTGCATGTCTCCGTACTCGATGCCGTTATGGACCATTTTGACATAATGTCCTGCTCCATCTGGACCGATATACGTTGTACATGGCTCGCCATCTACTTTCGCAGAGATCGCTTCTAAAATTGGTTTCACTAGCTCATGCGCTTCTTTTTGACCGCCTGGCATGATCGATGGACCTTTTAGTGCACCTTCTTCACCGCCAGAAACACCTGTACCAATGAAGTGGATACCACTTTCCGCAAGCTCTTGATTACGTCTTTGCGTATCCTTGTAATATGTATTTCCACCATCAATTAAGATGTCTCCTTTCTCTAGGTGAGGAAGTAATGATTGAATGGTTGCATCCGTTGCTGCACCAGCTTTTACCATTAAAAGAATTTTACGCGGTGTTTCAAGCGACTGAACAAATTCTTCGATGCTGTATGTGCCTACAACGTTTTTCCCTTTTGATTCTTGAAGAAATTCTTCCGTTTTGCTGCTAGATCTGTTATAAACGGACACGGAGAACCCGCGGCTTTCAATATTAAGGGCAAGGTTTTTCCCCATAACGGCTAGTCCAACCACACCGATTTGTTGTTTTGACATAATTCTGACGTCCCTTCTAACACACTATATTGATTACTGCTGAAATGATGTACCCTTTGAAATTACCACAACACCACCTCTTTTATCAAGTTTTCAGGCTAGTCATTTCCTTTTTCGTCCTGAAAAAAGTCTTTATTAAAACTTGTTCCACTTGTTTTACTCTCTTTTTCCTTGATGGTCATCCCTCTTTGAACGAGTGATTTTCCATACTTTTCTTTCAGTCCTTCTAAAATGGTTTGAAGAGGCTCTTCTTTTGCATCTTCTGTATAGGAAAATAAATCAAGCTGTTTAACGGCTGCTTTTCGTTCTACAAGATCTGTCCCCGTCACACCTAAGAGTCTCACAGGCTGGTCATTCCAATGTTTAAGGAATAACTGCCTTGCTGCCTCAAATAAGTCTTCCTTCCGATCGGTCGGATTCGTGAGGGTGACACTTCGCGTGATATTTTTCCAGCTTGCATACCGAATCATGATGAGCAGCCGATTGGCCATCACTTCTTTTCTCCTTAACCTTGCACTCACAGATTGTGACAGCTTATCAATTAACGCGACAAGTTCATCTGGATCGTCAGAATCATGAGGAAGGGTTGACGAATTACCGACGGATTTAAATTCGTATATCCTTTCTGGGTCCACGATGCCGTCATGTTCACCATTCGCCTTTTGCTTTAATCTCGGTCCATTGATACCCAGTAATTCCTTTAGTGTATACTCATTTGCTTTCGCTAAGTCTTCAATGGTATGAATGCCAATCGTTTTCAATTTATCAGCCGTTTTTTGTCCAACTCCGTGCATGTCACCCGCTGGCAGCGGCCATAGCATTTGGGGTACATCTCGTTTACGCAAAATGGTGATGCCCATTGGTTTTTTCCAATTAGACGCCATTTTCGCTAAAAATTTATTCGGTGCAATGCCAATACTTGAAGGAAGCATGAGCTCCTCTACAAGCCTCGTTTGAATATCATGAGCCGTTTTCACCGCATGCTCGGCATATGGCGTATGCGTTAAATCAATATAGCCCTCGTCAATGGATACGGGTTCGACTAAATCGCTGTATTCTCTTAGTATCGTAAACATCTCTTGTGAGGAGCTTCGGTACCGGTCAAAGTTTGGTGTACGGACAATCAGCCCCGGACAAAGCCGCTTCGCTTCCCATAACGGCATCGGGGGCTTTACACCTAGCGCTCTTGCCTCGTAGCTGCACGTGACCACAATCCCTTTACGCTCTTTCGCATTTCCGCTAATGGCTAATGGCTTCCCTCTCAAAGAAGGATCATACGCCATCTCGACTGATGCATAAAAACTATTCATATCAATATGAAAAATGATTCGACCCTTCCTTTGAGAATCAGCCATTTGCCTGCCTCCTAAATCTATCGACTTGATGTTTGTTCCAATAGACATTTCATATGGTGTATAGTACACTGTGAGTAATGAAATGGATGTGATAATCATGATTATTGATACATTCAATGAAGTCTTTTTCCTTGTTGAATTCTTTACGATTATTCTTCCAGCGCTGACGGCCATCGGCATTGCTTTTTTATTAAAAGACTGCCGTATGAACGAACACCTCGGTGGACATCGTTTGGAAGAGTTGGACGCATCTTTATTGAATCGAACAGACTTTCTGTTTATCATATATGATCGCATTACAACTTGGATTAGTAAAGTCATTCGAATGAAACGATCATCAAACGATGATGAAGACCATTCGCTTCCTCTCTCTAATTAATTTTTTTAAAAATGAGGAGGAAACGAATTGAAACGTTTATTAACGATTTGTACGACTTTATGTTTAATGATGATTGCCTCACCTGCTTTTGCAGCGAGTGGGCAAACGAATACGAGCTCTGATGGGTTTTTCCATCATTATTTTGTCCAGCCTTTTTCTGAGCTGATCATTTGGCTTGCGAACTTCTTCCATGATGATTATGGTTTATCGATTATGTTCGTGACCTTGATCGTCCGTCTGCTAATTTTCCCTCTTTTTGCGAACCAATTTAAGAAGCAAAGAGTCATGCAGGAGAAAATGGCACTAGTGAAGCCTCAAATTGACGAAATTCAAAACAAATTGAAGAAAACGAAAGAACCTGAAAAACAAAAAGAACTACAAATGGAAATGATGAAAGTATACAAAGAGAACAATGTGAACCCGCTGGCAATGGGCTGTCTGCCTATGCTGATTCAAATTCCAATTGTTCTTGGCTTTTACTCAGCGATCCGCTCAACACCTGAGATCGCAACACATTCGTTCCTATGGTTTAACTTAGGACAAACCGATCTATTGGTCGCGATCTTTGCAGGCGCTATGTATTTCTTGCAATTTTATGTTACGCAAAGGTTTGCGAAGCAATCAGGCACCCAGACAGAGGCTGCGCTGAAGCAAGCCAAAGTGATGGGCATGATTTTCCCAATCATGATGCTGTTTATTTCAATCAATGCACCCGCTGCCCTTCCTTTATACTGGATGACAAGCGGATTATTACTCACAATCCAAACGATTATTTTAAATGTCATGTACCAAAAATCAAAATCAAAAAAAGCTGAGGCAAACGACCAAGCTAGCCCAGCTGCTGAATAAAAATAATCCCCTTATCATTTGATAAGGGGATTATCTTTATGCCAATTCTTCTTTTAACCGTTCTGGCAATTGATCGAGATCCTCAATTCTCCCAAGGAACTTATTCGGGTCCACTTGTAAAATCATCTTGTTCTCTCTCTCCACAACGCCGAAAAAATATTCAGAGGCTTTCGTGTTCATATGAAATGGCTTGATCTCGCTTAGCTCGATATCAATAATATCTTTTGCATCCGAGACAAGACAGCCTACCATTTGTCCGTTTAATTCAAATAGCAACACCTTGGACTGTTCGTTCACATCAAGAGGCTTTCCGTGAAGCATCACGCCTGTGTCACTGACAGGAATGACCTCTCCCCTTAAAGACATGAGTCCTTTTATTTCTTTAGGAAGGTTCGATACTTCTTGTAAATAAGGGACCTTCTCAATCGAACGAATATGCTCTACACTGATGCCAAAATCCTCTTGCCCCACTTGGAAAATAATGATTTTTTGCGTGCTCACAGAGTCTCCTGCCTTTACGATGGATTTGTCGTTTCTTCGATAATGGCGAGAACCATTTCAGCTGTTTTGACTAATTCTTCAATCGGCATTTTCTCATTTTTCGTATGAATATCTTCATATCCAACAGCTAGGTTGACAGTTGGAACGCCGTTTCCTGCAATGACGTTTGCATCACTGCCTCCGCCGCTCGTCTGTAGTTCTGATGGACGGCCAATTTTCGCAGCCGCTTTTTTCGCCACTTCTACGACTTGATCGCCGTGAGAGAATTTGAAGCCTGGATACATGATGTCAATGTGTACATCGGCACTTCCGCCCATTTCTTTAGCGGTTTTTTCAAAGGCTTCTTTCATCTTCGCTACTTGGGCTTCCATTTTTGCAGGTTCTAAAGAGCGTGCTTCCGCAAGGATATCGACTTGATCGCACACAATATTCGTTTGCGTTCCGCCTTCAAAACGACCGATATTCGCCGTTGTTTCTTCATCAATTCGGCCAAGCGGCATACTAGCAATGGCTTTTGATGCAATGGTAATCGCAGACACACCTTTTTCAGGCGCGACACCTGCGTGAGCTGTTTTCCCGTAAATGGTTGCGCGTACTTTTGCCTGTGTTGGCGCTGCAACGATAATGGTTCCGACCTTGCCATCTGAATCAAGGGCATAGCCGTATGCCGCTGTCATCAACTTCGGATCTAACGCTTTTGCTCCGACAAGTCCTGATTCCTCACCTGCTGTGATCACAAATTCAATCGTTCCATGCGGTAAATTCTTCTCTTTCAGCACACGGATCGCTTCAAACATTGCCGCAAGTCCTGTCTTATCATCAGCACCAAGAATGGTTGTTCCATCTGTTTTCACATAGCCGTCTTCAATGACTGGTTTTACGCCATTACCCGGAACAACTGTGTCCATATGAGACGTGAAATAGATGGTATCAGCCTCTTGAGTGCCTTCCAGTGTACAAATAAGGTTGCCTGCACCGTGGCCTGTTTTCGCTTTTGAGTCGTCTTCCACCACTTTTAGTCCAAGCTGCGAGAATTTTTCTTTTAAGACTTCCACAATTTTCTCTTCGTGTTTTGTTTCCGAATCAATCTGAACTAGTTCTAAAAATTCGTCTAGTAAACGTTTTTCATTGATCATGATGATGCTCCTCCTCTTATAGCGGCATGTTGCCATGCTTTTTTAACGGTCTATCTTCTTCCTTCCTGCGAAGCAAATCAAATGAGCGAATCAATCGTTCTCTCGTTTCAGACGGCATGAAAATATCGTCTATCAGCCCTGCCTGAGCCGCTTTGAATACACTTGGCTCCGTTTCAACCTTGCGCGAAGCAGGATGAACGATTTCGTCAGCGAACGTTTTCCCCATGACATCTATTTCTGCCGCTGGCCATGCATAAACAAAGTCAGCGCCTAATCCCTTGCTATTCATTGCGACATACGCACCGCCATACGCCTTTCTTAAAATCACCGTGATTTTTGGAACGGTCGCTTCAGCGTACGCATATAAAAGCTTTGCGCCGTGACGGATAATTCCCGCATGCTCGGCTTTCTCACCTGGTAAAAAGCCGGGGACGTCTACAAGTGTTAAGAGCGGAATATGAAACGCATCGCAAAATCGAATAAACCTGGCCGCTTTATCGGCAGCATCAAGGTCAAGGCTTCCTGCCAGCACCTTTGGCTGATTGGCAACTATACCAATTGAAGCCCCTTGTAATCTGGCAAACCCTGTGACGATATTTTTTGAGAAACAAGGTTGTGTCTCAAAGAATGAGCCTGAATCGATGATCGCTGTCACCACTTGTTTGACATCATAGGTGCGTGATGGATCCTTCGGCAAGATGTTGCCTGGATCAGCTGCGTCTTGCTTACTCGTTTCAGCGTCCATGACAGTCTGTTGTTTCGTTGGTATGTACGTTAAAAGTGTTCGAACCGCTTTTAACACGTCTTTCTCATCTTTGCCAGTATAGTGCACATTCCCGCTTGTCTGATGCTGAACACTTGCACCGCCAAGACGGTCAGGACAGACCGTTTCTCCTGTTGCCTTTTCTATGACTTTCGGACCTGTTAAAAACATATGAGCTGTCTGTTCTGTCATGAACACAAAATCAGTCAAGGCAGGAGAATAGACTGCTCCTCCAGCACAAGAGCCTAAAATAACGGATATTTGCGGGATTTGACCTGAGCACAGCACATTCCGTTTAAAAATCTGTCCGTATCCTTCTAATGATACCACACCCTCTTGAATTCTCGCACCACCTGAGTCTTTTAGACCGATGACCGGCATCTGATTTTTAGCTGCGAGATCCATTAGAGAAGCAATTTTTTTAGCATGTATTTCGCCTAAAGACCCTCCATGCACTGTTGCATCTTGTGCATAAACACATACCGGCTTTCCATGAATGAGTCCAGTTCCAGTGACGACGCCATCACCGACATGCTCTGACATGCGGCCTGTTGCAAATCCTTGAATTTCCATGAAACTGCCCCCGTCAAGAAGTTCATGCAGCCGCTGACGAACCGTTAGTTTTCCTTTGTTCCGGTGCGCAGCTGCACGTTTCACGCCGCCGCCCATGAATGCTTTTTCGCGCCATTTAGCCAAGTCATTGAACGATTCATTCATTGCCATGTTCCTCTCCTTTCAAGGGCTCGCACAATTCGAATAACACACCGGACGTTTCTTTCGGTGAAATAAAAGCAATCCGCTTCCCGCTCGCGCCTATCTGTGCTGATTGTTGGAGAAGCTCCACGCCAAGATGATCAAGACAGTTAAGGTCCGCCTGTATGTCACCTGACTTTAGCGCAATATGATGGAGTCCCTCTCCTCTTTTTGTTAAAAAGGTATGTAGTTTGCTGCTACCGGACATCGGTTCAATTAATTCAATGTGCACATGATCAAGTGAAGCGAAGGACGCTTTAATCTCCTGCTCAGGAATCTCTTGTATGTCTGAAAAATGCCAGTTAAACAGCTTTTGAAGAATTCGAGATGTGTTTTTTATAGAAAAGACCGCAATGGCAATATGGTCGATTTGATTCATCCGTTCACTTCCTTTGTTGATCACTTGTCGCATTTGAAAAAACGAGCTAGAATAAAGAAAGGTGCGTTCGTCGCAAATAATCTTCGGTTATAGGGGTGCGATATGTCTCAGAAAATGATGAAATTCATGGTATTGCTCATGATTAGCCTGCTGCTAATATCTTCACTTTTAGCAGGAGCCGCAACCTTTTTATAAGGTTTCAATAAAAGCAGACAAGCAGGTGATTCGTTCAATCAACGAATGGCCTGTTTGTCTTTGGCAAGCTTTTCAAATGAATCGGTTGATGTTGTAATCCACACTTTTGTCCCAACCGGAAGCTGGTCAAATAGAAGCTCTACATCTTGATTATGCAGTCTCACACAGCCTGCCGTGATAAATTTCCCTATCGATGTTTCGTCACTCGTCCCATGAATTCCGTATGTTCTACCATCTGTTCCTCGTGCATCAAATCCAATCCATCTTCTGCCAAGAGGGTTATTCTTCGCACCGCCTTCGATATTCTTTTTTCTGTAATAGGGATCTTTCGCTTTGATCATAATGGTAAATTCCCCTTCTGGCGTTAAATCGGACGTTTTCCCTGTAGAAGCAGGATATATTTTTTGGATTTGTCCTTGATCAATATAGGCAAGTTCATTTGTTTGTTTATTAATAATGACATAAGGGTCTCCTGGAAGCGGGTTTTGTCCGAGCGGCCAGATAGGTGAAAGGGACATGGTCAATACGGTATAAAATAAAAGACGCATAGGCTCCTCCTTTTTCATTAGATTGACCAATGAAGGAGGAACTCATGCGTCTCTATTCTTTCATCCCTTTAAAATAGCTTTTCAATACTAAATATTGTTCCATTTCTCCGAGGAAATGAAACAGTGCAGCTCTTGCCTCAAACTCTTCTCTTGTTTGCGGCAGCGGTAGCTTATCGAACTCTTCTTTCATATCAATGAGGCGCCTTAAAAACTTATGCGCCGTGTTCCCTGGGTGAATATGTTCGCGTAAGTCTCTAATGTATTCTGCAATGATTTGTCCATGCTCTGTTGTAATGGAAATGGACGTGATCTTCGGAAGCACACGCTCGATGATTTCGAACTGCTTTTGCCTCATATTGAAATAATGATAATACAGGTTTTCATGTCTTAAGACATGGTTTTCAACATCACGATATGCGAGAGCTTTCGCTTCTTTAATCAATTGATGTGTCTCTGGTATTTCTTTGCCTGTCCAGTCTTGTTTCCCTGTCATTAAGTATTGCTCGATTTCTTCAAAGATTTTTGCAAAGTTGTCTTCAATCTGTTCGCTGTAGCGTTTGAGCTTTTTATCGACACTTGGCATATACAGGTTCATGATAAGTGCCACGCCAACACCAATCGTAATCAGCAGCAGCTCATTCCAGATGAGGTGAAGGGTAATCCCGCCCGACATGTATAAATGGAGGATGATGACTGAACTTGTGACAATCCCTTCTTTAATGCGGAGCAATACGGTTGTCGGAATAAAGACAAGCAGCATCAGACCAATCACAAAAGGATGATACCCAATCAGATCGAAAAATAGATAAGAAAATAAAATGGCAAGACTGCATGCGGCAAAGCGGGCGCCTGATGCAAGAAGCGACCGTTTCTTTGTCACCTGAATACACAGAATCGTAATAATCCCGGCAGCGGAATAATTTTGAAGGCCAAGCAGTTGCGCAATATAGATGGCGATCGCTGTTCCTAATGCTGTTTTCAGCGTTCGGTAGCCGATTTTAAACATGATGTGAGTCACTCTTTTCTGTCTTGTTTCTATTCACTTATTGTGAAATGATGAACTTTTTTACTTTCCCCATTATAATCAAAAAAAGAAGGAGATGTTAAGTCTCCCTCTCTTTTTTCTTTATAATATTTTTTGTAAGAAGTCTTTCGCGCGCTGTGATGACGGTGATTCAAAGAATTGCACAGGGTTTGCATCCTCTACAATTTTCCCATCGTCCATAAAGATCACGCGGTCAGCCACTTCTTTTGCAAAGCCCATTTCATGTGTGACGATCACAAGTGTCATACCAGATTGAGCCAGCTCTTTCATGACCTCTAGCACTTCCTTGACCATTTCTGGATCTAGTGCAGACGTTGGCTCGTCAAACAGCATGATGTCTGGTGTCATTGCAAGCGCACGTGCAATTGCGACACGCTGCTTTTGACCACCTGACAAGCGGTTCGGAAAATCATCTTTTTTCTCTAAAAGTCCTACCTTTTTCAGCAGATCTTCAGCTTGTTTGATGCTGTCTTCCTTCGATTGATTCTTCACATTCATTGGCGCATATGTGATATTTTCCAGCACCGTTTTATGCGGGAACAGGTGAAAATGCTGAAACACCATTCCGATGTTCTCACGCACTTTGAGTGCATTGGTTTTTGGGTTTGTGATTTCGGTATCCTGAATCGTAATGACACCAGAAGTCGGCTTTTCGAGCAAGTTGATGCAGCGAAGAAACGTCGATTTTCCTGAACCAGATGGTCCAATGACTGCGACAACTTCCCCTTCTTTAATGGTGGTGTCGATCCCTTTTAATACTTCATTTTTTCCAAAAGATTTTGTGAGTTTCTCTATGTTAATCATTTGATTTTAACTTCCTTTCCACCGATTTGCCGACAAAGGTGAGAACAAGCACGATGACATAATAGATGAGACCCGCAAAAATAAGCGGTTCAAGATAATTATACGTGACGGCACCTGCTTGATAGGCTCGTCTCATGACATCTCCCAGTCCAATGACTGTCACAATAGCAGATTCTTTTGTCAGTGTAATCGTTTCGTTCACAAGAGCAGGTGAAATATTTTTAAATGCCTGCGGAAGCAATAAGTCCTTCATCATTTTAGCATAAGGGATGCCTAAAGCAACGGCTGCTTCTTTTTGACCTTTATCAATGGCATTAATACCAGCGCGAATAATTTCAGATACGTAAGCCGCAGAGTTTAGTGAAAATGCCGCTACAGCAGCCCAGTATTGATCGATTTGAAACCCAAGAAGCTGAGGCAGACCGAAATAAATAATGAGCAATTGAAGCACAAGCGGTGTGCCTCGGAAGATGGATGTATAAAAATCTGCAAGCCAAATGAGCGGCTTAAATACACTAATTTTGCAAAGCGTTAATAAAATCCCTAAAATAAATCCAAGAAAAAGTGATACCACTACAATAGAAAGTGTGACCTTAAGCCCTTCTAAAATAAAGGGCATCTGAGGTATTACATCTTTAAAATCTAACATGACAGTCTCCTTTTTTATGCCTTCATACGAAATCAAAAAATAAAACAGGAAAAAAGTTCAACATGAGTTGAACTTTTCAGCGCTTTCTACTGAATTTTCGTGAATGACGCTGATCCTTTTCCTGACTTATTTTTCATCAGCAAACCATTTTTTAATTAATTTATCAAGTTCGCCATTGTCTTGCATTTCTTTTAATGATTTATTAAATTTAGCTGTTAAGTCGCTATTTTTCTTGAATGCAATGGCTGAACCTTCATTTGAACTATTCAATCCAAATGCTTGGAAGTCTTTTTCTTTTTTCAAATAACCAGCAGCTACTTTATCTTCAATAATGGCTGCATCAAAACGACCTGCTTTGATTTCTTGAATGATATCAGAGATTTTATTACGGTCTTCCACTTTTAAGTTATATTTCTTTTGCAAACCGTTTGCTTCATCCTGCTGGATTGAACCTAATTGAACGCCGACTGTTTTATCTTTTAAGTCTTTCTCTGTTTTCATTCCGCTAGATTTCTTTGAGACAACTAAGTTTTTTGCATTGTAATAAACATCAGAGAAATCTAATTGTTTTTTGCGTTTTTCTGTAGGGGTCATGCCTGCTAGGACAATATCAGCTTTGTTTGTTTTAAGGGCGGATACAAGGCTTGCGAAATCCATATCTTGAATTTCTAGCTTGTAGCCGTTCTTTTTCGCTAGTGCTGTTGCAAGATCAACATCAAAACCGACAATTTTATCTCCGTCTTTTGATTCAAATGGCGGATAATCTGCTGATGTCGCCATAACGAGTGTTTTGTCATCTCCTGATGCGTTTGAATTATTAGAAGAAGTTCCGCAAGCTGCGAGTGCAGCTGCAAGACCAGCTGTCATAAGTAATAATAACCACTTTTTCATAAGATAGTGCCTCCTAGTATTTAAAATCATGTATTGTTTTGAATATTTATTCACTATAATGTATTTTAAACACTTTCTTTTTAAGATGCAATAGTATTTCGCTAAAATTATTTTGATTCAATGGTCTTATATAACAAAAAGCAGACCGATCTAAAGACCGGACTGCTTTATATGTCATCATTCAAACGTCACATGTTAAATTTCTTTGCAATGCTCATCGAATGCAGCTTGAAGCTTTGACACGACTTCCATTGGTTCGTGCCCTTCAATTTCATGACGTTCGACCATTTTAATGATCTTTCCATCTTTTAATAATGCAAAGGATGGTGAAGATGGCGGGAAGCCTTCAAAATATTCACGGGCTCTTGCGGTTGCCTCTTTGTCTTGTCCAGCAAACACTGTCAGCAATTGATCTGGTCGCTTATCGTAATGAACAGAATAGCCTGCAGCTGGTCTTGCAATACCGCCAGCACATCCGCATACTGAATTCACCATCACAAGTGCCGTGCCTTCTTTAGACAGGGCTTCATCCACTTCTTCAGCTGATGTAAGCTCATTATAGCCAGCCTGTTTGATCTCTTCTCTCGCTTGTTTCACAATATCATTCATAAATAAATTAAAATCAATATTCATTGTCCGTCCACTCCTTTAGCATGCCAAAACCATTTTAACAACATCATATCAAGGAAAACGCCTGCGGGCAAATGTGTTGTCTTCTCATTCCCCACTTTTTCTGAACATCGTTTATACGCCGCGAAATTGGGGAAAAGTGATGATAAAGAGATGAAAGGGAGAACTGCGTGATGGCACAATTCAAAAAAGCGATGCTCATTTATAATGGAAATGCTGGACAAAAAAACATGGAAAAAGTTCTCGGACAAACAGTACCTCTTCTTTCTCTACATATTGATGAACTCATTCTTAAACCAACAAAGCAGGCAAATGATGCTTATGAATTCTGTCGTACAATTGATGAGACGATAGAATTGCTTATCATATTAGGTGGAGATGGAACTGTGCATGAATGTATGAATGGCATCGGTGGTTTAGAAAAAAGGCCAGCTGTAGCGATTTTACCAGGCGGGACATGCAATGACTTTTCTAGAACGCTTGGTATTCCGCAACAAATGCAGAAAGCCGCTCAAATGATTGTAGACGGCGTAGAAAAAAAGGTCGACTTAATCAAAGCAGGAGATCGATACTTGTTAAACTTTTGGGGCATCGGGCTGATTGCAGACACATCCAACAATATTAATGACAAGGAAAAAGCCGTACTCGGTAAAATAAGCTACTTCACAAGTGCCTTGCGCACCTTACAGCAAACAGATCCTTTTCACGTACGAATTGAAACAGAGGAGGAAAGCTGGGAAGAGGACGCTGTCATCGTTCTTGTCATGAATGGACATTTCATCGGGACAAATAAAATTGATTTGCCGAGTGCAGCGATTGATGATGGGAAAGCAGAAATCTTAATTTGCAGAAATACGAGCTTCTCTGCTCTAAAAGAAATCTTTTCTATGAACCGGGAAGAGCTGGAGGATTTCACCGGCGATCTGTCTCTCATTCAAGCATCCAATATTCAGATTCACACAAAAGAGGAAATGGATGCTGATACAGATGGCGAAGTGTACATGACAGCCCCTGCTTTTTTAGAAGTGTTAAAACAACATTTGACCTTTATTGTTCCAGCAGAATAAAGAAAACGCCCGAGATCATTCTTTTTCGGGCGTTTTTTTGATATAGCGTCTGTATAAATATTCAAGTGCATAGCCAAGCAGCGTCCCGGCAAGAAGAGAAATTCCTAAGAGGCTATTCGCTGCTCCTTTAAATCCACCGACAATCAGCAAGCAATACAAAACTTGAATCATTGAAACGATTGATATGATCAGTAGTAATCTTTCAGGATGATTGCGTGATTTAGAAATATATCGAAGAAAAGCGAACGCAATTGCTGTGATAAACATGAGTCCAATCGTTAAAAACGCAAAAAAGTCTAGTCCAGACATACCATCGCTCCTTTCTCATCATGTGGAAATCCCCCTCTCCTTAGCGGGAGGGGGACATTCTTGTTTTAGTAAACAGATGTTTGCTCATCAATGCCTTCAAGGATTTGTTTAATCCGTTGAAGGAATCTGCCGCATACAAGACCATCAAGAACTCTGTGATCTAATGAGAGACAAAGGTTGACCATGTCTCTTGCTGCAATCATACCATTTACAATCATTGGACGCTTCACGATCGATTCTACTTGTAAAATCGCCGCTTGCGGATAATTGATGATTCCCATAGATTGTACAGAACCAAATGATCCCGTGTTGTTTACAGTGAAGGTGCCGCCTTCCATGTCACTTTGCTTCAGCGTACCTTGTCTCACCTTGGAAGCAAGCTCATGAATTTCCTTGGCGATGCCTTTAATCGTTTTTTCATCTGCATCCTTAATCACTGGAACAAAAAGAGCGTCATCAGTCGCAACAGCAATCGAGACATTGATCGCTTTCTTTTGCACAATTTTATCTCCAGCCCACATGCTGTTCATTTCTGGGAATTCCTTTAAGCTCTGAGCCACTGCTTTGACAAAGAACGCAAAGAACGTCAAATTAAAGCCTTCTTTTGCTTTAAATTGGTCCTTGAGCTGATTTCTTCTAGTCACAAGGTTTGTCACATCAACTTCCATCATCGTCCATGCATGCGGAATTTCATGTTTGCTTCTCAGCATATTTGCCGCAATCGCCTGTCTGATTGGCGTGACTGGCACTTCAACATCACCAGGCATTGTAGAGATGGAAGGCGCCGCTTTTGGTTTTGATGGCTGCACAGGCTCTGGCTTGACCGCCTGTTCATTGCCAGGTGCTGTCTTCTCTTGCATGCCGCCGTTTTCAATGAGCTGAAGTAAATCTTTTCTTGTGATTCGTCCGCCTGCTCCCGTTCCTTGCACTGCCGCTAAATCAATGCTGTGCTCATCTGCTAACCGAAGGACTGCTGGAGAGTAGCGTTTCTTTTGACTTTGATTCTCTTTTGTTTGATCTGCTTCAGGTGCTTCACTTTGCTCAGGTGCCGCTTCTTCTTTCGCACTCTGCTGCGAGCTACCTTCTACTTCAATTTCACAGAACACTTCTCCTACTTGCAGTGTATCGCCTTCTTCAGCCGATAGCTTTGTAATCGTTCCTGTAAAAGATGACGGGACTTCTGCGTTCACTTTATCCGTCATAACTTCCGCAATAGGATCGTATTTATTCACATGATCGCCAGGTGAAACGAGCCATTTGCTGATGGTTCCTTCTGTTACACTTTCACCTAACTGAGGCATTTTCATTTGTTCAATTGCCACTTGAAACCCTCCTCTTTCTTAAAACGCCGCTAGCTCTCTCATTTCAGCTTCAACCTTATCTGGATTGACCATGAAGAATTTTTCCATCGTCGGTGCATAAGGCATTGCCGGGATTTCTGGTCCGGCTAGACGTTTGATTGGTGCGTCTAAATCAAATAAGCAATGCTCTGATATGATCGCCGCTACCTCACTCATGATGCTGCCCTCTTTTGTATCTTCCGTTAAAAGAAGCACTTTGCCTGTTTTTGATGCCGCTTCAATAATGGCTTCCTGATCAAGCGGGTACACTGTTCTCAAATCGAGAATATGCGCAGAAATGCCATCTTTTGCAAGGCGGTCTGCTGCTTGCAACGCAAAATGGACGCAGAGGCCATATGTAATGACCGTGATATCATCGCCTTCACGTTTCACATCTGCTTTTCCAATAGGGAGTGTGTAATCATCTTCAGGTACTTCTCCTTTAATGAGACGGTAGGCACGTTTGTGTTCAAAGAACAATACAGGATCTGGATCACGCACCGCAGCTTTTAAAAGACCTTTTACATCATAAGGCGTAGAAGGCATGACAATCTTCAAACCAGGCTGGTTGGCAAAAATCGCTTCAACTGATTGTGAATGATAAAGCGCCCCGTGAACTCCGCCCCCATAAGGTGCGCGGATGACCATTGGACAGCTCCAATCGTTATTTGAGCGGTATCTAATTTTCGCAGCCTCTGAAATGATTTGGTTAATAGCAGGCATGATAAAATCCGCAAATTGCATCTCAGCAATTGGGCGCATTCCATACATCGCTGCTCCAATCCCTACACCAGCAATAGCTGATTCTGCAAGAGGTGTATCCATGACGCGCGCTTCTCCGAATTGCTCATAGAGACCCGCTGTCGCTTTAAATACGCCGCCCTTTTTCCCGACATCCTCTCCGAGCACAAACACTTTCGGATCTCGCTCCATTTCTTCTTTCATCGCCAGTGTAATGGCGTCTATATATGACATAACAGGCATTTTTCTTCCCCCTTACTCCGCATACACGTAACGAAGTGCGCTTTCAGCATCAGCATAAGCAGCGTTTTCCGCTTCATCAGTAGCTTCGTTTACGATTTGCATGATTTCTTTTGTCATCTCTTCTTTCATTTCTGAAGTCATGACGTTTCCTTCGGTTAAATACGTTTCATATTGGATGAGCGGATCTTTCTTTCTCGCTTCGAGCACTTCTTCTTTTTCTCGATAGCTTGAATCATCGTCATCACTTGAATGCGCAGTTAAACGGTAAGAGATCGTTTCAATCAACGTTGGTCCTTCGCCTCTTGCTGCACGGTCTCTCGCTTCTTTGACAGCGGCATATACTTCAAGCGGATCATTGCCATCAACGGTTACACCAGGCATTCCGTACCCAATCGCACGATCTGAAATGCGTTCACATGCTACTTGTTTGTCATACGGCACGGAAATCGCGTACTTATTGTTTTCACACATGAAAATAACAGGCAGCTTATGCACAGCAGCAAAGTTAGCGCCTTCGTGGAAATCACCTTGGTTTGAAGAGCCCTCACCGAACGTGACAAAGCTGACAAAGTTTTTCTGATCTAGTCGTCCAGCAAGTGCAATCCCCACTGCATGAGGAACCTGCGTTGTAACAGGTGAAGATCCTGTCACAATTCGATTTGATTTCTGTCCAAAATGCCCTGGCATCTGTCTTCCGCCTGAGTTTGGATCGTCTTGTTTTGCGAAACCTGACATCATTAAATCTTTTGCTGTCATTCCAAATGCGAGGACAACCCCCATATCACGGTAGTAAGGTAAGACGTAATCCTCTTCTCTATTGAGAGCGAAAGCAGCACCGACTTGCTGCGCTTCCTGCCCTTGACAAGAAATGACGAATGGAATTTTACCTGAACGGTTTAAAAGCCACATCCGTTCATCAATTTTTCTTGCTAGAAGCATTGTTCTATATATATCAATTGCTTGTTCATCAGATAATCCTAATTCATGATGACGCATGTTACTCATCTTATTTCCCTCCTTGATTAAAAATGGATCGCTTTCCCGTCAACAGCAAGGGCAGCCTCGCCAATCGCCTCTGATAAGGTTGGGTGCGGGTGAATTGTTTGCCCGACTTCCCACGGCGTTGCATCAAGTACTTTGGCTAATCCAGCTTCAGATATCATATCTGTGACATGAGGACCAATCATATGAATCCCTAAAATATCATCTGTCTTTTGATCAGCAATGATTTTGACGAATCCATCTGACTCCCCGTACACAAGTGCTTTTCCGATCGCCATAAATGGGAATTTCCCCATTTTGACCTCGAAGCCTTGCTCTTTTGCCGCCTGTTCAGTGAGTCCAACACTCGCGGTTTCCGGGTGAGAGTATACACATTTAGAAACGAGCGTTTCATCGAGCGGCTTTGGATCTTGACCAGCCATATGCTCCACAGCAATCATGCCTTCGTGTGAAGCCACATGTGCCAGCTGAAGCCCACCAATGACATCTCCTATTGCATAAATATGCGATTCTTTCGTTTGATAATGTTCATTCACGACAATGCCTTGTTTTTCTGTTTGGATCTCCGTGTTTTCAAGACCAATGCCTTCAATATTTGGTACTCTGCCGACTGATAGAAGAAGTTTTTCCGCTTCAAACGTCTGAATGTCTCCATCCTTTTCTGCTTGAATCGTCACGAGATTCTCCAGCTTTTTAACGGTATCTGGCAGTACTTTCGCATTTGTCACAAAGGTGATGCCTTTTTTAGATAAAAGCTTTTCCATTTCTTTAGAAATGTCATGATCCTCTGTTGGCAATATGCGGTCTGCAAATTCAATCACAGTCACTTTCACACCGAAATCATTGAGCATGGAAGCCCACTCGATTCCGATCACCCCGCCGCCGACAATGAGCATCGACTGCGGAAGCTCTGGCAGTTCAAGTGCATCATCTGATGTAAGAATATGCGTCCCATCTGCTTCAAGTCCAGGCAGCACACGCGGTCTTGAACCTGTCGCAATGATGACCTGCTTTGGAATAAGCATTTCATTTTCATCTCCATTTGCCATTTCTACGGAGATGGTTCCTGGCATTGGCGAAAAGATAGATGGGCCAAGAATACGGCCGATCCCTTCATAAACATCAATTTTCCCTTGTTTCATTAAATGTTTGACGCCGCCTGCTAGTTTCTCTACAATCTCTGCTTTTCTTTTCTGTACATTGGCAAACTGCAAGGCGATGCCATTTGCCTCAACGCCAAAATCAGCAGCACGTTGGACGGTTTGATAGACTTCAGCACTTCTAAGCAGCGCTTTAGACGGAATGCATCCTTTATGCAGACATGTTCCGCCAAGCTTTTCTTTTTCTACAACTGCTGTTTTCAATCCAAGCTGTGAGGCACGAATGGCCGCTACATAGCCGCCTGTGCCCCCACCAAGAATGACGAGGTCATATTCAGTTGCCATGACTAGTCACTCCTTTCTTCATCCGTTGATCATTTGGGTATTCTTTCGGAGATTCTTCTTCTTTTAAAATACGAAGTGCACCTTCTGCTAAGGATTGCAGTTCATTTTCGCCTGGATACACGACAACATCTGAAATCCAGTCAATGTGACCTCTAATACTTGATGTAATTTGTTTGCTGTACGCAAGTCCGCCTGTTAACACAATGACGTCAACTGCGCCTTTTAAGACAGCACTAGCCGCACCGATTTCCTTGGCAATTTGATAGCACATCGCTTCATAAATCAGCGCCGCCCGTTCATCGCCTGCTTCAATCATGCACTCAACTTTCACAGCATCTGTCGTACCAAGGTAGCCCGCAAGACCACCTTCACCAATAATGCGTTTCAGCATTTCCTCTTGGCTGTACTGACCAGAAAAGCAAAGATTGACGAGGTCACCTGTTGGCAGGGTCCCCGCTCGCTCTGGGCTAAAAGGTCCTTCGCCATGCAGTCCGTTATTGACATCAATGACTTTACCTTTTTCATGGACACCAATGGTGATGCCGCCGCCCATATGTGTAATAATCATATTCAAATCTTCATAGCGCTTCCCAAAGGATGCAGCTGTTTTTCTTGCGACTGCTTTTTGATTTAATGCATGGAAGATGCTTTTTCTTTCAATCGTTGGCAACCCTGAAATACGAGCAATTGGTTTTAGCTCATCCACTACAACTGGATCGACAATAAAAGCTGGGATGTTCAAACCAAGTGCAATTTCTCGTGCAATGATACCGCCCAGATTTGATGCATGCTGGCCAGCATATCCTTCTTTCAAGTCTTGCACCATTTGCTCATTGACTTCATATGTGCCACCTTCAATCGGACGAAGAAGACCGCCGCGCGCGCAAACTGCATCAAACTTTGAGATGTTCATTCCTTGTTCATGCAGCGTCTTCAGGATTGTTTCTTGACGAAATGAAAACTGATCAATGATATGAGGAAACTGCTTTAATTCCTCATCTGTATGTCTGAGTGTCGTTTCAAAAATAGATCGTTCATTGTGAAACACACCAATTTTTGTTGAAGTAGAGCCAGGATTAATTGTGAGAATACGCCATTCTTTTGTCAGCAAAAACAAAACCTCCGTTTCAACTCATTCTTCAAATTAGCGACGACTTAAAATATGTTGGCCATTTTGCAGGAATTGACTTCTTGATTTGCGCATTCTTTCAATTCGCTCCTCCGCCAATCGGTCTGCCGCTTTATAAGTTGGAATGGCATCACGGTTTGAAATTTCAATCACGCGTTCAATATTTTGGTAAATACCTTCTACCTTTTTCATCGCACGATCTGCATTATAGCCATAAAGCTCATCAGCAACGTTAATCACACCGCCTGCATTGATCACATAATCAGGTGCATACACAATACCCATTTCATGAATCAGATCGCCGTGATGCGTTTCTCTCAGCTGGTTATTCGCTGCACCTGCGATGACCTTTGCTTTCAGCTTAGGAATCGTTACATCATTAATCGTTGCACCAAGTGCACAAGGGGCATAAATATCACATGCTTGATCATAAATATCGTCAGGGTCTACAGCTTTTGCGCCAAAGTCTTCTACAGCTCGTTTTACAGAGTCTTTGTTGATATCTGTGACAATTAGCTGTGCGCCTTCTTCGTGCAGATGTTTACACAAATTGTAGGCGACATTCCCAACACCTTGGACTGCAATCGTTTTTCCTTCTAGTGAGTCGGTTCCAAATGCAGCTTTGGCAGCAGCTTTCATCCCTTTATATACACCGTAAGCCGTAACAGGAGACGGGTTTCCGGATGAACCAAATGCAGGAGAAATACCTGTCACAAAGTCTGTTTCTTCATGAATCAGATCCATGTCTTCTACCGTTGTACCGACATCCTCCGCTGTGATATAGCGGCCATTTAATCCTTGTATGTAGCGTCCAAACGCACGGAACATTTCTTCATTTTTATCTTTTCTCGGGTCACCGATGATGACTGTTTTCCCGCCGCCAAGATTCAGGCCTGCTGCTGCGTTTTTATAAGTCATGCCTCTTGCTAGACGAAGTGCATCTTCGATTGCTGCTTCTTCGTTTTCATACGTCCACATTCTTGTCCCGCCTAGTGCTGGGCCAAGTGTTGTATCATGAATGGCAATAATCGCTTTTAAGCCAGATTGTTCATCCTGACAAAATACAAGCTGCTCATAATCGTATCGTTCCATATATTTAAAAAGTTCCATTGTTTATTCCTCCTATAACTTTCGCTTAATTTGATGTACAGATGGCAAGTGCAATTGAATAAAGCTTACTTTCGGCTGTATCCGACCGGCTTGTTAAAGCAATCGGTGCCTTCGCTCCTGCCACCACAGCTCCCACCTTTGCATGTGCAAAGTAGATGAGAGATTTATAAAGAATGTTCCCTGCTTCAATCGTTGGCACAAGCAAAATATCTGCATGACCGGCGACATCACTCGTAATATTTTTATGAGAAGCTGCTGTTTGAGAAATGGCATTGTCTAATGCCAGAGGCCCGTCAATGAGGCAGCCAGAAATTTGACCTCGCTTATTCATTTGCGCCAGGCTTGCCGCTGTCAAAGTGGAATCCATTGCCGGGTTCACGACCTCTACCGCAGATAACACGGCCACCTTTGGCATGTCATTTCCAACAGCTTGCGCTACTTGAACAGCATTGATCGTAATCTCTTTGAACATGTTTAAATCGGGCGCGATGTTCATCCCAGAATCTGTGACATAAATAAACCGATCAAAGCCCGGCACTTCGAATGCCGCGACATGTGATAGTACACTCGCCGTCCGCAGCCCGTACTCTTTATTCAGCACCGCTTTTAATAGAACGGCTGTCGTGACATGCCCCTTCATCAATATATCTGCATGCTTCTCACTCACTGCCTGCACGGCAATTTTGGCTGATTCTTCAGGAGAATCCGAATGAATAATATCTATCCAGTCTTCATTGATCTCATGCTGTTTCACCAGCTCCTTCAGGTTGCGCTTGTTCCCAACCAGCAGGAAGCGAGCGACCTTTCGTTCAATTGCCATCTTGATGGCATGAAGCACTTCTTCGTCTTCTGCATGAGCCACAGCAGCAGTTTTATTCTGCAACTGGGCGGCTTTCATAATCAGATCGTCAAGCTTCATATATGCCCACCTTTCCTTATGCTCGGGTTCATGGTTTTTATATGCAAGTTCTATGCCAGCTTGAAACGCAGCGAAATAAGGCATTTCGCATGAAATACATGCAGCTTTTTGCAGGTAACGTGCATTTTATTGCATGCTATCTTTTGCAAGTTGATATTTATCCATTTTATAGTAAAGATTCCGAATGCTAATCCCTAACGTTTTCGCTGTTTTCGTGCGGTTGAATTGATGCTTTTCAAGGGTTTGTTTAATGAGCTGCGCTTCAAACGCTTCAACAGCATCCGAAAGGGTCTCTCCCTCAAATTGACTGACAGCCAGTTCCTGCTGCTCTTTTTCTTCCTGCTCTTCTGATTCCATGAAGGAAATATGATCTTCATCGATCCATTCTTCTTGCGGATTCAAAAAGATCATGGCTCGTCCAAGGACATTTTCCAGTTCTCTTACGTTCCCAGGCCAGCTGTAGGATCGAAGTCTATCGAGCGCCCCTTCCGTTAAGCCGCTCACATTTCGACCATAGTCTAAATTGATTTTCTGAATAAGGCGTTTACTTAAGGAGTCAATATCTTCAAGTCGCTGCCTTAGTGGCGGAATCGAAATCGGATATCTGTTCATCCGATAATATAAGTCCTCTCTGAACTTCCCTTCTGCCATCGCTTTTTCAATATTGACATTTGTTGCGGTAATCACACGCACATCAACTGGTATCGCTTTTGTTCCGCCTACTCTAACAATTTCTTTCTCCTGCATCACGCGTAATAATTTCGCTTGTGTACTTGGCGTCATTTCACCAATTTCATCTAAAAAGATGCTGCCGTGATTCGCTTCTTCAAACAGCCCTTTCTTCCCGCCGCGCCTCGCACCAGAAAATGCGCCTTCCTCATAGCCAAAAAGCTCTGACTCTAAAAGAGTTTCTGATAAGGCAGCACAGTTGACTCTTACAAAGCGATTATATTTCCGGTCACTTTCATTGTGTATAGCGTGTGCAAATAGCTCTTTCCCAGTACCTGATTCTCCCCTAAGTAAAATGGTGGCTGGGGTTTTAGCCCCTAGCTTTGCCTGCTCAAGCGCCACAAGCATTTGCTCACTTTCTCCAATAATGTCTTCAAAAGTGTACTTTGCTTCAAGTGTCCGGATGAGCTGTCTTGCTTTATTTAATTCATTCGTGAGTGATTGAATTTCTGATACATCATGAATGACGCCGACGCTGCCTTTTAAAATACCATCAACGATCACTGGCGCTACGTTGACGATCACATCCTTCTTATTAGGTCCGACTTTCATTCTGACGCCTCGAACCGGCCTTCTTGTTTCAAGCACCTTCAAATGCATGCTTTCCCCTTCAGAAATATCCGCACCTGCTGGTTTGCCCACAACCTCTTTGTCTGTTAACCCCGTCATTTTCGTGTAAGCTCGGTTGATTAAAATTCCTTTCCCTTGCTCATCTACGACGGATATCGCTTCATCTGATGATTGAATGATGGCCTCAAGCATTGTGCGCACTTCTTTCAGGTTTGTGACTTCTTCCGCAAGCTCCACTGCATCTGTAATATCTTTAAAAATGGATAGAGCGCCTAGCATTCTTCCTGCGTCATCAATAATCGGCAAACGCGTTGTGACAATTTGTATTTGCTGATTCAGAAATTGTTTTTGATGAAATTCTGGCTCCCTCGATCTTAAAATATCGGGGAGTTTTGTATTCGGGATCACTTCACGTATGTGCCGGCCAATCGCATCTTTTTGCGAACGTCCAACCATTTTGGCAGCCGATCGATTAAACAGAACGACTTCTTCATCCATATTAATAAAAATCATGCCATCGTTCGTTGCATTAAAAATGCGGTCATGTTTATAGGTTTGTTCCTTTAATATTTGTATAAGCTGATGCTTTTCTGACATTAATTCTGATATGACGTATGCCATCGAACTTGGAACAATGACAGACTGCTCTGCTTTTTCTTCCATCAGTTCTTTCAGCACAGCTGAACTGCCCGTTGTTTCAATGATGATATCAATGTCATCTTTTATGTATTCTTTCCAATCCTTTGTCGTATCAATTCCATTCTTTTTCGCTTCTACCATCCCCGGTGCCTCAAGATCAAGGTCGGCGATTGCAACGATTTGAATCATATTTGTTTTCAGCAATGTTTCAAGCAAAGCTGATCCACCCTGTCCAGCACCGACAATCAAGACTCTCTGCATCCCGTTACCCCTTTATATGAAAAAATTTGCACACCATATTTTTCCTTTGAAAAAAATTGCACAACTCTTATATTACCACGTTTTCCTTTCTTGACAAAATATTTTTTGAATTAGACAATGGAAGTAAATGACGTTTAAGGGGACATTTGATGGGGAGAATACTTGCATTAGTGATTATTTTAATACCTGGGGCGCTTGCTGCACTTGGAATTAAGCTTTTGCGTGACACTGTTTTCGGTATCATCATTGCACCATTTCCATTTTTATGGCTGCAAGGAATTGCAGGGTTGTTTTTTTTAGGGGGAGGTCTTTACGTAGTCGCTGGCTTTATTTTATACAGAGACCGCAAACGAAATAAAGTGACCACCCGCTTTAAACAGAGATAAACATGAAAAAAGACCCGCTGTTGATCGCAGGTCTTTATTTCATTTCTTCTCTTATTTTGACGGCTCTATCAGGGAAATCAGTGAAAATTCCGTCGACACTTAAGGAAAACATGTTTTTCATTTGCTTTTCACTGTTTACTGTAAATGGTCTGATCACTTGCTGGGCGGCATGGAGAGCCGATACGACTTCTTTTGTTACCCCTGCGCCCTTTATATTCGGGTGATAACCTCTTGCAGGTACTGTTTTTATGTACATCTCTGGCTGATGAATGACATCCATTGTGAGAACAGCAAGCTCAACATGCGGCATCAGCTTGTGAAAAAGAGCTAAACTCCCATGATGAAACGATGAGACAAGTACACGATCTTCTATTTGAAAGTGTTCAATTTGCTCCTTTACCTTCTCTTCAATACCTGGATATCGATAAATGGAGTTTTTCAGTTCAATATTGATGATGAGTGATGATTGCTGCGTCACGAGCTCCAATACTTCCTCCAAAAGAGGAATGGATACAGCACCGGTTTCTTCATAAAAAGAATGACTCGCATCTCCTGCTTTTAACTCTTCATATGTATAGTCTTTCACTAAGCCTTTCATATTCGTTGTTCTGTTCAGCTTCTCATCGTGAATGACAGCAAGCCTGCCATCTTTCGTCAGCTGAACATCCAGCTCAATTCCGTCAGCTCCAGAATGGAGTGCATGCTCAAAGGCTATCATGGTATTTTCAGGGTAGATTCCTTTAAAACCTCTGTGTGCAAAAATTTTCGTCATAGGTCACCTCTAAGTATGATGCTTCCTTTCATTATGACGTGTCTCTTTTCGTTTTTCCAGTTTAAGCACATAAAAAAACCTCTTCTGATTCGTACGAAGAGGTTCTGTATAAATTCGATCACGTAATCGCTCTGATGGCTTGCTCTGTCGTCTCTGCGTCAAGAGCAAAAAGGGAAGAAACAACTGCGACTGCTGTAACGACGGTTAAACCTAACAACAACTTTTTCATAAGATAACCTCCACTTTCTTTTGAAGTATTTGTGCATCGAATTTCTTTTCAAGAAAACGAATGGCGTTTTGATAGTCATTTCGTTCCTTGAAGTATTTCGATATTTGTTCAGACAAATCCTCAAGCTCCACATATAATCTATTTTTTTCTATGTAGTCTAATTTTTCAGAGAATACGTCTGCTGCTCCACTATTTTCGCACATTAAATCTAAAATTTCAAATTTTACTATATATTCATTATTTTGGATATCACAGCTATACTGAATGCCCTCTTTAATATATTCTTTCGCCACTTGATCTCCTAGATGAACCAGGGCATTTGCGAGAACGTATAAAGATTGGATGTAATAATGGCTATTGTCACGGTGCATTTGAATGCCCATCCCTTTTTTGGCATATTGTGCGCTTTTTTCGTAATCATGCTTCGCATAATAAAGAACGGCTAAATTATGATAGCATTTCCCAATCAGCACTTCATTGTTAATGCGTTTACTTTTCTCAAGTGCTTCTTGGTATTTTTCCTCCGCTTCGTCAAATTGGATCAAATCGATACAATTACTTGCATGTAAAATCAAGCTGTCAATCGCCTGCGCTGTATATTCTTCATGCGCTTTGAACGTATCGATGGCTTTTTTAATATGATTAATGGATATGAAATTTTGTTTCAGTTCGTAATAGATTGAAGCAACCTTATGGTGAAAAGTCCCTACTTCAAGGTCCTCATTCACACGCTTTAGACGCTGTTCTGCAATTTTGTAAAAGCTGATGGCTTCATCATACTTTTTCACATATGCAGCATATTGGCCTTTGTAAAAGTAAAAATAAAAATTAATAATGTCATCTGCTTTCTCATCGAGCGTTCCGACACTCTTCATAATGTGATTGGCTTTTTCAATATTTCCAAGTAACATTTCATGTCGGCCATTCACAAGCTGATAATACAGGAGAACTTCGCGGTCTTCATCTGTATTTTTTAGCAAATTCTGAATTTTCTCTTTATAGATAGCAGATTTTTCTAGGTCATTTTGAGAAATGACCCTCGTCCACTTGCTAATTTCGTTCGCTACCTCAGCAGAGTGGATTTTCAGCTTTCCCATAACCTCACCCTCTTCTTTTCATTATTATAGCATAGTAAAAGAATGTGAAAATTATTAAATTCGACAATGGGAATATTCAGTTCAAATGGCACAATCTCTAAGAAGCCAGTGACTTTAAAACGCCAACCAATCAGGTCAATAGAAATAGAACTTTCGATCTCATTTGCTTTATTTACCAAATTCATCAGACCTTTTCCTCTCATCCTTTTTCTTAAGAATGAGCGTTTCCTTCTTCTATTTTGAAGACCAAACAATTGATTGGCGTAGCTGATTACCACTAATTTATGTCATACCCATTTCTTTCATGCTTTATTGTTCATTTTATTCTGAAAATAAATCAAGCTGAGTTGTTTAAAGGAGACAATAAGATGATTGTATCAATACAACCAATTTTTGACAATATTTTTCAAAATAAAAAAACGTCTCTTTGAAGAAACGTTTTTTTATGAAAATGAACTAGCTTGCTCTATGCTCTAAGCGCAGACGATCAGCCACCATTGCGATAAATTCAGAATTGGTTGGTTTTGCTTTAGACATGCTGACTGTATAACCAAAGAGTGAGGAAATGGAATCAATGTTTCCTCTGCTCCAAGCCACTTCAATCGCATGACGAATCGCTCGTTCTACTCTGCTCGCGGTCGTGTTAAATTTCTTCGCGATGTCTGGATACAACACTTTTGTGATGCTTCCGAGAAGCTCGATGTCATTGTACACCATCGAAATGGCTTCTCTTAAGTATAAGTAACCTTTAATATGAGCCGGGACGCCAATCTCATGAATAATCGTTGTAATGCTCGCATCTAAGTTTCTGCGTTTCGGTTCAGGTTTGTTTCGAAGGACACTGTTTTGGATAGATGAAGATCGATGGGTGACTTGTGTGCCGTTTCCACTGACTTGACGAATATGACCGACTAGGTTTTCCATATCAAATGGCTTTAAGATGAAATAAGATGCGCCTAGATCAACTGCTTTTTTCGTGACATCTTCTTGTCCAAACGCCGTTAGCATAATCACACTTGGCTGTTTGGTCATGTCATTGTTTTCACGGAGGCGTTCCAGTACAGCAAGACCGTCTAAATGAGGCATGATAATATCTAAGAGGAGAACGTCGGGCTCTTTATCTTTAAATAATGTTAGACATTCCTGACCATTATACGCCACGCCAAGTACTTCCATATCTTCCTGTCCCTCAATATACTCTGTCAAAAGGCCAACAAGCTCTCGATTGTCATCAGCTACACACACTTTAATTTTCTCCACGTTCTTTCCTCCCCAATGTCGATTCCTTTAGTCTTTTGCATTTCTCTTCTGAGTGTTCAATTCGACAAAAGCATGCTATCCCCTTTAAAAAACTTTAATTTTCCGAATAATAGAGCATTATCTAGCTTTTTCTACGTTTTTCTTAACGAATCGACGATTATTGCAATTTGACAACATACCATTTTCCATTTTGTCGAAAAATCTCTTTTTCCTTATTTTATAACATGATGGCAGAGAAAGAAAGGGAAGAAAAAAACTGCCGGAAGATTCGCGGCAGTTTGATGATCAGCTTGCTTTTTTGTTTTTTTGATAAAGATCGATGCCTGCTTCTGACAACATCCATTCAATGTGTACGCCGTAGCCACTTGTCGGGTCATTGACGAAAACGTGTGTGACTGCCCCGATGACTTTTCCGTTTTGGATGATAGGGCTTCCGCTCATACCTTGGACGATACCACCCGTTTTACTTAAAAGACGCTCATCTGTTACCTTCAATACCATCCCTTTTGTTGCCGGGAATTTCTGCGGAGTCGTGCTGACGATTTTAATATTAAACTTCTCCACTTTATCATGATCCACAACGGTTAAAATTTCTGCTGGACCTTCTTTTACTTCATTTGATAAAGCGACTGGAAGCGGTTTGTCTGATACATGATTTTCAAGCTTTTCGGTTAACGTACCAAAGATACCAAATGGGCTGTTGCGGGATATATCCCCTATCGTTTTTCGTTCGGAAGAGAATCTTGCCAATTTTTCTCCAGGATTGCCTCCTGTGCCTTTTTCAATCGATGTTACGGTTGATCTGACAATTTCACCATTGTCGACAACAATTGGTTTTTTTGTATCCATGTCAGAAATGACATGCCCTAGGGCACCATATTTTTTAGAAGATGGTTCAAAGAAGGTCATCGTGCCGATCCCTGCTGCGGAATCTCGAATGTAAAGACCAATTCGATAGGTGCCTTCACTTGCATCTTTTGCGGGTGTTAATGTTGTTTGAAAGGTTTTATGGTCTCTTTTTATGAGTAAACGAAGCGTTTCACCTGTTTTCCCTGCTTTTTGGATAAATGGGGTGAGGTCATTCATTTTCTCCATCTTTTGACCATTGATTTCAATGATCATATCCCCTGATTGAATGCCTGCGGCTTCGCCTGGTGATTTTTTGCCGTCTGCTGTTGTGATTTGATGAAAACCTACAACGAGAACTCCTACAGAGTGGAGCTTGACGCCAATGGATTGTCCTCCAGGAACGACTTTTAATTCAGGGAGAACGTCGACTTTTGTTTTCTTAATAGGAAATCCTTTAAAATCATAAACAATTTCGGCTTTTCCCGCCTTTTGTCCTGTTACTTCAAGCTGATTCTTTTTCTCTGAAAGACTAAAGGCTTGTGAAGAAGCATTGGCTGACGCTTCTATTGATGTGTCAATTGAGTGCTTCTGTTTTTCAAATACAGCAACATTTGTTGGAATGCTGATGTATTCCTTCACTATGCTCATAAACCCTGTACTTATTAAAGAAACAAGGAGAATTACACCAATGGCTTTTCTCATCTTTTCGGGCATTCATTTTTCACTCTCCTCGCTCCTTACCCACACCAGAACACTCATGTTTTGGCTACATCTTTACTTTTGCCTTCTTCGCTTTGATTTATAACCGGCAGCTATAGAAAATGATTGGATAAATTGATAAAAGAAAAAGACGATTTCGTGGGTATATACAGCAATTTTGACACAATATAAAAAAGGCAGCTGGTTTTTCAGCTACCCTGTTGTTTTGACATCATTTGCTTGATGCAGCAATTCTTTTGCGTGCTGTTTTGTCAGTTCAGTGACTTCCACACCCGCAATCATCCTACCAATTTCACTCACTTTTTCTTCATGACTTAATGGTTTGACGCTTGTCAGTGTTCTGCCTGCTTTAGAGCGTTTAGAAATGAAGAGGTGCGTGTCAGCCATTGCTGCTACTTGCGGGAGGTGCGTAATGCAGAGCACTTGTGAGCCAGCCGCCACTTTGTAAATTTTTTCGGCAATCGCCTGTGCAACTCTGCCGCTTACGCCCGTATCGACCTCATCGAAAATAATGGAAGTGACTTCTTGTTTGGCCGAGAAGATACTTTTCACGGCGAGCATAACACGTGAAATTTCTCCACCCGAGGCAACTTTTGATAAAGATTTCATCGGTTCGCCAGGATTAGTAGAAATCACAAATTGAGCTTGGTCGATTCCGTTTTTTCCAAGCTGGACGGGCTTTCCATCTAGCAGCGGATTATCCGTGCTGCTAAAAGGCGCATACCGAATGGAAAAGGATGTATCAAACGTCGACTTCTCCATATACAAATCCTTTAGTTCTGTTTGAATTTGCTTCGCTAGCTTTTTGGCCCATTTTTTACGAAGCTCCGAAACGTTAAGTGCTTCAAGCAAGGCGTCACGGCTCATTGCATCCAGTTTGTTTTTAAGCGTCTGCAGGTGACTGTCTCGATTTTGAATTTGATCGATTTCTTCTTCAATCTTCGCCGCATACTCCAAAATTTCCTCAACCGTTGTCCCGTACTTTCGTTTTAACTGCTTCATTTCATTCAGCCTAGACTCAATTAAATCAAGACGTGCTGGGTCGAACTCTAATTGATCCAGCATGCTTCGCATTTGGAACGTCGAATCCTCTAATAAATAGTAAGAGTTCGACACTTGTTCTGATAGCTTTTTCAGATCGTCGTTGATCTCAGAAACCTGCTCGAGCTCGCTCGATGACATGCCAACCCAATCAAGTCCCCCCTGCTCATTGCGCAAGGCATTATAGGCGTTTTGGAGTGAGGAAAAGATTTTTTCGTAGTTGCTGATCTGATGGCGCTCTTCTTGAAGCTTCTCATCTTCTCCCGGCTCTAATTGTGCCGCTTCAATCTCTTCTAGCTGAAATTGCAGTAAATCTAACCGGTGCACCATTTCCTGCTCATTCTCAGAGAGCTGTTTTAGCTTTTGGGCTGTCTTTGTATATTGCTCATATGCTTCTTGATATTGTGACAGAGCAGGTGCAATTTCTTCTGCTCCAAATTGATCGAGTAAATGCAGATGATTTTCATCCTCCATCAATAACTGGTTATCGTGCTGTCCATGTATATCGAGCAAAAGGCGTCCTACTTCGCGTAAAAGTGAGATTGTAACGAGCTTGCCATTGATGCGGCATATGCTTTTCCCGTTATTGTTCATATCACGGCGAAGAATCATCATTTCATCCGTTGCGTCAATTCCATGCTCTTCGCATAAAGCAAATACAGGGTGGTCAGCTGCTGGCACAAGAAAAAGCCCCTCCAGCTCAGCCTTTTTCTCACCATAACGAACAAATTCAGACGACCCTCTACCTCCCACAAGAAGTGAGACAGCATCAATCATGATGGATTTCCCTGCACCTGTTTCCCCTGTTAGGACTGTGAGTCCTTTTTCAAATGAAACTGTTAACTCTTCAATGATTGCATAGTTTTTAATGGTTAGTTCTGCTAACACTCATTTGACACCTCTTTTTGTAAACCTGATTCTTTATAGAAGCTCTAAAATTTTGCTTGAAACTGTTTCCGTATCATCTGGAGTGCGGCAAATGATCAAAATGGTGTCATCTCCGCAAATGGTTCCCATGATTTCTTCCCAATCTAAATTATCCATTAAAGCCCCAATCGCCTGTGCATTACCCGGCATGGTTTTGAGGACGATTAAATGACTGGCAGCATCCATTTTAATAAATGCATCCATTAAGGATCGCTTTAGTTTAGACAGCGGATTAAACCGCTGATCCGCTGGAAGGCTGTATTTATATGTTCCATTGTTCGTTGGCACTTTCACTAAATGCAATTCTTTAATATCTCTTGAAACGGTCGCTTGTGTAATGTTATATCCATCGGATTTTAAAATATCGACTAGTTCATCTTGTGTTTCAATCTCTTGGCTCGCGATGATTTCTCTAATCTTAATATGCCTTTGACCTTTATTCATTTTTGACCCCCCTAGGCGTTTGATCTCAGTTTGTCTTTACGTTCTATGTTATATGAACCACAGTTCAAAAAACAAGCGTTACGTGAGAAACGGCCAATTCTCATCTTTTGACCATGTAAAAAGGAATAATAGCGAGCTATTATTCCTTTTGTTTCAATCTCATGTGTCAGCCGGCTCAGGACTGTTTTTCTTTTCTTTCAATACAGAATGGGCTTCCTTGACGATCTTTTCAAGCTCTGAAACCTGAAGTGCCGCATTCTCTTCTTGATCGGGATGAAGCACTAAATGGAGAAGGAACTCAATATTCCCGTCTCCGCCAGTAATAGGCGAAAATGATACATCCTTCACATCATAGCCTTCTTTTGCAGCAAATTCATTCATCTCTTCGAGTACACCAAGGTGGACCGATGGATCTCGCACGATGCCTTTTTTCCCAACAAGCTCTCTGCCTGCTTCAAATTGAGGCTTGACGAGTGCAATACAGTCTCCGCCCAGGACAAGAATGTGCTTTAAAGCCGGAAGGATGAGTTTAAGTGAAATAAAAGAGACATCAATTGACGCTACTTCTGGCAATCCTTCAGTAAAATCTGCTGGGACGGAATGACGGAAATTGGTGCGCTCCATGACGATTACCCTGTCATCCTGCCTTAATTTCCACGCAAGCTGATTGTAGCCAACATCAACAGCATATGATTTGACTGCTCCATTTTGAAGCGCACAATCTGTAAATCCACCTGTTGATGAACCAATATCAATTAGCAATTTTCCTTCAACGGTTAAGTCGAATTCTTTTAGCGCTTTTTCCAGCTTTAATCCGCCGCGGCTCACATATTTCAGAGGGTTCCCTTTCACAGTGAGCGGTGTATCACGAGCGATTTTCTCTCCTGGTTTATCCAAACGGTTTTCATTTGAGTAAACGATCCCTGCCATAATGGCACGCTTTGCTTTCTCTCTCGTTTCCATTAGTCCTTGTTCGACTAATAAAACGTCAAGTCGTTCTTTCTTTGATGTCATGATCCAATTCCTTTTCTTGGTGCTGCGGGAAGCAGGTCACGTAAAGTGTCAGCAACCTGTGCTTTCGTCAAACCAATTTCTTCAAGCAGGGCATCAACACTTCCATGCTCAATAAATTCATCTGGAATGCCCATACGTTCTACTTTTATATGAGATGCTTTCTTATCGTGTATATATTCTAAGACGCTGCTGCCAAATCCGCCTTGGAGCACAGCTTCTTCAATCGTTAAAATTGGAATACCTTCAGAAAAAATGTCATTTAACATCGCTTCATCAAGAGGCTTAATAAAACGAGCATTGACAACACGAACCGATTTCCCTTCTTTTTGAAGTTCTTCTGCAGCTTGGAGCGCCATTTTAATTGTCGTACCAAATGTTAAAATCACAGCATCCTTCCCCGGACGAAGAACCTCCCAGGACCCAATCGGAATGGTTTTCAGCTGTTCATCCATTTTGACACCTAGCCCATTACCGCGCGGGAAGCGCATAGCAATAGGACCGTCATCATACTGAATGGCTGTATTGACCATGTGCTGTCCTTCATTTTCATCTTTTGGCATCATGAGCACCATATTCGGCATATGACGCATAAAGGCAATATCAAACACACCTTGATGGGTTTCTCCATCTGCACCGACAAGTCCCGCACGGTCAATGCCAATAAATACGTTAAGGTTCTGACGGCAAATATCGTGTAGCACTTGGTCATAGGCTCTTTGCAGGAACGTTGAATAAATCGCTAAAAATGGCTTCATGTCCTGCGTCGCAAGCCCAGCTGCCATTGTGGCTGCATGCTGCTCGGCAATTCCTACATCAAACATCCGCTCTGGAAATTCCTTCGCAAAGCCTTCAAGCTTTGAACCAACAGGCATCGCAGGCGTGATCGCAACAATCCGCTCATCTTCCCGCGCCAGCTTTCTGACCGTTTCACTAACGAGACCACTCCAAGACGGAGCTGCTGCTGCCGGTTTTACAAAATCACCTGTATCAATTTTGTATGGACCCGTACCGTGCCAAGTCCCGATTTTATCGGATTCTGCCGGCTGATAGCCTTTTCCTTTTTTCGTGATGACATGCAGAAGAACCGGACCTTTTGTTTTCTTTGCATATTCAAGATTTTCAAAAAGATCTTCATACGAATGTCCATCGACAGGACCTAAGTAGGTAAATCCCATTTCCTCAAAGAACATGCCAGATACAAGTAGATATTTGAGGCTGTCTTTGATACGCTCTGCTGTGGCAGCAAGCTTTCCACCTACAGCTGGAATGCGCTTGAATAAATATTCAAGCTCGTCCTTTACCCATTGGTATTTGCCAGCTGTACGTAATCTGCCAAGCATTGTGTGAATCGCACCGACGTTTGGTGCAATACTCATTTCATTGTCGTTTAATATGACAATCATATCTTTCTTTTCATCACCGATATGATTCAAAGCTTCTAGCGCCATACCTCCGGTTAGTGCACCGTCTCCGATAATCGGCAGGATATATTCATCTGTCCCTTTGATATCACGCGCTGCCGCCATACCCATCGCGCCAGATAACGAGGTTGAACTATGACCTGTCTCCCACACATCATGCTCGCTTTCATTTCGTTTAGGAAAACCGCAAAGCCCTTTATATTGACGAAGTGTATCAAACTCCGCCCCTCTTCCCGTTAACAGCTTATGAACGTACGACTGATGTCCAACATCCCAGAGGAATTTGTCTTTTGGGCTGTCAAATACTTTATGAAGCGCAACAGTCAGTTCAACGACTCCTAGGTTCGGACCGATATGCCCACCAGAGTTAGCTAAGGACTCAATTAAAAACATGCGAATGTCAGCGCTAAGCTCCTCTAATTCTGCATTTGACATTCCTTTTAGAAACGTTGGATTTTTTATTGATAAAAGATCCAATTAGGATCAACTCGCTTTCAACAAAATTTCTATATACATCTATAATGCCTCATTCCTTTGAAAACCAATAGGGAATAAGAGTTGTCTCATCATAATAAACTGTTTACAGTTTACCACAATTGCTCGAGGACCCTCAAATCTAGGCTGTTTTTAATGATCTCTTGAGGCAATTAGATCACATAAATCATGCAACAATTGCTGCTCTAATTGAAGATTTGAGACAATTTCTTTTGCACGTGAGATGTGCTCATGCAGCTTTTCTTTTGCTCCTGAAAGCGTTAATAAAGAAGGATATGTCGACTTTTCATTTGCTGTATCAGAGCCGACCCGTTTTCCGATTTTTTCTTCGCTTCCTTCGAGATCTAAAATATCATCACGGATTTGAAACGCAATGCCAATATGATAGCTAAATTCCCTTAGCTTTTCGATATCGTCATCTGATGCTCCTGCTAGCATTGCACCTGCTGCGACGCTGAACGTAAGGAGTTTTCCTGTTTTACGGGCGTGAATGGATTCTAGTTCAGCAAGCGATACTTGCTTTTGCTCTGCTTCCATGTCGTCAAATTGACCGCCAACCATTCCTAGAGCACCTGCTGACTTTACAAGCTCATCCACAATTCTGAGCTTTTTGTCAGCAGAGACGCTGCTAGACAGCTGAGATGTAATCAGGCGGAAGCTTTCTGTTAAAAGGGCATCACCTGCGAGAACCGCTGTTGCTTCTCCGTACACTTTATGATTCGTCGGTTTTCCTCTGCGAAGGTCATCGTCGTCCATGCAAGGAAGGTCGTCATGTATCAATGAATACGTATGAATCATCTCAACCGCACAGCCGACAGGTATACCGTCTTCTTCGTTTTTACCGTAGGCATTTAGAAGAGCAAGAACGAGAACAGGTCGAAGCCTTTTCCCGCCCGCTTTAAGAGAATAGAGCATAGAAGATTTCAGGTCTTCAGGAATCGTCAATTCCTGAACATATGTAAATAAATAATCTTCAATGGCCTGTTTTCGTGTTGTTAAAAATTCATTTAAATTACTTGTCACCAGCATCGGCCTCCTTCACTGAGAAGGGAGCTAGCTCACCGTCCTCTTTTAAAATGAAATCCATTTGCTTTTCAACATGCTGTAATTTTTCATGACAAAGCTTCGAAAGGGTCATCCCTTCTTGGAAATAATGAATGGCCTGCTCAAGTGGTACATCTCCTTCTTCGAGCTTTCCCACAATCTCCTCAAGACCTTTCATAGCCTCTTCAAATGTCATTTGTTCTTCTTTTTGTTTATTGGATTCTGTCATGTTGATTGCCCCTCCTTCTCAATAACCTCACAAATCAGACGTCCATCCTTCATCGTGATGGTCAGCTGATCCTGCGTCTCTACTTGGTTCACACTTTTTATTAGTTCATCTTCTTTATAGGCTAAGCTATAGCCTCTTTCCATCACTTGAAGTGGATTTAATGCATTTAGTTTACCAAGAACCGATTGGAACTGCGAATGAATTGTTTTCATTTGCACATTCATACTGCGAATGAGCTGTTCTGTTTCATTGGCGTGGCGTTTTTTCGCTTGAAGCAGCTGCTCTTTAGGGTGAAGCGGCTTCAGCCTGTATGTCTGGCGGTCTAGCTGACTGCGTTTTAGCTCAATTTGCCTCGATAGCTGTTTTTGAAAACGATCAAATACCAAATCGAATTGCTGCTCTTTTTGCTCCTGTAATCGTTTTGGAAAACGGAAGGCATAAGAGGATTGCAGCGCCACAAGACGATCCTTCGCTTGTGAGGTTCGATTCTTTACCGCTCTTGTTAGCCGTATATCGATTGATTTGATTCGTTCAATTAAATCGGTCGTGCTTGGAACAGCAAGTTCGGCTGCTCCTGTTGGTGTGGGTGCTCTCATATCTGCAGTGAAATCACTGATCGTAAAGTCTGTTTCGTGTCCAACTGCAGATATGATTGGAATGTCTGATGCGAAGATGGCTCTTGCGACAGCTTCTTCATTAAAAGCCCAAAGCTCTTCAATCGAACCGCCTCCTCTTCCGACAATCAAGACATCACAGAGCTGTTTTTCATTCGCTTCCTTAATCCGCTCTACGATGGAACGGGTCGCATGCTCACCTTGAACGAGCGCCGGAAGCACAATGATTTTCGCCTGCTGATAGCGCCGATTAATGGTCGTAATGACATCTCGAACAGCCGCTCCTGTTGGAGACGTAATGACACCAACAACCTCTGGATATTCAGGGATTGGCTTTTTATAGCGCGCATCAAATAAGCCTTCACTTGCTAGCTTTTTCTTCAGCTCTTCATAAGCGAGATGAAGAGCACCAACACCATCAGGCTGCATTTCTTTTGCATATAATTGATAGTTGCCGCTTGGTTCATAGACTTGAATTCCGCCGCGTACAAACACCTTCATTCCACTCTTAGGTGAAAAAGGCAGCTTCGCCGCAGAGCGCTGAAACATGACAGCTTGCATGCGTGCGTTTTCGTCTTTTAAGGTGAAGTACACATGTCCTCTTGAATGAATCTTGACATTGGATAGCTCACCTTTGATCCAAATATCTTCTAAATGCGGATCAACATCAAATTTTCTTTTTATGTATTTTGTAAGGGCTGTGACCGTCACAAAGGCTTTTTCACTCATGACGTATTCCTCCTCTTCAAAAACGCACATTCATCCACCAGCAGCATGCAGGTGGATGAATGGATAAAGCTTATGCTAATGTACGTTTTGCTGATTTAACCGTATTATGTGCAAGCATCGTAATCGTCATTGGACCGACTCCGCCAGGGACTGGTGTGATATAAGAAGCTTTTTCTTTTGCCTCTTCAAAATCAACATCTCCAACAAGCTTTCCATTATCCAAACGATTGACTCCTACATCGATCACAATAGCGCCTTCTTTAATTTGGTCAGCTTTAATAAAGTTTGCTCGACCGACGGCAACAACTAAAATATCCGCTTTCAACGTATGTTCTGAAATATTCGCTGTTCTTGAATGGCAATAAGTAACCGTTGCGTTTTCGTTTAACAGTAATTGTCCTACTGGTTTACCGACAATATTGCTACGTCCGACAACAACGACTTCTTTTCCAGAAAGACTGACGCCCGTTTTATTTAGTAATTCAACAATGCCTGCTGGTGTGCATGGAAGGAATGTGTCTTCCCCAAGGAGCATTTTCCCGATATTCAATGGATGGAAACCATCAACATCTTTTTCAGGTGAAATACGTTCAATCACGGCTTTTTCAGAAATATGTTTTGGCAGTGGAAGCTGAACAAGAATCCCGTGGAATTGATCGTTCGCATTGTACTGATCAATCAGCTGAAGCAATGCTTCTTCTGTTAAAGAAGCATCTAAATGATCTAGCTGGAAATGCATCCCCATTGCTTCTGCTGCTTTTTTCTTCCCGCGTACGTAAGAAAGTGAAGCCGGATCATCACCGATTAGAATAACGGCAAGACCAGGTGTGACACCTTTTTGTTTTAGCTCTTCTACTTCTTTTGCTAATTGCTCACGCTTTTCTTTTGCTGTTTCTTTCCCATCGATGATTGTTGCTGTCATGTCGAATCCTCCTATTGCTGCTTTAGGTCGTTTTTAATGTTTGAAAGTACTCCATTTACAAATTTCGATGCTTTATCGTCACCGAATAATTTGGCCAGTTCAATCGCTTCATTCATTGAGACACTAACCGGGATATCTTCTTGATACACCATCTCGTACACAGACAGCCTTAAAATGGCTCTGTCTACGTTTGCAATACGATCGAGTTTCCAATTCACTAGATGCTGTGAAATCATGTCATCGAGCTTGTCCTTTTGTTCAAGCACACCGAAAACCAGCTCCTCGAAAAAAGGATCTGATTCTTGTTCATCCAGCGCATGTGTAATGGCCTCTTTCGGATCAATATTGCTCACATCAATTTGAAATAATGTTTGTAGCGCCTTTTCTCTTGCAGTTCTTCTTTTCATTATTTACTCCTTTAACCACTTTATCCGCTTGTCGTTAAGCCATACAGAGATCATAACATATTTTGACCGTGGTCGCACCAAGATCCATGCGAGCTGTGACGAAAAACGAATCAATCAACGTGTGAGATCTTTATTATTCGGAAATGACCCAAAAATGGGCTTTAAAAAACCAAAGAGGCAATGCCTCCTTGGTTTCACTTGAACTCTTTTTTTACATTTCTTGATCTACTTCAGCCTCAGATGCTTTAGTATCAAATTGAATACCAACGACATGAATATTGATTTCATTAATCGTTAAAGCAGTCATGTTCAAAAGAGTTTGACGGATATTTTCTTGTACAGCAGTGGATACCTTTGGAATGGATAGGCCAAATTCAACCACACAATATACATCGATTGTGATGCCTTCATCAGAGACATCTACTTTCACACCTTTACGGTGATTTTTCTTACCAAAGCGTTCTGCTACATCAGCAGCGAAATTGCCGCGCATTTCGGCAATGCCTTCGACTTCTGAAGCGGCGATCCCAGCAATGACCTCAATCACTTCTGGTGCAATTTGCACTTTTCCCAATTGATCTTCATCAAGGTTCATTTCAAGCAAATTGTTTTCTGACACGATCATTCACCTCCGAAAGCTGTGATTATTTCATGATTTGGTATGTTTCTAAAAACTTCGTATTAAAATTACCACTCACAAATGTTTCATGCTCAAGCAATCTTAGATGGAATGGGATCGTTGTGTAGACTCCTTCAATGACGAATTCTTGAAGCGAGCGTTTCATTCTCGCAATCGCTTCTTCTCTCGTCTTACCATAAGTGATCACCTTTGCAATCATACTATCGTAATATGGCGGAATCACATAGCCCGGATAAGCGGCAGAATCAACACGTACTCCTAGACCGCCTGGCGGAAGATACATTTTAATTTCACCAGCTGAAGGCATGAAGTTTTTCTCTGGGTTCTCTGCATTAATACGGCATTCGATTGCCCATCCTTCATATACGACATCCTCTTGTGAAAGAGAAAGCTTCTCACCTGATGCGACTTTAATTTGTTCTTTGATCAAGTCAACACCTGTGACCATTTCTGTTACAGGATGCTCTACTTGAATACGGGTATTCATTTCCATGAAGTAGAACTTCTCTTCATTATAATCATAAATGAATTCGACTGTTCCAGCACCAGTGTATTCAACAGCTTCTGCAGCTTTTACGGCTGCTTCACCCATTTGCTCACGGATGTCTGCATTCAGCGCTGGTGATGGCGTTTCTTCAAGAAGCTTTTGCATTCTTCTTTGAATCGAGCAATCACGCTCTCCTAAATGAATGGTATTGCCATGCTGATCTGCAAGCACTTGGATTTCCACGTGTCTAAAGTCTTCAATGAACTTTTCTAAATAGACGCCAGGGTTACCAAAGTTTTGCGCTGCTTCCTGCTGCGTGATGGTGACACCGTTAATAAGCTCTTCTTCGGTACGAGCCACACGGATTCCTTTACCACCGCCGCCGGCAGTTGCTTTTATAATCACAGGATACCCAATACTTGCTGCTGTTGAAACAGCATCATCAAGATCTTTTACAATTCCTTGGGAACCAGGAACAATCGGAACGCCAGCATCTTTCATTGTTTCCCTTGCGACATCTTTCGTTCCCATTTTGGAAATCGCTGACGCAGTTGGCCCAACAAAGATGACATTGCATTCCTCGCAAAGCTCTGCGAAGTCTGCATTTTCAGCAAGGAAGCCGTATCCTGGATGGATGGCATCTGTCCCTGTTAATTTGGCTACACTAACAATATTCGTGACATTTAAATAACTATCTTTTGAAGCAGTCGGTCCGATGCAATATGCTTCATCAGCCATTTGAACATGAAGCGCATCGCGATCCGCTTCAGAAAATACCGCAACTGTTTCAATTCCAAGCTCTTTACAAGCGCGGATAATTCTAACTGCGATTTCTCCTCTGTTTGCAATTAATAGCTTTTTAATCATGATCGTACTCCTTACTCTGCTTTCACTAGAAAGAGGGGTTGTCCGAATTCTACAAGCTGACCGTTCTCAGCTAATACTTCGACGATTTCACCTTTTACTTCTGCTTCGATTTCATTAAACAGTTTCATCGCTTCTACGATGCACACAACTGTGTTTTCCTTCACCTTAGAACCTGATGTCACATATGGATCTGCTTCTGGTGAAGATGAAGCATAAAATGTGCCAACCATTGGGGATGTGATTTTATGCAGATTTTCAGACGCAGCTGCCTCTTGTGCAGGGGCTTCGGTCTGAGCTGGAGCTTGTGCTTTAGGAGCTTGTTGAGCTGGAGCTGCTTGGACAGGAGCCACTGGTGCCGCTACTTGCTGAACGACTTCTTTATTTTTCTTCAGTTTGATTTTTGCACCTTCGTTTTCGTACGTAAATTCATCAATTGTTGATTCGTCAATTAATTTAATCAGTTCATGAATTTCTTCAATTTTTAACATGGATTTGCACCCCTATGTATGGATTTATCTTTTTCTTTATAGGCTAGTACTAAAAGTACATACTATAACCATCTTACAGGAGGATTTCATTGAATTCAACTACTATTGTGGCGAAGCGCTTTGCGAGAGCACCTTGGAGAGGGCGCCAAACCGCATCAAAAAACGCCCTTTACGGCAAAGGGCGCCTGTTCATTTTTTATTCATTGGAGGGCTCAAAAGTGACCGCTACGTTATCAAGACCTCTCATTTCTTTTGTGACCATATCAATAATATCGGCCGCTTGGGACTTTGATTTTTTGTCAGAACGAACCGTGATGCTCACTTTATCTCCCTCTGCACTCACTAGCGCATCTTTATAACCTTTTGTTTTAATTAAGGTTTCGAGCTGACGCTCCGTTCCTTCTGCCTCACTAAGCGCTGTCATTTGGTCATACGCTTCGCTTTTTTCTTGTGCTGTTGCATCATCACTGGATACGATTTCGTTGAACTCTTCACGCTGTTTGCTTCGTTTATCTTCAAGCTCTAATCTGTATGTTGTAAAAAGCTCATCGTCTGTTTGCTCTGACACAGCCTTTCCTTCTTCACCACTTGTTTCGATATCCTCTTGTTTACCATTTGTTTCTTTGTCAGTGGACTTCTCATCAGCGCCTTTTTCCGTTCCTTTGTCCATCCCTTTTTCTGGTTCAGTCTTTTTCTCTTCCGTTCCTTTTGATTTCATCTCTTCTACTGTCACTGCATTTTCACCTTGTGGAGACATGATATAGTACACACTTAAGACGACAACTAAACTTAGCATCGTTAATAGCCAAACCGTTTGTTTTTTTAACATCATTCCGAATCCTCCTTGATTTTTTTAGGGGCAACAGCCACTCTATGGCTCGGTACATCAAGCACTCGTGTAACCGCTTCAATGATGGTTTTCTTTATTTGAACGTTGTCTACTCCTTGAGCAACAACGAGAACACCTCGAATATCTGGTTTTTTCGTTTGCACCACGACTGGCGTTTCTTCATTGCCATTTTTGATGATGACGATTTCTTCTTCTTTTGTTTGATCGGTGACACTTCGCACGCCGCCTTCTTTATCTGTTTCTTCGGTCGTTGTGCTTTTATTGGATTTGTTTTTTTCAAACACTTTTAAAGAAGTGGCGTCTACATTGACCACAATCGATACATCCTCAACGCCAATAATGGTCTCTAAAATTTCTTTCAGCTGATTTTCGTATTCTTGCTCCACATCTTCAATCGAATTTTTTGATTTACTTGACGATGCCGGCTTGAATACCTCCTGCTCTTGTGAGGTTGTTTTTTTAGAAGTAGGAACAGCAGCTTGTTCTTTGCTTGATGACGGTGACAAGATCTGACTGACTAACATGAAAGATACGCCGATGATGAATACAAGCAGCAAGTAATGGTGCTTCGTTAATTTTGGTTTCCCTTCACCTTTTTCAGGCGGCTGCAAGAATGATTTCAGCTTTTGTTTCCAGTCCTTGTTATTCATGATCTGCTGCGTCACCTCCCTCAATGTTCAGCGCAATGTGCTCAGGACTCGTATTCCAAACATCAGCAAGCGTCTCTTTCACCCTCTTGATCTCTTTGCTAGAAGATCCAGCGCTTTCCTCCTTTTGCCTGGAGAGATCAATGTCCACCTTTGCCACCGTTTCTACAGCATCACCTGTGAGCGGGGAAAGAACTGCTTTGATGCGAAATTGATCCGCCTCCATATTCTGATCCAGGTGCTCTTCATCTGCCAACACTTCTACGTGTTTCATTTCGTAGCTCTCCTTCTCCAGTGGCTCCTTTGCGCTTTTTTCTAGTTGGACAGCCATTTGCTTTAAAATATATGCACGCTGAGAGGCTTGTATTTCTTTTTTTTCTAAATTCATCTGATTTTTTATTTCTTCTGACTGTGCTTCTTCCTTTCCCTTCATCAATTCTGAGAAAATTTGGTCAGGGTCTGCCCGAAATAAAGCAAAAATCGGATTGAGCATCACCACAATCAACAGGAGGCTGACGACCATTTTGGCATATCTTTGCATGCTTGAATTGGGAAGCAGAAGATCAATGACAATCGCAAATAAGATAAAGAGAATAATACTTGTGATCCATTCCGTGAGAAAACTCAAAAGGTGTCCCCTCCTTACTTCATCATCATGGTCAGGTTGCCAGCAGTGATAATGACGGTAATGCTTAAAAAGAACATGAGCGACACGACAGCAAGTGCAGCAAAGATATAAAGCACACTTTTTGAAATGACATCAAGGCAGCTGATAATCGGTCCGCCTCCTAATGGCTGAAGAATGGCTGCGGCAAGCTTATATATAAGGGCTAGCGAGAGCACTTTGATCGCAGGGAAAGCGGCAATTGAAATGAGAATAGCAACGCCAACAAGTCCGACCGTATTTTTAAGTAATACAGAGGCACTGATGACGGTATCCGTCGCATCTGTAAACATTCTGCCAAGGACGGGGATGAAATTTCCGGTAATAAATTTGGCTGTACGAAGTGCGATACCATCCGTAACCGCAGCAGATGCACCTTGCACAGAAATGACGCCAAGAAAGACAGTTAAAAAAACGGCTAACCCGCCTATCGCCACATTTCTTAACAGCTGGGCAAGCTGGGTAACCTTGTATTGTTCAGTCAGCGTACTGACAATGCTCAATATCGCTGATAAAAAAATAAGCGGAAGAACGACATATTGAATAAAAACGCCGCTCGTATTCATTAAAAATAAAATAACAGGATGAAAGAATCCGGCTGAGACAAGCCCGCCTGATGAAGCAATCAGTGCTAATAACAGAGGAATAAGAGCAAGAATAAAACTGGTCATCGTTTGAATCGCTTCTGTTGCATAAGAAATCGCCACATGAAAGCTGTTGAGTGCAATAATGATCAGCACCATATAAACTAGTGCGTATGCGACTTTACTGACAGTGCTTTGTTCAAATGCATTCTGCAAAAGCTGTAAAAGCGAACAAAAGATGGTGAGTAAAATCAGTGTACCAAGGAGCTTTCCGTTTGCGATGACCTCGTGAAAAAGATAATGAACAAAGGCTTTCAGCCATGTCTGGGGAGACAGCTCTTTATCGCCATCAATCATTTCCTTCACTGTTCCTTTTTGGCTTTCTGGCAGAAAGCCGCCATACTCGTCCAATATGGTTTCCCAAAAGTCACTAATGGAATGAAGCTCAAGTGCATCAGCCTGTCCAGTCGCCACTTCTTCTGCTGCTGGTGCTTCATTTGATAACGGCTCTTTTTCTTCTGCACCTGCGTGCGGAGCGAACAGCCAGAAGAAAAGCATCAGTCCCATAACAGCTGTCACCCGTTTCATTGTCATCACCTCTTTTCAATTAAGTCATGGACGGGATCATACCTAAGATGGTCTCAATGATGACTGTTAAAATGGGGACTGCCATGACCAAGATGAGAATTTTGCCGCCAAGCTCTATTTTTGATGCAATGGCGCCTTGTCCAGCATCTTTTGTCAGCTGGGCGCCGAATTCCGCAATATAGGCAATGCCGATAATTTTTAAAATGGTTTCAACATACTTCATATTGACGCCGGCACTTGCCGCAATTTTTTCTATCATCGAGATAATGGCATAGATTTGATCTATTAAATAAAGAAAGATCACACACCCTGTAAATACAACAAGCATAAAGGCGAAGGTTGGCTTTTGTTCTTTGACGATTAATGCTAAAAAAGTAGCGATTAAACCAAGTCCAACAATTTGTATGATGTCGATTTGTAAGCCCTCCCCTATCCTTGAAATAGAAATACGGCTTTAATCTTTTTAAACAAATCATCTACAATGGTTGCCACCATAAACAAAATGTAGATAAACCCAAGCAGCGTGACCCACTGAGCGTACTCCTTTTTCCCCATTTGATCTAAAATCGTATGGAGGAATGCCACAACGATGCCTACTCCCGCAATTTGAAAAATGACGTTTACATCAACGCCCATGCTCTCGACTCCCTTCCTCTCACATCAATAAAAGAATCAGTAGTAATCCGCTTAAAAATCCGAGGCTTCTGACCATTTTTTCATTTTTGGCTTGGGCGATTTCAGCTTCCTTCTCCTCCGATTCCAAATGACCTAAAGCAAGCTTGATATATTTTTGCTGAGACGTGACATCATGCTGGCCAAGTGTTTCTCCAAAGTGCTTCAGTGCCTCATATTCGCCTTTTTTTAAGACGGTTTTTTTCCAAACATCCTCAAGACTCTCATTCCATGCATGCCGTGCGGAAAAGGTTCCGACTTTCAGCTTTTCTGCAAATTGTTCAAATAACCGATTCACAGGAGGACCTACTTGCGACGCAATTTGCTCTGCTGCACGCGCTAGCGGTGTTTGACCATACATAATTTCAGCTTCAAGAGACTGGAGCGCAAACCGGAGCTGCCGAATTTGTTTCGGCCGGTCGCTATATCGTTTGGCAAACTCGAACCCTCCCCAAGTCGTAGCCGCGACAATCAAGATAGCGCCAATGAGCTTTAACATACGTCCACTCCCCGCCTCCATTTCATCTCTTGTGCGCCTTGGTCATATATCCGCCCGATCGTGCCGGGACCGTCCTTGCGATTTAATTCAACATAACGTTCAAACACTCGAAGCTCCCATAACGGCTTCAATGATGGACGTTTATACACATTTTCAAGTGAATAGCCATGAACGGAAACGATAATGGTGACCCCAGCATGAATCGCTTCTAAAAGTGCCTGCACATCCTCGCTTTTTCCGATTTCATCGACGATCATGACCTCTGGACTCATAGACCGAATCATCATCATCAAGCCCTCAGCCTTTGGACATGCATCGAGCACGTCAACCCGGTGTCCAAACTGGTGCTGCGGCACCCCTCTTATACACCCAGCGATTTCTGAACGCTCGTCTATAATGCCTGTTTTTTTAGGAGGAATTGCTTTTGTGCCTGTACTAGCCAGTCTTGCTATATCCCGCAACAATGTCGTTTTCCCTGTTTGCGGTGGACCGATGATCAGTGTATTGCACCAGTGCTCGTCATATAAATAGGGAAGAAAGGGAAGCGCAATCCCGACTTTTTCTTTTGCGATGCGGATATTAAATGAAGAGATATCTCTTAATCCTTTGACAATGCCGTTTTCAACGATTACCTTTCCTGCAAGTCCCACCCGGTGTCCGCCTGAAATGGTGATGTAGCCTTGCTTTAGCTCTTCTTCAAGTGTGTACATACTATAATTGCTCAACCTGCCTAATAGCTGAGACGCATCTTCTCCTGTTGTGTGATAAGAAAGAAAGCGCGGTTTTCCTCTTTGCATTAATTCAATAGGACGATCCGTGCGAATGCGGATTTCTTCTATTTGATCCCATTCTGCTTCTTTTAGCAGTCTAAGTTCTTGTCCAATCGAGTGCGGGAGAATATCCAACAAACTCCGCAACGAATTCCCCTCCTTTTTTTCTTCTCTAAAATGTATGATGGGAGACGTTAATTATGCCAAGCCGTTTTACTTATAGATCCCAACAAGAATAAATACGACACCAATGAAAATAAAGACGAGCTTGGCATAGGATAACTGCCCTGCGATTTGATAGATTCCAATCGTCATCGTGATAATAAAAATGAGCGGCCCAATGATCGCCAATATACTATTGATGACAACCGCTTTTCGAACGTCATTTGTGACTAAAATGAGGATGGCGGCCGTCAGTTCAATCGCTGCCGATAAAAACCTCATGCCTGCCATCGCAGCGACTGATGGATGTAGACCTGGGAGAAATTGTTTCATATAGAACCTCCAGCTTTTTTTACACTATATGCTTGTCTAGCTGGAAGTAGTCTTGTTTTTCAGGAAGGAAAAGAGATGAATGAGAGAATTGAGAGAAGGCCTGCCTTTTGGGGAGTCTTACATGTTTTACAATAAAAAAAGACTGTAAACACGAGGTTTACAGTCTTTCTTCGTTCATTACGCTCTTGACACGTATGAACCGTCTGATGTATTAATGACTAGTTTATCTCCTTGGTTCACAAAGAAAGGAACGTTGACGATTAAACCAGTTTCTGTTTTTGCAGGTTTTGATCCGCCTGATGTTGTGTCGCCTTTAATACCAGGCTCTGTTTCTACTACTTCTAGTTCTACCGTGTTTGGAAGTTCTACTCCAAGTGTTTCAGCACCGTACATCACAATATGAACCGACATATTTTCTAGCAAATATTTCAGCTCATCTTTAATTTGTGTTTCACTTAGTTCAAGCTGCTCATAAGAACTTGTATCCATGAAGACATGCTGGTCGCCATTTGCATACAAGTATTGCATTGTTTTTGTTTCGATTTGAGCTTTCGCTACTTTTTCGCCTGCACGGAATGTTTTTTCTTGAATAGCACCAGTACGCAGGTTACGCAGTTTCGAACGAACAAACGCTGCGCCTTTCCCCGGCTTTACGTGTTGGAAATCCACTACACGCCAAATACCGCCGTCCACTTCAATTGTCAGGCCTGTACGAAAATCGTTTACTGAAATCATTTTGTCATCCTCCTACATTTCACCATCATAATATGATAAGTTCTTTCGGTGAGTGGGTCAATCGTTTATTGCCGTCAGCTGTCAGGACAATATCATCCTCAATTCTCACGCCGCCGACATCCGGTAAGTAAATTCCCGGCTCAACTGTCACGACCATTCCTTTTTCTAAGACGACCTCTGATCGTGAGGAAAGGCCTGGCGCTTCATGCACTTCCATCCCTAGCCCGTGGCCAGTTGAATGCCCGAAGTATTGACCATAGCCATACTTTTCAATGATGTCACGTGTGATGCGATCAGCTTCTTTTCCTGTTAAGCCAGGCTTGATTCTATCCACACCAGCGTTTTCTGCTTCTAATACGATATGATAAATTTCCTTTAGCTTATCGCTCGGTGTGCCAACAGCGATCGTTCTTGTCATATCAGAGCAATATCCTTTATAGTAAGCACCGAAATCGAGTGTGACTAAATCACCAGATTCAATCACCTTTTCACTCGCTCTTCCGTGCGGCAGGCTTGAACGAACACCTGAGGCGACAATCATATCGAATGAAGATCCTTCAGCGCCTTCTTTTCTCATGAAAAATTCAAGCTCGTTCATGACAGCAATTTCCGTCAAGCCCGGCTTGATGTAAGTGAGAATATGATCAAAGGCGTGATCTGCAATCTTCGCAGCTTCCTCTAATATCTTAATCTCTTCACTAGACTTAATCAAGCGCAACTTTTCAACTGATTCTGAGACCGGAACAAGCTCAATATCACCTGCTTTACCTGCATACTGCTGGTAAGTGGCAAATGTCATATGGTTTTGTTCAAACCCAAGGCGTTTGATCCCAAATTCCTTTGCCGTTTGAGCTGCGGTTTCTACGATGTTTCCTTTATGTTCAATAATGTCGAAGCCTTTTACTTGGTCCTTCGCTTGCTCTGTATAACGGAAATCCGTGATAAAAGCTGCCCGGTCCTTTGAAACAACGGCGAGACCGGCTGAGCCAGTAAAGCTGGTCATGTACTGTAAATTAAAGCTGCTCGTAATGACTAGACCATCGATCTCTAATTCAGATAAAAGTGTTCTTAACTTTTCAAGTTTCATGATACTGCTCCCCCTTCACTCACTAAATAACGAATCGCCAATTTATACCCTTCTAAACCAAGACCAACGATTTGCCCTTGGCATACTGGAGCAAGTACAGAATGATGGCGGAATTCCTCTCTCTTATGAACGTTTGAGATATGTACTTCAACGACGGATAAAGAAATACTTGCAATGGCATCTCTCAGGGCATAGCTGTAGTGTGTAAAAGCCCCCGGGTTAAACACGACTCCATCGTACTGGTCTTCTGCTTCGTGGAGCGCATCAATCAAATCTCCTTCGTGATTTGATTGAAAGAACGTTAACTGGATATTGGCTCTTTCTGCAAACTGGAACAAATCTGTCTCTAAATCTGTCAGCGTCTTACTTCCGTAAACAGCCGGCTCTCTTTTGCCAAGCCTATTTAAATTGGGCCCATTCAGTACAAGAAAATGAGGCATACAACCACTCCTTCACCCTAATTCAATCTATATCGAGATCTGTTTCTTTTTCCTTAGAAACCTTTCGTTTCCAAAAATATTTTATCATATGAATAGGTGATTTACACTTTATTCTGTCTTTTTCCCGAGTGCCCTCGCAAGCTTTTGACTCGTTAATTCATTATATTCAAACGAAATACTGTATCCGACAAACATACCGTATAAAATATATAGGCAAAATGTCGTGACGATGGTGCTTTGCTGCAAATCCTGGACTTGCTTTACATCTGGGAAAATGGGATTAAATACGTAAAAAACGAGCAGCCATAAAAGCGCGCCATATATCAGCCCCATCCAATAGCCTTTGATCCGTTTCAAAAGCCCATAATAAATAAAGGCTGCTCCGATCGATAAAACCCCTAAAAGTACAATACTGATAAAAGTACCAAGTCCGCCCTTTTTCCACTCTCCGAGCACAAAAGGCTGAAGGAGCATATTGGGACTCACCTCTGAGAAATGAAACATATGGGTCAGAAACCCGATAAAGCCCCAAAAAACACCGCCAACAAAGCCTGTCGCAGCTGCTCTTGCCAACAGCGATGACGTTTGTACAGCCTGATTTTTTTCTTCTTGGTTTTTCCTTTCATCACGTTTCATTTGTGAACACCTCCAGCAAGTAGTATGTCCAAAATGTCATAAAAAAAAGGATTTCCATCCGTGAGTGTAAAATTTTTATAACAGGGTATACTGGCTAAAAAGAGGTAGATAGAATTCTAGTAGATAATCGACCTGTGCGCTAGTGATTTCCCCTCATTTCCTGTACAATAAAGGTATAAGGAAATGCATGTAAATTACAGGAAACAGGCAGGTTGATGAAATATGTCCAATCAAACAAAACCTCCAGCATATGGAGGGCAGGCAGTTGTCGAAGGTGTCATGTTCGGAGGTAAAAAGAACTATGTGACAGCGATTCGGCGTAAGGATCAGTCCATTGAGTTTTTAAAGCTTCCCCGGACCTCCAATAAACGAACCGCCTTTCTCAAGAAAATCCCCTTTGTCAGGGGTGTTGCTGCACTTGTTGAAGCAAGCGCAAACGGCAGTAAGCACTTGAACTTCTCCAGCGAGCGCTATGACTTAGATCCTTCAGAAGATCATACTCTTGAAAAAGAACAAAAAAGCTCGAAATTATCTATGATTTTCGGTATTGCTGTGATCGGAGTTCTCTCTCTTCTCTTTAGTAAATTTGTCTTTACCCTAGTACCTGTCTTTTTAGCTGAACTTGTGCGGCCCGTCTTTTCAGGGAATTTCGCACAAATCGCAGTGGAAACATTCTTTAAACTGGTCCTGTTATTAGGCTATATTTACTTTATTTCCATGACCCCTTTAATTAAAAGGGTATTTCAATATCATGGCGCAGAACATAAAGTCATAAACTGCTATGAACAGAATCTTGACATCACAGTGGAAAATGTCCAAAAACAATCACGGCTTCATTATCGATGCGGTAGCAGCTTTATTTTATTCACTGTCATTGTCGGAATGTTCGTCTATTTACTCGTACCGACAGATCCTTTATGGGTGAGAGTTCTGAATCGCTTGGCGCTCATTCCGGTTGTTCTCGGCATTTCATTTGAAGTGCTTCAGCTTACGAACAAACTCCGAGAAGTGCCTGTGCTGAAAGCGCTTGGCTATCCTGGCCTTTGGCTGCAATTGCTCACAACAAAAGAACCCTCTGACGATCAAGTCGAGGTAGCCATTGCAAGTTTTAATGAACTTCTTCGTTTAGAGGAAGCATCTGAGAAACAAGCGTCAGATTCTGCTCATCAAGTGATCTAACTTATAAATCCGGTAAATTCCTTCGGAGGTGGACAGTTATGAATCGCCGAGTACATCCTGCTTTTACCATTATTTTCGCTTTAGGTGTTTTGGGATTTGTGTATTTACTCACAACGAATCCAGGCAGACTTTTTACAATGCTGCTATCAGTTGTGATCATTGGAGCGGTTATGTTTTTCCTATTTAGATGGCTGATGAATCGAAGAACTGGAACAGAAGGCAATCTTTATCGTAAAGCAGTCAAACAATCAAAACGTCGCTACCAGCAGCCTAAACCAAAAACGAAAAGCCAGATGAAAAATCGGGTCACTCATTTGCGAAGCGTGCCGACTGACCACAAGTCTAAGCCCGTCCTTCTCAAAAAGAAAAGCCAAACACAGTTAACTGTGATTGAAGGCAAGAAAAACAAAAAGAAGAATCGCGCTTTGTTTTAAAATGTCCAGCTTTTTAAAAATTGCTCGGCCTTCTGTCTGCCTAGATCGACGAGCGCCTTTTTCTTTTCTGTCATCAGCTGAAAATCAGTGGCAATGACGTGTTCTACTGGAATAAAAATAACATGACGTTCGTGTTTTGTGGCAATGTGTCTTTCGTCATGAGCACCACGCATCGTTTCAAAAAGAGCGCCAAACAGTTCAAACGCATTGCGGATGGAGTGTTGAGGGCGTTCTTTTTCGTTTGGGGTTAATGTGACACCGACGAATGGTCTTTTTTTCTCTTCGGCAAACAACCAAATTGGAAAATTGCTAAGCACGCCTCCATCCACAATGGTACAAATGCCTTTTGATGACTTTAGTTTGACAGGCTCGAAAAAATACGGCAGACTGCAACTCATCCGGATTGCCCTTGCAACAGAAAAGCGCTCTGGATTTAAGCCGTATGAAGGAAGGTCGTCTGGCAGAACGAGGATTTTCCCATTTGTTAAATCAGAGGCAACAATTTTCAGCGAATCTTTTTTGAGATCCCCAAATACGGTGACCCCCTTTCGTTTCAACACATCTGTCAGCCATTTTTCCAGCCGGTCGCCTTTGTACAGACCGAGACGCCAGTAAATGGAGACCCACCTAAGCATTTTAAACGGAATGAATTGACATCTCCTATCAAGCAAGTGATGTTCATCCATTTCATCTAAAAGCTCCCGAATCTCCTGACTTGTAAAGCCTGCTGCGATGAGTGAAGCAATGATCGCTCCAGCACTTGTACCAGCAAGGCGGACAAATTGATATCCTCTTGCTTCAAGCGCTTCATAGGCACCCGCAAGTGCTGCCCCTTTAATGCCTCCACCTGAGAACACACCATCTATCTTCATCAAGGAGCCCCCTTTGATATCACGCTATTAATAGTGTAAGAGCATATGCTTTCAATTAGAACTTTAATCAAAAAGGACACCCTCTGCATGGGTGTCCTTTTTCTTAAGATTCTTGATTTGTTTGTTCGTTTTTCTTTTGAATCGCTTTCAGCTGAACAGATCGCTCGTCGTTTTCTTCAAAGAATTGAACGAGATCGCCGATGCGGTCAATGCTGTTCCAGCTGAGATGATGTTCAATGCCTTCTACATCATCATAAATTTTCTCTTCGTCTACACCAATGATTCTTAAAAATTGCTCTAGCAGTTCATGTCTGTATACGAGACGTTTTCCAATTTTTTTGCCTTTCGGGGTTAAAATTAGACCACGATACTTCTCATAAATGAGGTATTCATCTTTATCTAGCTTCTGAACCATTTTTGTTACAGAGGAGGGATGGACAGCTAGTGCTTCTGCAATATCAGAGACTCTGGCATATCCTTTTTCTTCTATCAGCATATATATTTGTTCAATGTAATCTTCCATACTAGGTGTAGTCATAAAACCCCTCCATAATGCACCTTTACTTAATAATCATAACAATTCTACACCATCGCCCTTTAAAAAACAAGGAGTGTCCTTTGTCCTAACGCTTGTAATTCCACTCGTCTGAGGCATATTTCGTTTTGGCAAGATGGTGGACAAATGCTAACTCTTCATCTGTCAGCTCATAAGGCACAAGCTCAATATTTAATCCTTTTTCAAATCCTCGTTTAAACGCCACACGCGCATCGTCTATTGTACAAGTTCGGTTTGAGATTTCATTGATGGCGACCGCTTTGTTTTTAAAGCTTCTCTGCATCCGCTCTCTCACACGGTCGTTTGGATAAAGAAATAAATCGAACAGTTTGTCCTCATCAAGGTCAATTAAGATGGAGCCGTGCTGGAGGATCACTCCTTTTTGTCTCGTTTGAGCACTGCCTGCTACCTTTCTGCCTTCTACGACAAGCTCGTACCAGGAAGGGGCATCAAAGCATACAGACGATCTTGGATTTTTTAAGCTTTCTTTTTCTTTATCTGTTCGAGGAATGGCAAAATACGCATCGAGTCCCAATTCTTTAAAGCCCTCTAAAATGCCTTCTGAAATGACGCGGTACGCCTCTGTCACCGTCGCCGGCATTTCTGGATGTTCCTCTGACACAATCACGCTGTAGGTCAGCTCCTGATCATGAAGAACCCCACGCCCTCCAGTTGGTCTGCGGACAAACCCAAGGCCATAGCGCTCGACTGCTTCCATGTTAATTTCTTTTTCAACATGCTGAAAATACCCAACAGACAATGTCGCAGGATTCCATCCATAAAAGCGGATGACAGGCGGGATCAGCTTCTCACTATGCCAATAAAGCAAGGCTTCATCCATTGCCATGTTAAAGGCAGGGTCTTGATTTCCTGTATCAATGAAACACCATTTCTCTTTTTGCATATAAAAATCCCTTCTCTTTTACGTAGTCAATGTTAGATGATGGTCATGACCACCGATATTCTCTCTCCATCAGTCTATCAAATAGGGAACGAATTGAAAATAATTCTTACCATTTATGATGACAAGTTTCTTTTGCTTTACTATAATAGTATTTGTCTAAAACGTACCATCAGACAGGCCACTGTGCTGATGCTCAAGAAGGAGTCGAGTTGTATTGTCAATGTTCAACTATATCGTCCTCTCACTTTGTGGACTTTTCGTTCTTTATTCTGTCGGCAGCTACATTTATCAGCAGCGTATTATGAAAACGCTGACGGAAGAAGAATTTATTAAAGGTTACCGCAAAGCTCAACTCATTGATGTGAGAGAGCCAAATGAGTTTGATGGCGGACATATTTTAGGGGCAAGAAACATTCCCCTTTCCCAGCTAAAGCAGCGCAAAAATGAAATTCGTCCTGACAAGCCTATTTATCTTTATTGCCAAAACAATTTGAGAAGCGGAAAAGCAGCGCAAACGTTACGTAAAAACGGCTGTCGTGAGATTTATAATTTAAAAGGCGGCTTTAAAAAATGGGGCGGCCGCATTAAAACGAAGAACTAACAAAAAAGACTCTGGGAGCATGATCCCCCTGAGTCTTTTTTCTTTATCTTTCAAAAACGAGAACTGGATTCCGGGCAGCCTTTGTTTCATCCATTCGTTTGACGACCGTTGTATGCGGCGCTTCCTGCACGACTTCTGGATTCTCTTCCGCTTCTTTTGCAATCTGAATCATCGCTTCGATGAAGGCATCAAGAGTTTCTTTTGATTCTGTTTCAGTTGGTTCAATCATGATACATTCCTCTACATTAAGCGGGAAGTAGATTGTTGGCGGATGATAGCCAAAATCAAGTAATCGTTTGGCAATATCCAGTGTGCGCACACCTAATTTTTTCTGACGTTTACCTGAAAGGACAAATTCATGCTTACAGTGACGGTCAAATGGAAAATCGAAATGAGTACTTAAGCGGCGCATCATATAGTTCGCATTTAACACGGCATTATCAGTGACAGCCTTTAAACCGTCTGGGCCCATAGAGCGAATATACGCATATGCTCTGACGTTAATGCCGAAGTTACCATAGAACGGCTTCACTCTGCCAATTGATTCTGGTCGATCATCATCGAAGTAAAAGCGGCCTTCTTTTTTCACAAGCACCGGCTTTGGCAAGTACGGGATCAAATCCTTTTTTACGCCTACAGGACCTGAACCAGGGCCTCCGCCTCCATGTGGACCTGTAAAGGTTTTATGAAGATTTAAGTGAACGACATCAAATCCCATATCCCCCGGTCTTGCTCTGCTCAAAACGGCATTCAAGTTCGCTCCATCATAATAAAGCTTGCCACCAGCTCCGTGAACGACTTCAGCCATTTCTAAAATATTTTCTTCGAATAGGCCGAGTGTATTCGGATTCGTCAGCATTAAAGCCGCAGTTTCTTCATTGACAACACGGCGCAGGTCCTCTAAATCAACAAGCCCATTCTCATCAGATGCGACGGTAATGGTTTCAAACCCAGCCACTGTCGCAGATGCTGGGTTCGTTCCATGAGCAGAATCCGGCACAATGACTTTTGTTCGTTTATGATCTCCTCTTGCTTCATGGTACGCACGGATCATCATGAGTCCTGTCCATTCCCCGTGTGCTCCTGCCGCAGGCTGTAATGTCACAGCGTCCATCCCCGTAATTTCTTCAAGATGATCACCTAGATCATACAGCAATTCTAATGCTCCCTGCACAGTGTCTGCCTCTTGTAGTGGATGGACTTGCGCGAAGCCTGCAAGGCGTGCAACCTTTTCATTAATCTTTGGATTATATTTCATTGTACAAGAGCCAAGAGGATAAAATCCGGAATCGACCCCGTGATTACGTCTTGATAATGCTGTATAATGACGCATAATATCAAGCTCAGATACTTCTGGAAGCTCAGCATCATCATGACGGATATACGTGTCATCAAATAAAGCTGGGATTTCCTGTTCAGGTACATCTAAATCAGGCAGGCTATAACCAATTCTTCCTTCTTTGGATAATTCAAAAATAAGCGGCTGATCTTGTTTATTCATGGCGATCCCCCAATTCCTTCATGAACGTATCAATTTCTTCTTTTGTTCTTAGCTCTGTCACGGCGACAAGCATGTGATGTTGGAGCTCTGGGAAGTCTCTCCCTAAGTCATAGCCGCCGATGATTCCTTTTTCAAGCAATCGTTTATTGGCTTCTTTTACAGGTTCTTGTAATTTGATTACAAATTCATTGAAATGGGCCCCTTCTACATCAGCAAGCAGTCCATATGCTTTTGCCTGCGTCTTCGCATAGTGGGCTTTTTGTACGTTTTGATAGGCGATGTCTTTGATGCCTGTTTTTCCGAGTGCTGTCATGGCAACGGAAGCGGCTAATGCATTTAATGCCTGATTCGAACAAATATTAGACGTCGCTTTATCTCTTCGAATATGCTGCTCACGCGCTTGAAGGGTTAGTACAAACCCACGAACACCATTTTCGTCTTCTGTCTGCCCAACTAAACGACCTGGCACTTTTCGCATCAACTTTTTCGTCACAGCAAAATATCCGCAATGCGGCCCGCCAAACGCTGCTGGAATACCAAACGGCTGTGCATCACCAACGACAATGTCTGCTCCAAGTTTTCCTGGCGGCGTCAGTAACCCTAGTGCAAGTGGATTACTAGAGACAACGAACAGACTTTTCCCTTGATGGGCAATAGGTTCGATGTCTTTTAACGGTTCGACGACACCAAAAAAGTTTGGATATTGCACAAGAACTGCTGCTGTATCTTCGCAGACAGCCTTTTCTAATGCTACTAGGTCCGTCTGCCCTTTTTTCGCAGGCACTTCAACAACTTCGATGTGCTGTCCTTTGGCGTACGTTTTTAGCACGGCTCTTGCTTCAGGGTGAACCGTTTCAGAAACAACCACTTTTTTCTTTTTTGTATGCCCAGCAGCTAGCATTGCCGCTTCAGCTAATGCTGTCCCGCCATCATACATCGAGGAGTTAGCAAGATCCATACCTGTCAGCTCAGCAATCATTGTTTGAAATTCAAAAATGGCTTGTAGTTCACCTTGCGAAATCTCCGGCTGATAAGGTGTGTATGCTGTATAAAATTCAGAACGTGAGATGACATGATCCACAATGACAGGCTGGTAATGATCATATACACCGGCACCAAGAAACGATACATAGGAGACCGTATCTTTATTCTTTGCAGCTAATCGGGATAATTCCCTTACAAGCTCTGTTTCAGATGCGGCTGCTTTAATGTTGTATGCTCCTTTAAATCTCACTTTTTCTGGGATATCTGAAAAAAGCTCATCAATCGACTGAACGCCGATGACATCCAGCATTTCTTTTTGATCTTGCTCGGTTTGCGGCAAATACCTATGCTTCATCCTCTATTCCCCCTCGTTATTTGGCTCTTTTATAAAATGGTGTTGCGACGATTTTCGCTTTTAGACGTTTTTTGCGAACTTGTACTTCTATCTCTGTTCCAAGCTGCGCCTGAGCAGATTCAATTAAAGCAAGCCCGACATTTTTCTTTAATGTTGGGGACTGTGTGCCCGTTGTGACTACCCCCACCTGCTTTTCTCCTGAAAAGACCGGATAGTCTGTGCGCGGAATCCCTTTATCTATCATTTCAATGCCGACAAGCTTTCGCTTCGGCCCTTCTTCTTTTTGCTTCTTGAGCGCTTCCTTGCCAATAAAATTGGCTTCTTTATCCGTTTTGACAGCAAAGCCAATCCCGCCTTCTAATGGAGAGATATCCTTTGTTAGCTCCTGCCCATAAAGCGGAAGTCTTGCTTCAAATCTCAAGGTGTCACGTGCACCGAGCCCGCACGGTATTAATCCTTTTGATGCGCCTGCTTTTAATAAAGCCGACCAAATGTGGACCGCATCTTCTGACTGGCAGTAGATTTCAAAGCCATCTTCTCCTGTGTAGCCAGTTCTTGAAACAAGCACCTCTTTTTGAGCAACCACAGCTCTTGATAAAAATGTAAACGGCTTGAGCGATGTCACTTCTTCATCCGCCACACCTTTCATGATGTCAGCGGCAAGAGGTCCTTGAAGGGCTAGCAAGGCGATTTGATCAGAGACATTTTGGATCAATACGTCGTTCTCACCTTGATGCTGAAGCAGCCATTCCACATCTTTTTCGATATTTGATGCATTAATGACAAGCAAATAATCGTTCTTTTCTTTTTGGTAGACGAGCAGATCATCCACTGTCCCGCCATCTTCATAGCACATAGCTGTATATAGTGCCTTGCCGTCTGTCAGCTTAGACACATCATTGGTTAATAACCTTTGTAAAAAAGAAAGGGCATCTGGACCTTTGATTTCCACCTCACCCATGTGAGACACATCAAAAAGCCCTGCCTTTGTTCGAACAGCTTCGTGCTCTTCTTTAATGGAAGAAAATTGGACAGGTAATTCCCAGCCCCCGAAGTCAATGGTTTTTGCGCCAAACGTTTCATACGCATGAAAAAGCGGTGTTCGTTTCAACATCAATCGTTTCCCCCTTTTTTCTTTCAGTGCAGATCACAAGCTGAATTTTCAGAAAAAAATCACAGCAAAAAAGGACAGAGCGCTCCCTTTTATCAAAAAGAAGTCTCTGTCCTTGCACCTGAAAGTTTACAGCACAACATCATTGTGCGTTTTCCCCTTTGGTGGTTTGCTAAAAAACGATGAGCAAACACTCTCCAGAGTTGCGTCCGGTAAGAGTACTTTTGCCTGAGAGATTCACTGAAACGATTCAGCTTGCTCCTTCGGCGCCTGCCAGTGCTAAATAACCGCCAAGTCTCTCCCCATACCATCATCCGCTCATATTCTTCACATTTATTGGACATACTATCAAAATGGGTGACTTATTTGCTAGATCACTTACCAACATCCTACCATTAGAAACGGATGAAGAGCAACAGAAAAATCATTAACATTTTTTAAATAACCATTCATTATCGTTCGCTTTTATTCAAATATCTAGTCTTTTCAAGACCTCTTAAAAAATGAAGCGTTTAAATACAGAACAATTTTATCCTCAACCTACTAGAAAGGCAGGCGACCACATTGAATATTCAAACGATTTTTGATCAGGAATGGGCAAGTGAATTTCAGCAGCGGCTTGCAGGAGACGGACCCTGGGCGAACTGGGAAATGTACCGTTTAGCGACGCAGGTCCAAAAAGTCACAGCCATTGATTCATTTGAAGGACTGCAAGCTCCTGCCCATCTGCCTGCATTCACGCCTTTAAAACATCAGCTTGAAGTAGCCAGAAGAGTCGTAGAAGAGATGAACGGAAAAGCCATTTTAGCAGATGAAGTGGGACTTGGAAAAACCGTAGAAGCAGGACTTATTATCAAAGAATACATGATTCGTGGACTTGCCAAAAAAATTCTCATACTCGTCCCCGCCTCTCTCGTATCTCAATGGGTACAGGAGCTGCGGACGAAATTTTATATTGATGCTGTCGAACAAAAAAAGAGCTACGTGTGGGAGCAGTGTGACGTCGTGGTTTCCTCCATTGATACAGCCAAAAGGCAGCCGCATCGAGACACTATTTTATCCATTGCCTACGATATGGTCATTATTGATGAAGCACACAAACTGAAAAACAATAAAACGAAAAACTATGAATTTGTGAGAAATCTAAATAAGAAATTCTGCTTGCTGCTGACAGCGACGCCTATCCAAAACCGTATTGGAGAAATATTTAATCTTGTCTCCCTTCTGAAGCCAGGTCACCTAGGGAATGAACATCAGTTTAAAGATGTCTTTGCCAAAAAGGATTTACAGCTAGAAGACCATGATCGTTTAAAACAGCTTGTGAATAAAGTGATGATTCGTAACCGAAGACAAGACACGGGCATTGAATGGACAAAACGGCATGTCAAAACGATTTCCATTGATTTCTCTCCGACGGAACAAGCATTATATGATGAAATCTGCAAGCTGAAAGAGAACCCGTCCTATACTAAACACATGTTTTCCATCATGACCTTGGAACGAGAATGCTGTTCAAGCCGCGAGGCGGTCTATATGACAATTAAAAAAATGCAGGAAGATGAAAAACATATCCTTGGATCCTCTGCTATAGCGGAAATTATGGAGAAAATCAATCAAGTGCAGCAAAACACAAAGGCGCTTGAAGTCGTTAGGCTTATTCAACAGTTAAATGAAAAAGTCATTATTTTCACCGAATACCGCGCGACACAAATTTATTTACAATGGTTTCTTCAGCAAAATGGCATCAGCTCCGTTCCTTTTCGGGGCGGCTTTAAGCGGGGCAAAAAGGATTGGATGAAAGATTTATTTAGAGAACGGGCGCAAGTGTTAATTGCTACAGAAGCCGGCGGCGAAGGAATCAACCTTCAGTTTTGTAACCAAATCATCAACTACGATCTTCCGTGGAACCCGATGCGTTTAGAACAGCGGATTGGACGAATCCACCGCCTTGGACAAGAGCGAGATGTCCACATTTACAATATGGCAACTAACGGTACCGTTGAGGAACACATCTTAAAGCTTTTATATGAAAAAATTCAGCTGTTTGAAAACGTCATTGGCGATCTAGATGATATTTTAACGCGAATCGATATCAAAGATGCCGAATCAGAACTGCATCAGATTCTCTTTCAGCACGAATCAGACGGTGACATGAAAAAGAAATTAACTCAGTTTGCTTCCTATTTAACAGAAGCAAAAACACCGCTTTTAGAAAAAAGACAGCAAGGCTCATAAAGGAGAGTTGATCAATGAAGCAGCGTGACATACATACCTTTCTTCTCCGTTTCTTTCAGGCAAATCAATGCGACATACTAGAAGAAAGTGCTGGACATATGACCGTACAACTAACCATCGATATGGATAAATTGATTATGAACCGCCCTTTTTATTGGCACTGGCTTGAAAAAACTGGTGGTGTTCCGGAGCCGCGGCAATTGACCCTCATCACCGATCAAAAAAAAGTGGATGATACCATTGAGGGTGAATTTATCCACTTCGGCTCCCCTCGTTTATTTCAAATTTTCGAAGTCGTCAAACAGCAGGGCCGATTTATCCGTCTCTATGAACGAGTCACCCCGCTCATGGCCAACCAGATCGCACTCGAGCCCTGGCTTGGTCTCAATGTGAAAATTTCTTATCTGGCAGATCGAAAGAAGGATAAGCTTTTATCACTAGGACTTCATCTAATACGCGGAGAAGTCGTTGAACAATTTCAAGAAAAGCTGGAAACCCGTGAGCTGTCATCTCAAATTCCCGATTACTGCTTTACGATGAGTACAATGATCAAGCCAGAAAGCGGCGTCAAACGGCTCTACAGTTTAATGGAGCATTACGCCCATGAGGAACCAGATGATTGGGCGGTAAGAGCTGTTCAAAAATGGAAAGAAGACACTGAACTTTTAAACCAATTTTATGAAGGGACTTCAGACACGTCTGTAGAATATGAAATAGAAAGACAAGCACTCAAAACTTTATACGAACCAAAAATCAGTCTAACGATTGAAAATGGCGGACTTTTTTACTTACAGCAAAAAAGAGGAGGTTGACCTATAGGTCCCCTCCCTTTCATGTGACGTACAATTTTCGATCAGCCAAAAGCAACGTTTGTCTGTTTGTATTGGGCGGAAAAATGACGCAAGCAAACTATGAGGTCTTACCACCTGTGTCTTTCCATTTCATGCGTTAAGTGCCTGAAATACATGATTCAGTATTTTAGGAGGGTATTTGTATGGAAAAGAAAACGAACATATTAGACAGTGAATGGGTTCAATTATTACTTGAAGCTCGTAAAGCAGGGCTAACAGTAGAAGAAGTCCGTCAATTCCTCAAATCAAGTGAAAAGTCCTCTGAGTCTCACCCTCTGGTAAGAAGTCATTCTATCAAACCTTTCTGAATGTGCTATAATATCGAAAGGAAGGTGATGACATTGATTGGCCAGCGTATTAAACAATACCGCAATGAAAAAGGCTACTCACTATCAGAACTGGCCGAAAAGGCTGGGGTAGCGAAGTCTTATTTAAGCTCAATAGAAAGAAACTTGCAAACAAACCCCTCCATTCAATTTCTTGAAAAAGTCTCCGCTGTTCTGGACGTCTCGGTTCATACACTGTTACACGAAAAAGATGAATCCGAATACGATGGTCAATTAGATAGTGAATGGGAAAAACTAGTTCGAGATGCAATGACATCAGGGGTTTCGAAAAAGCAATTTCGTGAATTTTTAGATTATCAAATCTGGAGAAAAAAGCAAGAAGAGGAGTAAAGCGCACATTTTAGCGCATACTCCTCCAATTGCTATGCAGAACTTGATATCAGTCTAAAGACTGACTTTATTTTTTATCTTCGCTGTGTGCTTTTTCGTTTTCTTTCACGTAGCCTTTTTCATCCGTATGCTTTTTGGGATTGATCGTTAAACCATTCCACTGAGTCGCTTCGAAGGAAAGATCAATTTGAATCGCATCGCCTTGGTATTTATTTTGGATATAGTGACCAGCTTTATCCTTCGTCTGGTCATTGACAAATTCAATGATCATTTCCATTTTATCGTAATCAAACGGGTTCTTTGGTATGCCGTCATACTCTGGAGCCACTGTTCCATCAACAGTTGCTACATTAATCTTCCCACTTTCATGTAAAAACTTCTCATCGACGGCATGACGAAGCTTTTCAAATGCAGTCTGATCCTGTTTTGCCGTTAGTTCATGCAAGTCAAGCAGGTTTGCAGCGTCTAAGATAATATTTTTCGGATAACCATTTCCACCTTCGGCTCCAACCGTCAGAACACTCACCTGAAACTGACTGAGAAATTCTTCAGCTGTATTCTTACCGCCATTTTTCGAGGAAGCTCCATCTTGAAACTGGCTGTAATCAAGACTCATCAGCACTTGATTGATCGCAAGTGATCCTTTATTTTCAAAATTAAATTCTTTCTTGATGCGATCACCAGGTTTTAAGTTTGAAAGGTTGATGGCGCCGGAGTTCTCTTTTGCAGATAAATCCAGCTCTCCTGTCGAGTAGACCGCATTTGCCGTTTCTACATCGTTAAACGCCGCCCATGTCCCCCCACCAATTAATGCCAGGCCTAAAGCCCCTGATAATACACCTAAACGAATTGATCTTTTCTTTGCCATGAATGAACCCCCTAATAAATTGTTTTATTGAAACCTAATTAGGTTACAAACGAAAATTTAAGCTTGTTCCTCTGACATCTGTAAATCGGCCGTGTGTCTTCGGTGTTTTGCAGCGCCTACAAAATGAAGAGTCGAATAAACGAGCAGCATCACACCTGGTATAATGAGCAGCAACGCGGTTCCAGCCGAAGTCCCTGCATACGAAAGAAGCTTTCCTGCATATGGAATGGTCACACCCGTATACTGCGCAGCCACCTGATCCGCTTTTACTAGCGTGCCGTCCTGATACATATTGTGGTCACCTTTCGTCTCAAAGGCTTTATTTGCTCCCTTTCCTTTCACCCCAACAATTCGGTGGGTCACATAAGACTGGTCCTGCTTCGTTTGAAATGTGATAATATCCCCTTTTTTAAGTGCCTCCGGTGAAGTCACTTCTTTTACGACAATGAGTGAGCCAGTCGAAAATTCTGGTTCCATTGAGCCAGATAATACTTGCTTGAATTGATAACCGAAAATTTGAGGATCTCCCCCTGTAGTTCTTGATGACAATACGACAATAATACATGCAATCATCACCGTGAACACCACCACATAAAGAATACTTCCAGACATCTTCATCCATTTTTTCATGACCTCTTCTCCCCTTCGCCTATCATTGTTTCATTTAGAAGACAGCTCCATTTAGGATGCCTTTTCTTGACACTTTGCGAGCTGCATATGTTTAGACCATATAAATGCTTCTCCAGATCCTTCAAAACCTTTAGGGTAATAGATTTTAAACACATAGATTCCATTCGTTTTTACTTTATCTGTTGTGACAGTCGTTGTTTGTTGAGAAAGAAGGGACTGTATAGAGCCTTTTTCAAGAATATGACCATCTTGTAACGGCTTCTGCTCACTTTTCACTTTATGTAATTCCCATTTCCATTCAGAGTGTGCAATAGGTTGTCCACTATTTTTTAATGTCATGCTCAAGCTTTGAGGCGCGCAGACTGTTCCTTTGATCATCGTTTGATCAATGAGCTCCAAATGACTTCTATCCCATTTGGAAGGCTGACAATGCTGGTCCGTCTGTTCAAAATTTCCGCATGTTTTCATGACAAAATTCGAGTGCTCAATATCGTTAAAAGAAGCGTTCGTTTTTGAGATCAAGAGTGACGTGAAAATCAAACAAATGGCACAAAAAAGTACAAAGAACGACTGTTTCATTCATTCTCCAACTCCTTGAACGATTGTTCTTTAATAAGAACGATTACATACAGTATAAGGAAATACCTATAAAACCCAAAACGTCAAATTAGTCCATTTTGTTCTTAAACAAGAATGATTACGAGAAAATTCTTCCATTTTCTCATTCTTTCGCCGTATTCAATATTTTTTTGTGTGACATTTGTACTTCTTAAAAATTTACATAAAAGTGCAGCATTTGGTCAGAATAATAGCAGGTGAGGTGATGTGAAGTGAAATATGGAAAGATGATAATCATGCTCAGTTTACTGTTGGGTCCTATGATACAAGACGCCAATCCTGCGGATGCGAGAGGTTTCACTGCCGCCGCAGATCAATGGGAAACGCGGGCAGTCAAAGAAGCAAAGAAACGATATCCGCTAACGCAAGTCTTATTCAAACAAAAAGTATGGGACCGTCATCGTGAGAAGGAATCTGTGAAACAGTATCATATTACGTTAAAAGACCACACCAAAGAATTTGGGGTATTTGTCACTATTTCTTATAACCCTTACTCAAACAAGGTCAATAAAGTGATTGTTGTGGAAGAATACAGCTAAAGGGGCATAAAAAAACCGCCTACTGGCGGCTTTTTACTTTTGTCGATGTCGCTTACGTTTTTTTAGCATCATTGAAAACCCAAACGGCAGAACCCCAAATAAACGCTGTGAAAATGGCGGTTTCGTTTCCATTCTCTCTTGTTTATGTTCTTTCCGTTCGTCACGTGGTGTATTCATATATTTAATGATTTCCTGTGTCATATATTTTACATAGTCATTGGTTTTCAAGCACATTCACCTCTTCTTTCTTCAAGTGTTACCAGGAAGAGGATCATTTTATACACTGGCTATTCACGGTTTGCCCATTTCATGATTTCACGGGTCTTCCAATTCAGCACGAGTTCCCGTTCATCTGATAAACCATCTTTTGTTTTCACCCTGACTAACATGTGGATACGCTTTTTCTTTTGATCGCATGTTATCTTCTTTAATGTCACGCGGCCTTCTTCAGTGTGAATATGAGTTTGCTGCTTTTCACACAAACGATGGAATGTACGGGCAGCTTCACTCGCACCCACCCTGAAAAGCTGCTGTTTTTTATAAAACGAAATCGTCAGCTCTGCACTTCTCAGCTCTTTTTGAAACCCTATCGTCATCGCCCCTAGGATCAAGAGAAAAAATAGAATTGCAGCCAGTACATGCGGATAGATAAATCCTCCTTCCCTTTTCACGATGTAGGAACCACCCCTTTATATATGAAAAAAACAGCTTCATACACCTTACCAGATTCATCTGTGACTTTAAGGATAGCTCTATGCTGATTTGTTCTCACGCGAAATTCTTTCACCTTTTGCAATAAAGGGAGATGGCCTGCTTGATCCATTCGCTTCCGAAGCATCTCTTGATATGGCTCAATCGTTACGACTCGCCCTTGATCAGATACATACTCTAACGCTTTACCTCCTTGCACCGATCGAACAGCCGTTGCTCGGCTTAATTCCTCATCTAATTGCAGAACAGTCTGTTTCCACTCCATTTGCGAAAATCGGTTAATCTCTTCAAAAGGACGGGCTTTCTCAGCTGTAGAAAAGATCAGTACACAGCCAAAAGAAAGGAACAAAAATAGCTGCAATTGCCATAAAGTCTGGACAAAGGTAAAACCTTGTTCACCGTTCAGCAACCTGATGAAAGCATATGGTCTGCTTTTTTTGTATGTTGTATGATACACATCCCTTCTCTTTACTCCAATTGAATACATATGTGATGTCGCCTCGCTTCTTTTTGACAGAAGATTTTGTACCCTCTATAAACGATTCATTCATCTGTTCATGCAAAATTTGATAAGCCTCAAGTTTGGCTCTTACTTCATTTTTCCCTATTATGATTTTTTCATAGGCCGGCATAAGCACAAGGGCTGCAAATAGGAAGATATGACAAGCAAACAGCGCTTCTATCGTACTAAACCCTCTATTGCTTTTGAACATGGATTCGCCCGCTTCCTAAATAGATCGTGAGCTTATACGTTTGACTGCCAAATTGAATGATGAGAGACCCGCCGCTGCTTGGATGTCCGTTTACATTAAAATAGATACCTTGTGGAAATGTAGAAGCCTGAATGCTTCCCTTTTGTTGCTGAAAAGAAGCAATGACTTCGCCATCCTTTTGATCGATTACTTGATACGATACATGTGGCGGATGGAATTCAACATATACACGTGTTTTTTTGACAAATGCAGTATTAGCAGCCAATTGAAAATCTTGTTTCATGATGTTCACTTGTTTTTTGGCTTCAGCGTCTTCTATTAAATTTGGGATTTTTACTCCTATGATCGACAATAGAATCGATAGAACCAGTAAGATCATTAGCTGTTCTATGAGGGTAAAACCCTTTTCATGAAAAATTAATTTATTCATGCTTCACATGGCCGTTTTGAATGACAATCGCTTTTCCATTAGGACACGTTAATCCCTTTTTAACATAGCCTTCTTTTTCTAATTCAGCTAAAGATGGTGTCTTGCCATCGTGCTCTAATTCATATGCCATCACCTGAGTGCTCACCATTGATTTAAGCCCTTCACAGCCCTTCGCTTGAATCGTTTGGTGGTGACGAGTAATATTCGGAATGGTAATCAGTAAAAGAATCGAAATCACAAGCATGACAATTAACATTTCTAACAGAGTAAATCCTTTATCATTCATGTCTTTGCCCTCCTCCTTACACTTGCTCCATCAGTTGATACATTGGTAAAAGAATAGATAAATACACAATGAGTATAAGAATTGCCGTCAGTCCATAGATAACCGGCTGCAGCCACGACATCCATTTTTCAATTTTCAGCTCTGCATTCTCTAATAGAAATTGACTGTACGTGTACATTTCTCTTGCAAGCATCCCGCTCGCTTCACCATGCTCGATGACGGCTGCAAAACGTTTTTCAAAAAAAGGAGACAGGCTCACTTGATGTGCCATTCTCTCTCCTTTTCTTAACTCTTTAATCATCTGTTCTGATATTTCTTGAAGAAAGGGTAAGTAGCTTTGCTGCTTAAAAGCTAGCAAGCTCTCGTACATCGATAATCCAGCCTGAAGCAGTCCGCTTAACTGTAGAGAGAAAAGATACGTATGCATCAGCCGCATTCCTTTATATAAAAAAGGAAACCTGCTGATCACCCTCAGCTTCTCAAGGGTAGATTTTTTCCTAAAAAAGAAAGCATAGTATCCAGTCAGACAGATACACACACAGCCGATGAGGAGGAGAGATACATGCAGCAATTGAAAGAGTCCAAACATACCTTGAATCAGCCATGACATTCGGGTATCCATCGAGGAGTACAAGAGAGAAAATTGAGGAATGATCATTTGCTGAACGAGTATGAGCACGATCAAAACTGTAAAGATGAGGAAAATCGGGTAACGTAACATGCGTTTAAACGTATCTACCTGTTTAATTTTTTTCTCTAAAAACCGTGCGCTTTGTTCAAGTGCTTTTGCTAGACTTCCATGCTTTTCGGAGAAACTTAAAATGGCGATGACTTCCCGCTGAAAATGAAGTTTTTCTAGCACCACATAAAAAGGCTCCCCTTCGAGCAGCCACTGAATGCCCGGTGCTAATTGTTGCTGCTGCTTGTTCGACAACTGGATATTCAACATCGTTAATGCCTCAATCAATGTATATCCAGCCTGAATCAATTGAGCAAGTTTTGATAGACATTCCGCTTGATCCTTTTTAGACCATGCTTTAGAGGCTTGCTTCTTCATAAACCCAGCGATGATAGGTGTTTTTCGATAAATAGCCTAGTGCCACTCCTTTACGAATTAATCTTTGCAATGTTTCATATGACGAGTGAGCATATTCTCCTTTAGCCTCCTTGATACACTCACCAAGCTCCTTTCCGAACAGCAGTTCAAATACATTTGTTCGTCTGACCGGTCGATTTAATTTACAGTAAAGCTGGCATGTTTCTCCGCAAAAAGGACAGGTGAGCTCGATTAATCGCTGCGCAGCAATCGCCACCATCGTTTGTTCGAGTTCATTCATCGTGACACCAAATTCAAGCATACGATAAAGGGCTCCTTTTGCATTTTTCGCATGGAGTGTACTCATCACTAAATGGCCTGTCAGAGCTGCTCTAATTGCCGTTCGAGCCGTTTCAGCATCTCTTATTTCTCCTAGCACAATCATATCTGGATCATGTCTTAAAATAGCGCGTAATCCTGCCGCATATGTGATACCGGCTTTTTCATTTACTTGAACCTGCAGCACTTCTTCATTTCTCGTTTCCACAGGATCTTCAAGTGTAATAATATTTCTGTTGAAATTCTTTTTTGCAAACTGGATCAATGAATAAAGGGTTGTTGTTTTCCCTGAATTGGTTGGACCGGTAAATAAAATGAGCCCATGCGAATGATTCAAAAATGATAATAACCTGGTGGATGCTTTCGGAAATAGTGACAGATGTTTTATTTTTGGAACATGATCCTGCGGCAATATTCTAATCACTAAGCTCTCATCATTTACAGTTGGTAGGGTAGACATCCTAATAAACACCTGACCCCTTCTTAGCATCACAGCTAATGACCCATTTTGCGGTCTCCGTTTTTCTCCGATATCCATGGATGATAAAAATTTAAAATGAGCAATGAGCCGCTCGCCGCTTTTTTTATCAATGGTTCGCTGCTGAATTAAATCTGAGTCTACGCGGAAAGATACCGACGCTTCCTTTTCCTTTGGAACAATGTGCACATCAGATGCTCTCATGCGGCATGCTTCTTCTAGCAGCTCTTGTCCCAAATATTCAATCCCATACAAATGGTCCACTCCCTTCTCTGACCATATTGTAAGTCAGAGGAACCTGTCTGACAAAAGAGCAATTTATCATTTTAATGCCTAATCAATCGAAAAAATCATCAGCTTGCGATGGAAAACGTGGTTTTTTAAAAAAGTGCATATAAAAAAACCTGACTTTTACAAGTACAGGTTTTTTAGTCATGTGGCTTCTTGCGGCTGTTCTTCAAAAATACGAAATCCTCTTTTTTCCAAGGCTTTTGCAAGGCTGTGTTCTGTATTTACTTTTGAGAAATCAATGCCGAGCTTCACAACGGTTTGAGCAATTTCTGGGCGGATGCCTGAAATAATCGTCTCAATGCCTAGAAGCTTCGCACTATCCACCACTTTAAACAGCTGATAAGCAACCATCGTATCAACGATCGGTACGCCTGATATATCAATAAACAAATGCGTTAGACGCAGTCTTGAAGCCTGTTCTAGCACGGATTCCAAAATAATTTTGGCCCGGTACGTATCAATCTCCCCGATGAGCGGCAAAATTCCGATTTCCTTTGAAACTGGAATAACAGGAGCACTCAGTTCCTGAATCATCTCTCTTTGTGCATTGAGCTGACTCAGTGTCACGCGGTCGTATTCCTCTGATAAACGCTCGATCATATCATCAAACGTTGAATGAAAATGCTGATTCCACCCGCATACATCTTGGAGCGTCACTTCAAGCTCAGTTTCTAGTATGAATTTCTCGATTCTCGAACAGAAAATCTGACGAAATATCTTAAATTGTCCAATGATTTCATATAAAGGCACTTCGTGAACGGCTCGATCACGTGCGATATCAACAGACCACTTTTTCAAATGATTTTCTACTTTGTCTGACAGCGTCACAAGCGTTGCTGCAATGGTTTGAATAAACGCTGTGTTCTGTTCCTTCAACTTCATTTCCGTTTCCTCTGAAGCATGTTTGGAATATAATGAGCCTTCTTCTGTTCTTGTTTTCAGCCATTCTTCGGTCATGACGGGGGCTTCTTTTAGGATAAATTCATATAATTGCTTCGATTTTTCATTTTTCATTTACTTCTTCCGCTCCTTTTTCACTTAAAACTCGTGACATACAACTTTTATGTATAAATGACCGCAGATGGTGAACAATATCATTACACGTTTGATATTGGGCTATAGCCAAGTGGTAAGGCAATGGACTTTGACTCCGTGATCGTTGGTTCGAACCCAGCTAGCCCAGTTCAGCACAAAAACGAAGACGGCTGAAGCATGTTTCAGCTGATCTTCGTTTTTATTAGGAAACTGATTGATGTATCGCTTTCTTTTTTGATAATTTCATGAGTTCGCCTGGATTATAGCCTACTACTAATTTATTTCCATCAATGATAATTGGTCTTCGGAGCAGTTTTGGTTTTTCAATAAGAAGCTGAAGAACCTCGTTTACTTTTAAATCATTAATATTTAAATTTAAGCTTTTAAAAGCCTGACTTCGTGTGGCTAAAATTTCATCCATTCCTTCTGTTGTTAAGGAAAGGATCTTTTTTAATTCTTCTAGTGTTGGCGTTTCTCTGAAAAGGTGACGCTCTTTAAAATCAATTTGATTCGCCTTTAACCAATGTTTTGTTTTGCGGCAAGACGTGCAGCTCGGGTATGAATAAAAAGTAATGTCACTCATTAGTCTTCCTCCTTAGGTCGTTAACCTTTTCTCTTATGGAGTAAGTACCCTCATGTATTTCAGCATAAACACGTTTTGATCACTTTTTCAAAAAAATTTTTCTACTCGTAAAATAAATGTTCACACGTTGTCAAAAATGTAAATGTTTACATAACAAGTGGTGATCAGCTATAATATGAATCAAAGGGGTTTTTTTAAGGGGAGGGAAAGAAATGAATCGCATGTTCCGCGTGCTTGGCTTTTGGACGGGTATTTTTGCTGTCATGTTCTATTTAGGGCATATGAAAGATGCATCGTTGCTGTTCTTCGGTCAAACCGTTCTTTTTGTATTTTTATCCTACTTGAATTTATCCGAAAGAATGTATATTTACATTTTCGGAGCGTACTTGACGATTTTCTTTGCCGGATTTACATATTATTCGATTTTCATCATGGTTCCCGGTACCGGACATTAATTGAAAAAAGCATCTCTATAAAAAGAGATGCTTAAGATTGTTGACAAAGGGCTAAAATAAAATCATTTTAGCCCTTTGTCTTCTTTTCAGCGTGATAGAAAACCTTTGAAGTCTAGGAAGGACGAGCATCGGAGCGGAGCGAATTTGACATTCGTGAGCACCGGAGCGCAGACCTGACAACGAATGCGAGGGTTTGTCTACACGCTGAGCATCTCTATAAAAAGAGATGCTTTTTTTCATACGTTTAAAGAGAAAAGCCATTGATAAATGGATTTTGTTCCTGCTCCGTAAGTACAGTGGTTTCTCCGCCATGTCCACTTAAAACAAGAGTTGATTCTGGTAAAGACAATAATTTGTTATGAATTGATTGAAGCAGCACTTCTTGACTGCCCCCTACTAAATCTGTTCTCCCGATGCCGCCTTCAAATAGCGTGTCACCAGAAATCACAAATCCTTCTTCCGCCGAATAGTAAGACACACTGCCTGGTGAATGCCCAGGAGTGTGGAACATCTCTAATGTAAACGATCCAATTTGAAGAGTTCCTTCTGACGTAATTAATTTTTCAGCTTCTTTGACCGTAATTCCATTTCCAATCAATCGAGCTGAACCGTTTAATTCAGCGTTCGTGAGCCATTCTTTTTCATTCTCGTGTACATAGAGTGGCACTCCCCACTCTGCGCGCACTTCATCTGCGGCACCGATATGATCAAAATGAGCATGCGTCAGTAAGACCGCAAGCGGTGTGAGCTGTTTTTCTTTTACATAGGAAATTAGCTTTTGTGCTTCACCGCCTGGATCAAAGATTAAACATTCTCCGTGCTCATTTTTCCAAATATACGCATTCGCTTGTACATAGCCTAGTGGCATTCTTCTCCAATTCATTTTCATCACCTACTTTATTCATTCTTTTTTATTATGAAGCCTACACAATAAAAATTCAAACAATCGTCAACTGGAATCTACTCGACAAGCTTTATGAAAACGGTTAAAATGAAAAGAAAGGAAATCAAGGGGATTGATGACAAAGGGGGACTTTCACATGATGCTCGTCATTATTTTTGGTCTAGTCACGATTTTAGCTGCACTCGGGATCTATCGCTCACTTAAAAAAGTGAACGTACTTGCCATCGCTTTTGCTGGCGCGACATTTTTGGTTTTTGGCTGGTTTACTGTCATGACCATCATCTATAGCGGTTATCCAACTGCACATTAAAAAGCCTGCATATGGCAGGCTTTTAGATTATTGACAAAGGGCTAAAATGATCTTGATTTTAGCCCTTTGTCTTCTTTTCAGCTTGATAGAAAACCTTTGCAGCCTAGGAAGGACGAGTACCGGAGCGGAGCGAATTTGATATTCGTGAGCACCGGCACGCAGGACTGACACCGAATGCGAGGGTTTGTCTACACGCTGAAAGCCTGCATTTAGCAGGCTTTTTTTATTGATTCAAGTGCTTATTCACGCTTTCTATTTTACTTGTAAGCGTTGTGGTTTGATCCCGCCTGTCATCAATGCGGATATTGGTCGCTACGCGATGCAGTCCCTTTTCAAAAGGTGCTTCATGAATGCGCTGAATGACCTCAAATAAAACGGATAATTCACCTTCAATTAACGTATTCATTGGTGTTAATTGATAATTAATTTTCCCTTCTTTTTGAAAGCCTTCTAAAATTCTTTGTACATCTGCTACATAAGCACTGACACTTGGTGTATCCGTGCCTATTGGAATGATAGTGACATCTGCTATGGCCATGTTTATTGCCCCTTTCTACTCAAATCCTCATGTTTTCTCGTCCTCATTGTAACCTATTCGCAATCCATCATGCCATGCTCACGTTGCATTTAAAGAAGGTTTGTCCCGTTCTATCGTCAAATCCGCCCTCTCTACCTTCCCAATTTTTGTGAATAGCAGCAGGCATATCCCTGATACAGCTTCAATGATGCCTCCAGCCGCAATGACATATCCGGAACCAAATAATGTCGCCATATAGCCGCCAATGAGAGCGCCTAACGGGATCATGAAGAAGGAGATCATATTGATAATTGCATACACTTGCGGCTGATCCTCTGCTTTTACTGACAATTGAATCATTGTATGTTCAGGCACGTTGACTGCACTGATGGCGGCCCCTAATGCAAAAGCTGATATAAATACAAGTGGTAAAAATGCGTTCATGCCTGTTATAAAGAACGAGATTCCATCAACAATCCCGGCACCTATAAACAGCAGCCCATACCGGTTCACTTTTACCTTTGTCAAAACAAACCCCATCAAGAATGCACCTAGTGCCGTTGTGACTTTAATAAATGAATAGATCACGGGTCCACTATGTAAATCCTCTGTTAAATAAATAACAGACAATGCTTCCCATGGTGCGGCAGCAAAGTTTGAGCAGACACAAAAAATCGCCAATGGGAACAAAATATGATGCCTTCTCACAAGTGAAAATCCCCGAATCAATCTTTTGCCGTATGATAACCCTTTTTTGGCTTTATCAATGATGATTTCTGTTTCATATGTAATGATTAATACAAGTAAAGCGGACAAGAGATAAAGAGGAATAATCACAAGCATTGTATATCCTACCCCTACAAACGCAATCATGACACCACAAACTGTGACCGTCACAAGCCTGACTACATGACTTGCTGATTGAATAGTTGCATTCGCTTTTTGTATGAGGTCCTCATGGACAAGCTTTGGAATAATTGATACAGACGCCGGTTCGTAGGAGCCACCAGTTGCCGAATGAAGCAGCATACACCCAATAACAAGTGCTAATGGCGTGAAGCCATAAAAGTAACTGACCACAATCACAAGAATTATCGCTCCTCTTGTTAAATCAGCAAAACACATCCAAAATTTCAATTGATGCGGCTTCATCATTGGGGTAATTAGTGGCCCAACAATGGCTTGCGGAACAAAGCTGACCGCAATAAAAAAGGCTGTTCCAATTGCCCCTTTTCCGCCTAGTACTAAAAGCCACAAGATGGTGTTGAAAGATAAACTATCAGCTGTTATTTTGCACATTTTAGACATAAATAAGTAAGTGAAATTCCTTTTCCACAGGCTTTGAGCACTCAATGATCGACATCTCCCTAAAACATATCCTTTTTTTTACATCCATACCTTTCACAATAGCTCACAATTCGGCCTTCGTCAATTGCCCTAACATTATTTTTATTGACAATAAGAAATTGCTTCATGTTCAAATGTAAAAAGCACCTGACAGGTGCTTTTTAACACTTACATGCTTCCCATAACAACCGCTTTGTTTTCTCATAGATCGTGTCAAATTGATTCATGGAAAGAGGATTTTTTCCTAGGCCAAGCTCGACTGTATACCCCTCATTGTGACATTGATAAATAAACCAATCGCGATAGCCTGCATAGCTGTCAAGATATTGAACCGGTTTATAGCCGCTTACTTGTTCGAATCGTTTGACCGTTTCTTTTGAGATGGCTGGTTCATGACCAAGAAACCCCCAGTATATCTCTTCCCCTTGTGTATGGAGAGCAACAAGCCTGTCAAAGCGTTTTCGTAACGCTAGATTTGCCATCGCTTTCGCTTCTGGCTCTGTTAGCGGCTGATACCCAGGAAAACCTCGATTGGACGGAGCCTTAGTTTCATAACGGTAGTATTCGATCTCCCAATAAGCAGGAAATTGATTGTTCAAATCCACCCCTCGTATATTTGCTTTCCACTCCTGATAGTCAGCATATCCATCATGTAGCGGTGTGAATTCTTCACTGCTCAGACCAAGTGACTCTGGTCCATTTCGTACGAGGTCCACACCATCTGGATTCACCAATGGTACGATAGAGAGAGCTGTGGTTCTCAGAATATGAACGGCTTCATGATGCCTTGCTTGCACCGGGTCAGATGCAGCCAAACACAGCGATTTCAGCCATTTTATTAAAACAGACGTCGTGATCCATTCATTTGCATGAAAAGAGGCATTCAAATGAATAGAATGTAAATGCTGAACAGGCTCTGTTCGGATTTCATAAATAGGTGTATCAAGCACTGAATGACCTATGATGCTCATTTGAAGAAAAGGAAATGCGGCTTTCAAGTGGCTCAACTCTTCTTCTAATTGAGCACTATCATATTCAAAGGTTCCATTGATCCAATCATCGGATTGCTGCAGCCTGTATGGCGCAATAAATTTCTGCAGCTCACCTATGGAAGAAAATGAATGGATGCCTTCCGGAAGTCGATATCCCGGTAAAAGGAGGTACTCATTGCTGATTTGATTGGATAAATGGAAAGCTGCATTCCCTATCCCTAACTGCTTTGCTACATGATCCTTTTCCTCTCCATCTAGCTGCCATTCAATTTTCCCAAACGACGTTGTCTTCATTTACATCCCTCCTCTCATACTATATGAGCCGGCAGACCAAAAAAGAAAACCTCTGCATGTAAAAATAACAGAGGTTTTCTCGTATGTTAGGACGCCTTTTTTAGCTGAGTTTCATCTTCTTTTTTGGATGGAGAATGGTCCGGGCTATTCCGGTCATAAAATCTAAGGAGATCCCCATAGATGATTTGATCAGAGAATTGGAGCTCTTGCTTTGCCTTCTCTTCATAAGACTGACACACAGTCTCATCATCTCTTGGCTCACCCGTTTTTTTATTGTAGCAAACACCATCTGTGAACACACTGTCCTTCGTAATAAAACTGCCATCACGAAGCACGGTAAAATCATTCGTATCTTTCGATAAAAGATCATGGCCAAATTGAATTTGTTTACTTGTATCAATTCCTAATAGATTGAGTACAGTTGGGCGGAGATCGACCTGACCACCTACCGTATCAATTTCTTTTGGATGTTGGTCTGTGATCCCTGGAATGTGTACAACAAACGGGACTTTTTGAAGCTGTACTTCTTCAAATGGCGTAATCTCTTTATTTAAAAATTGCCCCATGGCTTCGTTATGGTTTTCCGAAATTCCATAGTGATCCCCATATAAAACAAAGATGGAATTTTCGTACAAACCTGTTTCCTTCATTTTTTCAAAGAAAATCTTCAGCGCCTCATCTTGATATCGCACTGTAGGAAAGAACTTGTTTAGCGTTTTGCTCTTAGAATCATATTCATCAATGAGCTTATCTTCTTCATCTAGATCAAACGGAAAGTGATTCGTTAATGTAATCAATCTCGTATAGAAAGGCTGCGGGATCGATTTCATCAATTCCGCTGACTGTTCGAAGAATGGACCATCTTTCAGCCCCCAGCCAACTGAATTTTCTTCATTTACATCAAATGATTTAATATCAAAAAACTTATCGTAGCCAAAGCTATCGTAGATCAGGTCACGGTTCCAGAAACTTTTGTTATTCGCATGAATGACAGAAGAATGGTACCCCTCATCCTTTAACAGCTCAGGTGTGGCTGTAAACTCATTGCTTGGATTTGTGAAGAACACAGCCCCTCTTCCAAGTGGATAGAGAGAGTTATCAACAATAAACTCTGAGTCAGATGTTTTCCCTTGACCTGTTTGATGATAGAAATTAGTAAAGTTGTAGCTTTTCTTGATTAATTTGTTTAAAAACGGGGTGATTTCTTTCCCGTTTAGTTTTTCATTGATCACGAAACTTTGTGTAGATTCAAGTGAGACAAGAATGACATTTCGTCCTTTTGCTTGACCAAACGTCTTTTCATTACGGTCGGTTTGATTTGCACTTATATAGTTTTCAATTTCTGTTAAGCTATTGCTGTCAGCAAGGGCTCGTTGAGCAGACTGCTTCGATTGCAGCACTCCATCATAAATATGGAAATTATATAAGCTGATATTTTTCACCAGCATCTCACGGTCAAATGAGCGAGTGAGCAGTTCTGGTCTCTCTGTTTCAGCCAAACCAAGGTTAAAGAAGAAAGTCGCTGCCACAAATAAATAATAGGCTGCTCGTTCTTTTCGTGAAATGGTGACATCCGTTCTAAAGGAAGGCTGCTTTTTATAGAGCCACATTAAAATGATAATATCAACGAACATTAGAAAATCGACTGGTTCAATTAAAGAGGTAATACTTGACCCGAGGTCACCCATATTGTTTGTTTGAAATAGGACGGGGATGGTTAAAAAGTCACTATAGAATCGGTAAAACACAATGTTAGCTAACAAAATAAATGTCAGAATAAAGCTCGTCACGATGATATATCGATTGCGATTTTTTTCTTTCATAAATAAACCGATTCCGAAGATAAACAAGATAAAGCTAAGCGGATTAATAAACAGGATGAACTCCTGCATGAAATTTTCTATTTTAATATTGAAGCTAGATTTATAGATAACATAGGTTTTGACCCACATGAGCAATGTCGCAATCAGTAAAAATGAAATCGCCTTTAATCTTTTCTTTCGCATTGTAACCTCCTTATGCTAAGCGAGCACTCAAGCTAGGGATACACCCTAATTATTGGTGCTTCTTCAAAAATAACTAAACTATATCTTATCCTGTATGTGCTGGAAAATCAATGTCTTTTTCCTCATGACAAACTTATGAATATGCTAAACATTTCATTTCATGCCCATCTATCGCTTTTTTTAATAAAAATGACATCATGATGACTTTTTTGTTTAAGACAACCATTTGTTTTTTGCCATCCATGCACCGCCGATGACTCCTGCATCGTTTCCGAGAGAGGCAATCACGACTTCGACATCATCAGCGCAAGGCGGAAATGCGTGATGCTTAACAACGCGTTCTACTTTACTGCGAAGGAGCTCACCTGCTTTTGAAACACCGCCGCCAATCACGATTTTTGTTGGGTTTAACGCACTGGCAAGATTCGCTAACACAAGCCCAAGATGAGTCGTCACTTCTTCTACGACACGCATGGCAAGATCATCTCCACTTTCAGCGGCCTTAAACACTTCCTTTGCAGTCAGCGAAGTGAGCGTGCCAAGTGAAGATGTATGCTGCTCTGTTACTAATTTATCCTTTGCAAGCCGGACGATGCCAGTCGCAGATGCAATGGTTTCAATGCAGCCTGTTCTCCCGCAATTACAAGGTGCTCCTTGGAATGGAACGGCACAAATATGGCCAATTTCTCCGCCAGCCCCTGTCTCACCTTGAACAACTTCACCATTTACAATAATGCCGCCGCCAACACCTGTGCCAAGTGTGACCATCAGGATGTTTTTTGCGCCATCGCCTGCACCCTTCCACATTTCACCGAGTGCAGCAATATTCGCATCATTTTCGATGACAGATGGAAGTCCGGTCTCTGCCTCTAGGTGATCTTTGAGTGGATAGTTTGTCCAGCCGAGATTCGTTGTTTTATAGACAATCCCAGATACTTTATCTACAGGCCCAGGTGCGCCCATTCCAATCCCAATCAGCGCTGATTTGGGCATACTGATTTCGACTAGTTTGTGGTCAATTGATTTGGCAATATCGACTGTGATCGTCTGCCCTGATTTATCCGTAGGAATCTCCCACTTATGCTGAATTTCACCATATAGATTAATGAACGCAAGCTTAATTGTCGTACCGCCAAGATCAACTCCTACAAACCAATCCCCGATCATATGCCCTCCACCTTCACATTGTTTTTCGATTTAATTTGGCTAGTTCCATTTGAAGAATCGTCATTGCGTTTGACCATTCTGTCCGGTCAATAATGCCCGATGTATACATTTCCTTCAGTTCATCTGCCATAAAATCTAATTCCACTTCACGATCTCCGAAATACACATAATTTCCAAATCTCATGAGCAGCTGCTGTACATCATATAACGTTTTCATTGTTTCCACCATTTCTTCTCATCAACAGATAGGATAAGCGTATTCATAAATGCGCTTTCAGTCAAGTCATTCAATGTGTTTGCGTGTTTTCAATATATTGTTTCAGCTTTAAAAATTGATCATTTTTTGGATCTTGGTCTAACCCTTTTTCTATTAGATCCTCTGCTTTCGCTGTCTCTCCTTTTTCTACGTACAACAACGATAAATGATACAGTTTATTTGGATCATCTGGATTTTTTTTAAGCGACTTTTGTAAAAATCCAATCGCTTTGTCAAGGTGTCCGAGCTGGGCTTCCGATAGTGCATATATATGTAGAGCCTCAGCTGATGCATCCTTTTGATGTACATATTCCTCTAGACGTTTACTTGCTTCGTTATAGTTCTTATCATCAAATAAACTTGCTGCCTCACTTACTGCTGCCGCTTCCTTTTGATCGTCTGAATGAAACCCTGTATACAATCCAAAACCACCAATCAACAGTAGAACAATACTAGCAAGAAACATTTTGACAGGCTTCACCTGTTTAGGAAGCCGGACAGCTAAAGCCGCTAAAAAACCGCCAACCAGACCGCCAAGGTGCCCTGCGTTATCAATACCTGATACGGTAAAGCCGATCCCTAAATTGATGAGGATGATCACAATAATATTTGTCCCCATCGTCCGGAAGAAGAGCTTGCGGTTAGAAATTGCCAAATATAATAGTGCACCTAAGCATCCAAAGATCGCGCCTGATGCACCGGCTGCGATGGCCGTATTAAAGACAAAGCTCGCTATGGAACCAAAAATGCCGGAAATGAAATAGATGAGCAAAAATCTCCATGAGCCATAAATTTTCTCAACAGCCGCTCCGACAGACCAAAGAGCAAATGTATTAAAGAGTAAGTGTGTCAAGCCAATATGCAAAAACATCGGTGTAATCAGGCGCCACCATTCTCCATCTAAGATCAGCCCATTATTTTTAGCACCAAACGCTGTCAAAGTTGCCGTATTGGTACTTCCGCCAAATAGTTCAAGTAAAAGAAACATCACCACTTGAACAGCGATGAACAGGTAGGTGAAAATCGGTCTGCCATTTTGAAAAACGGCCCGTTCTCGTTCACGCTGCTTTTCCTGATCATCAAATGCTTGAAGTACGCTCACTTTAAGCTGGATGACATCTTCAGCTGTGTCTCTTTTTGCCTCTTCTACATCCACTGTCAGCGATGTATTGAGCCATTTTTGCAGCTCATTTACGTCGTGTTGAAGAGTGTCTGCATTCAGTAATACAGGTGTAACCGTCACCTTTTGCTTTTTTTGCGGTTGACCGTTTAGGTCCTCCCAATCATCTACAGGGTCGTCAGCTGTAAATTGGAGCTGTAAGAGATGCAGAGAACGTTTACGCATGGCCTCTCTCAGCTGATCCATCCGATACGTCTGTTCTTCGATATCTCGAACGATCTCCTGTTTAAAATTCACATCTTTTCTATATAGACGGATGAGATCATACCCTGAGTTTCGTGGTGCTTCAAAAAATATTTCATCTTCTGGAAACGGACTTTGAATCATCTCGTACCCTTTTTGTCTTAATTCATCAACAACTCGCCAAAATAAACTATCTATGACATTCATTCATTCGCGCTCCATTTTTTACATTATTATAACAAGAATCGTTCTGATCCGCATTTCTGAACAAAAAAATCCCGGCGTCTGCGGGATTAGAATGCTTGGCGAATAAATTTCGTCCGAAAATATGGGATTTTCATCAGCCACTTAATAAAAAAGTGACGCACTTGATTTTGACCTAAGATCAAATTCATCAGCCGGTAACGATTTTGCACGAGAACGAATGCAAACAATGTGAACACAATGCTCCAAATCATTTTATTCATCATATTCCCTCCTATGTTCGTATCGTGGCTTAAATAGGATGTGTTTATGCATGAACCATCATTTTTATCGCTTACCATGCGATATGCTTTCACACTCTAATCCCTTGTTCTTTTGATTGAATATAATAGACCTCTTCACACTCAGATTGATCATAAGAAACGTCAAATTGATGAAGATCGATTAAATCCTTGAACGTATGAGGCAGCTTACAATTCTGCTCTACCTCTTCCATCTTGTGAGGGAAGTAACTTTCGTATGGATTTGGTGTATGAACATATACAGCGTCTAAATCAGGGTCATGTTCGTGAATACAAATCCATGTTTGGTATGGCTTTTCAAAGCCTTCAAGCTGTTTTAACAGCCTATGATATAAAGCGATATGGGCTTTGATATGCTCTCTTCTTATTTTTAAGCTATTTTCCCCGACCCCAAAAAAATCAAGGTGCGTATGCCAAAAATAAAACCATGAATCCTGATCAAGTTTGAGGTCACAAGTATTCACTTCCTCCCACATATTGCGGAAGTATCTTTTCTTTCCACGAAATTTTTTCAAAACGGACCTCCTATCAACTCACATGACATGACCTAATGAAACACGAAAAAGCCTGTTCTTTGGACAATGAGCGGACTTTTACTTTTGATATGACGTGCCTTTTTCACTGACAATCATAGACACCGGTATGTCGTGCGCTTCAGTCGGCACATCCCTGATTTGCTGTAAAGACAGACAAAGTGCAATGGTTACCCCGTGATAGTCAGCTAAGTAGCGGTCATAATAGCCGCCCCCAAATCCAATCCGGTAGCCTTTTTGATCGAAGCATACCCCTGGCACAATGATTAAATCAATGGTTTCTTTATGTACAGCTGTTGATACTTGAGGGTCTGGTTCCAATAGCTCAAAGTAGCTGGATGTCATCTTTGTTTCGGGTGTATATTCATAAAACATCATCTCTTTTGTTTTCGGAAAACAGGTAGGGATACATACTGTTTTTCCTTCTTCCCACGCTTTTTCAATTAGAGGCATTGTCGGTATCTCTTTTCCTCTAGACATCGTCAAAGCGATCGTTTTCGCCTGTTTCCATGCTGGCAGCTGCAATAAGTGCTCATGAAGTAAAGCCGTGCTGCGCTCAAATTCTTCAGGGCTTATCTGATCAAGCTTGGCTAATGTTTGAAGGCGAAGCTCCTTTTTCATACAGATCATCTCCCATCATAAAAAAACAGCAGGAAAATTCCCTGCTGCTTACTTTGTTTCACGATGTACAGTTTGTTTTTTATCACGTGAGCAATACTTTTTGAATTCAACGCGATCTGGATTGTTTCGCTTATTCTTTTTAGTAATATAGTTACGCTCACCGCATTCAGTGCAAGCTAGAGTAATATTTACGCGCATATTTTTCCCTCCAAACTAAAATCAATTCACATTCAGACCTAACTATAATACCACTTCTAGCTTAGGAATGCTAGAATGTTTTTTCACCAATTTCAATTTGAGTGCATCCACTTACATATCGCATGCTTATGTCATGAAAAATCGTCTGCTCCCCTATAAAACCTGATCCTTTGTCGTACTGTATACATGAGAGACCCTCTTCTCCCCGCCGCTTTCATTTATTTTGACAGCGAGGCAAGGTTTTCATACCCGTTTTACATATAAAAAGAAAAAAGATGAAAAAAAGGTGATTTTCTTCAGCAATTCCTTTTGAAACTAGCTTTTTTATGGTATAAAAAAGAAGGGTCGAAAACTGTTTGAAACAATCTTGGAAGCCTTTTATGGCTTTCAGCATTAAAATATGAATAAAAGGTGATGAAACATGGAAATTGCAATTATCGGATTGCTTGTTGTCAGTATTGTACTGATCGCATTCTCATATTTTCAAAGAGAACCGATTAAAGAAGTCGAGCAGGAACTTGAAACACTTCAACTATCTGCAATGCAAGAAATCTATAAACTGAAAAAGAAAATGAAAGTGCTTGAAGAAGAATTACTTGAAACAAACATCGTCGTCCGCAAGCATTCAGAAATTGATCCATCCATCGCAAGACAGATCATTTCAAAGCACCAAAATGGCATGTCTCCTGAGGCCATTGCGCGCGCTGAGCATGTATCTGTAGAAGATGTCAACATGATCATTAAAGACAACGAGAGGGTGCTTGTATGACGAAAAAAAGCATCCAAACGTTTGCAGCAGGTATGATTCTTGCAACTGGGGTTCTTGCGATTGTCTTTTTCCTCACTGGGAAAGACGAGGCAGCAGCTGATACAACAACAAAAGAAACCCTCGCACAGAAAGTAACAGACACTGACGTGAAAAACTATTTAGACTCCAAAAAAGAAGTCACTGTCAGCCGTGAAACGTACCAGCAGCTTCTTGACTATAAGGAAAAAGCGCTGAAGGCAAATGAAGACGGAGATTCTAAAAGTGATCAACAAAAAGAGGACAAGCCTAAAGGCAAATCGATCAAATTTGTGATTAAAAACGGTATGAGTACAAGTGATGTTTCAGACATGCTTGAAAAGGACGGCATCATCAACTCGTCTAAAGATTTTAATGATTACGTAATTGACGCCGGCTACCATAAAGAAATTCGTGCAGGCAAGTTCAATTTAAAAACAGGAATGACATTCAAACAGATTGTCAAAGCCTTAACAAAATAACAACAAAACCCCCCTGGCGGCACTGACCTCCAGGGGGGTTTTCTTATCCAAATCGACCAGATATATAATCATTCGTTCTTTGATCGTTTGGCTCAGAAAACATCACATTCGTATCATTGACCTCAACAAGCTCCCCCATTAAGAAGAATGCCGTTCGGTCTGATACCCGAGCCGCTTGCTGCATGTTATGCGTCACAATGGCAATCGTATATTTCTCTTTCAATTTCATAATCAATTCTTCAATCTTTAATGTTGAGACAGGATCAAGCGCTGATGTTGGTTCATCCATTAATAAGATGTCTGGGCTTGTAGCAATGGCTCTTGCAATACAAAGACGCTGCTGCTGACCGCCAGAAAGGCCTAGAGCGGGAGCACTTAATCGATCTTTCACTTCATCCCAAAGTGCAACATCTCGAAGCGCTTTTTCCGCGATTTCTTTTAATTGCTGCTTGCTCTTTACTCCGTGAATTCTTGGTCCGTATACGACATTATCAAAAATTGACTGAGGGAATGGATTCCCTTTTTGAAACACCATCCCGACATTTTTACGCAGCTCCACTAAATCGACACGACCTTTTAAAATGTTGTCATCTTTATACATCATATCCCCGGTGATTTTCACACCTGGCACTGTTTTGACCATAAGATTTAACGTTTTAATAAACGTTGATTTTCCGCAGCCGGACGGGCCGATAATCGCTGTGACTTCATGCTCTCTAATCGCTAAGTCAATATGCTTCAATGCATGATGCTGTCCATACCAAAGATTCATATCATTCACACGAAACACTTCTTTTTTTGCTGCTTTAGTTGCTACTGCATTCATCAAATCCACCCGCCTTATCCAAATCGACCATTGATATAGTCTTCTGTTTTTTGCTGTGCAGGACGTGTAAAGATACGTTCTGTGGCATCATATTCTACTAGATCTCCGTTTAAGAAAAAGGCCGTACGGTCTGATACACGGAGCGCTTGCTGCATGTTGTGTGTCACAATGACGATTGAATAATCATTTTTTAATTCGCCTAATAGCTCTTCAATTTTCGCATTTGAGATAGGGTCTAGGGCAGAAGCCGGTTCATCTAATAATAAGACACTAGGTTTCATCGCAAGTGTACGTGCAATACAAAGTCGCTGCTGCTGACCGCCTGACAATGACAAAGCAGATCGGTGCAGACGATCTTTGACCTCATCCCATAACGCCGCCTTTGTTAAGCTTTCCTCAACCGCATCATCAAGCACAGATTTTCTTTTTTCCCCGGCATACTTTAACGCATGGGTGATGTTATTGTAGATCGATTTAGGAAATGGATTTGGTTTTTGGAAGACCATGCCGATTTCTCTTCTTAAATTCACCACATTAATACGGTCATCCAAAATATTTAATCCTTCGTACATGATCGCCCCTTCACTTCTCGCACCTGGAATTAAGTCGTTCATGCGGTTAATGCTGCGTAAAAAGGTTGACTTCCCGCAGCCGGATGGACCGATTAATGCAGTAATTGCATTCTTCTCAATCTCGAATGAAATGTGATTGACCGCTCTTTTTTCACCATAATAAATGCTTAAATCCTGCACCTGTAAAATCTGTTCCGCCTGAAGTGGAGCCTTTTTCGCTGCAATCTCTTTTTTTTCTGCTAGCATTTGAACCATATCCCCTTCACACCTCTCTCACATTATTTTGACGTAAGCTTTTTATGAATAAATGAACCAAGCCATCTAGCTGCTAAGTTGAATAATAAGACTGAAAGCACAAGTACAGCTGATGCACCATTTGCGATGGCTTCTGCATCTGGAATGATTCCTTGTGTATTGACGTTCCATATATGAACGGCTAATGTTTCTGCCGGTCTAAACACATTCAGCGGTGACGTATCAGAAAAAGGACTCCAGTTTGTGAAATCAAGGCGCGGTGTGGAGAGACCTGCTGTAAAAAGAAGAGCAGCCGCCTCACCAAAGACTCTTCCTGATGCTAAAATCGCACCAGTGATAATAGACGGAAGCGCACCTGGAATAAGGACCGTTTTGACTGTATGCCACTTCGTTACACCAAGCGCTAGTGATGCTTCCTTTTGATCCTTCGGTACAGAGCGCAGCGCATCTTCTGTCACCCTGACCATCACCGGCAGGTTAAACACAGTGAGCGCAAGAGCTCCTCCAATAATCGTATAGCCCCAGCCTGTTAAATTCACAAACATGAGTAAACCAAACATACCAATGACGATAGACGGAAGTGAAGACAACACTTCGATACATGTACGAATAAAGTCTGTGACTTTGTTTTGAGGAGCGTACTCTGCCATATACACTCCGCCGCCGACGCCAAGCGGTACTGTAATCAGCATCGTAATAAACAAAATATAAAACGAGTTAAACAGCTGATCCCTGATGCCGCCGCCAGAGCCAATCGCACTTGAGCGGGTTGTCAAAAAGTCGAAATTTAATTCTTTTGCACCGTTGAAAATGATATAAGAAAACAAACCAACGAGAATCGCCGTAATAATGGCAGCACATAATCCAAATATAAATGTGGCAAAACGATCGGTCATTTTGCTATTCATTAAATCTTCCTCCTAGACGACAAGTATCTGATAATGAGTATGAACATAAATGATACAACTAGAAGGACAAGTCCCATTGACCAAAGTGTATTGTTCTCAACACTTCCATACGTTGTGTGACCCATGTTTAACGTAATAATGGTTGTTAATGTACCAGCTGTATCCATAATGCTCTCTGGTAAATTACGCGTGTTTCCAATGACCATCTGTACAGCAAGGGCTTCTCCAAATGCTCTAGCCATGCCAAGAACGACCGCTGTCATTAATGTTGGCAGAGCTGCTGGGACAAGCACACGTCTAATCGTTTGCCATCTTGTTGCGCCTAATGCGTACGATCCCTCACGTAAACTTTTTGGTAGTGAACCCATTGCATCAGTCGCAATGGATGTAACGGTTGGCAGGATCATAATAGACAGGACAATCGTTCCTGCTAGCACGCTATGCCCTGAGCCGCTTGACTTGAAGTGTCCGATAAACGGCACCAATACTGTAAGACCTATGAATCCGTAAACAACGGATGGAATCCCTACAAGCAATTCAATGACTGGCTGGAGGATTTTACGTCCCCAAGCAGGTGCAATTTCTGTCATAAAGATTGCGCCTGCGATGCCTAGTGGCGCTGCAATGAGTGCCGATAGGAGCGTGACGGCGATTGATCCGAAAATAAAAGGAAATGCGCCGTACTGCGGGTTTTCTGCTGTTGGGTTCCAATTGATACTGGTTAAGAACTCAATTGGGCTTACACCATTTACGATGAAAGATTGTAAACCCTTAATGCCAAGGAAGATGGTGATGGCGATAGATACAGCAATCATTAAGAATGCGCAAAATCTCACCAAAATACTTCCTCTCACTTCATCCATTTGCCTATTTTTCTTCGAGCTGATCAGTCGATCGCTCGCTTCTGTATGTTCTATCTGCTTCATCTTTTTCTACACTCCTATGAATGTCATAAAAGGAAAAGTGAAAAGCTCCACTTTTCCTTCATCAGCAATTCAAGACCTCTTACTTATCTGTTTGTTTGCCTGTTGCGTCTCTTTCTACTTTCATATTAGCAACTGAGATGTAGCCTTGGTCTTTGACGATTTCTTTTTGTACTTCATCACTCATGAGGTAATCTAAGAATTGTTTTGCTAGACCATCTGGCTCACCTTTTGTATAAGAATGCTCGTAAGCCCAAATTGTATATTTACCGCTTTCTACATTGCTTTCTTCCGGTTTCACACCATCAATGCTAAGCGGTGTAATTTTGTCATCTGTTAAATAAGAGAATGCTAGGTATCCAATCGCACCTGGCGTTTCTGCAATCAGTTTTTTCACTGTGTTTGAAGAATCTTCTGTGATTCCTTCTGCAGGTGTTGCACCATCAAGTGCATATTTCACAAATGTTGCACGAGTTCCTGAAGAGTCAGGTCTGTTCACAAGCGTGATTTTTTGGTCTTTCCCGCCAAGCTCTTTCCAGTTTTTGATTTTACCAGTGAAGATTTTTTTCAATTCGTCCTTTGTGATGTCTTTGACACCCACTTCAGGGTTTACAGCTGCGGCCATTCCAACAACTGCTACTTTGTGGTCTGTTAAAGCTTTTGCGTCGATTCCGTCTTTCTCTTCTGCGAATACATCTGAGTTACCAATTTGTACAGATCCTTCTGACACTTGAGAAAGTCCTGTTCCTGAACCGCCGGCTTGTACTTGAATATCGGCTTTTGGATGTTTATCCATGAATTTTTCTGCTGCCGCAAGAACTAAAGGCTGCATCGCAGATGATCCTGAGATGGTAATGGAACCTGATGCCTCATCTTTGTTTGAAGCATTTCCTTTACTGTCTTTTGAATCTCCGCTTGAGCTGCTGTTTCCGCATGCTGTGACGAATGCTAACAATGCGATAGTAAGGAAAGTAAGCAGCCATAATTTGTTCTTTTTCATTTCAAGAATACCCCCTGAATAATTTGTCCTACGAGTAATACATTAAAGGTTCTTTATTAATTTCGTTTAAATGGAATGTTAAGGTTTTGTAAATGTCGAAGTTTTGTAGAGATCTTGCGATGTTTTTTATGTATTTTGTCAATTTATCTCGAAAATTTTGAAGAAAACGTAAAAAAACGCCCACAAAAAGTGAGCGTTTTTACCTAGAAAAGGTCTAGTCGTTTGTTTCTGCTTCATTTTCAATTTTATTTTTGTTCTTCGCTTGTGTATCATTGCTTTCCTGTTTTGATTTTAGCTCAAAGTATTTGTCTAATACTTGTTCACCGATATCATTTGTAATTGGATAGCGCTGATTGTAGTCTTGATACACCCATGGTACAACGACGGAAATGGCCACTTCTGGATTATCAGCAGGCGCATACGCCACAAGTGTTGTGTTATATGTTGGTGTGCCGCGTTTGCTTTTAATTGGGCCGTCATAGAATGATTGAGCGGTTCCTGTTTTGCCAGCTGGGTTATACTTTTTGTTGCCAAAGTTCGAGTAGGCCGTCCCTCTTGGGTTCTGCATGACAAGCTTGAAGCCTTGCTGAACACGCTTGATCTCATCACCTGTCATGTCTAGCTTATTCAATACGTCCGGTTTGACGGATTCTGTTACAGCACCAATGCCGCGCTGCGGATCTGGCTCTCTCACTTCTTTAACAAGCTGCGGACGTAAACGATATCCGCCATTGGCAATCGTTGAAACGTATTGCGCCATTTGCAGCGGTGTAAACGTATCATACTGTCCAATTGCATAGTCAAGCAGGAGACCAGATTGTGTAGACGTTCCCCGGTAGCCTGTCGCTTCGTTTGGCAGGTCAATCCCTGTTTTGACACCAAGACCAAATTTACTGAAATTATAACGGAATGTATCAAAAGCTTTCGGATCGATTGGGAGCGGCTGGTTCTTACGATACTCCCCTTTTCCAACGGCAATCGCTGTTTTAAACATATACACGTTAGATGAACGTTCGAGTGCCGTTAAATCATTAATGAGTCCCATATTTTGATAGGATTTCTTAGGCGGTGACTGCGCGATATACAGCGGTTCATCGTACTGGGTACTTCCAATATGAATCACGCCTGTTTTATATCCCGTCAGTACAGTGGCCCCTTTTACAGCTGAGCCCATCGCATAGGATGAAGTCATCGTTCCTAATGCGTAGTCATCAAATTTGTATTTTCCGTTTTTGTTTGAAATCTGTTTCCCCGCAACGGAGAGAACTTCTCCATTTCTAGGGTCCATCATGACAACAAACGCACGATCAAGAAGCTCTGTCCCGCCTCTTTGTTTCGCACTTCTTAAGTTCTTTTCAACGATTTTTTCTACTGCTTTTTGCAGCTGAATATCAATGGTGAGAACTAGGTCTTTCCCGCTCTTTCCTTCTGTTAGCACTTTAGAGCTTGTCACATTGCCCTCTTTATCAGTTGTACTCTGCTCTTTTTCCTTTTGGCCTTGCAGGACATCTTCATATTGATATTCTAGATAGCTTTTTCCTACACGGTCATTTCGGCTGTAGCCGAGCGATAAATAATGTTCAAGAAGTGACTGCGGAAGTCCTTCATCACTTGAGGACACGCTGCCGAGCATACTGCGAAGCAGTCCTTTATACGGATAGCTGCGTGACCAGTCTGTTGTGACATCCACACCTGGCAGCTCGTCCAAATGCTCAGAGACGTAAGCAATTTCGCTTGGCTTCACATCATCATTTTTAATGAATTGAGGCGTAAGTGCATAGCCTGCATCCATTTGTCTTTTAATCGCAAGCACTTGTAAGTCTTTTTTCGTCAGTTGATTTAATTCCTTGTCCGTGATGCGTTTCAGCTGAAGTTCATATAATTTATCATCAGCGACCTTATCGTCACCCTTTAATTCCGATTCCTTTTGAACAAGCTTTTTCGCTTCATTCGGGTGCGTTAAAATCCAGAAATCTTTTTTGTCACGATCGGTGATTTTTTTCGTACTCACATGAATCATATCCGCTAATTTTGTAGCCACTTTGAGCCGCTCTTCTTGTGAAGTCGTCGAGGTTCTCGTATATGTAATGGCATTTAGCGCTTTATTGCTGACAATCGTATTATAGTTTCGATCGTAAATTTTTCCGCGCGGAGCAGATGAGCTGACATTCACATCCTCTTGTTTTTCTGCCTGCTTTTTATAATCTTCTCCATTGACAATTTGTACAAATCCGAGTCTTACAACAACACCGGTAAAAATAATAAACGCAGCTAAAAATAGTAAATTCAGCCGAAGTGGAAGTGTTTTGCGCCCTTCCTTCGCGTCTTTTTTGTTTTTCTTGTTTCTCATCACATCACCTTTTCTATCAAGAAAGAAATGGCACCCCTTTTTGTGTATAAAAGGTGCCATCATCATTTTAGCGGTTTTTCTATTATTTATCTAGAAATTTGATGTTCCATTGGTAAGAAATTTTACCTTTCTCCCTTAATAAGGTTCGTCTGAGAAACTGGCTTTTGACCGTCTGCCTCTTTCATATCAGCAGTTTTTTCTTTCAAATGAATATCTTTTACAAAGAAATAAATGAGGGTATGTCCCGCTCCAAGTACAACAAGAGATGCAGGTATCCCGAGCTCATCACCAAGTAAAGTGACAGACAGAAGAAACAACACAATGGAACAAATACGGCCAGCATTTAAAAACAGCTCCCTGACCACAATATATTCAATTCGGGCTTTCCTTGCATACCTTGCATGACCGATGACATCGTATGTTAAGGAAACATATGGAACAAGCAGAAGCGGATATCCTATCGCGATGGCTACCGCATACATGAGAAGTGATACATAGGACAAGTGAAAGACGATTAAGAACAAGGCGCCGTATAAAATCAGCCCGCCAAGCATAATGGCTTTCTTACGCCATTTTTTCTTAATCAAACGCGTAGCGAAGAAATAAGCGAAAAAGGCAACACCTGAGTTCACCAAACCAAATGTCCCGAGAGCAAGCTCACTGTTTGTTGCGATAAACACAAAGACACTGATTAAGAAGACAAAGACCCCTTCACGAAGCCCTTGAAAAAAGTGAGCTGTTGTAATCTTACGCCAATTCTCGTCGGCATGGCGTTCTTTCCATATTTGCTTGATGATAAATTTTCCTTTGGACTGCCTTCTCTTGAGGAAAAAGCTCATCACAACCGCTAATGAAAACAAAATTAGCGATAAAGTAAAAATCACTGTATAGCCCGTATCATCTGTTAATTGAGAAATGACAATACCCGCGATCAGTGGACCGATCATGCCAGCTGTAGAAGTGAGGACTCCGAGAAACCCATTAAAGAAATCTCTTGTTTCAGGCTCGGTGATCTCAAAGGTAAGTACGTTAAAAGCAAGCCAGTAAAAACCATAGCCGATCCCAAGGACACTCCCTAATAAAACAAGCCGCGCGGCCGCGTGCTCTCCTGCTATTAAGACAATTAAGTAAAAAGCGGCTAAGAAGATCACGCCGAAACGAAGGACAAACGCCCGGTCTATTTTTTTAGCAAGCCGGCCTGCGAATAAAAATGTAATGGGCTGAAGCACAACAATAGCCAGATTGTAAATCGCAAGATCTGTGAATTTCCCAGACTGTTTCCATAAATACACGTTTACAAACGTATTAGAAAGCGCAATGGCAAGTGCGTATAATCCGCCAATCGTGAGGAGGAGCATTAAATCTCTTGTAACATCCATGTCCCCGAACATTTTCTTTAATCTGCTCATATATTTCATTCTCCTTTTCTACACAATAGTCTGTCTCATCAAAAGACAGATATGTAAAAAAAGGAGGGAAAATATAAAAAGACCTGCTTCTCTAAAGAGCAGGTCTTTTCAAATCAAATGGTTTATTTAGCTTCGCTGTAAAGGCGAGCCACTTCATCCCAGTTCACAACATTCCAGAAAGCTGAAATGTAATCAGGACGACGGTTTTGGTAGTTCAGGTAGTAAGCATGCTCCCAAACGTCAAGTCCTAGAATTGGTGTTTTTCCTTCAGTTAAAGGAGAATCTTGGTTTGGCGTGCTTGTGATTTCAAGTTTGCCATTGTTCACAACAAGCCATGCCCAACCAGAACCAAAGCGTCCTGCAGCTGCTGCAGCGAAATCAGATTTGAATTTTTCAAATCCGCCTAATTCTTTTTCGATTGCATCTGCAAGTTCACCAGTTGGTGCGCCGCCACCGTTTGGTGAAAGAAGCGTCCAGAATAATGAGTGGTTAGCATGTCCTCCGCCATTGTTACGTACAGCTGTACGAACGTTTTCAGGTACAGAGTTTAGGTTAGCCACTAGCTCTTCGATTGATTGATCTTCAAGAGCTGATACACCTTCGATTGCTTTGTTTAAGTTTGTTACATATGTGTTGTGGTGTTTTGTGTGGTGAATCGTCATTGTTTCCTTGTCGATATGTGGTTCTAATGCATCGTAAGCATATGGTAATTCTGGAAGTTTAAAAGCCATGGTTAAATTCCTCCTTAGAAATGTATGTACTGAAATGCTTCCTTAGGTCGTAAGCAAGCAATTCACCCTACTCAAAGAGTATCAAAAGAATTGGCTTGTTTCAACGTTATTGCTCATGATCTGAAACATTTCAGTGTTTATTTTGTATTTAGCCCTTTAGAAAGAGTTTTAAACGCCCTTTTTCTATTTATCGAAGGACATAAAATAAAAAGATGCCCAGCATCAGCGCTTGAATCAATCCTTTGGCAAATACACCTGATATAAATCCGATTAACGAGCCTAATCCTACTTTCACACTTGTTTTCACATCTTTTTGATGAACAAGGAGCTCTGCTATAACACTTCCGATAAACGGACCAATGATAATTCCTGCAATCGGAATCACAAAAGGACCGACTAATAACCCAATGGTGCTTCCCCAAATAGCTGCACGGCTACCGCCAAAACGCTTGACCCCAATCAGGTTCGAGACATAATCTGCCGCAAATAATACCGCGGTAAATACGGCTTGAATGAGCCAAAACGTCAGTGTCAGCGGCTCGAAGCTGAAAAAGAAACCATATAGAATAAATCCGAGAACCATAAAAACCACACTAGGGATAATTGGATAAACAAGTCCAACAAATGCAATGATAAATGCACAAATGATCAGAATCCAATACAGCACGTCCAAGTCACAGCCGCCTCCTTTTTATTTGCTGTATACATTATGCCTCATTCCCTCTATCTTAACCAGCAATGAAGGCCATACTTGTACTTGTTAGATAGACATTGATACAATATGAGAAATAGAAAAGAATGTAGGAAGTGAATTGATTGAACGTATTTAAACTATTGTTAAAAGGCATTTATTCACCAAAAGATATTGCGAAAGCACGGTTTACAGGGATTGGCAAAGCGATTTTATTCATTTTTATCCTTTCGATCATCGCAGCAGTTCCGCAGGGCTATCATATGAGTCAAGAGATCTCGAATGCGATGTCAGGATTTCAGCATGTGATCAAAAAAGATTTACCTGATTTCTCAATCGAAAAAGGAAAGCTTCAAGCGGATCAAAGTGAACCGATAGAAAAAGAAGAAAACGGCATTACGATCATTTTTGATCCTGCTGAAAAAATAAAAGCAAGTGAGCTTGAATCAAAGCAAACGGCCATCGCATTATTAAAAGAAAAAGCTGTGATTGCTATTGATGGGCAAATGACAGATATCCCGTATCAGCTGCTTGGTGGGACGCTGACAAAAGACGAACTCGCCCGCGTCACAAATCAGAATCAAGCGATTATTATCCCAGTCATCTGTGTGCTGCTATATCTATCAACTGCGGCTCTCATGTTCATTAGCGCAACTTTCCTTGCGATGCTTGGTACATTTATTAAACGCATGCAGCAAAAAGAGCTGTCCTTCCAAATGCTATGGAAGCTCTCTGCTTACTCACTCACATTAACAACAGTCTTTTTCGCCATCATGAGTGCATTAAACACGCCTGTTGCGAATTCATTTTTATTAAATTGGGTCATTAACTTTATCTTTTTATACCTTGTTGTAAAGGAAATACCCGCTAAACATAAACCACTTGTCAAAAATTAATTTAGTATATGAAAGCTCCCCCAACTTGGAGGAGCTTTTTATGTATGTGCATTCTCTATGATTCATCCGGATGAATGATCGCAAACAAATAATGATCTTCCCACACGCCATTAATCTTTACTTTTTTACGATTGAGTCCCTCATTTTCAAAACCTGTCTTTTCAAGCACACGAATGGAACCTATATTACTCGGCTTTACTCCAGCTTCAATACGATGCAGGTGCAGCTCATCAAAGGCATAATCGATGATTAAACGAATGGCTTCTGTCATATACCCTTTCCCGCCATGCTTTTCATCAAGTACATACCCCAGCCAAGCTCCTTCTACCGGGCCTCTTACGACAGAATTTAATGAGATTGTCCCAATTAAGGCATCTGTTTCATTTAAGAAAATACCGTGCATGTAGGCTTCATCCTGTACGCATCTTTCCACACTGCGCTGAATTCGTTCAATTTGACGAGATAACGTGAAAAAATCATCTTTGACCAAAGGTGTAAATTGCTGAAAATAGGAGCGATTCTCAAGTTCAAGTGCGAGTAGTGATTGTGCATCTTCTTCTGTTAGCGCTCTCACATATATATGCTGACTGATTTTCTTCATAAACTCTCCCCCTGCTTTTATTTTATCATAATCGTGATAGAAGCTTGAAAAAGCACCGCCGAGCGTAAATTCAATACAAGACACACTAGAACGAACTAGAACCTCCCTTTCCAGCTTTTTTCCTCATATTGGTTCTATCATTTCGGGACACGCATAGACTGAAGTAAACTCTTAAAAGCGGTGAGTGAAATGCGGCGTATTATTTTTTTGCTAATCAGTTTGTTTGTCCTCTTTATTATCTTTTTTGATTTAAAAAATGGCTCCATTCCCGTTGAAGAAGGTCCAGCTGTCCCTGCAAATGCCTTTCAAACACCTGAGAAAAAAGCATATAAGAACGTCACAGTGAAACAAGGTGAAACTGTCGTCTCTATCGTCCATACAAGTAAGCCTCTTGATGAAGTCATTGAAGATTTTGAAGAGCTGAATCAAGGCGTCAAAGCAAACGAAATTCGGGCAGGTAGCACATATAAGTTTCCGGTATATAAGAGATAAAACGTTAATTCCTTGTCATTCATACAAAGAGACTGTTACAATATGAACTGTAAAACAAGACGTACATGGCAAAGAATTGCTTGTACACTAAGGAGCGATTGACAAGTGAGTGAAGTCACACATCGTACTAAAACACGTCCCGTCAAAGTGGGACCTTTAACTATAGGTGGAAATAATGAGGTTGTCATTCAAAGTATGGCAACAACCAAAACACATGATGTCGAAGCGACAGTAGCTGAAATTAAGCGTCTTGAAGAAGCTGGCTGTCAAATCGTGCGTGTCGCATGCCCAGACGAGCGTGCAGCAAATGCGATTGCAGACATAAAAAAACAGATCAACATCCCGCTAGTTGTCGATATTCATTTTGACTACAAGCTTGCACTGAAAGCGATTGAAGCAGGTGCAGACAAAATTCGAATCAACCCAGGAAACATCGGAAGACGAGAAAAAGTCGAAGCGGTTGTGAAAGCAGCAAAAGAAAAAGGCATTCCAATCCGTATTGGGGTAAACGCTGGTTCATTAGAGAAAAAAATTCTTGATAAATACGGCTACCCAACAGCAGATGGTATGGTCGAAAGTGCACTGCACCACATTAAAATTCTTGAAGATCTAGATTTTCATGATATCATCGTCAGCATGAAAGCATCTGATGTCAACCTAGCGATTGAGGCGTACGAAAAAGCTGCAAAAGCATTTGACTACCCTCTTCACCTTGGAATTACAGAATCAGGTACATTATTTGCAGGTACGGTCAAAAGTGCAGCTGGTCTCGGCGCTATCTTGAATATGGGGATTGGGAATACACTCCGCATCTCATTAAGTGCTGATCCAGTTGAGGAAGTAAAAGTAGCACGTGAACTGTTGAAATCATTTGGTCTTGCAGCAAATGCAGCCACACTGATCTCTTGCCCAACTTGTGGACGAATTGAAATTGACCTCATTAGCATTGCAAATGAAGTCGAAGAATATATCTCCACGATTAAAGCACCGATTAAAGTAGCTGTTCTTGGCTGTGCTGTAAACGGTCCAGGTGAAGCGCGTGAAGCTGATATCGGAATTGCTGGAGCTAGAGGAGAAGGCCTATTGTTCCGTAAAGGTGAAATTGTTCGTAAAGTGCCAGAAGAAACAATGGTCGAAGAACTGAAAAAAGAAATCGATAAAATTGCTGAAGAGCATTATGCAAAAATGGAAGCTGAAAAAGCAAAAGCCAACGCATAACAAAAAACGCCTGACGTCACTGTCAGGCGTTTTTCTGTTCTTGTTAAAAGAACGGGGTGATAAATATGCCAAGGATGACGGAAACAATTCCGATCCCGATTGACCATGCGCCAAGCGCATGTGCTCCTTTTCTTCTTGCAATATAACCAACGACGATTGCCGCTACTCCTAATAGCACCGGCAAGACAAATAACGAGATAATCGCAATCGCGAGTGCTGTATAGCCTATCCCCTTACTGCCTGAATCGTCACCAACTTGGTCACGTTCTCGTCTGTCTACTCGATCTCTTGAAGCCTGATATGGCTCTGCAATTTCAGCAGCTGTTTCCTCTAGATAGCCATCATCATTACTAAAGTGTGTGTCGATTTCACGATCATTTCTTCTGAAATCTTCGTCTCTTTCCATGATCAATTCCCCCTTTTGGTTAATAGAAAGGAGCTTTTTTAGTATGAGCAAAAATGTCTGTTTCATGTTTGCTAAAACTTGCTGGAATTGTGAATTGATTATGTTACACTTTAAGAGTATAAAAATGAGGAGTGTGGGCATGTTACGTTTAGGAATTGATATAGATGGCACAGTGACGGCGCAGGACACCTTTGTTCCCTATTTAAATGAGTCGTTCCAATGTGCCATGACACTAGATGATATGACAGAATATGATTTGACGAAGCTTTTAAATATTTCTCAAGAAGAGTTTTGGGGCTGGATGAATCAGCATGAGCCTCTTATATATAAACAGGCAAAGCCTGCTAAGGACTCAAAAGAGATGCTTGATCAAATGAAACATCAACACAAGCTGATCTATATTACAGCGAGAAGGCAGCATCATGCGGATATCACCTACGAGTGGTTTCACAAACATCACGTGCACTATGATGACATTGAGCTGGTTGGCGGTCATCATAAGCTCGAAGCTGTTCAAAAGCACAAAATTGATGTGTTTTTCGAGGATCATCATGGAAATGCCACAATGATTGCAAAAGAGGCTGACATCCCGGTTATTCTTTTTAACTCCCCATATAATCAAATGCCCATTGACGACAGGATTATACGCGTCAACAACTGGCAGGAAGCATCTCAATGGATTAAACAATACGAGCAGCGTTTGGAAACTGCTTATTAATACAGAAAAGCCGATACTCTAATGTATCGGCTTTTTTGATGGAGCAAGCTTCCCTTCTGTCATGAGGAAATGGTACAGCGCTCCCTTCATGCCTGCCTGATTCAAGTAATAGCACGTTTCCATCTTCACTTGAATGTTTTTCCACGCAGGCAGAGTATGTAAATGTTTCTCAATGTTTGATAGCAAATCTGGTCTTGCGCTTACACCGCCACCAATGAGGATTTTCTCAGGATTAAGGACAGTTGCTACATTGTAAATACCAATGGCGATTCGCTTGTACCACTGATCCACTAGCTTTTCAATGGACGGATCATGCTTTGCCTTTTCAAAAATGGCTTGACCGTCTATTTGCGTACTTTGCGGAATTCCTTGCTTTTCTTTATAGCTCCGAATTAAACCAGCTGTTGAAGCACTGCTGTTGAGTGTTGTAAATTGTCCATTGTCTGTTTCTGTCAGCATCATGCCAAATTCACCGCCGCGGAAAGAAGCCCCGCGTACAAGCTGACCGCCAGCGAAAATACCACCGCCAACACCTGTGCCAAGCGTCATACAAATAAAACTGTCACACTCTTTCGCATGGCCACTGTATTTTTCTGCAAGAGCTGCACAGTTCGCATCATTTTCGACTTCAACACGAAGAGAGGTTTTCTCTTCTAAAAGAGTTTTTACATTTTGACCATTTAAGGCAATGATGGCACCTGCAAATTCTGTATAACCTGTTTCACTGTCCACAAAGCCCGGAAGACTAATGGCGATTCCGCTGACATCTGACGTTCTCTGATATTGTTTGACCACATCCGCCATCGCTTCTAAAAACGGTTCAAGCTGACGGCAATTCGTTTCATAGTCACCGCTCGTGACCAGCCCCCCATCCCGATCCATTAATCCATGTTTTGTTCTCGTCCCGCCTACATCAAACACGACATAATACGCCACTTTTGACCCTCCCTTTACTCCAAAAGACACAAATTTCTTCAGTACCTTGTTCTCATTTTAATGAAACAGCCGCCCTTTGTAAAACGTTTTCAAAAAGACAAGAGAAAAAGCCAGCTCTGCGGCTGGCTGTTTTATGAGTGAACTTCCTTCGGTTCGCAGGAAGGACACGTTCCGTATATTTCGAATTTATGTCCGCTAATGTGATAATCCTCTAGATCGGCGTCTAACTTGTCCATAGGGCAGGCATCGATCTCCTTTGTTTTACCGCATGTCAGACAAATAAAATGATGGTGGTGATGAGAAAAGGAACATTTAAAACGAAAAAGCTTCTCACCTGACAATTCCGTTGTTTCTAATATACCTAAGTCTTCATATAGCGACAGGTTTCGGTAAATCGTATCAAAGCTAAGACCCGGGTAGTCTTCACTTAGTGCCGTCAGCACATTTTTAGCAGTCAAATATTTATCAGAATCAGAAAACAGTTGAAGCATGTCTTCACGTTTGCTTGTATACTTGTAGCCTTTTTCCTTTAATAAATCAAGCGCTTCTTGTACGTTCATGATGATTCCCCCTTTTGAATTTTCCAATAAAAATACATCCGATTAAAATCAAAATGGACAGCATCACAATGGTTCCGCCTGGCGCTAAATCTAGATAATAGCTTAAGATCAATCCCGCCAATACAGACAATTCACCGAACAAGATCGAAAGGAAAATCGCCTGTTTGAACCCTTTGGCAATGCGGATACTTGCCGCAACAGGAAGTGTCATGAGCGCAGAGACAAGTAGTGTACCTACGATACGCATCGATGCCGCAATGACAAGTGCGACAACTAAGATAAAAATAAAATGAATCCATTTCGCTGAAATACCAGAAGCCTTTGCATGCTCTTCATCAAAAGAAAGTAAAAATAATTCTTTATATAAAAGCACGACAACTAACACCACAACGAGTGAGATCCCAACAACAATCCAAAGATCTAATCTCGACACCGCACTGACACTTCCGAACAAATAACTAAACAAATCTGTATTAAAGCCATTCGCTAGTGAAATGAAGATGACGGAAATCCCAATCCCGCCAGATAAAATAATAGGTATCGCCAGCTCCTGATAATGCTTATACACAGAGCGCAGGCGTTCAATAAATAACGAACCGGCAACAGAAAACGCCATCCCTAAGTACAGCGGGCTTACCCCTGTCAAGAGGCCAAACTTTTTATCAAGAAATAAACTAGCTGCAATACCGGCAAGTGATACGTGACTGAGGGCATCTGCAATCAGCGAGAGCCTTCTCACGACGATAAATACACCAAGCAAGGGCGCAATAAAACCGATCAGCATTCCTGCGATAAACGCATTTTGTAAAAATTCATAATGAAAAAATGGAAATAGCATTATTCATGTCCCCCATGATGGTGATGATCGTGATGAATCACTTGAATGTCATGTCCGTAAAATTGAGATAACGCCTGATCATCCATTGAATCAAACGTTGCTGCATCTCCGTGGAAATGAAGTGTCTGATTTAAACAAGCCACATGGGTGACTTTATCAGAAACGGTGCCCACGTCGTGTGTGACGAGAATTAAAGACATTCCTTTTTCTTTGTTTAATGTTTCGAGCAGCTGATAAAAGCCTTCTACTGTCCGCTGGTCTACCCCAACCGTCGGTTCATCTAAAATGAGCAGCTTCGGCTGACTGACGAGCGCACGTGCAATAAAGGCACGCTGCTGCTGACCGCCTGAAAGTTCCCCGATGTTTTGGTGCTTTAAATCTTGTATCCCAACTGAACGAATGGCTTCCTCAACTTGCCATTTGTCCTGCTTGCTCATTCGTTTGAATAAACCTATTTTCGCCGTCAATCCACTTGCGACGACTTCGTAAACAGAAGCAGGGAAACCTGTATTAAAACTATTCGCCTTTTGAGAAACAAATCCAATTTGATCCCAGTCTCTAAATTTTGAAGCAGGCGTGCCAAATAGCTTTAATTCACCTTGCTGTGGTTTAATGAGCCCAAGCAGGCACTTTAATAAGGTTGTTTTACCAGATCCATTCGGTCCAACAAGTGCTAGAAAATTTCCTTCCTCGACTGTTAAATGAATGTGATCTATGACATTTCGCTGTCCATACGAGTACGAAATGTCCTTCATTTCAATAATTGGCTTTGCCATGAATCTTTCCACCTTTAATCAATATAAAAAGAATGATTACGATTTATACAACAAAAAGAAAATGGCTTTTGCCATTTTCTCTGTCCATACATACATTTCATTATATAAAAGAAAGATTAAAAAGTAAAATAAAAGCTAATGAATGGCTGTTTTGAACTTACCGCCTTTTGTTTCATGCGTATCCATAATCGTAATAAATGCTTGACTATCAATTTCAAATACAATGGATTTTAGCTTTGTGATTTCAAGTCTTGTGACAACGGCGTAGATGACATCTTTTTCTTCATCTGTATAACCGCCTTTCCCTCTCAGCTTTGTCGTTCCCCTGCCAAGTCGATGAAGAATCGCATCTGAAATTTCATCATAATAATCTGACACGATAATGACAGCTTTTGTTTCATCAAGCCCTTGAATGACAGCATCAATTGTTTTCATTGCCAAATAATATGTCATAACAGAATACATAGCCTGCTCTGGTCCGAAGACAAAGCCTGCCCAAATAAAAATGAACACATTGACGATCATGACAAACTCACCGACGGAGAATGGAATTTTTTTCGTTAGCAGAATGCCTAAGATCTCTGTTCCATCCATTGAGCCTCCATTTCGAATGACAAGTCCCACACCAAAACCAAGTAATAGCCCGCCAAATACAGTGGCTAAGATTGGCTGATTTGTAAATGCCTCTACATGATGGAGTGAAGATTCAATCACGGCTAAGCTGACAATCCCAATTACTGTGGAAACCAGAAAGGTTTTGCCAATATGTTTGTATCCTGATATCATAAATGGAATATTCAAAATGACAACAATCGTCGCAAAATTGATGAATGGGTTATCTGTAAAGAGATAATCCAAAATAAGCGAAATGCCGATGATGCCTCCATCGATAATATTGTTTGGCACTAAAAATAATTCAATGCTGACTGCTGCGCATGTAGCTCCTACTAGAATCAGGAAAATTCTAAATATAAAATGAGGCACTGATTCCTTTCTATGCTGTTTACTATTTGCCATACGTTCTCCCCTCTACACAACTTAAATTTTCAATGAACATTTTATTCACTTTACTATTTTATCATTTCACAGGGTAAAATAAAATTTTTTGCACATTTTCCGTTTTCGCCCATACATTGTTACAGAGGGGAGGAATGGAATTGATTTTAATTCAAAAAATTGTCCTGCAACGGCTCAATCAGATCACAGCAAATGATCTGTTAAGGTATGCGAAGCAGTATGGTGTCAGTTTAACGTCAAACCAAGCTGCTGAGGTGGCCAAACTCATGAATGGGAAGAACATCAATATTTTTAATGATGCAGAGCGTAGCCGGCTTCTTAAGCAAGTAGAAGCGATTACATCTAAACAGACAGCTCAGACTGTCAATGATCTGTTTAATCAGTTTACAAGTTAAACAAAAAAGGGCCGCATTTAGCGGCACCTCATGATGTTATATGCTTTTTTACTGATTCTTAATTTTATCTAGTAAGCCTTCGTCAAATTGCTTTTCTTTTAGCATTGCAATTTCGAATTTGTAAGGTGGCTTTTTGTTCTTTTTATTTTCACCTACATAAGGCGTTTCTAAGATTTTTGGTACATCTTGAAGCTGCGGATGATGCACAATATTGTTCAGTGCATCGAAGCCAATTTCACCAAAGCCGATATTTTCATGTCGGTCTTTTCTTGCGCCTTGTACGTTTTTACTGTCATTAATATGAAGAACCTTGATTCGGTCAATACCGACGATTCGATCAAATTCTTCTAACACCCCATCAAAGTCAGTCACAATCGGATAACCAGCATCGTGTGTGTGACACGTATCAAAGCAGACAGAAAGTGCTTCGTTATGTGTCACTCCGTCGATAATTTGGGCAAGCTCTTCAAAGCTTCTTCCGCACTCTGATCCTTTGCCAGCCATTGTTTCAAGTGCAATTTGAACCTTTTGCCCTTTTACGATGACTTCGTTTAAACCTTCAATGATTTTTTGGATTCCTGCTTCTGGTCCTGCTCCGACATGTGCACCTGGGTGGAGAACAATCTGCCTCGCACCTAGCGCCTCTGTACGTTCAATCTCAGAGCGAAGGAAGTCCACACCAAGCTCAAACGTCGCTGGATTGACGGTGTTCCCAATATTAATAATATATGGTGCATGCACGACGATATCTGTCATACCTTGCTCTTTCATATGCGCTTGTCCAGCTTCAATATTGAGGTCTTCAATTTTTTTACGGCGCGTATTTTGCGGTGCACCTGTATAAATCATAAACGTATTCGAACCATAAGAGGCAGCTTCTTGACTCGCTGCAAGAAGCATATGTTTTCCGCTCATGGATACATGTGAACCAATCTTCAACAATGTTTCCCCCTACTTTCCATTACGCTTTGACTTTCTACGTTCCTGTCTTTTGATTTTGTCCATCTCACGTGTCATTTTCTTTTTATATCCAGGTTTGACGGCTTTCGGTTTTCTCACAAGACGCTTTGCTTTTTCTTCAATTTCATTAGGTGCTTTTTTACGTCTTTGACGCTTCAAGCGGTCATCTGCATCTCGCCATTCGCCATGAACAATGGTTTTGTTTTCAAACACAACGCCCATTTTCTCAATTTGAATGAGTGCATCCTCATCAGCAAGTTCATAAATAGTCATCGCAATTCCAGATGAACCAGCTCGAGCCGTTCGACCAACACGGTGAACATAAAAATCAAGATCAGATGGAAGTTCATAGTTGATCACATGGCTGACACCTTTAATATCAATTCCGCGGGCTGCAAGGTCAGATGCCACAATATAAGTGAACTCTAAATCATCAATTTGTTTCATCACTTTTTTACGTTCGCGCGGCGTTAATCCGCCATGAAGCACTCCAACTTTCATTCCTTTTTCTTGTAGGAATGATGCGATTTCATCAACGGTTGTTTTTGTATTGGCAAAAATGATGCCTAAATAAGGCTGTACATTCGTCACCATTTCATGGAGCAATTTTAGCTTGTCGCGCTGTTTAGATGGGACTAAAATATGCTGGATGTTTTCAGCTGTAATCCGTTTTGGTTCAACATGGGCATATTTTGGATTGTCCATATATTTTTTCAGGAATGGCTTTAGTTTTTCTGGAATCGTTGCTGAGAACACAAGCATTTGCAGCTGCTCTGGCATTTGTGAACCAATACGGTCCACATCTTCTAAAAAGCCCATATCCAGCATTAAATCCGCTTCATCAATGACAAGAGATGTCGCTTTGTAAACGTTCAGCGCCTGCTCATGAATGAGGTCCGCAATACGTCCAGGTGTGCCGACAACCAAATGCGGCTGGTTTTTTAGCTTTTGAATGGATTTCTGCTTGTCCGTTCCGCCAATGTAAAGCTTTGCTTTAATTTCTTCTTCTGGAGAGGCCTTCTTTAAGATCGTTTGGGCTTCTTTGAAAATTTGATTGGCTAATTCTCTTGTAGGTGCAGTAATCACGACTTGTACGTGCTCTTTGCTTGGATCAATTGAATGAATAAGCGGCAATAAGTACGCGTGGGTTTTCCCTGTTCCTGTTTGTGATTGACCAATCACGCTTTCTCCTTTTAACACAGCAGGGATAATTCTTTTTTGAATATCAGTTGGCTCATAAAAGCCCAGTTCATGAATAGCATCTATTATAAAAGACTTTAATTCATATGTCGTAAATTTTGTTTCGTTCATGTTTTCACTCCTTAAGGCAATGCCTTTTTGCTCATCTCCTCATTATAGCTGATTTTCAGCAAAAAAACCATGTCCGCTTTTCTTACAGGAAACCAATTGATGCTTCCTTGCATAACCTATGATTAGAAAGAGAATGCAGTAAGGGAGGTACAAGTATGTTAGGGCAAAGGCCTATGGGCGATTTTCAGCCGCACCGTCCCTCACGCCGGCATCTTGGAAATGGCGGACAGCCCGGAATTTTTCAAAGGAGGCAGCAGGCTCCTATCGAACAGCCTTTTCAAGGGCAAGGCAATCAATTTCAGCAAATGATGCCTCGCTCCCCGTCTGTACAGGGAGGCGAAAGCCGTGCACTAGGCGGCGGAGCAGGAATGAAAGGCTTGCTCTCTAAATTTCTTCCTGGCGCAGGGGGAGCAGGGGTTTCTGGAGGTGGTGCGGGATTACAAGGAATCCAGAGCTTCGCAAATCCTGCAACCCTCTCAAGCATGTTGGGAAATGTTCAAAAGGTGCTCGGAATGGCGCAGCAATTTACGCCAATGATTCAGCAATACGGTCCTTTAGTCAGAAATTTGCCTGCGATGATTAAGCTGTACAGCCAGCTTGGCAGTGCAGATGATGATGAAACAAGTACAGATGAAGAACCTAAAGAAATCGGCGAGGAAACAGAAGTGCAAAAAGAGGTTGCATCAGGAGATGATGAAATAGAAGAAAACGAAGAACCAGAGGACATCCTCGTCAAAAAAGCAGCTCCTCACACATCACCTGCTCCTGAAGCAAAACCGAAAAAAAGACCTGGCAGCTCTGTTCCAAAACTATATGTCTAGTGATCTTTTAACGGCGAAGTGTCCCCTGCGTATAACAATCTTTGATATATACGCTTACTTTGGCTATAATGGAAGCTAGAGAATGATAAAAAGCCGTTTTTCCACGGCTTTTTATATTGTTCTTCTCTAGCAGCACTTCCCTACAGGAGGACGAATAAATGAATGTAATTAAAATTTCGCCGCGTGGCTATTGCTATGGCGTTGTAGATGCAATGGTCATTGCTAAAAATGCCGCACTTGATAAAAACTTGCCACGCCCAATTTATATATTAGGTATGATTGTGCACAACAAACACGTGACAGATGCCTTCGAAGAAGATGGGATCTACACACTGGACGGCCCAAACCGCTTGGACATTTTAAAGCAGGTTGAAAGCGGAACAGTTATTTTCACTGCTCACGGCGTTTCACCTGAGGTTCGTCAAATTGCAGAAGAAAAAGGTCTTGTCGCCATTGATGCAACCTGTCCCGATGTAACGAAAACACATGAACTCATTTCAGAGAAAACAGCCGATGGGTATGACATTATTTATATCGGAAAAAAAGGTCATCCTGAGCCAGAGGGAGCTGTCGGAGTAGCCCCTGACAAGGTGCATCTTGTCGAATCAGAAGCGGACATTGAGGCGCTCGATTTAACATCAGATAAATTGCTTATCACCAATCAGACAACGATGTCTCAGTGGGATGTCCACGATCTGATGGAGCTCATAAAAGAGAAATATCCTCACGTCGAGTACCATCAAGAAATTTGTCTTGCGACACAAGTACGTCAGGAAGCTGTATCTCAGCAAGCTGGCCAAGCCGATCTTACCATTGTTGTCGGCGATCCAAAAAGTAATAACTCCAACCGTCTGGCACAAGTGTCAATGGAGATTGCTGGAACGCAGGCTTACCGTATTGGTGACCTAAGTGAGCTCAAGCTGGAGTGGCTGCAAGGCGTAAATACCGTTGCCATTACTGCTGGCGCTTCTACACCAACGCCTATTACAAAAGAAGTGATCCGTTTCTTAGAAAACTACGAGCCGGATGATGAATCAACTTGGAAGATTGAACGATCGGTTCCTCTTTCGAAAATACTACCGCGCGTGAAAACAAAGAAATAAATAAACGTCAGAGCTTCTATGCTCTGACGTTTTTTGTTTACATAAATTGAAATGGATTTGTGTTTGATTCAGAAACAAAGAGCTGTACATCATACTTTTTCTCTGAACATAGCGATTGAAGCTTCGCCTTTACGCCCTCTTTCATCATCTTTTCTGCATAATGCCCTGGGTCCACTACGTTCAGCCCGAGCATCATGGCATCATGGGCGACATGGAAATAAAGATCCCCTGTCACATACACATCAGCACCCATTCTTTTTGCTTGATGAATGTATTTATTTCCGTCTCCGCCAAGCACAGCTACTTTTTTCACAACAGCGTCCTGATCACCTACAAAGCGAGCACCATTTACATCCAGCTTTGTCTTCACAAATCGCGCGAAGTCTCCAAGGGTCATAGGCTCTCTTAGCTCCCCTATACGGCCAAGCCCTTTTTGAATAGGAGGAAGGTCTGTCGTGTGTACACTATAAGCGACTTCTTCATAAGGATGTGCTTTGATCATTTCACGAATGACTTGTTTTTCAATACTTGCCGGGAAAATGGTTTCAATCCGTACTTCTTTAACAAATTCCAATTGACCGGTCTCACCAATGAACGGGTCCGCATCTTCTGATGGCAAAAAGCTGCCTGTCCCTTCATTTGAAAACGCACAATGGCTGTAGTTGCCAATATGGCCGGCGCCCGCATTTCCTAAAGCTGTCCGGATGGCTTCTTCAAATTCCTGCGGGACATAGAGGGCAAGCTGTTTGATTTGATCTTCATATGTCGGGACTAACACACTTGTTTCTTCAAGCTCTAAAGCCTCCGCAAGCAAGTCATTGACTCCTCCATCAGCCACATCTAAATTCGTATGTGCCACATATACTGCAATATCATGTTTGATGCATTTCTCAATGATTCGTCCAGCTGGCTGATCTGTCGCTACATGTTTTAACGGACGGAAGATCGGCGGATGGTGAGCAATCATGAGATCCACATTTTTTTCGATCGCCTCATCTACCACATTCTCTAGTACATCTAAGGTGATCATGACATTGTTAACCTTTTTATTTAACGTCCCAATCTGGAGACCGATTTTGTCACCTTCCATGGCATATGCCTTTGGTGAAAATTGTTCAAATAATTGGATGATTTCATGTCCGTTTACTGTTTTAGCCAACAGTCAAAACCTCCTTTAGAATCTTTATTTTTACATGCAGCTCTTCAAGACGCTCCTTGTTCTCTTCTGTTCGCGCTGCCTGCTGAATTTGACTTTCTATCTTCTCCATATGCTGGAGCTCTTGCATCCACTTGCGCCGGAAGACGTCATTTTGCTCTTTCGCAAGAAACGGACCAACTAGCATGCCTGTTTCAATTGACATCCCTTCATAGGCTTTATCTTTGTCGCCTTTTTCGGCGATGATGATTTCGTATATTTTGCCATCCTCTTCTAAAATGACTTCACCCATCAATTCATACCCCTCTTGATAGAGCCATAAACGAATGTGGTGAGCATGGATATTCGGCTGAAGAATAAGCCTTTCATGGCCTGTGAGCTTATGCTTGCCGTCATTTAAAATGCTTGCGATGAGTGCTCCGCCCATACCTGCAATCGTTACAGCATTCACTTCGCCCTTTTCAATGACTTCAAGACCATTACCTTTTCTGACCGAGATCTGGTCATCTAAATCAAGTCTATGTACTTGCTGCTTCGCCGATTGAAGCGGTCCTTCTGTAATTTCACCAGCAACCGCTTTTACTGCTTTTTGATGCAGAATTGCATAGCACGGCAAATAGGCATGATCTGAGCCGATATCAGCAAAGACAGCCTCATGTGGTAAAAAGTCTGCTACTCTTTTTAATCGTTTTGATAAATTCATTTCATTCATACGTATCACTACTTTTCTTTAATGTTCATACTTGTCTATCTTATATAAATTATGGACTTTTTAAAAGTCGTTTTCAAATGAAAAAAGCTCTTCTGATCAAAAAGAGCTTTTTGCGTAACATTATTTAATTTTGGATACCCATTCTGACATTTCATCGAGCTTTTCATTCGGGATTAGCCCGCCTGGCATCCCGTTGCCGCCTTCTTGAATTTTCTTCTTAATGTCTGCTACTTCAAGCTTGTCTCCAACACCTTTTAATGCAGGACCAGCACCGCCTTCATAGTTTTCCCCGTGACAACTCAGACAGTTTTGCTTATACAATTCTTCCGGCGTCGCATTCGCTGTTTCTTCTTGCTTTTGCTCCTCGCCTCCAGAGGCGATTTTGTCTTCATCTTTCAGCCCCTTCATTGATAAGAAAAAAGTGAGTCCAATACCTAAAATGGCAATCAATAAAAATGGTATAAGTGGATTCCGTTTCATTTCTTTCATCCTCCCCTTTGTGAAAACCCCTTTAAGACTATACAAACAATTCTAATTCTACTTTAATTTTACAAAAAGTAAACGAATTATGATACAAAACTTTGGTCAAGTTCACAGATTAGACAAAAATGAGACAAAGATGAGAAATGAAGCCTTCAGCACATTTTGATGTATTTTTTATACATCTTTTCTCTAAGAACGTTGCAAATTTATTATTTATTCAGTAAAATATAATCAGATTGAAAAAAGCGTTTTCATTTTTGATGAAGAAAGAACGGATCTCTTTCAAGATCCGTCCAGTTTCTACTCTAAGAAGTCTTTTAATCGTTTACTTCTGCTTGGGTGTCTTAATTTACGCAGAGCTTTCGCTTCAATTTGGCGGATACGCTCTCTTGTGACGCCGAACACCTTTCCAACCTCTTCTAACGTACGTGTTCTTCCGTCATCTAGTCCGAAACGTAGTCTCAGTACATTTTCTTCACGGTCCGTTAGCGTGTCTAGTACATCTTCAAGCTGCTCTTTTAACAATTCGTATGCAGCATGGTCAGATGGAGATGTCGCCTCTTGGTCTTCAATAAAATCACCAAGGTGCGAGTCATCTTCTTCACCAATAGGTGTTTCTAAAGATACTGGCTCTTGTGCAATTTTAAGAATTTCTCTAACCTTTTCTGGCGTTAAATCCATGTCTTCAGCAATTTCCTCTGGCGTTGGTTCTCTGCCTAGGTCTTGCAGAAGCTGTCTTTGAACACGGATCAATTTATTAATGGTTTCTACCATATGAACCGGGATCCTGATTGTTCTTGCCTGATCGGCAATCGCACGCGTGATCGCCTGTCTAATCCACCAAGTCGCATATGTTGAGAATTTGTATCCTTTGCGGTAATCAAACTTCTCAACTGCCTTCATAAGACCCATGTTTCCTTCTTGAATCAAGTCAAGGAACAGCATACCACGTCCGACGTAGCGTTTCGCGATGCTGACAACGAGACGAAGGTTTGCTTCCGCTAATCTTCTTTTTGATTCCTCATCGCCTTCTTCGATCTTTTGAGCATACGTAATTTCTTCTTTAGCAGATAACAAATTGACGCGTCCGATTTCTTTTAAGTACATACGAACAGGATCATTAATTTTGACACCTGGTGGTACGCTTAAATCATTTAGGTCAAATTCTTCTTCTGCTTTAGCCAGCTGCTGAACATTTGGGTCTTCTGTCTCTTCGTTTTCACTAATGAGCTCTACACCCTGTTCGCCTAAATATTCATAGTATTCATCCATTTGGTCTGATTCAATTTCAAAGCTAGACATACGCTCTGCAATTTCTTCGTATGTTAAAACGCCCCGTTTTTTACCCGTTTCAGTGAGCTTATCTCTCACCTGTTCAAAGGTTAATTCAGTTTCGGTTTCGTGGGCTTGTTTATCAGCCATTATGGATCCCTCCTTCCAAAGCTTGCAACGAATTCTAAAGTAACTTGCGATTTGCTTCTACTCTGCTTTTCTCTCTTTATCAAACAGATGAGCAAATAGGAATAAAATAAAAAATGATGAAGGCAAGATGCTTGCGGTCTTATGCTCCTCCCGTAAAGGATTCATTGCCAGCCGTAAGTCTTGTCATAAATATTAGACGTATTACTTCAGCGAACGGTTCAACTGAACAATTTCTTTTGCAAGTGTTGCCGCTTTGAAGAAATCTTTTTGCCTCTCCGCTTCTGCACGTTCTAGTTCTTTTTCCTTTATCATTGACAAATTCCGATGATTCAACACTTTTTTTACATAATCACTTAATTCAGCTTCACTTAGTTCGTCTCCAACTTGAATCATGAATATATCCGTCAGAAGCTGATTGATGATATCATCTTCTATACGGTTCATTAGGTGCTGCGGCGTTGGTTCTTTGCCTTCTTCATACAAAGCATAAATGTACGTGGCCAGCGCCCTGTGAGAATCTATATTAAATTCAATCCCTACTCTGTCAAGTACTTTTCGGATCACGTCATCGTTTTTTAACATATGAGCAAGCAGCATTCGCTCTGCATTTTCATATGCTGGCCGCAGACGCTTTCTTCGTACCTGTGTTGACAGATGTGCACGCCGTTTTTCAAGCCCGCTTTCTTCCTGCGTGCTTTTGGCTTCTTGACGCTGCTGTTTTTCAAACAGCTCCAGTTGTTCCTTTAATGAATCAAGTGAGATCGAGAACTCTCCAGCAAGCTGTTTCATGTAAATCTCTTGTTCCAAGGAACCGTTTAATCGGCTAATTTCTCGGAGTACCTGCTTCATATAAGTAAGCCGGTCTCCTTCATCAGATAAATTCTTTCCCCTACGGAAAAAGTTCATCTTAAAAGTCATTAATGTCACACTTGCATCTATGATGTCATTCCTAAATTTCTCGCCACCATATTTACGAATGTAATCATCTGGATCAAGTCCATCTGGTATCATGGCAACGCGAACTTTACATCCTCTTTTTCCAAGCAAATCTGATGCTTTCATGGTGGCTTCATAACCGGCCGTGTCAGAGTCATAGCAAAGAATGATCTCTTCTACGTTCCGTCTGAGAAGTTTTACGTGCTCTTCTGTTAGAGACGTACCCATTGTTGCAACACTTTCGCCGACACCTGATGTGACAGCTGAAATGACGTCAGCAAATCCTTCGAAAAGAACCGCCCGTTCGCGTTTTCGAATATGCATACGCGCGTCATGAAAGTGATAAAGCAGCTTACTTTTATGAAAAAGTGGCGTTTCAGGACTATTCATATACTTAGGCTGCTGATCACCAAGCGATCTTCCGGAAAAAGCGATGACTGTCCCGTGATGATCATGAATGGGAAACATCACACGATCCCTAAAGCGGTCAAAAAAGCCTGTTCCGTTTTCACGTTGAATCAAAAGACCGGCCTTCTCCATCATCGCAGGATCAAACCCTCGCTTTTCTAAAAACTTGGTCACGAAATCCCAAGAGTCAAGAGCATATCCGATCTCAAACTTGGCAATTGTTTCATCTGTAAAGCCTCTCGCCCGTAAATAATCGAGTGCATTTTGACCTTCCTTTGTATTTACCAGCAAATGGTGGTAAAATTTCTTAAGAAGCTCATGCGCTTCAATCATTTTATGATCTGCAGTGTCCTCTTGCTGTGAGGAGCTGATCTGAGCATTTGCTACATGATCAGGCAAATCAATATGGTACTTATCAGCAACATGTGAAACGGCTTCAATAAATGAGTAGCCTTCCATTTGTCTGAGGAACGAAAATACATTACCTCCTGCACCACAGCCAAAACAATGGAAGATTTGCTTATCTGCTGAAACAGAGAATGAAGGAGTATTTTCACCATGGAATGGACAAAGACCGAAATAATTTCGACCTTGCTTTCTAAGCTGTACGTATTCTCCAATCACTTCGACAATGTCTGCGTTTTTTTGGATTTGCTCCAAAAGTTCATCTGGTATACGTTTGCTCATCCTAATAACACTCCGTCGTACATTATTCGCCTTTTAATTCAAAAATCCTTCATGATTCGACAGGATTTTTTGTAGTTGCGTAATAAATCGCTTTTTATCCTCTTCTAAAAGCTTTTTGGGACCTTTTCCATATACACCTTTTCTTCGCTGTTTACTGGAAACATGTCTGCGTTCCAAATCAAAATCAATTGTTTCGTTTGTGTACATCCGTCCTCTTTCAGACAGTACAATGACCTGTCTTGGAAGCAGTAAGGAGGCAAGACCAATGTCTTGGGTGACGACAATATCATGCGCTGAAGCTGAGTTCGCAATGACTAAATCCGCTGCTTCCTTATGTGTATCTACAAACCGCCAATCTTCAAGTGGAGATCTTTTGGTTTGAAAATGCTCATATGAAGCAATGAACGTCACAGGTACTTGAAATTGAGATGCGACAGAAAGGATTTCGTCTTTTACAGGACAAGCATCTGCATCGACATAAATCGTCCTCTCTTGTTTATGTTCATTCAGGTGACTAATTCTCCATCCCTCCACCTTATTCCTGCTTTAGAGAAGCAAAAAGACCATACTTTTCCCCCATATAGCAAACAACAGTAAAACTCATTTTGTCGAAAAGTTATGTTCAGAATCACTTGACTTCTGCCAATATTAGTTTATTCGTTCTTGACTTAACTTAAACCTAAAATCAATCATTTTATCACAATTTTTTATTATAATACAAATGCAGCAAATATGCCATTGTTTTTGTTTACCCGTTTCCCACCATAGGAAAAACCCAGGAGGAGCATCCTGAGTTTATTCGGAACCTCTTTTGGTCAGCATTTGATGAATGACATTTGCCGTTTCTTCAACTGCTTTATTCGATACATCAACGACTTGACAGTTAATGCGGTCCACCACTTTTTCAAAATACTCTAGCTCTTCTTTAATCCGTTCAATGTTCGCATAAATCGCGCGATCATTTAAACCTAGAGATTTCAAACGCTCTTTACGAATATGATTTAGTTTGTCTGGACTGATTTTCAGACCGATGCATTTCTTTGGATCAACTGAAAATAACTCCTCTGGCGGATCTACTTCAGGAACAATTGGAACGTTTGCTACCTTCAGCCGTTTATGCGCCAAGTATTGAGATAGTGGTGTCTTAGATGTGCGTGATACACCGATGAGCACAATATCAGCCTTTAGAATGCCTCTTGGGTCTCTGCCGTCATCATACTTCACTGCGAACTCAATGGCTTCAACCTTTTTAAAATAGTCCTCATCTAATTGACGTACACGCCCCGGCTCATGTTTCGCTTCATTTCCATAAGCAGTCTCCATTTTATCGATCAGTGGTCCGATGATGTCATAATAAACGACTCCGTTTGCTTCTGCCTCTTCAATTAAGAATTGGCGCATTTCTGGCACAACAAGAGTAAAGCAGACGATTCCGTTATCTGCTTTCGCCAGTGAAATGACTTCTTTAATCGTACCGACATCCTCTACATACGGGATTCTTCTGATATTTGAATGGTCTGATGAGCCGCCATCAAATTGGCTAAGTGCCGCTTTGACTACGAGCTCTGCCGTTTCTCCTACTGAATCTGATACCACAAAAATTACGCGATTACTCATAACATCCCCTCGCAGTCTTCTGTAATTAGATTATTTCATTCTCCGATAAGTTAACAAGTATTTTCGTCATGTTTGTTTTTGTAATTCTGCCGACCACTTCAAAGCCTTTATCCGTATCTTTTATAACAGGAAGTGCGTCTATCTGCTTTTCAATCAAGTGCTTCGCCACACCCATAATGAAATCTTCCTTGCGGCAAACGGTGATGTTCGGCATTCTTGTCATAATGATATGGACAGGGATCGATGGAAGCTCCTGTTTTCCAATACTTGCGCGAAGGAGGTCTTTCCTTGACAACACGCCTGTTAAAATAGAGTGATCGTCCACAACGAATAATGTGCCCACATCTTCTAAAAACATCGTACAAATCGCATCATAAACTGAAACATTCTCATGTATCACCACTGGAATGGATTGAAAATCTTTCACTTGAAGTTTTTTCAACTTATCTGCTAGAAGCTGCGTACCTGTTTTTCCTGTGAAAAAGTAGCCGACCCTTGGTCTTGCTTCTAAAAAGCCTGACATCGTTAATATGGCTAAATCCGGTCTGAGGGTCGCCCTAGTTAAGTTCAGCCGATCGGCGATATGCTCTCCAGTGATCGGACCATTCTCTTTGACAATCTGTAAAATCTGCTCTTGCCGTTTATTTAACTCGATTGTACTCACCACCTTTAAATAGAGAGAGCGAATCTTTACTTTATGTATATCATTTTCATAACTCATCATATTATAGCGCATCTTTGTCCGAATGAAACAAAAATCCACTCAAAAACCGTGAATTAAATGAGTAAAAAACGATTGCCCTTCAAAAAAGGCAACCGTTCTTAGGTATTTATTTTACTATTAAATTGTTCATATTCGCAAATGATTGAATGACTTTTGCTAGTTTGACCATTTGTGCCAAACGATTTCGCTTCAGCTTTTCATCATCTGCATGAACCATTGTGTGATCGAAATAATGAACAATCGGTGTTTTTAACGTATCAAGCGCCTCAAGTGCTGCGCTGTATTGCCCTGCTGCTACATGTTCATTGACAGCTGTCTCTACTTGCTGATACGCCTCATATAGCTTTTGCTCATGCTCATTTTCAAACAGCTCAGGCTGAATCTCTGCGTCTTCCCCTTTTTTACTGATTGAAATGACGCGTCCTAATGCTTCTGCTGTTTCTTTGAAGCTTTCTTGTTTCACGCTCTCTTCAAGAACAGCTGCTTTTTTCACGACTGCATAAGGTTCAATATTTTCAACATCCAGTACTGCATCGACAACATCATGACGGATATGCTCTGCTTGGAGGACATATTTTAAACGGTGTGTTAAAAATTCAATGAGAGCCGTTTCATGTGCTGCTTCTACTTGAGCAAGTGCCAAAAGCTCTTTGAATGAAATGTTCCAATGACGATCAAGCAGAATTTGAACGATACCGCTCGCTTGTCTTCTTAGTCCATAAGGATCTTGAGAGCCCGTTGGAATGACATCAATTGAGAAGAAGGAACAAATAGAATCCAGCTTATCGGCTACTGCCACAATCGCACCAATTAAAGTGGAAGGCGCCTCATCACCGGCAAAGCGCGGCATATAGTGCTCATTGATGCTCTTTGCCACTTCTTCATGTTCACCAAGTGCTTTTGCATATTTCTCGCCCATGATTCCTTGTAATTCTGGGAATTCATAGACCATTTGAGTCACAAGATCAAATTTCGAAATACTTGCGGCTCTTGCCACACGCTCTGTCGTTTCGTCATTTGCACCGACATGCGCTGCTAGACGCGTCGCAATGTCTGTCACTCTCTTGAGCTTGTCGCCAATTGTGCCAAGTTTCTCATGGAATACAACCTTATCAAGCTTTTTAATATTGTCTTCAATGACTAGTTTTTCGTCTTCTTTATAGAAGAAGGCAGCATCTGATAAACGTGCACGAAGTACTTTTTCGTTCCCTCTTGCGACATTTTCAAGCGCCTCACTGTTTCCATTTCTCACCGTAATAAAGTGAGGCAATAATTCACCTTGCTCATTTTTCACAGGGAAATAGCGCTGATGCTCTTTCATTGTCGTTACCAATACTTCTTCCGGCAATGCAAGGAATTCTTCTTCAAAGGAACCAGATAGTACCGTTGGGTATTCTACAAGATTGTTGACCTCTTCTAGAAGCTCAGGATCAACAGGTATCACCCAGCCTTTTTCTGAAGATAGAGCATTTAGCTGCTCGGTAATGGATTGTTTTCTTTTATCTGAATCTGCAATGACAAATTGATCGCGCAATGTTTGCTCATAAGAAGCAGGCGAGTCGATGGTGGCTGCCTTACCAAGGAAACGGTGTCCTCTTGTCTCGCGACCGCTTTTCACCCCAGCAATGTGAGCAGGTACAATCTCCTCTCCAAATAAACAAACAATCCATTTAATCGGACGGATGTAGCGTAAATCTTTGCTTCCCCATCTCATGTTCTTTGGAAAACTTAATGAAGCGGCGATCTCACCTAATGCTGGCAGAAGGTCTTTGACTTGCTTTCCTTCTTGAAACTTCTGGACATGGACATAATCTACTCCTTTGATCTCTTTAAAATAGAGATCATCTGTTGAAGCACCTTGTCCGCGGGCAAAGCCTTCCGCTGCTTTTGTCCAATTGCCTTCCGCATCTTGTGCGATCTTTTTAGCCGGACCTTTTGCTTCTTCTTTGATGTCTTCTTGTTTTTCTGCGACACCTTTCACAAGTACAGCAAGACGTCTTGGTGAGTTAAATAGAGCAACATCTTCAAATGAAATGTTTTGCTCTTCAAACCACACTTTTACTTTCTCGCCTAGCTGCTTTGTGCTTTCTGGCATGAAACGAGCCGGCATCTCTTCTAAGCCGATTTCGAGTAATACATCTTGTTTATTCATGAGAAGCCGCCTCCTCTTTTAGCATAGGGAATCCCAATTTTTCTCGTTCTTCATAATATGTTTTGGCTACTTTTCTTGCTAACTGGCGCACTCTTCCGATATAACCAGTTCGCTCAGTAACAGAAATTGCGCCCTTTGCATCGAGCAGGTTAAACGTATGAGAGCATTTGAGCACATAATCGTATGCCGGGTGAACAAGCCCTTTGTCCATTTGGCTATGCGCTTCTTTCTCATAGGTTGTAAATAAATCAAACAGCATATCAGTATTAGATGTTTCAAATGTATAAACAGAATGCTCATATTCAGCCATTAAGAATAAATCTCTCACCGTGAATCCGTCAGTCCATTCAAGATCGAAGACATTTTCTTTGTCTTGGATGTAGGAAGCAAGACGTTCAATACCGTATGTGATTTCAACGGAAACGGGCTTACATTCTAAGCCGCCGACTTGCTGGAAATACGTGAATTGGGTGATTTCCATCCCATCAAGCCATACTTCCCAGCCTAGCCCTGCACAGCCAAGAGATGGGTTTTCCCAGTTGTCTTCTACAAAACGAATATCATGTTTCAGCGGGTCAATACCAAGCGCTTTCAAAGATTCAAGATACAGTTCTTGAATATTGTCAGGTGACGGCTTAATGATTACTTGGAATTGATGATGCTGATACAATCTATTTGGGTTTTCTCCATATCTGCCATCAGCCGGGCGTCTTGAAGGCTCTACATACGCTACCTTCCATGGCTCTGGACCAATGCTTCGCAGGAACGTGTATGGACTCATCGTTCCGGCACCTTTTTCTGTGTCATACGCCTGCATTAATACGCAGCCTTCATTTGACCAATGCTTTTGCAGCGTCAAAATCATGTCTTGGATATTCAATGATCGCACCTCCATCTTTTCTACACCATCCGCTATGTATGGCGGGTGGGTCTAGAACCCCGCAAAAGAACACAAAAACTCCCGTCTCTATGCTCGCAAGGCTCCTTGCAAACATAGGGACGAGAGTTTTTCCCGCGGTTCCACCCTATTTGCTGGTATCGTAGCATCCAGCCGCTTTGTTTTACGTTGCTCAAGAATGCCTTTCGTTACGCCTCCATCCTTAGCTCACACCGCCCTAAGGTCGCTTTTATGGATTTTGCGCAAGTACTTCTTTCTGTCAATGCAACATATTTTATCTTAGATGATCTTACAAAAAGTTATGGAAGATGTCAACTTTTGTTTTCCCCGCCCATGAGCTTTTTCATGGATTCCATCTGATTCATGAATTTTTTTGATTTCAAATAAAGGCCTGAATACTCTTCATAGTAGTGATCGAGCACTTGACGAATTTCTTGTTTCGTCTGCGGTTTCACATCAACCTGACCGAGCCTTGATAAATCAAAATAATGAAATAAACGGAGCAGCCTTGCAGCTGCTGGAGATAAGGGCATTTTATACGGATCTTTAGAAAAGCAATTTTGGCAAATAAAGCCGTTGTCTCTAATCGAGAAATGAAACTGCCCTTCTTTTTGACCACAGTGGACACATTGATCCAGTTCGGGCTTCATTCCCATCACTGATAACATTTTGACCTCTACGATAAATAAGATAATATCAGCATCTGTGCCTTCATTCAGATGACGCAAAGATTGAAGCAGGAGCTCAAACAAATAAGGGTTTGGCTTTTTTTCTTCTGTACCTTTATCGAGTAACTCTGTCATATATGCGGCATATGCGGTCAAAAATAAATCCTCCCGAATGGTTCGCATACTTTCAATCATTTCGCCTTGCTGGAGCGTTCCAAGTCCTGTTGATGATTGGATCAGGAAGGTTCCGTATAAAAACGGCTGGCTTATGGCTGACAGGCGGCTGTTTGATTTTTTTGCGCCTCTTGCCATCACACCAATTTTCCCATGTTCTCTAGTGAGCAGCGTGACAATTTTGTTTGTTTCGCCATAATCTGTTGTTCTAAGGACGATTCCTTCACTTTTAATGAGCATTTGTCTACACTCCGAGCATTGGAGGGGGTCAAGAATTATAAGATTGGAAAATCAAATCGTGCTATCTCTTCTTCAAGTACATCGGGTCTTTCCAGGTTCTCCTTTTCTAACTCTTTGAAAAGCAGATACGTGTCAACGCTTCCTGTTTGTGAAAATACGTTCCATGTAAAATTCAACATAAAAACCCCACCTTTCTTTATTAGAAGCAGCAACGCTACATCCAACATATTAATTATATCTTGACCAGGCTACCTCCATTTCATGATAAACAATTTTTACTAATCGAACCGCACCATTGTCAGATTTTATGACAACAGCAGCAATTTTTTAATATTCGTCGTCTCTAAATCCGAAGTCACGAAGGTGAGTGGATTTATTACGCCAGTCCTTCTGAACCTTTACCCAAAGCTCCAGATACACTTTTGAACCGAGAAGTGCTTCAATATCTCTGCGCGCTTTTTGTCCCACTTCTTTTAATAAGCTGCCTCGTTTCCCAATAACAATCCCTTTTTGTGAATCACGTTCTACGACAATGGTCGCCGCCACATGGATCTTGCCATTTTCATCTGGCTTAATGGATTCGATCGCCACTGCAATGCTGTGCGGGATCTCTTCTCTTGTTAAATGCAGCACTTTTTCACGAATTAATTCAGAAATAATAAACCTCTCTGGATGATCTGTTACTTGATCTGCTGGATAAAATTGCGGGCCCTCGGGAAGATAACCTTCAACCTGCTGAAGAAGCGTGTCAATGTTGTTTCCTTCTAGAGCTGAAATTGGCACAATTTCCTTAAATGGATAACGTGTGCGGTATTCATCAATTAAAAGGAACAGCTCATCTGGGTGAATTTGGTCGATTTTATTGACGACTAGGAATACCGGTGTAGATGTTTGCTTGAGTCGTTCAATGATGAATTCATCACCCTTGCCATAGCCTTCCTTTGCATTGATCATAAACAAGATCAGGTCGACTTCCTTCAGTGTATTTGTAGCTACTTTCATCATAAAATCACCAAGCTTATGCTTAGGTTTATGAATCCCTGGTGTATCGATAAAGATCGTTTGTGACGTGTTTGTTGTTAAGACACCTTGCACTTTGTTTCGTGTCGTTTGGGGCTTATCACTCATGATGGCGATCTTTTGTCCAATCACACGATTAAGAAAGGTTGATTTTCCTACATTTGGTCTTCCAATAATGGATACAAATCCTGATTTGAAGCTTTCGTTAGTCATTTAAATCCTCCGGTGAAAATGCGCCTGGCAATAGTTCGTTTACTGTTGTTTCGTATATTTGTCCTTTTAAGTTCGTTAGAATCACTGGCATGTCAGGTGCACATAGCTCTGAAATAACCTGTCTGCATGCGCCGCACGGCGAAACAGGCCGGTCTGTATCAGCCACTACCGCTAGCATTTGAAACGATGTGATGCCTTCTGAATAGGCTTTAAAAAGTGCTGTTCTTTCCGCACAATTACACATACCATATGCTGCATTTTCAATGTTGCAGCCGCCATACACTTTTCCATCGTTCGACAACAATGCTGCACCGACTTTGAATTTTGAATAGGGTACATATGCAAAATCTCTTGCTTTAACTGCTTCTGAAATCAACTCTTGTTTGTTCATTCCTAGTTCCCACTTTCAGAAGAAATGGACCCACTGTCACATTTATATTTTACATAATTCACGTGACATTTTCACGCCCATTTCTAAAAATGTTAATAAATAGTAATATTGTTCTATTGCATGATCTTCGGTATGAAGATCATCAACCCAATCATAACCGAAATCGCGGCGTAAACGCAAACAGCGCCTGCTGCGGCGTCTTTCGCTTTCTCAGCAAGCGGGTGCCTCTCTTCTGTCATAAGGTCCACTGTATGTTCAATGGCTGTATTGACAAGTTCAAGGGCAAACATCCCCCCGCATAAAAGCAAAACGATCATCCATTCGAATGGTTCAATGTGAAACCAAAAGCCGCAGATCACCACGATGATGGCTGCGACTGTATGAAATCGAAAATTCCGTTCATTCAAGAAAGTTCGCCATATTCCTCTAAATGCATAATAAAAGCTCCGAAAAAAACGGGCAAGCGGCCTTCTTTTCTTACGAAGATCTTGAAAGGCCATAATCATCCAAGATCTTTGTCTGTTTGGCGAACATTTCTTTTTCATCTTCCTCTGTCATATGATCAAACCCGAGCAAATGCAGGAACCCATGAATGGTGAGAAATCCAAGCTCTCTCATAAAGGAATGTCCATATTCCTCTGCCTGCTCTTTCGTACGGTCCACACTAATGATGATGTCACCGAGTACAGGCGGAATATCATCAGCACCAATGATTTCAATTTCCCCTTCTCCTTCTTCTTCGAGTGCAAAGGAGATCACATCCGTTGGTGCGTCTTTTCCGCGGTATTCTTTATTAATTTGATGAATCTCTTCATTCGAAACGATCGTCACTGATACCTCCGCTTGATCTTTGACCTCAAGGGCATCAGCAGCGAACTGAAGAAGCTTTTCCACTTCTTCAAGCTGCTCTTTTGATACTTGTCCTGTTTCATCTATTAAATCGATTAACAATGTCATTTACTTCACCTTCTGCTTTGGGGCATCTGGATATTCAATCCGAGAATGGAAAATCCCCTTTAATGTTGTACAAATCGTTTGACTAATAATATTTAACTCTTTAAATGTCAGATCACATTCGCTAAATTGCCCATCCTGCATTTTATCGGAAATAATGCCTTTGACGAGCTTTTCGATCCGCTCTGGATTTGGATTATGCATCGATCGTACCGCCGCTTCCACGCTGTCCGCTACAGAAATAATCGCCGCTTCTTTTGATTGCGGTTTTGGCCCAGGATAACGGAATTCTTCTTCTGTCACCTGATCATCACGCTCTTTTGCCTTATAGTAAAAGAACTTTAACAGCGACTTCCCGTGATGCTGTTCGGCAATATCGACAAGCTCTTCAGGAAACTTCTTTTCTCTCAGCATATCAGCTCCATCTGTCGTATGGGCAATAATGATATTTTTACTTAGCTGAGGAGAAAGCTTGTCGTGCGGATTATCAATATTCATTTGGTTTTCGATAAAGTATTGCGGTCTTTTCGTTTTCCCAATGTCGTGATAATAAGCGCCGACCCTTGCTAAAAGACCGTTTGCTCCGACTGCTTCACATGCAGCATCCGCTAAATTTGCCACCATGACACTATGATGATATGTACCTGGTGTCTCTGTTAAAATCTTTTTAAGCAGCGGATGGTTTGGGTTTGATAGTTCAATCAGCTTCATTGTTGAAAGAATGCCGAACATACTCTCAAACACAGGCATTAGCCCAATGACTAAAATAGATGATGCAAACCCTGACACAATCGCCATCATAAGGTTCACACCGATTTCAAGTCCTGATGGTGAGGAGTTTTGAATCAGCGTAATGGATAGAACCACAAGGACATTCACCAAAGCGACCGAAAGCCCTGCCTGCAATATTTTTGAACGTGCATTATGCTTTCTCAAAAATAAAATGCCCGCCATCCCGCTCACAAGGTAATAAGCGCAGATCACATAGTTAAAGACGCCGGTTACTCCTTGATTAAACATCATACTGCCGCAAAGAGCAAATACAAGGCCAGAGAAGATCGCTAGCCGCTCATTGATAAGCAGCTTGATCAGCATCGTGCCAAGTGCCACTGGCACCACATAACCTATCGTCGTATACTTCGTTTCCTGGAAGAGACTGAATACTTCCATGATAACTAAAATAATGGTGAAAATGAGCGAGTAGAGAAGCAACGACTTATTCTTATGAACAAGCGATTTTTTCCTCGATTCAAGTGAATGAATAATCGCTGCTAAGAATAGACCAATCAAGATCATAAGACCGCTTACAGGTTTAATCAAATTGGAGCTATTTAAGAGCCCTGTCAGTTCTAATTTACGATACACTTCTCGGTCGATAAGTTCTCCTTCTTCGACTAAGATTTGCCCTTGCTTAATTTGAACCGGCTGAATATTATCAGCGGCTTCTTGCCTTTTCTTCTCTGTCGCCACTGGATCAAATACATAGTTTGGAATGATCGCAAATTCACCGATTTCTTTCGCCGCATTTAAGTATTTGGATGGAATTGAGTTATTTTCAAGCTCTGTTTTCACTTGTTTTTTCTCATCTTGTAATTTCGCTGCTGTGATTTCTTTACTCATCAGTGAATTCACCACTGTGATGATGGAATCCTTAGTAAAAGAGAGATTTTCGTCACTTGCCTGAAGCAGTGCTTTGATGGATTGGTCTGAAACAGCCTCCTGCATATCTGATGTGAGTTTTTCTTTGACACGCTTGACCATTTCTGTATCTGATGGCGGATTTTCTTTTTCATCAGCTGCTTTCTTCTCTTCTTTAATGGCTTCGAAAAGGGAGGAGATGAGGTCAACACGATTGTCAGAATACGCTTTTTTGAGTGTATATTGATCCTCTACTTGATCTGTTGCTTCTTGCTTCTTTTCTTCTGTCGCTTCTTGATCATCGACGGTTGATGGAGAATAGATGGTCTGTTCGCTCACTGAAAATAAATCTAAGTCGAGCGATTCAGGCTTTACATGGAAGAAGAGCACCACGAATAGAATGGCTGCTAAACCAGCGTATAGCAAAACATTTAAATAACGTGAGCGCTCCATTTTCTGAGGTTCTTTTTTAGACAGCAGTCTTTTGCGCTTACTGTCTTTCTGATTCTTTCTCAAGGAAAGTACCTCCTTTTTTACTTTAAACCACGATCGAAACAAAATGACCCGATGAAGACGATCGGGTCACTAAGGTCATTTTTGCTTTTCGTATGCTCCGATGATCTTTGCCACAAGCGGGTGTCTGACCACATCTGTCTGGTCTAGCTCAATAAATGAGATGCCCTTGATCTCTGCAAGCATGTCCTTTGCAGCTGCAAGGCCAGACTGCATGCCCTTCGGTAGGTCAATCTGTGTAATATCTCCTGTAATGACCATTTTAGAGCCAAACCCAAGTCTCGTCAAAAACATTTTCATTTGGGCAGGCGTTGTATTCTGCGCTTCATCTAAAATAACAAATGCATCATCGAGTGTCCGTCCTCTCATATAGGCAAGAGGCGCTATTTCAATCACACCGCGCTCGATTAAACGTTCCGTATGATCACTGCCAAGCACATCATGCAAGGCATCATATAGTGGTCTTAAATAAGGATCTACTTTTTCCTTTAGATCACCTGGTAAAAAGCCAAGACTTTCTCCTGCTTCAACAGCTGGTCTTGTCAGGATAATCCGTTTCACATGTCCATTTTTCAGTGCATGAACGGCGTTGACGACTGCCAAATACGTCTTCCCTGTACCAGCTGGTCCAATTCCAAAGACCAGGTCATCTTTTTTCATCGCCGCAGCATATTCCCGCTGGCCAATGGTTTTTACCCTGATTGACTTCCCTTTTGCATTTTTCGTAATTTCATCTTCATACATATTTTCAAAATAATTGAGCTTGTCTTTTTGCGCCATTTTAATGGCATAGACGACATCCCGTTCAGAAATCTCAATTCCTTTTTGGATGAGATGTAAGAGAGATGTAATCAGACGGCTCGCTGTTTCTCTTGATGCTTCCTGACCAGAAACATACACCTTTTCTCCGCGCGTAATAATGGAGACATTCAGCTCGTTTTCCATCAGTTTCAGATAAGCATCTTGATTTCCAAATAAAGCAATGGCTTCGTTTGGGCTATCTAATTTTTGTTGAATTTCAAGTAAATGTTCTGTCATTCTCTAGTCTCCCTGAACAATAGGTGTTGGTTGAACAATATCTTCTATTACTTGGTAAAGGATGATTAACTTAACTTTACCATTCCCTGTTGTCTCGTGCAAAACTTTTTCACTTTTCACCTCTCCTGTTTGACCTAGCTTCTCTTCTAATTCTTTTTTACCCATTTTAATCCCTGCTTGAACCGCTTCTTTATTTGTGTATGTCCGGTTTATTTTTTCGCTTTCGCGTGTCGTTTCTTTTTCATAGGAAAATGGGAGCTGGAAGTTTAAGAAATGGAGTGGGTGAACTTCAGTTTCTGTTTTTGGCTGCTTAAAATCATCCTTTTTAAAGGAAAAGCCCCAAAATGGCATTGAACCTCCAAATGCGGAGAGCTTGTGCTTTGTCTTCATTTTACCCGTAAAGACATCAAAAGATGTTCGAAGAGGGACAGAAACTTCAGAACGATACCACGTTTCACCATAAATTTTCGCTTTAGCACCAACCGTTTTTTGCTGGTCTTCGCTGCCGATGAGGCCAGAGACAAGCATTTGTCCTTTCTTCACATGTTCATCAACTGCGGCAAGCGGCTCCCCTTTTTCCACATACATTCTCGTGATGACCGCCTTCTTCTTGGCCACAATATGCTGAGGACTCGTATATTTCTCTTTTTCCGGCTCATTTTTTTCCACAACTTTCATTTGAAAAGTTGTACCGTTTAGTTCAACGCCGACCCATGTAATGCTTTGAATATTGGCGGTCAGTGATTTTTGAATTTTTTCAGGTGTTCCCATTAGAAACTGGAAACGGCCTTTTTGCACACCAATCTCGTCTAAATGCTTTCTCATCTGATGTTCAGTTTCTGGATTGGCCCCTTTAATATCAATTTTCCACACCATGTTTGAAAGTGCCAATATTGTCACTAGAAAAAACACAATCCCAAGGGTAAACCCAATATTCTTCCTTGACCATAGGAGAAGGAACGGAAATCCTTTCTTTTGATGAAATGAACATGTTACCTCATGATGTCTTTGTACTTTTCTGAAGGCATGTACATCTGATAAGCGAATAAATAAGCGCACGCTGTCTTGACGGCGGCTCACTTGAAACATTGTGATCCCCTGTCTCGTGCACTCATTGATGAGCCGCTCAATGCCGTTTCCCTTGATTTCCACTTCCACTCTGCCAATAAAATAGGCGAACCATTTATTCTTCACACTTCTCCCCTCCGTCAGTTAAGAATCAATATAACGGACCTCATCGATTTTCCCTTCCAATAAGATCTCTTCTGGCAAAATCGTTTTAATCACAAAATCTTTCCCTGAAATAATGCATTGTCCTTGTTTGAGCATCAGCCTTACCTCTTGATCACTGAAAAGCAAAAGCCCTTTATGGTTCTCTATGTAAATGTGGAGTCTGCCAACCATCGTAATACGGGGAAGATCCATCATGACGTCTGGAGGGATTTCAAGTGTTCTTGTCAGCCATGCTTTAAGTCGATTTTTTCTTTTTCCCATTCAATAAGAACCCCTTCCCGCCCCATGTGTATGAGATCAAACTGAAAGATGGTGAGACTGATGAGAAAGCCTCTATATCATCCTATTCCTCAGCGGTTCAGATCATGCTAATGAATCCCGCAAAACAGCCGTTTCAGCATTTTTACTGCAAGAAATCTCCATCAGGTCAAACAAAAAAAGCCCCTTTATATAAAGGGACTTTCTCGTTTATCTGTTATATGGCCGTTTCATCGTTCTGTGCGGCTTTTTCGCGCGCGGCTCTCCAAATACTTCTCCAAGGATCATCCCCTGAACAATTGTATCTTGATTGAGCTTCTCAATGATCTTTGGCTTCACTTCGGCAGAAGCAGCCTTTGGCCTTGTCAGTTCTCTTTCAAGCGATTGGAATTCTCTATTCAGCTCGCTTTTTCTTTCTTCCATTTCGGCAAGTGTAGCGGTATAGCGGTCCTGTAAGGATTGAGATGTTTTTTTCTTCATCCCGCCATGATCATGTACATCGCCGAAATCGTCCATCTGATCCGTCACGACTGGATCTGGACTTGTTTGTTTTGTTTGCTTTTGGGGCATCTGCTTACGCTGAGGAGCTGGCTTGTTTTGCTGATTCTTTTGTTCGTTCTCCTCTTGTTTGCCGATTTTCCCAAAGACAGCAGAGATGATACCGATGATAATCGCAATTAGTAGCGGATTTTCAAATAGAATGTCCAATGGGCTCCCTCCTTAAAGCGTGAGAGGATGCTTATTTGTTTTCATTATCAGATGGACCTTTAGTCATTTTACCAAATGAATCTCTCATATCCGTATCAGCATCGATATTCTTAATATTCATGTAGTCCATGACACCAATATTGCCTTCACGTAATGCTTCAGCCATTGCAAGTGGTACTTCAGCCTCTGCTTCTACAACTTTCGCGCGCATTTCTTCAACTCTTGCACGCATTTCTTGCTCCTGGGCAACAGCCATCGCACGGCGTTCTTCCGCTTTTGCCTGTGCAATGTTTTTGTCTGCTTCTGCTTGGTCTGTTTGCAGAATCGCCCCGATGTTCTTACCGATATCAACATCTGCGATATCAATCGAGAGGATTTCAAACGCAGTACCTGAATCTAATCCTTTACCAAGAACTGTTTGTGAAATCATATCAGGGTTCTCAAGAACCTTTTTATGATTATCTGATGAACCGATTGTAGAGACAATCCCTTCACCTACACGAGCAATAATCGTTTCTTCCCCTGCACCACCAACAAGTCGGTCGATGTTTGCACGAACTGTAATACGTGCTTTTGCTTTCACTTCAATCCCGTCCATCGCCACACCAGAGATAAATGGTGTTTCAATGACTTTAGGGTTTACACTCATTTGAACTGCTTCAAGTACGTCACGGCCTGCTAGGTCGATCGCTGCACAGCGTGCAAAGTTCAATTCGATATTCGCGCGTTGAGCTGCGATTAATGCGTTCACAACTCGGTCCACGTTACCACCTGCAAGATAGTGGCTCTCTAACTGGTTAATCGTCGCATCAAGACCTGCTTTATGTGCTTTAATAAGCGGGTTGACCACTCGGTTTGGAATAACGCGGCGAAGTCTCATTCCTACAAGTGTAAAAATGCTTACCTTTACGCCAGCCGCTAGGGCAGAAATCCACAGCATCACCGGTACAAAGGTGAAGAAGATCGATAGAACGATCAGACCTGCTGCGATAATCACAAATAATAGTAAAGTAGATGGATCCATTTTATTCCTCCTATAAAATCAGTTATCTATACTTTCCTCACGACAATGCGTGAGCCTTCCGCTTTCACAATTTTTACTTGTTCATCCTTATCGATGAATGCACCTTCTGACACAACATCAATGCGCTCATCTCCAAATACTATTGTACCTGACGGACGAAGTGCGGTTGCTGTCACCGCGATTTGCCCAACAAGATCTTCTCTTGTTTCATTTGAGACATAACCGCTTTCCTTATTGGTTGAATCGGTTAAAATGAACTTTTTGAAAAATTTCATACGTTTCCCCAACACCTTTGTCAATAAAATAACTGCTACGATTGAAACAGCAGTGGCAATCAAGATGGAAATCGCCATTTCTGTAAAGCTTCCAGCTGCTAAAAACAAGCTGACAACCACACAGATCAGTCCAATGACACCTACGATTCCCCCCGGCAAAAACAATTCCAGAATCATGAGCAATATCCCTGCTATAAACAGGAACAACGTCTCATATCCTGCAAAACCAGCCACGAGATGACCATAAAAGAATAAAAGAAGCGCTGTCACTCCCATGGTGCCTGGAATCCCAAAGCCAGGAGAATAGAGCTCAACAATTAACCCTAAGCTTGCGATGGATAAAAGGATTGGAATGACGATTGGGTGCGTGAGAAAGCGCGCAACCTTTTCAGCAAAGCTCACTTCATCGTATTGAACAGAAGCATCGGCTAAATTCAGCTTTTGTAGCAAGTCATCCATATTTTTCGCTTCCCCTTCTGCATAACCGAATTGAAGCGCACGGTCTGTGTTGAAGGTGAGCAATTCTCCTTTTGGTGCACCAGCTTCTTTTGCGTCTATATCTACATCTGCCATTGCAAGTGCATACTTTGGATCACGCCCCTGCTTTTCGGCAGCATCACTCATTTCAGCAAGCCATAGCGATTCAGATTTTTGATCGGCAGCATTGCCTTCTCCATCAATGATCGCCGCAGCCCCCATCTTTCCATTTGGGGTCATATAGATTTGATCGGCATTTAGTGCAAGGAATGCCCCAGCTGAAAGCGCTCTATGATTCACAAACGCTGTCACAGGGATATCAGACGCACGAATGGCATCTGCGATCTCTAGCGCAGCATCGACTGCACCACCTGGTGTATTGATGTCTAGAATGATATGTTTTGCTCGTTCGGACTTTGCCTGCTCAAATGATCGTTCAATAAATTGAGAAAGTCCTTTTTCTACTGTATCTTCAATAGGGATAACATGAACTTTCTGATCTACTGATTTCGCGGTCAATTGAACCCCTAATAATAAGCATATTATAAAACAACTGAAGAGAGCAATAGAAATTTTTATTTTTTTCATCTATTTGGTGATCCCTCCTCTCTATCTTCCATTTTACTGTTCCTTTACATACGTTACAAATGTATCATAGGTTTCATTTTTATATGACAGAATGATGAAGGTATAAAAAAAGTACCCTTCTAACAATAGAAGGATACTTTTTTATTGAGACAGCTGTTCGCTGACAAGTCTGTTAATGACAGCTCCATCAGCTTTACCTTTTACTTTTGGCATAATAGCGCTCATGACTTTACCCATATCAGTCTTCGATGAAGCACCTGTTTCAGCAATCGTTTCTTTCACGATCGTTTGCAGTTCTTCTTCAGAAAGCTGTTCAGGTAAATAAACGTCTAAGATGTCAATCTCTTTTTGAACTTTATCTACTAAATCTAAGCGATTAGCTTTCGAAAATTCATGGAGGGAGTCTTTACGTTGCTTAATCTCGCGGGAAAGGACGGTTAGTTCCTCATCGCCGGTCAAACTGTCTTTCTTAAGCTTAATTGCTTCATTTTGGAGCGAAGCCTTAACCATCCGAATGACAACAAGCTTGTCTTTCTCACGGTTTTTCATAAAAAGCTTCATATCAGAATTTAATTGCTCAAGAAGACTCATAAAATCCACCCTCTTTAGAATTTACGTTTTCTAGCAGCTTCAGACTTTTTCTTGCGCTTTACGCTAGGCTTTTCATAAAATTCACGCTTTCTTGCTTCTTGCAATGTTCCAGTTTTGGATACACTGCGTTTAAAGCGACGAAGAGCATCTTCAAGCGATTCGTTTTTTCTAACGACCGTTTTTGACATTCTCTTTCCCTCCCTCCGAATACACCAATCGACTGCATTAAAAAAAGATATACATGTAAAACATGTACCTAGACATTATAATATAAGCCTAGTGTGAGGTCAACTAAGTGATTTGGAAATATATTTTCGTCATGAGCAGGTAGACAAGTCCATATATTCATTGGTAAGAGGAGGACTTTTCTATGATGGCGATCATTTATTTTTGTGCACTTATTTTCATTTTTTTATGGTCAATGGGTTTGCTGAGAAAAGGATTAATGGCGCTTGCGTCGTCTCGTATTGAGAAATCACTTCTTCTCTTTACAGATCATCCGGTAAAAGCATTCTTAGTCAGCATCGTATTTACAGGGATTCTTCAAAGCAGTTCAGCGTTTATGGTCATCGTGATTGGCTTTGTCAGTACAGGTATTCTCTCTTTTAAAAAATCCATTCCAATGATTCTTGGTACCAATATTGGCTCTACGTTTACAACAGAATTTATCGCCATTAAAATGGATGTTTTCATGTGGGTTTTAATCCTAGCTGGTCTGATATGCATGATGTTAGGCAAAAAATCTTTTAGGCATGCAGGAAAAAGTATATTTGGACTCGGGATGATCTTTTTTTGTATTCAAGGCTTTTCTAAAATTGCAGGTATGATGACAAGTCAGCCTGAGACATTGCGCTTTCTCGAAATGATGCAGCATTCTGACTGGACGGCGCTGCTTTCGGGTACTATCTTCACAGCGATTGTTCATTCAAGCTCCGTCTGTATCGGCATTTTAATGGGGTTTATGAATGAAGGAACGGTTGGGCTTCAGGAAGGCATCAGCTTTGTGTTAGGGTCCAATATTGGGACATGTATTACAGCCGTAATGGCTGCCATATCTGGCGGCTATGCAGCACGTCAAACGGCTTATGCACACGTTTTGTTTAATGTGCTCGGAGTGCTTTTATGTCTCCCATTTCTCGCCATGATGACAGAATTCGTCGCCCTTCTTGCAAACGCTCCCGCACAGCAAATTGCGCACTTCAGCCTGCTGTTTAATGTGGCAAGCTCTTTGCTTTTCTTCCCGTTCATCCGTCCATTTCACACATTGATTTTATGCCTTTTACCGAATCAATCAAAATAAAACACCGGCTTGCCCTTTTGGCACCGGTGTTTTATTTTGATTGATTATGAGGTCATTCTCACTTTGTCTGTTTGTACTTCATCGCTTATACGAACGAATTGTCCTTCGTTATAAGGATAACCCGCTTTCGTAATTTTCACTTTGACCAAACGGCCGATCATGTCCTCTGTTCCTTCAAAAACAACCTTCATATAGTTATCTGTATAGCCCACATAAAGATTGTGCTTTCCTTCTTGTTCTTTGAAGGATTCTTCCGGAATAATCTCTAGGACATCTCCTTCATAAGCTGATGCGTATTCTTTCGCAAGCTGATCAGAAAGAGCGATCAAGCGGTGGACACGTTCGTTTTTCACATTTTCATCCACTTGATCTTCCATTCTTGCAGCTGGCGTACCTGTACGTTTGCTGTAAGGGAATACGTGCAGTTCAGAGAATTGATGGTCTTTGACAAAGTTGTATGTTTCCAAAAACTCTTCTTCTGTTTCTCCAGGGAATCCTACAATCACATCAGAGGTGACAGCAAGACCTGGCAATGCTTTTTTCAGCTTTGTTAAACGCTCTGCAAAGAATTCCATCGTATATTTACGGCGCATTCTTTTCAGCACTGTATTAGAGCCAGATTGAAGCGGGATGTGAAGGTGTCTGACAATCTTATCTGACTGATCAAGCACTTCTATCACTTCATCTGTAATTTGACTTGCTTCGATAGATGAAATACGAATTCGTTTTAAGCCGTTGACACGTTCATCTAATTCTTTCAGAAGCTTTGCAAAGTTATAATCCTTTAAGTCTTCTCCGTATCCACCTGTGTGAATACCTGTTAATACAATTTCTTTATAGCCGGCATCCACAAGCTGCTGCGCTTGGTTGATGACCTCTTCTGGATCACGAGAACGAAGAAGTCCGCGAGCCCAAGGAATAATGCAGAATGTACAGAAATTGTTACAGCCTTCTTGGATTTTTAATGACGCACGTGTTCTGTCTGTAAAAGCAGGAACATCGAGTTCTTCAAACACACGTGCTTTCATAATATTGCCAACCCCATTAATCGGCTGTCTTTCTCTGCGATATTCTTCAATGTAACCGAGTAATTTATGTCTGTCTTGTGTTCCCACGACAATATCAACACCAGGAATCGCCATGATTTCTGCTGGAGATGTTTGCGCATAACAGCCTGTTACACAAATGACACCATCCGGGTTATGACGAATGGCTCTTCTAATGACTTGGCGGCTTTTTTTATCGCCAGTATTCGTGACCGTACATGTATTAATGACATATACGTCTGCTTTTGATTCGTACTCTTTTCTTTCATAGCCTGCTTCTTTAAACAGCTGCCAGATCGCTTCTGTTTCATAGTGATTGACCTTACAGCCAAGTGTATGGAACGCTACTGTTCCCATCATGATTCACCTCTTAATAACTCTGTTTGATAAGATATAGCAGAAAGCGCGTAAAGAGGAGCTGTTTCTGTTCTTAAAATGCGTGGTCCAAGCCCGCAAATGACTGCACCATGCGTTTCAAGCGCTTCAATCTCCTTTTCTGCTAAACCGCCTTCAGGGCCAAAAACCACTAGCAAGGTTTGTCCGCCTTTCATCTGTTGGAGCACAGTTTGAAAGCGGCTTTGCTCTCCTTCTTTCGATGATTCTTCGTATGCAACGACACATTTATCGAATTCACCAGCTAATTGAGTCAGCTCTTTAAATGTTGATACTGGATCAACACGAGGAATGATATTCCGGTAGGACTGTTCAGCTGCTTCTTTCGCGATTTTCTCCCAGCGCTCTCGTTTTTTATGTGACTTCTTTTGGTCAATTTTTGTAATAGAACGAGCCGCTTGAAACGGGATAAATGCGCTTGCGCCAAGCTCTGTGCCTTTTTGGATAATCAGCTCAAGCTTATCTCCCTTTGGGAGACCGCTCGCAATTGTTACTCTTACCGGAAGCTCTCTGTCCTGATTTGTCCAGCCTTCAACGTGACAAATGACTTCTTCCTTTGTTATTGTATCAATTTTACTGAGCGCTTCAAAGCCGTCTGTCGTTAAGCAAAGGATTTCCTGCCCTGCTTTCATGCGCATGACGTTGGAAAGGTGATGTACATCTTCACCATTGATGACGATAGATCCCTTTGCGATCACTTCTTCTTTCGTGAGGTCGATAAAATATCGTTGCATACGTGTCCTGACACCTACTCGCTTTATTTTTTCGCTATAATGCTGACCCAATCTTCCATTGACAGCACTTCAACAATGTCAAAACCTGCTTCTTCTAATGCTGTTTTGACTTGTAATTTCTTTTGTCCAATGATGCCTGATGTAATGAAATAGCCATCTTTCTTCAATAAGTCATAGGCTTGATCTGTAAAGCGCAAAATCACTTCTGCGAGAATGTTGGCGACGATCACATCACGTTCACCTGAAATCCCATCAAGTAAGTTGTTTTGCTTGACCGTCACTTGTTCGCTTACACCATTTAGCTCGATGTTTTGCTTTGCACTTTCAACCGCAACGGTGTCGAGATCAAAGGCTTGAATGTCCTTTGCACCAACCATCGCTGCTGCCACACTTAAAATCCCAGAGCCTGTTCCAACATCAATCACCGTATCGTTTTCCTTCACATAGCGCTCAAGCGCCTGAATACAAAGAACGGTTGTTGGATGTGTCCCTGTTCCAAATGCCATTCCTGGGTCCATTTCAATAATCAGTTCATCAGAATGAACCGGAGTATATTCTTCCCATGTTGGAACGATGGTGAATTTTTCAGAGATTTTCACAGGATGATAGTATTTTTTCCATGCGGTGGCCCATTCTTCTTCATTTACTTCACAAATGGACAGCGTATTTCGTCCAAGGTCAATATCGTATAGAAGAAGATTGTTGATGGCTTCTTTGATCTCATCTACCGTTTCCATTAAAAAGCTGTTCATTGGAAGATAGGCTTTGACGATGACCCCTTCTTCAGGATAGTCATTCGGATCGAGCTGGTAGATCTCACCGTATACATTTTCACGTTCCTTGACTAAATCAAGCGGGTCCTCAATCACGACACCACTCGCACCTGCTTCATGCAAAATATTGGTGATTGGTTCCACCGCTTCATTTGTTGTATGGACGCTAATTTCTGACCACTTCAATACTACCAACTCCTTATCCGTCTTACTCGCCTTTAAATGCGCGTTTTACCTTATCGAAGAAGCTCATCTCTTGTTCGTCCGGTTTATTTCCGCTCACTTCAGCAAATTTTCTAATGATATCTTTTTGATTGTCCGTTAAATTTGTTGGTGTGACGACTCGTACAACGATATGCTGATCGCCTTGGCCATAGCCGCGTACATTTTTCACACCTTTTCCTTTGAGTCTAAACTTTGTGCCAGTTTGCGTGCCAGCAGGAACTTTTAATTTCACTTTACCGTGTAATGTCGGCACTTCAATTTCGTCACCTAATGCAGCCTGTGCGAAGGTTAACGGCATTTCGCAGTAAATGTCATCCCCGTCACGCTCGAAGAATTCATGCGAACGCACATGGAACACAACAAATAGATCGCCTGGAGGTCCTCCATTTACACCTGGCTCCCCTTGACCAGACACTCTGAGCTGCTGACCATCGTCAACACCAGCTGGGATCGTCACATTGATTTTCTTACGCTTACGCACTTTACCAGAGCCGCCGCATGTAGAACATTTGTGATCGATTTGTTTTCCTGTTCCGCTACAGTAGTTACATACTCTGCGGTTGACCACTTTACCAAACGGAGTTGACTGCTCAACATTTAATTGACCAGAGCCGCCGCAATGTGAACAAGTCTTCGCTTCTGTCCCAGGCTTTGCCCCTGATCCATGACATGTTTCACATGATTCCTCGCGAGGGATTTCAATCGTTGCTTCTTTCCCAAATGCTGCTTCTTCAAATGAAAGCGTCATTGTATATTGCAAGTCTGCTCCTTGACGCGGTGCATTTGGATCTCTTCTTCTGGCTCCACCGCCAAAAATACTAGAGAAGATGTCATCAAAGCCGCCGAAGCCACCAAAGTCTCCTCCTCCGCCAAAACCGCCGCCGCCAAAGCCTTGGTTTGGATCGGTATGACCGAACTGATCATACTGCGAACGTTTTTGATCGTCAGAAAGGGTTTCATAGGCTTCTTTTACTTCTTTGAATTTCTCATCTGAGCCAGCTTCTTTATTAATATCAGGGTGATACTTTTTTGAAAGCTTGCGGTATGCCTTTTTGATCTCGTCTTTTGAGGCGCTCTTACTCACGCCAAGCACTTCATAGTAATCACGCTTACTCATCTCTTCACACTCCCGATTTTCTCACATAAGTACGATTGTATCATTTTGATTTGACCTTTTTCAATTGCTTTCATCGTTGGAAAGAAAAAAAGTCAAAGCCAAGAGATCCTGACTTTGACTTTCTGACGAGTACGTTTCAGCAGTCTTTTTCAAAAGTAAAGGTGATTATTTTTTCTCTTGATCGTCGTTTACTTCTTCGTATTCTGCATCCACTACATTGTCATCTGCTTTTTGAGCACCTTCAGCGCCTTCTTGCTGAGCTTGTGCTTGTTTTGCAGCTTCTTCATAGAGCTTTGTCGTTAGTTCTTGAACGATTGTTTGCAGCTCATCTTTTTTCGCTTTGATGTCTTCAAGCTCGCCTTTTTCGATCGCAGCTTTTAGTGCATCTTTCGCGTCGTTTGCTTTTTTCACTTGCTCTTCATCGATTTTGCCTTCTAGATCTTTTAATGTTTTTTCTGTTGTAAACACTAATTGATCTGCTTCATTGCGCACTTCGATTTCTTCTTTTTTCTTCGCATCTGCTTCAGCATTTTCTTCTGCTTCTTTGACCATTTTTTCGATCTCATCATCAGAAAGACCTGAAGAAGATTTGATGGTGATGTTTTGCTCTTTGCCTGTACCCATATCTTTCGCTCGTACGTTGACAATACCGTTTTTATCGATATCAAAAGATACTTCGATTTGTGGTACGCCGCGTGGTGCTGGCGGAATGTCAGTCAATTGGAAACGACCTAATGTTTTGTTGTCTGCTGCCATTGGGCGCTCACCTTGCAGAACATGGATGTCTACCGCTGTTTGGTTGTCAGCAGCCGTTGAGAATACTTGAGATTTACTTGTTGGAATTGTTGTATTACGTTCAATCAGCTTTGTGAATACGCCGCCCATTGTTTCAATTCCTAAAGAAAGTGGTGTTACATCAAGAAGAACAACGTCTTTGACATCTCCTGTGATGACTCCACCTTGAATCGCCGCACCAAGAGCAACCACTTCATCAGGGTTTACACCTTTATGAGGCTCTTTGCCTGTTTCTTTTTTGATTGCTTCTTGTACTGCAGGAATACGAGTTGATCCACCAACAAGGATGACTTTATCAATCTCGCTAGCAGATAAACCAGCATCTTTCAATGATTGACGTACAGGTGTCATTGTACGCTCTACAAGATCTGCAGAAAGCTCTTCGAATTTAGCACGTGTTAGCGTTAATTCAAGGTGAAGAGGACCTGCATCTCCAGCTGTGATAAACGGCAGTGAGATTTGTGTAGAAGATACACCAGATAGATCTTTTTTCGCTTTTTCAGCAGCATCTTTTAAACGCTGAAGCGCCATTTTATCTTTTGAAAGGTCAATGCCATTTTCTTTTTTGAATTCAGCTACTAAGTGATCAATGATCACTTGGTCAAAATCGTCTCCACCTAGACGGTTGTCCCCAGCAGTTGAGCGTACTTCAAAGACGCCGTCTCCAAGCTCAAGGACTGATACGTCAAATGTACCACCACCAAGGTCGTATACAAGGATCGTTTGATCTTCATCTGTTTTATCTAAACCATAAGCAAGCGCAGCTGCTGTTGGCTCGTTGATGATACGTTCTACTTCAAGACCAGCAATTTTACCAGCATCTTTTGTAGCTTGACGTTCTGCATCGTTGAAGTAAGCAGGAACTGTGATAACAGCTTTTGTTACTTCTTCGCCAAGGTAGCCTTCAGCGTAAGATTTAAGGTGTTGAAGAATGATTGCAGAGATTTCCTGCGGTGTATAGTTCTTGCCTTCAACTTCTACTTTATAGTCTGTACCCATATGTCTTTTAACAGACATGATTGTGTTCGGGTTTGTAATTGATTGGCGTTTCGCTACTTCACCAACTTGGCGCTCTCCATTTTTAAAAGCGACAACAGATGGTGTTGTACGTGCTCCTTCAGCGTTTGCAATGACTTTTGGCTCTCCGCCTTCAAGTACTGCAACACATGAGTTTGTTGTTCCTAAGTCAATCCCAATGATTTTACTCATAATCGATGACCTCCCATTATGTAGTTATTGATTTACTTTTACCATTGATGGACGAATAACTCGGTCTTTGAGTTTATAGCCCTTTTGCAATTCTTCTACTACGATATTTGAATCGAAGTTTTCATCTTCAACTTGCATGACGGCTTGATGAAGGTTTGGATCGAACTCTTTGCCGACAGCTTCAATTGGTTCAACGCCTTCATTTTTCAACGCTTCTACCAGCTGGCGGTAAACCATTTGCATTCCTTCTAACAAACTTTTCGCCTGCTCATTGTCTGGATCAATTCCAAGCGCTCTTTCAAAGTTGTCAAGAGCTGGGAGAAGATCGCTGACAACATGTTGAGAACGATATTTTTGCACGGTCTCCACTTCAGTTCGAGCACGGCGTTTATAGTTTTCAAAATCTGCTTGAACACGCAGAATCTTGTTTTCTTTTTCATCTAGAAGCTGCTGCAATTCATCGATTTTCTCTTGGAAGGCAGACTGTTCATCATGCTTTGCTTCCTCAGTATCTACTTGAACTGCTTCTTCTTGTGCTTCAACCTCTGCTTCTTGCTCAGGTGTCTGTTTTTCTTCTGACATTGTGTTCACCTCCCTCAAAAGATTCAAGAATACGAAGGGGCAGTGCCCCTATCTTTTTATCACCCTACTCATCATACAAATTGGAAAGTGCGTTTGACAAGTCTTTTGATACATGATGCAAAAGACTAACGACTCGCCCGTAATCCATGCGGGTTGGTCCGATGACGGCAATGGAGCCGAGTGATTTTTGATCAATCGAATAAGTCGCTGTGATCAAACTGCAGTTCTCCATTGCTTCCAAATTGTTTTCTGAACCGATTTTAATGGTGATACCTTGCTGATTTGGATGAAACAGCTGCATGACATCATTCTTTTGCTCAATCAGCATCATGAGTGAGCGAATGCGGTCGATGTCATGAAATTCAGGCTGATTCAACATATTAATCTTCCCGCCAAAGAAAAGTTTTGATTCATTTTGTGTCGATGTAAATGTGTTGCCAAGCGCATCTAAAATGTGATCATAATCTTTTAAATGTGTGCGCAGAAGCATGACTACTTCTTTATACATCCTGTCCTTCAACTGGTCCATTGGAACGCCAGCTAAGCGGCTATTCAAAATATTCATCAGCTTCTCAATATCGGAGACATCGAGATGCTCAGAGAAGGTAATGGTTTTGTTTTCAACATGTCCGCTGTCTGTAATCATGATTGCTACGGCTTTATTTGGCTGAACGGGGACAAGCTGAATTTGCTTTAATCGATTTTCACTCAGCTTTGGACCAAGCACGATCGATGTATAGTTTGTGAGATCTGATAAAATTTCCGCCGATTTTTGAACTGTTTTTTCCAGCTCAAAAATTTTCTCCTGAAAAGCCGACTGGATAAGCACAAGATCTTTAGACGACAGTTTTCGCGGAGAGAGCAAATGATCTACATAATAACGATATCCTTTTTCTGAAGGAATTCTTCCTGATGAAGAATGGGTCTTTTCGATAAAACCAAGTTCCTCCAAATCAGCCATTTCGTTTCTAATCGTCGCAGAGCTGAATGTGATGTCCTCTTTTTTAGAAAGAGTCCTTGATCCAACTGGCTGCGCCGAACGAATAAAGTCATTAATGATGACTTGCAGAATCAAAAGCTGACGATTTGTTAACATCATCATCACCCCTGTTAGCACTCTCTTTCAACGAGTGCTAATTGTATAAACAAAATTACCAAACTCAAATTAAAATGTCAATTATAACTCACCGAGAAACGCTTGAAATACTTCATTTCCTAACAATTTCCCTTTTCTTGTTAAACGAATTCCAATGTCATCTTTTACAATGAGACCTTTTTCTTCTAATTCTTCAAGAACTGAGGGAAAAAGAGCTTCTGGTGAAGCACCATATTTGGCTTGGAAGTCGGCACTTTTCACCCCTTCGATTTTTCGAAGGCCTAAAAACATTTCTTCTTCTATCTGCTCTGCTTTTGTGACTTGATGAGTTTCTTTATACGGGAACCCAGTTTGCTCAATCAGTTCCAAGTAATGCTTCACTGGTCCTGCGTTCACATTTCGGATGCCATCTACATACCCGTGTGCCCCTGCACCGAAACCGAAGTAGTCTTCATTGCTCCAATAGGTCAGGTTATGCTGGCTTTCAAAGCCCGGTTTGGCGTAATTGCTGATTTCGTATTGATGTAATCCATGGCGCTCCATTTCATCCATCACAAGTTCATACATTTCAGCCTCACGTTCTTGCGGCGGTAAATGCAGTTTTCCTTTTTGCATTAAGTTGTAAAACACCGTTTTCGGTTCCACAATCAGTGAGTAGACAGAATAATGCTCTGCTCCTAATGAGAAAGCTGTCTCAAGTGAATTCATAACATGATGCTTTTCTTGATGCGGCAAGCCAAACATGAGGTCAAGGCTAATATTGTCAAATCCAACCGCTCTAGCTCTCTCAAAGGACGTGAGAACATCTTTCTTTTGATGAACTCGTCCAATTTTTTTGAGCAAATCATCTTCAAAGGTTTGGACGCCAAAGCTTAGTCGATTGACACCGGCTTCTTTTAACACATGTAGCTTCTCGAGTGATAATTCATCTGGGTTTGCTTCCACTGCAAATTCAACCAGTTTTTTTGCCGGCTTTAACACACGGTGAATGCTGTTCATAAGCTGGTCTAGCTGGCTGACGGTCAATGATGTCGGAGTCCCCCCGCCAATAAAGATCGTCTTGAGTTCTTGCTCGCCCTTTTGCTCGATCGTGTGCTGCATCTCTTTTTCAAGAGCCGCTAAGTATTCATCGACTGGCTGCGTTTTAATGAAAAATTTATTGAAATCACAATAGTGGCAAATGTGCTCACAAAATGGAATGTGAATGTATGCTGCTTTCATTTGATGACACCTTCTTTACAGGTAAAGAGCCGCAGTTTATCGCTGCGGCACCTTTGTTTGTTTTCGACTATAAACGCCAAGGCTGACATTGTAAAGCAGGTTGCCTTGAGGAGGATGTTATTTTTTCGGTGTGCTGTCGTCCATCTTCAGCACAGCCATAAATGCTTCTTGCGGGACTTCAACAGAGCCCACTTGTTTCATGCGCTTTTTCCCTTCTTTTTGCTTCTCAAGAAGCTTTCTTTTCCGGGAAATGTCTCCACCATAACATTTAGCAAGTACGTTTTTACGCATCGCTTTAATGGTAGAACGAGCCACAATTTTTTGTCCAATCGCCGCTTGAACTGGTACTTCAAAATGCTGGCGCGGAATGAGTTCTTTCAGCTTTTCTACGATGATCTTGCCTCGTTCATAGGCGTAATCGCGGTGAACAATAAAGGAAAGGGCATCGATTTTTTCACCATTCAGCATGATGTCCATTTTCACTAGAGTAGATGGGCGATAGCCAATCAGCTCATAGTCAAAGGACGCATAGCCTTTTGTGTTGGACTTGAGCATATCAAAGAATTCATACACGATCTCCGCCAAAGGAATTTCGTACACAATGCTCACTCGGTTTGCATCAAGGTATTGCATATCAATGAAATGCCCGCGCTTGCCTTGGCAAAGCTCCATGACAGAGCCTACATAGTCATTCGGCACCATCATTGTTGCTTTCACGTATGGTTCTTCAATTTTCTCGATCTTTTGCGGATCAGGCAGATTTGACGGGTTATCGACGATGATTTTTTCTCCGTCTGTCATATACACATCGTAAATAACACTTGGTGCTGTCGTAATGAGATCGATTTTAAATTCACGCTCAATCCGTTCTTGGATGATTTCCATATGAAGCATTCCAAGAAAGCCGCAGCGGAAACCGAAGCCAAGTGCTTGGGACGTCTCTGCCTCATATTGAAGTGAAGAATCATTTAATTCAAGCTTTTCTAGTGCTTCACGTAAATCGTTATATTTCGCTGTATCAATCGGATAAAGACCGCAGTAAACCATTGGGTTCAGCTTTCTGTATCCTGGCAGCGCTTCTTTCGCTGGGTTCACCGCACTTGTGATCGTATCCCCCACACGTGTATCGCCGACATTTTTAATTGCTGCTGTTAAGTAGCCAACATCTCCAACAGTGAGTTCATCTGTCGGCATGGCTTTTGGTGTGAATACGCCGACTTCAAGGACTTCAAATTCTTTGCCCGTCGCCATCATTTTGATTTTCTGACCTGGTTTGACAGTTCCTTCCACAATTCGTATGTACGCAATAACGCCGCGATACGCATCGTAGAGAGAATCAAATATAAGAGCTTGAAGCGGTGCTTCTGGGTCTCCAGCAGGTGCTGGCACCTTTTCGACGATTTGTTCTAAAATATCTTCGATCCCAATACCAGCCTTAGCAGAGGTGAGAACAGCTTCAGACGCATCCAACCCGATGACATCTTCAATTTCTCCTCTTACACGCTCAGGCTCTGCACTTGGCAGATCGATTTTATTGATAATCGGAAGAATTTCTAAGTTGTTATCAAGAGCTAAATAAACATTCGCAAGTGTCTGTGCTTCAATTCCTTGTGCTGCATCTACTACGAGAATCGCACCTTCACAGGCAGCAAGGCTTCGAGATACCTCATAGGTGAAGTCGACATGCCCTGGTGTATCAATCAGGTGCATAATATATTCTTCTCCATCCTTCGCCTTATATTTCAGCTGGACAGAGTTTAATTTAATCGTTATGCCGCGTTCACGCTCTAAGTCCATGGAATCAAGTAATTGTTCTTTCATTTCTCGCTGCGTAATCGCCGCTGTTTTTTCTAAAATACGGTCGGCCAATGTGGATTTCCCGTGGTCAATATGGGCGATAATGGAGAAATTTCGAATTCTTGATTGCCGTTCTAATCGTTTTTCTTTATCTGTCACAATCTATCACTCCTACTATAAAACGCGGGTTGCGCTAGGTTAGATTATATCAATAGGGCTGTAAAGATTCAATCGAAATCAAGAAAAGCCGCTCATTGATTAGCGGCTTTAGTCATAAGGTGTAGATTTATTTATTTCCCATTTACCCAATCATAAAGAGAACGAGCTGCATGTGTCATGCCATCAGACAACACCTTTCCTGCCTTGGAGAAAGCATTAAAGCTCTCTATTTCCTCAAGCTGCTTTTGTTTTTCGGCAAGATCCTTTTCTGTAACAGCCGTTCCTAAGATAGAGGCTTCTCGTTCTTCTTCGTCGTTCATTTGGATGGAGAAAGCGCCTTTTAATTGCGGGTCATGGTAACCCTTCATTTGCAGCATGCCATTATTTGCCTGCTGCATTCCTAAAAAGACGCCAAATAGCAAGACCAGTCCTAAAATAATGGTTTTTCCCATAAATGATCCCATGCACCGTCACCACCTTAAGAGCGTTTTTTCTCATCCTTTGCTTTGCCGTTTACTTTTTCCGCATCCCAGAAAATGTCGCTGAAGACATCAGCTGCTGCATTGGATGCATTTTTCAATTCTTCCATATTATTATCCACTCCGCCAAATTCTAAAAGAAGGGCTTTGTCGGATAAATCTTGATTATAAATTCCATTATCACCAATTTCGCCTTTGGCAAACACACCGACACTGAGTCCTTTATATTTTTTCTCCATCAAATGGTGGAACTCCGTCGCAAGCTTGAGGTTTTTCTCATAGCTTTGATTCTTCTTTCCCACAACAAACGCAATTCTCGCATATTTTTTCCCTTTGATCTCGGCAGTAGTGTCTTTCTTTCTTCTTGAGTCACGGTGGATATCGATTAAATATTCGAGATCATCATTTTTCGCTAAGGCTTCTTTTACGACCAGTCTTGATTCATTATAAGACTGGGGATACTTTAGTCCTTTTTGCAGAAGCCGTTTTTCAACTTCTGTTTTGTCGACCGTATTCCCGATTCCTTGCTGATCAAGCGCCTTTCCGAACATGTCACCGACAAGGGTGACATTCACTTTTGAGTGCCGTGCATTGTTTGGATTCGTTTCTCCTTTTAAAAATGGTAAATATGATTCCGTATTATGTGTATGGTAAATGTACACAGCTTTTCGTTTTCCTGTCGACCGGTCCGGCTCTTTCGCAGGCTTTTTCGGCACATCTTTGTCGAGCTTGTCCAGCTCTGCTAAATTTGCTTCTTTTTCATCTTGAATGACTTCACTTGGCGGCGGCGATTCCATTGGCATGTTGGTATAGTCTGTTCCTTCACCTGCTAAGATGATTTTTGTATCAAAATGTTCAAAGCCTGGAAGTTCTCTACCTAGAAAACTACGCGGGTCTTCTAAATTGATACTGGTCGCAAGCTTGAGTGACAGTCCAGAGAAATGAAACCCTTTTTGATCTTTCGGGACGGCTGAGGCGAAATATTGGTTTTCCATGCCCATTAATGTGGCGAAAAACGCCCCGGAAAGCTCATCTGCTACACCATATAGCGAGGCTTGTGGCCTCAGCTCAGGTTTTAAAGATGTCAACGCCCCTGACATCACAAACACTACAACAAGCGAGGCTATAAATAAGAAAATGCTTTTGACTACTTTTGTTCCATTAATCGCAACGACCAACTGTCGAGGACGGCGGGGTCTTTTTTTCATGATTTACTCCCTCCAGCACGCTTTCTAGTAATTACACTATGAGCGAGCTAGAGAAAGTAGAACCGATTAATGATTATAAGAACCCATGTTATCTTGAGAGATTTTTTGATGAAGTGCTGTGTTTAATCCATTGGCGAGCACGTTTGCCATATCATCAATGAATGTATCCACTTCCTTAGGCGTGACCATGAGATTTTGCCCTAGCGGCGCAAGCACTTCATGGATCAGCTGCCGTTTCTCTTCTTCTGGAAGAGTTCCTACGATACCTAGAAATGATTGACGCGTTTCTTCATCTGGTAAGTCTTCTTCGTTTAGTACTTTTTTCTTCCCAAACGTCAAACCAGCCGGCACAAGAGAGCGGGACGGCCTGTCATCTTTCAGTTCTCTACCAAAATGCTTTAAGACATAATCAATTGTGTCACTTGCAATGGTGACTGCATCTACCACTGTCGGAACGCCAATCGCAATCACTGGAATTCCCAACGTTTCTTTGCTTAATTCTTTTCGCTTATTCCCTACACCTGAACCGGGATGGATACCTGTATCAGAGATTTGAATCGTCGTATTCACCCGTTCCACTGCACGAGCAGCAAGGGCATCGATTGCAATGACAAAATCGGGTTTGGACCTCTCGATGACACCTTGTATAATGTCGCTTGTTTCAATACCAGTCAGTCCCATCACTCCCGGTGATAAAGAGGACACTGGGCGGTAGCCTTTCTGTACATTTTCCGGCTGTAATTCAAAGAGATGCCGAGTCACAAGCAGACTTTCAACCGTGAGCGGACCTAGCGCATCTGGCGTGACATTCCAGTTTCCTAGTCCTACTACAAGACAGCTCGCATCAGTCTGAATGCCTCGATCTTTTAAAAACTGAGCAAAATGATGGGCAAAGACTTCGACAACTTTTTCCTGCATCTCAGAATCTTTCTCCCGAATGCCCTGCGCCTCAAGTGTCAAGTATGTTCCTGCCTTTTTGCTGGTCAGCGCCTCCCCTTCTTTCGTAATCTCCACCGTGCGTATACGGATGCCATGCTCCTCTTTTTCCTTTTCGACAATCCCTTGAATTCCATCCTTTTTGACGACATTCGGATCGTTCTCTTGTTCTAGTATCTCTCTTGTTTCAACAGCCAAGTCTGTCCGAATTTGATAAGCACTTAAATCAAGTTTCTGTTTCTCCATAAAAAGACTCCTTCCACCAAGTAATTAACAGTAGTCTTTCCATCTCTTGAAAGAAACATTCGAGCGCTTCATCAATGAAAAATACTTTACATTTATATTGCATTCTAAAGGTGTGTTTGATAGAATACAACTTGTTCTATTGTGAAGATTTAACCTTAAGACAATTGTGTTTAGGTTGTATCTTAGGAGGTGAAACACATGCCAAATATTAAATCAGCGATCAAACGTACAAAAACGAATAACGAACGCCGTGCACACAACGTGACAATCAAGTCTGCGATGCGTACTGCGATTAAACAAGTTGAAGTTTCTGTAGCTAACAACGATGCTGAGCAAGCAAAAGCTGCTCTTTCTTCTGCTGCAAAACGCATTGACAAAGCCGTTAAAACTGGTCTTGTACACAAAAACGCAGCTGCGCGTTACAAGTCAAGACTTGCTAAACAAGTAAACGGACTTTCTGCATAATGCTTGCAACGCCTCAGTAATGAGGCAACTGTTTAACTGTACGTCCGTCCTGACCGGCTCAGCCATTAGGACAGACTGACAATTATACATCTAAACAAAAACGACCCTCTTTTTAGAAGGTCGTTTTTTTATGTTCAAGCGCCTAATAGGCGAAGCAGAAACAATTCTAGCAATAGCTGCTTGTCCTTTTTACCGGTTTTCATTTCATAATCGATCGTTGATAGCTCTTTGACAATTTGCTTCAGCTCTTCTTCTGAAAACAGCCTTGCCTGATCCATAGCAAGTTTCACGCGGAATGGGTGGACTTTTAGATTTGAAGCAATTTGTTTTTGCCCATATCCTTGCTGAGCGAAATACTTCGTCTGTAAAATCAAACGAAATTGAGTGGATATAAGTGCTAATATTTTAATGGGTTCCTCATTTTGTTTCAGCAAATCATAAAACATCTGCATGGCCTGAGAGCGGCGTCTGTTGACAATTTGGTTAATTAATTCGAAAATATTCTGCTCTAAGCTTCTTGCAACGAGCTGATTGACATCCGCTAATTCAATTTCGTCTCGCTCTCCAATATATGTACTCAGCTTCCTGACCTCTTGAAACAATGAGGATAGGCTTCCGCCGCACAGCATCACAAGCTGCTCAGCCGCTTCAGATGTCATCGCCTTTCCTTCTGTTTTCACCAGCGTAATGGTGAAATCCGTTGTTTCTTTTGGGTTTAACTCTTTTGCCTCAACCATAGCCGCTTTCTTTTTTAGCAATTTGGTGATTTTCTTCCGTTCATCCAGCTTTTCATATGGTGCCAATAAGACGAGAATGGTATAAGGCGCCGGCTTTTCTAAATAAGCTTCTAACAGAGAAAGCTCATGCTCAATCTTCTCTTTTTTCTTTTCCGCTGTAAGAAAATAAGGGTTCTTGATCACAACGAGACGTCTTTCTCCCATGAACGGAAAGGTTTCTGCATCTGTCACAGCCTGTTCAAGCGGCACCTCTTCCATATCAAAGACGGAGAAATTAAAATCCTTTGTCTCTTCGTCTACTACAGCTTGTCTTAATTTAGCTGCTGTTTCTTGCAGTAAATACGTTTCTTTTCCATATAAGCAATAAACGGGATGGATATCCCCTCTTTTTAAATTGTTCCAAACCTCAAAGACCATAAATTGAATCCCTCTCTTTCACTTCCTCCTCTATCCTAAAGTGTGCGAAGACATTAGTAAAGAGGAAGCTGAAAGTACCGCCTCCTCATTTATAGTAAACGTCTGGTGCAAGCTCCCGGGTCAGCTTGCTTCAGACGATATTCATAAAATGATCATGAAAATGGAAAACGGTTACTTTACCTTCTAGCAATTCCAAATGAGTTCAAGTATACTAAAATTAGCCAGGAGGGATGAAAATGAATGAATTTGAAAAAAATGTTCAAAGCAAGCGGAATGATGTGACCGACTCAGCCGTTGGTTTTATCGTCACATTCGGATTTTTCGCCTCAATGTTTATTTTGGCAACCATTATACACCTCGTTGGATCTTAACTTCATGATTGCTACATGACTGCCGTTTTGGCAGTTTTTTTATTGTTTTTGTAAGATATCATATGGAGGATGCGTGTAAAACGTTCCTTCCTTCTCAAGAAATCCATAGGTCACACTTCCGTCTTGATCTGTGCGGTACACCTTCGTTTGATGATCCTTTAGTTTTTTCAAGACTTCCTGATGAGGATGCTGATAACGATTGCGTTCACCAGCCGAAATGAGTGCGTGCGACGGCTCCAGATGCCGAAGCCACTCATCACTTGTTGACCCTTTGCTCCCATGATGCCCAACCTTTAAGACATCTGCTTGCAGGTGAGGATAGGCTTCTATAATATCTCGTTCCCCTTCATGTTCAAGATCTCCAGTGAACAGAAACCGTTTCCCGCCAAGATTAAAAGTTAGAACAAGTGAATCATTGTTCTTACTTGTCACCCGGTCTTGCGAAGGGTGAAGAACCTCAAATATGTGCTCTCCAACTTGGAGCTGATCTCCTCTTTCTAATTCATCAATCATAATACCTTTTTCAGCTGCTTCTTTTAGCAGCTTTGCATCTTCTGGACTTCGGGCATAACCTTTTGGTATGGCTAGCCGCTTTACTTTATTTCGTTTGATTAAACGAACTGCTTCTCCCATGTGGTCTTGATCTGCATGCGTGAGAATCAGCACATCAAGTTTTGCTATACCTTTAGAATGCAAAAACGGGATTAGTGTTTGTTCACCGATCGTAGACACTTTACGTCTTTTTTTCCATGGTTCATCATCAAAAGAAAGTCTGCCACCTGTGTCCACAAGTAGATGTCCCTTTCGGTAAGGGAGCTGAATAAACAAACTATCCCCTTGTCCGACATCCAGCATCGTGACCTCCCCTTTTTGGAGAAAATTCGGGGTGAAATAGTGTGCACTCAAGACACCGATTAGTAATATAATCGGCACGGCATAGGATTTCACGGACATTTTGCACTCCATCACAAACAGCAAAAAAACAACGGCGCTCACTTCAAGCAGAATATGCCACCAAGTCGATTTCATAAAAATCAAGTTGAACCCATCAAAAACTGCCATATGTGCTGACAACTGATGACTTAGCTGGATGACCGAATCAAGCAACTGGAACAACACTTTTCCAAGCGGAAGATAAATGATAGACAAAAGAAAAAAGAGTAAGGATAGAGGCAGGACAACTGTTGTATAAAAAGGGACAAATATCATATTCAATGGGATGCTCAGCAAAGAAAATTGCTGAAAATGATATAAAAGAACAGGAAGCGAGGCAAGCTGTGCAACAAATGAGACAAGGAACAACTGCATCACGGCGCTTTTCGCTTGCGATAAGATTCTGGTCGATAACAAAATAAAAAACGTAACCACGAATGAAAGCTGAAATCCGATCTCGAATAGATATAGAGGATGAATCGCTAATAAGAATAAAAACGTTGCGCTTAATACGACAGCAGAAGGCTGTTTCATTTCTTTTGGCAGGCTTGTCATCACTAAATAGATTCCTGCCATAAGGCAAGCTCTTAAAACTGATGGTGCAGCACCTGTCAAACAAGCATAAACAGGAAGAAAGCATAATAGAAGAAGACGCGCTGTCTCTCTTGTCACACCGGCACGAAGCAGACACCAAAATAAACAGGCAAGAAGCGTTTGCACATGCAGTCCTGAGATCGCTAACAGATGAATAACACCGAGCATTTGATAGTCTCTTAGCGTGTCAGGATCAATCAAATCACGGTCTCCAAAAATAAGAGCCTGTACAATACCTACAGAGTTTTTCGGCACATGATCTTCTAAGAATTTTAAGCCTTTTTGCCTCATCTTTTGAAGATAATAGGAAGGACGATCATTTTTTGTACAGCCTTTGATTGACTGCGGTAAGAAAATAGCGCGAATGCCTTTTGATTGTAGAAATTGATCGTATTGAAACCCGTTAGGAATGGTTGCGTGTTTAGGCGGTCGAACATCACCTGTCATATGACAGCTCATACCTGGCTCTACGTCTTTTAACGTCTCTTTTTCACGCTCTGTTTGAATGGTATAGAAAGCGGCTAGCCGGTCATCTTCTGTTGACACAGTTGCCGAAAAACGATTGCCATCTATTTTCGGAATCGTTTCAATCACAACAGAGCCGGAAAAGAATTTTTCTTGAACAGGTTGATCCGTTTCAAAAAACTCATGAACCATAAAAATAAGAGTATAGACGGCTCCACATAGGCTGATCATGAGAAAGAGTTTGGGGATTTTTTTCAGTAGGCTGAGAAGGAAGATGATGAGAAGAAAGAGAAGGAAGTACAAATGAAGATGATATGCAGCCAGAGCAATTCCAACAGCTGCTGAAATTGCCCCAAACGGCAAATAATTAAACATAGGAAGTAAATAATTGATTCGCCTTCTCATGCATATTGCGAATTTCTGATTCACTAAGTCCTGATTCACTTAGTTTGCCAATTAGATCTGCAACAAAGGCTAATTTTTCTTGATTTTTTAAGTCGATGATCATTTCATCGAGTTCAACTTGTTCCGTTTGAACACCTGCCTGCTCAAATAAATCAATGGCATATGGGTGATTTTTATAATCCTTTGCATAGTAAACGGTTCGAATACCTGCTTGAATAATGGCTTTACAGCACTGCAAACAAGGAAAATGTGTGACATATATTTCAGCATCGGCTGTAGGTGCACCAAATTTGGCACATTGTAAAATAGCGTTCATTTCCGCATGGATGGTGCGAACGCAGTGATGATCAATGACATAGCATCCCACATCTGCACAATGGACATCACCAGCAATTGAGCCATTATATCCCCCTGCAATGATACGCTTGTCTCTGACGATGGTCGCCCCAACAGCTAACCGCTCACAGGTGCTTCGCAGAGCAAGCAAATGGCTTTGCGCCATAAAATATTGATTCCATGAAATTCTTTCCACGAGCTGATCCCTCCAGAATGATGGTTGGTATTAAGTGTACATGCCTTCCTTCTATACCGTCAATTCTACTTAACGGTCAATTCATTTTTCAGCCGTTCAATGGTCTTCTCCCCAAAACCTGAAATGTTCCGCAAATCTTCAATTTGTTGAAATTCTCCGTGCTCCTCTCTGTACGTAATGATAGCTTCTGCTTTAGCTGGCCCTATTCCATTAATGGTTTGCAATTCCGCTGCATCAGCCTGATTCACATTGACACCTTGACTCTTTTCATTACCCGATGGAGCGTCTGCACCTGCTGTTTGTGCCTCTCTCTCTGCTTCTCCCTGCTTCCGGACATAAATCATCATACTGTCTTCTAATTTTGCTGCTTGATTAATTTCAATCGTGTCTGCTTTACTAGTAAAACCTCCTGCTCTTCGAATGGCTTCTTCTACCCGTGCATCAGATTGAAACGTATAAACACCTGGCTTTTTTACAGCCCCTTTGATCTCCACAAAAATGGAGGATGATTCATTATCGGTCTTTTCTTGTTTGTTTTCTAATGTGACTTGTTTGTCTTGATCGCCCTTCAATACACTTGGCTCTCTAGTGCTCCCCTTATTTCCTGCCAAAAGGAAGAAAGTGATGATGATCGCGCCCATGAGCCCAGCTCCGATATAAAGACTGTATTTTTTCAATGGAATGAGTCGCTTCACGTGCTCACGCTTCTTTCAATCATATTTTTCTATTGCTCAACATACTGTTTAGAAGATAACAGATCCTATGCGCCTAAGGAGGGAGAACGTTTGAATATCGGGATAATCGGTACAGGAAACATGGGTACCATACTTACTGAGGCATTTATTGAATCAAAGGCAGTCAATCCCTCATCCATCACCATTACAAACCGGACCATAGAAAAAGCGTTCAATATAAAAAAGAACCACCCAGAGCTTGAAGTAACAAAACAGCTTACAGGAGCTGTCATGGATAAAGATTTCATCTTTGTTTGTGTCAAGCCGCTTGATATTTATCCTCTTTTAAAAGAGCTGAGCCCTCTTTTAAAAGAGCACCAAACCATTGTCATCATTACAAGTCCGGTTCATCCTGAACAGCTTCAGGATATCGTTCCTTGTCAAACAGCCAGGCTGATTCCAAGCATTACGAACCGCGCTTTATCAGGTGCGTCACTTTTAACATTTGGATCGTCATGTAATGTCGCGACGAAAACAGCGTTAAGACAATTAGCTTCCTGCATTTCAACACCTATCGAAATTCATCATTCGATTACAAGAGCGGCGTCAGATATCGTCAGCTGCGGTCCTGCCTTTATCAGCTTCCTCGTTCAGAAAATGATTGAAGCAGCCGTTGAAGAAACAGATATTTCTAAAGAAGAAGCCACCACCTTATCAGAAGATATGCTTGTAGGGCTTGGCCGTTTGATTGAAAAAAGAGTCTATACCCTTCCGACACTACAAGACAAAGTGTGTGTAAAAGGCGGCGTTACGGGTGAAGGGATTAAAGCACTTGAAGCAGGTGTTCAAGATATGTTCCACCGCCTTTTTCAAAACACCCATGAAAAATTTGATAAAGATCTTGAAGCGGTTGCGCATCAATATCCGCCAAGTGTGTTTACTGATGATCGCAGAAATTAATCAACTCTGCAACAAGCGAAAAAAGGGTTTTAAAAAACCATCGTTCCATTAAACGATGGTTTTTGGCTTCTTAGCTGAAATGAAATATCTTTCGGCGAATTCCCCGGGCGCTTCATTTGTAAAATCAGCGGTCACTTCTATTTGTTCAAAGCCAGCGGACTCAAGGAACGCCGCATAGGTCTCAAATGGAAATGTACGCTGTTCATGTGTCTCATCATAACGCTGATACACGTCTCCGTCCTTTACAAAAAAGCTTAAATCGTGAATGACCGAATACATGTCATCCCCTTTATCACTCTGCCAAATATAGCTGATCTCTTCATCTTGATCGGCATAAGTCGAACCTGGGAATACCTCTTCCATTTTATAAGGAGTATGAACATCAAAGAGTAAAACCCCATCTGCCTCTAAAAGCTGAAACATGTTTTTAAAGGTTTTTTTGACGTCATTTTCGTTTTTTAAGTAATTCAAGGAATCACAGCATATAACCGCCGCTTGAAAGACTTGCTCAAAACCCGTCAGCTCTCTCATATCTTGATGTAAAAATTGAATGGACTGCTTTTTCGCCTGTGCTTTTTGCTGCGCGAAAACCAGCATTTCTTCACTGAGGTCAATTCCTGTGACTGCGTGACCCTTTTCAGCTAACCGAAGAGAAATCTCTCCAGTTCCACAGCCAACATCAATAATGGCAGCATTCGGTTTGATATTCTGCTGGATCCACTGAACCCATTCATCATAAGGTGCATGTGTCATGAGCTCGTCATACACACCTGCAAACCCTTGATAAATCATGAGTTAATGCCAAGTGAAAGCGTTTCTCTCGGCGCATCTCCCCATAGCTTCTCTAGGTTATAGTATCCTCTTTCTTCTTTGTGGAACACATGAGCAATGACATCACCAAGATCAATCAATACCCATCTTGCTTCATCAAAGCCCTCCATCTTCTTCACTTCGATTCCGCTTTCCTCTGCAAGATGTTTTACTTCTCTTGCAATGGCCTGCACTTGTTTATCAGAGTTCCCGTGACAAATGAGAAAATAATCGGCAACAAGTGAGATTCCTTGCATATTAAGGGCAATAATATCCTCAGCCCGTTTATCATCGCATGCTCCTGCCACGACGTTTAAAATTGATGATGAATCCATCGAAATTCCTCCTTAATTGTTCTTATGCACAAGTGAGTTGTAAGTCGCAAGCGTATCTGGATAGACTGGCTGGTTCTTTTTCAATAAAAAGCTGATCGTGTTTTTTAGTGACTGAATCAGTGCGCTATCTAAATCTTGCTCTGCTAACTCTCTTACTTCTTCAACACCAGGGAAATGACGTCCTGGTTCGATATAATCAGCGACATAAATGACCTTTTCAAGTAATGTCATGTTTGGTCTGCCTGATGTATGAAATTCAATGGCCGTTAAAATATCTTGGTCGTTAATAGCTGCTTCCTTTTTAACCAAATAGGCACCAACCGGGGCATGCCAAAGCTCGGGCGAATATTCCAGCAATAGAGGGTTCATCTGTTCCTGCTGGATAATCCCCTTCATTTCATCCTTTGGTCTAAATTTCGCATAATCATGAAAAATAGCGGCGATCTCTGCTTTTTTCACATCTGCACCGAACCGTTCCGCTAAAGAAATAGCTGTCTCCATAACCCCGAGTGTATGTGTATATCTATGCTCTGTTAACTGCTCTTTGACACAGCTTAATGCTTCTTCACGATTCATATAAGTGATGCTCCTTTATATAACGCTCAACAGCTTTCGGTATCAAATAATCGACAGGTTTTTCCTGCATGATTCGCTGCCTAATCAATGTCGATGATACATCAAAAGCTGGAACATCTGCAAATAAAAGAGGATATGTCGTATTTCGGGTATAACCCGGTCTTTTCATCCCAATAAAAGTAATCATCTGAAGCAAATCATCTATCCGATGCCATTTTGGCAAATACTCGACCATGTCCGCTCCAATCATAAAAAAGAATTCATCTTCAGGATGACGCTTCTTTAAAAGCTCCACCGTATCTACTGTATAAGATGGACCCTCTCGCTCCATTTCAATGAGCTCCAATCGAAAATGTGGATTTGACTGGATCGCCGCATCCACCATTTTCACCCGGTGACGACTATCTGCTCGCTTCCGGTCTGTTTTATGAGGAGGCTTGTGATTTGGGATAAACCAAATTTCATCAAGCCCTACTTGAAAACGCACTTCATTTGCCATCAGCAAATGCCCATTATGAGGAGGATCAAACGTACCACCAAACAACCCTATTTTTTTCATATCACATCCACCTTTACGGCAGCTTAATTTGTTTATTTTCCTTTGATTCTTTATAAAGGACAATCACATTTCCGATCGTTTGAACAAGTTCAGCTTTTGCACCTTTGACAAGTGCTTTCGCAACTTCCGTTTTGTCCTCGTCGCAGTTTTGTAATATGCTGACCTTTAACAATTCTCTTACTTCAAGCGCCTCGGAAATTTGCTTGATCATATTGTCATTTACCCCGCCTTTTCCTACTTGAAAAATAGGTGATAAATGATGTGCTTTTGCACGTAAAAAACGTTTTTGTTTCCCTTTTAACATGGTGTTCCTCCTAATTTCTGTATCACAATTGACTTCATTTTTCTTGCGTCAGGCGTGATGCCTGTCCACAGTTCAAAGGCTCTAGCTGCTTGTCCAACAAACATGCCGACACCATCTACTGTTTTCAAACTTAACCCGGCTGCTTCTCTGAGCAGTTTTGTTTCTATTGGATTATACACAATATCACAAACAACCGCTGTTTTTTTTGCGTTTACTAAAGAAATCGGGGTTTCTTCAACATTCGGGTGCATACCAATTGAGGTTGTATGGATGATGACATCATATTCCCCAAGCTGCTCTTCCGCCGTCTTTAATGTAATGGCACTAGAAGTGAAGTTCCCATCTGCACTTTCAATTAAAGCCTCAGCTTTTTCAATGGTACGATTGGTGATATCAAAGCTTTTCGGTGCATAGTCAGCGATTGTCGTATAAATCGCATTTGCCGCTCCGCCAGCACCAATCATTAGAAATGACAGCTCTGATAAAGGCTGATCCAAGGCTTCAAGCAATGAATGAAGAAAGCCCTCCCCATCTGTGTTGTACCCGACGAGCTGACCTCCTTCGAGCCGCACCGTATTGACTGCACGCAGGCGTTCAGCTGTCACATCAATTTTGTCCAGGTACTGCATGATGTCTACCTTGTGCGGAACAGTGACGTTAAAGCCGCTGATTCCTAAGGCTTTCATACCGCTAATGGCATCTTTCAGGTTATCATTTTCTACTTGAAAGCCATGATAATGTCCATCAATTCCAGCATCCTTTAATGCTGCATTATGAATATCCGGAGACATTGAATGGCCAACAGGGTTACCGATTACTCCGTATAAAGGTTTCAAGGTCTCTCCCCCTCTGAACATTTAAATTAACGAACGTCTCATAAACACATGCACGCCTTTTGGCGCATAGACTTTGATTTGCTTATCTGCATCATTTGCCGTAATCCACCCTAAGCCTGAGAAGACGATATCCATTTTCGGCTGATCAATGGTAAAGGTATGTGGAACGAGTGGAGGAAAATCTTCCATCCCCTCTTTTGATGGCGGTGATAGCAGTTCACCGGCATGTTTTTCATATAAATCATCTGCGTTCTCTAACTTTGTTCTGTGTATGTTCAGCTCATTTGGCATATAGCAGACAAATGACGTTCTGCCGCCTTTTACATAATCAAATCGAGCAAGCCCGCCAAAATAAAGCGTTTGAGCTTCATTTAATTGGAACGTTCTCGGTTTCAATTCTTTTTTCGGCGTTAAGATCTTCAAGTCATTTTTGCTGACATAGTGCGCCATTTGATGACGGTTGATAATGCCCGGCGTATCAAATAGAGCAGATCCGTCATCAAGCGGGATCTCAATGGCATCAAGTGTTGTACCTGGATATTGGGATGTGGTGATCACGTTCTCTTCACCAGATACTTCTTTGATGATTCGATTGATAAATGTGGATTTCCCAACATTCGTACAGCCGACGACATAGACATTTCTTCCTTCGCGGTAATGATCGATCGCTTCCATCACCTCAGGTACGCCCTGACCTCTGCTTGCACTGATTAAGAAAACATCGATCGGGTTCAATCCGTTTTCTTTCGCTTCCCGTTTCATCCAATGAATTAAACGATCTTTTTTCACGGATTTCGGTAAAATATCTACTTTGTTGCCGACGAGTAAAATCGGGTTACCACCGACAATACGACTCAGCCCATTAATCCAGCTTCCGTTAAAGTCAAAAATATCAACGACCTTGACAATCAGAGAATCTGTCTCTCCGATACTGTGCAATATATTTAAAAAGTCGTCTTCTGTTAAAGAAACATCTTGTATTTCATTGTAGTTCTTTAACCTAAAACAGCGCTGACAGATCACATCTTCTTTCAATAGAGATGCTGCCGGCGCATATCCTAATTGATCTTTATCTTCCGTCTGAATGGCTACACCGCAGCCAATACAAACAACCTTTTCCATTATTACTCTTCCTCCCACTGAATGTGGCCCTTACGCTTTAAGGCTCCTAAAATTCTGCGTTCAATCTGCCTGTTAAACTTAGTGATAAATCCGTCTGAGGCAGCAACAGGAACGACCAAAATCGTATGGAAGCCGTGACGATTCCCGCCTAGAACATCGGTCATGAGCTGATCCCCAATGACAACCACATCTTCTTTTTTCAATTGCATATCAGCGACGGCCTTATTAAAAGCTCTTCCCATCGGCTTTTTCGCTTTATAAATAAACGGAATATGAACTGGTTCAGAAAAAAGCTTGACCCTTTTTTCATTATTGTTCGATACAATCGTCACTTGTATCCCGTGATCCTTCATTTCTTGAAACCATTCAATTAAGCGGGGCGTCGCACTTGGACGATCCCATTCTACTAGTGTGTTATCTAAATCGGTAATAATTCCTTTTACATTTCGTTCTTTTAGTTTTTGCGGTGAAATGTGGAAAATGCTTTTCACAAATTCATCCGGTAAGAAATACTTCTTTAGCACAATTTGCACCCTTTCTTCCATTGGTTTTTCAGCGATAGTGTCGAATCAAATCACAATTTGTCTGTCTATCGAATACAATGAAAAAGTTTTCGACATATGACGAGGACCTTCAACAGTTGTGGATAATTTTACACACATTATCCACCTATATTTCATCACGCTTTCATTCAATTATAAACACTCTACCCACAAGTTATCCACTTCACCATGTGGATAACAGAACGATTGTTCTTGTTTCCCATTCATGGTAGATTAAAGGTACTTCAGAGACATTCGATCAACCTATGATGATATGTCTTTTCCTCAAGTTTTATGCCAACTTTTTCAGGGGAGGTGTTTTTCCCATCATATGGGTTTCTAGTATGAAAAAGCTGTCAGATGATTTACTTATAGAATCGTATTATAAAGCAAATGAAATGAACTTAAATCGCGACTTCATTGAATTAATTGAGACAGAAATGAAAAGACGTTCGCTCGGGCATATGCTCTCTGTTTCCTCTTAATTCCATATCACAGGAACCATGCCTCCCGAGCATTCTCTTTTTTAAACTCAGGTGACTGATATTATATCACTTGCGCTATAGGCTTACTACTATTTTCCGTAAAAAACACCCCTTCTCAAGTAAAGAAGAGGTGTCTTATTTGCAAGGCTGTTCATTCCAAAACCATAACCCTCCACCTACGACCAAAATAACCACAAGGAATACAACAAGAAAAGCGTAACCGATTCCTGCTCCTTGAGCTGGATAAGGCGAACACGCAGGGTAAGGATAAGGGCATCCCCACATATCAGTTACCTCCTTCTAGGAAGATATACTGTTAGACTATGCTAAATGGATGATCTTGTTTAGGCAGATGGCCATCATTTAAAAATGTTTGATGACATCACGCTCTTTGATTTCGTTATAAATGATTCTTGCCCCTTTTGGCGTCATATGATTGCCAGAAGGGTCGATTAAACCTGATTGAATCAACGCATTGTCACTATCTTCACCAGCTTCTCGGATGAACGCTTTCCAGTTGTCGACAAGCGGTACTTGCTGATCCTTGGCTATTTCTCTCGTGATGTCATTATAGGAATTTTGCCAAGCTCTTGCCCCGCCTCTCTCAGCAAAATAAGATGACTTATACCTAGAGTAATAATACAAGCCCTTTTTTCCGCCTTCTACAACAGGTACACAAGTCATGAGAACCGGGGTAATGCCTGCTTTTCTACTTTCAGAAATGAAGTAGGTTACATTTTCTTTAAATCTTTTTTTCGTCACTCGGGGATGTTTCCCGTCTAAAATCGCCGCATCATTCGTACCGAACATGATGAGGACGTAAGTTGGTTTCTGCTTTAAAATATCCTGCTCAAAGCGAAGCTTCGCATCTTCAGTCGTCTGCCCGCCAATCCCTGCGTTCTTCACTTGAATTTGACCGCGCTCGACGTTTTTCATGAGATTCACCCATTTTTCAGATGTTGGATAATCTCGGAAGTCCCAGTTTGATCCCTTTGTATTGCTGTCGCCAAATGCAATGACACTTTCTTGTTCTGGCTTTGAGCACCCAGCAGCGACACAAAGCAGGATGAAAAGGACAACATATTTCTTCACAACATTCACCTCCAAAAGCCCTCTTCATATAGTAAACGACAAGACTTTTGGTTTCAATGAATGACTGTTTTTGACGAATACTTCCTATTGCAGTTGAACAGGTACATACGCTTTGTCATGATGCAGCAGTTCGCTCACTTTGACAAATTCATATCCTCGATCCTTTAATTCAGGTATCACTTGTTTCAGTGCTTCGACCGTCTGCTTCCGGTTTCCTCCGCCATCATGCAAAAGAATGATATCGCCGCCTTGAATATGATCAATAATACGGCTCGCAATTTTATGCGCGCCTGGTCTTGACCAGTCCTTCGGATCTTGCGTAAAGGACCACATGACCACATCATATCCTTGCTTTGACAAAATGCGGAAAGATTTCATCGTCAAGCGGCCGCCAGGAGGACGAAATAATAAGGGCCCGCCAGGCTGGAGTGAAGCGATATGAGCCGCTGATTCTTTTAGCTCCTGCTTGATCTCCTTTGATGATAACAGGTCAAAATACGTATGATTCATCGTGTGGTTGCCAAGCTCATTTCCTTCGTCCACAATCCGTTCTGCGATCTTTGGATATGCGTGAACCCGGCTTCCTACGACAAAAAAGCTGGCATTTACTTGATGCTGCTTCAGCACATCCAATATTTGATTCGTGTAAACTGGATGAGGTCCATCATCAAAGGTGATCGCAATCTTTTTCCGTTCCGCTCTCATGTCCCAGAAGGCACGTCCCGTTTTTTCGAGATCGACTCGTTTTAATGTATGTGCCTCTACTTCATTAGGAACAAAAGCACATAGCAGCAATATACACATCAAGACATGCAACCCTCTCATTTGACCGCCTCCACAGAACATTCTTACAGATTAAATTGCCCGCTTTTTGATGAATCATTCAGCATTCATGGTCACGATCCGCATATCTGACTTCTTTTTTCACATAAAAAAAGCCGGCCCATCAGGCCCGCTTTTTGTTTCACGTTTGGTTTCTCTCTTCAACTGTCGAACGTTGCTTAGAATTCATACAGACACTCTCCTTCTTGGATTTGATTTTGAGCCCATAATAATTTCTGATAATACTGGTTGGACTTCTGGTATTGTTGAGAGGCTTCTAAGGCTGTCGCAATTTCTAGTGAGATATCCTCTATATAAGAGTATAGGCTAAGTTTTTCCAAATAATCAATGGTTTTTTGCAGTTGTTTTTCATTCATTCCTTGAACATATAAAGCATCCAGATACTCAAACATATGACAGAACAGCTGGTCTTCATGCTTCTTTGCAGCTAATTTTCCATCTTCTAATATGCGGCGTGCTGCTACTTGTTCATTTTGTCTAAAAAGCAGTTTTGCGAGCGTATAGAGTGTATGTGGAAGCGTGGGAAGCTTCTCTTTACAGGCAATATCAGCCGATTCCGTTAAATAGCGTTCTGCTTCCTCAAGGTAGCCCAGCTCCCCGTAACATTTTCCTAAATTATAAAGCGCTGAACTGTATATCCGCGGGTGATCAATTTGTGATGCGAGCTGTTTTGCCTTTTTTAAATGAGGCAGTGCCCGATCTTTTCGTTTTAAATCTTGGTAGTTTCCTGAGATCACAAACAGGCACTGAATGATGCGAATAGTATAGGCATCATGCTGATCGTATATTTCTAGCGCCTTTAAAATATGATGCATCGAGACATGCGTTTGCTTCATAATATAGTAGGCTTCTGCTACTTTAAAATGAAACTCAGCCTGCTCAATATCATCAAATACCATAGACAGCTGTTTTTCTGCCACTCGGTAATATTTGACGGCTTCTAAATATTCTTTTTGACTAAACTCATGCATGCCACGAAAAAATGCATGGTAATAATGCAGCATATCAGATAACTCATGATTGGAGTTTTCGATTTTATCGACAAGATTAGATACTGAGAAAGGTTGATATTTTGAAGGGTGTATATAGTCAAGCATGATCTGGTGCCGAAAACACATGAGCTGATAATAAATCAGTAAATGCTGGTCCTCTTCCATACGTTCAATTTCTGCTTCTACTTCTGCTTTCAGGATTTCCGCATCTGGAACACTGAACTGCCGTATCATTCGATACCATTCATTAATTTTCATACCTACATGTGAAGATAGAACCTTCCCCATGTTCCGAAAAAACCCCTTCCTTTTCGGTCTAATATTACATATTTTAGCACGCTTCTTGACCGCCAAGCACCGCAAAGAAACCGCAAACATATGAGCAAGGCAGCAAAAACAGACGAACAGAAGCCCGTTTTTTTCGAAAAAGATGATTTTTTCATCGTACAGACACAGACAATCCCCCCTTCACATACATTTGAGGATATAGGCAGTGGCCTAAACATGGTGGAGGTGAAAATCGTGGCAGGAGTATTTACAGCGATGGGATTGATGGTCAAAGAATTGGTGTTCTTAGTGTCCTATGTCAAAAACAATGCCTTTCCACAGCCCCTTTCGGGAGATGATGAAAAAAAATACTTAGCCCTTATGGCACAGGGCGATGAACACGCAAGAAATATGCTGATTGAACATAACCTTCGGCTCGTCGCCCATATTGTCAAGAAATTTGAAAATACCGGGGAAGACGCTGAAGACCTCATCTCCATCGGGACGATCGGACTCATTAAAGCCATCGAAAGCTATTCCTCTGGAAAAGGAACAAAGCTGGCAACGTATGCGGCGCGGTGTATTGAAAATGAAATTCTGATGCATTTACGCGCGCTAAAAAAGACAAAAAAAGACGTCTCCTTACATGACCCCATTGGTCAGGATAAAGAAGGCAATGAAATTTCTTTAATTGATGTCTTAAAATCCGAAAATGAAGATGTGATTGATACGATTCAGCTCAACATGGAGCTTGAAAAAGTAAAGGAGTATATCGACATTCTCGACGGCCGGGAAAAAGAAGTGATCGTCGGCCGGTTCGGCCTTGATTTAAAGAAAGAAAAAACGCAGCGGGAAATAGCAAAGGAGCTCGGGATATCGCGGAGCTATGTGTCTCGTATTGAGAAGCGGGCGCTGATGAAGATGTTTCATGAGTTTTACCGGGCGGAGAAGGAGAAGCGGAAGCGGGAGAAGGGGAAGTGAAAACAAACTTTTCCCAACTCCTATTAAAAAAACAGACCTTGTTGGGTCTGTTTTTATTTGAACATCACAATATAGCCCACATACACAAAAGAAAACTATGTCATGTTTTATCCCCATTTATTTCACTATGCTGTTTTCTTTTAAGTAACGCTCAAAAAGCTTATGACCTTCCTCCTCAATTTGGTCATCTTCAATCAGAGATTCTCCAATCAATAGCCCTAGATCATTCCACTTCTCATATTCCTTCAAAAGTGTTACTCCATAACTTTTTTGATCAAAAAACAAGAGCCATCTTCCTGTTTCTAAACTCTTAAAAAAACACGCCTTCATAATCAAAACCATGTTCATAATACCCTACATGTAAATGCATAGTTTCATCTAAGCTATGTAATTTTTCTTCTGTACTCACTTTCATCTGGCACCCCTAGCTTTCCATATCCTCCTGAAAATCAATATCTCTCAACTCGACCCATTCAACAAAATCAGGAAACGTTTTTGTCGTCAAAAAATGATGAACGATTTGATATGCTTGATCCCGATTGATGTAGCTACACGACGGCACATACAATGGGGATCCTGCGACCAAATGTTCGATGGTTTCAATTTTTTCTCCCTTTTTAAAAGGAACCAAAAAATTCGGATACCTCATGATCAAGAAACCATACGGTTCCGTATAAAAGAAAACTAGACTTTCACTTTCCCAATCTCCCTCAATCTCAATGGAAGATTCCCCATTTCCTTGTTTCCAATACTCTTCATCTTCTTGAAAGAAGATTCTTTTCAAGAATTCTTCTTCTGGATTTTCTACTGGAGCTCCTGTGGGGCCGTAGTATAAAAACATCCATATCTCTCCTTCATACCTATATCAACTTGTTATCCAACTGTTCTATTTCCTTCAAATTGATAAAAAGCTTGTGATTCTTCGTTTAATTTTAGCCAGTTATATAGCTTGGGGTTTAGCTTTTGAACGATTTGCTTACTGACCCATTTTACTTCTTCGATATCATGATCCGGATCGAGAATACTCATTTGTCCTCCGGTGATTTCGGCAAAGAAGGTGATCATCAGCGCATGATGCTTTTTGTCTTGAAAGTATGCTTCTCGAACCGAATGAAGTTCATTTACTTTGCAAACATACCCTGTCTCTTCTTTCACCTCGCGGACCACGGCCTGCTTCAGGTGTTCGCCTTTTTCTACAGCACCACCAGGAAGTCCCCAATATCCCTTTACATTTTTGACCATTAACATATTTTCTTCCTCATCATAAATAATAGCTGATACTACGTCTACTCGTTTCAAATGAATCCCCCTCAATCATTCTCTGTTCACATCAATTGTCGAATAAATAGCACGAACTGTTCATTTCAATACATTCATTATACGGTATCCTTGATACAAGGTAATGGTTAAGGAAGCAAAACAGCATTCGTGAGCAGATTGGAGGCCACAGCATGTGGATCATCATCATTTTACTTATTGTCCTCATTGGGTTTACTGGGAATATCGTTTCCTTATTAAGACAAATGAAAAAGTCAAACGAGAAAATCATACAACTGTTAGAACATCAAAAACCGAAAAAATAAAAACTTCTCTCATTTAGAGGGAAGTTTTTTTAGAAAAAGCAATTGGAGAATTCTTACCGTTTCTCATGAAGCAACATATATCTGATTTTATGAATATAATGCAGCGCAATATGAACGAGACATAAAATGAGCCCGATCATCGCAAGAATATAAATGGGCAGCATCAAACCAGGTACATAGTTGACGATAAAACCCAAACAAAACGCTGTCAGCATATATAGGCTGATCAACCTCATCAATACCATCCGAAGCCCTCCCTTTCCACACTCATTTTAACATCATTTCCCTTTATTTTCATAATTAGCTTTAAAAAAAGATGCGAATCCACTAAGATTCGCATGATCATTACGTATTCAATTCACCTTTCTTCGCCCGCGCTTCCTTCCACTGCTCAAGCTCTGACACTGTCAACAATTGATATCCTTGTTTGGTTAATTCCTTGATAATCGTGACAGCTGCATTTGCCGAGGTGTCATAGATGTCGTGCATTAAGACGGTTTCTCCGCTAGACGCATGTGTGAGAATGTAGTTAGCAACGTACTGGCTGTTGCGATATTTCCAGTCTTCAGGATCTACGTCCCAAAGCGTGACTTTCATATTGACAGCCGCGTTGATTTGCCCGTTTGTTCCTCCATATGGCGGTCTAAAGTGAGTCGGTGTAAAACCGCTCGCTTTTTCAATGATTTGCTGGGTCTCTTCTACCTGTTTGACGGCTTGTTTTAATGGCAGTCTTGTGAGTAAAGGATGGCTATAGGAATGATTTCCGATTTCATTCCCACCCTTTCTGATTTTACTTAGCATATCGGGATAATATTGAACCCTGCTGCCTAATACAAAAAATGTCGCATGTCCTTTGTTTTCTTTTAAAGCTGTTAAAATTTTTGAAGTCGTTGATGGATTTGGTCCATCATCAAATGTCAGGGCAATGGCTTTTTGGTTTGGGTTGAATACCGCCTGTTTTGGCAGTTTTACGATTTTTCTTTTTGGAATCGGTTCTTTTTTCTCATTTTTGTTCTTTTCTTTATTAATATATTCAGGCTTTAACATTCCTTTAAGCAGGGTTTTTTTAATCGCCAGCACTTGAGGGCCTTGTTCGCTTGGTGCGATTTGCCCTGCTGGAAAGTAGAATTCAATAAAACGATCCTTGATGGCAAAATACTGATAATGCTCTGCCGCAGGAGACGTTCCTTGCTTGAGTAAATGCTCATTTTCAGCAAGAGAACGATCTTTCTTTAACTCCTCAAATGTCATTTGAGACAGTTTTTGCAGATCTTCTTTCTTTGATAAAAATAAATCATCTATTGATAAAAAATGCTGTTTCTTGAAATCAAAATTGAATATCTTCGTTTGATGTGCGCCTTTTACTCCGCCTTTCAATTCATATGTATTGAATTTAATCGCAGCAGTTTGCTTGGCATAATGAATAATCTCGTAATCTATATTTAATTCGTATCGATTCTCTTCATCGACATCGCTCGCTTCGCTAAATGATGTTTTGAATTTGTCTAGCGCTGTTTCTGCATATCTTTTCATCTCTTGATCTAGCTTTTCTTGATGAAAGACCGGATAGTTGACAGCATATCTCATGTATCTCCCGTCATTCACGAGGGTGACTATCTCAACTTCTTTATAGCTCGCATCTGGTTCTACCTTCTTCTTCTCCGTCCCACTTGCCTGCTGATTATGATAAAATGCAGCAATTCCGATGATGATTGCAAGTCCGCATAGGACGAGACTGATTTTCCATTTCATTGACACAATAATTCCCCTCTCGTGATGGCGTCATGCCTTGATGACGTGTGTTTGTAGGATAGACTTTGTGCGAACCTAATTTAGTTTTCAAAAAACATAATCGTCACACTTTAGACACATTTTAAAAGAGGAATAGAAAAAGGGCTTGATTTCTCAGCCCTATCATTATTTTTGCATATATAGTTGAAATAATCTCGTTTCTTCATCAATCGAACTCGCTCGATCAAAAGCCGCTCTGACCGTCTTTGTATTGTTCAAGCGCTCATAAAGCATGGTCAATACAAAGATAAATGCCGCATCTCCATCAATGTAATCATCCGGCGCTATATAGGACAGGGCACCTGCTTCTAAGAAGGCATCTGCTAATTTTTTCTCACCTAGTGTGCAGCCTGTAGAAATGACGTGAATCCCCTTTAATGAAGCATACTGCTTGATTTCATCCGCTCCAAAAGCAGCGCCTCTAGGCTCCTCATCTTCGTATACATCTTCCCCTAATTCAGGCATGATCAATGCTCCTTCTTCACCGTGAAACGATAAAAGAAGGTAATCTATTTCTCTTCTATTTCTACCAGATAACACATGAATCAGGTCATTCGGTCTTCCAATCCAATGCATATCGACTTTCGCGCCGAAGTTTTCAAGTGCTGCACGCAGTGCAAAAGATTCCAGCTCACTATTAGGTCCTGCTGCTAATGTGATGCACATGGCTTGTTGATCCACTTCTATCTCCTCCAGACTATGATAAAAATAAAACCATTTTTTCCTCATCTGCATATGTATGATCTGGCCATTTTAGAGCTTTTTCTTCAAGCGCGTATGACTCAAATCCAATAGAGCGATACAGGCGTTTGGCTGAGTGATTGGTCGTCACGACTGATAAATACATTTGCTCGATGTCGTGTCGTTCTCCGGCAAATGAAAGAACTTCTGTCATCAAGGTCTTGCCTACTCCTTTTCCGCGGGCACCCGCTGTAACATACATCGCTGCCACATTCGCTCGGTGCTTTAATTTCTGTAAGTTTTCTTGGATGAGCGTGACCATGCCCACAAGCTTCCCTTGATCAAAGGCGCCAAAGGTCCACATCAATTGTACCGAAGCAAAACGAGCTGCGTATTTTTCTATTGTACCGATTTGCTCTTCTTCATAACTCATCGCAAAGCCCTCTGGGTGTAATCGTAGTGCTTCTAGTCTCAACGCGGCATATTCTTCAGCATCATCTGGAATTAACAATTGAATATTCAGAACATCGCCCCCAACAGAATGATTCATACTTCCAATTTTATCTTGAAAGGAGATTTTGATCAAAATTTTTCTTCTGAAAATAAAAAGGCATCCCATAAAAGGATGCCCCCTTCATTACCACTTGCAGCGTTTCACTGGACGGCAGCAAGGGTTTTTGATATCACTGCCGCAATCGTATTCTTTCACGATATACTCGTTATGAGTCGACTCAGTGACAGGATAGTAGTTTTCAATTCTTTTGATATTTTTATTGACGTTTGTGATATGCGTTGGATGAATTTTTCTGATGGTTTGTTCATTCGTTCTTGTGTTGACAATTTGACGTGTGGGGAAAACAACCGTTTCATCTTCTCCATGGTTTCCTCTGCGAGGTCCAAAGAAAAAATCATCTAATCGATTCCGGCTCATCTCAACACCCCTTCAATTTGTCTTTCACTTACACTCTATCGTATGTAAGAGACGTCATTCGTGATTAGATGCTTGTCTATTTTTTAAAAAATCCACTATTCATCTCGTTTTCTCTTTCTTTACAAAAGGTCATTTTTAACATATTATACAAATGATATATTGCGCAGAAAGGACATCTATGAAAACAAAACATAAACTCTTTTTATTCATGACATTTATTGTCATCATCATTGCTCTTCCAATGCTATCACCTATGATCTTCACAAATTCAACCGAAAAAGGCGCTATCCGGAAATCAATTTACCAAGAAGGATACCCTTACCAAAGCTATTTTGCTATTTTGAAAAAAACGAAGTACAAAGATCCTGAGTATGGCCAGCTTTATGATATTTACTGGCAGGCTTGGAAAAGTGAAACAGGGATGACACCTTCTGTCTGCTATTCGAAAAAGGTCGAGAAAAATGAATATAAGGTTAGCTGCGGTACCGCCCCAGAACCTTCCCACTCATCATCAAACACGAGGTGAACGATATGATCAATACGACACAACCAATCGAACGAAACAAGCTGGACATTGCACTTGAACTGACTCAATTGCATTTGAATCGATATGAAACGAATCATCCTGATCAGCTGAGTGAGGTTTATGCAAAATATTATGCGCTGCTTGAAGTGCTGGATTTATCTTCTTATGATCAATTGATTGATTTATTGCCAGATGAGCTAAAACAGACGCTTGAGTAAAAAACCCTCTATCCACATGGGATAGAGGGTTTTCTTTATACTCGTGCTGCCATATCGGTTTCGATTTGCTCTAAGCTTCTTCCTTTTGTTTCAACTAGTACAAAGCGGGTGAACAATAGTCCGATTAAGCAGATGACACCAAATGAGGAGAAAATGACCCCAAAGCTGAATTTATCTGCCAGGATAGGGAACACAAGTCCGACGGCTAACGATCCCGTCCAGTTAAAGGCAGATGAAATACCTGCGCCGATACCTCTGACAGAAAGCGGGAAGATTTCGCCGATGATGATCCACGTGATCGGTGCCCATGAGAAGGCGTAGCACAAGATAAAGCAGCAAAGTGAAATCAATGTCACCCAGTTTAAAATCCCTTCACTCACGCCAAGTGCACCTAATGCGGCTGGTGCAAAGAAAGAAAGGGCCATGCCCGTTCCCCCTACGGTGAGAATCGTTCGGCGGTCGAACCGGTCGACAAATTGTAAAAAGATCACGGTGGTGACGACAAAAATGACACCGACAATGACTGTAAAACCTGCGGCAACCTGAGGTGCAAGGCCTACATTCCGAGCAATACTCGTTGCATAATACACTATGGAGTTCGCGCCTTGTATTTGCTGAAGGGTCGCCATCCCAACCCCTATGAAAAGAGCCATTCTAAATTTCTTTTGGAACAATTCACGAATACCAGAGCGTTCTTCTTTTGCGACTTCTAAAATTTCCTGCATCTCTGCTTCGATTTCTTCACGAGAAGAGCGTAGTGATCCTAATACCTCTCGTGCTTTATGAGGCATTCCGTGCTTAATTAAATATCTCGGAGATTCAGGAAGTTTCAGCATCCCAATATAAAGTACGATGGCAAATAAAGCGGCACTACCGAGCATCCAGCGCCAGCTGTCTGGAACAGGTTCAAACACAAATGCAACAATATAGCTCAGCAATAGTCCGCTCACGATCATGAGCTGATTGAGCCCAGACAATTTCCCGCGAATTTTAGCAGGAGCAATTTCAGACATGTAGGCCGGCACCAAAGATGAAGCTGTCCCTACGGCTGTTCCTAAAAAGATACGTGCAATGGTTAATGAAATCTCTTCTGGTGCGATAGCTGATCCGATCGCTCCGACAAAAAAGATAACGGATGAGACCAAAATAAGCTTTCTACGGCCAAATTTATCCCCTAACAGACCGCTTAAAATGGAGCCGATAATCGCCCCGCCCATTAATGAAGAGACGACAATTCCAAGCCATAATGGGCTGAGCTGAAATTCTTGCTGAATATGTCCTTCTGCCCCTGCAATAATACCAATATCATATCCGAATAAGATGCCTGCAAAGGATCCGAAAAAGAAAATAAATTTGCTTGACACTTTTTTCTCCAAGTGGATGACCCCCTCACTTAATTAACCGCTTTCATTTCATCCCGTGCTTCTACTGCACTCAGTAGAAGACCTTTCACCCTTCTATAAAACCACATATTCTGCATTGACAAGCTTTGCAAAATGAACAATTTGATCAACCGTTAAATTGAGCGATACAACTGTGTGATGACCCCCACCTTGCTTAATCCATGCTTTGACGCCGTCCTGAAAATTCGGCTTGATTTTCCAGAGCACACGTGCAACCGGTAAATGAAGTGCTGCTTCCTCCGGCTCAAAGGCTTCGACTTCTTGTATGAGCCATTTGAAATGAGTTCCAAAGTCAGCAATAGAAACGACAACACCTTCCCCTGCTTTTCCATCAAACACAAGGCGAGCTGGATCTTCCCTGTTTCCGATTCCAAGTGGAGATACGACAATGACAGGTTTCGTATGGGCGAGCGCCGGATCTACTTCTAACATATGAGATTGCAGCACTGCTTCCTGTCCAGAGGTCATTTCATACGTGTAGTCCTCCATAAAACCAGTGGATTGATGATGACTCATCACTTTTAATAACCGGTCCAGCGCAGCAGTTTTCCAATCGCCTTCCCCGGCAAAGCCATATCCTTTTGCCATTAGCCGCTGTACCGCAAGTCCTGGCAGCTGCTTCATTCCATGTAAATCTTCAAAGTTTGTCGTAAAGGCATTGTACCCGCCTTCATCTAAAAAGCGTTTGATAGCGATTTCATAGCGCGCTTGCACCTTAACACTTTTTTCCCAATCTTCAACTGAATACGTTCCATAATCCACATCATATTGCGTTAAATACTCTGCAAATAATGCATCTACCTCTGCTTCTTCTACTGCACTCACATATTCGACAAGATCGCCTATGCCAAAGTAATCAACGGTCCACCCTAACTGAATCTGGGCTTCGATTTTATCACCTTCTGTTACAGCCACGTGGCGCATGTTGTCACCAAACCTAGCCACTTTGATCTGAAAGCTTTCATGATAGGCAGCTGCCACGTCCATCCAATCAGCGATTTGCTGCTGCACATCCGGCTTAGACCAATGACCGGCAACAATTTGATTTTGTTTATTTAGACGTGCATTGATATAGCCATATTCTCTGTCTCCGTGTGCCGATTGATGAAGATTCATATAGTCCATGTCGATCGTGTCCCACGGAATCTTTTCATAATACTGTGTGACAAGATGCAAAAGAGGCTTCTGCAAAAGATTGGTCCCGCGTATCCACATTTTTGCCGGTGAAAATGTATGCATCCACGTCATCACGCCGACAACTTCATCACGATAATTGACCTCTTTCATCAGCTTTGTGATTTGATCCGCGCTGACAGCTAGCTCCTGCAAGATCACTGGATAAGGAAGTAAACCGCTCTCATTTAAGGCATCCGTCATTTTTTGTGCATCTGCTTTTACTTTCTGCAGTGCTTCATCTCCGTATAAATGCTGTGATCCAACAATAAACCAGCATTCTTTATGTTGACTTGTTAACATAGATATCCCTCTTTTCTTTATCTTGAAGGTTTTTGTCCGTAATACGCATGTTCGCCGTGTTTTCTTAAGTAATGTTTATCTAAAATTCGCTGCGGAAGAGGTTCTGCGTATTCATTTAATTGCTTTGCGAACAAATTCATTTTGGCAACTTCATCTAAAATCACACTGTTTGTGACCGCACTTTTTGCATCTTTCCCCCACGTAAATGGACCGTGACCTTGAAGCAATACACCCGGCACCGCCATCACATCTAGGTTTCTTTTCTCAAACGTTTCGATGATCAGCCGGCCCGTCTCTACCTCATAACCACGATTCACTTCATCTTCTGTCAGAAATCGAGCACACGGAACAGCGCCGTAAAATGTATCGGCATGTGTTGTGCCCATTGCCTGTAAATCGAGACCTGCCTGCGCCCAAACGGTTGCCCACATGGAATGGCTATGTGAAATACCGCCAATTTCCTCAAAGTGTTTGTAAAGGACAGCATGTGTTGCTGTATCTGATGAAGGGCTGTATTCCCCTTCCACTACTTCACCGTCAAAGTCGACCACAACCATGTCTTTAGCTGATAATTGGTCATACGCTATACCGCTAGGCTTAATAACGAATAGACCGCTGTCACGATCACACGCACTGACATTGCCCCATGTGAATTTCACAAGTCCATATTTCGGTAAATCTAAATTGGCTTCGTATACTTCTTCTTTTAAGCGTTCTAGCATACGGTTGTCACTCCTTTTTTTGGCATCAGATGTGCTACTGCCGCCTCTTCAATCGGAAGGCCGTCTTGATAGCGCTTTAAAAATTCGCCAAAGCCTTTGACATCAAGCGGATCGGGTTCTATCAGTTCTTCTGATGTATGGGCAAACACTTGATGCGTGAGAAATTCAGCCAATGTTTGCTTTTGATGATGGACCATATAGGAAGCAAGGACAGCCATTCCAAACGCACCGCCTTCTCCCGCAGTGGAAACGACTGATACAGGTGTATCAAGCGCTGCTGCCACCATTTTTTGACCAACGAGCGGTGTTTTAAATAACCCTCCATGTGCTAATAAACGATCAATCACAACCTGTTCTTGTTCTTTTAAGCGATCCATCCCTATTTTCATTGCGCCAAAAGCAGAAAAAAGATGGGTACGCATGAAGTTAGCCAGATTAAAGCGGCTTTCAGCTGATCTGACAAAAAGAGGTCTTCCTTCTGGCAGTCTTGTAATATTTTCACCAGAATAATAGCCATAGCTTAAGAGTCCGCCGCCATCTCGATCTGCTTCTAACGCCTGCTGCAATAAGGCTTCGTATACCTTTCCTGACGACACTTGCACGCCTAGTGCGTCAAATGCCTCTCTGAAGATATTCATCCAAGCATTTAAGTCACTTGTACAGTTGTTCGCATGAACCATTGCGACTGGCAGTCCGTCCGGCGTTGTGACCATATCCACTTCTGGATACACACCCTTTAGCTCCTGCTCTAGCACAATCATGGCAAAAACAGATGTCCCAACTGAAATGTTCCCTGTCCGTTTTTCTACACTGTTGGTTGCCACCATGCCCGTTCCGGCGTCACCTTCCGGGGGGCAAAATGGAATGCCTGGCCGCAAATGTTTGCCTTGATCTAAAATGGCTGCTCCTGCTGCCGTTAACACGCCAGCCTCCTCGCCTGCTAAATAAACACGCGGCAGAAGGTGACGGAGCTTCCACGGATAGCCTTTTTCTGCGATCAAGTCTTCAAATTGATGGAGCATTTCTTCATTGTAATCTTTCGTTTGTTCATCAATTGGGAACATGCCTGACGCATCCCCAATGCCAATGGCCTGCTTTCCTGTTAACAGCCAGTGAATGTATCCTGATAGAGTGGTTATATATTCTAAACGGGAAAGGTGTTTTTCCTCTTCTAATATGGCTTGATACAAATGGGCAATGCTCCATCTTTCTGGAATATGAAATTGGAAGACATCCGTCAGTTTTTGACTCGCCTCAATGGTTGTTGCATTCCGCCATGTGCGAAACGGAACGAGGACCTCTCCTGTATGATCACATGCCACATAGCCATGCATCATAGCTGATACCCCAATTGAGCCAATGGTTTGAATGGTCACGCCATACCTTTGCTCGACTTGCTCTTTCATCTCTCGGTACGCTACTTGAAGACCTGTAATGATATCAATTAAGTTGTACGTCCAAATTCCTTCCTGGAGAGAACTTTCCCACTCAAATGCACCTTGGGCAATTGGCTGAAACGCTTCATCTATTAAAATGGCTTTAATTCGTGTTGAACCAAATTCAATCCCTAAAGATGTCCGTCCTTCTTTTAAGGCTTTGGTCGTCTCTTCATGATTCATTCTGCGTTCACCTCCATGAATGATAACGGTTTCAATTTTCGTTTTCTAGATTCATTGATTCTCTGTGCACATTCACAATATAATATTTGTACGTACATATGTCAATAATAAATATAGTTGTACATACACAATATGACAAAAACCTGCACTTTTCTAAAGCTGGTACGACAGAAAGGGGAAGCGCCTGTTTTTGATTCGACAACCATGTTAAAATATGTCCATACAATTTCTTCTCAATCCGAGTAGATGATCAACTGAGAAAGAAGTGAAACGATGAAAAAGAAGTACCAGATCATTATCGATGATATAAAAAGCAAAATACTCACAGGGGATTACCGAATCGGGGAACGTATTCCAACTGAATCAAGCCTGCAGGAGATGTATCAAGTGAGCAGGCATACGGTTCGAAAGGCCATCTTAGAATTGTCGAGTGAAGGGTTTTTGCGAAGTGAAAAGGGTTCAGGCACATTTGCGACCAATCAATATCAAACAAAGCCTGCTGGACATACGCATATGAGAACGATTGGGGTTATCACGACATACATATCCGATTACATTTTCCCTTCCATCATTCGAGGCATTGAAAGCCGATTAAACGAAGAGAACTATTCTTTGTTACTGGCGAGTACGAATAATGATGTAGAACAGGAGAAAAAAGCGCTCGAAATGATGCTGTCCTTTGGTGTGGACGGACTCATTGTCGAGCCGACGAAAAGCAATTTATACAACCCGAACATCTCGTACTACCTATCTTTTAAAGAACAGGATGTACCGCTCATTATGATCAATGCCTATTATGAGCAGTTAGAGGTTCCTTTTCTCTGTTTGGATGATGTGAAGTCCAGCTATTTAGCCACAAAAGAGCTGATCACCTCGGGACATCAGCAAATCGGCCTGATCTCAAAAACAGATGATTTACAGGGAAAGTACCGAATGAAGGGCTATATTCAAGCGCTCGGTGAAGCCAAGCTTAATTTCCTGCCTGAGCACGTACTCTTTTTCGATACAGAATCGAAGCAGCATTTGGGGGATGATATTAAAACTTTCTTATTAAAGCATCAGCATGAGCTGACTGCCCTTGTTTGCTATAACGATGAGGTTGGATTAGAAGTTGCCAATGTATGCAGTGACATCGGTCTGTCCATTCCAGAGGACCTTTCCATTATTGGACAGGATAATTCATATATTGCCCAGAAAAATGCCCATGTGAAGCTGACAACACTGACGCACCCTCAGGAGCAAATGGGCCGGGATGCAGCAGACTGGATGATTAAAAAAGTGCAAGGGAAAAAGAATCTCCCTCATCAAACCTTTTACGAACCTGAATTGGTTCCAGGTGAAACGATCAAACAAATGAATACAAGAAAAAAATGAGCCCTTTTTGGAGAAGGCTCATTTTTTATATGGTTAGATCTCTTCTTTAGGGGCAGGCACTGCGCATACGCCATCTGCACATGCTGCTTCAAATGAATTGGCAGCCTCTTTCTCAGCTTGAGCTGCTTCTTCTGTCCAAGCCGTTTCAAGTGCACGCAGGAAGGTATCGGCTGGCTGTGCACCTGCCACTGAATATTTGCCATTGATCAAGAAAAACGGAACAGCATTGATACCAAGCTGTCTCGCTTCTTGTTCGTCTTTTCGGACATGATCAGCAAACTCTTCGCCGCCTAGAACTTGCTGTACTTCCTGCAAATCAAGACCTGCTTTTTCTGCAATATCTAAAAGGGTTTGACGATCACCAACATGCTTTCCATCTGTGAAATAAGCTTGAAACAGCTCTCCCATGACGAAATCGCCTTTTCCCATTTGACCAGCATATTGCGCCAGCTGGTGGGCATCAAAGGTGTTTGTCAACACGAGTGGATCAAATTGAAAATCGATTCCTTTCTCTTTGCCGGCCTGCTTCACCTGCTCATTCATCGCCATGGCCTGGCTGCGGCTCATCCCATATTTTTTGACGAGCATATCATGGACATCAAAATCGACCTGAGCAGGTGCATGTGGATCAAGCTCAAAGCTTTTAAACTCGATTTCTACCTGTTCCTTTTGAGGGAATTGTTCAAGCGCTGTTTCTAGTTGTTTTTTTCCTATATAACAAAAAGGACAGGCGATATCTGACCAGATTTGTACTTTCATGTTCATCTTCCTTCCGTGTTTACGCTTTTTCTTTAACGATGTAACAATTATAGTTACAACAAATCGGTTATGTCAAGATTCTGATCTTGATTGAAATGAAAAAACCTCTCCTTTTAAGAAAGGAAAGGCTTTGAAAATGACTATTCTAAATTGGCATGGTGACCGTACATTTTATGAGTGTCGAGTTCTTTTATTTCCATTAAACGTAAAATGACCGCATCGTATGTCAGAAGTAGCGCTTGCTCAAATAGCGAGCCCATTGGCTGAATGGTATGATGGCTTCCTTCCTGTTGATCCTTTGGTGCACCTGACAGTAAGATGACTTTATCCGATAGATCAGCTAGAGGTGACTCAGCAGAAAGCGTGAAAGCTGCCACTTTTCCGCCAATTGCTTTCGCCTTTTTTGCAAGGACAAGCAAAGTCTCTGTTCGGCCAGATCCGCTCCCCACAATCAAGAGATCTTCTTCAGTAAAGGAAGGTGTATTGGTCTCACCGACCACATAAGCCTTGACTCCAATATGCGAGAGTCTCATGGCAAATGATTTTCCCATCAAACCAGACCTGCCAGCACCTGCCACAAAGACCTTTCTTACAGTTAAAAGGCTTGAGACAAGCCGCTCTGCTTGTTCGTCTTGAATAGCGGGCGAGTGCTCAGAAAGCTCATTCAAAATGGCTTTCACATAGTCACTGGTCTTCATGATTGTGAGATCAACTGCTTCATTTGTGCGGCCACTTCTGCTTTATTGTCCTGGCTTGCGATACCGCCGCCGACAATGATCAAATCAGGATTTAATTTTACGACTTCAGGTAACGTATCAAGCTTAATTCCGCCTGCAATCGCTGTTTTCGCTTGTTTGACGACTTGTTTAATGGTCATCAGGTCATCAAATGAGTTTTGACCAACCGCTTGCAGGTCATAGCCTGTGTGTACACAAATATAATCGACTCCTAGCTCATCCAGCTCTTTTGCACGGCCAGCGATATCTTTGATACCAATCATATCCACTAAAATCTGTTTCCCTCTTGCTTTCGCTTCTTTCACCGCTCCTTGAATGGACATATCTTCTGCCGCTGCAAGAATGGTCACGATATCTGCTCCAGCTTCGGATGCCTGCTGCACTTCATAGCCGGCCGCATCCATAATTTTCAGATCAGCGAGTACACGTAAGTTTGGAAATGCCTGTTTGACTTCTTTGACAGCACGCAAGCCTTCGTTGATCACAACAGGTGTTCCAATTTCGACTACATCAATCGATCCTTCTACTTCTTTGATCAGCTCAATCGCTTCTGGTATATTCACTAAATCTAATGCTAATTGTAATTTCATGAATGTTCACTCCCGTTTTTTCATCTCATCTTCAAGAGCTCCGTGAATAGGGCTTCTTGCACGATGAAATGAGTATAACAACAGGATGGGAGCAATCCAAGTACGCACTTTTTTTTTACATACTATACTTTTTCGCATATGGTTACAAAAAAGACACTGTCTTTTCGACCAGTATCTTTTGCATGTATTACTATTTATCATCCTTTAAAAAATTGCTGTCGAGATACTGTCTTCCCCAATCATACATCGACTCTAAAATCGGCATTAAGCTTTCTCCTAGTTCTGTCAGGGAATACTCAACCTTTGGCGGAACGACAGGATAAACCTCCCGATGCACAATGTGATCTTCCTCTAATTCTCTTAGCTGATTGACAAGCATTCTTTGCGTAATCCCAGGCATTAACGACTTTAGCTCACCAAATCGTTTTGTCCCTTCTCTGCCCAGGTGCCATAAAATCAGCATTTTCCACTTACCGCCGATAATATTTAGCGTCAGCTCTTTTTCGCAATTGAACACTTTATTTTCCATACGTGATGACAACAACATACACTCCTTTGGTACAAACCATTTACGTTTTATCATATACTGCGGCAAAATGGATTGTCGAGCATACAGTCTTTGTTATTGATTTTGTTTGTTCACAAATGTCATAACAGACTCTGTCATTTTTTGCGCTTCTTTTGGCGCCCTGTCTGATCCAAACCATTTATTCAAGTCACTGTGGCTCAGCGAATGGACCCGAAACACAAACTTAGAACCTTTATCATGGTTCAGTTTTTCTGCAAATCGATACACCTCAGGATTTTCCCACCCCGTGACCAAATAAACAGGCGGTACATTCGCTTGATTCATATAAGTGACAGGTGATGCCTTTGTCCAGTTCTTCTCCTGTTTACCAAATACTTTTTTATACGATGGAATGGCTTGGATAAATTGATTGATGTTTAACGGACCATCTAAAATCACGATAGAATTGATCGTTTTTGGCGACAGCCCCACACGTTTTAAGTAAGTCGAATCTGTGGCCACCAATGCCGTCAAATGACCGCCCGCTGAGTGACCCATGACATTGATTTTTGATGAATCAATTTGATACTCATCTGCATGATCCTTGACCCATTTAATGGCGTTTGCCGTATCATCTGCCATCTGCTCATAGTTGGCATCAGGGTGAAGCCTATAATTCATCGAAACAAACACATACCCTTGACCGGTAAAATAATCAGCCTTTGAAGCGACTCTATTCTTATCGCCGCCTGTCCAGCCGCCGCCATGGAGATAGAACATGACTGGATGCTTCTTCTTTTTGCCTTCATCTTTTCCCTTTGGCATATACATATCGAGTGTTTGCTGTTTGTTTTGAGTGTCTGCATAATGGATGTTCGTCGTCGGCTTAGGCTGGTTTAAACGGAACACAAAGAATGCGCATACCAATAAGCCAGCGATGACTGCCGCAAATAAAAGCCATTTCATCATTCGATTCAATGTCATTGCACCTTTCTATGTTGGGATGGAGAAGCTTGATTCGCACATATGTAAAGAGACTAGCCCGATTCATTTGATACGACTTGTATGACTTGTACGGTTTGACAATAAAAAGAAAAATACTGTTCTTCAAAGTCTTCGACAAAGTAATTCAAATTTTCCCAGCCTCTATCCAAAGGCTCAATATTTAAATATAGACTAGAATCGTTTGTTAAGTCCAAATCTTTGATTTGAACAGAAGAGACGTTGGTAAATTTCAGATGAATGTCTGCTTGTAGATTCGGGGATTCATGGGATGTGTAGAACAATACAATTGATCAAGTCGTAATGTTCATTATACTCTTTAAAGTAGTGAAATTCATTGATTTGCTTTAGATAGTTGATATTGAAATCTGGGATTTGCTTTTGGATTTTTTCATCTAAAAACCATGTCATCGTTTGTCCTCTAAAAGGTTATTGTATAAGTGCAATCATTCGTTTTCTTGTTTCTTCATGGTATTGAACATAGGGATATTGCTCTTCAAATGACTGACGTAGCACGTTTAACTGTTTTTTCGGTATTCGTTTATGATCGATCACATAACTTAAGCTGCCTGCAACAAGTGAAAAAAACATATAAAAATCATCTGAACATATACCAGTTTCTTCTTCAAAAGAGACGACCTCATCTGGATAAGCTGAATCTAATAAGTATTGATAACGTTGTTTTAAATCATCGAATAAATCTTGTTTATCACGGCTGATTTTCATGGACCTTTCCCCAATCTCTCATTGTTTCTAAAATCTCATCTAGACTTTTATGTTAAATAGACAATTTGCATTTGTATCAAATTCTTCAAGTAGTTCATTGTACAGGTTCCATATTCTATGAGGACGGTAGCTGCATTCGATCCATCTTTCTAAACTACTAAACATCTCATTTCTCCTAACGAATCATGTCACGGAGTTTGTAAATATTCTTCAAATGAAATAAAGTCCGCTTTTTTTCGAAATTCGCTTAAGATTTTCTGATCTCCTGTAAAAATAACATCTGTCGAATCAAAAAATCCGATTTCAAACACGGCTTGAGGAATAACGGGTGTATAATTCACGTTCCAATATCGTTCATTATCTTCAATTTGAGGTATTGAACTGATATTCAAATGATCGACATGACGAGGCAATGCGGTCAAAACAGCGAAAATAAAAGAATAAGAATAGTCATGTAAGAATTTTTTGAAATGTTCACCCTTCAGAAATAAAAAATCCGTATAATCTGGCATGACTTCTGAATGGGATTGATTTTTCCGATCATGAAGCATTGTGAGTGTCACATCACTTATGACCCAATGATACTCTTCTACGTTTAAATTGATTTTCTTTATTAATTCATTTACTTTGAATAAATTTTCCTTTTTTGCTAAGACGATTCTCATGACTTGCTCCACCTCATCGATTTAAAACATCAAACAAAACTAAAAATATTCTACAGTATCAAAATCAGAACATGTAATATATGTAACATTTATTATTTATTTTTATAATTTCGAATCAGTTCTTTTCTAAAATCATCAGGAAGTTTTTGATTCGGATATACAACTGAAATCCAACCTAATACAATCTCATCTAAAGTTCTCCACGTTTTTAACAATTGTTTATTCATCTGTTCTAATTGATGAATCGCTAATACTCCTATCTCATAACCTCTTTCGCCATAAATGATCCATTTCGCAGAAGGGGAAACCCATATCACACGTGAAGCAATATCCATTATGCTATCATTTACACTTTCTATCGGATAATCCGTTAAGAGATCAAGGTAATCACTTGGCGTGAGGTTTAACGGGATTTTCACCCAAGGATAATAACCAAAATTCCGATAATAATCATCCATGCTCTTCTGCTCATCTAATACAGCCATGAGTATATAGTCATCATGATGATTCAAAGCTAAACCTTTTAACATTTCCCAGCTATCATCTGATAACAACCAATGGAATTCTTCGAATAAATAATGAGGTGTTTTCGTTTTCAACACTTGAGTAGGGAATGTCTTTGTACTGTGAACAAGCGAATGAACAAACGATAGAACATGTTCAAATTCTTTTGGATCGGATATAAACAAATGTTTCACTTTATGCTCCTTTCATATCTTCGGGTAAATCTATCATCAGTCATTGATACTCCATTTCACCGCTTGTAACATGACGCATAATGAGAAAGCATTTGGGTGTAATAGTCATTGAATGTTTTTTGACCCTTCAATAATCCTTCAAGCCAATTTGCTAAAACAGGGTGATCCATTGGTTTCCACCCTTCTTTTAATAACCTATTTTTCACAGAATCTTTTGCTGATAACATCCCTATGATACAAATTTCCATATCCCTATCTGCCCAAATCGCCCACTGCAAAGAATACGATAACCAGACCACTATGTACGAATTCGTTATGATATCATCTGCTATAGACTCTTTTGGGTGCATCCATAGTGCATTTACATAATCCTCACCTGTAATATCCACACTCGCTTTCAGCCAATTATAATACCCAAATTCCTTCAAATAATATTTTGCTGGATCTGGTTGAAGGACTGCAGTTAAAAATTCTCTATCTTGTGTAACAGTTGATAACTCTTTAATGGTTGGTAAAATATCATCACTCAATGCCCAATCAAACTCTTGAAACAAAAAACAATCAAATGTCTTCCGGAAGACTTGTTGTGGCAGCATCTTATTTGTGTCAAACACATTGTCTACTAAATTCTGATAGAATTTGAATTCTTTTTCTGAACGAATAAATAAGTCTTCAAGCCGTTTCAAACAACTACCTCCACTCTTGTCGAACTAGTAGTTTTTTAATTCTTCCTCTATATCTTCTTTTAATGTTTGAATTTCAATTGAAACCGAGTCATTTGGATTATAGAAAATGGAAGGATTGATTCCATTTTCTATCATTCCCGGCAGCCACTCTTCTATCAAATCGTCTAAATCAATCATTTCTGGTAATGATTTTCTCCCTGGTTCAGACGATTCTTCAAAATTATCTAATCTTCATCACCAATAATGATGTTCTTTTCTTATGTTCTTCTTCCCAAAAACCCATTTGAAATACACTCCTTTATATATTGCGTTCTTGATTTCCCCAAGTGTTATGCTATTCTCATGTGGCTTTATTTCGATAAACGTATACTTGTATAAACAGGTTTATTTGTATGTTTGAATAGTGCCACCTCATGATCAGTTAGCCACTTAAGCTCTCGCATGTGATAAGAAATTTCTTCTAAATAAGTATCGGTTTTAGCAATTAATTTTTTAGATAAGATCTTTCTTTTATTGTCTTCAATGACAAGATAGAGAGTAAACTGATTTAAATCTAACTCGATCAGAGGATATGCTTTCTTTTTTTTATCTGGACTTAATTTTGTTTGTTTTCCTTTTATCTCCGCTTTATATTCCTTTTCTTTCATTTTTTGAAATGCCGCTTTGACTAGCTGACTGTCCCAATTTTTCAGTTCACATAGATAGAGCATCGCTTTTTCTAAAGTATCAGCTAAGATCTCTTTCTTATTTACTGCATTTTCAAATTCACTATAACTGAGGGGTACTTCTAGCTCATAGGTATTTTTTAAAAAATAACATGTTAGGTTCTTCTTTTGAGGTACTCATTAATTTGTAGTCTTTAAATGAGCCACATATCAAAACAATGGCCTCACAATCTTTCGTTTGAATTCTTTTCCCTAATTCCCATAAAAACATTTCTGTCACACAAAGGGATTGGCTTGCTAAGTTCCCATGATCATCATCTGACATTAATTGTATATTTTTCAAATACACTTCTTCTAAGCCTCCTAATGAGATTTTAATCAACTTATTTGTTGTATCTTTTTCGATATCTGCGATAGATTCTTTGGTCAAAACACTCAATTTAATTTTGTTAAAAATTCTACCTCTTGTATCTCCTAAATAATTGCTTAAGAAGAGATATTTTATTTCTAGTCAATTTCAATATTTTTCTATAAATATATCACACTTTCAAACTAAACCATATATCATCAACTTATCAATATATCCCCTTTTTCAATTGTAAAAAAGCACCCTAAACGGATGCTTCCATCAAATGATATTTTTTCAAAATGCGATAGGTGATTTCTTTTGCTTCTATTCCGGTGCCTTCGATATTTGTGGCAAAGATGTAGGTTTTGTTTTCATGTTTGATGAAGCCTACGTACCAGCCAATGCCGGAGCCGGAGCCTGTTTTTCCGTATAGGGTGGCGTGTTTCTCTTCTTCTTGTACCATCATTCGTTTGACTGTTCTCATAACAGTTAGGTCAAATGGAAGAGTCTCTTCATATAGCTGTTTGAGGAAACGAACTTGTTCGATTGGAGAAATTCGCAGGGTACTGCTTAACCAAAATTGATCGATTCCGCCAGATATGTCTTTGTTCCCATAATGAATGGCTTTCACCCAATGATTCATGCGTTCTTCTCCAATGTCACGCGCCATGGCTTGATAGTACCAGACGACTGAATCTCTCATGCCAGATCCTAATGTATGATCCCTATTCCAGCTGTCAATCTCTCTTTTTACGCCATCCCAATATTTGATGTCGTATTCATCTCTCACTGCGCCTGTTTGGAGTCCGATTAAGGCATTTGCTACCTTAAATGTCGATTGAGGTGCAAAGCGCTCTTTCGCTCTATTTTTGTTATACACCCAAGGAGACTTTTCTTTTACTTCTTGAATCACAAACGTGCCTTCCAGATTTTTAAAGAATTCATCTACTGACCACGCTGGTGATCTTGCTTCAGTTGATGAAGGCTGGCTGATACAAAGTGCCATCAGCATGATGCTAGAAAACAGCCGTTTTATATACTTTTTCTTCAAAACAATCGCTCCTTTTCCCATGATTGCCATGATTGTAGCATGTTTAAGCGATGGGACATAAGGTACGCTTGTCCTCTTTTCTTTCAAATAAAAAAAGCCGGTTTATATCCGGCTTTTTGCTCTATATATTAGCTCTCTTTTTTCTCTTGAATGGCCTGTTTCGCCATTTTTGATATCGTCATATCGTCCATTGGCGGGTTATGGAGCCCGGCACGAATATCTCGATAGTAACGCTGCAGTGGACAGTCTAGGCTTAAGCTTTTCGCACCCACTAAACGCATAGCTTTATCGACAACTTGCAAACTATGATTAACGACGGTATGCTTCACAGCACCAAATTCATTGATTAACAGCTCTCTTTTTTCTGGCTTTTCATACAAAGTGGTCGTTGAGTAGATGACGTGGCGTGCTTGCTTTAATAGTAAGTCGATTTCGCCAATCAGTGTTTGGACATTTGGCAGATCACTAATCGTTCCGCTGATGCTGTTCGGTGAGTGGGTGATGGCATACTGAACAGCATAGTCTCTTGCCGCTTGCGCAATCCCTAAATAGCAGGAAGGAATATGTGCAATCCAAGGATTTAGCGTAACACCCCGCGGCCCTTTTTGCACCTCCACAAGCATGTCATCTGAAACCTTCACCTGATCTAAGATTAAATCATGACTTTCAGTTCCTCTCATGCCCACAACATTCCACGTTTCTTCTATTGAAACACCTTCTGTCTCACGGTGAATTAAGAAGAAGCCCATGGCCTCTTTTTCCTCGATCCATACGCCGACTAAAAAGTATGTAAGTGCCGGTGACATCGTTGTGAAAATTTTACGTCCATTGATGATCCACTCATTACCTGATCTAGTGGCTGTTGTCCCAGGCTTCCCGCCTCTTGTTGGACTGCCTGTCTGCGCCTCGCTCACGGCACGGTTGACAAGGGCGCCCTTCTTCACTTCTTCCGCAAAGAATTGCAGCTGCTGCTCATTCCATTGTTTCTTTTCGTAAATTTCGCCTACAACCCCTTGGTGCCAGCCGATTGATAAAGCGGTCGCTCCGTCCATACTGCCGAGCGTCTCTTGAAACAGAACCATATCCTTCACAGATTGACCTCCGCCTCCGTATTCAGCAGGAAGAGACAACGTCGTATAGCCCATCTCTACTAATGATTCAATATTTTTTTCAGGAAAATAAGCGCCTTCATCATGTTCTTTTGCCGTTTGTTCGATCGTTTCACGAAGAGATTCTAGTTGATTGAGCCATGTTTTTTGAAAATCGGTATCGACAAATAATGCTTTAGACAAAACGTATCCAACTCCTCTATATCTCACAATCTATCATATCTGATTTTTCCAATCGGAATAAATAAAACACACTTTACTTATAGGATTTAATGTGTTAAATTTTATCAATATTAAGTACATATGTCAAAGGAACGTGATGCTTTTATGATTTCAGCTACTAATCTACATAAATCTTATGGGCAGACCCATGTGTTAAAAGGCATTGATTTCACCGTACAAGAAGGTGAAGTGGTCGCCATTATTGGACCGAGCGGGTCAGGAAAAACAACACTTCTTCGCAGCTTAAACAGCCTCGATATTCCAGACAAAGGTGAGCTGACGGTTGGTGAAGCCACGATTCAATTTGAACGATATCATAAAAAAGATCTGCTAAAACTCAGGCAGCAATCCTCCATGGTGTTTCAGCATTATCACTTGTTTCAGAATAAACGAGCACTTGAAAATATTACAGAAGGATTGATCGTGTCTCAAAACATGTCTAAAAAAGAAGCTGAAAAGGTCGGGGAGCAATTTTTAACGCGGATTGGACTGCTTCATAAAAAAGATGCATTTCCGAGTGAATTGTCCGGCGGTCAGCAGCAGCGAATTGGCATAGCCCGCGCTCTTGCGATGAACCCTTCATTGCTTTTGTTTGATGAACCTACGTCGGCACTGGACCCAGAGATGGTAGGAGAAATTCTAGAAATGATCAAAGATATTGCAAGTCAAGGCATGACGATGGTCATTGTGACGCATGAAATTTCTTTTGCAAAGGACGTGGCGGATACGGTGATCTTTATGGCAGATGGCGAAATCGTTGAAAAAGGCTCACCAGAAGACGTCCTATTGAAGCCACAGCATGAACGAACGAAACAATTTTTATCAAGAATTCATCGCGGCATGTGGCAAGAATCGGAGAAAGACAAATGAAACAAAAGACAGCATTCATGATGTCCGGTGTCCTTCTGCTTTTTCTTTCTCTGATGGGCTGCAGCAGTGTGAAAACCACGACAGATGATGGTAGAAAAATTGTAAAAGTCGCACTAAGTGCAGAGGTCAATCCACCCTTTTTAGCAACAAATGACCGAAACGAACCAATTGGCTATAACATTGATTATTTAAATGAAGTGGAAAAAAGACTTCCTCACGTACATTTTGATTACATTTTTGGCGAGGAAGAATCGAATTTAATTGGTGTAGGCGCAGGGAAGTTTGAAATGGCGGCTAATTGGTTTTTTAGTAATCCTGAACGTGAAAAGCGTTTCCTTTACCCTAAGGTTCCGTATGGTTATTCGATGACAGGTTTAATTGTGAATGAATCAGACAAAGAGATTCGATCGCTTGATGATATGACATCTAAAAAGCTGGCTCCTGTCAGCCCTAGCGGAGGCTTGCGTTCGATATTAAATCAATATAATCAAGAGCATGATCCGGATATTCCGCTGACGACTATTGAGAGCCCTTCAAATGAGCTTAACTTAAAGCGCGTTGAAAGCGGACGGTCCGATGCAGCATTTATGAACATTTCAACCTTTGATACCATTCAAAAGCATTTAAACCTAAAGGTCAAAGTTGGCGGCATTGTGTCAAAGGAGCCTATCTATCTTGTCTTACAGCCAAGCGAGAAGAAGCTTGCAAAAGATTTGGACCGGATCACACAAGAGATGATTGATGATGGAACACTGCCTAAGCTGGCGAAAAAGTGGTTTGGGATTGATTTCTTTCAAGATATTGATGACATCTCAGAGCAAGGCGATCAAAATGAAGGAAGGAATGAAGCGTCATGACGTTTACAGCTGGAGATTGGCTGCGCATTTTTTTACAGGTGCTTGAACGCCTGCCACTCACTTTTCTCATTATTATCGTGTCATTGTTTTTTGCCATCATCATCGGCTTGCTATTTGCATGTATTCGTATCAAGCAAATCCCAGTGCTGAAGCAATTGGCTGTTATTTATTTATCTTTTACACGGAGTACACCTTTAATTGTTCAGCTTTTCTTGATTTATTTTGGACTGCCTCAGCTTTTGCTTGTGGCAGGGATTCAAATCAATCATTGGGATCGTGTGCTATTTGTGATGATGACGTTTTCTTTACATACGGGCGCTTATTTATCTGAAGTTTTTCGCAGTGCGTATTCATCTGTCGGGAAGGATCAGCTTGAGGCAGCCTACATTGTTGGGATGACAGATACACAAGCGTTGATTAGGATCATTATCCCGCAGGCCTTTCTCATTGCACTGCCGAACCTCGGAAATTACACCATTGATCTCGTCAAAGACACAGCTATTGCCTTTACAATCGGACTCATTGATATCATGGGACAGGTGAAGATCATTTTAGGAAATAACTACGGAATCGGTCTGTTTGAGGTGTATGTAATCATTGCGATTGTGTATTGGCTTATTTGCATGAGTATTGAACTGATCACCATGCTGCTTGAAAGAAAATTTGTAAAAGGCCGCACCAGCCTGTCACGTTAAGGAGGCGATTTGATGCAAACCATTGATATTCCATTTGCGATTGACCAAGTATCTCATATTCTAAAAGGCGTTCCTTTTACATTATTGATTGCACTCGTTTCCATGGCTGTAAGCCTGATGATTGGATCTGTTTTTGCTTTCATTCGTCTCTTCCGCATTCCTGTACTCAGGCAGCTTGTGACGCTCTATGTCTCCTTTTTTAGAGGAACGCCTCTTATTGTTCAGTTGTTCGCTTTCTTTTATGGACTTCCTTTTGTTCTAACCAAAGTGAGCGGTACATTCGGGCTGACCTTTCATCCAGATATGGTCTCCCCATTAGCTGTTGCCCTTATTACATTCAGCCTCCATTCAGCCGCCCATTTAACAGAGGTCGTTCGGAGTGCACTTCTTGCGGTAGACAAAGGACAGCTTGAAGCGGCAAAAATTGTGGGGATGACGACACGCCAAGCGATGATGCGCATTATTTTGCCGCAGGCATTTGTGGTAGCCCTGCCAAACTTAGGCAATCAGCTCATTCAGCTATTAAAAGCCACCTCTCTTTCGTTTACGATTGGAGTACTTGAGATCATGGGGATTTCCCGAATCATTGCGAACGACGGCTATCAGTTTTTAGAAACGTATCTCGTCTCTGCTTTGATCTATTGGCTGCTGAGCATTTTCTTTGAACTCGCTTTTGCCTTGTTAGAGAAACGAGTCAGCGTGTACGGAAGATCTCTTGGACGATAAAAAAGTCGATCAGGCACGAGAACCTGATCGACTTTTTTTGATCCATTTATTCACCTTTTTTTAAGTGTGTTAAAGGAAATTGTCCTGCTCTTTCCATTGATTGATCACTATGAATAGAAAAGAGAATGGCTTTTGCCATTCCCCTTCGTTGTCTTACTATTCAGCACTAACTAAAATTTTCACTTGATCTTTTTCATTGATTAATGCATTAAAGCCATCCTCGATTACATCGTCAAGCTTGATTTTTTTCGTAACGAGTGTATCAGCAGAGAAATAGCCTTTTCTCATTAAGTTTAATACAGATGGGAATACGTCTCTATAGCCGATGATCCCTTTAACTGTACGTTCTTTAATGACGATGTCATTTGGCATAATTTCTGCGCCTTTTTCCCAAATGCTTACAATGACTGTTTCACCTGAAATTCTAGTTGATTGGATTGCTTGCTTCAATACAACAGGTACACCTGTCACTTCAAAAGAAACATCGACGCCACCGTTTGTACGGCGTGCAATTTCTTGAACAACATCTTCATATTGAGAAGGATCAACAATGATCGCTCCAAGCTCTTTCGCTTTTTCTTGGCGTTCTTTAGATAATTCTACTGCGTAAATATCAGTAGCACCAGCTGCTTTTAATGCTTCAATAACAAGCAAGCCAATTGGTCCGCAACCAAACACAGCCGCTGTATCGCCAGCTTGTACTTTACTAGAACGAACGGCATATAAAGCAACTGCTGAAGGCTCTACAAGTGCCCCTTGCTCATATGAAATTTCGTCTGGTAATAAATGAAGTAATTCTTCATCGACAGATACATATTCAGAGAATCCACCGCCGCCTCCGGCAAGTCCTAAAAAGCCCATGTTTTCATCTAAGTTGTAAGCACCTTGATGTCCGTGAGTTGCAAAAATAGGCTCAACAACCACTCGGTCGCCTACTTTGTAATTGCTGACGTCTTCTCCTACTTCAACAACCTCACCAGAAAATTCATGCCCCAGTGTAATAGGTGCTTTTTCTTTTGTCAGTGGATGAGGTTCATTCACTGGAATGAAGATAGGTCCTCCTAGATATTCATGTAAATCACTACCACAAATGCCGCACCATTTCACTTTAAGTTTCACTTTTCCTGGAGCAACTTTTGGTTCATCAATTTCCTCTAGTCGAATGTCTTTTTGATCGTGCCAGCGTAGTGCTTTCATGTGTAAGACTCCTTTTCTCATCAATTTAATTAACTTACTTAAATAATCATAACATAATTTTTTTAATTTTCTAAGTAGGATGCACTATCTTTTTGCCAGTCAATGGACGAAAGATGACAAAACATAGCAATAAACAGACAAGAAGCATACATAGACTCCCGGTGACAACGGAGGTTCGGATTGATAAAACATGTGCAAGCCCACCAGAGACACCTGTCAGCATGATCGTCAGAATGGCTTCAACTAAAGCATAAAAACTGGCTACCCTCCCCATCACCTCTATCGGAATATTCGTTTGATAGAAAGTCATAAAACCTGTGTTCGCAAATGCTAAAAAGAATGCTAATATAAAAAATCCAACAGCGGCTATAAACAATGTGCTGGAAAAAGCATAAATGAGATAGCCACATGCCACCAACAAACTGCCAATCCCAAGCATGATCGAAACAGGCAGCCTCTCCACAATCACCGAATTGAGACCTGCGCCTGCGATAATGCCTGCCCCAGCTATACTCACAAGAAGACCATATTGTGTATCAGTTAGCAGAAGCACTTCTTTTGCAAAGGCTGTTTCAAGAGAGTCTATGGCAGTAGGAAGTACCGTGATAGCGGCACTAAACAATAAATACACCGCCATAATTTGGCGTGATGTCAAACTAAATCGAAGAACAAGCCTCGCATCCTCTTTTAACATTGAAAGGGTAAAACCCTTTTGGCCAGCATCTTGTTTGAGCAAATTCGGTAAACACATTGTTAATAGAGCAGATACCAACAAGCAGATCGCATTTATATAAATTGAAAAAACAGGTGTACCGACTAAAAAAAGCAGACCTGCTGCAGCGGGGCCAAGTAAAAACCCACCCGATTGTAATAATGAGCGAATAGCATTAAACCGTTTTCGGTTATTCGCCGGGATCAATCCTGTCATATAGACCATCGACGCTGGATGAAACATCGCTTGTGCCATTTGAATGAGAAACACCATCACATACAGGATGAGCAGATGTCCTGAAAATAACGCAAAGGGTATGCATGCGATCAGGATAGCTCGGCTGATATCTAAGCTGATCATCACTTTCCGCTGATTCAGCCTGTCAATCAAACTGCCAGACCAGCTGTTTGTCAAAAGAGCCGCAGCCGGTCTCAGCATATAGACAGCTGTTACAGCCAGCACAGAGCCCGTTTCTTGAAAAATGAGCAGATGGAGAGCAATCATATAAATCCATTCTCCTATGTTCGCAATTCCGATGGCTCCAAGCAGCAAACTCATATCCCGCCAATGTTTTTTCATCACTTTTCCCCCTATTTGTCATAAAAAAATCCCGCCCCCAAGACATTTCTGTCTTGAGGACGGGATTTACTCCGCGTTGCCACCTCAGTTTATTCATCTGTTGCCAGATGAACCTTAGCAGGTCATCATGAACCCATCTCTGTAACGGGAGAATATCGCTGCACCATCATCTGAAGGAATCCGGTGCAGAGCTAAGAGGCTTGGTTCCATCATGCTGCCCGGCTCCTTCTCAGCTTCACGGAGTTCTCTGTGCGGGGCAGCTCATGATGTACTCTTCTCTATTTGCGCTATGTCTTTATTTCATCACGATCTTCAGTTGAATTGTTACATATTGTACTGCGCCTTGATCAAAGCGTCAATGTTTTTTCAAGTTAATCAGCATAGATCATCTTTCTGGTCATGCCGCCATCAACGACTAAATCTGTGCCGGTCACAAATTGATTCTCCTCATCGGTTAAATAAAAGCAGGCCTTCACAATATCCTTTGGCGTGCCGACTCGATTGGAAAGATGCTGTTGGTGATCGATCTCTCGAAGATTCTCCTCATCCTTCGTTTCAATCCATCCAGGTGAAATGCTATTCACCGTGATATGATCCGAACTAAAAGAAGCCGCTAAGGCATGAGTCAGCGCAGATATTCCGCCTTTTGATGCGGCATATGCTTCTGTATGAGGCTCTGACATGGTCGCGCGGGTGGATGAAATGTTCACAATAGAACCGCCTTTTGGATTCTCTTTTATATAACGTGCTGCTTCTCTTGCACATAAAAAAGTCCCTCTTAGGTTCGTCTGTAACACACGATCCCACTCATCAAGCGTTAATTCATAAGGCGATACTGTGCACATGACACCAGCATTATTAATGAGAATATCAATCGTTTTACAGCGCTCCGCCGCAAACGACATGAACTGCTGAATCTCCTTTTCTTGCCTCACATCCGTTTTCTTAAAATAAGCTTCTAATGATTCTTTTTTTAGCTCTTCCTCTAAGCGCTTACCCTTTTCTTCATCTATATCCGCAAGCACCACTCGTGCTCCTTCTTTTGCATAGCCCCAGGCGATCATTTCACCAATTCCATTGGCTGCGCCTGTGATGATAACGGTTTTATTGTGAAATTTCATTGTTTATCCAACCCTTTCTCCATCAGATGTTGTCGTCTATCATACCACTCATATATAGACGATACCTAGCCACATGAAACATAAAAGAACACCCTCCAAGTGATCGTGTCATGAAGAGGGTGTTTCTTTGGAATTCATTGATTCTATTTTTCTATATGGTGATTTTAAAAAGCAGCCTTTAAAATATCTAAGTAGTCGGCTTTCGTAACAGTACGAACATTACTTGATGTAGAGCCGTTTTGTTCTGCTAATTCAGCCATTTTTTCAAAATCCTCTTCTTTTACATAAGATAAATCTTTTAGTGCTGGAATACCTAAATTTTTTGTGAATGTATACATGCCATCAATTAATTTTTGAATCGCCACATCATCTGAATCCGTTTTATCTGCAAAGCTCATTATTTTGGCAAGCTCTGCGTGTAATACCTTGTTTTCGACTGCATTGAATTGCATAACATAAGGCAAAAATACCGCATTTGCGATACCATGAGGTGTATCATAAAGACTACCAAGTGCTTCTGCTAAGCAATGAACGGCTGCGACATCGGCTGAACCGAAGCATAAGCCGGCTAGTAAACTACCTTCCTGCATTTTATATCTTGCTTCTATATCAGAGCCATCTTCATATGCTGCCGGTAAGTATTTCACAATTGTCTCCATTGCACTTGCACCCATTGCTTTTGAAATAGGATTTGTTACTTTACATGAATAGCCTTCAATAGCATGTACCAATGCATCCACGCCTGTTGCGGCTGTTATGCCTTTTGGCACCGTCAATGTAAGAGCAGGATCTAAAATCGCAATGGTTGGCCGAAGCAAGCCATGCTTTAATGTGATTTTTTTATGTGAAGCAGCTAACGTAATGACAGATGAACGGGTCACCTCAGAACCAGTACCAGCCGTTGTTGGGATACAAATTAATGGAGATAGATTAGCATACGCCTTCTTCCCTGATATATAATCTTCAGGAATGCCGCCATTTGGACCTAATAAAGCAATCGCTTTCGCCGTATCCATTGGACTTCCGCCACCAATCGCAATGACCGCTGATGCTTGTTCTTTTCTAAAGAGCTCTGCACCAGCTAGACATTCACTATCTCTAGGATTTGGAGATACTTGATCAAATACAACGACAGAATAACCAGCTTCCTGCAAATACGCTTCAATAGGCTGAACGAGCCCTGCGCTCTTCACACCAGAGTCCGTCACCAGCATAACTGTGGCACCTGGCAATACAATATCTTCTACTATAGATCCGATTTCTTTTGATTGACCAGTCCCCATCATCATTTTTGTTTCGCAATGATATTCAAAATTCATCATGATTTTTCTACTCCTTCATTTGTGTTTATGGAGTTAGCAGTTTGTTTTTCTGCTCCCCACCATTCTATTTCTTTTAAACCTGGTATGCTAGATGCATAAAAGACAGGATCTTTGCCTAACAATCTTTGTTGAATGTAATCATCCAAAGCGGCAAAAGCGAACTTGCCTAGAATTGCAATCGCAATCAAGTTGACAATTGCCATAATGGCCATCGACAAGTCGGCCAACGTCCAAACGATTTGTATGTTGGCCACAGCCCCAAACATGATCATCATTAATACCATAATTCGATACATCAATAGCGCTGTTACACTTTTATGGATAAAACCGATATTGGCTTCACCATAATAGTAGCCACCTACAATAGAACTAAAAGCAAAAGTAAATATAGCAAATGCTAAGAAAATACTAGCCCAAGATCCAAAATGCTGTGCCATTGCTGCTTGTGTAATTTCGATACCAGATAATTCACCAGCTGTTTCTACTGTCGATAGCATAATAATAAAGGCAGTACAGCTACAAACAACTAATGTATCAAAAAATACACCTAATAATTGAACAAACCCTTGTTTTACTGGATGCGAAACATTAGCGGCAGCAGCGGCATTTGGAGCACTTCCCATTCCTGCTTCATTGGAAAAGAGCCCACGTTTTACACCGTTCATTATCGCAGCACCAATCCCGCCCCCAACGATTTGCTCTAACCCAAACGCACTTTTCATAATACTTGTTAATGCCGCGGGTACAGCACCGATATTTGTGACAATCACATAAAGTGCTAAAATGATATAAAATGCCGACATAATTGGCACAATGATTTGTGTAAAATTAGCGATTCGCTTGACACCACCAAAAATGATGCAAGCAGTAAAAATTGTGACAAATAGCCCCATGGCAATTGGGCTGATCCCAAATGAATATTGAAAGGCATTTGTAATTGTATTCGTTTGTACAGCGTTAAAAATTAAGCCGAAACTAAGAATAACAGAAAAGGCAAAAATCCTGCTTGGCCACTTCATTCCGAATTGCTTTTGAATATAGTAGCCTGGTCCCCCTTTAAATCCATCATTTGTTCTAATCTTATAGATTTGAGCTAGTGTACTTTCAACAAACGCAGAAGCCCCCCCTAAAACGGCCGCAAACCACATCCAAAAAATAGCTCCTGGACCGCCCACTGTGATGGCAATGGCTACGCCTGCCATATTTCCAGTACCAATTCTTGTAGCAGCTCCAATAAAAAAAGCTTGCATAGAGGAAATTTCATGACTTCCCTTTTTGGTTTTGGGCGCTTTTTCAAAAATAGAACGGAAAATCTCTTTTAGTAAGACAATTTGCATAAATTTCATTCTCACTGTAAAGTAAATTCCTATGCCGATTAACATGACTACTAAAATATATGTCCATAAAAAATCATTCACTGAATTGACAATCATTTCAAACAAAGCCATCTCCCCTTTGCAAATCTGAATATTTGAAATAACACAACTTGCAAGCGCTTACTTTTATGATAGTAAAAATGTTATGATCAATCTATAGAGGTTTTCTGATGATATCAATCGGCTGGTCCGATTTAGGGAGGCTTGAAGTTGGAGATCAAACAACTGATGATGTTCCAAACAGCATCAAAAGTATTAAACTTTACAAAAACTGCACAAATGCTTGGTTATGCTCAATCTAGCATCACAGCAAATATTGTTGCATTAGAAGAAGAGCTAGGAACCCCTCTATTTGAAAGGCTTGGAAAAAGGGTGATCTTAACAGAAGCTGGCAAACAATTTCAACATTATACGGATAAAATTTTAGGCTTAACAGGGGAAGCATTAGAGGCTGTTGGCGGAATGAATGAGCCAAGCGGCATTTTGAGAATATGTGCATCTGAAACACAATGCACCTACCGGCTTCCTCACATTTTAACGGACTTTCAAACAAAGTATCCAAAAGTCGAACTGATCTTCCGCCCAGGAATAGCGGAAAAGGATGTTCTAAATCTATTATTAGAAGGACAAATTGATGTCGCTTTATTATCCATGAATCCTGTAGTATCCTCACATTTACTTGTAAAAGAATTAAAAGATGAACCGATGGCCATTGTATGCTGCCCAACAAATCCTTTGAGCAAAAAACAAAAAATATATCCAATTGATTTGAACGAGCAAAGATTGTTGTTAACTGAAGACTGTGATTATCGCTACGCCTTTGAACATTCATTAACACAAGCGGGAGCAAAACCGAGAAGTAAACTAGAATTAGCAGATGTAGAAGCCATAAAAAAATGTGTAATGGCAGGCTTAGGAATCGCTGTACTTCCCGAAATTTCAGTAAAAAGAGAAATTGCAGAAGGCAATATCATCAAAATCAATTGGGTGGAACCCAGTTTCACGACGAAAATCCAACTATTTTGGCATAAAAACAAATGGATGTCCCCTGCTTTAAAGGCATTTGTGGATTTAACAGAGGATTATATCCTTCTAAACGGGTAATATGAGCATTTTTCTATTTCTTTCATTGCCCCGCCTCCAAAATACTGAAGAGTTATTGTATATAAAAACCCTCTATAGCTATATAGAGGGCTTAAGCTTTCTAAATGATAAAAGTAATTTCATGCAAAGAGATTAATAGGATCGTATATTTTTCAAACCAATCACCATAAAAACAATCGTAAACGCAGCTAAAATTGTTATGTCTAATAATAAGATTGAGTAATTGACAGTACCGCTCATCATCTCACCAAAACCAGACATCATCCATGTTTGAGGTATAGCCAACGAGATTTTCTTCATAATGTCTGGAACGATATCTAATGGCCAATAAATACCCCCTAGCATGCAAGTTCCTACAATGATAATTGCACTAAATACTTCAGCTTGCTTTTTTGTATGAGATAAGGTTGCAATCATAAAACCTAAACTCACAACAAGCCCTATAACAAATGATCCAAACACTAAAATAAGCATAAAGTTTCCTAAGTATACATTGAAGAATATTGATAAGATGGTCAGAAGGACACCCAGTTGTATCCATCCAAGAAGAAAATAAGCTATGAAATACCCCAATAGCACAGATATTTTCTGGATGGGACCTGAAAGCAATCTTTGCCATGTATAATCTTTATATTCCAGATGAATAGAGGATGCCGAGCTTGAGATCGCAAACATCATAAACATGATGGTAAAGCCAAGCGGTATTAAATTTGGATGCTGGCTTGCTTGGCTATCTTGTTTTTTTTCAACCAATGAAATGGTGCCAGATTCATTTAACTTGTTCAAAGCATTGATGAGAGAAACACTTTTCTGCTCTTTCACCCCCTGATTGATTTGATAAATGATGGCCGCTGTCTCTTTTAAATAGGGAGATAAGACTGCATATTCCTCAGTTTTCTTATAAACTGTCACATCAAAAATCTCTTTATTTTCTTTTAATTGGCTTGCGACTTTAACTGACGCAACTGCCTTTTCATCATAAACTAAATCTTTTGCTTCGCTTTCAGTCGTCTTTATCCAATGAAATTTAGTGTTCTTTTCAAGGATATGAAAAATTTCTTGATTCAGTTTACCATCACTATGCTCTTGAATAAAAGCAACTATAGGTTTCTTTGTATCAGATGCCGTACTTCCAAAAATAAAACTAAATACGATTGGCATAACAAATAAAAAAATGAGGGTCAATGGAGACTTTAATGTTTCTTTTAACTTTAACGTTATAATGGCTAATATTTTATGCATAACGATGCTTCCTTTCAAAAGACATTCTTAATAAAGCAATGATGAAGAAAGCAAGTCCCATCCCACAGCTAAGTAATAATCCACTTTGAATTTCACTAAAATCAGCACCTGCCATACTTTTCAAAAACATTTGAAGTGCAAGAGAATTAGGCAAGAAATAGCTTATGTTGATCAACCATTGTGGAAATAAGTATAAGGGAACCATACTTCCACCTAAAGCAGCTAACAATTGAGTGCCTAAAATCCCCACACTGTTAAACGTTTTTTCCCTTTTGATAAAAGAACCAATCAGCACCCCGAAGCCCGCAGCATTAACTATAAAACTGCATCCTATCATGAAAACACTAAAAGGCTCTCCCCAGTTCACCTTAAAGACAAAGCTAGTAAATAAAATAATGACCGCAAGTTGAATCATACTCATCAAAACAATACCCAATAACTTCCCAACGATGTAATTAGTATTGCTTAATTTTGATACAACTAACCTTTTATAAACCTCTTCCTCTCTTTCCTCTATCATACTTCCAACTAAGAAAACAACAGTCATTAATAAAAAGAGAACACCCATCCCGCCTGCATAGTACTGGAAAGACGTAATCGGCTGGCTGTTGATATGAATATTCCTCTCGTTCACCAGTTCTTTTTTCAGTTGATCAGACACGATCTCCACTTCTTCACCTTGATTTAATGGCATCAGAATACGATTCATATGATAATTTTGAAAGAATTGTAGAACCACATTTTCTAAGACCATTTCTTGTAAGGCTGAATTAGGCCCTTTCAAAATATTCAATTGCACATGATCGTGATTTAATAGGCTTTTTTCAAAATTTGGCTTGATGATGATGCCCACTTTGATTTCTCTATTATTTAAATCTTTCTCTAGCTGATCTTTGGAGATGACCCTTACATCAATGATGTCACTGAGCTCATTCTTAGACAATGTCGATAGAAACATTTTACTTGTAGCGGACTTATCTTGATCTGTAACTCCTACACGAAATGAATTGATGCTGACTTCACTTTCTTGCTTCATATTCTCTCCAAATGCTGCACCTAAAATAGCAATCAATATAATAGGCATAAAAAAAAGTGTAAAAAAGCTTTTCTTATCTCTAAAAAACAATAATAGATCTTTTAGTACAACCCAGATGCTCATGTGTTCACCTCTAAACAGTCTAATCCCTCAAATTTTTACTAGTTAAATACAAAAAGACATTTTCTAAATTTGGTTCTACGATTTCTGCTGAAATAATTTGAATATTTAATGCGGTCACACCTTGAATGAGATGACTTAATAATTGCTGAGGATGTTGATCAAATATTTTCATTTGATTTCCTTGAACGTCGATTTCCTTTAAAGGGTCGACTTCATGTATGAATTGACGCACTCGATCTATATCATTTTGTCCATGTTCACATTTTATGGTCAAAACAATTTCTCTTTGATTTCCGACAAGCTCACTTAATTCATGCTGATCCCCTAAAGCGATGATAGACCCATGATCCATAATGGCCATTCTTTCACATAAAAATTCAACTTCTTCCATGTAATGACTAGTATATATAATGGTCATTCCTTCTCCATTTAATGTCTTAACTGTTTCTAATATATGACTTCTAGATTGGGGATCTATGCCTACAGTAGGCTCATCCATGATTAATAGTTTTGGTTGATGTAATATCGCGCAACCGATATTTACTCTTCTTTTCATTCCTCCAGAGAATACTTTCACTTGATCATTTGCTCTATCTTTAAGACCAATTAGCTCAAGTGTTTCTTGTACTCTGCTTTTCAACTCTTTTCCTTTGAGTCCATACATTCTCCCCCAAAACATTAAATTTTCTTTTGCTGTCAAATGTAAATATAAAGCGATCTCTTGCGGAACAATTCCTATCATTTGCTGCGCCTTTTTTGTTTCTTTTTTTACATCTATACCTTCAATCGTTATGGTGCCGCTTGTGGCATGAATCAGCCCTGTCAAGATGCCAATCAATGTGGATTTCCCCGCACCATTCGGACCTAATAGTCCAAAAGATTCTCCTTTTTTTAAGTGAAAGGTTATCCCTTTTAATACCTGTTTATCTTCATAATATTTCTTGATGTTGTGTACGTTTAGCAATCAATACCTCTCCCTAGTCATTTAATATCAATTAAATTATCTGGTATGAACTTCAACTTTAGAATAATTTTTCCAATTCATATATTTTAACATGAGATGTATTGCAGGAGAATAGTACAGGTCATTTTAAAATAGAACATAAAAAAACTTACAGGATATAATCTCCCGTAAGTTTTTTCGATTATTCTCATTGATTCATTATTTAGAAATCATCCCATGCGGGTCAATGACAAATTTCTTCGCTACACCGGAATCAAAGTCGCTGTATCCTTGAGGGGCTTGATCAAGGTTAATGACGGTTGCATTCACCGCTTTGGCGATTTGTGCTCTTCCGCTTAAAATGGATTTCATTAGACTGCGGTGATATTGCATGACAGGGGTTTGGCCTGTCACAAAGGTATGGGCTTTTGCCCAGCCGAGTCCAATTCGCACTTTCAGTGATCCAACTTTTGCATCAGCATCCACTGCACCTGGGTCTTCTGTGACGTAAAGCCCTGGGATTCCGAGTTTACCGCCAACTTTGGTAATATCCATAATTGTATTTAAAACGGTTGCAGGCGCTTCTCCTTGATCTCCATGACCTGAAGCCTCAAAGCCGACACAATCGACGGCACAGTCTACTTCTGGCTCTCCTAAGATATTGGTGATTTGTTCGCCGATTCGATCATGTTTTCTTAAATTGATCGTCTCACAGCCAAAGCTTCTGGCCTGCTCCAGCCTTTGTTCATTCAAATCACCGACAATGACCGTAGAAGCGCCAAGAAGCTGAGCGGAATGCGCTGCGGCAAGACCTACTGGCCCTGCACCGGCAATATATACGGTTGAACCAGGCTTTACTCCAGCCGAATATGCACCGTGAAAACCTGTCGGGAAAATATCGGAAAGCATCGTCAGATCAAGTATTTTTTCCATCGCTTGATCTTTGTCTGGAAATTTCAGCAGCTGGAAATCTGCATACGGCACCATGACGTACTCGGATTGGCCGCCAACCCATCCGCCCATATCGACATATCCATAGGCAGAGCCTGGACGGTCCGGGTTTACATTTAAGCACACATGGGTTTTTTGTTCCTTACACATGACGCATCGTCCGCAAGCAATATTAAAGGGAACGGACACAAGGTCTCCTTTTTGAATAAACTCCACATCTCGTCCAACCTCAACGACTTCACCTGTAATTTCATGACCAAGGACTAGTCCTGCAGGCGCAGTGGTACGACCTCTCACCATGTGCTGGTCACTTCCGCAAATATTCGTCGTCACTACTTTTAAAATGACGCCATGCTCACATTTGCGCCCCACATTGGCTTTCGGTACACCCGGGCCATCTCTTAAAATCAAATCAGGGTATCCAATATCCTCAACTGCTACATTTCCTGCTCCTTTATAAACGACACCTTTGTTTCCCGACATATTTTCATTCCTCCCTTTTTGTTTAAAAATGAAGTCTCTACAATTTTCTCTACTTCTGAAGCAATTCCCTGCCCCAAATGGCACAATTGATAAAAAAAAGCGAAAAATGTATCTTCCAGTCAAATAAAAAAGAAAATATTGAAAAAAAAGCTAAACTTTTGAAGAACGGTGTCGATATAATAAATAAGCCAGACAGGTATCCTTAATCGACAAACAAATTCCTTATATATACTATCATTCCTTACACACCTGGCTGGCGCCTACATCATATACAAAAGTCTCTTCTGATGAAGAGACTTTTTTTAATTCGCTCAAACATGATTCAATGACACGCAAAGAAGCTCCTCTCACGAAGAGCCTCTTTTAGAATGCTTGTTCATTACCTGGGAAATATTTTCATCATTTTAACGCTTTGATACAGATGTATGTATCATAGTGATAAACCGAAACTTCTCTAAAGTGATACGCTGAAAATAGGCGGCTGATCTCTTGTTCACTATACGATGAAAAAGAATGTGACCGCTTTTGTTCCTTCATCAGTTCCTGCTGTTGGAATGATAAGAATACTTCTCCATCCACTTGAAGAACGCGGTACACTTCCTTCATGACTTGCTCAATATCCTTCAAGTAATAAATGGTCTGCACCGTAAATAATTTATTGAATGATCTGTCTTCAAAAGGTAAATGCTCGGCTTTACCAAGAGTCACAACGGCTTTATCCTGTTCCACAAGCTTCTTATGTTTTCTTTTTGCATATTTGATCATATGACGAGAGGCATCCACTCCATATACTTTACCGCGATCAAGTTTCTCTGCTACCTTCGATAATGTCATGCCTCTTCCAGTACCGATTTCTAAAATCCGGTCATTTTCTTGTATATTTAAGAGTTGAATCGTCCATTCATTGATATCATGATGATTTTTTTCCATATAGCGGGCAACCCATTTTGAGAACAAGCCTTTTGGTTCCCTCATTTGTTTTCCAATCCAGCTTTGAATCAATGTTAACACCTGCTTTGCACCAGTAAATAAAACTATTTACGAATTTTCTTACTTTTCATATCGGCTCACACCTAACAAAGTTTAAGACCTAGTCCTAATCATTTGTTATTGATTAGACGGCATCTTTTCAGAAAATGTTTCGCAGAACTTCAAAAAATTTAATCCGAATAGGCGTTTTCATTAATTGTGCTCAGATTGATTTCGTTTTCTGCATGAGCTGCATATTTTATGAATGTATCTTGATTAGATAAAGGTGGTGCTAGATTATGGGCTTTGGTGGAGGTTATGCTGGAGGCTGCGGTGGTTACGGTGGCGGCTTTGCAGGCGGATTCGCATTGCTTGTTGTACTGTTCATTTTGTTGATCATCATCGGTGCAAGCTGGATTTGCTAATGTAAAAGGAGCAGGAAACGATAACGTTTCCTGCTCCTTTTCTTTAATACCAATAAGCTCGATACTGATACATATATTGTCTGAGCATTTCCTCTTGCTCTCTTTGCATTCGGTACGGATTACCGTATCCATGCTTTAAGGAATGCGGAATGGATGCATATCCGTGCCCCACTGACGGAAACCTCATATATGGTGACATCGACATTCGTTGATCACCTCACAATCTCCTTTTACGGATATCATATGTGCAGATGATCAATGTGGAGCGTGTCTAAACCTGGTCCTTCTCCATAGTATAACAATCAAGTATTGCAAGCATCATAAACATGTCAATCTCCTCCTTTTCGCATTTTTCTTTTCGTATTTTAGTTCATGTACTTTAGTTGTTTCTGCTTCATTTCTTCATAAAATGTTTCGACTTGTTGTTCATAAAGAACTGTTTCAATGTCTTTGTATTTTCGTCGGATCGTCAATGTGATAAAAAATAAATGGATTGTCATATACGCTCACCTCCCTTCAGTTCGCAGCACGCGAAATAGCCCGCAGATCTTCTTTGTCAGTTGACCTGTGGGCACACAAAAATGCAGATCAAAAGACAGTGTCTTCCAACCTGCAATGGATGATACGTAAAATCCTCGTTTACTTTAACAGTTTTGAAGCGTGTGCACCGTATAAGGTAAAGGAAGGACACGAGCTCTTCCACAGGCTGATGACATGATGAAATTGTTGGTTGAATTGTTCACAAGTAGATACGAATAACATATTCTTCAGCCTCCTTTACGTTTTTAATTACTTTGTTAGTATATCCAGCAAGCACCATTTTGTAAACCTGTTTTTAGTAAAATAGATGATTTTTGTGTGTTTGACTAAATTTCTACATTTATTCTTGTCCGATTGTCCAATACAATCAAAAAAGCCCCCTCACGTATATGAGGAGACTTTTCGAATTAATCTTCATCTAGTTCTTGCAGTTTCTTTTGAAAAAAGATCGCACGTCTCACACAAAGAAAAGCTGCTAATAAGAAAATACAATCAATTCCCATCATCAGCATTTTTGGAGATGCTTCGATGTGTTGGCTTGGTATGATCGTACCAATATATAAAAAGGTGCTGACAGCAAGCAAAATAAAAGCGTACTGCTTGTAATCTGTCACTAAACCACTCCACTTTTTCTTCACTTGAATCACCTTCCTGTTTAACATGTCTATTGATAGCTTAACATAGTAAAAGAAAGGTAGTAGCATGTAAATCTATCCATTCACTAGTGCGTTTAGTCCCTGCTTCATATCATTCAGTAAATCATCCACATCTTCAATCCCGACGGATATACGAATTAGCCCATCAGTGATGCCAAGCTCCTCGCGGCGGTCTTTTGGAATGGACGCATGAGTCATTCGAGCAGGAACAGAGATTAAGCTTTCAACCGCTCCAAGGCTTTCTGCGATCGTAAACAGCTTAAGCTGACTTAAAAACACATCGACATGTTCTTCTTTTCCAATGTCAAAAGAGATCATGCCGCCGTAGCCTGATGCTTGCGTTTTTGCAAGTTCATGTCCAGGGTGAGCATCAAGGCCTGGGTAATAAACACGTGTGACTGCTGGATGTTGTTCTAAAAACTCAGCGATTTTCTGTGCATTTTGCTGATGTGCTTCCATTCTTAGTCCAAGCGTTTTGATTCCTCTCATGAGAAGCCATGAATCCTGCGGTCCAAGAATTCCACCAGTAGAATTTTGAACAAAATGCAGTTCTTCCCCAAGCTCTTCCGTCGCTGTTACAACTAGCCCGCCTACGACATCACTGTGGCCGCCTAAATATTTAGTGGCACTATGCAGGACAATGTCCGCCCCATATTCAATCGGCCTTTGGAAATAAGGTGTGAAAAATGTATTATCAACAATCATTAAGATGTTGGCTTCTTTTGTCAATTGGCCGATCGCTTTGAGATCAGTCATTTTCAGTAAAGGATTGGTTGGTGATTCAATGTAAACCGCTTTTGTTTCAGGTAAAATCGCCTTTTTCACTGCTTCAGGATCACTTGTGTCAACAAAGGTCGCTTGAATGCCAATACGGTTGAGTACCTTTGTGATGACGCGGTACGTTCCGCCGTATACGTCATCTGTCAGGACAATATGATCTCCGCTGTTAAACAGCATCATCACTGCCGTAATGGCAGCCATTCCTGAACCAAATGCGTAGCCGTTTGCTCCTCCTTCAAGGTCACGAATGACGGTTTCTAGTGCCGTTCTTGTTGGATTCGCAGTTCTTGAATATTCATATCCTGTATGTTCGCCTGCTTTCGGCTGCTTATATGTGCTCACTTGATATATCGGCACAGACACAGCGCCCGTTTTTTCATCACCAGTTGTTCCGCTGTGTATCATCATTGTTTTTCGTTTCATTTTATTTTCCTCCCTCATAAATTCCTTTACTTAAATACCGTTCACTGCTGTCAGGAAAAATGGTGACGATGACTGTCCCAGGTGCTGCCTTCTTCGCTTCTTCTAAAGCGGCAAATAACGCTGCACCCGAAGAACTCCCGATGAGAACGCCTTCTTTTTCAGCAGCTACTTTCACCATTTGGAAAGCATCATCATCACTGACGGTATATATCTCATCGAATAAAGCAGATTCCATATAATCTGGGATAAATTCAAGGCCGATTCCTTCCGTTCTATGCGGACCCGGATCTCCTCCATTTAAAATCGATCCTTCAGGTTCGACAACAACTGTTTTTAACGCAGGATGCTGCTCTTTTAAATAGGCAGCACACCCTTGAAAAGTCCCGCCAGATCCCGCTCCTGCCACGAATACATCGATATTTCCTTGCAAATCGGACCATAATTCTGGGCCAAGTGTTTTATAGTAAGTCAATGGATTTACTTGGTTTTTAAATTGTAAAACGCAATAGGCATTGTCAAGGCTTGCCTCTAGTTCAAGGGCTCGATCAATCGCACCCTGCATGCCCTCTTTTCTTGGTGTATGAATAATCTCTGCACCGAGCGCTTTCATGAGCTGTTGTTTTTCTTGACTAAAATGTTCTGGTACGCAAAAAATGGTCCGCAATTGATGCTTTCTTGCACTGAGGGCAAGCCCAATTCCTGTGTTTCCAGCAGTTGCTTCAATGATGGTTCCACCAGGGCGCAATTTGCCAGATGCTAATGCTTCTCTTATGAGCATATCACCTAAACGATCTTTAATACTTCCACCCGGATTCATCATTTCAAGCTTTGCATATATCTCTACACCTTCCGGGATGCCGATTCCTGACAGTTTTAAAAGCGGTGTGCGGCCAATTAATTCTGTAATATCCTTTATGACAGCCATATGATTCCCTTCCTTTGTATGGAAAAGAAGGGGGAATCCCCTTCTTTTATTGAGTTTGCTTTATCATACGCAAGACAAGGTCGGTTGAGTGAATCGCTGCTTGTTCAAGAAATTGATCAAATGAGACATTGGATTCTTTCCCTGCAATATCAGATAGCGCTCGAACGACAACAAATGGCGTTCCAAAGAGCTGGCAAACTTGTGCAACGGCTGCGGCTTCCATTTCCACCGCATATAGCTCTGGAAACTTCTCTCTCACAAACGCTACACGATCCGGATCATTCATAAATGAATCTCCGGTTGCAATCGTTCCTTTTGCCACTTGGATATGATCGATCTCTAAAGCCGATTCCTCTGCCAGCTTCACAAGCTTTTCGTCTGCAACAAAAGCAGCTGGCAATCCTGGTACTTGTCCGTATTCGTAATTAAAGATCGTGACATCCACATCATGATGTCTAACATCAGTAGAGATGACAATATCCCCTACATTTAATGTGTGATGGAAACCGCCAGCTGATCCTGTATTGATCACATAATCCGGCTGAAAGCGGTCAAGCAGAAGTGTTGTGCTGACCGCTGCATTCACTTTTCCAATCCCTGATTTTAATAAAATCACTTCTTTATCTTCATAAACACCTGTTGTGAATTCACACCCAGCGATGTTTTCTTGTGTAGCATTCTTTAGTTGATCTCTTAATATCGTCACTTCTTCTTCCATTGCACCTATGACTGCGATTTTCAAATCAAAAACATCCTTTCATTCCCTTTTCTTCGCTTCTACGATCCAAACAAAATCATTCATTTGATGAAAGGACGTACTAAAACCTTCTTCTTCAAAGATTTGCTTTAGCACATCGATGGATGGATAATATTCTGTTTCTAAATCTTCAGCAAGCTGATCGAATCCTGCCGCTTTCGCTTTGTCAATTTCAGCTTGATGTGCTGCTTGATTTTGAAACATTGTATCAGCAAAGACTATTTTACCATCTGAGTGAAGGATGTTGCTATAGGTGTGAATGGCTTGTTTTTTTTCTTCGTCCGTTAAATGGTGGAAAGCATATGAACTGACGATTGTATCCGGCTCAAATGGCAGCGCTGGAAATGATAAAAAATCCCCATCATGAATCACATCGGGTATTCCCTTTTGAAGAGCCGCTTTCTTCATGGCGTCTGATGGTTCAACGCCAAATACGTTCTTATCAGCTGCGAGCAGTGCCGCTGTTAAATTCCCCGTGCCGCTTCCAAACTCAAGAACATCTTGACCTGCACGCAGAACAATTTCTTTTAAAATAACCGGATACCGGCGAAACACTTCTTCATACTGCTCATCATGACCACTTACCGTGTCGTCATAAGAGTCAGCCCAATGATCAAATAAAGAAAGAAACTCACGTCCCATTTTCTTTCCCTCCACTTTATCTATTTATTCCTATGCGTATAGTATGTTTTAATCCGTCGAACAGTTCCTATCCTACCACATCTTCAGTTTCTTTCCTACTAAAAAATACTGGGAGTGGTAGAAAAATATTTGCTCTTTTAGAGGAGAGAGATTAAGATGAATGAAGAGTATGGAGAGGTGAATCAAATGGATTTCCAGTTGGATTTTCTAAAGGATAAAATTGAATTCTTTGAAGCATCGTCTTTAAAAGAACTTGAACAAAAGATCCAAAAACAAATTGAACATAATCAGGCAATCTTGCTGACCGTTCATTCTGTCAGTCATCAAACGACTGTGATCGATGACCGGATTTTGTATACAGCGGTTGTTCATTTTAAGGCGAATATCTAAAAAAAGATAGCATGGCTGCTATCTTTTTTTCATGTTTATTTTAATTTTTCAACCTTTACAGGTTTCCAGCCTTTTTCATCTACCCATGTGATTTCCACGCGGTAGCGTTCGCCTGTTGATTTGTCACGGATGGTTCCCTTTGCATCTTGAGGGCCTCCGTTATTTCCTAACCAAAGAACTGTCATTTGATCTTCTGAAATTCCCGTTGCATAGGACATGGCTTTCATCATTTCTTTCCAGTCTTTTGAGTTAGAATCATAGGTTGCTGTATGTGAACCGGATTGCTCTGTTCCTACAGGCTCCCAGTCATCGCTTTCGTATGTTTTGTCTACGTCACTCGTTTTGCCGCCATCTGTTTCTTTGGCGTCTTTTAACGCATCTTTATTAGGCTCTTTTTCATCATCTGACTTCTTCGCATCGTCGTCTTGATCAGATGAGTCATCTTTTTTTGCATCTGAATCATCGGATGTGTCTTTCTTTTGATCTTTCACATCTTCATCTGATTTTTGTTTATTTTCACTTGTTGCAGGCGCTGTTTTAGATGGTTCTTTCGCTACATCTGTGTCTTTCGGTTTATTAAAAATTAATAAACTCGTTGCGACCACCAAAATAAGCACCACAACGATACCAATTAATATGTTAAGCACCATATTGGCCTTTCTGCGCTTATCACGATGTTCAAATCGAGAATTTCTACTCAAAATCTCTGCACTCCTTTGCCTCTGTTCCCTAAGTCGTTACTATTTTAACATGACATGAAGGGATGTTCTATGTCTGTTTCTTTTCAATTTCGTTGACCTTTTTTACAATATCATAAAACGCATCATTTGTCTTAGCCCGCCCACTTGTCTCATCAAGGTGAACAACGACAAGAGCATATTTTGGTTTTTCCACCGGAAAGTATCCAGCAAACCACTTATGATAAAGCGGATTCCCCTTTTTATCTTTACTGCCAGTTTGGGCAGTGCCTGATTTCCCCGCCACATCAAATGGAAGGTCTCGAAACCTTCTTCCTGTTCCTTTGTCAGACGTCACCACCTGCCTTAAGTACTTTTGCAGTTTTTGTGCTGTATAGCGGTCAATACTGCCCCCTTCTGGTCGTTTGTTTTGAAAGGTTAGCATCGTTGTTCCGTTTTGATACAGCACTTTTTCAGCGATTTTCACTTCTTTTCGTTCTCCGCCTCTTGCAATCGACGCCATCATATTGGCCATTTGCAAAGGAGTCGTTTTGACATTTTTTTGCCCTATTGCGGTTTGGGCAATAGCCTTTTTAACATGCTTGTCTCTTTTATCCCCCCACACATTGCCGGTTTCTTCACGATCAAACTGTTTGAAATGCTGCTTATGATAGACATCCCCTTCCCAGCCAGCTCGATCAATGAGTCCAAGCTTTGCAGCCGTCTTTTCAATGATTTGATCATCTGTTTGGATCAGCTTGTCAGCAAGTGTTGCAAAGGTATAATTACAGCTCTGCGAAAAACTCTCAGACAGATTCAGGACTTCCTGCGTTCCTTCTGGCTCTCCATATAAATTCTTTCGACAGTCATACATCGTTTGTGGCTGGTCGAGGTTTTTTTCGATTGCTGCGGCAAGTACAGCGGTTTTAAAGACAGAGCCTGGTGCCATGGCAGTCAGCATGTAATTTCTTGCTTCATGCCGGTTTTTGCTTGTGACGTTTGGCATACTTGCCATCGCCAGCACACTGCTGCTTTCAATGTCGAGCAGAACGGCCCCGCCTTTTTCGACGCCTTGGTCTTTCAGTACCTTCTCCATTTCAGCTTGCATGTTTTCATCAATTGTTGTTTGAACTTGAAGAGGATAAAATGAATGAGCCTCTGCTGTATATTTGACGTCCATCCCAAACAAAGGGTTTCCCCTTCCGTCCACATGATATAACAATTTTGTGTCTTGCTCGGGTAATAAAAATTCGTCAAAGGTACTTTCCAGCCCAAAAGTGCCGATTTCTGTACGGATGGAAAGCTCTTTTTTGTCAGGATAACGCTTTCTGAGCAATTCTGGATTCTCGCTCGTGAAGCCTAATGTGTGGAGGGCAAGTCTTTTTTTGTCCTTCTCTTTCATATATACGCCGTACACACCTGAATATTTCATATCATTGATGTCTTTCAGCTTTTTTTTCGTGATGTCATCTTTGAGAATCAGAGGTTTTTTGGTTTCTGTCAGCTGTTTTTTGAGTTCATCTTCTTCCATCTCAAGAATAGAGGCGGTTTGTTTTAAATGAGGAAGATCATATTGCAGGAAAGGAAATAAGATCACCGCAGGCTGTTCTTTTGTGAGAAGCGCCTCGCCGTTTCGATCTAAAAATTCACCGCGGCCATCTGAAATGACCACTTCTTCTGTACGCTGTTTGACACTTTCTTGTATTAAATTGATATCAAGCTTTGAAAAAGATTCTGTGAAAAACAGTTGAATTTCTGCCAGTCTGATGAGAAGACCGAGCAGCAGCATAAATATAATAGCACCTGTCCCTTGAATTCTACGTTTTTTGCGCATAAAAACACCTCGTCCCTATTGTGGACGAGGTGTTTATCGTATAAACGTGATTATGAAATTTTTACAATTTGGACGAACATTTCTCCGCCAGGTGTTTGAACGGTTACTTTGTCGTCTACTTGTTTGCCTAATAGGCTTTTTGCAATTGGTGAATCGTTTGAAATCTTTCCTTCGAACGGATCAGCTTCTGCACTTCCAACGATTGTGTAAGACTCTTCTTCTCCGTCTGGTAATTCAACGAAAGTGACTGTTTTACCAAGTGAGACAATATTTGAGTTTCCTTCATCTTCGATAATTTTGGCATTGCGAATCATATTATCAAGCGTAGTGATACGCCCTTCTACAAACGCTTGCTCTTCTTTAGCAGAATCATATTCCGAGTTTTCAGAGAGGTCTCCAAAGCTTCTAGCGATTTTAATACGCTCTACAACCTCTTTACGTTTAACCGTTTTCAAATGTTCAAGCTCTTCTTCTAATTTACGTTTTCCTTCTTCTGTCATTGGAAATACTTTCTCTTGTGCCATGAATCATTCACTCCTTCTATTAATCCTCATCATACATACTTTCTGCACGTGAGTGACGACTGAAATATACAAGAATGAGGACTTCTTCATGCCCTCATTCCTTCTGTCCCATATTCGTAAAAGTCCATCTTACATGGCGTCCCTTTTAGATGCAACTATTATGCCTTTTCTCAGATAGGACCATCCGCAGCGGTCAAAAGATGATCTATCTTATCGCACAAACTGTGGAAAGGCACAGGAAGCTCCTGTACCTCGTTCGCCATTTCGATCATATGTAGAAGAATAGCTTATCCATTCTCCATCTTCCCAATACATAATATGGTCAGTGTACGATATGTCTATGCTATATTATTACATAATTGCTTTTTGATCAAGAATTGTTTGAAAATTTGTGATGATTTGTTTGTCGTTTTTTTAATATACTTTTACAAAATCGAAACCACTTCAATATTCAGCTTGAAAACGACATTTTTCTACATCTATTTCACATCATTGTTTTCCTATCATATCAAATCTTTCATTCAAAGTGTTACTTCTTAAAATATTTAAGCAGCTTCTACTTTTAGAAACAAGTGAAATATGGTATTTATTCTCTTTATTATGATGTTGAAAAGACCTTTACAATGTAAAGGTCTTTTTCTCCTCCACCATTTACTCTGCTCGGTTTTGAAGAATCGTTTGAATTTTTGTCACCATTAAGTCAATGGTCTTGATATGTTATTTATTGATAACAAAATCAACTGAAACCCAATGCTTTCAGAGTTTCTCTATGTTCCGCTATGTTGATATTTTCATTATTTTTAGATCAATTATATTTTTTTGTGGGCAAACTGTGGGCAGAGACAGCATTTACAACAGAAATCTTTTTGAATACTGTTTTTAGATTCATTCTTCTACAAAAACCCTTTGTTTTTAAACTTCAATTACTGATATTATGATAAACTTATATGGAAAATAATTGTTATGGAGGGTTTATATTGAATCACATGAAAACGTGTTTCTTCCTATTATTATGTATTACATTGTTAAGTGGATGCAACACCACTTCAAAAGAAAGCGGGACAACAACCACAGAGAGTGAAAGCTATAATTCCAATAACAACTTAGAAAAGAGCAATAAAAAGACATTAGATAAAGTTGGTGACAGTTTATACGACCCTGATACCGGAACAGTCACTTTAAACAATGTAAAAGATATAAGTGATAAAAAGGTCCGAATAGGTGATTTGAAAATCGTTTTCCACAATATAAAAGTTATTACAGTCACCGATCTTACTGATAATTTTAAAGCTGAATTGAAGGAACATTTTGATGGGAAACTAAATAAATTCACTTATGCCCAAATCCTTTATGAAACAGAAAACACAGGTAAAGATCAAATCTCTTGGAGAGGATTTAGAACTGCTGTCACTCAGGGAAAACACCAAGTGAATTTAGATTTTAATTTATATATGGGATTACCAAATCCATCATCTATAGAAATGTTGCCAGAATCGAAATTGGAAAATAACATGGTCTGGATTCCTGTAAATGAAAATGAGAGGGCTATTAGAATAAAAGCCGAAGATGTATTAAAGAATGACAACAACAAGCCTGATGCAATCGTCTATGGAAAAGAAGTAAGTTTTGATATCTAAGGAAGTTCATCATGACTGATCTTGAAGAGTGGTCATCATATTTGAAGATTTCGTTGAAAACCATTCATAAATTCCTTTATTGTTATATAATGGTTATTTACTTAAAAGAGCGCCATTCTTAGGGGGAACAAAATGGGAATTTTCATTTCAATATTTGCCGGTTTAATGATTATAGGAATTTGTGTAGGACTTATTCTATTAATTTTCTCGAAATCAAGGAAAGTAGGAAAAGGCGTTTTTATTACTTGTCTTCTTATATTGTTATCAATATCATTTTTGAATTCATTTGTTTGGAAATATGAAAGCTCAGAAATAGCATCAATAACTCCTGAAAAATATAATCAATTAAAGGAAGGTATGACTCCTAAAGAAGTTAAGAAAATTGTTGGTGGTTCCGCTAGATCAGAAGAAATAAAAGAAGATAATTATTTCATTTGGGAATATGAAGGGGAAAAAGGAATTGAAAATGATGCCTCGGCAGACTTAATATTTGAAGATGATCGACTAAGTTCTAAATTTGAAAGTGGTTTGCTGACAAAGCACAATGAAACAGATTCCGAACAGGTATACGAGTCAGAAGTAGCAGGTGAAGAAGATGAATTAGAATCTTTGAAAAGTGATGCTGAATATGAAATTGAATCTCTTGTAGAAGATAATTACACTACTGCCTCAATTGAAAAAATTGAAATTAATGAAGATATGGGATCGAGTGAGCCAAATAAATTAATTGCTCTTGTTCACTTGTCATTTGATGCAAAAAATTCTGCTCAAACATCTTATAATATGGTGGAAATGTATAGTGATGACCTAGCTGCTAAGATTGGATCGGAAAATGATACTGTCAACCAAATCGCTGTATTTTGGAAAGTTCCTTATATAGATGAAGATGAAACATTAGCTAAATTCTCATACGAACGTTCAGGAGAACATATGAAAATCACTGATAAAGTATCTTCTTTAAGATGACCCTTCGACTTGAAGGGTTTTTTATTTACATTTATAATCGAACATACATTCTTTTATAGGAGGGTACGGTGTGACCGATCTTGAAAGGAAACTTTATCGAATCATCTATAACATGAGCAGATTCAGAAAGAATCCCTCGATGGATGACCTTAAAAGGAAAACGGGGAAGGATGAGCTGACGATCCGAAAGGCTGTTAAAAATCTAATATCCCGAAAAGAGCTTGAATGGAATAAGGAGAAGCAAGAATGGCGGTTTAAATAAAAAAAGACCTCCATCGCATCGTTGCGAAGAGGTTATGTTAACTATTTAGTCTTTATACTTCTTAGAAAGGCACTTCTGTTCTGTGTGGCATTTGTCAGCATAGTCGCATTTTCATTGAGCCTTTGCACCAATGCGTCCTTAGCTTTTCCTTCAAATGAAGAGAGTAAAGCAATATACACTTCAGCTACAACCTGTTGTGCTGAAGAAAAATCTGATGCGTTTTTTGTGTCTGCTTTTAGGTTCTGACAATGCGTTTTTAAACTTGCACCCACAATATTTTTTAATTCCTCATTCTGTTGTAATCGTCTGTAAAACTCATCTGCATCCATATTAACTCCATATGGCAATTAAAATCCCCCTTATAACCGTAACCATCTTGCTAATTCATTATCCTTATCTTTTAAATCCTCCGCCATTTTCACAATAAATTCACTAATATCCTCTAAATCTCTAATCAAATAATGAAGAGAAGCCTCAGTTTGATACTGTTCTTCTGAGTCGTAAAATGCTGCTCCATCTTTTACAAAAGGGGCGTGAAATAATACAGCTTTATCAACATCACTTGGATCTAGATCCTTGAATTCTCCTAACCTCTTTCCACAAATAGATTTCACGTCATAAACCATTTTGCTGTGATCATGAGGGAATTGTTCAATTGCTTGTTTTTTTGTTTTTAAGTCTTCGATAGCTGCCTGTAATCGATGAGCTAATTCTTTTGCATATTTGGCATCCACTTTTATGGTTTGCCCATTCATACCTGAATAAGATGAGAACGATTCGACATTCTGGTTATAAACACCTTTGCTTCCATCCACACTTTTGATATTACCATTCTTATCAAATGTAAAGTTCGAATCATTTAAACTATGAGTATCGGGATTTTTTGCAAATGCTTGTCCATGGAAGGAAGTAATCAAATTTCCTAAAACCCCAGGAACAGCAAGGGGTGATATAAACCGATTTATACGCTCTCTTCGTGATTGACTAGGATCTTTCGTATAAATTGTCGTTCCGTTGTGTCGGTCATATTCTAATAACCAACCTGAACCCACCATATCATCGGGATTAATGATGGCTTTATGATACAAATCAAATTCTCCGTTTCTGATTTTCTTCTGTGTTTCTTCATCATGCAACTTAACAATGGAAGGGTTATTAAAAGCTACACTGTAAACATTATTGTTTACACCAGCATATTCTGCATCTGCCCCTCCAAGAGAGTGACCCGTTGTCGAAATGACTGTATTAGTGCCAGCATACTTTTTCACTTCATTAGCGACGAGCTTATCACCTTGATCGAATTGGGATGTTTTGGATACAACTTTATACTTTCCGCTCTTCAGTAACATAGCTTGTTCCATACTACCGTTATACTTGGCAATCGCTTTAGAGTTTTCAGGTGCCTCTTTTTTCATTATGTATTTGACTTTCTTTTTCGGGTCTTTACCCATTACCACGTTGCCGCCATCTGCACTTATTACATCAGCTTTGATTTGTTCCTGATTTGTTCCTTGAAAACCTACGACAACATTCTCAGGCTCTTTGGGTTTAACCCATTTACCTTCTTTTTTCTTTGCTTGGACAAATACGTAAACATCTAGTCCTGTGTCCGGGTCTTTTTTGATTTTATCTACATAAAAAGCCTTTTTTGAATCATTTACAAGTGGTGTTTTATTCTCATAGGCTTTTTTCATTTTCTTTTCACTATAAGTATTTTGACTAAGAGAAAAATAGTCTTCATCTGTTAAATTAGGTATGCCGGTCTTTGTATTCATGTACAATGCCCCTTCTCTCATGTAAAATGTAAGACAGAAAGGATGGTTTTATGAAAAAATACATAATTATCCTTATAACTCTGGTTATTATAACACTTGGAGGGATATTTATGAAGGAACAACACGACAAAAAAACAGAAGCCCAAGAAGCTAAAAATGAAGAATTATATTCCTTGGCTAAGAAAAGAATGACTGACTTTATTAAAACAAACTATAATGATATTGAACGTATTGATTATACTAATGATTATGAGGTAAACCCAATGGGTGGCATTGAAATCAATGGTTACCTTAATGGCAACAAGAAAAAAGAACTATGGGGAATCTATGATAAAGGTAATGACAAAGTCATATCTTTCACTGTAGATGCTAAAGAAAAGCCCGAGTGCGAAGATAAAGTATGTGAGTATTAAACGACGTAAAAACAAAAGCGTCCCCCAATATTTCAACGGGACTATTTTCTTACTTCAATATTGATGAACCTTAAATAGAACACACTAAGACAAATAAAAAAGCCCTTCCATTTTGGAAGGGCTTTTCATTTATTTCTTCTTTGCTTTTAAATTTGTAGATACCTTTAATACTTTAACATATTTAGATGCAGCAGTGATGTACAGTCCTGATTTCAGTTTATACATTTTTGATCCATTTACGTTGACCGTTTTATCAATCGTAAATGCTTCACCAGGCTTCACCTTTTTGTGCTTTGCTGACCAATTTGGCTTATCATAGACCCATAGCCACCCGTCAGCATTCGGCTTCACTACGGCCATTTTAATGCCCTTTTGTGTCGTTTCTTTTTTGGGGCTTGTTTTAGATGATGAAGATACCTTTTTTAAACCGATGGCTGCCGCAATTCCTTCTGCATGTCCCTCAGCCAACAAGTCAAGGAAAGATTCCTGTTTGAGCAGCGCAGCATCTTCTTTACGATCAATAAATAGATTCTCTGTCAGAATCGCTGGCATTTTTGTTTCTCTCAATACAGCAAGGTTTTTAGACTTGGTCCCACGGTCTCGGTCGCCTATTTTTCCTTTGATCTTATTGTAAATGGAATCATGTACAATTGTTTGCTGCTTGCCAGTGCTGGATGTTGCAGATAGTTTATCAAAACGAAACGTCTCAAAACCCGTTCCTCCGCCAGCATTGATGTGAATAGATGCCAAATAAGCAGCACCCCAATTATTTGCAAGCCTAGCTCTTTGAGACAGATCAATATAAACATCAGTTGATCGTGTGAGCTTAACTGATGCCCCGTACACCTTTTCAAGAATCGCTTTCGTTTTCTTAGCAATCTTTAATACAAGATCCTTTTCTTTCAACCCGTTTGCTACTGCGCCCGGATCGTGCCCGCCGTGTCCCGGATCAATCATAATTTTCTTTGTCATGTTCATCTACTCCTTAAATTTTAATTTGATTATTAAAAAGAGCCACCTCTTGGTAGCTCCTTACTTCGTTAATCCTTCTTGTTTTAGGACTTTTTTCTGCTGCTTGCCTTTCGATGTGACATAGTTGTTTTTGAACCATGCGACAAGGGTTGTTACGATTGTAAAGATCATTGATCCAGCAAGATATAACGTATCAGCCAGTGAAGTGACTTGATCCTCCTCAATCGGCAAAACAGGTTTGCCAAACATAATTAACGCCTGGTTGATTAGTGCCATAAAAAGAAGCACCGTGCGAACGACCGTGCCTTTGTCAAAATTTTTCATATCAAAAATTCCTCTTTTCGTTTTATTTTTGGTTTCTTTCAATCCTGTCGAGTTTTTCAATGACAACATCATACTTCTCGCTAAACTTTGCTAGTACGTCGTTTTGTGCGTCAATTTGCTCGTTTAGCTTGTTCTCACGCTCTTTTGTCGTGTTCAATACATAAAACAGCACCCAACAAAAAAGAACCGCAAACGGTCCTTGTGTCATTAAATACTGCGCCAAATCCATTTCCAAAAATCTCACCTACTCCCTCACTTTGTCCACCCCCTTAAAGAAGGCAAAATAAAAAGCACCTGTTAAGATGCTACGGTTCCTAAATCAACTGATACACTTGGCTTGTCGAATGCAAGACCTGTTATCTCTTCAAATTCTTCTTTTGTAATGACGCCCATTGCTACATAATCACGCATAATCTCAGGTGTATAAACTTCCCAAGCCCAAAACACTTTTAAATCTTCTGCTGTAGGGTATATCACGATGTGCCCCCTCGCTGTAGCTGTGCTACTTGATGCGTTAGCATGGCAACTTGTTTTTTCAGCATGGTAACGTCTGCCGCGGGTTGCGGTTTCGGCTGCAAGCTCTCTATATACTCTTCGGATGCTGATTCAAACCACTCTCTCTTGTCCGCATCATATTCAGGAAGATATAAACCTTTTTTCGGCCGTACATCCGTAGCGTTTTCCGGCATTTCGTCGTACTCGCTAATTATATCTTCACCCATGTACATAAAATTTTCGTCATAGTAATAAACGTGCATTTATCTTATCCCCTTACCACAATGGAATTTCCTCGTTTATCTCAACCCTTGACACTTTTGAATTATCGTTCGCATTTAGCCCATCAAATTTGAGTGAGCCATCTACGCCAAGCGTCAAACGTGCTGCTCCGTATGATCCAACTGTTGTACCTCCAAAAACGGTTGTCCCTGATGGTTTTTGAACAAAACGAGCAATGATAGTATCGTTCGCTGGTATTCCTTCGAAAGACCCCCGAAGATGTAAAGAGTTTAGACGTATCGAAAATTTGAGTGGATTTCCGGCAAAGTGTTTTGTTGTTCCAGTGACTAACGTTACTTCGTTCCATGTGCTGCTTAAATCTTTTTCGGATAACACTCGATCCCATCCTTTGAAACCTTGAGCATGGAAAGTGCCAATCCAAGTTATGTTATCAAATGATCTTGTAGCGATAATGCGTTTATATACGACTCCATTTTGTTCATACTTTGTTTCAAAAACATCAATGTAATAAAAGCTTGTATCATTTTCTACTGGAGCATTAAGGAGCTGGGCTCCCATGTATGGTCCAGTTGGTAACTTGAATATGTCAGTACCATTTGGAACCCTTGCAACTCTTCCATCGTTTGGCGTAAGCCTATAAAGCTGGCTCTTGTTCCAGTTGCTTTTCTCTGATTCCGTTACATGGATTTTTTCGTTTTCAAGGTGCGGATCGACGTATTCTTTTGCCGCTTCCAGTGCTGCCGCTGCTTTATCTTTTGCACCTGCAGGTGTTTCCGCTTGAGCATCCGTGTATTTTTTAGCTGCCGCAAGTGCTACATCTACTTTAGACTGCGCGCCTTCTTTTGTTTCGATCTTTTCCAAGTCCTCAAACTTGTCTCTTAGATCTTCAATTGTTTGTATAGACTCCTCATACAATGCGTTTATTTTATCTCTTAACGCCTCAAACTCGTCCACATAGTATTCTGTAATTGGGACGATATCTTGATCAATGAGAGACTTCGTAATGTTAAAAGAAAACTGATGTACGGACATAGATTGATCATTTGTATAGTACAAATTTAGCTCAGCTTGTACATTTCCATAATGTTTTATTTCATTCTCTGTCAAAATGTATTCCGCATGACCGTTCACTCTATCAACTATCGTTACGTCTCTAATGAATCGGCTGCCGTCGGCCATAACTAATACAAGTTTTCCTGTGACAGCTGCCAGAGGCAACGGCACGCCATCTTTCGTGAGTTTAAATATCAACCGCGCTGTCTGTCGATCCTGCGTCCAAAAATTTATGCTGGTTGATACACTTGAACTGGTATACGCGTTTACCTCAAAATCAAGTGGACCGTTCTTCCGAATCATGCTATCACCTCTCTCATGTTACATTTTCAAACGATTTAATAGGATCAACGCTGCTGTCTTTTAAAGAATCTTCTGCGCCAGCTCCTTTAAGTCGATTGCCGAAATGCTGAATGCGTGAGCATTTACTGGTTAAATACATCGCATATCGACATTTTTTCCCGCGCACTTTGTTGAATCTTGCTGCTGAATCTCTGACTCCATCCATGAAGATAATTCCGTAATACGGGTTTGATGAAGAAGTCCTTTTACCAGCATTCTGAATATCGCTGAAATCAACGTTTATGTCCTCTGAATCACCTGAAACAGAAATCCCCGAATATCCAACTTCACGTAACGTTGTGTTTGTGACATCAATGTTCTTGCACCCTAATTCTACGCGCACGCCGTTTCCTTCGATGTCTCGTCCGACGTTTAGATCAGCTTTGCCATTGCTGCAGCGTGTTAAGAGTACCCCATGATGTTTGATGTCTCTAAATTGGTTGTTAGACACCAAAAAGCCATCCACGTCTGATAAGTGAATAGCATGCTTGACCTTTACGCCGTTGATTTTATTCCCTGAAACATCTACGTCATCAATTTTTTGAATTCCTTTGCGGCCATATACTTGAATGGCATGACGCTCTTTGATATTGGTGAAAGTGTTATCTTTGACTGAAAGACGCTTTACCTTGTTGACCCTGTTCGTAGGATTGCCGTTTGCGTCTTGCGTGTAGACCGATTCAACTCTTGGGATCATTAGTCTTACGCCGGATGCACAATCCTTAAATCTGTTTCCTTCTATCAGAACATCTTCCCACTTGTTGCCGGACACCGCGTACTCGGATGTATCTTCAAAATCATTGTTAATGATGCGGATGTCACCATACCAAAAACCATCAGTGCTGGTGTGAGAATCTATCCCTCGCGCATATCCTCTTAAGCTTTCGGATCTGCTAAAATAGCAGTCTCGAATAGTGACATGCTTGCTGACGGTTTGATCATATGCACCAAAGGCACCGAAGTTGCCCGCCGATCTCATCAAGTCCAGCTGAATCGCAGCAGAAAACCATCTGTCGCCCTTATAATCAGCGAAACCTTTAAACCAGACATTTTCAATTAAGACGTGCTTATTGCCTGCACAGTCAAAGGCGTGGCCGCCGCACACATCTTTGATCGTAATATCACGAATGATAATGCGCTCAGCATGTCCAAAACCTAAAACAGAACATTGTTCCTTGATTTCACCACCTGCGCTATCAAACACCCCTTGCCCATCAATCAGTATGTTCCCGTGGCCGTTATAACCTTTTGTCTGATCGTCTCTATCACCATTTACAAGCATTGACCCTACAAAGCCTCGCCTTATAACTGCGCCAGCCTGTAAGGTCAAATGAGTGTTTTTATAGATACGGGCTGTCTCCATCAGCTTGTATTTTCCGGGTGGCACGACAATATGCACAGGATATAACTTCGCAAGACTTAGTGCCGCCTTAAAGCCAGCTGTGAAACTTCCATATTTTTTAATGAATTTTTTAAGATTGAGAGAAACTGCAGAATCTTCAATTTCTTGCTCAAGTATTTGGAAATCATAATCAAGACGATCTTTTGCGGTGGGATGAATGGATGCATCCCTAGCGACACGAATATCAACCACTTCTTTAACATCTTTTCCATCGTGATTTAATACTAGATTGATAATCCTTGACCACATGTTGTCTATTCGATTGGCAACAGAGAATAACCCATGTTTGATTTGATTCGACGTATGAGCTATGTCGTTTGTTTTATGCCGTTTCAAATCATCTGCATTCTGATTCAAATGATTTTCTATAGACTGCATATCCTCTCGCAGCTGCTCTGCGTATTTCGAGTTTCGTCTAGTGTCATAGTCCTTTCTAAGCCTCACCATGTTCTCACTCTCCTTTTTTGGCAAAAATAAAAAGACCCTATCTAAGCGTCTTGAGCATGTCGTTTATATATCGTTGTAAGTTTTTCACTTGTTTTGCTTGATCTACTGTAATTCGTTGTATGTCCTTGCGGAAGTTCGCAAATGTTATCGTTGGACTACTATACGGATTGAGAGGGTTATGCTGAATTGATACGACCCTAAGATCATCCTCAAAGGTTATTCCGTCTGCAGTGTCGGCGATAACATGGATCGTGTCACCTAACCAAAAATCTTGTTCAATTTCAAGCAATTTCGGTTCATAGATTTTTTGGAATTCTACTTCTACAGTCATTTCTGGGTAAGGATTAACATGTTTCTTTAACGCAGAAATGATGCTACCAGCTTTCTTGTATCTCTCATCTTTAATCGGCTCCGCCCAGCGCGGTTTACCTTCAATGAGAAATTTATCTTCATCGGGATGAATGTAAAGAACTGGCTCAAAAACATACTCAGGCTCTTTTTCTTCATCTTTTTTCACTTCTTTTTCATCTTCTGTTGTTTTGCCATCCTTTGATTCAGAGGCGGAATCTGTTTCTTTTTGTGCGCCGTATCCCCACGCACGAGTGGTACAATTCTGAGAATCTGTCGTAATAGTAATGCCGGGCATGTTATAGCGACTATCAAGCACAAAGTCTATTTCTTGGCCCATCTTTTTGTAAACATGGATTTTGTAATTATCCACGTCTAACTCTATGCCATAATCTTCGATAATTTCATCCATCAGTTCTGTGGAATTCTTTTCACCGAAATTCTCCTGTTCCGCAGATGGAATTTCTCCATCTTTTGCATGTATGACATACTTGAAATCAGTTCCTTTAAGAGCAATATCAAGCGCTTCTTTAATACCTAACTTCTTAGAAATTGTTTTTTCAATTCTGTTATTAATCAACAGGACAGAAAAAATATGCGCAGCTGTAACCGTTTTTGTTAGCACTCCATTTTCCTGATGCAAACTTACATTCGTAATGTAGTATTTTTGATGATTATATTTCTTTTCATCAAGATATAAAATGTTGTCCACAACCAATAACTCAAACTCTGTGGCATTTTCCTGTGTGCGCGGCAGTGTAAAGCTGAACGATTTTTTACCTGTTGGATCGGCCGTGAAGTCAACAGACACACCAGTGATCTCTATGACATCCTTTCCATCCTTGCTTGATACGTGAAGCTGTGGAAAATCCACATCAGACGGCAAATGTTGATTGAGTGGCATGTCCTTCCCATCGTATTCCTTGCTTGGATACTCAGGTCCAGTTGGTGTTTCTGGTTCACTCGGCTCTTCTGGTAGATCATCCACATTATCGTATTGTGTGAGTTTGTAAGTGAAGATTATGCTGTTTAATTTCATTGCATAGTTGATGTCGGTGGCGTAACCACCTTTTGCAACAGCAGCAGTAGCCTTTTGATAGTCTTTTTCGCCAACCACTGCCTTATAACGACTGAGCCTAGTGTATAGGCTCCCCAAATCTTCTAGGCTTTCCGCAAATGAAGGATACTTCCTAAATGGAGCTTTCACTCTGGTTTCGTTACCGTGCTTATCCTGTTCTTTGGTCCACATCAGGACATACTTTCCTTTGTATGACCCTTTCACTCCAAAGAGATTATAGGCTTGCTGTGACAGGTCACTTGCTCCAAAACCACTTTCAAGGCACCCTTGAGCGATGACAAGACTTGCAAGGACATTATATTTTTTGTAAACTTTTTTCGCTCCAGGTGCTAGTTTTTTGATAAAGTCAACCGCAGCCATGTCATCCCTCCCTATGCGTAATAGAACCTTGTGTCAAACACAATTTCAATATCGCTGGCGTTTTGGATTTCGAAATCGTTTCGGCCAATATCAAGTGACGGAAGCCTACCAGATGTCTTGAGACGTTTCTTGTTAGCAACGGTGTACTGTTTAATAAAAGAAACCTCCCTTGATTTGGATATTTCATCTTCAATTTTCAAACGTTCACCTGTCGTATGATTGATGATTGTTACCCCTTTTCCTTTTGCTCTCAACGTCACTTGATAATCATGACGAAGTGGATTGATCCTAAAATCTCCAATGTTATAGATGCTGAACGTTTTTTTATTTTTAAATGAATATTCCAAGTCATCCCGCATCTCGATATTCATTCCGGGACTCCATCTTTCCCCCTCAAATGTTTGAGGGTTAAGTGATGTACTTTTGGATTCAGCAGCACCCAAAACGTCCGTAAATTCTACTGTAAACACAACATGATTCTTTTCTTTTTCCTTTGGAACTGAAAAATTCCCATCACAAGTCACCAAGAAGCGCCTGTTTGGGAATAAATCGCAAGCAATATAGTATGGGTACGGTTTAACTAATAAAGCATAAAGCTCGCTTCTGTAGCTGTAAAAATTCTCAGCTATTATAGAGTTCATATATATTTCAAGCTGAATCTGTCTTTCTTTGTACTTCACGTCCCTCGGGTGTTGCGGCAGTACAATACCATTAATTCGTGGTAATGACACTGTCTCAAATTCAACAATTGGTGAGGCAGGTGTCATGCTCAATGGATGAAAATGAGGAAGCAAGTCATTTAGACTTTGCTCACCCAATCCATTGTTAAAATCAATATATAATTCCATCTACCTCACCCCACTCATAAATGCTTGTTTTCTAAAACGTTCACCTGTCGTTTGATCTAGCTTTCGACCATCCATGTAGTTGTTACTATCTTTGGAGATTAATTGTTCAAAGCCTTTTTGCATCATCATTAATCCTTGAGACAGCAGGTCTATTTGTTGAGCCATAAGACCAATTTGCTTGTTTTGGTTCTCAATCATCTGTCTCATGTCAGATGCATCTTGCTGCCTGCTCTGAGGCTTGTCTCCTTTGTTACTAATGCGATCAAGCATCTGTAAAGCCGTGGAGATCATACCATCCCCAAAACTAGGCACTCCAAGCTCTTTACCGAGATTAGAGTATAACTGTAAAGAGCGTTTACGATACTTAGGCTCAGTCGTGATTGCATATTCTCGCCAGCCGTTTTCTCCCAGTTGTGCGATTTGGTGATTATCAATGACACCACCAGATGCATAACCGATGTAAGGGCCACCGCGTGCCATAGATTTTAATCCCGGATGGTTATAGATGCCACCATAACGCTTGTTTAGATAGTTAATCGCGGCAACGATTTGATGTACTGGATGTTTGATGTTTCCATATCCGGGCTTTTTGTATGCAGCAAATGTGCTTGGTATAAATTGCATAAGCCCTTGTGATGGATGTCCCGCCTTCCAGTTACTATCCCACCTGTTAACTAATGTCGGGTTTCCGCTTGATTCCTTCATGGCAATGGTTTCTAACGCTTTTGCATATGATGGAGAAATACCAGTGATACTGATAGCTTGTGCAACCCACTTTTTGACCGCAGCACTACCACCTACACCTTTGAATGCCCCTCCGTCTCCTCCAAAATCACCTAACGATTTTGTTAGAAATCCTAAAGCACCTTTTTGAATTGTCTTTAAAATACCTGTTCCAAGTCCGTCTATCCCTTTACCAGTTTTAAACGGGATGAGACCACCAAATATATTGCTGATAATTTTCTTTGGTCCGGCCATCACAAGATCAAACATATCTGATCCAAAATCCTTCACATTGCCTACTACTTCACCAGCTTTTTTAACGCCTTTTTTAAAGAAATCACCAACGCCGCCTGCATAACCGGGTAATCCCTGTGATGTGATTTTTTTGGTCTGATCATGAGGCAGGATTGATGTTCCGCGTGGTAAATCCCAAATTTGTGGACCACCAACACCGACCATGTATGTCCCGATACCAGGAGTGTGAGCTAATTCATAGCCTTCTTCACCTACAAGCGCGCGGCCACCCGGATGATAGTCTGTTCCTTTGGCATACGAATGTTCGGCGCCGCCTTTTTTACTTCCGTATCCTTTAGGTTTCCACTCTGGTATTGTTGGAATATTCATGAATTCGAGGACTTTATTAATGCCATAAGTAATTGTATTGACGACACCAGCTAAATCAACAAGGAATGTATCCCATGCTCCTAGTACTTCGCCAGTCTCCCAATCAACTTGATTGATATGCCCTTCTGCTTGTTTCTTCGCTTCCTTCACAACGCCTTTATGACTTTTTTCAGCTTCTTTTATTGTTTTTTCTCGTTGGTCTTTTGCGGCTTTAACTGTTTCGTCATGTTGCTTTTTGCTAATTGTCTTTTTAACGTAACGTTGATCATCCGCCTCTCTAATAACTGCAGCTGCTTCCTTTTTAGCATTACTAATAACCTTGTCTTTGGCATCTTTACTATGTTTAACTGTAGCTGCAGCCTGCTTTGCGGATAAATTGGAAGATTCTTCTTTTAGTTTTTTGGAGATGAGTGTTTGCTCATCCTTGCTTTTTGTAAGAGCCGTTTCAATTTCTTTATTCATTGCTTGTGTATGTTTTTTTACTTCTTCCCACTCTTTTTTATTCAATTCACGGTGTTCTTTAGCTGCTTTTTCATAGATTTTTTTTACTTTATTCTCGTGTTTCTCAATTTCCTTTTGCTTTTTCTCATTACCTTCTTTGATTGTATTAAGAATTTCCTTTTCGTCTTTATCCTTAAGAGAATCATTTTCCGCATAGAATTTCCCCAACACATCTAGGGCTTTATCAGCACTGTCTTGGTAACCTTTTTTCAACGTGCCTGCCATCTCTGAAAATTTTCCTGTCATATCTTTGGCTATGTCTTTGGTGATCTTTTTTTGATTCAGATAGAGACTATCTAACTTTGCATTAGCCTTTCTTTCCATATCCGTATAAGCATTTACTGCTTTGGATGTGGATTCAGATACTTTATCACCAAAATCTATTGTTGCTGGTAAGACCCGTTTTTGCAGGTTGTCATAATATTTAAATCCTGCTTCACCTAAAAGCGTGACACCCGTTATTAACATCCCTACAGGACCACCAAGCAACGATAAGCCGCCTCTAAGCAAACTCACAACACCTGCGCCTTTTTTGAAGATGTTAAACAGGCCAAAACCGCCCTTTGCAAGTTTTGCAAATCCTCCTGCGCCTTTTACGGCATTTACACCCATCATCACTATACCCTTACCGAATTTTAATATCTCCGGCAAAAATGAGAGTGCTAGACCGCCAATCATACCCATCGGTCCACCAAACATCATTAAACCCCCACCAGCAATCCGAGACGCGCCGCCAAGTCCACGCATTGTCCTTGATGTTCTTGTGGCCGTTTGATTTAGACGTCCCATACGAGTAGTCGCTAGACCTGTGTTTTGTTGTAAACGACCCATACGAGTAGACATAACGGCCGTTGATGCTGCAGCTGTGTTGATGCCAGTTGCCGCAGTTCGTGAAGCAACACCCGCTGCAGCAACTTGTGTCGAGTATACGCCTAGACTTGCTGATGACCCTCTAACAGTTCCCGTTAAATAGGTACCTGCAGTACGCAACACTCGCCATCCCTCTGCCATTCGGGGAATTAGACTCAATAGTAATAAAGAAGCCCCACCTAAAAGGCTGAAAGCTGTTACGGCTGCACCAGTAACGGCAATAGTTCCCATAACAGATGGTGGCAGATGATCAAACCAGTTAACTACTTTTGTTAATCCATCTACCACTTTTCGGGCTGTAGGGATAAATTGATTACCTAATGAAATGACCGCGTTATTTACTGCTGAACGCAGATACTCCACAGATCCCGCAAGGTTGTCCATTTGATCTTTTGCAACTTTTTCAGCTATACCGCCACTATTTTCTATTTCTTTTGTGAATTTGTTGATCTTATCACCACCTGCATGAAGCAAAGTGATAAAACCAGATAAAGCATGCTGACCAGCCAATTGCTTTGCGATACGGATTTTTTCGGTTTCCGTATAGTTTTTCGTCTTTTCGTTAATCTGATCTATGATGTTTGATAAAGGTTTCATGCGGCCGTTTGCGTCAGTAATACTCAGGCCAAGCTCATGTATTGCGTTACCAGCTGGCTTTGGAGGTGCCGCAAGCCTTGTTAATGTGGATCGTAATGCGGTACCTGCCATATCTGCCTTGATTCCACTGTTCGCCATGATACCCGTTGCGGCCGCTAACTCTTCCATGCTGACACCTGCAGTTTTTGCCGCAGGGCCAGCGTATTTCATTGTCTGTCCAATCTGTTGGAGTGTGGCGTTTGAATTGGTGAACGTGTAGGTCATTGCATCTGCTACGCGGTTTGTATCTTCTGCAGCAATATGAAACTCTGTGAGAATGTCAGATACAATATCTGCTGTTACACCTAAATCTGTTTGCCCTGCTGCCGCAGTAGCAAGCAAGCCCGGCATGGCACCGATAATGTTATTTGTCTTATAACCTGCCATTGCAAGGTATTGCATGCCTTCTGCTACTTGACCATCTGTAAATTGTGTCGTAGCCCCTAAATGACGCGCCGTTTCTGTAAGACGATCCATTTCATCATTTGATGCATTCGCCACGGCACCGACCCGGCTCATAGCCTTCTCGAAGTCTGCAGCTACCTTAACTGCGCCACCAATTGCAACGGTGCCTGCTACGCCGATACCTGTTAATGCCTTCCCTGCCATTCCCGCAGCAGAATAGACAGATTGCAACTCTTCTGATACTTCCCCAGCGTTCTTCTTAAAAACAGAAAAAACACCAGCTGCTTTATTGCTGGTGCTTTGCAAATGCTCAAATTCATTAGAAACCTGACGAAGCTCTTTTTCTAACTTCTGATGGACAGCGATGGACTCATTGAGTTTTCGAGCGTGAATTTGCGTTTCTCTTTTATCGCGCCCTTTTTCTCTGACCAATTGTTCATAACGTTTACGGTGCTCTTCTACTACTTTACCTTGAATACGATATTTATTGTTAAGTCCATCAACTTTGGCTTGCAATTCTTTTGCTCGATTGCCGGTATTCTTATAAATTTCAGTAGCTGCTTTAAATTCAGAATTAGCAAGACGCATTTGCCTTTGAAGCCCTGTTATACCTCTGTTAAAACCTGAGTCATCCAGATTGACTTTTGCGACCATATTGCCAATTGCTTGAGTCATTTATGTACCACCCCGCTTTCCTGACGAAGATTTCAAGACTTAGAATATTTGATCTATCGTTACTTCTTTTGTTTTGCTCGATTCAGCGTTCAATTCTAAGAAATGAAAAATATCCATTTGATCAATTTCATGCATCTTCCAGCCTTGCTCAAGTAATTTGGTATAGATTTTATTTAATTGATCTTTTCCGTTTTTTAAAGGCTCATCTACGCCTTCATGTCGGGCAAAAAATCTTTTTCTTCCTGTGTTTCTGCTGATTTAAACCCCATGATCTCCATCATGATTTTTCTAACTGCATCCGCAATTTCAAAGGATTGGAAGCCTTCTTGAAACTGATCGAAAGTAAATTGATTCTGAAATACACGTACAATGAATTTAATTCGTTCATTCAGACTTTTAACAAGTTCTTTCGCATTATCGGCACCCGCTGCTTTTTCATCTAACTCAAATGCCTCATAAAGTGTTTTTGCGTTTGTTCTTGGCGCAATAAACGTTTTGTGTTTTTTCTCTTCTTCGAACCAAATAGAGATAGAAATTTGTTTTTGAGTCATCGTGACTCCCCCTTATTTTTTATTTTCCAATGAAAAAAGAGAGCTTTTCAGCCCTCTTAAGCACCTTTTCCAATATCAACGCTGCTGCCGTGTTCTGCTTTATCATCTTTGTATGCATCACCGAAAACCGACTTATAAAATGCATCAAGATTAAAGTTTTCAGCATCTTCATCTGTGACCACTTTAAAAAGATCGTCCTGCTCACGGTCAACAAATTCCGCAGACAGTTTAATGGTTTGGAAATCTGTCTTATCTTCTTTTGTCTTCCACTCATCGCCTGGAAGAGAAAAACGCCCTTTTACTAAACCAACATGACGAGACTTCCCGTTTGCTTTTGGACCTTCAAACGTCATTGCGACCCATGGTGGGGTAATGTTCTTTTTGAACAAGTACAACCCGTTTTTGTCCTGTTCGATTCCTAGCAACTTCGCAAGAATTTCCATAGGAAGATCCCGCATTTCAATTTCTAGCTTCGTAGAACCAGTTGAAACCACTAAATCGACCAGTTTGTTATCTGCGTACTGCTTCTCAGTTGATGTCTCAGTTTCCACCTTCATATTGATTGCATATTCATATTTTAAAATTTCAGTAGGCACAAAGAATTTACCTTTCTTTTGCAATGGTGCAAACTGAACATTTTCCAAACCAGTTACTGAACTGTACTCAGCCATAGTTAGCCTCCTAGTATTATATTTTTTTCAAAACGATACCCTTTTCTTATCAATCTCTCTTTCTCTAAAAAGTCATTGATGGGTATAGATGGCACAAAATCTAAACGCTCCATCACATCACCGATTACAGCCATGATAGATTGTGGATCGATATTGTGATAAACATCAATTTGATAAGTTGCACTATCTTGTATGGGCCTGTTATCAGCCCATTTGATTGGCCTGTAGTTGATTTCTTGCAACACAACATACGGCGGACTCGACTTTGTACCCTCTAGCACTGCAAGTTCATAGATATCACCTTTGTCTATTAAAGACAAAAGCGCTGGATCATTCTCCAACGCTTCAAAAATGGCATTCTTGCAAGTATCTGCACGCCTTATTAAGTTTTGATTGTTCATAGTTTGCTCAGCGCCTGTCGGTATTTATCAGCGACTTTACGTATAGCCTCGTCCCATTTTGCGTCAACAGTTCGCGTAAAGAATTTTTGCGCGGGCTGGTGTAATGTGCCGAATTCAGGAAAATGGATTCTCCATCGAGTATCATCCCGAGACTTCGATTTCGGCCAACCAACAGCCACATATTTCAATCCGTCACCATCAGTGCGAAGTCGGGTAATATCAAGATCATCCTGCATATGTTTTTGGCCTTTGTCGGATCTTGGTGTGTTTGGATGAAGTTCATCTTTTATCACGGTTGCGCCAGCTGTGAGAGCTTCTTTATGCATTTTGCTTACTTTTCTTTGCATGTTGCCAATGGCGTTTTCTAATTCCTCTAAGCCGTCGATTTGTAAATTAAACATCACTACTTCACCGCCTTTGCCCTCACTGTAAGAAAATGAAGCCTTGAATAATTCGGTAATATAGACTCAATTTCGTAAGTTTTCCCTTGGAATAGGAGTCTCATGTGTTCGTCGATATCATCTCGATGACGAATGGTGAATTTGATCGTATGTTCTTTTTGGATAGCAGCCGCAGCATAATATTCAGCGCCTTTTAAGCCCTCTGCTTTGGCCCAGCACTCAACCACGGTTTCCCAGCCATTGTCACCGTTCACAGGCAAACGGTTCTTTTCTTTTTTCTGCTGAAACTGGATGCGGTGTCTCATGTCATTCAGCATTTTTTTCACCGTCCACAACCAAGTATTTGAGTTGATTGACCATTGTTGTGAGCACCCCGTCTAGATTTGATGTCGTGCCGGATATTTGCCTATTCTCATACCAGTGAGTTGTAAATGACATGACCGCCAGCTCTGCTCGGGCTGAACTATTAGGAAATTTCAGACCTGTCGCATTCGTGATGTACTCTTTTGCTGAAGCGATAAAATGTAAAATCAAATCATCCTCCGCATCACCATCAATGCGGAGGTATTTTTTCGCTTTTTCAAGTTCTTTTTGTTCTGCCTCAGTCATTTGGCATCACCTTTATTCAGATTTTGGGTTTTCTAAAGCTTCAACCTTATTTTGCAATTCGATGATCAAGTCTTTTACAGCAGAGTTGAGATTTTCCCACATAACGCTGCCTTTGCCGATTGTCCGGGAATTTACTGAACCATCACTTAGATGTTCATTTTTAACAGAGCCAGACTCTAATACTGCAGCGTCACCCTTATCACCTTTCGGCCCCTGCTCTCCCGGATCGCCTTTTTCTCCTTTTGGACCTTGAGGACCAGTATCACCCTTCGGACCCTTTTCACCTTGCATACCTTGAATGAAGAGAGGGTTTTCTTCACTGTTTCCTTTTAAATAAACAGGCGTGATAGGTTTACCGTCTGCGCCCTCCTCTGCAGATGTGTATACTCCATTACTTTCAAACAAATAATCTTTAGCCATGATAGATCAATTCCTTTCAATTTTTATTTTCCAGCGTCTACGGACTTATCTTCAGAAGGTGTTTCAACTACTGCTTCCTCACCTACAACTAAATCAGTAACAATTACTGCGGCTTCTGGATCAACTACTTTTCCGTCAAATCGTTCAATACCTCTGAAATATGTTTGATCTGTTAGGAATGCATCTGAGCCGATGTCAGTTGATTTGATCTCGAATTTTTGACGATCAAACATAAAGTATGCATTTTTAAAATCACCGAATAGAATATGAGTTTTTTGTTTATCGTCTGTGACAATCTCGTCATACACTTCAACGGGTCTACCGAATAAAAGGAAGCTATCCTCATTGCGTGGGTCCTCGGCTAAAATCCCGCGGCCGTTTTTATCTTCAATGTTTGCTAACGTTTCAAATGCCTCTGTATTCATCACCCATTTTGCATTTTTTCGATAGCCTCTTTTGATTTGGTTTTTAACTTTTCTCAAAAACTTAATTGTAATTAGAGAAGGAGCTTTGAGAGATTTATATTTTTTGCTTGTTATAATCCCCTCTACGTTGTTTTCTCCGCCTTTTCCATAGAAGACTTCATCATTTTCAGTTACAGTTGCAGATTCAGAGAGCCATTCTACAATCTCCCTCACAAAATTAATGAAAGAATCATTCAATAATTCGTTTGGGATAGGCAAAAAGCCAGCAAATTTTTTGACGTTGTATGTGATTTGGTCGAACTCCATATTTTTGAGTTCTTTGATCGCTTCTTTTTCAGCAATGTTATATAACTTCCCTGCAGCACCCTTTCTTACTGGATAGCTACCTCCCGGTGCCGTCTTTGGTACAACCCGTACCAAGTTACGAACAGAATTTAATTCTTGAATGGACTTAATTATCTGTTTTGAAATGTCATCCGGTACTGTATACCCGCCATCCTTATCACTTTTGGATGAAAGTTGTCTGTTTTCTTTTAGAACTTCCTGCAGCATTTTCCGTTCTTCGTTCCCTAATTCTTCCTCACGGCCAGTCAAGACCTTGAACCATGCATTTCTATATTCTTGTGTCCCTGTTAAGCTGCGCTCTTCTTCAGACGATTCAGATTCAGGATCTCTTTTCTGTTCTGGGACATAATGTCTGTCTTCAATGTCTGGTGCATCGAGTTCTCTTTCCTCAGACATCATTTCAATTCTCTTTTGCAAAGACTTTGCCTCATCCAGCATAGAACGTGCTTCTTCGTCTTTTCCTTCACTTAGTAAATTTCTAGCTTCTTGTCTTTTCTGCGTAAACTGCTGACGCAGTTGACGTTCCTCTTTACTCATCATTACTGGCATAGATTTTCCTCCTTGATTTTGAGCATAAAAAAAGACCCATTATATATTCAGGTCTAATAAGTCTAGTTCCAGCTCAATCCTCTTATTTGATGTGCTTTTTTGTCTTTTTAAAACTTCTACTTTTTCTAAACTTCTTTCTCCCACAACAGCTTCCGTATCGCTATATGCAGGAGTTGTCACAAGTGAGATGTCAAAAATGCGATTGATTTGATTGATTCGGCGCTCATATAACTTTTCATCTTCATTTCTTGTCCATTCATCAGGTTCTTCATCACCTGAATGATCAAGAGAAAACGAAAAAGAACATTGATTGATCACGCCTGCTCTCAAATTCTTCATCAAATCTTGTCCGTATGTGGTGTCTGTTGGCTCAAATCTAAATTTCAGACCTATTGCATCAACAGTTAATTGGAGACTACCAGCGCCTGTTGAAACAGTGTTTCTTGCTAATGGATAATCAATTTTATGATTAAATAAAGCAATTACATTGGACATATCTGCTTCGTCCAACGCTCCACGGCTTATGATTTCCTTAAACCACCCAAGACGCTCAGACCATTTTTCAAATTTAAGAGCATAACCCTCTACATATTCACTTTTGTTTTCATCATCAAGTGACCTAACTTCAATTTCCGTCGTTAGCTGTCTGATTTCCTTCGGCATTATTCGGATCACCTCCTTTATGGCCAGCTTTAGCCATCTGATATTGATCTAACATATCTAGGAAAGTGTAGTTAAGTGAAACAAGGTGTCTGTCACCATCAGGGATAGCATTCTTCGATTCAAGAGCACGAATTTCATTTATATTCATAGCTCCTATTCGTTCCATAATTTCATAGAATTCAGCTCTTGATTTTGAATCACCACGCAATTCACTATTTACGTTAAATTGCACATACAACCCTTGTCCGATTTCATTATCAGTAAACAGCTTCGTATTAATTTCTTGTTCAAAAGAAACGATCCACGGCTGTAAAGTGTTCTTCACATATTCAATGGATTGATGTTCGATATTACTAAATGTAGCGCGGTCCAATTCGTTTATCTTATGAAGAGGGACCTTGAATATGGAAGCGATTTGAGCCTTATTGAATTTCATAGACTCTACAAATTCTGCATCTTTTAGAGGCATTGAAATAGATTGATAATCAAGACCAGCATCAACAATCGCAATACTTTCACCCGCATTTACTCTCTGCCATTCTTTTCTTGCAACCTCTTTTGCCTCTGGTTGTAACAGGGTCGGGATTTTCAAAATACCTCTTGGTGTTGCATCATTTTTGTATAATTTTGCATTAAACTTTGTTGCAGCAGATTGAGCACCAATATGTTCCCTTGCCACTTGAATTGGACTGAGGCCTACTATTCCATCTTCCGTCATTCCTTTAAAGTGCAGAACTTCTTCCGCATGCAATTCAGCTCGTTTGTTATTAATGATTGTTTCGTACCACAATATACCTGTGTTTGGATCGAGATACGGATTTGTATTCGCTGGATTAAGAGGGATTAATGTTTTGATATCACCTGTTTTATCTGAAAGAATCAAAGAATATGCGTTTCCCCACGTACAAACATGCGTCATCATTACTTTTTTCCAAGTAAAAGCTGTCATATATTGATTGGGCTTTAAATAGAGCAATTTAAAAACAGGATGGTCACGCACTCCTGAAATATTCTCTCCCAGCCTCCGAAACATATGGACAGATAGTTTTGCTATATCATCTGACAAAACATTGATACAAGAAAAAACGTCAGGATGTTTTAATGAGGTCGATTCACTCACTTTCTCTCCGCTTGCTGTTTTACCACCACCGAAAATATCAAACACCCATTGCGGGACCTGTGACATCCCCCAGCCACTGTCTGAATCTGCTGATCTTTTAGAGAACATACCTTCTAATAACAATTAATCACCTCCTTCGGCTCATTAAAATTGCTGTAAATATAAAAAAACCACCAGTCACTAAAAGACCGATGATTTCGTGTATTTTATAAGCTGCTATTGTAATAAAGATTGCCCCAGCAAAAAATACTAGGTCATTTAAGATTGAGTACAGAAAAATCATAACTTGCTTAATGATATTTTTCATTAGAATGAGAAGCCTCCTGACAAAATATACTCATTCAAATCTAAATGATCATCATTTTGACTAGCTCTCACATGAGCATTTATAAGTGCAGCTGCTGGGTCAATACGTTGTGACGATTTTGATTTATCAAGCATGATGTTCTCTTGAGCATCAATTTTTGTTACAGTATTCCCCATTGCCCAAGTTAGAAGATCGTTATTATCATGTATAACTTTTCGCGCTTTGACCTTTTCACGAAAATCTTTAGTTGGCTCTGACAAAGTCTGCACCCCTTGCCTAATCTCGATCATGACGTAGCCATCAGCCTCCATCTGCTGAGCAAACTGCGTAGCATTATATGGATCATAACCAATCTCTTTAATTTTCCAACCCTTTTCTTCTTCAAGACGTTTGATGTAAGCACGTATATAATCGTAATCAACAACAGCTCCATCAGTAAGCGTGAGCCAGCCTTTCTTGACCCACAGATCATAAGGGACTCGGTCTGTCTTCATTCGTTCATGAAATGTATCTTCTGGCATGAAACCATGTGATGTCACAAAAAACATACCGTTTTCAAGTTGGAATTCAAAACTTGCAGCAGTTAAGTCGATGCGTTTTGACAAGTCGATACCTACATAGCACTCTTTACCATAAAGATCAGGAAGACTCTCATGTTTCCCGCAATCAGACCACGCCTGCATGTCCATATATCCACCATCACGCATGTTAACCCAGATGTTCATGTTTTTGGTTAAGAAATTACGCATTTTTTCTGGAACTGCAAGGGCCACCTCTAACTCTCCGCGCAAGAAATTCAAGCCATGTTCATTAGCAGCAACAATCGGATTTGCTTTAATCCAATTTCGTTCATCTTTGATGTCATCATCTGGATCAAGTTCATTAATCATGACAAAATATTGATCGTTTGTTTCTACATTGTTTGGATCGACAATTTTAGAAACATATTGGTACTCTACTCTATACGCAGGATTATTTAATTCAAATCCAGCTGTCGTAATAATCATCATGAGTGGTTGTGTTCTTGTTGCCATCCCTGATGCAAGAACATCATATATTTCAGATGTTTTATGAGCATGATATTCATCTATAATGCCGCATTGAGGGTTAAAACCATCACCTGTTTTCCCTGCATCTTTTGATAGCGCCTCAATTTTTGACAACGTTTTAAGGTGTTCTATTTGTCCATACGCGACCCGGTATTTTTTTTCAGGTACATTAAGCAGCTCACACTTGCTGATTTGAGCTTTAATTTCATTCCAGCATATCTTGGCTTGCTCTGCTTTTGTTGCACCTATATAGACCTCAGACATATATTCGTCATTAGCGAATGCCTCAAACGACCCCACACAAGCAAGGCTTTGTGTCTTAGCATTTTTACGGCCGACTTGCCAGTAAGCTTTTTTAAATCTCCTGTATCCCGTATCTTTATGTACCCAACCGTAAATATTACCAAAAATAAAAATTTGAATCGGTTCAGGTACAATATTTTCTCCTTGCAATGGACCCTTTGTATGTTTAAATTGTGTCATCCAGAATAGGAATCGTCTTGCCTTCTCGTCATCAAAGAAATAAGGGAAATCTGCTGTTCCTTCTCTTTCAATATCTTTTAAAAAGCGTTCACAGGCCCATTGGTGTTTTTGACACGCCAAAATTTCCCCTGATATAACATCACGGGAATAACCAATCATAAATTGTTTAATTGTCATACATTAAACTCCTTTTCCGCTGCCGTCTTTTCTCTGATCTCCTGTGTTTTAGTGATTGCTAGTTTTGCGCGTGCTGATGGAGTAAGACCGAAGTCGTTTGCAGCTGATTTCATTTGATCAAAGAAGTTCTTTTGTCTTTTCAATAATGGGTGTTCTTCTCCAATCAATTCAATTGGATTTCCGTCCTCATCAAATCCATCTTTATGAACCATGAGTCCATCTTCCTCTATCACCTTGGTAATAGAAATATATTGAGAATAGGCATTACAATAGGCGGCCAACATGCTGATATCTGCCTCCGTTATAATGTCCACTTCTTTTAATAACGCAGCGATCCGTTTAAATTCTTTCTTGGCCACTTTATCCAACCAGGATGGAGGTTTAATATTGTCAGAACGCATTTTCATTTTCTGTTCTTGTTCAGCACGCATTGCCAATTCGTCAGTATTTTTCTTGTTTGGGTTACCTTGTATTAATTGAAGTGTTGCGGATTTTGCAGGTCTCGGCATATTTTCCACCTCATTCCGTTTCAGTTTTTTATAATTTCTGCTTGTTTTTGAGCTAATTCATGCTATGATCGAATTAACAACAAAACCAGTCGTATCAAGCCCTCTCGGTATTTTCGCCGAGGGGGTTTTTCGTGTTTTCGGAAACTTTGAAAAGCGGAGTTTGTTTGCAGACGACGGCTCACCGATCTTCACAAAGCCGTTTTCTAGGGATTTAATGCCGGGGGGTACTTATGACCCTCGCTTGCCATGAACCTTGTTGTGACAGCTATTACACATGCTTTCGAGGTTATTTAAATCTAATCGTTTGTTCCAATCCTGTTTTAGCTCCACTATGTGATGAACCATGTCAGCAGGTACGACACGATCTTGTTTTAAACAGCTTTGACAAAGGTAATTGTCTCGCATTAGAACAAGTTGTCTTGTCTGTTTCCACTCTTTCGATTTGTAAAAGCTTGTTGATTGTTTATCTCTAACATGTTTGTTGTAATACTTTGCTTCCTGCTGCTTGCCATCAGCATGAGCAGGACAATAACCATCCCTTGTTAACTCCCTGCACCCTCGCACCTTACACTCCCTCAATGGTTTAGGTGGCATTGGATTCACCAGCTTTCCTCTCATCTATCATCGCAAACAAAACAAAGGCATGAAGATGCCCTACTTTCTGCACAGCATAAAATTCCCTGTGCTGCCTTTGATATGATGCTAGATAGGATCGTGTTGCTTCATAGGACAGAGTCTGGCTGACATGTAGTAAGCTGTCTATAGCTTGCCTGTCCCTCACACCGTAAGAACCAAGCATACCTAACCCCCTGATGATCTCACCATCTGCCCATATGCATCCCCTTTTATTAAGGGCTTTAAGACCGTTATACAATTGGTCTGTCCTTATTGCGTGTCCAATTGCTGTGTTAATGATTAGTTCCCTGAGTGAGTTGTCCACGTTGTGTCCCTCCCCAAAATAAAAAGCACCCCGAAGGATGCTATGAATTATTCAATCTCTGTTTCGCTTCATCAATTAGAGGAAGCATAAGACGTTTGACACTTTCATGTAGCTGCGTATACTTTTCAAAACGTCGTTGTGCGCTTCTATGTGTCGTTGCTTGTTCATAAAAACTGCGGGCCTTTCTCAATTCTCGTAATTTCTGACGGATGACTTTATTTGTAGCAGAAACAACATTCGAGTTTCCACAATGAGGACAGGAGAAGAATTGGATTACAATTCCTTTCGCTTCTTTTATCTCTCTCACTTCCACAGCATAATATGTTTGGCATTTCTCGCACAAAACATCATTCATTTAACTTTCTCCTCATTGATATGAACTACTTCAATGGCATTCTCCTTTAACCATTGAAATTCATAGCAGTTGATTATTGGATTTCGATAATAGCCCGGCAGTAAAATTAAAACTGTTTCTCTAGGATTTACCCCGTCTAGCATTGCCGGGTTCCTTGAAACAAATTGCGGATATTTATACTGTGGGAATCTCTTCTTCACATGTCGCCATAGCGCTCTTGCCTGACGAGTGTTTGCCCCTACGATGAAAGTACTTGTACGTTGTTTTGAACAGCCTTTTAAGATTAAGAGTTCCAATGCTCTTCCTCCATATAAAAAAGCACCGCCCTATTGGACAGTGCTTTCAGTCTTTATATTTAGTTGTAGTTCAGGAAATAATGTCCTGCTGCATCTTCACTATACGTTCTTGCGCATCTTTGAAAGACATATCCTCAGCATCATAGAATGTATACTCTGATTTAATCTTGTTGCCCTTGTGTTTAATTTCAGCATGTACAACGACATAAGGAACTCGTTTAACAGTTTTAATATGGTTCGTTTCTTGAGAAAAAGATTCTTCTATCTCTTGTAAAAATCGCTCCATAGACATCACAGTAAGTTCAGCCACAACCGACACCCCCATATAAAAAAGCGACCTCCGCAATGGAAGCCGCTCTCAATTTATCACCTAATACCATCATAACCGCTCTCAAACAAAATGCTTTGCCAAGATCGTGCCAAAAGTGTGCCATTTTTAATTATAGCGTTCAATTTGCTTTTTTATTCTAGTGATTTCTTTATCAAATATCTCCAAATTCTTCCCTTGAATATCTAACAAGTAATCCAACCCAGCAATTGCATTATCAAACTGTTCTTCATCAATTAAATTTAACCAAGTAGTTTTATCACTATATTCTAATGTATCGTCTTTACCCATTAATAGCAGTCCGTTTGTTTTAGGGTTATATATAAACACTCTATTGGTACTATCTTCAATTCCTAAGACTGGACCTATCCCAGTGTAAAAATCAAATTGTGGATGCCTGAAATACACCCCCTCGGATATAAATAATTCGATAACCTCCATCAATTCATTCTTTTTTTTAACCAGAATATGAACCTGTCTTTCTTTTAATTCTCTAAGTTCTGCTTGCATTTCTTTTACTTCTTTGATTTGGTCTTTTAGTTGCTGAATATCCATTTCATCATCCCTTTCATAAATTAGTTCAATTATACCATTTTATTGTATCATCAACATTATCCACCAATTAATCATATCTATTAATGTTATTCTCTTGCCAATAGAAAAGCAGCCTCCACAACGGAAACCGCTCATTTAAATGGATCTTATGTAACACGAAGTCTTTTCAATTCTTCTATCTTCATATCAATTTGATCTTGTATGTCTTCCCATGTGCCAAAGAACAAAGTAAATAGACTCCCAACATTATTAAATCTCCATGTTGATTTCATATATATATCTATCCCCAATGACTCTGCATGTGCATGAGTTGGATAATCAAGAATAACAAATTCTTTGTCTTGTATATAACTTTGTACAAAACCCAACATGTCACCACAGTTCTGGTGATTAAATAGTTCCATATTCATTTTCCCTCCTCTCTATTCTGTATTGTTATATCCACCGTGTCCCTACTTCCATTATATCACATTGTCCACATTATCCCCGAGTTCACCATATCTAATATTGTGTCTAACTCAGGGAATCGCTGAATCCTTTGCCCCTCTTGCTTTTCAGCCATTTCCTTAAAATGAGTTGGACATTTTCTCATTATGGTTAGTTGATGAAAAAGAGCACAAAAAAGACCCACCTGCCAATTGAACAGATGAGTCTATAAGCCAAAGTCGTCCATTGTTCTATCCATTGTGTCTTGTGTGATCCCGATATATCTCAATGTAATATCTGGGCTTGAGTGGTTGAATATTTCTTGTAGCAAGGCCACATCCTTGAATTTCTTATAATGCCAGTAGCCAAACGTTTTTCTAAGTGTATGCGTCCCTATACTATCAAGGCCCACATACTCCGCCGCTTCTCTCAAAATATTGTATGCACTGCTGCGACTGATGGGCTTGTTTAGTCCCTCTCTGCTTCTAAATACATACTCTTGATCATCACGATCTTTAATATATTGATCTAGTGCTTTCCGAAGCGTCTTGTTTATCTTGATTCTTTTTTCTTTGCCTGTCTTCTTCTCCCTTAAAGACACATATTGTTTCTTAACGTCTTTGACACGTAATTGAAGAAGATCAGATATTCTCAAGCCTAAATTGATCCCGGCCACAAAAAGCAGCAGGTTTCGTTTGTTCCGCTCTCCAAGATATTTTTTTATATAATGGATCTGATCAAGATCCCTGATCGGCTGAACAAAATTCATGATTTATCCCCCTGCTTGTACACTTCTTCTCTCAAAGCAAAGGCCAGTCTATAATATGCTTTATTTTTAACACGATAATAATTCCTTTGGCTGAGGCCCATTTCAGCGTAAATCTCGTAATCATACATTTCTTCATCCTGCATATAGAGCATAACTAAAATACGGCGCTCTTTTTGCGTAAGACGATTAATACCCTTTTCAATTCGCTTCATATATTTTTCACGCTCAATCTCCCACTCCATCTTTTTAATAGCTGCATCCTCGGTCGATGAATGAAACTGATTGGAAAAGCTAGGCGGCGTAATGGTATATGTTGTTGTGATCTTTGGAAGAAAGTCTTCTGGCGTTTGCAACCTAAGCATTTTATATTTTCCCATCATCTTTTCCATTTTGAATCTTGTTTTTTCCTCGTCGATCTGCGGAATGTCTAAGCTTGTTTGATTCATGATAATTCCCCCTTTATTTTCTGCGCATTGCCCCGCCTTTGGCTCGTTTGAGTCTTTGCATGTTTTGCCCCATAAGCTCTCTTAAATCTCTGTCAGTGAGCTTCTGCGTGTTCTTTTTGGGCTTTTCTTTTTTCATGGTGCCGCTCCTTTCCGACAAATAAAAAACGGACACCAACCAGCACCCTTAAAAGGTGTTGATCAGTGTCCGCAGGCTCTCCGTCTTGGACTTATTTACTTGTTTGTTAATTTAATTCGATTCCGAAATCTTCCCCATAAATTTCAATGAATTCTTTCAAAAATTCATCTAATTTATCGTAAAAAAACATATCGTCTTCTACACCTAAAATGAAATTATCAATGTCTTCTTCGTTTAGTCCTAATTCTGTTAGTCCCTCGCCGTTTTCTAGTTGGTATTTCATGAAAGCCCGAAAGGCTTGTCTTGGATCAATATTCATGTTCATTCCTCCCACCATGTTTCTTCCTCGTTATTTCCCGATGCTAAATCTTCTGTTTTCCCCATCGTTTTATAGCACTGCTTGCAATAGGCTTTTGTTCCTCCGTGGTGCGACAGGCCGTCATACATAGCGCCTTGTTCTTCTTCTAAATCTCCGGCTGAATTGTAGTAAATGTGAGCTGAGCCAGTTACTCTCTCTTTCGTGTAAAATCCATCAGCACTCTTGCAATGAGGACATACAATTTTATTTGTCATTCCGTTACCTCCTATCGGATATTGAATTTCAAGGATTCAAAGGTGCCGATGTAGTTTCGTTTCTTGGAATCAGTGTAGCAGTCAAGCTGGATCACGTATGTTCCTTTGCCGGTACGCTTACGGATTTCACTTACACTAAACGACTTTAGAGGCGTGGCCGCTTTGAAGCTGCCCCTTTGTACAAGGTTCGTATCAGTTAGCCCGCCATTGGATCTCTTTTTGTAAACGCCAGCGGTGTAGTAAAGCGTGCTCGATCCTTTCTTTTCAGCTCTCCAATCGACCGTTTTTGCTCCTGCATAGTAATTGGTGTCATCCGTAAAGACTCGTGCTTGATGACCATATCCCTCCGTTTGCCAGTTTGACCATACCGCTTGAGCAGACGGCGCATAAAGCACCGCAGCCGCAAAAATAGTTAGTGTGATTAGTAGTTTTTTCATTGTGTTTGTCCTCCTTTTATATAAATTCCAATGGTTCATTTTGTTGATGCGCTAGTTCCATACCCTCCGCAAGATAGAGAGCGTTGATTTTATCTCTATCATCGTCTGGCCAATTGCGAACAAGTTCTTTCAATCTAGAAGCAACGGTTTTACAAACGTCTGGTTGTATGTCATCTTCACAATCTGAATGATCCAGCAATGGAATGATGTCATCATCATAGTTCTCAAATGGTATATCCCCACCAAAGCCCTGCATAGCATCTAAATTCATACCGATACATGCTGCTAATTTTCTACGGAAGTTATTGAAGCTACCGTATGACCAACGTGCCTCACAATGCGTAAAATCTAATCCCATGATTCATTCCCCTTTCAAAACATCAATCATTTTAATTACTCTTTCATATGCAAAAGCTTCTGAATGAAAACGTTCAATAGCCTTTTCCTCGTCATGAAAACAAGGGCCTTCCCTGTATTTGATACGTTTATTTAGAACCTGAATTTCATTTTCAAGCTTTTGTTTTAAGACTGTTAAATCATCCTGCTTTTTTTGTTCCTCTAGCAACTGAATTGCCGTTTCAAGGTAAGTCGCAAAATCAATCGCTTCTTCCTGCGCATGTCGTAACCATCCTTTTAAGTCGTGGGAAGAGGTTTCAACCTCAACCCCGTACTTTTGAAGGCCTTTTTCCTGCTGTTGGTGTAGCTTTGTAATTACAGATGAGATAATCGGGTTATTTTCGTTCATCGTGTTCCCTCCTTTAGTGATTCCATATCAACGTTTAAGACCTGTAGCATCCAAATAAGAGTAGCCATTCCGGCAACAGCTTCTTTATCCGCTCCATTCGATTTCACGCCTCTTTCTCCAAAGTCATTCATTCGTTCAATGATTAGCCGCTGTTGCTTTTTATTAAGTTTCATATGTTTTCTCCTATCCGAAAGTCGGTTCTGGCTCTTCATCCGGCGTCACTTCATCCTCTTCCCACTCAATATCAAGGTCGAGCTTCACACCGTTTTGACTTAATCTCATTAGCAAGATTTCAAAGTCATTTAGATGTCTTAGCGACTTCAATTCGTTACTTGTTCGATAGTCAATATCCCATTCCTTATCTTTTTTATAGATAGAAATTGGTATCTCAAAATTCAAATCTTCGTCATGCTCACATTCAAAGAATATTGTGGCGTATTCAAAACTGCTCCATGATCTGTCCTCGTTACGCTCAACTTGAACACTAACCTCCACCGCTTCATACTCTGGACCAGCTTCAAATTCAACTTCAAGGCCGTCAGTTTCTACTTGCTTTGCCACATACTTCTTCCATTTCTCAAAGAGATCGGATAGTTTCATTGTTTTTTCTTTTTCCTCGATCATTAAATTCTTGAAGTTCTCAAGCAGTTTGCGGTTATCAAATGACGCTTCTTTTATCGTTTCGACTAGCACATGATCCAGCTTGGTGATGTATTCTGAGTAATCGTAAGTTTCAAGGTACGGGACAATGACGCTTTTTAACTTGTTCTCAATGACTTTTCTTGCTTCTCCACCATATGAAGCAAACAGGTCTTCAAGCGCTTTTGAAACACCTTGCTTCAATTGTTCTGCGATCAGTTTTTCAACGATTCCATTTTCTAATTGTTGTGCAATAACATCTTTAATATTTTTTTCAAGGTTCATTATTTTTCCTCCTAAGCCGCTAGGCTGTTTATAAGTGATGCAACAGTTCAATTTGCACTCCGTTTAAGCGTTTATTTGCGATCTTTATATATTCAGGATTCAATTCAATTCCGATAAAATTTCTACTATGCTTGAGTGCCGCTATGCCCGTTGTTCCTGATCCCATGAATGGATCCAATATAATGCCATCAACAGGGCAGCCAGCTAATACACACGGCTCTATCAGTTCCACTGGATATGTTGCAAAATGAGCCTCTTTAGTTGGCTTGGTTGCAACGGTCCAGACTGAACGCTTATTCCGCTTATTTCTGATAGCTCTGAATGCTAAGTCACCATACTTTCCTTTGAATGAACCACGGGGCTTGTCTTCTCTTCGCCCTTGTTGCTCCATTCCAAATGCCCCTTTTGATCCTCTTGGTGGATCCGGAAACGGTTTGTAAGCAGCGTCTTCTTTAATTGCTTCATGATCGTAATAATACTGTTGTGACTTTGAGAGAAGAAAAATATATTCATGTGAGCTTGTCGGCCTATCTCTCACACTCTCAGGCATGGCATTGGGTTTGTTCCAAACAATGTCTTTTCTCAGGTACCAGCCATCTTCTTGAAGAGCGAAAGCGACACGCCACGGCAAGCCTATTAAATCTTTTGGTTTTAATCCCGCTATTTTGTTCGATAGATTTATAACGCCGCTTCTTTGACCAACAGACTGTTTATGTTCAATACCTGGATGCGCTTGTCCGTTTGCAATTCTCCCGCGACCGCTTCCAGCATAAGCGTCACCTAGATTCAGCCAGACAGTGCCATCATCCTTTAGAACTCTCTTAATCTCTCTGAATAAAGAAACGATTTTTTGAATGTATTCTTGAACAGTTTCTTCTAAACCGATTTGTTCATTCATGCCATAGTCTCTTAACCCCCAATAAGGCGGGCTTGTGATCACGGTTTGAATTGTATCCGGTGGCAGCGATTGAACAACTTTTATGCAATCACCTTGAATTATCTGATTCAGGTCCATGCGGCACCCCCTCCCAGCTGTTAGTTTGCTTTGCTATATTTGTTCATGTGTTCAGGTACGCACATCTCAGGAAGGTTAGCCCGCACCAGCTGCTCTGCAAATTGCGGCGGAACACTATTTCCCACCCTGCGTATTTGATCCGATTTATTACCGATGTTAAATGTATATCCAGGCGGGAACCCCTGCCCTGCAAATAGTTCGTTTGGTTGCAACATACGCAATCCGATGTCTGCGATCCTCTGACCATTTGTGCAAACAGTTGTTAAGGCAAAACGGTCTTTGGTTGTAATGGTATGCAATGGCTCATCTAATCGCTGTCCTACTCCTTGACCGTAATACTTAGTCAAAAATGCAACGGTCACTAGCCCGAATCTATTGCCGCCAGCTGTGATTGTGTGTAATGGTCGATCAAGTGAAAGGCCTCTTACATCCTTTTCGGATTGCTCAGTGTAATAGCTGATCAAGAATGCCGCTTTGCTCTTATCCGGCACCATTACAGGACTTGGATTGTTTACGATGAATTTATCAATACCTCTTTTGATTCGTTTCATCGTATTTTCAACAAGAGGCCGTTTTCTGCTGAATATGCTAGGCACCCCTATGGACCAATCTATAATCTCGTAAGACGATCGCCACGGCTTGAGCTTTCCCGTTTGAACAAGAAGACTTTTGGGATCTCCATGCGTTGGCTTCGGCCATACGATTTCTTTTCCGTCACATCTTGCAACCATGAAGAATCTTTTTCTTATGGTTGGCGCTCCATAGTCGCAGGCTGTTAACTCTCTGAACTGCACTCCATACCCAAGTGATTCCAGCGTTTTGACGAATGATTGAAATGTCTGTCCCTTTTGTTCCTTGATCGGTTTACCTTCTTTAGAGACAGGCCCCCAATCTTTGAATTCCTCAACGTTCTCAAGCATGATGACGCGTGGTTTTACCGCTATCGCCCATCTAACAGCAATCCACGCAAGCCCCCTGATACTCTGTTTTACAGGCTTGCCGCCTTTGGCCTTTGAATGGTGTGTACAGTCAGGGGAAAACCATGCTAGACCAACTTTTCGCCCTTTAACTGCTTGTTTCGGATCAACATCCCACACAGATTCACAATAATGTTCCGTGTCAGGATGGTTCACCTCATGCATTGCAATGGCAGCAGGATCATGATTGATGGCTATATCAACTGATAACCCTGTCGCAAGCTCGATGCCTGTGCTTGCTCCGCCTCCTCCTGCAAAATTGTCCACTATGATTTCTCTAAAAAGATCAATCTGTTTCATTGCATCAACCCAGCGACAGCAATGATCCCCATGAAAAACAGAAGAGTGAATATGACAGGTCCGTTTGACTCACGCTTTGCCATGACGACATTGCCCTCTATGATCAGATCAGGACAACAATCAGCAAGCACTGGTACAAAAAATGTGGGTACACCTAGAAATGCAGCTGCATCATCAATCGTCATCGCTTTGTTTTTGCAGGCTTTGACGGCCTGTGACAGTTCAACGTGTTTTGGTAGACTCATACTCTTTCACCGTCCAATCGCTTTCCAAAAGCATGTTCATATTGCTTCTCAATGTTTTTCATGGCTGCGAATCCGCCTCTATGAAACTCATCTTTAGTTTTTTTGAAATGTTGCTGCTCCCAATTCAGTTCATTTGAGAAAAGCATTGCAAATGTGTTGAGCTGATAATTCTTTTTCTCTAATTCTCTTTTCAAACGTGTTACCTCATCAAAGAGGTCAACGTTTATTTGATCTTTTGATAACATTGCAATTCCTCCCCCGCAGGGGATGAACCCCTGCTTATTTATTGAATTTGAATCCGTAGTCAAAACGTATTCGATCTAATTTGCCTTTAATGGTTTCGATTATCGTGTGTCCATGTTCTGGTGCTTCTGTTATATGAGCCGTGTTGTTAATACCGTCTAGGACAATCACTTGAATTTTCCCGGGTTCAACATCAGCTGAAAAAAGGTCGTTTTTTTCTAATGTGATTCGTTGTGGTTCATTCACTTTGATCACTCCATGTGATATAATTAAGATTCATGGGCTTAATTACTCACATTTTGATGTGAATTCTACCGCTGAGACTCGACGGATTGATCTGTGCGCTGCCAACGCCAGTCTTTACGTTTGAGTCTCTTTTTATATGGCTTTGGTGGGTGTTGCTGCCTATATGCTTCTAGTTCATCCTCTGACATAACCCACGATTTAACTGGACCTGCTTTGTATGGATTCACTACAGTTTCCAATATGCTCACCTCCTTTTATTCGTCACGCTGCGGCACGTTGAGATTATAGATTCTTTCGAGTTCTTCGTCTGATAGTTTTTCGCAATATTCGCGACCAACATTAGTGAGGCTCAACCACTCAATCATTAACGCTCTATCTTCACTGGTCATCACTTGATGCCTCCCCTCTTTTTGAGGTGGCGCATGGCTGCTGTCTTTAGCTGTTTTGGACAAACCTCATACCGCGCAATCACTTCCAACTGCCGTGCTGTCGCTTTTTCAAATGGCAACAAGATGCTCTTTTTCTTCATTCTGCTTGTCTTCCTTTCCAAAAACTCCACCTTTACGTGGTTCGATCTTGCCCAACTCTGCTTGATCAAGTATCAGCAACAGGATGTCATCGGCATTGCGGGCCAAACGATTTGCGATGTGTCTGATCGGTTCATGGTCCTGCCACATTTGTCTAAAAGAGATGATGTCTTTTTCATCCCATATGAAATCGCAGTTTGGACAAGCTTGATAAACCGGCTGACCCTCGAACAGTTTGCGTAACTCTCTCTTTTTTGAATTCATAACGCTTTTTTTAATATTCATAGGCTCGTTTGCGCCGACACCGTTCGGACGCTCCTTGATCTTTCCACGCTTGCTAAAATCAATCATCAGTATTAACACTTCTTCTGATGGTCGGTTAAATAACTCTGCCATCACTTCGATCGACCTGCCTTCGTACCAGTAATCAAGAAAACGTTTAAGGCCAACAATCGTCCATTCAAAATTGACATGATCCAAAATGATTCTAGTGACACTCATTTCACAATTTCCTTTCTGCGACCGACCTCTTTGTGCACAATATGCACAGATGTTGTTAGATTCCTTTCTACGAGCCAATAAAGTGGGTTCAACCCATTTACTTCCTTTCGGCTCTCGTGGGCTTTCTACCGCCTTTTTTCATGTTCGTTCCTCCTTGTGTTTTTCATACTCATTCAGACTTGCTTGCAGCTGATCTATTAAACTATCAACCTTCTCGAAAGTGATGATACTGTTCATGCTTACACTCCTTTAGAACGGCAATACTTCTTTACGCTTGTCCGATGTGTCTTTAAAAATGATGTACTGCTGTTTTTGGGTGATGCGCGATACTAGCTTGCTGTCATACATTTGATACAGCTTTTCGCTAGTGAGGTTTGTTGTATAAATCGTCACTTTATCCTGCCGAGCAGATGTTACTTTGTAGATGAGACGATGAATGAAATCGCTGGCTTTACTATCCGAATGTTCTGACCCTGTTTCTGCACCGATGTCATCTATCACGAGATAATCTGCTTCACCCATCAACTGAGTCACATATGCTTCTGTGTACTTGCTCTCTTTGTTACTGAATGAATCTTTAATTGCCGTAGCAGCATCTTCCATATTGATAAACAAACAGGATCTACCTTTGTCTTTAGGGTTGTCGGGATCAGGAGGCACATTAAGCTCTCTAAGTGCTGCATATGCAAGGTGACTCTTTCCCACTCCCGGATGGCCCTGCAAAAATATGTTGAACACTTCACCTTGTTGCAAGTGTTTAACAAGATCAAGCATGCGGTTTTTATTCTTTGTCTCTTCTGGCTCAGCAACGTTGTAATTATCAAATGTTGCTTGTGAGACAGTTCGATCTCTGAACATGCTGCGTTTTTCCAACGTGTTAAATTTTTTCTGTCGCTGGCTATATTCAATTTGACTTTCTAAGTCTTTTTGCAACTTCTTTGACTCTTCTTCCAACTCACATCTAGGACAGATGACTTTTCCATTCATCACCATCATTCGTACAGGTTTTACAACATCTTCACTGCCACGGGTGTATGTGTGCTTATTACAGTAATCAGAATGGAAGGTCATTTTTTCGTTTAAGACTTCCGCTGCCACCGCCTTTATGCTGTGCACGCTTTATCACCTCATCACTGTTGTTTAAGTAACCTTCAAACTTTGTCCCGAAAAGTGTTTCAGGACGAAGGAATTTACTCATGTCAGGATTATCACGCCATTCATAGCACTTTGCTAAGATGACCTTTTTAAAATCCTCGAATCTGAATCCCTCGTTCCATCTTGCTTTTATTAGTTGCTGTGTCTTTGGTGTGGTGTGACGGTAATTTTTCTCTGACATTTGATTGAGAAGATCCGTTATGAGTTTGAATGGGATTTCTGATTCATCCGCAGTCGGGTTTCCCGACAATATATCTTTATTATTCTTCTTATTCTTCTTATTATTATTCTTCTTATTGTCCACTTGTCGTTGACGTATCGTTGACGAGTCGTTGACGTATCGTTCAAACAACTCCCTTATACTGTCATTTTTCACATATGCATAAACCAGTCGTATTAGCGATTTATCTTTGATCTCTCTTAATTCCTTTGCAATACAATCCAGTACTGGTTTTCCACCTTTATTCAGGTTGTATTTAGCCCAATTTTTTATAGCTAATTCTCTTGTTTCGTTGTTATAAACAATTAATTCATGATGGTTTTCGAATCGATCCATAAGGCTGTTTATTGACTCGATGGAATACCCTAAATCAAAAGCCATTTGTTTTTTTGTAATTGAGTACACACCAATTTGAGTAGTGTTTGGATTAGTGATGAGATACAAATAAAAGTATCTGTCCTCTGGTGTCATTTCTTCAGTAACCTTCGGATCATTCCAAAATGTTGTATAGACTTGGCGAAATTTTGCCACGAGTTACTCACCTCTTTTTATGATTAGGCTTGTCCTTCAAAAAAGGTGAAACAAAATGTTTCAAGCCTCTTTAGATTTTTTTGTCTTTTCTTTTTTTACTGGTGTGTAATAAGGCGCCACAGCCTCAGTAAAAAGTTTCTCTCTGTCTTCTGTTCCAAAGAAAACTTCTCCGACAAACAAATTACTTTTTCTCTTTTTCTTACTGCCAACTTTAGGTTCACTTGTTTTTTTATTCATGATCTAACCTCCGCCTTATTTGAATTGATTCACAACAATGATTTGAGTTTTATGGTCGTCCCTTTGTGTTTGCTGCAATCCAAGCTTCCACAGCCTTTCGTGAATATCTTTTATGCTGACGCGGGACGCCAGGTAAACTAGGCAAATCCAGTGTCGGAAAATCCGGTCGATTAAAGTAAAGTTCGTCTGCTGTAGCAGCAGTACATTTTAAGATGTTTTCGTATACCTGCTTTTTTGTTAGCAATTCATCTTGAGAAGAAATAACCATAAACATCTCTTCAATTTTTGGAATTAATGCAGCACTTACATTAGCAATAACATCGTTTGTGATTTTTTCAAGATCAGATGCTTCGAGTTCGAATTTCAAAAAATCTCCTCCTCTCTCTTAATTCCTGATAGGTATGAAACTATCCAAAAAAAAGTTTGGCTTTTATGCCAATATGTTCTGAAATTTGCACTAAACTTTTAAAAGTGGGTGAAACTTTTCCATTTTCAAGCCTTGAAATATAGGACCCTGTAAAGCCCAATTTTTCAGCGAAATCTTCTTGAGAAAGACCACTTTCTTTCCTCTTCTTTTTCAACATTCTAGCTAGTTCATTTAAATCAATCACATGGCACCTCCAAATATTCCTATCAGGAATGTAAAACAAATATACCACACAGGAATATTCGTGACAAGTCTTTTTTAAAAGAATTATTCCCGTCTGGAAAGTCACTGTGATATAATAAATATATATTGATTATATATCTGTTGGTTAAACTGTTACGATCAAAGGTGGTTTAAAAATGGAGAACAGAAAAATAGGTTATGCAGTGAAACGTCTAAGATTAAAAAAGAAAAAAACTGTAGAAGATGCTGCTAAAGAAATAGGCATATCTCAAAGTTATTTATCTAGAATCGAAAATAATACACAAACGCCATCTGTTAAGGTTATAAATCAAATAGCTGATTATTTTGATGTACATAGTTCTTATTTATTTTTTGATGAAGAAAGCATAAATAGTTTTACTGAAAATGAGAACGAATTACTTTCAAATAAACATATAAATATTAATGATCTTGAAAAACTGAACCTTGTACATGATAACGGTTCTGAAATCACAAAAGAAGAAATTAAATATGTAATAGATCGTCTTAAGGAACTAAGAAATTTAAGAGAGAATTATTTAAAAGACAAAGACTGATTATTTTTTTTTGCTCTCTTCTTTCAGTTTCTTTATTTTGGATATTTCTTTCTCTATTTTTTCAACAAGCTGTTCGTAACTAGACAAAATGTATTAACCCCCTCTAATTTGTAGGTGTTTCCTATTTTGTGATTTTTCGAAAACAGGAAACACCTCTTTAAAACACGAAAGACGATACCATTTATGGTAACGTCTTTTTTACATTCCTACTCTTACTTCTTTTGTTTGATAAATCATATCGTTTGCGCTGTTTGTGTCAGCTTCTTTTACACCGGCCGCTAAAACAACAATTAATACTAAGAACAAACTTGTAAACAATTTCATATATTCACCCCCCTGACCTTTAAAGTGTAAGGTCTAAATCCATTTTTTGCAACTGGATCTTGGGTATATTGGCTCTAAAGTAATCACGCTGTTCTGAAAAAAAATGCAAAGATAACAAAACTTTATCTGCCCTTCCCTCTCTAATTCCATCGAACAAATACGCGTAAGGACGCAAGGTTTTATCAATATAATAAAGGGAAAGTGACTTATCTTCGCTTAAAACCTGAGTAAAATTTGTCACATTGAATTCCTCGTCGATCTTATTTAACCAGTAATATTGAAGTATAGCAATTTCTTCTTTGTTTTGAATTATTTCATCTGCTCTTTCTGGGAAGTCCTCGTACAATTCTAAAAGCTTTTTATAATAATCAAAGGATATATTATATGACTCATAAAAGTATGACAGACCAATTAAGTAAGTCGCGGTCATTATATGGCTTTTACTAATACCAGTTTTCATTAATGAATGCGCTGAATCCCGTGCTCTCTTAATATTGTTTTCTTGTTTAAGATAAGTGTTTGCAAGGATCTCATCAATTCTTGCTTGAAAACTCTTCTTTAAAAAAGGATCGGTGACTTTTTGTAAACATCCTTTTGCTCTATCGATTGAAAACAAACTCAAGTCGTATTTTCCAATATTATAATGGACATATGATTCGAAAATCTCTAATAATGTCTGACCTTCTGGTGTATTTGCTCGGAGATTTTTTAGAGCTTTTTGATGATCAAGTGGTTTAAAAGATTCCCTAAAATTCAGAGCAAAAAGGTAAGCATCACAAGCATCTCGTGCTACCGAAGAGTAATTTACAATTAAATATCTTATCTCATTGTACATTTGGTTGGTGTAATAATATTCCAAAGCACAATATATGTATTTTTTATCAAACCCGCTTTTTGCATAATCCTTCATCAATTGTTTTTCTTTATCCGGTAAAATTGCTCTAACTGTTTCAACGACCATCCAAAAAGCTATTTCTTTACCAGAGAAAAATTTACTCATATAACCCTTAGTTATACCAATTGCTTTTGCAATACCATTTTGAGATCTTTCCGTTTTTTCTAAGTGTTTTTTCAGTACATATCTAATATTTGTTTCATTCTTAACGGCATTGTACATATGATCACCTTTCAAAACAATTTAGCACACTAAAATAGAAAATGTTGTCGATAATTGACGAAAGAATCAAAATAAGAACAGGAAAATAATTATTCAAAATATTACTTCTTTTCTTAATTATACCACATTCCTCACAGGAATGGTCCTTTTTTGCGTTGTTAGAATAATTTTAATCGGATTATTTTATCCAATATCTATCAACTTTGAGAAAAAATATGTATGATTATTTAAAAGTGGATTATTCAATATTTTACAATGCAAATGGAGTGAGAATACAGTGGTGAGTTTTAGGCAGCGGGGAAAAGACTGGGAATACAGAATACCTTACTACGACCCAGTTACCCAAAAGCGAAGGGAGAAGTCTAAAAAAGGATTTAGAACAAAGAAAGAAGCTGCTACCGAAGCTGCAATTGTTCAAGCTGAAATCAATGGTGATTTTGTCCGAAAAGATGATAATATAACTATTTCCTCTTACATTGATTTGTGGTTTGAGAAATACAAATTAACGGTTAAGAAATCTTCTTGGGACAGCAGGTACGATAGCATAATTGTAATTAAGAAGAACTTAGGCTCATGCAGAGTTAAGGATGTTACAGAAAAAATATATGAAGGCTTTCTGAATAAGATCGCACCAGAGTATGCTAAAAACACATTAACTAATATTCATCAAGTTTTTAATATGATGATCAGAGAAGCTGTGCGAGATTCTTACTTTAAGGAAAATCCAATTCATGCCGTGAATCTTCCGAAAAAGGCAAAAGAGAAAAAAGTAGAGGAATTAGATGAAGATCTAAAGGATATGAAATTTTGGGAGAAAGAAGAAATAAAACTATTCCTTCAAGTTGTCAGCAGAAAAGGGCGGCCCAGAGATTTAGCTATGTTTCTCCTGCTCATTTATTCGGGGTTAAGGATAGGTGAAGCAGTTGCATTGACATGGGATAAAGTAGACTTTAAAAAATCGGAGATTAAAGTGAGATACACTCTTTTTAGAGAAAAAGATTTAAAGAGCAATTATGAATTACTCAGTCCCAAAACTGAATCGTCTATTCGAAATGTACCTGTGCCACCTCAAGTCATAATGCAATTAAGGATTTTAAAGAACGTTCAGGAACAAGTAAAGAATGATGTGGGCGAACTATACAAAGATGAAGATTTCGTTTTCGCTGATAATTCTGGAATGCCTGAACCGGCTCGAAACTTCAATTATAGAATGGCCACCTATATAAAAAAGGCGGGTGTTACAAAAATAACACCCCACAATCTTAGACACACATATGCGTCTTTGCTTTTTGCAGCAGGAATAGACCTTAAAGAAGCACAAAGGCGCTTGGGCCACTCTAGCTCCAAAACCACTCTTGATGTCTATTCGCACGTAATGCGTGAAACAAAAATAGAATCTGTTATACAGTTTAACGCAATAGCAAATGATATTTTTTAGAATATTTGTGGGCAGAAAGTGGGCAAAGTCATCTAATTACACTTTGCTCACTTGATTACACCCCTATTAAATCAACGATCTTGAAGAATCGTTTGAATTTTTGTCACCATTAAGTCAATCGCCACATGGTTTTGGCCGCCTTCTGGGATGATGATGTCAGCGTATCGCTTTGTCGGTTCAATGAATTGATTATGCATGGGTCTGACAACAGATACATACTGTTCAATCACAGAATCGATTGAACGGCCTCTTTCTTTCGTATCGCGTAAAATGCGGCGAATGATGCGAAGATCTGCATCTGTATCGACATACAGTTTAATATCCATTAAGTCTCTTAGACGTTCGTCTTCTAGTGCAAAGATGCCTTCAACAATGATAACATCCTTTGGTTCAACATGGACAGTCTCTTCTGAACGTGTGTTGAGCTTGAAATCATATATTGGTTTTTCAATGGATTCGTACTTTAAGAGCTGTTCCAAATGCTCAAACATCAGGTCATTGTCGAATGCGAGCGGATGATCATAGTTCGTAAGCAGACGCTCTTCAAATGGCATATGACTTTGATTTTTGTAATATAAATCTTGCTGAAGCATGAGGATGGAATGTCCTTTAAATTTTTCATAGATTGAATTGGTGACGCTCGTTTTACCTGAACCCGAGCCGCCAGCAATCCCAATGACAACTGGTTTACTCCTCATGTGCCTGTTATTTCCCCTTTCTCATCATGTTGCTTGGGTATACTTTTTGATCTAGCTTGAATTTGACGATTTGTAGCGGATGACGAGCAGCATCTAGTTCATTTCCTTTTTCATCCCAAATCGTCTCAATTTTGCATGTGAAATTCTCAATTTCTGGTCCGAAAAATTCGACTTCGTCACCAGCTTTAAAGAAGTTACGCTGCTGCAATGTGACGATTTGTTCTTTTTCATCATAATGAAGAACGAGACCTGCGAAATCAAAAGTCGTTTTCTTTCCATGAATGCCAAACATTTGCTCATCCGTTCCTGGTACACCTTCAAAAAAGGCTGGTGCTGTGTCACGGTTTGCACATTTATCTAATTCATCTAACCATTCCTGCTCAATGACAAAATTGTCCGGGTCCGCACAATAGGCGTCGATGACTTTGCGATACACACTCACGACAGTTGCCACATAATGAATTGATTTCATTCGCCCTTCGATTTTCAAGCTGTCAATTCCCATTTCGATCATTTGAGGAATGGATTCGACAAGCTTTAAGTCTTTTGGACTCATCGCAAATGATGCGTCTTCCTCTCCAAATAATGGCGCTTCCTCAGAACCTTCTAGTTTATAAAGATCATAATCCCAGCGGCAGGACTGGCAGCAGCCCCCGCGGTTAGAATCTCTTGCCGTCATATGGTTACTGAGCACGCAGCGGCCAGAGTAAGCAATACACATCGCACCGTGAATGAACGTTTCAATTTCAATATCGACCTTTTCTTTCATTTCTCTAATTTCAAGCGCACTTGTCTCGCGAGCCAGCACCACACGCTCAAGCCCTTCTTCTTTCCAAAACTGAACAGCTTTCCAGTTCGAAAGAGATTGCTGTGTGCTTAAATGGACTTCAAGCTTCGGTGCGACACGTTTACACGTTTCAATGATCAGCGGGTCAGCCACAATAATGCCCGCTACTCCAGCGCCTTCAATCCCTTGAAGGTATTCCTCCAGCCCGTCCATGTTTTCGTTGTGGGCAAAGATATTCGTTGTCACATAGATTCGTGCACCGTATTTTTTTGCAAATGCAACACCTTCAGCCATTTCCTCAATTGAAAAGTTATCGGCATTTGAACGAAGTCCAAATTCTTTTCCGCCTATAAAGACAGCGTCTGCTCCGTAATGTACAGCAATTTTCAGCTTTTCCAAGTTTCCTGCTGGTGCAAGCAGTTCTGGTTTTTTTGTAATGACACGTTTCCCGTCAATCATTTCAGAAATACCATCTTTCAATAGTGCCATTTCCTCTGCCTCCTCTTCTATTAATAAACCGTTTCTTTAAAGAAGAACCCTGTATCAATTGAACGATTCACTGGCTGAATCTCTTCAATCCGCTTCACCCAGTCCTCTTTCTGATCTTCATACGCGTCTTTGTCAGTCGCTAATAAATCAATTGCTTTTCTATATAGAGACGTCACCTCTGTCATATAAGAAAGTGACTTTAAAATTCCGTCAATTTTAAATGAGTCAATGCCTGCATCAACAAATTCCTCTAATTCATCAATCATACACACATCATTTGGACTCATAATATGAGTGCCGTTTGCATCCTCGAAAATAGGGTATTTGTTTTGACGCTCTTGATCATGAAGGAATAGTCCTTCCTCCATATTTCTGCCTTCGACGTCCATTTGTTTGCCCTGATATTCAAAGTAGTTGCCAATGAGCGTACGTTTTGATTGGAACATACATGTCATGCCATGGACTTGAATTTCGATTTCCACCTCGGCATTTTCTTTGATGTCTATGACACTGTCCATATTCAGTTCTTTGGCAAGAACAGCACGCGTTGCACCTTTTCTGCCCCAGTAGTTACAAGTGTAGTAGTTTGTCCCAGTCGTTTCTGTACTCCAGTGGAGATTCAGGCTTACCCCTGCTTCTTTGGCGGCCATGATCACAGCTGGGTCTCCAAAGACGACGCCGTCTACGTTTAATGCGTCGAGAAAGGTTAAGTAATCTCCAAGCAGCTGCACACGATCATTATGAAAAATCGCATTCATCGCCACATACACTTTTTTGTGCTGCGCATGTGCAAGCAGAGCCGTCTGTTTCACATCTTCTCTTGAAAACTCGCCTGCAAGACGAATACCGTATGTTTGTTCGCCTATTAAGAATGCATCAGCTCCCGCCTCGATTAATGGCAGTACATCTGACACCTTGCTTGGCGTCACAAGCAATTCTGGTTTTTTCATGATTGGTCACCTCTTTTTGTACTAATGGCGATCCCGTCTCCCACTGGAATAATGCACGTTTGGAAATCGGGGTTTGACATAAGCCATTGATTGTATCGATCAATTTTTCCAATTAATTGTTTTTTTCTTTTATCTTCTATTTCTTCTTCATAGTTCGTTGCCACTAAGCCTTTAAATAATACGTTGTCTGTAATAATCATTCCGTCATGAGCAAGCATCGGTTCAAACAGCTCAAAAAAACGTTTGTACTGCCCTTTTGCGGCATCAATAAAGATCACATCATAGGGCGCCATCGTTTGGACTGTTTTAGCCGATTCCATGGCATCACCAAAGAACACGTGTATTCTTTCTTTTAACTTTAATTCCTCAATGTTCCGTGTCGCTTCTTCATAGCGTTTCGCATTTCGCTCAATCGTAAAAATTTCAGCAGCTGGTAGAGCTGTCGCCATTCGAATGGCGGAGTAGCCTATCGCTGTCCCAACCTCAAGAATTTTCTTCGGCTTCTTCATCGACAGCAGCTGCAGTAAAAGTTCAATGCTCACCTTTTCCATAATTGGCACATGATGCTCTTTTGCATATGCCTCTAATTGAGCGATTGCATCAGGACTTGGGTGAATTAAATGTTCAATATAATCATTCATTTGATCATCTTCGATAGTCATTATTTGTCTAGCTCCTTCATGACCTGAAAAAGAAGAGTCCTGCCTGTTGCAGCTCTCTTTCTCGTCAATCTTTCGTTCATCTAAGTAAAACAACCCGATATATTTTACCACAAAGAAGTGGTAATTGCGAACCTATAAAATGGATATTCCAACGAAAAAAACTGCAGGCAATCTTGTATTGTCTACAGTCTTTTTCGATTCACATGTACATTAATTGCTGCCTGTGATGTATTTGGCTTTCGCTTTGTTGTGCTCATTTAACGTTTTTGTAAAGACGACTTCTCCATCTTTCTTCGCAAGGAAGTACACATAATCTGTTTTATCTGGATGCAGTGCGGCTTTCCATGAAGATTCGCCAGCATTTGCAATAGGTCCAGGCGGCAGTCCCTTGTTGTTATACGTATTATAAGGCGATTTCACCTTAAGGTCTTTGTAATAAACACGGGATTTATGCTCACCTAGTGCATAGAGAACGGTTGGATCGGTTTGAAGCGGCATGTCCTTTTTCAACCGGTTATAAAAAACACTGGAGATTTTTGCACGATCCGTCTTTTCCGTTGCTTCCATTTCAATCAGTGATGCCATCGTTAACACATCATGTATGGACATGTTTCTCTTTTTCATGTCTTTTTCATACGTTTTCACGTATTGATCTGTTTGTTTAATCATTGTTTCAATGATCGTTTCGAGTGATTCATCCTCACGATAAAATGGATACGTCGCAGGGAATAAATAACCTTCTAACGGATGTTTCACCTGTTTGCCATTTACCTGTGAAGTCACCGTTTTCGGATATTTTTTCATTAACGTTTGAATAAACGCTGGATCATCTAGCTTCGCTTCCACTTCCTTCGCTGAAAAATTCGTCTGGTTTGCAATAACTGCCGCAATATCAGACAGCTGTTTTCCTTCTGGAATCACAAGCTGAAAGGCGTAGTCTGTCCCTCCAGATGTCAGCTTTTGAATCAGCGTGTCTGCGTCCATCGTTTGTTTCAAATGAAAGTATCCTGCTTTAAAGCCGGACGCATTTTTGTATTTTGCATAATAAGTAAAAATCGTGTCATTCGAAATGAGCCCATTTGCTTTTAAAATGCCCGCAATCTCACGGACTGATGTCCCATTAGGAATATGAATATTAATCGTTTGTTTGCTTTTTTGATCGACCGGTCCAAGTGCTGATTTAACATATAAAAAGCCTGATAATGCTGCAATGATGATGACAGCAAGGACAGATAACAGGACGATCCCCATTTTCCTTTTGAAAAATGGTCGTTTCTTTTGTTCTGAAAACATGCATGGCCCTCCTCACATCTAGCTTTTATAGTACATGATTCGACGGAGTTCGGCAATTACTTGCTCATGCATGTCATGACAGAACTTGACATAATACGGCTAAACCAACGCCGCCACCGCTCCCAATAGCAGCTATGACATAGCTTCCAATCGGTAAGGTGCGCGCTTCGTAAAATAGTCTCACCATCATCGCAGCGCCCGATGCGCTATATGGATGCCCAAGACAAAGTGCACCGCCTCTTTTATTGATTCGGTAATAAGGAATATCCAGCGTACGAGCAATCAGCGCTATTTTCAGAGCAAAAGCTTCATTGATTTCAAACAGTGCGACATCCTCTGCCTTGATTTTCTCTTGATCTAGAAGTTTCTTCATCGCATCAATCGGCGCAGCAGCTGGAAAATCGGGATGCATCGCCGCCACAGCACTTCCGGCATATCGCAGCATTGGCTGAAATCCATTCGCCTCCGCTAGCGCTCTTTCCATCACAACGACCGCTGCTGCACCATCTGCTTCTTTGCAGCTATTGGCGGCAGTCACAGATCCTTTTCCCGGTGAAAATATAGGCTTTGCCCGCTGGATCAGTTTCGCCATCGGCCTTATTTTCGCAGCCGCTTCATCTATGCTCAGTCCGTCAATCGAAACGATTTCTTCAGAATATGTACCACGTTTGATTGCGTCTATACTTCTTTCCCAGCTTAAAAGTGCATAGTCATCTTGTTCTTTTCTTGTGACGGAAAATCTAGAAGCCGTTAGCTCTGCTGCTTCTCCCATAGACGGATCTCCTATCCATTCCGGAGAAAAGCGTGCTCTTTCTTTCATTGGTGATCTGGATATGCTCTCAGTCCCGCCAGCGATATACATTGAGCCTTCCCCTGATCGAACCATGACGCAAGCTGTTCGGATTGCTTCTAGACCAGAGGCACACTGCCTATCAACCGTCATACCGGGCACTCCTAAAGAAAGCCCTGCTTCTAATGAAGACAGACGGGCCATATTTCCGCCGCCTCCTACAACATTTCCTAATATGATGTCGTCCGGTGTCATCCCTTTAGACAAATACTGAATAAGAGGCGCGGCTAATTGCTCTGGACGATAATCCTTCAGCATCCCGTTTTTATCACCGAAGGGTGTCCGTTTTGCTTGTACGATTACTGCTTGCATGACATCTGCTCCTCTGCCCACTTTTTCATGCTGGCACGTGCTATTTTTCCGCCGGATGTTTCAATTATTTGATCAATGACAAGCCATTTTTTAGGCACCTTGTAGGCCGCAAGTTTTTCTTTGACAGCTTGCCGAACCGTCTTTGTGTGCTGTCCTTGTTCAATAATGGCAACAGGGATTTCACCCCAATATGGGTCAGGAACGCCAACTACAACCGATCGCTTCACCTCTGGCTGTTCATTTAGCACACGCTCAATTTCCTCTGGAAAAATATTCAGCCCTCCATAGACGATCATGCCATTTTCACGGCCGCTCATATACAAATAGCCGTCTTCATCCAGCCAGCCCATATCATAAACGGTTATCCACTCTTCCGGCGGTTTCACTTCATGTAAGTAGCCTGCAAAAGACATCGGGCTCTTCACATAAATTCTTCCTGTCTCATTTGGCTGGCAGACAGTTTGATCAGCTCGCCTCACTTCAATTTGAATGGGAGAGAAAGGCCGTCCGACAGAAGAAGGCTTTTGTAGAAAGTCATTTGAAGATAAGTAGGAAACAAAGCTTAGCTCTGATGTGCCGTAAAAATCAAAAAATGTCACATGCGGATAGTTGGTCACGAGTTGTTTCTTTGAAGGAATGCCCCAATCTGCTCCAGATGATATGACAAGAAGCGAATTGTCTCTCGCAAAAGCGTCTATTTCCAGCAACGATTCTGTCATTGTCGGGACAGTATACATCACAGTAATGTCTCCTGTCTGTAAGGTTTTTTTCGCTTTCACTGGCGTAAATTTTTCTAAAAGCGTCACTGTGCCGCCAAAGTATAATGTACTGATGGCACCATATAAAAAGTGAGAGGATAAGAGTGTGCCTGCTATCAGAACATGATCTTGATGAGTGATTCCAAATGTACCGGCTGTCGTTCGAAAGCTTTCGATCCATGACTGCTGACGCCTGATAAAGGCCTTAGGCGAACCCGTTGAGCCTGACGTAAATCCCATATAAAAGATAGGGTCGATCTCGCTGTCGCATTTGTTAAATGGACCTTGTGTGATGAGGCTCATTTTTTCCTTCCATTCAGATAAAGAAAGAACCTGCATGTATTCGCTGTACTTTTCAAATCTATTTAAATATCGATCCTCGATAATGACGAGAGCTGCCTCACTTAACAAAAGCTTTTCAACACATTCCTCACGGCTCCATCTCGTATCAAGCGGGATAGCTGTCCACCCTGCAGAAGCAGCGCCAGCAAATATTTGGAGAAAAGAAGCACCATTTGATAATAAAAAAGCGACTCTTTTTTGCTCATGAGCCGTTTGTTGTAACCATTGCGCTGATAGCCGGACACGCTCATACCAATCTTGATAAGTGATCCTTTCTTGTCCATCAATGATGGCGATATGATCTGGGTTCATTTCTGCATGTGATGCATAGCATTCCGTTATTCTATTCAAACTGCACGCCTCCCTTTATGCACATCCCTTTTTCGATATGACATGGCCGAAATGATTTTCACCGTGAGAACGGCACATATGCCCGCTTTGATGAAATCACCTGGAATATAAATCAGACTAAGAAGAGCTGCCTGAGTGACCTTGATATCCATCATCATCGCTTGAAAAGGAATGCCGCATACATACAAAATTCCGATACTGCATACCGCAAAGATCATAAAAAGACGCAGAGCGGTCACTTTTTTTAGTCGGTTGATCCACAAACTAATCATGAAGGCAGCCACTGGATAGGCAAGTAAAAATCCACCGCTTGGTCCAAAAAAGACCCCTATTCCGCCTCTCCCACCTGACAAAAGGGGTGCCCCAGCTGCCACAACCAAAAGAAACAGAAGTAAACTGATCAGTGCCTGTTTTGGCTTTAACAGACCCCCAGCAAGCAAAAGACCTGCCGTTTGCAATGTGATGGGTACAGGTGTAAACGTAAGTAAAATCGGCGGGATCAATCCTAACATCCCGATAACCGCAGTCATTAGCGCCATTTGCATCATGTCTTGGATTTTCAATATTTCATGCCCCTCACTCAATTTGTTGTTAAAAATAGAGTAAAAGGTACAGCTCTTTATGTCAACTTAAAATAAACAAAAGTTAACATAATGATTGTAAAAAAAGACCTGTGAAGAAAGATCACTAAGATCCGTTCACAGGCCTTTTATTCGTTCTATTCTTCGTCTTCTTCTTGATCTAAGAACGTATTTAACGTTTCTTCAATCATGTCCCACTCTTCATCCGTTTCAATAGGCTCTAGCTCGCCATCTTCACCGTTTTCGTTCGGCGTGAAGCTTGATGCATGAATTTCAATTTCTTCATTGTCTTGCTCAGAAATTGGGTAGTAAAGAACATATGATTTGTTAAAATGGTCGCTTTCAAAAGTAAATAGTACTTCGCAAAGCTGTTCATTTCCATTATCATCAACGATTGTAATTTGCTTTTCTCCGTGTTCCATTTGATTCACCTCATTTTAATTTAAGCTGTCTAAGTACCCTTGCAGGATCATAACAGCCGCCATTTTATCAATGACTTTTTTACGCTTTTGTCTGCTCACATCTGCAGAGATGAGCATTTTTTCCGCTGCCATTGTCGACAGGCGCTCGTCCCAAAGCACAACAGGAACATTGTACGTGTTTTCTAACACTTTCGCAAATGATTGGCTGGCTTCGCCTCTAGGACCGACCGTACCGTTCATATTTTTTGGAAAACCAAGTACAATTTTATCCGTTCCATATTGCGAGACGATCTCGGACAGGCGGCTGAGACCGAAGTCTCCGCCTGCTTCATCAATTTTAATTGTTTCAATCCCTTGCGCTGTCCAGCCCATTTCATCACTGATCGCAACACCAAGGGTTTTCGTGCCTAAATCTAAGCCTAAAATTCTCATGTTTTACGCCTCTTTATGTGTCTCTAAGTACGATTTAACCAATTCCTCAATTAATTCGTCTCGTTCTAGTTTACGAATTAGGTTGCGAGCATCCTGATGTCTTGGAATATAAGCAGGGTCGCCTGACAGCAAGTATCCGACAATTTGATTGATCGGGTTGTATCCTTTTTCTTGGAGTGCGTCATGTACTTTAATGAGCACTTCATTCACATTGGTTTCAGCTGAATCATCAGAGAAGTTAAACTTCATTGTCTTATCAAATGAACTCACTGCTTCTTGCACCTCTCTTCCAACATTCTACTAGCAAGCTTTTTCTAACCGCTCATCTAATACCATTATTCTACACTACATCGCCTGATTATAAAACGGATTTGACAGATTCTTCGACAATTGCCAGTGCTTCTTCTAGCTTTTCCGGTTGTTTTCCGCCTGCTTGTGCCATGTCTGGGCGTCCGCCTCCGCCTCCGCCGCAGATTTCAGCTGCCTGTTTCACAAGTTTCCCTGCATGCAGACCTTTTTCGATGACGTCTTTTGTCACTCCTGCTGAAATGTTTACTTTTCCGTTTTGAACGGCTCCGAGCACAATGACAGCTGATCCTAATTTGGCTTTTAAGTCATCAACCATTGTTCTTAAATGGTTCATGTCTTTCGCGTTTACTTTTTCAGTTAACACTTTTACTCCGCCGATTTCTGTCACTTTCTCTAAAATAGAGCCTGCTTCAGCCTGGCTTAATTTTGCAAGAAGAGATTCGTTTTCTCTTTGAACCTCTTTTAAATCTGCCTGCAATGAAGCGATACGTTTTGGTACATCCTTCGTATTTGACTTCAGCTCACTCGCTGCCTGCTCTAAAATCGTCAGCTGGTCATTTAATTCTTCGTATGCTCCTTTACCAGTCACCGCCTCAATCCGGCGTGTTCCAGCACCAATACCCGATTCAGATGCAATTTTAAACAACCCGATTTCCGCAGTATTTTGCACATGACAGCCGCCGCATAGCTCGATGCTGTAATCGCCTACTTGGACAACTCGGACAATATCACCATACTTCTCGCCAAAGAGCGCCATTGCACCCATTTCTTTTGCATCAGCAATCGGCTTCAGGTCAATAGCAACAGAGATGCCTTCCCAGATCTTTTCGTTCACGATTTTTTCAATCTGTGACAATTCTTCTTTTGTGACTTGTCCAAAGTGAGAGAAGTCAAAGCGAAGTCTATTTTCATTCACCAATGATCCTGCCTGGTTCACGTGGCTGCCCAAAACGTCTTTTAGCGCCTGATGCAAAAGATGTGTCGCTGTATGGTTTTTCACAATGCCTTTTCGAAGAGCTGATTCCACTTCCGCAGTGACTTCAAGTCCTTTTTTGGCTGTACCGCTTACGACTACTCCTTCATGAACATGCTGACCATTTGGCGCCTTTTTCACATCTTTGATGTCAATGTTCACTTCAGCGCTTTTCAATGTCCCTTTATCAGCCACTTGTCCGCCGCTTTCCGCATAGAAAGGTGTTTCATCTAACAAAATTTGTACTATATCGCCTTCATGTGCTTCTGTAACAATTTCACCATTTTGAAGCAATTCGACAATATGGGCATCTGCCGTTAGATTTTCGTAGCCAACAAATGTGCTTTCTACTTTAATATCTCCTAAAGCGCCACCTTGAACCTGCATACTGCCGACATCTTGTCTCGCATTTCTTGCACGTTCACGTTGCTTCTCCATCTCAGCCTGGAAGCCTTCTCGATCCACTGTCATGTTCTCATCTTCTGCGTATTCTTCTGTGAGCTCGACAGGGAATCCATACGTGTCATACAGCTTAAATACATCTTCACCTGAAATCTGTGTGCTGCCTTTGTCTCTTTCTTTTTTGATGACTTCTGACAAAATAGCTAAGCCTTCGTTCAGTGTTTCATGGAAGCGTTCTTCTTCATTCTTGATGACTTTCGCAATAAATTCTTCTTTCGCTTGTACATCTGGGTAGAAATCCTTCATGATTTCCGCCACAACTGGAACTAGGTCAAACATAAACGGGCGATGGATGTGAATGGTTTTTGCATAACGCACGGCACGGCGAAGCAAACGTCTTAACACATACCCGCGGCCTTCATTGGAAGGAAGCGCTCCATCACTTACAGCAAAGGCAACCGTCCGGATGTGGTCCGCAATGACTTTGAATGCTGTATCCTTTTCCTTTGTCTCGCCATAGTTTTCTCCAGAAATGGTCTCAACTGCACGAATAATTGGCATGAATAGATCTGTATCAAAATTCGTTGGCACGTTTTGAATGACAGATACCATTCGTTCAAGACCCATCCCTGTATCAATGTTTTTCTTCGGCAGCGGCGTGTATGACCCATCTGGATTATGGTTAAATTCAGAGAACACTAGGTTCCACACTTCTAGATAACGCTCATTTTCTCCACCAGGATATAATTCTGGATCGTTCATGTCGTCACCGTACGATTCACCGCGGTCATAGAAAATTTCTGTATTCGGTCCACTTGGGCCCTCGCCAATATCCCAGAAGTTGCCTTCAAGGCGAATAATACGTTCTTCAGGTACACCGATTTTATCTCTCCATAGAACATACGCTTCTTCGTCCTCTGGATGGACAGTGACAGATAACAAATTCGGGTCAAAACCAATCCACTCGTCACTTGTGAGGAATTCCCACGCCCATTCGATCGCTTCTTCTTTAAAATAATCACCAATAGAGAAGTTGCCGAGCATTTCAAAGAACGTATGATGGCGTGCCGTTTTTCCTACGTTTTCAATATCATTTGTACGAATCGATTTTTGCGCGTTGCAAATACGCGGATTTTCAGGTACGACGCGGCCATCAAAGTATTTCTTTAATGTTGCCACGCCGCTGTTGATCCACAAAAGTGTCGGATCATCATGCGGTACGAGTGATGCACTCGGTTCTACAGCATGTCCTTTTTCTTTAAAAAAGTCTAAAAACATTTGGCGTACTTGAGCTGAAGTTAAAGTTTTCATTCAAAAAATCCTCCCTTATCATTCATCAATCTCCACACAAACGAAAAAACATCCCGCCCTATGCAAGCACAAAACGACTTACACAGGGACGAGATGCTCTCGCGGTACCACCCTGATTATAGACCTATTCCGTCTATCACCTTCACATCCGATAACGCCGGAAGAGAGCGGCAGTGTTTATCTGCACTCGGGACTAGCTTCCGTTAAAGGTCTGATAAGGCTTTTCTCAGCAAAATAAAGCCTCTCTCTGCAACAGCTTTTTAACGTACTCGGGTCCGTCATTGAATTCAGTATGTAGTATGAATCGAAATTATTATAGACAACTCGGCTTCTCTTGTCAATGAACGCTTCGTCTCATGAGGATATATTGCACAATGATCACTCTGATGATAGCGGCAGTTGGTACGGCTAAAATCATGCCTATTAAACCAAATAACTCTCCTCCTGCTAGCAAGACAAGCATAATGACGACAGGATGCATATGAAGACTTCTTCCTACGATGATCGGGCTAAGGACGTTGCTTTCTAAAAATTGCAGCACCGCTACTGTAATCAGCACAATAATAACCGATTTAACCGAGATGGTAAACGCAATAAAGACAGCGGGAACCGCACCGATAATCGGTCCAAAATACGGAATGACATTCGTTGCGCCAATCAGCATACCTAGGACAAGCGGATACGGGATATGAAACAGCCAAAGCACAATGGCTGCTGCACCTCCAATTAATGAACAGACAAGCAGCTGCCCTCTAATATAATTACCAAGCGATTCATCAACTGCCTTCACAAACGCATGTCCCCTCTTCCGAAATGATGGCGGCGTCAAATACCATGCAGCCCGCTTCATCGTATTCATGTCCTTCACCATATAAAAAACAAGAAAAGGAATGAGCGCTGCAACTAATGCGTAATCAAGTAATACTTTACAGCTAAGAATCATTCGCTCCGCGCCGTTAGCTGCATATGTCTCCGATTGAACAATTAAGCGATCCAAGCGGTCGTGAAGTCCGTCGGGCCAATGGTTTGTATGATGATGAATATGTGATAAAGCGCCATTATACGTTTCCGCAAGTACAGGAATTTGTTCTGACAGCTCATTTAACTGCTTGATCATGACAGGCGCTCCTTTATAAACCGCAAGCCCAATCCCGCCAAAAAACAGTACATAAATCAATAAGAGACTAACAGTCCTTGGCAAGCCCCCCGCGTGCAATTTTTCCACTATCGGATAAAGCAGATAAGAAATAAAAATGGCAATGAGCAGCGGAATTAGAACCGCCTTTAACAACAAAAAAATAGGCATCCATAACTCGTCGAGCTGCAGTAAAATGAGCAAGGATGCAAGGACAAGCAGGACCCCTGCGGCATATATCAGAAATTGGATCGGACGTTTCTTCACCTTTTTCACCTCTTTTCTTATTGTTTATCCATCTTCTGTAATTATCCATGTAAATAAAATTTGTCCTAACTTTGTTAAAAATGAATACACATGAAACATACAGCTCCATCCAAAGTCACTAAAATGTCTACACTGAATATTCCATCATGTACAAGAGGAGGTTCTTCATGATCACATTCGAAGAAGTCAACAAGCATTATGGCCAGTTCCATGTACTGAAAGACATTAACCTACATATTCAAAAAGGTGAGGTTGTCGTGATCATCGGCCCTTCAGGATCAGGTAAAAGCACGATGCTCAGATGCATCAATCGTCTTGAAAGCATTGATGAGGGAAAGGTACTCGTCAACGAAGTGCCTGTTCAGCATCCGAAGACCAACATCAATCTTGTCAGGCAAAATATTGGGATGGTGTTTCAGCATTTTCACCTCTACCCGCATAAAACGGTGCTTGAAAACATTATGCTTGCCCCAATGAAGGTGAAAAAGGTGAGCAAGGAAGAAGCAAGGGAAACAGCCGAATTTTATTTACATAAAGTCGGCATTCCTGATAAAGCTGACGCCTACCCTTCAAGACTCTCAGGCGGACAGCAGCAGCGTGTTGCGATTGCAAGAGGGCTTGCGATGAAGCCAGAGGTCATGCTGTTCGACGAACCGACATCGGCTCTTGACCCAGAGATGATCGGAGAGGTACTAGATGTGATGAAGCAGCTCGCCCGAGAAGGAATGACCATGGTTGTCGTCACACATGAGATGGGATTTGCCAGAGAGGTCGCCGACCGTATTGTCTTTATTGATGAAGGCAGAGTTCTTGAAGAGTCAACACCGGCTGCATTTTATGAGAAACCGCGTGAGAAACGCGCTCAGCTCTTTTTAAGCCGTATTTTAAATCACTAGGGGGAATGATTTGATGAAAAAAATGAAACGCTTTGGCCTACTACTCTTTATGACTTGCTGTATTGCTGCATTGGCTGCTTGCGGATCTGCTGAAAAAGGCTCGACTGATGCAAAAAAAGGAAGCTCTTTAGAAACCATTCAGAAAGACAAAAAAATCATATTCGGGGTCAAGAATGATACACGTCTCTTCGGTCTAAAAAATCCTAGCAACGGAGATATCGAAGGGTTTGATATCGATATTGCAAAAGCCATCGCAAAGGAAATGCTCGGTGATGAAGGAAAAGCAGAATTCAAAGAAGTGACATCAAAAACGAGAATTCCTTTACTGCAAAAAGGAGATATTCATGCGATCGTCGCAACTATGACGATTACCGAAGAGCGTAAAAAAGAAGTCAATTTCTCAGATGTTTACTTTGAAGCAGGACAATCATTGCTTGTGAAAAAAGGAAGCGACATTCAATCGATTGATGATCTTAAAAAAGGGACGAAAGTGCTTGCAGTGAAAGGATCTACTTCTTCTCAAAATATCCGCGAAAAAGCACCTGAAGCGTCTGTATTAGAATTTGAGAACTATCAGGAGGCTTTTACAGCTTTAAAATCAAACCAAGGGCAAGTGCTGACAACCGATAATGCGATCTTATTTGGTATGGCAGATGAGGATTCAAATTACGAAGTCGTCGGCGGCACCTTTACAGATGAGCCTTATGGTATTGCTGTGAAAAAAGGTGATCAGAAATTAACAGCTGCGATCAATAAAGCCCTAAAAACCTTAAAAGACAATGGAGAGTATGACAAGATTCATCAAAAATGGATCAAAGAATGACCGTTTGACGTGTGAAGAATGATTCTCTCAGGGTGAGCCGCTCATTGGCTCACCTGTTGATCAGGAAGGAAGTGAACTGATTGCTACGGTTTTCCATTCTTATTGAAAATTTTCAGCTTTATATAGAAGGCTTTAAATATACCATTGGTGCAAGTGTCATTGCTTTGATTGGAAGCTTTTTGATCGGTACACTCATTGCCATTATGAGAATTGCGCCACTTAGGCCGCTCAACTGGTTAGGAACGGCTTACGTGGAGTTTGTTCGGAATATTCCGTTATTATTGATTACATTTGTCTTCTTCTTTGGATTACCCGTGCTTGGCATTGTAGCAGATGGCTTCACCGCTGGCACAATTGCCCTTGCCATTTATACCTCTGCCTTTATTGCTGAAGCCATTCGCGCAGGGATACAAGCTGTACCGCTTGGACAAATGGAAGCAGCGCGTGCTTCAGGTCTATCCTATGGCGGGACGATGCGGTATATCATTCTGCCGCAAGCGATTAAAATTGTCATTCCCCCTCTTGGGAATCAATTTATTAATCTTGTCAAAAACTCCTCTATTTTAGGTGTCATTGCAGGGTTTGATCTCATGTATCAAGGAGACCTCATCGCTTCTAGAACATTTGTGACATTTGATGTCTACATCTTTGTTGCCATGTTCTATCTACTATTAACGATTCCGCTCAGTTTAGGCGTTGGTTATTTAGAAAAAAGATTAGCAAGAAGCCACTAGAAAGGAGGAAACATCATGGATTTTCTAGGTGCCTACCAGCCTGATCATCTCGCCTTTTTACTTGAAGGATTTGCTGTCACCTTAAAAGTGGCTTTTATCTCCATCATTTTGAGCTTTCTCATTGGATTAGTCATTGGCACATTGCGGTTCGCTCAGATTCCGGTTTTATCAAAGATACTTGCAGTCGTCGTCGAAACCATTCGAAACCTGCCGCTCTTATTGATCATCTTTTTCACATATTTTGCACTGCCCGAAATCGGCATTAAGCTGAGCATTACAGCCTCGGCTATTGCAGCTTTAACCGTATTTGAATCAGCGATGCTGTCAGAAATTATTCGAAGCGGTTTAAAATCAATTGATAAGGGGCAGATCGAAGCAGCTAGGTCTTCTGGTTTAACCTATATCCAAACGTTAAAAATGATTATTATGCCGCAGGCTTTACGCCGTATGGTACCGCCAATTGTTAGTCAGTTCATCTCTCTTTTAAAAGATACGTCACTAGCTGTTGTCATTGCCCTTCCAGAGCTATTGCATCACGCTCAAATATTAAACGGTCAGAGCCAATCTTACTTACTGCCCATTTTCCTATTAGCAGCGATGATGTATTTTGTCGTCAATTTCAGCTTATCATTACTCGCGCGCCGATTAGAATATAGGCAGGCATAAAAAAAAAAGGACATCCGCTTTTGGCTTTTGGCGGATGTCTTTTTGTTTACATCATTCTCATAACGCGTTTTCTTAGCTTTTTCATATCCCGCTTTGATGGCATATCATATCGGCTTGCAAAGTGATATGCGAGTGCACCTGCACCAAGCGTTAATAGTGAAGAAGTCATTTTGCCCATTCGAAATTCCCCCTTAACACTTATAGTTGAATTGAACGTTCATCATCACTAAACAGATCATCTAAGCTGCTTAGTGTTCCGTCTTCTTCCACTTGGTGTGTAGATATTTTGCCTTTTGACAGCGTCAATTCAATAAAACAGCCCCAGCAATAATATTGATTGACCCCAATTTTTCCGATGTCTTTACATTTGCAATTTGGGCAAATGAGCATAATCAGCACCTCTTTACGTTCGGTTTAGAACAAGTGCTTCCTTTTGAACGTTGATCAAGGTTCCGGCAGCCTGAAGCTGTTTTCGAATCCCTGATAGCTCTGTAAAGAAGCCGTCCGAGAGTTCATATGCTACGATTGTGCCCGAATTTGTGCAAAAGTATACATCTTCCAAAATGCCTAAATTTTCACCATCAGGCGACTGCATCATTTTCTTTTTCAATTTCGAAAATAAGAAGGATGGGGCGGAGGAATCCATGCCTATTCCCTCCTGGCAGCTCACATATAAGCCTTTGTCTGTCAGCTGATCCCCAGCCGAGAATGGAACGAGTGCACAGTCTTTCTTTTTCCCATCTAACACATATCCTCCGCAGCTGCCTCCGGCTAATAAGCAAATATCTTTTATCGAACCAAGTGAATGAGACGTTTCACCTGTATAGATTGACATTCCTTCAAGCTCTCGACATGTTCTCAAAATGTGCTCAACCACCTTTTGCGGAACAGTCTTATCGTGTGCGTTTACTGCAAGACTCATACGAAGAAATGGCTTCCATGAACGAAATATGAGGATTTCTTTTCATGCTAAAAAAGGCTCCCATCTGGAAGCCTTTTATTCATGCATAAAATCAAATGGAGTGATTCCCTCCATACCGATATTTGCATCATGCACGCTAAACGGCAGTTCTTTTTGAAGTGCTGCAAGTTCCGCATCCATAACCTCTTCGGTTTGCACGAGCCGCATCGTTAAGGACGTTTGTCTGAGCGAATCCTCATTGTTTTTCACGCCCCACTCCAGTGCTGATTCCTCGCCGCACAGAATTAAAAACTTTTTACTTCGTGTAATGGCTGTGTACAGCAGATTTCGCCGAAGCATTCTGTAGTAGCTTCTCACGACTGGAAGCACAACGATGGGGAATTCACTGCCTTGTGATTTGTGGATGGAGCAGCAATAGGCATGTGTAAATTGATGAAAATCCTTTTTTGTAAAGGTGATTTCATTCCCATCAAAGGAGATCACAGCCATGTCTTCTTTTTCCGTGTTTTCTTTCGCATAAAAAATCGAGACAATTTCGCCAATATCACCGTTAAAAATATTGTTCTCCGGCTGGTTCACAAGCTGAAGCACTTTATCACCGGTCCGGTACACCACATCACCAAACGGGATTTCTCTGCCTTTTGGTTTTTTAGGATTTAAAATGTGCTGCAGCATTTTATTGAGCTCATTAATGCCTGCTTTTCCTTTATACATGGGCGCAAGCACTTGAATGTCTTTAGCTGAATAGCCTTTTTGAGCAGCATTGCTGACGACTTTCTCAATCACTTCTTTCATTTGATCAACTGAGCATTTTATGAAAGATCGATCCTTTGAACGTGCGGTAATATCCTTTGGCAGGACGCCATTTTTCATATCATGTGCAAGCTCAACAATGCTGGAGCCGTCTGCCTGACGGTAAATATCTGTCAGGGTAACAGCTGGCACAGCTTGTGATGCAAGCAAGTCTCTTAACACTTGGCCTGGTCCGACAGACGGAAGCTGATGTTCATCCCCCACCATGATCACTTGGATATGATCAGGAATGGCCTTAAACAAGTGATTCGCAAGCCAAATATCTAGCATGCTTGATTCATCAATAATGACAAGCTTTCCTTCAATCGGCTGTTCTTCATCATGCGAGAATCCCTCTGACCCATTCCAACCAAGCAGCCGGTGAATCGTCACAGCTGGAAGCCCTGTTGATTCTGTCATTCGTTTAGCTGCTCGTCCAGTTGGCGCCGCAAGCACAAATGGAAAGGATTCATCTTTTTTGTAATCACTCGGATCAAGAGATACACCGTGAAGATCGCTGTAAAGCTCAACAATCCCTTTAATGACTGTTGTCTTCCCAGTCCCAGGTCCGCCTGTTAAAAGCAGCATTGGGGACATGAGCGCCTTTTGAATCGCTTCTTTTTGTGTCGGTGCATACTGGACGCCCAGCCGTTCCTCTAGCTCACCAAGGGCTAGAAGGAATTCTGATTCAGGGAATTGGTCTGCATATTCCGTTTGGGAGACGATTTTTTGTATACGTTTGGCGACACTTTGCTCGGCATAAAATAAGGACGGATGATAGCAGCGCTCATCTTCAATGATCATCTCTTTCCCTTCGCCAAGTGCAATGATCTGATTGGCGACGTCCATTTCCGTCACTTTGTACTCATTGCCTGTCTGATTGAGCAGTTTTCGGGTTTCGACGATCAAATCCTTTGTTTGTATGTACGTATGACCGTCCTGAAGGCTGGCTGTCTCCACTGTATAAAGCAAGGCTGCACGGATTCGCTCTGGATCATTTCCTGAGATACCGGTTCTAGCGCCAAGCTCATCCGCCTTAATAAATCCGATTCCTTCGACATCCTTGACGAGCTGATAAGGGTTTTCTTCAATCTTCTGCAGCGTCTCACTCTCGTACACTTGGTATATCTTCATGCTGAGCTGCGGACCAAAGCCGTATTGATTCAGGCTGATCATAATTTGTTCCAATCCTTGATGCTCCTGGAGCGCTGCGGCCAGCTTATCTGCCTTCTTTTTTGATAAGCGCGGAACGTCATACAAAACCGCTGGGTCACGCATTATTTTATGAAGCGTCTGACTGCCAAGCTGCCCTACAATTTCTTCCGCCGTCTTTTTGCCTATCCCCTCAAATAAATCACTTGAAAGATAATGGATGATTCCTTGCTTTGTTGTCGGTACTTCCTTTTGAAAATGAGTTGCCTGAAACTGTTCACCAAATTTCGGGTGGCTTGTGACTTTGCCATAGAAGGTGTAAGTTTCTTCCTCATGAAGTGCTGGGAAGTAGCCTGTGACAGATGCTGTTTTTTCCTCTAAGTTTTCCGATGTTTCAATGACTTTCACCTTTAACACCGAGTATAAATTACTTTCATTATGGAAAATAACGGCTTGAACTGTCCCCTTTAAAAATGGTTCGTCCTCAAGCTTCATTTGATCTGGATGTTCCTGCACAGGTCTTCCCTCCTTCCGTCTATTCTGCCTCTTGAATTAGCTTTTGCGCATGTAGTGCCAGCATATGGTCAGGCTGCACGTCAATCGCTTTTCCTAGCATCTCAAGTGCTTCGTCTTTTTTCTCTAAGTATGCATACGCAACCCCTAAATTATAAAAGGCATCTGCATGCTGCGGATCACGCGCGATCACCTCGGTAAAGGTCGTCACCGCTTCTTCCAGCAATTGTTCATTGGCTAAGCACATGCCAAATTGGAACCTTGCTTCATTATCATCTTCATTCAGTTCGATGGCACGCTGAAGATAAGGCATCGCAAGCTTCGGCTGCTCTAATTTGATGAGCGTTTGCCCCAGCATATAAAATAAATCACTATTTTCCATCCCAGCTTGAAGTGCTTGTTCAAAATAGTCTTTTGCTTTCATAAAGTCTTCTTTTAATGTGTAGACATTTCCTGCCCCGTAATAGGCTGCAGCTGCGGCGTGATCAAGTTCTATTGCTTTTTGAAAGAAGTTTAACGCACGTTCAAATTCATTGATGCTTGAAAGCAAGTTCGCAAAGTTAATATATGGAACCGGGTCTTTCGGGCTTTCTTCAATGGCTTTCGTAAAAGCTTCTGCTGCTTTTTCGATGTTCCCTTGATTTAAGGCTTCTATGCCGATTTCGTTATGATTCATTCGCTCTCTCATCCTTTCATTAAAAAACCTCAACAGCGACGTTGAGGTTTTGAAAACATGTTACACATACGACAGCTTTTGGCCGTCCTTAAAGACATCGTCAATTGTTCCGCCACCGAGACATTCGTCGCCATCATAAAAGACAACCGCTTGTCCTGGTGTGACAGCACGAACAGGTTCATCAAAGATGACCATCGCTTCTTGCTCACCTGTCATTTTCACCTTCACATGGTGATCTTCTTGACGGTATCTGAATTTAGCTGTGCAGATTAATTCACCGTTTTCACCGACAATATGAGGACGAGTCCAGCTAATATTGACGGCTGAAATACTTTCAGAATATAAAAGTGGATTGTGGAAACCTTGTTCGACAAACAGAATATTTTGTTCCAAGTCTTTTCCAACGACAAACCAAGGATCACCGCTGCCGCCAATGCCAAGACCTTGGCGCTGACCGATCGTGTAATACATCAATCCATCATGCTCCCCTTTGACTTCTCCGTCCATCGTCTGCATCACGCCAGGCTGTGCAGGCAAATATTGACTAAGGAACGTTTTAAAGTTTCTTTCTCCAATAAAGCAAATACCCGTTGAATCTTTTTTCGTTGCTGTTGCGAGCTCTGCTTCTTTTGCCAATTCACGAACCCTTTTTTTCTCTAGATCACCGATTGGGAACATGACTTTATCAAGCTGTTCCTGAGTCAGCTGATTTAAGAAATACGTTTGGTCTTTGTTGGCATCAAGACCTCTTAGCATTTTAACTTCATCGCCAGTTCTGTCGACGCGCGCATAGTGACCTGTTGCTAAATAATCCGCACCGAGTGACAATGCGTGCTCAAGGAACGCTTTGAACTTAATTTCTTTGTTGCACATGACATCTGGGTTTGGCGTTCTGCCCGCTTTATATTCATCAAGGAAATATTGAAACACTTTGTCCCAATATTGCTTCTCGAAATTCACTGCATAATAAGGGATTCCAATTTGGTTGCATACGCGGATGACATCCTCATAGTCCTCCGTTGCTGTACATACACCATTTTCATCTGTGTCATCCCAGTTTTTCATAAATATGCCGATTACATCATAGCCTTGCTCCTTTAACATAAGAGCAGCAACTGATGAATCGACTCCTCCGGACATACCGACCACAACTCTTGTGTCTTCTGGTCTTTTTGTCATCTTCATCAACTCCATTTTCAATGAAACAGCATGTGCGTTTCGTTCTTCAGGTGCCTGGCTGTTTCATTTTTCACACACGAACAAAAGAGGAACGTTTATTTGGCTAAGCGTTTGACAACAGCTACTATCTTGCGCGCCGCCTGCTTCACATGATCCTCTTCATTCCCAAGACCGAAGCTTATTCTGACTGAGGACGTCAGCTTGTCTACTTCTTCGCCATACATGGCGCTTAACACGTGTGAAGGAAGGACGGATCCAGCCGTACATGCAGACCCACTTGAAACAGCAATTCCTTCCATATCTAAATTCACAAGTAACGATTCGATAGAAACGCCCGGGAAATGAACATTTAAAATGTGCGGCAATGTCTCTTCCGGGTGCCCATTGATAGAGAAATCGAGTGATTCCTCTTCGAATACTTGTAGCATGATTTCTTTGAGCTTACCATAATGCATGGCTTTTTCTCTTCTATTTTGCTTCGTTAATTGAACAGCTTCTGCAAGTCCGACGATCCCTGCCACATTTTCAGTGCCAGCACGGCGTTTTCTTTCTTGTTCTCCTCCGAAAATTTGCGGAGAAAGTTTCACGCCTTCGTTTACATATAAAAAGCCCGTTCCCATTGGACCATTTAGCTTATGGCCAGAAGCAGATAAGAGATCAATATGAAGGTCTGCTACATCGATTGGCATTGTTCCAAACGCCTGCACGGCGTCTGTATGAAAATGAGCAGTGTGATTGTGTAAAAGCTCGCCAATGTCTTTGATTGGCTGAATCACACCTGTTTCATTATTGCCGTACATGATGGTCACAAGAATCGTATCATCTCTTAGTGCTTGTTTTAGTTGTTCAAGATGAATCAATCCAGTTTCATCCACATCTAAATATGTCACGTCAAATCCTAGCTTCTCTAGGCGTTCACATGTGTGCAGCACCGCATGATGCTCTGTTTTTGCTGTGATGATATGTTTTCCTTCATGCTGTCTTGCCATTGCCACACCTGTAATTGCCAGGTTGTCCGCCTCTGTTCCTCCACTTGTGAGGATAATCTCCTGTGGTTTACAGTGTAATTCTCCTGCAATCACTTCTCTTGCTTCATCGAGCCACTTTCTTGCCTCGCGCCCATATGAATGAATGCTAGAGGGATTGCCAAATATCTCTGTAAAGTAAGGCATCATCTTGTCCACAATACGCTGATCCATCGGCGTTGTGGCTGCATGATCTAAATAGATACGTTCCATTCCCGGTACACCTCTGATCTAAATATAGAACATATACGCCTCTTGATCCTCGTCATCTTTATAGCTTGCCAAGTCTTCAAGAGTTGTATTGTCCAGTACGTCTTTTACTGCATCACGAATTCGAATCCAAAGTGCACGTTTTGCTGGTTCTTCGTTTTCAATGACTTCGACAGGACTAATCGGTCCTTCTAATACACGAATAATATCACCGGCTGTGATCTCGTTTGGTTCATGTGCAAGAACATAGCCGCCATATGCACCGCGAATACTTTTCACAAGACGGGCATTCCGAAGTGGTGATACAAGCTGCTCTAAATAATGCTCAGACAAATTATTGTTTTGAGCGATTGATTTTAATGATGTAGGGCCTTCGCCATGTTTTTTGGCTAATTCGATCATGATCGTCAGACCATATCTGCCTTTAGTAGAAATTTTCAAGTTAAACACCTCTGCGTTTTCTATTTCTATGTCATCAATTATTTTTCTGATTTCATATACGCTTATATAGACCAAAAGCAATTATATCATACTTTTAGCCAACTTTCATTTGCCGGTTCTGAGCGCTTTAGGAGGACGCATCCCTTTTCTATTTGAAGAAATTTCGGTACTCTATACAAACAAGACATTGCTTTAGGAGAGATAATCATGAAACCTTTAGCGTACCGGATGCGCCCAAGTCATATTGAAGACATCATTGGGCAGGAGCATCTCGTTGGAGAAGGTCAAATTATTAGACGAATGGTCGAGGCAAAACATTTATCCTCGATGATTTTATACGGACCGCCGGGCATCGGAAAAACATCGATTGCGACGGCGATCGCTGGCAGTACAAGCATTGCGTTTCGGACGTTGAATGCGGTCATTCATAACAAAAAGGATATGGAAGCTGTCGCCGCTGAAGCGAAAATGAGCGGCCAGGTCATCCTCATTTTAGATGAGGTTCACAGGCTTGATAAAGGAAAGCAGGATTTTCTTCTTCCTTATTTAGAAAATGGCATGATCATTTTAATTGGCGCAACGACAGCTAACCCCTATCATGCGATCAACCCTGCCATCCGAAGCCGGACACAAATATTTGAGCTAAAACCGCTTGAAACAGAGCAAATCAAAGCTGCATTAACAAGAGCGTTACAGGATGAACATCGCGGACTTGGCGGTTATGAGGTGACAGTGGACGATGAAGCGATGAATCATTTTGCCAATGGATGCGGCGGGGACGTACGCTCTGCTTTAAATGCGTTAGAACTAGCTGTTTTATCGACAAAAGCAGATGATGCTGGGCATATTATGATCACTCTTGCCGCAGCAGAAGAATGTTTACAAAAAAAGAGCTTCTCACATGATAAGAATGGTGATGCTCATTATGATGTCCTCTCGGCTTTTCAAAAATCCATTAGAGGCTCTGACGCAGATGCGGCGCTGCATTACCTTGCCAGACTGATTGAAGCAGGAGACCTTGAAAGCATTTCAAGGAGATTACTCGTGATGGCTTACGAAGATATTGGCTTAGCTAGTCCGCAGGCAGGCCCTCGTGTGTTAAGCGCTGTTCAAACAGCAGAAAGAATCGGCTTCCCGGAAGCACGAATTCCGCTGGCTAACGCAGTCATTGAACTGTGTCTTTCTCCTAAGTCCAACTCAGCATATAAGGCGATCGATGCGGCACTTGGTGACATTCGTTCAGGGAAAATTGGTGAAATCCCTGTTCATTTAAAGGATGCTCACTACAAAGGAGCCACAGCACTTGGCAGAGGCGTCGATTACTTATACCCACACGATTATGAAAACGGCTGGGTGAAGCAGCAATACTTACCTGATCCGCTGAAAAACAAGCAATACTATGAACCAAAGCAAACAGGTAAATTTGAAGGCGCACTAAAACAGGTATATGAGAATTTAAAACGCCAAAAATAAAAAAAGCCCCCTGCCTAATTAGCAGGTGGGCTGTTTATTTATCCTTCACACGTGTAATTGGAATATCTTTTAAAAGCTGCATAATGACATGACCACCCATGATCAGTCCTGCAACAGATGGGACGAATGCGTTGGATGATGGCGGCATTTGTGCCTTGCGAATCTTCGCTTCATCATTTCCAACTTCTTTTCTAACATCTTCGCGGATGACAATCGGACTTTCATCAGAGAAGATGACTTCAATCCCTTTACGAATCCCTTCTTTGCGTAGACGCGTTCTCACGACTTTTGCAATTGGGTCGGTATGTGTTTTTGAAATGTCATCAATTTTGAAGCGGGTCGGATCTGTTTTGTTTGCAGCTCCCATACTCGAAATGATGTTCACATTGCGTTTCAGACACTCTTTCATTAAATGAATTTTATAGTGAATCGTATCTGACGCATCGATGACATAATCAAGTGGATATTCAAAAAATTGTTCATATGTTTCCTCTGTATAAAACATCTTGAGTGCAACAACTTCACATTCTGGATTAATATCAGCGATTCTCGCCTGCATTAAGTCAACCTTTGGCTGACCAACTGTTGAAAGCAATGCTGGTAGCTGACGATTTACATTTGTAATATCAATATCATCTTTATCAACAAGAACAATACGGCCAACGCCTGAACGAGCGAGTGCCTCAACTGCAAATGAACCAACGCCGCCCACACCAAGCACTGCAACTGTACTGTTTTTTAATATATCTAAGCCTTCCTTGCCAATGGCAAGCTCGTTTCTTGAAAACTGATGTAACAAGTGCCTCACTCCACCTTTATTTAAAATGAATCGAAAGAATCATATCATATTCAACCTTCTTCGTCATCCTTCTGAAAAAGAAAAAAACACAAAAAAGTCCCGACAACGCCGCCAGCTTTTCCTTCGTTTTGAACCCCGCACCATGCAGGTGGGTGCTTTCTTCCTGACTTTATAAGTCCTCTAAAGAGGCATTTATGCAGAAAGGAAAGGCAAGCTCCCGTATAAAAAAATGTTCGGTCAAAACTAGGTAACCACCGTACGTATCAGGACTTTATTTATTGATTGAAGAAAGCATATCATAGGCATGCCGCTTTTTCAAGCGTTTACATGCCTATATCCATGCGTCTATTTTACTGTTTTGCTTTTGTTTTAATGGCTAAACTTAACTCATCCAGCTGCGCTTCACTCACATGACCTGGAGCATCTGTTAGCACGCAGCTCGCACTTGCCGTTTTCGGGAATGCAATCGTGTCTCTTAGGTTAGAGCGGCCGGCAAGCAGCATCACTAAGCGGTCAAGACCAAGCGCAATTCCGCCGTGCGGAGGAACACCGTGCTCAAAAGCATCTAGAAGGAAGCCGAATTGTTCATAAGCCTCTTCTTTTGAAAACCCAAGTAAGCTAAACATTTTTTCTTGAATGTCCTTTTCAAAAATACGAATCGAACCTCCGCCAAGCTCATAGCCATTCAGGACAAGATCGTATGCCTGTGCCTTCATGTCTTCTGGGCTTGTCTCAATTAATTCAAGATCGTCGCGTACTGGCATTGTGAAAGGATGATGGGCAGCATAGAAGCGTCCTTCTTCTTCATCTTTTTCAAGCAGCGGCCAATCTACAACCCATAAGAAGTTGAATACAGACTCATCGATGAGTTCAAGCTCTTTGCCGAGTTTTAAGCGAAGGGCACCAAGTGCGTCATGGACAACAGACGTCTTATCTGCAACAAAGAGTAAAAGGTCGCCTTCTTCGACTTGAAGCTGCTCTTTTAATTCTGCTTGCTTTGCTTCGTCAAAGAATTTAGCAATCGGCCCTTTTAATTCTGCCCCTTCTGCTTTAAGCCAAGCTAGACCTTTTGCACCGTAGTTCGCAGCAAATGCACCAAGGGCATCAATGTCTTTTCTTGAGTAATTCGCTGCAGCCTCTTTGACATTGATGGCTTTCACAGCCCCACCATTTTTCACAGCTCCGCTAAAGACTTTGAAATCAGAGTCTTTTACCGTGTCTGAAATGTTGACAAGCTTCATCTCAAAACGTGTATCTGGTTTATCAGAACCATAAGAATTCATCGCTTCATCATAAGTGATACGAGGTAATGGCAATGTCAGCTCTACGCCTTTGACATCTTTCATCACCTTTGCCATCATCTCTTCAGCAAGCGTCATAATGTCCCCCTGACTCATAAAGGACATTTCGATATCGACTTGTGTGAATTCCGGCTGACGGTCAGCACGCAAGTCTTCATCCCTAAAGCAGCGGGCAATTTGATAGTAACGATCCATTCCTGAGACCATCAGCAATTGTTTAAATAATTGCGGGGACTGAGGCAAGGCATAGAACTCTCCTTCGTGTACACGGCTTGGAACAAGATAGTCACGTGCACCCTCTGGCGTACTTTTTGTTAAAATCGGTGTTTCAATATCTAGAAAGCCGTTGTCATCTAAGAAATGGCGGAATGCTCTTGTGACCTCGTGTCTCATTTTCATCGTTTCAAACATAGCAGGACGGCGAAGGTCTAAGTAACGGTATTTTAAGCGCACATCTTCTGATACCTCGTCCGCTTGATCTGAAATGACAAAAGGAGGGGTCTTCGCTTCATTTAACACGCTGACCGTTTCGACTTGTATTTCAATTTTCCCTGTTTTTAGATTTGGATTAATTGTTGCTTCTTCTCTTGCGACAACCGTTCCTTTAATATCAAGGACATATTCATTACGAATCGATTCTGCTGTCTCAAGTGCCTCTTTTGAAAGGTCTGGATTGAAGACAGCTTGTACAATTCCTGTACGGTCACGCAGATCAATAAAGATTAATCCGCCAAGGTCACGTCTTTTTTGAACCCATCCTTTTAATACAACGGTTTGACCGATTTGGTCTTCTGTTACTTCTCCACAATAAAAAGTTCTACCAAACACAAACATTCCACTCCTTCTTTACGCCTTCTTGTGGGCCTTCATCATTTGAATCAGCTCATCAAGCTTCACTTCAATTTGTTCACCCGTTGTCGTATCTTTTACATTCACAATGTGCTGTGCCAGCTCATCTTCACCAAGGACAGCAATAAACTTGGCTTTTAATCGATCAGCCGCTTTAAATTGTCCTTTTAATTTCTTCCCTGTATAGTCCATTTCACTTGAAATGCCTTCTTTTCTTAGACGATTTAATAATGAAACAGCGTAATCTTTCGCATCATCACCGAGTGCAGCAATGTATAGATCAATGCCATCTTGCAATGGAAGATCAATCCCTTCAGCATCGATTGCTGATAGGAAACGCTCAATACTCATAGCAAAACCGATTCCTGGTGATTCAGGACCGCCAATTCCTTCAACAAGTCCATCATATCGGCCTCCGCCAGCTAATGTGGTAATCGCACCAAAGCCTTCAGCATTACTCATGATCTCAAATGCCGTGTGATTGTAGTAATCAAGGCCGCGCACTAAGTTCGGATCGACGACATATTCAACGCCTATATCTGTTAAGTATTGTTTGACCTTTTCAAAATAAGTCCGTGATTCATCATTTAAGTAATCTTGAATGGATGGAGCCGTTGCCATCAATTCGTGGTCACGATCCTTTTTGCAATCAAGAATTCGCAGCGGATTTTGATGTAAACGGGTTTGACAGTCATGACAGAATTCATCGATTCTTGGCTCAAAGTGCTCAACAAGTGCCTTGCGGTAGTCTGCACGGCTCTCTTTGTCACCAAGGCTGTTAATGACGAGCTTTAAGTTTGAAAGACCTGCTTTCTCATAAACACTCATCGCAAGGGAAATAACTTCTGCATCAATGGCTGGGTCCTTTGAACCGATCGCTTCAATCCCAAACTGATAAAATTGACGATATCTTCCCGTTTGCGGACGTTCATAGCGGAACATTGGTCCGATGTAATACAGCTTTGTTGGCTGCGCCGGCTGTGCAAATAATTTATTTTCAACATAAGAACGTACGGTTGATGCCGTTCCCTCTGGACGAAGGGTGATGCTGCGTCCCTTTTTATCTTCAAATGTATACATCTCTTTTTGAACGATATCGGTTGATTCGCCTACTCCCCGTGCAAACAGCTCTGTATGCTCAAAAATCGGTGTGCGGATTTCTTTGTATTGAAAGGCCGCACATGTATCTCTTGCAATTTGTTCAACATACTGCCAGCGTTCTGACTCTCCAGGTAAAATATCCTGTGTGCCTCTTGGAATATTAAAACTCATTTTTCGTCCTCCTACGACCATCATTCATTTTTTTATGTGGACATATAAAAAACCCCCGCCTCTACTATGTGTATAGTAGGGACGAGAGTTATACCCGTGGTGCCACCCTAGTTGGAACATGATCTAGCCATGTTCCCGCTCAAATCCTTAACGCAGATTCACGTTCTCCGCCTATTGACTCATTTTTAGAGCGTTCAGCAGGAAACCTACAGAGTGTTCTTTCGTGATAAATGCCATGCGGATTCGCTTTCAGCCTAAGGCGATTCCTCTCTGCTCACGCAATTTACCCTACTATTCTCTATCATCAGTTCCACATTTTAAATTTTCAAGTGTGTTGATTTATATTATAATAAGGTCGGTGCTGCCACTCTGTCAACCCTTGCCGTGCCTCTTTTTCTTTTCCAGCTCTTCTTTTGACGTACATCCGTATTCAGATGCGGTTTCTTCAAGGAAGCCTGGTTGATCCATTTCGTCGTGCTGCCAGCGATCGATATCACGATGTCCATTATATTGCACTCGTCCTAATTTTCTGCTTAATCTCATGTTTGTACATCCTTTTATCACGTTTTTATTTAGTATAAACAGATTGATTCAATTTTATTAGGGAAACTGCAAGGAATTAGTCCATTACATAACGAATTTACATTCATCGGTTTTACAAGGGAGGGGAAAACACCGTTTTGAATCTAAAAAAACACAATCAAATGATGATGCTTCTTACCTGTTTTGTTCTTATCGCAAGTACTTTGCCTATGGCACATGCTACAGCACAAACAGATCAAGCTGTGGTCGCTACAGATGAAATCAATGTGAGAACGGGTCCTGGTTTAAGCTATGGAATCGCAGCTGTTGTGAAGCGCGGAGAAAGCTATCCCATTCTCACGAAACAAGGAGAATGGGTGCAGATCGGGCTATCGAACGGTCAAAAAGGCTGGGTCGTCTCATGGCTGATTACAACATCATCTGGCAGCCAAAAGTCTGCTAAGCCGAAGACACAAAATCAAAGCTCAGCAGAGAGCAGTTCCATTACATCGACAGCCTCTGATCTTCGCATACGGACGGGCCCAGGGACTTCCTATCAAGTCGTCGGAACTTTCCCGCAAGGCGCTTCGGCTAAAAAGCTGCAGACAAGCGGCGAATGGACAAAAATTTCGTATAAACAAGCAGTAGGCTGGGTTCACTCTGATTATGTGTCAGGCGGCCAAAAAGCTTCTCAATCAAGCGCTGGCGAGTTCTCTCGCTCTAAACAGACAGGCACAGTTGGCGTATCGAGCTTGAATGTAAGGCAATCGGCGGCACCAAATGCACAAGTCGTCGCTTCACTTGCCCGCAACACACAGATCACCATTTTGCGCGAGCAGAACGGCTGGTATGAAATTGAGGCAAAAGGCGTGAAAGGCTGGGCAGCAAGCTATTACATCGTCACAAGCAATGGAGCGAGTTCGGAGGGTGAAAAGAACTCATCTTCATCGGCTTCCCAAAAGAAAGCGTACATTGTTTACGATGGCACCAACATTCGAAAAAGTGCTTCTACCTCTGCTCAGATTGCAGAAAGAGCCACAAAAGGTGCTGCCTATCAAATTGTTCGCACGCAAGGTGACTGGTACGAGGTGACATTATCAAACGGCGGAACTGGTTATGTGGCAAGCTGGGTCGTTCAAACGAATAAAAATAGCAGCGAGGCACCAAGACCACAGCAGGATTCATCGTCAGGAACTGGTTCTTTAAAAGGAAAAACGATTGTTCTTGATCCAGGTCATGGCGGAAAAGACAGCGGTACGATTGGCGCAGATGGTGCGTTTGAGAAGAACATTACCATCAAAACCGCTAATTTACTGGCAGGCAAATTAAGGGCTTCTGGAGCAAATGTTTATTTAACTAGAAGTGAAGATACTTTTATCAGCCTTCAATCGAGGGTCGCGACATCTCATTACAGAAATGCAGATGCATTTATTAGTCTTCATTATGATAGTTTTATGGACCAAAGTGTCAGAGGAAGTACGGCGTATTATTATCAAGCAGCAAAAGACCAGCAATTAGCGACAAACGTTCATACAGAAGTCGCTAAACGCTCTCAAATCCCTGATAAGGGTGTCAAATTCGGAGATTATTTTGTGTTAAGAGAAAACAAACGTCCTTCACTTTTATATGAACTCGGCTATTTAAGCAATCCTCAGGAGGAAGCCATCATTTATAGCGCCTCTTACCAAGAACGAGTCACAGAAGGAATGACAGAAGGATTAAAACAATATTTCCGCTAGAAAAAAGAGGCCACTGCGCCTCTTTTTTGTTTGGTCGCAAAAGAAAAAGACTCTAAACAAACTCCTGCATGAGTTTATCTACAGTCTAAAGTGAATCTATTCTTTGCTATCTATCCAGATGGTGACGGGTCCTGAATTGGTCAATGACACATCCATCATCGCGCCAAAACGGCCAGTTTCTACATGAATGCCTTTTTCTCTAAGGGCTTTATTGAAACATTCGTAAAGGGCGTTCGCAGCATCTGGCTTGGCTGCTTTCATAAAATTTGGCCTTCTGCCCTTTCTCGTATCACCATAAAGGGTAAACTGAGACACAGACAGCACGCTTCCTTTTACATCCAATAACGAATGATTCATTTTCCCGTTTTCATCCTCAAAAATACGTAAATGTGCAAGCTTATCAGCTAAATAATGCACATCTTCTTCTGTATCTTCGTGTGTGACACCAACGAGTACCATATATCCTTCATTGATGGCTCCTGTGATCTCTTCTTCTACCTTCACAGATGCACTTGTCACACGCTGCACAACAAGCCTCATAGACGATATACTTCCTTTCTAATTCATGAATCGGCGAACAGAGTAAATGTCTTTGATTTGTTTAATGCGTTCTACTACTTTGTGTAAATGGTTAATATTTTGAATAAAGATCGCCATATGGATCGTCGCCACTTTGTTACGATCAGACTTACCAGAAACCGACGAGATGTTCGTTTTGGTTTCGTTGACTGCTTGAAGCACCTCATTAAGTAAGCCGCGTCTGTCATATCCTAATATTTCAATTTCCACATTGTATTCTTTACGGTTTCGAGCAGGCTGTTCATGCTCCCACTCAACCGGGATTAACCGTTCCTGCGCTTCTCCTGTCTTCACGTTCGGACAGTCATCACGGTGAACAGATACGCCTCGGCCTTTCGTAATAAAACCAACAATGCTATCACCTGGAACAGGATTACAGCACTTAGATAAGCGGACAAGCAGGTTATCTATCCCTTTGACTCTTACACCTGCTTCTCGTTTCTTCCCGTGATACGTCTTTGGCTCTACAGTCACTTCTTGAACTGTTTTTTCTTGTTCTTCTTGATCTCTTTGTTTTCTTTCTTTTTCAGTTAAACGATTGGCGACTTGGAGTGCAGTAATTCCGTTATAACCAACCGCTGCATACATGTCCTCTTCGTTTGAGAAATTAAATTTGTCAGCCACTTTTTGCAGGTTTTCAGCTGTCAGAATGTCTTTGACATCAAACTCAAGGTTTTTGATTTCTTTCTCCACGAGTTCTCGGCCTTTTTCGACATTTTCTTCACGGCGCTGTTTTTTGAAAAACTGTCTGATCTTGTGCTTCGCTTGGGAGGTTTGGGCAAGTTTGACCCAATCCTGACTTGGTCCATAGCTGTGCTTTGATGTCAGAATTTCAATAATGTCACCTGTTTTCAATTTATGATCGAGCGTGACCATCTTTCCGTTGACCTTCGCACCGATCGTTTTGTTCCCAATTTCCGAGTGAATCCGGTAAGAGAAGTCAATCGGCACGGAACCCGATGGCAGTTCAATGACGTCTCCTTTTGGAGTAAAGACAAACACCATATCAGAGAAGAGATCGATTTTTAACGATTCCATAAATTCTTCTGCATCTGTCGATTCATTTTGGAATTCAAGGATTTCTCTAAACCAAGAGAGCTTCTTCTGGAAGACAGCTTCCTCCGTTGATTCTGCTGACTCTTTTCCTTCTTTGTATGCCCAGTGTGCAGCAATTCCGTACTCTGCAATTTCATGCATTTCCACTGTTCGGATTTGAACTTCAAGCGGGTCACCTTTTGGCCCAATCACTGTTGTATGAAGCGATTGGTACATGTTCGGCTTTGGCATTGCAATATAATCCTTAAACCTGCCTGGCATCGGCTTCCAGCATGTATGGATAATCCCGAGCACGGCATAGCAGTCTTTAATGCTGTCAACCAAAATACGAACGGCCAGCAGATCATAAATTTCATTAAACTGCTTATTTTGCAGGACCATTTTGCGATAAATACTATAAATATGCTTTGGTCTTCCGGAAAATTCAGCCTTGATGTTTACCTCTGACACCCGATCTTTTACTTCATTGACAACCTCGTCCAAGTATTCCTCACGTTCCGCTCGTTTACGCTTCATGAGATTCACGATCCGGTAATATTGCTGCGGATTTAAGTAACGGAGCGCTGTATCTTCAAGCTCCCACTTAATCTTTGAAATCCCTAATCTGTGCGCAAGCGGTGCAAAGATTTCAAGGGTTTCATTTGAAATTCTACGCTGCTTTTCCTGAGGAAGGTGTTTGAGCGTTCTCATATTGTGCAGACGGTCTGCCAGTTTAATCAAGATGACACGTATATCCTGCGCCATTGCCACAAACATTTTTCGATGGTTTTCGGCCTGCTGTTCTTCTTGTGATTTATATTTAATCTTCCCGAGCTTTGTTACACCATCAACAAGCATCGCAACTTCTTCGTTAAAATGCTCTTTTAAATCCTGTAATGTCACATCTGTATCCTCGACAACATCGTGCAGGAAACCTCCTGCAATGGTCGATGGGTCCATTTCAAGGTCAACAAGAATCCCCGCCACTTGAATTGGATGGATAATATAAGGCTCACCAGACTTCCGGTATTGCTCCTTATGTGCATTTTCAGCATATTCATATGCTCGCTCTATAAATTGAATATGTTCAGCGGACAGGTATTCTCTTGCCTTGTCAATGACCTGCTGCGCCGTTAAAACTTGTTCGTTCGCCATGGAATCACCTTTTTAAATGAAAACTGTATTGTAGTTTATTATCAAGAAAAATTCGATAGATGTAAAGAGAAGAAGTCCGCTAAAAGATTTTTGATAGGAAAAAAGCACCCTTCTTACCGAGTGCTTTTTTCGTAAAACTCCATTAGTATTGCATTAACGTCAAGATATCGTAACCGTCAAGCTTCTTTCTGCCGTCCAGATACGTCAGCTCAATCAAGAATGCAATTCCTGCCACAACGCCGCCCAATTCCTCTACAAGCTTGATGGACGCTTCAATTGTTCCACCAGTCGCAAGTAAGTCATCTGTAATCAATACACGTTGACCAGGACGAATCGCATCTTTATGAATCGTTAATACATCTTTCCCATATTCTAAGCCGTATTCGACTTTAACGACTTCACGAGGAAGCTTTCCTTCTTTACGAACCGGTGCAAAACCTACACCAAGTGCGTAAGCTACAGGGCAGCCAATAATGAATCCACGCGCTTCAGGTCCAACAATGAGATCAATGTCTCTTTCCTTCGCGTATTCAACGATTTGATCCGTTGCATAACGGTACACTTCGCCTTTATCCATTAACGTTGTAATATCTTTAAATTGTACACCTTCCTTTGGGTAGTCAGGTACAACTGTCACATATTGTTTTAAATCCATCTTTTCCTTTTCCTCCTCGTACGTCAAAGCACAGGTGAGACTTCGCTCATCATGCTATTCAGCCATTCCTTCAGCTCTTTGGCTGAGGAATATGTTAGTGTTTGATCGAGTTCCATCAATCGTTGTTTTGCTGTATAGGATGCTGATGCCGTTAAATCTTTTTTAGGGGCATCACGTACTATTGACAGCACACCATTCTCTATTTTAACAAAACCGAGTTCAAAAAACACCTTTGTCATAAAAATCATTGTATCTTTTGTCCAGCCTCTATGTTTCGCAAGCTCCATTCCTTGCTCCTTGAGAGGGAAACTTCCTCGCTTTAACAAGAATCCATAAAACCATTTGAATTGATCACGGCTAGGGAAAGAGGACATGAAATGATCTTCTTTTCTTTGGAAAACCGTATAAACTCTAGCTGGCTTTTGGTTTTCTAACAGCTGCCTTAGTAAGTGTTCATCTGCTGGAACATCTGCAAAGACAACATACTTGCCTTCTACATCGAATGTTGAAACATTTTCTGCATGGACATGATGAATCGGGATTTTGACTTCCTGTTTTGTTTCTTCGTCAAAACAGACCACCACATATTTTTCTGGGTCAAGCGTGGAGATTGTCTTTTCCCAATCCTTTTTGCCGCGCAAATCAAACAGCTGCCACTCATCTACTCGGGCATCTTTTAGCATGAGCTGTGGTTTCTTCCGGTTATTCCATTCATTGATGGACATTTCACCAATGACGGAAATGCGGCTACCTGTGACAACTTCTTCTTTTAATTGACCTTGATGAAAACCGACACAGTCAAGCAGCTGGTCTTCGTCTTTCAGAGACATTTTAATATGATTCTGATTTGCTCCAATTGTTCGGATTTCTTCAAGTCTCACATCTTCAATCATGATGAACGGCTTTGGATTCTGCATGCCAAATGGTGACAGCATCCCCACTTCTTCAATTGCTTCAACCGTCAATTCGTCTACCTTGCATACAGCATCAACCCGCTGAATCGGAATAAAATCTTCTTCTGTCAACGTTTCATTCGCATATTGATTTAATCTTTCCCTTAGTAAAGGAACATCATCCGCTCGAAGTGTCATACCCGCAGCCATCGGGTGCCCGCCGAAATGCGGCAGAATGTCGCGGCATTTGCTTAAATGGAAAAATAGATCGAAGCCAGGAATACTCCGCGCTGATCCTTTTGCCATTTGCGTCTCTTCATCTATTCCAAGCACAATCGCCGGACGAGAAAATTTATCCGTCAATTTAGAGGCAACAATTCCGACAACACCCGGATTCCAGCCAGCTTTCGCTACAACGATTGCAGACTGGTCATTACCTGTCTTTTCCACCATTTGAATGGCTTCTTCTGTGATCGTACTCACAATTTTTTGACGTTCTTTATTCAGTTCTTGTACAAAACGAGCGAGTTCTTCTGCTTCATCCTTATCCTCTGTCATGAGAAGATGAACAGCTGGATCGGCCTGTTCAATTCGTCCTACAGCATTCAGCCTTGGCGCAATTTGAAAGCCGACCGTTTCCTCATTTGCTTCTTCAAGAGTAGCACCTGCTTCTTTCAATAACGCCTTCAGCCCCGGTCTATTCGACTGCCTAAGCTGCATAAGCCCTTTTTTAGCGAGCCATCTATTCTCATCATGAAGCGGCACAAGATCCGCTATTGTCCCAATTGCCGCAAGATCTAACAGCTGAGTTGGCAGCTTTCCAAGAAGTGCATGCGCCACTTTAAATGCTACGCCTACACCGGCAAGTTCTTTAAAGGGATACTCACAGCCTGGCTGCTTAGGATGAACAATCGCAAGTGCCTCAGGCAGTTCCTCACTTGGTTCATGGTGATCTGTAATGATCAGGTCTAACCCTATTTCTTTTGCAATACGTGCTTCATTTACAGCTGCAATGCCTGTATCGACGGTGATGACAAGCGATGCGCCTTGCTCTTTGATATATCGGAAAGCCTGTTCATTAGGCCCATAGCCTTCTTTAAATCGATCTGGAATATAAAAGTCTACTTTCGCAGACAACTCTTTTAATGTATGTAAAAGCACAGACGTACTTGTCACACCATCCGCATCATAGTCTCCGAAGATCACAATCGATTCCTGCTCTTCGATCGCTTTGTTGATGCGCTCTACTGCCTCTTTCATTCCTTTTAATAGAAATGGATCATGAAATTCGGCTTTTTGATCAAATAAAAAAGACCTCGCTTCTTCTACTTCTTCAAGTCCTCTTTTTACAAGAAGCGATGCAGTCAGCGCTGAAATATTCAGATTTTCAGAGAGTGATTTCACTTTTTCTTCGCTTGGATGTTCATATTCCCAGCGCATTTTGGATAATAACATAAATTCACCCCTCAACCACACTATTATACTAGAGTGGCCTGAGGGGTTTCAATTTTTATTTTATGAAATTGTGCTGGAAGATTATTTTTCCTTCCGGTTAAATGATGCTGGCTGTTCTTTTAAAGGCGTCACATTCGGTTTCTTTTGAACGTCTTTGTCGATCTTTTTATTCGAAACAGCAGGTGCAGGTGCGGCTGCACGCTCAGCTTTTAATGCCTTTAGTTCACGTTTTAGTTTCATAATTTGGAAAATCCCTGCAAAAGCCACAATGAGTCCGCCCATGAGCACAGAACCAATAATGACAAGGATCAGCGGCCATTCAGCCGATCCAAATAAGTAGTCAACTTGCACCGGCCGCACATTGATCACGGCAAATACTGAGACAATTAATACGAAAATAAATGCGAGTATGATGGTCCATTGTTGTTTGTTCATCTACATATCCCCCAAGCTTTTTCTTTTATTCTTCCCTTTTCATAGTCCTTTTTAAACACAGAAAGATAAGCGCGGAAGAAAATCTAACAGCATGGGCATGAATTAGCTGCTGAGTTTTTTTAAAATGAGATTCTTTATTTCTTGTCTTTCTCCAGAAATAACAAGGGTATCCCCTTCTTCAATGACCGTTTCAGGTCCTGGATTCATTTTCTCATATGATTTTCTCACGATAGCGATGACTGTTACTTGATCATATTGGCAGACACTCAGGTCACCGATGGTTTGCTGAACAGCTGGTGCATTCTTTTCAATCTTAAACCATTCAATCATCAGTTTATCAATGGCTACTTCTACAGTTTCAAGCGCTTTCGGCTTATATACCATGCCGCCTAAGATTGCTGCAATTTGTCTTGCTTCTTCATCGTTTAGCAAGATATCAGAAATAGATTCTTCATGATCGTCCTCTTGAAAATGATACATTTCTCTCCTGCCGTCATCGTGTGTAATGATGGCAAGCTTCTCATTATTTCTTGTGATCATTTCGGCTTTGTGACCGATACCTGGCAGTTCAGTTTCCCGAACCTTCATAACAGCCCCACCAAAGCCAAATGCCTCAAACGGACACTTGCTTTCTATACTTGTCTAAACGTATGTCATTATAGCAAAAGACCATTTCAAGATCAATGATACCCGGAATGTTTTTTCGAATCGTCTTATTTTCGGAAAAACTAAAGAAAAAAGACTGCCATTTAGGCAGTCTCACTCAATTAAATATCTTGCTCAGTATCAATCTTCGCCGGTTTTTTCATCTCACGGCCCTTCCACATGAGCCAAATTTGCGCTGCGATATATAGAGATGAGTACACCCCTGTTAACAGACCGACAAGTAAGGCGATGGAGAAGTTCGTAATTGACGCTGATCCAAAGATAAGCAGTGCGATTACAACGACAAGTACGGTTAATACCGTGTTGACAGATCGCGTAAAGGTTTGCTGTAAACTTAAGTTCACAATGTACGATAGATCTTCAATGGTTTTTGGTTTGCGCTTCTTCATTTGTTCACGAACCCTGTCAAAGGTGACGATCGTGTCGTTGATCGAATATCCGATGACTGTGAGGATCGCCGCAATGAAGGTGACATCCACCTCTAAACGGGTAATACTAAAGAAGGCCACGATAAAGAACGCGTCATACAGCAGTGAAATAATCGCTGCAATGGCCATTTTATATTCAAATCGAACGGAGACATATAAAATGATCCCGATTGAAGCAATGATGACAGCATATAATGCATTTCGGGCAAGTTCTTTCCCAACAGTCGGAGACACTGTACTTACGTTCGGCTCCGTTCCGTATTTATCTTTGAAGTAATCTTTCACTTCAGCAATCTTTTCTTTGTTCGGCACACCGACAAATCTCGCTGCTGCCTGATTTTCTTTTTGACCCGATAACACGACACTGTCTGTCTCAAGGTCCAGCTTTTTAAAGTCTTGCTCGACTTGTTCAGTTGACAGCTTGTGATCACTTTGGATATCAATTCTAGTTCCACTAGTAAAGTCAATTCCCGCATTCAGCTTGAAGATGGAAAGAACGATGATTCCCGCAATGGTGATAGTAGCTGAGAAAATCATAAATCCTTTACGTTTGCTGACGAAATCCCACTTATCAAACGGTGTTTTTGGCTCGGTGGTTTCTGTTGTTTCATGAATGTTCATAATGTCTTTTTGACGAACACCAAACCAGCCTTTTCTCCGGTCAAGATAGCGGCTTTCAACAAGAAGACCAAGAAGGAATCTTGATAGGAAGACAGCTGTGATAAAGCTAGTTAAAATCGATAGGATGAGCATCGTTGCAAATCCTTTTACCGAGCTTGTCCCGAAGAAGAACAGCACGCCGCCGGCAATAATACTTGTTAAGTTTGCATCAAAGATGGTTGCAAACGATCGGCGGTTCCCTGATCTGAAAGCAGAACGGACTGATTTGCCGAGCTTGAGCTCTTCTTTGATCCGCTCATAAGTAATAATGTTGGCATCAACAGCCATCCCTACCCCTAGAATCAATGCCGCAATTCCAGGCAGCGTCATGACTGCACCCATCCAATCAAACACTTGAAGCGTAATGTAAATATAAGCTGAAAGTGTGATGACAGCGATAAGACCAGGTAATCGGTAATAAAGCAGCATGAATAAGAAGATAAATGCGATTCCTACAATTCCTGCGAACACTGTTTCGTCCAGTGCTTGTTCACCAAACTGTGCACTCACAGATGTTGAATATTTTTCTGTTAATTTCACTGGCAATGCCCCGGCATTTAAAATACTTGCAAGGTCCTTTGCCTCTTGGACAGTAAATTTCCCTTCAATTTGCACGTCACTGCTGTTAATTTCTTGATTCACATTCGGTGCAGAGACATACTTATGGTTTGATTTTGAGACTTCTTTTTTGAAGGAATCTCCTTTGTGGTAATCAAGCCAAATGACAAGCTGGTTATTCGGCGCCATCGCCGCTACTTTTCTTGTGACGTCACCAAATTTTTTCGCATCCTTTAGTTTAACCGTCACAATTGGCTCATTCGTTTGACTGAATGTTTGTTTTGCACTGTTTTCGACCAGGTCAGCCCCGTTAAGGAGTTCTTTATCATTCGTATCTCTGAAGGATAGCTGTGCTTCAGTGGAAAGAATCTCCCTAGCTCTGTTTTGATCTTTTACTCCCGCAAGCTGCACACGGATACGATTGTTGCCTTCAATCGAGATGTTCGGCTCACTTACACCTAGCACATTGGCTCTTCGGTTTAAAGCCTCCACTGTACTGACGAGGACACTATTTGTGATTTTATCCTCTTTTTTCACTGGATGTACATCATACAGGACCTCAAATCCACCCTGTAAATCCAGCCCTAGCGTCATATCTTTCGCAACAGGCTTTGTTAGTAAGCCTACGCCAGTTCCGATTAACAGAACCACTAAGAAAAACGCAAGAATGCGCCCTTTTTTCATTATGTATTTCCTCCTTAAACACCTGAATCCATTAAGATGGCTTATTTCAACAGTTCATCTAGCATATTCTTGCCATCTTCACTGTCCAAAAAAGCAGACGTTTTAAACGACTGAACGGTTGCATAGTTCATAAATTCGCCAATTTTCACAGATAAAATATCTGCAACCATTTCATGAATCGGATACTCTTGTTTTTTCTTCCACTTCTTATTCTCTAAGTATGACCATAATTCCTCTAAATCTACATCTTTATAGCCCAAAACGATGAATTCTTCAAGCTTACTGAACAGAAAAGGCTTTAAATGGTCTTTGTAAATTGCAGCCGGATGTTGTGTCAATGGGACGCTCCCCCTTTTCAGTTTTTATCGAGAGACTTGTCATGCTTGGACGATATACACGCATATCTTATTGTATATGATTCTATGTCGTTTGAGAAGGCAGGTGATCTTTGATTTGACGAAGCAAACGTTTTTAAAGGGCACGATTATTTTAATTTTAGCAGGTTTTATCACGAGAATATTGGGTTTTGTCAATCGAATTGTCATTGCAAGGTTCATTGGCGAAGAAGGAGTCGGGCTTTATATGATGGCTGCTCCTACCTTTTTTCTCGCTGTGACGCTAACACAATTCGGACTGCCTGTCGCTATCAGCAAGCTTGTCGCAGAAGCAGAAGCCCGGGGTGACAAACAGAAAACAAAACGAATTCTTGTCATGTCTCTTGCGATAACAGGGACTCTCAGCCTGATATTCACGCCGCTCTTTTTATGGTTTGCACCCATCATGGCAGAAAATATGCTGACAGATCCTAGAACGGTCTATCCACTGCTTGCCATTACGCCCGTTGTCCCAGTCATCGCCATTTCCAGTGTGCTAAGAGGATATTTTCAAGGCAGACAGCAAATGAGCCCGCTTGCCATTTCTCAAGTGCTGGAACAGGTTGCAAGAATTTCTCTAGTAGCCGTATGTACAACAGCTTTTCTTCCTTATGGAATTGAATATGCGGCAGCAGGTGCGATGATTTCATCTGTTATTGGAGAGATGATTTCACTTGCTTATTTACTGATTGCCTTTCGTTATAAAAAGACCATTCGTATTCGAAAACGATTTTTTAAGGCGATTCATGACGGTAAGGACACGTTTAAGCAGCTGATGAGTATTGCCCTGCCAACAACAGGCAGCCGTTTTATCGGGAATATTTCGTGGTTTTTAGAGCCGATAGTTGTCGCGCAAAGTCTTGCCATTGCTGGATATGCGGCCGTCGAGGCGACAAGACAATACGGGGAATTGACTGGTCTTGCGCTGACCCTTTTGACACTGCCTAGCTTTATTACGTATTCTCTCTCCACTGCACTGGTCCCAGCAATCAGTGAAGGAATGGAGCAAAACAAACGCAAAACGGTCGAATACAGGCTGAAGCAGGCGATGCGTCTTTGTCTACTCAGCGGAGGTATTTCCTGTATTATTCTTTTCGTTTACGCAGAAGATTTAACGCTCTTTATGTATGGTTCATCGCATGCGGCTATTTATGTAAAATTCATGGCACCATTTTTTCTTCTATATTATTTTCAAGGGCCGCTTCAAGCCGTCTTGCAAGCACTCAATTTAGCTGGTGCGGCGATGACGAATAGTCTGATAGGTGCTGTTGTGAAAACAGGAATGATCTTTGTTCTTGCTTCACAGCCGGGCTTTGGCATTATGGGGGCAGCACTTGCAATATTAATCGGCATCGTCCTTGTCACGCTGCTTCATGCGGCAACTGTTGGTAAAGTACTGCCTATTCATTTACCAATGAAGGAATATGGGATATGCGTTCTTGTGATCATCGGCACTGGGACCGTGAGCCTTTGGCTGAAATCTCAAGTAAACGGGCTCTTTTCTGCCCCGATTGAGCTTGTGATGCTGATCTTTGTTACGTGCGTAATGTATGTCATTCTATTAATCTGTCTAGGGCTAGTGAAGCGTGAAGAGCTTCGCCGTATCCCGTTTATAGGGAAACTGCTTTAGCTCATTTCTTCTTGATCACTTCATCTTTCAAATCAATATAAAATGTCTTTTGATTAAAGCTGCAGTAGGAAATCTGATCAATTTCATGATAGCCCCTTTTGGCAAGCTCATCTTTCAGCCACTGTTCATTTTGATTAATTTGCTTCAAATGATCGTGCTGTACAACGCCATCAGCAATAAGTGGCAGCTCAAGCGCTCCGTGTGTGTGCTTGTTTTCTTTTTCGACAACCGCAAGCTTTCCGGATGGCTCTAAAATGGCGTAAGACACATCCTGAATGCTATCGATGTTGTTTTCTCTTAATTGAATGAGCAGGTCATCAAAATTGTATCGCTGTTTTCTCATCGCACCCTCGTCAATTTTCCCATTAATGATGAGCAGGACCGGTTTGCCGTCAAGAAAGCGCCGGACACCTTGGAATTTCAATGAGAGATAGGCAAGTGTGATTTGAATGAAGGTTAACAGCAAGATCGGCCATACCGTATGTAACATGTGATCCTCGACTTCTTCTATAGCGAGAACCGCAATTTCTGCGATCATCATAAAAATGACAAGATCTAAAATACTCAATTCGCCAATTTCTCTCTTGCCCATTAACCGAAAAATAAACCAAATAAGAAAATATAAAATGATTGTTCTCATGGAGATAATCAAGATGTCCTGCATGTGATGTAAACCCTCCTTCTCCACCATAGCTTGTGTCAAAACCCTTTATTTATGTAGAAAAGAAAGCCTCTGTTTTTATCGTGAGAAACATGTCTATTTTTTCTTCTATGTGAATACATTTTAGTAAAAGACAAGCTTCGGTCAATTGGAGAGGAGACGAATCACATGCAGGAAACGAAACAAATCGGAAAAGGGATTTTATCCGGCTTAATGGCCATTTTTATCGTCATGATTGTCACAAGCTTACTTGTATCGCTCATGCTTACCTTCACAAGTATGCAGGAATCATCGTTTAAATGGATGATTATGATTTTGTCCTTTGTGGCACTTTTATTAGGGGGGATCATTTCTGGAGGAAAGGCAAAGGAGCGCGGCTGGTTCATTGGTGCGATTACTTCGCTGATCTTTTCCCTCACTGTATTTTTGTTTCAATATTTAGGGTTTGGAGAAACCTTTTCACCAGAGCAGTTCATCTATCATGGGGCATTTCTAGGGATTTGTATGCTCGGCGGAATGATTGGCGTCAATCTTCGAGGCAAATAAAAAAAGAGCGGATCTATATCGCTCTTTTTTTTATGGCTATGTATCGGAGGATTAGCCTTTGTCAGCTAATTCTCTAATAGCACGACGATCGAAAGTTAAACGGTTGTTTTCGCTTGTTTTGATGACCACTTTTGATTCATCAATGTAGTCGATTTCACCGTGTAAACCACCGATTGTGACGATTTTATCGCCTTTTGATAAAGATTGCTGCATCTGACGCACAGCTTTTTGTTGCTTTTGCTGTGGACGGATTAATAAGAAGTAAAGCACAGCAAACATGACAACAATCATAATGATTGAACCCATACCACCATCCATTCTATTTCACCCCTTTCTAAAGCATTGTAAAGCCTTTTCGTTTATGCGTTAAAAGTTTTTCGCATTCGGTTCGTTAAAGCCGTAACGCTCAAAAAACTCTTCTTTAAAATCACCTAAACGATCCTCACGGATAGCTTCTCTCACTTGCTCCATTAATTTTAACAGAAAATGAAGATTATGATAAGTTGTTAATCGAATTCCGAACGTTTCATTTGTTTTGATCAAATGTCTAATATAAGCGCGTGTGTAGTTTTTACATGTGTAGCAGTCACAATTTTCATCGATTGGTCTGAAATCACGCTCATATTTTGCATTTTTCACAACTAGACGTCCTTCGCTTGTCATCAACGTACCGTTTCTAGCAATTCGTGTTGGCAGCACGCAGTCAAACATATCTACACCGCGAATGGCGCCGTCAATTAAGGAATCTGGTGAGCCGACACCCATTAAGTACCTTGGCTTGTCTGCTGGTAACAATGGCGTTGTGAACTCGAGTACACGGTTCATCACATCTTTTGGTTCCCCAACAGATAAGCCTCCGATGGCGTAGCCTGGGAAATCAAGTGACACGAGATCTTTTGCACTTTGTTTACGAAGCTCTTCGTATTCTCCGCCTTGGATGATTCCAAACAGCCCTTGATCCTCTGGACGCTGATGTGCTTCTAGACAGCGTTCTGCCCATCTGCTTGTCCGCTCTACAGAACGTTTCATGTAATCGTATTCTGCTGGATATGGCGGGCATTCATCAAATGCCATCATAATATCAGAGCCAAGCGCATTTTGAATGTCCATGGCCTTCTCAGGAGAAAGGAACAGCTTATCTCCATTTAAGTGATTACGGAAGTGGACGCCTTCTTCTTCAATTTTTCTAAATTCACTCAAAGAGAAGACTTGGAATCCGCCTGAGTCGGTCAAAATCGCTCGATCCCAGTTCATAAATTTATGCAGGCCGCCTGCTTCTTTCACAATGTCATGACCCGGACGGAGCCATAGGTGGTACGTATTGCTTAAGATGATGCCTGCTTCCATTGCCTTTAGTTCTTCAGGCGCCATCGTTTTGACTGTAGCCAGTGTACCTACCGGCATAAATACAGGCGTGTCAAAGGAGCCGTGCGGTGTATGAACGCGCCCTAGTCGTGCACCTGTTTGTTTGCATGATTTAATGAACTCATAACGTATCGGTAATTGCGACAAAATGAGCCCTCCTGTCTTTGTTGTATGATGTTATTGAATCAGCATGGCATCGCCAAAACTGAAGAATCGGTATTCCTCTTTTACAGCCTCATTGTACGCTTTTAGGACATGCTCTCGTCCAGCTAATGCGCTGACAAGCATGATTAACGAGGATTTTGGCAGATGGAAATTCGTGATCATGCCATCAATTGCCTTGAATGTGTAGCCGGGGTAAATAAAGATTGACGTCCAGCCGCTTGACGCTTTGAATTCACCGTCATGCGCACTTGCAATGGTTTCTAGCGTTCTCGTTGACGTTGTCCCCACTGAAATAATCCGCCCGCCTTCTTTGCGAACGCGATTAAGCTCTGCCGCTGTTTCTTCATTCATTTCGTAAAATTCCGCGTGCATTTCGTGTTCTTCAATACGATCTGCACTGACCGGACGAAAAGTACCAAGCCCCACGTGCAGTGTAATGAATGCGATGTGCACACCCTTTGCTTTCAGCGCATCCAGCAGCTCGTTTGTAAAGTGAAGACCAGCAGTCGGAGCAGCAGCGGAGCCGACCTCTTTCGAATACACCGTTTGATAGCGTTCACGATCGTCAAGCTGCTCTTTAATATAAGGAGGCAGCGGCATTTCACCAAGGGATTCAAGTACTTCGTAAAAAATGCCGGTATACTGAAACTCAACTTTTCTTCCGCCATGTTCTAATTCTTCTGTACATACCGCTTGAAGCCTTCCATCACCAAATGTGATCACTGTTCCTTTTTTCACCCGTTTGGCTGGTTTTACAAGTGTCTCCCATTTGTCGCCTTCCTCTTGTTTTAAGAGAAGAAGTTCAACTTTTGCACCTGTATCCTCTTTCATTCCAAACAACCGTGCCGGCAGAACGCGTGTATTATTTAAAACGAGACAATCACCCGTTTGAAAATAATCGGTGATTTGTGAGAATGTATCGTGTTTGATTGCACCCGTTTGTTTATTTAAGACCATCAGTCTTGATGCGTCTCGTTTTTCAAGCGGTACTTGTGCAATCAATCTTTCTGGTAAATCAAAATCAAATAGTTCTAGCTTCATTTCCTTCACCTATTCTGTAGTTAACTAGTTAACGTTATTTCATCCGTCCAAAGATATTCAGTAATATGGTTAGCACGATGCTAATGACAATGCATGTGATCACAGGAAAAAAGAACGTCACATTTCCTTTTTTCACAAAAATATCACCTGGAAGCTTACCAACCAATTGAAAACCTAATCCTGCGGCAAAAAGGATACCACCTAAAATCATCAATATTTTAGGGAATTCAGTCACGAATCGGAACCTCCATTTGAAAATGTTCATACGCTTCTCTTGTGACGACCCGTCCTCTTGGTGTTCTTTGCAGGAAACCAATTTGCAGTAAATACGGTTCGTACACATCTTCAATCGTATGTGATTCTTCTCCAATTGTCGCTGAGATTGTATCAAGCCCTACAGGACCGCCTCTAAATTTTTCAATCATACTTAAAAGCAGCTTATGGTCGATATGATCAAGACCAAGCTTGTCGACTTGAAGGCGCTCAAGGGCATCTTCCGCAATGTCCTCGGTAATCGCATGATTCCCAAGCACCTGCGCAAAATCTCTTACTCTTCTGAGCAGACGATTGGCAACCCTCGGCGTACCGCGGGAACGTCTTGCGATCTCTTCGGCTGAGCGAAGATCGATCCCAATCTCGAACAGCTCTGCTGTTCTTGAAACAATGTGAGCCAAATCTCTTTGCTCATAGTATTCCAATCTTGCATGTACTCCAAACCTGTCACGAAGCGGCGCTGTTAAAAGCCCGACACGGGTCGTAGCACCTACAAGTGTAAATGGCGGTAAATCAAGCCGTACAGAGCGCGCTGTATCTCCTTTGCCAATGACGATATCTAAACAAAAATCCTCCATTGCTGGATAAAGCACTTCCTCAATTGAGCGCTGCAAGCGATGAATTTCATCTATAAACAACACATCACCTGGCTCAAGAGAAGTTAAGATCGCCGCCAAATCGCCAGGACGTTCAATCGCTGGTCCAGATGTTGTCCGCAGCTGAACATTCATTTCATTGGCAATAATCGAGGCGAGCGTTGTTTTCCCGAGTCCGGGCGGTCCGTATAAAAGGACATGATCGAGTGTTTCCTGCCTCATCCGGGCAGCTTCAATAAACACGCTGAGGTTATCCTTTACTTTTTGCTGACCGATATATTGGCTAAGTGTCTGTGGCCGCAGACTTTGCTCAATGGCTGATTCATGGTTGTCTGCTTCAGTTGAGACGAGCCGTTCATCCATGAGACATCACCCTATTTCAACATTTTTTGTAAAGCTTTTTTCACATATTGATCGGTTGTGAGATTCTTTTCTTCTTTTAACAATGGAAGAACCTTTTTAATTTCGCGATCACCGTATCCGAGAACACTTAAGGCTTCAAGCGCTTCGTCTAATGCCGTTTGCTGCGTTTCGACCTGAATATGGTCCTCGTGATTAAATAGATTGCCAATCATTTCAGGCACAACATCAGCTAGCTTGCCTTTTAGGTCGAGAATGATTTGGCGAGCTGTCTTTTTGCCAACACCAGGGAATTTAATCAGGAACGCTTCATCTTCACGTTCTATCGCTGAAATGACCGCGCCTGGATCACCGGAAGCAAGAATCGCTAGAGCCCCCTTCGGCCCAATCCCTGTGACATTTAACAGTTTTGTGAACAGCGCTTTTTCTTCTCGTGTTTGAAATCCATATAACGAAAAAGCGTCTTCCTTTATGTAATGATACGTATAAATCGTTTCTTGTTTATTGATTTGATAGATAAACGGGTTTGGGCTATAGACTTGATATCCCACTCCGCCGTTTTCTATGACAACATATTGCGGGCACACATAATCAATGGTCCCTTTTACAAACTCTATCACCGTTTTCACCTCTTTGACTGTTCTTCATTGTAACATAAATCGAGAAGAAAACCGCAATAAAAGTTAACATACGTTCGCTCAATGCATTTTTACGATGACACTACGAAAAACAGCTTGCGGCCTTCACACCAGCAAGCTGTTATACGCTTTAAAACGATATTTCATTTCGGTAAGGCTTCATGACTTCAAGCACATGCTCAAATTCATCCTTTGTTCGAAAAGGAATGCCTTGCTCAAGCTGCTCCTCCACATGACTTTCTAAACGGGACGTATCAATTTGAAAAAAGAGATGAATGGGCTCCGCCCAGCCGTCAGGCCTTCCATGAAACGTAGAAATCACACCGTCCTCTGATAATCCGATATATCCATTTGCTTTACTTAATGGAGAGATATCATCAATTTGCTTTCTAAAAAGCGCAAAATCCTCTTTCTGCTCTACTAGCGTCCAGCCTTTATACTGCGACCAGAATGTGTCTTTGTCTTCTAATGATGCCCGGTGTCTTTCAATACTCACATCTCCGTCTAGATAAACTTTTTCAAGCTGTACGGTGATCGAGTTTGACTGCTTTTGCAAGTGTTCTTTTCCTTCCATATCCGTAGCGAAAAAAAGCACACTTGTCATGATAAGTCCTGTAACGAAACATTTCATCTTCACTTTCACTATTTACACCTCTTTAAAACATGAGATCGATGCATGACATATGTAGTTTGACCCATTTTTCTAAACATTAACCAAATCGATGACATGAATATATGGGAAGAGTCTTTCGTTGTATCCTTCATTCGTAAATGGTATGTTTTATACAATCCATTGCTTTATCGAATGCTCGGTTTTTTCATCATTCGTTTTTCAGCCGCATAAACTGAAACCAAAGAAGGTGAAGTCAATGTCAGAAGTCAAAAGATTAGCCGAATCGATTCAGTATCATGAGGATAAACGTCTTCATAAGCTTGCCTTTAAACCGGCAGAGCTTGAGCTGTGCGGCAAAGGAAGAAGTGCCTATGTCTTTTCATACAAAAAAAACGGCAAGAAAATGGCGTTAAAAGTCTTTTTCCCTTCTTATCAGCATATTGCCCGCAAGGAAGCCGCCATTTATGAAAAACTTTCTGGTTCGTCTTACTACCCTGAGATTTATGAATCTGGGGATCAGTATATTTTAATGGAATATATTAAAGGACATACATTCTATGAATGCCTCACAAAGGGGATTCCTATTAAAAAACAAATGATTGAACAAGTCGATGATGCGCTAGAAGAAGCACGCGAGAAAGGATTGAATCCTTCTGATATCCATCTGAGGAATCTGATCTTAACAAAGGAAGGACAGGTCAGGGTCATCGACGTTGCCCGTTTCACACAAACAAAAGCATGCCACCAATGGGATGACTTAAAAGCCGCTTACGCTTATTATCAAAAACCTTTTTTCCCGAAAAAAGCACCGCGTCTATGGCTTGAAGTGATTGCTTATTTATATAAAAAGAACTGGCTGTCCCGCGGTCAGCTTAATAATCGGAATGATTTCTCTGCATAATGAAAGCCGCTCTCACTGAGCGGCTTTTCTGTGTCAATCTGTTTCAACATGGATGCTATTCACATTTAATAAGTTAATGATTTCATTATTCAGCTTAAACCAATGATTGGCTTCTTCAATTTTCTTATACACATCATAGGTAGCTGGACGTTTTAGCTCGAAATCAAGCACTTCCCCATTGTTCATATGAAATGTTACCTTAAATACTTTCATCATAAGATCACCTTCCACTCTCTCTTGTTAGCTGGCCAAATAGATCGGCTCTTTTCATTCATTCTCTACTCAACTCGTTTCCCCTCCTTCTTTCCTTTCAAACACAAGAAGTTTAAATTTTGTTTAAATTCAAACAATATCTCTATCCCTCTTCTTTGCAAAGAAGTATAGTATTTTAAAAAGGAGGTTTTCTTTATGAAACGGAAAAAGAAACGAACATCTCCTGAAAGACAAACAGTCGTGTTTCATTTAACAGATGCCCTCATTCCGAGTCTGGACATGATAGGGGTTGCATTAAAGGCATTTTTCCACCTCTTAAGAAAAGCCTTATCCGCGATCTGATAAAACCCCGCACAACATGCGTGCGAGGTTCTTTTTTAGGATGAATATATTTGACTTCCTTGGCTGATAAACTCCTTCGCCTTCTTCTCCATCTCTTTTTTTACTTCTTCTGATTGATTGCGAATATCATGGGAAATTTTCATGCTGCAAAACTTCGGTCCGCACATTGAGCAAAAATGGGCAGTCTTAGCGCCTTCGGCAGGCAATGTTTCATCATGGAACGCCATCGCTCTTTCTGGATCAAGTGACAGGTTGAATTGGTCCCGCCATCTAAATTCAAACCTTGCTTTCGATAAAGCATCATCGCGCTTTTGAGCAGCAGGATGTCCTTTTGCTAGATCAGCAGCATGTGCAGCAATTTTATAGGCGATCACACCTTCTCTTACATCTTCTTTGTTCGGCAGCCCTAAATGCTCTTTTGGCGTCACATAGCATAGCATCGCTGTTCCATACCAGCCGATCATAGCTGCGCCGATGGCAGATGTAATATGATCATATCCCGGAGCAATATCTGTTGTAAGAGGTCCTAATGTATAAAATGGTGCCTCTTTGCAAATCTCCATTTGTTTGTCTACATTCTCTTTGATTTTATCCATTGGAACATGCCCAGGTCCTTCAATCATCACCTGAACATCATGTTTCCAAGCGATCTCTGTCAATTCACCTAACGTTTCCAGCTCTGCAAACTGCGCTTCATCATTGGCATCAGCAATCGAGCCTGGTCTGAGTCCGTCTCCAAGTGAAAAAGCAATATCATACGTTTTCATAATCTCACAAATGTCTTCGAAGTGGGTATAAAGGAAATTCTCTTGATGATGGGCAAGACACCATCTTGCCATAATGGCACCGCCTCTTGAAACAATTCCGGTCACCCGATCGACTGTCAGCGGAATATACCTTAATCGCACGCCCGCATGAATCGTGAAGTAGTCTACTCCTTGCTCTGCTTGTTCAATTAACGTGTCTCTGTACACGTCCCACGTCAAATCTTCTGCCACGCCATTCACCTTTTCAAGCGCCTGATAAATGGGAACGGTGCCTACTGGGACTGGGCAATTGCGTATGATCCATTCTCTCGTTGTATGAATGTCCTTTCCTGTAGACAGATCCATCATAGTGTCTGCACCCCATCTGATTGCCCAAGTCATTTTTTCAACTTCTTCATCAATGGATGAAGTCACAGCTGAATTGCCAATGTTCGCATTGATTTTGACATGAAAATGCCTTCCGATAATCATCGGTTCACTTTCAGGATGGTTAATATTCGCTGGAATAACGGCTCTTCCGCTGGCTACTTCCTCTCTCACGAACTCAGGACTTAGCCCTTCTCTTAACGCGATGAACTCCATTTCAGGCGTCACAATACCTTTTTTTGCATAATGCATTTGCGTCACACAGGCACCTTGTTTTGCGCGAAGCGGCTCATGATGAAAATCAGTAAGAACATGCTGATGTGACGATTTCTCTTTGGAGCGATATCCGTTATCTTCAGGTTTTACATGACGTCCTTCATAGCTTTCTGTATCCCCTCTTTCTTCGATCCATGCCGCTCTCAGACGATGAAGCCCCTTTGTAACATCGATATGGGCACGCTCATCGGTGTAAGGTCCACTCGTATCGTACACACGAATCGGTTCATTTTGAATGTTTCCTGCCTGCGTCACCGTTTGTGAGAGGGCAATCTCTCTTTTTGGCACTAAAATGTCAGGTCTTGACCCTTTCTCATACACCTTTCGGCTGCCATCAAAGCTTGATAATAACGATTGAGTTGTTAGGGTATTTTTCTTTTCTTTCATTTGCTGTTCTCTCCTTCTCTTCTTGTCACCGGACAGGATGGAATCAGCACCAGCAAAAAAACCAGGCTCTATGAACAGAACCTGGTTTCGTCGTTAGAAATAAACATGAATCTCATTTATAAGACACATGTATCATCTTCAACTTCCCCACGCTGGTACGAGCCAGATCAGGTCCAAAGGGTTAAGAAGCATACACTTCTCTCTCAGCCCAGCCGTGGGCACCCCTAGTCACATTTATTCATTTCCACAACAGTGTAGCATAGAGATGCCATGAAAAAAAGAAGTTTTAGGAAAATAGTTCCTTTTCACTACAAAAGAGATAAAGCAAGCTTGATATACACCTTTATATACATCATCCTCCTCAAACATTTAGATAAAATCTGAAATAATCATTGATCCTTTTCTCCTATTATGTATAATTAATCTAAACGGAGAATTTTTATACAGACTTTTTTAAAGGAAGTTCTAGTCGATTGCAAACATTTCTCACATTTATCGTCATAGGGTTCTCAATTGCTCTACCAGTTGGAGCGATCACGGTTGAAATGACAAAACAAGGATTAAAAAACGGATTCTTTCATGGTTTAACTGTAGGAGCAGGCGGCATGACCATCGATCTCTTACTAATCTTGGCTTTGTATGCTGGATTTGCTCAGTTTTTATCACTGCCATTTGTCCAAATCCCGCTCTGGCTGATCGGAGCTATCTTCTTAATGATGCTCGCATACGATTCCATTAAACATGCGGATCAAGACATCCATTTAGCTGGGGAAAAAGTCAATAAATCTTTCGCAAAAACGTACAGAAACGGCTTGCTTGTCGCGGTGTCTCCTGGAAATCTTGTGTTCTGGGTTTCTGTATTCGGAGCTGTATTGGCAGATGCATATACAAAAACAGATTCATCTGAATTTATACTGGCATCAGGCGGTATTTTGGCAGGGATTCTCCTTCATGACATCGGTCTTCTCACCCTTGTATCCTTAACAAGAAAAGTGATGAATCGAACGATGATCAAATGGACATCCATTATTGCTGGTATTTTATTACTTGGATTTGGCTGTTATTTCTTTTACGAATTCTATATAGGCATTAAGGTTTATTTTTAAGAAAAGGCTAAAGTTCTTGAGGAACTTTAGCCTTTTTTACTTATCGAGTCATGCCTGTTTGACCTGTTTCAAATTGTGTTCTTCTCATATCTCTAAAGCGTGTGAAAGCTCCCTCGTCTTTAATGACTTGGACAGCTCTTCCATCCGCATAACGAGTCGCTGCTTCTTCCACTTGTGATACGCCCTCTGACGTCAGACGTCCATCTGATTTAATGGCAATATACACATTTTCATCTGTTACCATCACCTGTGAGTCTGCAACGTGGTTCATTTTATTGACGCGATTGGCAATTTTTCTTGAACGCTGCACGTTCTCTTGTTTATCGTAGCCAGAGAACGACATTTGGTTATGATAGTTCATATCTCCATGACTGTAGCGTCCATCACCACCTGCGAGAGGCGTTCGATCATCTGCTTGAGGGCGGGTGCGATAATCAACATTCGTTGTATTCCCACCGTTCATTCCCTCCATGAGTTCAGAAACTGGCCCTTGATGATCTTGGTTATTGTCATCCGCACGGTTATTCGAATGATATCCGACTGGCTGACCTGATTGATTATGACGTGTATCTACACCTGCATTGTCATTTGTACCACATGCCGTTAACCCAATAGGAAGAAGCACTAATGCGATCGTTTTTTGCCATTTTTGTCTCAAACGAAAAACCCCCTGTACAAATTCAATCTCATGAGCGCGAAACAGGCTCTGTTTTAGCATGTACAGTTTGGGGAAAAATCAAGCTGTCAGTTATAAACAAAAAAAGGAACGATTGAGATCGCTCCTTCTGTCATTACTCTTCTTCGTCTTCCTCTGGTCTTGCAAAAACAGATTGACCTGGATATGGCTGCATATAAGGCTGAGCTGGATAAGCTCCCATTTGGCCATAAGGTACAGGATTCGGGTAATGTCCTGGCCACGGCTGATGCTGCTTCATGCCATCATCACATCCGCAGTCTTCCTTGCCATAAGCTTCATTTGAAACATTTGGATAAAAGCCTTGATTCACGTTCGCATTGACATTTGCGTTGGCATTGGCATTTGGATGCATATGGTGGTGCCAGTGATGCCCATCGTTTGCATGATGTTCATAATGTTCTCCGTAATAAGCTGGCGCTTGATACGCAGGATAATACGGCTGCGCTGGGTATGGATATGGCATCATGTGATGGTGATAATATGGCTGGACAGGATAGCAAAGACCTGACCCTGGTAAAATTGGCGATGCTGGCACCATTTGCTGCGGATATGGATACATTGCCGGCATGTAATGACCATGACCATAATAAGGATCATATGCGTCATGATGCTGGTGATGGTGATGATGTTCCTTATTCTCAGCCATTCCCCCTACCGCTGCGCCTCCTACATTCGGCATTTGCGGGAAATTAGGAAGGTTTGGGTAATTGCTGTGCTCCATATCTTTTCCCTCCTCCTTTTGATGCGGAATATGAATAAACGGATCATACCCCTTTGCCACTTCATCTTTTAAATGACCTTTATTTTCATGATGGAAATGGTCCTTGTTGTCTTTATGCTCCTTATTCTCATGATGAAAATGGTCCTTGTTGTCTTTATGCTCCTTATTCTCATAATGAACATGATCTTTATGATCCTTTTTGTCATGAACATGATCTTTCTTTTCATGAACGTGATCTTTTTTCTCATGATGTTCTTTTTTGGGAGGAGGCGTGAATGGCTGGTAGAGATTGGTCTGATAATAATTCACATCGACTTGTGGAAAAGCTGGCTGCTCGATCTTTGGCACTGGCGGTACATAAGGTACAGGTTCGTTTGGCTTTTCTTTCGGCTTCGTATCTTGCACTTGCACGACATCTTTTGGCTTTTCTTTCACATACGGATGTTCTTTCGGCTTTGGCATTTCTTTTGCTTTCTGATGATCTGTTTTTACAGGAACACCACTAGATGGAATCTTGATCTTCATACCCGGCATGATCAAATCTGGGTTACTGAGCTGTGAATTTAGTTTTTTCAATTCTTGAAAGTCGACTCCGTATTTCTTTGAAATTTTCCAAAGGGAGTCTCCTTTTTGCACAATATGAATTTTCAACGTTTTCCCCTCCTATGCAAAACGTGAACGTAACGGTTATGTCAGAAGTACAATATGTTTCACCATAAATTTATGCCTATTTACAAGCCGATATGATAAAAACTTGTTTTCTGATAGGAGGGGCTGATTCATTATTTAATGGCGAGCATTTTATTCAGTGCAAGTAAAGCGTCTTTTGTCGTGTCTTCATTGACTTGAATCAAACCGACCGGATCACCTTTCTCTATGCTTTCTAGTGACCATAACAAATGAGGGAGATCGATCCGATTCATCGTCAAACATGGACACATATCCGGATTGAGGGATTCGATTTGTTTATCTGGATGCTGATCTATGATTCGCTTGACCAAATTCATCTCTGTTCCAATCGCCCACTTGCTTCCTGCTGCTGCTTCCTTGATCGTATCAATAATAAATTTCGTTGAACCGGCAAGATCAGAAGCCGTGACGACTTCATGCGTGCACTCTGGATGGACAAGAATTTGAATGTCACGGTCTCTTTTTCTCGTTTCTTCAATATTCCGCACCGTAAATTTCTCATGGACAGAGCAATGGCCTTTCCATAAAATCATCTTGATGCGGGAAAAAGGCTGATCGGTGATGAGCCTTTCTTCTATTTGATCCCAGACAGCCATTTCTTCAAGTGAAATGCCTAAATCAAAGGCCGTATTACGCCCTAAATGCTGATCAGGGAGAAACAGAATGCGCTCTTTTTGTGTGAGCGCCCACTCCAGCACTTTTTTAGCGTTTGATGATGTCACAGTGGCCCCGCCATGCTTTCCGACAAATGCTTTAATATCAGCTGTTGAGTTGACATACGTAAGTGGAAGAATTGTCTCCCCAAACAGATTAGTGAGCTGCTCCCATGCTCTATCCGTTTGTTTCATGTTTGCCATATCTGCCATTGAACAGCCTGCTCTCATATCTGGCAATAGAACCTTTTGATTCTTGTTTGACAGCATATCTGCCGTTTCAGCCATGAAGTGAACACCGCAGAACACAATGTACTCCGCTTCCTTGTTGTCCGCGGCTATTTGTGCGAGCTGCAATGAATCTCCTGTTGCATCTGCGAATTGGACGACTTCATCCTTTTGATAATGATGCCCCGGTATAAAAAGCTTTGATCCAAAGGCTCGTTTAATGTCTAACACACGCTGCTTCATCTCCTCAACAGAGCGGTGTTTATAGTCTTCTGGCATCATAGCTGCATGTTGATTCGCAAGTACATCAAGCAGTGACATGAGTTGTTCCCCCTTTATGACTGAATTCCATATTCATACTAAAATCAAATGCTGGGGCAGAATGTGTCAGAAAACCAAGTGAAATAAGATCGACACCTGTCCCTCTGTAACTTGGCAATGTCTCTAGCGTGATACCTCCTGAAGCCTCTGTCAAAATTGTCTCAGGCGTCATTTGTTTAAAACGTTTTACCTCGTCCGGAGAGCAGTTGTCAAACATGATGACATCGGCCTTTGCATCAATGGCTTCCTTTAGCTGCGTTTCTGATTCAATTTCCACTTCAATTTTCACCATATGACCGGCATATGCTCTTGCTTTCTCTACTGCTTCATGAATAGAGCCGCATGCAGCGATATGATTATCTTTAATCATTACCCCATCTGATAAGCCGAAGCGATGATTCTTTCCCCCACCTGTCTTCACAGCGTATTTCTCTAACATACGCAAGCCGGGCGTCGTTTTTCTCGTATCACAAATCGTAATCGACGGGTCCGCTAATCGCTGCACTGCTTCATGTGTTAAAGTGGCGATACCTGTCATGCGCTGCAAGACATTTAAAATGACCCGTTCTCCTTTTAATAAGTCGCTGACTGGTCCCTTTATTTTCGCCAGCACTGCCCCTGAATGAATCCAATCACCTTCTTTAAAGAACAACTCAGTCTGAATCTGTTCATTCAGCAGGTGGTACCCTATGTCAATGACTTGAGAACCTGCCAATACACCCGATTGTTTTGCGATGATATAGGCTGTTCCTTTCTTTTCTCCAAAAATGCCATCAGCTGATACATCTCCAAAACCAATATCTTCTGTGAAAAAATGAGTCAGCATTTGTTTTAACTGTAAACGTTCCATTTGGCACCGATCCTTTCATTTTTCATCATGTGAATGTGGCCTTTTTCATGGACAATTTGCACGCCCCGCCATAATGCATCATTCCGATTTGGATAATCCAATCGATAATGACCGCCTCTACTTTCTGTACGAAGTAATGCAGACTTCACAAGACAAATCGCTAATGTCCATTGATTGCTTAATTCGATCTGTTCACTTGTGATATTCTTCACATTCATTTGCTGATAAGGGACTTGCTGTAATGTTTGCAGTAAGGTCTTTAGCCCTTTTTCGTCTCTTACAATTGCGGCATATGTTGTCATCCATTGTCTCAACTGATCCTCTGAAACCTCTGGCACAGGCCATATTTCTTGAATAGAGAAAGAAGGGATTGTTTTTTTCTGTTTAGCTATTTGTTCAATTCTCCGTGCCGCTTTGTTTCCTAAAACGAGACCTTCCAAGAGAGAATTACTCGCCAATCGGTTCGCTCCGTGTAAGCCTGTACAGGCCGCTTCTCCGATAGCAAAAAGAGATGGAACCGTCGTTTCTCCATATTCATTCACGCAGATTCCGCCCATTAAAAAATGCATACCAGGGGAAACTGGGAGCCTGCCGCTTGCTATATCGACACCTGCACGCTCACACATTGCAGCAATGGCTGGAAAACGAACTGAGAAATGTGGAATTTCGCTGATATTGAGATACAGATCATGACCTAATTGCTGTTCATGAAAAATAGCTCTAGCGACAATATCTCTAGGCGCTAAATCAGCTTGTGGGTGAATGCCTTTCATGATTCTCCTGCCTGTTTCATCTTCTAAATAGGCTCCCTCTCCTCGGACTGCCTCTGAAACGAGACCGACTGCTTTTCCAGCGATCGTCAAGAGGGTAGGATGAAATTGAACAAATTCGAGATCAGCTAATTGTGCACCGGCTCGATAAGCCATCATCAGTCCGTCTCCTGTTACAGAAGGGTCATTTGTGTTTGTTTCATAAAGGGAGCCGCAGCCGCCTGTCGATAAGACAACGGCATCTGCGGTCATGGTATGTACGCGATCTTTCTCATCTTTCCAGACCACTCCTATGCAGGTTCCTTCGTGAACGAGCAGATCAACGACATGGGAATTTTCATATAAATGAATATGTGAGCCAAGCTGATTTTTTAAATACTGCACGAGGGTTTTACCTGTTTGGTCTCCTCCTGCATGCAAAATGCGATGAGTCGTATGCGCCCCCTCTTTACCTAATTGCGGCACGCCCGTCTCCGTTTGATCAAATGGACAGCCTTCTTCTACGAGCTGCTCCACCATATGCTTTCCAAGACGTACGATCTCTTGTACCGCCCTTTCATCATTGTGATCACAGCCGGCAGCTAATGTGTCTTGTACATGCTGATGAACAGAATCCTGTGCTGAAAAGGCAGCAGCGATTCCTCCTTGTGCAAGCATGGAATTACTAGAGGAAAATTGTTTTTTTGTCATCATGATGACTTCGCAGCTTGCTGAAATGGTTTTTGCAAAGGAAAGCGCTGCAATGCCTGATCCCACCACAATGATTTTTTTGATTGATGACACCATCGCCCCTCCTGTCATTTACACCTGTCTTGACACATATCATTACACAACACTACAATAAATACAAGAAAAAATTTTCTCATAGGAGATGGATGGATTGGTTTATTTAGATTACGCAGCTTCTACACCTGTTTCGGAGGAGGCACTGCATGTTTTTCATCAGCTAAGTAAAGATTGCTACGGGAATGCAAGCAGTCTACATGATGCAGGCGGAAGAGCAAATGACATACTGACTTACAGCAGACAATCAATCGCTGCCATTCTTGAGGGCGAACCAGAGGGCATCTACTTTACAAGCGGCGGAACAGAATCCAATCTTCTTGCGATTCAATCGATGGCAAATGGTCTGCCAGCAGACAGGCAGCATGTCATCACAACTTCTGTAGAGCATCCTTCTGTTCATCATGCGTTTAAGAGCTTAGAGCGTCTTGGCGCGAAGGTTACGATCATTGAACCGAATCAAGATGGGATCATCACTCAGGACATTCTCAAAGATGCATTATTGCCTGAAACAGGATTAGTATCTATCCAGCATGCTAATTCAGAAACAGGGATTATCCAGCCGCTCGCTGAATTAGCAACCATTTTAAAAGAAAGGCACATTCTTTTTCATACAGATGCCGTGCAAACATTCGGAAAGGTTCGTGTGTCCATCAAGGAGCTTGGGGTTGATGCCGTATCCATCTCTAGCCATAAAGTGTATGCACCTAAGGGCGCTGGTGCTGTCTATATGGGCGCTCACGTTCCTTGGAAGCCTTTATATTCAGGTGCAGTTCAGGAAAATGGCTTCCGCCCTGGAACAGTGAACGTTCCATGCATCGGTGCTTTTGCTGCTGCGAGCGAACAATTAATGCTTAAGCTAGATGAGCAAAAACGGCAAAATGAGCAGCTTCGTGATTATTTTCTTCAGCAGCTGAAAATGAGACAGCTTCCTGTTCGTACACTTCAGAACAATGGCAATCGCCTTATGCTGCCTCATATTATTGGTTGTTTTTTTGAAGGGTTTGAAGGACAATATGTAATGTTAGCATGTAACCGGCATGGGATTTGTATATCGACTGGAAGCGCATGTGCTTCTGGTTATCATCATCCTTCCCCGGCTGTGAAGGCATTGCACGTATCAGACCGTGATGCTCTTCAATTCATTCGACTATCATTTGGATCGAAGTCGTCAAAAGAGGACATCGATCAGCTTTTGCATACATTTGAACAATTGCAAAAGGAGAAGAAAGGAGCATAAGACGTGGAGCAAGAGAGGAAACTCATTGGCGAAGAGAGAAGAAACGCCATTTTAGAGTGGCTGAAAGAAACAGATTCACCGCTCACCGGGAGCTTTTTGGCTAAAAAGGCGGCTGTCTCTCGACAAGTCATTGTACAAGATATCTCACTATTGAAAGCAAAAAACGAACCCATTATTGCCACAAGTCAAGGCTATGTGTATATGGCATCTCAGCATGCGCCAGAAAGAGAAATTGAACAAATCATCGCCTGCAAGCATGATCCTGTTCGTACAGAAGAGGAACTGACCTTAATTGTAGACTTTGGGGTGACGGTAAAAGATGTGATTATAGAACACCCTGTTTACGGTGAACTAACGGCCTCGATTCGCGTCAGCACTCGCAAGCAAGTAGCTGATTTCGTTCATCATATTTCTAACACGGGCGCCTCCTACTTGTCAGAACTAACAGACGGTGTGCATTTACATACACTCACTTCTTACAGTCAAAAGCAGCTTGACCAAGCCATCCAAGCGCTCGATGATGCTGGCTTTTTAATTAAAGACTAAAAAAATAGTGTCCTATAAGGGACACTATTTTTCATTCGTTAGTTCATACGTTTGGTAGCTGCCGAGCAATTTGACTTCACAGCCAATCGCTTCTAATTCCTGAATCGCGCCAGGTACAAGGACATCATCCATTTCTTTTTCTATATCTATAATAAATAAATAGTGTCCAAGTCCAGTTTTTGTTGGACGAGATTCAATTTTTGACAAGTTGAGATTTCGCCAAGAAAAGGCAGATAACACGCGGTGCAATGCACCTGATTGGTCATCCTTTGGCAGACTGACGACAATGGTCGTTTTTGGCTTCGATGAGAACCCTGCATTCATTGGGAACGATGCTTTAGGATCTTTATGTAAAATAACAAAGCGTGTATGATTGTGCGGATAATCATGAATGTCTTTTTTTGCAATCGTTAAACCATACGTTTGTGCGGCAATTTCATTCGCAATGGCCCCAGCAGCCTCATCCGGATGCTCACTGATATATTTCGCTGCATAACCTGTTGATTCAACTGGACGATGCGGAATATCTGGGTACTGCTTTTTCAGAAATTGATGACACTGGGCAATCGCGTGCGGATGTGATTGGATCACATCTAATGTCTCCCAGCTTTCCGCTCTTGATGGGTGGACAAGCAAATGCTGCCGAATCGGTGCTGTCATTTCACCAACAATGGACAGCGCTTCTTCATGAATTAAATAATCAATCGTTAAGTTCACAGATCCTTCGAGTGCATTTTCAAGTGGAACGACCGCCAAATCGACTTCGCCTTTTGACACAGCATCCATACATTGCGGAATCGTTGCATAGGCACGCTGCATTGCATCTGCTGGAAAGCAAGAGCATACGGCCAAATGAGTAAATGTTGCCTCTGGTCCAAAATAACCTACAGTTAATTGCTTCATCTGCTATGATCTCTCCTTTTACGCCCCAGAACCTAGAATTTCAACTTTTTCGACAAATTCAAGTTTTCTTAATTGATTCATGACTGTATTGATATCATCTGCCATACCAGCCGTGCTAATGGATAGGGTGACATTCGCTCTTCCTTGCAGCGGAATCGTTTGGTGAATGGATAACACATTACAGCCAGAGTCAGCCACAATTTGCAGCAGTCTTGACAGAGCCCCAGACCGATCCTCAAGGTGGAAAAACAATGTGATGATCTGCTCTTTCACCATCGTATAAAATGGAAAAACAGCATCTCTGTATTTATAAAAAGCACTGCGGCTTAAATCCGCTTGTTGAACAGCATCGGCAACTGAATCCGCTTTTTTGCGATCGAGAAGCTTTTTGACTTCAAGCGTTTTTCGCATCGCATCTGGAAGGACATCCTCTCTTACTAAATAGAACGTTTCTTCTTTCACCTGTTTTCTCCCCTTTTAAAAACGGGAGAGCCCATGGACTGGACCCTCCTTTTGATCAATCAATAAATTCAAATTCAAATTCAAGCAGACGAATGATGTCGCCGTCTTGTGCACCACGCTCACGCAAGGCATCATCGACACCCATTCCGCGCAATTGTCTAGAGAATCGTTTCACGGACTCATCTCTTGAGAAATCTGTCATCTTAAACAGTCGCTCAAGTGCTTTACCCGTTATGACAAATGTACCGTCAGGATCTCTTGTGATCTCAAATGGTGCATCTCCCTCATCAAACCTGTACATTACGCGGTTATCAGACAGTTCCTCTTCATTATAAAGCGGGAATTCCGGTGTTGTTTCAAGCTGATTGGCGATTTCAAATAAAAGCTCACGAAGCCCTTCTCTTGTGATCGCACTAATTGGGAACACTTTATAGTCATCCGTTAATTTTTCTTTAAATGCCGCTAGATTGTCAGCAGCATCTGGCATGTCCATTTTGTTCGCTACAATGATTTGTGGACGCTCAGTCAATCTCATATTGTATTGCTCAAGCTCTTCATTAATCGTCACATAATCTTCGTACGGGTCACGTCCTTCAAGTGCTGACATATCAATGACATGGACAATGACGCGTGTCCGCTCAATGTGGCGTAAAAATTGATGACCTAAGCCAACACCTTCGTGCGCGCCTTCGATCAGTCCTGGCAGATCCGCCATGACGAAGCTTCGGTTATCATCTGTTTCGACAACTCCTAGGTTCGGCACAAGCGTTGTGAAATGATAATCTGCAATTTTCGGTTTCGCAGAAGAGACAATTGAAAGCAGTGTCGACTTCCCGACACTTGGGAAACCAACAAGTCCAACATCTGCAAGTACTTTTAATTCTAAGATGACGTCACGCTCTTTACCTGGTTCGCCATTTTCAGAAAGCTGTGGTGCAGGGTTTGCCGGTGTTGCGAAACGTGAATTTCCACGTCCGCCTCGTCCGCCTTTTGCAATGACTGCCCGCTGTCCATGCTCTGTTAAGTCTGCGAGTACTTGTTCTGTCTCTGCATCCGTCACAACTGTACCGGGCGGAACTTTGACAACCATTTCTTCCGCATTTCGGCCGTGCTGGTTTTTACTCATTCCGTGTTCGCCGCGATCCGCCTTAAAATGGCGCTTATAACGAAAGTCCATCAATGTTCTGAGTCCTTCGTCTACTTCAAATACAACATCTGCACCATTTCCACCATCGCCGCCAGCCGGTCCGCCTTTTGGCACATATTTTTCACGACGAAACGCCACCATACCGTTTCCGCCGTCACCGCCTTTAACATACACTTTAACCTGATCTACAAACATAACTTCCTCCGTTTCTCTGCATCACATATCTCATTCTTGCCTCAAACAAAGCTCGATCATGGACTCATGACTTGTCACATGAAATTGAACTACACTCATACATGGATAGTTTGCGTCATGAAACGCATTTAACGCATCCAAACTTGTTAATTTTCCTTTGAAATCAAAATATAAGATCACATCATTCTCTTCATGATCTGTTTGGAACGTGACCGTTAAATGATTTTCAGTTTTCTGGCAAACTGATTGATCGAATATCGAAAACAACTCCTGTGATACCGTTAGCAGCTGCGATTCATATGCTGATAAGTCTCGGGTTTCACCAAGCACTTCGTATTCTAAGGTGATAAAATGCGACTCCCAATTAAATGTTAGAAAGTAATAGGCCAATTGGGGAATTTTTAAATTTGAGAGTTTGGATTCATGCTGTGCTTCAATGACCATTTCTTCTATAATTTCAAACACACGGTCATATTTTTCTAATGTCAAGTTGCCCTTGATCAGCTGCAATTTATTCATCCAGTCATGTCTTGAACGACTGAGCAGATAGATCAATTCATTTGTTAATGCAACGTGAGTTAATTTTTCGTTTTGTTTACTTGATATCTCTTCCATTATCGCACTCCCAATCGTTTGGTCTCTCTTTTAGGAGTCTTATCATCAATATGTCTCCCTGAATTATAACAGAGAAGACAGCATAGAAAAACACTAGTTATGTGAGGAAAGGTTGTTTTTTCTGATCTATAGGAGAAAATGAGGCAAAGTCAGCAAACGTTCTTTGATATTGATGGAGTGCATCTCTTTTTCATCTTCGATACTACTTGTAAAAAGTGAAAAAAACTCCAGTCAATGACCGGAGTTTTTAGCAATTATTGTGCCGCAGGATATACGCTCACTTTTTTACGGTCACGACCGAAACGTTCGAATTTAACTGTTCCGTCGATTTTAGCGAAAAGAGTGTCGTCGCCTCCGCGTCCAACGTTTTCACCTGGATAGATTTTCGTTCCACGTTGACGATAAAGGATAGAACCACCAGTTACGAATTGACCATCAGCACGTTTAGCGCCTAAACGTTTAGACTCAGAGTCACGTCCGTTCTTTGTAGAACCTACCCCTTTTTTAGATGCGAAAAATTGAAGATCTAATCTAAGCATGAAGTTCACCTCCTATTTTTTTGTAGATATTCTCACATAATCGTGATAATCTCGTTCGATTGTTTCTAAGGAAACGACCATGCCTTCTAAAAGCAGCTGGGCTTTTTCAAAGGATACTGGATCTGTATCAGCCGGCAATTCAAAAGAGAAATAGCCGCCTTCCTCGCCAATATCAAGCAGAGGGTCCAATCCTGTCAGTGCAATAATTGAATTGACTGAACCGAAAACAACAGCAGATACTCCTGCACAAACGAGATCCTGACCTTTTTCAGCAAACTCGGCATGTCCAGTCATCTGAAAAGACGTAATGCTTTCATCTGCTGCCGACCGAGTAATGGTTGCTTTGATCATATCACTCACACGCCTTAAGCGTTGATTTTTTCGATAACAACTTTAGTGTAAGGTTGACGATGACCTTGTTTCTTGTGGTTGTTTTTCTTCGGTTTGTACTTGAACACAGTAATTTTCTTACCGCGACCTTGTTTTTCAACTTTAGCCGTTACTGTTGCTCCAGCAACTGAAGGGTTACCCACTTTGACAGTGTCTCCGCCGACAAACAATACGTTTTCAAAAGTTACTGTTTCACCTGCTTCAGCAGCTAGTTTTTCAACATAAACAGTTTGACCTTCTTCAACTTTTACTTGTTTACCACCAGTTTCGATAATTGCGTACATCTCTGCACCTCCTAATAAACTCAGACTCGCCGAATACAGGGGGCCTTAGGCTCTTTACACCTGCTTCGCGCGGTTGTAGCACGGGTGCTACATATCCATAACATTAAAAAATATATCAAATTAGACGCAGAATGTCAATGTATTTTCATCACTAGTACGGCAAAAGAAGCTCTTCCATTGAGGAGGTGGTTCTTCGATCTGAAAAATACGCATGAAGCAGTTCATTTTCGTCAAGCTGGCTCATTTTCACGCCATCTCTTTCAATAATAATCGGATGCTTACAGCCTCTTTGGAATCGCGCCATGACTTCATATACTTTTTCCTCAGCGCTCGCTCTCAGCGGAATCAGCTTTTCTACCTTTGGCTCTTTTTTACCGTAATAACGTTCTAGTAAAAAACGAACCCTGACATAATGCCGCTGCCGGTACTCCATCACGAGTGAATAGGCTAAAAAGGTGAGCAGCACCCAGCCGTTGAATTGAAGCGGCGCAAACAAAAGTAATCCGCCTGTCAACAGACTAAAAAAGACAAGGGAGCCTTTTATGGCAAGGGCATGTGCACGTTGGAAAGGGTAATATGCTGATAAGAGCAAAAAGAATAATTTCCCGCCATCTAGCGGCCAAATCGGCAAAAGATTCACAAGGAAAATCGCCATATTATAAAAAGTGAACATCGTAAAAATGTCGTGTGAAATAAGAGAAGCTTCCATGAAAAACCACGCCATTAGCTGGAGCGGTACATGCTGGAGTGGCCCGCATAAAATGACCGCCAGCTCTTCCTTTAGCGGGCGGTTCCCATGCTCTTCTACTTCTACCGCTCCGCCAAACGGGAGTAGAAAAATCCGCCGAATGCGCCAATGATAATAGCAAGCAGCCGCTGCATGTCCAAGCTCATGGACAAAGACGATAATGAGCAGACAAAGCAGCGGCTTGATTTGACCAGAGAGGATCGCAAACGCCATCACAATCCACAGCAGCGGATGAATGTGAATTTTCGTCAGCATGACCAGCCATCTATTCAAAGGTCATCACCTGAATAGGATCGATAAACTGTTCATTTTGCTTAATGGCAAAGTAATACGTGCCCTTTCCTTGATCATCCAGTGAGATCTGGCCAATTTTCTCACCCTTATCGACAAAATCGTATAAGGCCACATTGGCTTCCTTTAATTGACCGTACCAGCTATAGCTGTTATCCGCATGCTGCACGACCACTGTCAGCCCTGTGTCACTTTTCTTTTTCACTTCTACTACATAGCCTTCCTTCATACTGTCAATCGCTTCAGCCGATGTTTCGATTTTGACTCCTGCTCCATTTTGCGTAAAGGATTCCTGTACTTTTCCAGAAGCAGGTACGGCCAGTTCTTGGTTCGCTTGTACATCTTTTTGGTCTTCCTTTTTGTCTGTTAAAAAGGCAAGGGGGTTTCCAACTGTTTTCTCAAACCAGCGATTGGCAGCAGCAAATTGAAAATCTTGCTCAAAGGTCTGCGTAATGATCGGCTTCAGCTGCTGAAACGGCCCTGCCTGACCTTTAAATGAAATGGCTGCAATCAACACAAGAGACGCAGATAATAAACATTTCAGCACAAAGGCATTGGGGTTAAATAGCGGATGCTGATATTTCTTCGGCTGATGAGACGACGATTCAAAGGAAGACGACCCTGAATGCTTTTCTTCCTCTGTCAGCATGACCCATGGAGGGATATCCTCTTTTTTCTTAAAAGTCGTCTTCTTAGATGGAGCAGCTGACTGCTTCGTTTTGCGGCGCTGCGCGATTTTCTTTCGGTACTCGTCCACTCTTTTCATGAGATCACCCTTTACATACAAACAGTTTGTACATTTTATGTGGCGACCTCATCTGATATGCAACAAAAAGACCGATTCTGATCGAATCGGTCTCATCTTACCTGAATGCTTATTAAGCTCTTACACCAAAAAATGCTTTCAGCTTAGCAAACATTCCTTTGTTTTCATCTTCAAATGATTGAAGTGGAACAGATTCGCCTAGTACGCGGCGGGCGATATTACGATACGCAATCGAGACTTTATTTTTAGCATCCATGACAATCGGTTCACCATTGTTTGAAGCCTTAATCACGTCATCATCATCAGCGACAATGCCAAGAAGATCAATCGATAAGTGATGGACAACTTCATCCACATCCATTGAATCGCCACTTTTCGCCATGTGTGTACGAATACGGTTGACAATCAAACGAGGTGGTTCGATATCTTCTTGTTCTAACAAGCCGATGATACGGTCGGCATCTCTTACAGCTGAGATCTCAGGCGTCGTCACGACAATTGCCTTATCTGCACCAGATACAGCATTTTTAAAGCCTTGCTCAATTCCAGCAGGGCAATCAATGACGACATAATCAAAGTCTTGTTTCAATGATTGAATTAATTCTTTGATCTGCTCTGGTTCTACAGCCGTTTTATCGCTTGTTTGAGCAGCGGGTAAAAGATACAAAAGATCCTCGAAACGCTTATCTTTTACAAGCGCTTGGTGAATTTTACATCTTCCTTCTACTACATCGACTAGATCATAAATAATGCGGTTCTCAAGCCCCATCACGACATCTAAATTCCGAAGGCCAATATCGGTATCAACTAGACACACCTTTTTCCCTTGAATTGCTAGTGCTGTGCCTAAGTTTGCAGATGTTGTTGTTTTGCCAACGCCGCCTTTTCCTGAGGTAATCACAATAGCCTCGCCCAATTTCACATTCCTCCCTCAAGCCTTGTCAGATTAGGTCTTATATGAGCCAATTGCTGCAGGCGTTCAATGATCATGTTGCCATCTATATCTAAATAAGCACATTCCATTTCATTTCCATCTTCTTTTTGATCTGGTGCACGGTTAAACACTTGTGCGATACGAAGCTGTGTTGGAATCATACGAGATGCCGCAATGACAGCTTGTTTATTCCCATTACATCCAGCATGTGCCACGCCTTTTAAAGCACCGAGCACAAAAATATTTCCCCCTGCACGAATCGTTCCGCCAGGATTGACATCTCCTATTAATAAAAGATCTCCTTCGACATACAGCACCTGTCCAGAGCGCACAATTTTCGCTACAGAGGTAATGTCAGCCTCTGCTTTTAATCGTCTCGCCTCTTCAGTTGACATGACGTCACTTTCAATAGAGTGAATGACGAGATGTTCATTTTCAGAGACTGCTTCAGTCAAACGCATTTCCTGATCCTCTGTTAAATACCGAAAACCAAGCTTAATATGCACATTAACCTTATGACCTTCTCTTCCATCTGTATATTGCTCAAGTAAAAGAACCTCTCGCAAGCCAGAAAGAAGGTCATCAAACGAACAGTCATCATTTAACTGTAATGTTAATCCGTTTTTTGTACCTTTTATTGTCACATATTGCTGTTTTTGAGTTTTCAAGATGCTCACCTCAACAACATACTCATTTCGCCGTATTTGGACAAACTCCTGCTTTTATTCGTCGATCAGTCCTTGTTTCATGTTGATGAAAAAGAGCCTAAGCGGCACAACAAGTATGAGAGACGCAGCAGTATTTAAAAGAATCGTTGGAATAAAGCGTTCGATGACATACGTATTAAACGGCATAATCCCTGGTTGAATTGTCGCTTGAACGCCGTACACATAAAACTCCATCACGGAAACAGCAATAATCGACAGAAAGACGACCACTAACATATTCGTTTGCAAAACTTTAAAGGCTTTCGCTAGCAAATAGCAGAGCGCTCCAAAGCCAAACATATGAACACCAAGTATGCCTGTATACGAAATATCATATAAAAGTCCAAAGATAAAACCGAAAATCACACCATATTTTTGATTCACAAACGCCGTCATAAATACAAGTGCGAGTAAGATGAAATGAGGAGCTAAAATTTGATTGTCTGAAACAAATGGGAGCTTCACTAGATCGACAAAAATACTGTCAAATACGAAGATAAACAACATGACGAAAGCAAGAAGGACACGTCTCACGAGCCTTCCTCCTTCGTCAATTCAGATGCATCTGCCGTACTTGAGCTGCGATTCACCACAATCACACGGTCTAAATTGTTAAGTTCAGCCGCTGGTTCTACATAAATGATTTTTGTCAGGCCGTAATGATCTGGCTCGATTTCACTCACCTTACCAATCGTCAAGCCTTGAGGGAATACGCCCCCTGCTCCAGATGTTTCAACAAGATCTCCTTTTTTGACATCTCCATCTGCATCAGATTTCAGAATATTCATTGTCAGCATTTTTTTCTTACTGTCATAGCCGTTAATAATTCCGTTGAGTTCTTCTTTGCCCTTTTTCGCAAAAATTTTCGTTGAAATTCTATTATTTTGGTCAGTAGAGCTTAGCAACCTTACAGTCGAAGTAAAATTGTTGAGCTTATCACTTTCAATTTTCCCAATTAACGCACCACTCTCATTTGTGACCGCCATATCTTTGTCAACGCCTTGTTTTTTCCCTTTATCAATCATGATAAAGCTATCCCAAAGGGACGGGTTTCTCGCGATAACCGTTGATAGAATTGGCGTATAATCACGAATAGAGTTCACATAACCGAGCTGCTTGCGTAGCTTTTTGTTTTCATCTTCTAGTTCTTGTAGTTTCGCCTCATATTGGGTTTGTCCATCAAGTTTTTTTCGAAGACGTTCGTTTTCATCGTATGTGTTCTTTAAATCTTGTACATTCCCATAAATACCGGCAATAAATTGTGATGGTTTATGAAAGACACCTTGAAAAAAGCCTGTCGTATCCCCCACTAATTTTTCCGGCCATGAAGCACCTCTGCCGCTTTTCACTGAAAAACCAATCATGGCCACCAGTACGATGACACAGACAAGGAGCAACATTAATCTTTTATTCATAAAAAACTGCGGCATGTCTTACACCTCTTTATTTACGCCCGATTATCGATTATCTTTTGATTTTCCTTTGAACAAATGAATATGCTCTAGTGCTTTTCCTGTTCCGATCGCCACACAGTCAAGCGGATCTTCAGCAATAATAACTGGCATCTTCGTTTCATCACTAATAACTTTGTCAAGATTACGAAGCAATGCACCGCCGCCAGTTAAGACGATTCCACGGTCCATAATATCTGCTGCCAGCTCAGGCGGAGTTTTTTCAAGTGTCATTTTCACCGCATCAACAATTGTTTCCACTGTATCACGAAGCGCTTTTGCAATCTCATCTGCTGTAATCGAGATTGTTTTTGGCAGACCAGTTAAAAGGTCACGGCCCCGAATATCCATTTCATCATGCACATCAGGCTGCGCAGAACCAATTTCCATTTTAATAGCTTCTGACGTACGATCACCGATCATCAGGTTATACGTTTTACGGATGTAGCTGCTGATCGCATCATCCATTTCATCTCCTGCCACGCGGATTGATTGTGATGTCACAATACCGCCAAGAGAAATAATGGCTACCTCTGTTGTACCGCCGCCAATGTCAACAACCATACTTCCTGTTGGCTCCCATACAGGCAGGTTAGCACCGATCGCCGCAGCAAATGGCTCTTCAATCGGGTATGCGTCACGTGCACCAGCTTGTCTTGTTGCATCAATAACTGCACGCTCTTCTACAGCTGTAATACCAGATGGTACACATACCATCACGTAAGGTTTACGAGCAAAAAGCCCTTTGCCTTTTAATGCTTGATTAATGTAATATTTCATCATTGTTGCTGTCGTCTCGTAATCTGCAATGACTCCGTCTTTCATTGGGCGAAGTGCCACAATATTACCAGGTGTACGGCCAATCATGTTTCTCGCGTCATTTCCAACCGCCACTATAGACTTCGTATCAGTTTCCAAAGCTACGACCGAAGGTTCTCTTACAACAATGCCTTTTCCTTTAATAAAAACAAGCGTGTTCGCTGTTCCAAGATCTATTCCAAGGTCTTTTGTACCAATTCCAAACATATGTATGTATCTTCCTTTCTTAAACCAAAATTCCCTTTAGGGAAAAACTCATAAACTCTATTATATCGTAAAACATTGAAAAAAAAAGTGTTACAAATACCCTTTTTCCTTCAAACTCACAAATTTTTGATCACCTATGACCAGATGATCAAGCAGCTGTATTCCAATCAGCTTTCCACATTCAAAAAGTCGCTGTGTAACTTCAATATCTTCCCTGCTGGGCGTCGGATCTCCAGATGGATGGTTGTGCACACATATAAATGAAGCGGCCGATCGTTTAAAGGCTTCTTTGAAAATTTCACGCGGGTGAACGATCGATGAATTCAGGCTTCCAATAAACACGGTATGTTTATGAAGAACTTGATTTTTTGTATTGAGATAAAGACAAACGAAATTTTCCTGTGTCAAAAATCTCATATCTTCCATCACAAAGTTCGCTCCGTCTTCTGGTGTGCGGATCACATAGCGGTTATCCGTCGTTTGATGGTGTAATCTAGTGCCGAGTTCTAAAGCAGCTAAAAGAGAAATCGCCTTCGCCTTTCCAACTCCTCTAATCTTCGACATTTCTTCAATTGAGGCTTCTTTTACAGAGCGAAGACCGCCAAATGTTTGCAAAAGTCTTGCGGAAATTTGGAGAACTGATTCTTTTTTCGTGCCTGTTCTTAGAAGGATCGCAACAAGTTCATGATTTGACAAACTGCTGGGCCCGTATTTGATAAATCGTTCTCTCGGTTTTTCATCATGAGGGAGATGCTTTAGCAGCATAGGGAAATCGTTCAGGATGACCACTCCTTTTAGAATTCCTTCCTGTCTTCAAAAAGGGGTGATTCCAAAGGTTTCAAGCACTCTGACTGTTTTCGCAATAGGTAGACCGACAACGGAAAAATAATCACCATCTATTTTTTGAACAAACAGTGCGCCTTTCCCTTGAATGCCATAGCTTCCCGCTTTATCAAGGGGTTCGCCCGTATCGATATAGCGGTCTATTTCATTTTGAGTCAGCGTCCAAAATGTCACTTCTGTCTGTTCATAAAATGTTTCTTTTCTATTCTCTGACTGAACCGTGACACCCGTCAAGACTTGATGTGTCTTTCCTGATAATAATTGAAGCATAAAAGCCGCTTCTTTTTTATCTTTTGGTTTCCCAAGACATTTGCCGTCAATTGCAACAATTGTATCTGCACCAATGACCACAGCTTTGGGATTTAATCTTTGAATATCATTTGCTTTTTGTTCTGCCAACCATTGGACGTTCTCAGCAGGGGAAAGGTTTCGATTTATTTCTTCTTTTAAATGACTTGCTTGAATGTCATAAGAAAACCCTGCTAGATCAAGCAATTCTTTTCTTCTAGGTGATTGCGATGCGAGAATCAATTGGTTCATGTTTGTTCATCCTTTCAGGGTTTAGCCTAAGAAGTAAGATACCCATTCATCCTAGCAAATGTACATCTTACCGACAATTTACGAAAATTCATTTTTCATGTACCTTCATCATTATGTTGGATGCAAAAGAAAAAAACTAGTCATTTTTTGACTAGTTTCGTTTCTTAAAAAATGATTTTACGTATTTAATTGATCAAGCAATGCCTGCTGAGATTTCCAGCCGTTTTCAGCAGTTGGGTCATTTAAGAGCTGCACAGCTTTTAGCAAACTGCTTTTAGCCGGTGCATCCTCTGTTTTGGCACTTTCAAGCTCAGAAATTAGCTGCGTGACTTCCTTTTGATCCACTTCATCGCCTGCAATCACTTTGGATGATAATACAGATGCCTTTTCTATTAAACTAGTCAGCTCATCCGGCACTTGAAATGAGAGCTCCTTTCCTCCCCACGCCTCAAAGTGCTGATCAATCAATTTCTTCCCTACAGCGCTTGTCATCCCCTGCTCTGTCGCAAGACCGGCAATGACATAATATCCATCATCCATGGAAACCTTTTTCCCAGCATATCCTGCATCTTTTAAACTGCCAACTAAGTCATCTGCTCCTTTTTCAGAAGAGAATTTCCCAGCCTGTACAACAAAGGTTGATAAACTGCCAGAGGCACTTTTTTCATCTTTGTTCTCTTTTGATTCATCTGTAGTACCTGCATTCGGCGCATCACCGCCAGCTTTCATCGATGATTGATTTTCAGAACCAGATGCCGAGACACTGATATCTCCTCCTGAAGGATTTGATGCACCATCTTGACTTAAACTAAGCGCAAACACCCCAAGGCCTGTCCCAAGAACGACCGCAAACACAATCGTTGTCATCACTCTCTTGAAAGGACCGCGATTTTTACCGAACTTCTGATCAAAGGAGCTTTTTTTCTTTTGATAAGGTGTGACGACTTTTGGATCAGAATGATAAATATGATCAGCAGCATCATCCCACTGGAAATCCTCTTCTTTCGGTTTAGACGAATCTTCCTGAGAAGCCGCTGTCTCCTGTTCCGAATGTCTCTTTTCCTCCCAATTCGAAAACGTCACTTGATCCTCTTGCTGTTTTGGCGCCTGATGATCATCTTCATGCACCATTTCTTCCTTGCCATTAATATTGACCTTTAGCCCTTGTTTTTTTGCCTGCCTCTTTTTCACTGTCATTCCCCGCTTTCTGACATGTTTGTAAGAAAGACCTTTCTGTCCAATGAATCAGCGCGAATTTAACCCGTCCTTCTTTCTGTTTCACACTTTACCATAGCAGTAAAAAAAAAGAACAAGACTTTTGTCGGCAGGGCAAAAAAGTGTTCGCCAATTTTTTCACCCCTTCGACTATCCAAATAGAAACAAGACAGGAGCACCACAGAGATACAGAAAAAAAGAAATAGCGATCGAAGGAACAAAAGGGAATGGCTCGTTTACTTGAAAGGAAAAGACCTTTGCATAAACCATTCCAGCGATACATGAGAGAAAAAGCATGAGAAGGAACGGCTTGAAGCCAAAGCAAAACGCAAGCACACTGAACAACTTCATATCAGCTCCGCCCAGACTATTCGGCTTAAAATAATCTAAACTAGAAAACAAAAGAATGCAAAAAATCAGAGAAGCCGCCCCTTCCCACCAGATAAGAAGCGGTTCCAACGTGCGGTATATGACGAAAAGAGGGAAAAAGAAGAGAAACAGCTCGTTCGGCACCCTCATATAGAGAAGATCACTCACGACAGCAATCACGAATAAACTACAAAGAATCACAAGGAAAAGACCTTCAAACGAAACACCAGCGATCCTATAAATGAACAAAAAAAGACCGCCTGACAGCATTTCAATCGTTGGATAGAGCCAAGACAGCCGAATGCCGCAATGTTTACAAGACCCCTTCCATACAGCATAAGAAACGAGCGGGATCATCTCATGCAGGGATAGCGGCTGTTTACAGGCTGTGCAGTGAGAGCGAGGGAAGAGAATAGACCGCTTCACTGGCAGCCTTTCGCCAGCGAGATGTAAGAACGATCCCATCGTGATGCCTGCAAGAAACAGAAAAATCTCAATCATATGTGGTGCTCCTTCCGGTAATAAGATAGACCGGATTTTACCATGACCCTATCCACCAAAGCATCTAGTGAAAATATGATTTTTCCCCTCTTCTACTTATAAAAAGAAAAAGACGCAGGAGGCATCAAAGCCATTTGCGTCTTTTCGTTACCCAATCATACGATTTCGTAAATCTGAAATAAAATAAAGAGAGCCTGTCACAAGGATCACCGCTGAAGGATCATCACTTTTTTTCTGAATGAACTCAAGCACTGTACGAGGGTCATCATCATACGATGTTGCCTCTAACTGACTGCATGCACAAAGCTTTTCCGCTGATTCAGCTCTTGGAAAATCAAATGAAACAAAATGGATAGAGGAACTAATGGCTTCAAGTTTTTGAATCATTTGCTTGTACGGCTTATCTTTTAAAGCACTAAAACAGACATGCACTTGTTTACTAGAAAAATGAGCTTGTACCGTTTCAATTAAACGGTCGATTCCTTCTTCATTATGAGCGCCGTCTAAATAAACTGGTGGATGGTCTTTGACTTTTTCAAATCTTCCAGCCCAAACTGCATGCCGAATACCTTCATATACCTGCTCTTCTGTCACGCTAATATAGCCTTCTTGCTCCAGCCATTCAATGAGTAGAACAGCAAGGGAAGCATTTTGCTGTTGATGCGTTCCGATTAACCCTGTTTCAAGCTGCGGATACTGCCTTTTTGATGTGCTTAACGTAAATCGTTCTCCTGTTTCTGTTGGCTGCTGATGACTGAAGGTACAAGTATCCTGTAATGAAATGCATTCCGTCTTCTTTTCTTTTGCGATATTTTGAATGACCGCAAGTGCTTCCGGTTGATGAACTGCGGTGATCATCGGAATACCCTCTTTGATAATGCCCGCTTTTTCAGATGCAATTTGTTCAAGTGTATCACCTAGAATCGCCATATGATCATGACCAATCGATGTAATCGCTGTTAAGATAGGTACGGCAACATTTGTTGAATCAAGTCTTCCGCCAAGCCCTGTCTCTAATAGGACAAAGTCTACTTGCTGCACATCGGCAAAATAAGCAAATGCACATGCGGTAATGATTTCAAACTCTGTTGCTGCGCCAAGCTCTGTTTGATCTAACTCATCAACAAAAGGCTTGATTTTATTCACCAAACTCAGCCATTCTTCATCCTGTATAGGTGCTCCGTTCACGCTGATTCGTTCATTGAACGTTAAAATAAACGGGGAGGTGAAGGTGCCAACTGAATAGCCTGCTGCCTGTAAAACGGAACGAGTAAACGAAATCGTTGAACCTTTTCCATTTGTACCTGCAACATGTACCGCTTTTATGCGTTGTTCCGGATGGCTTAGTTTGTTCATCAGCCACTTCATTCTTTCAAGACCCGGTTTTACACCAAAGGCCAGTCTACTGTGAATCCACTCAATGGCTTCATGATAGGTTGTAAACAATGTCATCTCTCATTTCATCCGAAATTTTCAAAAAAGACGACTCCATTTTGTTAGGAGCCGTCTTTTCAACCTTATGCTTTCAGCTCTTCAATACGCTTTTGAACAGCTTCGCGTTTTGCGACATAGTCACGTTCTTTCGCACGCTCTTCTTCTACGACACTTTCAGGCGCTTTTTTCATAAAGCCTTCGTTGCCAAGCTTTTTCTGGACGCGCTCTACTTCTTTTGTCAACTTATCAAGCTCTTTTTGCAGACGAGCGATTTCCTCATCTAAGTTGATTAAGCCTTCAAGCGGCAGAATGAGCTCTGCTCCAGAAATAACAGCCGTCATCGCTTTATCACTAGCTGGGACATCTGTGCCAATTTCAAGTACACTTGGGTTCGTAAAACGCTCGATATATGAACGGTTTTTCTCTAAGCGTTCCTGCACATCAGATGTAGAAGCTTTAATGTAAAGCTCCACCTGTTTGCTCATTGGCGTATTCACTTCACTGCGGATGTTACGAACAGAACGGATGAGTTCCACGAGCAGCTTCATATCAGCAGACGCTTGTTCGTTTGAAAGCTCCGGCTTCACCTCAGGCCAAGCCGCTACAGTAATCGATTCACCTTCGTGCGGAAGATGCTGCCAGATTTCTTCTGTTAAGAATGGCATGAACGGATGAAGAAGTCTCATCGTCTGATCTAATACGTACGCAAGGATCGAACGAGTCGTTTTCTTCGCTGCTTCATCTTCTCCATAAAGCGGAAGCTTCGCCATCTCAATGTACCAATCACAGAAATCATCCCAAATGAAGTTGTATAAATGTCTGCCCACTTCACCGAATTCATACTTGTCAGCTAGCTGTGTGACACTTTCAATCGTTTCATTTAAGCGGGTTAAAATCCATTGGTCAGCAACTGATTTTTCTCCTGTTAAATCAAGCTCATCATACGTTAAGCCATCCATGTTCATTAAAGCAAAACGTGATGCGTTCCAAATTTTGTTCGCAAAGTTCCAAGTGGATTCAACCTTTTCAAAGCTAAAGCGAAGATCCTGACCTGGTGAGCTTCCAGTTGCTAAGAAATATCTTAATGAATCTGCACCGTACTTGTCGATGACCTCCATTGGATCAATTCCGTTACCTAGCGACTTACTCATTTTACGTCCTTGCTCGTCACGGATCAGCCCATGAATCAGAACGTCTTTAAACGGTTTTTCTCCTGTGAATTCAAGACCTTGGAAGATCATGCGAGAGACCCAGAAGAAAATGATGTCATAGCCTGTAACAAGCAGGTTTGTTGGATAGTAGCGCTTGAAGTCTTCACTATCTGCATCCGGCCAGCCCATTGTCGAGAAAGGCCAAAGCGCTGAACTAAACCATGTATCAAGCACATCGTTATCCTGTTCCCAGTTTTCTATATCTTCTGGTGCTTCCAGTCCAACGTATACTTCTTTCGTTTCTTTATGATACCAAGCTGGAATGCGGTGTCCCCACCATAGCTGACGAGAAATACACCAGTCACGGATATTTTCCATCCAGTGTAAATACGTCTTTTCAAAGCGGTCTGGAACAAATTGAACTTGGTCGTCCCCATTTTGAAGGTTAATGGCTTCGTCTGCCAACGGCTGCATTTTTACAAACCATTGAGTAGATAAATAAGGTTCAACGACAGCTCCGCTTCTCTCACTATGACCAACTGAATGCATATGGTCCTCAATTTTGAACAAAATACCCTCTTCTTGCAAGTCTTTTACAAGCTGTTTACGGCATTCAAAGCGGTCCATTCCTTTGTATTGCAGTGCATTTGCATTCATTGTGCCATCTTCATTCATGACAAGGATACGCTCTAAGTTATGGCGGTTTCCAAGCTCAAAGTCATTCGGGTCATGAGCAGGTGTAATTTTCACAGCTCCTGAACCAAACTCCATATCGACATAATCATCAGCAACGATTGGAATCTCGCGTCCTGTAATTGGCAAGACCACTGTTTTTCCAATTAAATGCTGATAACGTTCGTCATCAGGATGCACGGCAACGGCTGTATCTCCGAGCATTGTTTCAGGTCTTGTCGTCGCAATTTCAATTGAACCCGTGCCATCTGAAAGTGGGTATCTTAAGTGATAAAACGCGCCTTGAACATCTTTATAAATGACTTCAATATCAGAAAGTGCCGTTTTCGTCGCTGGATCCCAGTTAATGATGTACTCTCCGCGATAGATCAGCCCTTTTTCATACAATTGAACAAACACTTGGCGTACCGCTTTATTCAGACCTTCATCTAATGTAAAACGTTCACGTGAGTAATCAAGACCAAGTCCCATTTTCGCCCACTGACTGCGAATAAAGTCCGCATATTCTTCTTTCCATTTCCACGTTTCTTCCACAAATTTCTCCCGGCCAAGGTCATAACGGCTTACGCCTTCTTCGCGAAGCTTTGCCTCAACCTTTGCTTGGGTCGCAATACCGGCATGATCCATTCCTGGAAGCCATAGAACGTCATAGCCCTGCATCCGTTTCATACGTGTCACGATGTCTTGAAGGGTCGAATCCCATGCATGCCCAAGGTGCAGTTTTCCTGTCACGTTTGGTGGAGGAATGACGACTGTATATGGATCTTTCGTTTTGTCATTTTGTGCTTCGAAGAATTTCCCTTCAAGCCAGTACGTATAGCGGTCTTTTTCTATCGCATTTGGGTCGTACTTTGTTGGCATTTCTTGATTATTTGTTTCCATTTATGTAACCTCCACATTTTTTCGGCTGATGAAACATAAAAAAGCCTTTTCATCCTTATAAAAGGACGAAAAAGCTTTTTCGCGGTACCACCTTTTTTCATGGAACACATAGACGTGTCCCATACACTCTAAAGGATAACGGGGTTCTCCCGAATTTCTCTACTTGTTCATTCAAGAAATTAAGCTCACAGGCGACCTTCCAAACAAGTGCATCCTAGGAAACCTTTCAGCTCATGGTCTCCCTCTCTTTAGGGTCTTGCTTGTACTCTTCCTGATCCACGCTTACGATATATCACGTTCATCAGCACATACTCATCTTTTATTTATATTACTAAATGCCTTTTGTTTTCGTCAATCATCTTTTCCGCTTTTCTTCTTCTTTATACAAATTGGGCAAGCACCCTTTTCCTCTTTGCCCATATGATAATAACAAAATGAAGAAGGAGGGCGTTTGCTTTGAAAAAGATCAATCCTTACACACTTCCCCCCTGGCTGAGACAAATTCGGGCAGTGGCCTCCCAAGTCGTTCTCCCGATTGCGATATTTCAAGGGTTTCGTACGATCATTTTCCCCACAACATTTGACGTCCTCATCCTAGGTATTCTCATTTTTCTCGCCTGCGCCTTTCACCTTGATTGGTTTTAAAGACTCGCGCTTATGTACACACAAAATAACCTCGTCATTCCGCTGATGACGAGGCACTTTGTTCTTCTTCAAGCCGTCTAGCCTGCTCAATCTCGTGAATCTTCATGACGGTCGGCTCTGAATTTTTCATCTGCCAATACGCTCTTAACAGCTGTTGACAGCTTTCCATCTCATCCTGCCCGCCTGCTTCATAGGTTTTAACTGTATCAAACAGACCTTGTGGATAAGCAAGGTAACTAAGAAACAAATGAAGCTCTTCCTCCCGAAGAGGATTTCCTTTTTGGTACGTATAAAACAAGGAAGTGCATTCAGGACAAGACGTGGGATAGGTTTTGAATGTCCGATAGTAAAAGGTCAGAAGGTCATAAATGGGGGCGGCTTTTTTTGACCGCTCAAAATTGGTGAAATGTCCTGTACCCACATCATTATACAAAAAGTGATGAATCGACAGCTGCCCATGATTTAACACAACACGTGTTGTTTCTTTATCTTTCATTTCTTCATGCCAGTCTTCTAGTCGTTCGAGGGCAAATTCGCTGGCAGACATCGCCTCTGAAAAATACATCGCAGCAGCCAGTTCAAATGGCGACATATACCAAGTTTGCTCTGCCCGCTCTATGAATCGTTCATACATGTCTTTCTCTGTTTCCCATTTGGTCTTGATTTGTGTGTAGTGCGCTTCGATCTCTTGCTCTGTGATATCCATCATCACTTCAGTCCGCTTATGAAGTCTTGCAATCTCTTGAAATAAATATTCATGTTTATCGTCCTGCTCTTCTCTCTTTTCATTCGTCAGCCAAGGCATGAGATAGTATGCGTACTGGCTTTCACGATGACTTGAGAAAAAAGAACCGCTCTTCGTCCGATAAATCGGCACAAAAGAGCGATAGCCCTTTGATTCTAGTTCAAGCATTTGCTCTGTAAACTGCATATGCCTGTTGGCTTTTACTCGCTTTAAGGCAAATACGCCCTGCTTTGTATATACTTTGACGACAGCAGGACTGACAGGTTCAACGTATTCCGCCTCAAGCCCGTATTCGTATAGGACAGATTGGATCTCATCCACGTTCACTCACCACATTTTCTCGATCGGTCATCTCTTGTTAGGCATTGCTTTTTTGATATTCAGGAATATAAAGAATCTGCCCTTCTTCAAGCTCCGCATCCACCGATAATGAGTTTGTGCGAAGAAGCTGCTGCACATTCAACTGATATCGCTCACAAATACGATCGACCGTATCTTCTTGCTGAACTATACATATTTTCATGCGAGAAAAATCTTCCTCCTCCTGCTTAGCAAACAGCTTTGTTAAATAAAGAGAGTTTTCACTGCCAGACGTTTCTCTCACATCTTCTTCAAACTCCTCTTCTTCTTGAGCTGCCTCATATACTTTTGGCGCTTCTCGTTCATATAACCGTCCGAGCTGGTACGTGTCATCCTGCGCCTCTTGCTCCTCTTCCACGTGATAAGCCGGTGATTCAAATACCGGATACGGCTGAACCGTTTCTTCCAGCTCTTCAGCTGCTTCGGGATCTTTTCTCACTTCCACCTCAAAGAATGTATCCTCCCGTTTCTCTTCTTCTAAGAGCTTAGGCGGTTCAAAAAATGGTGGTTCTTGCACCTGAGCTTCTGGTAAGGAGCGATAACCAAGCGCCACTTCTTCTTGGCTCTCCGATTCTTCCAGTTCTTCGGTTTCTTCTTCCCTACTCATCAGCTCTATCTCAATTTCTTCTTCCTGCTTTTCTTCTTCGGCGCGCGTGTCATGCTGTAATACAGCCTGATCCTCATCAATCTCACGTTCATAGCCTTGTAGCTCTTCTTGCTCTTCATCTTCTGGCTGCAGCTGATAATCGTAGGTCACGTCGCCATATTCTTCTTCAGAACGATGAACAAATTCATACGGCTCCTCTACAGGCGCTTGGGGCATTTCCTCGTCTAATAGACCCTCAATCGCCAGATCAGCTTGAATGGTGAGCAAACGATTTTCTGTCAGCTGGTAATCAAACGCATCAATAAACACAAACACATCATTTAAATGACTGATTTTGTTTTTAGGAATCGTGATATCGACTGGGAATTGATGCAGAAGCTCCGCCGTCCCGTCTTCTCTGACCTTCACCTCATCAGCTTCTCTGTATGATGCATAGGAACTCAATTCACCCAATAGCTCCTCTTGATTTATGTTGTATTCTCCTGTTAGCTCGAGTGAACCTCTAATCGAAACATAATCATTCACTTCTTGAACGAGAATGTCAGGATCGAGAGAAATAGACAGCAGCTCACTGACTTCCTGTCCGCTTTTGAAATAGATGGATTCTTCTACTGAAAACTGTAATCGATTGTTTTGAGACAAGTCGGTGTCCTCCTTTCATCTAATCCTTCAAAATAAAATTAGATGTCAATACAGATGTATGTGAGAGGCAGTGAAAATATGATTGGTTTTCAGCAACACAAAAAAGCCGATATGTCTCCATATCGGCTTTCGTTTATCGACGTAGTTTTTGAAATACTTTTTCCACTGTCTCAATCGTATATTCGATGTCTTCATCTGTGTGAGCTGTTGACAGGAATAGTCCTTCGAATTGAGAAGGGGGAAGGAAGATGCCGTGGTCGGCCATTTCCTTGTAAAATTCAGCAAATAAAGCGAGATCAGCTGTTTTGGCTTTGTCATAATTGACCACTTCTTCATTTGTAAAGAAGAATCCAATCATCGAACCCGCACGGTTAAACGTTAATGGAATTCTATGTGCTTTCGCCGCATTTGAAATGCCTTCTTCCAGCCGGTCTCCTTTTCGTCTAAACTCTTCATAAGACTCAGGTGTCAGCTGTTTTAAGGTTTCTAAGCCTGCTGTCATCGCAAGTGGGTTACCAGATAACGTTCCTGCTTGATAAATTGGACCGCTTGGCGCAATTTGTCTCATAATATCCGCTCTTCCGCCATAAGCGCCGACCGGAAGACCGCCTCCGATCACTTTACCAAGACACGTCAGATCAGGTGTGATGCCAAAGTAGCCTTGCGCGCAGTGATAATCCACACGGAAGCCGGTCATGACCTCATCAAAAATGAGTAAAGCTCCGTATTGCTCTGTGATGTCTCTCAGCCCTTGTAAGAAACCGTCTTGCGGAGGGACAACCCCCATATTTCCTGCAACCGGCTCGACAATGACACCTGCAATATCGTCTCCAAATTCCTGAAAAGCAACTTGAATGCTTTCTAAATCATTGTACGGCACTGTGATCGTGTTGCTTGCAGTTCCTTCAGGTACCCCTGGGCTATCTGGAAGCCCTAGCGTTGCGACACCTGAACCTGCTTTAATGAGCAAAGAATCGCCGTGGCCATGATAGCAGCCTTCAAATTTCACAATTTTATTTCTGCCTGTAAAGCCTCGAGCCAGACGAAGTGCACTCATGGTTGCCTCTGTACCAGAGCTGACCATACGAATGACTTCGATAGAAGGAACACGCTCTGATACAAGCTTAGCTAATTCATTTTCAACTAATGTCGAAGCACCAAAGCTTGTCCCCTTTTCTGCCACTCGCTGAATGCTTTCAACCACACGGTCATTCGTATGCCCTAAAATAAGTGGTCCCCATGATAAGACATAATCGATGTATTCATTTCCATCAATATCATAGATTTTGGCGCCTTTGCCTCGTTCCATAAAAATCGGATCTGTGTTCACTGATTTAAATGCACGTACAGGGCTGTTGACACCACCAGGCATTAAATGCTGCGCTTCTTCAAATGCTTGCTTTGATTTTTCATAGCTACGTCCCATTTCAACGTCCTCCTGTCTATCCGTTCTTTATTCTGAGAGCCATTTTGCTGCATCTTTTGCATGATACGTAATGATGAGTTCTGCTCCTGCACGTTTCATGCTTGTCAGCATTTCAAGAACAAGCTCTTTTTCAGAAATCCACCCATTTTGAGCAGCGGCTTTGACCATTGCATATTCTCCGCTCACATTGTAAGCAACAATAGGGAGTGTAAATTCATTTTTCACATCACGCATAATGTCTAAATAAGAAAGAGATGGTTTCACAATGAGGAAGTCAGCTCCCTCTTCTACGTCAGATTGCGCTTCTCTTAGTGCCTCTAAACGGTTTGCAGGGTCCATTTGGTATGTTTTACGATCTCCAAACTGCGGTGTGCTATGCGCCGCGTCACGAAACGGACCATAAAACGCACTTGCATATTTCACAGCATATGACATGACAGGTACATGAATAAAGCCAGCTTCATCAAGCGCCTCACGAATGGCAATAACAAATCCATCCATCATATTGGAAGGAGCAATGATATCTGCACCTGCGCGCGCTTGGCTAACAGCAGTTTTCGCTAATAGCTGAAGAGATTCATCATTTAAAATTTCTCCATCTTCAACGATTCCGCAGTGTCCGTGATCTGTATATTGGCATAAGCAAGTGTCTGCAATGACCACAAGCTTTGGGAAATGCTTTTTGATCTCAAGCGTTGCTCTTTGAACAATGCCATGATCGTGATACGCCTCACTGCCCACATGGTCTTTATGATCTGGAACACCAAATACAATAATTGATTTGATGCCTAGGTCGACAAGCTCTTGGACTTCTTCTTTTACAAGGTCCACTGAAATGTGATAAACACCCGGCATTGAAGAGACTTCTTTTCTTACATTTTCTCCCTCTACAAAAAAGATCGGATAAATGAAATCAGATGGTCTTAAAAAGGTTTCTCTGACTAATTCTCTCATTCCTGCACTTGTCCGCAGTCTGCGGTGTCTGTTAAATTTCATCATTGGTTCAACTTCCTTTCAGATAAACGGCACATCAATTCAAGCATTCCGTCTATCGTATAAGTATCTGGGGTTTCAGAAGAAATCCCGTATTGAAGCAGCGCCTCTTTTGTCAGAGGACCGATCGTCACAAAACAGGTGTCAGAAGCAGCTAGCTTCGCTGCATCTGCCTCCATGGCATGCATAAATGAATGGACAGTGGATGAGCTCGTAAATGTAATAAAATCAAATGATTGCTTCGTCATTGCCGTTTTGAGAGCGGCAATTCCTTCCTCATCCTTGACCGTTTCATATAAAATCCATTCCTTTACTTCTATGCCAAGTGGAACAAGCGTTTTCTTCACGACATCTCGAGACAGGTGTCCTTTTGCTACAAACACACGCTCTCCCGGACGCACATGGTCAAGCAGCGCATCTGCGAGCTCTTCCGCTATGAATCGTTCTGGTACGACATCCACCTTCAAGCCGTGCTGCTCAAGATAGGCAGAGGTTTTCTCACCTACCGCAGCCACTTTCAAATGGGATAAACTCTTATGTAAATGATGGTCTTCTATGTAGCTCAGAAAAAAAGACGCCCCATTTACACTCGTGAAAACAAGCCATTGGCTATTTTCTAAGTCCTTTAAAAAGGCCTGCGCTTTTTCATTTGTGAGCGTAGGCTCAAACCGAATAAGAGAGGTTAAAACAGCATGGCCGTTCAGCTCTTCAATCTTCTGCTGAAACACACCCGCTTGACGTTCATTTCGAGTGACAAGCACCGTCTGTCCGTGAAGCGATTGGCCTATGGTCATTGGGAGGACAGATCCTTTTTCACCTTGTCGATTAAATCCTTTGCTCCCTTATCAGCCATCTGCTTCGCGCATGCTGTTCCAATTGCCTCAGGGTCAGAGCCTGATACAGTTTCTCGAATAATCGTGTGTCCGTCAGCAGATGCCACAAGACCCGTCAGTTCAATTTCATCGCGCTCATTTATCGTTGCATAGCCAGCGATCGGTACCTGACAGCTGCCATCCATTTGTTTGAGGAAGGCTCGTTCAGCGAGAACCGTTTTCTTTGTGTATTCATTCGTAAATTGAGCGAGGAGCTGCAATAGCTCTTCATCATCTCCGCGGCACTCAATTGACAAAGCGCCTTGGCCAACTGCGGGCAGGCAAGTCTCAGGAGATAAAAATTCAGACACGACCTCTTTGCTCCAGCCCATTCTGGACAGACCGGCAGCCGCTAGAATAATGGCATCATATTCTTCATTTTTCAACTTTTCCAATCTTGTATCAATGTTTCCTCGAATCCATTTAATGTTCAGATCTGGTCTTTCCTGAAGAAGCTGGGCACTGCGCCGTAAGCTGCTCGTTCCCACAATAGCACCCTTCGGCAGCTCGTGAAGACGCAGATGATCCTTCGATATAAGAGCGTCCCTTACATCTTCACGCTCAGGAATACAGCCAATGACTAATCCTTCAGGAAGAGCAGCCGGCATATCCTTCATACTGTGAACGGCCATATCGATGTCGTGATTTAGCATCGCCTGTTCAATTTCTTTGACAAACAGTCCTTTTCCGCCAACCTTTGATAAGGTCACATCTAAAATTTGATCACCCTTTGTCACAATCTCTTTTATTTCAAAAGAATAAGAAGGGTTTAGTTCAGACAGCTTTTGAATGACCCATTTTGTTTGTGTAATTGCAAGCTTACTTCTTCTAGAACCTACTTTAATTGTACGCAATTCGTCTTCCTCCCGACAATGCCCTTAAGACTCATCATTATTTATTGAAACCAATGAAAGGTTGATAAGCTACCAAGCAGAAAATAATTGATCATCAGCACAAGGAATGAACCGACATTCCACAGTGCCACGACTTTGCCCTGCATATTTCTCACCAATCTGATATATAAGTAAACACCATATAAAAACAGCATAATAAACGAACCAAGCACCTTTGTATCTGTCCAGTACAACGTATCATACGAAATATATGCCCAAATGATGCCAAGAATCAAACTAAGTAAGAGCATCGGCACGCCAATAATGTTTAATACGTATGCCATATGATCAAGCTTCGATAAATCTTCAATTCTTAGAAGCCATTTTCCCCATTTTTTCTTTTTCAGCAAACGATATTGAAAGAGATAGAGAAGAGAGAAAGCAAATGAAAGCGAAAAGGCGCCGTATGATAAAATCGCCATCGTAATATGGATCACTAGCAATTCACTCGTCAGCTTCCCCGTTAGTTCTGCTGAGTGGAGATCCGATGGTGTAAAGGTGTGAATCGCCATCAAGGAAAAACCGATGACATTTGTAAAAAAGACGATAAATTCAACACGCAGTACTTTTGTGAGAACAAGTGAAAGTGTCACAAGCACCCACGTATAAAAATATAACCCCTCTGCTACATTCAACACAGGGAATCGGTCTGTTTCCATCATAATATAGAACATGTAGACTGTTTGCAGCAGCCAGACAATAGAAAGCAACCAGAAAGCCATTTTTCCAGCCTTCCGGTTGTGTTGAAGAAAATCTATGAAATAGAACAAGACACTTAGTGCATAGATCAAGGTCGTCGCTTCGCCTAGTCTCGCTACAATGGATTCCATCATCGCTTAATCACTCACTGGCAACTGTAGCAAGGCCTTGTGCCATATTTGGTTTAAACAGCTGAAATGACCCTTGTTCCACCTGCATCGGCTCCGCCTTTTGCTCTTCATCTTCAACCTGTAAATCAAAGATTTCTTTGAAGAGTAAAAGTTTTTCCTCTGCATTCGGCTCCGCGGCAATTTCTTTTGCCTTTAAGATAGGATCTTTCAGCATTTGATTGATAATGCTTTTCGTATGTTTATTTAATAGCTTCATTTCACGATGTGTAAGATTCGGAAGCTTTCGCTCAATACTCTGCATCGTATCCGCTTGAATCGTCAGCGCCTTTTCTCTAAGTGCAGAAATGACAGGAACCACACCAAGCGTATTCAGCCATTGCTTAAATTCCACAATTTCTGCTTCAATGAGGAGCTCAACCTGCTCAGCCACCGCACGGCGTTCTTTTAAGTTAGCTGCCACGATGCCCTCAAGGTCATCAATGTCATACAAAAAAGCACCTTCTACTTCAGAAATGGCTGGATCTAAATCACGAGGGACAGCAATATCCACCATAAATAGAGGTCTGCCCTTCCGCTTTTTATTCGCACTTTCGACCATTTCTTTTGTAATGACAAATTGCTTCGCACCAGTGGAACTAATTAAAATGTCCGCTTCGGATAATGTTTTTTCCAATTGGTTTAAGCTTTTAGGCTCTCCTGAAAAACGGCCCGCCAATTCTTTTGCTTTCTCATACGTTCGATTGATAACCGTTACTTGACCAATCCCTTGACCTTGAAGGTTTTGAGCCGCTAGTTCGCCCATTTTACCCGCACCAAGAATCAGGACATGTTTATCAGAAAGACGTCCAAAGATTTTTTTCGCAAGCTCGACAGCTGCATAGCTGACAGACACGGCATTAGACGCAATGTCTGTTTCCGCATGAGAGCGTTTTGCAACGGTGACCGCCTGTTTGAATAAATAATTGAAAACGGTACCAATGGTCTTCTCCTCTTGAGCTACTTTAAAGCTAGAGCGCACTTGACCAAGTATTTGTGTTTCGCCAATCACCATGGAATCAAGTCCACAGGCCACACGGAATAAATGCTCGACCGCTCCATCATTTTCATAGAACTTCAAATACGGCGAGACATCTTCCTTTTCTAAACCGAACCAATCAGCTAAAAATCTTTTTATATAAAACCGTCCAGTATGAAGCTGATCTACCACTGCGTAGATCTCTGTTCGATTACATGTTGAGATGACGATATTCTCTAGAATGCTTTTTTCTTCTTTAAGCTTGGACATCGCTGTTCCGAGCTCGCTCGGTTCAAAGCTCAGCTGTTCCCGTATCTCAACAGGGGCTGTTTTATAATCTAAACCCACAACAAGAATATGCATAACTTCAGCTTGCACCCCCAACGCCCTGTCTAATTTATAATAATTACAATATAGAATTTATTATTTATAGTGATTATAACATATATTCATTTTTAACTGGATGAAAATTGTGAACAGATTTCAAAAATGTTGTGATATAGTAGAAAAATGTTCGACACCCATTATGCCATATCATCACTTCAAGCAATTTACCAGATTTGGCGCGTGCGGACAAATGATCTGCTTAAAAGAAGGTGACATCTTTGAAGAAGAAATCCATTTTGCTACCGCTCACTTTGCTGGCTGTAGCGCTATATGCCATTCTCTCAGGAGGTCAATTTGACATTTGGAAGGATCAAGAGAAATGGTATACACTCGTACTGCTTTTTGGCCTTGCTTTCTTATATCAAGGAAAGAAGGAGCAAGAAAGCGCTCATGTGTTTATCGGTATGCTGATGACGGGCCTTTCGCTACACTTTATTCTTCAGCCAAAATTGGACTACTGGCCAGACACATTTACGATGATCGTATTCATCGTTGGACTTGCTCTTTTTGTGAAATCATCTCAGAAAAAAGAATATCGTATTGAAAGTGTTGTTCTCATTGCACTCGGTCTGTTCCTTTATTTCTTTCAGCAAATTACAAAGCAGCTAAGTTCCCTTTCGATCCCTACTTCCGGTTTTGAATTGTACTGGCCTTATGTACTGATTGCTGTCAGTCTCCTCTTATTATTTTTAAAAAGGAAATAACTTATACAATAAAAAGGCATCTGCTCATGACAGATGCCTTTTTTTAGTTATTAATCTTCGCAAGGATGGCATTCCAGGCTTCGTCTTTTCCCTTTTTTGTTTCAGAAGAGAATAGGACTAGTTCATCTGATGGGGCAATGTCGAGTGTCTGTTTAACAACTTTCGCATGTTTTTCCCATTTGCCTTTTGGAATTTTGTCCGCCTTTGTTGCGATGACGATCACAGGAACGCCGTAATATTTCAGGAATTCATACATGTTCACATCATCTACTGATGGCTTATGACGCAGGTCCACAATTTGGACAACTGCTTTTAATTCTTCACGCATTGTAATATACGTTTCGATCATTCTACCCCAGGCTTCACGCTCTGTCTTTGATACTTTAGCAAAGCCGTAACCTGGAACGTCCACAAAATGGAGCATATCATTAATAATGTAGAAATTAAGCGTTTGAGTCTTACCTGGTTTAGAAGACGTACGTGCTAAATTTTTACGATTAATCAATGAGTTGATGAACGAGGACTTCCCAACATTTGATCGTCCAGCAAGAGCGATTTCAGGCAGTCCCCCGCTCGGGTACTGCTCTGGTTTTACCGCACTAATGACGATATCTGATTTTGTTACTTTCATCTTCCCTCTCCTACCAACGCTTTCTCAAGCACCTCATCTAAATGCGAGACCGGAATAAAGGTTAGTCCTTCTCTCACACTTTCAGGAATATCATCAATATCCTTCTCATTGTCCTTTGGAAGAATAATGGTTTTCAGTCCTGCACGATGTGCGCCTAATGCTTTTTCTTTTAGTCCGCCAATTGGAAGCACTCTTCCTCTTAACGTGATCTCTCCTGTCATACCAACCTCTTTTGACACAGGTCGTCCTGTGAGGGCTGATACAAGAGCCGTCGCAATGGTGATACCAGCTGATGGCCCGTCCTTTGGAACCGCACCCTCTGGAACATGGATATGAATATCATGCTTTTCATTAAAATTAGGATCAATGTTCAGTTCATCTGCTTTCGAACGAATATAACTGAATGCCGCCTGTGCAGATTCTCTCATGACATCACCAAGCTTACCTGTTAACAACAGCTTGCCTTTACCCGGAGAAAGTGATACCTCAATTGACAAGGTGTCTCCGCCAACAGTGGTATACGCAAGTCCTGTGACAACTCCCACTTGGTCTGTCGTTTCAGCCTGACCATAACGGTAAAGTCTTTTTCCGAGAAATTCAGATAAGTTCTTTTCTGTCACCGTGATGCGTTTGCGGTCTTCAGCCACAATCGCTCTTGCCGCTTTACGGCATATCGCCGCAAGCTGACGCTCTAATCCACGAACACCAGCTTCTCTTGTGTAATAGCGAATCGTATCATAAATCGCTGCTTCACGGAGCTGCAAGTTCCCTTTCTTTAATCCGTGCTCCTTTAGCTGCTTCGGCAGAAGGTGATCTTTCACAATTTCTGCTTTTTCAACCTCTGTATACCCTGCAATCGTGATAATCTCCATTCTATCACGAAGTGGACCTGGAATGGTTGCTAAATTGTTGGCAGTGGCAATAAATAGCACCTGAGACAAATCAAATGTTTCTTCAATATAGTGATCGCTAAAGTTATGATTTTGCTCTGGATCTAAGACTTCGAGCATCGCAGAAGATGGATCGCCTCTAAAATCAGAGGACATTTTATCAATTTCATCTAAAAGGAAGACCGGATTCATCGTTCCTGCCTTGCTCATTCCGCGAATGATACGGCCTGGCATCGCACCTACATACGTTCTTCTATGTCCACGAATCTCAGACTCATCACGCACACCGCCAAGGGAGATACGGATAAACTTTCGGTCAAGTGATTTGGCAATCGATTTGGCAAGTGACGTTTTCCCTACGCCAGGAGGTCCTGCTAAGCAAAGAATCGGTCCTTTTAACGAATTGGTCAGCTTCTGGACAGCAAGATATTCAAGCACCCGTTCTTTGACCTTTTCCAGCCCGTGATGCTCATCATCTAAAATTTCACTTGCAAGCTTTAAATCGAGACGATCTTCTGTATAGATGCCCCACGGGAGGCCGATCAGCCAATCAATATAATTTCGAATCACAGAGCTCTCAGCAGAGCTTGAAGGAATTTTTTCATAACGATTCAATTCTTTTAGCGCCGTTTCACGAACAGAATCCGGCATGCTCGACTCTTCGATTTTAGACATTAAAGAACTGACTTCGCCCGTTTTCCCTTCTTTGTCTCCAAGCTCCTTTTGAATGGCTTTCATTTGTTCACGTAAATAATATTCTTTTTGCGTTCGTTCCATTGAACGTTTCACGCGCTGCCCGATTTTCTTTTCAATCTCGAGCACTTCTTTTTCATTGTGAATTAAGCTGATGACCCGGTTCAGCCGTTTTTTGACATCTACTGTTTCCAGTACTTCTTGTTTGTCCTTTAATTTCAGCGGCAGGTGAGAAGCAACGATATCTGCCATTCTCCCCGGTTCTTCAATGTCCGTCACTGTTGCATATGTTTCAGCTGAGATTTTTTTTGAAATTTTTATGTATTGATCAAAGTGATCTAACAATGTACGCATGAGGGCTTCTGCTTCTGCGTCCTTTAATTCTTCTTCTGTCAATTCTTTAATGTCGACGGACGTATAGTCCTCCAGCTCGACATATGATTCGATCTGTGCTCGATTTAAGCCTTCAACGAGTACACGAATCGTTCCATTTGGCAGCTTCAGCATTTGTTTAATTTTTGTGTAGGTGCCGACTTTGAAAATTTCCTCTTCACCTGGTTCATCTATTGAAATTTCCCGCTGTGTAGCTAGAAAAATCATATGATCGTTCATCATCGCCTGTTCTAATGCTTGAACAGACTTTTCGCGTCCAACGTCCAAATGCAAGACCATTGTTGGATAAACAAGCAAACCTCGCAATGGAAGGAGCGGAACATTCTTTTTGATTTCATCTGCCATGTTGATTGACACCTCCGTCACTAGTATGAATCATTATAATATACCTGTTTCAGTCTTGTACAATGTAAAAGACTTGAGAAATGTTGATCTTACCGTAGTATACCCTTTCTTTTTATCTTGAAAAAGAAAAAAAGATCTATTTCACTAAAAAATCCCCATATGTGATGGGGATTAAACAGATTTTCTTTTCATTTCTTCTTCTAGTCCATCTTTCTTCTCGTCTGGCGGGTTAACCAAACACTGATCCAGCACTTCTTGGAAGTGCTTCACAGGCACAATGGTGACCCCTTCAATCTCTTTTAAGATCGACTGCTGGTTGTCATAAGGAATAATGACGGTTGTGGCACCAGCCTGCTTCGCTGCCTTTATCTTCGGTATCACACCACCGATCGGCTTCACCTGACCTTGCAATCCGATTTCACCCGTCATGGCTGTCAGATGATCAATCGGGATTTGATGTATGGCTGAGAAGATTGCGGTCGCCATGGCAATCCCAGCAGACGGCCCATCAATAGGGGCACCGCCTGGAAAATTAATATGGATGTCATATTCATTTGTCCGAATGCCTAAATTTCGAAGTACCGTTAATACATTTTCAACTGACCCTTTGGCCATACTTTTTCGTCTAATGGATTTCGATTGATTGCCAATGCTTTCTTCTTCTGCAATCCCTGTAATATTGATACTGCCTTTTTCAAGCGCCTTACAGATGTTCACTTCAATCTCAAGCAGGGCACCGCTGTTTGGTCCATAAACAGCCAGTCCATTGACTACCCCCACTTTTGGCTTTTCCGGTACTTTTTGTTCATATCTTGGTGTCAGCTGGCTCGAATGAATAACCCATTCTACATCTTCGATCGTGATGTCTTTTCGATTTTCCGTGACCGCCATGCCAGCGGCAATCTGCACCATGTTGACGGCTTCACGTCCATTTTTCACATAGGAGGTTAACAGGTTCAGCCCTTCATCACTTAATTCCTTTTGAATTTTTTGGACAGCCTTGGCAGCGACGATTTTCAGTTCATGCTGGTCAAGGTCTTTAAAGAAAATTTCGAGACATCTTGACCGGATCGCTGGTGGAATTTCGTCAGGTGTTCTTGTCGTGGCACCTATCAATCGAAAATCGGCCGGAAGTCCATTTTGGAAAATATCATGAATGTGATTCGGGATTTGGGTATTTTCTTCACTGTAGTAGGCACTGTCTAAAAAGACTTTCCGATCTTCCAGCACTTTGAGCATTTTGTTCATTTGGATCGGATGCAGTTCGCCAATTTCATCGATAAACAGAACCCCGCCATGAGCATGTGTGACGGCTCCTTGTTTTGGCTGCGGAATGCCTGCTTGCCCCATTGCTCCAGCCCCTTGGTAAATTGGGTCATGCACGGAACCAATAAGCGGATCTGCAATGCCTCGTTCATCGAATCTCGCGGTTGTGGCATCGAGCTCTACAAAGACCGCATCTTTTTTAAAAGGAGAATCAGCGTGACGCTTCGCTTCTTCCATCACAAGACGGGCAGCGGCTGTTTTACCGACTCCCGGTGGTCCGTAGACGATGACATGCTGTGGGTTCGGCCCGCATAGTGCCGCTTTTAGTGCACGAATGCCGTCTTCCTGCCCTACAATATCCTGAAACCCCTTTGGCCGGACTCTCTCTGATAAAGGTTCACTCAGCTTGATTGACCGCATCTTTCTGAGTGCCTCCATTTCTTTCTTTGACTCTTTGTCTATCGTCACCTTTTGTGTGCGCTGATTTCGCAGTAAGTTCCAAAAGTACAGCCCGATGACGATACCAAAGAACAGTTGTATGAATAAAACGATTCCTGTCCAGCTCAATCGGTGCTCCCTCCTTCATCTATCGTATGTATTGGTTTCTGTCTGCTAGTATTTCCTAGAGCTGGACGGAATAAACACAACTTCCACGATAAATAAAAAACTCCTGAATCAAAAGGATTCAGGAGTGAGACTACTCTTATGCAGATGTTTTCGTATCTTTATTAACGACTGTGCCGTCCTTTAACACAAGACGCGGCGACACGCCATCAGCAACTGTTGCACCAGTGATGACACATTTTTCAATATCATCACGTGATGGAAGGTCAAACATCACATCAAGCATGATGCCTTCAATGATTGAACGTAGACCACGAGCTCCTGTTTTACGCTCAATTGCTTTTTTCGCAATTTCGCTAAGAGCATCTTCTTCAAATTCTAGCTCTACATCATCAAGCTCAAGCATTTTTGTATACTGCTTAACGAGTGCATTTTTAGGCTTCGTCAAGATCTCTACAAGTGCTTTTTCATCTAACGGCTCTAGGCTTGCAATAACCGGCAAGCGGCCGATGAATTCTGGGATTAAACCGAAGCGAAGCAAGTCTTCTGGGAGTACTTTTGATAAAAGAACTTCTTTTTCAAGATCTTCGATTTTATTTTCCGCACCGAATCCAATGACTTTTTGACCTAAGCGGCGTTTGATGATTTGCTCAATGCCGTCAAAGGCTCCACCACAAATAAAGAGGATATTTGTTGTATCGATTTGAATGAATTCTTGATGAGGATGCTTACGTCCACCTTGAGGCGGTACACTAGCGACAGTTCCTTCAAGAATTTTCAATAGTGCTTGCTGAACACCTTCCCCAGATACATCACGAGTGATAGAAGGGTTTTCTGATTTTCTTGCTACTTTATCGATTTCATCGATGTAGATAATACCTTTTTCTGCTTTTTCTACATCATAATCGGCTGCTTGGATCAGCTTTAGTAAAATATTCTCTACGTCTTCACCAACATAACCTGCTTCAGTTAAAGATGTTGCATCTGCAATCGCAAATGGCACATTTAAAATACGAGCAAGCGTTTGAGCAAGTAATGTTTTACCGCTTCCTGTTGGCCCAATCATAGAGATATTACTTTTCGAAAGCTCAACATCATCAATCTTGCTGTTGGAATTGATCCGTTTGTAGTGATTATAAACAGCTACAGCTAAGGATTTCTTCGCATTTTCTTGGCCGATGACATATTCATCAAGAATCTCCCGAATTTCATGAGGCTTCGGAACATCCTTGAATTCAACTTCTTCCTCAGTGCCGAGCTCTTCTTCAACTATTTCCGTGCAAAGCTCGATACATTCATCACATATATATACGCCAGGTCCTGCGACCAGTTTACGCACTTGATCTTGCGTTTTTCCGCAAAACGAGCATTTTAATTGACCTTTTTCCTCGTTGAATTTAAACATTCTTTCACCCCTTATTCTTCTTCACTTGCCTGTAGCTAACAGTCAGCTACCTTTCTGGGTCCAGTATGTATGCATTTTACCATACTTTCCTAAAAGACGGTAATGATGTGTTTCTAACACTGCACATCGAGATATGTATAACAGAAAGATGCGACTTACACTATCGTTTCCAAAAGAAGCGATGATAAGTCAAAAATTGTACAAAACAAGGCACGAGTCACTCGCGCCCTGTTTTATTATTATGCACCATATTAACGGTTTTCTACAAGAAAATCAATTGCTTTACGAACTTTTAGATCTTCTTTCATTGCGTCAGTAGATCCGATCGCTTGTTTAATATTTTCAATTGGCATGTTGTATGCTTCAGCCATTTTTGAAAGCTCTTCTTCTACTTCTTCATCAGACACTTGTACGTTTTCTGCAGCAGCAATTGCTTCAAGTGTTAGGTTAGATTTTACGCGTTTAGCAGCATCTTCTTTCATTTGCTCTTTCAGCGCATTTTCATCTTGTCCTGAGAATTGGAAGTAAAGCTCAAGGTTCATTCCTTGCATTTGAAGGCGTTGTTCGAATTCTTTCATCATACGGTCTAGCTCTGTGTCAACCATCGCTTGTGGAATGTCAACTTCCGCATTTTCAGAAGCTTTCTCAACTAGCTCTTCACGAAGTTTACCTTCTGCTTCGTTTTCTTTCGCTTCTTCAAGACGTTTCTTTGTTTTTTCAGTTAGTTCAGCAAGAGTTTCTACTTCTTCATCAACATCTTTCGCGAACTCATCGTCAAGTGCTGGAAGTTCTTTTGCTTTGATTTCGTGAATTTTCACTTTGAATACAGCTGGTTTACCTGCAAGGTCTTCAGCATGGTATTCTTCTGGGAAAGTGACTTCTACGTCTTTTTCAGCTCCAGTTTCAAGACCAACTAACTGCTCTTCAAAACCAGGGATGAATGAATTAGAACCTACTTCAAGAGAGTAGTTCTCAGCTTTTCCGCCTTCGAATGCTTCTCCATCAACGAATCCTTCGAAATCAAGAACAACTGTATCGCCGTTTTCGATTGCGCCTTCTTCTTTGACAACAAGCTCAGCTTGACGGTTTTGCATGCCTTTTAACTCTTCTTGTACATCTTCATCAGTGACAGTAGCGTCGTCTTTTTCTACGTTAAGACCTTTGTAGTCACCAAGTTTCACTTCAGGCTTCACTGTTACTTTTGCAGTGAAGATTAAGCTTTCGCCTTTTTCGATTTTCTCAACATCGATTTCAGGGCGGTCAACTGGCTCGATACCAGCTTCGTCGATTGCTTTTGGATACTCAACTGGAAGAAGAATATCTAATGCATCTTGATAAAGAGATTCTACACCAAAACGCTGTTCGAAAAGACCACGTGGTACTTTCCCTTTACGGAATCCAGGGATCGATACTTGCTTAACAACTTTCTTAAACGCATCATCAAGTGCTTTGTTAAATGTTTCAGCATCAACTTCTACCGTTAAGATGCCTTCGTTACCTTCTTGTTTTTCCCATTTTACTGACATGTGTGTTTCCCTCCAGAAATCTATTCAGATTGTGCGTTGTTACATTCTAAAGCATCATAAAGACTTCGTCCAATTAAAAACCACGCACGCCGCTAAAGAAGCGGTATTATGTATACAACATTTGACTTGATTATACATATCGTCTTTCAACCATTGGAATCGACAACTGCACGATATATGCACAAATACAACCATTATATTATAACATAACAAGTCCGTCTTTCAACTAAATCGACAAATTACAAATAAGAAATTTCTTCAATATCTTTCAGCATTGTGCAAGCTTCTCTCAGCTCTCGTTCATCAAATTCATACAATAGATGCAATTCTTCGAGGTCAATCTCGATCCCATGCATTTCATAGCCGACTTTATGAAGTGCTGCTGCCCAAAGATTCGGATCTGTGTATTTAGGAAGAAATGGATATAGTACAAATAAGTGCCGGCGCCATAACTCTTCCACGCCTTGATAAAGGGTTGGGTTCTCATTGCCGAGTGTATCATCGAGCTTTCGAAGGACTTGCTGAAGCAGCGGCATTTGCTCTGGTTTAACAGCCTCAGAAGGAACAAGCGTTAAAGAATCACCGAACTTCGTCACATGAACCGGCTTTGCCACATCATGATCTGACAGAAGCTGCAGAATCAATGATTTGACCAAAGGGTTTCCATCAGGCTTTTGTAGGATCGTATTTAATAGACCCATGTGCGGCGTGATGTTTCGGTCTTTCAGCGAATGGATGAACTGCACCTGCTCCTCTGGACGCTCGAGCAGATCATCTATATTGATTTCACTGCCGTCCTCTTCATCTTCATCTAAAATCTGTTCAGGCGATTCGATCATTTTTCTACTAAATTCGAGCAGCTTGTAAAAATGCTCCGCGCTTTCTGCTGGAAGGTGGTTTTCCTCAAGTACTGCTTCAATTGTCTGCTTCACTTCTTCATATTCTTTCAGCTGAATTAAGATTGTCATATACACTTGAAGCACGGTGAAGTAATGACCATATCCTTCATGCAGCATCTTTTCACACACACGCTTTGCATCCTGCAGCTCGCCCAGCTCCAGAAAACAAATCGCCATACCGAGATGAATATCGGATTCTTCATCGTCATCATAAGATTTTGCTTCTGAAAACAAGTGAAGTGCCTCTTGATACTGTTTATCTTTTAATGCTGCCATTCCTTTTTCAATCAGTCTTTCTTTCAGACCAGGAAACAAAATGACATTATCTTTCTTCTTGTCATGTTTCATGCTTACGTTCCTTTCGGGCGCATATTTTTTATCAGTTTACCAACGAAGGTTAGTAAACACAAGTAACGAGAGGTTTTCATGCAAAAAAGAAGCCGTCACACCTCGGGCGGACGGCTTCTTGTTGTTTACGCACGCAGCCAGCTGCTGCGCTTATCTTCAAATGCTTGAATGTCATCTTCTAGTAGTAAAGTTAATGAGATTTCATCATAGCCATTCAGGAGCATTTCTCTCCAGTGAGGATCCACATCAAAAGGAGTGATATTCCCTTCGTGATCTTCTATTTGCTGTTTTTCAAGATCAACCGTCATCTCATACCCTTTGTTCTCATATGACGCAGCAAATGTTTTCCACACATCATAATCAAGACGAATCGGAAGCATCCCATTTTTAAAACAGTTTTGGTGAAAAATATCTGCGAATGATGGTGCGATGACAATTTTGAAACCATAATCATCAAGTGCCCAAGGAGCATGTTCCCTTGATGATCCGCAGCCAAAGTTTTCTCCTGCGATCAAAATGGATGAACCTTCATAAATCGGCTGATTCAGTTCGAAATCAGGGTTTGGGCTGCCATCGGCTAAATACCGCCAGTCGAAAAAGGCAAACCGGCCATATCCTGTTCGTTCAATTCTTTTCAAAAATTGCTTCGGAATAATTTGATCTGTATCTACGTTGATACGGTTAAGCACAGCGGCTTTTCCTTTGTGTGTGACTAAAGGCTCCATCTATGACAACTCCTTACACGACTGTTTTCTCTTGATTAAACTTCCTGACATCGACAAATCGGCCATGTATTGCAGCCATTGCGGCCATTGCCGGGCTGACAAGATGCGTTCTCGCACCTTTTCCTTGACGACCCTCAAAGTTACGGTTTGATGTGGATGCGCAGCGTTCACCTTCTGGTACCACATCGTTATTCATACTTAGACACATACTGCAGCCAGATTCTCTCCATTCAAATCCTGCTTCAAGGAAGATTTCATGAAGACCTTCTTCTTCTGCTTGCAATTTGACGCTTTGAGAGCCAGGCACGACAATCGCTCTGACATGATCAGCTACCTTTTGTCCTTCTATCATAGAAGCTGCTTGGCGTAAATCAGTCATTCTTGAGTTCGTACATGAGCCAATAAACACATGCTCAATCGTAATATCTTCAATACGCTGATGCGGATGAACCCCCATGTATTCGTACGCACGAATCGCTTCTTTTTGGTCATCCTCTTGCGCAAAATCATCAGGTCCTGGGATGGATGCATCTACAGGCAGCACCATTCCTGGGTTAATTCCCCATGTGACCATTGGTGAAATCTCATTCCCATCTAAAACAATCGTTTTATCATAGGTTGCACCCGGATCTGTTTTAAGTTCTTCCCATTCTTTAATCGCTGCTTCGAAGTCTTCTCCCTGCGGTGCATATTTGCGGCCGCGGCAATATTCAAAGGTGACTTCATCAGGTGCAATCAATCCTGCTCTTGCGCCTGCTTCAATCGACATATTACAAACGGTCATACGTTCATCCATCGTCATGTTTCTGAATACTTCCCCAGTGTATTCAATGACATAACCTGAGCCGAACTTCACGCCGTGTGCACCAATGACGGCTAAAATGACATCTTTGGCCGTTACCCCTTTTTGAAGCTTTCCGTCTACTCTAATTTCTAACGTTTTCGGACGCTGCTGCCAAAGTGTTTGTGTAGAAAGTACATGTTCAACCTCACTTGTACCGATCCCAAAGGCAAGTGCGCCAAACGCGCCGTGAGTTGATGTATGACTATCTCCACAAACGATTGTTTTCCCCGGAAGTGTCAATCCAAGCTCAGGTCCAACGACATGGACGATTCCTTGGTCAACACTGTGAAGGTCAGCAAGACGAACACCAAATTCCGCACAGTTGCGCTCTAAGGCACTCACTTGCTTTTTAGCAATCTCATCTTTGATCACAAATCGATTCACAGTTGGGATGTTGTGATCCATCGTCGCAAACGTGTTTTGAGGTCTTCTCACCTTGCGCCCTTTTTGTCTTAATCCTTCAAATGCTTGAGGTGATGTCACTTCATGCACCAAGTGCAGATCAATATATAAAAGGTCTGGTTTTCCCTCGCCGCTTTTGACTACATGCTGATCCCATATTTTTTCGATGATTGTTCGAGGCATAACCCTTTTCCTCCCTCTACCTAATTCCACAAGATTCTATTTATACAATGGTTTGCACGCGCTGCTTGAGTGCGTCTACAACTGCATTAGTGATTTCTTTAGTCGTTTGATATGTTCCCTCTTTTGCTGCTAAATCTTTTGTTCGTTTGCCAGAGGCAAGAACAGTTTCCACAGCTTCCTCTATTGCAGCTGCTTCTTCTTCTAATGCAAAGGATGTTCTAAGCAAGCTTGCTGCTGATAAAATGGTTGCCAGAGGGTTTGCAACGTTTTGCCCCGCAATATCGGGTGCTGAACCATGAATCGGCTCATATAAATGAAGGCCGGTGCTTGATAGACTGGCAGATGGCAGCATACCGAGTGATCCAGTAATCATTGAAGCCTCGTCACTTAAGATGTCACCAAACATATTCTCTGTCACAATGACATCAAATTGTGCAGGCTTATAAATCAGCTGCATGGCGGCATTATCAACGAGCATGTGCTCAAATTCAACGTCTGGATATTGAGAAGCTACTTCTTCTACCGCATCTCGCCATAGTTTACTAGAAGCCAGAACATTCGCTTTATCCACAGACGTTACTTTTTTCCGTCTCGTTAACGCCATGTCGAATGCTTCTTTTAGTACACGGACAATCTCTTCCTTTGTATAAAGAAGCGTATCAACCGCAGCTTCTTTTCCTTCTTCATCTGTATAGCGCTCGCTTGGTTCACCAAAATAGAGACCGCCTGTTAATTCACGAACGATGACAAAATCGACTCCGTTAATGTGAGCCTGTTTTAACGGTGACGCCTCGCTTAAGCTATCGAACACTTTGACAGGACGAATATTAGCAAATAAGTCCAATTGTTTGCGGATGGCGAGCAAGCCTTTTTCCGGACGAAGCTCTGGTGGGTTTTGATCCCATTTTGGTCCGCCGACTGCTCCTAATAAAATCGCATCCGCGCTCTTGCAGACATCAACCGTTTCTTTTGGGAGCGGATTGTTTTTTTCATCTATTGCGATACCACCAATGAGCGCCGTTTCGAATTCGAATTCGTGCCTAAATTGAGCCGCTGTCTCTTTGAGGACAGCGACCGCTGATATCACAACTTCCGGTCCGATTCCATCGCCGGGCAAAAGTGCAATTTTCTTTTTCATGAGGACCTACCTCCTTTCCTATGAGATCGCGTGATGTTTCTCAATTTCAATGAGATTTGATTTAAAGATTAAATGCCTGTTTACTGCATTGACGTAGGCTTTCGCCGATGCTTCCAGCACATCTTGCGCTACACCGCGTCCAGCTGTTTCTTTTCCTTCTATTGAAACATTCACATATACTTCCGCTAGTGCATCTCTGCCTTTTCCATTTGATTGAATACGGTAGTCTAGCAAATGAATTCTTTCCTCCATACAGCGCTCCAGTGTGTTGTACACAGCTTCTACACTGCCTGCGCCTGTAGCTGCTTCTTGAATAACTTCTTGTGTTTCTTGATTTTTCAGAGAGACCGTTGCTGTCGGCATCTGTTCTGTTCCATAATGCACTTGAAGACTTTCAAATTCGTAGCCAATTTTTCGGTCTGCTACTTTTTCTTCCAATATAATAGAAATCAAATCATCATCTGTGATTTCTTTTTTCTTCTCCGTCAAATTCTTGAAGGTTTCGAAGAACTTATTGATTTCTTCTTCTGTTAGTTTAAAACCTAACGTTTTCATGCGGTCTTTAAACGCATGTCTTCCGGAGTGTTTCCCAAGGACAAGTACATCTGTTGTCACACCGACAAGCTCTGGAGAAATGATTTCATAGGTTGTTTTTTCTTTGAGGAAACCGTCTTGGTGAATACCTGATTCATGTGCAAAAGCGTTGTTACCAACGACAGCTTTATTGCGCGGTACAATCATGCCTGAGTATTTGCTCACTACATCACTTGTACGCTTAATTTCATTCAATTGAATCGTTGATTCGACCTGGTAGAAGTCTTTTCGAATATGAAGAGCGACTGCAATCTCTTCTAAAGCGGCATTTCCTGCACGTTCTCCAATTCCGTTAACAGCAGTTTCAATTTGATTTGCTCCATTTTCAATGGCTGCAAGTGAGTTTGCTACAGCCATCCCTAGATCATCATGACAGTGAGCAGACAAGTTGACGCGGTCGATATTTGGAACATGTTCCTTCATATATTTAAAGATATTGCCATACTCTTTTGGCGCTAAGTATCCAACTGTATCTGGCAAGTTAATGACACTCGCTCCAGCGTCAATGACCTTCTCTACAATTTCTGCTAAGAAAGCAAGATCTGTACGACATGCATCTTCTGCTGACCACTGGACAACTGGAAAACGTTCCTTCGCGTATTTCACCATGGAGACAGCCTGTTCTACGACCTCTTCACGTGTTTTCTTTAGTTTATGCTCCAAGTGAATATCAGAAGTAGCGATAAAGATATGAATTCTTGGTTCCACTCCATCTTTTAACGCTTCCCATGCAGCATCAATGTCACCTTTTACACATCTCGCAAGACCAGCAACTGAACAATTTTTGATCGTTCTAGCAATTTCTTGTACGCCTAAGAAATCCCCTCGGGATGAAGCGGGAAAACCCGCTTCAATGATATTAACCCCAAGGCGCTCAAGCTGCTTTGCGATGATTAGCTTTTCTTGTGCATTTAAGTTCACTCCTGGTGATTGCTCTCCATCTCGAAGTGTTGTGTCAAAAAAATTAATTTTCCGCACCGACGCTCACCGCTTCCTTTTTCTTTCCTTGTTTGACGAAAGGCATCATTTCACGAAGCTTTCTTCCAACGATTTCAATTTGGTGCTCATTTTCATTAGCATTGATCGCATTGAAACGTGGACGATTCACTTGGTTTTCAACAATCCATTCTTTTGCAAATGTTCCGTTTTGGATATCAGTCAAGACGGCTTTCATCGATTCTTTTACGTTTGCATCCACAACGCGTGGTCCTGATACGAAGTCACCCCATTGTGCTGTATCAGAGATTGAATATCTCATGCCTTCTAATCCTTCTTCGTACATAAGGTCAACGATCAGTTTCAGTTCATGTAGACACTCGAAGTATGCAAGCTCTGGCTGATAACCTGCTTCTGTTAATGTTTCAAATCCTGCTTTCACTAGTGAAGTAAGACCCCCGCAAAGGACTGCTTGCTCACCGAATAGATCCGTTTCCGTTTCTTCTTTAAATGTTGTTTCAAGAACGCCCGCTCTTGCTCCACCAATTGCTTTTGCATAAGCAAGTGCTTTATCTTTCGCTTGACCAGATACATCTTGATAGATGGCAAATAGTGCAGGTACACCAGCGCCTTGCTCATATGTTCTTCTCACAAGATGTCCTGGACCTTTTGGAGCCACAAGATACACATCTACGTCACTTGGAGGAACGATTTGATGGAAATGAACGTTGAATCCGTGTGCGAATACAAGTGAGTTGCCTGCTTCTAATTGATCTTTGATTTCTTCGTCATATACTTTCTTTTGCTGCTCATCTGGAAGTAGCACCATGACGATGTCTGCTTGTGCTGCCGCTTCTTTTACTGTGAATACTTGATGGCCGTCTTCTTGTGCTTTTGTATAAGATCCGCCTTTTCTCACGCCGACGATGACATCTACGCCGCTTTCTTTTAAGTTCAATGCATGTGCATGACCTTGTGATCCATATCCAATGATGGCAACCTTTTGACCATTTAATACGTTTTCTTGAATATCACCGTTATAATATACTTTTACCATTTGACTCTCTCCTTTTGTTTAGACAATTGAAATTGTTTTATTTTGTTGCGGCTTTTGCTGATTATCTCTCGCAAAGGCCGTGGTGCCAGTTCTGGCGACTTCTTTAATGCCGTATGGCTTAAGTAATTCAATGAGTGCTTCAATTTTTGAAGACTCACCTGTCACCTGAATGACGACACTCTCTCTGCTAACATCTACAATAGAAGCTCTAAAAGGTTCAATGACCCCCGTGATCTCCATTCTAGATGCTGGTGCAGATACGACTTTTATCAAAGCCAGCTCTCGCTGAACGATTGATTGGTTTGTAATGTCTGTTACTTTCAGAACATCGATTTGTTTGTTCAGCTGTTTTGTCAGCTGTTCGATGTCTTTCTCTTGGTCTACATGGACGACGAACGTGATGCGTGATACATCTTGAATCTCAGAATGGCCGACCGTAATGCTTTCAATGTTGTAGTGTCTTTTAGTAAAGAGGCCTGTGATTCTGTTCAGTACGCCTGATCGATTTAATACAGTCAACACAATAATTCTTTTCAAGGTTTCACCCCCACCATCTCATGAAGTCCTTTCCCCGGTGCTACCATCGGGAATACTTTTTCATCTCTCGCTACATTGACATCGATGAAAACAGGCTCTCTAGAGGTTAGCGCTTCTTCAAGCTTTTCTTTCGCCTCTTCGTCTGATGAGATTCTGATTCCTTTAATGCCATAAGCTTCAGATAATTTGACGAAGTCTGGCTGCTCTGAAAATTTAGAATGTGAGTAGCGTTCTTCGTAGAAAATTTCTTGCCATTGTCTTACCATTCCAAGGCAGTGATTATTGAGCACAATCACTTTGACTGGAAGGTTCAGCTCACGGATAACGGCAAGTTCTTGCAGGGTCATTTGGAAACCTCCGTCTCCTAAAATCGCTACAACGGTTGCCTCTTGATCAGCTAGCTGAGCGCCGATGGCTGCTGGTAATCCGAAGCCCATTGTGCCAAGGCCTCCAGATGTTACCCACTTATCTGCATTTTCAAATGGATAGAACTGTGCTGCCCACATTTGATGCTGTCCCACATCAGTTGCGACAATGGCTTCACCTTTTGTAAATTGATGAATGTATTCAATCAGCTTTTGAGGCTTAAAGCCTTCAGCTTCGTTTTCGACGTACCAGAGTGGATATTCTTCCTTCCACTGATCTAATTGGTTTTTCCATTCGTCAGCATCTGCTTGTTTCCCGTCTTGCTTGATCAGTTCTTCAAGGACTAGCTTACTGTCTCCAACAACCGGGATATGGGTATGAATGTTCTTGCCGATTTCCGCTGGGTCGATGTCAATATGAGCGACCTTCGCATGTTTCGCAAAGTGATTGAGATTGCCAGTTACCCTGTCATCGAATCTCGCACCGATTGAAATGAGCAAATCACATTGATGAAGAGCCATGTTCGCCGCATATGTGCCATGCATACCAGCCATCCCTAGGAAAAGAGGATGCTTTGCCGGGAAGCCGCCAAGTCCTAGCAGTGTATGAGCGACTGGAATTTGCTGCTGCTCTACATACTGCCTTAATTCTTCAGATGCTTTGCCATGAAGAACGCCAGCTCCTGCTAGAATGACCGGTTTCTTCGCTCTGCTGACAGCTTCTACTAATTTGCGAATTTGCAAATAGTTCGGCTCTACTTTTGGCTGATAACCAGGTAAATCAATTGGCTGATCGTATTCAAACGTTCCTTCAATACCTGCCACATCTTTTGGAATATCAATCAAGACTGGACCAGGTCTCCCTGTCGTTGCGATGTGGAATGCTTCTTTAATGACACCCGGTAGTTCCTCTGGATTTCTCACCTGGTAGCTGTGCTTTGTGATAGGCATTGTGATGCCGAGCACATCTGCTTCCTGGAAAGCGTCTGATCCAATAACTGAGGTTGCCACCTGTCCTGTGAAGACAACAAGAGGAAGTGAATCAATCATTGCATCTGCAATTCCTGTGACAAGGTTTGTCGCTCCTGGTCCTGATGTTGCAATGACAACACCTGGTTTACCAGATACTCTAGCGTATCCTTCTGCTGCATGAATCGCTCCCTGCTCATGCCTTGGCAGGACATGAAATAAACCAGAATCATAAATTTTATCGTAGATCGGTAAAACCGCTCCGCCTGGATATCCGAAAATGACTTCTACTTTTTCTCTTTTGAGTGCTTCAATTAGCATGAGTGCACCGTTCATCGTTTGTGATGCTTTAGATGTTTCCGTCTCCACTTGTACATTTGTCCCCATTTGATTTCCTCCTCTTTGTCTTGCTTCAGTCAAGTTTTTTCACCCTTTTCCATTCAAAATCGAGTTTTTAGACCATATAAAAAAGCCTTCTCACCCCACAATGACACTACTTTTCACTAGGTCAAAGGGGCGAAAAAGCTTTGTTTTTCGCGGTACCACCCTTGTTCACGGCAAAATCAGCTGCCGTCTCATGGACATCTTTCATCCATTTTGGTAACGAGTGAGCAATGTCACTCGGTCTGCCCTACTATCATTTCAAGCAGACACTCAGAGGTGAGTTCACTTTAGAAAGTAACACCGGTTTCCAGCTACCACCGGCTCTCTGTAGATACTGACTCTAAAGCTACTAGTCCTCTTCAACGTTTATCGATATCTATTTAGCTTGCGTGAATGTTTTCATCTGTAAAAACGACTTTTTCTCCTTCTTCAACGACTCGCTTGCGGAATTGTTCAAGAAGTTTGTTTGTGTGAACCCCAGGTTTCCCTTCACCGATCGTACGGCCGTCAACCTTTACAACGGCAATCACTTCGGCTGCGGTTCCTGTTAGAAAAACTTCTTCTGCTGTATACACATCGTGCCTTGTGAATGGTTCTTCTTTCACTTCATAGCCTAAGTCTTCTGCAATCTCCATGATGGCATTTCTTGTGATGCCTTCAAGAGCGCCGATATAACCTGGCGGTGTATAGAGCTTACCTTTTTTATAAATAAACACATTGTCTGCAGAACCTTCTGCCACGTACCCTTGATCGTTCAGCATCAGCGCTTCACTCACACCGGCCATATGGGCTTCGATTCGGACAAGGATGTTATTCAAATAATTTAATGATTTCACTTTTGGACTCAGTACATCGGGACGATTTCGCCTCGTCGGTACCGTCACAATATCAATACCTGTTTCATATAGGTGCTTTGGAAAGATGGCCAGCGGCTCTACAATGATCACTGTGTTGGCTCTCCCGCAGTTGTTTGGATCTAAACCAAGATCACCAGCTCCTCTTGAGACAACAAGACGGATATAGGCATCCTTCAGTCCGTTCCTTTCAACTGTATGAATCATTTTTTCCGTGAGTTCCTCAAGTGAATATGGAATGTTCAGCATAATCGATCTGGCGGAATCATACAGGCGGTCTAAATGTTCCTTCATTCGAAAGATATTTCCGTTATACACGCGTATCCCTTCGAACACACCGTCACCGTATAAGAAGCCATGATCATAAACTGAAATTTTCGCATCCTCTTTTTTCACGAGTTCATCGTTTAAAAAGATCCACTGTTCCTTTTGGTCTTCCATTTTCAGTGAGCACCCTCTCTTTCAAACAAAAAGTAGTTGAATTTTCAGACACTTTATATTAAAGCGCCTCACGCTTGCTCTGCGTGTTTGTTTAGCTTTTGTTGAACCCATCTTACGCCGCTTTCCATACAGTGTCAACAGCATTTTTAAAATTATTAGACAATTTAGACTAATCAAAATTAAATGTATACGCTTACACCTTTGCTAGACAAGGAATGAAAAAAACTTAAAATTTTTTGTATTTTTTCTTCAATTGATTTACTTTACCTGAACGCTTTTCATTTGAGAAAACGTTTGTCATATTTTTTCACATTGTTTTGAATGAAGACTGGTAGATTCCAGCGCTTTTGATTTTCTTTCGGTATGCCTTTCTAAAGCGTTTTCCTATGAATTTATGATAGAATGAGAGCATCTTATAGAAGGAGGGCAATACATGGCTAACATCAGAGGTTATATCGGAACGTATACAAAGGGAGACAGTAAAGGCATTTATACTTTTACATTAAATACGGACAAGCAGCAGATCGAACAAGTAGAAGTGGCTGCTGAACTTGAAAATCCTACATATTTAACCGTCTCAGATTCTCAAAAATTTGTGTATGCTGTTGTGAAAGAAGGATCACAGGGCGGCGTGGCTGCTTATCAAATCGATGCTGAAACCGGCACACTTCGTTTCATCAACCAAGAACTTGCCGAAGGCGCTTCTCCTTGTCACGTCAGCGTGGACAGTCAAACAAAAACAGCTTTTACAGCAAACTATCATAAAGGAACAGCAGAGATGTATGAAATCGATACTGAAAATGGCTCAGTGATTCGCACGCTGTCACAGGCGCAGCATGAAGGAACTGGCCCTAACGAAGATCGTCAGGAAAAACCGCACACTCACTTTATGGGTCTGACACCAGATGAACAATTTGCAGTGTCTGTTGACCTTGGGACAGATGGCATTTATACGTATAAGAAAGAAAACGGCAAACTTGAGCTTGCTCATACATTTGAAACAAAACCAGGCACCGGGCCTCGCCATATTACATTCCATCCAACGAAACCTGTGGCATATGTGATGACAGAGCTAAGCTCAGAGGTGATTGTGCTTCATTACTTTGAAGATGGTCATTTCGAAGAGATTCAAACGATCGCAACCATTCCAAGCGACTTTACAGAGAACAATCAAGGCAGTGCCATTCACGTCTCTTCAGACGGCCAATTTGTTTATGCAGGAAATCGCGGACATGACAGCATTGCGATTTTTAAAGCAGACGCTGACGGCCAATTAAGTCTTGTCGAGATTGCTTCTTCTGAAGGAAACTGGCCTAGAGACTTTGTGCTTGATCCAACTGAAGAATTCCTCGTCGGTTCAAACCAAGAGTCTAGCAACCTAGTGTTATACAAACGCGACAAAGAAACAGGACGACTCACTGTCTTACAATCAGACATCTCAGTCCCTCATCCAGTTTGCGTGAAATTTTTAGGATAATGAAAAAAAGCCTCCAACTGTGGAGGCTTCATATTGTTGACAAAGGGCTAAAATGATCTTGATTTTAGCCCTTTGTCTTCTTTTCAGCGTGTAGACGGCATCCCGCCATCTTCAAGCTTTTGATCAATCAGAGACGTATCGGTTTTTTCACCGAACCATTTTGACAGCCTGTCCTTCGCTTTTCCTTTCACATCATCATCAATGTAGACCGCTACTTGAATCAGAGCAAATGTGATCGCTCCTAAATCATCTGTATAGCCTACACCAATCATTGTATCGGGAATGAGGTCAATTGGAAGGATAAAGTATCCGAGTGCCCCAATAATAAGGGTCTTCGCTTTGACAGGCACTTCAGGTTTTTGCAATGTATAGTAAAGTAATAGCACAGCATAGACAAGTGAGACACCAGCTTTTTGTGCCGTCTTTTTTAACTTTTCCCAAAAGGCATGATCATTAAAATGCTTCTTTGAACGCTTCAATAGTTCTTTTTTCTCAGAACGATTCATTGTATCGCCTCCATTTACAGCATAGCCCTTTTCCCTTCGTTATACAAGATATTCGCCAATTCGACAAACAAAAAGCAGCAGAAAGCTGCTGCATTCTACTGCTCTTTGTAAAACTTTTCGATTGCCTTATCGATGTACACCCATCCTTTATAAGACACATGAATTGTATCTTTAAAGAAATAAGGATCGTACTCATGCTTAGTCAAATCTGCGACTTCATACCCGTTATCGCGTATTTGACGATTGATTTTCTCATAATACTCTGTACGTCCCTCTTTCGGAAAACCGGTATAATCATACCATTTTCCGTTGACAGGAATCGTCACAAACAAAGGCTTTGCCCCTGCTTGTTTTAAAATATCCAGCATGATTTGAAAATCTTTGTATTCTGGTGATTCCGCATAAGAGTGACCTTCACGGGAATCCTTCATCTTTTTCATGATCGGTTTCAGCTTGCGGTCAAACAGTTTTTGATTAATATAAAACGGGTTGTTCCCTGCTCTTTTCGCACCAAAAACGCTCGCTTCTTTTTCAAGCTCAGTCCATGTTTTTCCTTTGACTGAATGAGACGGTTGAAGCTTACGTTCATGCCCCGATCCAATTGTGTAATACATATCTTTCTTTTGAAGCATGCCATAATACATTTTTGCAATAGGAGAAATCGCGCCATAAGCGAATTTGTTCCCAGAAAGCTCTGCTTTAAAAAGCTCTGTGATGACCATGTCGTTCTTCACTGCTTTAAACTTCATGATTCTCTTGATCAGTTCTTTTTTCACAGCTGGATCAATTTCTTTATTATAAGCGAGATTCAGTGCTTGAAGCGCTGAATAGTTCGGTGCAAAGTGATTTTCGTCAGATCCCCATTTCACAAACCACTGCGGGGACACGATAAACACAAGCTTCTTCCCTTTTAATTCATCCATATGCGCTGCAAAGTTCATCGCATGAATTAATGATTGCGATCCACCTTTTCCAATAAGATAAGGTGTAAACCCTTGAGGATTCTCATGAAAGAAATTTGAAGGGTGATATGGATCAAAACGTGATAGTTCAGAAGATCCATAGATCGGCAAATAAGTTGGATCTTTTAGCATTTCGTCTTGTAAATAAAGCCCTTGGAACATCCCCGGATCTAATTCTGTGGCTGACTTTTGTAATTTATCTTTTGGGATCAGATGTGAGAGCCATGCATTTGGTACAAGAAGAACACCAATGAATAGAACAGCCGCTAAAATAAGCGGCCCAAAAAAACGCTTTTTCATTACTTCATCTCTGCCAGCTGCTCAGCAATGTGATTCGGTGTATCCCACACATCACGATCAAACTCTGTAATCGGAACAGTAATTCCAAGTTGACTTTCGATTGCCATAAGCAGCTCTACTGTACCAAATGAATCTAGAAGACCTTCGTCAAAAATTGCAATCTCTGGATTTTCTTTCACAACGTCATCCTGACAAACCTCTGCAATAATACCGTATACTTGATTTTTAAATTCCATAATTTTCTACTCCCTTAATCATTAATGATGAAATGGTTTTCCTGAAAAAATATAAAATCCGAAACAAATCACATGGAATGTAATAATGATCGACACAACCATTGTGACCTTATTATCCGGCCACCACTTGTGTTTTTTATTCCATTTCTCGAATAAATTGTAACCGGACATCACAACTGCGTGATATAGTCCGTAAATAATATATTGAAGTGCTAGACCATGCCAAGCACCCATCAATAGAAAGAGGACAAAGTACCCAATATTTGATACAGCCATACGGTTCTTGATCCACTTCTTTTTTGTCATAAAGAACACAAATCTCATAAACACGTAGTCTCTGAACCAGAAGGACAGGGACATGTGCCAGCGATTCCAGAAGTCTTTAATGTTCCGGCTGATAAACGGTTTGTTAAAGTTTTCTGGTGATTTAATGCCCATCATATAACTCACACCAACAGCAAATGCTGTATAACCAGCAAAGTCAAAGAACAAATACATACTGTACGCATACATATATGTTAACTGTTGAACAAAGTGACTGCTGCTAATGTGATGAATATTCATGAGAATATACGTGTGAATCAGATAACCAATAATGAACTTGTATAAGAAGCCGATAAAAATTTTATGAATACCGGCGTATAGAAGATCACTGTACGCTTCCTTTTCAGGCGGCGTATCCATATCCTTTTCAAACCGGCGGTAACGATCAATCGGACCTGATGAAATCGTCGGGAAAAAGACAATGAAATAGACCAAACGATGAATCGGCATTTTCTTCTTAATCAAGCCGTCTCTTGTCTCGATAATTAACTGAACACCTTTAAATGTTAAGTACGAGATCCCTAAAAAGCTCAGCCAGTTCATTGGCGGCGGTTGATGCGGCTGATGAGTTAAAAAGAACGGTAAAACCTTTGATAGCACAAGCGGCAAAATCGATGCCACCACTGCCATATAGAAGACAGACGCTTGATTCGCTTTCAACCGGTACGAAAGGTACAGGCGGATGATCAAGACTTGCCACACTGTAAACAAGAAGAGTAGCAGCGCGCCATGTGCATCCTTAGAGAAAATAAGGGCGAGTGCCACAACCGTTGCAAACATGTTGTAGCCCTGCATTCTTTTGCCGCGAAGACCAAGAATGATCGTCGGCAAAAGAAGAACACCAATTAGAATGAAGAAAAAGAATGAACTAAACGGAATCATAGAAGAACCTCTTTCGCGATTCTTTTACGGTCAACCTTCCCGTTTGGCGTCATGTATAGCTGCTCAAGATAGACAAACTTTCTTGGAATCATGTACGCAGGCAGTGAATCCGCCATTTCTTTCTTAATTGCACTTGTCAGCTGATATTCTTTTTCAAAAGAATGCGCTGCTGGAACAATGGCTGCAATTAAGTACTCCACATGACCGTTTGGCTGGAACGGCACAATCACACAAGCATTGACATACGTTGTCTCGCTCACATGATATTCAATTTCTTCAAGCTCCATTCGGTATCCATGCAGCTTAATTTGATAGTCCAGACGGCCGTGGCATGTAATCAAACCATCCTGCGTCACACCTGCGTCACCTGTACGGTAAGCAGGGCGTCCTTCGTATTCAAAGAACACTTTATCTGTTAAGGCTTGTTCACCTAAGTAGCCTCTCGTGACGCTTGGCCCCACGATGACAATTTCCCCTTTTTCACCGTCAGGAAGTGCATTGCCTTCTTCATCTAAAATAACGATATCTGTATCCGGTTTGGCGTAGCCGACTGGTAAAGAATCGTGCTGATCAAGAATCGCTTGCGTGACTTCAATCGATGTGATCGCAACAGTTGCTTCAGTCGGACCATACGTATTAAAGACCTGCGCCTTTGGAAAACGCTCAAGGAGCGCACTTGCTACAGATACAGGAAGTGCCTCTCCGCAGAACAAGAAAACTTTCAACTCTGGTAAAAGCTCCCCTGTAAAGGAAGGGTCCATTAAGCACATTTGCACAAAGGAAGGTGTTGATGTCCACACTTCAACGTCAGATTGACCAAGTGCTGCAAACATATCCTTCGGCTTATTCACTAGATCTTTCACTAAACAGTAAAGCGTGCCGCCTGATTGAAGCGCTGGATACAAATCCATCACTGATAAGTCAAAAGAAAATGGTGCTTGATTTAAGAACGTGCGTCCCCCGCCAATTGGGAAGTCTCGGCACATCCACTCTGTAAAGCTTTCTAAATTATTGGCTGTTACCTGAACGCCTTTCGGTTTTCCGGTACTGCCAGACGTATAAATGATGTAAAAGACATCATCCTGTTGAACCCACTGCGAGGATGGCGGTGCTTCTTTTTCAAGAGCTAAAAGAGATGCCGCACTTTTCACTTCAATGTGTTCTTCTACATCTAGTACATTCAGCTCATTTGCACAAATCAACAGACTGGCTTTTGAGCTTTCAATAATTGAGACGATACGCTCGGCAGGGATTGAGATGTCGACCGGAATGTATGGTCTACCTGATTTCACACTGCCTAAGAAAGAAATGAGCATCTCTGGCTCCATATGACCGTATACAATGACAGGTGCACTATCTGTAGCGACTGCATCTATGGCACCAGCCATTTGGTCTGATAGATGCCAAAGCTCATCATATGTGATCGAAGCATGTTGAGAAACAAATGCTGGCTGTGTTGGTTTCGTTTGTTGGTATTCTTGAATCGTGTGTAATAGTTTCATAGTTTAATCTCCAATTAAAAATCGTTGTAAATGAATGATCCCGTATTAGCTGTGTGGAATCCGTAAATAAAGAACAATAATAGCAAAATAAGTAAGTAAAAGCTCGTATATCCTATCCATTTTACAGACTTATTTTCTGATAGCTTTTTGAATAGCATATTGATAACCTCTTTTCTTTTGACACTTATAGAGACGCATGAATCATTAAAAGAGTTTCATATCAAAACATAAAAATTTTAAGAAATCATGAAAAAAGATGTCGAACCTTGGAACGTCTCTTTTGGCAAAGCTGTCTTATTGTAACAAAGATTTAATACATTTGAAATAAAATCCGAGCTTAAATTTGCCTTAAAATTGGTGAAAGCTGTCGAATAAACACAAAAGCCACCTAGTTTACCTAGATGGCTTTGATTTTAATTACTTCTTATATTTATTGACTTCGAACATGAGAATATTTTTGAACACCACATAATCCTTTTTACTTTCAAAGGGACCTTTGTTGTTGTCATGCTCGTCAATTTCATAAAACCCTGGTCCTTCTCCGGCATCACGCTTTTTGTACCAGGATAGGAAAGCGTTGACTTCTTTCATGGAGAGGTCATACTCTTTTTGCAAACCATTGACCATAGTGATGATGAGGAGAGCATCGCCGTCTTCATCGGTTGCACCGTCTTTTGGTGGTGTTGCTGGATCCGGGTCTTTGTCACCTGGAGGAGCTGTAGTGTCACTGTTTTTAAGACTTTTTAATGAAATAGATAAATTAGATTTGAAATCGTCCCTAGCGTAGTTAGGAGCATCATTACTCTGTGGAATACCTCCAATTACATAAAGTGTATCATCAATAATGGCGGATACATGCCCCATACGATAAGGAGCAGAAGAATTAGGGACAGTTCTTGATGTCTTAGTTTGCTTATCATAGAGTGTAACTTTAGAAACTCCACCTGTTCTTATAATATAATCTTCAAAATTTAATGCACTATAATAACGCCCAATTCCCCCAGACCCTACACTTGTCCACTGATCTATTGATGGATCATATTCAAACGTTGCTTGTCCAGATAAAACATAGAGTTTATTTTTTATAACTACAGCATTTCCAGCAGGAGCGTCTTTTTCAAATTTTTTCTTCTTTGTCCATTCTTTTGTTTTTATATCGTAACTATACGTGTTACTGCTGTAATTCTCGTGCTTTAACGGTTTATTATAACCCAAAACATAGATTTTATTATCTATAGCACCTGCGTATAAATCGAAAGCAGATATTTTCAATTCAAATGGGAGGTCTTCTGCCTCTTCCCATTTATCCATTTTGATGTTATAAACTTCTACGCTATTTGAAAACCCTTGATCTGTTCTCCCACCCATTACATATATATGATCCCCTACAATAACACTAGCAGCACCCATACGGCCTGTTTTCATACTAGCTTTTTCTGACCATTTATCTAACTTCGGATCATATACATAAGTAGTATTAGAATTGGCTTTACCTGAACCTATTCCACCTATTACATAGATTTTCCCATCATATACTTCGCTTACAGCTCCTACTCTTGCAGCTGGCAATTCTGCTCGTTTTTCCCATTCAAGAATATCTGCCTTTTCTGCTTTTATTGATTGTAATGGATAAATTAATGCAGAAATTAATAAAATGAAAATAAAAAACCATTTTTTCAAGATAAACACACTCCTTCAATTTGTTTACATAACAAATATCGGATAGTTATTTATTTTTTCCATGTTTTTGTTACTTATATATATTTATTTACTTACCGTCTCCCCAATGCGCCTATAAATTTCTAAAATTAGACTTCCGCATTAGAATTATTTCATATTTATGTTAATTAATTGCAGGCGTTACTCATATTTTTCTATATCTCCATCAAAAAAACCCATGATTCATGGGTTTCTTCTCAGTCCATTATTAAAAAATCCGTCACAAGGCAAGCGGGCTCTCCGTTTTGATCTAGCCCCCAAAAGCTTGGATACATCCCGTCGCCGAAGCCTGTTGTAAACATGACAATGTCCACTTTGTCATGAAAACGGGTGACGAGCCAGTCCCATGTATGCTTGTAGTTTTGCTCAAGGGGCTCTGCAAATTCCTCATAAAGATAAAAATCATTATCCTCTTTATATTGCTTATCCTCATAAGCTTGAAGATTTTGTGCTGTATCCGCATCTATGAAACAATCCATACCCGTATTTACACCGTAGCCGAAGAACTCGTCTTCTTTCAATTGATTGAGTTCCTGCCCTGCTCTTGTGGCAAGTTCCAATTCTATTGCCTGCTCGTTTCTAAACTTGATCATTGCATAGGCGACGCGTTCGTCACCGCTTTCTAATCGCTTAACTACAAGTAGAATAGGATATTTTCCTAGAGCAACCTTCCTCGTAAAAGATTGGTCCCCCTCTGAAACAAAAGGATCACAGGCAACGATATGACCGCTCGTGATCTCGATATTTCCTAACTGTTTAGCAAATAATTGATCACCTTTAGGACTGCTTTTGTTCTCTCCATTTTCAAAAAATTAAATTTGTTGGATCGATGTTGTACAAGGAATCATTCCTTTCATTATTTTTCTGAGACGTTTGAGATTAGATATTTTTCTTTGTTTTGACTTTTGTTCCTGTTTTATTTTCTCCCTTTTAATCCGTCAATAAAAAATCTGTAACAAGACAAGCTTCATCTCTATTCTCATCTATATACTTACAATACAATTGCCACCCTGAATGATTTGGATTGTCTTTTTTCACCTTCATTCAAAAGAAAATCACTCAATTTGATTTTGTATATGCTCGAATTTCTTCATACTCGGTTCATCTTCTCCTTCTTGTTTATGCCTGCTCAAACTCAGTTTTAATTGTTACTTTAGGTCTTCCAAGATGTTTGCCCTGTGCCTTAGCTGCAGCTATCCCTTCAGCTTAACAAGTCTTAATCTTAGTTCTCTCTCTTCAGCAATCCACGATAATACTTGCAACACCAAGACAGCCACGAAAGAACCGATGGAGTCATTGTATTTCCGTGTATCTAACAACGGCTTATCCAATTTCAACAATATGTACTTTGATGTTCTGTGTGATATCTTTCCGCTCGTTTAAAATCATCTCTTTGTTACGATCTAGCCTATCTAGTGAATGTATGTATAACGCTCCTTTTCGCAAACGCAATTTCAAAGCTTGGTATTGAGTTCTATTGAAGTCTTTCCCGCTTTGCTTATCGATATGAATATCACGCTCATCAATTCCAAGAGCATACATACTATCCAGTTGTCGTGCTTCATTTTGGTCTTAGCTGCTTACTCTAACGTATCCAAATTCTTTGTTATCCATAATTGATTCCGCCTTGTTATTTGATACTCTAAACGCAACGCCTTTGCATCAAAAGATCAATCTCAATTATGATGCGTACCAAAAGTAAATCAATACCATATGATACACCTTGAACCCTTATTCTACAGATCCAAAAAGCTCGTCGCAATAAGTGTACCTTTTAAAAAAAGTAGCTTATCGAAAAAAATGTGATAAAGGCTGCAGTACCTTTTCTTTGATATCACTTATAAGGCTACACCTCTGCTATCGATATCATTATCGAGCTTGAATAGAGTTTCACTACAATTCTTATTACTTTACCATGCTAATGAAACTTGTCGGAAATTTATCGATTGTCAGTTTGTGAATGAGAGTGGTTCTGTAACAAACCAATACAACTTGGCATATATGCAACCATAAAAGACATCCAATTAATTTGAATGTCTTTAATTTGGATGTCTTCTTATAACTAATTTACTTGTTCTTGTAGCACTTCTTTTAGCAATTCAACAGCACTTTCTTCACTTGGATCATTTGTTCCAAGTTCCCCACGGAAGGCTTTAGAAAGTATGGATTGGGCTAGACCTTTTAGATTTTCTCTCAATGAAAGTATATTTTTAGATTCCTCTTCTGTCTTTAAGATCTTTTTAGTTATCCTAACAATTTCTTGTTGTTCTTCTAATGGTGGAAAGGGAAGAACCAATTGATTAATTTTTTCAATAGTTAAAGCATTGTAAGCTGAACCAGAAACAGTAAGGTTAACTTGCTTTTTAAACAAATAACTATTAAAAAACAATTGAACAAATTCAGTGTTAATATATTCATTTCTTTCTATTTGAGTTATATTTCCATCTTTGTAATAAAATTCTCTCCCATCACACATCCATGTATTACCGATAGTTCCTACTGAGGTTAATAGTAAGTCTCCTACCTTTGGAACACCAAATTTTTCTTTAATCTCAGCATACCGTTCTTCCGATATAAACAATTCACTCTTTGCTTTTCCTAAGGAAGATAATTCCCCAATCTCTTTTGAACGATAAAAAGGTATCCCGCTATCTGCATACTCAGAAGCAAAAATCCTCTTACTTGATTTTACATTTGAAACTTCTCCTAATCTTACCCAAGCCCAACCATTCGGTAATTCATAAAGATTTTCCTCTTCCACATTGCTATGTTTTAGCTTTTTATTTACAATTTTAGATTTTACATCTTCTAAAAACTGGTTAACATTTATTGCATTAGGATTGTCGATACGCCATTTTCTAGTCAATTCACCACGAAATGCCCTATCCAAAATAGCCGCTTGACGAAGTTTGAACATTTCCTTCGCTTCCTCAATCAACTGCTTTGCTTTTTCAATTTTACTTAAAAGACGCTTCACTTTCTCAGCAATTCGTTTTTGCTCGTTCACAGGAGGGAGAGGAAGTGGCATCTTCTCATAGTCTGTACTTCGAACTGAAGGAGAATTATCTCCCCTTGTATGATCAATCAGATATTGAGTAGCATAATTAGAACATAGATAGCTATAAAAATAATTTGAATCCAGTATTTCTTTAGGTGTACAAACATAAAAAGCCGTTGACGCAACCAATTTATTATCCTCTATATCGATATGTGCTATATTTTTTAAATACGGTCTTACTAGTGAAATAATCACATCATCCTTGGAAACTTTTCTTTTTGCTCTACTAGGTGCAAGAGTTATTTCTACTTCCTTTATTTGTCTAACCATTTGTTTTTTATTATCTATTGCATCAACGTCTATATAATGGAATGATTTCCCATCTAATTTCTTCGGCTCTCTAGTTTCCATCGGTTTTATCGCATTTTCAACCCTTGTCCAAACCCAATTTCTCGGAACTTCATAAGACTGCTCTTCATCTGATAATATCGCTTCTTCCAATAATTCCTCAATAGTCTTCTTTTTCTTACTCACTGTTTGACCACCTCATCCTCTTCAACAGCACGTAACTCCTCAACTACTTCACCTAATAAATCCATTGCTTTTTGAAGTTTCGCAATCGCTACTTCAGCTGATTCAATTGGATCTGGTAAGTTGTCATAGGAGGATAATGATTCATCTGCAATCAAACCGATATCTAAACTATCCCCTTTTTTTGCAATATCCTCTCTTGTGAACACATTCCAACGCTCATCTTCCACTTTAGAGCGGTCTTCTGCTACATATGCTTTCATGAAGTGTTCAAAGTGTGCCATTGTTAGCTGATTCCGTTTTCCGAATGACGTCATATTGGTGCGGAGATCATATACCCAAACATCCTTTGTATTATCTTGGTCTGTTGTTCCTCTTGTGAAAAATAAGACGTTTGTTTTCACACCTTGGGCATAGAAAATCCCCGTTGGTAAGCGTACGATTGTATGCAGATTGCATTTATTCATTAAATCACGTCGAATCTGTGCACCAACCCCGCTTTCAAACAAGACATTATCAGGTAATACAACTGCTGCCCGTGCATGACCATCGTCTTTTAAAGCGTTATAAATTAACTGTAGAAAATTAAGCTGTTTATTGGAAGTTGCAAACGTCAGGTCATCACGGGAGACACTCTCTCCACCTTTTTTCGTCCCAAATGGTGGATTGGTTAAAATGACATCAAAGTTTTTCATCCATTTTCCATTACTAGATAACGAATCCCCTTGTTCCAGTCGCCCTTCGATATCATGAAGTAATGCATTCATTAAAGCAAGACGATGAGTCCCTGTGACGAGTTCCATTCCAGTAAACGCTTCTTTCTTTTGGAAAACGCCCAGTTGTGGATCTAAATCATAATAGTTATCTGTCTTATTTTTCAAATACTGGTCTGCCGCAATCATAAAACCAAATGTACCAGCTGCAGGGTCATTACATCTTTCTCCAGGTTTAGGGTCAATCAGTTGTACCATTACATCAATTAATACACGCGGTGTAAAGTATTGACCAGCACCTGATTTTGTTTCGCTTGCGTTTTTTTCTAACAAGCCTTCATATAAATTACCTAAACCTTCTTCTTTTGCGTTGTACCAATCAAGGCCATCAATGCTCTTCAGAATTTTCTCTAGGTTCTTGGGTTCAGTAATACTAGTAGCAGCATCACTGTAGATTAGACGCAGCCGCTCATTTTCACTGCTTCCTAATTCAAGTAACAATCGCTGATAAAATGTTTTGAGTTCTACCCCTTCTTTTTCTAGCAAATCATCCCATCTATATCCTTCGGGTATTACATTTTCTGTTTGCTGTTCTTTCATCATTTTTAAAAATAAAATATAGGTTAACTCCGTGACATATTGTTGATAGGTAATACCGTCATCACGAAGCACATTGCATAAATTCCATAATTTTTGAACGATTTCTTGGTTATTCATCTTTTTTCCTCCTGAAAAGCTTCTAATCTATTAAATCAAATTTGATGATTTTTAGTTGAAAGCGAACCTTTTCATTATAACCCAAAAAAGTGCCTCAATGAAGAGGCACAGTCGTTAGCTGATATAAAGGTTCTCATTGATCGTATTGACAATATGATCGATATGGTCACCGAACTCACGTTTCAGTAATTTGTAGCCACCAGACGTTCTAAAAGGTTCTTCCGAGAATGCCTCTTCTGCGGTAGGCGCAAGAACAGGCACTTGAAGTAATTGCTTTTCTATTCTCTCTAACCACTTCTTTTGTCTTGGCGTCCACTCATGCAGTGAATACACTTTGTGCATTGCCTGTTTAATACGTGATTCATGGTCAACGAGTGCTTCACCTAATGCAGCTTGGCGAATAAAACTAATAATATCTGCTGCAACGTCCTCATTTTTTGTCTGTTTCCAAGCGGTTTGTAAATGAGATTGCTTAAAGCCTTTTGTTTCTAAAATCGTCATAAGTTCTCGTAAATCTTGTCTTGTTAGATCTTTTGGTCGTGTACAGATCAGATGCAAAGCGGGAATTTCATTGATATTTTCTTGGATAAATCGAACAAAACCATCCAGATAATCTTCTGGTCGCTTGTTCCCTTCACCATACCCACGAATGACGTCTGTTACTTCATCTTCCTTATCAGATATATAACGTTTTTCACGTGTTACTTGGTACGTTTCCATGTATTCAAATAGAATATTATGTTGTGTGGCTTCTTGCGGTGAGTATGTTTGAATTTCTTTCACCCATTCATCCACATGTTTTCCATTCGATAATTCTTCAAACTTCCCCATGCCTTCTTCGTCAAATCTTTGTTTGCGACGCTGGATTTTTGCTACTAATTGATCACGATAAAACGAAGCTTCCTCATCAGTCGTCGCATTAACAAGAGAATCATACAACTCACCAATACGAAAGTTTTGTTTCTTCACAACTGGTTTCATTTCTGTATAATGTTGCAACTTGTCATATATACCAACAGCATCGTAGATGTTAAAGTGTGTTTTCCCAATCTCTGGGCAAAGACGAGTCGCACGACCAAGCATTTGATCATAGAGAATACGAGACTGTATTCTTCTTAAAAACACCAAATTTGTGATCGGTGGCACGTCAATACCTGTTGTGAGTAAATCAACTGTAACAACGACATTAGGCAGTCGCTCATTTTTAAACCGTGTAATGGCATCTAATGGCTGGTAGATATATCCAGTAATTTTCATTATGGCATCATCTTCAATTTCATCGCCACGTTCTTTAAAGCCTTCTTTTAATAAACGAACAACAAGATCTGCGTGTTGATCAGTAGCTGCAAAGATGAGCGTTTTTTCTTTACCTGCAGGGTCAATATAGTCAACTAATTTATTTAGAACTGCGCGGTTAAATGGTTCTGTAATGACTTTTTTATTAAACTGCTCCACTTCAAAGTGCACAGTATCTTCTACTTTCTCTAGTTGAATCTCCCCTTTATCAACATCATATACTTCTACTTCCTCATCTTTTTCAAAGGTGATGCCCACTTGTGAAAGTTCTGTTTTAAACAAATATGGAGGCTCATGGTCCACTAGATATCCATCCAACACTGCTTCGCTATATGAATATTTGAAAATAGGCATACCGAAAATGTCTGTTGTATGTAGAGCAGGTGTTGCGGTAAGTCCTAAACATGCCGCATCAAAATAATCGATAACGCGCCGATATTGACTAATATAATCATTCTGATCACGGAATTCTAATTCTTCCTCTGTCATTTCTCTATCACTTGTGTAGCCTCGATGCGCCTCATCTACAATAATGAAATCATATTGCCCGACGCTTGGAAGCTTTTCGCTATCGTTATAAAAAAGTCTGCGAACCATTCCCTGCACGGTTGCAATCTGCACCTTCGTTTCAACTTCCGGTGTGAGAGCGCCTAATGACTTCACATCGTATATATCAGCAAACGAGTAACCTTCAATTTTCGTATCTTTCAGTGAATCCTCTGTTTGTTTACCGAGTGAATTACGATCGACAAGAAAAAGAATGCGGCGACACTTTTTAGACTTAATTAAGCGATACATAAGCGCAATAGCAGTTCGAGTTTTCCCAGTTCCTGTGGCCATTGCAATAAGCATTCTTCTGTTTCCTTCTTTTAACGACTTTTCTGCAGCCAGAACCGCATCCTGCTGATAGTGACGCAAACCAAACTTAGTTATATCCTCTTCTTCTAGACGCTTATCCGCATCCTTATCATCTTGGCTAAGAAGCAGCTTTAAATCTTCAGGTGAATGCCATCCTTCAAGCGGACGTGCATGTTCAAATGGTTTGCGTGAATCCCAGAACCAAGTACCTGATTCCTCTTGGAGCTGTCTTAAATAAGGTCGGCCATTTGTTGCATATAAAAATGGGACTTGATAATCACCAGTTGTTGGTGTAATTTGTTCATCTTCTACTTGCACGACATTTTTCGCGTACACTTTTGTTTGACTATCTAATGCCCCAGGAATCGTTTTCTTTTCTGCTTTTGCTTCAATGAAACCAACAAGCTTGAGTCCAACAAACAATGCATAGTCAACCCAGCCACCATCGACCTTCCACTCAGCAATGGCCATATGTTTGTTTTTCTCTGGTAGCGTCCTGTTTTTTTTATAGTTTAGCAAATTCGTGTCTACTTCCCATCCAGCAGCACGTAACTTCTGATCAATGATGATACGTGTTTCATCTTCAGTCAGCTGCTGCCTACGCATAAAGTTTTTGGACGCTTTTCTACGTTTCATTTTCTCATCTTCTTGCTCTAATTCAGCTTGATGGCGAATTGTCTCTAATTCCTCTTCAAGCTGCCTCACTTTCACTTCATACTCTTGTTGGAGCTGTCGTGTATCTATTTCTGTTTGTTTATTTGGCTCTATGTACTCTGGAGCTTGAAAATTCCAATCACCGTATACCTCCATAAACCAAGTCGACAAACGAAAAGCCAAATGCAACAAAGATTTTGCTTCTTCAGTTTTTTGATACCCCGCCTCATGCATAGCCACATTGCCTTTGCGACGAAGCGTTTCAACGATATCTATTAATTCTGGTTCAAGTATTCCTTCTCGACGTAATATGTTGATGCGCTCTACTTGTTTTGTCCCATATGCTTCCTTAATATTTTCAGCGGCTAGAATAAATTTTGTTAATGTTTCGGCAAATAATCTTAGTTTCATTACTGTTGTATGTGGGTCATGATATACATTTTTCTCAGCTGTTTCTCCTAAATTGGAAAGTACTGCCCACTTCCCTTGAAAAAATGAAAAATTGCTATTCATCATTATCACCGTTTCCTAAAAGGTTTTATATGTTTATTATACTATATTTATACAAAAATTAGGTAGACTTAATCCACAACTGACAAAGTTAAGTTAATTGGCATTTGTTTAACAAATTTCATATCATTCTTTTTGTGCTTCAATCTTTTTATCGGTAAGAACAATATTGTTTCGAATAGCCAGCTCACTGATAAAGTATCTTCTTTAAAATAACCTTTCTACTTGAAGGGTTATTTAAGTTTATCTTTGAACGTACATTCCTTCCAGAAAAATTTCTTGTGACTAATCTCGAAAGAAAACTATACAAGATCATCAATAATATGATTAGATTCAGAAAGAATACAACAGTGGTAAAATCCTAATGATACGGGTGATTGTTCTTCTGTCTTTATTATTTGAACACACACATTCTCAAACTGTTCCACACTCGTTATTCAATATCTAGTCATTATCACCTATGTAAATCGTTTCATTTTCATGAAATTTCAGTATTTATTTCCCAATACACCTCCTAATAATGGTAAACTCTCTATTGATTGCGACCAAGCTTTAAAGGAGAATGCCATGAAAACGTTAGATGTTCAGGCTTTGCATCATGCAATTGATCAAACACTGACACAGTTAAAACAACAATCACTACATATCAAAGCCCTTGAAAGCCAAATCAATAGAATCATTTCATTGGATGGCGCACTAAAGGGGGAAGCTGGAGAAGCGATTCGAGCGTTTTACGCAGAGTGCCATATCCCTTTCTTGCAATTCTTTCAAGTCACGATTAAAGAATACAGCGCCGCACTCCAAAAGGTTCAGAATGCACTTCATGCATTTGAATCAAACGAAAATGGCTTTATCTCACAATCGTTTCTCGAACATGAGCTTGACCAAGGTTTAAAAAATGCCGAACGGGCCGTATCTGATATCGTGTCAGATGCCAATAGCGCCATCGGCAAGGTCAGTCATATCATTGATTTACCAAATGTGGACGAGTCTGCTTTTCAAGCAAGCTATCAAAAAACATGGATGAACATCTCAAAAACCATCGGAACGCTCCATGCCTTTGACAGAGAACAAGCCGGTGCTTTGAATGAAACCAAAAACTCCATCCAAACAATGAAGGAATACATAGACACTCTAGGCACGATGTTCACTGGTCCGAGAATTGAGATCACCAGCTATCAAAAAGGCTCCATTCTTAAAGATGAAGAAGACAAAAAAATAAGTAGTAACCTAAACGAATTGAATAAAAAAATAGACAGTCCCGATGGAAATCCAATGGCGATCATGCTGAAGAAGCTGAATGATAAAGAGCGATCAAATGTGGATACGATTTTAAATAGGAAACCGTCTAATAAAATCAATCAAAACGCCGTGATCGTAAATAGAAAAATATATAATACAAATGAAAAGATTGACTTCGCAAATGTCAAAACAGTTGAAGTTATTCGAGATGGAATGCTGTATCGGTTACGAATATCGGATCAAAACAAAGTGAATATTGAAAGCATCACAAAGATTTCTGATGTGAAAACGGGAGAACAAACCTCAAACATCTTAAATACGGCGGTTGAATTTACAGGAATAAATGATGCAATTCGTGTCATCACAGGGAGAGACCCTGTAACAGGTGACAAAGTCGCTGACATGGACCGTCTAGTATCAAGCTTGTACATGATACCAGGAGCTAAAATCGCTAAAGTTGGAAAATATGTTTTAAAAAAAATGAAAGGAGAGAAAGTAGCCAAGAAGATTGTTAAAACACCTTCCTTCGGCAAACACTCCGTACCAAAAGGTCCGTATCGTGAAGTAAATGGTTTCCCTGCAAAGGTAAAACCAGGAGCTCAAGAGAAACATATTCCTGATGCACCTAACTATAAACAGGAGCTAGCTAATGGAAAGAAAAAAAGCATCTTTTACGGTGACAATAAAAAAGCACAAGAATTGCTTGATAAATATGCTGGTAAAGGAGAAATGATGGTAAATGGAAGGGAAGTTGTCAATTTCGGTCAAAAAATAGGACAGACCTATGACTTAAAAACCGGGAAATATATAGAGACTACAAGAGGTACTATCCATTATTCAAAAAACGGTGCTCATATAGTCCCTTCAAAACCATTAGAATGAATGAAAAGGATGATTAACTATGGAATATAACTCTTTAATAAAAACATTAGATGAAAATGGAGGGAAAGAACTTATATTAGTTTGGAAAAATGGATTAAAGATCGTTGGTAAACCAGACACACTCTATGAATCAGATAATGGTTTAGAGGACGATGATGTAAATTATACAGAATACTATGCTGTTGCTTTTAGGGTAATAGAAGTTTTGACCCAGCCTACTCATAATGAAAGCAGTATATATGATTGGATTAGTACAGGAAAAAGCTCATTAGTAGAAATATCACTTTATAAAGATACACCAAATGCAGTATATTTAGCAGACGGTCAAAAATTATGGGAATTGGACAGTGATAATTAACAAAGGAAGGCCCCTCCAAATTGGAAGGGCTTTTCGTTTGTTTTTGCTTTACCTCAATATATTTAGTAGCAACCCTACATATAAGCCCATTTTCAATTTATACATTTTTGATTTTGATCCATTTACGTTCGTAGTCATTGAAGAAGCTAATCAGAAATCAGCCACCCATCTTGATAGCTTCTTTGATACAAAAATAGGGAACGGAAATACTTAAAAACAAATTCGCCCCCAACCCGCTCCCAAAACCCTAATTTGAAGCGATAAACGAACTTATATTCCAAGAAACAAAAAAGCCTGAAATCCTTTCATATCAAGGATTTCAGGCTTTTACATTAGTACGTCCCAGGAGAGATTCGAACTCCCGACCGACGCCTTAGAAGGGCGTTGCTCTATCCAGCTGAGCTACTGGGACATGTTGTTATGTAGTGTTCTGTTGGTGAGTACCTCACCGACAAGATTTATTATATTACTATTGTTCTTTAAAGTCAACGGTTTTTCGAAAGTTTTTTCATAAGGGGCAAATGCTGCACCCTTATGAAATACCTTCCAATGTGACAGTGTTTTCGAGGTCTTGTATGGCTTGACCTTCGTCTGTGAAAAACTGTACGTTCGCTTCGCTTCCATCTAGTGTCAGTATAGCGTAGCTGCGCTCTTTACGCACTCTTGGCAGGTGCACACTGCCTGGGTTAATGAGCAGTTTTCCTCTTAGCAGCTCACTGCCTGGGATGTGCGAGTGGCCAAAGCAGATGATGTCTGCGCCTAGCTCTTCTGCACGGTAGTAGACTTGAAGCAAGGATTGTTTGATGCCATGCAGATGTCCGTGAGTGAGAAATAGTTTTCCGCCTCCATCAAGTGAAAGCAGGAGCTCTTCTGCAAAATCGCCCATAAAGTCACAATTTCCTTTGACGACTTTGTATCCTTCGAGAGCTGGGTGGTTCGTTTCGAGTTCTGAATCTCCGCAGTGAATCATCATGTCGACTTCAGCCGCATGCCGTTTGGCAATGGTTTGAAGTTCGTCTGTGAGTCCATGACTGTCACTAATGATGAGTATCTTCATGGCTTCATTCCCCCTTATTCATTTGCGTCTAGCAGTGATGAAAGCTTTTGAAGCGCGACCGCTCGATGGCTAATCTTGTTTTTCTCCTCTGGTGATAACTCGGCCATCGTCTGATCTTTGTCTTTGACGATGAAAATTGGGTCGTATCCGAAGCCGTTTTCGCCGATTGGTTCCTCTGCGATGAAACCTTCTACTGATCCTTCTACCGTCTTTGTTTCTTTACCCGGTATGCTGACAGCAAGGGCACATCTGAATCTAGCTGTACGGTCTTCTTTTTCAATGCCTTGAAGCTCACTCAGCACTTTTTCTACATTCTCAGCATCGTTTTTATGTTCACCAGCGTATCTCGCTGAATATACGCCAGGTTTTCCGCCAAGATAGTCAATCGACAAACCGGAATCGTCTGCAATGACCATTTCACCTGCTTTGGCTTGAATCGCCTCGGCTTTGATAATGGCATTTTCTTCGAAGGTTTGTCCTGTTTCTTCAATCTCTTCAGTAAAGCCGATGTCTGCTAGTGTTTTGACCGTGAATCCTTTTGGCTCAAGAATGGCTTTGAATTCTTTCGCTTTACCCGCATTGTGCGTTGCAATGATGGCTGTTTTCATCCTGATCAAACCCTTCTCTTTATTCGATGACTTCTCCTGTCACTGCTTTTTGCTTTTCGATTAATTCTTTGATGCCCTTTTCGGCTAAATCAAGCAGTCCGTTTAGCTGTTCTCTTGAGAATGTCGCTTCTTCGCCTGTGCCTTGAAGTTCAACAAAGCGTCCAGCGCCTGTCATGATGACATTCATATCTACTTCAGCTGAAGAATCTTCTTCATAATTTAAATCTAACAGAAGACCTTGCTGAGAATCAATTCCGACGGATATCGCCGCTAAATAATCAGTGATCGGGTTTTGTTTGATGACACCTTCTGCTCGAAGCTTTTGAATCGCAAGCGTCATGGCGACAAAAGCACCGGTAATAGATGCTGTGCGTGTGCCCCCGTCTGCTTGAATGACATCACAGTCAATCCAAATCGTGCGTTCGCCAAGCTTTTCTAAGTCAACGACTGCACGGAGTGCTCGTCCAATTAATCGCTGAATTTCCATTGTACGTCCTGTCACTTTTCCTTTAGATGATTCTCTAATGGTTCTTTGAGCGGTTGCTCTTGGAAGCATGCTATATTCTGCTGTAATCCAGCCTTTTCCTTGTCCTCTTAAAAAAGGAGGTACGCGGTCTTCGATGGATGCGTTACAAATCACCTTCGTATTGCCCGCTGAGATTAAGACAGAGCCTTCTGGATGCGTAATGTAGCCTGCCTCTATTTCAATTTTTCTTAATTCGTCATAGTGTCTTTCATCTAATCTCATGATTTACCTCCGTTACAATATACATTCCGCGCGGATGCCAGCGGGGTTCTCCTACTAACTTTGACAACCTCGGCTCGTTCTAATCGCTTGGAATAAAAAAGAGGCAGCGAATATGCATGCCTCTTTTTCTCCATTATATCAATGTGTGCCGTTAAAAACTACCTGTATTCACTTGTTCTGGTCTTGAAACCGGCTTTGTCAGCTCTGCTCCTTTTTCGTTCACAAGCTCAGCCTTGCCGTTTACCTTAACGGATACGCTTTTGACGTCCGGCAGCTCTGTTAATGTGAGCACGATGCTATCAAGAACTTTTTGTGAAATCACCTTTTTCTTTTCATCTGCGCTGCCGAAAATGGATTCGTTGAAATCAAGTGTCACATGTCCGTCTTTTACTTTCGGGATATCATTCAGCTTTACATCTTGATCAAAGTCTGTGAGCAAATGGCTTTTTTTGCTTGGTCCAGAGACGAGCTCATCAATGGCTGCTGTAATTTGATCATCCTCATCTTTTGGCGCCCTTTTGGTCACAGGAACATAGTACGTCTGTTCATCAGATTCAGCTAAGTAATAAACTGTCACTGGCTTTGTCGATGTCATATCAGCGGCAGCCTCGTGCTGAATATTAATACCGTCTTCTCTGCTTAAATCATCTGAAATCGGTGTGCCGTTCACAGGCATTTCTTTTAGTTCATGACCATTCATTTTCAATTTGACTTTGGCGACAGAATCAAACTGCGTTAACGTCCAAGTGACCGATTGCAGGATGCGCTGTTCGTCTTCTTTTTTATAGTTTTTGAATTCATTTGAAAAATCTACTACGGCCGTTCCGTCTTTAATGTCGACAGATACACTCGTGTCGGCCGGCAAAACAGCCCGGAATCCATTTGGCATGAGGTTAGAAATCGGTCCTCCGTCCACGAGGTATTCTAAGGTTTGTTTGGCACTCCCCTCATTTTTCGGCAGTGGAATGGATTGAGAAACGACATACCCGTTTTTATCAATTAAATATAATTCTCTCATGACTGTATCTGCCTTCTTCTCTTCTTTTCCTTCTTTCGCTGTTTGTTTATCTTCTTTATTTTCTTTCACATATGTGACGTTTTGTGGCGGGTCAATCTCTGTTTTCGCTTGGTCTGTTTGAAACAATCCGCATCCTGACAAAAGCATGGCTGACGCGATACACGTCACAGCTGCTGTAGATCCTTTTTTCAGCATACTTCACCCTCCTCTAGTAGTTTGTACTACTATGTATACGAGCTCCTCCTGCGGATTAGACCCTTTTCATAAAAAAATAACCCACTTCAAATAGAAGGGGGTTATTGCTGATAGACGTGTTCGAGTGATACGGTTTCGACCTTCCCTGGCAGGTAGCCAAACCAGTCACGAGCGATGTTTTCAAAATTTTGCTGCTGCCCTGTTGTATAAAATGTATGAACAGGCGCTTCTTTAGAGGTATTTAACAGTCCTTTATAGGAAAGAATCGTACTTGCTTCTCTCGCTGTCTCGTCCCCTGATGAAATGATGCTCACATCACTGCCCATAAAGCGCTGAATCGACTCTTTTAAAATTGGATAGTGTGTACAGCCAAGAATGAGTGTATCAATTCCTGTTTCTTTCATCGGTTCAAGGGAATCTTTCACCACTTCATCTGCTGTCTGATCTAAAAACGTCCCGCTTTCCACAAAGGGAACAAGCAACGGACATGCCAGACTTTGAACCGCTAGTCCTGCTTTTAGGGATAGCAAAGCTTCTTTGTATGCCTCGCTTTTGATCGTATTGGCTGTACCAATGACACCAATTTGCTGATTGTTTGTCACCTTGATGGCTGTGCGGGCGCCGGGCTGAATCACGCCAATGACCGGAATATCAAGCGTTGCTTTGATTTCATCTAGTGCGATCGCCGTCGCTGTGTTGCATGCGATGACGAGCATTTTAATATGATGATGTCTTAATAAGTAGTGTGCCATTTCCCAAGTATATTGAAGAACCTCTTCTTCTTTCCGAGGGCCATACGGGCACCGTTTTGTATCGCCTACGTAAATGATTTTTTCTTTTGGCAGTTGTCTCATGATTTCCTTTGCAACGGTTAAACCGCCGACGCCGGAATCAATGACGCCGATTGGTTGATCCAACAAAATCGCCTCATTTTCTTTTCATTTGCTGCTGTAGTTTCGTTAAGGATTGGTTGAAAACGATGGCTTCTTCTTCTGAGAAAGCCCCTAGAAGTTCACTGACGTATTCTTGGCGTTTAACAATCACTTCTTGAATGATCCGCTCGCCTTCAGGCAATAAATGAATGCGAACCACGCGGCGGTCAGAAGGATCTTTTACTCGTTCGACAAGTTCACTTTTTTCCATTCGATCAATTAAGTCGGTGGTTGTACTGCAAGCCAAATACATCTTTTGTGATAGCTCACCTATTGTCATATCTCCGAATTCATAAAGCCACTGAAGCCCTACAAATTGAGGAGGTGTAATCGTATATTGGTTCAGGATTTCTCTGCCTTTTTGCTTAATAATTGCAGCAATATGGCGCAATGATTTTTCAATCTCTGCTACATGGTCGAACTCATTCGTTTCCATTTCATTGATACCTCACTATAGCATCTCACTTTGATTAAAACGTACATTCCTATTTTCCTCGTTTTTCAGAGAAAATGCAAGAAGAGACTCATGGAAACCATATAGAAATAACCGGTTCCTCCCTAGAGTGGAAGGAAAACCGGCTGACTTTAGAGCTCTAGCTCACCCATACGCAGAAGCTCGACTACGGCCTGTGAACGACCTTTGACTCCTAGCTTTTGCATGGCATTCGAAATATGATTTCGAACAGTCTTTTCGCTAATAAAAAGCTCGCTTGCAATTTCTTTTGTTGTTTTATCTTGGACGAGCAATTCGAATACTTCTCTTTCTCTTTTGGTTAATAGCGGCTTGGATTGAAACTCTTTCTCCTTCAAGTATTGTAACCCTCCTTGCTAAGGTGAGAGCTCTAGTCTCTATAGAATGGGATTCTGTATAGTCGAGATATCATATGCCGGCTGCCCGAGGTAGGTGACGTTAAAATCGAGAATTCCTGCATATGAGCGTCCATTTTGTACGGTTTTATCCGCACAAAAAAGGACGAGTCTCCTACCCGAGACGTCGTCCTTTTCATACACGTATTTAAAAGATAGAAATGGCTCCTGTTAACAAAGCAATAAGCGTTGTAAAAAGGGCAGTTAACACGGTCCACAGCAATGCGTATTTTTGCAAATCGCCAATATCTTTGTTCAGCATACTGACAAGAAGTAGCGTTGAAGCCACAAGAGGGCTCAGCAGATGAACAGGCTGTCCTATAATAGAGGCGCGTGCAATTTCCACTGGATCAATTCCGTAAGCTGCGCCGGCTTCTGCCAAGATTGGCAGCACCCCGAAATAATAAGCATCATTTGAAAGAACAAATGTAAATGGCATACTCGTTAAAGCCACAATGAGCGGAAAAAACGAACTGTAAGAATCCGGAATTAAGTAAATCACCAAGTTGGCAATCGACTCCACCATTTTTGTCCCCGAAAAGATTCCTGTAAAAATTCCTGCTGCAAACACAAGGGTAATGACCGTTAAGGCATTTCCCGCATGTGATAAGATTCTCTCGCGCTGATCTTCAACCTTTGGATAGTTGATCATGAGAGCGATGACAAATCCAATTAAGAAGAGAACTGGAATCGGTACGATATCTAAAACAAGTGTCGCCATCACTGCAATCGTCAAGAAGAAGTTCACCCAAATGAGATTCGGTCTCTTTATATCTTCTACGCCATCTTCGATTGACGCTGCCAGTTCAGGGGAGATCGAGACCTCTTCTTTGTACTGAATTTCTGCAACCCCAATTCGCTTCCGCTCTTTTTTCCCAAGCACATAAGCAGTAAAAAGGATGAATAGACCGCCAGCTACCATCGTTGGAATTAATGGAATAAAAAATTCAGCTGCATCCAAGCCAAGCGCAGCAATTGCACGAGTAGCTGGACCACCCCACGGGGTCATACCGCTCATAATACCTAATGATAATAATGAAATCGTTCCTAAAATCAACGGGTTCATCCCAATTCTTAAGAAAAGCGGCAGCAAAGCGGATACGGTAATCATGTAAGTTGTCGTCCCATCACCATCTAATGCAACAAGCATAGACAAAATCGCTACCCCAAACGCAATTTTGACAGGATCCCCTTTCACAATACGTAAAATGAGTTTAATCAGTGGATCAAACAGCCCAGCATCCAGCATGACACCGAAGAATAAAATGGCAAATAACAATAAAGCAGCAGATGGCGCAACCGTTTTGAGTCCATCGAGCATCATATCCCCTAACCCACTGTAAAACCCACCAATCAATGCAAAGATGATCGGTACTACGGTTAACGCCACCACCGGATGCATACGTTTTGTCATAATAAGAAATGTAAAAGTCACGACCATTAAAAGCCCTAAAATAGCTAGCACTATATATCCCTCCATCCTCTTCTTTACACGATCAGCAAGCGCCCCTTTGCACTTGTGATCTGAATGTTAGCGCTTTCTATTTCAAGGATATAATAGCTTTTTTCATAATGAAAATATTGATTTTTTCGTATCTTCTATAAATTCTTTTTATAATCAGCCCTGCTGGCTTCTTAAAAATTCGATGAATGCTTTCACAACAGATAAATGAAGGGAGTCAGGCTGGTACATAAGCCATGTATCTCTTAAAACAGGCTGTCCATCTTTATACGAAAGACCTTTTACAAATAGCTCATCACTTGGCCTGAGGCAAATTTCCGGGACAATGGCATAGCCTAAACCGTGCTTGACCATCTCTTTTGATGTATCCTGGCGATCTGTCTCCATCGTCACAAGCGGAGGCATGGCAAACGTTTCCTGCCACCATCTGTTAATCAATCGTTTTAATGAACTATCTGTATGATAGTCAATGAGCGGCAGCTTCGGAAGGTCCTTTAGCTGAATTTCTGATTTTGAAATGATACAAAGCCGCTCTTTATCAAGCAAAAACCGCTCTCCATTCCAGTCGTAATCCCCTCTTAAAATCCCTAAATGAACACTTGATGTGCCTAATAAATCCATGACTTTCGTACTCCAGCCTGTATTCACCATGAATTGAACATGTGGATACTGCTTAGAAAATTCTCTTAAAATTTCTGGGAGCTTATACTGAGCAAAGTTACTTGAGACCCCTAACCGGATTGTCCCTTTGACCTTTTTTTGCATGTTGAGCATGCCATCTTTTGTCTGCTGAAGCTGTTTAAGCATGTCATTTGCGTATGCAGCCAAGTACTCGCCTTCTGACGTAAATTCAATCCCTCGTTTTCTTTTAAAGAAAAGCTTCATATCAAACTCCTCTTCAAGCTGCTTCAACCGATAGCTTAAGGCAGGCTGAGAGACAAATAATTTCTCCGCCGCTTTTGTGATGTTCTTTTCTTCATAGAGCACCTTTAGAAACCGCCAGTCTTTCTCATCCATGGTGTGCCCTCCTTTTTCACTAGTTATAAAAAAATTTTATTGATTCATCTTAAAATAATGTATTTAACTTATTTCTTATTATACTTTACCATTTTGATTAGATAAACAGTTCATTAAAAAATTGAGGGTGAGAGCAATGAGAAAAGTTCCAATCACAATGATGCGAGGCGGTACAAGTAAAGGGGTATTCATTCAAGCAAACAATTCACCATTTGAACACGATGAGCTCGAGGCATTTCTTTTAGACATTATGGGCAGTCCTGACCGGCTGCAGGTCGATGGGATCGGCGGCGGTAATTCTTTAACAAGCAAAGTGGCCATTATTGATAAAGCCACACGCCCGGATGTGGATGTGAACTATACATTTGCACAAGTCAGCATCAATGAGAGATATGTCGACTTTAAAGGAAACTGCGGGAATATCTCATCAGCGGTTGGGCCATACGCCATCATTAAAGGACTTGTGCAAGCGGTTGAGCCCATTACGACTGTACGTATCCTCAATACCAACACCAATAAAGTCATTGTAGCAGAGGTTGAGGTTGAAAATGGCGAAGTGAAATTTGAGGGAGATGTAGAAATTCCAGGTGTAAAAGGGACAGGATCTCCCATCTATCTATCCTTTGAAAAACCTGAAGGCGCTGTGACTGGTAAAACCTTTCCGACAGGGAACCGCATGGATACGATTCAGACAAAATTCGGAGAGATTCCGATCTCGATCGTTGACATCGCAAATCCCATTGCCTTTGTCCGTGCGAAGGATCTTCATTTAAAAGGAACCGAATTACCTGAGGAGTTTACAGACGCATTACTGAATGATTTAGAAGAGATTCGTTCCATCGCTGCTGAAATGTGTCACTTTGCACCAAAAGACATGGCGACATTACAATCACCAGCCGTTCCGAAGCTTGCGATCATTAGCGAGCCTGCTGATTATGTGGATACAACCGGAGTGATGAGACGAGCAGCCGATATGGATATCATCGTACGCATGTTATCGATGCAAAGACCACACCAAGCGCTTGCCATTACCGGTTCTGTCTGCGTGTCAGCCAGCTGTTTTATTGAACAAACACTTCCTGCACAGCTTTATGATGGACAACATGATACGCTTCGAATCGGTCACCCTGCCGGAATTATGCAAACAGACATTGACGTGTCCCAAAATAGAGTCAAAGTCATTCGAACTGCAAGAGAAATTCTAGACGGGGTTGTCTTTACGAAACAAGATTATATTGTGCAGCCTCATATTAAAAGAGAAGCCTAAAGTGCTTAGATTGTTGACAAAGTGCTAAAATGATGTTTATTTTAGCACTTTGTCTTCTTTTCAGCGTGATAGAAAACCTTTGAAGTCTAGGAAGGGCGAGCACTGGCGCGGAGCGAATCGAACATTCGTGAGCACCAGCGCGCAGACCTGACAACGAATGCGAGGGTTTGTCTACACGCTGAGCAGACGAGAACATCGTCTGCTTTTTTTAATGCTGAAGCGGGGCATCAATATCTCCGGCAGAATGAGCTTTGATCTGTCCTTTATCATCTTTTAGCTGAAGATGACCAAAGCGGTTAACGCCGCAGCAAATGCCTTCTTCCCATGTTTGTTTTTCACGATCTAACGAAATGCGAAGCGGCTTGTTTAGACGATATAACCGTTTATTATAAAGGGCAGTGAGTGCTTCAAACCCTTCATTCTGCCAGCGTGTACGGTATTTTTCAAAAGCCGCTGCCAGGTCTTTCACTAGCTGATCAGCTTTCACCTCTGTCAGCTCTGATAAGCAAATGGTTTTGTACGGGACATGCTCCGGCTTCGTCTCTACATTGATGCCAACACCGATATAAATGGCGCTGCGATCTGCTTCAATTAATGTGCCGGATACCTTTGCTTCATTAATGAGGATATCATTCGGCCATTTGATCGCCAGCTGATCGTCCGCTCTTATGAGTGGTTTCAGCACATCATAGATTGCTAGTGCTGTTAGCGGGGCGATCGTTGACTGGGTGGAGAGTTCTTCTGGCGGCATGACTGTCATGGTCACTGCCACATTCCCTAAAGGTGTTTCCCACGGCCTGCCGAGTCTGCCTCTTCCTTCTGTCTGCTGGCATGCATAGACAGCAAATGAGGGCTTTTCTCCTTGCTGCATGAGCCTTTTCGCTTCATTATTTGTACTATCAATGGTGTCATATTGAAAAATCTTCATATGTTCTCCTCTTGTTTCTTCTTGATATGGTGCTTTTATTATAACAAAATGGAGCGTGCACGTTGATGAGGTAGCATGCTACTCTTTTCTCTGCGCCCTAAATGTCTCTTTTTCTTCTTCAGTAAATGGGACAGATGTGCCTGTATCTTTACTAATTTGCACCATGGTGACTGAGCCTGTAAAGCATGGCTCCTGCTGTTCATTTTCTCCTAAATAATGAAGAATGAGTGAGCTTGAGCCGACCTTCTCAGGCTTAACATACACTCGAAGCCTCTCTCCAATCTCTACCTGCTTGATGTAATCACATTGCAGGTTAGCGACGACTGTCATGGTTTCTCGCACACGTTTCATCCGTTTATCAACAATTCCTGTTTTTTGAAAAAAGGCAATGCGCGCCTCTTCAAAATACACAAAAGGGGTAACATTGTTCATGTGGCCAAACATATCCGTTTCTGAAAACCGAACGGTCGTTTCGACATAAAATCGAAAGGATGCCCTCCACTCTTCAAACGGCGCTTCAATATATGACGGCAATCTCACTTGATCATCTCCTTATTTGGAAACAAAACGCCTCTCCCGTATTGGAAGAGGCGTTTGTTTCAATATTGCATCCAGCCTCTTAAACACTCATCATGATTGGCAAAGAGGACTGAATGTGATGTTATTCTGCGTGATCACTTCCGAAGAAGTTACGGAATGCTTGTAAAGTTGTATCTCGGTTAAGTGCAGCAATTGACGTTGTCAGCGGGATTCCTTTCGGACAAGACTGCACACAGTTTTGGGAGTTCCCACAGTTCGCAAGACCACCGTCCCCCATAATTTCTTCTAGACGGTCAGACTTATTCATCGCACCTGTCGGATGTGCGTTAAATAAACGAACTTGCGAAAGCGGTGCAGGTCCCATAAAGGAAGACTTATCATTCACGTTTGGACAAGCTTCAAGGCAGACACCACATGTCATACATTTCGAAAGCTCATAAGCCCATTGACGTTTTTTCTCAGGCATTCTTGGTCCAGGACCAAGGTCATACGTGCCATCGATCGGTACCCATGCTTTCACCTTTTTCAAGGAATTGAACATCCGGCTTCTATCAACCTGCAAATCTCTCACAACCGGGAATGTCTTCATCGGCTGAAGACGAATCGGCTGGTCTAATTGATCAATAAGAGCTGTACATGATTGGCGCGGCTTTCCATTAATGACCATAGAACAAGCTCCGCACACCTCTTCAAGACAGTTCATATCCCAGTTGATCGCCGTTGTTTTTTTCCCTTGTTTATTGACCGGGTTCCGTCTAATTTCCATGAGTGCGGAAATGACGTTCATATTTGGGCGGTAAGGGATTTCGAATTCTTCATCATAAGGCTTTCCATCTGCTGTATCTTGACGTGTGATTATGAATTGAATCGTGTTTTTTTCACTCATCTTATTTCTCCACCTTTTTCTTCGAGTAATCTCGTTTACGAGGTGCAATTAACGATACATCGACGTCCTCATAGTGGAATGCAGGCTTTTGATTTTTTCCTTTGAACGTAGCCATCGTTGTTTTTAGGAACTCTTCATCGTTTCTCTCTGGGAAGTCCGGTTTGTAGTGTGCGCCTCGGCTCTCATTCCGGTTGTAAGCCCCGATCGTAATGACTCTTGCCAGCTGAAGCATGTTGTCAAGCTGACGTGTGAAGGCAGCGCCTTGGTTGCTCCATGAAGCTGTATCGTTGATGTTGATCTGCTTGTAGCGCTCCATTAGTTCTTCGATTTTCTGATCTGTTTTTAAGAGTTTGTCATTGTAACGAACAACTGTGACGTTATCCGTCATCCATTCTCCAAGCTCTTTATGAAGCACGTACGCATTTTCTGTTCCGTCCATGCCGAGGATGTTGTCCCATTTCTCCTGCTCTTTCTTCACGGCGCTGTCAAATGTTGCAGAAGATAGGTCTTCCGCAGACTTTTCAAGACCACTAATGTACTTCACAGCATTTGGTCCAGCGACCATTCCGCCGTAAATGGCTGAAAGCAGTGAGTTTGCACCAAGTCTGTTTCCGCCGTGCATAGAGTAATCACATTCTCCGGCAGCAAATAGACCTTTGATATTCGTCATTTGATCATAGTCAACCCATAATCCGCCCATTGAGTAATGAACAGCAGGGAAAATTTTCATTGGAAGCTTACGCGGGTCATCACCCATGAATTTTTCATAGATTTCAATGATGCCGCCAAGTTTAATATCAAGTTCTTTTGGATCTTTATGAGAAAGATCCAGATATACCATGTTCTCTCCGTTGATGCCAAGCTTTTGCTCGACACATACGTCAAAGATCTCACGTGTTGCGATATCACGCGGTACAAGGTTTCCGTATGCTGGATATTTTTCTTCTAGGAAGTACCAAGGCTTCCCGTCTTTATATGTCCAAACACGTCCGCCTTCACCACGAGCCGATTCACTCATGAGACGAAGCTTGTCATCTCCAGGGATCGCTGTTGGGTGAATTTGAATGAATTCTCCATTTGCGTAATGAGCCCCTTGCTGATAGACGATAGATGCAGCAGATCCAGTGTTAATCATGGAGTTCGTTGATTTTCCGAACACGATTCCAGGACCGCCTGTTGCCATGATCACTGCATCTGAACGGAAGGATTCAATTTCCATTGTTGTTAAGTTCTGCGCGACAATGCCTCGGCATACTTCCTCGTCATCTAACACAGCGCCAAGGAATTCCCAGCCTTCATATTTCGTGACAAGTCCTGCTACTTCATAGCGGCGAACCTGCTCATCAAGTGCATATAATAGCTGCTGGCCTGTTGTAGCTCCAGCAAATGCTGTACGGTGGTGCTGTGTTCCCCCGAAGCGGCGGAAGTCCAATAATCCCTCTGGTGTTCTGTTAAACATCACACCCATCCGATCAAGTAAATGGATAATGGACGGCGCTGCTTCACACATTGCCTTAACTGGCGGCTGGTTGGCTAAGAAGTCTCCGCCATACACCGTGTCGTCAAAATGCTCATAAGGTGAATCCCCTTCACCTTTTGTATTCACCGCTCCGTTGATTCCGCCCTGTGCACATACAGAATGCGAACGTTTTACAGGTACGATTGAAAATAGTTTAACAGCTGTTCCCGCTTCTGCTGCTTTAATAGTTGCCATGAGACCAGCTAAGCCGCCTCCGACAACGATGATGCTAGAATTACTCATTGTAGCCCCTCTCCCTCTTCTACTAATCTATTTCCTCTTAAACAAAAGCGAAAATTGCTCTTAGCCCTACATATGAAAGCGCTATAAATATACCTAATGTCACATATGTGGAGATTCTTTGTGAGCGTGGTGAAACAGTAATTCCCCAGCTGACAGCAAATGACCACAAGCCATTAGCAAAGTGGAAAATAGTAGATAAAACGCCGACAATATAGAAGCCTAGCATAAATGGAGAGCTTAAAATATTCGCCATCATGTCATAGTTCACTTCAGCTCCAAGCTGAGCTTGAATTCGTGTTTCCCATACATGCCAAGTCACAAAAATCAATGTGATGATACCTGAAATCCTTTGCAGTCTGAACAACCAGTTTCTTAAGTAACTGAAGCGAGACGTATTGTTTTGTGCCGTAAAGGCTATGTACACCCCATAAACAGCATGATAGATCAGTGGTAAGAAAATCACGAACAGCTCAAGTGCATATCTGAATGGAAGCTGTTCCATAAAGTGTGCAGCTTTGTTAAACGCCTCTGGTCCATTCGTCGCAAAGTGGTTAATCACTAAGTGCTGAATTAAAAATAGACCGACCGGAATGACGCCAAGCAAAGAATGCAATCTCCGATAAAAAAATTCTTTGTTCCCCGACATTACTTTACCCCCTAGTAAAAAGTGCAATTGCTGAAAATTGTCTTACCCCCGCTTCTTTCAATTGTAAGCACTTTATTCAAATTTATTGACAATTTCATTTTACTCCTATGTCAAAAAAGCGTCAAGAAACCGCGTACATAAATTAAAATTTTCCGAAATTTAAAAGTTTTAAATCAAAATTCGTTTTACTACAATAAGAATTTCTTAGACTTCAGGGAAAACTCTGTCATCATATGCTCACATAAGCTATAATAAATTGTTGAAAGAGGGGAGCCGTACAATGAATAAATTCGAATCTAACTTAGAACAGCTAAAAGAAATTGAAGTCAATGGATTTGCCTACGAGCTGATACGCGAAGTTCTGCTGCCTGATATTTTGGGTCAGGATCATTCATCTATGATGTATTTTGCGGGTAAGCTGCTTGCTCGTAAATTCCCTCAAGAGTCATGGGAGAAAATCCCCGAATTTTTCCATGATGCCGGATGGGGAACTCTCACGATGGTCCATTCGAAAAAACAGGAAATTGAGTTTGAGCTCGAAGGTCCACTTGTATCAAATCGACTTACCTATCAAAAGGAGCCATGCTTTCAGATGGAAGCAGGTTTTATTGCTGAACAAATCCAGCTTCTGAACGAGCACGTGGCTGAATCTTATGAACAAGTGAAAAAGCGTGCTGATAAAGTCATTTTAACCGTTAAATGGGATTTAAGAGACCCTAGCTAACACTCTTTATGAAAGGCGCGGACTTTAGGTCACGCCTTTTTTTTGTTTGCCTTCTTCTATCATAGCATACTTAGTGAATGGGTTTACGTACGTTTTCCTTTCTAGTATGGGGGGTTCGGATATAAAAAAGAGGTGCACTCTTTTAAGAGATACACCTCCCTGCCTGTTTAAGAATGGGCAGCTACCTTTGATAAATCAAACGCATCATGCAGTGCTTCAACTGCTTTGACCATATCGTCACGGCCAACCACTGTTGAGACTTTGATTTCAGACGTACTGACCATTTTCACTTGTATGTCTTTTTCCGCTAACACAGCGAACATTTCAGCAGCTACGCCTGGATTTGAGACCATACCAGATCCAACGATAGATACTTTGGCTAATTTGCTTTCTGTCTCGATCTGTTCGTAGCCAAGTGCTCCTTTATATTCTTCTAACACTTCAACTGTTTTAGACAAATCATCCGTTTTCACAGAGAAAGAGATCGACGTCTGATTGGTGCTTGTGACGGACTGAATGATGATATCCACATTGATATTTTGCTTCGCAAGTGTCGTAAAGATGGTCGACAATGTGGTGAGATCGCTTGAAAGACCGCACACCGTCACGCGTGTAATCTGATCCTCAAATGCAATGCCTCTGACGACTAAATTTTGTTCCATGGATGATTCCTCCTCAATTAACGTACCCGATTCATTTTCAATACTAGAACGGACTTCTAGTGGGACTTGATAATTTTTCGCAAATTCGACAGCTCTCGGATGCAAGACACCAGCTCCTAAATTAGCCAGTTCGAGCATCTCATCGTATGAAATACCTGCAAGCTTCCGCGCGGCCGGTACATAGCGCGGATCTGTCGTAAATACTCCTGGTACATCTGTGTAAATATCACATTTATCCGCTTTTAGTGCGGCAGCAAGTGCTACAGCCGTCGTATCTGATCCACCGCGTCCAAGTGTTGTAATATGCAGGTCATCTGCAATTCCTTGGAAACCTGCCACAACAACGACTTTCCCAGCACTTAATTCCTCTTTTATTCTTGATTCATCGATGTCCACGATTCTTGCGTTACCATGTACTTGCTCTGTTTTCATACCAGCCTGCCAGCCTGTAAAGGAAATTGCATCATAGCCTTTTGCTTGCAGCGCCATCGTTAATAAGGAAATGGTCACTTGCTCTCCAGTTGCGAGCAGCATATCCATTTCTCTTTTGCTCGGATGATCTGTGAGTTCTTCCGCTAGGTCTACTAGAACATCCGTTGATTTACCCATTGCCGACACAACCACAACCACATCATGTCCGGCCTCGCGTTCAGCGATGACCCTTTCTGCAGCATTGCGAATTTTTTCTGTCGACCCAACAGACGTTCCGCCAAATTTTTGTACAATTAGTCCCATGTCTACCACCCTTTTTCAAAAGATCACGTGTGAGAGAAGAGGCAAGAAGCGGCTTTGGAGACTGCCTGCTCACTGCAAATAAAAAAAGCAATGAGAGAACAGATCTCCCATTGCTTTATAATCATCATCAAACGATGCAAACAATGAGATAGCCCTCCAAGAAATACATTCTTGACAGCCCTACATTTCTTCAATGTACAGCCAGCGAATAAAATGAGTGGATTTTATTCACTTCGGCGACGCTCCCCTTTTAGCCCTCTTCCCAGATCCCATCGATCTCTGAAGGCTTACTCTTGAAGTTCGCACCTCTATCTTCAACAAACAACACGTTCATTTATTAAATTTAGTCACAATCTTAACAGACTTTTGGAAAAAGTACAATCTATTTTTTTAAAGCTTCCATTAAAAGCTCGGCCGTTTGTTTCGGGATACCAGCCTCCTGAAAGTCTTGGATAGAGGCTTCTTTCATCTTTTTCACAGAGCCAAAATGTTTAAGAAGCTGTTTTTTACGCTTTTCTCCGATACCTGGCACATCGTCTAAAATAGATTGAAATGCATTTTTTCCGCGCAGCTGCCGGTGAAAGCTAATCGCGAATCGGTGCACTTCATCTTGAATGCGCTGCAATAAATAGAAGGCCTGGCTATTCCGCTCTAGTGCAACAATTTCCAGTGTATCGCCCATCATCAGATTCGACGTCCGGTGCTTTTCATCTTTGACTAGACCTGCTACTGGAACAGACAGATTCAATTCATTTTCAAGCACATCTATCGCTGCATTGATCTGTCCCTTTCCTCCGTCAATTAAAATCAAATCTGGTAGCGGGAGCTCATCCTTTAACACGCGGGTATATCGCCTTCTAATGACTTCACGCATCGATGCATAATCATCTGGACCTGTGACGGTTTTAATTTTGTATTTTCGGTATTCCTTTTTATACGGCTTCCCGTCCTGAAAGACGACCATGGCAGAAACCGGGTCTGCACCTTGAATATTCGAGTTATCAAATGCCTCAATCCGGTAAGGCATATAAATATTTAGTGCATCTCCAAGCTGCTTCACTGCACCAATGGACCGCTCTTCATCACGCTCAATGAGCGAAAATTTTTCTTTTAAGGCGATTTTGGCATTTTGATGGGCAAGTAATAGCAAATCCTTTTTCTTTCCTTTTTTCGGCTGATGAACGTTCGTCTCAAGCAATTGTTCAATCATCTCTTGATCTACGCTATCTGGCACCAAAATTTCCTTCGGCAGAAAGTGGTTGTTCTTTGCATAAAATTGTCCCATAAATGTGAGAAACTCTTCCTCAGGGTCTTGATACATAGGAAACAGGCTGACATCACGTTCAATCAATTTCCCTTGCCTGATGAAGAAGACCTGGACACACATCCAGCCCTTGTCATAGGCATATGCAAAAACATCTCGATCTGATAAATCGCTCATCGTCATTTTCTGCTTTTCCATCGTAGAGTCGATATACGCGATTTGGTCTCTCAGTTCTTTTGCCCGTTCGAACTCTAATTGTTCGGCGGCTTCCTGCATCTTTTCGGTGAGTTCTTTTTTGATTTGCTGGTGTCCTCCGTTTAGAAACCTTATGATTTCGTCCACGAGCTGCTTATTCGTTTCTTCAGAAATGTCATACACACATGGCGCGAGACATTGTCCAAGATGATAATAGAGACAGACACGGTCAGGGAGGGTGCTACATTTTCTGAGAGGATATAAACGGTCGAGCAGCTTTTTCGTTTCTCTTGCTGCTTGAACGTTCGGGTATGGACCGAAATATTTCCCTTTATCCTTCTTCACATTGCGTGTGACGATCAGCTTAGGATGCCGTTCATTCGTAATTTTTATAAAAGGATACGTTTTGTCATCCTTGAGCATGACATTGTATTTTGGGTCGTATTTTTTGATTAAATTCAGCTCTAAAATGAGTGCCTCGATATTAGAAGAGGTGACAATGTATTCAAAGTCCTCAATTTCACTGACAAGCCGCTGCGTTTTGGCGTCATGAGATCCAGTGAAATAAGAGCGTACTCTATTTTTTAAGACCTTTGCCTTCCCCACATAAATGACTGTATTTTGCCGATCTTTCATTAAATAGCAGCCTGGTTGATCTGGCAAGACCGATAGCTTTTCTTTGATCAGTTTGTTCATCTTTTCATCCGTCCTTGTTTTCCTCTTTCACTCCTTCTAGTGTATCACGAACATTTGTTTTATACCATGTTGAAAGAAAAGCGGCTCTCGTCTTTACGAGAACCGCTTTAGTGAGTATGCCGATTGGGCATAGACAGGTTTATAGATGTTTGTTAACAAGCTCAGCAAGTGCTTCTTTTGGTTTGAAACCAACAGAAGTTTCTACCACTTCACCGTCTTTTAAAACAAGAAGTGTTGGGATACTCATCACGCCGTATTTACCAGCAGTTTCTTGGTTATCGTCTACATCAATTTTTACAATTTTCATTTTATCGCCCATTTCTTGATCAAGTTCTTCAAGAACTGGAGCAATCATTTTACAAGGTCCGCACCATGGTGCCCAAAAGTCCGCAATAACAACACCTTCTGCAGTTTCTTGTGAAAATGTTGCGTCAGTAGCTTTTACGATTGCCATTATTCATTCCTCCAATGTAAATTATGCTTTTTAGTATAGCATCTACCAATGTGACTTGCGAATGAAATGCTTACGAATCATTTTTTATGAAATGAATTAAAAAACAAACCGTACAATCGCACCAATGACAACAATTGCACCGATAATCATGAGAATCGTTCTAAGCATATAAATAACTCCCTTTCCGCTTCGTTTACAATGTATGATGCCCCAACATCCTGCTCATCAAACATCTAAATATGCGATCAAGCGAGATCAATCGTAATCATCACCACAGACATTGGCGGCAGCTCTATGCTCAACTCACCGGGTTTTACAGCAAATTGCTGAAACTCTGCTGGCTGGACAGCATGAGGATCATCAAATGTGTTGTGCGCATTCATGCGGTTTGCTGTCAGCACGCGGCCCGTGACTTTCGTTTCTGCATCCACACCTTCAATGGCAAGGGATACTTCGTTTTGTTCATGCGGATTCAGGTGACAGAAGCTAATATGCATCTTATCTGACGAACGCGAAGCTGACACGCTAACCTGAGGTATTTTTTCTCCTCTGCGTTCATAAGGCGTTGACACGAATTCCACTTCAAGTGCTTCTTCCTCTTGATGCACTTGAAACATGTGAAACACATGATACGTAGGTGTCAGAAGCATCTTTTCGTCTTCCGTTAACACCATTGCTTGCAGAACATTGACCGTCTGGGCAATATTCGCCATATGAATCCGCTGGCAATGACGATGAAAGATATGAAAATGAAGGGCACAAACAAGTGCGTCTCTTAGTGTGTTTTGCTGATACAAAAACCCTGGATTTGTTCCTGGTTCTGGGTCATACCATGTCCCCCATTCATCAATGATCATCCCGATTCGCTTGTCTGGATCATAACGATCCATGATCTCTCCATGATCCACGACAAGCCGTTCCATCTCATAGGCTTTTTTCAACGTAATAAACCATTCATCTTCATCAAATTCAGTCGCTGACCCTTTCTTCTCCCACGTACCAGGTACAGTGTAGTAATGCAAACTGAGTCCATCCATCCAAGGTGCGGCGCGCTCCATTAATACTTTTGTCCAATTCACATCATTTGAATTGGCTCCGCACGCAATTTTGTATATGGATTGACCTGCAAACTCTCTCACATACGTTTGATATCGTTTATATAAATCGGCATAGTATTCAGGCGTCATATTCCCGCCACAGCCCCAGCTTTCGTTTCCTACACCAACATAGGTCAAATCCCAAGGTTCTTGTTTTCCATTTTGAATGCGCCAATCAGACATAGGTGTTCCCTTTGGAAAGGTGATGTACTCGACCCAGTCTGCTAATTCTTGAACAGTCCCACTTCCCACATTTCCGCAAATATAAGGCTCACATTCAAGCAGCTCACACAATTTCATAAACTCATGTGTACCAAATTCATTGGATTCAACCGTACCACCCCAATGAGTGTTCACCATCGGCTTTCGTTCGCTGAGATCACCTACACCATTTGCCCAATGATACTCGTCTGCAAAGCAGCCGCCCGGCCACCTAAGCACCGGAATATGTAATGCTTGAAGGGCTTTTAGCACATCCGTACGAATCCCCTCAATATGATCGATCTCTGAATCTTTTCCGACCCAAATCCCATCATAAATCCCTCTTCCTAAATGCTCTTGAAAATGTCCATAGATGTGTTTAGAAATACGTCCGATCACGTCATTCACTTTTACTGTTCCCTTCACTTATCAACCGCTCCTTTGTGTATTGATTACATACAAAAAAACCCAGAATACCTAGGCATTCTGAGTGTATGAGCGTTACGAGTGGATATTCATCTTTTTTAACTCTTCATTCAAAAGCGGTACCACTTCAAACAAGTCACCGACGATTCCGTAATCGGCAATTTTGAAGATCTCAGCTTCTGGGTCTTTGTTAATCGCCACAATGACTTTACTGTTAGACATCCCGGCTAAATGCTGAATCGCTCCTGATATCCCGCACGCAATATAGAGATCAGGTGTGACGACCTTGCCTGTTTGCCCAATTTGCAGGGCATAATCACAGTAGTCTGCGTCACAGGCACCACGCGAGGCACCGACTGCTGCGCCCAGCGTCTCAGCGAGTTCATTCAGCGGTTCAAACCCTTCCTTACTCTTGACCCCGCGTCCCCCGGCGACGATAACTTTTGCTTCAGATAAATCTACACCTTCTGACGTTTTTTTAATGACTTCCTTCACGATCGTTCGCAGGTTCTGAATATCGACAGAAACCGGTGTAATGTCACCGCTTCGTGAGGCATCCCGCTCAAGAGGTGCCACGTTGTTCGGGCGTATGGTGGCCAAAAGCAGACGATCTGTTGAAATCACTTTTTCGAAGGCTTTTCCAGAGTAAATCGGTCTTGTGAAAACAAGATGTTCTCCGGTAACGCTTACATCAATCGCATCTGAAATTAAACCAGTCTGCAAGCGTGCAGCTATTTTCGGCGACAAGTCTTTTCCGATAGACGTATGGCCAAAGAGGACGGCATCTGGGTCAACCTGATCTAATATGGCTTGAAGTGCCTGCGCAAAACCATCTGACGTATAGTATGAAAGGTGCGGATGCTCCACAATCATGACATGATCCGCTCCATAGTATAGCAGTTCATTCGCTTGGTCTTTGACGTCATCCCCTATTAACACGCCAATGACTTCACCGCCATCTGCCACTTGATGAGCGGCAGCAATCGCTTCAAATGTCACATTTCTTAATTTACCGTCACGACTTTCTCCAAGTACAACAACTTTTTTACTCATCTTTCAAGTTCCCCCTTGTTCTCGTGATATCGTAAAGTGGATGTTTAGATGACCTTTGCTTCATTTCTTAATAAATCTGTCAGTTCTTTGACTTGATCCTGAAGCTCACCGTTCAGCACCTTGCCACCCTCTTTTTTCTCCGGTAAGAAACGTTCAATTGTTTTGATTTTATATGGCACATCATCTTCATCCAGATCTAAATCATCTAGTTCCAATTCTTCTAAAGGCTTTTTCTTTGCCTTCATAATGCCTGGTAATGATGGATAGCGAGGCTCGTTGAGACCTTGCTGCGCAGTGACGACAAGCGGGAGCTCAGCAGAAATGACTTCCACATCACCTTCTGCATCTCGTTCAATCGAAGCAGAGCCGCCGTCAATTTGAATACTTGTAATCGTTGTGACATATGAAAACCCAAGTAATTCAGCAAGACGCGGGGCAACCTGTCCAGAGCCACCGTCAATCGCCACATTCCCTGCTAAGATCAAGGAAGCCTCTTTGTCTTTTAAATAATGGTAAAGAATCGTAGAAGCTGAATATTGATCCCACTCTTCTAAGTCGTCTTCCACATTTAATAAAACGGCTTGATCGCAGCCCATAGCAAGCGCTGTTCTCAGCTGCTTTTCCGCATCCTCACTGCCAACTGTCACAACGGTCACTTCTCCCCCGTGCTCGTCGCGAAGCTGGATGGCTTCTTCTATGGCGTACTCGTCATAAGGATTAATAATGAACTCTGCTCCATCTTCTTGAATTGCACCAGACTGAATGGAAATCTTCTCTTCCGTGTCAAACGTACGCTTCATCAAAACAAATATATTCATCCATTTCTCCCCCTTGTTTCGTTTGAATCCTTTATTCCCCTTTAAAATTCGGCTTGCGCTTTTCGATAAAGGCTTGTATGCCTTCTTTGGCGTCATTCGATTGGAAAATCTCACCGAACTTTTTGGCTTCTAGCTTCATACCGCCATCATATGAATACAATTTTGTCGCATTCAATAAATCCAGCACATACTCGAGTGATTTTGGGCTTTTCGTTGCAAATTTTGACGCAAGTATTTTGGCTGCTTCGAGCGCCTCTTCCTCTGTTTCTGCCAGCTTTGAAACAAGTCCGCAGGCAAATGCTTCTTCACCTGTAATCGGTTCAGCTGTACCCATCATTTCCAGCGCTTTAGCAGAACCAACATAGCGCGGCAGGCGCTGCGTACCGCCGAATCCCGGAATGATGCCGAGGTTTAGTTCCGGCAGTCCAAGCTTCGCATCTTTTGTGGCAATTCGGATATCACAAGACATGGCAAGCTCAAGGCCCCCGCCTAATGCCGCTCCGTGAATTGAAGCAATGACCGGTTTTGGACATTGTTCAATCCGTTCAAAGACCTGCTGCCCTCTGTCTGCAAGGCTTGAATAGTCAGACTCTTCCTGTAACGTCGTAAATTCCTTAATATCAGCTCCTGCTGAGAAAAATCTTCCTTCCCCGTGGATCACAATGGCTCTTACTTCTTCATTTTGTTCGAGCTGGTCAAACATGTCATTAAGCTCGGTGAGCAGCTGAGAAGATAAGGCGTTTGCTGGTGGATGCTGAATCGTGATAAGTGCTGTCTGTCCTTCATGATGTAAGGTGAGTATCTTTTCCATGTCAATCATCCTTTTTCAAAATGTCTTTAAGATTGATGTATTCCGTTTAAGAGTAGATCACGTACGTTTTCTGCGAGTGCAGGAAGATCATATTTTTGATCATTCATGACCCATGTTGTAGCGGTTTCATCAATCGTCCCAAATACCATTTGTCTCGCTAAGCGGACATCTAGATTTTGTCTGAATTCTCCTGTTTTCTTTCCTTCTGCTAATATCGACTCGAGCATATTTAAATACCCTTTCAGCACCTCATTGATTTTTTGCCGCAGCTCAAGGTTTGACTGCCTGAGTTCAAGCTGTGTCACAAGAGCCAAATGATGATTTTGCGCAAGCATACGAAAATGCTCCTCAATAAGCAGTAGAAGCTTTTCTTTCGCCGACGGTTTCTTTTGAATATCTGTTTCCATTCGTTCGATGAATTGTCCCATTTTTTCTTTGAACAATGAGATCAAAATATCCTCTTTATTTTTGAAATAAAGATAAATGGTTCCGTCTGCTACCCCTGCTTGTTTCGCAATTTTTGAAACTTGTGATTGGTGATAGCCGTTCTCTGCAATCACCACAACTGCTGCATCAATAATTTGCATGTACTTCGGTCTTTTCTGCTTCAATGTGCTTCGTCCCTTTCTGGATTGAATGAGTATTCATTCATAACTTTATGTTAAAAAGAAACGGGCGATTTGTCAAGTGATCTTCTTCTTTCTTTTCCACCTTTAGCATACCAGAGGAGGCGGTCAACATTCAAATCATCCGGCCGGTGGACCGGATGATGAAGCCGTTATGTTTTCGGTTGATCGGCAGGCGTTTCAGATGAAGAAGCGTGCTTTCTTTTTTCTTCTTCAATTAATACTCTGCGCAAAATCTTCCCGACGGCTGTTTTAGGCAGTGACTCTTTAAATTCATACACGCGCGGTACTTTAAATGAGGCAATTCTCGTCCTGACAAAGCGATCAAGTTCGTCCTCTGTTAAGTAGGCATCCTTTTTCGGTACAATAAATGCTTTCACTGTTTCTCCTCTGTACGGATCTGGAATACCTGCGACGACGACTTCTTGTACAAGCTCATGCTCATAAAGGGCTTCTTCGACTTCTCTTGGGTAAATATTATAGCCGCTCGCAATGATGACATCTTTTTTCCGGTCGACGATATAGAAAAAACCGTCCTCATCCATATACCCTATATCTCCGGTGAAAAACCAGCCATCTCGTAATACAGCCTCTGTCTCCTCTGGCTGATTCCAGTATCCTTTCATGATCTGAGGGCCTTTAACAATGATTTCCCCATGCTCATATGGTTCTTTGAGGCCTCCGGTTTCCTCGCAATAAATACCGGCATCTGTATTAGGCCACGGACAGCCAATGCTGCCTGTTTTGTTCGCTCCCCATAAAAAGTTAGAATGAGTGACGGGTGAGGTTTCTGAAAGTCCGTACCCCTCCACTAAGCGTCCTCCTGTTAATTTTTCAAAGCTTTGTTTGACTTCAACAGGAAGTGCCGCTGAGCCGCTTAGACATGCAGTGATGGACGATAGATCATACTTTTCAATGTTCGGATGATGCAGCAAGGCGATATACATGGTTGGTGCACCTGGAAAGAGCGTCGGCTTCTGTTTTTCAATCGTTTTGAGGGTATCAGCTGCGTCAAATCGCGGAAGTAGAATCATTGAATGCCCTTCTTTGACAGCAAGATTTAAGACGGTCGTCATTCCGTAGACATGAAAAAACGGAATGATGCCGAGGATGCGTTCTTTCCCCCTGGTCGTTTTATACATCCAGGAAGCGCACATTTCAGTATTCGCTAAAATATTTTCATGTGTGAGCATGACGCCTTTTGGTAACCCGGTCGTTCCGCCAGTATATTGCAAAACAGCGATATCCTCTTTCGGATCAAAGGCAAGTGTGGGTATCTGCTGTTCACCTTCCGATTCTTTCATAATCTGCGCGAAGTGATGAATGGTGTCATTTTTCTCCACTTGTATGACCATTTTATTTTTTCTTCTTTGCACAATAGGAAACAGTATGTTTTTCGGGAATGGTAAATAATCTTGTAGTTTGGTGACGATTAAGTGCTCCATACTTGTCAGCGCTTTCATTTTATAAGCCTTTGGATACAACAAATCTAGCGTGATCAGCACTTTGGCGCCGCTGTCTTCTATTTGATATTCCAGTTCTTTCTCCGTATAAAGCGGGTTTGTTTGAACAACGATGCCGCCTGCTATTAAAACAGCATAATAAGAAATGACCGATTGAGGACAGTTCGGCAGCATGATCGCTACTCTGTCGCCTTTTTTCACGCCAATTTTCAGCAGATGACTGGCTAGTTTCAATACGTCTTCTTGCAGCTGTTCATAGGTGATGTTCTTTCCTAGAAAATGAATGGCTGTATGCTCAGGTGCAGCCTCTGCGGAGCTGAATAAGTAAGATTGTAATGTTTCATTTGGGATGGTGAGTTCGTGGGGAATTTGATTCGGGTAATGCAGAAGCCAACGTTTATCTGACTGCATAAAAACCCTCCTTCCTGAACTTTCGTACTATTATATTATAGCAAACTTTTCCTTAGGGCAGTTTGCTTTTTTCTAATAGGGCTTGGTTCAATTGCACATGTTTACTTTTTCGCCGGTGTTTCGATAGAAGCTCTTTTTCCTTCATGATGCCACTGTTCATATAATCCACCGATTGCACGAAATGAGTCGTTGACTCTTTCTACGATCTGTTGATGGATACTAGGGTCATTCGGTAAATGCGTCTGGATGTTGTCGACTTGATACTTCCTCATCATGTCGATGTAAACCGTGAGAAAAATCGTGTCTTCTAAAATCCAGTAAATGACTTCATCCGCCACTTTTGTTCTTTTATGCAGCATTTGAATGCCTCGTTCATATTGAATGAGGATATAACCAATCGAATCGATTTGAATATAGGGACTCAAATCATCAAAAAATCCTGACGTTTGAAACGGACGTGCAATATACGGTTTGTATATGTCTCTTGGAAGGGATGTCATTTGAAGACAAGTATCAATGCGCTTGATCAGTTCGTCTTTTTGCAGAATGTGCTTCATGTCATTCGCCGCCTTTGATGAGATAAAAGCTGCCAAGGGATTCCCTGACAGCTTTCTAACGCCTGTTTTTTTCATTTCACAGGAACAGATAAACGGCACCAATGACCGCAAAAGTGCAGGCAACTACGATTAATACTTTTGCTAGCTTTTCCATGTCGTCTCCTTAAATGCCGGCTGCTACTACGTAAGACAGCCCAACTGAAATGATGAGTGAAATAAACCCGACCGCTCTATTATCATTTTCAATCTCTTTGTCTACTTTAAAACGTGGTGTTAAAAATTCAAAAATGAAATAGCTGACAAGCAGCATCACAAAGCCGTATACGCCCCATCCAATCATTTGAAGAAGGGAATTGTGCTGAGCGATTGAATGCTGAAACACATTCGCAATCCCAAAGATTTTCCCGCCTGTTGCCATGGCAACGGCTAAGTTCCCCCGCTGAATCTCTTCCCAATTCTTATAGGAGGTGACGAGTTCAAAAATGGTTAGAAATAAGACGAGACACAGGACGGCCACGCTATAATAGGCGGCAATTTCCACAAGTTCATTTTCCCAAAAGGCTTTCATGCGTTTTCTCCTTTTTACTTTAATTCGACGATGGTGACGCCTGATCCTCCCTCACCTTGTTCGCCAAAACGAGCATTTTTCACACTTCGATGCTGTTTCAGTAATTCCTGAACCCCTTTTCTAAGGGCGCCAGTTCCTTTACCGTGAATAATAGACACGCGCGGATAACCAGCTAATACAGCATCATCTAAATATTTTTCGACTCTGCTTAAGGCATTTTCATAACGCTCGCCTCTTAAATCGAGTTCCAGCGAGACATGATAATCTTTCCCTTTGACTGCCGTGATGGCTTTTTCTTGCTTAAATTCAGGTGCTGATTTGATAAATTCCATGTCTTTTTCTTTTACCTTCATTTTCAGAATGCCCATTTGGACACTCCATTCTTTGTCGCCTGTTTGTTCAAGCAGCGTTCCTTTTTGCCCGAAGGTAAGCACTTTGACTTCGTCGCCTGACTTCAGCTGTCTTACTGCTTTTTTCGCTGGCTCTGGCTTCTTTTTCCTGTCAAACTCAGGAACAGCTTCTTCAAGACGCTTTCGCGCATCGATGAGTTCATGCTCTTTGAATGAGCGGTGCTCACTTTTTAACGACCGGAGCTCTTGAATGATATCTTCTGCTTCTTTTGATGCTTGTTCAATTTTCTCTTTCGCTTTCTGTTCAGCTTCTTCAAGCAGTTTGTCCTTTTGCTCATTCCATTCAAGAATTTGTCTTTGCAATTCTTTATGAAGCTTTTCTGCTTCTTTTCTATAGACTTCTGTCTCATGCAGTTCTTCTTCTGCTTGTTTCTTGCTATCTTCTAATGAAGCAATCATTTGGTCTACTTCATTATGCTCTGCATGCATATCTGCTTTTGCCCGGTCTATAAGGTGATCTGGCAAACCAAGACGCTTTGAAATTTCAAATGCGTTACTTCGTCCAGGCACACCGATGAGCAGGCGGTACGTTGGAGATAAGGTTTCAATATCAAACTCCACGCTTGCATTTGTGACGCCTTCCCGGTTATACCCATATGCCTTCAGCTCGGGGTAATGAGTCGTTGCGATGACACGTGCATTCGTTTGATGCACTTCATCTAATATGCTCATCGCAAGTGCCGCACCTTCAGCTGGGTCTGTTCCTGCCCCTAATTCATCAAATAAGACGAGAGAATTAGAAGTCAAATGCTTTAAGATATCGACAATATTGACCATATGAGATGAGAACGTACTCAAGCTTTGTTCAATGGATTGTTCGTCTCCAATATCAGCAAAGACTTGGTCGAACACAGCCACTTCAGAGCCTTCTTCAACTGGAATATGGAGGCCCGCCTGTGTCATCAGCGTCAGAAGACCTAGCGTTTTTAAAGTAACGGTCTTTCCCCCTGTATTTGGTCCAGTGATCACGATCGTTGAAAAATCTTTACCGAGCTCAATATCATTTGCAACAACTTGATCCCGGGGCAATAGAGGATGTCTTGCTCGTTTTAAATAGATTTCTCCTTGATCATTCACAGCAGGTTTTGTGGCTTTTTCTGTCTTTGCATATTTAGCTTTAGCAAAAATAAAATCTAGCGTCTGCAGTTCCTTTACATTGTGAAGCAGTTCCCCAATGTGCTCTGACACGCTCTCTGTCAGCATTTGCAGGATCTTTTCAACCTCTTGCTTCTCTTTTAAACGGGTTTGCTGCAAGGTGTTATTTACATCCACGACCACTTGCGGCTCAATAAAAAGGGTCGCCCCTGATGAAGACTGGTCATGAACAATTCCGCCGTAATTCGAGCGGTACTCTTGTTTCACAGGAATAACAAACCGGTCATTACGAATGGTGACAATTGTGTCTGACAGCATTTTCGAAGCCGATTGTGAACGAATCATCGATTCTAATTTATCGCGGACCTTTGATTCTAGTGAGCGTAATTGAATACGCAATGAACGAAGTGCAGGAGTTGCATGATCAAGCACTTCTCCATTATCACCAATACAGCTTTCGATTTCTTTTCTGATTTCAGGCAGTAATATCAGCGTCTCAGCATATGTATGAAGGCGCGGTATATCTACTCCATCTTCATACATGGACGTGAGAAAGTGCTTCATATTTTTCACCGCATATAATAGCCCTGCGATTTCCATCAGCTCAGAAGGGCTTAATGTACTGCCGATTTCTGCCCTTTTCACTGCGCGTCTAATATCTGTTAACCCGCCAAATGGCGCAGATCCCTTTAAACGGATCACATCTTGCGCTTCTTCTACCTCTTCCAGCAAATGCTGAATGGTTTCTATATCCGTCAGAGGTGTTAAATCCTGCGCTCTTTCTTTTCCTAATGTGGATGCGGTATAGGACATCACTTTTTCTTTTACTTTATGAAATTCTAATGATGCTAACACTTTTTGTTGCAGCATGGTCCAGCCTCCTAACGACTACCTGTCACGCGTTAAAAACTTTTTGATCTCGTTTAGAGTAAAAGTATTCACGACATTTGCTTTTGGTGTCCAGCCCTTTCTTGCAGCTGTTACACCGACTTCCATATGTTCCAGCATGGCGATGTTGTGCGCATCTGTATTGATCATGATGTGCACACCCGCTTCATTTGCTTTGATTAAATGCTCTGTTTTTAAATCAAGTCTTGACGGATTGCTGTTGAGCTCAAGTGCAGTGCCCGTTTTCTTCGCAAGCTCTATGAGTTGATCTATATTTAAGGCATAGCCATCCCGTCTGCCGATCAAACGGCCTGTTGGATGTGCAATTAAATCGACATGCTGATTACGCAAGGCATTTTCAAGGCGTTCCATAATGACTTCTTCCGGCTGAGAGAAGCTAGAATGAATAGACGCAATGACAAAATCCATGTCTTTTAAAAAGTCATCATCATAATCTAACGATCCATCCGGCAGGATATCCATTTCGACCCCTTTGAAAATGTGAAAATGCTCGAATTCCTGATTAAGCTTGTCAATTTCTTTTGCTTGCAGACGCAAACGTTCTTTTGTTAAGCCGTTGGCTACTTTTAAATATTGCGAGTGATCTGTAATCGCCATGTATTCATAGCCTTTTGCGATACATGCTTCCGCCATTTCACGAATAGAGAAGGCTCCGTCACTCCATGTCGAGTGCATATGTAGGTCGCCTTTGATATCTTTCAGTTCTACAAACTGCATACTTTCTTTATACGTATCAATCTCCGCTCCGGTTTCACGAATTTCTGGCGGAATGAGCGGAAGTTGAAAATGTGCATAAAAAGCGCTCTCGTCTTCAAACGTTTTTACTTCTCCAGTTTCAATTGTTTCCACACCATATTCGCTAATGCGCTCTCCGCGTTCCTTCGCAAGCTGACGCATTCGAATATTGTGATCTTTTGAGCCAGTGAAATGGTGCAGTGTAGTTGCGAATTGGTCTACTGTCACAAGCCGGAAGTCGACACTGATCTCAAAATCAAGGGCAAGCACAACAGATACCTTCGTATCACCGCTTGCGATGACATCTTTCACATCATCAAGTGCAACGAGCTGCTCTCTGACTTGCTCAGGATTGTCTGTTGCAATGATATAATCTAAATCTTTGACGGTTTCGCGTGCACGTCTTAAACTGCCGGCTCTTGAAAAACGGATGATACCTTTCATCTCTTCAAGCGCATAATCAATCCGCTCTGCCACATCTAATGCAAAGCCAATTGGCAGTCGTTCCGGCTGCTTTCCTGCTTCCTCAAGAGCTGCGAGAATCTTTTCTTCTGTTTTTTTGCCGAAGCCAGCAAGCGCTTGTACCTTTTCCGCTTCGCATGCTTCTTTTAGAGACTGTGCATCATGGACGCCAAGCTCTTGGTAAAGCTTAGCGATCTTTTTGCCGCCGAGTCCTGGCAATTTCAAAAGCGGGACAAGTCCTTCAGGCACTTCCTTTTTTAATTGTTCGAGTGTTTCTGATTGTCCTTTTTCGATATACTCAGTGATCACAGCAAAGGTTCCTTTTCCAATGCCGGGTAATGCTAGTAGATCATCTATTTGAGAAAGGCTGCGGTCATCTTGCTCCAGTGCCGCTGCTGCTTTACGAAAGGCAGAAATCTTAAAAGGATTATCTCCTTTTAGCTCCATATATACTGCAATTGTTTCAAGAAGTTTGATAATATCTTTTTTATTCATCTCTCATCCTCCAGCCGCTTTGGCATCTTCCTTTATAAATATACAAACTTTTCCTTCATCCTACAACTTTCTGTCATGGAATGAGAAAAAACTTCTCCAAGAAAGGAGAAGTTTTTAAACTCCATACGTCGTCCATAAGTCTTTAACAAGACCGGACAGATAAGGGGTGTTGCTTACGATCGCATCTGCTAATATGGATTTGCTCAACATTGTTTGCAGTGCATCGACTGGAAGTAATGCAGCGACAAACAAGAGAATAAATACAAATAGATAGGTTTCAAGAAATCCTAAAACACCGCCAAGCAGTTTGTTGACCTGTTTAATCACAGGTATACTTGCAATGGTTGTGAGCAATCCGCCAATGATGGCGAGCAGGATTTTGGTCAAGATAAACAGAATGATAAACGCAATGGTATTATAATAAGCTGTTTCTAGATTCCCACTAAAGAAAGCGAGCTGCGCTTGACCGCCGCTAAAATTAGGTGCTGGAATCCACGTAAGCTGTGGTGCAAGTGACTGATAAAACATGGAAGCCACTAAGATAGAAACAACAAAGCTGATCAATTTAATAAATTGAAGAATAAACCCGCGTTTTAGACCGACAAGCGTTCCCATAAGAAGCAAAAACAAAATGATGATATCGATCACGGTAATTTCATTCCTTTTCTTTAAGCTGAATCTCTAGTTTTTCGTATTGCTCTTTTAATTTCAAGTAGTCGTGGACGACATTGACTGCTGTCAGTACAGCTAATTTGTTTATATCAAGGTATGGGTTTTTTTCATTTATTTCTCTCATTTTATCATCAACAATTGAAGCAACGTGTCGCATATGCATCTTCGTTTCTTGACCGATGATCGTATAGGACTGTCCGTAAATCTCAACTGTTGTTTTCGTTTTACCGCCGTCAGACAACGTTTCTCCTCCATTCCACGAGAATCCTAGTCTCTATCATAACATGTTTAGACATTGAATGGAAAGACGAGCCCTTCCCTGTTATGGTACACTTTAGAAATCAATGATATCAAGGTAAAAAGGAGTTATCCACTGTGCCCCAATCCGTCTTAAAAGCAACATCAGAAGACCTTAAAAAAATGAAGAGCGCGTATGCGCACCACTTAACTGATACGTTACCACCAGGCGCCCTTTTTCAAGCAAAGGTTCCTGGCTGTACAATTACAGCCTATCGATCTGGAAAAGTGCTATTTCAAGGTCAAAAGGCAGAAGCTGAAGCCAGTCAATTCAGCCATTTACAAACAGCTGATCCGAAAAGTCCAAAAGCACCTGCTGTCACAAAATATAGTCCGCCGTCAGGGATTGCTTCTATGTCCGTCATCGGTTCAGATGAAGTAGGAACAGGTGATTATTTTGGACCGATAACGGTCTGTGCCGCCTATGTCGATTCAAGCAAGCTTGCTCTCATGAAAGAGCTTGGCGTAAAAGACTCAAAAGGTCTAAAAGACCCGCAAATTATCAACATTGCCAAAGATCTCATCAAAACCATTCCGTTCAGCCTGCTCGTACTCCGAAATGAAAAGTACAATGCGATGCAGGAAAAGGGCATGAGCCAAGGAAAAATGAAGGCGCTCCTTCACAACCAAGTCATCACCTCTGTGCTGGAGAAATTAGATGGGAAACAGCCTGAAGCTATTTTGATTGACCAATTTGCAGAACCGGGTATTTATTTCAAGCATCTTGCTGGGAAAAAAATCATTCGGGAGCGGACGTACTTTAGCACAAAAGCAGAAGGCATTCATTTGTCAGTTGCTGCGGCTTCCATTATTGCAAGATACGCTTTTTTAATTGAAATGGATAAGTTATCTAAAGCAGCAGGGTTTGACATTCCAAAAGGAGCCGGTCCTCATGTGGACAAGGCGGCTGCAAAGCTCATCAAGCTGCACGGCGAAGAGGCTTTACGTCAATTTACAAAGCTGCATTTTGCCAACACAAAAAAAGCGAAAAAATGGTTATAAAAAAGAGCTAGGCCCATATGGCCTTAGCTCTTTTTTCTTTAACCGCGCAAGACGGCTTGATACGTATTTTCTAATGCTTTCAATACGTTTGTATGAACAGCGGTGACTTCTTCCTCTGTCAATGTTTGTTCCGGATTTAAATATTGGAGAGAGAATGCAACAGATTTTTTGCCTTCTTCCATGTGTTCACCTTCATACACATCAAAGACGGATAGATCAGTCAGTAAATCCCCGCCTGCCTCATAGATGACCCGCTCCAGCTGTCCGCTTGAGATATGCTGATCTACAACAAGTGCAATATCTCTTGTCACAGCAGGGAATCTCGGAATCGCTGTATATTTCATATCCTTCGATTCAGACGTCATCACATCTGTTAAATCAAACTCGAAGACATATGTTTCTTTTAAATCTAATTCCTTTTCAATGACTGGATGAAGTGCAGCAACAAACCCAATGACTTTTCCATTTAAATGAACATCTGCTGTACGACCTGGGTGAAGACCCTCACGCTCTGCTTGAACATATGTGATTTGGTCTGATACACCAAGCTTTTCAAATAGACCTTCTGCAATTCCTTTCGCTACATAAAAATCGACGGCTTTTTTCTCGCCCTGCCAAAGGTTTTTATGCCATAGGCCTGTCAGCGCACCAGCGACATGCTCTTTTTCCACCGGTTTTGCTCCTTCAGCTTCTGCTAAGAACACAGAACCCGTTTCATAAAAACCAAATGAATCAGCTTGTCTTGCCAAGTTATATGCAACAGAATCAAGTAAGTTTGGCAGAAGACTTTGTCTAAGCACACTTCGTTCTTCACTCATCGGCAGGGAAAGTCTCGTTTTATAAGCTGGATTCAATGCAAAAGCTGTAGACTTATGCTGATTTGTCAATGAATACGTGATCGCTTGAGAAAGACCTGCGCCTTCTAAGAAGCGTCTCACCTTTCTGCGCTTCACTTGATATGGCGTGAGACCGCCAACTGTACCAGCTGTCGCAGGCAGTGTAGACGGGATATTATCGTAGCCATATAATCTCGCAACTTCTTCAGTGAGGTCTTCTTCAATCGTGATATCCATTCTACGAGAAGGAACCGTTACAACAAGAACGTCATTTGATTCGCCTACTGTAAAGCCCAATTTGTTGAAAATTTGAATCATATCTTCTTTTGAAATGCTCATGCCAAGCACCTTGTTCACACGCTCAGTAGATACTTGGATGACATTCATACTTGTTTCAAGGTGGTTTTCCTCCACAGTCCCGCTTAGCACTTCACCACCTGCATAGAGACTGATCAGTTGCGCTGCTCTTTCGGCTGCTGATTTCGTACGTTGCGGATCAAGTCCTTTTTCAAATCGTGTACTTGATTCACTGCGAAGCCCCAAGTCTCTAGATGCTTGACGGACTGTTTGACCGTTGAAATATGCCGCTTCTAAAAGAATTGTTGTCGTTTCATCACGCACCTCTGATTCAAGACCGCCCATGACGCCTGCGACAGCGTGCGCTTTCGTCCCATTAGTGATCACAAGATGCTTTGATGAAAGTGTACGCTCTTGCTCATCAAGTGTTTGAATGCTTTCGCTATCAGTCGCTTTACGTACGACCACTTGCTTTGAACCAAAGCGGTCATAATCAAATGCATGAAGCGGCTGACCGTATTCAAGCAGTACAAAGTTCGTAATATCGACGACGTTGTTAATTGGGCGAATGCCTGCATTCATCAATCTTGTTTGAATCCAAAGCGGTGCTGGTCCAATCTTTACATGTTTAATGATCTTCGCAGCATAAAGTGGATTCGCTTCTTGATCCTCAATTTTCACTGAAATATAGTCTGCTGCTTTTTCTGAAGACGTGTCATGTGCTGTATCAGGAAGTTTGATATCCTTCCCTAAAATGGCTGCAACCTCATAGGCGACACCTAGCATATTCAGGGCATCCGCACGGTTTGGCGTTAAGCCAAGCTCAAGTACCGCATCGTCTAATTGAAGTGCCTGAAGGGCATCATCTCCGGGCTTGACGTCATTTGGGAAAACAAAAATACCTTCTGCATATTCCTTTGGTACGAGTTTGCTTTCTACACCTAATTCTTGCAGAGAACAAATCATGCCATGAGACTCTTCGCCGCGCAGCTTTGCTTTTTTAATTTTAAAATTCCCAGGAAGGACTGCGCCAACCGTTGCGACAGCCACATATTGTCCTTTATCCACATTCGGAGCTCCGCAAATAATTTGAACCGGTTCGTCTTCTCCGATATCTACGAGACATTTGTTTAATTTGTCGGCATTTGGGTGCTGTTCTCGCTCCACGACGTGTCCAACGACAACTCCTTTAATGCCTTCGCCTTTATATTCAACGGCTTCCACTTCAATTCCGCTTCTTGTGATTTTTTCTGCTAATTCATCCGGCTGAATGCCTTCTAAATCGACATAGTCTTCTAACCATTTATATGAAACAAACATGTTGATTTCCTCCTCTTAGTCCTGCTTGAATTGCTTTGTGAATCTAATATCATTTGTGTAGAAATGGCGAATATCATCAATGCCGTATTTGAGCATCGCAATCCGTTCAACACCCATTCCAAAAGCAAAGCCTTGGTAAGTTTCTGGATCAAATCCGCTCATTTTCAGGACATTTGGATGAACCATCCCAGCTCCTAAAATCTCAATCCAGCCTGTTCCTTTACATACAGAACAGCCTTTTCCTCCGCATTTAAAGCAAGACACATCCACTTCGACAGATGGTTCTGTGAATGGGAAAAAGCTTGGACGCAGTCTAATTTCACGATCTTCACCAAACATTTTTCTTGCGACTGTCTCAAGCGTACCTTTTAAATCACTCATACTAATATTGTGATCGACAACAAGCCCTTCAATCTGCATAAATTGATGTGAATGAGTCGCGTCATCACTATCACGTCTATATACTTTTCCAGGGCAGATGATCTTCACAGGACCTTGTCCTTTATATTTTTCGAGTGTACGTGCTTGAACTGGTGACGTTTGTGTTCTAAGCAGTGTATCCTCGGTAATATAGAAGCTGTCCTGCATATCACGTGCCGGATGCTCCTTTGGAAGATTCAGCGCTTCAAAGTTATAATAATCCGTTTCTACCTCAGGACCTTCCTCAACGGTATAGCCCATACCAATAAATAAATCTTCAATATCTTCGACAACAATCGTTAATGGATGTCTTGCCCCCATTTTGATTGGACTTGCTGGCAATGTAACATCGATCGTTTGTGACGCAAGTTTCTTCTTCACTTCTTCTTTTTCTAGCTGTTCATTTTTTTCAGCAATAGCACCAGCAATCTGCTCTCTCACTTCGTTTGCGAGTGCGCCCATTTTTGGTCTTTCTTCTGCGGAGAGCTTGCCCATTCCGCGAAGCACCTCTGTGATCGGCCCTTTTTTCCCTAAATATTGAACACGAATGTCATTGACTTCTTTGAGCGAGCTAGCTGCTTCAACCTTCGCTATCGCTTCTAATTCAAGCTGTTTTAACGTTTCTTGCATGAGTGTAATCCTCCTTTTGATATACAAAACCGTCTGGATAAACGGCTGTTTGATCGTTTGAAGACAATAAAAAAACCCGTCTCCTCTAGAAAAGAAGGGACGAGTTGTGGTCGCGGTACCACCCTTGTTAAGCACAAATACATGTGCGAATAAGCTTCATTGACATAACGGAATCAAACGAATCCGGTTCACCTTTACGCAAAGCTTGCGGTCCCGGTGACAACTCCAGAGGTGAATTCCTGTTTCAGCATTCCTTAAATGCACTTTCAGTCTACGATGCATTCTCCCTATAAGGCCGCTCCTTGAAACAATCTTCCTCTATCATGGTTTTTAAAATATTAGTTTCATTATAGTGAAAATAAGCGCATGTTGCAACACTATCCACGCAAATGATAGACAAGAACAGCTGCTGCAACAGCCACATTTAATGATTCTGCCTGTCCATACATTGGCACATATAAATTATGGTCTGTCATTTGCAGAATCTCTGGGTTTATACCCGCGCCTTCATTGCCCACAATTAATGCAAACGAACCTTCTGCCGTTACGCTTCTATACGCTTTCGCATTGTTTAGAGCACTTCCGTATACAGGAATGCCTTGCTCCTTACATGCTGGTATGGTCTGCTGAAGGCTTTGCTTTAAAATGGGCAGGTGGAAATGTGACCCTTGTGCGGAACGGAGCGTTTTTCCGTTAAACGCATCCACTGTTCCATCGCCTAAGATCACAGCATCAAGTCCAGCGGCATCTGCTGTCCGAATGAGTGTGCCTAGATTCCCTGGGTCCTGCACTGCATCTAATAGAAGAAGTCGTTCATACTTCTTTTCTTCAAATACAGGAACTGTACAAACTGCCGCGATGTGCTGAGGCGTTTCCGTTTCAGTCATGGCAGAAAAGGCTTCCTCGCTCAGTTCATAAAGTTCAATGTCCGGATCAATATGAGAAGGAAGCTTATCAAGCGATGTGACCATTAATTCTTTCACAACTCCGCTCTTCAATGCTTCTTCCACTAAGTGGATTCCCTCCACAAGAAACAGCCCCGTTTTCGTTCGTTCTTTTTTCGTATGGAGCTTTTTCCACTGTTTAATGTTTGTGTTTTTAGCTGATTCTATATATTTCAAGCGACTTTAACTCCTTTAAATATCATGAATTTATTATATCTCATGCACACTACATAATAAACCTGTCTTTGAGACAGAATAGGGCTATTACCATCAAAAAAGGAGTGTGGGCAATGGATTTTAATTTAAGAGGCGCAGTCATTCAAAACATCACTGGCCATAATCAAGAGCAGCTTGAGCATACAATTTTAGATGCCATTCAAAGCGGTGAGGAAAAAATGCTGCCAGGCCTTGGCGTGTTGTTCGAAGTGCTATGGCAAGAAGCATCAGAAAACGAGAAAAACGAGATTCTTGAAACATTAGAGCAAGGCTTAAAGCCTCATCAGCAGCAATAAAAGGAGCCGGTTTGCTTATCATAGCAAACCGGCTTTTTCATTTAGCCAGTGATCGGTGTTTCCATCCGAAGCGCTGGATCACGCCAAATGTCGACCCATTTTTTAATCGCAAACACAATAATCACAAATCCTAAGATCAGCATAATGATTGACAGCACAGCATTCAGCACGCTGTAACCTGCTGCCTCGGGATTAAGGTATACATTTGCTACCATCCAATAGCCCGCATAATTCACTGTCACATATAAGTAAGCAAGTGGAATTAAACAAGTCAGCATATATCGCCTTTTATCTGCAATTTTTAAAACAACAGTTGCTCCTATGATGAGACCGACCGATGCCATTAACTGGTTTGATACCCCAAACAGTGCCCAAATGGACCCGATGTCTCCAGAGTAAAGCAAGTACCCCCACATAAAACAAGCAAGCGCACTTGCGAACACCGACCCAGGGACCCAGTCATTTCGTTTAAGCGGTTTATAAGCTTCGCCAAAGAAGTCTTGAATCAAATATCGTGCCACACGTGTCCCTGCATCAATAGCGGTTAAAATAAAGACGGCCTCAAACATAATGACGAATTGGAAAAAATAAGACGCCAAATGACCAAAGAACGGAATTCCCGTAAAGATATACGCCATCCCTACAGCTAATGTCACAGCTCCACCCGTTCTTCCTTCTAAATCAAGACCAATTTCCTTACTCAGCTGCGGAAGGTTCTCGACACTCATCCCGAGTGTTCTGAACACTTCTGGCGTACTGTTTATCGCAAAATAATCGCCTGGATGAAGAGCGGTAGCGGCAATTAACGCCATAATTCCAACTAGACATTCTACTAGCATTGCGCCAAAAGCGACAGGCTTCATATCACTCCAGCGGTCAAGCATTTTAGGTGTTGTCCCAGATCCAACAAATGCGTGGAAACCAGATATGGCACCGCAAGCAATGGTTATTGAAATAAAAGGCCAGACAGGACCAGCTAAAACAGGACCTCCTCCATTCACAAACTCCGTAAAGGCTGGGAATTGAATCGTTGGATTGACGACAAAGATTCCAGCAATCAATGCGATAAAAACACCTATTTTCATAAAGCTGCTTAAATAGTCCCTCGGTGCGAGCAGCAGCCAAACCGGCAATGCCGCAGCAAAAAAAGCATAGATCGGCAAGGCAAGAGCAAGTGTTTTTGTATCAAGTGTTAAAAGATCGCCAAGTGCCGTTCCTTGAATATTCGGCCCAAGGAATACACCAACCATCAGCAAAATAAATCCCGCAGTTGTCGCCAGTTTTAAATTGCCTGTCTTTTTATAATAAAGACCAACCCCCATCGCAATTGGAATCGTGATTCCGACTGCAAATGTCCCCCAAGGGTTACGTTCTAACGCATGAAGCACAACCATAGACAGTCCTGCCATTGTGATCGTAATAATAAACAGCATCGCAAGCCCTGTACAAAATCCTGCGACAGGTCCTAGCTCTTCCTTCGCTACCTCTGATAACGATTTCCCCTTTTTTCGCATCGATGCAAATAAGACGACAAGATCATGTACAGCTCCGCCTATCACTGCGCCAATTAACAGCCAAAGGAGACCCGGTAAATACCCGAATTGCGCAGCTAAAATCGGACCCACTAACGGACCTGCAGCTGCAATCGCAGCAAAGTGATGCCCAAATGTGACCCATTTATTGGTTGGCACATAATCCTTCCCGTCCTCTAATGTGTGAGCCGGTGTAGGATGATCGTCTGTCACCTTTAAGACTTTGACCATCATAAATGTGCCATAAAGACGATAGGCAATCGCTAAAATACACATAGATGCTATGACAATTGTAACCGCATTCATTTAACCATCCCCTTTGTACAAACAATTTGTTACAAATATAACATAAATTGATTGATTTTTCTTTCCTTTAAAACCAAGTTGACAAATAAGAATAATGTGTTTATTCTTAAGGTAGCTTCACCTACTTCCATAAACTCTCTTTTGACAGGGCATTCTTTAGGCTCTGTCCTTTTTATTGCTTTCATCTTACAAAAATAAAAGCCAGATCACATGTGCCTTATTCACTAGAATATTTTTTCTTCTTCTCTCAAAAACAGTTCTTTTGGCGTAACTTAAAATGACAGTTCATTTCCTGGGAAATTCAATGAAATAAAAAAAGCCCTTCCCCTATACTGAGGAAAGGATTTCTTACTTAAGAACCGTACGTGATCTGCTCAACCGTTTTTTGATCAAGTCTTTTGATCACTTCTGTTAAAAGCTTCACTGCATTTTCATAATCATCTCGGTGAATCATTGCTGCATGGGTATGGATATATCTACTTGGTATCCCGATCGATAGTGATGGCACACCATGACCTGTTAAATGGATACCGCCAGCATCTGTCCCGCCGCCAGGCATAGAGTCATATTGGTACGGAATGTTCAATTCATCCGCTGTTTGGACAACAAAATCCCGAAGCCCTTTATGAGATACCATAGAAGCATCAAATACAACAATCGTTGGTCCTTTGCCAAGTTTGCTTGTTGCTTCTTTTTCAGTAATGCCCGGTGTGTCTCCTGCTACACCAACATCAATGGCAAATCCAATATCAGGCTGGATTGTAGCCGCTGCTGTTTTGGCACCACGCAGGCCAACTTCCTCTTGTACAGTTGCAACACTGTAAGCAATATTCTCATGCTGAGTATTGTGTAAGTTCTTCATGACATCAATCGCAACTGCACAGCCGATACGGTTGTCCCATGCTTTTGCAAGGAGCATTTTTTCATCATTCATCACTGTAAACTCAAAATAAGGGACGATTTGATCTCCAGGCAGAACGCCCCACTCCATTGCCTGTTCTTTGCTTGATGCACCGATATCAATAAACATATCTGTAATCTCAATCGATTTTTTTCGAGCTTCAGGTGACAAGACGTGCGGCGGCTTTGAGCCAATCACACCTGTTATGTCTCCCTTTTTCGTTACAATCGTCACACGCTGCGCGAGCATGACCTGCGACCACCATCCGCCGACAGTTTGGAAGCGAATGTAGCCTTTGTCATCAATTTTTGTCACCATGAATCCTACTTCATCTAAGTGACCAGCAAGCATAATTTTAGGTCCGTTTGCGTTTCCTTCCTTCTTAGCAATTAAGCTGCCAAGGCGGTCACTAGAGACTTCATCTGCATATGATTCTATGTATGTCTGCATGACTTTTTTGACATCACGTTCATTTCCTGGAATCCCTTTTGCATCCGTTAGGTCTTTCAGCATAGTTAATGTTTGATCTAGCTTTGTCATTCCATATATCCTCCTTTATCTTCATGGTGCATTCTTATTATACAAAACCTTTTTCGTTCAATACGATCTTTTTATGAATATTTTTTCGTTTTCCGAAATATTTTTTTAAAAAAAGTTGAAACCTTTTGGCCTTTTCATTCGTAGTACATCAGATAACGGTATTGGAGGTGCATCCTGTCATGTTTGTAATCCTCATTAGACTAGCTCTTGTTGCACTGCTTGTCTACATCTTCTACATGGCGGTAAAATTCTTCTCAAATCCGAGAAGAAAGCTGAAACAAGCACAATTAAAAGAAGGCTTTTATTTTATGGACGAACAACAAAATGCACGTAAAAATTTTAATTTCGTCTATAAAGGTGTCTTGTTTGAAGGGGAGAAGCATGTTCCTTCTAAGGATCATCCTCTATTTGTCCACTCCATTTACGTTTGGACGGAGTCACCTGAGAAGCTAAGTGAATTTACATTAGAAGACTTTGAAAAATTGGAGGAAAACATTATCGAACGTTATCCTCAAACAAAAATTGATTGGGATCAGCCCATTAAAACAATCAAACAAAAAAAAGGAGCAGACACGCCGTCTTGATGGCGTCTGCTCCTTTTTCAGATGAACTTGATATATCCTAATATGATCAACTGCACCATGATTAACACTGGCATGCCAATTTGAAAGGCAGGATGCTTTGTTTTATGACGGAAATACTGCATCCCTAGATACGATCCAGCAGCCCCAAAAAGCACGGCAGCACTCCATAAGTGCGCCTCTGAAATTCTCCATTTATGCGCTTTTGCCCGGCGTTTGTCCTCTCCCATGAGAAAGAAACCATAGCCATTTACCAAGATCAGCAGCACAATCAACGCGATATTCATTCATTTCACCTCACATGATGAGCAAAAAAGATCACCCCTCGACGGAATGATCTTTCATATGACTTACTTGTCTAGTTGTGCTTTTGCAGCATCAGCAAGCTGATTGAATGCACTTAGGTCATTCACAGCAAGGTCAGCAAGCATTTTGCGGTTTACTTCGATACCAGAAAGCTTTAGGCCATGCATTAAACGGCTGTAAGAAAGACCGTTCATACGAGCTGCAGCATTGATACGAGTGATCCATAGTTTACGGAAGTCACGTTTTTTCTGACGACGGTCACGGAAAGCGTAGTTTCCAGATTTCATCACCTGTTGGTTTGCTACTTTGTATAATCTATGTTTTGAACCGAAATAACCTTTTGCTAATTTAAGAACCTTTTTACGACGCTGACGCGACACAGTTCCGCCTTTTACTCTTGGCATTGTAATTCCCTCCTATGATTCCTATTCCAAATTACTTGATGTTTGCAAGTTGTTGTTTGATACGTTTGAAATCTCCAGCACTTACGATTGCGCTCTTACGCAATTTACGTTTTTGCTTTGTAGATTTGTTAGCGAACAGGTGACTTGTGTACGCATGAGAACGTTTAAGTTTACCAGAACCTGTTTTTTTGAAACGTTTAGCAGATCCGCGGTGAGTTTTCATTTTTGGCATTGGATATTTCCTCCCTCTGTTACTTTACTTTTCGACTTTTGGTGCAAGCATGAGGAACATGCTACGTCCGTCCATCTTAGGTTTTGTTTCTACTGTTGCTACTTCAGCGCAAGCTTCAGAGAAACGGTCTAACACGCGCTGTCCGATTTCTTTATGCGTAATCGCACGCCCTTTAAAGCGGATAGAAGCTTTCACTTTATCGCCCTTTTCAAGGAATTTGATTGCATTACGGAGCTTCGTGTTAAAATCATGTTCATCAATTGTCGGGCTCAACCGAACTTCTTTTAAGCTAATGATTTTTTGATTCTTACGTGCCTCTTTATCCTTCTTCTGCTGTTCGAATCGGAACTTACCATAGTCCATGATTCGGCAAACAGGTGGTTTTGCATTTGCAGCAACTAACACAAGGTCAAGATTGGCTTTCGTAGCAATTTCCAGAGCTTCCTGGCGGGTTTTAATCCCCAGCTGATCGCCATTTTGTCCGATCAAACGAACTTCACGCGCACGAATACCTTCATTAACTAATTGATCTTTGCTAATAGTGAGCCACCTCCATGAGATTTTGAATTGAGTTCACAATTCATTTTGACCATTTCGTTGTATGTTTTACAGGCAAACAAAAAGTGTGGGCATATAAAACACCCACACTGCGAACATTTGCATGAAAAAATAAATGTACGGTCAACCTGTCAACTACAAACACGTGTCAATCAGGTGAGAAGCGGGTGCTTCTGCTTGTGATATCTATTCAATTCGTTAATTATTCTACACAATTTTCATTTGTCCGTCAAGTAACCGAACTCTTGAAACAACTTTTTCATTTTAGCATGATTAAACGAATTGGGCAAGGCTTTTTCAAAACAATCACGTCATCAAAGAATGAATTGCATAAAGATTGGGATGACAATGACGGTCACAACTCCTACGACCACAACAGCAATACTTGCCATGGCCGCTTCCACTTCACCCATCTCAATCCCAACAGAGACGCCAAGTGCATGTCCTGATGTACCGAGTGCAAGCCCTTTTGCCACTGGATTTTTAATTCGAAACCATTTTAAGAAGAAAGCACCTAGTGCATACACAATGACTGCATTAAATATGACCGCAAAGGCTGTGATATCTGCAATTCCGCCAATATCCTTTGCAATCGGAAGAGCAATCGCTGTCGTCGCTGCCTGCGGGAGCATACTTTTCATTACAGCCGCATCAAGATGAATGCCTTTTGCTACGACATACACAATTGTAATGGAGCAAAGTGATCCTACAAAAATAGCGGATAAAATCTGCCACCAATATTTTTTAAGCAATGCGCGCTGCTTATAAAGCGGAATAGCGAAAGCAATCGTCGCAGGCTCTAAGAAAAACTTGATAATCTTGCCGCCCTCATTATAATCTGCATAGGAAAAACCGCCAATTTTCAAAAATAAAATACCTAACACCATGGCGACAAAAAGTGGTGTAAATAAGAAGAAGCCTTTTGATTTTTTAAATAAGAATGTACCGATTCCAAAGGCGACCAATGAGACGACTATACCAAAATAAGGACTCATCGTACTTGTACCCATCCTGCATCCCTCCTTTAATGCGTACTTGAAGCTGGTTTATTAGAATGAGAAGGAGTCGATTTGCTCTCCTTTGTCTCTTTACGTTTCTGTGGTTTGTCTGATAATTGCATGAGAAGCTGCGTGAATAGCCCTGTCGCTGCAAGTAACATAATCGTTGCAATGATAATGACACCGACGACTTGCACACCTACTTCTTGCATGACACCTAATGATTGAATAACCGAGATACCAGAGGGAACAAATAGAAAGCTAATGAGCCCTGTCAATGATGTACCTAATTGCTCCACTTGCTCCAGTTTGACGATTTTCGTTGTCAGCAAAACAAATAATAGAACCAGACCAATCACAGATGCAGGCATCGGAATTGGTAAATACATTGAAATGAGATTAGAAACGAACATTACGGTTGCAAAGATAAATGCTTGAGATAGAAATCCATATACTTTAGTGGCACTCATGCCCCTTCACCTCTTTCTTCGACTGCCCTCAGTATACGGCATGAAATAAACGAATGAAGCGTTTACAATCAAACTCGCCGGATTCAATGAATGAAATGCAGAAAACGAGTATTGAAATACAAATAAAAAAAGCCGTCCTACTCTAGCAGGAGCGACTTCTTTAGTTCTTTGGCGTAAGTGCGGCTGACAGGAATAATCGACCCGTCTGTCATATGCAGATTATACGTCGAATTAAACCACGGCTGTACTTCTTTCATATGAGAAGTGTTCACGATATAGCTTCGATGAACCCTCATAAAGTAAGCCTCAGGGAGTTTCTTTTCAATGACCACAAGCGGTTCTGTGACCTCATACATGTGATCCTTTGTTTTCACAATCTTTTTCCCCTCACTAAGCCCTACATACATGATCTCTTCTACTTGCAGAATGACAATTGAATCATCGACTGAAATGGCTAGCTTTTGCTGATGGGGGATTTTCTCATCTGATAGCTGGTGGTCTTGCGTCTCAACAGATTTCCACTTTTTAAACTTTTGGATCGTTTGCAAAAGCCGTTCTTCATCAAATGGTTTTGTTAAATAATCGAGCGCACTGACCTCAAACGCCTTCAGCGCATACTGATCAAAGGCTGTCGCAAATACAATTGCTGGCGGATCAGACATCCGGTTGAGCCTTTTGGCAATATCAAATCCATTTTCACCAGATAAATCAATGTCTAAAAAGAGCAGGTCCGGCTTATGATCCACCATCCGGTCAAAAGCTGATTCTATATTTTCTGCTTCCTCTATTTGAACATCCTCTTTCGTTCTGCGTAATAAGTATTTTAATTCGTCTCTTGCTAACACTTCATCATCTACGATTAATACATTTATCAACGAAAATCATCCTCTTTTACATAGTCCATTGGAATGCGAAATGAGATGTCAGTGCCTTGGCCGCTATGAATAGATAGAGCGGCTTGTCTGCCAAAAATCCCTCTTAACCGCTGATCTAAATTAAAAAGAGCCGTACCTGTTCCTTCTTTGGATTCAACAGGCGCTTTTAATAACTGAGCCATCTTGTCATTCTCGATTCCCTGTCCATTATCCGTCACTTTCATATTGACATGCCCATCTTTCATCACAGCAGATACGATGACTTCACAGCTCGTTTGATGTTTAGGAAATGCGTGTCTCACTGCATTTTCAACAAGCACCTGAAGCACAAATGGCGGAATCATCACCTGCTCTAGCTCCTTTTCAATTTGAAAGGTCACGTGGTATTTATTTGGAAACCTTGCTTGTTCAAGTGACAAATAGGCTTCTACATGCTGAATTTCTTTATGAAGTGGAATGAGCAGCTGGCGGGCGCCTTGCAAATTGGATCGAAAATATATACTCAGTTGAAGCAGCAGCTTCCTAGCCATCTCTACGTTCGTTCTGCACAAGACAGAGATGGTATTAATGGCGTTAAATAAAAAGTGCGGATTCACTTGCGCTTGAAGCGCTTTGATCTCTGCATCTTTTAGCAGACGGCTTTGGGTTTCTGCCTCCCCAAGCTCAAGCTGTGTGGAAAACAGCATCGCCAAGCCTTCTGCAAGCTCCTCCTCTACCCTGCTTAATCCGACCGGAGAATTGAAATACATTTTTAACGTTCCGATCGTTTGACCATTGGAGGTGAGGGGCAGCACAATCGCCGCTTGAAGCGGGCAATGGGTGACTGAACAATTGATTTCATCTTTCGAATGTGCCTTCATAATTTTGCCGCTCATCAATACTTGTTTCGACAACCCTGTAATGAGGCTTTTCGAAGGAATATGATGATCCGTCCCATCTCCAACATGCGCTAAAATCTTTTCTGTATCGGTTAAGGAGACCGCATCTGTTTCTGTTAATCGATGAATGATCTCCGCCACGCTTTTACATGACTGTTCATTTAACCCTTGGCGGAAGAAAGGCAGCGTTTGATCGGCGATTGAAAATACACGGTGTGTCTGCATCGCCTTTGCCTGCTCTTCTTGCCGAATGACTGACTGTAAAATCGATAAAAAGATAAAGCTACCAATTCCATTCACAAAAATCATCGGCAGGGCAATAATACTCACAAGCCCCCAAGCTTCAGCAAATGGCTTTGCAAATAGAAGGATAATGATCATCTGCAAGGATTCCATTGCCACACCAAAAAGTGCGGCTTGGCGAGGTGTCACCATTCGATTCTTCCGCTTAAACCTGCTGCCGACATAGCCTGCAATCACACCGGCTAAAATCGAAGAAATCGCACAGCTGAGTGCCGTGCTTCCTCCTAATGAATAGCGATGAATCCCAGCTAGAAGCCCTGCGCCAATGCCAACAAACGGCCCTCCTATTAATCCGCCCATTTCGATTCCCATGATTCTCGTATTGGCAATTGAGCTTGACGAGCCGAGATGATAGGAAAACTCATGATTCATGACCATCTGCTGCTGGATTTCAATTCCTGTGTAATTGCTGATAATACTAAAAGAAGCAAAAATAAAGACAAGGACTGCCTTTTTTCGAAACCCTTCATTATGAAGCAATAGATTGCGAAAGCCCTTCACATGGGCAAGCACAAACCCTAAAATAACGATGATCCCAACACGCTCGATCATCATAATAATTAAATGAAGCAAACCTGCCACCTCAATTGATGTATGTATTATTTACTGTCTTTCTATTCTATCATGTGCGGTCAATGTTCAAATATCTCTCAAATCTTTTCTTTATTGCCCTCATCTTCTATTGTAAAATGAACTTGAGCCGTCACTTGCAATTGAAGGTAACACATACATAACAAGGGAGAAGATCATGAAAGCCGTATTTTTCGATTTAGATGATACTTTGCTTTGGGATGAAAAAAGCATTCACACCACTTTTCAGGAAACATGCCGCGAAGCGGAAAAGAAATATGGACTGAATCCAGAAACATTTGAACAGATTGTACGTGAAGAAGCAAGAAAGCTGTATTCGTCCTATGAAACATATGATTATACTGTCATGATCGGAATTAATCCTTTCGAAGGACTGTGGTCCAATTTTAGTGAACCGATTAGCGAAGGCTTTCAAAAATTGAATGCCCTTGCACCAGAGTATCGCAAGAACGCTTGGACCAATGGCTTAAAAGAAGCAGGAATTGACGATAAGGCATTTGGACAATATTTGGCTGATTTCTTTGCAGCAGAGCGGAGAAAACGTCCATTTGTCTATGAAGAAACGTACCCTGTTTTAGACCGTCTGAAAGGCAGCTATGAATTGCTCCTTTTAACAAACGGAGATCCTAGTCTTCAAAAAGAAAAACTGGCAGGTGTTCCTGAGCTTGCACCTTATTTTAATGAAATTGTCATTTCAGGAGATTACGGGAAAGGCAAACCTGACCCTGGCATCTTTGAGCACTGCCTTCAGCTGTTAAATCTAACAAAAGACGATGTGATCATGGTAGGAGATAATCCAAAAACAGATATTCTTGGGGCATCTCGAGCCGGGATTCAAACCGTTTGGATCAATCGACATGGCAAAAAGAACGAAACAGATGTAACGCCAGATTATGAAATCAAAGACTTACATGAATTGTTTGATATATTAAAATAGAACAAACGAGAAAACACCCTTCTCCTAACGAGATTGGGTGTTTTTTGTGTGCTCAAACTACACAATTCCCGCTAGACTTTGCGCTTGCTTGTCTAAGCTGCGGGCTGCTTCTCCTACATTATTAAATTCCTCACTTGCCTGCTTTACAAGATCGCGATTTGTAAACACCGTTGTCTTGGCCCGGCTCGTTCCGCTGCTGACCTTCTCTACTTCCGCATGAATCGCCTTTACATATTGATCTACTTTGACGATCGCTTCTTTTGCATCAGTTGCAAGCTTTCGAATTTCTGCCGCCACTACACTAAAGCCATTTCCATAGGAACCTGCATGGGCTGCTTCGATCGCCGCATTTAATGCAAGGAGCTGGGTTTGTGAGGAAATGCTGTTAATCGTTTTAGCGATGGAGCTGATGGACTCTACCTGCTCTGTTAATCCTTCTAGTAAGCTCATATTTTGATCTGTTTCGTTTGCTATATGATCAAAGGAGACATTGACTCTTTGACTATGCTGGATGCCCACTTCTGCTCGCTCCATTAATTTCGCAGACATGTCCTTTAAATCGTCTACGACCTGTTTCATCGTGCTTTCTCTTTCTGTTATGTCTGTTGCGACTTTCACAACACCCACTACGCGTTCCTCTTCATTGCGGACAGGTGTATATGTCGCTTCAAGCCATAAACTGTCACCATTCTTCGTCTTCCGCTGCACCTTTTCCTGAAAGACTTGCCCCTCTTTCAAACGCTTCCAAAACATTTGATAGCTTGCGTGTTCTGCAATATGAGGAGGACAAAACTGTCTATGTTTTAAACCAATCATCTCTTGCTTTGAATATCCCATGGCTTTTGCAAAAATATCATTGACCCATAGCACTTCACCTGTCACATCAAATTCAATCATCGCCAGTGAGTGTTCCAATGCACGAAGTACTGCTGATCGCTCCAATACTTGTGATGATAAAGTGTTTGTTGTTTTCATCATCGCTTTCATACCCCCAATTTAACTCGAACCAATAGTACATACTTACCCATACTTTCATACTATCTAAACGTATCATTCAAGGGACTGGATCACTAGTGGAGAATTTTTCCCAAAAAGAAAAAGCCAGTGATCTAAGGAGAAAGATCACTGACTGCTTCGCTTGAAAAAGATTATTTTTTCGCTTCTGCTACTGCATGTTTCACAAAGGCTTCAAGATCCATTGTTTCTGAATCTTGCTCTCCGTATTTTCTTACATTGACTGCGCCATTTTCTGCTTCTTGATCTCCGACGACTAGCATGTACGGAATCTTTTGCATTTGCGCTTCTCTAATTTTGTATCCGATTTTTTCATCACGGCTGTCAAGCTCTACACGAAGACCTTCAAGCTGCAAACGTTCTTGTACTTTTTTCGCATAGTCTAAATGGACAGAAGGTGAAACCGGGATGACTTGGAATTGTACAGGTGCCAGCCAAGTTGGTAGGGCTCCTTTGTATTCTTCAATTAAGAAGGCAACAAAACGCTCCATTGTAGAAACAACACCTCTATGAATCACGACTGGACGATGGTGCTTGCCATCTTCTCCGATATATGTGAGATCGAAGCGCTCTGGAAGTAAGAAATCAAGCTGTACAGTAGACAGTGTCTCTTCTTTTCCAAGAGCTGTCTTCACTTGAACGTCAAGCTTCGGACCATAAAATGCCGCTTCGCCTTCTGCCTCATAATAGTCATGACCAAGCTCGTCCATTGCATCCTTTAGCATCGATTGCGCTTTATTCCACATGGCATCATCGTCGAAATACTTCTCAGTATCTTCTGGATCACGGTAAGATAAGCGGAATGTGTAGTCATTCAAGCCAAAGTCTTGATACACTTCTTCAATTAGGCGAACTGTACGAATGAATTCGTCTTTGATTTGATCTGGACGTACAAAGATATGGGCATCGTTTAATGTCATACCGCGAACACGCTGAAGGCCGGATAAAGCACCTGACATTTCATAACGGTGCATTGTACCAAGCTCTGCAATACGAATTGGCAATTCGCGATAGCTATGCGGCTCGTTTTTGTAAATCATCATATGGTGAGGACAGTTCATTGGACGAAGAACAAGATCTTCGTTGTCCATTTCCATCACAGGGAACATGTCTTCTTGATAATGCGCCCAGTGCCCTGATGTTTTATACAATTCAACATTTGCAAGAACTGGTGTATACACATGCTCATAACCAAGGCGTACTTCTTTATCGACAATGTAACGCTCAATAACGCGGCGGATCGTTGCGCCTTTTGGCAACCAAAGCGGTAGACCTTGACCTACCTTTTGAGAGTTCGCAAACAGTTTCAGCTCTTTTCCTAGTTTACGGTGATCGCGTTCTTTCGCTTCTTCAAGCAGGCGTAGATGCTCATTTAGATCATCTTTGCTGAAGAAAGCTGTACCGTAAATACGCTGAAGCATTTGATTGTTGCTGTCACCTCTCCAGTATGCACCTGCAAGGCTTAACAGCTTAAACTCTTTGATTTTCCCTGTTGATGGCAAGTGAATGCCGCGGCAGAGGTCAAAGAATTCACCCTGCTCATAAATCGTGACAGCTTCACCTTCTGGAATCGCCTCTAACAGCTCAAGCTTTAATTGATCACCAATCGCTTCAAAGCGTTTTTTCGCTTCTTCTCTTGATACTTCAATTCGCTCGATTGGCAGATTGCTGTTAATGATTTTTTTCATTTCTTTTTCAATCTTTGGTAAATCTTCCGGTGTGATGGCAACATCGATGTCCACATCGTAGTAGAAGCCATTTTCAATCACAGGACCTACGCCAAACTGAACGTGATGCTCTTTTCCATACAGGCGTTTGATTGCCTGTGCTAGCAAATGAGCTGTGCTGTGGCGCATAATGTCGAGTGCTTCATCACTTTTATCTGTGATGATCTCAATTGTTCCACTTTCTAGTAGCGGCGTACGCAGATCTATTTCTTTGCCGTTCAATTTACCGGCAAGCGCTTTTTTCTTTAGGCCTGGGCTAATTGATGCCGCGATGTCTTCTGTTGTAGCTGTTTTGTCAAACTCCTTGACTGCTCCATCTGGAAATGTAAGTTGAATTTGTTCTGACATCTCTGGTCACTCCTTTTTTTGGCAATATAAAAACCCCGCCCCCTGGAAAGGGACGAGGTTGAATAAAACGGAATCGTGGTTCCACCCTTTTTCCCGTATTTGCAGCTTACTTTTTCATAAGCAAACACGGCTTGTGGTTCGATAACGGGAATCTCCCGTCAGCCATTACTAAAACGTTCACAGCTGATGTTCAAAGGTGGTAAAGCAAATGGTCCTCTGCTAGGAAGCTTTCAGCCGCGGCTTCCCTCTCTTTAAGCGGGTGTTCATTTGTTCATGTCCTTATCAATACGGTCTTTGTATGAAGTTACACCGTATTATAAAACGTTTTTTCGTGAAAATCAAGAAAGCTTTTCACTTTTCTGTTCCAAATGGTCATGGACAAATTGAACATTGTGTTCTTGAAATGAATGAGCCGGGAATACCTCGACCCTTTCTTGAAAAATATTTTGAATGGTCTGTACCATCGAGTGACCTGTATCATTTGTAAACAGGTCAATCTTTTTGGGCGCTATGGATACGAGTGGTGCAATCAGCTGCGAATCAATATACATTGGATGCTCTCTTACAAACTGTCTGTCTATGTATTGTTTTTGATCACGCTCAGAAGCGTACCGAAATTCCCAAATCATCAGACGATCCTGATGCACAACATGTACTTTTTCGAGCTTCGGTTCTTTTGCCATCACATAGTCTCGAAGCGATTGAATGAAGTTTTGATATTCTTGTTCCATTTTGTATTCTTCAATGGAGACTTCAACATAGTTCTTCAGCTTCCTGTCATACTCTGACAGTCTGAATGTCATAAATGAACCAATTGAAAAAATACCTTGCTGTAAAGAAATCGTCTCGAGCTCCTTTGTTAACAGGGCTTCTCTTGACGGTTCTTGATGAATGCCGGGAATATCATCTAAATCCCCGTTCATGATGCTGTGGGCAATTGAAAGAATTTGGTGCTGCTCTTCAGGATCTTTAAATAAATACGTGTTTTCAAGAATGATGCGCATGCGCTCATTTTCTTTGCATTCCAAAAAAAAGTGAACCAGTAATGGCCGCACAATGGACTCAAGTCCTTCCTTTGATTCCTTCGCCTCTATGAGAAGCCGGTCTTTCCCTTGTTGAATTGACATGTGATGCCGACTGTCCAAGTGTTCAGCAAGATGTAAAAAAGCGGCGGTATCATATTCATCTTCAAAGATTATTTCAAGCATGTTTGTCCCCCCTAACGACATCTGTTACATATATATGGGGAGAACATAAAAAATAGACGCCTAAAATAAATCAGGCATCTTTCTTTTTAAAATGAGCGGAACTGAGATAAAGATTAGATAAATCAAACAAACGATTGCTAAAGCGGCATAATTGCCGCTGACAAAGCTTGAGCCAAGGACATTTAATGCAACTGTACCCGGTATTAAGCCTAAAAAGGTAGCTGCCGTAAATGCACGATAATTTGCACGTGAAGCTGCTGCCGCATAGCTGACAAAGTCAAAATGGATTGGGGCAATTCGCAATAACAAAATGTAAAGAAACCCATGCTCCTGAATGCGGGACGTCACCGCTTTCAGCTTCCGGCTGCTTGATTGTGTTTCCTTCTTTTTTGCACGAAAGGTTGTGGCAAGCAGGAAGGAGCATGTTGCTCCGGCGGTAGCACCAACGAGGGCATAAATCGTCCCAAGAACACTGCCAAATGCCAAACCTGCTGCCAGCGAAAAAACCGTAATAGGGACGAGAACAAACGGGCGAAAAAGAGATAAGAAAAGAAAAACAAAGGGTGCCAGCATCCCAAATTGAAGCACCCAATTTTTCACATCTTTTGGCGCCAGCTGAAGATGCTGTTTGTTCAGCCACCAAAGTAAAACAGCGAGACCTGCAATCACGAGAAAAAGCAGCCATTTTCTTTTGTTCATTTCATTTGCTCCTCCTTCAGGTGATAGACGCTTTTATAAATGACGGCGGTTTTCTCCTTCGAGCAAGACTGCCTCTGCTAAATAGAGAATCCGTTCCATTAAACGAGCGGCTTTGACCTCTTCTTTTTCCCCGCGCTGTGAGTACGTAAAGTGATGCTTCAGTTCACTTGGTGAGAAATTAGAAGAGAAGAAAGTCGGCAGCTGCTCTGCCATACGGTATTGTAAAATCGTTCCGAGTAGTTCATCTCGAACCCAGCTTGTCATCGACTCTGCCCCAATATCATCAAGCATTAAAATAGGGGTGGATTTGACCATGTTCAGTTTTGATTCTAGTGTATGATCGGCTAACGAATTTTTTAGCTCTCTCACAAATTCAGGCACGTACACAAGGAGAGATGGGTATTCCTTCTCCGCTAACTGCTGCGCAATGGCTGCCAGAATATACGTTTTTCCTACTCCAAACTTTCCGTGTAAATATAAGCCCTTCCCTTTGCCCGTCTCATCATAGCTTTGCAGGAATTGCCCTACTTTTTGAATGACTTCCTGTCTTCCCACAACGTTCAAATCAGCGAACGTCGCTTGAAGAACATTTTGCGGAATGTACATGCTTTTCATGAGCTCTTGCTGTTTTTTCTGTCTATCGAGCCGCAGCTTGACTGGACAAGGGGAATATTCAATATCAATACTCTGACCTTTGATCACAAGCTTCGGGTGATAACCGTCTAAAATCGCATTGACGTTCTCTTCATCTAAGCAATATGAACAGCCCTTCGACTGCTGCACATATTCAAAAAGCCGGTTCAAGCTACGATTGATCATGTCTTCGTGTATGTCTTCTTGGTGCTCCTGTAAAAAGGCTTTTACATCTTCATCAGATAACACACTCTCTTTAATCTGATTGTATCTCACACGAAAATCTACGCGCCCTTTTAGCTGTTCAAATGAACGACCGATCGGTTTCATCCTCATCTCACCTCATCTTAATGTGCATTGTACTTTTTCATATTTTTAAACTGATCTAACAGTTTTTCTTTTTCTCGTTCGAGGTCTTCTGTCGACAGGCTGTCTGTTTGTTCTTTTGCAGGCTGTTCTTTCGTTTCGGTTTCTTTCATCCAATCAGGAAGCTTCTCTTCACGGACAACTTTCCCTGATCCGTATGTGCTACGCTGCTTTTTCTGCTGCGCCCACTCTGTCATTTGCCTGTTCTCTTCTTTGGCCATTTTCATGGCCGCCGCTACGGTTTTAATTTTCTTTCTCACCCAATGAGCGGCGATTTTTTGCATATATGTTTTCGACAGCTTCATATCTGTTTTCAGTAATGTATAGTAGATCAAAACGTTCATGACACCTGGCTCTAGCTGCTGCTCAAGCATAATATCTTCGACAATTCTTAAGTCGGCATATGTTGGCTCAATGCCGTCAGCCATATCTTTTAGCAGCTCCCTAGGCGAAATATGATCAAGCTTTTCAATCAATTTGGCATCCGGCGTATCTGCCACTGGCGCTTTTGAAGCATCTTGACGCAAGTGTCTCGGCTGTTTTTGATCAATGAGTTTTGGCTGCTCGCCTCTGTATTCAATTTGGTACCAGTCTCTTGCCGCTTTTCTCAGCTCTTCTGTTGAGATCATTTGATCCGAACCACAGGCGCCTGCTACAATATTTTGCATTTGAAGCGGGGTGATGCCGTATACAACGGCTAACTTCTTAATGGTTTCTTTCACCTGCTTTGTCAAAGCCTTTCTTGGAATCATCATATCAGACATGCCTGCTAACAATAAATCGAAATCAAAGGATTCGTCTGAGAGAGGAGCCGGCTGACTCGATCCAACGGTCACATATTCATAGCCCTGATCAAGTGATGACGCCTGATTGATTTCTTCTGTCATCCTGCGTTCACCTGGCTGCAATACGTGAAAAACTTCTTCAAACGACCGCGAGATGTTCTTTGCCTCTGCCGGAACACCGGGATATGAGAAATAATCACGAAGCTGCATATATTTCGCTTTCTCTACACGATGGTACAGCAGAACATTCAGCATACCATCTTGGAAAAACTCATCTGGTCTTAACGGCGGCACAAGCTCATATGTAAACAGTCTGCCTTCTTCCGTTTCCTGTTCATATGTGCGGAGTAAACCAATCGCTTCAAGCTTTAAACGTTCCTCAAAAATATCATTCAAATTCGTTTGCAGCATGACCATGAGCTGCCGATGAGGTGCGGGTTTCCCCCACATACGATTTTGTTCCAGCTCTCCCCACAGCGTCATATATAAGCTGAAAGCGGACATGCCTATAAGCGGCTGATATAAAAGAGTGATGAGCTGTCTATCGATGTCACCGAGCAATGAAGCGCTTTTGACGACATACGGATCGACGGCTAGCACTTCCTTCCAATGCTCTGTCATATGCTGATCCTCCCCATGAATTGCAATTGTTTCTATTGTACACCCTTTTTGCGTTTTACGCTTTACGCAGGAAAAAGAGCATGAAGTATCTTCAGCTCTTTTTTAGCGTTCTTTCTTTAATAAATCTTTTAATTCATCAATAAAGACGTTGATATCTTTAAACTGCCGGTAAACGGAGGCAAACCTGACGTAAGACACTTCATCAATTTTTGCCAGCTCGTCCATCACCATTTCACCTACAAGCTCACTTTTCACTTCTGACATACCTTGATTACGCAGTTCTTTTTCAATATTAAAGCAGACATCCTCCAGCTGCTTTAAAGCAACAGGTCGCTTTTCACATGCTTTTATGAGTCCTCTCAGCATCTTTTCGCGGCTGAATTCTTCTCGAATTCCTTCTTTTTTCACCACAATCAGTGGTAATTCTTCTAATTTCTCAAACGTCGTAAAGCGATATTGGCAGCTTTCGCACTCTCTTCTACGACGGATGGATTTCCCTTCATCTACTGGTCTTGAATCAAGCACCCTTGTGCCAAGGTGCTGACATGTGGGACATTTCATTTCATCAGCTCCGATCTATTCTTGGAAGTTGTTTGTCTAGTTCATCATAAAGGGAAAAAACCGTTTTCTCACTATAGCCAAAATCTGTTGGCAAGGCTGTTTCTGTTGTCACATTAAAATCGACAGCTGTTTCAAAAGGACGAATTGAAATGACAGTCGCTACGAGAAAGGCTTTTTTCGGCATACTGATGTTTGCGCTGATTTCACCTCGTTCTGCTGAAACAGATGTCACTTGATAGGAAGCGTGCCCAGAAAGCATGGCTTCCACCGCTTGAAAAACTTGCGCATTCGTCGATTTGTAGTAATGGCTTTTCAGTTCTGACACTGGATGCTCGTCAGATGTTTCTGTATGGTTTGACATGAACCGTTTGAACTTTTGTCCTAAAATCATCTACGTATCCCCTTTGCCATAATGCCTCTTCTTTATTTTATAAAAAAAACCTTTGTTTTCCTAGAACAAAAGTATAGGCAAGTTGGGGAATGTTGGATTTTCTCTATCAAACAAATATAAAAAGGAGCATAACACAAAGGCATTTCAATGCTTTTGGCCAGCTCCCATTGCGATCTTTTTTTATGTTTACAGTGCTTTGGCTTGCGCCTGTTTCACTTGTACAGGTCCCATGCCTCGAGGAATTTCAATGTTTTCTCTTGTTTCAGCACCTAATTCATCTCCGATATGATCTGCTGCGATATTCGGATCTAGGTCGCCGCAAGTATAAACATCTATGCTCGCATAACCATGTTCAGGAAAGCTGTGAATTGTCAGATGAGATTCAGAAATAATGACAACTCCACTTACTCCTTGAGGTGCAAATTTGTGAAAAGCAACCTCTCTTACTTCAGCTCCTGATTTCAAAGCTGCATTTACAAACGTTTTTTCAATAAAATCCATGTCGTTCAGTTTATCACAGTCGCATCCCCATAGCTCGGAGATAACGTGACGTCCGATTGTTTCCATCATGGACCCCCCTTAAACAAGAATGAAAGAGTGAAGTTCTAAGCAGCCGGACCGGACATATACCACGGGGGAAAGTTAGTCCAAAGAGGTCCTAACCCTTTAAGTATACCCGAATGAGTCTGCGAACAAGAAGTTCACGAAAAATAGTATACTTTGTTTAGACCCATTTTGCAAGCTGTGTTTTCAATGGGATTTTCTCTCATTCCTTGAAAAGGGACGTTCGTCTTCTTCATTTCAAACAGCAGAAAGCTCTTTCATCTGCGATCCGACAAACTTCACAAGATCCACCACTCTGCATGAATAACCCCATTCATTGTCATACCATGCAAGAACTTTTACTTTTCTATCCCCCATCACCATCGTTGTCAGTCCATCTACGACAGCTGAATAAGGGTTCGTATTAAAGTCTGTAGAAACAAGCGGCTCATCCGTGTAATCTAAAATACCGGAAAGAGAAGTTTTTGATGCATTTGAGAAGGCTGCATTGACTTCTTCTGCTGTGACATCTTTTTTCAAGTCGACAACAAGATCAACCATCGATACATTGGAAACTGGCACGCGAAGTGCAAGTCCATGCAATTTCCCTTTCATGTGCGGCAGCACTAAAGAAAGCGCTTTAGCGGCACCCGTCGTCGTTGGAATAATGGACTGGGCACATGCTCTTGCCCGGCGCAAATCCTTATGCGGGTTATCGATATTTTTTTGATCATTTGTATACGCATGAACCGTTGTCATTAAACCGTTGTCGATACCGAATTCATCATCTAACAATTTGACAACTGGTGCTAAACAGTTTGTTGTACAAGATGCGTTTGAAATAACGACGTGCTTTTCAGGATCAAGATCATCCTCATTGACACCCATCACAATTGTAATGTCTTCATTTTTACCTGGAGCTGTAAGTACGACCTTTTTCGCTCCGGCATCTATATGGCCCATCGCTTGATCTTTTGAATTAAATTTTCCGGTTGCTTCTATGACGATATCAATCCCAAGCTCTCCCCACGGAAGCTGCTTTGGGTCTCTGTTATTGAGCAAAAGCACTCTTTTCCCATTTACAATCAGTGCGTCATCTTCTGCTGTCACATCGCATTCGTAACGTCCATGATTTGTATCATATTTAATTAAATGTGCTAGCGTTTCGGCAGGATAGCTTGCGTTCACCGCTACAATTTGAATTTGATCATCAAGCATTGCTTTTCTGAAGACCATGCGTCCAATTCTGCCAAACCCATTGATCGCTGCTTTTACCTTCATGAACAGGTCACTCCTCTATTATGTGTTATACTCAATAAATTTATTTATGAAATTAGTATATCACATTAGATTGTAATTGCCAGTATATAAACGTATATTTTCTAAAAAGGGCTGTTCTTTTCATGAGAAATATAAAAAGCATAAAAAAAGAAGAGTACGTGTATGTACTCTTACTTATCAGTATGTTCCCATTCATTTAATATGTTCTGCAATTGCTTTCTAATAAAAGCAAGATCTTGTGTATTTTCTATCACCCGGTCTGCTTTCTTACATTTTTCCTCAAGAGGCTGCTGAGAGTGAATCCGATTCAGCGCTTCTTCCGCGCTAAGGTCGTTTCGATTCATGAGTCGTGATAGCTGTAATTCTGGTGTTGTATACACCACAATAATGCGGTCGACGAGACTTTCCAGCTGACTCTCAAATAAAAGCGGGATATCCAGGACAACGAATGTTTCTCGGCTGTCGATTCCTTCATCTCGCTGCCTGAGCATTTCCTTTCGCACTTCTGGGTGAACGATCGCATTTAGCTGCTTTCTTTTCTCTTCATTAGAAAAAATAATGGCTCCCAGCTGCTGCCGGTCTAGCTCTCCATTTGGCAGGAGGACACCCTCACCAAAGGTTTGAACGATATGATGAAGGGCGGGTGTTCCTTTGGCGACCGCTTCTTTTGCAATCACATCTGCGTCCACAACCCGGATGCCCTGCTCTTTTATCATCTGCGAGACTGTGCTTTTTCCGCTAGCAATCCCGCCGGTTAATCCAATGACAAGCGTCAATTGATTTCCTCCTTTTACAGCTTCCAAACCCCAATTAATATGAGCAGAAGCCCTGGTAAGCATGCGAGTTTATCGATCCAGCGCCAATTTGCCAAGTAATGACCGGCACGCAGACCGATACATACAAAAAGTGAGCTCATCACTGCGACCGTGATACTCATGACAATTGGAGAAAAGCCTAGTATCGCTGCGCCAATCCCTGCGCCAAATGCATCAATGGATAAAGCAATTCCAAGAAGTACCGCTTCTATTCCATTAATCGTCCCAGATCGGTCAATATCTGCACTTGTTGGCTTTCTTAAAATGTGAATGACAAGCCCAAGCGATTGGACTTCCACATTAAGCAATGTCTTTTCATGAAGAAGCAAATCACGCTCTTTCGCTGGTTTGTAAAATTGATACAGGACCCAAAGGCCAATGGCAATTAAGATGCCTCCCCCCAGTTTATCGGTCACTGAGACAGGGAGAAATGTCGTCAGCAAGCTGCCAATCAGCATAGAAATGAGCAGCACAATCCCTGAGCAGCATGCAATAATGACGATGGCTTTAAATGGGATTCTCATTTTGCGGAGACCATACGTAAAGCCTACAGAAAAGCTGTCGATGCTGACTGCAATAGCTAAAAACAGGAGCGAAATCGAAATCATACCTGAACTCTTCCTTTCTGTTCATGCAACGATGATCAAGAGTCTCTAGGCGTTCTTAGACTCTTCTTCACTATATGAAGAGCAGGTGGGCTGTGTGTCAGTCTACACCTTGCTGAAAAATGAATGTTTTTTATCGTATGCATCGCAAAAAGGAAGCATGCTCATGGCTAAGCTTTATTGAGGACGTTTTTGGCAGGTCACACAAAAGTGTGTACCGCGCCCTCCGACTACCGTTTTCTCAATGATGCTTCCGCATGTTTGGCAAGGCTCTCCCCGCCGGTCATATACAAGAAGCTGCAGTTGAAATGTGCCAATATCTCCTTGTGAGTTGATATAAGAACGAATTGTACTTCCTCCCGCATCTACCGCCACCTGAAGCGTATCGATGATCTGTTTGTGAAGCACTTTGCAAGATTCCAGGCTGAGCTGATTCGCTTTCGTTTCTGGATGAATCCCTGATTTAAACAGGACCTCATCTACGTAAATGTTACCAAGTCCTACGACAATCTTTTGATCAAGCAGTGCTGTTTTGACCATTCGGGTTGTTTTTTTCAATTTCTCCCATAAATACTCAGGAGTGAACTGTTCATCAAATGGTTCATATCCCAGCTGTGATAGCGGGAGTTCCTTTTCCTCTTCACCCGGCTGAAATAAATGCATCGTGCCAAATTTACGCACATCATGGTACCGAAGCTCCGTCCCATCTGTAAACGTAAAGACGACGTGTACGTGTTTATCATAAGGCTCATGCGCTTCATGTACACGGTATTTTCCTTCCATCCTTAAATGGGAGACCATCACATAATGGTCTAAATGAAAGAGGAGGAACTTCCCTCTTCTTTCAATGGTTTGTATAGTTTCTCCTACCATTCTTCTTGCGAACTCTTCCGGCTCCCCAGGACGTTTGATGATGTTTGGCCATTTGATATCGACCGTTTCAATCGTCTTTCCTTCGACTAACCGCTTGAGAGTGCGCCGGACGGTTTCTACTTCTGGTAATTCCGGCATTCTCCTCGCTCCTTTTTCTCTCTATTATTTATTTCGCATCGTACCAAGATGGACCTGAAGAAAAATCAACTTTTAGCGGCACATCAAGCTGAAGTGCATTTTCCATGACTTCAGGAACAATCTTTTCAAGGATGGCGATTTCTTCTTTCGGCGCTTCGAAGATCAATTCATCGTGCACCTGTAATAAAAGATTTGTCTGCAGGTTTTCTTCTTTGAGCCTTCGCGCCATATCAATCATCGCTTTTTTAATAATATCGGCTGCGCTGCCTTGGATCGGTGTGTTCATGGCTGTTCGTTCTGCAAAGCTTTTGATATTAAAATTTCGGCTTGTGATATCTGGGATATACCGTCTGCGTTTAAGAAGCGTCGTGACGTAGCCTTTTTGTTTCGCTTCCTGAACGATTTCTTCCATATAGGTTTTCACGCCTTTAAAGCTTGTTAAATAGCGCTCGATAAATGCGGCGGCTTCTTTTCTTGTGATCCCAAGGTTTTGAGAAAGTCCATAGTCGCTGATTCCGTATACAATACCGAAATTTACCGCCTTGGCTTGTCTTCTCATAGCGGAAGTCACTTCTTCTTCTGAGACATGGAACACATCCATCGCTGTTTTCGTGTGAATGTCCATGTCCCTCGTAAATGCTTCGATCAAATTCTCATCTTGTGAAATATGAGCGAGTACACGCAGCTCGATTTGTGAATAGTCAGCTGCAAACATGAGCCAGCCTTCTTTTGAAGGAACGAATGCTTGACGAATCTTCCGTCCTTCTTCTAAACGAATCGGGATGTTTTGAAGGTTTGGATCTGTTGAGCTTAATCTTCCTGTTTGGGTGAGTGCTTGATTAAATCTTGTATGCACTTTATGGGTATCCTTGCGCGTTACTTTCATTAACCCTTCTACATAGGTCGATTGCAGCTTTCCAATTTGTCTGTAGTGCAGAATGGATCGAATGATTTCATGCTTATCTTCAAGCTTTTCGAGCACATCTGCAGACGTTGAATAGCCTGTTTTTGTCTTCTTGATAATCGGAAGACCTAATTTTTCAAAAAGGATGACACCAAGCTGTTTAGGAGAATTGATGTTAAACGTTTCTCCTGCTAAGCGGTGAATGGTTTCTTCATATTCTTTGAGCTTTTTCGTTAATTCTTCACCCATTTTCTCTAGGCGCTTTATATCTACCTTTACTCCAAGAGATTCCATTTCGCCTAAGATGAGTGCTAGCGGCAGCTCTAAATCTTCATATAGTTCATGCTGATCATTTTTTTCTAATGCTTCTAATGTTAAATCATGCAAGGCTGAGATCGCCGCTGCTTTTCGTCCGAGATGTCCCTTTAGTTCATCTTCAGGTGGAATCGCCTGTTTTGCTCCTTTTCCGTATACTTTTTCATCAGAAAGAGCGATATTCAGACCATATTCCTTCGCTACACTTGCGACGTCTTCGTATGATTTCTGCGGGTTGACGACGTAGGAAGCGAGCAGAACATCATTGTCGACACCTTTTAGGTCGACATCATGCCATCTGAGAGCGACAACTGCTCTTTTTGAATCAAAGACCCATTTTTTCTTCGTTTCATCCTGTACCCATTCTTTAAATGCATCTGATTGAAGCGCATCTTCTTTCGTCATAAAAAACGCACCATTTTCATTATGGATCGCAAAACCGATCAAATCTGCTTCGTGATAATTATCTCCAAGCTGTTCTACCACAAGGGCTGCATGATCTGTCAGCATGTCGCCTCCTGCAGCTGTCATTTTTTTCACTTCTAATGCGTCTACTTCAACCTGTTCATCTGTTTCTGGTGCTTCTCCTAGACGCTCTAGCAGGGTTTGAAAGCCTAGTTCTTTATAAAGAGAGATCACTTGATCCATGTGTGGACCTTCGTAGGCAAGATCTTTGCTCGACACATCAATAGGTGCTTCTACGAGAATGGTCGCCAGCTCTTTACTCATGACTGCTTGTTCTTTATATTCTTCAAGCTTTTCTTTAAGCTTTTTCCCGCTCACTTCATCAATATGTTCAAGCAGGTTCTCAACTGTTTCAAACTGCTTTAACAATTTAATGGCTGTTTTTTCGCCTACACCTGGGACGCCTGGGATATTATCTGATGAATCTCCCATCAGCCCTTTCATATCAATGATTTGATCTGGTCGCAGGCCATATTTCTCTTCAATATGAGCAGGTGTGTAGTATTCTACTTCTGTGATGCCTTTTTTCGTAATAGCGACTGTCGTATGATCTGTTGAGAGCTGTGTTAAGTCTTTATCTCCTGAGAAGATTTTGACTTCAAAGCCGTTTTTTTCTGCCTCGACAGCCAACGTACCGATAATATCATCTGCCTCATATTGAGGAAGCTCGTACCTTTTCACCTGATAGGCATCTAATAGTTCACGGATGAATGGCATTTGTTCTGATAGCTCTGGCGGGGTTTTTTGTCTTCCGCCTTTATATTCTTTAAATGTCTCGTGGCGGAAGGTTGTTTTTCCCGCATCAAATGCGACGAGCATATGGGTTGGCTTCTCGTCCTCCAGCATTTTCATTAAAATCATCGCAAAGCCATAAATAGCATTTGTATGTACGCCTTTATCATTTGATAATAGCGGCAAAGCAAAGAAGGCTCGATATGCGAGGCTGTTTCCATCCACTAACACTAATTTCTTTTTGTCTGTCATGTTTTAATCCTCCATCGGCTGAGCCATCTCAGCCGTCTCTTTCACACATTGTATCTTCATTTTATCAAAGTTTATTTTGAAAAGAAAATAGTCGAGCCTGCATAAAAAAGGGACGAAAACAACAAGTGTTTTCGTCCTTCCAAAATTGGCTCCTTGGATGAAGGGGTTCCTATTCATCCTATCAATGAATGTTTAACAAAACATGAATTCATTGTAAAGATCATGTAAATTTTAACGTGACTTTCCTTTTTTCTCTATGTCGATTTCAGGCTCACTGTAAAAGTCGTTCCTTTACCTTGTTTGCTGCGGACAGAAATTGTTCCTTCATGCGCTTCCACAAGGTGTTTGACAATGGCAAGGCCAAGACCTGTACCGCCTGAATTCCTGCTTCTATCTTTATCAATTCGATAAAATCTCTCAAATATTCTTGGAATCTCACTTTTCTTCATACCGATCCCTGTATCTGCTACATCAAATTCATAGGCACCTTTTCTCGGTCTTGCTGAGATGGTGACACTTCCTCCCTCTGGTGTATAGGTCAGGGCATTATTAACGAGATTGAGGAAGATTTGCTTTAACCTTAGCGGGTCTGCCATGACATAGACCGGTTCTTTCGGGACACGCACGTGTAATTGAATGCCTTTTTCTGTAGCCTTTTGTTTTAACAGCACTTGAATCTCTTGGATGATTTCTGTCGCATTGGCTTCTTGAATATTCAGCTTGAATTGCTGCTGCTCAATTTTAGAAAGATCAAGTAAGTCTTGAATCAATGTTTCTAGACGGACACTCTCTTTTAAAATGATAGAAAGGAATTCTGTCAGTGCTTCTTTGTCATCAATCGCGCCATCAAGAAGGGTTTCAGAAAATCCTTTAATCGACGTAATCGGTGTTTTTAACTCATGAGACACATTGGCGACAAAGTCTTTTCGCATCTGCTCCAGCTGCTTCGTTTCTGTCACGTCATGAAACACGAGGACAATTCCTTTCCATTCATCGTCTGTACTTAAAATGGGTACACCATCCACTTGGAAGTAGCGGCGTTCAATGTCAACGGCTAGACGTAAAAACTTCCGCACCTTCGTTTCTGTCATGAAAATTTCGTCAATTAATTCGATAATCTCTTCATGGGTAAACGCTTCATGATAAAGCTTGTGCATGTAAATGTGCTTTTGCACCTTAAACTGCTTGCGGAAGGTTCGATTGACGAGGTGGATATACCCCATCTTATCAATCAATATAATCCCCGCTCCAATATTTTCAATGACCGTTTGCAGCCGGTCTCTCTGCATTTCACCAGCACTTGTCATTTCTTGAAGACTTTCTGCCAAACGCTTCATGGAAGTATTCAGTTCACTTGTTTCAATCATCAGCTCTTCATAATTATTCGTATCATAGTTCCCGCGTTCTAGCTGTTTAGCTACCTTTGTCGCATAATCAATTGGTTTCACATATTTCATCGACATGCGGTACCCAAAGAAAACGATAATGATAATCGCCGAGCCAAGACAAAAGGCTAAGGCAAGCCAAAGCTGGCCGTCAATTTCATTTAAAGGCTCGTATGACGCATGGAGAAATAAATAACCCGCCGGTTCGTTTTGTTTTAAGATCGGGACAGCATAATGGAAAAGCGCATCCTTCTCATCGTCAATAACGACCCCTTTTGTTTGGAGACGTTCATTGTTTAGTGTGTTTTGAATGACGGCCTTTTGTTCTGCTTGACCCGTTGTATGTATGATCTTCCCCTTTAAATCCACAATCGACGCATTCATATCAAAATGCTGCTTTGCCTGATTGAGGACCTCTTTGTTTTGCTTCGCCTTTAAATCATCACCATTCATAGAAGACAGGAGAAAGCTCGATTCCTTTTCCATTCGTTCCGTTAATTTTGTTTCATAGAAAACATGGAACATGTGATCCAGGAAAAGACCAAGTGCCACAAACACAATAAAAAGGAGAAAAATGAGTCCCGAAAACAGACGGGTTCTAATTTTACTCATTTGACTTTGGCTCCTCCAATTTGTAGCCTAAGCCGCGAATCGTTTTAATGTATGTTGGTTTTTTTGTGTTCTTTTCAATTTTGTCCCGCAAGTGACTAATATGGACATCCACAATACGAGTGTCACCTGCAAAGTCATAATTCCAAACGGCACTTAGCAATAAATCACGCGTGAGGACACGTCCTTTATGCTTCGCCAAATAAAGCAGCAGTTCAAATTCTTTTGGCGTCAGCTCTAGACGTTCTTCCTGGAAATAGACTTCGTAGTGTTCTGGTAAAATACGCAGTTCACCAATTTTGATTTGATCTGCAATGATCTCTTCCTTCTCCTCTTGCGTGGGGGTAGGCTGAGATTGCTGTGCTCTTCTCAAGATGGCTTTTACCCGAGCACCCACTTCTCTAGGACTGAATGGCTTTGTCATGTAATCATCGGCCCCAAGCTCAAGACCTAGCACCTTATCAAATTCATCGTCCTTTGCTGTCAGCATTAAAATAGGGAACATCATTTTTTGAATTCTCAGTTGTTTGCACACTTCAATGCCGTCCATCTTCGGAAGCATTAAATCTAATACAATGAGATCAGGCTGTTCACTTGCTGCTTTTTCAAGTGCTTCTTCCCCGTCTCTTGCTGTGACGACATCATAGCCCGCTCTTTCGAGGTTATAGCTTAGAAGTGTTACAATCGATTCTTCATCATCCACAACTAATATTTTTTTATTCATGTTGTGCCTCCAATTAGTGATTTCCCCTGCATCCGTTTTTTTGTATCTTATGTGAAAAGCGAGAAGTCATGCTTTCTCTTTCATTTTAACGAAAGCTTAACAAGAGAACAATTTAAAATTTCGACAAGATTTGTTTTGTAAACAAAAAGAAGACTCCTCATCAGAGAAGCCTTCTTTTTTATTCATATTAAGACAATACTTTCATGACATTCTTAACAGATTCAACAGAACGGTCAAGCTGACTTCTTTCTTCTTCTGTCAGCTCAAGCTCGATGATCTGCTCAAGGCCGTTTCCACCTACGATTGTTGGTACACCTAGGTAAATGCCTTCGTAGCCATATTCACCTTCAAGGTAAGCAATCGTCGGCATGACGCGGCGCTGATCTTTAAGGATCGCCTCAACCATTTCAACTAGTGAAGCAGCAGGAGCATAATATGCACTACCGTTACCTAATAGGTTCACGATTTCGCCGCCGCCTTTTCTTGTTCTTTCAACAATTGCATCAATTCGCTCTTTAGGAATCAAAGTTTCAAGCGGGATACCGCCTGCATAAGAGTAACGAACAAGAGGAACCATGTCATCGCCATGTCCACCAAGCACAAAGCCCGTCACGTCTTTAACAGATAGGTTTAATTCTTGAGCAACGAACGTACGGAAACGTGCTGTATCAAGAATGCCCGATTGTCCAATGACTTTTTCTTTTGGTAATCCTGATTCTTTATAAACTGCATACGTCATTGCATCAACAGGGTTTGTTAATACAACAATGATTGTTTCTGGAGAATATTTAACGATTTCGCGTGTCACACTGCGCATGATTTTTTCATTTGTTGACACGAGATCGTCACGGCTCATTCCCGGCTTTCTTGCAATTCCCGCCGTAATGACCACGACATCAGAACCGGCTGTATCTTCGTAGTTAGAAGTTCCTGTAATGTTTGCATCGAAGCCTTGAACAGGACTTGCTTCCAGCATATCAAGTGCTTTCCCTTTTGTTGGGTTCTCAAGCTGCGGGATATCGACTAATACGACGTCCGCTAATTCTTTTTGAGCCGTTAGAAATGCTGTAGTTGCTCCAGTAAAGCCTGCTCCGATAACAGATACTTTTTTACGCTTGTTTGCCATTTCCTTTTTCCCCTTTAACTTTAAAGTTTAAGAATCAAGACAAGTTTTTGATGAGCTCGTCAGCAAACTCAGAACATTTCACTTCTGTTGCGCCATCCATTAATCTAGCAAAATCGTAAGTGACGACTTTTGATGCAATTGTATTTTCAACAGATTGAATCACTAGATCAGCTGCTTCCTGCCAGCCAAGGTGCTCAAGTAAAAGCACGCCTGATAGAAGAACAGAAGATGGGTTCACTTTATCAAGACCAGCATATTTTGGTGCTGTTCCGTGAGTCGCTTCAAAAATAGCGTGTCCTGTTTCGTAGTTGATGTTCGCACCTGGTGCGATACCAATTCCACCTACTTGTGCTGCAAGAGCATCAGAGATGTAATCTCCGTTTAAGTTCATTGTTGCCACAACATCGAACTCAGCTGGACGAGTTAGGATTTGTTGAAGGAAAATATCTGCAATACTGTCTTTGACAATAATTTTGCCAGCAGCTTCTGCTTCACTTTGTGCTTTATTTGCCGCATCTTTTCCATCTTGTTCTACAATACGATCATATTGTGCCCATGTAAAGACCTTGTCGCCAAACTCTTTTTCAGCCACTTCGTAGCCCCAGTTTTTGAAGGCACCTTCTGTGAATTTCATGATGTTTCCTTTGTGAACAAGTGTCACAGACTTACGGCCTTGGTCGATTGCATATTGGATAGCCGCTCTGACAAGGCGAGAAGTTCCTTCTTCAGAAACTGGCTTGATTCCGATACCTGATGTTTCTGGGAAACGGATCTTGTTTACACCTAATTCGTTTTTCAAGAAGTCAATTAACTTCTTCACTTCGTCTGATCCTTGTGCATACTCGATACCAGCATAGATATCTTCTGTATTCTCACGGAAGATGACCATATCTGTGTCTTCTGGACGTTTCACAGGAGACGGTACGCCTTTGAACCAGCGAACTGGACGTAAGCATGTGAATAGATCAAGCTCTTGTCTAAGTGCCACGTTTAATGAACGGATTCCTCCGCCGATTGGTGTTGTCAGTGGTCCTTTGATTGCGATTAAGTATTCACGAATGTCTTCAAGTGTTTGCTCAGGAAGCCATTCTCCAGTTTTATTGTAAGCTTTCTCACCTGCATATACTTCTTTCCAAGTGATTTGCTTTTCACCTTTATATGCTTTTTCTACAGCGGCTTCAAGTACTCTTGATGCTGCTTTCCAAATGTCAGGACCGATTCCGTCCCCTTCAATAAACGGGATGATTGGATTATTTGGTACATTCAATACGCCGCCAGTAACTGTAATTTTTTCGCCTTGTGACAATGATATTACCTCCCAGGTTATGTAGTGAATATTTGAAACTTCTTGGCTTGATGTCTGCAAGCGAAGAAGTTTTTCACGTGATTCGTTTTTTGTTGATCTAGAGGCTGATTGGCCTTCGTGAGGATCAGCCCCCGCTTATTCTATAAACATTAGTCTCTTTCACTGATCGGAACAAACGTTTGAAGATCAGGTCCAATGTAGTCAGCTCTTGGACGGATGAGACGATTGTTGTCATACTGCTCTAAAATGTGAGCAATCCATCCAGAGAATCGGCTGATCACGAAAATTGGTGTAAACAAGTCATGATCAATCCCAAGACTGTGATATACAGATGCAGAATAAAAATCAACATTTGGTGGAAGATTTTTCTCTGATGTCACGATTTCCTCTGCGCGAACAGACATTTCATACCATTTCGGCTCGCCAGTCAGGTTTGTTAAACGCTGGCTCATTTCTTTTAGATGCTTTGCACGCGGGTCACCTTGACGGTATACGCGGTGGCCAAAGCCCATAATTTTTTCTTTCTTCTCTAGCTTACCATGAATATAGGAATCTACGTTTTCAACTTCGCCAATTTCTGAAAGCATCTTCATCACGCCTTCGTTGGCTCCGCCATGAAGTGGTCCTTTCAGCGCACCGATAGCCGCTGTTACACCAGAGTAGATATCTGATAGTGTAGCAACACATACACGCGCTGTAAATGTCGATGCGTTTAATTCATGATCCGCATGTAGAATGAGTGCCTTATCAATTGCCTCAATTTCTACTGGTGACGGCTCTTCGCCATTTAGCATATACAAGAAGTTCGCAGCATAGCTGTATTCTTCTTTTGGCTGTACAGGCTCAAGTCCTTTTCGAATGCGTGAAAACGCAGCGACTAGTCCAGAAATTTTCGCCTGTAAGCGAATGGCTTTTCTGTAATTTGCTTCTTTGTCCATAATCTCTGATTCGTCATCAAGTAATCCTAGTAAGGATACCGCTGTACGAATCGCAGACATTGGATGAACCCCATCCAGCGAATACGATTTAAAGTGCTCAATGATTTCTTGCGGAATGTGAGCATTTTCGTTGAGCTGCTGTTTTAACTCACTCAGCTCTTGCTCATTCGGCAGCTTTAAGTGCCATAACAGGTAGACAATTTCTTCGAATGTAGCTTTTTCAGTTAAATCATCGATATTGTACCCTACATAAGTAAGAGTATCATCAATAATTGAGCTTACGGATGAAGTTGTTGCCACGATACCTTCAAGACCTCTTGTTGCTGTCATGTTCAATCTCCCCTTTTTAAAAAGATTCCCCTTCGTTGCAGAATTCTCGCTTTTTGAAAGCGCTATCCAATCCGAATAAGTCGGCACGTTCAGAAAAGAAAATGCTTACATTTACCTATACGGTTAGAGCGCTTTTAGCCTCATATCTCTTGTGTGATCAATGAGTTCAAAATTAAGCCTATTCCCATTATAAACAATAATCAGACATTTGTTAAATGTTTAACTATAATTTTTTTTGATATTTTTTTTTCCAGTCTTCCATATCAGGCATGGAATAAAGGGATTTTGCTTCTTTTATTATATTTAATTATGTTTTTTTGCAAAAGCTCACGCAAGAAAAAAATAAAAAAGAAAGTGGCATGAACCACTCTCTTTTCAACCGCTGAAAAATTTCACAGCCTGCATCGCCAAATAAGCAATTCCTGCTCCGATCAGCGGACCGACAGCTACCCCTTTAAATAAGCTAACTGCCAAAATCGTCCCGAACACAAGTGCTGCCGTGATATGCGGATCATTTTCGAGTAGCACAATACCGTTTTTTGCGATTAATGCTACTAATATACCCGCTCCTAGTGCAATCCAAGCATAAGAAGATTTCATGGCTTCTCCAAGCTGCTTAAATCCAATGTCACCTGTTGCAATAGGAACAAGCACAGCAATTGTAATGACGGTGACCCCCCAATTGATGCCCTTCGACTGAAGAACTGGGAAAATTTTTTGATCCAAACCAATCAGCTTAATCCCAATGAGCACAGAAACCGCTAAAATTAATGAATTGTTTTTTGCAATAAGTGCAATAACGAGTAAAAGAACCAAAAATAAATTTGCTTGAGTAAACATACGCCGCCCCTTCCTTTCTTTTTATTGCGACCTTTTCATATTACTAATCTTTTTGAATAAAATGAAGTATCGGACATGCTTGTTTTTTGGAGGGGATTGTGTGAATCACACCTATATGGCCATTTTTCTACGAAGTTTGATGATGATCGGCATTGCTGTATTTGCGGTTGTCTTTTTATATCAGTCTTTTCCTTTTTTATATCCTTTTTGGATTGCACTTATTGTATCCTGCCTGATTCACCCTGCTGTATGCAAAATAGAAGAGATCACCGGAATGCCGAGAGGATTTGTTGTCGTCATTGTACTACTGCTCTTTTTAGTAGTAGCAGCCGGTTTCATCACACTCTTAGTAGCAGAAATCATTTCAGGAAGTGCTTATTTGGCAAAGGTTCTGCCTGGTCACCTTGATCGCATGATTGGGATTGTGGAACAGTTTTTTACAGATAAGATCCTGCCTTTGTACCATGATGTAACCGCCCAATTTAATACACTTCAAGCTGGTCAAAAGGAATCGATTTTGGGACAAATCCAAGCGCTAGGCGATGAAGCTGCCGCAAAAATAGGGACTTTTCTTTCAAAAACACTCGAGCTCATCCCGGCTTTTTTAGGTCTTTTGCCTGATGCAGCCGCAACCCTTTTGTTTTCTGCGCTGGCGACTTTTTTTATCACGAAAGATTGGTTTACATTAAAAAAATATGGCTCTCGTATCTTTCCCGCAAAATGGATGCAGCATACACGAGCCATTTTATCTGAAATCAAAAAAGCCATTACCGGTTTTATGAAGGCGCAGCTTTTGCTTGTTGCGATGACCATCGGCCTCGTCATCATTGGACTGATCATCTTAAAAGTCGAGCACGCCCTTGTCATTGCTTTATGTATTGGGTTTGTCGATTTACTTCCTTATATCGGGAGCGGCACCGTTTTTCTGCCGTGGATCATTTACTCCGCCATGACAGGAAACCTTTCACTCGCCATCGGGCTCGGCATTTTGTATATTGTCGTGCTCATTCAAAGACAAATATCAGAGCCAAAAGTCTTAAGCAAATCCATTGGGCTTAATCCTTTAGCCACGCTTGTGGCGCTATTTGTCGGGTTAAAATGGTTGGGTTTCCTCGGACTCGTCATTGGCCCTGCTTCCCTTGTCGTGTGGCAAGCATTTCGTAATGCAGGTGTTTTCAGGGATATCTATCAGTACATTCGGTACGGCATGCAAAAGTAAAAGAGACCTTCAGCTCAAGGTCTCTTTAGCGAATAATTGTATAGCGACTGCGATTAGACATGTTTCTGAGCCAGCGTTCAAAAAGCGGCTTGATTTGCTTTCTCGTCATCGGAATGAGCAGCAGCGCACCGATGATATCTGATAAGAAGCCGGGAATGAGTAGCAGCAGACCGCCGATTAGAATGCAAAAACCATCGACAATCGCTACCCCTGGCATTTTGCCATATTGTAAATCTCTTTGCACTTTTTGAAAAGCTTCGATTCCTTGTTTTCTTGCAAAATAAGCACCTAATGCACTCGTGAGTACGATCATCAGCATCGTTGGCAAAATGCCAATGATTTTACTTGATATTAAAAATAAACTGATTTCCACGGCAGGGAACAGGATCAATAATAGTAGCAAATATTTTTTCAAGCCATATCACCTCATGGGGTATCTTTCACCCGAAAGCTGTTTTACTTTTTTAGTGTAACATAAAAAAAGAGAGGAGTCAGACAACTCCCCTCGTGTGTATCAATTAAAGGACGCTTGCACGGCCTTTGTAGATCGCTCCGCGTGCCGGATCTACTGTAATCTCTTCGCCTTCTTTTAGCAGTGTTGTTGCACCATCAAGACCTACAATCACTGGAATGCCAAGGCTAAGTCCAACGACTGCTGCATGGCTTGTTAGTCCGCCTTCTTCAGTGATCAGGGCAGATGCTTTTTCTAAAGCACCCATCATATCACGGTCTGTACAGTTTGCAACAAGAATTGCACCATCATACATTTTTTCCTCTGCTTCTTTTCCGCTTTGCGCAATGACAACCGGTCCAAATGCAGATTTACGGCCAATTCCTTGACCTTTCGCAATGATGTCACCGACAACATAAACTTTCATTAAGTTTGTTGTACCTGTTTCACCAACTGGCACACCAGCTGTAATAACGATTAAATCGCCATGTCTCACGTAGCCTGTTTCAATCGATTTCTCGACTGCATTCTCAAGCATTTCATCAGTAGACGTCGTTTTTGAGCCGCTCTTTGCAAATACACCGAATACAAGAGATAGCTTTCTCGCAACTGATTCGTTTGCTGTAACTGCTACGATTGGTGCTTTTGGTCTATATTTTGAAATCATTCTCGCTGTATGACCGCTTTCCGTAGGTGTCACAATCGCTGCAACGTCAAGCTTCATCGCTGTATGTGCAACAGATTGACCGATGGCATCTGTAATGCTGACATCTACTTCTTCGCTTCTGCGAGAAAGAATGGCTTTATAGTTGAGTGCATCTTCTGAACGTGATGCAATGTTATGCATCGTTTGTACAGCTTCTACTGGATATGTTCCTGCTGCTGTTTCACCAGAAAGCATAATCGCATCTGTGCCATCAAAAATGGCATTTGCCACGTCACTTGCTTCCGCACGAGTTGGACGAGGATTACGCTGCATGCTATCAAGCATTTGGGTCGCTGTGATGACTGGTTTGCCTAAGCGATTGCATTTTTTGATCAGCATTTTTTGAACAAGCGGTACTTCTTCTGCCGGGATCTCTACACCAAGATCTCCACGTGCAACCATCAAACCGTCTGATACCTCAAGGATTTCATCGATGTTATCAACACCCTCTTGGTTTTCAATCTTAGGAATGATTTGAATGTCAGCCGCGTTATTCTTTTCAAGAAGCTCACGAATTTCAAGAACATCAGAAGCTCGTCTCACAAAAGAAGCTGCGATGAAATCGACGCCTTGTTCAACTCCGAACAGAATATCATTGGCATCCTTTTCTGTAATACCTGGCAGGTTCACACTTACACCTGGTACGTTTACACCTTTTTTGTTTTTGAGCGTGCCTGTATTCATGACCTTTGTGACGATTTCTTTGCGGTCCATGTTAATTTCTTTCACTTCTAAACCAATAAGACCATCATCTAATAGAATCGTTGAGCCTACTTCTACATCATGAATTAACTCTTCATACGTCACACTAATTTTTTCCGTATTTCCAACAATGTCTTCCATACTTACGATAAGATCTGCACCAGCGACTAGCTCAATTGAGCCGTTTTCAACTGTACGTGTACGGATCTCTGGACCTTTTGTATCAAGAAGGATCGCAATGTCCTTGCCTAATGTTTTACCTGCTTTACGAATGTTTTCAATGCGTGCACCATGCTCTTCAAAATCTCCATGAGAGAAGTTTAGTCTGGCTACATTCATTCCTGCTTCAATCAATTCAGTCAGCTTTTCAATGGTTTCACTTGCTGGACCGATTGTACAAACGATTTTTGTCTTTCTCATTACTGTTCCTCCTAAGGTCTTCTCGTTTTATATAGAGAGCTCTTGTGAAAGTCGGTACATATTTTGATCGACTGTATGTTTTTTATCTAAGATATCTAAAATATCGTGGTGAACGAGTTCGTTGCTTTGAATACCCACACAGCGTCCGCCTTTTCCTTCAAGAAGAAGTTCTACTGCGTATGCTCCTAAACGGCTTGCGAGTACTCGGTCAAATGCGCTTGGAGAACCTCCGCGCTGAATATGTCCTAAGACAGATACACGGGTTTCAAGGCTTGTCTCCTCTTCAATCCGCTTACCAAATTCAACACCGCTGCCTACGCCTTCTGCGACGATGATGATACTGTGCTTCTTGCCGCGCTCGTGTCCTCTTCTTAATCTCGCGATAATTTCATCCATGTCATAGTCTGCTTCAGGAATCAAAATAGATTCGGCTCCGCCTGCAAGACCTGACCAAAGAGCAATATCACCAGCATGTCTTCCCATTACTTCCACTACGTATGTACGTTCATGAGATGTGGCTGTATCACGAATTTTATCAATGGCGTCAATGACTGTATTCAGTGCTGTATCAAAGCCAATAGTGAAATCAGTACCTGGGATATCGTTGTCAATTGTACCCGGGACACCTACACATGGAAAACCGAGCTCAGTTAATTTCTTCGCTCCCATGAATGAACCGTCTCCGCCAATCACAACAAGTCCTTCAATACCGAATTTTTTTAAGTTCTCAATGCCTTTTTCACGACCTTCAACTGTCTTGAATTCAGGGCATCTTGCCGTGTAAAGTTTTGTTCCTCCACGATGAATGATATCGCCAACTGAACCTATTTCAAGTTTCTCAATTTTACCGTTAATTAGACCTGAATATCCATTATAAATACCGTAAACTTCAACATTATGGTAAATCGCTTTCCTTACAACTGCGCGCACAGCTGCATTCATTCCTGGGGAATCCCCACCGCTCGTTAAAACTCCTATACGCTTCATCTTTTTCACCTCAGAGACCATATATGAATTAAACATACCATTTCCACTGCTTGAAAACAATCATGAGCAAAACCAGATGTTTTCAATACGTATTTCTAAAACCGTACTTATTATACAATTAAATAAACCGTTTTTAAACAAAAGTTAAGAAAGTCATGAAAGCAATTCTTTCAAAATCGAGGAAGATCCAGCCTTCTAAAGCCCACCGTATCAGGGTTTCCAGACGTTTCAAACTTTATGAAAACAAAAGAAAATTATTTTCAAATAGCGCTTACATGAGGTCGGTTTTCATGAAAAAGGATGAAAAAAAATAAACGCCAGCCAAAAAGGCTGTACGTTTATTTAGTTTACCCCAATATATTGATTTTCAACCGATACTTTCCCGATTGCTTTGTATTTTTGATATCTTTGTTCGACTAGTTCTTCAGGTGTTAGTTTGAGCAAAGATGTAAGTGACTGTTTTAATGTTTTTTCAATGTAGGCTGCTTGTTGTTTCACGTCTCGGTGTGCTCCACCTTGCACTTCTTTAATAACATCATCTATAATATCTAATTCTTTTAGGTCTGGAGCCGTAATTTTCATTGATTCTGCAGCTTTTTTCGCAAGTGATGAGTCCTTCCAGAGCAGTGCTGCTGCACCTTCAGGTGAAATCACTGAATACGTTGAATTCTCTAGCATGTATAGGTGGTTTCCTACGCCTAAGCCTAGTGCGCCGCCACTTCCGCCTTCTCCAATGACAATACAGACAACCGGTACACGAAGTCCTGCCATTTCGAATAGGTTTTTCGCAATTGCTTCACTTTGCCCGCGTTCTTCAGCTGCTTTACCAGGATAAGCTCCTTTTGTATCAATAAAGCAAATGATCGGGCGATTAAATTTATCTGCTTGTTTCATCAAGCGCAGCGCTTTACGGTAGCCTTCTGGATGAGGCATTCCGAAATTACGGCGCAAGTTTTCTTTTGTATCTTTACCGCGCTGATGGCCAATCACCGTGACAGGAAGCCCTTTAAACGTGGCAATTCCTCCAACGATCGCTTCATCATCGCCATAAAAACGGTCACCGTGACACTCGAAAAAGTTGTCAAACATCTCTTGAATGTAATCGAGAGTTGTTGGGCGCATCGCATGACGAGCAATCTGTACTCTGTCCCACGGCTTTAAATTTGTATAAATGTCTGCTTCAAGTTTGCTCAGACGTGTTTCAAGACGCTCAATTTCTGCACTTAAATCCATTTCTGAGTTTTGTGTGAACTTTTTCAGTTCATCAATTTTCGCTCGAAGTTCAATGACAGGTTTTTCAAATTCTAGTTCTCCAGCCACTCTCGTTCACCTCCTGTGCTGTGTAATGCTAAGATTCGGCCTAGTGTTTCTTTCATCTCTGCACGATGAATGACAGCATCCAATTGACCATGCTTCATTAAAAATTCAGCCGTTTGGAAGTCCTCTGGCAGGTCTTCACGAATGGTTTGTTCAATGATTCTACGACCTGCAAACCCAATTAAAGCACCAGGTTCTGCAAAGTTGTAATCACCAAGAGACGCGAAACTAGCTGATACACCGCCAGTTGTTGGGTTCGTCATCACAGAGATAATCAAACCTTGATCCTCGCTGAACAGCTTTAATGCTGAGCTTGTTTTTGCCATCTGCATAAGACTGAGGATCCCCTCTTGCATTCTCGCTCCGCCTGATGCAGTAAAGATGATAAATGGCACCTTGTCCGCTTTTGCTTTCTCGATCGCAAGTGTGATCTTTTCACCAACAACTGAGCCCATGCTGCCCATACGGAATGTGGCATCCATGACAGCGATCACAGCACGCTTGCCTTCAATTTCACCTTGACCTGTGACAATGGCTTCATTCAAAGACGTTTTTTCTCTGTCTTTCTCAAGCTTTTCTTCGTAGCCTGGGAATCCGAGCGGGTTTTCTGAGATCAGATGCCCGTTAAATTCTTCAAATGTGCCTTCGTCAACAAGGCTGTCAATACGCTGTTTTGCATTCATTTGCAAATGTCTACCGCAATTCATGCAAACACGTAAATTTTTATCTAGTTCTTTGGTGAGCATTATTTTTTTACATTGCGGACATTTGGTCATGATGCCTTCAGGCACATCTTGACTTGCCTGTTCAGAGGGTACAGATGCATATTTTTTCTTTTTACTGAAAATATTTTTGATTGACAAATGACTACCTCCCTTTTTGAAGGGTTTTTTCTTTACACGCACATCCACTATTATAGGACATGTCATAACTGTACCGAAACTATTGTACTTTTTTTGTCAAACGCTGTCATCCTTCATTCAATTTTTTCAGTGGGGAATTGATGAGAAATGAGTATGTGTTTGGGGCGCTGAGCAGTTGATATATGTGAATTGTGAACGTCTACAAAAAAATATCATTCCGGATGAAAAAATTTTCGCGTATGAGAGGAAATGGTGCACGTCTTTCCTCCAATTTCAGAAAGAACGTGCACACTTTTCCAATTGATTATTCGCCGATAATCGTTAATTTTCTTGTTTTTTCAGCGACTTCTTCTGGGTCGACTTTGATTCTTGCAACACCAGTTTCCATTGCTGCTTTTGCTACTGCTTTTGCTACCGCTGGTGCTACACGTGCATCAAATGGTTCAGGGATGACGTATTCAGCTGACAATTTATCATCTGAAACAAGAGAAGCAATTGCTTCAACGGCTGCAATTTTCATTTCTTCGTTAATGTGAGTTGCTCGTACATCTAATGCTCCGCGGAAAATTCCTGGGAATGCCAGTACGTTGTTTACTTGGTTCGGGAAGTCAGAACGGCCAGTTCCTACAACACTTGCGCCTGCTGCATGTGCATCTTCTGGCATGATCTCTGGATTAGGATTCGCCATTGCGAAGATGACAGGATCTTTTGCCATTTTGCCAACCATTTCTTTTGTTAGAGCGCCTGCTACTGAAACCCCAATGAAGACGTCAGCGCCTTCAATCACTTCTTCTAATGAACCTTCTTTACGGTCTTGGTTCGTGAATTTAGCCACTTCGTTTTTCACTGCATTCATACCGTTCGGGCGGCCTTCGTAAATTGCGCCTTTTGTATCACACATGATGATATCACGTACACCGAAATGATATAGAAGCTTGATAATCGCAATTCCCGCTGCTCCAGCGCCGTTTGCCACCACTTTGATAGAGGACATTGATTTTCCAGACAGTTTCAGTGCATTTACAAGTCCAGCTACTGTCACAATCGCTGTTCCGTGCTGATCATCGTGGAACACTGGAATGTTTGTCTCTTTTTTCAAGCGCTCTTCGATAATGAAGCAGTTTGGAGCTGCAATATCTTCAAGGTTGACACCGCCAAACGTTGGCTCAAGAAGCTTTACTGTTTCAACGATTTTGTCTACATCGTTTGTCGCAAGCGCGATTGGGAAGGCATCAACGCCAGCGAAGCTTTTGAATAATACAGCTTTTCCTTCCATGACTGGAAGAGATGCTTCTGCACCAATATTTCCAAGCCCTAAAACAGCACTTCCGTCTGTGACAACAGCGACCATATTGCCTTTCATTGTATAATCATACACTTTGCTTGTGTCGTCATAAATATCTTTACATGGTTCTGCAACACCAGGTGAGTAAGCCAAGCTCAAGTCTTTCGCATTTTTCACTTGTACTTTTGATTTTGATTCAAGTTTGCCTTGATTCTCTTTGTGCATATGTAATGCTTCTTCTCTTAATGACATGTGATGAACACTCCTTCAAGTGGAAAATGATTTAATGAATTGCTAAGTTGATAAGCACATACTGGCAGTTTTAAATACACAGAATCTTTAAAATGATAACACAATAGGTGAATTTGTAAAACATATTCAGGCGATTTGTCATCATTTAATCACAACGTTTTGTTCACCGAGCAGCTCTTTTAACTGGAAAATGACAGCATGATCTGCATGAACTTTGTATGCATCTGGAAGTCTCACTGTCTTTTTTTGCTTCTCATAATACAAATAGACATCTGCTTCTCCGCTGTGCATCGAGATCACCCGCTTTACTTGCTCTAGCAGCTCCTGCGTATGATTTTCTTCTTTCACCCGAATGTAGACAGACTCTTTTCTTTGTGTGCCCATCTCTTCAAGCAGAACGGCTTCTTGCACGATGATCTGGCTGCTGTCATTTCTGACATCTATTCTGCCTTCAACATAAAGCATGGCGCCCTCCTCAAGTAAGGGGGACAGCTTTCTAAATTGCTCTGGAAAGACGACGCCTTCCATTTCTCCCGTTTCATCCCCAAATGTGATAAATGCCATCGATTGTCCATTTTTTGTTCGAATCGATTTCACTTTTGTCAAAAGACCACCCATTGAGACCTTTCGCTTTATATAGGAAGAAAGTCTGATGATTTCCACTGCACCATTCTCTCTTAAGCGATCTCGGTACGCTTGTACAGGATGATTTGATAAATATAGTCCAAGTGCCTCTTTTTCAAATTGCAGGAGATCGACTAGCGGCAATTCTTCTATCTCCGCATATTTTGGCTTAATGGAGAAGGTTGTATCCCCTAGAAAGTCGAGCTGATCATCTGGATTTAAAAATGACACGTGGTCTAATGCAATATCTATTGATGCCAATAACGAAGCACGATTTGGATAAAGCTCATCCATCGCCCCTGAAAAAATGAGCGCTTCAATCGTTTTTCGGTTGACACTCTTTGCTGATACTCTTGCGCAAAAATCAAATAAATCTTCAAACGGCTTTTCCTGTCTTGCCCTGTATATATCCTTTACAGCTGACACTCCGACATTTTTGATCGCTCTTAAGCTGTAGCGGATCTCCCCTTTTTCAACCGTAAATGGAAATTCACTCTTATTAATAGAAGGCTTCAACACAGATATCCCTTTTTCCTTTGCCTCATAGAAATATTGAGCGACTTTGTCTTCATTTCCAATCACACTCGTTAAAAGTCCGCACATAAAATATAACGGATAATGCGCTTTTAAGTAAGCAAGCTGAAAGCCAATCATGCTATATGCAACAGCATGGCTTCTATTAAAACCATAGTTTGCAAATTTGACGATTAAGTCATAAACGTCATTTGCAATGTTAACAGGATACTCCTTTTTTAGGCATCCTTCAACAAAATGGCTCCGCTCTTCATCAAGGACCTTTTTATCCTTCTTCGAAACAGCTCTTCTTAATAGATCTGCCTCGCCAAGCTGAAAGCCTGCCATCTTCGCTGCAATCAGCATAATTTGCTCCTGATAGACGATGACCCCATATGTGTCTTTTAAAATGTCATACAAATCAGGATGCGGGTAAGAGACCTTGACTCTGCCGTGCTTTCGTTCGATAAAAAGCGGGATATTCTCCATTGGACCTGGGCGATAGAGGGCATTGACTGCCACGATGTCTTCTAAACTAGAGGGCTTAAGGCGTCTCAGCACCTGACGCATTCCTTGAGATTCAAGCTGGAAAATCCCAGTCGTATCTCCCGCTGATAACAATTCAAATGTTTTCTGATCTTCATATGAAATGTCACTAAAGTTAATGTGGACGTTTTCCTGTCTTTCAATCTGGTTTTTAATGGATTCAATTAAGGTTAAGTTCCTTAGTCCTAAGAAATCCATCTTTAAAAGCCCAAGATCTTCTAAATAATTCATCGCATACTGCGTTAAATACACACCATCATGACCGTCTTGAATAGGAACAATCTCTGTCAGCGGCTCCTCGCTCAGCACAACGCCGGCTGCATGTGTCGAGGTATGTCTTGGCAAGCCTTCTACCTTTAAAGCAGTTTGAAAGACTTGCCTGAGCTCTTCGGACTGCTGGAGCATTGCTTTTAATTCAGGAGATGCAGCTAGCGCTTCTTTCAGCGTCGTTCCTGGCTTTGATGGAATCAGCTTTGCAAGACGGTCCGCTGCCTTTGAATCAATCCCCATCACACGCCCGACATCTCTTAAGGCTGCTTTTGCTGCAAGGGTTCCAAACGTGACAATTTGCGCCACATGCATGTCTCCGTATTTATCTTTTACATAAGAAATGATTTCATCTCTTCTCGTATCGGGGAAATCAATATCAATATCAGGCATACTGATTCGCTCAGGATTTAAAAAACGCTCAAATAACAGACCGTGACGGAGCGGATCAACATCTGTAATAAACAAAACATATGCAACAAGTGAACCTGCTGCCGATCCACGGCCCGGCCCTGTGACAATGCCTTGGTCATGGGCATACTTCATAAAATCCCACACGATGAGAAAATAATCACTGAAATTCATTTTTTGGATAATGCTCAGTTCGTACTCAAGTCTTTTCACATACGCGTCATTTGAAGCAATCTTTCTTTGCTTCATCCCTTCTGCACACACTTTGCGTAAAAACTGATCTGCTGTTGATTGATCAGGGGTTGGATAGGATGGGAGTTTTGTCTGCCCAAGATTTAAATCGACTTCACAGCGGTCTGCGATCTCCACCGTTCTTGATAGCAGCTCCGTATCCTGCGTATACCATTCCTTCATTTCTTCAAAGGTTCTGAAATGCTTTTCTGCTCGGTCTTCCTCAACCTCAGGCAGCTGCTGCCCTGCTTTAATAGCCTTTAAACACGTATAGGCCGTTTTGTCTTCCATGTTGATGTAGTGGACATCTCCTGTCGCAACAAGAGGAATGTCGGCACTTTTTGAGACGTCCCTCAGTTTACAGGCAAGCGATTCGTCTTGCTGAAATGGCTGAAGTGCGATGTATACATGTCCCTCACCGAAAATATGTTTCAATTGTTTCGCCGCATCATGCGCTTCTTCTATCTGATCATGCTGAAGCAGCGTTTCAATGTAACCAGAAACGCCTGGTGTGATGGCAATGAGCCCGCGGTGGTAGCTTTTCAGCCATTTCTCTTTCAGTCCAGCTTTTGATTTTGATTTCAGCACACTGCTGATTTTGATCAAGTTTTGGTAGCCTTCATTGTTTTTGGCAAGGAGCACCAAGGGATAAGCCTCTGTCTCTTGTTCATCTATGAAGACAGAAGCTGTTAAACCGATGACCGGCTTGATGCCATGTTTTTTACATTCCTTATAAAATTCAACCGTTCCATACATCACATGGTCATCGGTAAGAGCGAGCGCCTTGCAGCCAAGTTCTTTTGCTTTCAGCACAAGCTCCTTTACTTTTGCTGCGCTGCTTAATAAGCTGTATCCACTGTGGACCTGAAGATGAACATAAGACATGCTTAATCCACTCCTTTCGTCTAAAGTCATTCTTTCATTATAAAACGCGATGCGATGAGAAACAAATGTTCTTTCTTTTCTGTCCGTTCATACTTGTCCCGCACGCACCATATATTGAATAGAGTGAGGTGGACAAAATGGATGTGAAGGAAGCTTTTATTCCAAATTTTATTAGCTGTTATTTTATTGCACTTGGGGTCATTTTGGGTGGTGCCATTATAGGCGGTGTTGGTGCTTATTTGTCTGGTCAGCCGCCTTTATCCATTATTACGAGTCTTGCCAACCGTTTAAAGATTTGGGCGCTTGTCGCAGCTATCGGCGGAACGTTTGATGCTGTTTATAGCTTTGAACGAGGTATTTTTGAAGGGAACACGCGTGATATTTTCAAGCAGATTTTATTAATTGTCTCTGCCATGGGCGGTGCGCAAACGGGTTATCTTATTATCACGTGGCTCACACAGGAGCATGTGTCATCATGAGGGTGCCGGAGCTGTACAAACGTCCAGGCTGGCAGCGTTTTTTTGCGGGGATGATGTTTGGCGCGATTGTGAGCTGGCTCATTTTCCTCTTTACATACGGAACCTTTCAGGAAAAGCAGGTGACACTGCTGAGAAGCCAGCAGCACCATATGGACAGTCTGAAAGAACAAATCACACTCTATCGGGAAGATTTGCATAAGTTAAATGAGGATAATAAGAAGCGGCTGCTGATCCAAAGCGTAGATGTCCATCTCGTCAATCGTGAGCAATATAAAATCCCAGAGCCAGATACGCTAAAATTTGAAGATCAGGTCAAGGAGGATATCTCAGAGGTTATTACAAAGGATATTGAAAGTGTCTATAAAACAAAGGAATTATTAAAACGCACGGTCGAAAACAAAGAATATACCATTCGGGAAAAGGCTTACCGCGCCAAAGTGACAGAGCTGACAATTTATACAAAGCTTTCACTTGAAGTGCGCATTTCATTTGCTGAATAAGTGATCATGTGGAATTTTTATGAATTTCTGCCCTCAATGATCGCTTTTCCCCCTTAATTTTTATACACTAAAAGTAGAACGAGATCTAAAACAGAAAGAGGTGAGGACAATGGAGGTTTATAGCTATCGTCAAATGGCACGAGACAAAGCAAGCCGGATCAAGGACGGCATGTGTGCTTATGCTGAGACAGAAATGATGGCTCATTTAATTAAAAAAGAATTAAAGCATCAAAATCTCCAAGCCTATGAAGATTCAACTGACATCGGCTGCTGGTTTATCCCTGTATGCAAGTAACCCTCTTCTCCATGACAAAAAAAGAGAGAGGGGACTTGAAGCCCCCCTCTCTCATGATGATGATTTACATACTTCTTCTAAATCACGCAAAATCTCATCTGCCACGGCCCAATCATAAATAGACGCACCAGCTGCAAGCGGGTGGCCGCCGCCATGATATTTTTTCGCAATGGTATTAATGACGACGCCTTTCGAACGGAATCTAACACGAATCTGATCATTTTCTTCCACAAAAAAGACCCATGCCTTAATCCCTGCAATATTTCCAAGTGTTCCAACAAGCTGTGAGGCTTGCTGCGCTGTCGTTTGGAACGATTCCAAAATATCCTGCTTAATGAAAACAGAAGCGACCCCATTCTCTGACAAAGAAATATGTTGAAAAATATAGCCATTTAATTTCACGACATTGAGATCCGTCTCATACAATTGATTGAAAAGGTCTGAAGATGAAAATGGATATTCAATCAGTTCTCCAGCATATTTGAGCGTCTTTTTCGTCGTGTTTGGGAAAAGGAAGCGGCCTGTGTCTCCTACAATGCCGGCATAAATGAGTTCTGCCGCCTTTGTATTCAGCTGATATCCTTCTTCTTTCCCCTCTAAATACAATTCATAAATCATCTCGCTCACAGAGCTTGCCTCTGTATCTACCCAAAGCAAATCACCATAAGGATCTTCATTTGGATGATGATCAATTTTCATCAGCTTGTCGCCCATTGAATAGCGCTGATCGTCAATTCTTGCTTGATTGGCTGTATCACAGACAATGACAAGGGCATCTTTGTACACGTCATCCGGCACCTCATCAAGTTCATACAAAAATGAAAGGGTTGGCTCCGGGGTTCCTGTCGCATAAATATTTTTTTCTGGATAGGTGGCACGCAAGATTTCCGTAAGGCCGCACTGCGATCCATACGCATCAGGATCTGGTCTTACATGTCTATGAATGATGATGGTGTCATATAATGATATGGTTCTAATCAGTTCTTTTTTCATAAAAACTCCTTCTTATCCGATACTCTTTTTATTATTAAATCATAATCTATCCTGACGGAAAAGTGAGAAATAGACAATTTATTCTAGTAAGCAAGCCTATTTACGTTTAAAATAGGGTTGTAACCACTTACAATGGAGGCTTGGCACATGCTTGTTTTGATTGTGTTTATTATTTGTTCTGCCATGTTTTATTTATACTACAAAGCAAAGAATGTACGTACGAACCGCCCAGTCGAAAAGAAATTCTGGTCGGCGAAATCCAGTATGGCACTTGGCTGCTTTGTCCTGCTCTTCGGTGTGAATCAATTATTTTTAAACCGCTCGTCACTCGCATTTGTCATTGGATTTATTTTTGTTGCTGTCGGTATCGGCAGTACGTGGGCTGGATATAAAGCCTACAAGCATTACCTTCCGCTCTTTTTAAAGGAAGGCGAAAAAGATCACGCATAATAAGAGAGAAGGGCTAAAATGATGTTTATTTTAGCCCTTTGTCTTTTTCAGCAGATTATCCTCTCTCCATGAGTTGCACCATCAGCATGGCTTTACCGACGATATTCGATTGATGATAAACTTCCACTTCCAGCTTTCCAAACTTGCGTCCTACTTCTAAAATATTTGGCTTGATCTGTATCGTGGATTCCATTTGAACCGGTTTTAAGAAGTAGACAGAGAGACTTTCGACAATCAGCTCCCCTTTTTTATGAGACTTTAAGAAGCGATTGGCGGATTCAATTAAAATTTGCGTGAACACGCCATATGAAATGTTTCCGAGCTGGTTTGTCATTTGTGGTGTGACCTCATATTGATACACGGCATCTGCCTTTGGTTTTTCTGTATCGGTCTCTTTAAACCCTCTTGAGACAACATCATCCAGTTTTTCTCCGACCTGCGGCTGCTTTTGAATCATTTGAAGCGCCTTCAGCACGTCCTGACGACTGATCATTCCAATCAGTTTCGCATAATCATCTACAACAGGCAGCACCTCAATGCCTTCCCATACCATCATTTGAGCAGCAGAAGCGACAGAGGTTTTGCCAATGACTGTCAGTGGGTTTTTCGTCATGACCTTTTCAATCGGTGTGGAGCGGTCATGCCCCGCGATATCCTTTGAGGTGAGAATGCCGTGAATTTTCATTTGGTCGTCTGCGACCGGAAAGCGTCCGTGGCCAGTTTCATAGTTCTTTTCATACCATTTTTCAAGCTTATCCTCTGGTGATAAATACACTGTTCGTTCTATCGGCGTTAAAATATCTTCCACAAGCACAATCTCTTTTTTTATGAGTTGGTCATAAATGGCCCGGTTAATGAGAGCTGCTACGGTAAATGTATCGTAGCTTGTCGATAAGATCGGCAGCTCAAGCTCATCTGCGAGCTGAATGATTTCATCATCTGTTGAGAAGCCGCCTGTGACCAGCACAGCTGCTCCTGCCTCTAATGCTTGTCTGTGGGCATTGATCCGGTTTCCGACAATTAGCAGGTTTCCAGCTGCCGTATAGCGCATCATCGCATCAAGCTCCATCGCTCCGATGACAAATTTGTTTAATGTTTTATGTAAGCCCGCTCGTCCTCCAAGCACCTGTCCGTCAATCACATTGACCACTTCTGCATATGTCAGTTTTTCAATATTTTCTTTTTTCTTCTGTTCAATTCGAATGGTACCAACTCGTTCAATGGTACTGACGAATCCTTTATTTTCAGCATCCTTGATGGCCCGGTAAGCGGTCCCTTCACTCACTTTCATTTCTTTCGCAATACGCCGGACTGAAATTTTCTCTCCGACTTCTAATGAATCAATATACGATAAAATTTGTTCATGCTTTGTCGCCAATCCCGTTCACCCTTTTTGTTTTCAGCGTTTTCATCTAACTTTCATTATAAGGGCAGGAGGCTTTTAATAGCAATTTGTCTTTTTTTCAGCGCGATACATGTAAACAAAAAAGCCGGCATTTGAGTGCCGGCTTTCAGATTGTTGACAAAGGGCTAAAATGATTTTTATTTTAGCCCTTTGTCTTCTTTTCAGCGTGATAGAAAACCTTTGCAGTCAAGGAAGGACGAGTACTGGCGCGGAGCGAATTTGACATTCGTGAGCACCAGCACGCAGGACTGACAATGAATGCGAGGGTTTGTCTACACGCTGAAAGCCGGCATTTGAGTGCCGACCTTTTGCTATGTTGATTAAATCTCTATCGATTCTCCGCTGTTTAACACATGACCGACGCCGCCATGGAGGCTGTCTGCAAATGCATGTGGGTCCTGCTCAATCGGCGGGAATGTACTGTAGTGAATTGGCACGACTTGCTTCGCCCGAAGCCATTCGGCTGCGATTCTTGCATCGTCCGGTCCCATCGTGAAGTTATCACCGATCGGAAGGAATGCAAGCTCAATATGATTCAGCTCACCGATCAGCTTCATATCTGAAAAGAGTGCAGTGTCTCCGGCATGATAAATCGTTTTGCCCTCTGCGGTAAATAGAATACCTGATGGCATGCCTGTATACGTAATCGTTTTGGCATCTTCATCAATGATAGCAGAACCATGGAACGCTTGAGTGAGCTTCACTTTACCAAATTCAAACTCACGTCCGCCTCCAATCGAAAGCGGGTGCGTTTTCACCCCTTGCCAGCTTAAATAAGTGGCAAGCTCGAATGGCGCAATAACAAGCGCATCATTGTTTTTGGCGATTTCAATGGTGTCACCGATGTGATCTCCATGCCCGTGCGTGAGCAAAATGACATCCGCTTTGACATCTTGCGGTTTGATATCTGTGTGCTTATTTCCATTTAAAAATGGATCAATCCAAATATGGTATCCGTTTGTTTCAATGTGTACGACTGAATGTCCGTGATATGTAGCTTTCATGTGAGTATATCCACCTTTCGAATTTGATCTCATTTCATCTATTCCCTGTATAAAAAACTGAAAAACTTAATGTCTGTGAATGACGTTAAGACCACCTGTTGCTTCAATAACGGTTCCTGTAATCAGATCAGAGCGGTCATCGCATAAAAAGGAAATGATGCGCCCGATATCTTCTCCAGTACCAGACCTGCCAATCGGCGTTTCATCGTCTTTCATCTGGCGCGCTTCTTCTATTGTCGATTCTTTCATGTCTCCAACGATTTTGCCTGGACAAACCATATTGGCTGTGATGCCATTTTCGGCTTCTTCAATCGCAATGGTTTTCGTCAGTGACGCCAGCCCCACTTTTGCTGCTCCGAAGGCTGATCTGTGCATCCATCCCGGCGCATGGTCTGCGCCTTGAAAGCCATATGTGACAATTCGGCCGAAGCTTTGCTTTCTCATCATTGGGATGACCATACGGAACAAATGGAACACAGCAGATAGGTTGCCTTCCATCATTTGATACCATTCATCTTCGGAATAATCCGCTAGTTTTTTTCGTTCAAAAATATAAGGTCCGGCATTGTTAATCAAGGCATCGATCCGCCCAAATCGCTCGGCTGCCAGCTCGACCATATTTTTTAAATCTTCTTTGTTTGTCACGTCACCTTGGACAAATTGAAGCTTCTCTTCATATTGCTGCAATTCTTCTTTCATCTGGCGCACAGCTTCATCATCACTTCGATAATTTACTGTCACAGAATACCCCATATTCAGTAAAGACTCGGTGACTTTCCTGCCAAGTCCCTTAGAACCCGCTGTTATTAATGCGTGTCGCACACAATCTCCTCCTAAAACAAAGGTTGCAAGTTCATGTGTTTCTTTTGTTATCTTTACTTTACTATAAACCAGCATCTGGCGCACTTATGAACCCTTTCTGCTATTTCTATTTAGAATGAAAAAATGAAGGATGATTCATCCACTTTTGGATATCCCACGAGCCATGAATATCAAGAAGCAGCGAAACAAAACGGTAGCATTCTCTCACCTCATAAAGCTGACGAGGAAGCGGGCAAATCTCTTCATAGCCCAACTGAACATCGTGTGCAGCTTCTTTCGTCAAAAGGTATTCCAATGCAATAAAATCAAACGCAGCTGGTCCAAATACGACGTATTCCGTATCAACTAGACTCGTCACTTGATCATACTTTTCAATATATTGCGACGGATCTAAATCAATTAAAATGAGACTGGCTGAATCAGGAGGACTGAGGTGGTCTAGCTTTTGCTGCACCATTTCTCCATAGCACTGAAATTCAGGCTGATCAGCGTAATAGCGGCTTATAAGTTTAGGCACAGCCCTTTTTAAAAGAGCATGGAATTCACTCAAATGTCTCTTTTCTGCTCCGTATATAGTACCGAAGGAGTGAGTTCGATGTGAATGAAGATGTGCTAGCTTCCTCCCGTAATCCATATAGAAATCTGATGAACGTCCCTTAAAAGATGTTAAAGGTGTTCCTTCTACTTTTTCCATGACATCATAATGTCTCCCCGCCATCTTCACTTTACGAACAACTTCCGGAATATGAAAGGAATTCGTATGAGCCAGCTTTTCATTGATTTGATCGAGATGCTCTTGTCCCATATCGGCATTGACCCCATAGATCATGTTGATCCCATATACAAATTCACTTTCTGCTTTTGTCATTTTAGGAGATTTCACCACATATTCCGTTTTGTCTTGTAAGGAGATCAGCCACACATCATTGGCCCGTCCGTCGTACTGTTCTCCTAACGTCTTAACTGAGGCGATGGGCTGGTCAAACAAAGCCTGAAGCGTTTTCTTCATGGACTACTGTCACTCCCTCTTCAGCTTAACACTGGTATGTTTTCAACTTCTCTAATGATGATCAATCTCCTTTTCCCAAGACAAAAAACCATCCGTATAAACGAATGGTTTTGGTCAGTTATGCTAGGCAGGCTTTTGCTTTTTCTAAAGCGAGCTGAATTTGTTTAAATCCAGTTCCACCTGCGCTTGTTCTTTTTTCAACAGCAACATAAGGATCAAGAACGGTGTAAATGTCTTCTTCAAAAAGATCGCTCGCTTCTGTAAATGTCTCAAACGGAAGATCACTTAAGTAGATGCCTTTTTGAATGCATGTATACACGAGCTTGCCAACGATTTCGTGTGCTTCACGGAATGGCATGCCTTTTTTCGCAAGGTAGTCTGCCACTTCGGTCGCATTTGAGAAATCTTCTTTCGTTGCTTTTTTCATGACATCTTCGTTCACTGTCATTGTTTGAATCATGCCTGTGAAGATTTGCAGGCTGCCGGCGATGGTTTTGACTGTATCAAACATGCCTTCTTTATCTTCTTGCAGGTCTTTGTTATACGTAAGCGGCAAGCCTTTCATAATGGTGAGAAGCCCCATCAGGTTGCCATACACACGGCCTGTTTTCCCGCGGATCAATTCTGCCATATCCGGGTTTTTCTTTTGCGGCATCATGCTGCTGCCTGTTGCATATGTGTCATCAAGCTCAATGAATTTGAATTCTTGAGAGCACCATAAAATGATTTCCTCACAAAGACGCGAGAGGTGCATCATGACAAGGCTGCTGTTAGACAAGAACTCTAAAATGAAATCCCGATCACTTACGCCATCAAGGCTGTTTTCGTAAATATGATCAAAACCAAGCAGCTCAGCTGTATATTCACGATCAATTGGGAATGTCGTTCCTGCTAGCGCTCCGCATCCGAGTGGAGACACGTTAATTCGTTTCAAAGAATCTTGAAAACGCGCTTTGTCACGCTCTAGCATCCAGAAATAGGCGAGCATATGATGCGCAAAGGAAATAGGCTGTGCACGCTGTAAGTGCGTATAACCTGGAAAAATCGTTTCAACGTGCTGTTCTGCTTTTTCCACAAGCACTGTTTGAAAGGAAGAGATCAGTTCAATGATATGCTCTACTTGGTTATTCAAATATAAATGCATATCAGTGGCAACCTGATCATTCCGGCTTCTCGCTGTATGCAATTTGCCGCCAAGCGGACCAATCTCATCAATGAGCATTTTTTCAAGGTTTAAATGGATGTCCTCATAATCCACTGAGAATTCGAGTTCATTTGCCTCTGCCTTTTTCATGAGCGTATTCAGTCCATCTTTGATGGCAGCGGCCTCGTCATCGCCTAGGATACCGCATGTATTCAGCATACTTGCATGAGCAAGGGAGCCGGTCAGATCTTCTTTGACTAATTGTTTGTCGAAATGAATGGACGCGCCAAACTCATCGACCCATTTTTCTGGTGTTTTTTGAAATCGGCCTCCCCAAAGCTTTTTCATGCTTTAACCTGCTCCTTTTTATTCACGATGCTGTTCACTTTTGTTGGTAAGCCCCAAAGGTTAATAAATCCTACCGCTGCATCATGATCGAATTCATCTGCTTTTGTGTAAGTTGCTAAATTTTCATCATAAAGTGAATATGGTGATTTACGTCCTTCAACAATGGCATGGCCTTTAAATAGTTTTACACGTACAACACCTGTTACGTTCTGTTGTGTTTCCTGTAAGAAAGCATCTAGTGCTCCTTTAAGAGGTGAGAACCATAATCCGTTGTATATTAATTCAGCCATTTTTTGTTCAACGATTGGCTTAAAGTGTGCGACTTCCTTCACTAGCGTTAAGTCTTCAAGCTCTTTATGTGCTTTTAGAAGTGTGACAGCACCTGGGCATTCGTACACTTCACGAGATTTAATGCCTACAAGACGGTTTTCAACGTGGTCGATTCTGCCAACCCCATGCTGACCAGCGACTTCATTTAAATGAAGAATAAGATCTGATAAGGAATACTGAATACCATCAATAGCTGTTGGTTTTCCTTTTTCAAACGTGATTTCAATGATTTCAGGTGTGTCAGGTGTTTTTTCAAGTGGCGTCGTTAAATCATACGCTCCTTCTGGCGGTGCAGCCCAAGGATCTTCTAAAATGCCGCACTCGTTACTTCTGCCCCAAAGGTTTTGGTCGATTGAATATGGGCTGTCTAAGTTAATCGGAATTGGAATACCATGTTTTTGTGCATAATCGATTTCTTCATCACGAGACCATTTCCACTCACGCACTGGTGCAAGAACTTCTAGGTCTGGATTCAACGCTTTAATGGATACTTCAAAACGGACTTGGTCGTTTCCTTTTCCAGTACATCCGTGCGCAACCGCTACTGCATTTTCTTTCTCTGCGACTTCCACTAGTTTTTTTGCAATAAGTGGACGAGATAATGCAGATACAAGCGGATATTTCCCTTCATACATCGTGTGTGCTTGTAAGGCAGTTAGTGCAAATTCCTCTGCGAATTCTTCTTTTGCGTCAATCATGTAAGACTGAACCGCTCCGACTTGAAGTGCTTTTTGTTGAACGAATGCTAAGTCTTTTCCTTCACCTACGTCTAGGCAGCAAGCGACGACTTCGTATCCTTGCTCTTGTAACCATTTAACTGCAACAGAGGTATCAAGACCTCCGGAATATGCTAATACGACTTTTTTATTTTGTGACATGATTGAAAAGCTCCTCTCACTTGTTTTGATTCTGTGAATGTTTTTTGCATAAAAATAAGTTTTAATTTATAAACATGCATTTAGTATGTATACACTGTAACAAGGAAAAATTGTTTTTTCAACCCCTTTATGAAAAAAACTCCGCCAAATTTTCTTGGCAGAGTCATTTTGGGCTATTTTTGATCCTTTTCAAGCTCTCGTAAGACGTGAGGAAGCTCTGGAATGATGAGTTTTGTCATGGCTAAACGAACAGCTCCAGTAGAGCCTGGTGTGGCAAAGACGGCTTTTTGATTGACGACCCCTGCCGCTGCCCGGGACAACATAGCGGCTGAACCGATGTCTTCTGTATAGCTTAGCATGCGGAAAATTTCGCCAAAGCCAGGCAGCTCCTTGGAGAAAAGCGGGGTGATCGCTTCAATGGTGACATCCCTTGCGGCAATTCCTGTGCCTCCGTTTAACAAGACGGCATCTATTTTTGGTTCGCTTGTTCCCTCTAGCACAGCGTCTTGGATCGCTCCAATGTCATCTTTTACAATATCGTATGCAAGAATGAGATGTCCCTGTTCTTTAAGCAAATCAATCATCAGACGACCGCTTTTATCTGTTTCTTTCGTTCTTGTATCACTGACCGTAATGACTTTCACATAAAGCCTCGCTTTCGCCTCACGTTTATGTTCTGTCACGCCCATTTTCGCACCGCTCCCTTTTGCTTCGTATTGGACAACATTATAGCATGCTGCTTTTAACAGAAAAAAGCTCTTTTCCTTATTGGAAAAGAGCTTCTTCATTTTGATTACGCTAAGCGCATAACGTCTCTTGCAATCATGACTTCTTCGTTCGTTGGAATAACGATCACTTTTACAGGAGAGTGCGGGTAGCTGATGAATGCTTCTTCGCCTCTCATGTTGTTAAGAGAAGGATCCCAGTAAACGCCCATGAATTCTAGACCACGAAGGACACGTGCTCTTACTTCTGAACTGTTTTCACCGATTCCAGCTGTGAAGATGATCGCATCTACGCCATTCATTCTCGCTGCATAAGAACCGATATATTTATGAATACGGCTTGCAAAAATATCAAGAGCTACTTCTGCACGGTCGTTTCCTTCTTCTGTTGCTTCTTCAATATCACGAAGGTCACTTGATAGACCAGACACACCTAAAAGACCACTCTTCTTATTCAAAGTTGAAAGTACTTCTTCAGCTGTATGTCCTGTTTTCTCCATAATAAATGGAATAAGGGCAGGGTCAATGTTACCTGAACGTGTTCCCATTGCAACACCCGCAAGCGGTGTGAAGCCCATTGAAGTATCGATTGATCTTCCGCCTTCAACTGCTGCGATACTCGCACCATTTCCAAGGTGACAAGAGATCAGACGAAGCTCTTCAAGAGGACGGCCTAATAGCTCTGATGCACGCTCTGTTACGAACTTATGGCTTGTCCCGTGGAATCCGTATTTACGAATACCAAAGTTTTTGTAGTAGTCGTACGGAAGGCTGTATAGGTAAGACTGCTCTGGCATTGTTTGGTGGAAAGCTGTATCGAACACAGCAATCGCTGGTACGTCAGGCAGAATTTGTTTGAATGCTTTGATTCCTACAACGTTTGCAGGGTTGTGCAGTGGTGCTAGCTCTGAAAGCTGATCAATGTCATTGATGACTTCATCAGTTAAAAGAACAGAGTCGCTGAATTTCTCTCCACCGTGAACAACACGGTGTCCTACGCCATCAATTTCATTAAAGTCTTTGATGATGTTAAATTCAATTAGTTTTTCAAGTAGCATTTTAACCGCTACTGCATGATCTGGAATATCTGTGACTTCTGTTTTCTTTTCTCCATCTACAGAAATCGTGAAGATACTGTTGTCCATTCCGATTCTTTCAACAAGACCTTTTGTTAAAACGGTTTCTTCTGGCATGTCGAACAATTGGAATTTAAGAGATGAGCTTCCTGCGTTGATTGCAATAATTTTAGACATTCTTGTCGCTCCTTTTACTCAGTTGTTATATAAGGTTTCACGTTTTTTCCGGTGCTATATTCAACCTGTATGACGGGTCTTTTATAGTTTAACGATAAGTCCGAAAAATATCTGACTTTTTCATTTAAACATTGAAAACTTTGCATTTCAAGTGCACCTTCGAACTGTTATCGCTTACATCGATAAGTCGATATTTTCTGAATAATAAAAAAGCCAGACATCACTCTGGCTATTCTTTCGTTTCTTTTTCTTCTATAAACCATTGGTCTAATTTTCTCATTACACCCAACATTGATTCTTTTTGTGAGAAAGACGGCAGATTGGCAAACAGCATCCGTTTTGGTGCTTCGAGCCCTTCCTTTTTCTTTTGCATCACAAACAAGCTTTTGGCGTGCTTTTTGTCCTTGAACATGGAGACCGGCAGCTGAATTAATGCATTCATATATGCATGATCTTTGATAAAGTCCTTTAATTGCACGCTTTCTTTTCCTTCAAACAAATCGTTTGGAATGATGAAGAACAAGAAACCGCCTTCTTTTGTATAACGAAGGCTTTGTTCAATAAATAAATAATGCGCAAAGGCATGTCCTTCTTTTGCCTTTAATTCATAGTCTGCTGCACGCTCATCATTTGGATAATAACCAACTGGCAGACTGCATACAGTGACATCTACTGGAGAGATCAAAAGCGGCTCAAGACTGTCTTGATGGAAAAGCTCGACTTCCTTCTCTTCCAAGTTCGCCTGTGCCCATGCAATTTTAATGAGGACATCATCAATTTCAGACGCAAAGCCGCGCTTTGTTTCTGCAGTCAGATTATTTAAGACAGCAAGCAGTAAGTTCCCTGTTCCTGCTGCTGGATCAAAGACAACTAGCTCTTTTTGTCCTTCTAAAAATTTATTCACCAAGTAGCTGACAAACAGCCCGATCGTATCTGGTGTCATCTGACGATTTGGATGGGAAATATCCTTTTGTCCTTTCAATACGGCGAGCTGAAACGCTTTACGAATCTGCTCATGATCATAAGAGGCAAAATCTGCTTTCTCTATTAAATCCTTTAGTAAACCGTCTCGATCATTTGCTTGGAAAAAGGCTTCTCCTGCTTCAGCTAATGCCTCAATATAGGAAATGCTTTGGTCCTTTTTTAATCGAATAGAAGCTGTATCGAGCAGCTCGAAAATCGTACTTACTTGATCTTTCTGCAATGCTTTTCTCTCCTCGCTTTGTTAAAAGCTATATGTTCTCATTGAAAAGAGCCCCAGTATGAAGCCGGAGCTCTTGTCGATGCTGCTTTTATAACAGTGATTTTGCAGCTTCAATGGCTTTTTCATAATTTGGGTGATTCGTTGCTTCGCTTACGTATTCAGTGTAAACCACTTTCCCATTAGGGTCTAATACGAAAACTGCACGCGCCAATAAACGCAATTCTTTCATATACACACCGAATGCTTCACCAAATGACATATCTCTGTGATCAGATAATGTTTCGACATTTTCAATTCCGTTTGCTCCGCACCAGCGTGCTTGTGCAAATGGAAGGTCTGCACTAATTGTATAGATATTGACTGGACCTAAACCGGCTGCCTCTTCATTGAAACGTCTTGTTTGTGCGTCACACACACCTGTATCAATAGAAGGAATCACTGAGATGATCGTCACTTTTCCTGTTAAATCAGAAAGTGAAACTTCCCCTAGTGAGTTCGTTAATACCGTGAAATCCGGAGCCTGCTCGCCTACTTTTACTTCATTTCCTACAAGCGTGACAGAACTCCCTTTAAATGTGATCGATGCCAAAACAATTCCTCCCTTATCAAATGTATGGTTCTATCATAGTAGAGAAAGCAAAAAACTGCAAAGCCTAATCTTCGCTTTTGAAAAAAAAGTTAACTGCAGCGCAGCTAACTTTTTAAAGGTCTATGTCATCTAGTTTTCGTTCTTTATGACGGTTCTCCCGTTCATCCTTCTTAAACATGTGCTGAAGACGTTCAATTGCTTGAGGAGCAGAATCCAATATTTTATCAAGCAGATGTGTATGTTCATCCAAATGAAGCATTCGAACGCCGTTTGTTCCGACAATTAAGAAGGCGATTGGTGTAATAGACACACCTCCGCCGCTTCCTCCGCCAAATGGGAGTCTCGGTTCTTTTCGTTCTTGATCATCAGAACGTTTTTCTTTCTTTTGGTTCCCGTTAAATTCACTGCCGCCGGCTGCAAATCCAAAACCAACCTTCGACACAGTGAGGATGACACTGCCGTCAGGGGTTTCGACTGGATCGCCGATGATCGTATTCACATCTATCATTTCTTTTAAGTTTTCCATCGCTGTCTTCATAAGACCTTGGATTGGATGATCTGCCATTTTCGGGTTCCTCCTTAAACAGATGATTCATTCTTCGTTGCTTGAAGAGAGGCATTTTTTCTCGCCTTTCTTCCTTTTAACCAATGAACAAGTAAACGAATGGCTGCAAGCATAGCATGTCCAATACGAAAATAAGCTATACATGTAAACTGGGTCTGTGACACATTGTGCTGAAAGGCAGGAATGACTTCATATACCGGTTTATGCTTAAAGGTGAGATGCTCCTGCATAAAGGCAAGTAGTGCTCCTTTCACTGACCATACACCGCCGGCTGCTACACCTGTCAAAGCGGCGTCATGAAAGCCGATCCATGTTGACCAGTGAAACGATACAATTCTCATGCGAATGAAGAATTTACGCATGATCCGGTTTAAATCGACGATCTCTTTTGTGATGCGCTCCATTTGATGAAGGATCTGCTTCATATCACGTTTTCCCACTTTTTTATGTATGGATTCTTTTTCGTGACTAGGGGTTTTGGCGCTCGCCATTTTCTTTTCACGTATATCAATCGTTTGATCCTCTGGATTGATCCTCACCATCGGAATGTCTTTTTTAAGTCTGATGATTCCATATAAGGTGATGATCTTCAGTGCAAGATGATCATCGTCATTTGCATGTGAATAATCCAGTGAAATGGTCACTTTCATGAAGATTAATAAGATTCCAAGGAACAAAAAAGCTGCGATCCAAACGTAAAGCACTGTGCTCACTTCCTTCATAACAAATGATGCTTCCTCTACGATTATGGCTCTCATTCTGGATTTTATACCCAATCATAAAAAAAAGAGTTTGACCGGTACCCGGCCAAACTCCTCTGATTATACGTTTGCTTCTGTTTTTTCATATAGGTGTTCATGGACGACCACCGTATCAGCAAAGTAATCATGAACCCCTTGCTTTTTCGGTGTGAATCCAACAACAGCATAGAGAACAAAGAGCGTATTGATATAGCGTCCTACAATCTCTCTAAAGAAAATGACATCCCATGCCAGCTTCTTCTCAGGCTGAAGTGAGACCACTTTGATTCCAAACACCATTTTCCCAAGTGTTTGCTGAAAGAATTTCGTCATGATGGCGAAATAAAGCAGGAATACAATCGTCGTTGTGACGGAGAATGGAGAAAACCATCCTCCTCCTTTGGACCAGCCGAACAGACTAAAGATTGGAGAAACCGTCAAATGGTTGACACCCCAGACGACGAGCCAATCAAGAATAAACGCCCAAAACCTAATCCAAAAGCCTGCAAACGCCTGTGCTTCAATCACTGCACGTTTCGCAAGAGCCGAATTCGATTCTTCTTGGCTACGGCTTTCGGTTACTTCATCGAATGTAGAATCCATCTATGATCCCTCCTTTATTTTGAATAGAGATACATCGGTTTAGACCCATTTGAGCCAGCCAGTGTTTCTTTTAGATTGAGAAAATCAATTTCACTTTTAAAGAGTTTGCTTGCGCTCATATTGAAGAGAGAGTTCCAGCCAAAGCTTTGAGAATAGCTGATCACTGTCGCTCCTTTTAACCCTTTTTCATTTTTTTTCATTGCTTTGATTGCATCTTCATAATATCCAAGCTCATCGACTAATCCGTTCGATTTCGCCTGTGTTCCGTCATAGATCCGGCCGTCAGCAATTTTCTTGACGTTCTGTTTTGACATGCCGCGTCCTTCAGAGATCACTTTGACAAATCCTTCATACGAATTATCAACCATGCTTTGCATGATGTCGCGCTCATCTTTTGTCATGTCACGATTTGGTGACATGATGTCTTTGAATTTTCCGCTCTTAATTGTTTCGTATTTAATACCTAAATTGTCTGCCAGCTTTGAATAGTTCAAGCTTTGCATGATCACACCTAACGATCCTGTTAATGTTTCAGGTGAAGCAAAGATTTTCTTGGCTGGAGTTGATACGTAGTAGCCGCCAGAAGCTGCCATAGAGCCCATGGAGACGTAAATCGGCTTCTTCGCTTTTTTCACTTCTTCTAATTTTTTATGTATTTCTGCACTTTCATAGACACCGCCGCCAGGAGAGTTAACGCGTAGCAGTACACCTTTTACTGAAGCATCATCTTTCGCTTTTTCTAGTTCCTTGAGGAATGCACGATGATCATAGCCTTCTCCGCCTAATAGACTTGATGCGCCGCCATTATCTTGAATGGTTCCATTAATCTCAAGAACCGCTATTTTTCCAGCACCGCTTCCATCCTCTAGTACCTTCTCTTCTATTTCATCCCCAAATTGATAGCTCATTTTATTGTCATTGAAGCTTTCATACAAAGCCGTCGTGACACTAATCACAATTGAAAATCCGAAAACTCCAAGTGCAATGATTAACGCTACCCATCTTTTCGCATTCATCTTTTTCTCCTCCTTTTTGTCTCTCTTCATTGATACGAATATTCACATGAAATGTTTCACAGGAATTGTGGTTTTTTTACATTTCATTTCATCATATGATAGCACCTCTCTTCTTTCACGATCAACTTTACATCGTCTGCCAAGAGATACGTGTGACGAAAAATTGGCTTTTTTATCCTCTCTCTGCACCTATTAGGCTAGGTCTTCACCACAACAAAACACCTAATCCACTCTTTCATAAGAAAACAGCTATTCAATTATGCTCAAATTCTGCCCTTTTCAAATCCCTTACATTGACTCATTTCTAAAAATGAATGCCACCATCATGAAGGTTTTTCTAATGTTTTTACTTTCATATGAAAAAAGTGTAAAATGTGAGCAAGGCTTCATATGTAAGCCCTTTATTACTCTAAATCTACTTTTGACAACGAAGGGGAGAACGTCAATGACAGACAATCGTCGCAATGTATTTTTCTTTTACAAAAAAGATCATGAATTGGATGGACACATTTCTTCTCTGGAGAAGCTCGCTACTGATCAAGGCTTTCAAGTCGTCAAGCGTGCAGAGGATGCCCATATTATTGCTTCAATTGGCGGAGATGGCACATTTCTTCAAGCAGTCCGCAAAACGAACTTCCGGGATGACTGCTTATATGTAGGGGTATCAAAAACAGAGAATTCGCATCTATACTGCGATTTTTCATTAGAACATTTTGATAAAATGATTGATGCCATGAACACTGAACAGATTGAAGTGAGAAAATATCCGATCATTGATGTAAGCGTTGACAGTACCAATCAATTTCATTGCTTAAATGAACTGTCGATCCGCTCAAGTATTATTAAAACATTTGTGATCGATGTGTATATAGATGATTTCCACTTTGAAACATTTAGAGGAGACGGAATGATTATTTCTACTCCGACTGGCTCAACAGCCTACAATAAATCGGTAAACGGTGCCGTGGTTGATCCGATGCTCCCTTGTATGCAAGTCACAGAGCTTGCATCGCTAAACAACAACTCGTACCGTACACTGGGCGCTCCTTTCATCTTAAGCAGTGACCGCAAGCTAACGCTGAAGGTTGTGCAGGACGGAAACGACCATCCGATTATCGGGCTTGATAACGAAGCGCTTGGCACAAAACACGTCAAACAAATCGACATCGGCCTTTCAGGAAAAGTCATTAAAACGGTAAAATTAAAAGACAACTCCTACTGGGAAAAAGTAAAACGCAGATTCCTTTAATCAAAAAGCTCCTTTATGGGGCTTTTTTTCATGTCTTTTCATTCACGGTCATGATTATGGTATGATGTCACAAGTATGAATGTACGAAAAGGAGAACACGATGACATTACAACAATTTGATCAATATCCATTAAGCGATGATTTAAAACAAGCGCTAAAAGCACTTCACTTCCATACACCTACACCTGTTCAGCACGAGACATTATCCGTTGCTTTTTCAAGGCAGGATCTGATCGTCAAATCTCAGACTGGCAGTGGCAAGACCGCAGCCTATGGTCTGCCGATTTGTGAAATGGTCGATTGGGCTGAAAATAAACCTCAAGCCCTCATCCTCGTTCCAACGCGAGAACTCGCCATGCAGGTAAAACAGGACCTTACAAGCCTTGGACGATTGAAACGAATTAAAGCCGCAGCCATTTATGGAAAAGCCCCTTTTCAAGCCCAAAAAGTAGAGCTTGCACAAAAAAACCACATTGTGTGCGGAACACCAGGACGAGTCTTGGATCACCTTGAGAAAGGTACTCTTTCCTTAGAAAACCTTAAATTTTTCGTGTTAGATGAAGCGGATGAAATGCTGAACATGGGATTTATTGAGCAAGTTTCTTCTATTATTGAGTATCTGCCGCCAAAGCGCATGTCAATGCTCTTTTCAGCGACCATGTCTGATGAGATGAAGAAATTAAGTGAACAGTTTTTACAATCACCAAAAGTAATTGAAATTGCACGCGCGGAAACGTCTGTACCACAAATCACCCACACCGTGATTGAAACGGAAGAAGAAGCGAAATTCTCTCTTCTTCAGCGTACGATCGTCATTGAAAATCCAGATAGCTGCATTATTTTCTGTAATACACAGGATCGAGTCAATGAACTCACGATGAAGCTGGATGATTGGGATGTGCCTTGTGACAAAATTCATGGAGGCATGAGACAGGAAGACCGTTTCGCTGTTATGGATGAATTCAAAAACGGGGAATTCCGTTATTTGATCGCAACCGATATAGCAGCCCGGGGCATTGATGTCAGTGACATGACACATGTGATTCATTATGACCTCCCCTATGAAAAAGAGCGCTATATTCACCGAACAGGAAGAACAGGCAGAGCGGGAAAAAGCGGAAAAACCATTGCGTTTATGACGAAAAATGCAAAACCTCTAATTGATGAATTAAAGCAGGAAGCAGGTATTGATTTCAAAACGCAGCCTTATCCAACAAAGGAAGATGCAGAGCCGCATGTAGAAGGCTTTGAAGAAAAGATTGAAACGCCAGTTCAAAAGGAAAATAAACAGGCGGGCGTTGAGAAAGATATTATGAAGCTTTATTTTAACGGTGGGAAGAAAAAAAAGCTGCGGGCCGTTGATTTCGTTGGGACCATTGCCAAAATAGAAGGCGTTGCCTTTGATGACATTGGGATTATTACCATTCAAGATACGAAAACATATGTCGATATTTTAAACGGAAAAGGCCCTCTTGTGCTAAATGCTATGCGCCACACAACCATTAAAGGCAAGCAGTTAAAAGTTCATGAAGCACGTTCATAAAAAGTGAAGGCTAAGCGCCTTTACTTTTTTATTTAAAATAAAATAAGCTTACAAACCCTCATACCGTCAGCCTTTCCTGCAATCAACATGACAAATGTCATATCGAATACATGATGGGTGCTACTATGAGCATGACACCTTTCCTTCTATACTTTGAAGTAGAAAGAAACGGAAAGGACTTGAACGTTCATGACGACTTCAACAAACACACAGCAGCAAGCCACTTTAAGAAAACAAGTTGGCCAATTCTCTGGTGCTGATTCAAAAAAAAGTATCATGCAACTCCTTAATACATTTATTCCATTTTTGGGGCTTTGGTTTCTTGCCTATTATAGCCTGAACATCTCCTACCTTTTAACCCTCTTCTTTGCGGTTATTGCAGCTGGTTTTTTAGTACGTGTCTTTATTATTTTTCACGACTGCTGCCACCAATCCTTTTTTAAACAGAAGCCGCTGAATCACCTGTTTGGTTTCATAACGGGTGTACTCACCCTTTTCCCTTATCTTCAATGGCAAAGAGATCATTCAATTCACCATGCCACAAGCAGTAATTTAGACAAACGAGGTACTGGTGACATTTGGCTCCTGACAGTCAAAGAATATCAAGAAGCATCTGCATGGACGAAATTCCGCTACAGATTTTATCGCAATCCTTTTGTCATGTTTATTTTAGGACCGATCTTTGTTTTTCTCTTAAAAAACCGTTTCAACGTCAAAAATGCTCGTAAAAAAGAGCGCTGGAACACGTATTTCACAAATGTGAGCATCATTGCGCTAGCAGCTGCAACGTGTCTACTTTTTGGCTGGCAGGAGTTCCTGCTTGTCCAAGGTCCAATCTTCCTGATCTCAGGATCAATCGGTGTATGGCTGTTTTATGTGCAGCATACATTTGAGGATTCTTACTTTGAAGAAGATGAACATTGGAATTATGTGCAGGCGGCAGTAGAAGGCAGTTCTTTTTACAAATTGCCAAAGCTTCTTCAGTGGTTAACAGGTAATATCGGTTATCACCATGTCCATCATTTAAGTCCGAGGGTACCAAATTATCACTTGGAGCATGCACATGAGCATAGTGAGCCGCTTCAAAATGTTCCAACCATCACTTTAAAAACAAGTATCGAATCAATGAAATTTAGACTTTGGGATGAAGAAACGAAAGCATTCGTTACCTTTAAAGAAGCACGGCAATCTAAGAAGATGCCCGCACCTGTCATTAAAGGAGACATTCTAAAGAAAAATGCATAATTGGTGCAAGCTCTTTCTTACACTAGAAGGAGCTTGTTGTCATTTACAGGATGCAACCATAAGTTGAATTTGATAAAGTAAGGAAAAAGAACGAAAACGGAAAAGGTGGCACACGGATGAAAAAACAGTTAAAAATTCAAAAATTACATGGGATTTCTCCCTATATATGGGCCATTTTTTTCATCCTTCCCTTTTATTTTATCATTAAGGCTCCTTCGACTTTAGGCATTGTAATCGGCATTATTTTGAACGTTGTCTTTTTCGCTGTCTATCGTTTTGCCTTTATCGCAAAAGGCTGGTCTTTATATGTATTAGGCCTTCTCTTGATTGCGATTTCTACTGGCTATGTCATGCTCTACAGCTACATTTATTTCGCTTTTTGCATCGCCTATTTCAATGGGCATATTAAAAGAAAAGTACCTTTCTATATCTTATACTATATTCATGTCGGGAGCGCCGCCATTGCTGTAAACTTCAGTCTGATCTTAAAAAAGGGCTGGTTTCTCACGCAAATCCCCTTGGTTCTCATTACACTCATTAGTGCCATTCTCCTCCCTCTCAGCATTCGAAGCAGGAAGGAACGTGAACGGCTCGAAGAGAAATTAGAAGATGCCAATGAACGGATCGCTGACCTTGTAAAAATTGAAGAAAGGCAGCGCATTGCACGTGATCTGCATGATACCCTTGGACAAAAGCTTTCCCTCATCGGTTTAAAGAGTGATCTTGCCCGAAAACTGGTTTATAAAGACCCAGAGCAGGCACGCGCCGAACTGAAAAGCATCCAGCAAACAGCCAGAACGTCTCTCAATGAAGTGCGGAAAATTGTTTCCTCCATGAAAGGTATTCGGATCAAGGATGAAATGTCGAACATCGAGCAAATTCTCGAAGCAGCGGGGATTGAATTGATTTATGATGAAAAGGAAGCGCCAAAACACATCTCTCTTCTTAACGAAAACATTGTAAGCATGTGCATCAAAGAGGCCGTGACAAATGTCGTCAAACATAGTGATGCGACCGTTTGCAAAGTCACCATTCATCAAAAATCAAAGGAAGCTATCATCACCGTTGAGGATGACGGGACATTTAAAGGCGGTGATCCACTCTCTCCAATGAAGGGGCATGGCCTTTTAGGAATTAGAGAAAGATTGGAATTTGCAAATGGGCGCCTGCGTATTGAGACAAAGGACGGAACAAAGCTGATCATGAGCATTCCAAATGATTCAGCAGCAAAAGACAAGGAGGGGATGAAATGATCAACATCTTTATCGCAGAAGATCAGCAAATGCTGCTCGGTGCGCTCGGTTCACTTCTTGATTTAGAAGACGATATGACGGTTGTTGGAAAAGGTACGAACGGTCAGGACGCCATCGATTTTGCCAAAAAACACCCTGTTGATATTTGCTTAATGGATATTGAAATGCCAGGAAAAACGGGACTTGATGCAGCGGAAGAGCTCAAAGGAACAGATGTAAAAATCATCATTTTAACGACCTTTGCCCGCTCTGGTTATTTCCAAAGGGCGCTCAAAGCTGGCGTCAGCGGCTATATGCTGAAAGATAGTCCAAGTGAAGATCTGGCAAGTGCCATTCGCAGTGTGATGAAAGGGAAAAAGGTGTACGCCCCTGAATTAATGGAAGACTTATATAGTGACGAAAACCCTTTAACAGATCGAGAGAAATCAGTCCTTGAACTCGTCGCCGACGGCAAAAACACAAAAGAAATTGCGAAGGAGCTCAGCATTAAAAGCGGCACGGTCCGAAACTACATTTCCATTATTTTAGATAAGCTAGAAGTGAAAAACCGCATTGAAGCCATTACACGATCAAAAGAAAAAGGCTGGTTTAAATAAGAAAAAAGATCAGGACACATGCTGCCTTGATCTTTTTTTTCTACCAAAAATCTCCCCTCCTATTTTTTATCACCAACTATCAAAATGTAATTGACAACAGACCGCACTTCTATGATATGATATCCAAGTGATAATAATTATCATTATCACTCATACAATCAAATACCCGGCTAATGTGCCGATTTCAAAGGAGTCTACATTCATGAAGAAAATATTGTTCCCTCTGATGCTCATCTTTGTACTTGCATTGAGCGCATGTGGCAATAGCAGCAGCTCTTCCTCAAATAAAGGAAATCAATCAACATCATCAGACAAAATTACATATGAATCTGAAAATGGCCCTGTGAAGCTGCCAGCGCACCCAAAACGTGTCGTTGTACTTGGTTCTTACACTGGTAATGTCATGTCACTTGGTGTGAACCTGGTCGGCGTCGACTCTTGGTCAAAAAAGAACCCACGCTTCCAAAAGGAATTAAAAAATGTGGAAGAAGTGTCGGATGCCAATGTCGAAAAAATCATGAAGCTAAAGCCTGATGTCATCATTGGCTTAAGCAATACAAAAAATGTAGAAAAACTAAAAAAAATTGCACCAACCGTCTTGTTTACGTATAACAAAGTCGATTACCTACAGCAGCATATTGAAATTGGAAAAGTATTAAACAAAGAAAAAGAAGCCAAAGCATGGGTAAAAGATTTTAAAGAACGCGCAGCTGAAGCTGGAAAAGAAATTAAAGCAAAAATCGGCGAGGATGCGACGGTTTCTGTGTTTGAAAGTGGCACAAAAGATCTTTACGTGTTCGGAGATGCATGGGGCCGGGGCACAGAAATTCTTTACCAAGCAATGAAACTAAAAATGCCTGAAAAAGTGAAAGAAAAAGCATTAAAGGCTGGCTACTATGCGGTTTCACAAGAAGTTATTCCTGAATTTGCTGGAGACTATATGATCATTAGTAAAAACAGCGAAATGGACAATTCCTATCAAAACAGTGAAATTTACAAGTCCATACCAGCTGTGAAAAAACATCGTGTGTATGTGGCAAATGCAGAAGAATTCTATTTTAATGATCCGCTCACACTCGAGTATCAACTATCATTCTTTAAAAAGCACTTTTTAGGTAAATAAACTGAAGCAAGGGAGCCCTTCCCTTGCTTTTTTCTTATCTGCTTCTAGCGGCAGCATCTTTTTTCCGCTACAATGACATACAAGCGAATACAAAAAGTGTGGTGCTGGTTTTGTTTAAAATTTTACTCATTGAGGATGATACAACCCTCTTCCAAGAAATCAAAGAACGTTTAGTGAATTGGTCCTATGATGTTTATGGGATTCACGATTTTCAACAGGTGATGCAGGAATTCACTTCTGTTCAGCCTGATCTCGTCATTATCGATATACAGCTCCCAAAATACGATGGCTTTCATTGGTGCCGGATGATTCGGCATCATTCAAATGTACCAATCATCTTCCTCTCCTCACGTGACCATCCTGCTGATATGGTCATGTCAATGCAGCTCGGTGCCGATGATTTTGTACAAAAGCCCTTTCACTTTGACGTGCTTATTGCCAAAGTCAGTGCCGTTCTTCGCCGCGTGCATGATTATAATGCAGAACCGGCTAGCTTAAAGGTATGGTGCGGCGCTACGATTGATCTAGAAAAAAACACCGTCACAAATGATCACGGTGAAGTTGAATTAACGAAAAATGAACTGTTTATTCTCAAGGAATTGATCCAGCATAAAAATCATATTGTCAGCCGGGAATCACTCATTCAAGCACTGTGGGAGGATGAACGGTTTGTCAGTGACAATACACTTACTGTGAACGTCAATCGCCTTAGAAAAAAACTAGATGAGATCTCCCTTGGCACCTACATTGAAACAAAAGTGGGCCAAGGCTATCTTGCAAAGGAAAAGGATGATCAATGATGCTGCACGCATTTTTAAAAGAACGAAGAAGCTGGATTCTGTTCTTTCTTAGTTTGCAGCTCCTTATTCTGTTTGTTGCTTATTTGGATACGACCATTCCAATGGCATCTCTTTTTTATATTGTGTTATTATCTACGTTTTTCATGATCGTCTTTCTCTTTTTCCGATACCGTAAAGAAACGGCGTATTATGAGCGGCTGAAAGAATGGGATGATCATATTGATCATCCCATGCGGCTCACGCCATCTTCCCCATTTGAACAGCTTGTACATGATGCGACGTCTGAGCAAATTGCCCGCTACCGAAAAATGGCAGCAGAACAGCAAATTGCCCTTGAAGAAGAGAAGGATGAATTACTCTCATGGATACATGAAGTGAAGACACCTCTCACAGCGATGCACTTGATGATTGACCGCTTAACAGAGCAGCCGCTGAAATCAAATATGACGTACGAATGGCTCAGAATTCATTTATTACTCGATGCCCAGCTGCATCAAAGCAGAATACGTCATATCGAAAATGATTTATTTATTGAACAGCTGGACCTGCAAAGCATCATAGCGAAGGAAATCAAAGCGCTCCAATCATGGTGCATGCAAAAAGGGATCGGCTTTGAACTCACGCTAGAAGAACGTCACGTATTAAGTGATACAAAATGGTTATCCTTTATGATCAGACAGGTACTCACAAATGCAGTCAAGTACAGCCAATCGTCCGATATTGCCATTGAAAGCAAGAAAATGGATGACCAAGTGATGCTGACGATTACAGATCAAGGCAGAGGAATTGACCCAAGAGACCTTCCACGTATTTTTGAAAAAGGCTTTACCTCAACTAGACATCACAATGACACAGCCTCAACAGGAATGGGACTCTATTTAACAAAAAAAGGAGCAGACGCTCTTCATATCAAGATCGAGGTCAATTCCACGATAGATCAAGGCACAACCTTCACCTTCATCTTTCCGAAAAAGAATGATTTTGTGCATATTGCGAGCATGTGACAAAACAGACGAATCAAAATCTCTTCGCATCTGGCTCCCAAGCTAGTGCGAAGAGATTTCATTCTTTTATTTAAGAAATGCTCTCTGCCTCTTGACGCACAATATCTCCCACCTTTCTACGTCTATAAATACTTAAAATCATCCCAACAGCCATCAATTCAAGCAGAATATGAGAACCGCCATAGCTCATGAAAGGCATGGACAATCCAGAAAAAGGCAGAAAGCCGAAATTAGTAACAATGCTTAAAATCAATTTTGCTGCAAACACAGCTGCAAAACCTGTCATCAGCATTTTTCCATAAGCCATTTTTACGCGTTTTGTTGTATGAAAGATTCGGTAAATAAAAATGACAAACAACATAAGTACAACGACTCCTGCTAGCCAGCCAAATGAAAAAATGATATATGTAAACATCCAATCAGTGTGAACCTCGGACATTGCAGAAGGAATGATTTGAAGTCCGTTTGAACTAAATTGATGGACTGTGTAAAGTTGTCTACCTGCTTGAAAAAGAGAAAACATTTCAAACATTAGATATATACCGCCTGCTGCTGCCAGCGGAATGATTTGCCTTAAACTAGCACTAGACACACACATCATCGTTAAACACATGACAAAACAGATAACGGTCGCAGGAAGAAAACCAATCGCACTGATTAGAATAACTGGTAAAGCCATAATCCCTACTCCAAGCCAAGCTTTGAGACCATTCTCCCAATTCCAAGAGTGAAAGATACCTGCTAAAGAAACAGCCACAAGAAATGGTACGACCTCCGTCAAATTGATTGAGATATCGCTTAATCTTAAAAACAGAACACCGTTTACTCTTATCCCAAAAATCATCGTCAGAAGCACCATTCCAAGCGTTCCTATATATAAATGCCAGGAGTATTTCAATAAGCGCCGATAATCGAAGGAAAATAAAACAAACATAAGCACTAGTCCAACTAAATAAAAGGCGAGACTTTTATAAAAAATATTCATGTCTTGTAGATTTGTAAACCCCGAATGAAACTGCAAAAAGTACATGATAAGCAGTCCAAAAGAACAAGCGGCTAATACAAGAAGAAACATTTTAAGATCCATTTCGGTTTTATGTGTTTCATGAAGCTGCGCTCCAAGAATGGTCGCATCCCCAATTTGCTCTAGCGCTTGATCCACCGCCTCTTCTTCAGACATCCCAGCATTCATCGCTTCCTCTTTTAGCGTGTATAGATGATCCATAAGTTCAAGCTTGATTTCCGAATGGACATCTTTATTTTTGACTCGTTTACATACATTCTTCATATATTTTTCAAACTTTTTTTCTAATCCCATGCGATTTTCACTCCGTTCAACACGCCATCGACTGCATTTTTGAAAACATCCCATTCTTCTTTCTTTTCCTGCATAAATGCTTTTCCTTGTTCATTTATTTTGTAATATTTTCTTTTCCGATTGCCATTCCCTTCGCCCCAGTAAGAGATAATGAATTCTTTCCCCTCCAAGTTGTGCAAAATCGGATAGATTGTTCCTTCTTTAAAGCTGAAAATACCTTCAGACTTCTCCTCCAATGCTTTGATCATTTCATATCCATACATTGGCTTTTCATTTAACAAGCTTAAAATCAGGGTAGCTGTACTTCCCTTTAAAAGCTCTTTACTTACTTTCATTCCTGATCACTCCCAATACATAGATTTACTATGCATATATTTGATATGCATATCTTACATGAATAAAATGACCATGTAAAGCTCCAAAACGTCATAATACCAAGAAAAATCCAAGAAGATTGATACATAAGAATGAAAAACAGATAAAATGAATGTGTGATCATCAGAAACGGACTTAAACAAAACATATGAACCGTTTAAAAAAACAAGCATGTGACAACAATGTCACATGCTCGTCTGTTTTGTTCGCCAAATCGAAGGAAGTCCGGCGGGCTTCTTTTTATACTAGAGATATCAATTAAATAGAAAAGGGGATCGACAAATGAACATTTTAGAAGCTCGCAAAATATATAAAAGCTACGGAAATAAATTCAACAAACAAGAGGTGCTGAGTGGCATTGATTTGACCATTGAAGCCGGAGAATTTGTCAGTATTATGGGGCCATCAGGCTCGGGGAAAACAACCCTTCTGAACGTATTGTCCTCTATTGATCATGTGTCCAGCGGATCAATTCGTATCGCAGATGTTGAGATGACACAAATGAAAGATCAGCAGCTTGCAGAATTCAGAAAAAAGCAACTTGGCTTTGTTTTTCAGGATTATAACTTACTTGATACACTCACGGTCAAAGAGAATATCCTCTTGCCATTATCCATCTCCAAAACGCCGAAGAAAGAAGCTTTCGAACGTTTTCAACAGCTTGCGGAGGACATGGGCATCTATGAACTAAGAGACAAATACCCAAATGAACTCTCTGGTGGACAAAAACAGCGGACATCAGCGGTTCGTGCCTTCATTCATGAGCCGAGTCTGATTTTTGCGGATGAACCTACTGGAGCGCTTGATTCCAAATCTGCATCTGATTTACTCAATAAACTGCAAGATTTCAATCGAAAACGAAAAGCGACCATTGTCATGGTGACACATGATCCTGTTGCAGCCAGCTATTCAAGACGCGTCATTTTTATCAAGGACGGACAAATTTATACTCAGTTGAATAAAGGTGCTTTAGAGAGAAAGATGTTTTTCGAGGATATTATGAAAACGCAAGGTGTTTTAGGCGGTGTGAAGCATGAACATTAATCAGCTCGTCTTCCGAAACCTGAAGAAAAATTTGAAAAATTACTACTTATACGTGTTCGCTCTTGTATTTAGTGTGGCGCTCTACTTTTCTTTTGTCACCTTGCAGTACTCACCAGCACTTGATGATGTAAAAGGGTCCATTAAAGGCGGTGCGTCGATTAAAGCCGCTTCGGTGCTGCTTATTGCCATCGTTGGGATCTTCCTGTTATATGCGAACAGCATTTTTATTAAACGCCGAGGGAAAGAAATAGGTCTCCTGCAGCTCATTGGCATGACGAAACAAAAAATTGCCAAACTGCTCAATGCAGAAAATTTCATCCTCTACGTGTTCTCAATGGCTGTTGGCATCATAGCTGGATTTATTGGTTCAAAGCTCATGCTGATGGTGTTATTTAAAGTAACCGGCGTGAACGCCATCGCCAACCTGCATTTTTCAGGCATGGCCCTTTTGCAGACACTTATCGTCTTTTTCATCATCTATGGATTAATTATGCTAAGAAATAGACGGTTTATTAGTAAACAGACAATTTTATCTTTGTTTCGAACCACGTCTTCTACAGAGCAGCGTGTGAAAAAGATCTCTGTGTTTGAAATCATCATTGGGGTTTTCGGTATTGCCTTGATCAGCTCAGGCTATTATATTTCTTCTCAGCTTTTTAGCGGCTCATATACGTCTATGCTTGAGTTATTTTCAGCCATGATTTATATTCTAGCCTCTGTCATTATCGGTACCTTTCTTTTTTATAAAGGCTCTGTTTCTTTCATTGCCAATATTGTACGGAAAAGAAAAAATGGCTATCTCGCCATTCATGAAGTCCTGTCTTTGTCATCTATTATGTTCCGGTTAAAATCAAATGCACTGCTTTTAACGATTATTACAACCGTATCTGCTCTTGCGATCGGGTTGTTATCTTTAAGCTACATTTCCTATTACTCAGCAGAAAAAACGGCTGAACAACAGATTCCATCACATTTTGTCATGGGCTCTGAAAAGGAAGCAGCCACCTTCACTCGTGCACTTTCAGGCAAGCATATTGCATATGAAAAAAAGCAGTTCAAGGTCATTCAAGCGGATTTTGACGCAAAGAAGATCATTGATACGGAGTTAAGCAGTTTGAATAAGAGTCCAGGAGTATTGATATTTCCTGTAATTAGTGAGAGGAACGTACCAAGCATTCATGTAGAGAACAACGAAGTCATTTTAAGCGGCTACAATGATTTATTAAAAAAAGTCATGCCGATTAAAAGCTCAGGTGATGTGAAACTTCTGATAAAGAAACCACTTGATTTAAAAGTCATTGATATGAAGAAAGATCACTTAATCTCTTACCGGTTCACTGCTGGCGGCATGCCTGTTGCCGTTGTTAGTCAAAACGTCTTTGAACAGCTGGACCAAAACAAGGATCCTAAGCTTCAGCTTGAGAATAACCAATATATTGCGATCAATGTAAATGATGAGAAACATATTGAACAAGCCAATGACATCTTTACTTCTTTAAAAATGGGTGATGACAGCATGTCTCAATTAGCTTCAGCTCAGCAGCAGAAACAAACAATGGGACTGATGATGTTTGTCCTCGGATTTTTAGGTCTAAGCTTCCTTGTCACATCAGGCTGTATTTTATACTTCAAACAGATGAATGAAAGTGAAGAAGAACAAAGCTCGTACACGATCTTACGTAAGCTTGGCTTTACAGAGAAAGATCTATTAAAAGGCATACGACTCAAACAGCTATTTAACTTTGGGATTCCGCTCATCATCGGATTGCTGCACAGCTACTTTGCCGTACAGTCAGGCTGGTTTTTATTCGGCGGTGAACTGTGGACACCAATGCTCATCGTCATGTCGATTTATACGGTGTTATATTCTATCTTCGGATTCCTATCTGTCCAGTATTACAAAAAGGTCATTAAAGAATCCTTGTAATTTATTCCCCATAGGCCACTGCCTATGGGGATATATTTGTTTATGATTGAGTTGATTCAAACTTATGCGATAGAATATGATCTCTTGCCGCATAAGCTTTCCGTTTGACCTCTTCTAGGTTCACACCGACAAGCTTTCCGTTTCGTTTCACTGCTTTTCCAGCCACATAGACAGAATCAACATTTGAAGGGTGTGCCGTTTGGACAACCGCTCCAGCCGGATCTGTCATCGGCAGAAGATTCATGCTTGTTCGGTCGATCAGGATGAAATCAGCTTCTTTTCCAGGTGTGAGCGAGCCAATTTTATGATCAAGCTGTAATGCACGAGCTCCATTGATCGTCGCAGCTTCAAGCATTTGATGAGCAGAAATCCCAAGTTCAGGTCCTGGCATAATGCCCTCCATCAGCAATGATTGATTTTGGAGCGCGCGCTCTGCCTGAAGTCCAAATTTCATTTGAGCAAACAAATCACCGCCTGTCGCTGTGACCACGTCTACACCGAGCGTTGGAAGAACACCTTGTTCGATCGCAAGTCCTGTGACAGGATAACCGTGACCCATCATCATCTCAATTTCAGGTGTAATGGATATGGAGCTTCCGCTGTCTGCCAGCATCTTCATTTGATCCGCATCGATTGCATTGATATGCACCATGTTGAGATCAGGTCCAAGTAATCCCGCTTTGTGAAGTCGCTCAATTGAACGATCCTCCGCTCCCCAGTTCCCAAAGCCAATATGCATACTGCATAAAGCATCTAGAGACCGGGCTGTTTCAATTTCAAATACTGAAGTTTCCCATGAAGAAAACTCTGGTCCACGAATCGCAAGCCCCATCGTCAAAAGCTGATCTGATGATTGAAAATGCGCTTTTTTCACGCGTGCTGCGTCCTCCATATTGGTGAGCGTGCTCTCCCTATCCCAATACTCAGCATCTCCAGAGGAACCGAAAGCAAAAACAGCTCGAATGCCCGCATCTTTCAAACCTCCGATGAGCTCTTCTGTATGATCCATTGAATTGATCATCGTCCAGTCTAAACATGTGGTCACTCCGGCATCTAATGCCTCTAATGCCCCTAAATAATTTGCGATTCGATCATCGGATGGGCGTCTCATCGCACCATAGTTTCCATAATAGATTTTGCTCAAATATGTCTGCAACGACCAATCTGTGCCTATGCCTCTGATGACAGACTGCCACACATGACGATGTGTATCCACAAGCCCTGGCATGATCACCATATCGGACGCATCGACAATGTCAGCATCATTTGCTTCAATTAAAGGTCCGACCTCTAAAATGTGTGTCCCTTCAATTAATAAATCTCCTTTTTCTAAAAAACCTAAAGTTGGATCAAGTGTTAAAAGCGCTGCATCTTTAAACAATGTTTTCTTCATCCCTATCCCCCTTTTCAAATGACGAGGAAGAGTTCTCCCACCCTCACTGTTATTTTAAAACATAAAAGGATTGAATTAGAAGAAAAGTGACTTCGCTAACTATTTTATGAGCTGATTTTTCTGAAATAGTTGTAGATACGTTTTAATTTGACGTCATGTTTTCCTTTTGGGCTTTCCATCATGCCGAACTCAAAGAACTTCACAGGTTTGATTCCGACATAGTGTAAAAGGGCTCGTTTCATTAAGATCTTGTGTGCATTTTGCAAAAAGAACAAAGGGTAGTTGGTTGGCCCTTGCATCGTCGATACACAAACAGCACTTTTTCCTTTTAACAGTCCTTCTGGAAACAGCCCGCCTGTTTGACGATAAGCAAAATTCGCAGCAAACATGCGGTCAATAAAGCCAAGCAGCATGGCTGGAGGTCTTCCCCACCAAATAGGATATACGAACACGATTTTGTCCGCCCATTTGATCTTCTCCTGATACATCCGAATGTCAGGGTCTTTATGCATGTCACGCCTTTTTTTCTCTTTATTAAAAATCAGCACAGGATCAAATTCTTCTTTGTATAAATCGATGATTTTCACTTCATGAACTAGTGGATTTTCTTCACTGCCTTTCATGATTTCTTTTAAAAAAGCACCATTTAAACTATTGTGATGGGGGTGAGTATAAATAATGAGTACATTCATGTATGATCTCCTTTTATTATCATTTGATAACCAAATGATATACCTCCGTTAAATAGTTGTCAAATGATAATTGTTTTTTGATAATAATTTTGGTATGTTACGTAGGAGGTGATAAACATGAAACATCCCCATTTCTTCAAGGAATTCGTAGCATTTGCTTCTACTTTTTCAGAACTAAAACATGACCTGATGAACAAAGTCAAACCAGCTAACTTAACGACCTTACAATACTTAATACTAGAGCAACTAGCTGTCAGCGAGCCGCTTACGCCTAGTGAAATTGCCGAATGTCAGCACATGTCTCTTCCGAATGTCAGCAGAGAACTTAAAAAACTGCACGAGAAACAATTCATTGATAGAGAAGAAGACCGTGATGACAAACGAAAACATGTCATTATGCTGTCTGACAAAGGCCGTGCCTGTATGAACGAAGCCTTTCAGCATATCGAAGGGATGCTATTAGACAGCCTAACTTCCTCGGATATAGAACAAATGGATGATATCGTACAAGCTTTCCGTCTTTTAAATCAAACGATTTTCAAAAAATAACCTAAAAAGGCATGAGCGATACGCTCATGCAAAGGTGGCTAAACGTCAAAAAAGCGCGGGCTTCATCTACCCAAACGCTTCTCGCTTTTTTCTCTATGTACTTTTATACAATCAATTGATACGCAATGTATAACGCGACAAGCCAGATCATGACCGCTGAAGCTTTATTGATACGGTTCATCCACTTACCGTTTGTATCTAACTTCCCTAGCATTTTCCCTAAAAGAGCGAGCCCAATAAACCATAACCAGGACACGATGATACAAGCGAGTGTAAATGCCCATTTTTCTGCCCCGTTATATTGAAGCGAATTTGTTCCAATCACACCAATGGTATCGAGAATGGCGTGGGGATTTAAAAGTGAAACTGAACAGGCAAAGACAATTTGTTTTCTCGCAGGCATGAATTCCTGCTTCTCTTTAGCATCTGTTGATGAGCTTGTGTTCCACACGGACCATCCCATATAAACTAAAAAACAAAACCCAATGATATAAAGACACATTTGCAGTACAGGAATGGTGAACACCACAACAGAAACACCAATGACAGCTAATGCAATTAATAGTGTATCACAAAGAGCAGCAGTGATAACGACAGGTAAAGCCTGATATAATCGCGGCTGAAGCGCTCCTTGCTGAAACACAAATACATTTTGTGCGCCCAATGGTAAGATGAGGCCAAAAGCAAGCACGATTCCATGAATGATGGCAATGAACATCTTCTAACATTCTCCTTTTCCAGCAATTTCTTCACATTTTAACATAAAACATCATGATCGCTTCCAGCAGATTTGATTTTCCATAAAAAAAGCGCTGGATGCTTTCATCCAAACGCTTTTCGTTTATTCATCAAGATCCTTTTCGTGCAAGTTCTCTTTCTCTCAGCTCGACACGGCGAATTTTCGCTGACGGTGTTTTTGGCAGCTCGTCGATGAATTCGATTTCTCTTGGGTATTTGTAAGGTGCTGTTGTGTTTTTCACATGCGTTTGCAGCTCTTTGATTAGCTCGTCACTTTGTGCAGTTCCATCACGTAGGACGACATATGCTTTGACGATTGATCCTCTAATTTCATCAGGGCTAGCCACAACCGCACATTCTTTGACTGCTGCGTGTTTGATCAGTGCATCTTCTACTTCAAACGGTCCAATGGTATAGCCTGAGCTGACGATGATATCATCTCTACGGCTTTCAAACCAGAAGTACCCATCTTCGTCTTTTTTCGCGCGGTCACCCGTAATAAAGTAATTCCCGCGGCGCTGCGCCTTTGTACGCTCTTCATCTTTGTAGTATTCCTTAAATAAAGCCGGCGTTTCAAGATGAACCGCAATATCACCAATTTCTCCAGGAGCGCATACGCTGCCGTCCTCATCAATGATCTCGACTTCGTTTCCAGGTGTTGGTTTTCCCATACTGCCTGGCTTGATGTCCATTCCTTTTAGCACCCCTACGAGCAGTGTGCTTTCTGTTTGGCCATAGCCATCTCGTACTTCTATATCGAAATGCTTTTTGAATGTATCAATGACTTCACGGTTCAGTGGCTCTCCTGCAGAAACGGCACTATGCAATTTTGGCAGCTCGTACTGACTTAAGTCATCTACTTTCGCCATAAATCGGTATTCTGTCGGCGTACAGCATAGGACATTGATTTCATTTTTTTGAAGCAGCTCTAAGTACGTATTTGGATTGAATTTTCCTCCGTATACAAAGCCTTCTGCGCCACTTCCTAACACAGATAAGAGTGGGCTCCACACCCATTTTTGCCAGCCTGGTCCTGCTGTCGCCCATACTTTATCTCCTTCATTAATGGAGAGCCATGCTTTGGCAGCGGTGCGTAAATGTGCATATGCCCAGCCATGTGTATGAACAACCCCTTTTGGGTTGCCTGTTGTACCAGATGTATAGGATAAGAACGCCATGTCTGTGCGTGTTGTTGGAGCCATTGGAAGCTCGCTTGATTGGTGATCCTTTTCCGCAAGAATATTTGTCCAGCCATGATCGTTTTCACCGATTGAGAATGTTTTAAAATCGTTTGGCTGATTGGTTCCGTCGAACGATTGAATGAATGAAGAGTAAACGATCGCGCCCTTTGCTTCTGCATGTTCAATTCGGTAATCTAAATCTTTTGCACGCAGCATTTCTGAACAAGGAATGACGACCATTCCTGTTTTCAAGATCGCTAAATAAATGCTGTATGCCTCTAGCATGCGCGGCACCATCACAATGATTTTATCGCCTTTTTTAAAGCCTGCATTTAATAATACATGACCAATTTTATTTGCTTCTTCCACTAAAGATGCATACGTCACATGTGCTTCGTATCCATTTCCATCCTGCCAGTGCAGGGCCTTTTTCTCCTTGTCATGACTGAACGCTTCAATCTCACTGACTAAGTTATATTGTTCTGGTGCAATTAAGTCTTCTCTTTTCATGGTACAGCTCCTTTTAGCCTCTTTCTATGAAACGAAACATGTTTCAATTTACCTATTCTAACATTCATAACTGAAAAATGCTTGAATTAGGACCTACTCCTAGTATTATGCCATAATTTTTTCATTCCGTCTTCTTTTTTGTAAATATTCAAACTATTTTTATGTACAAAAAGAAAAGAGCGGGAATGATCCCGCTCCTAAGCCATAGCTTTTTAATTGTGTGTCTTAGAAAGATCCGCCACCCATATGTTGTTGAGCGTAAGATACAAGACGTTTAGTGATTTCTCCACCAACTGATCCGTTAGCGCGAGCTGTTGTTTCTGGTCCAAGGTTTACACCAAATTCTGAAGCGATTTCATACTTCATTTGGTCGATCGCTTGTGCAGCGCCTGGAACGACTAATTGATTAGAACTGCTTTGTCTGTTTTGTTGAGCCATGTGTTCTCACCTCCTTGTGAATATAGAATGTGTAGAAACACATGACTTCATGCGATCGATTTTATGGTAATTATTATGAAATTTTTATTTTAGAATAAATCAGCGAATTCGTCAGCCGCTTTCTTCTCATTTGTGACGATGATCGTTTCGATTTGATCCACTGCCTCATCAAGCATTGGCTCGAAATCAGCAAAGCTTTCGTAGCGTTCTACTTTCTCAAGCTTTGGTTTTGTTTTAGGAGACGGCGGCGTAAAGATCGTACAGCAATCCTCGAAAGGCTGAATACTTGTATCGTATGTGCCAATTCGTCTCGCTTCTTCAATAATGTCATTCTTATCAACCGCAATAAGCGGGCGAATGATTGGTGTATTGGTTACATGGTTAATGGCATACATGCTTTCAAGTGTCTGACTTGCGACTTGTCCAAGGCTTTCACCGGTAATAATCGCAAGAGCATCACGCTTCTCTCTTATTTTATCTGCGATTTTCAGCATCATTCTTCTTGTTGATGTCATCGTATAGTTTTCAGGTACTTGTTTGTGAATCAGCTCTTGAATTTTTGTGAAAGGTACGATGTGAAGCTTCACTTCGCCCCCATATGCAGCTAAGCATTCTGTAAGATCAATGACCTTTTGTTTGGCACGTTCACTTGTATATGGGGGACTAAAGAAATGGACGGCCTCAATTTGAATTCCGCGTTTCATCGCTTGGTAGCCGGCAACTGGGCTGTCAAAGCCGCCTGAAAGCATGAGCATCGCTCTTCCGCTTGAACCCACTGGCAGTCCGCCTGCACCCTTGACATCTTTAAATGTAATGTATGTCGCATGTTCTCTTATTTCAATGCGCAAATGTACATCCGGCTGTTTGACATTGACCGTTAAGTTTTCCGTATTCTTCAGCACATGTCCGCCAATTTCCCGGTTCATTTCATTTGAATCAAGTTCAAATTGCTTATAAGAGCGTTTCGTTGAGACCTTAAATGTATCTCCTTGTTCATATACTTCCTGTACCGCTGTGAGTGCCGCTTCTTTGATGGCAGCGAGATTTGTCTCACATTTCACCGCCAGACTAAAGCTCTGAATGCCAAATACACCTTTAAGCTGTTCTGAAATCGGTTCAGGGTCTTCACCGTTCAGCATGATCGTGATGCGGTCTCTGTCAGATGCATACTTTAATGCTTCAAAGTCTTTTAATACAAACCGGATATGCTGCCTTAGTTTTTCAATAAATTTCTTTCTATTTTTTCCTTTTGTTGAAATTTCACCAAAACGGACTAAAATATGATCATATTTCATGCTGTTATCTCATTCCTTTTAATTTTTTCACACTTTGTGCGATCGATGTGATGATTTGCGGCGCTAGTTCGGGTCCTTGTCCATACGTCAAACTGATTCTCATACTGCTTTTTGCCACTTCTTCCGGCCTCCCCATCGCTAGGAGAACTTGGCTTGGCTCTTTTTTCTTGGCTGAACAGGCAGATGTTGTCGAAACATACATGCCTTCTTTTTCAAGCATATGAAGAAGGACCTCAATTTGAATACCTGGTACTGAAAAATTCACAATGTGCGGCGCACTTTGCGTCAGCGGTGTGTTGATGACAATACCTTCTATTTCTCCAAGCTGCTTTTGCAGCTGCGTTTTTAAGTTTAACATTTCATCATGATGTTTTTTTTGCAGCTCGAATGATTGTTTCATGGCTTTTGCTAAGCTGACAGCACCAGCAGGGTTTTCGGTACCTGAACGTAGGCCTAATTCCTGCTCTCCTCCTGTGATAAAAGGGGCAAGCACTACACCTTTCTTTAAAAAGAGCGCTCCTGTGCCTTTTAAGCCATGAATTTTATGGCCAGATATCGTCAAAAGATCAACATCCAGTTGTTTATTAAATGCTACTCTGCACATTCCCTGCACCCCGTCGACATGAAATAGGGCATTTTCAGCATGCTCACGAATCATGCCAGCAGCTTCTTCAATTGACTGGGTGGCACCGGTTTCGTTATTGACGTGCATCATGCTGACAAGCACTGTATCAGGGCGAAGCACTTCTTTTAAATGATTCATATCTGCATGGCCATGCTCATTTACTTGAATATAGGAGATGTCAAAACCAAATAAAGCCTTCAGCTGTTCAAACGATTCGATGACAGACGGGTGTTCAATTGCTGTTGTCACAATATGTTTCCCCCGATTCATTTTGGCGAGAGCTGCTCCTTTAATGGCGATGTTATTTGCTTCTGTTGCACCAGAAGTAAAAATAACCTCATATTGTTTCAAACCTGTATAGTGAAGGATTTGTTTTCTCGTTTCACTTAGCAAGCGGCTCGCATCAATTCCAAGCTGATGTAGCGAAGACGGATTCCCAAAAAAACGTTCACTCACTTGCTGATATACTTGTAAAACCTCAGGGTACGGTTTTGTTGTTGCACTATTATCGAGATAAATCATACTTGGACTCCTTACAAAAAGCTTTAAAAATAAATGCATTTATATGTTACCATAATGAAGTCAGACAGAGAATTTTCTGAAAATGGCAGTTGACAACTTTTCATTTTCACTATATCATGCATAGTGCAATTGGCACATAAACACCTAAATTGTCAGAATATTTAAATTTAGCACATTACATTGGATAAGGAGGAACTATTTTGAAAAATAGTTTAAGTATAAAAGAGACATTAGCCATTGGTTTAATGCTTTTTGCATTATTCTTTGGCGCAGGAAATATGATTTTCCCGCCTGTCCTTGGACAATATGCAGGTGAGAATGTTTGGCTTGCTATCGGTGGATTTTTACTCACAGGAGTTGGTCTTCCGCTTCTAGGAGTTATTGCTATCGCCCTTACAGGTACCGGTGCAAAAGGCCTTGCGGATAAAGCCCATCCTATATTTGGAACCATTTTCACTGTCATTCTGTATTTATCCATAGGACCATTTTTTGCTATCCCGCGAACAGGTACGGTTTCTTACGAGATTGGTTTAGCACCGTTTCTGTCTGAAACACAAACCTCTTCATGGGTACCGCTTTTCTTATTCACCCTTGTGTTTTTCACGATTACGTATCTGCTCGCTTTGAACCCTTCAAAGCTTGTTGATCGAATCGGCAAAGTGTTGACACCTATCTTATTAACGGTCATTGCAATTATTGTATTTAAAGCCATAGCTACACCGATGGGAATAATCGGTGCGCCTGATGCGACTTATAAAGCAAACCCTCTCTTCACTGGGTTTTTAGAGGGCTATAAAACAATGGATGCTCTCGCTTCTCTCGTATTTGGAATCGTTGTTGTGACAGCTGTTAAAGAAAGAGGCATCACAGAGCGCAAATCTCTTGCGGCGGCCTGTATAAAAGCTGGCCTTGTTGCAGCAGCTGGACTAGCACTAGTGTATATCTCGCTTGCTTATGTCGGTGCTTCAAGTCCTGATACAACCGGAATGGTTGGGGCAAATGAAGGCGGCAAACTGCTTTCACTATCAGCAAACTTTTTATTTGGTTCTGCTGGTAACATTGTCCTTGGTGTAGCCATTTTATTTGCTTGTCTCACAACAAGTGTTGGGCTTGTCTCATCATGCGGCGAATATTTTTCAAAGCTTTTCCCAGCACTTTCTTATCGCACAGTCGTACTCATTGTTTCTTTATTTAGCGCATTGGTTGCAAACCTTGGACTGGCACAAATCATCTCTCTATCGGTCCCTGTACTCGTAGCGATATATCCACTGGCAATTGTCATTATTTTATTGTCATTCCTTGACCGCTGGATTAACGGTAGACGAGTGATTTATGTAGTATCCCTCATCTTTACTGGTTTCTTTGCCATCATTGATGGATTATTAGCTGCCAAAATCAATCTCGGTGGGTTGCCTGCCTTCTTAGATGCATTCATTCCATTTTACGATTTAGGCATTGGATGGGTCGTACCAGCAATTATCGGCGCAGGTATTGGCGTACTCATCTCTATGTTGACTAGCCCGCCTAAACAGCTCGCATCATAATCATGCTTCAAACATCCCCTTCCAAAGATGAAGGGGATGTTTTTTTATTGTCCTCCATATACTAAAATAGAAAAATTCATGACTTTTGTACGAAAACACATGTTGACATCAGACGCACATCCTTTATAATTAGTGAATGTTAATGAAGAACGGTTTTAGCAACTAATTAACAGAATATTTCAACATAATATTGGAGGCTTTATATTCAATGAAGGCAACATTGTCGACGAAAGATACAGTTATTATCGGTTTTATGTTATTTGCTCTATTCTTCGGCGCGGGAAATATGATTTATCCACCAGAGCTTGGGCAATATGCTGGCACAAATGTATGGAAAGCAATGGGCGGATTTTTATTAACAGGTGTCGGTTTACCTCTTCTAGGGATTATTGCGATCGCTTTAACAGGTCGAGATGCGAAAGGATTAGCTGATAAAGCTCACCCAGCTTTTGGAACAGCGTTTACCGTCATTTTATATTTATCTATTGGGCCGCTTTTCGCTATTCCTCGTACAGGAACGGTTTCATATGAAATTGGTGCATTACCCTTTTTAGCAGGTGTACCAGCTTGGCTCTCCCTTCTTTTATTCACACTTGTCTTTTTTGGTATTACGTATTATCTTGCTCTAAATCCAACGAAGATTGTAGATCGTGTAGGGAAAGTGTTAACACCGATTAAATTTACGATCATTCTTATTATTATTGTCAAAGCCATTTTAACGCCGATGGGCGTCATTGGCACACCTGATGTATCCTATAGCAACGGATCATTTTTCAAAGGATTTTTAGAGGGCTATAAAACAATGGATGCTCTTGCCTCAATTGTGTTTGGGGTTGTTGTCATCAACGCCATTAAAGGACGCGGTGTGACAAGTAAAAAGGCACTGACATCTGCTTGTATCAAAGCAGGTCTGATTGCAGCCTGCGGATTAACATTTGTTTATCTATCTCTTGCTTATTTAGGCGCTTCAAGTACACATGCCATTGGTTTTGTTGGAGATGGTAGTAAAATCTTGGCTCAGTCTTCTCAATTCCTATTTGGCAGCTTAGGAAATATTGTGTTGGGTGCTGCGATTACGGTTGCTTGTTTAACAACAAGTATCGGCCTCGTTACATCATGCGGAGAGTATTTCTCGAAGTTACTACCTAAGCTTTCGTATAAAATGGTCGTTACACTCGTGACATTATTCAGTTTTATCATTTCGAATTTTGGACTTGCTCATATTATCGCTTTCTCTGTACCAGTTTTAACTGCGATTTATCCGCTAGCGATTGTGATCATTGTTTTGTCACTTGCTGATAAGTGGCTTGGACATAGAAGACCTGTATATGCTCTCTCTTTAATTTTAACAGGTTGCGTTAGCTTATTTGACGGCTTAGCAGCAGCGAAACTTCCAATCGATCCAATAAAAGACGTCTTCCAATCAATACTGCCTTTATATGACCTTGGCATAGGCTGGATTGTCCCTGCAATACTTGGAATCGTGATCGGATTTGTAATCTCTCTTTTCACTTCTTCTGCTTCAGAAGAGCGGCAAAAACAAGCGTCATAATATAAAAAAAGCTGAAGTCCATTGATAGGACTTCAGCTTTTTTATTGATGCTGATACTCTTTTTCTTGCTGAGCTAACAGCTTTTGAACAGCTCCGGGTGATGCTTTTTCAACAGCCGCTGCTGCTATATCAAATGATCCGTTGTAATCATAGGCGTAAAATCTTCGTTCAGCCTCTTTTAATTGTTCTGAAAGAATGTGGTTTTGACTTCTAAAGCGATTGCCATATTGAATGATTCGTTCAATTTGATCCACTTTACCAAGTATTTCTTCTGTCTCATCCACAACATTTTTGACTGTGTCAGAGGCATCTTTTAATTGCTGATTTACTGCCGGCATGTTGAGTGGCAGGTTTTCCAGCTGCTCGTGCACTTGATGAATCATCTCCTGCGCTTTTTCAGCCCGCTCTTTCATCTCAGCAGGTACACCTGGAATATTGCTTTTATGCAGCTGGCGTACTGTATCTGTCAGCATGGTTTTGAGCTCAGTCAGTGTTTCTCTCGCTTGTAATTCTTCTTTTCTTAATGATTGGAGATGACCTTTAAATGTGTCATGCAATGCTTTTGCATCCTCGATAAAGGTGTCCAGCTGATTGATTTCATCCATTAATAATGAATATGCCACGTGATCACGATCAAGCTTCTCACGGATTTGTTTCATCAGCTTTTCAATTTCTTCTAAACGTTTTTCAAATGCCTTCTGTTGATCGAGTTCTCCTGCTGTCAGCTTGTAGCTTTCTTTCACAAGAGCCGTTTCTGCCTTTGTTTGTGTGTGATCTTGCTCGAGCTTTTCGAATGCTTCTGTGAGCTCAGGCATTCTGCTTTTAATTTCCTGACCTGCCTCTACTTCCGCCTCTAGCTGATCATACAGCGTCTCAATCGCATCATCAATCATTTGCAGAATGCTTGATGCCTCTTCTAAATTGAGTTCATCAATGAGCAATTTTTCCGCTCTCACAAGCTGTTTGTTTAAAGTCTCCAGCTCTTTCGTGATCTGGATGTGCTCCAGCTTGTAGCCTTTTTCCGACATTTCTTGATATCCGTCTTTCAGCTTCGTCAGCTGACCTGGTACGGTTTGTTTGCAGTCTGCAATAAGCTTTGGTACATCATTGATATATAGTTGAAGCTGGTCGAGTCTGCGGTCTTGCTCAAGCAAAATTTTTCTTGCTTTCATGTAGTTTCCGTTTTCTGTTTCTTCCTCGTACTGCTTGATCCCTTCCCAGGCCTCATCTAAGTCCTGCTCCATTTTGTCATAAAGGGTGCCATACAAATGGCTGTACGCAAGCAGATTTTTTCGAACCGTTTGATATTGCTCTTTGACCTTTTCAATGTCCTTGCGATTTTGCTCCTCGCTTGTGACAAGGTCTGCAATTTCTTTTAAAATGTCTTCAATGTTCGAATCAGCAGCACTCAGCAAATCCTCAATATGCGTTAGAACCTGCTTGGCTTTGGAGAATCGATATTTATCAGAATACTCTTCTGCGTCATATAATAGCTCCTCTACCTTTGGCAGATGGGCTGTGACGATATCGTCCCACTCTGCACGCCATCTTTCAAAAAATTGCTCTGTTTCTCCGGTCATTTTTAAGTGTTTGATTTTTGAAATTTCTTCTACAATTGATCTGTTTAAAATTTCAATTTTCCATGCTTCCAATCGGTCAATCTCTTTATATATATTTTTTCTGAGGAAATAACCGACTGAAAACAAAGCAAGCAAAATGACAATTAAACCGATGATAAACTCCATAATGAGCCCCCTTGTTGTGATCTAAGTGATGTCAGGGTAAAAGTGTCCCGAGTAGACCTGAGAACCCTTTCGTGTCCGCTTTGCATTTGTCTTTTTATAAACAGGATCGTATGTTTTCCAATACCATCCATTCACGGTTGTATGTATGTTTTTCAAGAAAGTATTTGAGCGCTTTCTATCATTTGATCACACGTATCCATGTGACCTGCTTTTATGTATGCGGAAGCTGTCGTTTTCATTGTTATTATGATACCATGTAACCAGCATTTTTGGTCATGATTTTTCATTATTTTCGCTGATAAACATGACGTTTTTCAAAATATCGACAAGAGGTGACGACATGCTGAAGCAAGATGCACATCTACATACACCGTTTTGCCCTCACGGCTCGCTTGATTCTTTTCATTCTTATATTGAAAAAGCCATCAAAAAGGGATTTGATTCCATAACCTTTACCGAGCATGCCCCTCTGCCTCCATCGTTTCAAGATCCAACACCAGAGCAGGATAGTGCCATGAAGCTCCAAGAACTTGACTCGTATATAACGAAATTGGATCAGTTGAAACAGGAATACAAAGGCCAATTAATAGTAAAAACTGGGCTTGAGGTTGACTATATCAAAGAGTATGAAGAGGAAACAAGTGCCTTTTTAGACTGCTATGGTCCAGAATTAGACGATAGCATTTTATCTGTTCACTTTCTTCCTGCTGGCGATGATTATATTTGCCTTGATTTTGACGAGCATGCCTTCCAGCAGCTAATAAGCCTCTATGGCAGCATCGAACAGGTCTATCAAAGCTACTATGACCAAATTCATTCTTCTATTCTATCATCTTTAGGTCGCTATAAGCCAAATAGAATCGGTCATATCACCCTTGTGCAGAAATTCAAACAGCTTTTCCCATTTGAGATGACTTCTGCACTTTGTCAAAAGGTCACCCTTTGTCTTGAAGAAACGGCAAAAAAAGGCATGTCCTTAGATTTTAATACATCAGGTCTTCGTAAAACATATGCCAGAAGTATCTATTTAGATCAATGGATGATTGATCTTGCAAAACAGAAAAAAATTCCGCTCATTTTTGGGTCTGATGCCCATCAAGCGGAAGATCTCGGATATGCTTATGATCAATTCGAAGACATCATGAGTTTTAAATGAGAATCTAATGCCGGCTTTTTTGGTTCTAGTAAATGATGAAGCGAGCGGCTCAGTTCTTTAAAATACGTTTGATAGAAATAAGGCTCATTTGGATTTAAATAAAGCACCTCCGTTAAATATTGCGGCTGTAAATAGGGCATCATGAGTAGTGATTTCAGCTGAATCATAAAAGAGGAGATGGAGAGCTGCTCACAAATCACATGGGTGCTTTTTCCTTTTTCAATGATGAGCTGAAACAAATATTTTTCTTTCGTTAAATAGGTCGACATAATTTCTCTAATGAGCGTCGAATCAATCGTTACCTCTCGATAAACGAAACGGGTTAATTGACGGTGCTCGTGCTGATAAGATAAAATATCAAAAACCACATGTAGTAAGCATTCTTTTGCATGACGAGTTTCCATGTGATGGATATGTGATTCAATCATGTGAATATAGCCTTCATAAAAATCGGATACGAGCTGCTCAAGCAGCCCTCCTTTTCCTTGAAAGTAATAAGAAATGTGGGCAACATTGACGTTTGCTTCCTTCGCAATCTCACGGACAGAGGTTCCAGAAAATCCTTTTTGGTTAAAAAGTCTGATGGCAGCTTCAATAATACGGTCTTTTGTTTGCATGGTTGTTGATGCTTTCATCCGCTCACTCCTCTTCATGTGTACATACTTCAAGATGAAGGCGGAAGTTCCTTTTACAATTGCTCGACAAATCCCACATGTGAGACGCAAGTTATGTATTTTTGAGATAGAAAGTAGGAGATTTTCATGTTTCATGTCGAAAAACAGTCTGGCGATCCATCAAAAAACTATCAATTGCTCGTTAAACAGGTCGAAGCCATTACAGATGGTGAGCCTGATCTAATTGCCAACCTAGCAAATGCGGCGGCGCTATTGTATCATTCACTCCCAGAGGTCAATTGGGCAGGGTTTTATTTGGCTAAAGGCGGCGAGCTTGTGCTCGGACCGTTTAACGGACTGCCTGCATGTGTGCGTATCCCATCTGGAAAAGGCGTTTGCGGTACGGCATTTGCAACAGGTGAAGTCCAGCGTATCGCTGATGTGCACGCATTCCCTGGGCATATCGCATGTGATGCAGCATCACAATCTGAAATTGTCGTTCCGCTCAAGGTAAATGGAGAGATCATTGGGGTGCTCGACATTGACAGTCCCGTGAAAGACCGTTTCAGTGAAGTAGATGAAACCTACTTAATTCAATTTACCGAGGTACTCCAAAAGGCATTATTAGCCTCTACAAATGAGTAATCTTACAAAAAGCAGGCATATTGTCTGCTTTTTTATTTTCTTCGCAGACGCGAAGCATCGCCATTGCCTTTAAATAGGTTGACTTCTCCTATCCAGCGTCATATAATAGAGTTTGTGTGAAATATGGCAGCCTTTTTGTTCGGCTTTTTTGTATCATTTTGTTCCTTCTATATGAAGGTGCATCTTGTAACTCCCTGCTGCTGGAGCGAGGATGCATGAAAACATAATGACGGAAAAGACAAAGAACAGACGGTTTTTATTTTTCACAAATAAAAACAAATAAGGAGGAGTCACATTATGGCTCGCTATACAGGTCCAAGTTGGAAGATTTCCCGCCGTTTAGGCATTTCATTAAGCGGAACAGGTAAGGAACTTGAAAAACGCCCTTACGCTCCAGGCCCACATGGTCCAGGACAACGCAAAAAACTATCTGAATACGGTTTACAATTACAAGAGAAGCAAAAGCTTCGTCACATGTACGGTGTCAACGAACGTCAATTCCGTACACTATTTGACAAAGCTGCTAAACTTCCTGGTAAACAAGGTGAAAACTTCATGATCCTTCTTGAAACTCGCCTTGACAACTTAGTATACCGTCTTGGCCTTGCTCGTACTCGTCGCCAAGCTCGTCAGCTAGTCAACCATGGTCACATCCTTGTTGATGGAAGCCGTGTAGACATCCCATCTTTCTCTGTGAAACCAGGTCAAACGATTGCTCTTCGTGAGAAATCTCAAAACCTTGCAGTTGTGAAAGAATCAGTTGAAGTTAACAGCTTCGTTCCTGAATACCTTACTTTCGATGCTGAAAAGCTTGAAGGAACTTTCACTCGTCTTCCAGAGCGTTCTGAATTAGCGCCTGAAATCAGCGAACAACTAATCGTTGAGTTCTACTCTCGTTAATTTCATGACTCTCCAAAGAGAGATCAAACAAACCCTAGATCCCTTGATTGTTCAAGGTGGTCTAGGGTTTTTTGTTTGCGATTCTCCTATGAACAAATCAATTTAAAACATATATAGAAAACAGACTATACACAAGACGAGCACCAGGCAAAACTTCTAAAAGCATTTCTACACATTTAAGTTAGTCTAATTTTTTAATAATAATAGAGGCATTCACGTTTGTTTGAGTCCCTCCTGCTAGGGTTTGAAGAGTAACTGCTGCTGCGGAAGTATGGTTTACAAGAGTAAGCGTGTCACCCGCTGCTAGAGCGAGGATTGCCTGACCGTTATTCTGTTGAGTACCAGCTCCTGACCCATAAACTGTGTTCGTCACAGGACCTCCATTTACAAATAGGGTAAATTGATTTGGCTCTACGCCAGAAACTGAAAAAGTAACCTCGTAGTTTCCTGGATTGGTGACTATAATTTGAGAAGTTCCAGGGGCATGTGTAATACCAGAAGTAATAATTCCAGTTGAGTCAAAAATTACCGGTGCCTCTAAAGCTACTGTTTCAGCACTTAGATTGTATACATATGCAAATTCAGCTAGCCCTGCTCCTGTGGCTCCTGTTGCACCGGTCGCTCCTGTGGCTCCTGCGGCACCCGTTGCTCCTGTGGCTCCTGCGGCACCCGTTGCTCCTGTGGCTCCCGTATCTCCTGTTGCACCGGTCGCTCCTGTGGCTCCTGCGGCACCTGTTGCACCTGTGGCTCCCGTATCTCCTGTGGCTCCTGTTACTCCCGCTGGACCAGTCGCTCCGATATCTCCCGTGGCTCCTGTGACCCCCGTTGGACCAGTCGCTCCGATATCTCCCGTGGCTCCTGTGACCCCCGTTGGACCGATCGCTCCGGTATCTCCTGTGACCCCCGTTGGACCGGTCGCTCCAGTATCTCCCGTGGCTCCTGTTACTCCCGTTGGACCAGTCGCTCCGATATCTCCCGTGGCTCCTGTGACCCCCGTTGGACCGATCGCTCCGGTATCTCCTGTGACCCCCGTTGGACCGGTCGCTCCAGTATCTCCCGTGGCTCCTGTTACTCCCGTTGGACCAGTCGCTCCGATATCTCCCGTGGCTCCTGTGACCCCCGTTGGACCGATCGCTCCGGTATCTCCTGTGACCCCCGTTGGACCGGTCGCTCCAGTATCTCCCGTGGCTCCTGTTACTCCCGTTGGACCAGTCGCTCCGATATCTCCCGTGGCTCCTGTGACCCCCGTTGGACCGATCGCTCCGGTATCTCCTGTTACTCCCGTTGGACCAGTCGCTCCGATATCTCCCGTGGCTCCTGTGACCCCCGTTGGACCGGTCGCTCCAGTATCTCCTGTGGCTCCTGTTACTCCCGTTGGACCAGTCGCTCCAGTATCTCCTGCGGCGCCTGTTACTCCCGTTGGACCGGTCGCTCCAGTATCTCCTGTGGCTCCTGTTACTCCCGTTGGACCGGTCGCTCCTGTAGCTCCTGCGGCGCCTGTTACTCCCGCTGGACCAGTCGCTCCGGTATCTCCCGTGGCCCCTGTTACTCCCGTTGGACCGATCGCTCCGGTATCTCCCGTGGCCCCTGTTACTCCCGTTGGACCGATCGCTCCGGTATCTCCTGTGGCTCCTGTTACTCCCGTTGGACCGATCGCTCCGGTATCTCCTGTGGCTCCTGTTACTCCCGTTGGACCAGTCGCTCCTGCGGCTCCCGCTGGACCGGTCGCTCCGGTTTCTCCCGTGGCCCCTGTTACTCCCGTTGGACCGATCGCTCCGGTATCTCCTGTTACTCCCGTTGGACCAGTTGCTCCTGCGGCTCCCGCTGGACCGGTCGCTCCGGTACCTCCTGTTACTCCCGTTGGACCGATCGCTCCTGAAGCTCCTTGAACCCCTCGTAATCCACGTGGTCCTCGTCGCCCTACAATTAATTTTGTATGACAGATGATGCAGCAGTTTGATTTTGATAGTTTCTGTTTACAATTAGGGCATTTTTTATACTTATCACAACCCATCAGTTGTTCATCTCCTTTATCATTATTCATATGCCACATCTGTAAATAGGTGTGGATAAGTAAAACGTACAAAGAATAAAGATAAGCGTAGAATAAACACAAATTGCCAGATTATTCTAAAATTCTTTTGGTTTTGAAAATTTGATTGTATTTTGCGCTAAATTTGTCTATTGTTTTTTCATAAAAAGCTATTCAAAACCATATAATCTATCATGAAAAAAATCCCCTAGAATTCTAGAGGATTTTTTTGTTCCAAGGTTCTCTCAAGTATTATTAATCTTATGGCGGTATCTTTTATTTTACCATCCAATTACTAATCAATTGATCTGTTGTCATGACAGTCGCAAATTCATCATGCAGTGTGGCAAGTGAGAGCCGGTGGATCGTCTCGGGGTCAAAATATGTACCGGTATGATCTGTTAGTCCAAAGGCGGCTGTTGCATCTGAGATGAGGTACGTATCAAAGCCAAGGTTTCCGCTCATTCTTGTGGTTGTGGATACGCAGTGCGGTGTTGTGAGCCCTGCAATCACGACCGTGTCAATATGGTTTGATCTTAACTGTTCCTCCAAGTTCGTACCAATGAAACTGCTGTTGACTTTCTTTTGGATCACCGTTTCTTCCTCTAACGGTCTGGCGATATCTTTGAACAGATGTCCTTCATTTGCCGGATGAAACACAGAGTCTGGATTGTCGGATGTATGCTGAATATGAATGACTGTCCAGCCTTTCTCTCTCCAAAACCTCAATAGGCGGCTGATATTCTCCTCTGCCTCTAGATTATTTCGTTCTCCCCATTTTTCATGCTCGAACGCCTTCTGTACATCGACAATGATCAAAGCCTTTTGACTCGTTTGCACAAACGCTCACCTCCGAATATTATTATCCACTACATGTAGTGTAAGGAATGGTGATCCATTTGTACATGCTTTTACTGATGTTTTACCTGTTTTTGCATCAAAAAGACAAACCACACACTAGTGATGATGTAATAGATACCGATAATCGATGTACAATTAGATAGCACCTCACCTATTTGAACTGATTTGACGAACTTCATCCAAATGAAATAGATGATGAGAAATGAGCATGGAAAATAGAGAAAGTATCCGAAGAAATAATGCTTGAGTTTTTGCGTCATCGTTTTTCCTCCCTTTTCAATATCTCTTTCATCTAGCAGTTGCCATATGTCAGATGACATCAAAAAAGACAGCGGCTTTCGCTGTCTTTTTTTGCTTTTTAATTCGTATTCTGTCCTCCGCCGTTCAATCCTTCTTTAATATACCCTTTCACTTGGCTTGAGGTTAATAGACCGATATGACCAACGCCATGGATCAGGACGTTTTTTGCGCCAATTAAACGCGAGAGGCTGTTGACAACAATCATATCGGCTGAGCTATAGACAGATGTGTAAAGAATTTTTTGATTTGGATCTGTGCCTGGTAGTGCTCTGCTTGAAACAAGTCCGTTTGCTCCACCAATTGTGACGACGTTTTCAATTTTATCACCGCCGTCTAGATTCTTAATATAATATAGCGTGTTCGCTCCGCCCATACTATGACCCACAATATCTACTTTTTTAGCACCCGTTTTGTCTAACACATCTTTGACGAATCTAGATAGACGCGGACCATTGTTGCGGTTATTCCCTGTTTTGTCTATGAAATCGATAGCAAATAATTTGTTACGATCCCAGCCTTGTGTGACCAAGTAACTTTTAATAGAAGCAAAGTTATAAGACGCACCGCCAATGCCATGTACCATCACAACCGGATTGTGCTCAGCCGCTTTGATCTCTTTCGGCTGGATGAAGGCCATTGAACCTATCACTAATGCAAGCGCAACAAGAATTTGCAAACTCTTTTTCTTAAAACGAATCACTTTCATTCCCCCTTATTCATCTTATTCGACTCTATTTTATACAAGAAAAATATGTCATAAAAGTGAACAAGGCACTGTTTGTTGCTCTATTTTATAGAAAATAATTACTGAAAAAGCACCTTTGACTTTCTAAGCGTCAATGCCAAAAGACTAGGCAATGTCTCTATGAGCAGTCTATTAGACTCTTAACTGAGCACCCTCCTCACATTTTGAATAAAAAAAGCAGCCGGTAATCTCAGCCGGCTGCACATCGTTTTTATTTGTAATTCACAAGGAAGTATTTCTTTTTCCCTCTTCTTAAGACGGTAAATTGGTTTTCAATTCTATCTTCAACTGAAAGGACGTAGTCTTTATCGGTTTGTCTCTCTCCGTTGATGGAAACTGCACCATTTGTGATGTCTTCACGCGCTTGACGTTTTGATGGTGACAGCTTTGATTCCACAAGGACATCGACAAGTGTTAACTCCTCCGTGCTGATTTTCTCCATTGATGGAACATCTTTAAAGCCTACTTTGACTTCTTCGGCTGAAAGAGATTTAATCTCGCCTTTGAATAGTGCATTTGAGATGTTGACCGCCTGTTCTAGTGATTCACGGCCATGTACAAGTGTCGTCACTTCCTCTGCTAGACGGCGCTGTGCTTCACGTTTTTCAGGTGCTGTTTGCACTTTTTCTTCGTACGATGCGATCTCTTCTTTTGATAAGAACGTAAAGTATTTTAAGTATTTCACGACGTCACGGTCATCTGTGTTGATCCAGAATTGGTAGAACTCATATGGAGACGTTTTTTCTTTATCTAACCAGATGGCGCCGCCTTCTGTTTTACCAAATTTCGTACCGTCTGCTTTCGTGACGAGCGGCATCGTTAAACCGAATGCTTTTGCCCCTTCTGCTTCAGACTTACGGATCAGTTCAAGTCCAGATGTGATATTTCCCCACTGGTCGCTTCCGCCAATTTGCAGCTTACAGTTTTCATTTCTGTAAAGATTTAAGAAGTCTAAAGATTGCAGGATGACGTAGCTAAACTCTGTGTACGAAATGCCTGTCTCAATCCGTGAGCTGACGATATCTTTTGCCAGCATAAAGTTCACACCGAAATTCTTTCCAATATCACGAAGGAACGTGATGACATTCATTTGGCTGATCCAGTCGTAGTTATTCACGATAACGGCTGGATTCTCGCCTGCTCCAAAATCAAGAAATTGAGAGAGCTGTCCTTTGATTTTATCTGACCACTGTTCGACGATTTCTGCTGGGTTTAGTGAACGTTCTGCTTTTTTGAAGCTAGGGTCGCCGATTAGTCCAGTTGCGCCGCCAACAAGAGCAATCGGATGATGGCCTGCTTCCTGAAATCTGCGTAATGTTAAAATTGGCAATAGGTGACCAATGTGTAAGCTGTCCGCTGTTGGGTCAAAACCGGAGTAAAGCTTGATTTTTTCTTCCGATAATAATTTTGTTAAACCTTCTTCATCTGTTTGCTGCTGAATTAATCCTCTGAACGATAACTCTTCCATCAATTGACTCATATCCAATTCTCCTTTTTTTACAATTCAACATAAAAAACGCCCCTTCGAATGAACGAAGGGACGATATATATCGCGGTACCACCCTGCTTAAAAGACAATAAATCACGCCTTTTCACTTACACTGATAACGGATAGATCCGTTCTTTCACTAATCAGGACAGCATACATGCTCCTTTTCGTAAAAGCGGTTCGTGAGGGTAATTCGAATATCTCTTTGTACTGACTCGCACCAGCCGTCAGCTCTCTTGGACAGGGAAAGATGATTCTACTGAATCTCAGTCAAAACCTTTACATATTCAACTAATGTCATTTTAAACATATTTTTGATATCAAGTCAACTGATGAAAAAATTAATCTTCCATTGTCGATAGGTCGCCAGCCGGTAAATTCAGCTCCCACGCCTTTAGCACACGTCTCATAATTTTTCCGCTTCGCGTCTTAGGCAGTTTGTCCTTAAACTCGATTTCTCTCGGTGCCGCATGTGCAGCGAGTCCTTTTTTCACAAACGTACGGATCTCTTCTTTCAGCTCATCTGTCGGCTCATATCCACTTCTAAGCGCAATGAATGCTTTAATAATTTCGCCGCGGACCGGATCTGGTTTTCCAATGACACCAGCCTCTGCAATGGCCGGATGTTCGACCAGTTTGCTTTCCACCTCAAAAGGACCAACCCGCTCTCCTGATGTCATGATCACATCATCGACACGTCCCTGGAACCAAAAGTATCCGTCTTCGTCCATATAAGCTGAATCTCCTGAAACATACCAATCTCCCGGCATAAAGTAAGATTCATATTTTTCAGGATTGTTCCAGATCGTATGCATCATAGACGGCCAGCCTTTTTTGATGGCGAGGTTGCCCATCCGATATGGCGGAAGTTCATTTCCGGCATTATCCACAATCGCAGCTTCTACGCCTGGAATCGGTTTCCCCATTGAACCTGGTTTAATGTCCATGCATGGATAATTACAAATCAGCTGTGCACCGGTTTCCGTCATCCACCAAGTATCATGAATTCGTTTGCCAAATACAGCGTCTCCCCAGCGGATGACTTCTGGATTAAGAGGCTCACCTACACTTAACACATGACGGAGCGATCTGAGATCATATTTTTGAATGAGGTCATCTCCTGCCCCCATTAGCATTCTAAAGGCGGTCGGTGCACTGTACCAAACGGTCACACCTAGTGATTCAATCGTTTCATACCACGTATCAGGGTTAAATCTGCCGCCTAAAATGACATTCGTCGCCCCATTTAACCACGGTGAAAAAATGCCGTACACTGTGCCTGTTACCCAGCCTGGGTCAGCTGTACACCAGTAGACATCGTCTTCTTTCAGATCAAGCACCCATTTACCAGTCTGGTCTTGCTGAACCATTGCGCCATGGACATGCAGCACACCTTTTGGCGTACCTGTCGACCCTGACGTGTAATGAAGCAGAAAGCCGTCTTTTTCATCCATCCATTCGATTTCAAGGTCCTTCGCCGCCTGCGCAAAAGCCTCTTCATAATGGATTGTCCGAACGCCATCGACGTCTTCCTTTTCACCGCCGACAATGATGACAGATTCAAGTTTCGGAAGCTCTGCAAATGGAATTCGTTCAAGCAGATCCGGCGTTGTCACAATGACCTTCGCCTCGCTATTTTCTAAACGGTCTTTGACCGCACCTTCCATAAATGCCTCAAATAACGGGCCAACGATCGCACCAATTTTGACTGCGCCAAGCAGAAGAAAATAGAGTTCAGGTGATCTTGGCATAAAGATAAATACGCGATCACCTTTTTGCACATGCGCATTTTCTCTGAATAGATTTCCCGCTTTATTTGTGTTGATTTTCATATCTCTGAACGTATATTTTTCATCCCGCTGTGAATCTTTGTAGTGAAGCGCCACCTTGTTCTTACGAAACGAGTCCGCATGTCTGTCAATCGCTTCATAGGCTGCATTTATGTTACCTGTTTCATACCATGAAAAGTTTTTTCTTGCTTCTTCCCATGAAAATTCTTTGTATGCCTGCTCATAATCATTTAAATGATAGTCCCCTTTTACTGATGGTAGCGTTTCCACTTTCATCAAACAGTCCCCCTTTGCATACGTTTACAATGACCATTATAGTATAGATGACTTTTTTTCTCAATTTTTAAAAAACTTATAGTGAAACCGTTTTAATTCTTGCAGGTTTTAAGATAAAATAGAGACGACTCACTAGAATTTGAGGCGGTGGATACGTGGAGCATCCTAAAACTTATTATTCAAAAACCATTAAGCGAGAAACAGGTACCATCCTGATTGAAGGTCCGGTACCTGCATCAGAGCTTGCGAACTATACGTTTCATGAAGGCCTAACGGCATTTCGCACGCCAGAGGAACAGAAACAAGCACTTGTTGAAATAGCAGACCTTCCAGAAGGACGTATTATCATTGCAAGAGTGGATGAGCTTGTTGTCGGCTATGTCACGTATTTGTATCCTGATCCGCTTGAGCGCTGGTCAGAGGGCAACATGGACAATTTAATCGAGCTTGGCGCGATTGAGGTCGCTCCTCCATTTAGAGGCTGCTCACTTGGTAAGCATTTACTTGATGTGAGCATGATGGATGAGCAAATGGAGAATTATATCGTCATTACAACTGAATATTACTGGCATTGGGATTTAAAGGGGACAAAGAAAAACGTGTGGGAGTACCGCAAGATGATGGAGAAAATGATGAACGCAGGCGGTCTTGTTTGGTTTGCAACAGACGAGCCAGAGATCAGCTCACATCCAGCCAATTGTTTAATGGCCAGAATCGGGAAAAACGTGAGTCCTGATTCGATTGAGCGTTTCGATCGTCTTCGCTTCCATCAACGCTTTATGTATTAACGTTCAATTCGTTTTTTTGGCAAAGGGGATTGGTAAACAATGATGATTGAACAAATTATGGAGCGTGATGTGATCACGCTGCGAAAAACCGATACGATTGAAGAAGCCATAAAAAAAATGAGTGCACATCACATTCGGCATATTCCAATCGTATCTGATCAAGATTCTGTCATTGGGATGGTGACAGATCGAGATATTAAAAATGCCAGTCCAAGTATATTTGAAACAGAAAAAAGGAAGCTCTTTATTCAGCGGCCTGTTGAAGAGATCATGGTATTAGAGACGATTACTGCTCATCCGCTTGATTTCGTTGAAGAGATTTCTAGTGTCTTTTTTGAACACGGAATTGGCTGCCTTCCAGTAGTGAGACGCGGCAAGCTTGTAGGCATTATCACAAAGACTGATTTGCTTCGTACGTTTGTCAGACTGACAGGTGCAGATCAGCCTGGGTCACACTTAGAGGTTGAAGTGGACCAAATGACAGAAGGTCTTGCAGACATTACGACCATTTTAAAAGAGCAGCATATTCAAATGCTGAGTGTGCTTGTGTATCCGCATGCAAATGAATCGTCTAAAGTGCTCGTCTTCCGCCTTCAAACCATGCATGCAGATCATGTGACGAAGCTGATTCGTGCAAAAGGCTATAAGGTGCTGTGGCCTATGGAGCAGACGATCAAATGAAGGAAGCGACCTTTGTTTTTTCACCCTCTTTTCAAACGTACCAGTTTCACCAAGACCATCCCTTCAATCAGCTTCGTGTCTACTTAACATATGACCTGCTTCAAAAAATGAAGGCGTTAACAGATGATGAGATCGTCGCACCGCGTATGGCGACCCTCGAGGAATTAAAGCTCGTCCATACAGCCGATTATATTCAAGCTGTGCAGCGGGCTAGTCAAGGAAAGCTCTCTACAGCAGAGGGGGAGCGCTACGGTCTTGGCACGGAGGATACACCGATGTTTGCAGGTATGCATGAGGCAGCTTCTCTCCTTGTTGGCGGGACACTCACAGCCGTTGACCAAGTAATGATGGGACACTCGCAGCATGCACTGAATCTTGGCGGTGGACTTCATCACGGGTTTAAAGGGCGTGCATCTGGCTTCTGTATTTATAATGACAGCTCAGTGGCGATTCAATATATTCAAAAGACATATGGTGCAAGAATTTTATATATTGATACGGATGCCCATCATGGAGATGGTGTACAATTCAGCTTCTATGACGACCCTGAGGTATGTACGGTCTCGATTCATGAAACGGGACGCTATTTGTTCCCTGGAACTGGACAAGTACAGGAAAGAGGTCATGATAAAGGCTATGGCTACGCCTACAATATTCCGCTTGATGCATTTACAGAAGACGAATCGTTCCTTGAAGCATACCGAACAGCAGTGACGGAAATTGCTGCTTTTTTTAAACCAGATGTGATTTTGACGCAAAACGGCGCAGACGCACACTACTATGATCCGTTAACCCATTTATCTGCCACCATGAAAATATATGAGGAAATTCCTAGACTTGCCCATGAATTAGCACATCAATATTGTGATGGCAAATGGATCGCTGTCGGCGGAGGAGGATATGATATTTGGCGTGTCGTGCCAAGGGCGTGGAGCCGAATTTGGCTTGAAATGAAAGGCATTACACCGCCTAATGAACTGCCTCAGGACTGGGTTCAGGCTTGGCATAAACAATCTCCTGTCACCCTGCCATCCACATGGAGAGACCCTGACGATTTATATCCACCGATCCCAAGAAAAGCAGAAATCACAGAAAAAAATGCTCAAACTGTAGAAAAAGCACTGATGCCCGTTAGAAGAGAAAAGAAAAATGCATAAGAAAAGCAGGCATTCACTGATGTGTAAGCCTGCTTTTTCGTTTTATTTTGTTGATTGTCTTTCTTCAATTCTGTGTGGAAGTTCCACAATTTGGTCATCTACTTGCTCTTTGTTCATCAGCTTTGTCAGCAGTCTCATTGCGACAGCACCAATATCATACGTCGGCTGAACAACAGTTGTCAGCTGAGGACGCACCATGAGAGAAAGTCTCGTGTTATCAAAGCCAATCACTTCTAAATCGTCAGGAATGGATACGCCTCTATCTTGTGCTCCATGAATGACACCTAGCGCCATTTCATCCGTAGCCGCAATAACAGCTGTCGGCTTGTCAGACTGCTCAAGCAAGTGAGCAAGTGATTCAATTCCAGAATCATACGAATAATCGCCTTCAGCGACGAGCGCATCGTCAAATGCGATGCCCGCTTCTTCGAGCGCACGCTTATAGCCTGCAAGCTTTCTCATAGAGTTAATCGGTTCTGACATTGGGCCAGATACGAAGGCAATTCGCTTATGTCCTTTTTCAACTAAAAGCTGAACTGAATCATAAATCGCTTGCTCGTAGTTGATGTTGACAGACGGTGTTTGAGCTTGCTCTTCAACAGATGCAGCAAGAACAATTGGCACAGGAGAGCGCTTAAATTCTTCAACAAGCACATCTGTGATATTTCCACCCATAAAGACAATCCCATCTACTTGTTTACCTAGCATTGTATTTAAAAGATGAAGCTCTTTATCGGTATTTTGATCTGAGTTGCTCAAAATGATGTTGTACTTATACATCGTGGCGATATCTTCAATTCCGCGAGCAAGCTCTGAATAGAAGATACTCGAAATATCAGGGATGATGACTCCCACCGTTGTTGTTTTTTTACTTGCAAGGCCTCGTGCCACCGCATTCGGGCGATAGCCAAGGCGATCAATCGCTTCAAGTACCTTTTTTCTTGTTGTTGGTTTTACATTCGGATTCCCATTCACTACGCGTGATACCGTTGCCATACTTACATTTGCTTCTCTTGCTACATCATATATTGTAACATTATTCACATAAATCACTCCTTCAAATACACTTCATATCTATAGCATTCACCAATTGGATAGAGACATGTCAGATACGAGGAAAATAATATCCTATTTGTCATTAAAACGATGAAAAGAGACACATAATTTTTCAATCTACATCAAAATGACATTCTTTTATGAAATTATACACGTTTTTTCACCATATGAAAACGTTCCCTTTCTTTTTATAACTAAATTAAACAAACTTTAATGAGCTTGTTACCTGTAAATTGAATCATATTTCATGAAAAATCGTCGAGAACGTCAGCTATGACAATGATCTTAGCAGATTCTATTGAATTTTAAAAATGAAAACATTGTGAACAAGCACTTTTAAAGCTTGCAATGTGCTCTTTTCCTTTCATTCCCAATATCCATCATGTTTTATCCATAGAAAAACCGCCGGGCAGTCATCCGGCGGCTTTCTATCTATGATTACGCGTGAATGTTAACAAGTGGTCTTAACGCATCTAACCATTTTTCGAATTGAGGAATGTCCATTTGCTGCGCTGAGTCAGATAGAGCAACAGATGGATCTGGATGCACTTCTGCCATGACACCGTCTGCTCCAATCGCAAGAGCTGCTTTCGCTGTTGGAAGGAGAAGATCTCTACGTCCAGTTGAGTGCGTCACATCAACAAAGACTGGTAAATGTGTTTCTTGTTTCAAGATTGGCACAGCAGAAATATCTAGTGTATTTCTTGTCGCTGTTTCATATGTGCGGATACCGCGCTCGCAAAGGATGATTTGGTCATTTCCTTGGGCGATGATGTATTCAGCTGCATTGATGAATTCTGAAATAGTCGCTGCAAGACCACGTTTTAAAAGAACTGGTTTCTTCACAGATCCGGCTGCTTTTAATAGCTCGAAGTTTTGCATGTTTCGTGCACCAATTTGGATGACATCGATATGCTCAATCGCTTCTTCAATATGAGCAGGATTGACGATTTCACTAATGACAGCAAGACCGTATTCATCCGCTACACGCTTTAGAATTTTAAGACCGTCTACACCGAGTCCTTGGAAATCGTATGGACTTGTGCGAGGTTTAAATGCACCTCCGCGAAGTAGTTTTAGTCCTTGCTGTTTCGCTGCTGCCGCCACTTCTGCGACTTGCTCGTAGCTTTCAACAGCACATGGTCCAACGATGAAGCGCTGTTTCCCATCACCGATCGCTTCTCCATTGATGTTCACGATTGTATTTTCCGATTTTTTCTTACGAGAAACAAGAAGTGCTTTGCTGTGGTCATCTTCTTGAAGCTCTAGGCCTGCTTTGAAAATCTCTTTGAAAATATGCTGAATTGTTGAGTTTTCGAATGGTCCATCATTTGCTTCAAGAATTTGGTTCAGCATTGTGCGCTCTCTGACAGGATCATAACGGTTGACACCTTGCGCTTCTTTCGCCTTTCCAATTTCTTTTACAATGCTTCCTCTTTCATTGATCAGTTTTAAGATTTGAAGATTTAGTTCATCTGCCTGCTGTCTCAATTGTTCTAGTTCATTGTTGCTCATTTTTGTCATCCTTTCCTCTGCCTGTTCTCGCTTTTTTTTTTTCATTCTCTCATGATAGGGTTTATTATAAACAAAGATTTCGGAATTGTCACGAAAATTTTCTTTATTACCCAAACGCTTTTAAGCGATAAAGTATTATGTGTAAGATTATAGCATAGTTTTGATTGAAGTAAACCTTTTTTATAAAAAAAACGTCAGCAGTTGCTGACGTTCAGATTGTTGACAAAGGGCTAAAATGATCTTTATTTTAGCCCTTTGTCTTCTTTTCAGCGTGATAGAAAACCTTTGCAGTCTAGGAAGGGCGAGCACAGGAGCGGAGCGAATTTGACATTCGTGAGCACCGGAGCACAGTCCTGACAAAGAATGCGAGGGTTTGTCTACACGCTGAAACGTCAGCAGTTGCTGACGTTTCTTTTACACATTATGTTCAAGCGCTTCTTTTGTAATGCTTGAGTGGGATGCATGCCATTTTACTTTTCCACCGCTAAAGACGAGTGCCTGGGGACTTTCGTGCTTTACCCCTGACTTTTCTGTCACATAGGATGAAAGCTCTCTTGTGTTTTGAATTTGCAAGAAATAAGTTGGCACGTCTTCATGTGCAGACGCAAATGCTTCAAACTCTTGAAAAGCCGCTTGACTGATCGGACATGTCAAACTGTGCTTAAAAAAGACAAAGGTCCCATCTTGATTCGTTAGTTGATCAAACTGTTCTTCTGTTTCAATGAGTTGTTTTGACATGATGTTCTCCTTCTTCACTCTGTGCAGTAAGAGTTAGCCTTTAGTCGATTGTTCTACTTTTTCTTTGACATCTTTAATGCCATCTTCAATTTCTGATTTCGCTTCTTGTGCTCGTACTTTGGCTTCATCCGCTACATCTGATGCTTCACTTGCTATGTCAGCTGCCGCATCTTCTGCTTCACTTTTCACATGATTAGCTTTTCCAGCTGCACGTTCTTTTATGTCTTTCACTTTGTCTAAAATTTGGTTTGACTGTTCTGCCACCATTTGAGACAATTCAGACGTTTTATCTTTCGCAATCGTCACATATTCAGTGCCTCTTTCTTTTGCATCTGTTGTGAGTCGATCTGTTTTTTCTTTTAAAACATTCGCTTGGGTGTTCAAATCATCGCGAAGCTCTTTCCCTGACTTCGGTGCTAAAAATAAAGCTGTTGTTGCACCCACAATTCCACCAATAAGTGTTCCGATCAAAAAGTCTTTGCTATTGATTCCGTCTTTGCTCATGATTATTCCTCCTATGCGAAAATGGTTTATTTTTGGTGTTTTCGTTGTTTCCATTTTTTATAAATTTCAAGTGCTGCGTTACTCCAGCTTACTACATCCGTGACTTTTTCTTGATTTCGTTCAACGGATGAAGAAACCGCACCAGCTGCCTGCTTTATGCTTGTATTAAATTGGTTGATCGAGCCGCCAATTCCCTGCACCGCATCCACAACTGTGTTGAGTTTTGCCGATTTGTCTTGAATATCTTCAGCAAGCTGATTCGTCTTATGTAGCAACTGTGCTGTCTCTGTGGTGATCCCTTGCATCTGACCTTCAAGACCTTCTAAAGTTGATGCGACATTCTTTAATGTCAGCTGTAAGGATTTTAATGTTTTGGACAAGTAGATGACAAGAATGAGGAAAGCAATTGCGATCAGTGCAACGCTTAGATATAGAATAATAATCATCTGATACCTCCTTTGCTGCGGGCATATTCAATTCATTACCCTCTCGTTGTATCATTCAAACATCGCATAGAATGACCGATTGAATAATAATTCTACACTTATTCGCTGATTCCTGTCCACAGCGAACGAAAAAAAGCGGAAGATGTTGACACAATTAGCCGCTTTGTCACATTTTATTCAAAATAAAAAAAGTGCCGATCAAAACGGCACTTTTCGTTTAAGTATTTATACAGCGACTTTTTCATAAGCACGCAAATATTTTTGAATGTCTCCTGCTCCCATAAAGACCAGAATCCCATCTTTGTGCGCTTTCAGCACAGATGTATCTTCTTCTGCAATCAATTGGGCCTGCGGGATTTTTTCTCGTAAGTCTTCGATACTCAGCTTCCCAATGTTTTCACGGGCTGAACCGAAAATATCACATAGGTATACATAGTCCGCTTTTTTCAAACTGTCAGCAAATTCACTTAAGAATTGCTGTGTACGTGTGAAGGTATGCGGCTGGAAGACAGCGACAATCTCACGGTCTGGATACTTTTGGCGTGCTGCTTCAATGGTGACTTCAATCTCCGTTGGGTGATGGGCATAGTCGTCAATTAAAACCTGCTCACCGACTACTTTTTCATTAAAGCGGCGTTTGACTCCACCAAATGTCGTTAGTGCCCCTTTGATGAGCTCTACATCAATGGCTTCATAGTGACATAATGCAATCACAGCTAATGAATTAAGGACATTGTGATTTCCGTAGGCAGGAATGTAGAAGGTATCATAAAACGTATTACGTACAAATACATCAAATGTAGTGCCTTCCGTGTTCTTCACAACATTGCGTGCTTGGAAATCATTTTCTTCATTGAAACCGTAGTATACAACAGGTACCTTCGCTTGAATTTTAGGCAGATGCTCGTCATCACCGCAAGCGATAATGGCCTTTTTCACTTGTAGCGCCATGTTTTGAAACGCATCAAACACGTCGTCAATATCCGAGAAGTAATCAGGATGATCAAAATCAATATTGGTCATGATCGCATAGTCTGGATGATAGCTGAGGAAGTGTCTGCGGTATTCGCATGCTTCAAATACAAAATACTCGCTGTTTTCTTTCCCCATACCAGATCCATCACCGATTAAGTATGAAGTTGGTTTCGCTGATTGCATCACATGGGCAAGCAGTCCTGTTGTTGACGTTTTACCATGAGCACCAGTAATCGCAACGTTTGTGAATGTATCCATGTATTCTCCAAGGAATTTATGGTAACGAATGACAGGAATCCCTTCAGAAAGGGCGCGTTCAATCTCAGGGTGTGTATCAGGAAATGCATTACCTGCAATGACGGTCATCCCTGGCTGAATATTATCTGGGTCAAATGGAAGAATTTTAATATTTCGTTCTTCTAATGCTTTTTGTGTAAAGATATGTTTTTCGATATCCGATCCTTGGACAGTATACCCAGTATCATGAAGAATTTGGGCCAGTGGACTCATACCTGTCCCTTTTATTCCAACAAAATGATAAACAGTCATAATTGTACCTCCAACAAACGTCTATCTGACTTACAGTATATGACGCTCATTTCAATTTGCAACTTGTGATTTTCGCCTCTAGCGGCTCACAGATCGCAGCTCCAAATAAAGATTTTTTTCCGATCTTCCTATTCTAATCAAAATTAACTATGATTAGTATCCGACAACTTTCCTATTTCTAACACCTGCTTTCGCTCATTTTACATAAAAAAGCGTTCTGACAGGCATGCGAAAAGCGTCCAATTCCAAAATTGCACCTATGTGCTATCATACCATGTTTATGAAAAAAATGAAGTGGTTTGTTTAGATCAGCTGTTCTAAGTCACTCAGTGTCATGAGGACTTCCCTTGGCTTACTGCCTTTTGCACCAGAGATCATGCCCTCGCGTTCCATCATGTCGATCAATCTAGCTGCACGATTGTAGCCAATTCTAAATCTTCTCTGCAAACTTGATGTACTAGCGCTATTCTGCTCAATGGCAAAACGGCAGGCATCCATAAACAATTCGTCTTCATCTGTAATCGCAGAGCCTTGGAGCATTAATTCCTCCTGTTCGAAAAGGAACACCGGCTTACGCTGTTTTCTAACATGTGCCACCACTTGATCGATCTCGCGGTCTGATACAAAGTTCCCTTGCAGCCTCGTCGGCTTGCCGGAGCCATTTTCTAAGAAGAGCATGTCTCCTTTTCCGAGAAGCTTTTCTGCACCTGCCATGTCGATGATCGTTCTAGAATCTACCTGACTTGAGACAGAGAATGCAATTCTTGTTGGAATATTGGCTTTAATCAGACCTGTGATGACATCAACAGAAGGTCTTTGTGTGGCAATCAATAAGTGAATGCCGCACGCTCTTGCTTTTTGCGCGATTCGGCAAATGCTTTCTTCGACTTCATTTGGTGCGACCATCATTAAATCAGCAAGCTCATCGATCACCACGACAAGATAAGGTAGTTTTTCACCCATTTGTTTTTCTTTGACAAGCTCATTGAATCGTTTGATTTCTCTCACACCAGAGTGCGCAAACAGCTCGTAGCGTCTTTCCATTTCATCCACTACCCATTTCAGAGCAGCTGTCGCTGTCTTCGCATCGGTGATGACAGGACTCACGAGATGCGGAATATGATTATACGGCGCTAATTCGACCATTTTAGGGTCGATTAAAAGCATTTTCACTTCATCTGGTGATGCTTTAAACATTAAGCTCACTAAAATGGTATTGATGCAGACACTTTTTCCTGAACCTGTTGCTCCAGCAATTAAGCCATGCGGCATTTTTTGCAAATCAACGACAACAGGTTGTCCTGAGATATCTAATCCGAGTGCTGCTGTTAAAGGAGATGGATTATCTCTAAATGCACTGCTTCTGATCATCTCTCGTAAGAAAACCATTTTGCTGTGAAGGTTCGGCACTTCGATCCCGATCGTGTTCTTTCCTGGTATCGGTGCTTCAATTCGAATATCCTTTGCGGACAAACTAAGTTTAATATCATCTGACAGGTTCGTGATTTTGTTCACTTTGACCCCTGGTTCTGGATGTACTTCAAACCTTGTCACAGAAGGGCCTTGCGTGACATGAACCACACTTGCTCTGACATTGAAATTTTTCAGCGTGGCATTGAGTAGCTCTGCTCGCTCTTTCACCCATGTCCCGTCCTCTTCTTTTTGAGCTGGAGGTACGTCTAAAAGGGCGAGGCTTGGAAACACATATCCTTGGGCATCTGCTGCTTTCTTTTGTCCTTGCACGCGCTGATCACTTTTTAACATCATGACGTTAAAAGGAACCGTTGAGGTTTGTCCACTTGCACGTTGTGGCTGAGGAGATACCTGTTTCGGTTTTTCTTCGATCACTTCATGCACTTGTTCTTGCTTTTCTTGCTGCTCTATGACAGGTTCTACTCGTTCAGTAGCGGTCTGTTCGTCTGCTACTTGTTCTATTGGCATCACTTGATCTTCTACTATTTCCGCTTCTTCTATCGATTGCTCTTCTTGCAGATCAAGCTCGGCAACTGGCTCTGTTTCTTCCAATGCTGCCGCTGGCACTTCTTCTTGATAGTCTTCTAAGGAATCAGCTGCTATTTCCTCGACTGGTTCTGCTGAGATGACGTCTAGTACCTCTACTTCTTCTGCCGGCATGTCTACTTCCATTTCAATTGCGGAATGCGTGTCTTCCGCTGTTTCGAATGTCAACGGTTCTATTTCTATTTCCTGAGTATGATCTACAAGCTGTTCTACCGGCTCGTCCTGTATTTCTTCGTTTTCACTGGAAACATCCTGTACAGGCTCAGACTCTACCGGCGGCTTGTGATATACTTCGGCTGGCTGATGATGTAAGTCAGCTTCAATATGGTCTTGAGGCTCAGAAAAGGCTGGCTCTTTTTCCTCTGTTTGAATGAAAGGCTCGTCATTTAAACGCTCCATCGTCGATTGAACGTGATCGTGATAAGCGAGCTCCTCTTGCAAAGTAAGCGGGGTCACGTCTGTTTGCATGTCCACTCTTTCTTCTGCTGGGGCTGGAACTGTTTCTTCCATACGATTTTCTTTCCGTATTGATGGAATGTTCATTTGCTGTCTGACATTTCGTTCACGCTCTGCCTCTTCTGATAACAGGGTGACACGCTGCGCTGTTTCTGCTGCTTTCATTTGAACAGAAGATGATTCTTCTTTCGACTCTGTTCGTTTCGGACGCATGTCCTGATGATAGCCATAGATCGGTGATGGAATTTGCTCTGGTTTGAATGGCTTTTTATGAATGTCAGGCTGAACCGTTTGTTTTGACTCATAGGTCTTCTGCTTAGCCTTTGGCTGGCCTTGCTTCGGGCGTCTTCTTTCCTGCTTTACTCCGTCACGCTGAGGTTCATCTGGAACGAGCGGAAAGCGGAAGTTGCCTGTCGGATATTCATAATAGACTTTTGTATCTTCAATTTTTTTATATTCTTTATGCTGTTCAAAAACTGGCTGCTTTGGTGCAACTGGACCTTCCTCAGGTCTCACAGCTTTTTCTTCTTTCTTTTCTTCTCCTAAAAATACACTAAAAAATTTATCTAACCAACTCATCATTTATCACTCACTTTAACTCCCCTTACGTTTTCTTGGGCGATTTTTAGTATACCATTGCTTTTTCATGCAGAAAAGCGAGAAAAGTGCCGCTCTTTGCTATTTGTGCTGTCTGTAGATGAAAAAAAGTCACTAAGTACGTACTTAGTGACTTTTGGTATAACACAATCTTCGCTCTGATGTGCCCGTTTATGGGAGGTTATGCTTGAAAGGGTTCGCCAGCTTGATGGCTTCCTTCTAGAACAAGAATCCCTTTTTCAGCAGGCGCGTCTGGAAGATCTAGTTCTTTTGCTGAACAAATCATTCCGCTTGATGGAACACCTCTTAGCTCAGCATCTTTGATGATTAAACCGCTTGGCATCACTGCCCCAACCTTCGCAACCACGACATATTGCCCTTGATCAACGTTTGGTGCACCGCACACGATTTGTAATGTTTCATCGCCAACATCCACTTGGCAAATGTTTAATTTATCTGCATTCGGATGCTTTTCTTTTTCCTTTACATAACCGACAACAAATTTTGGTGATAGATCGACAGTCAACGTTTCACTGACACCGTTGCGGTTTAAAATTTCGTTGATATCTTGAACAAGTGTTTCAGAAAGCGGTACAGATCCGTTTTCTTCAATTTTCATGTAAGTGGATGCGTTGAAGATATTAAAGCCTGTTGTTTCTTTTGTTTCTTGATTGAAGATTCTTACGACATCTCCAAACGTCTCATGACCTACTTCTTCTCTCGTCACATCTTTCAATGAGATAAGGAGTGTGTCGCCTACACCTTCTGCATTATAAAAAACGTTCATTCTTCAAAATTCCCTTCTACTGCTGTTTTGGTCTGCTTTTAGCAAGAATAAAAATCGGTTCAAGCTTGCCTTCATCATATAAAAATGACAGTGCGGTAATCGGAACCGTGCCGCTGGCGAAGAAGCTCATCGACATCTGTCCTAAAATATCATAGCCTGATTCATTGCGAACATCTGCAATGATGAATACATCTTGATGGGGGACAGAGATGGCCATCTGTCCTTCTATTTTTTGAGCGTATTCTTGTAAAATCGATTCATTTAAAAGTCTGCTGGCATCATATCCGTCATTCGCACGGAAGAAATAAAACCGGTTGCCTGCCACTTCATCCATTTTCACTACAGTTTCAAGTGAGCGGACATTGAAGCTTGCAGTTTCCCTGATTCGTTCTTTTGTCCAGTTTTCCTTTTGAAGCATCTTTTCATCAATTAATCTGTAGGTGCTTCCAAGGTCAAGTGCATAGTAGATTCTCGTTTCAGCTGTATGCTCATCAAAAACAAGCGGAATCTCGTCACTTGATGTCTCAGGAAAGGAAGTGGATCGAATGACCGGATAAATTTGCTTTTCTTTTCCTGAGATGTGCTGCGCTTCGCCTTTCATAGCACTTAGCGCCTCTTTCACATAATAAACGATCTCATCCAATGTTTCATCAGGCTTTACTTCCCACTTTGCAATGATTGGCGGGAGCTCTAGTGTGATCCCTTTGCCTGTTTGTTTATCTTCAATACGAAGCGTATCTTTTTCTCGGTCAAACTGGTGTGACCAGCTGTCATTTGTCAGACGGCTTTTGAGTTCGTTCGCAAGCTGTCTTGATGTCATTTTTGCCATGATTTAGACTCTCCTTTCATTATTTAGAAAGAGAATCTGTTAAAAATGCTTCAATCTCTTCCTTCGTTTTACGATCCTTGCTGACAAAGCGGTTAATCTCTTGCCCATTTTTAAATACTAAAAAGCTTGGAATGCCGTAAATTTCCCACTCTGCGCAAGTGTCAATAAATTGATCTCTATCCACATAGAAGTACTCAAATTCTGGGTAGTTTGCTTCAAGCTCTGGCAAGACTGGTTCGATAAAGGTGCAGTCCGGACACCAGTCCGCTGAAAATAGCAATACTGTTAAGTCTTCTTGAATTACTTTTTGTAATTCTTCGTTAGATTCAATTTTTTTCATGTTTCATTCCTCCAGTTTGTATGGTTAAATCTCCGAATTGTATATAGCCTTTCTTTCTCATCCATTCTGATACTACCAAACTAATCACTGCCGGGCCAACGATATGCAAAAGAGCAATCGCCAGAAAAACGGATGGATGAAATCCCATAACGGTCAGTGTCATGAGCTGTCCAACAAGGCCACTCGTTCCCATTCCTGCCCCTGCCGCATTATTGACCATCCCAAAGCCAATAATACCAATTGGCGCGAGAATGAGGCCCGCTATCGTCGGCGGAATAAGGATAAGGGGATTTTTCACAATGTTCGGCAGCTGCAATTTTGACGTGCCAATACCGACAGCGGCAAGTCCGCCAAAACGATTTTCTCTAAAGCCTGCAGCGGCAAAACCGACCATTTGAGCGCAGCAGCCAATCGTTGCAGCACCAGCAGCTGTTCCGCTTAAGTCAAGCATGAGCGCAAGCGCAGCGCTTGAAATCGGTGAGCTGAGAGCAAGTCCAACAATGGTTGCTACTAGCATGCCCATGATGAGCGGACTTTGGTCAGTCCCCCACATAATGAGCCTGCCAAGCCCTGTCATCATGGCTTCAATCCCAGGACCGATCAAAGCGGCGGTGGAAAAACCAGTAATGATAGTAACAAGCGGTGTCAAAATGATATCAATTTTTGTCTCACCACTGACCAGTTTGCCGAGTTCTACACCAATTAATGCTGCGACAAAGCTTCCAGCAGGTCCACCAAGCTCTGCTCCTGCAGCGCCTGAGACAACACTTGCAAAAATGATCAATGGAGATGCCTGTAACCGGTATGCAACGGCTACGCCAATCGCTGGTCCCATGAGCCCCATTGCGAGTGTTCCCATTTTGATGATGAGCGGAAGTGATAACAGACCGCCTGCTGTTTTTAAAATCAGACCTACTACTAATGTAGCAAATAGACCTAAAGCCATATAAGAGAGTGCATCAATGAAGTACACTTTTGGCGAAAGGGAGATTCCCTTTCTTTTCAAATAAGTCATCAACGTCGTCTTCCTGCTTTCTCATAGGAAAGACGAAGAGGCCTGTCCTTCCCATTATATGTAGTATTCTTACGATGAAAAATAGTCTCTACCATGAATATCATAATCATATTTTTTTTGCTTTATCAAGCACTTCTTGTGTAACATGAAAAGAAACAGGGCAAACCTTTACTAAGTTTGTACAAAAGGAGGAGATCGTTATGCAATTAACCGTCTATTTAGCAGGAGAAATTCATAGCCAGTGGCGCGATGAAATCAAGGAGAAAAGCCAATCGTTGAAACTGCCAGTGACATTTGTTGGTCCAATGGAGAATCATGACCGCTCCGATCACATTGGTGAGGACATTTTAGGTGAGCAGCCGAATGCCATATTCAAAGATGATGCCGCTTCTGATTTGAACAATTTTCGTACTGAGATCCTATTAAACAAGGCAGACGTCGTCATTGCCCGCTTTGGTGAGAAATATAAACAGTGGAACACGGCGATGGATGCATCTGCTGCCATCGCTAAAGGGAAACCTCTCATTTTGATCCGCCCAAAAGAACTGCACCATCCGTTAAAGGAGCTATCAAACAAAGCGAATATCACTGTGGAAACCGTGAACCAAGCGATCAAAGCGTTATCTTACGTGTTTGAACAGCAATAAAAAAAGGCTGCTCTCTTGAAAGAGGCAGCCTTTTGATTATATTTACACCTGTTGATAAATAGAATCCACTGTACTTTGATCACAGTTTTTCACAAGACGGACGATTAATTCTTTTGCCGCTGCATAGTCATCCACATGCAATACTGAATGACTTGTGTGAATGTAGCGAGCACACACTCCAATGACAGCAGAAGGCACGCCTTGGTTTGAAATATGCACACGTCCAGCGTCCGTACCACCTGGTGATACGAAGTATTGGTATGGAATACTGTTTGACTCAGCTGTATCGAGCACAAAATCTCTCATGCCGCGGTGCGTAATCATGGTTCGATCAAAAATACGCAGAAGTGCACCTTTACCAAGCTGGCCGAATTGGGTTTTGTCACCTGTCACATCGTTTGCAGGGCTTGCATCTAAAGCAAAGAACAGATCTGGCTGAATCATATTCGCAGCTACTTCTGCCCCTCTAAGACCTACTTCTTCCTGAACCGTTGCACCAGAATACAGATGACATGAAAGTGGTTCGTCTTTTATTTCTTTTAATAATTCAATCGCAAGTCCGCAGCCATAACGGTTATCCCAAGCCTTCGCTAAAATCTTTTTAGGATTCGCCATTGGGGTAAAGACTGTTGCAGGCACGATTTGCTGTCCTGGACGAATGCCAAGTTCTTTTGCCTCTTCTTCACTGTCTGCCCCAATATCAATGAGCATGTCTGATGGTTTCACAGGTTTGCTTTTTTGTTCTGGTGTTAGAAGATGAGGTGGTGTACTAGAGACGACACCAGGAATTGGCCCGTGATCGGTATGAACATCGACACGCTGCGCCAGCATGACTTGACTCCACCAGCCGCCGAGTGTTTGGAAGCGGATCATCCCGTTTTTCGTAATGGATGAAACCATGAATCCCACTTCATCCATATGACCAGCCACCATGATTTTAGGTGCGTTCTCTGGCCCCTTGCGTACCCCAAACACACCGCCAAGACGATCCTGAATGAGTTCGTCAGAATATTTCTCAAGTTCCTTTTTCATAAAAGCACGCACATGGTGCTCATTACCTGGGGTACCTTGTAATTCTGTTAAATTTCGGAAAAGCGACAATGTTTCTTCATTCATTCTACGATTTACCTCGTTTCTATGTAATGACCATATATATTCCTATAAAAATAACACTCACTTTATACTATAAGAATTCTTTCGGTTTTCCAAGTATCTCTCCAGAAATTTTGAATATGCTTTCAACTATTCGGATTCCTTAACATCAATGGACAAGTTTTGTATAATGGAAAAAACAGCAATACGGAGGTGCAGCACGTTGAAGTTAAAACATGTTCTGATTGGTGCGAGTATTGGCGTAGCCGCTGCAATTGTTGCAAAGAAAGTATTTTTCCCTACGTATATCTCGTCTGAAAAAGCATTAAAAATTGTGAAATCCGCTTTTAAACAGCGCGGCCCGATTGATGGCTCTTGGATTTATACTGTACCAGAACCGTATACCGTAAATGGTGAAACGATTGATGTGTACAAATCTGGCATTACTCGCTCAGCCTTTGGCGAGCTTGAACAGTACGAAGTCATGATTGATGCCAAAACAGGCATGATTGTGGATGTCATTGATTCTGTGGCTTGATAAAGAAAGCTTCGCAAAGTTGTGTCCTTGCGAAGCTTCTTTTTTATATGGCTTTGATTTTTTTGTACACAGGATGCCACATAGCGTCCTGTACAGCCTGAATAAGGTCATCAGGCGTTTCCTCTGCAATTCCTTCATCGATCGCTGCTTGCGCCACACGAACAGCTACTGTTGCTGAAACGGTTCGAAGCTGATCGACACTTGGCAGCATCGCTGCACCCGGCTTTCCGACATTGACCATGCTGGCAATCGCTTCAGCACTCGCAACAAACATGCTGTCTGTCATGAGGCGTGCTTTAGACACAATCGTTCCAAGGCCAAGCCCTGGAAACACAAGAGCATTATTTGCTTGCCCAATTTCATATGTGACGCCGCCATATTCGACAGGATCAAATGGGCTTCCTGTTGTCACGAGGGCGCGTCCTTCTGTCCACTCAATGAGATCTTCAGGCTTTGCTTCTGAAAGAGGTGTCGGGTTCGACATCGGTAAAATGGCTGGGCGCTCCACGTGTGACGCCATTTCTTTCACAATTTCCTCTGTAAATGCTCCTCCTACTGTCGAGGTGCCAATTAAGATGGTTGGTTTAGCCTGTTTGACGACCTCTAATAAATCAATGGAATGCTTAGGACCATTACGGGCATAATCCTTTACTTCGTCAGAACGTCTTGCATATGGCTTTTGAAATGGCTGAATGTCAGGCGAATCATCTGTAAGTAAACCTGTTTTATCAATACACCAGAAATGATCATATGATTCCTCTTCTTTGACTCCGTCTCTGACAATCGCATCACGGATCTGCTCCGCTATGCCAATCCCTGCCGTACCCGCTCCGAAAATGACGATTCGGTGATCTTTCAGCGGAACCTTCGAAGCTTTTGCACATGCCATAACCGCAGCAAGTGAAACAGCTCCAGTCCCTTGAATGTCATCATTAAATGTACAAATCCGTTCCTTATATTTTTCCAATATGGCTCGTGCATTTTTTGTCCCAAAGTCTTCCCAGTGAAGGAGGGCATTTGGAAAGGTTGCGCGGGCAAGCTCTACATATTGATCGATAAACTGATCATAACGCTCGCCTCGAACGCGAGAATGCTGATTTCCAACATAAAGCGGATCATTCAAGAGACTTTCTTGGTTCGTCCCCGCATCAAGTACTACGGCCAGCACGCGGCTAGGATCAATGCCTGCTGCGGCTGTATAAACAGCAAGTTTCCCGACTGAAATGGCAATACCGCCAACACCCCAGTCTCCAATACCTAAAATACCTTCTGCATCTGTCGCAACGATTAAGTCAATGGATTCATCCACACCGTAAGAGGCAAAGATCTCTTCCATGCCTTCCAAGTCATCAATTGATAAATAAAGCCCCCTTGGCTTTCGATACTCGTGGCTATAACGCTGAATGGCTGTTCCAACCGTCGGTGTATAGACAATCGGCAGCATCTCTGCCAAGTGCTCATTTAGTAATTTGTAAAAAAGCACTTCGTTTCTGTCATGAAGTGATGTTAAATACACATTTTTCCCCAGTTCATCTGGCTGTGCCTTGAACTGCTCATATGCACGCTTTGCCTGATCCTCTAATGTTAAAACCTTAGGTGGTAGAAAGCCCTTTAAACCAAGCTCTTCCCGCTCTTCCTTCGTAAATGCAACCCCTTTGTTTAAATAAGGGACGGACATGACTTCCATCCCTCTTAATGGTGTTTCAATGACATCACCATGTACACGATAAAATTGGTTCACCTGCACTCTTCCTTTCACAAGTTCATTTTGTCGTTATTTTGTGTGAAAGGCGAAAAAACATGCAGATGATCTTTTATTTTCCTGTTTCTCTTTTGACTTCATGTGTGATTTGCCCATCTTCATCCCACTTAACAGCGCGGTAAATCGCATCATGATAAAACAAGTACCACGCATTTTTTTCTTCTGCAAATGCCTGCCATTTTTGCTTAGCTGGAATTGAGGTCATTGGGTAATCATCATATGCCAAGACCCATAATGGATTTTTATGAGCGTGCGTTGGCATAATGTCAGCTAAATGAATCGCTGTTTCACCCTGACTTGTGAGCGTTAAGATGCTATGGCCATTGCTATGACCGCCTGTATGATGCAGCTCAATGCCTTCTATTACTTCGATGCTTTCTTCAAATGGCACCACTTGATCTGCTATAGGCTCCCAGTTTTCTTTCCAATATGTATTTCTTGAGCGGATGTTAGGCGCCCTCATTTCATCCCATTCGATTTTGGATGTGATGATTTTTGCTTGCGGAAAAACAGACACGAGCTTTTCTCCTTCGAGTTTTGTTAATCCGCTTGCATGATCAAAGTGAAGATGCGTCATTAAGACGTAATCAATATCTGCTGTTTGCAGGCCGAGTGCCGCGAGTGACTTTTCCAATTTTGTCTCTTCTGTTACGCCGTAATTGCGTTTTTGTTTATCCGTCAGCTTCCCTGATCCGATGCCAGAATCCACTAAAAAATGGAGACCATTCCACCGTATGAGGATTGGGTCACACCGCAGTTCAATTTGATTGCGATCGTTCACCGGGTATTTTTTTGACCATAACGGCTTTGGCACCACACCAAACATCGCACCTCCGTCCATGTGTGTATCTCCCCCGTTTAACCAGAACAGTTCCATGTCACCTATGTTCATTGTCTCCATTGCTGTCATCCCTCCTTTTTCTATCGTAGCAAATACAGCTGAAAATCGCATGCATCAATCTTTTCATGAAAAAAGCTGACTGCAATTCTTTTTGCAGCCAGCTTGATGTCACTTGTTATTCTGAAAATTTCACTTCTGATCGATAGATAGGTTGTCCCATAGACGAGAATTTCTCTTCGTATTCCGTCATCACATTTCCTTCTAGTCCGTCCTTATGTAAATCTAAGCTTACATACGTTAAAAGAAGGCCATATGCAGAAAAGCTCTTTAAGGAATATTCAAATAACCCGCGGTTATCTGTTTTGAAATGCAATTCACCGCCTGGACGGAGAATATGTTCATATCGCTCTAAAAAGGCCTTAAACGTCAATCTGCGCTTTTCATGTCTTGCTTTTGGCCACGGATCAGAGAAATTCAAATACACTCGGTCAATCTCATTTTCCGCAAACACATCTGTCAGCGTTTCCGCATTAATGTTCAAGAGCTTTACATTTTCAACATCTGTCTCTTTGATTTTATCTACTGCTGTCACAATGACACTTTTAAATAATTCAATGCCAATATAGTTGGTATCAGGATGAAGCTTGCCCATTCCAGCGATAAAGCTCCCTTTTCCTGTGCCAACTTCAATATGGATTGGATGATCATTTCCAAACAGCTCATGCCATTTCCCTTTATATTGCTCTGGGTTAGCTAAGGCAATATGAGCATTTTCAGCTAAGTAATCATCAGCCCATGGTTTATGTCGCATTCTCAATTTGATACACCTCTATTTTCTTTACATTTTATCAAGATACCATGAAACATAAAGACCCGCAAGACAGCATCTTTATGCGCATATGAAAAAGACCAGCCCTTCGCTTGAGCTGGTCTGCCGCATGTATAAATTGGGTGCTGAATGCACAGTTTAACCACATAAATGACACGCAGAAAAGGAGCATACGTATGGGATTAAACCGTCAACATCAGCTTCAATTAATCAAAGATATTTTAACCGATCACCAGTTGGATTGCTGCGGGACTGTTGCAGAATATGAACAGGTGGGACGCGTGATTCAATTCATGCTGGCAAAAGAAGACCTTGATGCCGACATTCGTCAATTATTAACTGATATTTATGATTACAGCCAAAAGGGCACTTCTGTCAGTTCAATCGATGCACATATTGAGGCGCATCAATCGCATTTGTCAGAGTGGGTCGAGAATATTCCTCTGTCTTAATGAATATTTAACCGCTGTAAGAGTGCGCACAGCTCCGCTTGCACTTCTTGCTGCGCTTTTTCATTCCCTTTTCTTTTATGCCACACGACAAACGATACAGTTTCAGCGAGGACGTACCAAGCCATGCGTTTTCGCAAATTGTCCGTCAGCGGGGCACCGTACATTGAGAGCCAGCTTTCCCAGTTCTCTTCTTCAACATAATGGTATAAAAGTGGTCCAAGATCAATGGCTGGGTCAGCAATCATCGCCCCATCCCAATCGATCAAGTAAAGCTGGTTTTCATCTGTCAGCAGCCAATTATTATGATTCAGGTCACAATGACACACGACCTTGTCTTCAAATTGAACTGCCTCCACATGCTTCTCTAAGTACTGGATAGCACGTGTGACGTCGCGCGAATCAATTTGCTCTTTAAATATGGACTGTTTTAAATGCTTCAGAATGGATGCTGGGTCTAGAGAGTGCTTCTCTAATCGTTTCAGCATATCAAGCAATTCTTTCGATGTATGAATTTTTCTTAGCTGCTCTGCGACAGGACGGTCATTCATGTCCTTTGGCTTCAGCTCTCTGCCGCTCAGCCAGTGCTGCGCAGTGATGACATCCCCATTTTCCATCCGTTTTGTCCAGACAAGCTTCGGCACAATGCCTTCAGCTGACAAAACCGCAAGAAACGGTGACGTATTGCGTTTTAAAAATAGCTTTTGGTCATTGTGTGTTGCGAAGTACGCATCTCCCGTAGCGCCTCCAGCAGGAGAGATGTGCCATTCGCTACCTAATATTTGTCCCAACCAGTTCATATCAATTTTCAACCCATCATTTCTTAAAATATTTTAAATCGTGCTTTTTTAGTCGACAAAATTCAGCCGATTGAAGGTCAATAGGCTGTTTCTTTTTTTATTTATATGATCATAAAAACAAAAAGGACAGCTATTGAGAATGAGATGCTAAACAATAGCCGTCCTATAGATTTTATCGTTACCTTCTTATACTCGTCAAGCAAAACTAGAAAATCAGGACAAGAACCTTATGAAAAGAAAGGCTTTTTTCATGGTTCTTTGACTAAGACATTCACGATAAGTGATTTAAGCACGTAATTTTAAGGAGTATTCACTCGCCTTCACAAAAACAGGCGTTGCGCCAATCACTTCTCCATCTGCATGAAATAAGATTTTTCCATCTGCCTCCAAGTACGCTTCTTCGTGCTGAAACAGGGTAACGCCCTTCATTCCAAGGTGCTTGCGAAACACCATCGCACTTAGAAACAAGAGCACTTTAAATGGATTCAAATCTGTGACAACGAGTGTTTGAAAGCCTGGCTGCCTTGCGCTTACTTCTGGCGCTGCTTCCAGCCCACCTCCGTAATAGGGGTGATTACAAACAATCACAAACCACACTTGGCGAAAGACCTTCTTCTCGTTTTCAATAAACAGTGCAAGGTCGAACGGCTTAAAGGACCATAAAGAATGGAGAAATGACAGCGGGTAGATGATAAACCCAAGCCCCAGTCGTTTCAGCCACTTTTTTCCTCTGAAATGCACTGTTTTCCTTAGCACATGCGCATCAAACCCAGCACCGATATGATTGAGAAAGAGAACGGATTGTGCGCTTTCTGCGTGATCTTGAAAGGAGCCGAGTGAAAATGTTTTGGTGAGCATTCTTTTTTGCTTTCTCACTTCTTTTAGGACATCTTGACGATGGATGCCAAGGCCCTTCGCCGCATCATTCCAATGACCGGCGGGGACAAAGCTTAGCTGCACATGATCCATTTCCTTTAAGCCATTTAGGACTTCATGAATGGTTCCGTCACCGCCAATGACAATCAGGCGCTTTAGCCTGTCATCTTGCATGGCGCTAATTTGTCTTGCCAATACTTCTGCATGACCTTCATGCTGGGTGAGAAACGATCGATATGAGATCTCCATCCTTTGTAGTTCTTTCTCTATACTCTTCCATGTACGAAGTCCTTTTCCATGTCCTGCTGCTGGATTAACGATAAAGTACCATTCATTCATATATTAGCTCCACTCAGGTCTCATTTTTCGTGACCTTCCATTATGCCTTTAATCGAGCCATTCCTGCCTTCTTTTGCTGTCTGATTCACCATAAGCAAGCAATGCTTTTGTCGCCTTAAATTGCTGATGCTTTGTCGGCGCAGTATTTTTCCGCTGCTTTTCAAACCAATCTTCCGCCTTCTTCTTATCGACAACCTCCATCCCGTATGGAACTTCCGGTAAGTCAATATACGAGGTACGGCTGATCAGGATTTTTTTCACAGGAAGATGGACACCGCTTTGCTGTAAGATCTTTGACACGACGGTGCCAGAGCGTAGAAGGCTTGCGCAAGGATTCAAAACGGACTGAACCGCTTTCCCATTCGCCCGCTTTTCCCAAAAACGTTCCTTCGTTCCGATATATACGCTGTCAGGCTCTGCCTCTAAGAAGGATAAACAAATCACTTCCAGCGGCGTAATGAGGACTGGACATAATTCCATCTCTGCTTTTTGAATGAGCAGCACCGGTTTGTACATCACAAAATATGAATCCGGAAGCTGCCTAGCAAGCATGCGCAGCTTTTCGTCATACCGAATGTGATGGGAAACGGTCGAAATGTTGGAAATCGTCGAGCTCGCCCATTTTAATTGAACATCATATAGATGATCCTTAAAAAAATGAATGAGCTTCGTTTCATCTGTAGGAACGTTTGTAAAGACACCTTGCTCTATATCTGTCGGCTCGTTAAAAAGACTCAGGTCCCGTTCCTTCTTCATATCGGCTTCTTTTTGCTTTCTCTTTAAGGAGAATTTCTTTCTCTTTTCCTCCTCTTGTTCAGGCGCTTGTTCAGAGATTTGGTCAAATGAATGCTGCGTCTTCTCTTTTGAAGCTTTTTTTAACTCGTCCCACCTTTGCTTTTTCAATCGAATGAATTGATTGATGTAGTGATGCGGGTCTTGTTCATATCGTGATATATAATCTTGAATTTTGATAATTTGCGCCATCTGCTGCTCACTCCAACTTTTAGAATCATTTATGTAGTGCAAATTGTTTGATTGCGTGATAACGCGGGGTTTCTCTCGGGCGTATTTCATATAGAGTCATACAAGAAACCTCTATCACGTATGGCTCTTTGCGTAAAGGCGCTTGTTCTGCAAAAGAGTGATCCGCATTCCATTTGCGCGCAATCGTCATATGCGGATGAAACGGTCTCTTTTCAACAGGATGTCCTGCTGACAATACGGCTTCTTTCACCTTTTCTCTTAATTGCATGAGTGGTTCACTTTCATCAGGTTTTGCAAAAAAGACTCTCGGGCGTTCCTTCGTGCCAAACTGTCCGACCTCATTCAGCTCTAGTGAAAATGCAGTGGCTTCCTTTGAGAGGATCTCAAGCAGCTCGATGATCTTCTTTAAGCGCTCATCTGGAATGGCACCTAAAAAGATCAAGGTCACATGATAATCATGTGGTGCTGTCCACTTTTGAAAAGACAGTCCGCTTCTTTGATCAATGTCTTTTTTGATTTGATGCGCAAGTTGTTCAGGGATGTGAACCCCAATAAAATAATGACGGTTTTCTGACACAATATCACCTGTCCTTTTATAACAAACTTTACGAATCCCCATTGATGATAGTATAACTAAAGAAATGCGGAATGAGAAGAAAGGGTGTCACATGATGAAGGTTGCACAAAATATAGCGGAGCTGATTGGCGATACACCACTTGTTCAATTACAGCGGCTTCAGCCAGACAATGCGGCAGCTGTTTATTTAAAACTGGAATCGTTTAATCCTAGCGGCAGTGTGAAGGACCGCGCTGCTTACAATATGATCGTCGAGGCTGAAAGGCAAGGGAAGCTGACAAAAGGAGCGACCATTATTGAACCGACGAGTGGGAATACAGGGATTGGTTTAGCCATGAACGCAGCAGCTAGAGGGTATCAAGCCATCCTTGTGATGCCTGATACGATGACAAAGGAACGAATCAATATTTTGAAGGCTTACGGGGCGCAGGTCGTTTTAACCCCAGGAGAAGAAAAAATGCCAGGCTGTATTCGCAAGGCAGAGGAGCTGGCAGCTCAAATTCCTCATAGCTTTATCCCAATGCAATTTGATAATAGAGCGAATCCAGATGCACATAGAGGCACAACGGCTGTTGAAATCATAGAAGCTGTCAAGCAACTTGGAAAGCCCCTTGGAGCCTTTGTCGCAACAGCAGGAACTGGCGGAACCATTACAGGCACTGGAGAGGAATTAAAGAAGGCTTTCCCTCATATGACCATACGTGTGGCAGAGCCGAAGGGATCTCCAGTCTTATCTGGCGGGACACCTGGCAAACATAAACTTGTTGGCACAAGCCCAGGATTTATTCCCAAAATTTTAAACGAGCATGTCTATGATGAGATCGTGCAAGTAAGCGATGAAGATGCGTACAATATCACACGTCAGCTTGCCCGTCTTGAAGGAATTTTAGTTGGTCCATCCTCTGGAGCAGCCTGCTATGCTGCGATTGAAACAGCCAAGCAATTGCCGGTAGATCAAATTGTGATCTGTATGACAGCAGATACAGGCGAACGATACTTATCAAGTGATGTTTTTCAAGATTAAAAAAGGAACAGGGTCATGAATCCCTGTTCCTTTCAGATTGTTGACAAAGGGCTAAAATGATCTTGATTTTAGCCCTTTGTCTTCTTTTCAGCGTGATAGAAAACCTTTGCAGCCCTAGGAAGGACGAGCACCGGAACGGAGCGAATTTGACATTCGTGAGTACCGGCGCGCAGGACTGACACCGAATGCGAGGGTTTGTCTACATGCTGTTTCAAGGTTAGGACGATTTGTCGGACTTCACCTCAGCCTGCTCCCCTGTGATGAGTAAAGCCTGCTCATCAGTAAGCGGGCATAAATCGAGCGTCTGCTCATACTGCTCCATGATTTGCTGCGCAGCCTCGCCTAAATAGGTATTGTACATATGCGGTACCGGACAGTAGCTTATCTCATTGAATCCTTGATAAGATGAAAGCTCTGGTGCCTTCTGCCGATCATCCATCACGGAGATATATTCAATGCTTGGCGCCATGATGATACTCCCTGCGGATTCGCCAATGTACAACTTGCCTTTATTGATTTCTTCTTTTAGCACGTCATCGAGACCGTGATTTCTCAATTCCTGCAGCAAATAGAAGGTGTTGCCTCCTGATACGTACACCACATCATTTTGTTTTATCATCTTTGTGATTTCTTCGGCAGACTGCTCAGCTATTTGAACGATTTCTAGCTGCATACCGAGTTGATGAAAGGCTTCTTTCGCTGCCTCCACATAGTGAGTGACTTCTTCCACAGCACTTGCTGTTGGAAAAAATGTCACACGTTTTCCTTTTAATGATTCACCCGTAAAGTCAGATAAGAGAGAATAGCTGTCTTTGAATGAAGAGCATAAGAACATTTTTTTCACTGTGAATCCCTCTTCTCTTTTTCTATTTTGCCAATTCATACATGGCTTGTGCATATAGAGCGGTTGCTCTTAGTAGATCATCGATTTCGATATATTCATCCTTCTGGTGTGCGCAATCTGGTCTGCCAGGGAAGAGAGGACCAAAGGCAACGCCTGCTTCTAAAGATCTCGCATACGTTCCTCCACCAATGGCAATCAGGTGAGCTGGATCTCCCGTTTGTTCCTCATATACCCGCTGCAATGTTTTGACAAGTGGGTGATCTTTTGAGACGTGATGCGGGGGGCTGTCATCAAATTTTAGAAGGGTAGCCCCTTTGATGCCTTCGATCCCTTTTTTAACGTCCTTGCCGTCTGCTGTCACTGGATAGCGGACATTTAATCCTAGCTTCGCTTCCTCGCTTTGTGTATAGCGGATCGTGCCAACATTCAAGGTCAAATCTCCGCTAATGTCATCTTTGCAAGCAATCCCCAGCTTTTTCCCTCTTGTATCCTGATCAAATAAAGCATTGATTTGAGAGGTAAAAGCAAGCCCGTCTTCATCTAATTCTTGTCCACATAGGAAATTGGCCATATGAATGCCCGCATTGATTCCATGCGCCGGCTCCATAGCATGAACTGATTCACCTTTTAATGTGAAATGCAGTCCATCCGCTACATTCTTTACCTCACCTGATAATTGATTGTCAGCAAGATAAGCTTCAAAAGCTGTTTTTAATGATTCAGCATCGTGTTCTTGTGCCGCTGTCACAGTGGCAGTTGCCTCATCCGGCACCATATTCAGCCGCATACCCGATGTGAATTGCTTGAGCGTATAGCGCTGATGTTGTTCTGTATGTTGATATGTAAATGACACAATGGCATCAATGATCCCTTTTTCAGCATGAATAATCGGAAAATCAGCATCTGGTGCAAATCCAATTTGCGGCATCGCCTCGTGCTTGAAATAATGGTCCACACAGCGCCAATCACTTTCTTCATCTGTTCCAATGATCATTCGAATCTTTTTTGACAGCTTCATCCCTGTATCTTTTAACATCTTCAGTGCGTAGAAAGCCGCCATGGTTGGCCCTTTATCATCAATGGCGCCTCGTGCAAATATTTTATTTTCTCTTATGTCCGCTGAAAATGGCGGGGTTGTCCAACCGTCACCAGCAGGCACAACGTCCACATGGCATAGCACACCTACAATGTCTTCGCCTTCTCCATATTCAATATGACCAGCATAGCCATCCACATTCTTGACTGTGAATCCTTCGTCTTCCCCTTTTTTCAGCATATACTGAAGGGCCTGATCGACTTTTTCACCAAATGGCTTTCCTTCTTTTCCACCTTCTTCATCAAGGACACTTTCAATTTGTAAAAAAGATTGTGTGTCCTCAATCAAATCGTCTTTTTTTCGTAAGACTTCAGCTTCCCAATTCATTTTTCCATTCCTCCTTGAAAAAAGGTTGCAATCCACCCTTAAAACGAATATTATATTAATTGTTTTGTAATAATGTTCGTAAATGGAGGATTTTATGTTTCAGTTAAAAGAAAACCAAACCAACATAAAGAGAGAATTAATCGCTGGTATGACGACATTCTTTACTATGGTATATATTGTTGCCGTTAACCCAGGAATTCTTTCAAAAGCAGGCATTCCTTTTGACCAAGTCTTTACTGCAACAATTATCGCTGCTGTCGTCGGTACACTCTGGATGGCACTATTTGCAAACTACCCGATTGCGATTGCACCAGGCATGGGGCTGAATGTCTATTTCACCTTTACAGTTGTCGGTGGTGGCGGCATCAGCTATCAAACAGCGTTCAGTGCGGTATTTGTTGCTGGAATACTCTTTATTATTTTATCGTTAACATCCCTTAGAAAACAACTGATTCAAGCCATTCCAGATAATTTAAAATACGGCATTACAGCCGGAATCGGGCTTTTTATTGCATTTATCGGCCTCCGTCAGTCTGGGATTATCGCAGCTGACCCGGAAAATTTAGTGAAGCTTGGCAACTTAAGCTCGCCTGTTGTCATTTTAACGCTTGTCGGCTTAATGATCTCTGTTATTTTAATGGTACTTCAAGTAAATGGCGCTCTGTTTATCGGCATGTTAGCGACGACACTGATTGCGGTCGTAACAGGCCAGCTTCATTTTCCGAAAATGCTGATGGACATCCCTGCACTACCAGAAGGCATGCTGATTACAAACCCATTCGCTGCCTTCGGCGATGTATTCTCTCATCATTTATACGCTGTCGTCTTCTCCTTCTTACTAGTGACGATTTTTGATACAACGGGCACAATGATCGGAGTGGCCGAACAAGCAGGACTCATGAAAAATGGGCAGCTGCCAAAGGTACGCAGAGCCCTGCTCGCTGACTCTGCTGCAACGACGATCGGTTCTATGTTTGGAACAAGCCCAACGACAGCTTATATTGAATCATCATCTGGGGTTGCTGCTGGCGGAAGAACCGGGCTAACGTCTTTAACGGTCGCTGCATTGTTTATTGTGGCATTGTTTTTTGGCCCGCTCGTTCAAGCCATCTCTTCTTTACCATCCATCACATCACCTGTTCTCATCATTGTCGGGTGCTTGATGATGAACTCCGTGTCACGCATTCGCTGGAACGAGCTAGACGAAGCATTCCCTGCTTTTCTAGTGATCCTTTCCATGCCGCTGACATCTAGTATTTCAACCGGAATTTCACTTGGATTTATTTCATATCCACTTGTGAAACTGGCAAAAGGGAAATGGAGAGAAGTACATGTACTTGTTCTCATCTTTGCCATTTTATTTTTCATTCAGCTCTTTTTCTTAGAAGGATAACAGAAACAAAAAAGGCACATTCTAACAAGGGATGTGTCTTTTTAAGATGAGTGAATTTTTTATTTTGTAAATTTTCTGTGTTTCATTTTTGGACGTTTGAATGTGACAGTATTCTCCATACGCCTTACGCCCATTGGGTTGTAACCGAATTCAAAACATGGTATATACCATGTTTCGATTCATGAAGACAAGTTAAATAACATGTAAAGTTGACTTTTTGGTGGAACTAGATGCATAATAACGTGTATAATAGAATAAAACATTAAGAAACACGAACATTTACCATTGTTGCATGTCCTTATTTCGCAGTTTTAGTGTAGTAAGTTGTGGTTAGTCAAGTCCATCCGATCTTATTGATAGGGAGTGGTTTTTTGAAACCTTCAACAAACCGTATGATGACTCGAATAAAATCAGTCTATATGTTCATTCAAGAGAAAGGTCTTGTGACGACACAAGAGCTGGTTGATGAATTCGGGATCACACCTAGAACCATTCAAAGAGACTTAAACGTGCTTGCCTATAACGATCTTGTTCATAGTCCAAGCAGAGGCAAATGGGAAACAACGAGAAAAAAAGTAAAAATATCATCTTAAGCGTATAATGAACTGTCCATATAACAAAAAGAACCGGCGACATGCCGGTTCTTTTCTTTTGTTCTACATTTATGGTCGATTGATTAAGCTGTCTAATTCTTCGTCCGTCAATTCACGGTACTCCCCTGGCGCTAGATCTTCATCTAAAGAGATAGCCCCCATCGAGCGTCTTTTTAAAAAGATGACTTCATTTCCCACTGCTTGAGCCATCAGCTTCACTTGATGGTACTTTCCTTCAGTAATTGTTAAACGGATGCGTGTATCTTCACTTTCATTCGCATCTACTTCAACCTTTGCCGGCTTCGTGCGGTAATCATCTAAAATGACAACACCCTCTTCAAGACGCTTGATGTCTTGATCTCCTAATGGATATTTCAAATGAACCTCGTACGTTTTTGGCACATGCTTTTTTGGAGAAAGTAATTGATGAGCAAGCTGTCCATCATTTGTGAGGAGGAGAAGACCGACTGTATCCTTGTCTAGTCTCCCGACAGGAAATGGCTCCCTTGCGATATCCTCCGGCTCAAGTAAATCGACGACCGTTTCATCCCGCAAATCTTCAGTAGCTGAGATGACCCCATCCGGTTTGTTCATCATTAAGTAAATGAATTCTTTATATTCTACACGCTCTCCGTGTACGAGCACTTCATCATTCGATGGATCAACATGATCTTTCACCTGCTTCGCCAGTTCTCCATTCACGGTGACTGCCCGTGCCTTGACCAGCTTCTTTACATCTTTTCTTGAACCAAAGCCGCTGCTAGCAAGCAATTTATCAAGCCTCATGAAACTCCACCTCTTCTTAACTCTTTTTTCTTAAAAATTTGGGCATACGGCTGCCGAGTACACGCTCAAGTAATCCTACCTTATATGACAAGAACAGATACACACCGCCGCCAGTGATCATTGAAATTAAAATGACGATACCCGCGTTAATAATTCCACCTTCATACGAAATCACTTGGCTCACAAGCTGACATGTCGCATACGCCACTACAGCCATAATCGCAGTCAAAATACCAATGAGAATAAATCGTTTGAAAATCCTACGGAACGAATAGCCGGCATGGCGCTTAATCATGATAAACATATACAAGATGGACGCACTATAGCCTAACGCAGTCGCAAGCACAGAACCATTTCCTTGCAGCCAGCTGATTAGCGGAATGTTCAGAACCGTTTTAATGATGATCCCTAACAACAGACTGACGATGGCAAATTTTTGTTTGTTAATTCCCTGCAAAATCGCTGCATTAATGGTGAATAAAGAAAACAATAACGCAACAGGTGCATACCAGAACAAAATTGACATCCCAATCTCAGGATGAACAGACGGATAGAAAAACCAATAAACCGGTCCAGCTAATGCCGAGATACCAAATGAAGCAGGCAGCACGAAAAATAATATGACCTGCATCGTCTGATCAATTTGTCTATTGAGCAGCTTGTAGTTACGAGCTGTAAATGATTCCGTAATCGTTGGAATCAAGGTTAAGCCAAACGCTGTTGCAAGGGACACAGGAATCATCACGAGCTTCGGTAAATATAACGTCACAATAGACAATACCGCTGTACTAATATCCTGATGGCCTGATGCAATCATGGCTCTGTTAATCGTGTTTGTATCTATATAAGAATAAATTGGAATCGCCAGTCCAACAAACACATACGGTGCGGCATAGCTAAATAGCTCTGTAAACATTTGCTTATAAGATAAGTCAGAGGAAGCACCTGTATTCGGTTGCATGGATAAGAGCCGATCCTTGCGCTTCAGCCAATATAAATAAAGCGTGAATAAGCCGCCAAATGCGCCGATAAGTGCTGCAAATGTAGCATATCCGACAGCGATGACAAGACCGCCGTCAAGCACTTTTAAAATAATAAACGTTGCTGTTAATAGGAAGATGATTCTGACAAGCTGCTCGATGACTTGGGAAACAGCTGTCGGTCCCATCATAGAGTGTCCTTGGAAGAACCCTCGCACGAGACTCATAATTGGTACAACCAAAAGACCTAAACTGACCATCCGAATCACATATACCACTTGGTCGACGGTCAAACCGCCTGTTTCATTTGATCCGCCAAGCTGAATTTTGGCGAAAATTGGTGCACTCAAATATAAAAGAGAAAAAGCGATAATCCCGGTGACAAGCATGACCGACATACCCGCCCTGAACATTTTTCTTGTTGTCTCATAATCGCCAATTGCATTATATTTAGAAACAAATTTTGATACCGCTGTTGGAAAACCAAGCGTAGCAATACTTAAAAAGATCGTATACTGATTGTATCCATATTGAAATAGCGCTCCACCAGTAGCTCCAACCATTGCGCTAAATGGAATTAAATAAATCATACCAAGAATACGAGAGAGATAAGTCCCTATCGTTAAAACCAAAGTACCACGAAGCAGTTTATTAGACATGCGCTTAACCACCATTTTTCTAATGAATATTCAACTCAACTATTTTACCACATCATTTCGACGCACAGGTAACAAATCCAATACAGAAGGCACAAAACCAATCAATTCATATTTCAGCCTTCCCCAATTTTCGTTATAATAGATAAATGACTGAAAGTAGAAAGAGGAATGTAACATGAAACATTATGATGTCATTGTCATTGGCGGTGGACCTTCTGGACTGATGGCCGCTATTGCATCAGCAGAGCACGGTGCAACTGTTCTGTTAATTGACAAAGGAACCAAGCTTGGCAGAAAGCTCGCCATTTCTGGCGGTGGACGCTGTAACGTCACCAATCGCCTTCCAGTAGAAGAAATCATCAAGCATATTCCCGGAAACGGCCGTTTTTTATATAGTGCATTTTCTGAGTTCAATAACGAGGATATTATTTCGTTTTTTGAAAACCTCGGCATTGAACTTAAAGAAGAAGACCATGGACGTATGTTCCCTGTCTCAAACAAAGCACAATCTGTTGTGGATGCCCTTTTAGACAGGCTCCGTAACCTCAATGTGACCATTCGAACGAATGAGAAGATTAAAACAGTTCTGTATCAAGACGGACAAGCAGCCGGAATTGTTACAAATAATGATGAAAAAATTTCAAGTAAATCCGTTGTGATTGCTGTTGGCGGAAAAAGTGTGCCGCATACTGGTTCTACTGGTGACGGCTACGCATGGGCAGAAGCCGCTGGTCATACGATTACAGAGCTCTTCCCAACAGAAGTACCGGTCACATCGGATGAACGTTTTATAAAAGAAAAAGTGCTCCAAGGGCTTTCTTTAAGAAGTGTGGCTGTCAGTGTTTTAAATAAAAAAGGAAAACCCGTCGTCACACATGTCATGGATATGATCTTTACACACTTTGGCTTATCCGGCCCAGCTGTTCTTAGATGCAGCGGATTTGTGGTGAAAGAATTGAAAAAGCAGCAGGTCGTCCGTCTGCAAATAGACTTATATCCGAAGCTTAATGACGAAGAGCTTTTCCAAAAGCTTCATCGAGACCTAAAAGATGAACCAAAAAAAGCCATTAAAAATGTCCTAAAGTCTTGGATGCAAGAACGCTATTTATTGTTTTTGTTAGAGAGGAACGGTATAGATCCGCAAGACACTTTTTCTGGTCTTGCTAAGGACAAACTGCGCGCATTCGCCCATGATTGCAAACATTTTATCGTTCATGCGAATGGTACGCTCTCTTTGGACAAAGCGTTTGTTACAGGAGGTGGCGTTTCTGTGAAAGAAATTGAACCGAAGAAAATGGCGTCTAAAAAAATGCCCGGTCTTTATTTCTGCGGAGAAATTCTAGACATTCATGGTTATACAGGCGGATACAATATCACGTCAGCACTTGTGACTGGCAGGCTTGCTGGTATGAATGCTGCACTCGAATCAAAGGAGAGATTTTCATGATAAGACGTGCACTTCCGATTATCCTAGCAGTTGTGATTAGTTTGACAGCCGCTGTTTTCTTAAAGCTGTCCATTACCCCATTAAAAGTTGCCATTGTGTTGGCGTTTACCATCTTCGCTGTTTGTTTAAAAGAATACGTTTATCGTCTTCGTAAACGAATTGAAGAAAAATCATCTTCACATATCGATAGTTGATTAATGGAAGCAAAACATGTTACGGTAAAGTAGAGGTCGAGTGAGAAGCTCGCCTCTTTTTGTTTGAAATTAGTTGAGTTAGGGGATATTAAGTAAATCCTCTGCTTAAACGTGTAGAACAACAGGAGAGTGAGATGGTGTGAAAAACGTATCAAGTGTATTTTGGATTGTGATTGCGATCACATTTGTTGCCGTCATATGGGGAGCTTTTTCTCCAGAAACACTGCAAAATGTCACAGATCAAATTCAAACATACATTACAAATGACTTTGGCTGGTATTACTTGTTAGTGGTGTCACTACTCGTCGGCTTTTGTCTATTCTTTATTTTTAGCCCAATCGGTAAGATTACGCTAGGAAAACCTGGGGAAGAGCCTGAATTCGGCTTATTTTCTTGGTTTGCGATGCTATTTAGTGCCGGTATGGGAATTGGTCTTGTTTTTTACGGAGCAGCTGAACCGATCAGCCACTATGCCATCCAGTCACCAACGGGTGATACTGAAACGGCGCAGGCATTCCGAGATTCCCTTCGATATACTTTTTTCCATTGGGGGCTTCATGCATGGGCTATTTATGCCATTGTTGCACTTTGTATTGCTTACTTTAAATTTAGAAAAGATGCACCTGGCTTAATCAGTGCAACGTTGCAGCCGGTTTTAGGAAATAAAACGAATGGATGGATCGGAAAAACCATCGATTGTATTGCGGTATTTGCAACTGTAGTTGGTGTTGCGACAAGCCTAGGATTAGGCGCGGCACAAATAAACGGTGGGTTGAATTACCTGTTTCACATTCCGAATGCTTTTAGCACACAATTGATCATTATCATGATTGTGACGGTGCTTTTCCTTGCATCTGCTCTAAGCGGGATTGGAAAAGGCATTAAATATTTAAGTAATATCAACATGGTATTAGCAGCTGTTCTGATGTTTTTCTTACTTTTGGTAGGTCCAACTGTTTTTATCTTAAATTCATTTACTGACTCAATTGGGCAATACTTATCCAACATCGTTCAAATGAGCTTCCGTCTATCTCCAAATGATCCTGAGAAGAGAGAATGGATTAATGGATGGACAATCTTTTATTGGGCATGGTGGATTTCTTGGGCACCATTTGTCGGAATCTTTATCGCAAGGGTGTCACGCGGACGAACGATTCGAGAATTTTTAGTAGGTGTCTTAGTGGCTCCTTCTATCCTAGTATTTCTATGGTTCTCGATTTTCGGTGTATCTGCGATGGATTTACAGCAAAAGAATATTGTCGATGTTGCGGGTCTATCAACAGAAACAATGCTCTTCGGTGTACTAAATGAATATCCGCTGGCGATGATCACATCGATTCTAGCACTTATTTTAATCGCTATATTCTTTATTACATCGGCTGATTCAGCTACATTTGTGCTTGGAATGCAGACAACCTATGGATCATTGAACCCTTCTGGCAGTGTCAAAGTTAGCTGGGGTATTATCCAATCTTCTGTTGCTGCCGTACTTTTATTTTCAGGGGGACTTGAAGCCCTGCAAAATACAGCCAAGCTCGCAGCCTTGCCGTTCTCCGTTGTCATTATTTTGATGATTGTCTCACTGTACAAGTCATTGAATGATGAACGAAGAGCCATCAAGCAAGCCAATAAAGTCAGTAAACCACGAAGTCCAAGAGTAAAAAAAGCATAATCTCAAGCGAAAAAGCCGTTCCTCATAAGAACGGCTTTCAGATTGTTGACAAAGGGCTAAAATGATGTTTATTTTAGCCCTTTGTCTTCTTTTCAGCGTGATAGAAAACCTTTGCAGTCTAGGAAGGACGAGCACCGGAACGGAGCGAATTTAACATTCGTGAGTACCGACGCGCAGGACTGACACCGAATGCGAGGGTTTGTCTACACGCTGAAAGCCGTTCCTCATAAGAACGGCTTTTTTCTATATAGACAATTTAAGATTGTTGCAAGCAGGAGGATTCCTGTAAAATAATAATGAAATCATTTCTACAATGGAGGTTTATATGACGCTGCCTACATTCAAGTACAACCCAGATCCAGTTTCGTTAAACGTGATCAAAAAAGAGCCTACGACATGTCCTGTTTGTGAAAAAGATAGAGAATATGTGTATCATGGTCCATTTTATTCTGTTGAAGATGTGAAAGGAATTTGCCCTTGGTGCATTAAAGATGGTTCAGCCGCTAAAAAATACGATGGCACCTTTCAAGACGATGCAAGTTGTGATGACGTTGAGCAAGAGGAATATATAGATGAACTGATCTTTAGAACGCCAGGTTATCGCGGCTGGCAGCAGGAATATTGGTTAAGCCATTGCGGAGATTTTTGCGCGATCGTCCAGTATGTCGGTTGGAAAGAGATAGAACATTTAGAGGAAGAGCTCACAGAAGATATCGAAGACATTTGCAGCGGCGGGGGATTAACGAAAGAAAACCTAAAACAATGGCTCGTCAACGGCGGAGATCTGCAAGGCTATCTCTTTCAATGTGTTCACTGCAACAAGCATCGTTTATATATTGACGCTAGTTAAACAAAGTAAAAGGACCCTTCAAATAGGTCCTATTTTTTATATAAAATGAGGGCAGAAAAACAGTAGAGCTGTTCTCCTCCTTGCTCACAGATCACTGCTACATTGTACTTGATGTCAATGATTTGGTCGTCATCCATTCCTTTTAAAAAAAGATTGATTTCGCTCTGCAAATCTTTTTCGTGCTCTTCATCAAAGACAGCTACCTTTAGCACATATGCCACTCTCCCTTCTCTCGCTACTCTATCTTTATGCACATGAGGGCGGGCATATGAACAAAAAAAGCCTTTCATCTATGAGATGAAAGGACTTCTGTTTACAGCTTCGGTTTTGTTTCTCCTGTCCAAGCAAGCATTCCGCCAACGACATTGGTCGCTTGATAGCCTTGGTCTTCTAGGAAATAGCAGACATTTTCACTACGTTTACCAGAGCGGCAAATAATATAATACTCCTGCGTTTGATCGAATGCATCCAGTTTCTCAGGGATATCTCCCATTCGGATGTGGACAGCTTCTGGAATCATTCCTTCTGCTACTTCCTCGTCCTCACGCACATCAACAAGCTGAATGGCTTCTTCTTGCTCTAGCTTTTGTTTTAATTCTTCTATTGAGATTTCTTTTACTGACACGACGCTCATCTCTCCTTTTAATCACAGTGACACCATTATAGCAAATGAACCCCATTACTGTGTATTCACCCGCTTCGATTGCAGGAAAGACGGCAGGCGTTTCTTTACTTCGGCTGTCTGCTGCTCACTTTCAAACTCTACTTTTTTGAATACTTGATAGGCGAGCCACATATGACCATAGGCGAGTATACTCACACTAAAGAACGGCACGATTCCCGGCAAATAAGCAAAGAGAACAAACAGCAGAGCCGAGAAAACGAGCATACAGAGTGTATATTGCAAATATGAGATACCAAGCAAAAGAGAGAATTTTAGATAGAGACGTTTTTTCCAATCATAATGAGCCAGCAGCGGAAAAATATAAAACAAGCTCACAACAAAGAGAAATCCAAAGATATAAATGGCAAAACGAAGCACATGCAAAAACCAGCTCGTTGGATAAATATACGCAAGGTCAACATATATAATCGTTCCTATGATCAATAGCGCCAATCCAATCAAGTTAGAGCGTACAAACTCCTCACGGTACACCTTCCAAAAAGTCCGGAAAACGCTCACTTGCTCATGCCCTTGTATCCACTTTCTCATCACCGAAAATAACGCAGTGGTCGCAGGCATCAATCCAAAGATCCCAAGTCCCAGCATGGTGAACAGCAACCATAGCAAATTTGTATAGGCGAGTCGCATCACCCACTCACACATTCGAAGCATTCTGCTCATTGAACCATCATGATCCATCTCTTTCCCCTCCTCTCTTTTTTTATGACACCGTCTCTTTATGAAGCAACTCTTCTATGTCAATTGGGCGCTTCTCTGCAACAGACCGCCACATGCCTTCCCCAAGTGCAATTGAATAAGCACCAGCCTCTGCCCCTGCTGATATGTCATAGTGAATTAAAGGATCTTTCCCGATAAATAAATCGGCCAAAAGCAGAGGATCTCCGCCGCCATGTCCTCCTGGCTGCTTCACAACTTCAATCGTCTCTTTTGCCCCAAACATCGGATAATAAGAAATCGTCTGTTCTGGGAATTGAAAAGGAATTCTTGATGGCACATGAAACTCATTTGTTTCAATGCGCCCCTTCGTCCCATTTATAGCAAGCCGGTATCCTTCGTAGGGTGCTGAGAATTGAATCGAATAGCTGAAGAGAGCCCCTTGGTCATATGCCACTGATGCCACATATGTATCCTCAATGTCAATTTCCTCATCAAAAATACAGGCGTCTGAGCGATAATTGGTGTATTGCTGCGTTTGCTCCTGACCGGATTCGATATGATCGTCCTCGACATTTGAGCGTACTACCCTCGGATTCCACCTTGCTTCATAATGACATGTATCCTTCACATGACATGTTCCGCAATACCTGTTTTCTTCCCCCTGCAAAGGATTCCAAGGACTTTTATCTCCGTAATAGTTCAGCGCCCCGTAGGCAAATACTTGCTTCGGCTTTTGATTGATCCACCAATTGACCAAATCAAAATGATGCGTCGATTTATGAATAGATAGTCCGCCAGAGAATTGCCGCGTGCGGTTCCACCTTTTGAAATAACTAGCGCCATGATACGTATCAATGAGCCAGCTCAGTTCAACAGATGTGACCCTACCAATCTTTCCTTCTAAAATGAGTTCTTTGATCTTTCGATGAAATGGATTGTAGCGATAATTGAAAGTGACTGTGACCTTTCCTTTACTTTCCTTTTCTTTTTCCATTACTTTTTTGGCGTCTTTTGCTGTTGTGACCATTGGCTTTTCAGTGATGACATCGAGGTCATAGTCAAGTGCTTGCAAAATATAGGTGACATGTGTGTCATCCCTGCCTGCCACAATGACGATATCTGGCTTTGCTTCCTTCACCATTTGATCAAATGCCTCTTCATGAAAAAACGAGACGCCCCGCAGTGATGGAAAACGCTCCTGACAAAGTGTATACCGATGATGATCTATATCTAAAAGCCCTGTAATCCTGTAATGCTCATTGAAATCCTCTGTGAGCGGCTTAATAAACATATTGAACGCACGCTGACTGAGTCCGCAAATTACGACCCGTTTCACAGTCCCCACCCCTATTTCTATCGATTTTCACGAAGCTGTTTCATGAGAGACAGCGCCTCTTTAGACTTGTCTGCATACACGGGAATAAAAGCGACCATATCTCGATGTAATCGAAAGGTATAGCCGTTTAGCTTTTTCGTGCCTTTACTAACTTGAACCGCATAATCGACCGTTTTACCTGTCCTTTGATCCTCGATCGTATATGGCCCTGCCGCTTGATCATCAATACCCATCTCTTCAAGCAGCTGAAAGCTTTCAGGATCATCATATGTTCGAAACATTTCTTCCGGGACAAGCATGATGTCCCCCTCTTTGGCGGTAATTTCAACAAGAAGCTTTTCAGGAATCGCCGGAAAGATGTGGACGCTATACGTTTCTTGTTCCGTTTGAAAAGCCTTCTCGACTAATTGATCCTTCATCCCCTTTGACATGTCAGAAAAAATCAGAACATCGATACCGTTTGTTTTCCCATGACAGGCTGACAAACAAAAGGCAGCGATAAAGCTGAGGAGCCATGCCACAGCCCTTTTTTGCCTCTTCATGCCTTTTGAAAAACAGGCAGCTTCTCTAGCTCAGTTAACGCCATAATAAAAGCGCCTGCCCCGTGCAAGTCATTTGTGCTTCTCTCTCTACCGACGTAGTAATCATAAAATCCAGCAGATGTTCCGATACATATATCATTGATGGTAAAATCACCGTTTTCTGTCTCAGCCGTCTTATGCTGAATTAAGCCTTGGTAAGCTTTCACCACATGATCTGTGTAGCGGGGGCTGACATACCCTTCGTTCATGGCTTTTGCCATGGCGTACATGAATAAACACGATCCAGAACTTTCAAGCCAATTGTCGCTATGAGTACCTTTATCAATGATTTGATGCCAGAGACCTGTGTCTTGATCCTGGTACCTAGCTACACTCTCCAGCATGTCTGTCAGCGTTTCCTTCCACATCTTTCGCCCTTCATGCTGCTCTGGCAGATCCTCGATCATATCTGCTAATGCAAGAACATACCAGCCAAATGACCTTGCCCAAAACTCGGGAGAACAGCCTGTCTTTTGATCAGCCCATGGCATCACTTTTCGTTCGTCCCACGCGTGATAATACAGACCTGTTTTTTCATCTTTTGTATGCTTTCTCATGAGATGCTCTTGCTGGATCACCATATCCACCAGTTCCTCTTCATCTTTCAGCTTTGCATACTTTAAGGCAAAAGGTCCGCCCATGTAGAGACCATCCAGCCACATTTGATAAGCATAATTGTCTTTATGCCAAAATCCGCCCTCAGATGTACGATTCAATGTGCGATAAAGCCCGCGGAGCTTCTCCGCTGCCAGCACATACCGCTTCTCTCCTGTTCGTTCATAAAGAGGGAATAAAATGAGCCCAGCTTGGATCGCATCAAGCTCATCTCTTCGAAATAACAGGTTTCCATACTCATCAATGAGCGAATCTGCGTAGCTTTTCACATAATTGAAATACGTCTCGTTCCTCGTTGACTCATATAGCTTCATCACACCGCAAAGAAAAACGCCTTGATGATAATGCCATCTTCCAGCTGGAGGTAGCTCGATTGGTGTATGCGCTTTCATAATTGTTTGTGCTAATTTCTCTGCATGCTCAAGTGGTGATCCCTTTTTAGTCGATAATGTCATTCTTTTTCATCTCCCTTTTTAGTAAATACCTTCTTCCCCAAATTTCTTCGCTAAACGGTTCGCCAGCATAACCAAAATGAGTCCAACGGCTGCTTTAAATAGACCAACAGCGGTACTATAGCTGAATTGCCCTTGCTTAAGACCAGCTGTATAAACGTACGTATCAAAGATTTCTGCTACTTCCCGGTTCGTTGCATTGAGTAATAAATAGACATGCTCAAAGCCAAGCTCTAATGTGTCACCTATTTTCAAAATAAGCAGAACGACAATCACACTTTTAATGGCAGGAAGCGTAATGTGCCACATTTGTCTCAGTCTGCCGGCTCCATCCATTTTCGCTGCTTCATATAGCTGCGGATCTACCGCTGTAATCGCCGCTAGGTAAATGATCGTCGACCAGCCTGCTTCCCGCCAAATAACTTGTAAAATGTACATCGGTCTAAACCATTCCTGACTAAGTAGAAAGTTAATCTTTTCCCCTCCAAAGAAAGCAATTAATTCATTGATTAACCCACCATCTACTGTTAACAAAACAAAGGATAAGGACACGACAATCACCCATGACATGAAGTGAGGAATGTATATCATCGTCTGCACAAATTTCTTAAACAATGCCAATCTGACCTCGTTTAAAAGCAGGGCCAATAAGATCGGAATTGGAAAGAAAATCACGACATTCATGGCAAATAAAATCAGTGTATTTTTTAATAAGATGAAAAATGTTGGTTCTGTAAACAATCGAATAAAGTGTTTGAAGCCAACCCACTCACTACCGAGAATACCGAGAAACGGCTGGTAATCTTGAAAGGCAATGATCAGCCCCCACATCGGCACATATTTAAAGACAAGAAAATAAATGAGCCCTGGCAAAATCATGACATACAAAAACTTTTGACTAAGCATTTGATTAAGTAAGCGCTTTCTTCTTTCTTTTTTCAAAGCTGCCGCAGGCACACCCTTGGCAGTAACATCCTCTGTTTTCATAGATAAAGCCTCCCCTCATGCTGGTGCATGTGTTAACTGTATCTTAAGGATGAAAAATCCGTCTACAATCATATCATCAGATCATATTTACTTAGGGGAAGCTACTCAAAACGTTACATAAAACATGAGAAAATGATCCTAATCTCAGAAAATGATTATTGACAAACCTACCAAATTTTTGGATTAATAAATAAAGAGGAAAAGATTGTTCCGTTTGAAATGGGGGGTTTTATGAAAAGAAGGCAATATAAATTTTATTACAAGCTCGTCACGTTTTTTTTCATGCTTAGTACGATTCCTGTCATCATTGTCGGTATTTTTTCTTATCAGCATTCACAAAAAACAGCACTCGAAAATATCTCAAATGAAAAGCTGGACAGCGTTAAACAAACGCAATCCAATATTGAGCATATTTTAAAGACAGTTGATCACTCTCTCACTCACTATGTCAGTTCGCCGCCTCTCCTTCAAACACTGGCAGAACCTTTAAATCCAGACCAATTCCAGCTTTATAATCAAGTACAGCAGGAACTGAACTACCTGCAAACCTTTGACACCGATCTTTCCAATATTACGCTCGTCAGTAAAATGGAAGACTGGTACATGAACAATTCGGGGCTTTATCATGTCACAAGCGGGGACCAAGAGAAAGCGCTCACCTCTTACCTCAATATTCCGAGTCATTCCAGCTGGGCACTTGAAGAGAATAATCCACTTGTTGCGACAAAGGAAGGAAAGGCCTCCTTTTGCAAATACAATGTGAACTTAATCAAACAACTCCCTATGAACAGTGTCCAGAAAAAAGGGATCGCTGTCGCCAGCATTCCCAGCTGCACGATTGCTGACAATATGCCTGACTTCTCTCAATCTGACAGTATGTTTGTCATTGATACTAACGGAAAAGTGCTGTTACATAACCGCAAAGAACAAATTGGTGAATCCTTGAAAAATCAAGAGTTCGTCAAGCATGTCCTATCGCGTGAAAAACGATCAGGTCAATTTAACATGAAGATCGAGGAACTAAACTATCAAATTACGTTTCAAAAATCAGACTATAACGAATGGACGTACCTATCCTTTGTTTCCATACCAGAACTCAAGGCACAAACGAAATCAATTGGGTGGATCACCTTTATTATCTGCTTTATTTTGTTAGCGCTTTCATTGCTATTTTCATGGTTTGGGTCCAGGCATTTTTATAAACCAATCCGCTTGTTATACGAGTCCTTTGCACGCAATGAATCCTTTTTGCAAAAGCAGCCTTTTCAAAATGAATTTGAGTTGATTGAGTCGAGTATTAAACAAATGAAGGATCAAAACAATGATTTAGAGGAACGTATTGAGCAGCAAGTCACGCACCTCCAGCAATACTTTATGGTGCGGCTATTGCTCGGAAAGCTGACAGAAGAAGAAATTAACAACCGGTTCCAAAGTTTAGGATTCCCTCAGGACTGGTCTCACTTATCCATGCTTGTGACCCAAATTGATACGCTAAAAGGAACACCTTATGAAAAAAAGGATGCTGACTTACTTTTATTTGCGATCAATGGACTAATTGAGCAGATTATTCCGCAAGAGGAGCACCTTCAGCCAACAGTTGTCAATCAGCATCAAACGACGATTATCCTAAATCACTCAAAGTCAGATGAAGAGTTTACTGAATATTTAAACCAATTAGCGGAAACGACTCAGCTGCGTATCGAGGAAGAGCTTGGTTTATCGATCAGCATCGGAATCAGCCGTCAGTTTCAGGAGCTCACGATGGCAAAACAGGCTTACATTGAAGGAAAAGAGGCCTTAAAATACAGACTCAAAGCAGAGAAAAAGTCCATTATCTTATATGAACATATCCAGCAAGGAAAAACGTTTAAAACTCATTTTCCAAAGCAGCTTCAACATGATTTATTTGATGCGATGAAAGCAGGTGACCAAGGCAAGGCAGATCACTATTTACATGTGCTCCTGCAATCCATTTTCTCTAAAAATGCAGGACCGCACGAGTACCATATCGCCCTCGCCCGTTTTTTAAACAATTTGATTGAGCTGATGCATTTGCTTGGCATTGAATTATTTGAGGTCGAAGACAATAAAATGCTGTATGATACGATTTTTGAATTTAAAACGTTTGAAGATACCGAAGCATGGCTGAAACATGAGATCATTCGGCCGATAATTGACCAGCTAGGTGCACGCGAGGAATCACAATACAAAAACATCTCAGAAAAGATCATCCATATCATTCATCAAGAATTCGACTCAGATCTCACATTGGATGAAATCGCCACACGCCTGCATTACAACCCAAATTATTTAAGCAGTATCTTTAGAAAGGAAATGGATATCTCCTTTAGTGAATATCTCTCATCCTACAGACACCATGTCGCCAAAAACTGGCTCGTGGAGACCGATATGTCCGTCAAAGAAATTTCGGAAAAACTGAAATATAAAAACCCGCAAAACTTCATCCGTTCCTTCAAAAAACTAGAAGGCACGACCCCTGGCAAATACCGCGACCAGAAAAAAGGCATATAAGACAAAAAGTCCCGCTCTCATAGGAGGAAGCGGGACTTTTTTATTTAAATTGTTCATTTAAAATGCTGTCTTCTAGCACTGAAAGCGGCTCTCCGTACACACGTTCAATATGAGCTGCTCCCCAATCACATAGCGCATTCAGAATTCTTTCGAGCGACTGACCGTATTCACTTAATTCATATTCCACTTTAGGCGGTACTTGCTCATACACAATCCGGTTAATCACCCCATCACTTTCAAGCTCTCTCAGCTGCTGCGTGAGCATTTTTTGTGTGATGTTTGGCATGAGTCTCTTCAATTCACTTGTGCGTTTTTTTCCATGTGTTAAATGACATAAAATCACGCACTTCCACTTCCCGCCAATGACCTCAAGGGTCGCTTCCACGGAGATATTATATTTTTTCTTTTCCATTAAATCCTCACTCCTCATTATACGAACAGGCACTTTTTAGTACCTATATTACAAAAAAGTACGTACTTTTTTTTTCGTCATCCATGTTAGATAATAACTCTTGCCGATCGGCTTCGTCTATCAAAATGTCATCTCAGAAGGATGTGAACTGATTCATGAAGAAAAAACAAAACCAATTTGCCCTTCTCGCACTAGCTATTAGTGCTTTTGCTATAGGAACTACTGAGTTTATTAGTGTCGGTCTTTTGCCGATGATTTCAGAGGACTTTGGAGTGAGCGTCAGCCAGGCGGGCTGGACCGTCTCTTTATATGCACTTGGTGTGACATTCGGCGCCCCTATTTTGACTTCTCTGACTTCAGCGATGAAAAGAAAAACATTGCTTTTGCTCATTATGCTCGTCTTTTTGATTGGAAATACACTCGCCACGATGGCTCCGACCTTTTCAGTGCTATTAATCGGCCGGGTCATTTCAGCCTTATCCCATGGAATCTTTATGTCCATCGGCTCTACGATCGCTGCAAGCCTTGTAGTGAAAGAAAAACGGGCAAGCGCGATTGCCTTTATGTTCACTGGATTAACAGTAGCGACTGTGACGGGCGTACCATTCGGGACATTTCTTGGTCATGAGCTCGGCTGGCGGACATCATTCGGTGTGATTGTCATTATTGGTCTGATCGCACTAATATCTAACTATTCTCTTGTTCCATCTCAATTAAAGCAAGGCGTGAAAACATCATTTAAGGATCAAGCTGTTTTATTAAAAACAAAAAGAATCTTGCTTCTATTTGTCATTACAGCAACAGGATACGGAGGAACCTTTGTCGTCTTTACGTATTTATCCCCTCTCTTACAGCATGTGACAGGTCTTGCGCCTGGGGCGGTGGCATTGATCCTGCTTTTATACGGGATCACGATCGCAGCTGGAAATGTCATTGGCGGAAAGGCTGCAAATGAGAAGCCAATGAAAGCACTCATTTACATGTTTATCATCCAAAGCATCATTTTGTTTATCCTTAGCTTGACTGCTGGATTTACGGTGCTAGGCATCGCAACCGTCATGCTGATGGGACTGTTTGCTTTCATGAATGTCCCAGGGCTTCAAGTAGCTGTCGTTGATTTTGCAGAAAGATACACACCAGGAGCAGTCGACGTCGCTTCCGCTATGAATATCGCTGCCTTTAATGCTGGTATCGCCATCGGCTCATTTTTAGGCGGCATCGTGACAGATACTCTTGGGCTTGTGCATACAGGCTGGATCGGTGGTATCATGGTCCTCATCGCTGCGATTCTCACGATGATTAGTTTTCGAATCGAACAACAAGAACAAAATCAAACCATCTAAGGAGTGTTCAATATGAATCATTTACAAAGTACAAAAACATTAAACAATGGAGTCCACATGCCAGGATTTGGTCTCGGTGTATTCAAGGTTGAAGATGGTGCAGAATTAATAGACGCCGTCAAAACAGCCATTCAAATAGGCTATCGCAGTATTGATACAGCGGCTATTTATGGCAATGAGGAAGGGGTTGGACGAGGCATACAACTTGGTCTTGCAGAAACAGGACTGCGCCGCGAAGACCTCTTTGTGACATCAAAAGTGTGGAATGCCGATTTAGGATATGAATCCACTCTACAAGCATATGAGGAAAGCTTGAAAAAACTTCAGCTTGACTATTTGGATCTATATTTAATCCATTGGCCGGTTGAGGGCAAATATAAAGACGCTTGGCGTGCGCTGGAAACCTTGTATCGTGAAGGAAAGGTGAGAGCAATCGGTGTGAGCAACTTCCAGCCGCATCATCTAGACGAACTATTAAAAGATGCAGACATCATACCAGCTATCAATCAAGTCGAGTTTCACCCAAAACTAACGCAGGAAGCACTCTATACGTATTTGAACACACATGGCATTCAAATGGAAGCTTGGTCACCGCTCATGCAGGGGGAACTGCTTCATCATCCGGTGATCAAAGAACTCTCGGACACATACGGCAAAACACCTGCTCAAATTATTTTGCGCTGGGATGTGCAAAAAGGCGTCATCACCATCCCAAAATCAACGAAAGCGCATCGTTTAAAAGAAAATGCAGACATATTTGATTTTGCCTTATCTGATGAGGATATGAAACGCCTTTCTGATTTAAATGAAAACAAACGGATCGGTCCAGACCCAGACAACTTTGACTTTTAATAGAAACACCCCCGCTCTTTAACTAGGCGGGGGTGTTGATGTTGATCATTTTGATTTTTTAAAGGAAGCTTCATATTCTTCTATGATTTTATTGCCACCATTTGATTTCCACTTCTCTACATCTTTCTTAAATTGATCTTCACTGATGTCTCCAAGAATGAACTTATAGGTCGCATCATCGATGATTTTTTTCAATTCATTTCCTCGTTCTGAGGCTGTTTCTGAATACAGGCTTTCAGCAGGGTTGGCGACGATGATCTTTTGATTGTCTTCTTCCAGCTCTTCATATTTTGTACGAACCGCATCCCCTTTATTTTTCAAGTAGCGTTTATCAATGCCTACTAGACTGACAAGCGGCTGTACATCTGTCTGCCAGCTTTTCACTTGGCTTTCTTCCCTGACAAATGTATTCCCTTCTTCTTTCTTATAATGCTCACCATCTATACCGTACGTCATGAGACCATAGACATCTTCTTCTGCAATGCGATCAAAGAAGGCCAAAATTCGCTTTAATTCTGCCTCTGATTTCACGCTTGTTTTAGGAAATGCGAAGATGCCATTATGACCACCTGATGCCCACACCCGTTCTTTGCCATCTGGACCTTTGATTCGGTTCAAGATATCGACTTTCATGTTTTTATCTGTCGCATCATCTCTCAAGTTCACAGCATCTACCATATTTCCAACATAGATTCCTGCTTTTCCTTGTGAGAATAATTCCTGCTGCTGTGTTTTGCTTGTCACAGGGAAGTCTTTGTTGATATAGCCATTATCACGCAGTTTCTTCATGTACTTCATCGTATTCATGTACTCATCTGTCATAAAGTCTGGCGTGAATTTGCCGTTATCTTCTTTCCAGTCTGTTGGCATTCCCTCATATGAACCCAGCGTTTTAAATGCCCCATAAATCAAATCGTTCCGATCCGTAAAGCCCATTGTATCCGCTTTTCCGTTTTGATTCGGATCTTTTTCAGTAAAGGCTTTCGCTACCTCATAAAGATCATCCAACGTTTTTGGTGTATCCAAATTTAAATTTTCAAGCCAATCCTTTCGAATGACAATTCCTTGTCTTGAAAGTGGTCTCTCTCTATAAATGCCATAAAGCTTACCGTCTATAGAGGCGTTTTTATTGATCAGTTCGTTCATCTTACTTAAATTTGGATAATCCTTTAAATACGGACCGACTTCCCAGAACATACCTGATCTGAATGCATTAATAGCAGACGAATTCTTAATGTCTTGAATTGTCACAATCTGCGGCAAATTCCCTGCGGCAAGGGCAGAATTTAACCGGTCTTCCTTCACAGCATCAGGCACCCACGTAATATCAAGTTCTGTATTTGTGAGCTTCTCAATCTCTTTTAAAACCGAATCTTTCGGCGGCTGCTGATGATACAAAATCGCCATCCATGTCAGCTTCACTTTTTTGTCTAAATCAACCTTTTCATTCGATGAACTTCCTTTGCTTGAACATGCGGATAGAATACCGCTTGCTGCAAATAACAGAACAAACGCAATCAACCATAATTTCTTTCTCCCCATAAGATCCCTCCGTTGTTCCTTCTTTTTAACCTTTTACAGAACCTAGTAATGCCCCTTTGTTGAAATGCTTTTGAATAAATGGATAGACAAGCAGAACGGGAATGGTGGCTACCACAATGACAGCCATTTTAATCGTTTGGTCTGGCGGTGGTGTGGATGATCCCATATCCGACATATCTCCCTGCATTCCGCTCGAAACAATGACAATCTGCCTTAGAAGTACCTGAATCGGCCATTTCACTGAATCATTTAAATACAGGATGGCGGTCATGTACGTATTCCAATACGTCACGGCATAAAAAAGTGAAATGGTCGCAATAGCTGGCAAAGAAAGTGGCAGCACAATTTTAAAGAAAATCCCTAAATCGTTACAGCCATCCATCTTCGCTGATTCCTCAAGGCTTGCGGGAATGTTTTGAAAGAAGTTTTTCAAGATGATCAAATTGAACGCATTGATCGCAACCGGTAGAATTAGTGACCAATAGGTATCAAGTAGACCAAGTGTTTTCACCACAATAAACGTCGGAATCATACCTCCGCTAAATAGCATCGTGAAGACAACGAGAAACATCAATGTTCTCCGGCCTTTTAACTCCTGACGAGACAGCCCATATGCCATGAGTGAGGACAAAAACATGCTGACAGCTGTTCCAACGAGTGTCACAAGAATGGACACGATAAGGCTGCGGTACACAATATCCGTAGAGAAAATATACCGATAGGCCTCTAAAGAAAACGTGGTCGGGAACAAGATAAACTTCTTCGTGATGACCTCTTCTACTGTAGCAAAAGAGGCTGCAATGACATGGATGAACGGAAGCACACATATTAATGCGAACATGAGTAGAAAAGAGTAATTAAATAAGTTGAACAATCGGCCTTTAATAGAACGATCTATGTTCATCACGCCCTTTCTTTGTAAGCGTTATCATTTTATCCGAAAATAAGCTGCAGCCTGTGACGATATCGTGATTAAAATGTAACAAATGGGGGAAGAAAGCGTCTATAATCATCTTGACAGTCCAACTGGGTCGATCCTGTCAGTCGTGCTTTTATGCTCATGAAACAAAAGAATAAGATCATCAGCTAATGACATGATTATGCCCTATGCCTGATCGTTTTCTTCAAGGATTTCCGTCGTATTCACATCGGGTCTATAGCCTAACTCCTGCTTCGTGTTTTCCGTAGACCAAGGCTTTTCTTCGTTTTCTGATACGGCATAATATGTCCCAAAGGGAACGGTCGTTTCAATCGCTGCCTTTATCATCCGTGCTAGATCCTCGTGTGAAAGAAGTGTTCGTTTCGTCCGTTCTTTCTCGTGTAATGCCTCCATCTCATCTGTCACAACCGTTCCAATCCGTAAATTGATAACAGACATTCCCGTTTGATCGTGGAACAAACGGCCTAGCTGTTCAGAAGCAAATTTTAAAATGCCATAGACATTTTGAGTCGCAGGTACATCGTTTGTTGTAATATGTCTCCCTAGTAAGGAGCGTCCATCTTTTTCATAACGATCGGTCACGTGATTGCTGCTTGCAAAAATGACTTTTCGTATGCCGAGGCTTGCAGCTGATCGAAACATAGAATAAGAGCTCCTCCAAAAAATATCATTCATTTTTTCAAACTCCTCATGATTCATCACATCATGCGTCATCTCCATGTTTAAAAGGTGTATGATGACATCTGTATCTCGCGGAATCGCCTCATATAATTCCTGTTCATTCGTTGCATCTGCTAAAATGTCTCCTTTTACACAGCCCGTTTGATCAATAATGGTGATCTCATACTCAGAAGAGAGCGTTTTTGTTAAAATACGGCCGATCACACCGCACCCGCCAATGATCGTGATCTTCTTCATGTGTCTCCTCCTTTCTAATGACGTAGTATGTCCAAGCCTTTATAGATTACAGCCATTTTTTTAAGAATCGAGTGGCCTCGTGACGCATAGCGGCTGTTTCAAAATGACCTGCATGAAGACCAACAAGCTGATACCGTTCTTTCAATGAAGCCGCTTGATAAGTTTGGCTCAATCCCTTTTGAATGCGAGCGACGCCTTCAGCAGGCGTGAGTGGATCAAGTTTTCCAACTAAGCTTAAATGCGGCCTTGGAAAAATCATTTCCTGAATATCAGCTGCCGTAAAGTGCTTTGCTAAGCTTGGTACATAGTAATAAAAGCCATGCCTGTCTAAATTGTTCGTTTCAATTAATGTGTGGTGATCAACCTGTGCGCAAAGATCAATACACACACTGACCCTCTCATCAAGCGCAGCCGTCCACCAGGAAAGAAGCCCGCCCATTGACATTCCAAAAATAGCTAACCGGTCCGGCAGCACATCAGGTCGAGACAGCACATAATCAATTGCACACATACTTTCATACAGCATCATGCCCCACATCACTTTCCCTGTTAAAAGCATTTCCTTAAAAATTTCACTTTCGGTTCTTCCTCTTCTCTCACCAAATCCTGCATGATCAATAGCCAGAACACTATAGCCTTTTGAGGTGAACTCTTTCGCATATGAAGGCGCTTGCAAATAATGAGCACCCTTGATGAGCTCTTCCTTCCCATCGACGTAGTTCCCGCCATGAGAGTGCTGAAACAGCACAACTGGTCTTTTTTTCACCGTATCCTTCGGCTTCACAAAATAAGCGGGCACTTCCTCTACACCATGGATTGAAAGAATGAGTGTTTCGATGACGTACGATTCACGATCCTCGACCTTTAACGTATATGCCTCCACGCGATGGCGTTCTGGCATTTCTCCTAACAGACTGAGCAGTTGTTCACGTTTGCTTTCCTTTTCCATTGACGTCACTCCTCCTTTTGTTGATCATCTGTTAACATACGAGATCGATCGTGCAATCACCTTGTTTTCGACAAAATTATGTCCCGGGAAATAAAGAACACCCACCGGTTCATACCGATGGGTGTCATCATTAATTCGCAACAATATTGACAAGCTTCCCAGGAACCGCAATCACTTTGCGAATGGTTTTCCCTTCAAGCTGTTCTTTTACACGTGCATCATTTTTTGCAAGCTCTTCTAACTGTTCTTTAGTTGCATCAGCAGGAACAGTTAATTTTGCTTTCACTTTCCCATTCAATTGTACGACAATTTCTACTTCATCGTCGACAAGCTTTGACTCGTCATATTGCGGCCATGCTTCATAAGAGATAGACCCTTCATGACCAAGTTTATTCCAAAGCTCTTCCGCTACATGCGGTGCAATTGGAGAAAGTAGTTTCACAAAGCCTTCTGCATATTCTTTCGGCAGTGTATCAGCCTTGTAGGCATCATTGATAAACACCATTAATTGTGAAATCCCTGTATTGAAGCGCAGGCCTTCATAATGGTCTGTCACCTTCATCACGGTTTCATGATAGCTGCGTTCTAATGCGCCTCCAGTTTGCTCTGTTATTTTATCACTGATTGTGCCATCTTCGTTTGTGAATAGACGCCATACACGATCAAGGAAGCGGCGAGCACCATCAAGTCCTGTTTCAGACCAAGCGATTGATGCATCTAAAGGTCCCATGAACATTTCATAAAGGCGCAATGTATCCGCACCATGAGATTCTACGATATCATCTGGATTGACAACATTTCCTTTTGATTTACTCATTTTTTCATTATTTTCCCCAAGAATCATTCCTTGGTTGAACAATTTCATGAAAGGTTCTTTTGTCGGAACAACGCCGATATCATACAAGAACTTATGCCAGAAGCGCGCATATAGAAGATGAAGTACAGCATGTTCTGCTCCGCCAATATATACATCAACAGGAAGCCATTTCTTCAGCTTTTCAGGAGATGCAAGCTCTTCTGAGTTATGCGGGTCAATATAACGTAAGAAATACCAGCAGCTGCCTGCCCATTGCGGCATTGTATTGGTTTCACGGCGTCCTTTTTTACCTGTGACAGGATCGACAACCTCAACCCAATCTTTAATATTGGCTAAAGGTGATTCACCTGTGCCACTTGGCTTGATCTCAGTCGTTTTAGGCAAAATGAGTGGAAGCTCTTCCTCTGAAACAGCTGAAGACGTTCCGTCCTCCCAATGAATAATTGGAATTGGCTCACCCCAATAACGCTGGCGGCTAAATAGCCAGTCTCTTAAACGGTAAGTGACTTTCTTTTCGCCTTTTTGATGTTCTTCCAGCCATGCAATGACTTTTTCAATCGCTTCTTCTTTTCCTAATCCATCGAGGAAATCAGAGTTAATGTGTTTTCCATCACCTGTGTAAGCTTCTTTTTCAATGTCTCCGCCTTCAACAACTTCCTTGATTGGAAGATCAAATGTTTTGGCAAATTCATAGTCACGCTCATCATGGGCAGGTACCGCCATAATCGCGCCTGTTCCATAAGTAGCCAGCACGTAATCTGCAATCCAGATCGGCATCTTTTCACCATTTAATGGATTGATGGCATAAGCGCCTGTGAAAATACCCGTCTTCGTTTTTGCAAGATCTGTCCGCTCTAAGTCGCTCTTAGATTGAATTTCTTTCATATATGCTTCGACTGCTTCTTTTTGAGCAGCTGTTGTCATTTTTTCAACAAGTGCATGTTCTGGTGCAAGTACCGCATAGGTTGCCCCAAACAATGTATCAGGACGCGTTGTGAAAACAGTAAACTGTTCATCATGTCCTTCTACTTCGAAATGAACATGTGCACCTTCTGAACGTCCGATCCAGTTACGCTGCATATCTTTAATGCTTTCAGGCCAATCAATGTCTTCTAAATCTTCTAACAGCCTGTCCGCATATGCCGTAATCTTTAGCATCCATTGCTTCATCGGACGTCTTTCAACCGGATGCCCTCCGCGTTCACTTTTTCCATCAATGACTTCTTCGTTTGCAAGGACTGTGCCAAGCGCTGGGCACCAGTTCACTGGTACTTCATCGATATACGCCAATCCCTTTTCGTACAATTTCAAGAAAATCCATTGTGTCCATTTATAATAATTTGGATCAGTCGTGTTGATTTCTCGATCCCAATCATATGAGAACCCTAGTGATTGAATTTGGCGGCGGAAGTTATTGATGTTCTCTTCTGTAAAAACCGCCGGATCATTCCCTGTATCTAGCGCATACTGTTCTGCTGGAAGACCAAATGCGTCCCATCCCATTGGATGAAGAACATCATATCCCTGCATACGTTTCATGCGTGATAAAATATCCGTTGCTGTGTAGCCCTCAGGGTGCCCGACATGAAGTCCTGCTCCTGATGGATATGGAAACATATCAAGTGCATAGAACTTTGGTTTATCTTCCGAGTCAGATGTGGCGAATGTTTTATGTGTCAGCCAATAATCCTGCCACTTCTTTTCAATTTCCCGATGCTGAAAACTCAATGTGAAAACCTCCTTTAATATGTACGGCTGTATCTGCTCAGATGACCACTGCGAGAATTCAGATTTTTCTAAAATCAACAAAAAACCCTCATCCCTGGAAAGGGACGAGAGATTTTTTGGTTCCCGCGGTACCACCCTTGTTAGCGTAACTTTCTGTTTGTACGCTCACTTAATATCTTTAACGCAGACATGCGACAGAAGCTTTAACGCAACTGCAACTCTGAGGCGAGTTCAGAAGCAGATTTGATTGACTTTCACCAGCCGTCAATTCTCTAAAGACAAATACTGCTTTCCTACTACTCCTCTTCACTGTTCTTATCGTAACCGTCATCTAAGTAGTATTTTATAGAATTATGATCATAAGTGCAAGCAGGTTTGTATACAATGGGAATGTACCCTAGATCAGGGTAAAGTAGAGGATATTATTCGTGTGGAGATCGGTTATGACGGTTGGAGTCTGCATTCTGTGAATGCTGTTCTCTTACAAAATCAAAGCTTCGCAGAACTGCTTCTCCTCCGTAACCTGAAATAATTGATAAGATGACCAAGTGCAGACTAGAATCGGGATTTGAGGATAAGACAAGCAGTGTAGCGGCAATCATCCCAACGAGCCAATCTTCAATAAACCCTAAATAAATAAACTTTTTTGTCATTCTGGGCTTCTCTAGCCTGCCTTTTTTCTTTACGTGACCGAGAATGCCCATGACCCCTCCAATGGCGCAAGCAATAATGACTTGTTGCAGCATTTTCATCACCTTCCTAAAGCCCTTAGAATAGTAAAGCGACTTCAGGCTGTCCAGCCCCCTGTAATGCCATTCTGCTGTTCCGTCATAATCCATGTAAAAGGTCTATTCTCTCTAACGAAGAAAAAAAGCTTGTTTCTTCCATTATATGTGAATGACCCAAAACAATCTTGATGCATTGGAATCATTTTCACCTAATCCATATTGACTATTTTTGTCATTTTATGAATTATGAGCAATTGATTCCTTCTTTTTCTAAAGAAAAGTCTCCTTACTTACTATATTCTAATGGAGGACAAACTATGATGACAAATTTAACAAAGCCATTGCAATCGTTGAAACAGAACATATGTTATGTTACGTTAGTAAGGAATACCTTTGGTTGAAAAGACAACCATTTGATATGTCTGATAGTAGCAACAAAGGAGGGTAATATGGTCAGCTCGAACATCTTCGGCTTACAAAAACAGCTTGAACTCATAAAAAAAGCGCTAGATCATGCGCGGATCGGTGTTGTCATTACAGACCCTTCTTTAGAGGATAACCCTATCGTTTATGTGAATCATGGCTTTACACACATGACTGGATACAAACCAGATGAGATTCTTGGGCGTAATTGTCGATTCCTTCAAGGGAAAGACACAGATCAAAAGCAGCTTGATTTAATACGTCATGGAATACAGAATAAAACACCTATTACCACACAGCTAAAAAATTATAAAAAAGACGGTACTTTTTTTTGGAATGAACTCAATATAGATCCTCTATACATTGAACAAGATGATAAAACATTTTTCATTGGCTTTCAAAAGGATATTACGAAACAGAAAGAATATGAACAGCTCCTAGAAGATTCCTTACAGGAAGTCACCTCTCTTTCGACGCCAATCGTCCCAATCAAAAATGGTGTATCTGCTCTGCCACTCATTGGAAAACTATCTGAAGAACGCTTTGATGCCATTGTCGCGAAGTTAACTTGTATATTAGATGATTCAAAGGATGATTATTTAATTGTCGATCTTTCTGGTTTAATCGATGTCGATGATTCCGTTGCAGCACGCATTTTCAAGCTGCATCGTCTTCTTAATCTAACCGGAACCGAACTGATCATCACAGGGATCAAACCTCAGCTTGCAATGAAAATGAAAGACTTGGATACAGATTTTCAGGATACAATCACTTATTTGACGGTTAAGGAAGCAATCAAAGGATTACCATTAGCTGAAAACCCTGTGTAAAACAGGGTTTTTTTAGTTGAAACGCCCCCTAAAAATGGAAAAATGAGGTATGATAGGTGTAATAAAGGATGTAGGGGGGCTACTAGATGATGATGTTACTCTTCATAGGTCTTTTATGTGTTTGTTTTGCCATAGGATATGCCGTCAATTTCTTATTACTCAAACACCAGAATGCGCAGATCTTTTCAAAGAAACTATTTTATCCTTTCTTGATCTTGGGTCTCATCTTTTCCATTATGTCATTACCGTTTGCTGCCACAGATGCACCGAAGGCACAAGCAGATCCATCTTCAGAACAGCTGTTAAAGGATCAAAAGCAGCTCACATCTGACATAACGCGCTTAAAAGCTGATAAAGAGGAGCTTACCGCTTCTTTAGAGGACGCAACAAAGGATAAAGAAAAACTAGCGAAAAAGCTAGAAACCATCACCTCAGAAAAAGAAACAATCAAAAAGCAAGAAAAGACCATTCAAGCGCTTGAAGAGAAAATAGACAAGCTTGCCTCAAGCAACGAAACACTCAAAAAAGAGAACAAGAAAAGCAGCAGCGATACGGAGTCTTCTACCGTTCAGCGGTCCGCTCCTAAAGATGAAGGAAAAAGCACAGGCGGTCATGAGTCACAGAAGGAAACAAAAAAAGAATCTGCAGCCTGTAACATCAAAGGAAGTGTCAACGGTATTTATCACACACCGAGCAGCAGATACTACTCTAGAACAAAGAATGTAACCAAGCTATTCTGCTCTGTAGAAGAGGCAGAGCGTGCAGGGTACCGGGCACCTAAGCAATAGCTATACGAAAAAAGAACCTCCTGTCAGCCCAATTGGGTGCCTTAGGAGGTTCTTTTTTTAGATTTCTCTTCTTAATGCTGCTAATACATTCGTTTTTGTTGCTTTACGTGCTGGGTTAAGCCCTGAAAGGATTGCTACCCCTGCGCTAATCACTGTTGCTGTAATTACAAGGCTGAGCGGAATATAGGAGAAGGTGATCGAGAATTGATCGCTTGACCCTCCCTCTGACATGGACGACAAAATGGCTGGAATGATTAAATTGACGGCGAAACTAATGATATATGAGATGATAATACCGATGATCGACCCAATCACCCCAATGTAAGCACTTTCCATGAGGAACATTCGCTTGATAATCGATGGATTCGCGCCAATGGCTTTCATAATCCCAATTTCTTGTGTCCGCTCTGTTACTGCCATTGTCATCGTATTAAAAATACCAATTGCAGAAATAATGACCGCAATACATCCAACAAAAATAAGTCCAATTTTGAAGACTGTAAAGAACATATCCATTCCTTCGAGCTGATTCGTCACAGAGATGACTTGATAGCCCTCATCTGTCAGCTTATTCGTGAGTGCACCGACATTGTCGAATTTATCTGCATAAACAGAGGTCTTTTTCTCGACATTTCCTGCTTCAGGAGATAGATCGAGTACTTGACCAAATTCCTTTTCATACGCATTCGGAATAAAAATTTTATGATCCTCTTGCCACTCCAGATTCGGCTTTTTCAACACACCTACTACACGGAAATCAAATGTTTTTTCTTTGACGACTTCATTTTCTTCGTTGAGTTTTGGTACCTTGACTTGAATCACTTTATTTAAAATATCTTTCGTGTAGCCCTTAGGCTCCTCTGGCATTTCTTCGCCATTTGATGTCTGATTTAATTTTTTTTCATAGGCTTGGCGTTCTTTTTTTGTCCACAGTTGTTCAGCCATATGATACCCGACCACAATTTCGTTCGCTGATGTTGGGACTTTTCCTCGGTCTAGCTCAAGCCCTGCTTCTTTTTCTTCTTTCATATCGGTTAGAGCAGCCTGCGTTTCACCTGAGCGATCATCGAGCTCGACGTTTACCGTTGGAATGAGCGCCGTTCTTGAGACGACAGATTTCACATGATCATATTTCTTTAAATCATCTGTCTTGACGTCACCTTTTTCCTTGCCTAACACTTTCACTTCTGTGATGATTTGCTGTTTCATGATTTCATCTTGCGCCGATTTTTGCAGACCAAAACCGACAGATGCTAAAACGATTAAGAAAGAGCATGCCATTGTCGTCGCAAGAATGGTCATAAACACACGCAATCTATTTTTCTTCATGTTTCTTCTAATAAATTTGACCTGATCTCTAAATTTCAATGGATTGTTCCCCTTTCTTTAATACACCATCATGAAGCTGGAACGTTGTATCTGCGATTGAAGCGACTTCATCGTCATGTGTAATAATGACAAACGTGATTCCTTTTTCACGATTAAGCTGCTGGATAAAGGCTAAGATTTCTCCTTCGGTTTCTGAATCTAGACTGCCTGTTGGTTCATCCGCTAAAATAATAGATGGATTTAAAATCAAGGCTCTTGCAATACTCACACGCTGCTGCTGCCCGCCTGACAACTCATTTGGGTAATGCCCTGCATGATGTTCTAGACCTACTCGTTTCAGCATTTCTTCTACTTTCGCCTTTCGTTCAGACGGCTTCACACCTTTTAAGGTGAGCGGAAGTTCAACATTTTCATACGTCGTTAAGCTCCCGATCAATTGAAAGCTTTGAAAGATAAAACCAAAGTGATCTAAGCGGAAGTCCGCCCATTCTTTTTCATTAAACCCAGTCACATCGGTACCATCAATGACAATTTGTCCGCTCGTTGGCGTAATATATCCTGAAATTAAGTTCAATAGGGTAGATTTCCCCGAGCCACTTCGCCCAACTATACATGCAATGTCGCCTCTTTTGATGGACAGGTCAATCCCTTTCAGCACAGGAATCTCATTCTCTCTGCCCTTTTTACCAATTGTAAACACATGATCTAACGCTTGAACTTGAATCATCTCTACTCCCCTACTCTCTGTTTATCTTTTTCGATATATTAAGAAATAACTTGTTAGTGCGCCTACAACGCCGCCGATGATCATGCCAACAATATAACCCAATATGGAAGTGTCAGAAGAAAATCCAACCCATCCAAATCCTAGAACACCGAAGACAATGACCAAAATCTGAATCGGTCTATCCATTTTTGAGTAAAGGAAGAAACGGCCATTTCGTTCAATAGGATGCTTCATAAAGCTAAACAAACCAATAAGATAGAATACAATCATCATCACAATAGGTATGATGAATTCTTCACCAGTGAACCAAAGTGGATATTTATCTATATCTCGAAATTGAAAACGGTCTGTTATATAAGTAATTGGGGCGATAGGCATAATAAAGTAGTCATAACTGACATCGACCCAATGCCTATTCGTTCTTAAAATAAAATCCAAATGAAACATCGGAAGCCAAATTAATAAATATGGCAATATCGCTGTACTGAATGTAACAATGGCTTGACTAATTGCGCTTCCTGTTAACGCACCTGCTGCAAGACACAGACTATATATCATTAAGGTTGATACGAGTGCAATGAAGTAACCACTATTAAAGTCAAACGTCTCTTTTGGTTGAGTGCCTAATATGAGTAAGTAAGTGAGAAAATATGACAACACATGAACAAGCGTTATGATTCCGGCACCTAAGAAAAACTTTGTATGATAAATGGTACTTCTGCTAAACGGCAAGGATAAAGTAAAATCAATTTGTCCTTTATTTCTTTCATATCCCAGCTGGATAATCGCAAAAAGCAAGCCCATAAGCCATGAAAGGGCGATAAAAATATCAGAACTGAAATTATAATAAAAACCATCATCTACTGTTGTACATGTCGTATCATTTAAACAAGTTTGAAAGGACGAGTATCCCAGTAAAAAGGATAATGGCGTCGTAAAGACTGCAACCAGCATCACTAAAATAAATGTCAGCTCTGATTGCTTCCATTCCTTATATAATAATTGCCGCTTTACCATCTCCGTTTCCCTCCAAACTTTGCAATGAATACTTCTTCTAAATTCACAGGCAGTTCATGCCATACTTTTGGCTGCAGCGACTTCAAGTACTCTTTGGCCTCTACATCGGTTTTAAGAATAAGTGCTGTATAAAAAATGCCCGCTTGATCTAATATAGCAACGCCATTTTTTCGTATACTCAAGTTCATATCTTCTTCAAAAGCCATCTGGATTTTGACATAATCATTCTTTAATTCATCTAGATCCATGACACTTGTGAGTTGATTTCCTTCTAAAAACCCGATTCGGTTACACATACGCTCAATATCCTCTAATCGGTGCGATGTGATGAGAATCGACGTTTCACGTTCCGCTACCTCGTCGATCATGAGCTGAAGAACATCATTTCTTGTGACGGCATCAATACCATCTGTTGGTTCATCTAACAGAATCACGGCTGGCTTGATCGCAAAGCTTAAAATTAATGAGAGCTGCTTTTTTAACCCTGTCGATAGTTCACGATATTTCACTTTTTCCGGAATTTCATAGCGATTCACAAGCTCATTGGCATATGTCACGTCAAACTTCGGGTAAATATGCTTTAACAGCTGGACAAGCTGCCCGTAATTGTATCTGTCAAAGTAGGGATTGACGACTGGCATATACACAATATTTTGCTTTACTAACGGGTGGTCTTTCACAAGCACGTCTTTAAAATAAATCTCTCCTTCATCTGGAAGAAGAATTTGCTGAATCAAGCGGAGAAGTGTTGTTTTACCAGAGCCATTCCTGCCAAGCAAACCAAAGATCTCACCTTCGCCTATTTTGAAGGAAACGTTACTGAGTACTTCACGTCCATTTAATGTCTTCGATACATTTCTAACCTCAATCAACTTTATTTCCTCCCTCGAGACTTGAGCCAATCTCTTCTATCCATTCCTTCAGTTGTTGAATATCAATACCGGCATAATGAGCTTCTATAATGAGTTGTCTTAATTGCTCCTTCATCTCCAATACCTTCCCTTCATTCAGCTTTAACCGAGCCTCTTCTGTTACATACGTACCGCGCCCTCTTAGTGTTTCAATAATCCCTTCCCGCTCAAGCTCCTTATATGCTTTACTGACGGTGTTCGGATTGGCGATGATAATAGTGGCGAGCTCTCTGACAGAGGGCAGTTTGTCACCAGGTTTCATTACACCTTTTAGACATAAAATTTTGAGTTGCTCAATGATTTGTTCATATATTGGCGCAGCGCTTCGTGGATCTATTTGAATCATGATGGCTCCCTCTTTCCTCATTCATGCTTTTGCAGTCCTATTGCATGTTCATGCCCTTGCATTAAAGGGATTGAATTAAGTATCAAATCTTTTTGAACTTCAAAACCAATGAAAACGAGAACGAAAAAAAATGTACATGCTAACGCAACAGCCAGCACCATCCACTTCAAATTGATTGGTTTTTTTTCTTTTTTCATGGTTAAACACCTTTCTTCACTTTTTAAGTGTCTTTAGTGTATTAGTTGATATAGTACACTTAATACAATATAGACACTTAAATAAAAAGTCAATAGCCTTTCAAAAAATAAAAAACAGACCCTTTAAAAAAGGATCTGTTCATCATTCGTTGTCGTAAGAAATGCCTAAAATCATTTGATTTTGCAAGCTTTGCATTTGAACACGTGCCCTGTCTAACCGCTCTCTTTGCTGGTCATTGGCGACATCCTTTAATTTTTCTAATTCGTTCACCGCATCTTCAAGCATAAGCTGTGCCTTAGAAAATTCGTCCTCATTATAATGCTCTTGGCGTAAGTTCAAATCAAATTGCTCATTTGCAAACTCAAGGGTTTCAGTACTTTTTTGGATAAATTCATCGATTGACTGCCTTGTTGCCATCCTGCATTCCCTCCATTTCATCATTGCTCCCGCCTATTTTGCCCACGTAAAGCTTTTTCACTAAAGAAAATGTTGGACAGATTCAATTGTCCTCCTTCATGATTTTTGTTAAACTTTAAGGATGCCTATTATTACGCAAGGAGGTTACTGACTTGGATCAGCATAACCCTTTTTTATATTCAAACAGCGAAAAACGCTATCACACATGGAACTATCATTTGCGAGAACACTTTGGTCATAAAGTTTTTAAAGTGGCCTTAGACGGTGGCTTTGACTGCCCAAACCGTGATGGTACTGTAGCCCATGGAGGCTGTACATTTTGCAGTGCCGCAGGATCTGGTGACTTTGCAGGAAACCGGGCGGATGATCTCGTCACTCAATTTAACGAAATCAAAGACCGGATGCATACAAAATGGAAAGACGGAAAATATATGGCGTATTTTCAGGCGTATACAAACACACACGCCCCGCTTCCTGTTTTAAAGGAAAAATTTGAAACCGTGATGAATTTGGATGGTGTGGTTGGCTTATCTATTGCGACAAGACCTGACTGCCTGCCAGATGACGTGGTGGAGTATTTAGCTGAATTAAATGAGCGGACTTATCTCTGGGTAGAGCTTGGTCTTCAAACGGTTCATGAACGGACAGCGATGCTCATTAACCGTGCCCATGATTATGAATGCTACGTAGAAGGTGTAGAAAAACTGCGAAAACACGGCATTCGTGTCTGCTCGCATATCATCAACGGCTTGCCTCTTGAAAACCGGGACATGATGATGGAGACAGCAAAAGCTGTTGCTGATTTAGATGTGCAAGGAATTAAAATTCATTTGCTTCACCTTTTAAAAGGAACCCCAATGGTCAAGCAATATGAAAAAGGCAAATTGGAGTTTCTAAGCCAGGAAGAATATGTCCAGCTTGTTTGTGATCAGCTGGAGATCCTGCCGCCAGAAATGATTATTCATCGTATTACAGGCGATGGCCCGATTGAATTAATGGTTGGTCCAATGTGGAGTGTAAACAAGTGGGAAGTATTAAATGCCATTAATGCTGAGCTTGAAAGACGTAACAGCTACCAAGGAAAACGTTTCGTCAGATTGGAAGAAGCCGCAAAATGATCTTGAAACGCATGCTCCCTTTTAGTAAAGAGCTGTTAGAACGGGCTTGTCAAAAAGGCGACATCGTCATTGATGCAACGATGGGAAATGGCCACGATACACTCTATTTAGCTGATCTTGTTGGTCATGATGGACAAGTTTTCGCATTCGACGTACAAGAAGAAGCCATACAGCAGACGCGTAAAAGACTTGGTGAGGGATATCCATATGTTCATCTCATTCACGATGGTCATGAAAAACTGGCTCAACACCTGCCAAGGGATGTTTATGGACATATCTCTGGCGCGGTGTTTAACCTTGGGTACTTGCCCGGAGGCGATAAAGCCGTCACTACTCAGGCCGATACAACCATTGAAGCCATTGAGCAGCTCCTCGACTGGCTTAAACCCGGAGGTCTGATCGTCCTTGTGATTTATCATGGACACCCCGAAGGGAAAAAAGAAAAAGAAGTGCTTCTCGACTATTGCAGATCACTTCCTCATGAAGAGGTACAAGTTTTATCATATCAATACATGAATATTCAAAACGACCCGCCTTTTGTGGTCGCCATTGAAAAAAAGCTAAAGCTCAAATCCTAATGGATTTGAGCTTTTTTATGAGGATTTCATCCAAGGCATTTTCTGATAGGTCCGGTAAGCTCTTCCGTTGATATAGAAAAAGAACGATGTTTTCCCGCTTGATTTGATCAGCCGTTTTGCCAGCTTATTCATCTCTTTTTGGGCTGTCACTTTTTCATCGGACAAATAGACTGCCAATAATCCTCTGTTAATTAATTTGTGAAAGTTTTCGTGCGGAATGCCTTTCAGCTGCTCATCCGCTTTTTCAATAAAATGCTGAAGTCTATCCATCATCTCATGATGAGAGGCATAGTAGGAGCAAAAGTTCAGATCTCCTCCAAGCCGGTCTTCTTCTTGGTCAATTAAATAATCAAGTAAAATGTGCAGACCTTGAATATAAGGGAAATAACTTTCATAAATTTGCTTCGCCTGCTTTTCTGTAAAGTCCGGTTGCAGCGCGTACGCCACAAGACAGAAAATTCCTAACGTTGATCCTGCACAAGCTGAAAATTCATACCATTCCATCTTAGGCAAATCCTTTTCATATTGGCGGAACCACGATTCTAGCCGCGGAACCCGCTCATGAGGAACGACGTGTTTATGTACTTGCAAATCACTGTAGTAATCGCACAGCGTGTGTAAATATGGCTGAATGATCGGATAATGCTTAAGACGCGACAGCACGTCTTGGCATGTGCGGACAAGCGAGTGTAAATACCCATGATCCTCTTGATCATCACGGAATTGGTAGTAAGGCTTGAGCTCAGCATGAATATCAAGCGCATCTCTCATCGCTTGATGCAGCATATGAAAATCTTTTGGATCAAGCGACGTACTGCGGTCACACAGGTTATCTAAGTAATCACTGATGGTTTGATACGCCACAATGAATTCAATACACGTTTCTTTCGCCTCACCTGCTAGAAGAGATAAAATACCTCCGCCTTCGCAGTGGAAGGTTTTACTCGATATGCTCGCTAACGCCTGCGTACGCAGTTCTTCATTTTCAATCATTTCTGCATGAGCCCGCCACTTTTTTAGCTCCTGATGAACAAGCGGAAAAATATCTTTATACACCTTTGTCATCAGTGCAAAAGGACGCTCTGGTACTGACAAATCAATCCACCCCTAACTTAAAGCTCACCATCAAATATATTGATCTGTAAAGGCTCTTGCTGCCTTAAACACATCTTCTCTTTCCGGTTCATTAAAAATTTCGTGATACAGCTCTTCCCATTCACGATATGATTTATTGGTTGATTCAATGCCATTGAACCATTTGATCACCCTCGTTTTATCGACGATCTTATCATCGCCCGCCTGCATTAAAAGGAGCGGAATCGATTTAAAGACATTCGTAGGCTGCATGGCCGCATCAATATTTTTGATCAGCTCTCGGTACCAGCGAACCGACACTTTTGTTACGTAAAGGGAATCATTTGAGTCTGCCTCAATCACAGCCTGATTTCGTGTGGCTAGTTCAATCGACAGCCCTGACTCGACTTTAAAGGACGGTGCCAGCACATTTAGACCTTTTGATGCAAAATCCATTAGCTTCTTCGGTTTAAATTGCAGACCTAAACAAGGTGATGATAAAATAAGGCCATCAATCTTCGTATGGGTATACTGCTTGACCCACTCAATTGAAATGAGTCCGCCCATACTGTGTCCAAGTAAAAAAGTAGGAAGCCTGAATGATTTCGCATGTTCGATCCATTCATCTACTGTATCAATGTATTCTTGAAACGAACGAATGTGGCCGCGCGCACGTGTCGACGTCCCTTGCCCAGGCAGGTCACCCATGACGACGTGATAGCCGGCATTTCGCCACATTTCGATCAGCCATTTATATCGGCCGTGATATTCACTCGCACCATGTACTATCACAATTGTACCAACTGGTCTTTCAGCATGCCAAGTCCACAAAGTAAACACCTCACAAATGTTGTATTAAGAAAGGAAGTCGAAAAAGTGATTTATCCATATCATCAGTTTACACCTGAGATTCATGAATCGGTCTTTGTCGCAGATAACGCCACCATTACAGGAGATGTCACGATTGGAGAATATTCGAGCGTGTGGTTCCAAACCGTCATAAGAGGCGATGTCGCTCCTGTGAGAATTGGAAAAAACGTCAATATTCAAGATTTATCCTGTCTGCATCAAAGTCCTGGAAAAACACTTCTAATAGAAGATGGTGCTACCATTGGACACCAAGTCACATTACATAGCTCAATCATTCGAAAAAATGCCCTCATTGGTATGGGGTCTATCATTCTCGATGGTGCAGAAATTGGCGAAGGTGCCTTTATCGGTGCAGGTAGTCTTGTCCCTCAAGGAAAGATCATTCCAAAAGGATCACTCGCTTACGGCCGTCCAGCCAAGGTCGTCCGGCAGTTAACAGATGAAGATATCCAAGACATGGACAGAATCCGTAGAGAATATGTAGAAAAAGGACAATACTATCGTTCCCTTATACCCCGTTAACATCATACGCGTTATCTTCACTTTATCATGTTTTTTTCAGGATATTAAGCAATAACTATGAACCGCTTGTTATTTTACCCTTTTCCGCCACTTTCTATCATAACAAAAAAGGTTTTCAGCTTTGTGCTGAAAACCTTTTTTCATTAACTAAAGATAACTTCTTTCGGTTGATGATTCAACTGCTCTGGATCAATGCTGCGCTCCACATAAATGCTGTGCCAAATCATAAAGATAAGGACGGTCCAAATCTTACGGCTATGATCTGCTTTACCAGCACAATGCTCATTTAATAAATCAAGCACATACTCTTTGTTAATGTATTCATCTGTTTGACTGTTTTTGATGATGTCTTTTGCCCAAGCATTCATCTCATTTTTCAACCAATGACGAATTGGCACAGGGAAACCAAGCTTTTTACGGTTTAACACATGGTCAGGCACAATGCCTTCTGCTGCTTTACGCAATAAATATTTCGTTGTGCCATCTTTTGTTTTCAGCTCTTCTGGAATTTTAGAAGCCGCTTCAAAAACGACCTTATCAAGGAATGGAACACGAAGCTCAAGAGAATTCGCCATCGTCATCTTGTCTGCTTTCAATAAGATGTCTCCGCGCATCCACGTATGGATATCAACATATTGCATTTTGTTAATATCACTGTAGCCTGCGCTTTCCTCGAAGTATGTCTTCGTTATGTCACGATATGTGATGCTTGGATCATAATGTTTGAGGAGATTTTTCTTCACTGGCTCTTCAAAGATTTTCGCATTACCGATATAACGTTCCTCTAATGGCGTACAGCCGCGAACGATAAAGCTCTTCCCTTTCATTCCTTCTGGCATTAAACGAGCCAGACGAAGAAGAAGCTTTTTCAGCATAGATGGTACAGATTCAAATGGTTTAAGAGAAAGAGGCTCACGGTAAATATTATATCCACCGAACAGCTCGTCCGCTCCTTCACCTGAAAGAACAACCGTCACTTGTTTCTTCGCTTCTTTTGCCACGAAATACAATGGAATTGCTGCCGGATCAGCTAAAGGATCGTCTAAATGCCAGACAATCTTCGGAAGCTCGTTCATATATTCCTCTGGAGAAATGACGGCGCTGAAGTTTTGTAAGCCTAGCTTGTCAGCTGTTTCCTTCGCGACATCGACTTCACTAAAGCCATCCTGCTGGAAGCCAACAGAGAATGTCTTTAGCTCAGGGTGTAATTCCTTTGCGACAGACACGATGAAGGAAGAATCAATACCACCTGATAGGAATGAACCAACAGGTACATCACTTCTCATGTGAACTTTCACAGAATCATAGATTGCATCGCGTACTTCTTCAATCAGCTTCTGTTCTTGTGTTTGCTCAGGCTTAAATTGAACTTTCCAGTATGTCTTAAATTCGATCTCCTGTCCTGGGCGTAAAATAAACTGATGACCAGGCTCAACTTTATGCACCTTTTGATCAAGCGTATTTGGCTCAGGAACGAATTGGAACGACATGTACTGCTGCAATGAAGTCTCATCAAATAAAATGTTCTCGTTCACAGCCATCAAGCTTTTGCGCTCAGACGCAAAGTACACTTGCTCATCCATTTGTGTGAAATAAAGCGGTTTGATGCCAAAAGGATCTCTTGCGCCATATAATTGCTGCGCTTCTTTATCCCAAATTAAAAATGCAAACATGCCGCGAAGCTTAGAAGCCGCTTCTTCTTTATAATGACGGTATGTGGCAAGCAGTACTTCCGTATCAGAATCTGTGCTGAACGTATAGCCCTTTTTCACAAGCTCTTCCTTCAGCTCCACATAGTTATAAATTTCCCCGTTAAAAATAATCCAGTACTTTTCATCTTCATAAGAAAGCGGCTGCTTTCCGTGTTCAACATCTATAATACTTAAACGTCTAAATCCAAATCCTACATGCTCATCATGAAAGTACCCCTCATCATCCGGACCACGGTGAACGATGAGACGATTCATTTGTTTAATTAACTCTTCCTGCTCAGTAGTTTCGGACAATGGACGGTGATTAAACACACCAACAAACCCACACATATTATTGCCTCCACGTTATGTTATTTCTTAAAAGTAGACCTATAATTAGACAGTTATTTGTCCGATTTTGTTTCACATTTTTTCGCTTTTTGTAGAATTTTTTTTAATCAAAAGGAAAACCGCTTAAAATAAGCGGTTTTATATGTTGTTATTGTCCTAATGCTTCCTTGCGAAGCGTATCGGCTTTATCCGTTTTTTCCCACGGAAGATCTAAATCATGACGGCCGAAATGTCCGTATGCAGCTGTTTGTTTGTAGATCGGACGACGCAGGTCAAGCATTTTAATAATGCCAGCTGGACGAAGATCGAAGTTCGCACGAACCACTTCAATTAATTTTTCTTCAGAAGCTTTTCCTGTTCCGAAAGTATCAATTGAAATCGATACAGGCTGTGCAACACCAATTGCATAAGCAAGCTGTACTTCACAAGAATCTGCAAGGCCAGCAGCTACGATGTTTTTCGCTACGTAACGAGCAGCGTATGCCGCAGAACGGTCAACCTTTGTTGCGTCCTTCCCAGAGAAAGCACCGCCGCCATGACGAGCGTATCCGCCATACGTATCAACGATGATTTTACGTCCAGTTAAACCAGCATCCCCTTGAGGTCCACCGATCACGAAACGGCCAGTTGGGTTAATAAAGTATTTTGTCTGTTCATCAATTAGTTCACTTGGAACGACAGGGCGGATGACATGCTCTTTTAAGTCGCTTTGAATTTGTTCAAGCGTTACTTCTGGTGCATGCTGCGTTGAAATAACCACTGTATCAATACGAACAGGTTTATTTTGGTCATCATATTCTACTGTTACTTGTGTTTTTCCATCTGGACGTAGATAAGCAAGTGTTTGATCCTTGCGTACTTCAGTTAAACGGAGAGATAATTTATGCGCTAGTGAAATCGGCAGCGGCATAAGTTCTTCGGTTTCGTTGTTGGCAAAACCAAACATCAATCCTTGGTCACCTGCACCAATCGCATCAAGTTCTTCTTCAGTCATTGTGCCTTCACGTGCTTCAAGCGCTTTGTCTACACCTTGCGCAATATCAGCAGACTGTTCATCAATAGATGTGAGCACTGCACATGTTTCCGCATCAAAACCATATTTCGCACGCGTGTAGCCAATTTCCTTAATCGTGTCACGCACCGTCTTTGGAATATCGACATAAGTAGACGTTGTAATTTCTCCGCTTACTAATACGAGACCCGTTGTAACAGAAGTTTCACAGGCAACACGTGCATTTGGATCTTTCTTTAAAATTTCATCCAAAATGCTGTCTGAAATTTGATCACAGATTTTATCCGGATGTCCTTCCGTCACTGATTCTGAAGTAAATAAACGACGATTTTGACTCATAATGGCTATTTCCTCCTGTACAAGACCACATCATCCCAAGATGAGGTCTCCAATATGATACGGAACTCGTTCCCTCTTATATTTGAAAACGTTTCTATTAGAGATGTTATTGGCAATTTGTTCATATGATATCCCAAAAATAAAAAAACCATTTCCTTCATTGCGAGGAAAGGGTCTGAGATCGCATGCCTTTCACTCTTATCGCTCAAGGTGTTCTTGTACCTTGCATCAGGTTAGCACCTTGGTTTCTCAGCATATTCATGCCTTTTCATAAGAAACCGGTTGCTGGGCTTCATCGGGCCTGTCCCTCCACCAACTCGGGATAAGAGTATCCGTTCAATAAGATATCTTATCTTAAATACTTGCATCATGTCAATGCTTCATCAGAATTTTCTTCCCCTTTTTTCACCTCAATATTAGCATCACCAAAAAGCATATTTTCATAGCAGAAATGAAAAAACACACACAAAAATATTTAAATAGTATAGACTATTGTTATGAATGTGTTATACTAATCGAAACAAAACAAATTCAACGGTAAAGGAAGGGTTTTTTATGAACTCAGTGGATTTAAAAGAAGATTTGCAGTCATTGCTCTCATTAGAAAATACGCACCAAAATTTATCTGTTCCGAAACTTGTTGAAAAGATTTTGGCACGTGATGAAGGCGTTTTAACATCAACAGGAGCTGTCCGTGCTACAACGGGTGCCTACACAGGACGTTCGCCTAAAGATAAATTTATCGTGAAAGAAGAAAGCTCTGAACATAAAATTGATTGGGGTCAAGTCAACCAGCCGATTTCTAAAGAAGCATTTGACCGTTTATATACAAAGGTTGTTTCATACTTAAAAGAACGTGATGAACTATTCGTCTTTGAAGGATTTGCCGGTGCAGATGAAAGATACCGTATGCCAATTACAGTGGTAAACGAATTTGCATGGCACAATCTCTTTGCAAAGCAGCTATTCATCAGACCTGACGGATCAACACCTTCTTCAAACGAAAAACCGTTTACCATCTTATCTGCACCGCATTTTAAAGCAGATCCTGAAACAGATGGCACAAACTCTGAAACGTTTATTATCGTTTCTTTTGAAAAACGTACCATTCTGATCGGTGGAACAGAGTATGCAGGAGAGATGAAAAAGTCCATCTTCTCTGTCATGAACTACCTGCTTCCTGAGCAAGATATTTTATCCATGCACTGCTCAGCAAACGTCGGTCAAGAAGGCGATGTCGCACTATTCTTCGGCCTTTCAGGTACTGGGAAAACGACGCTTTCTGCAAGCGCAAGCCGCAAGCTGATCGGTGACGATGAACACGGCTGGTCTGGCTCAGGAGTCTTCAATATTGAGGGCGGATGCTATGCGAAATGTGTGAACTTAAGCGAAGAAAAAGAACCGCAAATCTACAAAGCCATCAGCTTCGGATCAGTTCTTGAAAATGTTGTGCTTGATGAAGAAACACGTGAAGCGGATTATGATGACACGTTCTTTACTGAAAACACACGCGCTGCTTACCCAATCGAAATGATTGATAACATCGTGACGCCAAGTATCGCAGGACACCCATCTGCCATTGTCTTCTTAACAGCTGATGCATTTGGCGTTTTACCTCCAATCAGCCGTTTAACAAAAGAACAGGCGATGTACCATTTCTTGAGCGGTTACACAAGTAAATTAGCAGGAACTGAGCGCGGTGTCACATCACCAGAAACGACATTCTCTACTTGCTTCGGTTCACCATTCTTGCCGCTTCCAGCTCACGTCTATGCTGAAATGCTTGGCAAGAAAATTGATGAGCACGGCGCAAAAGTATTCCTTGTGAATACAGGTTGGACTGGCGGAGGCTATGGTACAGGCAATCGTATGAACCTAGCGCATACAAGAGCAATGGTGCAAGCAGCGATCGAAGGCGACCTCGACAACGCCGAAATGATCACTGATGACATCTTTGGATTACACATCCCGCTTCATATTCCTGGCGTTCCAGATGAAGTGCTTCAACCTTCTAAAACATGGGATGACCAAGAGGCTTATCAAGAAAAAGCACACTTCCTTGCCAATGAATTTAAAAAGAACTTCCAAAAATTCAGCCACGCAGCAAGTGACATTGAAGCCAAAGGCGGACCACTCGTATAATCAAATGACAAAAGCTGAGGGGAATCATTCCCTCAGCTTTTTTTGTTAGTTTGTTGAATGTAATGAGACGAGACGGTAAGTGACCTTTGTCACATTGTCTGTAAGCTCTAGCTTTTCAACGTGTGCTGTCCCTGTTTTTTCTCCGTCTTTCGTTTTACGCACCTCAAGCGGAATATTTAATGGATAAATGCGGTACCCTTCCTTCATGAGTTCAAATACATTCTCTTCAATTCTTGTCTCTTTTCCCTTTGTGACAATCATTGTATTAAATTCAACAGGCATTCCCATATTGAAAATCCCCCTACTTTCTAAATTTCGTTATACTGCTTATTTTACCACATTTCCGTTTTTCCGGCTGTGCATCCACGTCGTCAGCCTTCTGACAATTTCCCGATTATGCTGCGGCGGAAAATAATGGTTGTATCCATGGAAATACCAAGTCTCCACTGACTTTCCGTGCTGGCGCAGCGCATCTTCTAATAAATACGCATGCTCAATGGATACATTCTGATCCTCTTCTCCGTGGATGATGAGAACAGGCGCTTCAATTTTGTCTACATCATTTAAAGGCGTTCTATCCTCATAGGCCTCTGGCACTTTGTGCGGGGGACCGCCAATCACACGTTTCATCATCCTTCTCATATCCACACGCTCTTCATAGGTGAGCTTCATATCACTGACGCCTCCCCATGTCACAAAGGAAGCGGCCTCCTGTTTCATTTCAACAGCGGTCCAAATGCCCATAATGCCTCCGCGCGAAAAACCAAAGATATGAATACTCTCCTGCTTCACCTTTTTATGATGCTTTAACAACTGAAAGGCAGCAAAAGCATCTTTCCGGTCCTCTCCGGCAAAGTCTTCGTTCCCTTCGCCTCCCTGATTTCCTCGGTAAAAGGGCGCAAATACAACAAATCCCTGCGCGGCAAATTGCACAATCCGGCCTGGTCTGACCATTCCCACATTTTTTATGCCGCCTCTTAAATACAAAAAGCCGTCATAGAGACCTTCTCCGGCCGGTTCTGCGAGCAGCCCTTTGATCCGAAGTCCATCTGCCTCATAGGTCACTGTAAATAAGTGAATATGCGGATGGGGGGACGGAAACCTTCTTTTTTCCACAATCACTTGATTTCTCTCCTTTTCATCTGTTCTTACGTCAAATGCTTGATGATCGCTTCTGCAACGAGCTGGCCTGATTTAGTCACCATCGGCGTGCCGCCGCCTGGATGACTCGTTCCTCCAACAAACCATAGCCCTTCAATGTCCTTTGACTGATTATTGATGCGGAAGAACGCCTGCTTGAACGAGTTGGAAGACATACCATAAATGGCTCCATGATATGCGCCCGTTTTCTGCTGCAGATCAAGCGGAGTTTGAACCGCTTCATATTCGGCCACCTTATCCAGATCAAAGAGACCCTTTTTCTTTAATTTTGTTTTCATATGCTGCGGGTATGTCTCCTTTAGCATGTCCCAATCGTGCTCATTTGTCACATAAGGCGCATTCGCCAGTACAAACAAGTTGCTTCTTCCCGGTCCTCCGCTTAAAGCTGGTTCTGAATGACCTGAATAACAGATGTAAAGCGTTGGATCCTGAGGCAGTTGTTTTTTCTGAAAAATATCCTTGAATTCTTGCTCATAATTCTCTGGGAAAAACACATTGTGATGGGACAGCTGTTCATAGACTTTAGGTACACCTAATAAGAGAACAAAGCCAGATAGTGACGGTTCAATGGCAGTAAGCTTTTGATTTAAAAAGCTTGGGCGGTCTTTTTCATCAATCAGATGGCGGTAGACAGTCAGCGCGTCCGCTCCGGCAATGACTTGATCTGCTTCATACATCTGGTGAGCCGTTTCTACTCCTTTGATTCGCCGGTCCTTCACATGAATCTTGTTGACTTGTTCATTCAGGTGAATCTGTACGCCTAATTCCTTTGCCAAAGTCTCAAATGCTTCAACTAAACGATATGTACCGCCCTTTATTCCATATATCCCTTTCTCCCCTTCTAAATACGCCATCATATTAAAAATAGCCGGAGCCTGATAGGGAGAAGAGCCGATGTAAGTAGCATACCGTCCAAACATCGCCAATGTATGCGGATGATGGAAATATTGACGCAGCAAGCGTTGAACGGTTGTAAACGGTTTAACAGAGAGAAGGGCTTTCACGAGCTTTACGTCCGCCTTATCCTTCCACGTCAATAACAAGCGATTTAAAAACTGATCCTCAGCCTTTTGAAAAAGCATCTTTGATTCCTGTAAAAATGCACGGTATTGCTTCGCATCTTCAGGACTGAATGCTGCAATTTGCGATTCCATCTGTTCAATATTCGGCGTAAATTCGACCGTATGTCCATCTGAAAAAACATTTTTGGTCAGAGGAGAAATCGGATAAAATGTGACGTAATCCTCCATCCGTCTATGACAGGAAACAAACACTTCCTCAAAGTATGACTTCATTGTAATGGTACTCGGTCCTAGATCAAAAGAGTAGCCAGCCCCCTGATGACGCTGCAATTTCCCGCCTAAAGCCGCTTCTTTTTCTAATATGGTGACCTGGACTCCGCGTGACTGTAAGCGGATCGCTGCTGATAATCCGCCAAGCCCGCCGCCGATGATGATCACTTTTTTCATTCGTACCTTCTCCCTTTCCATTCATACCCTTCTTTTTTCAGCCCGATTTTCATAGAAGCAAGGCCAATGGCGATCAGACTTAAAATGCTGATCGGTAATAAAAAGGCCATTGCAGATGTTCTTCCGTTCTCAATATCAATTGCCGCTTTGATCGACACACCCAGTCCGTAGCAAAGAATGGCTAAGCATATACTGAGCACATTCAGCTGCAGCAAAGCCAGCATCAAGCAAATGACAGGAGCCAAATAAAGCAGGGTGTATAAACAAAAGACACTGCTTAACAAAGCAATGCTTCGATTGACACCTGGAAACAAATTTTTCCTGTAACCTTCCCATACCTCTTGTCCACTCTCATACATTCTCATATACACAAATGGATGAATGCTTGCTAGTGTGAACGGAAAGCCTTGTTCCTTCACCCGTCTAGCCAATGCCATATCATCCACTAGCGAATCCTTAATCGCTTCATGCCCGCCGATATTGTGATAGCAACTCTTTTCAATGGCAATAAAGCCTCCATGCGCGGCGGCAAAAGCCGGATTCTTTGATTTTCTAACCCACTTCACAGGCAGATGACAGCCAATCGTAAACATCATCATGGGAACGACAAGATGCTCAAAGAAAGTGCCTGTTTTTTGTTCGGGGAAGCCTGACAGCATGCCCGTTTTTTGCGCGCATAACTGCTCGTACACAGCTTCAAATGCTCCCCGTTTCAACCGGACATCCGCATCTAAAAAAAGCAGCCAATCAGAAGCCGCCACCTCAGCGAGCTGAGAACAGGCGTATGATTTTCCTAGCCAGCCTGGCTTTAACGGCCGGCCTGACTGCACACGAATCCATGGATATGTTTGTGAGAAGCGCTCCACAATCGCTCTTGTCTGATCGGTCGAATGATCATCAAGTACAATCACCTCTTTCGGATAAAGACGCTGATTAACGATCGACTGAAGACAGGCTTCTATCCGTTTCTCCTCATTTCTAGCCGGAATCAGTATCGATAACGAAATGGGTTCATCTGATGAAAAGGAAGCGGGCTTTAACACGGGAAACTGCTTCATATTCCATATGGTGAATAGAAACTGGCAAAGCAGCAGCACACTGATTACGGTTAAGAAGAGCGCCATGTTCTCACCCACTTTTTAAAAGAATCAAACGCATCACTTGTTGACTGACTTGTCCTTGTGATCTGTTTAAATTCTTCGTTTATTGAAAAATCAGGATCCGCAATGACCTGTGCTTGATGCCTGTTTAACTGCGTTTCAAGCAGATCGCCAAGCATACGCGTCATATCCTTGCTTCGCAGGGAGCTTCCAGATACGATGGCATCATCACCGAACACAACAGAAACTATCGGCTTTTGATATTGATTAAATGTATACTGCAAGGTTACAGGCTTCACCACGACTTGCTCAAATTGCCTCACTAAAAAAGAAGCCCCGCCTTCCAGTTCAAGCGGTCTCACGTCCTGATGCATAATTTTCCCCTGTGGAAAAAGCCATACCGCTCCGCCGTCCTGCATGTTCTCTTTTGCTGTCATTAAAGCTTGTTTCACGCTTCTCAGGTTCTCTTTATGAACCGGAAACGCCCCAAGCTTACGGAAAAAAGCATATTGCTTCAGCTGCTTCTCTTCCATCATCATGTAGTGATCAAGTTCAGACGCTTTTTCTGTTAAAAGAAAAATGATCAGTCCATCCCACCATGAGCTATGATTGGCGAGATAAAGAACAGGCAGGTTTTCCTTCGGGTCCACCGAGCCTTTCATCATCACACAGCGGAAATGCTTATGGAGCAAATAGCGCTCTAGATAAAGTGAAAATAGACGTCTAAACGATCGGCTTTTGTCGCTTTCTTTCAAATCGAACCCTTCCTTCACACAAAATGACAATGATCAATGCTAAATAAAAAATGACATCGAGTCCGCCCTTTAATGCCAAAAGACCAAAAAAGAACACCATCGCCTGATAAATACGACTCGTCCAGCTGAGTGCCTTTTGATCAATTGAGACAAGCGGGAAAAGAAATGAAAGTCCTGCTCCAATCATACCCCAGCTCACAAAATTCTCAAAAGGAATACCATAAAACCCACCGCCGTCATACCACACCCAAAACTTCCGCTCAGCTGCTACTGGATCTAATATGAGGTCAAGCAACACAATCCATATCCCCGTTTCGACGGCTCGTCTCCACTTTGACTGCTGATTGGATAAAAAAAGGCTGTTTAAAAACACGCCAACCCAAGCAAATGCAATGGTTAACGGCACCCCCGCCACTAGAAAACCTAGCGTCGGATAATAGTCATAGGCCCCAAATGGGAACCCCGTTGTGATCCCTACCCACTCCACCGTAAATGTAAGCACCCCGACAATGACTGCCCTTTTGATGACAAATCCCCAGGAGCCATAAATCTGTCGCCCAATCTCTATGACGCAGCAAGCATACAGCACAAGAAAGATTCCGTTTGCAAACTGAAGCCATGCTGGCACTTCAAAAAAGACCATTAAGATCAGACCTACTAAATACCATCCAATAAATACCCAACTCAATCTATACACGAAACCGCTCCTTTATTTCTGCCAAATTCAAGAAAGCCTTCATGCCTCTAGTATAGAAAAAAAGACGCGTTCTATAAATAAACAATGCGCTTCTTATTTTCATCTAGGCACTCACCAAAAATCCCTTTTCACATACTTTAATAGTGATCTAGAACAAAGGAGGCGAATTACTCTTGAATCGTTCCATCAAAGTCAGACTGGCATTCATCGTCGTCGTCCTGCTCTTTATTCCATTTGTCGCCTGTAAAAAAGAACAGGAGCAGACCGTACAAGTAGCTGAGGTGACCCATTCGGTCTTTTATGCTCCGCTATATGTCGCCTTATCAGAGGATTTCTTCAAAGAAGAAGGCCTGGAGGTTGAACTAAAAACCACTTGGGGCGGCGATAAAACAATGACAGCTCTCTTATCAGGCGGTGCTGATATCGCACTGACCGGGTCTGAATCCTCTATCTATGTAGAGGCTCAAGACACAAAGGATTCTGTCATAAACTTTGCACAGCTGACGCAAACAGACGGCACATTTCTTGTTTCAAGGGAGAAAGTAAACCAATTCTCTTGGGATCAATTAAAAGGTAAAGATTTCTTAGGACAGCGGAAAGGCGGAATGCCGCAAATGGTCGGTGAATATGTCTTGAAAAAAGAAGGCATTGATGTAAAAAAGGATCTTCGTATGATTCAAAATATTGATTTTGCCAACATTTCAGGTGCGTTCTCCTCTGGAACTGGCGATTTTGTACAGTTATTCGAACCGACCGCTTCCTTACTCGAAAAAGAAGGTAAAGGGTACATTACCGCCTCCTTTGGAGAAGCTTCTGGCAAGGTGCCATATACCACCTTCATGGCAAAGAAGAGTTACTTAGAGGAAAACAAAGAGACCGCTGAAGCCTTCACCCGAGCCATTTACAAAGCGCAGAAATGGGTAGAAACCAAGCAGCCTGAGGAGATTGCAAAGGCCATTCAAGCTCATTTTCCTGATACAGACCTTGATGTCTTATCAACTGCCATCAAACGCTACAAACAGCAAGATTCCTATGCAACAGATCCCCTTCTAAATGAAGAAGAATGGAACAAATTGCAGGAAATCATGAAGGAGAGCGGTGAATTGCCGGAATTTATTCCGTACAAACAACTTGTCGATTCATCCATTGCAAAGAAGGTCACAGATCACAAATAGAATAGGAGGTAGCACATGTCTTTCCTTCAAATTGACCATGTGACCCATACGTACTTCTCTTTAAAAGAAAAAACAACAGCTATACAGCACATCAATATGGAGATAGACCAAGGTGAATTCATCTCATTTATTGGTCCCAGCGGCTGCGGAAAAACCACCTTGCTGTCTATCATCGCAGGAATTACGCCGCCCTCTGAAGGTCGAATTTTAATCGAAGGAAAAGAACCAAATCAACAGGAGCATCAAATCGGCTATATGCTCCAGCAAGATTATTTGTTTCCTTGGAAGACCATCAAGGAAAATGTCATTCTCGGGTTAAAAATTGCGAAACAAGATTCACATGAGTCCGTCTCAGCTGCCCTTGATTTACTGCCAAAGCTTGGACTGCCTGAAGTAGAGGAAAAATATCCGAAGGAGCTGTCTGGCGGAATGAGGCAGCGTGCGGCTCTCGCCCGAACGCTTGCAGTTGATCCCGGTCTGCTTTTACTAGATGAGCCATTTTCAGCGCTAGACTACCAAACAAAACTCACATTAGAAGATCTCGTCTTTCACACATTAAAAGACTATCAAAAAACAGCGGTTCTTGTGACACATGACATTGGCGAAGCCATTGCGATGAGTGACCGCATTTTCTTATTCTCAAAGCACCCAGGCTCTATCCAGCGAATCTTTACCGTTCCAGACGACATAAGGGCTCTCTCTCCATTTGAAGCGAGACAGACCCCGCATTTCCAAGAGCTCTTTCAAACGATTTGGAAGGAGCTGAAAACAGTTGAAACACAGTGACCTTTTACATGAAGCCTATCGCAAAAAATACCGAATGGAAAAACGGATCACACGTATCTATCAGCTCATCATATTTGCCAGCTTCTTTTCGCTTTGGGAGCTTGCCAGTCATTTCAGGTTCATTGATCCGCTTATTTTCAGTTCACCATCTGCGGTCTGCCAATTGTTTGTGCAAAAAATTCAAGATGGTTCTTTAATGAATCATATGAGTATTACATTATTTGAAACGGTGCTCGGTTTTCTACTTGGTACCTTTTGCGGCATTTTGCTAGCTGCCGCCTTATGGTGGTCCACCCGATTAGCAAACGTTCTTGATCCTTATTTAGTCATTTTAAATGCCATGCCGAAAGTTGCCCTCGCCCCCATTTTAATTGTTGCCCTTGGACCTGGTATGATCAGCATCGTCGCCATGGGTGCGATCATTAGTGTGATCATTACGACGATCGTCATTTACACTGCCTTTCAAGAGGTCGATGAGAATTATTTAAAGGTGATGAAAACCTTTGGCGCGAAAAAAAGCGTCGTCTTTCGTGAGGTCATTTTGCCAGCTAGTATTCCAACGATGATTTCTGCCATCAAAGTGAATGTTGGTCTTTCTTGGGTTGGGGTCATTGTAGGGGAATTTCTTGTATCCTCAAAAGGGCTCGGCTACATGATCATTTACGGCTTTCAAGTCTTCAACTTTACACTCGTGTTCTTAAGTCTTTTCATTATTGCTGTGTTTGCGACCATCATGTACCAGCTTGTGGAATGGCTCGAACGCCGTTTTCTCCAAAAATAAAAAGCACAGGGAGATCTCCCTGCGCTTTTTTTAACGAATCAAACCGTTCTTTTCTAAATAAGCAAGACTTTGTCTTAACACATCATCTTTCATAATAAAACTGAAATTCTTATTTTTTGCGATGGATCTTGGCAAGTCTGCGAAAAGAACAGGTCCTTTCGTTTCAAAATACGTGTCTTGCTTCACTAGCCTTTCAATATCAGCGAAATAAATATTTTTTACGATGACCTTTTCTCTGCCTAGCACCTGATACTGACCAATATACGTTAATTCACGAACAACAGCACCCGTCTCTTCTTGAATCTCACGTATAGCGGCTTGGTCTGCTTCTTCATTTGGCTCAACTTTCCCTCCTGGAAACTCATAGCCCCGATCCTCATGTTCAGTGAGCAGCCATTTCCCCTGGTAACGGCAGATAGCCCAAACATGCTTTGGATGACTTGAAAAAGGCTTCTCTTCAAAGGAGAGCTTGACCGTATTATGATAATAGTCTTTAAATACATGCATGTGAAATCCCTCATATCCTGTCCTTGCTTCTTGTAAAACATCATACCACAGATCACATTTCTCTGAAGAATTTTTATCAAAAGTGAAACAAACGAGTGGTTTCATTTCGTCTGTATTTAAAATGAGGTCTAGTTGCTAAAACCTTTTTATCATCCCCAACTTCACCCTATTTTAATCATGAAACCTTTTATCCCTTGATGACGTAAATCAATTAGTGTTTGTCCTATTACGACAAGGAGGAAAACAGCATGAGGATAACAAATGGGTCAAAACAAGAAAAAGATCAATCGCTTACGCCCAGTAAAATTGAAAAAGATGACGCCCCTCATGAGGTGATCAAGAAACACCTCATCAAAGGGCAAAAGCTAGATTTAACTAAAGACAATCCAAATATCGACCAAATTCAAATCGGGCTTGGCTGGGATTTGGCTGGCCAGCCAATTGATTTAGATACGCAAGTGTTTCTCTTAAATGAAGAGGACAAACTGTTGTCTCCAAGCCATCTGATCTATTATCATCAGCAGCAGAGCTTAGACGGAGCTGTTCGCCATCTTGGTGATCATCAAGTTGGCGGCGGATATCGAGACAATGAAATGATCATTATGCAATTAAGCAGAGTCTCTCCTGATATTCATAAAATCGTTGTAACAGCCACGATACATGATGCACACGAGCACAAGCATCATTTTGGACAAGTGACGAACGCTTATGTGCATCTGACTGATCAAATATCACAACAAGAGATTTGTACCTTTCAATTAACAGAAGATTATTCGTATTGTACCTCCATCATTTGCGCCCAACTCATAAGAGATGAGGAAGAATGGAAAATTATCGCCACCGGACAAGGAACTACGCTAGATTTAAATGATTTATGCCGCATCTATGGATTCACATCTTGACGCAGGAAAGGAGACGGCACCAATGGGATTTCAATTCAACACAATAGAAGAACTCACTTTACAAGCAGAAGGCAGCGGAATCTTTTTTGCGAAAAAAGGCGCAATGATTGCCGATCAAGGTACGTTTCAATACCGCAAACGACTACTCGGTACGAACAAAGGAAATATGGTCAGTCAAGTATTTAACCATATCAGCAGAAAATTGACAGGTGAAAACCTTGAGGTGATGGAAGTAAGTGGACAAGGTACTTGTTATTTGGCTGATTCCAGCGAGCACGTGACAGTGATTAACCTTGAGCCGAGCGGTCCTTGGCAGCATGTAAGTGTAGAAAGTGAGGATTTACTTGCCTTTACTGAGGAATGTCATTACGGCGTGACACCAGTAGGCGTAGGGATTTTATCACAGAAAGGACTGTTTACATCAAAGCTCTCCTATCAAGGCCACGGGGCGCAGGTCGCCATTAAAACAAATGGAAACCCGCTCATTTTAAAAGCCCCTTGCCGTGTAGACCCTGACGCCATCGTCGCTTGGACAGGTAAAGCACCGAAGGTCAAATTAGATGTGAACTGGAAGACCCTCATCGGACAAACATCTGGTGAATCCTACTTATTTGAGTTCCAAGAACAAGACCAAATTGTCATTATCCAGCCATCTGAGCGTACATCCGGCTTACGGGTTGGTTTAGATGATAACCGTTATAAGCCTCAGAGCCAGAACTCCTCCCATGAATTCACTAATTCACAGACATCTCAGCAAGAGAATAGAGGCGGACTTAGTGATCTGATCGGAGGCATCTTACAACCGCGAAAATAAAAGCATGTAGAAAATCTCTACATGCTTTTTCAATTCATTAATCCATTTGTTTCAATAAAGTTCTTTGTCTCTTCATTCCCGAGCTCGAAAATCATTGAGTATATCTCTTTTCTTTTTCGATCCATTTCATCATTCGGACTGTCATAATGATATTCAAGATACGGAACATGCGCTCGAAAGAAGCCTTTCCAATCTGTCATATACTGTTCATCGAAATAGTCTCTCAGCTGCAAAATTTGATCATCGTCTGCTTCTATTTGAAATTGCCAAGCCGCCGCATCTCTATGCTGAGATATCGACCCATCCTGTACGGATACATAATATGTGTGTCTCGTCATCTGATTCATCCTTTTTCCTTTAGTATGACCAGATATGAAGAAATTACGGCTTTTTGCGCAATTTATTTTTTAACATGTCCAACACATCAATAAACAACTGTGGAATGGGAATTCCGAGGGCATTGGCTGTCGAGACGATTTGGTAAGATTCATAAATAATATAGAAGATGATCGCTAAATCCTTAATCATCCCATTTGTCTTCAGCATGACATCGAAGAAATGCGCCATGGATATTAAGGAGACCGTCACAATCTTTCGAACAAGCCGTGTAGAAAAACGTTTCATTGTGAGCTGTCCTGTCAAAGATTCTCTTAGGCTTGAACAAATTAATTCAATGGCCATGAGTGTTACTAATATCATCAGTAAATATCCTGCTCCACCAAACAGAAAGCCCATCGCTGACAAACTGACTGTAAACAACGAAAAGATGCCTAAATCTTTGCTCACTTGGCATCAACATCCTTTCAGAGTGGAACTCCTTACCTCAATAGTATATGCCAGCTCCTCGCAATAGCTTGGACGACAAAAAATAAAGGCGTCGCCTTTTAAATCAGAGAGAGTGATGACAAGAAAAAAAGCCGCCTTGTGCGGCGGCTTCCATCTTTAGACTCTCACATCAATAAAGCGAGCGTCTGAATCCTTTGGTTGAACAGCTTGAGGCTGCTGCTGAACTTGATCCAGCATAACCATGGCTTGTGCTGTATTCGTAGCAAGCTGTGAATTCAACAAACTAATATTAAGTGTTTTTTGAATGCTCGCGACTTGCTGACTCATCATTCCTGCAATAGAAGACATCTTCTCCCCTCCCTTCTCTTTTCTCTTCGGCTGAAAGCCCTATGATTTCAATGGGCTGTCTGTCCCGATTCCAACAAAAAAGGAATGTCGATCTCTTCATGATCGACATTCCTTCCACATACGTATTATCCTAAAAATGCTTTAAGCATCCAGTTGTGTTTCTCAATAGATTGATGAATCGCAAGCAGCATATCACCTGTTGTTTCATCGCCAACTTCTCCAGCCAGCTCCATTCCTTGCTTTAATTCCTCAGCGATATTGGAGAAATCATCATATAGATTTTTCACCATTTGCTCCGCTGATTCATTACCTTCAGCTTCTTGAATGCTAGAAATTTCTAAGCATTCTTTCATTGTCGCAACAGGCTGTCCATTTAACGCAAGCATACGCTCAGCCAAATCATCAATGTACGTCGCTGTTTCTGTATAAAGTTCCTCAAATTTCTCATGGAGTGTAAAGAAGTCTTTTCCCTTTACGTACCAGTGATAGTTATGTAATTTTACGTAAAGCACAGTCCAATCAGCTACTTGTTTATTAACGACGTTTAATAATTTTTCAGACATGTTTATTCCTCCTTATGTAATTGCGTTTAGTATGAGAATACCCTTTTCCTATTATACTGAAACCTGCCATGAATTTCTTCTATTTTGACTGCATGAAATATATGTTAATATGGAAATAAGGAGGGAGTTAGATGCTGCTACTTGGGATTATCAGCTTTATCATTATCTCAATCGTTGTCTTTTTATCACTATGGACAACATCGAAGGCTTATGAATATAAGCATAAAGTCGATTCACCACAGGATGCTGAACCAAACCAACGTCCTAACCCGAAATAAAATGACACTTAATGATGTGAGGTTTCTTCTTCAGTAGATGAACTCTCTTTTTTCACATCACCTACATGGATATTTGTCTTTGGCATATTATGCTGCTGTTTAGCTGTCACATGGACTTGTATGATATAAAGGCCATCTTTTTTAAAGGCTGTATGCAATTCATATACACCTTTGTTCTCTTTCTTTGGCTGAATCATCTTGCTGTTATCCTTATCGCCATCTTTCCACACTTCAAATTGAACTTCGTCTGCATCATCAACAGGCGTATCACCATATGTGACAGCTGCTTTTACTATAACGCTTTCATTTTTCTCCACTTGTTCAGGTCCTGTAAGCTTCACTTCTAATAGCTCAGGTACCTCCCCTTCGCCACTATTTGCTGCAGAGTTCCCACATGCACTTAGTAACAAGAGCATCAATATCATTCCCAACATTTTTCGCATCCCGAGTTCCCCCTTCTTTTACTGACATGTCCATTTTAACAAATATCCCCTATTTTGACATCTCATGATCGAATACAAAAAAACCGGACATCATCATGTCCGGTTTATGATCGATTAACCAAATACTTTGAGAAGCTCTTCTTGATCTTGAGAAAGCCAGAAACGCATCAAACGTTTTGCCCCTTCAAGGTCATGAAGCTTCGCTTGACCGCATTGCTCTTCGTTTGCAGCAGGAATCTCTGTTACCTCAACTGCATCCTTGAATGTTGCATCAAGAAGTTCAACAATTTCTTTTGGAGTTGGTGCACCACTGACCACTAAATAGTAGCCTGTCTGGCAGCCCATTGGAGAAATATCAATGATATCAAAATGGTCGTATTTCTCTGAGTGTGTTCTAATGTTAAACGCAAGTAAATGCTCTAATGTATGAATCGTATCAGGTTTCATTGCTTGTTTGTTTGGCTGACAAAAACGAATATCAAATTTATTGACTTCTCCATCTGATCCCACTTTATGAACGCCACAATGACGAACGTATGGCGCTTTTACAGCATTATGATCAAGTTCAAAGCTTTCAACTGAAGGCATAATCACCACTCCTATAATTGCAATTTCCTATATTATAACATATTTCTCCGACCAGTTTAGTTTATAAAACTTTCCTTCCTTGTCCTTTTTTCTTATACTGTGAAAGACAGACAAGGAGGAACTTCTATGAAACAAATTTTTATCGGCATCATACGCTTTTATCAAAAGTGTATTTCCCCTCTTACACCGCCTAGCTGCCGGTTTTACCCAACATGCTCAAACTACGGGCTAGAAGCGATCAAAACGCATGGCGCTTTAAAAGGCGGCTGGCTCACCATCAAACGGATTTTAAAATGTCATCCGCTCCATCCTGGCGGCATCGATCCTGTCCCGCCGAAAAAGGAAAAATAAATTATTTTTCTTCATATCCGTTGACGACTACGTCAAGCTTGCCAGTTCCTGGATCAATGACAAGACCGTGCACAGGCACATTTGATGGGAGAAGCGGGTGATTTTTGACAACGGACACACTGTCCTTCACGCTCTCTTCAACCGAACTAAAGCTTTTGAGCCACTGTTTAAAATCGATTCCTGAGTATTCCAGTACTTCAATACGTTTTTCTGGGATACCACGCTCAATGGCTTTGTTTAAAAGTGTTTGGCTGTCTATTTTGCTCATACCGCAATCATGATGCCCAATGACATAAACCTCGTCAGCATTTAATTCATAAACAGCCACTAAAATGCTTCGCATAATACTTCCAAATGGATGAGACACAAGAGCACCAGCACTTTTAACGATCTTGATATCTCCATTTCTCATGTTCATTGCACGTGGAAGCAACTCGACAAGTCTTGTATCCATACATGACAGAATGACAGATTTTTTCTGTGGAAACTTCGTTGTTGTAAATTCTTCGTATTTCTTTTCTTCAATAAATTGTTGATTATATTCGATGATTTCTTCTAAAAGTTTCATACGTTGTCCATTCCTTTATCTTTTTTTAAAAATAAATATAGCACAATGTGAGAAATTTCGTCACGTTTTGCAGCGCATTTTTTTAAAAGGAAACATCTGCTGTTGAAAATTTTTTATTTTCCTCTTTTCAAATCGTAATTATTACGATACAATAACTCAGGACATTAAATCGTAATCATTTCTATCTAATAGATTGAGAGGAGACATTTTTCACATGAAAAAAATCTTTTATATGTTAACAGCTGCTTTATTTGCGATCGGTCTTGCCGCTTGCTCAAGCAGTGCGGGGACAAATGCTTCAAAAGGGAAAGCAGACGGAAAACTAACCGTTTACACCACAATTTTCCCGATTCAAGATTTCACTGAAAAAATTGGTGGTTCTCATGTTCATGCGCAAAGCGTGTACCCTGCCAATGCAGATGCACACAGCTTTGAACCAAGTTCAAAAACGATGGTTGAAATGGCTGAAGGAGACGCCTTCATCTACAGCGGCACAGGCGCTGAAGCATTCGCTGACAAAACCGCTTCTACGTTAAAAGACCAAGGCGTGAAAACAGTCAAAGCAGCCGAAGGCATCAAATTGTTATCGACAAAAGAAGAACATTCACATGAAGAAGGCGAAGACCATGATCACGATCATGAAGGGGAAGATCATGACCATGATGGACACGATCACGGAGATAAAGATCCTCATGCATGGTTAGACCCTGTTTATGCACAGCAAATGGCAAAAAACATTAAAGATACACTCGTTTCATTAGATCCAGATCATAAAGACGAATACACAAAAAACTATGAAAAACTAAAAAAGGATTTGCAATCGCTAGATCAAGAGTTCAACACAACGTTATCTAAAGCAAAACATAAAGAAATCCTTGTTTCCCACGCAGCCTACGGTTATTGGGAAAAACGCTACGGCATTGAACAAATCAGTGTATTAGGGTTATCCGCTTCTGAAGAGCCTTCACAAAAGCAACTCGAAAGCATTGTACAAAAAGCTGAAAAGCATCACATTCAATATGTGATTTTTGAAAACAACGTCAGCAGCAAAGTCTCAGATACGATCCGCAGTGAAATTGGGGCAAAAAGCCTCACACTTAAAAATCTAGAATCTATTACTGAAGATGATGCCAAAAATGGCGAAAGCTACGTCAGCTTAATGAAACAAAATCTAAAGACCTTAAAAACCGCTTTAAATGATTAATTGTTAAAATCCCGGATGATTATTCGGGGTTTTTTGCTGTAAAAAAAGCACACCATTGTAGGGTGTGCTTTTTATATTACATTTGATACTTTTTCTTAAACAACTCGGCTCTTCCGCCTTTTTCTCCGAACTTTTGGCGTCCTGTATAAAAAGGATGCGTATCAGAGCTTGTTTCTACTTTAATGACAGGATACGTTTTCCCATCTTCCCATTCTACTGTCTCATTGGATGACTTTGTCGATTTACTCAAAAAGCGGTAACCGCTGTTTACGTCCATAAATACAACTTCATGTGAGGTTGGATGAATATCTCTTTTCAATGTCAAAACTCCTTTCGTTACCAAAACGTAATTATTACGTTTTATATTTATATTCTACTCCCTCTCTTACAACTTGTCAAAAATCAAGCTTTCTTAGTCAGGAAGAATAATCTAAAAATGGTGGAGAATAATAACATCATGAAAAAGAGAAGCGATAAGAAAGGCGGAGAAAAAAATTGACTGATCTCGTTTTAGCTAGAAGCCTGTTCGGCACAACCATGGGCTTTCACATTATTTATGCCTCGCTTGGTGTCGGCATCCCGCTAATGATTTTGTTAGCTGAACTCATCTTCCAAAAAACGAAGGACCCTCACTATGCTGTCATGGCGAAACGGTGGACGAAAGCGCAGGCTGTCTTGTTAGGTGTCGCCATTCCAACAGGCACGATTGCTGGTACCCAGCTCGCTCTTCTATGGCCAGGTTTTATGGAGGTCATCGGAAAGGTCATGTCACTGCCATTTCAGATTGAAATTTATGCGTTCTTTATTGAAGCATTATTTATGTCTATTTATGTGTACGCAGCGGATCGCCTATCACCTGCTATGCGCATCATTACTGTTATTTTTGTCGTGATTGGTGCAGCTGCTTCAGCGATTCTGATCACAAACGTACATGCGTTTGAAGGTACTCCTGCTGGCTTTCAAATGGTCAATGGAGAAATTACGAATATCGAGCCCTGGAAGGCCTTTTTCAATCCAAGCTTTGTCGTAACTGCGACACATGTCGTGCTGTCTGCTTTTACAACAGGTGCTTTTGTGATTGCATCAGTGGCAGCTTTTAAAATGCTTAAAACAAGAAAGAATGAGAAACTCTATACGTTTCATCGAAAAGCCCTTTTTCTTGGACTTATTGTAGGCGGCCTCTTCTCATTTCTTACGGCCATAAATGGTCATGAGTCTGCTCAGCTTCTGTATGAATATCAGCCAGAAAAATTAGCTGGTGCTGAAGGTTTATTTGAAACACAATCACATGCACCGCTCGCAATAGGTGGTTTTACTGATGCTGATTCAAAGGAAATTAAAGGAGCAATTGAAATCCCTTGGGCGCTTAGCTTTCTGGCAGGAAATAGCTTTGATACGGTGGTCAAAGGATTAAATGATTTCCCTCGTGACGAGTGGCCGCCTTTATTTATTCACACGTTATTTAACGGCATGGTCATTATTGGCTCAGTTCTCATTTTGTTTGCGGTGTTAGCACTGCTTTACCGTAAAATTTTAAAACGCGAGCATTATCCGAAGTGGCTCCTTTTTCTTTACTTATTCGGCGGGCCCCTTAGTCTTTTGGCCATTGAGTTCGGCTGGATCTTTGCATGTACAGGCCGTCAGCCATGGGTCATTTATCGAATGCTCAAAACCTCAGAGGTCGTCACATCATCAGGCTCGATCGGTACGCTCTTTATCCTTTTTGCCATTGTCTATCTCATCTTAGGCATAGCAACTGTGATTGTGCTGACGTACTACTTTAGAAAACATTCGATTGAAGAAGACCTACGGTTAACAGAATCTTAAAAAGGAGCGATCAAGATGCAAATGGATGTGACAACTGATGCACTCATTGCAATCACCATCTTATGGGGGTTCGTTTTTATCTATGCAGTGATGGCATCAATGGATTTCGGCGCAGGATTTTGGTCCATGATTTATATGAATAAAGAACAAACAAAGGCCGCTAATATCGCAAATAAGTACCTTTCTCCAACATGGGAAGTAACTAACGTATTCATTGTGGCAATTGTTGTCGCATTGTTTAGTATGTTTCCAGGTGCGACCTTTGTCCTTGGTACTGTTTTATTAATACCCGGCAGCATTATATTATTGCTTCTTGCACTGCGAAGCGGGTTTCTCGTGTTTTCTCATTCTCTTCCTAAAAAATACAGAAAAGCAGTGACTTACATTTCAGGGATTAGCGGCTTTATCATTCCATCGATCCTGATCATGGTTCTTCCGATTACTCATGGTGGATTTATCTTTGAGGAGAACAACAACTACTCATTAGATCTTGGACTGGTCTTTACGAGTGCAAATGTCTATTCTTTTGTCGGCTTTGCCATTTTCAGCACCCTTTTTCTTTCGTCATTGCTTTTAGCTGATTTCTCGAATGTGGCTGATGAAGATGAAGCTTATAGCATTTATAGAAGAGGAGCGCTCATTACGGGTCCGCTTTCACTCATGATGGCCTTTTTCATCATGCTGACATTAAGAAGCGAGGCAAATTGGCTGTTCACAAAAATGATGCAGAACATCCCTATTCTTCTTGTATCACTCCTGATGTTTTTGCTAGCAGGGCTGGCTCTATTTTTACCAAATAGTCGGTTTAAGCATAGAAAAGGCCGGCCTCGTTTAGCTGTCATTGCGATTACCATTCAATATTTTTTAGCAAGCTATGTGTACGGACGTGCCCATTTGCCTTATATGGCCTATCCGGATATTACAATCATGTCTGGATTTACAGACCCTGTGACATTTAGAGCATTATTTATCACGTATATTGTAGGTTTTATCATCTTATTCCCTGGGTTCTATTTCTTCTGGAAATTGTTTATGAAGGATAAGCGCTATATTCGCCAGGAAGATTAACGTGAATGGATGAGGTTCATTTCGGTTACATTATAGAAGAAAGACATACTCAAAAGGAGGTCATCTGTATGAGTCAAAAAATCCTTTGTGAAGTCAATAACTGTTCCTATTGGAATGCTGGAAACCGCTGTGGGGCAGATGCAATCTATGTCGTCAGCCACACAGGAAATACGGCTGAAAAAAGTGAAGAAACGGATTGTAAAACGTTTAAACCACAAGATCTTTAAGTCTCATTTAAGGAGGCGCTTCGCATTGAAACACGATCGGCTGCTTCAAACGTTTTTTGACGAAATTCACGACGCGGACGAAGCCGCATTTTATCAGGCTGCTCACTCCTTTTTAAACCTTTGGGATTATGAATATGGCCATGCAGCAGACATGCCCAGTGAAATGAATCACTATATTGGACAGCTTGCTTATGACAGCGAACTGGTAGAAGAGTAAGAAAGAGCGAGTCACCGCTCTTTCTTTTTAGTTGAGACAGGAAGGAAAAACTTTCTCTCACTATATATAGATTTTATTGGATGTGCAAAAGGTGAATACCTTATTTTCACATCACAAAATCATGTTTTGTAAAGACGTCAATTTTATCTGAAAAGGAACGAAGCGCTTGATAATCCACTTCTACGCCCATTCCTGGGGAACGAGGCACCTCAATAAAACCATTTTCAACCTTGATTTCAGGATAAATGATATCCTGCTCCCAATATTTTGACGAAGCGGAAATATCACCTGGAATTGTAAATTGCGGAAGCGAAGCAAGTGCCACGTTCTGTGCGCGAGAAATGCCTGTTTCAATCATTCCTCCGCACCATAACGGAATTTGATGCTCCTTACTGAATGTATGGATTTTGAGGGCTTCTGTCAGCCCTCCAACTCGTGAAGGCTTCACATTAATAATTTGACAGCTGCCAAGCTCTACAGCTTTTCTAGCATCATCTAAGGAACAAATACTTTCATCCAAACATATCGGTGTTTTTAAATGCTTTTGCAAATGGCGATGATCGACGATATCATCTGCAGCTAATGGCTGTTCAATCATTAATAAACGAATGTCATCGAGCTGTTTGAGCTTGCTAATATCCTTTAATTCATAAGCAGAGTTTGCATCCGCCATTAGTGGAAGGTGAGGGAAAGACTCTCTAATTTTTTTAAGGAGTCCGATATCCTGCCCCGGCTTAATTTTCACCTTCACCCGCTGATAACCTTGGTCCACAAATTGCTGTATTTGCTTCAGCATATCATCAATGGGTCCTAACCCCGCCACAACACCAGAAGGTATTCTATCCTTGGTGCCGCCTAATACATCTCGTAACGACTTATTCTCACGCTTCGCATAAATATCCCAAACAGCCGCTTCAATTCCCGCTTTCGCCATCCTATTACCTTTAAATTGGTACAGGCTGTCTGGTATTTCTGAAGGGTGTGTAAAGGTGCGTGTCAGCACATTTGGTATAAAAAAAGCTCTCAGCATATGGTAACAAGTCTCAATGGTTTCTTCTGTATACCAAGGAGAAGAAAAGGCTGACACCTCTCCCCATCCAGTCAATCCCGTTTGATCTTTTACCTCGACAATAATAAACTCACGCTCTGAGATGGTCCCAAGACTTGTAGTAAATGGCTGCTTGAGCTTCATCGTGACATGATATAAAATCACTCGTTCAATTTGAATCATCTAAAAACCCCTTTGACTTGAGTCTGTGCCTCTGCAATTTATTTGACGCATTTCTTGGCAGCTCGTCCACAAAGTGAAAAGCGGCAGGCCATTTATATTTTGCTAGATGCGACTCACATAAAGCATAGAGCTCGTTCTCCGGTATTTTATGGTCTGTGACAAGAAAGGCAGCTGGTACCTCTCCCCATCTATCATCATACATACCCGTCACTCCGGCTTCCTTTACATGCGGATGTGTTAACAGGATCGCTTCAATTTCAGCAGGATAAATATTCTCACCGCCAGAAATAATTAAATCTGAACGGCGGTCAAGCACAAATAAAAATCCTTCCTCATCCACATAGCCGATATCACCCGTTTTCAGCCAGCCTTGATCAAAAGCAGCTGCGGTCGCCTCTTCGCGGTAAAGGTACCCTTTCATGACATTTGCCCCTTTCACCATAATTTCGCCATGCTCAAAAGGACGACAAATGCGTGTACCATCTTGAATTTTCAGCTCACATCCAAAAAGGGGTTTTCCCGCTGATCCAAGCTTCTCTACACTAAATTCAGGCGCAAGGGTCACAATTTGTGAACAGGTTTCTGTCATGCCGTACGATTGAAACACAGGGAAGCCTTTCTCTTTGCTTTCTTGAAGCATCGCAAAAGGCGCAGGTCCTCCGCCTAATAACAGACAGCGCAAAGAAGACGGACATTCTTCCAGCCTGCTTAATAAACGGGATAACATCGTTTGAACAACAGATATCATCGTCACACGATGCTGTTCAATCGAACCCTTTACTTCATCGACATCAAACTTTTGATGAAGTACGACAGTCATCCCATAAATCACAGACTTAAATAAAGCGGATAACCCGCTAATATGAAAAAGAGGCAGTGCAATAAGCCAGCGGTCATCCTCTCTGAGGCCCATATTGAGTGCAGAGGAAACAGCACTATAAAAATGATTACCAAACGTTTGCTCGACCCCTTTTGGTTGTCCTGTTGTGCCAGACGTATACATGATCGTTGCTGTTTCATTCAAATCAAATTCGCTTTCGATTTTCTTTCCATTGTCGTGACCTGCTTCTGGTAAAGTCTCCATTGTATAAACGGGTAGATCACCCTTATGATCACTTGCATAAACAGGTTCAGTAAATAAAGCGGCTGCTTTTGCATCTTCAAGTTGATAGCGCCTTTCAGCTTTTGTTAACTTATTGTTCAATAGCACGATTTTGAATCCTAATGAAAAACAAGCATGAACAAGCATCACCATTTGAGGCTGGTTGTTCATCAAAAGCCCGACCGTTTCCCCTTTTTTTAATGATGCTTGTGCAAGTCTATTTGAAAGCTCATTGACTTCATCAGCTAAATCGCGAAATGTCCACTGTTTATCCTGATAAATGAGTGCGACTCTTTCTGGTGTTAAATAAGCACGGTGCAGCAGCCAATTCGGTTGCTTCATCATGACACCTCCTTTTTGTAAAAGAAAACAGCTTAGTCTGATGCACTAAGCTGTTTTTCATCGCTATGATTGAATCAAGGGAAACGCGGGAACTGACCGAAGTCCGGCTTGCGTTTTTCCTTAAAGGAATCGCGTCCTTCTTTTGCTTCATCTGTTGTGTAATAAAGAAGTGTCGCATCTCCTGCAAATTGTTGAATTCCAGCTAATCCATCCGTATCTGCATTAAATGCAGCCTTCAAGAATCGTAAAGCAGTCGGGCTCTTTTCTAGCATCTCCTCGCACCACTTCACTGTTTCCTCTTCAAGCTGCTCTAATGGTACAACAGTATTAACAAGTCCCATATCAAGCGCTTCTTGTGCATTGTATTGACGGCATAAGTACCAGATTTCTCTCGCTTTCTTATGACCAACAATACGTGCAAGGTAGCCTGAGCCATAACCAGCATCAAAGCTGCCTACTTTTGGACCAGTTTGTCCAAAAATCGCATTATCTGCTGCAATTGTCAGGTCACATACAATATGAAGAACGTGTCCGCCGCCGATTGCATAACCAGCAACCATCGCAACAACAGGTTTTGGAATCACACGAATTAAACGCTGTAAGTCGAGTACATTTAGACGCGGAATTTGATCGTCTCCTACATAACCGCCATGACCGCGTACTTTTTGATCTCCACCAGAACAGAATGCTTTGCCGCCAGCACCTGCAAGTACGATCACACCAACATTCGAATTATCACGAGCACGTGAAAATGCATCAATCAATTCACTCACAGTCTTTGGTGTAAACGCGTTATGTACATGTGGACGATTAATCGTGATCTTTGCAATCCCATTGCATGTTTCATATAAAATTTCGTCATATTGACGCTCAGTTTGCCATTCAATAGCCATCAATAGTTCCTCCTCTAATCTTGCGTAATAAACTCACTTACTATTTTACCAAAAAAATGTGGTTGTTCCACATGAACTGTATGCCCAGCCTGCTCAACCAATATGAATTGACTGCCTTCAAGCTCCTGCTGCATACGTGTGGCGATCTTGCAGAACTTTTCATCAAGCGCTCCGCACATCAACAAAACAGGTAAATTCATATGCTTTAAAGCCTTCCAAACAGAGGGCTGCGAACCTGTTCCTATGCCTTCTAAGCTGCGAGCCAGTCCAAGTGGATTGGCTTTTAGCCTTTCCTCTCGTAGTTGAGCCTGCGTGTCAGCTGATAAAGTTTTCTGCGAAGCAAACAGTGGAATACTCTCCCAAAAATCCACAAACTTCACTAAACCTTCATGTCTCATTTTCTGAGCCAGCTGATGATCATGTTTGAGTCTTGCCATCCTCTCTTTAAACGTGCGAAGCCCTGGAGAGGTACTCTCTAGAATCAACTTGTTGACTCGCTCTGAATAACGAGAGGCAAATGATAAAGCAATACGTCCTCCCATAGAATATCCGAGAATATTCACTTTGTGAAGCTTTAATTGGTTTAAAATCTCTGCAAGATCTGCTAGCTGATGCGACATCGCATATCTTCTTATACTTTCTGGTGAGTCCGTGCGGCCATGTCCAAGCAGGCTGACTTGAATCAATCTTGTATTTCCCATATAAACATTCAAGAATGTCCAAGAAGCCGCGCTTCCAGTGAAGCCGTGTAAGCATAGCGTGGCATTCTCACCTGATGGATTCTGATCCACCACCTCGTACGCCACACCATCACGCATCCGTATTATGAAAGAAGACATTCTTTTTTCACTTCTTCCAATATGTCATCCATCATTTGACGATGCTTGCTTACACGAGAATGCCGATCTGTTTCAATTTCAATTAAATGAAGTCCAGGCTCTTCTATATGCGCCTTGTAGACATCATGTAATTCTTGTTTCGTTGACGGTTTCGAATAGGTTCCCCCATACAACTTCGAAGCATACTCAAAATTCAGTCCAGTCGGTGTACCAAAGAGTTTTTCATAATACGGTTCCTCAGACGCCTGTGGAAGGAAAGAAAAGATGCCTCCTCCATCATTGTTTAACAACACAACCGTCAGTGGAATGTCCATCAACTTCGCTGCAAGGAGACCATTCATATCATGGTAAAATGATAAATCTCCAATCACTAAGGTGACCGGCTGTTTCAAAGCTGCATACGTGCCAAGTGCTGTAGACACAACACCATCAATACCATTTGCTCCTCGATTCGCCATCAATCGAAAAGGCTTCGATTGCGCTTCAAAAAATGTATCCACATCACGAATCGGCATACTATTCCCGATAAAAAGGACACTCTCCTTCGGCAAAAGATGCTGAAGCTGACGGTACACATTCCCCTCAAATGACAGATCCTCATCAGAATAATGGGAAGCATGCGTTCTGAATGATGAATTTGCATCCTGCCAGCGCTTTAGAAAACTTGTATCCTCACGTTGGTCCGATCTATTAACTACTTCATCTACAAAAGCTGCCACATCACTTTCAAAGACATATGAAGCACTCAGCCCAGGATCTCGAAAACCTCCGGCAGCATCAACAACAATCTGATTCACTTCCGCATGTTTTTCCAGCCACTTGAATAAAGGCTTAGACACAGGCATCGGTCCAAAACGAATGACCATATCCGGCAATAGGTGCTGCTGCAATGCTTCATCTTTCAATAAAGAATCATACGCATCAATAATAAGCTCTGCATGCTCATGACCATTTCGTAAATGAGAAAGCGGGTCCGCTAAAATCGGCATATGCAAGGCTTTTGAAAGACGTAATACTGCCTCTATCTCTTCCTCCGTATGAAGCTCGCCACACACAATCAGTCCCTTTTTGGAACGGTTCATAACCGTCACAATTTCAGATATCGCATCATCATTTGGGAAAGCCTGTCCTGTAGCTAATACCTTTTTCAGGTCTGTTTCTTCTCGCTCGAAAGGATCAATAGACAAATCAGGAAGCAATGGTTCTCTCAGAGGGACATTGATTTGTACAGGTCCCTTCGGCTCTTGCATCGACATATGATTTGCTCTTGCCGCAGCCGTCTGAACATAGCGTAACATCGTCTGACTTTCTTCTGGCAATGCTAAGTCTGTGAACCATTTAACAAACTTACCGAATAAGAATTGCTGATCAATCGCTTGAGGTGCTCCAACTTCCCTCAATTCGTGCGGCCGATCAGCAGTTAAAACAATAAGTGGGACACGGGAATAATGTGCCTCTACAATGGCTGGGTAAAAGTTAGCTGCTGCTGTACCTGACGTACAAATAAGCAGCACTGGTGTTTGACTTGCTTTTGCAAGACCAAGCGCATAAAAAGCAGCAGACCGTTCATCCACTAATACATGGACATTGATGTCTTGGTGGGCTAGAGCCAGCATTGCAAGCGGGGTCGAACGAGAACCTGGACAGACAACTGCCTCTTGTACGCCACCTTGGACAAATTCATCCATCAATCTGCCAATATATGTTGTCATGATTTGATTATTCAATAGGACGACCTCCAAGGGCAGATAGCATTGGTCTTAATTTCACTTGCGTTTCCTCGTACTCCTGCTTTGCAAGGGAATCCTCTACAATGCCGCAGCCAGCGAACAAACGAACATGGTCTTCCTCAATAAGACCTGACCGAATGGCGACAGCAAATTCTCCATTATCCTGAGAGTCAATCCACCCTACCGGCGCTGCGTACCAGCCACGTTTCAACGGTTCGATTTCACGAATGACCTCAACCGCCTTTTCCTTCGGATATCCGCCTAATGCTGGCGTCGGATGGAGCTGTTCAATTAACGAAAAGAGGGAACAGCTGCTTTTAATTTCTCCTACAATCGGTGTAAACAAATGCTGAATGTTTTTTGTTTTATAAAGACTAGGTTGATTTGGTTTATGCACGCGAAGGCAATTAGCCTCAAATGCTTGCTCAATCATATTGACAACAATTTGATGTTCAATCAAATTCTTCTCATCATGCAGCAGCTCCTCGCCTAATGCTCGATCTTCCGTTTCATCTTTTCCACGAACAATCGAACCTGCTAAACAAGATGAAAAGACCTCTCCGCCGCTTTTTTTCACTAAGCGTTCCGGCGTAGCTCCGACAAATGCTTGTCTCCCCTGTTCAACCGCAAATACATAACTCGTTGTTTGATGCTTTAATAATTCTGATAACAGTGGAGCGAGTTCAATTTGATTTTTATAGTGAAGCAAGACTTCTCTTGCTAAAACAACCTTTTCATATTCGTTTGCACGAATGTGGTCTGTCGCTTCTTGGATCGCCTTCATCCATTCCTTCACATCTCGTTCTTCCATATGAACAAGTTCAGCTTGTCCACCATGTCTGAGCGGTAATGTTTCGTAATGAGAGGCTTTTTGTTCTAATTCTTGAATGAGCTGATGAACATTCCCGTCCACCTGCTTCCATTCATTGATCGTCAGAAACGTGCCTTCTTTCGAGACAGTGAGCATCATCGATGGCACAAAAAAATGAGCCTCGCCAAAAGCTTCCCAGTGACGCGCCTTCTCTTCATACGGATCAAATGAGAATCCTCCAAATAAAAGCGGACCAACAGCCGCTTGCCTTAACTCCTTCTCATCATGAAAATGGAACATGTGCTGCTTCAGCTGTTCCCATTCTTGATGGACTGTATCAAATCGTTCCTTGCCTTGCTCAGATGATTTAATAACGGCCGCTCTGCCAAGTCCAGAAAATATCATTTGGCTTTCTGGATCAGACCAAAAAAACCGCTCGCCTAAAAAATCCGCTTCGCCGCTTTGGAAAAAGGCAAGAGGATCCAGATCGTCAACTCTTCTGGAGTAGCTTATCAAAACAGCATGGTTGACGTTATTCGCTTCTTCTAATGTCGCAAGCGCTTCCTGCCGGAAAGTACTTTGCACTGTTGTCACCATGATACATTCCTCCAAAATCCATGAAATAACATAAAAAAATAAAACCATAATGAAAAAATACGTGAACATTCGAGTATGTCGAATGACCTGCTTTTCTATTATAAACCTTAACAGATGAACTTAGTAAAGAAAACAGCTTTTTAAACCTCGAATCCTTATTATATCACGCTTTCTAGATTTTTTCGCTGCTGCTTCTTGAAACGAGAGCATCTATAAGAAAAATGGAAAGTCTTGTTCTAAGATCAAGCTTTCTCTCGATATGGCAACGATTAGCAAACATCTTTTTCAGGTTTCATCGCATCAATATATTGACACCTTTTTGAACTTTGCTAAACTGGAATTTGGACGTGTACGTATTTTTTTATTTAAAGGAGTATATTTTATGCAGCATCAATCGATATCAGATCAGCTTTCACCGATTAAGCCTGATAAGAACTGGCGGATTTGGTGGAATTTACTACGACCGCATACATTAACAGCAGCATTTATTCCCGTTACTTTAGGAACTGTTCTCGCACTTCCAAGTGGTCAAATACATGTTGGGCTATTTTTAGCTATGCTGTTTGCATCTATGTTTATCCAAATCGCAACGAACATGTTTAATGAGTACTTTGATTATGTTCGCGGATTGGACAACGAGAAATCTGTCGGCATCGGCGGCGCCATTGTCAGAAATGGTGTGAAACCTAAAACCGTTCTCAGCCTTGCTTATGCACTATTTGCGCTTTCTTTACTACTAGGGGTGTACATTTGCATGATGTCTAGCTGGTGGATTGCACTGATAGGACTCATATGTATGGCAGCAGGCTATTTCTATACAGGTGGTCCTGTTCCTATTGCATATACACCGTTTGGAGAACTTGTATCAGGTGCTTTTATGGGACTAGGAATCATCCTGATCAGTTTCTATATTCAAACAGGCACACTGACGTCTAAAGCTGTTCTCGTCTCATTACCAATTTCTATTTTAGTTGGTGCCATCTTACTATCGAACAATATCCGCGATTTAGACGGCGATAAAGAAAATGGACGAAAAACACTTGCTATTCTTGCTGGGCGAAAGGCTGCTGTGAACATTTTACTTTCCATGTTTTTGATCTCTTATGTACTTATTTTTGTTTATATCTTCACAGATATTGTCGGCCTTTGGAGTCTTCTTGTCTTACTCAGTGTCCCAAAAGCATATACAGCTATCAAAGAATTTAAGCAAAAAGAAAAACCAATTGAATTAATGAATGCCATGAAATCTACAGCTCAAACCAATACATTTTTCGGTTTTCTGCTGACAATCGCTTTGATCTTACAATACTATATCGCGTAACAAAGAACGCCTGCAGCCGCAGGCGTTTTTTCATGAGGAATTGCTTCAATTTGGAACTAGTCTTACAGACAAAATTGCTCATACTAATATTATGTTTGATATGAAAGGATGATCGCTTTGTTGTCTAAAGACGAATTACATCATTTGAAGCAGCGACTTCTCGATGAAAAGCACGAACTCGAAGCCAAAAGCCATGACGATGAACAAAAAGTATCATTTCCTTATGATTCGGTCGGAGACCTGTCAGCCTATGATAATCACCCAGGTGATCAAGGGACAGAGCTGTTCGAACGCGGGAAGGATATTGCGTTAAACAGTTTGGAACATGAACATCTGTTAGACGTTAATGAAGCACTTCAAGCCATCACAGACGGCTCTTATGGCCTATGCAAGGTCTGTAAATCACCTATCCCAAAGGAACGCTTAGAGGCCTTACCTAGTGCCGTCACATGCACAGAGCATTCAAAAGAACAAACCGTTTCACAAAACCGTCCGATTGAAGAGGATTTATTAAGTCCGCCATCAGGGCAATTCGAAAATGAAGAAAGTGCAGCCTATGATGGAGAGGATGCATATCAAGACGTAGAACGCTACGGAAACTCTGATACACCGTCTGATATGGAATTTCCTCCATTGACATACGATGATGTGTATACACAATCAGAAGATGAAGATTATGTCGAAGACTATGAAGGATTCGCAGCTGCTGATATTGAAGGCAAGGCAAGTAAAGTATATCCAAATAAAGCACACGAAGCCTATGAAGAGGCATTGGACGAAGAAGGCGTCATGACCGTATTTGGTGACTTGAAGCCGTACGAAGAAGAATCTTATACAGAAGAAAATCATTAGTCCCCTCATAATGGGGGCTTAATGTTTATATCATGTAATGATTGGGAAATCATTTTAAGAGTGAATTTGATTGGAGGAGATTCTTAATGGCGAGAAAAAGTATCATTTGGGCAGTGGTTGTCTTCTTTATTACATACGCATTATTCTCTATTGCCGGATTCTTGTTTCCGATTGACAGAGAGTGGTATGATGCATTAAATAAACCGGAATGGACACCGAGTGGTGGAGTAATTGGCGCTGTGTGGGCTGTCTTATTTGCTCTCATCTCGTTGTCCGCAGCGATCATTTATGGAAAATATGGATTTCAAAAAATCACTTTACCCTTTTGGATTCTTTTTCTTTTAAATTACGTATTTAATCAAGCCTTTAGTTTTTTTCAATTTACACAAAAAGATCTATTTGCCGCTACGATCGACTGCCTGCTTGTAGCGCTGACAGCACTTGCTCTTGTTATCGTCTCGCGTAAACTAAGCAAAGTCGTTCCAATTTTACTAATTCCTTATGTCTTATGGGGCTTCTTTGCAACATACTTGTCTTATACGATCTATTCCATGAACATGTAAAAAAAGACCGCTATAATGGCGGTCTTTCTTTTTTGAAGAAAATAAAAAAGAGATCTTTGACAAGACCTCTTTCTAAACATGACCCGTACGGGATTCGAACCCGTGTTACCGCCGTGAAAGGGCGGTGTCTTAACCGCTTGACCAACGGGCCAGATAAATGGCGGAGAAGGAGGGATTTGAACCCTCGCGCCGCTCGCGCGACCTACACCCTTAGCAGGGGCGCCTCTTCAGCCACTTGAGTACTTCTCCATTTGGCTCCGCAGGTAGGACTCGAACCTACGACCGATCGGTTAACAGCCGATAGCTCTACCACTGAGCTACTGCGGAATATCATGGTGGGCCTGAGTGGACTCGAACCACCGACCTCACGCTTATCAGGCGTGCGCTCTAACCAGCTGAGCTACAGGCCCATGAATGGATATACAAATGGAGCGGGTGATGGGAATCGAACCCACGACATCAGCTTGGAAGGCTGAGGTTTTACCACTAAACTACACCCGCAAAAATATGTATGGGGCGATTGATGGGAATCGAACCCACGAGTGCCAGAGCCACAATCTGGTGCGTTAACCACTTCGCCACAACCGCCATACTATCAATATTTTTTTATAAAAGTGGCTCGGGACGGAATCGAACCGCCGACACACGGATTTTCAGTCCGTTGCTCTACCAACTGAGCTACCGAGCCAAGTATTCATTTTAAAAATGGCGGTCCGGACGGGACTCGAACCCGCGACCTCCTGCGTGACAGGCAGGCATTCTAACCAACTGAACTACCGGACCATTTTGGTTGTACTCAATGAGCACTCCCCATTGGTACATAAAATAATTTGGTTGCGGGGGCAGGATTTGAACCTGCGACCTTCGGGTTATGAGCCCGACGAGCTACCGAACTGCTCCACCCCGCGATGATATAAGTTTTTAAAAAATATGGCGGAGGAAGAGGGATTCGAACCCCCGCGGGCTTTGACACCCCTGTCGGTTTTCAAGACCGATCCCTTCAGCCGGACTTGGGTATTCCTCCGTATAGATGGTGGACCTTGTAGGACTCGAACCTACGACCGGACGGTTATGAGCCGTCTGCTCTAACCAACTGAGCTAAAGGTCCTTTATAGCGGCGGAGGGGATCGAACCCCCGACCTCACGGGTATGAACCGTACGCTCTAGCCAGCTGAGCTACACCGCCATGATCAAAATAATCTTTTAAAAGTGGAGCCTAGCGGGATCGAACCGCTGACCTCCTGCGTGCAAGGCAGGCGCTCTCCCAGCTGAGCTAAGGCCCCATAAAAGATGGTCGGGAAGACAGGATTCGAACCTGCGACCCCTTGGTCCCAAACCAAGTGCTCTACCAAGCTGAGCTACTTCCCGATCTTAATGGCGCGCCCGAGAGGAGTCGAACCCCTAACCTTTTGATCCGTAGTCAAACGCTCTATCCAATTGAGCTACGGGCGCTTATTTTATAATGCCGAGGGCCGGACTTGAACCGGCACGGTAGTCACCTACCGCAGGATTTTAAGTCCTGTGTGTCTGCCAATTCCACCACCCCGGCGTGGATGGTATAAGCGGAAGACGGGATTCGAACCCGCGACCCCCACCTTGGCAAGGTGGTGTTCTACCACTGAACTACTTCCGCATTACAGGATTTCTTTATTTTATTTGGCAATGCGGGTGAAGGGACTTGAACCCCCACGTCATAAAGACACTAGATCCTAAGTCTAGCGCGTCTGCCAATTCCGCCACACCCGCATGAAACATGGTGAGCCATGAAGGACTCGAACCTTCGACCCTCTGATTAAAAGTCAGATGCTCTACCAACTGAGCTAATGGCTCGCTTTAAAAGCGACTTGTCTATCTTACCATATGAAACTGGTGCCGGCAAGAGGACTTGAACCCCCAACCTACTGATTACAAGTCAGTTGCTCTACCAGTTGAGCTACACCGGCTTTATCTATCCTAACATTATGTAAGAATAAATATGGTGGAGGATGACGGGCTCGAACCGCCGACCCTCTGCTTGTAAGGCAGATGCTCTCCCAGCTGAGCTAATCCTCCACTATGTAGGAATCTCTCGATCCGACAAAGATTATTATAAAGGATTTTAAATCCATTGTAAATATATTTTTAAAAAAAAACAAGAATAACTTAGTCCACAACATAAAAAGTATCCGACTAAGTTTTTCTTGTTATAAACTAGATATTTCACTATATAATGTAATATCTTCTCAATTTTAATTTTAATTTTTTCAAACTTAGTTTAGGTGACATTCTAATTTCATCTTTTCGATGCTTATCGTCTGTTTTCTTTAAATCCGTTTGTTTGAAATTCCTTGGACTTGAATTCGGATATAGCCCAATGTCTACCATATAAGCATTATATCGTTTTCCAACATTTTTATCACTAACATTTAAATTTACGAGGTGGATCAACCTCAAATCCATTAGTTGTTTTATTAAATTATATTCTTCAGGATTAGTTTCTATTTCATCTTTTTCTACTAAGAAAGTATTTCGTTTCTTGTTTTCAATGATTTCATATTTAATATAATAGAGGGTATCTTCCAAACTCATAAATTCTTCTTCATTTTCAGATTTAATAGAATCGATTTTATTGCTAATCTGTTCAATTGCCATTTTAGTTACATCGGGCTTTTTTATTCTAGCAATATCATTAGAAATAATTTTATTCAATAATCCGGTTAACAAGCTTAAAAAATCCCTTGGTATCCCTCCGGAGGCATAACACAGTTGATCAAATCCTTCACCAGCAAACAAATTATTAATGAATTGAGCATCATGTTTTGAATTAATATGATTTAAAATATCTTTCATAAATAGTGCGGTTGATTTAAAATCTCCTAGAGTATAATCTAATTCAATAGCCATTACATCATGATTAATTTCCATACCTACATAAGTATCTTTATCTTCTTCATATAATTTAGTTCTAAATTTGATTGATGCAACTTTTAAAAATAATGCAGTGTCCTTTGTAAGTCTATGTAAATAATCTATAAATTTACTTTGTATTGCCCGTGGAATAAAATAAAAATCATCTAACACTAAAAATATATGATCTATTTCGTAGAAGTTTGAATAGCTATTTAATATTTCTTTATAATTTGAGATTTTATCTTTCAAATTTAAGAGCTTATCTTTCTCGTATGTTCTAGTTGATTCTTTTTTTTCACGATTTATACTTTCCCTTTCCCCCGCTAAATTAAGTTGACTAATACCTTTTAATTCTCCTTTAGCTTTTGTATTTGTTTGATGGTTGTTTTGGCTCATCTCGGTTAGTGTATACTTCTCTGGTTGCTCCAGTAACTCTTTTAATTCCTCGATTGTTTGTTCCACTTTTTTCTTTAATTCTTTTCTACGCTTTTTAAATAATTTATTTTTCTTTAATTTATACCATTTAGACTTTTTAGGTGGGAATTCAAATTTCTCAAATACATTTATTAAAATGTGAGTTAAAATATTAGGAAAGGCAATATCTTTAAAGTCTTCCATATTTAACTTAATTATGACACCATTATTCATTGAGCCATCTTTTAACTCATTTAATAAACTTGATTTACCAGCACCTCTTCTCCCAAAAATAACATGATTTTGCTTTGTTAAAAGTCTATTTTTTTGATTTCTAAGATCAACATAGCTCAAATCTGTTTTTGTGGAATTTCTTATATTTTCTTCTATAAAATTGACAACATTCTGTAATTTTAAAATTTCATCTTGATTCATCATACTAATCTCCATTTTTTATTAATTATAACTCTAAAAGGGATTTAAAGCAAAATTTATGAGGTGTATTCACATTCTAAACTCTTTAAGATTAATCACACTCCAATAAGCTTTGTAGATTTTGTCCATAAGCTCAGGCTGTCAAGAAAATTTCGACAGCCTGAGCTTAACATTAAATTTCCCATTATCACCTTTTTCTCATCTTTCACACTAGAAATTTTTCTCAGCCTGAAGCTGAATTTGTATTATTAGATCAACTGGTCGAAGAGAATCACCTACTTCGTAAATTGATCAGTACATTGAGTTTTCATTTATCGTTGATAAAGTAACACTTGTATTATAGTGAGAATAAAGGGTCGCCCTTCTCTTGTTCGTTCCATTTATTTTGTTCAAAATGATGTTTAACGGATACTTGTACTGTATCCTTAGAAAATTTTCTCAAGAAGCACAAAAAAGACCAGTTCCGTATGGAACTGATCCTTATACAAGCTTGGCGGCGTCCTACTCTCACAGGGGGAGACCCCCAACTACCATCGGCGCTGAAGAGCTTAACTTCCGTGTTCGGTATGGGAACGGGTGTGACCTCTTCGCTATCGCCACCAAACCTGATGGAGAGAATGTTCTCTCAAAACTAGATAACAATGTTCAAACTTCACATTAGAATATAGGTTAAGTCCTCGATCTATTAGTATCTGTCAGCTCCACGTGTCACCACGCTTCCACCTCAGACCTATCAACCTGATCATCTTTCAGGGATCTTACTTCCTTGCGGAATGGGAAATCTCATCTTGAGGGGGGCTTCATGCTTAGATGCTTTCAGCACTTATCCCGTCCGCACATAGCTACCCAGCGATGCCCTTGGCAGAACAACTGGTACACCAGCGGTGCGTCCATCCCGGTCCTCTCGTACTAAGGACAGCTCCTCTCAAATTTCCTGCGCCCGCGACGGATAGGGACCGAACTGTCTCACGACGTTCTGAACCCAGCTCGCGTACCGCTTTAATGGGCGAACAGCCCAACCCTTGGGACCGACTACAGCCCCAGGATGCGATGAGCCGACATCGAGGTGCCAAACCTCCCCGTCGATGTGGACTCTTGGGGGAGATAAGCCTGTTATCCCCGGGGTAGCTTTTATCCGTTGAGCGATGGCCCTTCCATGCGGAACCACCGGATCACTAAGCCCGACTTTCGTCCCTGCTCGACTTGTAGGTCTCGCAGTCAAGCTCCCTTGTGCCTTTACACTCTGCGAATGATTTCCAACCATTCTGAGGGAACCTTTGGGCGCCTCCGTTACATTTTAGGAGGCGACCGCCCCAGTCAAACTGCCCACCTGACACTGTCTCCCTGCCCGATAAGGGCAGCGGGTTAGAAGGTCAATACAGCCAGGGTAGTATCCCACCGATGCCTCCACCGAAGCTAGCGCTCCGGTTTCCAAGGCTCCTACCTATCCTGTACAAGCTGTACCAACATTCAATATCAGGCTGCAGTAAAGCTCCACGGGGTCTTTCCGTCCTGTCGCGGGTAACCTGCATCTTCACAGGTACTATAATTTCACCGAGTCTCTCGTTGAGACAGTGCCCAGATCGTTGCGCCTTTCGTGCGGGTCGGAACTTACCCGACAAGGAATTTCGCTACCTTAGGACCGTTATAGTTACGGCCGCCGTTTACTGGGGCTTCAATTCGCACCTTCGCTTACGCTAAGCGCTCCTCTTAACCTTCCAGCACCGGGCAGGCGTCAGCCCCTATACTTCGCCTTACGGCTTCGCAGAGACCTGTGTTTTTGCTAAACAGTCGCCTGGGCCTATTCACTGCGGCTTCTCGGGGCTTTAACACCCTAAGAAGCACCCCTTCTCCCGAAGTTACGGGGTCATTTTGCCGAGTTCCTTAACGAGAGTTCTCTCGATCACCTTAGGATTCTCTCCTCGCCTACCTGTGTCGGTTTGCGGTACGGGCACCTCTCACCTCGCTAGAGGCTTTTCTTGGCAGTGTGGAATCAGGAACTTCGCTACTAAATTTCGCTCGCCATCACAGCTCAGCCTTCACGGGAAACGGATTTGCCTATTTCCCAGCCTAACTGCTTGGACGCGGATATCCAATACCGCGCTTACCCTATCCTCCTGCGTCCCCCCATTGCTCAAATGGTGAGGAGGTGGTACAGGAATATCAACCTGTTGTCCATCGCCTACGCCTTTCGGCCTCGGCTTAGGTCCCGACTAACCCTGAGCGGACGAGCCTTCCTCAGGAAACCTTAGGCATTCGGTGGACGGGATTCTCACCCGTCTTTCGCTACTCATACCGGCATTCTCACTTCTAAGCGCTCCACCAGTCCTTCCGGTCTGACTTCACAGCACTTAGAACGCTCTCCTACCACTGTTCGTAAGAACAGTCCGCAGCTTCGGTGATACGTTTAGCCCCGGTACATTTTCGGCGCAGAGTCACTCGACCAGTGAGCTATTACGCACTCTTTAAATGGTGGCTGCTTCTAAGCCAACATCCTGGTTGTCTAAGCAACTCCACATCCTTTTCCACTTAACGTATACTTTGGGACCTTAGCTGGCGGTCTGGGCTGTTTCCCTTTCGACTACGGATCTTATCACTCGCAGTCTGACTCCCAAGGATAAGTCATCGGCATTCGGAGTTTGACTGAATTCGGTAACCCGGTAGGGGCCCCTAGTCCAATCAGTGCTCTACCTCCGAGACTCTTACCTTGAGGCTAGCCCTAAAGCTATTTCGGAGAGAACCAGCTATCTCCAGGTTCGATTGGCATTTCACCCCTACCCACACCTCATCCCCGCACTTTTCAACGTGCGTGGGTTCGGGCCTCCATTCAGTGTTACCTGAACTTCACCCTGGACATGGGTAGATCACCTGGTTTCGGGTCTACGACCACGTACTCATGCGCCCTATTCAGACTCGCTTTCGCTGCGGCTCCGCATCTTCTGCTTAACCTTGCACGGGATCGTAACTCGCCGGTTCATTCTACAAAAGGCACGCCATCACCCTTTAACGGGCTCTGACTACTTGTAGGCACACGGTTTCAGGATCTATTTCACTCCCCTTCCGGGGTGCTTTTCACCTTTCCCTCACGGTACTGGTTCACTATCGGTCACTAGGGAGTATTTAGCCTTGGGAGATGGTCCTCCCGGATTCCGACGGAATTTCACGTGTTCCGCCGTACTCAGGATCCACTCTGGAGAGAACAACATTTCAGTTACAGGGCTGTTACCTTCTTTGGCGGGCCTTTCCAGACCTCTTCGCTTATATCGTTCCTTTGTAACTCCGTATAGAGTGTCCTACAACCCCAAGAGGCAAGCCTCTTGGTTTGGGCTGTTCCCGTTTCGCTCGCCGCTACTCAGGGAATCGCATTTGCTTTCTCTTCCTCCGGGTACTTAGATGTTTCAGTTCCCCGGGTATGCCTTCTCATACTCTATGTATTCAAGTATGGATACTACTCCATTACGAGCAGTGGGTTTCCCCATTCGGAAATCTCCGGATCAAAGCTTGCTTACAGCTCCCCGAAGCATATCGGTGTTCGTCCCGTCCTTCATCGGCTCCTAGTGCCAAGGCATCCACCGTGCGCCCTTTCTAACTTAACCATTTCTTACTTTAGAAAGAATCACTATGTGTGATGAACTTTGCATTGCATTCAATGTGAATGTATTACTTATTGTTATCTAGTTTTCAAAGAACAATCCTGTCTCGCTAGAGACATGTTTTGAAGGAATGATCCTTCAAAACTAAACAAGACGAAAACGCACACTGCTCCATATATCCTTAGAAAGGAGGTGATCCAGCCGCACCTTCCGATACGGCTACCTTGTTACGACTTCACCCCAATCATCTGCCCCACCTTCGGCGGCTGGCTCCATAAAGGTTACCTCACCGACTTCGGGTGTTGCAAACTCTCGTGGTGTGACGGGCGGTGTGTACAAGGCCCGGGAACGTATTCACCGCGGCATGCTGATCCGCGATTACTAGCGATTCCAGCTTCACGCAGTCGAGTTGCAGACTGCGATCCGAACTGAGAACAGATTTATGGGATTGGCTAAACCTTGCGGTCTCGCAGCCCTTTGTTCTGTCCATTGTAGCACGTGTGTAGCCCAGGTCATAAGGGGCATGATGATTTGACGTCATCCCCACCTTCCTCCGGTTTGTCACCGGCAGTCACCTTAGAGTGCCCAACTAAATGCTGGCAACTAAGATCAAGGGTTGCGCTCGTTGCGGGACTTAACCCAACATCTCACGACACGAGCTGACGACAACCATGCACCACCTGTCACTCTGTCCCCGAAGGGAAAGCCCTATCTCTAGGGTTGTCAGAGGATGTCAAGACCTGGTAAGGTTCTTCGCGTTGCTTCGAATTAAACCACATGCTCCACCGCTTGTGCGGGCCCCCGTCAATTCCTTTGAGTTTCAGTCTTGCGACCGTACTCCCCAGGCGGAGTGCTTAATGCGTTAGCTGCAGCACTAAGGGGCGGAAACCCCCTAACACTTAGCACTCATCGTTTACGGCGTGGACTACCAGGGTATCTAATCCTGTTCGCTCCCCACGCTTTCGCTCCTCAGCGTCAGTTACAGACCAGAGAGTCGCCTTCGCCACTGGTGTTCCTCCACATCTCTACGCATTTCACCGCTACACGTGGAATTCCACTCTCCTCTTCTGCACTCAAGTTTCCCAGTTTCCAATGACCCTCCCCGGTTGAGCCGGGGGCTTTCACATCAGACTTAAGAAACCGCCTGCGAGCCCTTTACGCCCAATAATTCCGGACAACGCTTGCCACCTACGTATTACCGCGGCTGCTGGCACGTAGTTAGCCGTGGCTTTCTGGTTAGGTACCGTCAAGGTGCGAGCAGTTACTCTCGCACTTGTTCTTCCCTAACAACAGAGCTTTACGATCCGAAAACCTTCATCACTCACGCGGCGTTGCTCCGTCAGACTTTCGTCCATTGCGGAAGATTCCCTACTGCTGCCTCCCGTAGGAGTCTGGGCCGTGTCTCAGTCCCAGTGTGGCCGATCACCCTCTCAGGTCGGCTACGCATCGTCGCCTTGGTGAGCCATTACCCCACCAACTAGCTAATGCGCCGCGGGTCCATCTGTAAGTGACAGCCGAAACCGTCTTTCATCCTTGAACCATGCGGTTCAAGGAACTATCCGGTATTAGCTCCGGTTTCCCGGAGTTATCCCAGTCTTACAGGCAGGTTACCCACGTGTTACTCACCCGTCCGCCGCTAACATCCGGGAGCAAGCTCCCTTCTGTTCGCTCGACTTGCATGTATTAGGCACGCCGCCAGCGTTCGTCCTGAGCCAGGATCAAACTCTCCGAGGTATGCAGGATGCATATCACACATGCGTTGCTACACGATGTAGCGAACTTAGTATGTGATCATTTCCTGCCTCGTCAGCGTTTGACTGACTACCTATGATGTTTCATAGGATTTTTTTATAAAAACTCGAATTAACAGGTACGTTTTGTCTTGTTTAGTTTTCAAAGATCATCTTCGTCGTCTCTCAGAGGCGACTTTATTAATATAACATTCTATCAAGATAAAGTCAATAACTTTTTTCTTTATGTTATTTAATAACCGCGCTGTTTTAGCGGCGAATACAAATATAACACCTTTTGAGAGAGGAAACAAGTATTTTTTCTAAATAATTTATTTTTTCTTATCTCTTCCTATATAACCATACAAAAATTGATTGTCACAGGAATTCTCTATTGTTGATCCTGAAGGTCTTTAGTATATTTATAATAGAAGAAAACTAAATAACCGCAGGGGGAGCTTTGTGCTGAGAGTGAACACTCGTTGTTCTGACCCTTTGAACCTGTCAGTTAATACTGAAGTAGGAATGTGGATTCAATTGAATACATGTGGTGTATTCAACTCGATATGTTTTTCTATGAATAACATACTCATCCTTACACGGTCTCTCCTTGCTCAATTCATGAAAAGGGAGATTTTTTTATGCAGCAATCAAATCAATTGGTACGACTGATGGAAATCGCAATTATGACTTCACTTGCACTAGTATTAGATTACTTATCAGGTCTCTTTTTAAGAATGCCGAACGGCGGATCTCTTGCGCTGATTATGATACCCGTCATTCTTATGTCTATTAGATGGGGAATATCAACCGGGTTTATCATTGGTGTGCTTATTGCAGGCCTTCAACTGATGAATGGCCCTATTATCGCTACACCAGTTCAAGGATTTCTCGATTATTTCGTCGCATCTGTTGTCATTTCCCTAAGCGGCCTCTTTTCTGGATTGATTAAAAAAGCCATTCAGGACCAAAAGCGAAAGCAGCAATTCTTCTATATTACCCTATCCGTATTTGTTGCAAGTTTCTTCAGACTGTTGACGTTCTTTATCTCTGGTGTTGTTTTCTTTTCTCATTATGCACCAAAAGGAACTCCAGGTTGGGTTTACTCTTTAATTTATAACAGCACATATATGGTTCCTTCATTTATTATTTGCAGTATCGTTCTTTGCATACTCATACCAAGTGCATCTCGTTTGGTTTTTCCTCACAAAAAATAACTGGCTGATTTCAGCTGGTTATTTTTTTATGCATAAATTGCCGCTCTATGGAATCTATTAATAGTAGAAGATTTCATGTTGGAGGTACGCCAATGAACCCTTACTCCATTATGCTGTGCTGTTATATTCTCAGTCTTGCTTATTTTTTGGCAGGTTTCTATGAAGCTTTAAAGATAGCAGGAATAAAAGGAAAAGTAGAAGCATCTCCTCTTATCTCTTATATGCTTTTAGCTATGCTTTTCACTTTTTTCTCTCATTATTATTGGAAGCTGACGATTTAATTCGGTGTAGATGGTCATTTAATACAGGCAGCTCCCACCCATACCCTATTTCATCATGCTTCTCGCCAGCCAGCTCGAACTGGCTGGTAACGACAAAATGAGGTTGAAGCTTTTGATAAAAATGCTTTGCCGAATTTTGTTCAAATACCCACAGCATGATATTCTGATACCCTTTCTCTATTAAATAGCTCACTCCTTCTGTAATTAAAGCGATACCTGCTCCTGATTTCTGTTTCTCTTGCAATAAATAGATCGCATAAAGTTCTCCATCATATGTTGGATAGCGCTCATCACGTTGTTTTCCAAAAGAAGCAAAACCAAATACCCCCTCGTCATCTTCTGCGACAAACGTCCCTTCAAGTGACCTTCTTCTCCAGCTCTCTTCTCGATCTTCTATATTTAAACCATCCAAATAATCCTGATTAATAATGCCTTGATAAGTCGTCTGCCAGCTCTTCACATGTATTTCGGCAATTTTAGGAATATCTTTTTGTACAGCATGTCTCACCTTCATCCGCGCCACTCCTTCTCACTGTTTTCATCCTATCTTTATTATGATAAATTCCTATTTCCTAAAATTCAATCAATAAAGGATATTCGTTGACATTTTGTCAACACACCTTTATATTGGGTACGACTTCTTCTATAGAAGAGTTGATACATCATACAAAGGATGGCGTAAAATGGATTCTAACACAACTGAGCTTGGGTCTCTCTTAAAGGAAAGATTGCAACAACGTTCTTTATCTTTAAGAGAGCTCAGCACATACACAGAAATTGATAAAGCGACACTGTCTCGAATCATGAATGGAAAAAGAAAACCAACTTTGAATCATCTGCAGCGGCTTTCAGATTCTCTGAACCTATCATTAGATCAACTATTAGCTGCTGCAGGGTTTCCAATCAAAAACGAAAAGGTACATAGTGATACGTTCATACAAACGGTCGTAGAGATCGAAAAAACACTGAAAGATGAGAAGGTCTACGACGGTACATTTAGTCAGACCAAATTGAAACAAAAGCTAAACGAATATGAGACCTATAGCCAAACAAACGAGGGAAAAGAAACGATCTCAGCAAAGTTTGAGAAAAAGATGGAGGCGGTAAACGGCGCCGGGCCATTCCTTCAGCATTTGAAAGACATGTACAGCTTATTTATGACCGGACGAGGTACTTCTCGAGAATTAATGATGATGGGGAGCGCACTCCTTTATTTCATTATGCCTGTTGACTTAATACCAGATTTTATTTTTCCGATCGGCTATATTGATGATGCTGCGGCTGTGAAAATCGTCATAGACCAGCTGACAAATAGGTAACAGGACAAGAAGCTATGAAAAAACAGTACAACATTGACTTCGTACTTTTACTCACTGTGATTTGTTTATTTGTCATCAGCCTAATAGCTGTATATAGCGGATCAGGACAGTATGAATCGCAGGATATGTTTTATTTCGTCAAAAGACAAATTTTCTGGTATATCGTAGGTTTCGGTCTTATGGCTGCTGCTGCATACTTTGATTATGAACTTCTTGAGCGTTTATCTTTTCGGTTATTTACAGGTGGTATTTTTCTCATTATTCTTGTGCACTTTTTCGGAACGAGTCAAAACGGATCCCAAAGATGGATCAGCTTCGGTTCAATCAAAATTCAGCCATCAGAGTTCATGAAAATTTTTGTGATCCTGCTGCTAGCGGCTGTCTTGAACCAATACAAGCATCAGCGATTTTCGTTTAAAGAAAGCATCATTCCTACAAGTAAAGTCGTTTGCTGGACCGTTGTCCCTTTTTTCCTCATCTTAATTCAGCCTGATTTAGGGACAGCGCTCGTGATATTATCTATCGCCTTTACACTGATGCTCGTGTCAGGAATTTCCAGCAAGATGGTGACCGCATTAATGGCTTCTTTTCTTGCACTTCTTTCATTTTTGGTCTACTTACACAACGAACACTTTGAGCATTTCACAAAAATCATTAAGCCACATCAGCTTGATCGCATTTATGGCTGGCTCTCCCCCGATGAATTTGATTCAACATACGGGTATCAGCTGAAACAATCGATGCTCGGTATTGGATCAGGTCAATTATCAGGAAGCGGTTTTACAAAGGGGCATCAAGTACAAGGCGGTAATATCCCCGAAGCGCATACTGATTTTATATTTGCCGTCATTGGTGAAGAGTTTGGTTTTATCGGCGCCTCCCTTTTGATGTGTTTGTACTTAATGATGATTTACCGAATCATTCATGTGGCTATGCATGCTAATACGCTTTATGGTTTATACATATGTGCAGGAGTCGTTGGGCTGATCGTGTTTCAAGTTTTCCAAAACGTAGGGATGACAATCGGTTTAATGCCTGTGACAGGACTCGCGCTTCCTTTTATCAGCTATGGAGGCAGTGCGCTATTGACGAACATGATCGCCATTGGCCTCGTGTTTAGTGTCAATATCAGGGCATCATCCTATATGTTTGGAGACAACTGGAATTGAAGATGGTGGCATTTCTTCTATCTCATCTCAAAAGAGTCGACCTCGTTCTTGTTGGAACGATTGTGTTCCTCTGCTTATTTGGTTTACTGATGGTGTACAGTGCAAGTTATCCTTTAGGAGAAGTGAAGTATGAGAAGGGCAGCTATTTCTTTATCAAACAATGGCAATGGCTCCTGATTGGGGGATTCTTTTTTTTCATTGCTGCTCTTTTCCCTTATCAGATTTATCGTAAATGGATGAAATGGCTTGTCATGCTGTCATTGCTATGTCTCATCCTAGTCCTGATTCCTGGAATTGGTGTTGTCAAAAACAATTCACAGCGGTGGATTCAGCTGGGCTCTCTTATGCTCCAACCTTCTGAAGCTGTGAAACTAGTGATGGTGATCTATTTTGCCTATGTGTACGCGAATAAACAGGCGTACATTACATCTTTTAAAAAAGGCGTACTGCCGCCACTCATCCTTTTAAGTCTTGTTTTTTTATTAATCTTAAAACAGCCTGATTTAGGCACAGCTGTGTCTATTTTATTAAGCTGTGGCATCATTTTATTATGCGCTGGGTTGAAAACGCGCCATTTCATTTTGCTAGGATCGACTGCCGTAGCATGTATCACTTTTTTTGCAGTGACAGCTCCTTACCGTTTGAAGCGGCTGACTTCTTTTCGTGATCCCTTTCAGTATGAAGATGGGGATGGCTATCAGTTGATTCATTCGTATCTCGCAATGAATTCCGGCGGGCTGATAGGGAATGGCTTAGGCGGGAGTATTCAAAAGCTAGGCTTTCTTCCCGAACCCCATACGGATTTTATTATGGCCATTATCAGTGAAGAGCTGGGCATTATGGGGATTTTGATTGTGATAGGTGTATATCTATTCATCATGTATCGCGCAATGCGAATTGTGCAGGCTTTACATGACCCTTTTGGAAAACTGTTAACGATTGGGCTTACGTTTCAAATCATGCTCCAAGCAGTCTTTAATTTAGGCGCTGTCTTTGGTCTTCTTCCGATCACAGGCATTCCGCTTCCTTTCATTAGTTATGGTGGCTCCTCCCTAGTGTTCATGATGATATCTGCTGGTATTCTCGTAAATCTTTCTTCATATGTAAAAAGGAACCCATATCGGGCACATGCCAAATAGACACCTTCTGATGGAAGGTGTCTATTTATTTTATTCTTCTATTTGAGTATCAGCGATCTCTTTTTTTCTTGGCTGTTTGATTTCATTCGTTAGTTCCTGAATGCTTTGCTTCACATTGCCTTTGCCGGAAAAGTTCTCAATAATTTCTTTGACATCAATTCCAGAGGATGCTTTCAGACTTTCTTGCAGACTAGACATGAGGTTTGTAGCATAGCCAGTGACTTTATTGGCACCGCTGCCTTCTCCGTTACCTCCCGTATCCACAACCGTAATTTTATCAATGTTAGAAAGTGGTGCAGATACTTGCTTCGCATATTCAGGAAGCATTTTCACAATCATATCAAGGATTGCTGCCTGACCATACTGTTCGAACGCTTCAGCGATTTTCTCTTTCGCTTCGGCTTCCGCAAGTCCTTTCAGTCTAATGACTTCGGCTTCCGTTTCCCCTTTTGCACGATCAGCTTCCGCTTTAGCAAGCCCGTCAATTCGGACTTTCTCAGCTTCTGCTTTTGCCATTGCTTCAATGCTGTATTTCTTGGCATCTGCTTCTGCGAGGCGTTTCGCTTTTTCCGCCGCAGCTGACTGCTCAACCGCATAACGATCCGCATCTGCTTTCTTTTTCACTTCAGAATCGTATTGACGCTCACGACGCTGAATCTCTTTTTCTTCTAATTCAATTTGCTTCTGACGTTCAATGATTTTTACTTGCATTTCTTGTTCAGTTACGTGCTGACGATTACGAGCTGTTTCAAGATCGTACGCTTGGTCGGCACTTGCTTTTGCTGTATCTTGTTCACGTCTGAATTCTGCTCTTTTCAGTTCATTGATCTTTTCTGCTTCAGCGATTTCAGTGGCACGCTCAAGCTCAGATTTCTTCGCATCTTTATCTGCTTCTGCACGTTTGATACGTGTTTCTTTATCTGCTTCTGCTGTTGCGATATCTGCATCGCGTTTCACTTGGGCAATTCTAGGTTTACCTAGTGATTCTAAATAGCCATTTTTATCACGGACATCTTTGATGGTAAACGATACAATGACAAGACCCATTTTCGCTAGATCTTGAGAAGCGACACGCTGTACTTCTTGAGAAAATTTCTCTCTGTTTTTATAAATCTCTTCAACTGTCATTGACCCTAAAATGGAGCGAAGGTGTCCTTCTAGTACTTCTCTCGCTTCGTTTTCGCGGTCTTCTTTTGTTTTACCTAAAAACTGCTCTGCAGCAGTAGCAATTTCTTCAATCGACCCGCCGATTTTAATGATGGCTGTTCCGTCCGCCATGACTGGTACACCTTGTTCAGTATAGACTTCAGGTGTTGAAACATCTAGCTTGCTAGATAGTAAGCTGAGCGGCTCTGCTTGTTGAAAAACAGGGAGTACAAAGGTACCTCCGCCTCTTACAATCTTAATCTTGTTTCCACCTTCATCCACGTGGACATTTTTACTTCCGAGGTAACTTCCTGTGACGATTAACGCTTCATCTGGACCTGCAGTCCGGTATTTCGAAACAAATACACCAATAAGTGCAATCAGAATCACAAGCACAATTCCAATGATTATCAAAATGGTTGTTCCTGGCATAGCATTCCCTCCTAGATTTCTTCATTTGGTATAACTGATAAGACGCCTTTGTTCACTTCGACGACCAGTACCCGAGTTCCATATGGAATCTCCTCTTCGTCGAAGCTGACGGCAGGCTTTGAGATTTTCCCGCTATTACTAATTAACAGCACTTCTCCAAACCCGTCTTTTGGAACAGATACAATGATCTCTCCAGTTCTTCCTTTTAAGTCGGCCTCCGTATATGAGAGAGATTCTTCAGCAGAGGAAAGCGGGACTAAGACAAATACATTCAAACAGGTCACAAGAACCACTGCGAGGATGGCAGATAAGACTGCGCCAAGTCCACTTCCTACAATTGCTGTTTTTTCTGAGATAAACCCTCCAGCCGAGAAAAAGGTAAGAAATGCGAGGATTAATGTTGGTTGAAGGAATGGAACAGGAATCGCTTCAAACAATCCATCAAATACATCGCCGAAAAAGACGAAAACAAGTGTCAGGATTCCTGATATCATCAATATGTATAAATACAGCGTCTGAAGTGGCAGCCCGAACACATCCATCTTCCTCACCCTTTCTTCATGAAATGAACAGCCTTTGTTTCATTTAGACCATGCTCACCTCCAATGTATTCCTTCTAACAGGTAATACGAACCACTTTTGTAAAGGTTTCAAATTTCCTCACAATTCTTCACAGGAATTCACCGATAGCTCAAGAATGATTGTCATGTACCAGTATGTTAAAATTTGATCTTGAGGTGATGAAAATGAGTTTATTACATGATGCAAGACAAGAATTGTGGCAAGAGCTACAAGGTTTGAACGAAGAGCAATTGAATCAAAAATTATCTGATGATACTTGGAGTATTCAAGAGGTGGCAGATCATTTAAAGAAGATGGACCTCGTGGCAGCAAAACATCTAGCTGCTGAGGGAAAAAAAGCACCGATCAAAGAATATGAGCCAAAGCCGGTGGAAATGGCAGAGGATCGTTCTAGAAAAGCGACTGCGCCTAGTATTGTTGAGCCTGAGCGCAAGCATGTGACACCTACACATTTAAAAGATGAGCTCGATACAGCCCGTGAGCAGCTCAATCAAATTCTATCAACGTTTACTGAGGATGATTTCAAACGCGTCATTGCACACCCTGTGTTTGAAGAGTTATCGCTTAAGCAATATCTTGATTTTATCGGCGCACACGAAAAACGCCATATCCATCAAATCAAAGAAATTAAAGAACAGCTATAAGACATAAAAAAGACTCCCTTTTGGGAGCCTTTTTTCATTGTTACACTGTTTTAGGTGTTAGATCAAAACAGCGAGCATAAATCCAGTTGTACGCTTTTTCGTTTAGATCTCTTGGGTTTCCAATTGTTTGCGGATCTTTCATTGCTTCTTTAGATAAACGGTCAATCATATCTTTTGATACACCTTGTTCTTCTAATGAAGGAACTTCTAGGTCTTCCACTAAATCATACATCCAGTTCACTGCTGCTTTTGCGGCTTCCTCTGTTGACATTCGGCTAATATCAATTCCAAATGCTTGCGCAATACGAGCAAATTTTTCGGGATACCCTTTCCAGTTATACTCCATCACCGGTCCCATCATTGCTGCGACACACTGACCATGCGCTACAGGAATAATGCCTCCGAGTGTTTGACTCATCGCATGTGCAGCTCCAGCTGATTCGCTTCCATAAGAAAGCCCGGCAAGCATTGCAGCTTGTGCCATTCCATACCTGGCTTCTAAGTCCTCACCATCGGCAAAGGCACGGCGAATATAATGAGCTGCATATTCAATGGCCATGAGCGCGACCGCATCTGTAATAGGCTGAGCAAATTTCATTGTATAGCATTCAATGGCGTGTGCAAGTGCATCAATTCCAGTCATTGCCGTCACATGAGGCGGCATGGATACATGTAGCTTTGGATCAATGACTGTGAGGTGAGCTGCAATGAGCGGGCCACCTGTGTTGAATTTGAATTCTCTTTCTTCATCTGTAATCACTGCCCACTGCGTGACTTCTGAACCTGTACCAGCTGTTGTCGGAATAGTGGTTAAAGGCGGGATTCTGTTTTCAAGCGGTTTTTTCCCCTCTGCCGCTTCGTAATCAAGGACTGAGCCTTCATGCGTCGCTTCTACACCGATCGCCTTCGCTGTATCCATTGAGCTTCCGCCGCCTACTGCAACTAATCCATTACAGCCTTCTTTTTCATATAACGCAGAGCCTTCATTCACTAAACGGACTGGCGGGTTTGGCTCTACTTTATCAAATAGCACCACATCGATTTGCGATTCTTTTAATGAAGCAATCACTGGGTCTACCACGCCCGCCAGGTAAATACCTGGGTCTGTTACAAGTAATACTTTTGAGACACCGTATGCTTTTACTTCTTCCCCAACATGTTTCACTGCACCGATGCCATGTTTGATGACAGTCGGAATTTCAAATGTATGGAATTTCTGCATGCTTTCAATTTTCATATTTAATGTCATATAGAATCTCCTCCAAATGTGTGATTTTTATTGAAACCAACGAATCGCTTCAGGTTTTGTATTACGATATACATGCTTCAGTTCCGTATATTCCTCAAGCCCGGTGCGTCCTAATTCACGTCCTAGACCTGATTGCTTATATCCACCCCAAGGTGCTTGAGCGAAATAAGGATGGAAGTCATTGATCCAAACTGTACCTAATCTTAATTGACGAGCGACTCTTTCGGCCTTGCTGATATCAGTAGACCACACGGCTCCTGCTAATCCATAAATCGTATCGTTTGCCAGCCCAATCACTTCTTCCTCTGTACGGAAGGATTCAACTGTCAATACTGGGCCAAAGACTTCTTCCTGGACAATCCGCATCTCTGACGTGCAGCCTGAGAAAATCGTTGGCAAGTAGAAGAACCCATTTGAAAGCTCCTCTGCGTCCGGTCTTTTTCCGCCTGTTTCTAATTTGGCGCCTTCATCTAACCCAATGCTGACGTATTTTTCTACTTTTTCTCGATGCTCAGCTGAGATGAGCGGGCCGCTCTGGGTTTCTTCATCAAAGCCGTTGCCTAGCTTGATTTTTTTCGTGCGCTTCACCAGTTCTTCTAAAAATTCAGCATGAATGGATTCTTCCACTAGCAAACGTGAACCTGCTGAACACACTTGCCCCGCATGGAAAAACACAGCATTCATTGCCTGGTCAACCGCTACGTCTAAATCAGCATCTTGAAACACAATATTCGGATTTTTCCCGCCGAGCTCAAGGGCGATTTTCTTCACATTCCCACTGGCTCCCTGCATGATTTTCTTACCTGTTTCAATACCGCCTGTAAATGAAATCAAATCGACTTGATCATTTACAGCAAGCTCATCACCAACCGTTGCACCTGGCCCAAGGACTAGGTTCGCAACCCCTGCTGGAATGCCTGCTTCTTCCATGAGTTTGAATACTTTGATCGTGGTGAGTGGTGTAATTTCACTTGGTTTTAAAACGATTGTATTCCCCGCCGCTAGAGCAGGAGCGATTTTCCAGCTTGCTTGAAGCAATGGATAGTTCCATGGAGTAATTTGCCCGCATACACCGACAGGCTCTCTGACCAATTCGCTTTTAGAGTTCGGAATTGGCGATGCAATGATTTCCCCGCCATCTTTGTCGGCAAGACCGGCGTAATATTGGAACACGTTCGCAATATCGTCCATGTCTGCTTTGCTTTCCTCTACTGTTTTACCAGTATCAAGCGATTCTAATTTGGCTAGTTCATCAAGATCACGTCTAATCAATTCAGCAATCTTAAACACCATATTTCCTCTTTCAAGTCCAGGCAAGTTTGCCCAGTCACCTTGATCGAAGGCTTTTCTCGCTGCCTTAATGGCGAGCTGCGCGTCATTTCTTGATCCTTCACTCACTGTCGCGATCACTTCTTGATTAAATGGATTAATGATATCCCGCGTGTCGCCGCTTTTGGCGCCAACCCATTGTCCATCTATAAATAGTGTTTGACTCATAGAAGGAACCTCCTCTGATTCTTTTCGATAAGTTTGTTAAATAAAAATTTAACGTTTTGAACATAATTAACGTATCATGTTCAAATTTTTCTGTCAAAGGGAGATATGCTTCATTTTCTTTTGACATTTTGCATTCTTTCGTTAACATATAGTCCATAAAGATTTTTTTGAACGTATTGAATTCTCTTAATAGAAAGCAGGGACAGGATGAAAAAGCAGGAACAGCCGCAAGCAGAAGAACGTATTTTAGCTGCTAAAGATCTAGTCATTGATTCCATAGCTGAAACGATGGATCTCTATGGAATTACACGAAGTGCTGGTATTCTCTATGGGACCATGTATTTAAATGAGGAAATGACGCTGGATGAAATGCGTGAAGAGCTGCAAATGAGCAAGCCAAGTATGAGTACAGGTGTGAAAAAGCTTCAAGACATGAATATTGTCAAAAAGACCTTTCACCGAGGACGAAGAAAACATAGCTTTGTTGCTGAAAAAGACTTTTTTAAGTTTTTCATGAACTTCTTTCCACAAAAGTGGGAACGAGAGGTCGAGGTCAATTTAGCGGCGATAGAAGAAGCGCAAGTGCGGCTTCAAGAGGTGGCTCGTGATGATCATCTGGAGGAACATATTAGAGAGGAAGCGCAGCAGCTCATAGAGCAGCTTGAAAGCTCAAAAGCCTACTATGACTGGCTGAGACGCTTAGCAGACTCTGTTCATTCAGGGGAAATCTTTGACTATATCCCGATTGATCAGAAAGAAAAATAGACGATGTGTGTGCGTTTTAAAGCTTGAATTTTACAGAAGGATTGATTATAATAAATTAAGTCGTAACACATCGGGGCATTAGCTCAGCTGGGAGAGCGCTACGCTGGCAGCGTAGAGGTCAGCGGTTCGATCCCGCTATGCTCCATACGAAAAACCATTCTTGAGAAATCAAGGATGGTTTTTTTATGTATATATTTCTTACAGCTCTGTTTGTTCTTTGTTTTTTCTTGAGCCTAATATCTTTATGATGCGGTACGCGATCACAGAAACATAAGCCGTGATGAGAATGATTGTGTAAGACACAGGATAATCACTCGTCATTCCGTGATAAAAGAAATAGATGAGCAGCACTGACAGCATGATGACTTGGAACAGTTCCTTTTTCATTTTACTCTCCCCTCATGATAGTGATTCGGTCGATTATATCACAAATGATGTCATTTTTTGCTAGCTATCAGCAAGGGAAATTCCATTCACCTGCTGATAGCCCTTTATGAATGATTACTTTTTTAGCAATTGTTCCATTTTGTTCTTCGTCTTCGGACCGTAAATCCCGTCTGCCGCTAGACCATTCATGAGCTGGAACCGCTTGACCGCATTCGCTGTTTTCGGTCCATAATAGCCATCAACTCCGTTGTTTTTTGCCCCTTTGTCTGGGTAGAAATAGAGTGAGGATAAGGCTTTTTGCACGGCTATGACTTGTGATCCTTTTGTTAAGGGCTTGGTTATTTTTAAGATGCCAGATGGCAGATTTGACGATTTCTGTTTGGTAACTGGTGCTTTGTGACTCAAGCTCTCTGTTCGAACTGGCTTTCTTGTGCTTTTGCTGCCGGTACGAGCTGTGGCTATTCCAGCTTTAAATTGATCCCACCGTCCGAGCAATTTCCTTGGACATTCTTTCCCGCTCCAATGTTTATGAGGCACTACATTTGATAAAGGAATTCCCAAATCGCCCATTAGCTTTCGAATGAGCCATTGGGCATTTTCGACTGCTTGTTCAAAGTTGCCGTCTGTATTTTCGCAAATTTCAATTCCGATTGATTTCATATTGCCATTGCCTCTGCCGTCTCCTGCATGCCAGCCGTTCTCGTTTAACGGTAAATGCTGATAAATCACCTGATCGTCGACAGTGTAATGCCAGCTGACTCCGGTACTTGAACGGGCAACAAACGCAGCGTGACTCCCCGCATTTGCACCTTTTGCCGTGTTAGAGGTATTATGCACCGTAATATAGAGCGGCTTCATCGTATTTCCTGGTCTGTTGCGGTTGTGTTTTGGAATGTAGGCTTGAATGATATTGACCATATTGTTTCTCCTTCAACGATTATTTTGTTAGCCCTCTTTGTTTCAGGGTATCTTTTTGTAATTGACCTTTGTAGGTCACATAATTGTTTTTAAACCAAGCGATAATGGCTGTCACCATCGTAAAAATGGTGGAACCTGCTACATATAGTGCCTCACCAGCGGTTTGTACTTGCTCCTCACTAATCGGTAGCACCGTCTGTCCAAACATGACAAGTGTTTGATTGATGAGCGCAATAAAAAGAAGCACTGTGCGAATCACAGTGCCTTTGTCGAATGTTTTCATGATTTCTCCTCCTATTTTAAATTCCGTTCAATTTTGTCGAGTTTGTCGATCACAACATCATACTTCTCACTAAACTTTGCTAACACATCATTTTGCGCCTCGATTTGTTCATTGAGCTTGTTTTCTCTTTCCTTTGTTGTGTTTAATACATAAAACAGCACCCAACAGAACAACACCGCAAACGGCCCTTGTGTCATTAAATATTGTGTCAAATCCATTTCCACTATACTCACCTACTCCCTCACTTTGCACACCCTGAAAGAAGGCAAAATAAAAACGCCTATTCAGCGTTAGTTGGATATTCTTCGTTTGTTATTTCTTTGTATTGTTTCGGCGTAATCTTCTCGAAACGAACAAATTTTGCTACGTCCTCATTTTCATAACATTTCCATTGATAGAACAATGAAATACTACGGAACCAATCCAATTAAATTACCTCCTTTTCCGTCAGCAGCATGATAAGTTCTGATATATTTTTCGATTGATTTTTCTGCTCTCTTTTCTGACTCTGCCAGCTGCTGAAGCAGATCAGCATTTTGCTGTTTTAATAAATCAATATCTGATGGCGGCAGCGGCTTTGGCTGCAAACTATCGATGTATTCTTGTGTTGCCGACTCATACCATGCCCTTTTCTCTTCATTGTATTTACCTTTGTACAAACCATCTTGAGGTCTTACATCTGTATATCCTTTTGGGATGCCTGCGTCCTCTTCAATTTCTACTTCTTCTCCTGGAAGGTAATTGAATTTTTCATCGTATTTATATATCCATTTCACTTTCATCCCTCCTGAGCCGCCATGAATTTAAAGCCGAACGTGATAAATTCATTTGGGTTTGTTGAATTGGAGACGCTTTGTATATACACATTACCTTTAGTATCAATATGTGTTCTGTGTGTTTGTGGTGTTGAACCAGTGCCGATACTAGATGCTACCCCTATAAAATGCATATCCTGTATAGGACGATAACCACTAGGCAATGTAAAAACAGGTACTGCAAAACCGATAGTACCCCCTGTAATAGAACCAATTAACTCTACCTCTCCAAATGGATTCTTATAAAATTGCACTTTTTGAGTGCCATATTGTTTCCATCCATTTATTATTGTTGTCGGAAACTTCCATTCTATTTGCTCTGCACTGGTTAACAAACGTTCCCATTTTGACCACACGCCATTCGCCATTGTCTTACGCCACGTTCGGTTTAAGTTGTCAAAGCCTATTGCCTGCCCATACGTACCTGTGCTATTACAAGTCCAAATCCCTCTTAACGCAGTACCAGGTCCATTGGTCGGTGCATTTGCAGATACAAAATGAACTAAACCTTGATACTTTTGTAATACTTCATGGAAATCGTCTGCATTACTAATGTAAAACTTACCTTGCCCATTGATATCAGTAATAGGAAATGCTTGAATTACTTTTAAATCTGTCGTTGTGAGCTGCCTTTCCCATTCAGTCCATGTAAAATCAGTCTTCCTAATTCTATAAAAAGAATTAAGACCGTTGACTGCATCATATATAGTTTGTAATAGGGTATTCCCATAACTTATCACTATCATAAATGCCCGTCTGATCTCTTTTGGACCATTAAGACCGGCATTATAAATGAGGTACATTCCTGTTTCTGTCATTTCGTTATAGTCGGTGGTCTCACTTACCCCTTTATAAATAGGCTTACCATTGTTTTGGGTTAATTTATACAGCTGTCCATTGTTCCATTTATCTTTTTCAGCTGCTGTCGGAAGCTGTGTCCAATTGATAGATATATGGCTAGCATTATAGTGGAAGTAATATGCATTACCTGATGTATCTATCGCAAAACCTGTTCCAATATTATTTTGTCCCACCGTCTGCATCCCTCGCATTGCAAATTGTGAAGGGCTATCCTCTATTCCACTGGGCGCATAAAATGTACAAGTCCCTTTGTCTTTAATTGAGTCAAAGATTTTTGAGTTGACAGGAATATTTAAAAGATGGACTCCATTGTCACCTGTAATTTTATACAGCTGCGACTCATTCCATTTCTTTTTTTCTACTTCTGAAGAGTGTTGTCTCGAATCATCAATATGATTCGTCAATTGTTCTGATATACCAGTGTCGTTATAAAGCAATGTTTTCAGCATATCGTTGAATAGATCAGCATGAGCTTTATCACTCGTTTCAAAAGAACGAGGAATTTTTATATCCAATGTATTCTCACCTTTCTACCATTGCATAAGTTGTTTCAATGAGATTAAGATAGAATCCAGCTAAAGAGAACAGCAAAAAAATAAAGCCATTAGGCTTCGTATTTTTCTCCTGTTATGTCTTGATAGTCATCTGCCGAGATCCAGCCAATGCTTACATAAAATGCAATGTCCTCTGGTCCGTAACATTGCCAGTCCCAGAATTGTTTGATATCTGCTACAGTTGGAAACATCATTCTGAATTTCCCCCTTTCTGCATAGCCAATAACTGCGTTAATTGTTTTGATAACAAAGCATTTTGTTTCTTTAAAAGTTCTATATCACTTGGCGGGAGAGGGGCTGGCTTTAGGCTATCTATATACTCCTGTGTCGCTGATTCATACCAGTGTTGTTTTTCCACATCAAATGCAGCTTTATAAAAAGAAGGATGATTGGGTGGTGCAATTGTTGTGCATTGATCTGGAATGACATAATTGCCTTCATCATCTCTTTCGAACACTTCGATAGGTCTGACCAATTCATTTTGATGATTGTATTCATAAGCTAGTATCATTTTTATCACTTCCTTAATTTAATGGGACGACCGTGTCTAAATAGTAGCCAGTTACGGCACTTTCATTCGCTGCCAGTAAACCTGTTAGCTTTAGCTCTCCTGTCTTATATATAAGTAATTTACTATGACCCGTTGTACCTGATACAGGCACTGACACTACAAGACCTTTCTCTGATAAACCCGCGGCTGGAATCCATCCACAGATGATTTCTCTATTTGCTTTTAGGTGGCCTCTTAGCAATAATAAATTTCCCCATTTTACATATTCAACTGGTCTATCCCCTATAGATGAACTTTTGTCTAAGGTCACACTCTGCCACGTGACATTTTCAAACTCAGTATTTGTCATTAGCTGTTTCCAGCCTCTGAACCCCCCATCTGTATGAGTCGTTCCGTACCAATGACTATTATCATAGCTTCGACTCACATGAAATGTTTTGCGGTTATTTCCCGTTTCTATAATATCTACATTAAACCAAGAAGCATCGGTCGTTGATGGCATATTCACTGCGTTCGTTCCAGAGACATAATAAAAGCCAGATGGCAGTGTTAATATATCTGTACCAGTAGGGATAAGCATTCTATTTCCATTCGCCTTCAATAACGGATGCTCGTTCAACCTCTTCCATCCGCTCCATTCTTGCTGAGTACCCGAAACATCTGTCGTGGAACGATTGATGTACACATCACCTGTATTATTTGCCCCAATAATCCAGCCATAGGTATTTTCACTAAAGACTGATAAGGCTCTCATAGAACTTCTTGTCGGCAAATCAGGATGTGCTTCGTGGATATACCAAGAATGCACGCCTGGTAATTTGATGAGTTTATCCAAAATACTAGGATCGTTTGCATTAATTCTTTCGTATGCTCTTCCATCGTCAGCGGTAATTTTAGATAGTTGTCCTGCGTCCCATTTGTTTTTTTCGTTTTGACTAGGTATTTGCAGCCAATTGATCGCAAGGTCATTCACATGATAGGAAAAACAAAATGCATTGCCTGATGTGTCAATCGCCATTCCTACACCAATATTATTTTGACCAACAAGCTGAAAGCCTCTTAATGCAGCATTACCTATAGCAGGAGAATCAACTACCCCAGAACCGCCTGGAGCATAAAATGAGCAGGCACCTAACGATTTTATCCCGTTATAAATACTGCTGCCAGATGGAATATTGATCAACTGGGATCCGTTATCATTCGTCATTTTATATAGCTGAGATTGATTCCATTTCTGCTTTTCTGTTTTAGATGCATGAGATGTTACATCATTTTCGTGTTGATTGATATGATTTAATAGTTCAGCATCATTTTCAATAATAACCTTTACCATGTCATTAAACAGATCTGCATGGGCTTTATCACTTGTTTTGAAAGTACGTGGTGTCTTTATCTCCATGTGATTCTCCTTTCACATTGTTTATGGAATTATCTTGTACTGAACTTAAAACCAAATGTAATAAACTCAGTTGGATTAGCATTATTTGAAGATGATTGCACACATACATTCCCATTCTTATCTATTAAGGTTCGATGGAATTGAGGTACTCCAGGTGTCCCTATACTCGAAGCGATACCTACAAAATGGATCGCCTGCTGTGGCCGATATCCTTCAGGCAAAATAAACACAGGGTTATTTCCTAAAATCCCACCTTTTATAGCACCTACCATCTCAACTTCCCCCAAGAGATTCTTTCGATATTTCACTGGCAAATTAATAGGGTCATATTCCTTCCAATTGCCATTAATCTCTTTAGGTGTTTCCCATGAACCTTCTAATAGATCTGATAGCGTGATTTGCTTCTCCCATGGTGTCCATGATTGTGCTTTGTGTCTAAGAACTCTAAAGTATGTGTTCTTCCCATAAACAGATTCATATGCTATTTGTACTAATGTACTGCCATAACTCATGACCAACAAAAACACTCGATCATGGGAAGGCGATGGACCATTCACTCCAGTATTATATATAAGATACATCCCTGTCTCCGTAAGGGTATTGTAGTCTGTTTCACTAGCAAATCCATGATAAAAGGGCTTTCCATCATCTTGTGTGATTTTTACTAATTGACCGTTATCCCATCTTTTTCTATCGCTTTCTGTAGGCAGCTTTGTCCATTTAATCGACGTATGTCCGGCTTCGTAATAGAAAAAATAAGCATTACCTGAACTATCCATCGCAAAACCAGAGCCAATATTTTCTTGACCTACTGTCTGCAGCCCTCTAATTGACATATTCGATGAGGCCGGAGAATCCTCCACACCAGCAGCTGCATAAAAAGTACATGTTCCTTTATCTTTTATCGCATCAAATATTCTGCCATCAGCAGATACATTAATCAGCTGTCTTCCACTATCTGCTGTGATCTTATAGTTCTGTGAATTATTCCATTTCTTCTTTTCTGTTTCAGATGCATGTACTCTCGCATCATTTGTATGTTTTAAGAACTGCTCTATTAATCCATGATCATTTTCAAGAAGTACTTTGACCATGTCATTAAACAAATCAGCATGTGCTTTATCATTTACTTCAAAAGGTTTTGGTTGTTTTATTTCCATTCAGTTTTCACTCCCTTGCTTTGATGCTTGGTTCCATTTCTTGTAGCTGCTCTAGAGTGAGCATCCTTTGCTCATATCCTGTTTTTAAATCTTCCATTGAACAATCGCCTAGTTCCACCGCTTGCTTGACCAATTCAGGAGTCACCCATTTAAAATACAACGCCATCACCCAATAATTCATGATTCACGCTCTCCTTTATATAAAAGGATCTCATTTTTTAGCGCTTTTATTTCGTTTGTTAGATGATCACATTGATGTTCAAGCTGTTTTCTCATGAGCTTTTCTTTGGCTACTTCTTGTGCTAGATAATCTAGCGGAAGAGGCGGTTGATACCTTGGATTGATTTGAGATTCGTCCCACCATTCTTTCAATTCTTTTGCCGTTGGCTTTGGCACATCTAGATGCCACTCGTTAATGTAAGAACCGTCTCCATCATTTCTAAGTTCAAAGTCCTTTTGCGGATCCGCATCGGGGTATTTATACTTAATGGCTTCATATAAAATCATAGAATCCTCCTATCCTCTCAGGAAATTTCTGCCGCCTACTTCTGTAATATCAAAATAGTTGTACCAGCCTGAATTTTCAGATACATAACGACTAACATCTCCGTCATATCCTGCATACATGTAAATTTCTAAATAATCCCCTTTATTAGCCGGTACATTCGCAGCACCATAAAGTCCCATACTAAAGCTCAACGTATCAGATGGGCTGGTCGGGCTCTGTCTTTGATGTGCAATATTTTTATACCTTTTTCCATTTAAATAGATCGATAATTCAAAGTTTGCGTATCGTTGAAAGGTTTCAATATAAACACCTGCATTCACTGAATACATTCCGTTTTCAGGGCAGATGAAGCGATTATTTTTGATATCAAAATTGTTATGACTGTCTTTTATCTTTCGATTAAAAAGGATTTTTTGATACTCACCTTTGGTTAATAACTGTTTTCCAGTTGTACCTATATTGGCATGACAGAATCCAGAGAGCTTATGCCAGTCGGTCCAACCAGATCCAGTCCACCAATGACGGCACCACGTACCTGTGCTATCAAAATAACTGCCCGCTTCGTTTCCAGTCCCATAGTAATATTGAACAAATCGAAAGTTACTATATTTTTCATTTTTCACAAAGCCAAATCTCGTAGGATATCCGGTATCATTCGCTTGTCCAATATCCATGAACGTAATGCCATTAGGATATTCCTCACCGCTGACTGATGCATCTTGAATGGCTTGATCGCCTGTTAGTTTAAATAAGCTTTCATTTGTGATTCCTTCTATTTGTAGCCTGAGCGCATTGTCATTCTCTACTAGAGTGTCGACCATCCGGTTAAATAAGCTGGCATGTGCTTTGTCAGAGGTTTCAAACGGTAAAGGTGATTTGATGTCCATTTCATTCCCCTCCATTAATAAATATCATCAATCTCAAAAACAAATTCGATGTCGCCGTCTTTTTGTTTGTCTGTCATGGTGCGGATGGCGGTGAATTTGCCGGCTTCGTCGACAAGTGCTAGTTCGTTGATGACTTCTCCTGCAAGTTCTCCTTCGGCGATCGTGCAGGTGTAGCGGATTTTTGCTGGTTCCATGAAGGTAAACGAATCAATCTCTTTTTGGACGAGTTCTTTTTTGAGTTTTTGTTCAGTGCCGTCTAGTGATATCGGTTTCCCATCCTTCGTCCCACCATTTCCAAATGCCATTTTGACGACTTTTGTGAGTTTTGTTCCTTCGGCTCTTGCCTTTGCCATTTGTTGACGTGCATATAATGTTGTTACGGTTAATTGATCAGCCATTGTGATCCTCCTTATAGTTCTATTTTTTGAGAAGTAGCTGCTAGCATTTTTGATCCGTCGAGCGGAACAGATCCGTCGAGAATCCAGTAATGATCCTTAATCAGTAAGCTGCCGCCCTGTTCAGTTTGGACATGTACTGGCAATCGGAACGTCATTTTCTTCTTGGTTTGATGCTGGAGCTGATTTTTTATGCGTAAAGTCAATGCCGCTCCTTGCTTCGTTTCATGTACCGCTCCAGTCATGACATAATTCATTCGGTATGTGTTCTCTGACTTATGCTGAAGCGGCATTCTCATCTTCAACGAATGCCGAAAACGAGCAGGTACATCGGTTGTCCCTCGTGTTCCGCTCAGATAAAACGACCCATTTAATACAAATTCACCATTGAGTAAAATCGGGATATGATCGAAAAAACCCACTCTGCTTCGCAGTGTGAGCCTCCCGTGATGATCATTTATTTCATGTACATCGGTATGATGAAATGCAGTGAACGTATAAGCCAAATGAGCTGGCTTTAACGTTTCAAGTATTTCTACAATATATCTAGTGTTTTGCAGATCATCTAGATTCACACGTAAGGCGAAATGGTAGCGATTGGTGGTCAGACGGATGATGGCACTTGGATTTTTGAGAAAGCGATTCACCGATTTCTCTAAAGAAAGATACGTGATCGGTGGAATGTTTGACATCATATTGAGTAAGCGTGCTCTGCGAAGTTCAATGGAATCATCTGATTCTCGCTGCACCTTCAGCATTCTTTCCCATCTATTCAATCCCCATGTCGCTGTCAAAGGGAAGAGCTGATCCGTTAAATCGAAAATGGATTCATCCAATTGCTCAAACTCTGGCGCTTCTGTTTTGAGCAGGTGATCAACTTCATAAATCTCTGTAAAATATGGCGGCAAGTAGTTTTTCATTTCATCCTGTTTGCTCAATAACCTTCACCTGCCTCAGACGCGGTATCTCAATGTCCTGTAATACTAAGTTTTTTGACTCCCCATTCAATAACACGTTTGCATAATCTGATACACTTTCTGAATGGTACAGAATGTCATTTAATGCGGACATTCGAATGGTACTCTTTTCAAATGCAATTGATTTCAACAGCGCTTTGACCTTTTCTTCTATTTCTTTCTGCGCTCCTTCAAGGGTCCAGTCCATTTGAAGTTCGACGGCTACTTCTATGTCAATGTCCAGCCATTTGGCGCTTTCGACGGTCGCTTTTGAACCAATAGGCGCTTGTCCTTCTCCTTCGCCTGGTACTGGGTCGATATATTCCTGTACTCTTTTAACAAGCAGATCTGATGCAACATCTAGATTGCCGTCTGTGATGACAATCTTGACTGTTCCTTCTCCATTCCAAAGCGGGAATACCTTCGCTCTGCCAACCCCTGTCACTTCCTCAGCCCATTTTTTATAATGCGCCTTGTTGGCACTGACAGCCTCTCGCCTAGCACGTATTAAGTAGCGATCATATAACGAAGCGTCATCTTCTTCCTCTTGTCCGGGTATTACCAAATCTTTCATGATAATTGATTCAAGCCCCGGGATTGTATCAAGAGATAGTAGCGGCTGATCTGTTAATTGACCATTGCCGATCCTGCCAGGTGTCTCGCATTCTAGCGTGCCATCGTTCGAATATTGGAAATAGACGTCTTCAATAAAAAACCGTGAGCCAGCTGGGATGTTGATATCCTCCGGCTGAATAGCTGCGGACCAAACCGCTTTAGTCGCTGGTTTTCTTTCAATTCCTACTTCAGCGGCCCGCCGATCTAGAAACTCTCCTTGTGCTGTATCTGCAAAGACCAGCTCGAATACTTGATCAAGCCAAATATAGGACTGGGCCAGTTCAGCGGCAGCAGGTGCCAAGGCATTCCAAATGACGCTGTTTTCTCTTTTATCTATATCATCTGGCAGTCTGTCTAGCATTCTTTCCATTAATGCTTCATACGTTTGTTCCTCAAACATCGCTCTCCATCACCTCCTCTATTTCTAATGTGCCTTCATCTGTGACAATAGCTAGCTTGACATGAAACGAGTCATTTTCCTTTGTGACCTCTATCTCTTCAATATGATCAATCCGTTCGTCCACAATCAATGCTTCCTCTAGCAGCCTCGGAATCTCCATTTCTTTGTATTCATCCGTGGCTTCTGTATCCGTCAAGAGCTCCTGAATTTCAGTGCCAATGTCGTGGCTGTAAATAGGATGTGCATACCGCTCTGTCCTAAGTGTCATATAAACGAATTGACGAATTGCTTCAATGCCTGAAATGGTTTCACCTGTCAATCTGCCAGTTTCAACATCTATTCGATACGTCGTCGAGGTTTCCACCTCTTCGTCTTCTTCTGTTTCCTCAATTTCTTCCTCTGGTGAAAGTGCCACGTTCATCACCTCCCTTACAATTTGTCGATGATGTAGAAGGATTGCCCTCCTGCCATTGCCAGCACCATAATGCTGTCTCCCCTTTTCAGTTCATCATCCTCACCCTTATTTAGGCGCTTTGGCCAAATCAGTAATTCTTCCGGGATGATCAGTTTATGGTTTTCATTTAACCGGATGCTTACAGGAGAAACTGCCGTGACTTCTCCAATCACCAGATCAATTGGAGAGGCGGCGTCTACAGCATTCACTGCTAATCGTTTAATCGCTTCACTTAACCTCACGCTTGATCACCCTTTGGAATGGAATTTTTCTCAACGACATCAATTGTCATGGTGTGTTTCACCCCACTGAATTCATGTTTGTCCTGATCGATCCAGTACGTTTTTTTTACGTTGATTTCAGGGATTTTCAAATAGATTGGAAGCCCGCTTTGCAGTTCAGGAATGCCTAGCGCTTGGATGCTTTTGACTTCTTGTTTCACGCCTTTTTTCTCTGCCAGCCGTACTTTGGCTCTTTTTTGCAGCTGCGGCTGGTTGATTTGCCCTGTAACCGTCTCAACATGCTGTAAAATACCGTATTTACTCTGACCTGCTTTATCCTGTTCGACCACTACAATCTCTGATTTGCTACCTTTTTTCTTATTTTTCCCCTGTTCATCCGCAGACGTGCGCAGCTTGACACGAGTGGCTGTTTCTTCAATCGAGGTGCTGTACTGATAGCCAATGAGATTGACACCTGATTCAATGACCCATACGTCCTCTGGATCTGGCCAAGCTCTCAGCCCCATCTTTCCTTTAGCAGAATAGATTTGATAGTTTCTGCCGGTTTGCCGCTTTGTCTCTTTTAATGCTTTCAGAATCATGTCATATAGGCTCGTATCGTTTTTAAACACTAGTGATTTTATGACATGACCTGTATTGGCGATAGAGGTCATTGGAATTTGAAAGTCAGCCCCAATCCGTCTCAAGATTTGATCTGCTCTTTGTTTTGAAAAAACATAGACATCTTGGTTTTTCACCAAATATTGAAGCATGTCGTATGCGGTAAAGGTCTGTTTCCCTTCAACAGGCGTCCGAGAAAACACAATGCCTCTGAACAGCTCTTTCCCTTTCCATTTAAAAAGAACCGTGTCCCCTTCTGAGACACGGTAATATGTTTGACTGCCTTGCTTAGTGATAATATTTGCTTGGATAGAGCGAGGGGCTTGATACCTTTGCCCCTGAAGTATCACACTCTCTGTGACAAGCTCATACATGGTGCCGCTTCTGATGGCAAAAAGTTCGATCAATGCCAGCCCCCCTATTGTGGTATTTTTAACCTTTGTCCAGGGAAAATCCAATGCCCCGGCTGCTTAATATTGCGTTTGCTACGTTTAATCATCGCTAATTTATTGGCATTCCAAATACGTCGCCATTTTGTACTGTCGCCATAAAACCTGCCTGAAATAGCCCATAGCGTATCCCCTTTTTTGACGGTGTACATTTTTGGCGGTGTTTTTGAAGGCCTTTTCTTTTTTGTTTGTTTTGCTTTTTTCTTTCGTTTAATTTTCCTAGGTGATGCGGTTTTGTATTCCTTTAACTCGATCGTAAATTCACGATCGCCAATATCATATGATCCTTCTTTATGGGTGAAGCTTTCAATGCTGCACGTCATATTGATTTTTGTCCCCGTTACAATCAACCGCACAGACTTCTTTGAACGCATCATTCGTTCTATTTTCGCTATCGCATTCTCCGGTGATGGAATGCTTTTATATTCAGCAATTGGCGAATATTTCTTAGGAAATAATGAAGTGAATGATACTTGCTTAGCCGATGGGACATCAATAAAGGTTAGTTCTCCAAAAGAGGCAACCTTTACCGTTTCATTTTGTACGTTATTTGTGATTTCAAGTTCGGATGGAAGGACAGGGAATCGCAACTTGTCCTTTCCTTGGGAAATCCACAATTGATACACTGATTTACCCATCAATCACGACCCCCTTCGTTCCTGTATGAAGCTCTACTTCCAGTTCATCTACGAGCATTTGTCTAATTTTTTCGACAAGCGATTGCTGATCTTGTCCATTATGGAAATGCTGGTCTCCATTGAATTGAATCGTGATTTGTTTATTACCTGGCGATGCAGTACGACTAGAAGACTGAGCTGAGGTGACTTGCTGCATCTGTGATTCTGGTAAAGGAGCAGATGCATTTGCTGGATCATATACTTGCATCCCAAGTGCCTTGGCTGCCTGCGCTAATAAATACCTTCCGCGAATGCCTCTTTCTTCAGGTATGATCCATTCGCGTTTGTTTCCTTCACCGACTCTAGCAACCTGCTCCTGAGTAATCAGTCCGCCATTTGCGTAGCCCTTATAAGGCCCGCCTCTTCTCATACTTCGTAATCCTGGTGTATTGAAGACTGTTCCATATCTGCCCTTAATGTAGTTAATGGCTGCTACGGCATTATGAATTGGGTTCCAAATGTCATTCATGCCTTTGCCTTTATTGGAGTTAAACGTTGGTCCAATGGTTTGCATTAATCCTTTAGAAGGCGTTCCCTTCTTGGCGTTTGAATCCCATAAGTTGATTGCTCTCGGATTTCCACGCGACTCATTCTGTGCGATGGTCATCAAACCTGGGAGCCAGCTCATTGATGTACCAGTTGCCATGATAGCCGCCATGAGCCATTGTTTTATATTAAGCCCTGAAGCCCCCATACCGCTGAAAGCGCCAATTAATGAACCAGCCTGATTTTCAGCAAACTTTTTCACATCCACTGAGTCGAGTCCTTTGACGACACCGATCGATGCGAATTTCCCAAGACTCATCATGACGCGTGAAGGGGAATGAATATCTAATTCCTCTCTAAACGCCTGCTCTACTTTCTTCGCCATTTCTTTGGCAGCTTGTGTGACTTCACTTGCTTTTGAACGCATGCCACTGTTAAAGGCATCCATCATTCCTGAGCCCCAGCCTGGTGATTCTTGTTTTGCTTGTAGAAATGGTTGTTTGATGTGCTGATCTACGTATTGGCTAGTACCAACTGATGTGGCATTTTGACCTGTGGCAAAACCACTAACCGTTCCAGAACCCCAAGTTGGTGATGCTGTCATCACTTGTTGGTATGGTGCTTTTACACGACTTTGCAAAAAGCTGTCTGTTCCTGTTGGTGTCACCTGCTGACCATTCGCAAAAGCAGCAACTGTTTGCTGACCGTACTTATTTGAGTCTGAGGTCAATTGACCAAAAGGCTGCTGAATATTCTTTTGTTTCCATTGATCAAGTGTAATCATTTTTTGATTTAATCCTTGTTCAAAATCCTTATTAAATTGCTCGCCTATGCTGGAGGCTTGAATGTTCCCAGTCATCGAGACCGATCCGTCTATTGAACCGACAGAAGATGATGAAGCTACTGCTGTAGGAGCTGGAGAGCTTGATACTTGATTTCCAGCTGCTCCGCTTGGCATAACAGACATCCCAAGATGAGAAGCAGCCTGAGCAAGCAGCATCTTCCCGCGCCCTCGGTTATTTTGAGTTGGAATGACAAATTCGTTACCTGCTTCACCGACCCATGATAAGGTTGGCTGGGTGATATAGCCGCCTGTGGCATTGTTATCAGGTTTTTTCTTCCCAACAATCCAATTTATGACTACATCTACAATACCGCCTGCTTTGTCAAAAATCTTTTTAACCCAACCAAATGCTGCAGAAAAACCATCACTAATAGCTTCTGCTACTTTTACAATCGGCTTTTGAATGTTGTCCTCAAACCATTTGGATAATCCATCCCATATATCTGTCACCACTTTATACGCTTCTTCGAACTTTTTCCCGAAACTGTCTTTAATGGTTCCTACGGTATCTACAAGTGGATTCCACACATTTTCCATAAACCATGACGATACAGCTCCAAAGATTGATTGTATCTTTTTCCATGCATTTGATAATGCTGTCCAAATCCCTGTAGCGACTGTAACAACTGTACTGCTCAGTGGTGTCCAAACGTTTTCAATAAACCAACCCGCTACTGCACTGAACGTTTCTTGTATCCATGTCCATGCATTGACTAAACTTGACCAGATGGTCGTTGCTACCGTAACGACTGTGTCGCTGAGCGGTGTCCAAACGTTTTCGATAAACCAACCCGCTACTGCACTGAACGTTTCTTGTATCCATGTCCATGCATTGACTAGACTTGACCAGATGGTTGTTGCTACCGTAACGACTGTGTCGCTGAGCGGTGTCCAAACGTTTTCGATAAACCAGCTTGCTACTGCACTAAATGTTTCTTGAATCCATGTCCAGGCATTGACTAGATTTGTCCAGATGGTTGTTGCTACTGTAGCGACTGTATCACTTAGTGGCGTCCATACATTTTCTGTGAACCAAGCGGCGACTGTTGACCAAACTTCAACAATTTGATTTTTGATTTCAATGGCTTTTTGGCCAATCTTTTCAAATCCGCCGCCATCAAACCATTTTCCAATTGTTTCACCGATAGATTCTCCGCCCATACTTCCAGCAATGCCGCCTACTAGACCGCCGATGGCTGTACCTATCCCTGGGACTACGCTGCCAATAGCTGCACCTGCTGCAGCACCTGCCATTCCGCCGGCGATGCCGCCTCCAGTCGTACCAATCTTTTCACCAGCATTCTCTTTGTTCATACCAATTAGATTTGTTGCACTAAGTACACTTCCTAGAATAGGTACTTTCTTTAATAATTTTCCGCTCCCTTTACCTATACTTTTCATTGCATTCCCTAATCCACTTAACCCCTTGCTACCTTTCACTAAACCCGTAAGTCCGCCAGCTGAAGCTGCGATACCCGCACCTTTCTTTAGTCCAGTAGGGATTTTTCCAAATAATTTACCTGCATTTGTTTTCAGTTTCCCTAATCTACTTGGAGGTCTTCTATTCATTTCGGCCCTTGATGTAGCATTTGGATTTCTTGTCTGTCTTGGTGAGCGACCATTTCGATTTTTAGTTTTAGTAGATCCTCCCCTGCTTAAACCTCTTGCACAGCAGGGGCAACAACTATTGCGAAACAAGCCTTTTCCACCTCGCGACTGAGGTTTCGTTTTGGGAGCTGGATTTGATGGTGTTGATGTTGGTGCTGTTGTTGGTGTTGATGTTGGTGCTGTTGTTGGTGCTGTTGTTGGTGCTGTTGTTGGTGCTGTTGTTGGTGCTGTTGTTGGTGCTGTTGTTGGTGCCTGAGTGGTACTTTCACTTGATTGATCACTTGCACCTAAGAGTCGATCTAATCCAGCCTTCACCAATTGATCTAGTTTTTCTTCAGGATTAAATTTAATTTTCTCTTTAATTCTTCCGATCACATCTTGCTTGTACTCTTCTATTTTATTTTCAACCCAAGGAAGTGCCTTTTCATCCCAAAACTTTCTAGGACTCAATTTTTCCTTCACTTTATCTGCAACGTCACCTGCATATTTTTGAATTTCACTTAACCCCTTATTGGCAAGGTTCTGGAGCCAGCTCTGTTTAGGATCTTCTGTTTTCACTGACGGACTAACAGCCTCAGGTTCTTTTTTTATGTTTTGTTCTTTCACAACCGACTCTGCTTGATCTCGTTTTTTCAACTTACTCTTTGCATTGTCTTGAACAGACACTCTGATTTCGTGTTTAGACATCGTCAAGCTTTTGAGCGTCTTTTTGATTCGTTGAATTGCAGCGGTGGCTTGGTCAACCATGTTTAATCTCATATAGTACGTTCTGTTCATGAGCTGAAAGATAGATTTTTTGATTGATGACATTTTACCCGACAATTGATCGTTTAGTTTAAACGTCAGCATAATGGGGCTTGTTCCCGCTTGCTTTAAACGATTTATGCTAGATTTAATGACATCTAATCCCTTCGCTTGAATGGATATGACCAAGTGATTCGGGAACATATTTAACTGATTGTTTAATGCTTTAAGATCACGATAGATTCCTTGATCCAGTCTCATGGAAATCACTGACATTTTCTGAAGCGATAAACTAAAGTTTCTTAATTTCTTGTCATCTATATCCAGGTTTATTTTCACCGGTTTTCTAAATGGTTTGAGCTGCTTCTCAAATGTTTGAAATCGTTTTTGTATGCGCAGCAGCTTCTTCGATACTTTGTCTTCTAATTCAAATCGCGCAGTGAGTTTCGCCAATTATTTCCCTCCTTTCTTTGCTTCTTTTTCTAGCATGTCGAGTTTGTAGCTGATGAGTCCAAATAGGAGTGCTTTGAATGGTCTTGGTGATTCGTATAAATCTAGGAGTTCAGATGGGGAGTAGTGAAGCTCGTGCATGGCGTAATATAAAAACACGGCTTCCTTATCCCCATCTTTTATTAGTTTTTTGCTGCGTCTTCTAAATCTTCAATTTCGTCTTCGAATCCGTTGATTTCAATCGCTTTGTTTAACCAGTTTGCGTATTCACCACCGACAGATAATACACGTTTTGCGACTTCAACTGGATCTTGTGTGCTGTAGGCTTCTCTTAATTCCTTCGAGCGGAAATCTGGATAAATAGTCGATTCAATGGCAATTCGTGCGTAGAAACGCTGGCTGTCTAAGTCCTTCACGCGGCCTCTGCCTTTGACATTCTTGAAGGTCGTGTTTTCTTTTTCCAGTTCATCAATGCGTTCAGTTGTAATGGCTTTAAAGACAAAAGGGATGACATTCCCTTTTTTATCAACAAAACGCTTAGAAATTGGTACTTTGACCTCTTCCGCTTCTACTGTTTGTCCTGGCATAAAAAATGAAAGATCAAATGTTTGTTTTTCGCTCATGTTTAAAAACTCCCTTTGATTTGTTTTTTTGAATGCAAAAAAGCACATCCATTTTTGAATGTGCTTTCCAATCTTTTCATGTATAATATAAATCGTACAATTGAACGGCTTGCTCAAGGGTGTCTGGCTCATCCCCGATAGGAAGGGGGTGATGCCAATGTCAACATTTGAAGCGATTTCCCTAATGCTTTTATTCGGGATGTTTATCTTTACTTTGTTGACGTATATAGACAAAAAATAGACTCCCCTTGAGCTTTGGACGGTTGAAGGGAAAGTCTATCCTTAAAACTATCTAATTGATTAGCCAGCCCCTTGAGGGCCTCATTGTACATTGCCGGGATGTTGTCGCATCCTAGCTTCTTTTTATTGTATGCAAATCGCTTTGCATGTAAACACGTTTTCTTAATTACTACATTGTTTAAGGATTACAGTTAAGTGTAATTACAGAATCCGTAATTTGAATTCATTATAACATAACGATAATTTTTTCAACAAAGAAATGTTACTTTTTTTATCTCTTTTTAAAATGTATCTTTCAACTTCTCAGGAAGATCAAAGTCCTCAAACGTGAAAGGAACTTCTTCTTCAAGTGCTTCTGAATCGACATCCAGTCCAGCAATTTTAGCCGAATCAAAGTTGACATCAAATAATGTCACACGCTCAGTACCTCGGCCTGATGATTTATCGTCAATCACCGCTTGAAGAGTGAAATAAGGATCTTCCCCTTTTTTCACATAGTTGAGCATGAGTTGTACGAAACGTGAAGTGACTTTATAGAATGTTGCCGTTCCTGTTCCGTTTGCCCCAGTTGTTTTATGACCAGTCATTCTTCGGCCCATCACGTTGACTTCTGATTTGTTTTTCTCCACGTTTGCTTCAAACGTTTTGATAAAGGCAAGCTCCTCACCTTCTAAGAAAAGACGACCCTCTTTACCTGAAATTGTATTTTGCGCTTTAAAAGCCATCTTACTTCACCTCCACATTGAAATAGAATTTTTCTGCTGCATCTACTGGTTGAACAGCTAGATCGATAATAAATCCATCACGATCTTCATTGAGACCGATGACGATATCTGTTTCTGAGTTAAAGCCTGTAATGCCGCTGCCATCTTGAAGCTGTGTGAGATACTGTGTAATCAGTGTTTTCACAAGCTGCACTCCATCATCAGATGCTGGAATGTCATTGCCATTGGCTTTGCGTAATTTAATCAGATTTTTTAATTCGAACGTTAAATCATTGTTGATGGCATCAAGCACACGAATGATTTTGTTTTTCGCCATTTGCTGATTCTTTTCAGCTGTGAAGCTTGTTAAAGAGTTAATATCTTTTTCAACACTCACCGTGCGGTCTCTCGCATCAAAAGTGAAGATGAACTCCCCTTGTGATAATCGGTATTCTACTTGATCATTATCAAGGCGTTCTAATGTATCTACTGCTCCTTCGTATTCAACAAAGGTGAGTGACTGATTGAAGTTTGCACCTGCACTTGCCCCTGCGACCCAAGCTGTTGTTTGAGCAGGTGTTAGTTCTGTTCCATCTTCCAGCACAACACCACTTGTCACATTAATGATGCCTTCTTGGTCAGCTGCATAGTTCGCCACAACGCCTTGCACCTTACGTCCTTGCTTATCACGTAAACGCTCGATAAAGGAAGCGAATGTCGCTTTTAATTGCTCACTTTTATCGACTGGGAGAGCAATGACATCAAAGTATTCCGTTTCAGCTGCTTCTAGGAAAGCTGTATAATCTGCGACACTTGCCACACCGTTTTTTCCGCCGCTTAGTGCCACACCAGCCGTGATAACTGCTTCACCTTCACCAGAAAATTGAACATATTTGTTTTCTACAAGATCTTTGACATCCGTGACAACCTGCTTATCGACAATATCTGTTCCAAGATAAGTGATGACGTCACGTTTTGTGCTGTCGAGTACATTTTCTGCCACTTGGATAGTGATCTCATTTCCTTTTTGACCGCCATAATTGGCTGTGACCACAAATTTTTCTGCGATTTCCGCTTTGGCTTGTACCCCTTCGTTTAGGCGGTAAAGCAAGACCGTTTGTGCTTTTTTCTTTGCTTCACGGAAAAGAAGAAGTGACTTGTCATCAATGTTGAGTCCAACCTTTTTATTTAAGTCTTCCATATTGGAAACGGAAATAAAGGTTTTTGGTTCTCCCCAGCTCATCACAAGAGGAAGTGCCACCGTACCTCGATCGCCTAAAGTAATTCGCTGCTCTGCTGTTGTTTTAAAATTAAAGTAAATGCCAGGACGCTTTTTCTCTGTACCTGGTGTAAATGTGCCTCCGTTCATCCTTTAAACCTCCTTGGACAAAAAAGCATCAATGTGCTTTTTCGCTTCTGTTTTTGTAATTGGTTGATGTTTGATATAAAAAAGAGCACCTTCAAGGATTTCTGGTTTAACCCCAAAAAGATCCTTACTGTGCTCCTTTAAGGCTTCAAATGAAAAGCCAAATTCTTTTTCTTCGCCAGCTGTTTGAGCAGGCTCTGCTTTTTTAGTCTTGCTCACGTTTGATCACCCCATCTGAAAAGTTGATGTCTTCAAGGCTCGCTTGTTTGTCTCGGTTATACCAATAACTGCTATCCCACGTCAGGACAATCGCTGCTACGCCTTGATCTAACATTCTGGTTTCCACTCTTTTTATGCGGACATAATCATCAAGCACCTCTCCATCTTCACTCATCATCTGAATCATTTGACGATCAGCAAGCAATGCATCAACAATTATTTCTGCCGCGTCATGTGCTTTTTCTGAATCCATATGAAACACTTTCACTTGCAGCGAATAAGATTTCATAAATGTAGATACCGTATCTGGACCGCTGATGACTGTTACGGGCGGCACATAAACGGATGGCACTTGAAAACGCTCTGGCAAAAGTCGATCATACATTGTCACAGGAAAGTGTGTGTAAATATAATGCATGATTGCCCCGACTTCTTGATTCATTTCATCACCTCCCAAAATGTCGATCGAACCAGCTTTGAAGCTTTCGATCCAGCGACTGTTCAAACATTTGCTCATAGAGCATGACAGCATGATCCCAGTAGCCATTTCCATCTACCCATTGAGAGGCAAGCATCATTCCTGTCTTTGCATTCGGATCATATTCAAAGCGGCTGCCAGCCCACCTGCCAGGCACCCATCTTCGCTCTCCACTTGAAGAAGTAGCATGTCCGTCATTAACATAGGAGGCATATTCAAGCTTCGTTCCCACTTCAAGTGTGAGACCACCTTTTGACATGAGAAAATGATTCTCCTTGTCTCCTTGCGTAAAGGAGCTTAGAAGCCGACCTGTATCGACAGCATTCTCCTTGATTAACTCATCCTGAATGATGTCCAAAAGCTCTAGGCCCATGTCCTCTAGCCAATCTTGATATTCTGCTTTTAAGCCGCCGGCACACGCTGTTTCCAGCTGTGAAAGCAGCCGATCAAGTCCATCAATTTTCATAGATTTTCCTTCCTGACTGCCATCACTTCAATGTGATGATTTTTCACTTTTTTGGGCTGCTGTAACTTAAGTGAGACGCCGTTCCACACCATTTTGTCATGCAGGCGAATATCACTTGCTAAAGGGAAATGGACAAGATAGGACTGATAAATCACTGTATTCGGCTCTTCTTGCACAAGCGACTGATTCTTTTCTATGACATAACAAGCCAGATCTGTCAGGCTAGGTGCATCAGGATAGGAAAGAGTCATTTGTAAGTCATCAGCTGGAATCCCGAATTTTCCTCGGGAAGCCTCCTGATGTTCAAGGTGAAAAAGATCACAGCGATCTGTTAAGAGAGATTGATAACTCATAATGATCTCACCTTTAATTTGGTACTGCCCCCAGTAAATGATGGTTCAATGTAATCGACAAGCAGGGCATATACATAAGGTTTGCCTTTCACTTGATCAGCTGCCTTCGCATATGAATAATCACCCATTTTTTCTGACGTAAAGCCTTTCATCATAGATTCATCATCATTCAGCATGGCAAAATATTGGGCCATTTTTAATAATGCGATTCTTGCTTTTTCAGGGAGGGGCTGATATTTTTCGCTTGAGAAATCATGACCTACGATTTGAAATACCGCAGCTTCTGCTTCGATAATATCTGCTGTCAGTCTTTCTACAGATCGATTTTTCACACGCTCAAATACAGAATAGGCTTGCAGTTCTTCAGGAGAAATAATCATGGCCTGATGTCACCTACTCTTTCACTTTCATCACTTTTGCTACAGCATCCTCTTCCTCAAATTTGCTGTCTAGCTTTGCTGTTAGGACAATAATAAATTTACGTCTGCGAATATCTTTTTCTACTTCAATTCGAATATGACGAGAAAAACCTACGATAATATTTTTAGGGTGTGTCAGCAAAATATCAGATACGTCTGTTCCCGCTTCGTCATATGGCTGCATATTGGCAAGACCTTTGACCGGCACACCGAATGCAGAAGAAAGTCCGCCTTGAATAACCGCATCTCCGAGAGTTGTCTGACGGTTTGCTACTTGATCCTTCCATTCCACCTCTAAACTTGGAGATGTGTAGAAACGGAAATCCTGAGGTACACGTAAATATTTTGACGGCATCGCTTTATAGGCTTGTTTAAACATTTGGCGGCTAATTTCCGCTCTATTGGCATCGACAATATGAGATACTGCTTGTTTTCTGACGCCATCCATTTGGGCTAAAAACGGATCTGATGAAGTCGTATCCCCATTGACGATGAGCTCTTCAATATCAACGGCCGCTCGTTCAGCAAGCATTTGCATAATTGTCTGCTGAATTCCGTCTTTTTCAATATTGTTTTCAATGCTGTCGTAGGTCATATGAATTTCTGCAATGACCTCTTTTGCATTTAGCTGGACAGTGCTTGTCGCTGGGACAACACGGTCTTTTGCATCAAGCGCTTTGCCTTCCTCTGCTGGGCGCAAAATACGCTGGCCAAAGCCGATTTTTTCGATTTTTTGTGAATCACTTTCCATCGGAATGATGCGTGCATCATTTAAAACGGTTGGTGTGTTTTGCATCATTCTAATGAATATGCTGGATTGGGTTGCGTTCATGAGACCGCCGGTTTTTAAGCTGGCAAGTGTCATTTCGGCCTTACGAATCAACTCTTGATTTCTCACACTGTTTCCTCCTTATTTCGGCTTATAGTAAGCCATCCCATATGGGTTTTGTCGTGTCGTTTTGTGTATCGTGGATTGTTTGTTTTGATATGCCCCTTGCCTTTTCAAGCATGTGAATCCGCTCTGAAATAGGCAAAAGCTGCTCCTGAAGCACTTCCTGCATCGCTGCTTTTTCTCTGCTGGCTGATTTCTCTAAGGAAGAGAGCTGATGACGAATCGGTGCAACGACTTGTTCGAGCACTTTTTGGACAGGTTCTTCCCCTGTTTGTTCTGTTTCCTGCTTTTCAGCCTGCTGCAAGACGTTTTCGATGGCCTTTTTTGCCTTTTCGAGCTCTCGCACTTGATCCGTCGTCAAAGCGGCCTCTTCTTTTTGTACGTCTGCTGGCCTTTCACCAATCGTTTGAAGTACATCCTCTGTCTTCAGGATGTCCTGCACGATTGGAATGAGCTGTTCTAAGGTAGCTCTTACATCCGCCTCATCACCATCACTTGACTGTAAGGTTTCCAGCAGATGGTCTAAAACGTTCCAAAATGGTTGTGACATGTTTGCACCTTCCTCTTTTAAAAAGAAATTTTTCAGCAAAGAAAAAAGACCTCTCTCATTTGTGTCTTGAGATAGAAGCTGATCTTGTTCTTCTATGGCGACGATGTCCGCCGTTCCGGCCATTGAATAGCCTGTAATGTGGCCTTTTTGAATTTGATCCCAAATCTCTTGGGAAGCCTTTGTCACAAGCACCCAAGATCCTTTGCGAATCAGCTCCCCGCCCACTTCAACATCAGCCGGAGCAATATATGATTCAACCACTTCGCCAACACCATCCTGAAAATCATGCTGCTTGTCAATATGACGGGCATCCTTCATAAAGCCGTGTGCCGCTCTTTCAATTTCCTTGGCTGTCATAAAGTCTTGATGTGCATCAGGCGTATTCGGCTCATACACGACACCGTACACGAGGCGATGAGCATCTTCTGCCTTTGTCAGGACACTGACCTCCTTTTGAAAGTCAGGTCGCTTTTTCTTTGCTTTCATCAAAAAGAATTTCTTCTTGTTCGCTGCTTTGTCCACGTAGGAAACATGCGTAATTTTAGCGTTTTTTAGTTCTCTTGGCATATGTTCACCCCCTTTCAAAAAAGCGCACTCGCTTCTGTTTATTTCGTCAGCTGGTCCGGCTCTGGTTGAGGCTTTTCTTCAGCTGATTTCATGCGGCTTTCTAAAGGGCGGTGATACAGTTCCTCAGGCCATTCCTCTAGCGTTTTTCCGAGGATTCTTCCTGCTAAATCGCGCAAATCGTTAGGTGACACTGCCCCCGCCTGAATAAATGGTGTCAGTACTTTGGCAATCTCTAATGGGTCTCTAAAATCAGGACCATTTAATAGAAAACGGACATGCCAAATTTCAAGATCCGGCAGAAAAAGAGTATTGAGTTTTCCTGTGATGAGATGCCGTTCCGGCTGAAATACTTGCTCTTCTGTTGTTTTACGCGCTGTATCTGCTGTCGCTTTGTTATAGTCTTGAGACTCACCTGTGTAAATTGGCGGAAGGCGAAACGCAGAGCGGATTTTGTTTCTTGTTTTTTCATCGTATTCTAAAAAAAGCGCATCTTCTTGCAGGATCTCGGCTAGAGATTTGAAGTTTACTTTGACATTTGAGACATCTTCTTCTCCCGTTAGCCCTTTTTCTGTCGGCAGACCTTCAACTTCAAGCAATAGAAATTTATGTGCATGATCAGATCCTTCAATATCGTCCATATAATCTTGAAGCTGCTGATAAGAGGATTCTGACAGCATCCCATTTTCGACAATGATGGCACCTGGTACATGCCGTCCTTGTTTAAAATAAAGATAGTTCAGCTCCTCTGCCTTGCGTGCTCCGTACATATTGACGATGTTGCCAATCCAGCGGGGAATCCCATACGTTCCGCTGCCAATTTTAAAATGAATTACTTCTGTTGCGCGAAGCGGCTCTGGTGTGGTGTCATCGTACTTGCCTGTTTCACAGTGCAAAATGCGCGGATCACCATACTCCTTGAAGAAAACTTTCTTTTCGTTGATTACCTGCACATATTTGCGGAATCGTTTCTTTCGATTCATTGTTCTTAATTCGCCATTTTCTGTGTAACTGAATTCAACGTCGACTGGCTCACTAAGCTTGCAAATGCGGATATGGAGCGCATCTAAATACTCGATTCCGGCCGGCTTTCCTTGTCCATCTCTCAGCACCTCTAAAAAGCCATTGCCCGTTTTCTCTCGGTCTTCGAGGACATAGCCAAGAATCACATCAGCGGACTCATCATAGTTCATGTACTTCGTAAACTCTTCAAGTCTTGTCCATTCCTTTTCTGCGGCTTTCTTTTTTGCCGGTTTTACACCTTCTGCATTAAAGTCAAAGGCATATTCCACCCCAAACCCAAAACCCAAAATATTCGTTTTGTACGCATCAATACATTGCTGAAGAATGGTTGAATATTCTGCCATGCTTTTTAATTCATTGATGTTGTAAGGCGGGGGAACAATGTCATCTTTTTCATAGGAAAATTCATCTGCATACATTTGTTTTGTATGATCAGACATGTTTGCCTTCATAATCGTTGCTTTCAATTGTTTCATTGTATGGACCTCCTCTCTCTGTTTGGACGGACACGCTCTGAGGCGGTCTGTTTCAAATCCGTCACTTCATAATCATCCAGCGCATACCAGATCGCTGATAATGTGTGCGGATCGATTTGAAATGCATCTTCCTCTAAACGTCCATCCTTATCTGCCTTATAGGTCAGTGATTGAAGTTCATAGATTGTGTACGGACAAGCATCAGAGCAAATGATTTTTTTAAACCGTTTGATCTTTTTCGTATACTGCAAACGAGAGCCTTGGAACTTATGTGCTGCCACCATTTGAAATCCACGCTGCCGAAAATAGTGAATGGTTTTAGGCTCGGCTGCATCGGCTTTGATGAGTTCCTTTGATTCAATGAACTCTTTTAGGTCAACAGCTGTTTCATCATCTGTTTTCCCGCGGTCGTAATATTCCCAGTAAATATATAAGTACTTTTTTTCATGGTCGACGGCTAATCGAATGAGCGCATTGTATGATTCAACAAATCCAAAATCCATGCCTGCTCGTTTTAGCGGCCGGTCAATCTGCTGAATGGCTTCTAATACATCAGAATGGCTTCTCACCTCAAATTGAGGAAAAACCTTTGTGCCGTTGATGCCGAAATAGCCCTTCCTCGCAATTCGATAGAGGTCTGGGTCGTATTCTTTCAGCTCATCCAGCTGCTCCACATAGCTTTTAGGGAGAAATAGGTTATCTTCCGCTGTGGAGTGATGATAGTACGTATCCTTGATCACAACGGTGCGTTTTTTGTATAAGGTTTCGTCATCTAGGACAAATCGCTTCAACTGTTCATCTCGAAAGAAATGTCTGTACGTCCAATTATCTTGACCAACAGGATTGGTCGATAACATCATATAAAGCGGTAAGGACGGGTGCCTCATCCTTCCAAGCAGCTCTTTAAAGCCTTCATAAGAAACCTCCGAACACTCCTCAATCCAAATCATCGAGATGTTGTTAATCGATTTCAATTTCTCAGGCTTGTCCAGCCCTTTGAATAAGATGCTGCTGCCATTTCGAAACGTCAAGGCAAGCGGCGAACTGCGGCACTTCACCACATGATCGATGCCAAGATCGCTGACGATCTCTTGTAAGAGAGAAAAGGTTGATTCGCGGTGCGTATCATATACTTCTCGAATGACAAGTGCTGTCCGTTTTTCTTCCAGCAGCTTTAAAATGAGTTTTAACGCAATGTGATAGCTTTTCGAGGAGCCGTAGCCGCCTACTAAAAATTGAAACTTTTGATTCCAATCGAATAGAAAGTGTTCAAAGTGAGGATTGACTTCTTTTTCAATCAATGGCGTCATGAGTTATCCTCTTTTCGCTTGATCATGATGTGAAGATCTTCCTCTTTTTCTTCGCGCACTGCTTTTTTTGTTTTTTCGATGGTCAGTTCAATTTGCTTTAGCCTTAATCTTCGTTCATCCTTCGCATGTGCAAGCTCTTCAAACTGTTTAATGAGACGCCTGAGCTCTCCCATTGCACGGGATTGGGCATTTAAAAAGGTGGCATGCCGATCCCATGAAAATTGAAACGAATATTCTTCTGTGCTGATTTCTTGTTCTGGCTGAATGCCTTCTACTGTTTCTTCTAATGAAGAAGGCATGTATGCTGCCTTTTTCAGCTCTTTGATCATGTCATCTTGATCTGACACATACATGATTCGCTGCGCCCGAATAATGGCAGCATATTGAATTTGAATTTGATCCCAGATTAAATCAAGCGATGTACGCCCGCCCATTTTCTCCATGATTTCAATTGTTTCATCTGAAAGAAACTGATTGAAGATCGAGTGTGCCTGCTTTGACGAACCTTTTTGCCTTTGCCATCCGTATCGTCTTTTCCAAGATTTCACGGTATGGATCGAGACATTGTAATGATCAGCAATTTGCTGGTACGTCATCCCTTTCATATAATCTTGCTTGGCTTCTATCCGTTTATCTTTCATTTACATTCACCTGCCGCCTCCTTTTAATTCGAACGATTTCCTGTGAAGGAATCATTTGTGTAGGGCTAGCAAACATCCGTTTGGTCTTTCTAACTATAGGTGGCAACTGTAAGACAAGTGTTGCTCCATTTATTTTGTAAAAGAAAAAACGCCTATTCAGCTGCTTCGAATAGGCGTTCTTGTACTTTTTTGGCCATCTTTGTCCGAGCTCTCTCCATATGTTTTTGCACAGTTCCTTTCTTCACATCCAGCATGATCGCAATCTCGCTAAACGATAATCCTTGCGTTGTGTGCATGAAAAATACGTCCTTTTCTCGGTCCGTTAAAACGGACAAGGCTTCATCAATTCGTTTCTTGTCCCGCTCACTGAATTCTTTTTCATTTTCTTGGATGATTGTATATTCATGTGATAAAGCCTCTAACACTTCTGGATTTGCTAGAATGGTGCGCTGATAGACTGAACGTCTGTCTAATCCTCTGCGTGCGCCTGGCTCTCTTCCAATTTGAAGCCACTCTACTACGTATTCGAGATCGCTCACCATACTGGCGATCATTTTTTTATCATGCTTGTCTTGAACGGACAGCTGATGTTCGTCTTTTTCTTTAAATGGTTCATATTGTTTTCTAGCATCCTTTAATGCTCGTTTGTATTCAATGAGTAAATCTTGCATATTGGCTCTCTCCCTTTTTTAAGAAAATAAAAAACGGACACCAATCAGTCCCCTTTTCATAGGGTCTTGATCAGTGTCCGCAGGCTTTCCGTCTTGGACGTATGATGTTGTGATCTGTTCAGTGATCTAGCTGATTTTAAAACCAATCTCGTGATCTACTCTTGCAAAATGACCTTTTGCCGTTTGGATAATGGTTTTTCCATGTTCAGGTACATCTATCTGATAAGCTGTTCCTACATTCCCATCTAACACGATGACTTGAATTTTTCCTGTTTCCATCTCACCGACAAATGTCTGGTTTTCTTGAATGAATAATTGTTTTGGCTCGTTCATATGCTTGTCTCCTTAATTGGTGAGGACTTCGTGCCATCACCTATCGTATTTAAAATGATTTCAATTCTTGGACGCATACTATAAAACTGGGAAACTCTTAAATCAACGATCTGTAGAGGGGCCCTATCCGCAATAGAATGAAGTGCTTCTTGAATATGGTGTAGTCGTGGCTGAAAGATGCTGACGTTCACTGGGCGTATCAAACCTTTCTCTGCGTATGTACGCTTGATTTGACAATCAGCTATGTCAAGCGGCATGTCGTCAAATAAACGAATCTCGAGTGATAGTGCGTCTTTTATTTTCTGCGGGCATTGCGCTTTTGCAGCTGCTCGTATTCTTTTTATCAATGTATCTTTTGTGAACAATAACTCTGTCTCAATGATGAAATGGATGACCATGTTATGATCTCCCGTCATCCTTTTCCCACTGACGAATGTCTTGTTCGTTTTTACTCGCTTTGAGCAAGCATTTGAGGATTTCCATGATTTTCTTCCATCGTTTCATGTCGTCTTGCTTCCTCCTTTTTTGCTTCAGCGAGCTTTTCCGCCAAGAGGGTCATGTATGTTTGCTTGTCTTCTGATGTGGAAAAAACAAACACCGGTTTTTGGTGTTGAAAGGTCATCCAGCCGCCGGCTTGGACTAAACAGAGCTGCGCTTCCTTTCTGGCATCAAACGTCATCTGATGTTTCATCTTCTTCAAATCCCTCCAGACTCTCTTCAATCTCGACTTGATACCCATAACGTGTCATGTCATATGACCAATAGCTTTTTGGATATCCAAAATCATTCATCTGCGCTACCATTGGATGTTCAATATTCATTTTGTTCGTCTCCCCTTTTCAAAGAAGTGCTCTTCCTTTAAAGAATTACTCATTTCGTGTAACTTTTGGTCAAAAAAAAGCTCTTGAACACCCCTATTCAGCAAATCTGCAATATGCTTTGCTATTTCTAAGCTGGGCTTCGTTCTGCCCATTTCTATATTTGCATAGCCGCTCGTATACTTATACCCTAACTTTTTCGCCAAATAGGTTTGTGTTTTTCCTTGTAAAATGCGTTCTTCTCGTAAATTTTCAAGTTTCATCTTTTCACCTCTTACTCAATATGTGTAAGTTATATTCATTATGATAATATACACAAAACGAGTAAGTCAATCATTTTTTTATTCTTTTTGTGTAATTATTTATCTTTTCCGTGTAATTCATGATAAAATTTACTCATAACATGAAAAAAGGTGTTTCCAATGGATAATTTGACTGGGAAGATTTTAACTGAATTAAGAGAGAAGCATGGATGGAGCAAGTCAACGGTTGCTAAAAAACTCGGATTAAAGGCGATGTCCACTTATGCAAATTGGGAATATGGCTTGAGAAAGCCCGACGGTGAAATGATTGTGAAAATCGCCGAGTTATACGGGGTTTCAACGGACTATCTTCTCACAGGTAAGGACAAAGGCGGAACTGATGGCGACCTTGCAGACGATCCTGATTTGCAAATTGCGTTTAAGGCTGCCTCCGATTTTTCCGAAGAAGCACGAAGACAAACCATCGATTTTATTCACTACATTAAAGAAAAAGAGAAGCAAAAAGGCCGTCAGCCAAAACAGCGAGACGACGATTGAGCATCTCTTTTCATAAAGCTTTACATTGCTGGGATACGCCCAGCTTTTTTTTATGCCTCTTTTTCCCCTAAAAAAGAGAAGGCTCATGAATAATATGTGACAATTTTCACCATAAATACTCTTTTTTCCACATATTTTAATTGACATATAATACTATTATTATTAATATATGTATATGCCAAAAAAAGGAGTGTTACCGATGAAAAAATTAATGAAAGCTTGTACATTGTCTTTAGCTGCTTTAGGTGCTCTTACGTTCTTCCAAACTGAAGGTGCACATGCAGCTGCACAGCCAAAAGAACCAGTTATAGCAAAAGCTCCTATTATGAATAAAGTGATTACAGTGAACCGTACGCTTACTGTAGGTTCTTCAATCGCCGTCTCTCTTCCAGCAAGTCAAATTTCTGTGTCAGGCGCAACATATGCCATTCAATTAGATCAAACAGCTCCGAACTTCACTTGGATTCGTGCCGTACAACGTGGTTCTGTCACAGTTTCTTACTATAATTCACTAGGCGAGCTTGTGATTAACTATATTACTGTTCGATAAGCTATAAGGCTTTACATATAAAAAGGCGATGACTTCATGATCATCGCCTTTTTGTGTGTCTTCAAGTATTTTTGTAGACTTCATTTATCCAATGCTTGCCAACGACTATCCATTATGTTAACTTTTAATAAAAATAAGTTAACATAATGAGAGGAGCTTATGATGGGAAAACACATATCTTTGTCTTGGGAAGCGATAGCAGAAAAAGCGCTGAAAAATGAACGGATCACTCTTCAAGAAGGTCTAGATATTCTTGAAGCTGACGATAGAGAATTATTATCTATCATGCATGCAGCCTATCAAGTACGATTTCATTTTTTTCAAAATAAGGTGAAATTAAATATGATTCTTAACGCAAAAAGCGGTTATTGTCCTGAAAACTGTGGTTATTGTTCACAGTCGATCATTTCTAAAGCATCGGTTGAACGATATACAATGCTTGATCAAAAAACGATTGTGGCTGGCGCGCGTGAGGCGCTCAAGAGAAAAGCGGGGACTTATTGTATTGTCGCGAGCGGCAGAGCACCTTCTCACAGAGAATTAGATGAGGTGACAGCAGCAGTAAAAGAGATCACTGAGACCATGCCTTTGAAGGTGTGTGCATGTCTTGGGTTATTAAATGAAGACAAAGCGAAGCGGCTGAAGGAAGCAGGGGTTCATCGGTACAATCACAATATCAATACACATCAAGATCATCATACTCACATTACGACAACTCATACATATCATGACCGCTTGTCGACCCTTGAGGAGGTCAAACAGTCGGGCATGTCACCTTGCTCAGGGGTTATTATTGGAATGGGTGAAACCAACCAGCAAATTGTTGAAATGGCTTTTGCGCTCAGAGCCATTGATGCGGATTCCATTCCAGTCAACTTTCTTCATGCAATTGAGGGAACACCACTTGAGCATCAAGAACGAACACATCCGGTCAAAGCATTGAAAGTGTTGGCACTCATGAGGTTTGTCAATCCAACCAAGGAAATTCGAGTGTCTGGAGGCAGAGAGTTCAATTTACGGACGCTTCAGCCGCTTGCCCTTTATGCGGCAAATTCCATTTTCGTAGGCGATTATTTAACAACAAAAGGTCAGCAAGTCAAAATGGATCATCATATCATTGAAGATTTAGGTTTTGACATAGAAGAATGTGCGTTATAAAAAAAGTCTGCCGGTGAATCGGCAGACTTTTAACAATAAGATTAGAATCTTTTATGGAAGTCGACAGTGCCGCTTCCTTCCTCACGGTCAAAGCTGCCGACAAATGTCCAGTTAATATAGCCGCCGTCACCATTATTGACGAACGTCCCATCTTCAAATACCCAAATACCAAACGTAATACCATCATATTCAACACTATCATAGTAAACCACATTGTTCAGTCCGCTAAAGTCATGGTCTTGGCTTAAGTTTTGGACAACGACGTTATAGTTTTGACCTGCTTCATAGAAGGCGCTGTACGCCGCATTTTTAACGAATCCATCACGATTTTGAGATGATTTTACTGCTTGTTCAATTTTATCGGCAATGGCTACTGGATCAATAGAGACACTTCCATCAACACCTGTTGTCGTTGCAGCTTCAGCCGTTTGACCAAAAGTCGTAAGAGATAGAGGGGCAGCAACCATTGACGTAGCGATCACAGAACTAACAAAGAATTTGCTTGTTTTTCTCATTATTTCTAACTCCTCCTTTAATTGGTATGTTTATGTACTACCCCTTCTCCAATCTCTTAAACACTAATTTATGAAAAAACTTCTTTTTCTACCAAATAAGAGGGTGATTTTACTGTTTAAAATAGTTAAAACAACAAAAAACTACTCTTTAATAAGAGTAGTTTTCAGCATTACATGAATAGGATAAATAAAATCACACCTAGGATTATTCGATATATTGCAAAAGGCACCAGTTTGATTTTATTGATCAGTTTTAGGAAGAATCGAACAACGAAGAGAGCCACAACAAATGCACTCACAAAGCCGACGATAAAGAATGGCAGCATGTCTGTTGTTAAATATTCGGCATTTTTCACCAGTGTTAACAAGCTTGCCCCCGCCATAATCGGCATCGCCATGATAAATGTAAAGTCAGCTGCTGCACGGTGATTCAAACCAAGAATAACCCCGCCTGCGATCGTCGAACCTGAGCGCGAGAAGCCTGGCCATAATGCCAAACATTGAAACAGTCCGATATAAAGCGCCTGTTTATACGTCATGTTATCGACAGAGCTTGTTTCTGTTTTACGTTTATTGATCCAGTCAGCGACAAGCATCAGCACTGCGCCTAAAATCAAACCGACAGCAACTGTTCTCACGTCAAACAAGTATTTATCAATATAATCTTCAAATAAGAATCCTAAAATGACGGCTGGGACGAGTCCTACTGCAATTTGAGCAATGGTCAGTTTATGCCCGCTGCGCTTTTGTTCTTCAGTGATATTTTTCTTTAAGCCTAACAAGTTCAAAATTCGATCCTTGAACACAATCATGACAGCTAAAATAGAGCCTAACTGAATCACGACTTTAAATGTGTTTGCCGCCTCTGGCGTAATGATTTCCTTTGACTTTAACCAAAGATCATCGACAATGATCATGTGACCTGTAGACGAGACAGGTGCATACTCTGTTAATCCTTCGACAATTCCTAAAACCAGTGCCACGAATAAATCCCATAGATTCATGATTTTCTTTCCTTTCAATTCTGATCTTTTGAACAGGCAACCATCTATGTCCACATAAAGACAAGCTTCCTATTTCGAAAGCTCGTCTTTATGATACTATATTTTTTTCAAAAAAGATTATGACATCAAGCCTTTTCTTCTTTATACAAATTGGATCGCATTTTAAACCAATCAAATAAGTGAGTCGTGATGACTTTCAGCACGGCGTACGTCGGAATAGCGACAATGATGCCGACCACGCTGAACAGTTTACCGGCTGTTAAAAGAACAAAAATGATGGTGATTGGATGGATGTGAAGATTTTTCCCCATAACCTGTGGAGAAATGAATTTCCCTTCAATCAGCTGGACAACCGTCCAAACAATGATCAATTTTAACAGCATAATTGGTGACGTGACAAGGGCAATCACAATCGCTGGTGTAATGGCAATCGTTGGCCCAAGGTAAGGCACGATACTTGTACAAGCAGCAATGATGGCCAGCAGTAAGGCATAGTCTAACCCGATAATCATGTATCCAATTAAGAGAAGAAAACCGATACAGAAGCTGACAATGATCTGGCCGAGAATATAAGAGCTCAGGCGATGGTTCATTTCGTGAAGCACGATATGTGTATGCTCTCTAAATTTATTCGGAATAAATTTCAGGAAATAGTCAGGCAATTTTTTGCCGTCTTTTAATAAATAAAACAGAATGAACGGAACGGTCACGATTGAAATGATGACTTCAGTAAGCGCCCCTAGGAATGTCCCCACTCCGGTAAAGGTACTTTCCAAAATTTTCGTCGCTTGACTTGACGCTTTGCTCACCAATTCAGAAACGTTAAAATTCATCGCTTTTTGCGCTTGATTAATGAAGTTGCTTCCCGTTAGTTGTCTAATCTGATCTTCTACCGTATCAACATATTTCGGAAGGTTATGAAACAGACTCATCATTTGCGCTTGTAAAAACGGAATAATAGACACAATCGTCACTGTAATAATGCCAATAATGACAATATATAAAAGCAAAATCGAAAAGATCCGTTTGACTCTAAACTTCTCTAACAAATTGACAATTGGATTTAATAAATAATACACGACCCCCGTTAAAATAATCGGTAAGGCGATGGTTTTGACGAGTACAATGAGCGGTGTGAAAATAAAGGATGTTTTCATGAAAACAAGGATATTCAATCCAATTAATAGCAGGACGAGTAAAAAGAGAACAAACTTGTTATCAAGAAAAAATTTTCTAAATCGACTGCTCCACATTTGCATAGAATTCATATCGTTCCTCCAAACTCGGGCTATTTTATGAATAAATTGTACACTACCTGATCATGATATGGTGGTCATTGTTTCAGCTTTTTTTCCCATTTCGCAATGGACATCACCCATACAATCAGAATGGGCTGTCCTATCAGTCTTATCCATAGCAAAGACTGCTCTGTGCTTTCTTGACCTGGAAATGGAATTCCCTCTCGTGCAGCAAATAAGTTTGCAGGGAAAATGAGGACAAGATAGACAGCAATGATTTTTGCTGCTGCGATCCTGACATTTGGCAAAAGCAGCAAGACAGCCAGCAGCCATTCTAGGCATGCCGTCGCATAGACCATACCATATGGAAATGGCCAGCCTGGCATCATACGGGCAAAGCCACTCGGCTCTATCACATGAAAAATACCGGCTGCTATGAATAAAAGCGCAAAGACGTATGTACTTCCTATATGCAGGACGCGCTTCATGGTCGTATCCTCCTCTCCCTTCTATCAGAGTATTACCCGAATGAAGGAAGAAACTACCCACTTCTCGTACATTTATATCCTTTATGTAAGACGCATCAGCCTATATAAAGGTTTCATCCGCTTTTCAATAAAAAGAATGTTCTTTCTTACAAACGCTTTCAAAGGATGTATAATCAGAGAAAGTAGAAGGAGGGAACGACATGATTCGATTTGCTGTCATCGGAACGAACTGGATTACAGATCGATTCTTACAGGCCGGTGAAGGAGTAGCTGATTTTACATGTACAGCCGTCTATTCACGGTCCGCTGAAAAAGGCCAGGCATTTGCCGAAAAATACGGTATTGATACAGTTTTTACGAACTTACATCAAATGGCGGAAAGTGATGCGTTTGATGCCGTGTATATTGCGAGTCCAAATGCCCTTCATAAAGAGCAGGCCATGTTGATGATGGAGCACCAAAAGCACGTATTATGCGAAAAACCATTTGCCTCTCACCGAAAAGAAGTAGAAGAAATGATTGCTGCAGCGAAGAAACATCAAGTGTGTTTGATGGAAGCGATGAAAACGACATTTCTGCCCAACTTCCTTCAAATCAAACAGCATCTTGATCAGCTTGGACCCATTCGGCAAGTGGTCGCTCATTACTGTAAATATTCCTCAAGATACGATGCCTACCGAAATGGCGAGATTCCAAATGCTTTTAAGCCTGAATTATCCAATGGTTCTTTAATGGATATCGGTGTGTATCTCGTCTACCCGGCGCTTTATTTATTTGGTCTGCCGAATCAAATCACCGCGAGAGGCTATAAGCTTTCTTCTGGTGTAGATGGGAGCGGCTCTGTCCTTATGCAATATGACGGGCATCAAGCACTTCTTTTTCATTCTAAAATTTCAACGTCTCATTTATCTGCGGAAATTCAAGGAGAGGATGCGACGATGGTGATTGATCAATTCCACCGTCCTTCGCATATCACGATCCATGATCGGCAAGGACACCATACCGACATCTCTCTCAAAGATGATCAGCCAGCCATGTATTATGAAATCTGTCATTTTATTGAGTGTATTCAGCAAGGAATGAGGCAGTCTCCGGTCAATACATTTGCCTTATCTGTTCAAACCATGTCCGTCATGGACGAGGCGAGAAAACAAATGGGCGTGAGGTTTCCTGCCGATAGATAAAATGAATGGGCATGAAATGATAAACAAGGGGCGAACATGATGTGCAAGTTCGCCCTTTGTTTTTTTATTTTGGGTCCATTGTTTATGTTGCCGCTAACACATCCGCAAATGCTTTCACATAGGGAGGAAGATCCGGTGGACGTCTGCTCGAGACGAGGTGACCATCTGTGACGACTGCTTCATCAAACCAGTCTGCTCCAGCATTTGTCATATCATCTTTAATACCAGGTGTGCTCGTTACTTTTTTGCCTTGCAGGATGCCTGCTGAAATCAATACCCATCCAGCGTGGCAAATTTGCCCGATTGGTTTTGCCTTTTCATCAAATGAACGTACGATATTTAACACTTCTGGAAAACGGCGCAGTTTATCTGGCGCCCACCCTCCAGGGACAAGCACAGCATCATATTCATCCGCTTGAATGGAATAAAAATCTGCATCAGATACAGCCGGCACACCATACTTCCCAGTGTACTCATGATTTGCTTTTTCTCCTACAAGGTGCACAGTTGCCCCTTCTTCTCTTAAACGCAGAACCGGATACCATAGCTCTAAATCTTCAAAATCATTACTGACAAACGCAATGACCTTCTTATTTGATAAACGCATAACATCTCTCCTATTCTTTCAATTTCCTCTATTGTACGAGATGACCGCTTAAAAAGAAAAGCGGTTCCCCTTGAGGAGAACCACTTGATCTTATTCACTGATCTTGAATTTTTTAATTAAATCACGTAATTCTTCCGCCATTTGGGAAAGAGTCGTAGAGGAAGAACTAATCTCTTCCATAGAAGCAAGCTGCTCTTCAGCAGATGCAGCGATATCTTGGATGCTTGCTGAACTCTCTCGTGATACATCTGCAATTTCATTCACTGCTTTAGAAATTTGCTCAGATCCTTTTGAAAGCTCGCGTACTGTTGTATTCATTTCATTCATTCTTGTAGCGATTTCCGCTGTTTGCTGATTAATTTGTGAGAAGCTTTCTTTCGTTTGATCTGTAATGGAAAGACCATTCTTCACTTCTTCATTCACTGATTTAAACATATTTTGAGATGTTTCGATTTCAGATACAATTTCTTTCACAAGCTTTTCAATCTCTTTTGCTGAATCTGATGATTGAACTGCAAGTTTACGTACTTCCTCTGCGACAACAGAGAAGCCTCTGCCTGACTCACCTGCACGTGCTGCTTCAATAGCTGCATTGAGTGCAAGTAAATTCGTTTGATCCGCAATGCCGTTAATCACGCCTAGGATGTTTGTGATGTCTTTTGATTTATGCTCTAGCCCGTTGATCACCCCTTCAGCTTCTTTCACTGAATGGTCGATCGTCTTCATTTGGCCAACGGTTTGCTCCACAAGCTGTCCGCCTGATTCCGCGACTGTTCTTGATTGAATAGATGATGCTGCGATGACATCAGATGTTTCTGCGACCTCGTTCAGACCTTCATTCATTTGTTTTAAATGAGCCGCACTTTGCTCCACCATTTCGCTTTGATTTTCGTTGCCGTTTGAGAATGTTTCAATAGATGATGTAATATGTTCGGTTGCTTTTGTTGTTTGACCTGCGCTTGCTGTCAGTTCTTCAGATGAAGAAGCCACGTTTTCTACAGATGTTTGTACAGCTTGGATGACATCTCTTAATGATTCACTCATTTCATTAAAGCTTGTGCCTAGCTGTCCAATTTCATCTTTTGACCGGACATCAATTTTTTCTGTTAAATCTCCTTCACTGATTTTCTTTGAAGAAGAGACAAGTATAGATAGTGGTTTTGTAATGGAACGGATGATCAAGAAGATCAGAATCCCGCCAATGATGAGCGCGCCAGCTAAAATGATAGCGGCCATGTTAAAGACTGGCTGTGCAGCTTCTTCTACTTCTGTCACAAACATCGTACCGACAATTTTCCAGCCAGTCGCTTTGTTTGTGGTGAATTCCATTTGCTTTTCTTTTCCTTCAAACATATAACTCATAGAACCTTCATCTTGTGAATAAAGCTTTTCTAGCCATTCACCAGATAATTTTGTTCCCGCTTTTTTCGTAGGATGGGCAACAAAGGTACGATCCGGACTTCCGATAAAGGCATAGCCTTGTTTCCCAATGTTTATGCTATTTGATTCTTTTACTAGATTCGCAATGTCTAGGTTCATTGCAATGACTCCTGATCCGTCTTCTAACTTTTTAGAGATGGTGACCACAAGCGTACCTGTGGAAGCTGTTGGATACGGTGCTGAAACAGACAGCTCTCCGTTTTTCTCCCAGCCGTCTTTATACCAATCCCGCTCCGTTGCGACATAGTCAGCAGGCATTTTTTTATTAGGATATCTTGAAAACACTTTGCCATCACTTGAAGCGACAAAAATGCCTTCTGTGTCATCATTCATACTCATGAACTGCTCAAACCGTCCTTGAATATCTGTCGTGCCTTTTTGCTTAAGCTTTTTCTCCGTGATCCATTTGCTAAAGAAATCGGCTGCGTCTGTTTTCACTTTCACAACCTTCGTAATATTTTTATCTAGCTGCTCGACGTTCTCCTTTGCACTTTGCATAATTTGATCATTCAAAGAAGTACTCGCCGTATGATATGAAGAGAATGCCAACACAATGATTGGGCATAAGAGAATAAATAAGAAAGAGAATACGAGCTTTTTTGAAATAGATGGCTTCCTGAAATACTGTATGAATTTCATAAAAAAGAAAACTCCTTTTCGTAAGATAGTATATATATCGGAAGTACTACTATGTTCTTTACTTTTTTAACTTATTAAAGTCTAAATAAGACCAAAATACCCAAATTATATGTATTGAATGGAAAAAACACCTGACGCCAAAACGTCAGGTGCTTCCCTATATTCTTATATTTTAAATTGTTTAATGAGCTCTCTTAGCTCTTCTGCCATCTGAGATAACGTAGCAGAGGAGGAACTGATCTCTTCCATAGATGCCAGCTGTTCTTCTGCGGATGCTGCGATATCTTGGAAGCCTGCGGAGCTTTCTCGTGAAAGCTCTTTAATTTGATTCACCGCATGTGAAATATCATTTGAGCCGTGCGAGAGTTCTTTAGCCGTTCCGTTCATTTGTTTCATTTGTTCTGTCATTTCTGATGTTTTATCGGAAATTTTCTCAAAGCTGATTTTCGTTTCATCTGTAATGTTTAATCCAGATTGTACTTCACCTGCTACTTGTTTAAACATGTTCTGTGATTTTTTAATTTCCTCTACAATCTCGTTCGTCAAGCTTTCAATTTCCTTTGAAGAGCTTCCGGATTGCTCTGCCAGCTTACGAACTTCTTCTGCAACAACAGAGAAACCTCTGCCTGCTTCTCCTGCCCGAGCGGCTTCTATCGCAGCATTTAAAGCTAGGAGATTGGTCTGGTCGGCAATGCCGTTAATGACACCCAGAATGTTCGTAATATCTTTTGATTTCTGCTCTAAGCCTTGAATCACAAGCTCTGCTTCTTTCACTGCCTGCTCGATGGTTTGCATTTGCCCTGCTGTTTTTTGAACAAGTTCTCCACCGGCCTGAGCCGTTTTGCTTGAATCAATCGACGATTCCATCATATGAGAGGTCGTATCGACCATATGGGATAAGCTGCGATCCATTTCGTTCAACTGGACTGAGCTTTTTTCGATCATATCATTTTGATGTTCATTGCTGTTTGAGAACTGTTCAATAGATGATGTGATATGCTCAGTCGCTTGAGCGGTCTGTCCCGCACTTGCTGTTAATTCTTCAGAAGAGGCGGCCACATTTTCAATGGAATTTTGAACAGCTTGAATGACTTGTTTCAGCTTAGCTGACATCTCGTTAAAGCTCTGCGCAAGCTTGCCGATTTCATCGTGCGTACGAACTTCAATGTGCTGGGTCAGATCACCCTGACTGATTTTCTCAGCCGATTCAGAGAGTGCTATCAGTGGCTTTCGGATTGATTTAATAATAAAATAAATCGCGATTCCGCCTATGGCAATCGCAACTGCCAGTATGATCATTGTTAAGTCGAGTACTGGCTGTGCAGCTTCTTGGACTTCGTCCACATACATGGTTCCAGCAAGCTTCCAGCCTGTTGCTTCATTTGTGTCAAAGAACATTTGCTTCGGCTGTCCTTTGTATTCATATTTGAAACTGCCTTGTTTTTTAGCATACAATTTCGTGATGAAATCACCTGTCAATTTCGCCCCAGGCTTGTCTGTTTTATGGGCAATATAATGCTGATCTGAAGTCGCGACAAACGCATAGCCTTCTTTGCCTATTTTGATGCTGTTTGTATCTTTCACGATCGTGTTCAAGCGCACATTGATTCCAATCACACCAGAACCATCTGCTAGCTGTTCTGATATTCTGATGAGCAGGTCATCTGATGACTTGTCGGCAAAAGGATCTGAAATGATGAGTTTCTCATCTCTCATCGATTGTTGAAACCACGGTTCGTTTTTTGCACTCGCTTCACTCCCTTTATGAATCTCGGAATATTCGGTTAGTTTACCATTTTGATCTGCAATGAATACTTCCACAACATCTTCGTCTGTTTCCGATAATTGCTCTAATTTCACCTTGAGTAAATCCTTATTTTTAGAAGTCAATTCACTCTTTTTCACCGATTTCGATAAATAAGAAACGATATCAATTTTAGGCTGTACATCTTTATTAATGAGTTCGTTTAATTGCTGAACACCATTTGCAGCACTAGACATAATCTCATTATTGAGAGACTTTGATGCCACTTCATAAGAAAATGCTGCCAATACGAGAATTGGCACTAGGAGAATCGCTAAGAATGCAGTAATTAATTTCTTGGACATTGTAAAATGCTTAAAAAAGTTGATTTTTTTCATGATTCTACTCCTTTTGAATTATGATTTGTGGTATTTCACTTCTATTCTTAGGTAATATGAATTATTTTTCAAGGGGTAATGTTCGAAATCTAATTAAAATGAGTAAATTTACCTATTTCTTTTGATTTATTCAATTGAAAAAGAGCCCTTTAGCTGAAGGGCTCTTTTCATTTTGTCTATTCGACTTTAAATTTGCTGATCAAATCACGCAATTCTTCTGCCATTGATGAAAGCGTAGCAGAGGAGGAGCTGATTTCTTCCATAGATGCGAGCTGTTCTTCCGCTGAAGCCGCAATGTCTTGAATGTTTGCGGAGCTTTCACGTGAGACGTCTGCAATCTCACGGACAGCCTCTGACACATGTGCAGAGCCATTTGAAAGCTGGACAACTGTTTGATTCATGGTTTGAAGCTGGTCAGAAATTTCTTTTGTCATTTCGAAAATATTGTGGAAGCTGACTCTTGTTTGTTCAGTGAAGCTTAGGCCTGATTGAACTTCTCGATTCACTGCAGTGAATACTTCCTGTGATACATCGATGTCTTGAACGATTTCTTTAATCAAATTCTCGATTTCTTTCGCCGAATTGGCTGATTGAACAGCCAGTTTTCTTACTTCTTCTGCTACAACGGAGAAGCCTCTGCCAGATTCCCCAGCTCTTGCTGCCTCAATTGCTGCATTTAGCGCAAGTAGATTCGTTTGGTCGGCGATACCATTGATGACACCTAGAATTTGTGTAATGTCTTTTGATTTACTTTCAAGAGCGCTGATGACATTCTCTGCTTTTTTCACGGACTGATCAATGACATTCATTTGAGAAGCGGTTTTTTCGACAAGCTGTCCGCCTTCCCCTGCGATATCTGTTGATTTGATCGATGAAGCAGTAATGGATTCAGCCGACTCATTCATGTGCTGAAGGCCACGGTTCATTTCATCTAACTCTTCTGAGCTGGATTCGACTTTGTCATTTTGACTTTCATTTCCATTGGAAAATTGTTCAATGGCTAGTGTAATATGCTCTGTTGCTTTACTTGTTTGCCCTGCGCTGGCGGTCAGTTCTTCTGATGAAGAAGCGACATTTTCGACTGAGGTTTGGACGGCACCAATGAGGGTTCTTAATGAGTCAATCATTGTATTAAAGCCTTTCCCAACTTGGCCAATTTCGTCATCTGATTGGATCTGAAGCTTATCGCGCAAATCACCTTCGCTGACTTTTTTCGAGAAGCGGGCAAGGTTGGATAATCTTTTAGATATAGAGCGGACGATAAAGAAGATGAGGGTACCTGCTACGATAAGTGTCACACTGAACACAATAAGGGCTGTATTGAAAACGGGCTTTGCTGCATCTTCTACTTCTGATACGAGCATCGTTCCACCGATTTTCCAGCCGGTTAATTCGTTGGTCACATACGCAACCTTTTTATCTATTCCTTTGAGTGTGTAGCTGCCGTTTCCTTCTTTGTTTTGATAAATAATATTTGCTAGATTCTCATTGACCTGACTTCCTGGCTTTTGGGTCGGATCTGCTAAAACTGTTTTATCTTTCTCCATGATGAAGGCATAGCCTTTTTGCCCAATTTTGATTTCTTTTAACTTTTGAATCAGGGTGTCAATTTCCATATCAAGTCCAATAACACCTGACCCATCTTTCATTTTTTGAGTAATCGTGATGACCATTTTGCCTGTGGAGGCTGCTACGTATGGTTTTGTGATGACTTGTTTACCGTTCTCTGCATTGAGCGCTTCTTGATACCATGGACGCTCTCTTGGATCGTAGCCATCAGGCATCTTTTGAACTGGATATTGCATAAACAATCCCTTTTCGGAGCCTGCATAGATAGCAGAAACATCTTTTTCATTAATTTTTCCAAATTGCTGCAATTCTTTGATGGTCGCATTTCTATTTTTTTCTTGAAGATTAGACGCTTTGAGTGAGTCTGTAAACAGAGCCACAGCATCTGCTTTGTTTCCTATATTCTCATTGATTAAAGTATCAAATGCATTGACTTGACTCATCGCACTGCCCATAATCTGTTTGTCTAGCTCTGTCTTTGATGTAAAAAACGCACTAATTGTCAGTGCAGTGGTTGGCAGGATAAGGACTACCAAAAAGGCAATAATTAATTTTTTTGAAATGGATGGTTTTTTTAACCATTGAATCATTTTCCCCATTTTCTCTTTCCCCCTTTACTTCTCTAAAGTTATTATCGGATGAAAGGTTTATTTTTACAGGCTGAAAACGATGTTTAAAATATAAAAAAAATACCCAGACAATTCTGGGTATTTTTTCATCATTATTTAATCAATTTTAAATTGACTTGTGAGCTCTTTTAGTTCCTCTGCCATGTTAGAAAGTGTCACTGAAGAAGATGATATTTCTTCCATAGATGCCAGTTGCTCTTCAGCAGAAGCCGCAATGTCCTGAATGTTTGCAGCACTTTCTCTAGAGACTTGACGCATCTCCTGCATAGCTTGTGAAACTAGCTTCGAACCGCTCGATAGATCAATGGCTGTATCGTTTAATTGCGTCAGTTTTTTCGACATTCCTTCTGCCGCCTCATAAATGTTCTGGAAGCTTTCTTTTGCTTCTTCTGTCATACCAAGTCCTGCATGTACTTCTCGATTGACCGTTTTGAACATATCTTGAGATTTAGCAATTTCTAACACAATTTCTTGAATGAGCTTTTCTATTTCTTTCGCTGAGTCTGCCGATTGGACAGCTAATTTTCTCACTTCTTCTGCCACGACAGAGAAGCCGCGTCCTGATTCACCTGCTCTTGCTGCTTCGATGGCTGCATTTAACGCAAGAAGATTCGTTTGATCTGCAATGCCGTTAATGACATTTAAAATGCTCGTAATATCTTTAGACTTATATTCTAATTGCTTCATGACTTGTTCTGCTTCTTGTACAGATGTATCAATATGTTTCATTTGGCTCGCTGTGCTTTCAACTATTCGGCCGCCTTGACCAGCTGCCTCTGTTGATTGAAGTGAGACAGTAGCCACTTCTGATGACGTTTGTGACATGCCTTGTAATCCTTCATTCATTGCCACAAGCTGATTCGTACTAGATTCGACTTTCTCGTTTTGTGCTTCATTTCCATTTGAAAATTGTTCAATCGACATCGTGATATGTTCAGTTGCTTGACTTGTTTGGCTGGCACTTGCCGTCAGCTCCTCGGAAGCGGAAGCCACATTGTCGACAGATTGCTGTACCGCTCGAATGACGTCACGAAGGGATTCACTCATTTTGCTAAAGCTTCTTGTGAGATCTCCAATTTCATCCTTCGATTTGGTTTCAAGGGTTTCGGTTAAATCACCATCACTCACCTTTTCTGAGAAATCAACAAGCTTTCGAAGTCCAATTGTGATGGAGCGAACGATAAAGAAGATCGCAATACCGCCAAGGATAAAGGAAGAAATTAAAAGAATAATGGCAGAATTCCAAACTGGCTGTGCTGCTTCTTCTGTTTCTGATACAAACATCGTTCCAGCAATTTTCCAACCTGTTAAATCATTTGTCACAAAAACGAGACGCTTTTGTTCTCCTTTATTCTCATAAGTTGATGTTCCTTCTTTTCCGCTGTAAAGGATAGATGAAATATTTTCAGTAACCTTAGATCCTGATTTTTCTTCTAGATGGGCCACAATTTGCTTGTTTTTATTCGCAATAATTGGGTATCCTTCTCGTCCAATTTTAATCTCTTTTATTTTATCGACAATGTCTTGCACATCAATGTCGATTCCGATCACTCCCGCCCCGTCCTTCAGGCGCTGGGCAATCGTGACAACCATGCCGTTTGTTGTGGCAGAAATGTATGGATTGGTGACAACTGGATTACCACTCTCATCCTGCATAGCTAGTTGATACCAATCGCGCGTTGTTGGATCATAACCTTTTGGCATATCTACTTTAGGAAACTGAATGAAGTCACGCTTTTTACTTGCTGCATAAAACCCAACCACATCATCTTCATTGATTTTGCTGTATATCTCAAAATGCTCATACAGCTTGTCCTGGTTGTTCTTTTTAAAGTCTGCAGCAGTAGCTGTTTCAGTAAAGAGTTTTACTGCGTTTTCCTTATTCATCAGCTTTTGCTGGATCATGTCATTCAGTTCATTGACTCTTGCTTTTGCTCCGTACATGATTTCATGATCTAATTCTTCTTTGGCAATCTGATATGAAATCGTACTGAGTGTAATAATTGGCAAGACAAGGACGAGAGTGAATGAAATAATCAGTCTCTTAGAAATCGATGGTTTTTTCAACCATTTTATTGCATTTTTCATGTTTTTCCTCCTTTTAAACGATATGTTATATATCGGACAGCTTCATATTATTTTCATGTTTTTCAAATAAAAAGGATGCTTTTTTGTTTATTTACACAAATTGATTCCTTGCCCAAGCACCCTGCATACGCTAATACAAAAGGGGGCGCTTTTCATATGATTATCCTTTCAGGACAGCCAGTGACAAATGAGCAGCTGGCTTCATTTCAGCTAGAGGGACAAAAGCGGATCATTTTGATGCAGTTACAAGCCTCAAATGATACGTTCCGCTACAGGCAAGCATCTGATTTGTTATTTGAGGTTACATTGAGATCGAACATTATGAATGCTGCAAGAGATTTGCATAAAAGTGGTGCCTCATTTGCCATCTTTCAAAGGTCTCGTGCAAATGACGCCTTTTGGCGCGTATCTGAAGCAGGAGCACTAGAGCTGCGCTATCAAGTCGAACCATCTAGAGGCATTAAAGACATTTTTGAAAATGGCTCACAATATGCATTTGAATGTGCCACCGCCATTGTCATCGTGTTTTATATGGGCGTCTTGCAAACGGTAGGAGACGAGAAGTTTAACCGAAGGCTTCGCAGTCTAACTCTGTATGACTGGCATTATGATACATTGTCGATTTATACAGAGCGCGGGAATGACTTTATCTATGGGGATTGCTTATATTTCGAGAATCCAGAATTTAGCTATCAGCAGTCACAGTGGCGCGGGGAAAATGTGATTTACTTAGGAGAAGATCAATATTACGGACATGGACTTGGGATTTTAACAGCGGCAGAAATTATCGACAAATTGAATAAGAGAAGGCGGCCAGGTGCTGTTCAATCTGCTTATCTATTGCCGCAGACCACCCGGATGGATGTGATTTATCTCAGGCAAATGTTCGGCAGCTAAAAAAAGCCTCTTGTCTAGTGGTTATGACAAGGGGCTTTTGTATGCCTTGCGCTTTCGATAATCTTGCAGCGTGCCAAGCATCGTGTTCGCAAGGAGCTCCATTTTTTCTAAGTCTTTTCTTGTGACCGGCGGATCGTGCCGGCTCCATTTTACATAACGAACAAAATAGTAATGACGAATGGGCGTAAGGACGGCAGGAGAGTGCGGAAATTCATCAAACCAAAATTCAATTTGTCCTTTTTTTCGGTATGAATGTTTTAAGATGTCCACCCTTTCACACCCCCCAACATGATTTTATATGTGCGTTAGTTCATGCATGATCTCCTCAACGGTTAAAATCGAGTGAATACGGCCAACGCCCTGTCCTGCCCAAAGAGCCATTTGATCAGGGTTTCCCGCCGCCGCAGCTGCTTTTCGCATCGGTGTCGTCCATACATGCTGAACCGGATAAGGAAGAACCCTATCTTCATTCTGTCTTTCTTCCTCCATCCACTGATTCACAATACCTCTTGCTCTTTTTCCAGAAAAAAGCTTCGTGATCTTTGTTTCACTGCTTGCTGCCTGTAAAATCGCCTTTTTGTATATGTCTGCCGCAGCACTTTCCTGACTGGCTAAAAATCGTGTGCCGATTTGCACCGCATCCGCTCCAAGTGCTAGAGCGGCTTCCACACCTGCTCGATCTGTAATCCCGCCTGCGGCGATCAATGGCACATGACAAAGCGGCTTGACGTCAGAGATCAGGCTAAAGAGTCCCATCAAGGCATCTCCTTTTGCAGGTAAAAAGGTACCTCGGTGACCCCCTGCTTCACTTCCTTGCAGAACAATGGCATCCATCCCTTTTTCCTCTAAAAGCAGTGCTTCCTCTTTTGTTGTGGCGGTTCCAATTAAAAAGATCCCCTTTTGTTTTAAGCGATGTATCGTTTGTTCGTTTGGACAAGCGAAGGTAAAGGAAACGACCGGTACGTCCTCATCCAAAAGAATGTTGATTTTCTGTTCAAAATCATTCCACAATTCCTCTTCGCTCGGCAGTCTATCGGCTACTGGTCGTGCTGGCAGTCTCTTCTCCCAAAATGCCACATCCTCTTTTTTGACTTCAGGAATTGGCTCTGGTACAAATACATTGACCTGAAACAGGCGAGTTGTCAGTTGTTTGACCTGTCTGATCTGCTGCCTCAAATGGTTAGGCTGCACATATCCACTTGCCAAACTGCCAAGTCCTCCGCATTGCGAAACAGCGGCTGCCAGCTGAGGTGTCACGGCACCTCCTGCCATTGGCGCTTGAATAATCCCATATTTGATTTGCAGTAATTTCGTGATATCCCCCATTTATTTCCCCCATCTCTTACTCGTTTGATGATACCTGTATATAAAAATGGCGATGTCTCGGCCCGTCAAACTCACAGAAATAAATTCCCTGCCATGTGCCAAGGACAGGATCACCATGATTAATGAGAATATGCTGCGTAGCACCCATAAAGCTCGCTTTCATATGTGCGGCTGTATTTCCTTCCATATGGCGGTCCTTCGGATGTTCCCACGGAAAGACTTCGTCAAGCCGGCGGAGCATATCTCGTTTCACATCTGGGTCCGCATTTTCATTAATGGTCATCCCTGCTGTCGTATGAGGACAGTAGACGATGACGGTTCCGTTTTGAATACCTGTTTCCTTGATATATTGATGGACCTCGTTCGTCACGTCGATCATCTCAGCGCGTCTATTTGTTTGTACATTAATTTTTTTCATATGAGCGGCTCCTTTTTGTCATTTCTATCAAACCATACCCTTTTTATGTGAAGTCAATCACTGTTTATCGGTAGAAGGCATTATCTCACCTAAAGTTTACCAAGTAAAAAAACCTCGTCAAGTGTTACGAGGTTTTTAGGAAAAGTGGACCTTTTTGATGTCAATGGTCCGAATATGATGGTCTTCTGCATCTATGATGGTAAATTCACAGCCTTCTGCTTCAATCGTATCTCCAATCTCAATATCAAATTTATGTGTCATCATCCAGCCAGCAATTGTATCAACATCATCATTCTCAATGGCTAAATCCAATAAATCATTTACTTCATCAATCAAGGCTTTCCCATCCATTACATAGTGGAAGTCACCTTTTTTGACGATATGAGGTGTTTCATCCTGATCATATTCATCTCGAATTTCGCCCACGATTTCCTCTAATATGTCCTCTACTGTGACAAGTCCGGCTGTTCCTCCATATTCATCTACGAGCACAGACATATGAATTCGCTCCTTTTGCATCAAAATGAGCAATTCTTGAACAGGCGTACTTTCAATCACCCGAATCACTGGACGCATTAAGTCTTCAATCGTCACATCTTGATTTAAAAAGCTCGCCTTAAACACATCTTTGCTATTGATGACACCAATCACATGATCTTTGTCTTCTTTAATGACGGGGTAGCGTGTGTATCTTTCGTTCAGCATATAATGTGTCACGTCTTCAAGCGTCTGTTCAATCTCTATGGCTGAAATTTCTGTACGAGGAATCATGATCTCTCTCGCCACTCGGTTATCAAATTCAAAAATTTTATTCACATATTTGTACTCAGACTGGTTAATCTCACCCTTTTCATAGCTTTCAGATAAAATGAGACGCAATTCTTCCTCACTGATCGCCACTTCATGTTCTTTGACAGAATGAAAACCGAATAATTTCACAATGCCTCGCGCAGATCCATTTAATGCTTTAATAAACGGGTACATGACTTTATAGAAAAAGATGAGTGGCTTTGCTGTCACAAGGCTGACCGCCTCTGCCTTTTGAATGGCAATCGTTTTAGGCGCCAGTTCTCCCACAACGACATGTAAAAACGTAATGATCACAAATGCGATGATAAACGATAGGATGTCGGTTAATGCGGAATGAAGCCCCAACTCCTCAAACAGTGGATGCAGAAAATGCTCCACCGTCGGCTCGCCCAGCCACCCTAAGCCTAAAGCGGTAATGGTAATACCGAGTTGACAGGCGGATAAATATTCATCGAGATTTGATATGAGCTTTTGTACGTGAATGGCTCTCTTATCACCGCTTTCAATCAGCTGATTGATTTTAGAGCCTCTAATTTTCACAATCGCAAATTCAGTGACAACAAAAAACGCTGTCGCAGCAATGAGTAATATGACTAAAAATACGTTTAAAATATACAAAAAAACCCTTACCTAACAACGGTAAGGGCTCACCTCCTCTGGCATCAATTAATCATTACGGCCATTTAGGAAGATCATTACAAAACGGAGCAATTCAAACAAGGAGACAAGGGCTGCTGCGACGTACGTAAGAGCTGCAGCATTTAACACCTTGTTCACGCCTCTTTCTTCACTGCTTCTAATGATTCCTTCTGAAACAATGATATCTTTCGCACGAGAACTTGCATTAAACTCGACAGGCAATGTCACAAGCTGAAAGAACACAGCCGCTGAGAACAAAATGATCCCAAGCCCGATTAAGTTAAGGCTGCCAAGTAAGATTCCACCAAGGAAAAGAAGCGGGGCAACACCAGATGCAAAGTTCACGACAGGAAAGATCTTATGTCTCAAGACAAGCGCACCATAGGATTCCTGATGCTGCAAGGCATGTCCAACCTCGTGTGATGCGACTGAAATGGCCGAAATGGAATGGCCGTAGTACACAGGTTCAGATAAGCGAACCACACGCTGCGTCGGGTCGTAATGATCAGTCAAAGTTCCTCTTACCGGTTCAACAGGCACGTCGTATAACCCGTTGCGATCTAAAATATGTCGAGCGGTTTCCGCACCTGTTTTCATACTGGATGCTTCAACCTTTGAATACTTTTCAAAATTATTCTTTACTTTAAATTGTGCCCAAAATGATAATCCCAATGCGGCAAAAGTTAAAAAATAAAAAAACAGCATGCTCATCAGCTTCCTTTTTATTTTATATATTTATTTACAATTTTAATGACTTTTATGTAACGTGTACAGAAAAAAGCACTAGGTCTTTTTAAGGGGGATCACCACGCCAATGAAAAAGAAGAACACACCTAAGCATGCTGTATAAAAGGTCACCGTTCCGTATAGGTTTTGAAAAAAGTGCAGCCATGAAAAATCATTCATAAAATGATTCACCGCATTTAAGTCAAACACAAGTAAGATCATAGCTGATGATAAAAAGTGAGCGCCGATAAAAAGAAGTACGGTCTTTTGAACGAACGACATTCGCATTCCCTCCTTCTTCTCTCTTATTTTAAGATATGGGATCTACATGACGAAGATGAAAAAATGTTTCCTCAATCGGGCATACTGACATTAGCAGTCTCCTGAAAGGAAGAGTCCAATGAAATCAAACCGTATCTTTATTGCTTGGCTAAGGTGGCCTCTCTATCTTCGAATTGCCATCATCATCTGTTTCTTGCTTCTTTTTTTTGGACAATTAATCGTCTTGCTTGAACCGAAGCAGTATCATACGATCTTTGATGGGATCTGGTGGGCTCTCATTACAGTTGCGACGGTCGGCTACGGTGATTTTGTGCCGCAAACCATTCCCGGACAAATCGCAGGTATGGCGCTGATTCTGATCGGGGCAAGCTTTGTCACGGCTTATTTTGCCACACTCGCTGCCGCTGTGTTCAGCAAGCAGCACCATTATGTAGAAGGGAAGGTCGCGTTTAAAGGAAAAGGACATCTCATTATCGTCGGTTGGAATGAAAAAACGAACAAACTGCTTCAATCGTTTCAAACGATTGATCCAGCTATGCCGATTGTGCTAATTGATGATTCCTTGAAGGAAGGGCCGCTTCTAGAGAATGTTCATTTTATTAAAGGGCATGGCACCGAAGATGGCACACTTCGTAAAGCCAATATTTCAGGTGCAGATGCACTGATGATTACCGCAGATCAGCACGAGAATGAAGTGACAGCTGATATGCAGAGTGTTTTAACATTACTTGCAGCAAAAGGATTAAACCCTTCACTCTACTGTTTAATTGAAATTTTAACAGATCGTTACGTGAAAAATGCCGAGCGGGCTGGCGCCAATCAAGTCATTCATACCTCTGATGCAGTCAATCATTTAATGGTCGAGCATTTTCTTTTAAAGGAACAGTTCAAAGCGTTAAAGAAAAAACGTCATATGACCTTGCATAAACAGATCACCATCATACCGGTTCCAGCTTCGTTAGCCGGAGAAACATTCTTAACAGCGCTCCATCATTTTTTAGAGCATCATGTGATCATTGTCGGTGTACAAAAAAAAGAAGGACCCATGATGAATCCTCCCTTTGATTATGAGCTTCATCCTGAGGATGAACTGATCAGCCTTTAAAGCAGTGCGTCTTCTAATTCCTTGACGAGCGAAAAGCCAATCTCAGTATAAGCTTTTGATACATCTCCATCTTTCTCTTTTGGTTCTTGGAATTGATTAAAGGATGCTCCCACATTTCCAACCATCGCATGATCATCTAACTTATCTTGATAGACATGCTTTAAGAGAAATGGATCTCCCAGTTTCACCACAACGCCTGGCTGATCCAGCTGGCCCTTTTCGGCTGTAAAAGGAACTCTGAGAAAGGTATAGCCATCACGATTATCAATTTTATAATCAAAGTATCCGTGATCGTAATCCCAGTTACCATTAATGACATAGCCGAGCGGCTTCATCGTCTCTTCTAAATGGTAAAGTGAAAAGCTTTCACCAGTCAGCCTGGATGGTACATGAATCATACGAAACCCTCCTTTTTGTCTAATAGGTTTCGTTAAAGAGAGGAATTCATACATCTATCTCTCGTGATTTGTACATTGTTTGAAAAAGTGGCATCAAATAAGCTTTGATTGGATGATTGATTCGTCTCGTTCGCACTGCCGGACCCTGATGTTTCCTTCGTAGCACTCATAGGACAAATGCGTCCGACATTGCCAAAGTTGACGATTGCCTGGCCAGAAATATCGTGAATGTAAATATGATTCGTTCTCATGTTTCACCCTCCTCTACTCATTATTCTATGTACAGAGCGTAAGGAGGCTTGCACAGGAACCGTGCGAAAATAAAAAAGGCACACCCTTCAAAGGTGTGCTCAGCGTGTAGACAAACCCTTGCATTCGTTGTCAGGTCTGCGCGCTTGGTGCTCACGAATGTTAAATTCGCTCCGCGCCAGTGCTCGCCCTTCCTAGACTTCAAAGGTTTTCTATCACGCTGAAAGGTGTGCTTTTCATTCTTACGATTGATTCAGGCGGCTTTCAAGCTCGGCTTTTTTCTCTTCGAAGCCTGGTTTTCCTAATAAAGCAAACATATTCACTTTATAAGCTTCTACGCCAGGCTGGTCAAATGGATTGACGCCTAGTAGATATCCAGACATCGCGCATGCTTTCTCAAAGAAGTAAACGAGGTATCCGAATGTATAAGCATCCATCTCAGGAATTGTGACGATCAAATTCGGTACTTTTCCATCTGTATGAGCAAGCATCGTTCCTTCAAATGCTTTTTTATTAACGAAATCAACCGTTTTTCCTGCTAGATAGTTCAAGCCATCAAGGTCTTGTTCTTCTGCTTCGATGACAAGCTCATGACGAGGCTTGTCTACATTAACGATTGTTTCAAACAAGTCTCTTCTTCCTTCTTGAACATATTGACCAAGTGAATGAAGATCTGTTGAGAAGTTCGCAGATGAAGGGTAGATTCCTTTTTCATCTTTCCCTTCACTTTCACCGAATAATTGTTTCCACCATTCTGCAAAGTATTGCAATCCTGGCTCATAGTTAATCAGCATTTCAATCGTTTTGCCTTTATTGTAAAGGACATTACGGACGACAGCATATTGGTATGCCGCATTCTCAGAAAGCTCAGATGAAGCGAAGTCTTCGCTTGCTTTTGCCGCACCTTCCATCATCTGATCAATGTCTGCACCGCTCACAGCGATTGGCAATAGACCCACTGCTGTTAAGACTGAATAACGTCCACCTACATCATCAGGGATGATAAATGATTCGTAGCCTTCTTCTGTTGCTAATGTTTTCAATGCACCGCGTGCCTTGTCCGTTGTTGCATAAATACGTTTTTTCGCTTCTTCAGCACCGTATTTTTCAATGAGGAGCTTTTTAAAGATACGGAACGCAATCGCTGGCTCTGTTGTTGTACCAGATTTTGAAATGACGTTAAGAGAGAAATCTGCATCTTCCAATAGATCCATTACATCAGTTAGATAAGAAGAACTAATGTTGTTTCCAATAAAGATGATTTGCGGCGTCTTGCGTTTGCCTTTTGGCAGCGTGTTATAGAAAGAGTGGTTCAAAAATTCAATCGCCGCACGTGCGCCGAGATATGAACCGCCGATTCCGACAACAAGTAAGACATCAGAGTCTGACTTAATTTTATCTGCACTTTTTTTAATGCGGGCAAATTCTTCGCGATCATATTGCTTCGGCAAGTCAACCCAGCCTAAATAATCACTGCCTGTACCCGTTTGTTCATGAATATTATGATGGGCCACCTTCACAAAATCTTTTAAATATGTAAGCTCATGCTCTTGAAAGAAAGGTAACGCTTTTGAGTAGTCAAATTGAATATGTGTCATCGCTTGTAAGCCCTCCATTACGTTAGTTCTATCCCTTTCACTTTAGCGGAACTAGCTATTGAAATCAAGTGATCGTCACTCCCATAGCAAAAAGCCGTTTCTCATAGAGAGAAACGGCACGAAGGATTATAAAGAAGCTTTCAAAATAGAAAGAATGTCATCACGATCAAGTTTCATAAAGTTACCAAAACCACCGTATTCCATTTCTTTCGCCGCAATGTCGGCAATTTTGTCCAGCTGATCTTCACCAATGTCATAATCTGCTAGACGGCTTGGTGCACCGAGGCTTGTCCAGAAGGCTGACAACTTGTCGATTCCTTCTAATGCGATATCACGATCAGATTTTCCCTCTGTCTCGATGTCAAACATGTTTAGCATGAGATTTTTAAAGCGATCCACATTGTGATCGAGTGTATGACGCATCCAATTTGGGAAGAGGATCGCAAGTCCGCCTGCATGCGGAATGTCATAGACAGCCGATACTGCATGCTCAATCGTATGGGACGCCCAGTCGCCAAAGTAACCCATTTGCAGCGTTCCATTTAAAGCGATCGTTCCTGCGTAAAGGATCGTTTCACGGTGCTCATAGTTTTGTAAGTCTTCAAGCAGTTTTGGTGCTGTCTCAATGACTGTTTGAAGAACAGCAAAACACATTCGATCCTGTAAAGGCGTGTTTTTCACATTATGGAAGTATTGCTCGAAGACGTGGCTCATCATATCGACCATGCCGTACACCGTCTGGTTTTCTGGCACTGAATAAGTATGCTCAGGGTCTAAAATTGAAAAAGCAGGATGAGTGACTGAACTGCCCCACACATATTTTTCATTTGTTTCCCAGTTTGTGATGACAGAGTCTGGATTCATTTCTGAACCAGTTGCCGCAAGTGTGAGCACTGTGCCAAACGGCAATGCTTTTTGAGCGGTTGTTTTCTTTGAGATAATGTCCCACACATCTCCGTCATATTCCGCTCCGGCTGCAATCGCTTTTGTACAGTCGATCACACTGCCGCCGCCAACAGCTAATAGGAAATCAATTTTTTCATTTTGGCAGATGTCGATTCCTTTTTTCACTGTGGTGAGGCGCGGGTTTGGTTCAACACCTGACAGCTCAAATACGTCAGCTTCTGCTTCATTTAACGCGCTGATCACATTATCATAAAGACCATTTTTCTTAATGCTGCCTCCACCATATACAAGTAACACTCGTTTTCCATAACGAGCGAGTTCGCTTTTTAGTCCGTCTAGTTGTCCTTTTCCAAACATTAATTTCGTTGGATTATAATAAATAAAATTTTCCATCTGTTGATACATCTCCTTACAGCGTATATATCCAAAAACATGAAAGACTACTTTAACATATGTACACGTCGAACTCAAAAAAAGATAACTGCTCGAAAGCAATTATCTTTTCATTGTTTGATTATAAAGAAGCATTCAAAATAGCTAGAACATCTTCTTTGTTTAGCTTTTTAAATTGACCAAATTCACCGCGTGCCATTGCACGATCTGCGATTAAATCAATTTTCTCATCGTTGATATCATAGTCCGCTAAACGGTTCGGTGCGCCAAGACTTGTCCAGAAAGCTGACAATTTGTCGATTCCTTCTAAGCCTACTTCTTCGTCTGTTTTGCCCGCAGGGTCCACATCAAATACGCGTACTGCTAATTGTTTAAAGCGGCCTGGGTTTTCCTGAATGACATGCTTCATCCAGTTCGGGAACAAGATCGCAAGTCCGCCTGCATGAGGGATATCATAGATAGCAGATACCGCATGCTCGATGTTGTGAGATGCCCAGTCACCGCGTGCTCCCATTGACAGCATACCATTGAGCGCAATGGTACCAGTGAATAAGATCGTTTCACGCAGCTCATAGTTCTCTAGATCGTTGATCAGCTTCGGTGCTGTTTCAATGACTGTACGAAGAAGCCCTTCACACATCCGGTCTTGGTAAGGTGTATTTTCCGTGTGATGGAAATATTGTTCGAACACGTGAGACATCATATCAACCATGCCATAAATCGTATGGTTTTTTGGCACAGTGAACGTGTTCACTGGATCAAGAATAGAGAATTTAGGGAAAACTGCTGGACTTCCCCAGCCATATTTCTCATTTGTTTCCCAGTTTGTGATCACTGATCCAGAGTTCATTTCAGAGCCTGTTGCAGCAAGGGTTAACACCGTACCGAACGGAATTGCTTCCATTGGGACATGTTTACGCGTCACGATATCCCAAGCATCTCCATCGTACTTGGCTCCGGCTGCGATCGCTTTCGTTGCATCAATAACACTGCCGCCGCCAACTGCCAAAATAAAGTCAACGTTGTTCTCTTTGCAAAGCTCAACCCCTTTTCTTACTGTTGTTAAGCGCGGGTTTGGCTCAACACCAGCAAGTTCAGTGATTGCAGCTCCTGATTCTTTTAGGATGCTGACAACTTGGTCATAAAGGCCGTTTCGTTTAATACTGCCTCCACCATATACAAGTAATACGTTTTTTCCGTAGTGTTTGAGTTCATCTGAAAGGGCTGAAACTTCTCCCTTTCCAAATATTAATTTCGTTGGGTTCCAATAAGTAAATCGATCCATTTGATCTCCTCCTCGCGCTACATTATGCGCCTCAATCATTCCAAAAGTAAAGTAATTTGCTTTAATCCATTTTCTTACGCATAGTTTGGCTAAAAATCTGCAAAATATAAATGTATTGATGCTGTAGCGAAAGGAGGAATCACGATGAGTGCTATTCAGCGTATTGCCCTCGTGCTCACGATTATCGGTGCTATTAACTGGGGACTAATCGGCTTTTTTCAATTTGACTTAGTAGCAGCGATCTTTGGCGGACAAGGCTCTGCATTATCACGTATTATTTATGGTCTTGTTGGAATTGCAGGTCTTGTTAACCTTGGTCTATTGTTCAAGCCAAGCGAAGAAGCTGTTCGCCGTGACGAGCCGAATCCAGAGGTTCGCTAAACAAAAAGACATAAAAAAGGCCGCCTATACGAGGCAGCCAAAGGCACCGTTTGAAGCGGTGCTTTTTTTATTTCTTGATCAAATCTTTACGGTTAGATTGCTCAATCCACTCTTCAAGTTTATCTTTAAGTGTATTGAAACCTTGTGGTGTAGCAGCTTCTTCTTTCACTTGCTGTGGTCTTTGTTTCTTTGGTTTGCTTTCTTTTCTTTCAGGTGCTTCTTGTGTAGCACGGATAGAAAGGCTGATTTTACCAGCTTTTTCATCAACAGAAAGAACTTTCACTTGAACTTCGTCACCAATTGAAAGATGCTCGTTGATGTCTTTTACGAAACCATGTGTTACTTCAGAAATATGCACAAGTCCTTGAGTTTCTTCATCTAATGCAACAAACGCACCATACGCTTGTAATCCTGTTACTTTACCAGTGTAAACACTGCCTACTTCAAACTTTGTCGCCATGATAACAACTCCTAAATAAATGTTTTAATATTCGTTTATACGCAATTAAAAACTATATCACAGAACGGTCTTTTACGCAAAATATTTTTTAATTGGGTTTAGATCAGTTCAAAAGGGGGAATACCTGAAAACAAGAATGCTTTCTAGTATTCCCCCCTAATTTGAGAGGCATGAGTCCTAATGGATTGATGCCTTTTTTTATTTGATGATGGCAGGTGCTTCTTCTTTCACTTGTCGTTCCTGCAAAAAGCGCTGGATTCTTGAAAGTGATTCCTGAAGATGGTCAAGAGACGAAGCATATGAACAACGAATATGACCTTCACCACTCGGTCCGAAGACATTACCAGGGACTACGGCTACTTTTTCACTTAGGAGCAGCTCCTCAGCAAATTGTTCTGACGTCATGCCCGTCGTTTTAATGGACGGGAAAGCGTAAAATGCGCCGTTTGGCTGGTGACATGTGAGCCCCAGTTCATTCAAAGAGCCGACAAACAAATTTCGCCGCCTTCTGTAGCTTTTCTTCATTTTCTCTACATCTTCAAGCCCATTTTTCAAGGCTTCTTCTGCTGCATATTGTGCCATTGAGGGCGCGCACATCATAGAATATTGGTGTATTTTCAGCATGGCATCGCGCAGTACAGGTGGTGCTGCCACATATCCTAAGCGCCAGCCAGTCATAGCAAACCCTTTTGAAAAGCCTGAAATGAGGATCGTTCTTTCCTTCATATCTTGAATTGCCGCAACGCTTGTAAAAGCTTCATCGTACGTCAGCTCTGCGTAAATCTCATCTGTGATAATGAGAAGGTCATGCTCTTTTGCAAATTGAGCAATATCTTCAAGCTCTTCCTTTGAATAAACAGAGCCAGTTGGATTTGATGGTGAGCAAAGCAGGATCGCTTTTGTCTTAGGCGTCAGCTTCGTGCGAAGATCCGTAGAGTCTGCTTTGAAATCTTTTTCAGCCGATGTACTTAAATAAACAGGTACTCCGCCCGCAAGTGTCGTAAGGGCCCCATATGCTACGAAACAAGGCTCTGGAATGATCACTTCATCCCCGCTGTTTAAAATCGCACGAAAGGCCAAATCAAGTGCCTGGCTTCCGCCAACTGTGATAATCAGTTCTTCTTCAGGACTGTAGTCAATGTGAAACCGCTTATATAAATAGTTGCTCAATTCTTTTCGCAAAGATAATAACCCTGCATTCGCCGTATAAGAGGTAAGCCCTTGTTCTAATGACATAATACTTGCTTCTCTGACATTCCAAGCTGTCACGAAATCTGGCTCGCCGACACCAAGGGAAATGACCCCTTCCATTGTGGCTGCCAAATCAAAGAATTTCCGAATACCTGACGGCTGAATGCTTTGTACCGTTTCAGATAAATAAGACTTTTTCATTTAAGGTGACACCACGATTCTTTTGTCATCGTCTCCTGTTTCAAACACTTTCCCATCATGTTTATATCTCTTCAAAATAAAGTGGGTAGTTGTTGAAACAACGGAATCAAGTGTCGATAATTTTTCAGACACGAAGCGGGCAATATCAGACATAGATCTTCCGCGGATCACAACAGATAGATCGTAAACACCTGACATGAGATAGACAGACTCCACTTCCTGAAAGCGATAAATACGTTCAGCAATTTCATCAAATCCGACGCCTCTTTTTGGTGTCACTTTGACATCAATCATGGCTGTGACGCCTTCATGACCATCTACTTTACGCCAGTCAATCATGGTTGAGTAATCAATAATGACTTTTTGATCTTCAAGTTTTTGAATAATCGCTTCTGCTTCTTCTGTTGTCACGCCTGCCATTTTTGCAATTGTATTTAAATCGGCACGGCTGTTTTCATCTAAAATCTCTAATATTTCAGTTTCTTTTTCTGTTAGTTTCATTTGATTTCACACCTCAGATTGTAAAAAGCTAGTTTTAAAAAATCTTCTGAACATTATAGCACGTTTTTCCCATTATGCTAAGCAGGGAAAAGATGCTAACCATAGCTTAAAATCCACTTTTTAGGGTACAATACAGTCACCTAACAGAGAGTATCAAGTATCGGAGTGATGAGTATGGACATTGTTCAGCCAGCTTATATGAAAAGTAAATTCGGTTTAGACATCTATTACGAGCACTATCCAAATCAGGGGAAGAAAACATTGATCTTAATTCATGGTCTTTTCTCTTCTACCTTCAGCTATCGAAAGCTCATCCCGCTTCTGAAACAAGACTTCAATTTAATCGCGATCGATCTGCCGCCATTTGGACAGTCCGAGAAGTCGAATACGTTTATTTACAGCTATCGCAACATGGCAAAGATCATTATCGAGCTAGCTGGTTACTTACAGATTCAGCATGCGATCCTTGTGGGTCATTCGATGGGCGGCCAAATTGCTTTATATGCCGCATCTGAACGGCCAGACCTATTTGAAAAGGCGGTCCTTTTGTGCAGCTCAGGATATTTAAATAAATCAAAGAGATCAGTTGTTTACAGCACATATATTCCTTATTTTTATCTCTATCTTAAAAGAAAGCTCTTGAAGCAAGGCATCATGAAAAATTTAACGGCTGTTGTGCATGATCATTCCATCATTGATCAAGAGATGGTGGATGGATATTTAAAGCCTTTTTCTGATGATCAAATTTTCCGAGGGATTTTCCGCTTGATTCGGCACCGGGAAGGGGATTTGACCTCGGATGTCCTAAAGAAAATGGAGACACCCGTGCTGCTCATTTGGGGTGAGGAAGATCGAATCGTTCCCATCCAAATAGGAGAGAGGCTGCACAAGGATCTGCCAAACTCGACCTTGCACGCATTAAAAAAAACCGGGCACCTCGTTCCTGAGGAAAATCCGGTCTTTGTGTCTGATCAAATCGGACATTTCAGCCTGTCTTAGCGTGTGCAGGAGCTGCTGTCTCGTATGACGAAAAGCTGATTCGCTATATGTTGACAGCTCTCAAAAGGCAGGAGCTGCTCAAATGAGTGATGATAAATGGCTTGAATGTCTTTCGCTAAAGATAAAGAGTCTTCTGCGTCGTATAATGCACTGATGACGTCAGCAGGCTCCGTTTCATAAAAGTCCTCCCCATATTGAAAAGGGTCCCATGCCTTAATGAGTTGAATCATCTCTTCTACAGCTTGACTATCTTTCATCGGTATCACCGCTTATAATAAATTTTGTGATGTTTATTTTAGCACAACCAACAATGGTTGAAAAACGGCTAGAGGTGGGTTTCATGAATTTCGACGAACAGATCATACGTAAAGGGTCAAAATCAGTGAAATGGGATCAAGCAGAGTCTTTATTCCTAACAACAGATGCGCTGCCAATGTGGGTAGCCGATATGGATTTTAAAGCGCCGCAGGTCGTCCTTGATGCATTAAAAAAGCGATTGGATCACGGTGTATTTGGCTATGCCTTTCAAGATCAGGATACGCAGCAGGCAGTAGCTGAATGGCTCAAAAGAAGGCATGGATGGTCGATCCAGACAGAAGCTGTCACCTTCACACCTGGGATTGTCACGGCACTTAGTTTTGCAGTCCAAGCCTATACAGAACCAAGTGACGAAGTCGTCATACAATCCCCTGTGTATACTCCTTTTTATCAAATGATTGAACGAAATGGACGAACAGTCTCAACCAATCCTTTAAAAATAGAAAACAACCGCTATGTCATGGATTTTGATGATTTAGAGAAAAAATTAAGCAGACCAGAAGCGAAGCTCATGTTCCTCTGTCATCCGCATAATCCGTCCGGAAGAGCGTGGTCAAAAGAGGAATTAAAGCAAGTTGGAGACCTCTGTATCAAGCACGGTGTCACAGTCGTTTCAGATGAGATTCATTCTGATTTGATGCTATACGGAAAGCCGCATGTACCATTTGCTAGTCTTTCTGACGACATAGCACATATCACAGTGACGTGCATTGCACCAAGTAAAACATTTAATTTAGCTGGCCTCCAAGCATCTGCCATTATCATTTCCGATGAAGAAAAAAGAACCCTTTTCAACAATGAAATGCAAAGAAACGGACTGGCCAAACTGAATGCTTTTGCGATCCCTGCGATGGAAGCAGCCTACCGCCATGGCGACGAGTGGCTTGATGCACTTGTTCTTTATCTCGAAAGCAATATGAAAATGGCAATGGACTATATTGACGAACATCTTCCAAACATGCGTTATATGAAACCAGATGCTTCTTATTTATTGTGGCTAGACATTCGGGATTATCAATTCAGTCAAGCGGAATTGAAACGCAATTTGCTAAAAAAGGGCAAAGTGATCCTAGAGCTTGGTCACGTGTACGGACTCGAAGGAGACGGCTTTATTCGGATGAATCTCGGCTGTCCTACTTCAACAGTCAAAGAAGGATTGAAACGCCTTCATCAAGCGTTTACGCAATCATCTGATTAAGACCTATATGATCGAAAGAACATCCTCACGGGTGTTCTTTTTAAAGAAAAAAACCCTCCTTTTATCATATCTACTTTGTACATGAAATGATATAATGAGAGGAATTACTATTATTTACGAGGAGAGCATTTAAATGGAAATGTTCAAGGATTTTCTGCTCCATGTATCTTTTATTCTATTTCCAATCTTTTTATATCACGCGCTATGGCTAAGCCGGACCCCTGCTCATTTCCCAAAAACGAATAAACTGCTCATCACAGTATTCGCATCCATCTCTTCAGCACTATGTATTATGTATCCAGTTGGTTCGATTTTAGACTTGCAGACTGGCCTTCAATCCATCCCTCTTGTACTTGCCATTTTATATGGAGGCTACACAGCTGGGATCATCGCCATCTTGATAAGTTCCATGGTCAAATTCGTGATGTATGGCTCTTTTTTATGGGTTGGACTCATTGTCGTACCGATTTACTTTTTCATCCCATTTCTGTTCTACCGGAAATGGCGTCAATATTCGAAGCTGAAAAAGCTGATGTATGGAGTGCTTATCGGTTTATCCAAAGGATTCTTTATTTACATTGGACTATTTGCGGTCAGTTTAATGGAATACAGCCCGGCCTTTATTATGCAGCAGAAGTTACTTGAGTTATTTTTCTCAACTCTTTACTACATATTCTTTCTCGTGCTAAGTATCTATTCCATTGAATTCGTCAAAGAAAATGCGCAAATGAGAACACAGCTTGTCCAATCAGAAAAGCTGACCATTGTAAGTGAACTCGCTGCAAGCGTTGCCCATGAAGTACGCAATCCGCTGACAGTGGTGAGAGGCTTTATCCAATTGCTCTTTTCTAGTGACAATACAAAAGAGACATCAACCAATAAAGATTATAAAAATCTCGTTTTGTCCGAGTTAGACAGGGCGCAAGATATTATTACGAGTTATCTTGACATTGCGAAACAAAATTATTATCAAATTGAATCTCTCAACCTATCTAAATTACTCGAGGAATGTGCATCACTGATGACATCCTATGCGAATTTCAAATCGGTCACGATTCATCAATCCATTGAACCTGACTTATACATTCAAGGTGATGAAACGAAGATCAAGCAAGTCATGATTAATTTAATCAAAAATGCGATTGAAGCAGCCCCAGAACACGAAGGGAAAATTGAGCTTTATGCTTCAAAAGAAAATCATAAAATATGCCTTTTTTTCGTGGATAACGGTGTAGGAATGACAGAAAGCCAAATGAAAAAGCTTGGCGAACCCTATTACACATTGAAAAATAAAGGGACTGGACTTGGGCTGACCGTGACATTTTCTATCATTGAAAATCACCATGGAACCATTCGTTTCAAAAGCTCGCTGCAGTCTGGTACAACCGTTACCGTGAAGTTTCCTGAAGATACAAGAAGAAAATGATCAATCCATTTTTTTTGTCTTTTTTTCATCTATCCGCTCCTGCTTCTTAGACGCACGAACGATCAGACGAAAGCAAATAAATGCAGCCATAAAGAAAATCACAGTGGTGATTGCCGCTGGGATGTACTCCCTTTTATCTTCAGGAAAATACAGTAGAAAGAGTGCGATGAACGACAACATTCGCCATTCCCCCTTTTGCTCGTTTACTTCACTATATTGGCTAAAAGAAATGAAATACCTTCCTACGAGAAGGAAATGGAGGAATTTCACATGACAGACATTCAAATTGGACACGTTGTGAAAGGATTTTATAAAACAGGTGTTTACATTGGGGAAGTGACAGCAGTGAAACCATCGGCCTATCTCGTTCAAGTAAAAGCCGTTCTGACACATCCCACTCAAGGCGACCTGCATCACCCAAAAGAAGCAGACGTGCCTTTTTTCCAAGAAAGACGGGCTTTGGCCTATCGTGAACAGACGAATATCCCTCATCATATGGTGAAGCCTTATGATGGCGTTATACCAGATTATCAAGTATCACTAAAAGAAGCTGTAGAAAAATTAAAACAAGCGCTCCATGCGGATGAATCCAAATGGGCGGAAAAATCAAGAGCATGCCTATCTTCTCTCGAAAAAGATTATTTTCCAGAAGACGCCCGCTAATCAGCCGAATCAAAAAAATGTGAGAAATCGATCAGCTCACCAATTTTGGTTGTTTGCGGATTTTCCACATAGGCTCTGTCTTTTTCAAAAAGGGTTAACAGCTGATAAGTCGTCATGGCATCATCTAGTGCTTTATGATGCTTACCAGCTCCTTCACTGCCGTATTCCTTTGCCGCCTTGCGAAGCCCTGTCAGTGTGCGATCACCAAAAAAGGTTTTATATTCAAAGGCAAGGTCCCTCAGCTTCCCCTTAAAAGGAAAGGCAATGTGATTGAGCATACAGTTTTGCTTCAGCACTTTCATGTCCATATTGCCCCATGTAATAATCTCACAATCCTCTCCCCCATCTAGCGACACAAGCTTCTCGATAAATGCCTCAAAGGAAATTCCGCTCTCTACATCCTGCTGCGTAATACCGAGGAACGATTTACAGCGCTTCGTCAGCTTCGGGAACTTTTTCGGTTTGACGTAGCTAGAGAACGTGTCTATGATCGTTTCACTTGCCGCTTTCACTACCCCAGCTTCAATAATTTCAGGAAAAAAATTTTGCGGATGATACTTTCCATCAGGCATCGTAAATTCAAAATCGACCACAAGCACCGTCTTCTGTTCCACCAGTCTCACCTCACTTTTTCATCAGTTTTTCATTCTGATACCATTATATTAAGACGGACCTTGAAATCACTTCATTTTCTTGAAAATAATGCAGATTCACTATGCCCAACCTATTCATCAGATGAAAGATCGTTTAGTTTCCTTTATAATTATTAAGGAACACGAAATAAATAAAGAAGGTGGTCTCTATCACAAACAGGAAGAAAAACTTGTACATCATGTGGTTTGTGAACTTTTTTGTATCTGCCAGCATTACAATGATCGTCCCTTTTTTATCACTTTACATAGAATCTCTTGATAGCAGTTATTCAAATGAATTTGTCCAAAGATGGAGCGGCTATGTCTTTGGCGTCACGTTTTTAACGGCCTTTCTGATTTCTCCGATTTGGGGACGGATTGGAGATCGGCATGGCTATAAAAAGATTTTGCTCATTAACGGGATTGGGATCGCAACAAGTATTCTATTAATGGGGCTTGTGCAAACCGTTTATCAGCTATTCGCCCTGCGGCTCTTCATGGGGCTTGTCACAGGTTTTATCTCGACTTCAATGGCACTCATCTCTGCACAGACGGAAAAGGCAACTGCAGGTAAAACCCTTGGAACGATGCAGATGAGTAATGTCGCCGGAGGATTGTTTGGTCCATTAATGGGTGGATTCATGGCAGACAGCGTCGGATTTATTTATACGTTTTTCCTCACAGCGGCTGTCATTTATGTGTCAGCAATTGTGATTATTTTCGGAGTGAAAGAACATCCCATCCGTTCAAAAGAAGCGAGGCGCGTTTCTTACTCACGGAAGGATGTGCTCGTTCATATTTTCAAACAGCCCTTGCTTGTCGTCACGATGCTTTTAACGTTTATTACACAAGTAGGGAACTTTAGCATTCAGCCACTTTTGGCTTTATACATTCATGATTTACACGGTCCTGTTAATCTCGCATTTTATGCAGGTCTTGCGTTCTCTGCAACTGGACTTGGCAACCTGCTCTTTACACGAAAATGGGGAGATCTCGGAGATCGAATTGGTCACGACAAGGTGCTGCTTGCCCTTCTCATCCTCTCCTCTATTTTATTCATCCCGCAAGCAATGGCGGATTCCTATGCGATGTTAGTACTATTCCGTTTTCTATACGGGATGGCACTTGGCGGGATTATTCCATGTACGACGGCGTATATTCGGATCAAAGCACCTGCCTCTATGCAAGGGGAAGTGCTTGGATACAATGTCAGCTTCCGTTTTCTTGGGAATGTTGTCGGTCCGGTGATTGGCGGCATTGTGGCGAGTCATTACGGGATTCCAGCTGTCTTTTATGTCACCGCCGGCATTTTTCTATTTGGCGCATTATTTTTATGGGCAGTCCGCTCACAGTCGAAGGCAAAAGAAAGGAGTGTCTGATCCAGCATCAGATACTCTTTTTTCTTGTGTAGAAGCCTTATTCACTAGACTTCAAGCCCATTCTTTTCTAAAAATAACCTTCTCGTATTCGCAAAAGAATGGTACGATATGGCTAGAAAATTGAAGAAAGTGAGTGACCTCATGTTTCGTGCAATGATTGGTTGGTTATTACTTGCTGCCCTCATTCCATTATTTGTTCTGACTTTTTATCTATCAAAGGAAGAAGCTGCAAGTGTGAAGCCTGTGAACGAAGTGCTTGATCAAAAAATCAAGCTGGAAAAGATAGATTTTTCCCAAAACAGTTATATGTATGACCGGGATGGCTCTCTCATCTCAGAGATCGTTTCAAACGATGAAAACCGAGTGTTCGTCACGTATGATAAAATTCCTGATCATGTGAAGGAGCTGTTCCTCCGCTCAGAGGACCGTAACTTTTATGACCATAAAGGCATTGACTTTATGGGAGTTGTTCGTGCCCTTGCCTCAAATGTGAAAAACCATGGCATCAGCCAAGGCGCAAGTACGATCACACAGCAATTATCTCGTAATTTATATTTAAGCCATGAACGTTCGTTCACCCGAAAGTTTACAGAGCTTCTCTATTCCTATGAATTAGAGCGGAAATTCTCGAAAGATGAAATACTCGAAAGCTATTTAAATACGATTTATTTCAGTAATGGTGTTTACGGTGTCGGTTCTGCGGCTAATTACTATTTTGATAAGCCACTTAGTTCTTTAACGCTTGCACAGATGGCATTTATCTCTGCGATTCCAAACAACCCAACACTGTATGACCCATTGAAGCAATTCAAACACACAAAGAAACGCCAAGAACGACTGCTTGGCATTTTAAAGAAAGACGGCGTCATCACCAAAAAGCAATACAAAAAAGCCGTCAAACAAAAAATCAGCCTGTCCTTGAGTGAAAAGAAAAACCTTTACCCTGACTATGTGACATATGCCAATGAGGAATTTACCGATCTTGTGTCAGATCAGGAAGGCTTTACAAAACGCTTGAAGAAGGCCAAAACAGATGGAGCAAAAAAAGCCATTCAAAAAGAATTATCTGAAAAGGTCAGTGCCCTGCTTCAGGATGGGGTCAAAATTTATACGGCACTTGATCCTTCCTTACAGCAACGAGCCGTCTATCAGCTCAATGCGCAGCTACCTTACCAAGGTGTAGAAGGCGGATCAGCGGTCATTAATCATGAAACGCATCAAATTGTCGCACTTGCTGGCGGGAAGAACTATAAAAAGTTTGATTTCAACTACGCCTATCAAGCGCAAAGACAGCCTGGTTCTGCGATTAAGCCGCTTTTAGACTATGGTCCTTACATCGACCAAACCGGTGCAACAGCTTCAAGCAAAATTAGTGCCGGCAAGTTTTGTAGCAGCGGATACTGTCCGCAGAACTATAATCATAAAACGTATGGAACCGTCACACTTGAAACAGCCTTTAAAAACTCTTACAATACCCCTGCGATCCGAATGCTAGATACAGTCGGTGTCAAAAAGGGCTTTAGCTATTTAGAGAAATTCTCATTCGAGCATATCGTAGCGGATGATTACCGCCTTCCTTCTGCACTTGGCGGATTTACGAAGGGCTTCTCGCCGCTAGAAATAACAGATGCGTATACCGTCTTTGGCAACCAAGGTGCTTACACGCAAAATCATTCGATCACAAAGGTGACAGACTTAAACGGCAAGACACTTTACAAGTGGAAAGAGTCACCGAAGCAAGTGTATTCTCAGCGGACAAATGACACCATGCGTAAACTGCTTGCCTCCGTTGTAAAAAGCGGAACAGGGAAAAAAGCGAATTTCAGTTCCCCTTACATTGGTGGTAAAACAGGAACATCCAATGACTACAAAGACATTTGGTTTGTTGGACTGACAAATCAATATACAATGGGTGTATGGGTTGGAAGAGATAGAGGAACGGTTGAATCTATTTACAGCTCAAGTCCGCACTTACGTATTTGGAAAAATACGATGCAATACGCCAGATAAACAGGAGGTTTGATTGCAATGCATTCAACACATCCATCCCATTTAATTTTATTTGATGGTGTCTGCAACGTGTGCAGCGGCGCTGTTCAGTTTGTGATTAAGCGTGATCCAAATGAGCGAATGATGTTTGCTTCATTACAATCAGAGACAGGGCAGCGCATTTTAAAAGAAAACGGTTTGCCTTTAGATGAGTTTAATTCATTCATTTATATTGAAAAAGGCACCCTTTATACGAAGTCGACAGGCATCTTAAAAGCCACGCGGCATTTAAAAGGAATCTACAGATGGAGTTATTTATTCCTTGCCATTCCGCGCCCTATCCGTGATTGGTTTTATGAGCGGATAGCGAAAAATCGCTACAAATGGTTCGGTCAAAAAACATCTTGTATGATGCCTACACCTGATATTCAAAAACGGTTTCTATCATAAAAAAAAGCATCCTCCGTTAGTGGAGGATGCTTTCTTTGTCTGTTTATGAAGGCAGACTTGCCATAACACTGTTATAAAGCTTAATAAATAAGTACAAAATGCCGATTAAAAACGTGGCCCAAAACAGCAAAATAAACATCATAAATCCAATTAAATTCAGCATGGAAAGCGATTGATAAATGCGGACCACAACCCAGATAAAATAGACAAGACCTGCTAAAACAAATAGTCCGACAAGCAAAATCAGCTGCTGCGTCAGCAGAAATGCAAGCAAGCTGGCAAATAAATAAACAACGGATGCAATCCGAATTTTCTTTAAGTTCTCTCCTTCAGGATCTTTCGCGAAAAAGAGTAGCGCCAGCTCTAACACCGTATCTGCAATCAGTTTCAAGGCAGATAAAATCATAAAATAAACAAGTGCAAAAGCAGCAAAAAGAGCAAGCCGGATGCCCTGTTCCGAGAAGAATTCCAGCATTCCTTTTAAAATACCTGCTTGAGTCAAGAAATCAGTCATTATCCCTACTGTGAAAATCGAAAAAGCAGAGCTGAATAGTAAAATCGAAATCAGCGGAAAATATCCAGTCAAATATGTATTTTTCATAAATAGATCCTTTCTCATAAGCTCACATTTATTATGGCTCACTTAAAACGGATTGACAAGATGCTTTCAAAGTAAACTGGTAGCAAAATCAAATTTGTGATTTTGCACGTACATTCCTTCACAAACTTACATTTTCCCGTTAAAGTATTACTATTACGAAAAAATCGTGCGTTAGGGGTATACTCGTGAAAAAAACATTAAGACTGCAAACACGACTGACGATTTTTGTTTGTATCGTTGTCCTGATCTCCCTTTGTATCACTTTCTTTACGATCTGGTCAGAAACAGCTAAAAACATTCATCAGCAGGAACGTGACATCGCCCTCTCCACTGCCAAAATGGTCGCAGAGGCTCCGATCACAGCGAAATCATTAGAAGAAAATCGATCGTATTCAGCACTCCGTCAATATACAACAAGTGTTCAGCGAATCACCAAAACCGAATTCGTTGTCGTGATGGATATGAACGGCATTCGCAAAACCCATCCAAATCCGCAGAAGATCGGGAAGCGGTTTGCTGGCGGTGATGAAAAACTAGCATTACAGGGTAAAGAGCATATTAGTACGGCTTCTGGAACACTTGGCAGATCCATGCGTGCTTTTGTTCCGGTTTATGATCAAAATGGGAAGCAGCTCGGGGCTGTGGCAGTAGGGATTACGTTAAAGGAAATTGACTTGATTATTCATCAAAGCTTACTTCCACTCTACTTCGTCATATCGCTCAGTCTTCTTTCTGGTATCATTGGAGCACTCATTGTGGCAAGAAAAGTGAAGAAAATTATGTTTGGACTAGAGCCAGATGAGATTGCTACATTATTAAAAGAACGAAGCGCCATGCTAGAATCAACAAAAGAAGGGATTCTTGCCGTCGATCAGCACGGTAAAATCAAGCTCGCCAATGCTGAAGCGAAACGGCTCTTTCATAATATGAGCATTATGGTTGATCCTAGAGAACAAGATGTTCAGGTGCTCCTTCCTTCAAGCGGTCTAAAGCAAGTCATTGCAACACGCAAGCCGCTGCTTGACCGCGACGTGAGAATGAACGGACTGGAGCTCGTATTTAACGAAGTCCCGATTACGGTAAAGGGCGAGATCGTTGGAGCAATCGCCACCTTCCGTGACAAAACAGAAGTCAAACACTTGGCTGAGCAGCTGAGCGGAGTCAAAATGTATGCAAATGCCCTCCGTGCCCAGTCACATGAATTTATGAACAAGCTTCATGTCATTTTAGGATTGGTTCAGCTCAAAAACTACGATGACCTTGGCACTTATATCAAAGATATTGCGATCTATCAGCAGACGGAAACAAATGAAATCATCAACCATGTGAAAAACTCTGTTTTAGCAGGATTTTTACTAGGAAAACAAAGCTATATCAGGGAACAAGGCGCGACCTTAGAAGTCATATGCAGCACACAAGTCCCAAATTCAGAGGACCCGGCAGTGACGCATGATCTCATTACCGTCATTGGCAACCTGTTAAATAACGCACTCGATGCTGTTTCTCATACTGAGACGAAAAACATCTCGATCTCATTCCGATACGTTCAGGAGCAGCTTCATATTGAAATTACAGACACAGGTGTTGGTCTCACAAAAAAAGAACAAGACATCATGTTTGATCAAGGCTTTTCAACTAAAGGAGAAGACAGAGGATTCGGTCTCTACTTCGTTGATCAAAGCATCAAAAAATTGAACGGTCATCTGATTGTCACGAGTGAAAAAGGAGAAGGAACGACCTTTAGTCTCCGTATTCCGTATAAACAAAAGGAGGATTCACATGATTAATGTGTTAATAGTAGAAGACGACCCAATGGTTGGGGAGCTGAACAAACGCTACCTGACCCAAATCGACGGCTTTGAATTAAAAGGGATTGCCACCTCTTTTCAGCAGGCACTGGACATCTTAAAAACAGAAGCCATTCACCTTGTACTGCTCGATATTTATATGCCTGGACAAAATGGCCTGGCATTATTATCAGAAATTCGCAAACAAAATCATTCGGTTGATGTCATTGTCATTTCAGCTGCCAATGAAGTCGACGTGATCCAGCAAACGATGCGAAACGGGGCTGTTGATTATTTGATCAAGCCGTTTGAATTTGAACGTTTCCAATCAGCGCTCTCAGAATATAAACGAAAACACGCCTTGTACCAAACGATGAACAGCATCTCGCAAAATGATTTAGATGCGAAGCTCTTTCATAAAAAAGCAGAGACGGAAAAAGTCCTTCTGCCAAAAGGCCTGACCAAAAGCACACTCAAACTCATCTGGACAAGTATTCAATCATTCGGTCATCAGGCTTTCACGACCGAAGACCTAGCGAATCATACAGAAATCTCTCAAGTCTCTATTAGAAAATACTTGAAATTCCTTGAGGACATCGAAGTAGTTGATGTTGAAATGGCATACGGGACAATTGGACGCCCTGTTTTCCAATATAAACTCAGTACAACAAATATGAATTTAATTCAGCAATATCTATAATTTGACACATCTGACCTTATACAGAGGCCAGATGTTTTTTTATGGAACACGATGTGACAAACCCCTTGATATCAGTGGTTCCACTGTAGTAGATCACATCACAAAAGCGGCATTATATCATATTTCAGCACATAAAAAGACATCGAATTTAGCCTTTTAACATTTTTTTTAAAATAAAACAAATTTCTATTTATTTATTGGATTGGAAATGATAAATTATGATTGATTAGTTCAACGAGATATAAGTCTGATGTCTTACATCTTCTCTCCTGTCCTCCATAAGTTTCAGGAGAAAGCAGGATAAAATACCCTATTCAGAAGGGTGAGAAGAGATAGGTCGGTCTTTTTTCGCGAGACTTTTCTGAAACTTTTAAATTTTATAGGGGGTTATGTTTTGAAGAAGCGCAAAATTGGACTAGCATTGTCCTTAGTCGTAGCAGCAGGAACGATCCTTGGAGCATGCGGCAACTCTGGCTCAAACAGCGGTGAAAGCAAAAAAGATAAAGATCAATTCACTGTTGCAATGGTAACTGATGTCGGTGGTGTCGATGACAAATCGTTTAACCAATCAGCTTGGGAAGGTTTACAAGCATTTGGAAAAGACAACAATCTAAAAAAAGGTAAAAACGGCTTTGATTACTTACAATCTAAATCAGACGCTGACTATACAACAAACTTAAACACACTTGCTCGTGAGAAATTCGACCTGATTTACGGAATTGGTTTCTTAATGCAAGATTCTATTAGTGAAATTGCAGATCAGCGTAAGAAAAACCACTTTGCCATCGTTGATGCTGTCGTGAAAAAAGACAACGTAGCCAGCATTGTGTTCAACGAAAATGAAGGATCATTCCTTGTGGGTGTTGCGGCTGCTCTTTCTACAAAATCAAACAAAATTGGTTTTGTCGGCGGCGTTGATTCTGAATTAGTCAGAAAATTCGAAGTTGGTTTCCGTGCAGGCGTTGAAGCAGCTAACCCGAAAGCAAAAGTTGAAGTGAAATATGCTGGTGCATTCGATAAGGCAGACATCGGGAAAGCAACAGCTGAAAGCATGTACAAATCCGGCGTCGACATCATTTATCATGCTGCTGGCGGCACTGGAACTGGTGTCTTCACAGAAGCGAAAAACCTGAAAAAAGCGGATCCTAACCGCAAAGTTTGGGTCATCGGTGTAGATAAAGACCAGTATGACGAAGGAAAAGTACCTGGAACAAAACAAAGTGTCACCCTTACTTCTATGGTTAAGAAAGTAGACAAAGCGGTACAAGACTTAACAACGAAAGCAAAAGAAGGTAAGTTCCCTGGCGGCGAAGTGATCACATATGGTCTGAAAGAAGGCGCTCTTGACATTTCTCCATCTCAGGACAACCTTAATAAAGATGTATTGAAGAAAGTAGAAGAATGGAAACAAAAAATCATCAAGGGCGAAATTAAAATCCCTGCAACACGTGATGAACTAAAAGATTTTAAAGCTTAATTTGAACATCGGGATAAGCGCGCCTTATCCCCTTGTTTCTCCTTTACCTCCTCTTTATTCGTAAAAGGTGGTAAAAGAAAAGCTGCAGCCTCGTTTTGCAGCTTTTCTTTTGCTAGTTTTTATCTTCATCAGCACCCTAAAAAAGGAGCGGTTAAACCTGTGGATTATGTCATTGAAATGTTGAATATACGCAAAGAATTCCCTGGCATTGTAGCAAACGATAACATTACGCTGCAGCTAAAAAAGGGCGAAATTCATGCGCTGCTTGGTGAAAACGGCGCTGGAAAATCAACGCTCATGAACGTGCTTTTCGGACTGTACCAGCCTGAAAAAGGTGAAATCAAGGTTCACGGAAAACCTGTGACCATCTCTAGCCCGAATGATGCAAGTGATTTAGGCATCGGTATGGTGCATCAGCACTTTATGCTTGTCGATACCTTCACCGTCGCTGAAAACATCATTTTAGGAAAAGAGCCCAAGAAATTTGGAAAGATCGACAAAGAACAAGCCATACAGCAAGTACAAGAGCTTTCTGACCGCTATGGTTTAAAAATAGACCCTGCCGCAAAAGTATCTGACATCTCTGTCGGCATGCAGCAGCGTGCAGAAATTTTAAAAACTCTTTACCGCGGCGCTGATATTTTGATCTTCGACGAACCAACAGCCGTCTTAACACCTCAAGAAATTAAAGAACTCATACAAATTATGAAAAACTTAATCAATGAAGGCAAATCCATTATTTTAATTACCCATAAGCTGAAAGAAATTATGGATGCATGTCACCGCGTCACCATTATCCGAAAAGGCCAAGGCATTCGTACACTTGATGTGGAAAGCACAAACAAAGATGAGCTTGCAAGCCTCATGGTCGGCCGTGAAGTTTCATTTAAGACAGACAAAAAAGACGCCTCTCCTGCTGAGGAAGTACTTCAAATTCAGGATCTTACGGTAAAGGACGCACGAGGAATTGAAGCGGTCAAACATCTCAACCTCTCAGTGAAGGCTGGAGAAATTGTCGGTATTGCTGGAGTCGATGGCAATGGTCAATCTGAATTGATTGAAGCCATTACTGGTCTAAAAAAATCAGAATCTGGCACGATCATGCTAAACGGGAAAGCCATTCAAAATCTTCCGCCTCGTAAGGTGACCGAATCTGGAATTGGACACATTCCTCAAGACCGTCATAAACACGGACTAGTGCTTGATTTTTCAATAGGAGAGAATATTTCGTTACAAACGTATTACCAGCGTCCATACTCAAAATTTGGCTTGATGAATATGAAAAATATATACCAAAAGGCAAAGCAAATCATTGCCGAGTATGACGTAAGAACACCGAGTGAATATACAGAGGCACGCGCCCTGTCAGGCGGGAATCAGCAAAAAGCCATTATTGGCCGTGAAGTTGACCGCAATCCCGATTTATTAATTGCCGCTCAGCCGACACGTGGACTTGATGTTGGTGCGATTGAATTTGTTCATAAGCGCCTCATTGAGCAAAGGGACACAGGCAAAGCCGTCCTCCTCATCTCATTTGAGCTTGATGAAATTATGAATGTCAGTGATAAGATTGCTGTTATATTCGAAGGCAGCATTATTGCCATCGTTGATCCAAAAGAAACAACAGAGCAAGAGCTTGGTCTATTAATGGCTGGAAGTACGCAACAGGAAGTGGGGAAAGAAGCAAATGTCTAATCGCTTAACAAATCTGCTCATTCCGCTTATAGCCATTGTACTTGGTCTTTTTGTTGGGGCCATTATTATGCTGGCAAGCGGTTATAGTGTCATCGAAGGCTATGGCGCCCTTTGGAATGGCGTCTTCGGTGAAACCTATTATATGGGAGAAACCATCAGACAAGTGACACCTTACATTTTATCAGGGCTTGCTGTTGCTTTTGCATTTCGGACAGGTCTCTTTAATATCGGTGTAGAAGGTCAAATGCTGATTGGCTGGGTAGCTGCTGTATGGATCGGTACAACTGTCCATGCACCTATGTACATCCATCTCCCACTTGCACTCATCACCGCAGCTGCTGCTGGTGCATTATGGGGCTTTATTCCTGGGTTTTTAAAGGCTCGTTTTTATGTTCATGAAGTGATTGTCACGATCATGATGAACTACATTGCCCTTCATGTGACGAACTATTTGATTTCAAATGTCTTAACAAATAATAAAGATAAAACAGAAAAAATCGATGCCACTGCCTCGCTTCGCTCTGGTTTCTTTGAACAAATCACCGATTTCTCCCGGATGCATAATGGTATTTTTGTTGCCATTATAGCTGCGGTCGTGATGTGGGTCATTATTCAAAAAACCTCTAAAGGCTTTGAATTGCGGGCTGTTGGAATGAACCAGCAGGCATCCCATTATGCCGGTATGAATGTTCGCCGCAATATCATTTATGCGATGCTCATTTCAGGTGCTTTTGCAGGTCTTGCAGGCGCAATGGAAGGTCTTGGTACATTTGAATATGCATCAATTAAAGGCTCGTTTACCGGTGTAGGTTTTGACGGAATCGCCGTCGCTTTATTAGGTGGAAATACTGCTGTTGGTGTTGTTCTTGCTGCACTGCTGCTTGGTGGATTGAAGGTCGGCGCTTTAAATATGCCACTTGAATCTGGCGTACCGACTGAGGTCGTTGATATTGTCATTGCGATCATTATTCTTTTCGTCGCCTCAAGCTATATTATCCGTCTTGTGATGAACCAAATGAAGAAAAAGGGGGGAAAATAAGTGGGATTTCTGCAAATTCTTGAAATCATCGTCCCAGCAACACTTGTCTATGCTGCACCACTTATTTTAACCGCTCTTGGAGGCGTCTTTTCAGAAAGATCAGGTGTTGTGAATATCGGTCTTGAAGGTTTGATGGTCGTCGGAGCATTTTCCAGTATTATCTTTAACTTGTTTTTTGCTGATACATTCGGGGCCTTGACCCCGTGGCTTGGGCTCCTCGTTGGAATGGCGATTGGCGGATTGTTCTCTCTCATTCATGCAGTTGCGACCATTACATTCCGTGCAGATCAAACGGTCAGTGGTGTTGCGATTAACATGCTGGCACTTGGCGCTACGCTGTTTGTCGTGAAACTCATTTACGGGAAAGCTCAAACAGATAAAATTACAGAGCCTTTCTATAAAGGTGATATTCCCCTTCTAAGTGACATTCCGATAATTGGCGATATCTTCTTTAAAGATGTTTATTATACGTCCATACTCGCATTAGCGCTTGCGGTTGTTGCTTGGTTTGTTTTATTTAAAATGCCGTTTGGTCTTCGTCTTCGTGCAGTCGGAGAACATCCAATGGCTGCTGATACAATGGGAATCAAAGTGTACCGGATGCGCTATATCGGCGTCTTTATTAGTGGACTGTTTGGTGGTCTTGGCGGAGCTGTTTATGCGTCAACCATCGCACTTGATTTCTCACATGCGACCATAACTGGACAAGGCTTCATCGCACTAGCTGCACTTGTCTTCGGTAAATGGCACCCATTCGGCGCAATGGGCGCTGCTTTATTCTTTGGATTTGCTCAAAGTTTAAGCATTATTGGCTCTCTCCTGCCGCTCTTCCAAGATATACCGAACGTGTATATGCTTATTGCACCATATGTGCTGACCATCTTAGCACTCACTGGCTTCATCGGCCGAGCAGATGCACCGAAAGCACTTGGGACACCTTATTTAAAAGGAAAACGATAATAACGATGTATGATCAATCCCCTGAAGGATAAACTACCTTCAGGGGATTTTTGTATGATAAAAACATAAAAACTCCTGTTTATTTTACTTTTATTACACTTAATTTAGTTTAATAAATAGATGAGTGTCACAGAATCTTCTACAATTGAGACAAATAGCATTTGGGGGTGTTTATGTGGCTAATACACAACAATTGAAATCGATTACAGACGATTCTGACAATAATAAAAGCGTTTTCCGTAAGATCATGTCTTGGAAAATTGGTGTTATTGACTTACCTGTGTATTTAGTACTTGCAGCGATTATTTTAACTGCCGCTTATTTTAATAAAATTCCAGCAAATATGCTTGGTGGTTTCGCTGTTATTATGATTTTGGGGATTTTCCTTGGAGATATAGGACAACGTATTCCGATATTAAAAGATATTGGTGGACCGGCGATTCTTTCTTTATTCGTACCATCGTTCCTGGTCTTTTTTCATGTTCTGAATCCGAACTCGTTGGAAGCGGTTACGTCTCTTATGAAAACGTCGAACTTCCTTTACTTCTATATTTCTGCTCTTGTAGTAGGTAGTATTCTTGGGATGCAGCGAACTGTTTTAGTACAAGGCCTTATTCGTATGTTTGTTCCTCTTGTTGCAGGAACAATTGCAGCTGTGACTGCCGGAATTCTTGTTGGTCTTTTAGTTGGTTACACACCGCATCATTCGTTCTTCTTTATTATTGTTCCAATTATTGCTGGTGGTGTTGGAGAAGGGATTTTGCCATTATCTATTGCTTATTCACAAATTCTTGGTGTATCAGCAGAGTCATTAATTTCTCAATTAATTCCTGCTGCCGTCATTGGGAACGTCATTGCCATTATCTGTGCTGGCGCAATGAAGAAGCTTGGTGAAAAACGTCCTGAACTAAACGGGAATGGTCGTCTTGTAAAATCTAAAGAAGCAAATGAAATTTTTGAACAGCCTGATATGGATCCAAAAGTTGATTTTGGGTTAATGGGTGCTGGTGTACTCGTGGCTTGTACAACGTTCATTTTTGGTGGTTTATTAGAAAGCTTTGTTCATATTCCAGGTCCAATCTTAATGATTGTTCTTGCCGCTTTAATCAAATACTTAAACGTGATGCCTCAGCATCTGCAAGATGGCTCACAGCAGTTCTACAAGTTTGTATCAAGAAGCTTTACATGGCCGCTTATGGTCGGTCTAGGGATTCTATACATTCCACTTGATGATGTAGCAACAGTGATTTCTATTCCATTCGTTTGTGTATGTATCGCTGTCGTTCTTGGAATGGTGGGTTCTGGTTACTTCGTTGGGAAATTGATGAACATGTACCCAGTAGAATCTGCGATTGTGACAGGCTGTCACAGCGGACTTGGCGGTACTGGTGACGTTGCGATCCTTTCAGCTTCTGGAAGAATGGGTCTCATGCCTTTCGCACAAGTATCTACACGTCTTGGCGGAGCAGCAACTGTGATCTGCGCAACAATCTTACTTAGAATGTTTACTTAAAACATTGAAACATCAAAAGCATGTGCCCTCTCATAGGCACATGCTTTTTTATATTTCTTTTATCCTATATGATTTTATTCATCAGCTAATACAATTCGTAAATATTCCCTAGGCTGAAAAGGATACAGCTTAGTTTCCTGATAGCTCATGCGGAAAAGGTGCTCAGAAAATAGCGGCCATTCACTGCCGTCCTGCCACCTTTTTTGATCATTTCGGTCAATCAAGAATGCTCCTCCTAAAATCGTGCAGAATATGCTTAAGCTGATGGCGATCTTTCGTTTCATTTAATCAGCTCCTTTAAGAAAAGCATGTACGAAAAACAAAACAATATACAATGAGTTTCATTTTTGATAAAATTATTTTTGTGGTCAAAAGAACCTAAAACAAATACAGTTTGCTCGAAATCGTTTCAAACCAATGCACTATGGCTGTATTTAAGATATAATTTTAATTACCAGTTCTTTAGAACGTGAATTTATATTGATCAAAGGAGGTTCATTTTCTTGCAGCTTATTCACTTCGCCATCCTATCACCTTTTTTACTCGCCTTTGTTGTACCTTTCCTTTTTAAATATGTAAGGCGTATACATACAGGGTGGTTTGTTCTCATCTTGCCGATTCTTTTATTCACCTATTTCATCCAAATGTTACACATTACCTCGAATGGACGAACGCTTTTCTCACAAGCTGAATGGATTCCATCTTTAGGGATGAATTTTACTGTATATGTCGATGGCCTTAGCCTGTTATTTGCATTATTAATTACAGGTATTGGCGCACTTGTGGTCTTGTACAGTATTTTCTACTTATCAAAAGAAAAAGAACAGCTTGGCTCTTTCTATACGTATTTGTTAATGTTTATGACCGCTATGCTTGGTGTGGTTCTCTCTGACAATATGGTGGTTCTGTACTTGTTTTGGGAGCTAACGAGTATTTCTTCCTTCCTCTTAATTGGGTATTGGTATAAGCGGGAGCGCTCTAGATATGGTGCAACCAAATCACTGCTTATTACTGTTTTTGGCGGATTAGCTATGCTTGGTGGCTTCATCCTCATCTACCTGATCACTGATTCATTCAGTATTCGTGAAGCAGTCAATCAGCTTCAGCTCATTATGGCATCACCTTACTTTATCCCTGCCATGATCCTGATCTTACTAGGTGCCTTTACGAAATCAGCGCAATTCCCATTCTATATCTGGCTGCCTGATGCAATGGAAGCACCTACCCCTGTGAGCAGTTATCTGCATTCTGCTACGATGGTGAAAGCCGGTATTTATCTTGTTGCCCGCTTCAGTCCGATCTTTGCTATATCAGAGGTGTGGTTCTGGACCATATCCATTGTCGGACTTATCACATTATTCTGGGGATCATTCCATGCCGTCCGGCAAAATGATTTGAAAGCCATTCTGGCCTACTCGACAGTTAGTCAGCTCGGCATGATTATGCTCATGCTTGGCGTCGGCGCAGCTGCGATTCATGAAAACAACCCTGCCTTTTTTGGCGCAGCCGTTCTTGCTGCTATTTTTCACCTCATTAACCATGCTACGTTTAAAGGCAGTCTCTTTATGGCAGCAGGTATTATCGATCACGAAACAGGTACTCGTGACATTCGGAAATTAGGTGGTTTAATGACCATCATGCCGATTACCTTTACGATTACGCTAATCGGTACATTTTCAATGGCTGGACTACCGCCATTTAACGGCTTCTTAAGTAAAGAGCTGTTTTTCACAAGTATGTTACGTATTTCTGAGATCAACTTTACAGATATTTCGACATGGGGCGCTATTTTTCCAGCAATTGCTTGGCTCGCTAGTGTCTTTACGTTCATTTACAGTATGATGCTTCTCTTTAAAACATTTAGAGGCAATCTTCAGTTAGATCAATTAGAGAAAAAGCCGCATGAAGCACCAATTGGCATGCTCATCCCGCCAATCATTCTCGCTGCACTTGTGGTCACTTTCTTCTTTTTCCCAAATATTCTTGCTTACTCGGTCATTGAACCCGCGATTGCTGCGATCATCCCGGAAGCCATTGAAACAGGAAGCCGTTTTGCAGTAAAAATTGAAGCGTGGCACGGTTTCCAGCCAGAGCTCTATATGACGATAGGTGTTGTTGTACTTGGTACAATCGGCTATTTAACGTTGTCAAAATGGCGTCCAATGTACAATATATTTAAGGAAAAATGGTCATTTAACACGTTATACGATCGTTCTCTAATCGGTTTAGAAAAAGGTTCATACCGCCTGACAAACAGCTATATGACCGGTTTCCTTCGTGATTACCTTGTCTATGTGTTTGGATTCATGATTATCGTACTTGGCAGCGTGATGTTCTATCAGCAAGCTTTCTCATTTGAAACAGAAAAAGCTGCGCCAATTGGCACGTATGAAGCCATTCTTTCACTTGTGATGGTGGCGGCGACGGTCACGACTGTATTCGCCCGCTCACGCTTAACTGCCATTATTGCTCTAGGTGTCATGGGATACACGCTGTCATTATTCTTCGTGATTTTCAGAGCACCTGACCTTGCCCTGACACAACTGATTATTGAAACGATTTCTGTCGCACTGTTTTTACTTTGCTTCTATCATTTGCCGAAGCTGAGCTTGAAGCAAAAAACGAGAAAATTCAAATTAACCAATTTGATCATTTCAATAGGTGTTGGTCTCACTGTCACTTGTCTTGCTTTTGCTTCCACAAGTCAGCAGTCACTTGAGTCCATTTCAACTTACTTTATTGAAAACAGCTATAAACTTGCTGGCGGCGACAACATTGTCAATGTCATTCTTGTAGATTTCAGGGGCTTTGATACACTGTTTGAAATTACCGTGCTGGCGATTGCGGCACTTGGTATTTATGGATTATTAAAGGCACAGGCACAAGGAAAACGGAAGAGAGGTGTGCGGCGATGAGGAAAATTGATACGAATGATATGCTCTTACAAGTCACAACAAAAATCACAGCATTCATCATCTTGCTTTTTTCCCTTCACTTATTTCTTGCGGGACATAACAATCCTGGCGGGGGATTCATTGGCGGCCTGATGAGTGCCAGTGCTGTCGTCCTTCTGCTCTTAGCCTACGATCTGAAAACAGTGAGACGTATTCTGCCCTTTAACTTTATTTATGTTGCAGCGACCGGGCTGCTCGTCGCGATCCTGACGGGTATGGGATCCTTTCTATTCGGTGCACCTTTTCTATCCCATGCATTTGATTATTTTCAACTGCCGTTTTTAGGGAAAACAGAACTGGCGACAGCCGTACTGTTTGATATCGGTGTATATTTAGTTGTTGTCGGTGTCACCATGACCATTATTCAAACGATTGGAGAGAAGGAATAATGGAATTTCTAATGTCTATTATCGTCGGTATTATTTTTATGGCGGCGACCTATTTAATGCTTTCAAAAAGCCTTCTACGGGTCATCGTCGGTACTGCTGTTTTAAGTCACGGCGTCCATTTGCTTCTTTTGACAATGGGCGGCTTAAAAAAAGGAGCTCCACCTATTTTAAAAGAGGGGCTCACATCCTATGTAGATCCATTACCACAAGCATTAATTTTAACAGCCATTGTCATTGCTTTTGGTGTGACATCCTTTTTACTTGTCATGGCCTTCCGTGCCTTCCAAGAGCTGCGAACAGATGACATGGATCAAATGAGAGGAAATGATCAGCATGAATAATCTCGTGATCCTGCCAATTTTAATTCCATTATTAGCTGCTACACTATTGATCTTTATGAATAAGAACATCATGCTGTCGAGAGGCTTTAGTGTGTTTGCTTCGCTCTTAGCCATTGTCTGTAATGTGTATTTAGTCCAAACCATCTTTACTAATGGGATTCAAACTCTCTATTTAGGAGGCTGGAAAGCACCATTTGGGATTGCCCTTGTGGCCGATCAGTTTGCTGCGCTCCTTGTGCTCACCGCTTCCGTTGTTGGACTAGTGACAGTTCTATTCTCCTTTCAAACAATTGGGAAGGAAAAGGAGCGGCTTTTCTATTACTCTGGCGTACAATTTTTGTTAGCTGGCGTAAGTGGGGCCTTTTTAACAGGCGATATTTTCAACCTGTTTGTCTTTTTTGAGTTGCTGCTAATGGCGTCTTATATGCTCATTGTGTTAGGCGGATCAAAGCCTCAGCTTCGAGAATCACTCAAATATATTGTGTTTAATATCATCTCGTCGGCATTATTTATTGTCGGTGTCGCTTGCTTATATGCAGTCACGGGCACTTTGAATATGGCTGATTTAAGCGTGAAAATAGCTGAATCAGGGCAAACAGGATTAATCACTGTCATTTCTATTCTGTTTCTCATTGTATTTGGCTTAAAAGCTGGGATCTTCCCGCTTTATTTCTGGCTGCCAGGATCATATCATGCACCGCCAGCGGCTATTTCTGCTCTATTTGGTGCACTGCTGACAAAGGTTGGCTTATATGCGATTGCCAGAGTCTTTACGTTAATTTTTATACATGATACAGGGTTTACACATACACTCATGGCTTGGTTTGCCGCACTAACGGTGATATTCGGTGTGATTGGCTCTATTGCCTATTCTGATGTGCAAAAGATCGTCATCTATAACATTGTCACAGCAGTTGGGGTCATTTTGTTTGGGATTGCAGCCAATACACCTGCCTCACTCCAAGGGGCCATTTATTATCTCATTCATGACATGGTGATTAAAGGCGCTTTATTTATGCTGGCAGGTGCACTTTTTGTATACGCTGGCACCAATCACTTGAAAAAGATGGGCGGACTGATTCAATCTCAGCCTTTACTAGGGTGGATGTTTTTCATTTCGGCTTTATCCCTAGCAGGAATTCCTCCTCTGAGTGGGTTTGTTGGAAAGCTAAAGATTGTAGAAGGTGGATTTTCTGCTGGACACATGACCTTTTCTATCCTTGTCTTAATGTCCAGCCTTCTTGTCCTGTATTCGATTATGAGGATCTTCATACTCGCATTTTGGGGCGAGGATCAAGATATGCGAAGAAGGAAACCGTCGATTAAAGGAATGGTGTACCCTGGCGTACTGCTTGTGATCTTGTCGCTTGCCATTGGGTTAGGGACAGAGTTCATTGCCCCTTATATCAATCAAGCAGCGGAAATGCTCTCAACACCAGAAAAATATATTCAAGCTGTGCTGAAGGAGTAGATGAACATGGCCTTTCAAATATTACTAAACGCTCTCCTCGCCTTTACATGGATGTTTATGAATGATACATACAGAGCCGCAGACTTTGTATCAGGCTTTGTACTAGGGATGGTCGCCATTTTTATGCTTCGGCGGTTTTTCCCGCAGCGTTTTTACGGCTATGCCCTGTTTGCGATTTTCAAGCTCGTATTGATTTTTATTCGGGAGCTGCTTCTTGCCAATTTAAGTGTATTAAAGACCGTATTATCTCCAAAGCTCACCATTAAGCCCGGTATTTTCGCCTTTCGTACAGATTTGAAAACGGATTGGGAAATCACCATACTGGCTAATATGATTACATTGACACCAGGTACACTCGTCATTGATATTTCTGATGATCGTTCCATTTTATACATTCACGCGATGGATATTGAAGATGCAGAAAAAGCCATTCACGATATCCGGGTTTCATTTGAAAAAGCGATTCAGGAGGTGAGCGGTAAGTAATGGAGCTCATATTACAAATTTCACTTGGCATTCTTGCGCTGTCCACCTTTCTTTTTGTGATACGGGTTATCAAAGGGCCCTCTATTCCTGATCGTGTAAGTGCGCTTGATGCGATAGGAATCAATTTAATTGGGATGACAGCTATCGTTTCTATTTTGCTGAAAACGACAACGTTCTTTGAAATTATTTTACTGCTCGGTATCCTTGCCTTTATCGGCACTGTCGCTTTTTCCAAATTCCTTGAGAAAGGGGAAGTGATTGAAAATGATCGTCATCGCTAAAGCTATTGTCATTTTCTTTATCCTGCTTGGCGCCATCCTTTGTCTCATTTCAGCCATTGGCGTTCTTCGCCTGCCGGATGTTTATACACGTATGCATGCTGCATCAAAAGCATCGACACTTGGGGTTGTCCTCATATTAGTTGGGGTGTTCTTTCACGAATGGTTTCTTGCAGGGATTATTTCTGCGAAGATCCTACTTGGGATTGTCTTTATCTTTTTAACAGCTCCAGTCGGCGCACACTTGATCGGAAGAGCCGCCTACAATACGGGGGTCAAGATGGACAAACGAAGTGTACAAGATGATTATGGTGGTTTTCGTAACTTCGTGATTAAACGCAAAGAAGACTCGTACTTATAAACCGAAAGCAGATCCTCTCATGTGAGGATCTGCTTTTTATGGATCAATCCAACCTAAAAAAGCTTCCGCTGCACCGGGAGCTTTTTTTATATGCGATCAATGACAGCAAGTGTGCATCTTGACGTACAGATGTGCCGGTCTCGATCATCTTTAATATCAATTTGAAATACCATTGTACGGCGCCCGACATGTACAGGAACAGCCGTCGCTGTCACTACTCCATCACGTACAGATTTTAAGTGATTGGCATTGATTTCAATCCCTGAGCAAACTTGCTGAGTTAAGTCTAAATGAGCCGCAGCTCCCATGCTTGCCACTGTTTCTGCTAGAGCAGCAGAAGCTCCTCCGTGCAGCAGTCCAAATGGCTGTTTTGTTCTGTGATCAACTGGCATTGTCGCTACGCATCGAGACTCATTACACTCTACAATCTCAATCCCCAGTGCCTCAAGCAGTGTATTTGATCCACTCACTTCCATCAGGGTTCTCTCCCTTCACACGTTTACAGCACACTTTCAGATTTTGCAATTAACACCGCTTCGGTTCGAGAGCCAACATTCAGCTTATTAAAGATGGACGTCAAGCTGTATTCAATCGAGCGTTTGCTCAAATGCAGCACATCGGCAATCTCTTGGTTCGTGTATCCTTTTTCCACTTCTCTCAGGATCAAACACTCTCGCTCTGTTAACAGCTCGTGATCGGTCTGCTGCGCCTGTTCTGGCTTTTCTTGCTGCTGTGAAATTAATTTCTTTAAATAGGATAGCTGAATGACAACTTCTCCTTGCAATGTGCGGTGTATGTATTCAATAATTTTGTCTTTTGTCTCTGTTTTACTAATTGCACCGTGCAATCCAGCCCGAATGGCCTCTTCAAAATAATCATCTACTTCATACCCTGTATAAATGATGATTTTCACTTGTTGGTTGGTTTCTAGAATTTGTTTCGCAATGTCCATTCCATTGATATCCCCGAGATTTAAATCCATCAAAATCACATCATAGATGGAAAAGTCATGCGTCTTTAAAAAGGCGGCTTCTGCATCAGGACTTAAACAATCGACTGATAGCTGCTGATCTGATTCTAATATGCTTTTTGTCCCTTCCATGACAGCCGGATGATCATCAATGACCAATATCTTCTTCATGTCTTCCTCCCTTTAAATCACTCACTTCCATTTTATATAAAAAACTTGGCAGATGCCAAGTCTTATTCCTTAATAAATCGTTACAATTCCATTTCAATTTTCACCTTCAACCCTTTTTCAGGTGCGGTATGAATGTGAAGCTTCCCATTTAACGCCTTGACTCGTTCTCTGATTCCAGAGAGGCCCATGCTCATGGTGTGCTGATCAAGATGGCTTGCGTCAAAACCAACTCCATCATCCTCGTAGTGAAGAACAACCTGATCTTTAATACAAATCAGCATTACGAGCACTTGGTTGGCTTGAGAATGTTTCAAGGCATTGGATAACAATTCCTGAACAATCCGGTAAATATTAAGCTGGGAGTCAATATCAATGTCCATCTCCTTATCAAAGCGTGTCGTATTCAGCCGAATATGAAACGGTGCTTCCTCCTGAATTTGAGAAGTCAGCTTCGATATCGCCTTCACTAAACCTAAATCGTACAGCAGCTGCGGCCGAAGTTCATGACACGTTTCTCTCGTCGTTTGAATCACCTTAGACATTTGTTCATTCCATGAGATAAGCGATTGTTCAATAGACGTTGGGCATTGATCGTTTTGGAAATTCGTTAAAAACATCTCTGACTGTCTTTTCAGCGATATCAAATCCTGTAGCACGGAATCATGGAGATCCCTTGCTAAATCGGAGCGTTGCTTTTCCTCCATCGCAAACATGACTTTTTTCAGCCAAGCAGGGTTCGCTTCACGCTGCTTCAAATCGTCAAGATGCTCCATCAATTCTTCAATCTTGACGACATTTTCTAAACTGACACTTGTATAAAATGCCAATGTTTTCAGCCAAGAAATCTCATCACGCGTCAATTTAGGTGTCTGTAAATTGGATAAGCAGCAAATCACAAACGAGTGACCACCCCGCTCGCCAATTTTCATCATGAACCCTTTATCAAGCGCAATGATTTTTCCGACTTCACCTAAAATATCTTGAAATTGATCCACATAATCTTTCCATAGCTGGCTTTCTTCTATTGATTCATCAATTTCAACAATTTGTCCATCTGCCTTCACTTCAAGCACAAAGGCTTTGTTCACAACAAGTACTTCTAAGATGGTGTATTTTAAATGATACAATACTTGATGAAGTGATGACGCCTCACGAATAAGCTGTGTAAATTTAAATACACTATCCTGATAATTATGCTTCTCTGAAAAACGTTTCAGCCGGAAGCGGAAATCTAGAATTTCTTTAAAATAAAAGACAGCAAGCATGAGTGTATAGGTGATTAATGCGAGTTTCAATGTATACTTCAAATCTTCTGGTTTTTGCAGAATGTAAAACGTGACAATAACAAAAATGGTCGGTGTAATGGCTAAAAAGCCATAGTATTTCAGTCTACTAATCAAAAAGTCCATATTGTATAGTTTGTTCGTCATGAATTGGTACACTAGAGAAAAAGGAATAAGCAAGACAAAAGAAGTCAAGAAAAAGGGATCTACTACATAAATACGAAACAAAACATATGGTATTGCAAATAAAAATATAAATGGACAGAATGCTATGATATTAATCATGACAAAAAACTTTAAAACAGACCCCTGCTCTGTCTCTTTATATTTCCGCATTCCATTGATAATCACTTTGAATGACATGATAATAGAAGCGAAAAAGAATAAAAGATTTAAACTTGGCATGTATCTTGCTATCGCTGAATCTATTGGAACTGCTAGCTCTATCAATAGATTAATTACTGGAAGACTATATAAAAGGCGAATTGTTTTTTGATTTGTTATATGCAAGTTAAACTCTTTAAAATACTGATAAATGAAATGAATATAAAAGATAAATACACTTGATAAACAAAATACGATCACATAATGGCTAAATCTTTCACCAATACCTGAAGTACCTGCACTAAGATACCCGATACAAATCGTTAATAAAAATAAAACTAATAGAAATGCTGATTTCCGTTGGGCCTCTTTGTTAATTCTAATGATAAAGAAGATACAAAATAAACATATTGAATACAGGATTAGAGGAATTAAATAGACAAATAAACTTTCTTGACCAATCAATGTCTTATTTTTAAGGGTGATCATTTGGTTGCCTCTTTGAATATCAATTCTTTGCACATTCCTAAGCTCACCATTGATCATATGATCTTTGTTGTTAGCAGGTTCCCCATTGATTTTAAGTATAATATCTCCTTCTTCTAATCCTGATGTGTAGGCTAAAGAAAGATATTCAACTTTGACAACTTCTGCTTGACCGTTCTTGTTCTCCGCTACACGTGCTCCATTAAAAATATCAAATACATAAATATATGAAACATAGATCACAAATAAAAAAGACAGAAAAACGAAAAAAGCAGATAGTTTCGTATAAGTTATCTTCATGTATAAAACATCCTTAACTGGAGAACTTTTAAATCATTTATAAATGAAATAGCATCATTTATAGTACCATATATATTCTGCAGACATTTGCCCTTTTTTAATGCCTTGAATGATTGCTTTCATGGTTTGCTCATCTGTGTGAATTAAACTTGCATTCCCTAAATCCAACTCATTCACAACTCCAGGATTTTCCATTAAATATGCAATAACATTTTGAATGTTCAATCATTGCCCTCCTTTGTCATAAATGCATACAATTGTTCCCTCTTTGTTTTAGGTAAATCAAGTTGGTCAATCCCTTGCCTCATTTGTAACAGCATAATCTCTCTCATTGATACCATGTACTGAGTCAAACCTGCTTCAAGTAATTTCTGCTTCAGTTGAAATGACTTTTGTTCTGACTCATCTAAACGATTAGATAAGAACATAAGAATCTCTTGACTGGCATCGTTAAAGCCTCTTTGTAAATAGCTAAATGCCAGCGTTTGTTTTTTTAGAAAATCTCCGTTTGTTTTCGAAAATAACGCAAAAAAATCGTTACTGATTTGTTCAGCAACACCATAACATATGGAATATGATTCCACAGTTGAGTTGATTTTTCCTGTCGCTAAATAAACACCCAGTACACTAGCAAGAGCTGTTAATGATCCTGATTTTTTCCTTAAAACCTCTACACACTCTTCTTCTGTTCCATGCATATGACGCAAATCCTCATGCTGTCCTTCCATTGACCATTTGATGAGTTGGAACAGTTTCTCAATTAGTTGAGAATCATTTTCACATATTGTTGTGATGAGTTGGATACTCAGCGTATACAAATACGTAGAAGCATTGATGGCCACTCCTTGGTTGACGTTCATCCAAGGATACGAATCTTTATCCTGATCTTCGATATCATCTAATATATCGGCTGATAAGATGAGAAGTTCAATCCCTGCTGCCAATTGTGTAATCGCTTGCTTGTCTTGTCCGCCAAATGCCTCATAATGCTTGTAAGCCAATTGCCCAAAGGGAAATTCATTCTTTATATCTGTAAATTTTAGAAGCAGTTGTTGTAAATCTTTCTGCCTGACTGCATGTTGAATAAAATCAGACATATTCTGCTTGATTTTTGTATTCTCTAGATAGTTTAGCATACTCGGTCTTGTCCCTCACCCTTCCGCCTTTTATTTTACTAAAAAGACATGAGCAAATGTCCACTGACATCACTATTTAACAATTATATAATAATATATCCTTTTTTTGTATGTATTTGGATAAAAAAAAGACTTGATGATTATCAAGTCTTTAAGAAATTTTCACATATTCATATTTGTCGTATTGATCAATGCTTTTGTTAATGTTATGAAGAGAAGCCGTTGTTTCTCTAATTTCGTTTTCAAGTTTCCATAATAATTGTTTAAGTTCTTCGATTTCATACTTTTCCATCGATTCCACTCTCCTTTTTTGGAAGATCAATGTATTTGTGTATGGTGATTGGGTCATAAGTATTTGATCTATTACTAACAGTGTAAATGTAATTGAGTATTTTTTCACCGAAAAGTATGCACAAAATGTGTGCGTGATACCGCAAAATTCAATAGGTCTTTTTTCATCATTTTCTGACTTTTCAAATCATACTTTTATCTTAATTTCAAAGGAATTGTGTCACTAATGCAACAAGAATAGGCATCATTCGTCACACTTCTCTCACAATAGAACATACGATCCCTTCTATAACCTCGGTTTTGCGTGTTATAGGTCAGACGACAGACCCCATTGTGGACACCGCAATTTTTTGGCGACATTCACCGAAATTGACCGCAAAAGTACCTATTTTTATGTTGGATTTATAAAGATAGAAAGATCATTTTGATTCTTTATTCTGATTTTCTACATACATTTAGAACAGATATCCGTCCAATTTCACGTCAATGAGAGAAGAGGTGACCACGTGTTTTACTATGTTCCTTATCCTGCTTTGCAAGGTCCCGCAATGAGCCGTGCATATTCGCGCACGCCTATGACTTTTCCTCCAGTAGATGCCCACTCGTTTCAACGAGCCGCAAAGGAATCAGCCCGACTTGTTGCTGATGCTTCACTTATTACACAGCAGATTTCCAGCTCGCTTTCGTTTGCACAGCAGATCATGGAGGCTGCTGAGCGCTCTGATTCGGCAAGTGTCATCCGAATGCTGAAACAAATCGGTGTGAAAAGTGGTATTGACATCCGCTTTAGTCCAGAAGGCATTCGTATCTACTTGTCTCTCGCCTCTAGCAGACTTTTTCTCCTTTTACAGTGGGCATAACAAAAAAAGCCGCTCTGACGTGAGCGGCTTTTACGATTCAAACATTTTATGACACCATTCAATGGCTTCTATATAACATCCGTAGGCTTCTTGCTTCGGGAGATTCCCATCTAACATCTCATGATCCCATTCATTTCGTTCAATCCGTTTGGCTACACCGAGTACAAATGAATAATCATTTTCATAGCCAAGCAGTGCCTCGCCAACTTCATCAGAAAGCGGCAGCTCTTTCACAAGTTCTGTGATATCTGCCCTGACAAGTGTATCGATGAGAGAAAACATGCCTGTCAGCATATAAGAGGCTGGATGCTCTCGATCGGTACGACTCGCAATCAGTTCACACGTTTTCGCCCGAATGAAGGACATTTTGATAATTTCTTTTTGGCTTGAATTGGCTTGAACATTCAATTCTTTAAATGAAAGAATAAAGATCCAGCGCCGAATTTCATTAAACCCGAGCAGAATAATCGCCTGCCGGATACTTTTGATTTGATAAAGACGTCTCATGCCGCCTGAATTGAGCATTTTTAATAATTGGTATGATAGCGAAAGGTCACTTTCAATAAAATGGGTCACGACCTGGATATTCGGCTGTTCCTTGCTCAGCTCATTTAATAGCTGGTGGTACGCATGGAAGCTGGTTGATAATGCTCGTCCTGATATAACATGCGGCTCACTAAAGAAATACCCTTGAAACAAATGGAAGCCGGCTTCTAGCGCTTCTTCATATTCTCTTCGCGTTTCCACCTTTTCTGCAAGGAAGCGAAGTCGATATTTTTTATAGGTATGTAGAATATTTCTACGTTCTTTCGATGTAGTCTTTAGAAAGTCAATTTTTAAAATATCAATGCAATAGAGGAGTTCGTCAAGCAACTTGTCACTGAAATGTGATCCGCTTAGAAAAAAATCATCAAGTGCAATCGTATATCCCCATTTTTTTAACTCCTTACATCTCATAATAAGAGCCGGGGTAATCGGGACATTTTCTAATATCTCGATCACAAGCTGATGCGGATCAAAATAGGTGAGCAGATCAGACGAAAGTAAGCTTTCGGTGAAATTAATGTAGCATCTTTTGCCTTCTGTCAATGTTTCGATGCCGATATTTAAAAAACTGTTAATAATGAGGTCCGTTGTCGCTTTGTCACCATCTTCAGCGCTATATGTATTGGTTTCACTATCTCTATAAAGTAGCTCGTATGATACGACTTGTTCTTTTCTGTTAAAAATAGGCTGTCTCGCAACAAACACCCTCAACTGCTCCAATCCTCCTTTATGCAATGACAAACAAGATGTGCTTTCAGTATACCAAATGATTGCGCTTATGGTTCAATTTGAATCGGTGAAAAAATAAAAAAAGAGATCACCTGACTGGATGATCTCCTTTTCTTCCAACGTTAGCTTTCATAAAGCTCTAGTTTAATTTTATTTTTCACGTCATGGATAAACTGCATCTTGTTATCCCAGCATTTTTGACTCAAATCGACTGGATATTCTTCTGGTTTGCTGATTCGTTTATATTCCTCCCAGAAAAGTCCGAGGCTATCCTGCACATAGGCTTGAATCGTTTGAATATCCGGATTGTCATATACAAGTTTTCCTTGTTCGAAAATCGGGACATGTAGATCCTTCGCCACAAAGTTTGTGACAAATTTGCTGATAAATGTATGCACAGGGTGGAACATTTTTAGCTTATCCTCACTATGAACATCTTCCTCTTCGAGCGCAATGTAGTCACCCTCTGAGTGATGATTCAATTGGTTGATAATGCGGTACACACGTTTACGTCCTGGTGTTGTCACTTTCTCTGGGTTGGACGAAATTTTAATGGTATCATTCATCTTACCATTCTCTTCAATCGACACAAGCTTATACACTGCACCGAGAGCTGGCTGATCAAATGCTGTGATCAGTTTTGTTCCAACACCCCACACATCAATTTTGGCACCCTGTGCTTTTAAATTCATGATGGTATGTTCATCGAGATCACTTGATGCAATGATTTTTGCGTCATGGAATCCAGCTTCATCCAGCATCGTTCTAGCTTTTTTAGACAAGTAGGCAAGGTCACCACTATCAAGTCTGACACCAATAAAGTTGATCTTGTCTCCGAATTCTTTCGCTACCTTAATGGCATTCGGAATACCGGATCTCACGGTATCATACGTATCGACTAAAAAGACACAGTCTGTATGGGTTTCAGCGTATTTTTTAAATGCCGTATATTCATCACGGTATGCTTGTACAAGTGCGTGAGCATGTGTTCCTGACACTGGGATGTTGAAGCGCTTCCCAGCACGAACATTACTTGTCGCCTGAAAGCCGCCGATGAGTGCCGCCCTTGCTCCCCACATTGCTGCATCCATTTCATGTGCACGTCTTGTTCCAAATTCTAGTGCTGTCTCGTCTTCAATGATTCCTTTAATCCGAGCTGCCTTTGTTGCAATCAGCGTCTGGAAGTTCACAATATTCAGCAAGGCGGTTTCGATTAGCTGCGCTTCGACAAGCGTTGCCTCGATACGCATAATTGGTTCATTTGCAAAGACAATTTCGCCTTCCCGCATTGAATGAAGGGAGCCTGTAAAGGATAACCCGCTTAAATAATCAATGAAATCGCTTTTATAACCGAGTTCGTCTTTTAAATACGCTAGATCACTTTCGGTAAAGGAGAAGTCCGATAAATACTCAATCGCTTTCTCTAAACCAGCAAATACAGCGAAGCCATTGTCAAATGGAAGCTTTCTGAAGAAGAGTTCAAACACTGCCTTCTTCTCATGAATGCCGTCTCTCCAATACGTTTCTGCCATGTTAATTTGATAAAGGTCTGTATGTAGTGATAAACTGTCGTCAATAAACCGATGCTCCAACTTCCATTCTCCTTCCCTTACTTAACCACTTTCGCACCAAGCGACTGCTCAAAGTGAGAAAGTGCCCACTCGTGCCCCGCTTCATTAAAACTCGCTACAGCATTCTCGTGAATCACAAGTTCGAAGCCTTTATTGTACGCATCAACAGCTGTATGAAGTACACAAATATCGGTACATACGCCGGCTAAATGAAGTTCAGTGATGCCACGCTCACGCAGTTTCATTTCTAATTGAGTGCCTGCAAAAGCAGAGTATCTTGTTTTTTCCATATAGTAGACATGTTTTAAATGCTTTGACGTGTGAAATAGTGAACTTAGTTTTCCATAAAGTTCAATTCCCTTTGTCCCGCGAATATTATGGGGCGGAAATAACTTTGTCTCTGGATGATAAAGGTCTTGCTCCTCATGATGATCGACTGCAAAGACGACAAAGTGCCCTTCATCAATAAACGAAGAAGTGATCTCTGTGATCTTAGGCTCTATCGCCTGTCCAGGCTTTCCGCATGTCAATTTTCCATCGTCTGCAACAAAATCAACGGTATAATCAATACAAATCAATGCTTTGCCCATCCGCATCTCTCCCATATGCTCTTTTGACTCATTATAGCTTATTCATTTCACTAGGGAAACCTATTCAACAGATTCGTGAGAAAAAGCCTTTTGAAACAGCTCATCTTCGATATAGATGTGCTCTTGATTGACCGCATTCGGCAGCTCTATCACAAGACCAAAAGGAGAATGTGCCTCATGATGATTCACCACTTTAAAGGAACATCCAGCGGCATTAGCCATTTTCACATATTGAGAATAAGAAGCATAGGACAACTCACCATTTAAAAGAACAGTGGCCTGACGGTTGGCCTTTAATATTTGTTCGACCTCTTGATACGGTTTATTTCGTGATACCTGTCCCTTTGTCAGGGCAAGAAGCGCTCGTTCCCTTAATGAACCGAGAAACATTCTTCGTTCATCGGGTTTTGTTTCAGCATGTCCAAATATCCCTTGCTGCAAATAAAAGTCTACGGATTCTTCTTTCATCGCTGTTTTCACTCCTGGTTTTAAAATTTACATTTCTGTGACCCAGTGCACAATCTTTAGTGCAAGTTCACGGGCTTCGTCTGTTTCTGCTCTTTCCATTAAGGATTGCTCAAGCGTATGGATCAGCTGCTCTTTTTCGTCCTCGTACGCAATGGAAATACTCCATTCAATATCAGGTACGGCAACAAGCGTTTTATATTCTTTTTTATTTTCATGTAAATATACATTGTAGGTCTTTGGCTGCCGGCTTGTGATGTGTGCTTTTCTAATTTTCATTTAACTCTGTTCACACCTCTTTTTTCTTCTTACTTCCATATCCATTGTACCATAAAAAAAGACAGCTTCTGAAAAGGAATACCCTTTCAAAGCTGGCTACGCATTGAAGCTCTTTTGCTGACTAATAAGATTAGAATCCCAAACAAATGTGACGTTTGGACTGTTAAAAAATTGGACGAGGTCCCCTGCATTATAGGTACCTGAACCACCGGCGGAGTGATCAACACTTTTTGGTGAAATGGCAAAAACATCACCGAAATGTGCCGCCCCATTTCCGTACACACGATCTATATGAATAGGTCCAACAATCGCTGGCATTGCTCCACCACCTTTTCTATCCACATCATATGCCCAGCTCAACAATACGTGTATCACAAATAAAAAAAGACAGCTGATATTTGATCACCAGCTGTCTTTCTATGCATTAAATGATTGAGGCTGGCCAAACAATGTGAAGTCCCAAAGCATCGTCGCATTTGGATCACTTGTAAGAGACATATAATCACCGGCATTAAAGGCTCCCGCCCCGCCAGTAGAGTGGTCTACAGCTAAAGGGGCAATGGCCAGTACATCACCGAAAGTAGCTGCACCGTTTCCTCCTAATGACTCGATATGAATAGGTCCAACGATGGCAGGCATCAAAATCTCCCCCTATCTGCTTATGTCAATCATCTTATGCAAAAAGGGAAAAGTTGTGCATTTGTCCTATACGTTTAAATGTTGTTCTTTACGAGACCGCTGACGCAGCTGAACCAATCTGACAATATTCAGGGTGATGGCTTTGAGCAGTGCATAGACAGGAACCGCAAAGATCATGCCAAGGATACCGCCAAAGCTTCCTGCCCCAATTAATAACAGGATAATGGTCAAAGGATGTGTATTAAGGCGTTTCCCAATGATCAATGGAGAAATAACATTTCCGTCAATTTGCTGCACGACAAGAATCACAATCACTGTCACCACTGCTTTTCCAGGCGAATCAAGAAAGGCAATCAGCACAGCTGGTGCCGCGCCAAGATATGGTCCAAGGTATGGAATCACATTTGTGACCGCAATGATAATACCGAGAATAAGCGCATATTTCACACCAATTAATAAGTATCCAATAAAACAAGCGACTCCGACAAACAAACAGACAATAATCTGCCCCTGTATGTAAGCTGCGAGCGTGTCGTTTAATTCTTTGAAGATCTTCAGCCCTTCCTTGCGGTAAGGCATTGGTAAGAACTGAACGAGCTTGTCCGGAAACTTATGCCCGTCTTTCAGCATATAAAATAAAATAAATGGAACTGTGATGACGGCTAAAGCAATATTCGCAATCACGCCAAACACCGCAGACATGCTTGAAGCAATGTTTTCCGGTAATGCCTTTAATGTCGAAACGACCGTCTGTTCAAACTTTGAGACAGACACATAATCTTGGCTCATCATCCAAGTAAATGTTTTAGAATGCGAAAAGTCATTGATAAATTTCTGCATGTCCGTCACATATCCAGGGAAGCTTTTGACAAGTCCGCCTAACTGCGTGACAATGACAGGTCCGGCAGCATTGACGATGATTGTGATGAGTCCGATGAACAGGAGATAAATGATCAGGATAGCGAGTGTCCTAGGCATTTTCTTGGACAAAAATTGAACAATTGGATTAAAGATGAAAAAGAGAATACCCGCCAGCAAAATGGGGACAAACAGTGTTGATGCAAATAAAATAATCGGCTGAAATAAAAACGAAACCTTTGTTGATACATACACAATGAGTAAAACAAGTAATATTTGGAATGTCCAAAAATGAACTTTAGATTTTAACAAAGATGCTCCTCCTGTTACGTATTGATCTTATTAAAAAACTACTATTCAACCCACCATCTGTCAACTGCTTCTTGTTTTTAGAACCTCATTTTTTGAAAAAAAAAGAACAATTGGTATATCATGCACTTTTTCTAGATATACATTCTATAAGCATGAAAAAAAGCAGACACCTATGCGTCTGCTTGTTACACTCTTTCACTGTGATCAGGCATCACCGACACGATTTGCTGGATCCGCACATAAAAAACTGATTTCGCCCCCGCTTCTATGACAATATGATCCGGCATGACTTCCTTCAATTTCCCACGGACCGTATCTTTCACTGTTTGCACAATTAATCTCATACCGACCACTTTCTGCAATGTTTGATAAACATATGGATCAACTAATGAAACAAGCTGTGGACTTCCTTGTTGTGCCATACTACCCGCCCCTTTACTTGTGTATTTACCCACAGCGTATGCATGAACCCATGTGAATGTCACTCAGGGCAATCCAAAACATTAATACCACATTTTAACAATTGATACGTTTTTACATTTTTTAGAAGTATAATAGATTGGTGCTGCCAACCATTTAAAACATTTGAAGAGGTGAATTGTCTTGAAAAAACTCATCTGTATTGTTGCTGTCATGCTCTTTCTATCCTCTGCATGTTATGCGCATGCAGGGACAATTGGAGACCCACCAGGGACGCCAGGAAAGTGGTTTAAAGGCGAAGAGCCCGTTCAAAAAGACGGATCAAAACCACCACTTGTTTTTGTTCATGGCATTAACAGCTCCTCCTCCACTTGGTCCAATCGAAACGATATGGCAAAGCAGGCTGTTTTGAACGGATACGAAAGCGCATTCATAGATTTGCACCCAGATCAGGACATGAAAAAGAACGGCAAACTATTAGCGGAAAAGCTCAAAGAAATCTATGATTCGTTTGGTAGAAAACTCATTGTGATTGGTCATAGTAAAGGCGGGGTCGATACACAGTCCGCCCTGGTGTATTTCAAAGCCCATCCCTATGTGGAAAAGGTCATTACTCTCGGCTCTCCTCATAACGGGACACCGCTTGCGGATCTAGCGTATAGCAAGGGCGGAAGCTGGCTGGCGGAAATTCTTGGACAAAAAAGCGACGCGCTTTATTCTTTGCAAACCGGTCTGATGGCGGCTTTTCGAAGTGAAACCGACCAGCTTGAGGCGTTTCCCAATAAATATGTCACCTACTCTGGTTCGGAATGGGGAACATTTGGCGGTGCGCTGTATTTAGGCGGCATGTATTTAAAGAGCTTTGGTACAAATGATGGTGCCGTCACGGTAAACAGCACAAAACTATCATATGCAAACAATATTTTAACCGGAAAATGGGATCACTATTCAATCAAAAACGGCACAAGTATGTTTCCTGTGTTCCAGCATCAGCTGCTGGCAAATGCCGCGAGCGCTGAAAATAAACATAAAGAGGAACAAGAGCCCGTTTCTGCTGAGCTCAATACAGATGTTTATGTGAAAGGTGGAGAAAGTGAAAAGGATCAAACAGAAGCGTTCTATGTAGAGGAAGGAACGAATGGCTTATCGATCCAGTGGTTAAATGAAAGGCAGGAGACGCAGCCCGAAATCATTGCCCCAAATGGAGATGTCTTAACAAACCTTAAGACATCGGAAGCATCTTTCCCATATGAAGGCGCATATTCACACCATGTAAAAATCAATAAACCCGTTCCTGGAAAATGGACGATTCAATCGAATTCAGGAAAAAGAGCTCCTTATCTGCTGCTTGTAACCTTTGATTCTCCATTAAATGAAGAAATTAAAGAAGCTGCTTCGAAGTCAGGAGATGCATCGACCCATTCAAGCGGTCTGATTAAACGGTTAAGCAGAACGGTGGAAACCACTTACTTTCAAGATGCAAAAAAAGATCATCCATTGAAAACAAGTACCTCATCAGCCGTTCAATTGAAAAAAGAAGGTGCTTATTCTGTCACGGTAAATTACACTGGACTCACTGCGTCAGGGACATCTGCGTTTAACCGTACCGTTATTCGCACATTGTATGTCGATCAGCACGGAACGATTCATGGTGACATTCCATATTAAACAGAGCGTTTCATGGGCTGAAGTGCCTGCTGCACTTTCTGATCCAAATCAGCAATTTTTTTCATTGCGAGTGATTCGTCTATTTGTCTGTAATGGTGGTGTCCGCCAGGCTCTTCATCCATTTCATCTGCTTTCTTCACAATTTGTTGGAGTGTGTCCTTATGAAGGTCGCCCTCTGGCAAATAGGAATCTGTATGAAGCAGAATCGCAAGTGCAATATCTTTGGCTGCTTTTGGTTCCTCCCCGAGCCGTATGAGCAGTTTATGTGCCCGCTCCGCACCTTTAATGGCATGAATATCATTTCGTCTATATGTCTCGTAATCCCATTCTCCGCCGGCTGTATACCATTCATAATGGCCAATGTCATGTAAGAGCGCTGCTTTCACAGCCAGATCTGGGTTAATCCCAGCCTTCATCGCCTGCTTGAATGCGTGATAAGCACAAGCAATCGCATGGGCTTTTCCTGAACGATTTAAATACTTTTGAGCAACTGGATGGGTGTAAACATCCATTAATGTAACCTTTCTCATGGAGACCCCTCCTTATCTATATTTTTAGCATCCTAACATATTCTGAAAAGAAACTCAAATGTTCTGTTATATTTTCTATGAGTCTCAAGATTAGCTTATGTCAAATTGGCCGGTTTTGCTTGTACAAGACGGAAAAAAGCAGTCGTTATGACTGCTTTTTCACATACTCACGTGCATCGTATACACAGCCGCCAGCTGGATCACCCGCTAAAAGATCGAGCAAAATACCTGCGACTTCATCTGGACTCTTCAGTGTGCCTGTTTCATATAATTGCTGAAAACGATCAATTTGTTCGAAGTCCTGTTTTGATGATTTCCGAATCTCTCCTTGCATATCTGTATCAATCGTGCCTGGGGAAAATGAAAACGTGTTGATTGGATATTCCTCGTCCTGCTGTTCCTCATGCAAAGTCCTCATAAACATATCAAGTCCTGCCTTTGAGCTGCAATACGCACTCCAGCCTTTATATGGATTTTTCGCCGCTCCAGAAGAAAGGTGAACAATCGTTTTCTTTCCATTAAATGATTGAGTCTGCTTAACAAACACATGGCTCAGCAAAACAGGAATCACAAGATTCAGCGTATAATGTTGATGAAGCGTATCCTGTCCGCCTTGCCCCACACGCTTGATTGGTGTCACCATGCCTGCATTATTGACGAATAAGATGTCATCAGCTGCTGTCAGTGTTTGCAGCGTGAGACAATCTCGAAGCCATTTGGCTGCTGCTTGCTCATCTGTCAGGTCGACCTGTGTATGTGTAAGCTTCGGATGAGAAATTGGTGATGCACTTCTTGCTGCCGTGTACACATGATCTCCGCGTGAGAGCAGCCGGTTCACAAGTGCTAGGCCAAATCCTTTTGATCCGCCTGTAACGATTGAAATTCGAATGACAATCTCCTCCCTCGATAACTCTATTTTACGTAGTGAAACGGTACGACTTCAAGCAATCTGCATAAAGAAAAACCTGCCTCTTTTTAAAGAGACAGGCTATTTCTTTTCAGCCTTCACATTCACCTTTGGAATTAGAATGACCATCACAACGATGCCAAAGACGATTAAGAAACCAAAGATGATCGGAAGCAGTGCGGATGACTGCTTCTCATAATCATCTCCAGAAGGTGCCGATACAGCGGCATCACGAAAAGAGATATTCATCTCTTCCATCATGTGAGCTGATGTTTTGGGCGGATTCTCTTTTAGATCACTGAAAAGCTGCGGAGAAAGAGACCCTCCCGGAGTTTTAGGCGGTTCAGCAAAATGAATGTCTGTTTTAACTGTTGATGTCTTTTTGCTTTGTTCGTATTTCGTTTGATCCCTCAATATACTTGAGTTAATATTGAGTTCTTTTTCTTGATATTCATTCGGCTTGACATTTGTATCCGTATCTTCACCAGCAGCGAAAGCAGCAGGAATGAGGAGAAAAAGGGACATGACACCAAGTGCCATCCCTTTCACGAACAGATTAAGCCTCATGAGTCACATCACGTTCCTCCGTTTTATCTTTCCATAGCTTTGTCACAAGCGGGATGGCCATGAAGAGGACAGTTAAAATCACTAATCCTGTAACACCCATTCCAAAGTGATCTCCATTTCCATATTGGATGGACAGGTACACGTCTGTCACTGGATTTGTGAAATGGAAATTCGGCATCACCAAATCAATTAATGGTGCGACAAAGAAGAAAATAAGCGCCGTTGCTGCCATCCATCCGGCAATAGAGCCGAAAAGGAACGCCGTGCGAATAAAGGCGGAACAAGCCACTAATAGTAAAATCGTGAAAATGGACCACTGAATCGCTTGATCATCTGCAAGCTTGTAAATGTTCAGTCCGAACAAGCTGATCATGAGTCCGACTAATAGATTTAAGATGCCAAACAGTGCACCTTTAACCAGCATCGGAGCTGCCGCATAATACGAGCTGAAAAAGCCAATTAACAAACTACTGATCATCACAATGACCAAAATAACCACTGGCGGTACAGTCTGCGTTTTTTCTTCTGGTACATCACCGCTAATTTTCAGCGGATTGGCTAAGTGATTATACACATAGTTGCTGTTGCCTTGATCGCTTAATGTGTTTCCTAAAATACCTTTCAAATCTTGCTGAACAAGCTTCGTGGAATGAACATTCTTGCTCCAGTTTTCATTCAGCGTATCCGCTTTTTCTTGGACCGTTGTCACACTCTCTTCAATGTTATTCGTATAATCCGCCACCCCTTTTTGGCGGTCGGTTAACGAACTCATATTTTCAGAAAGTCGAAGCACTTCCTGACCAATTGAATCCTGTGCACTGACAACAATAGAACTGCCTGCAAGGTCTGCCGTATACACTGCATCTCCTTGATCAGCCATTTGCTCCGCAACATTGTCCGCACTTTCAGAAATTGTGTTTAATTCCTGTTCCATGCTTGCCTGCTGAGTCGAAATGTATTCTGCATAGCCATCTGAAAACTTCTGCATCTCATCAATAAAAGTAGACACATCATCGTTTGACGTCAGCATTTGTTTTTTGAGCGTATCCCAGTTTTCTGTTTCCTCTTTTTTGATGGAGAGGATGGACTGGATATTCTCTTCTTTTGCGTCATATAAAGAAGAGTTATTAGATGGTTGATAGACATTTGCGATCATCAGCTCTAGCTGAGAGAGTTGATTGGAATACTCCATTAATTTTTTAGTTCTTGTTGATTTTGTTTCGAACTTTTTCTCAAAAAGATTGTCATTAAAAGCTTCACCAATCGGTGAGTTTCTGCGCTTCAGCTCTTTTACTTTGCTTAAAATAGTGGACTCCTGATTTTTGATTTCATTTGGAATCACATTATATCGATCTTGTAACCATAGGAACATCTTTTCAAGCTTTTCTACTTTTTTCGTAAGTTTCTCAAGCTCTTTACTCATTTGACTCACTTTGTCTTTCAATTCGTCATTATGAGCGGAAGCTTTTTCTTGAATTTTCTTTTTCACTTCATCTAAGCGGGTTGAGAGTGCTTTTAGGTCATCCTGCGATGAATTCTTGTTGCCGGTATCTGGCTGAGCAGGATTTTCGCTCGCTTCACCTTCTTCCCCATCTCCGGTCGAAGGCGGTGTCTCTTGTACTCCTAATTGATCCGCAAGGTCGTTCATTTCTATTGAAATTTGCGAGAGCTCATTTGTTTCTTCATCTAGGTTAATCCCAATCTCTTCTGGGTTTTCATTATCTTGATCTGATGGCCCGTCATCTTCAGAATCAACTGGCGGCTCAGGCTCATCCATCAACTCTTGCCGTTTAGCCAATAGCTTTGTCTGCAAGGCTGATATCTTATTTCGATAGTCTTCCAAGTAACGCTCTTCATACTTTTTAATCAGTTCTTCCTGAGACTCCTGAACAAGCTTAGTTAATCCCGTCGATTGCTTAGGAATAGCGTCCTCTCTTGACTTGTGAACAGATTGGATGGCGCTGTCCGTTGTGTTTAGCTGACTTTGTACGCCGTTGATGTCTGTTTTGAGTCCACCCATTTGATCACTAAAGCTGCGGGCATTTTGGTTTTGGATATCAGCGAGCTGTTTGAGCCCCTGCTGGATTTGTTTTTGATTTGTCGATTGCGCTTTGATCATGAGGTCCTTTTGTTTGTCTTGATACTGCTGGTATTGATCGACTACTTTCACAAAGCCCTTTAACTGGTTCTTTGCTTCTTCTGTTGTACTCAGACCATCTTTATATTGTTTCTGCGAATCGGCCATCGCATTTTTTAATTCTTCTATTTGTTTCTTCTGCTGCTGAACAGCGTCTGATAGTTTGTTTGAGTTCGGCTTATAGAAGTTATACATCGTGTTTTGGAATTCGACTTCTTTACCGACAATATGCTCAAACTCTTCTCTGACATTGCCGATTTCCTGTGATACAAAACTCCAGTATAACGTTGACATCTGCTCATTCATTTTCTTTTGCGCATTTTCCAGCTCTCTTTGCACTTTCTCTTTATTGACTGAATTGAGCTGATCTTGAATGGAAAATTGAATGGATGCCTTTTCAGGATGATCTTTATCATAGCTCAGCACATTTTTAGAGAAATCAGACGGAATATAGAGGACAGCGTCATACTTTCTGCTTTTCAGTCCATTTTCCGCCGCACTGCGGTTCACTACGGTCCATGTATAATCTGGACGCTCTGATAATGCGGCCACGACATCCTGTCCGAAACGAGCGGTGTTTTCACTTTCGCTCGCTCCCATATCCTCATTGACCACAGCAATATTACGTGTGGCATTCTTTTTCTGTTTTGCCGGATCATCTCCAATAAGGTGGAAAAATAAAACCGGCAGAACCAGAATCAATATCATGGTCGATACGATTTTGATGGAGCTTTTTTGCTGCTCTGTCATTGAACACTCTTCCTTTCTACCGCACATAAAGGAACCTGGATTTTCTTCTCTTTCCCGTTTTCAACCAAATACCCGAAGCCTGGCTGAATATCTGGTTCTTGTCTTGCATACGGAAGCGGTATGATGTTTTGCTCTGATTTTTTCATGAGTAACATGGCATGACGAACTTGTTTGATTTCGTTTGTGAGTGCATCATAGCCTTTACTGAATTCGGTATGATTTCCTGATGCGATCAGGCTAAAGCCTAGGTGTGCATATGACTTCATGAAATCAGCCAATTGATCTTGAAGACGCGGGTCGATTGTCTGCTGAAAACGCGTAATGCCATCAATCACAAGCACAATTTGAGAGAACGACAACTGATCAGTCTCTCCCCGGCGCACAGCTTCGACGTACATCTCTTCACGCACCTTGAATAAACGGTCTATTTCCTCAGCCCATTCGGTGATATCACCTTTTGTTTCAAGGTAATCAATGTTCTCTTCTTTTGCATAATGAGAGAGACCCCGATCAATCGAATCAAAGACGGCTAGCTTCTCAGGTTTTGCTGCTAATAGCTGATCAAGCATCAGTTTTGTCACATTTGTTTTCCCTCGCTGCGTTTGACCGATGATGAGGCAGTGTTTATTCTTCTTCAAGTCAAAGTAAACAGGAGCAACAGATTCCTCATCTAGTCCGACTGGAATGTCATACGGCTGTTTTTGTTCTTCTAAGCGACTTTCTAGCTCCCAAATGGTTAGTTTATCAGGAAGCATTGGTACAGGTTTTGGTTTTTCAGCTGATGCAAAGCGATCATGAAGAAGCTGGATCTCTTGTTTCAAATGCTCAAACAGCTCGAGGTCGTTATCTCCTTCAACTGGTAGGAACATTTGTGCAAAGTAAAGCTCTTCTTTGTTGATAATAACTCGTCCTGGAATCGGCTCTAAGCTAAATTTCGGTCTGCCAATAATCGAGTACGCCTCTCCTTGATCCATTAAGTAATGGACGACCTTTGTTTTCAAGTTGTTCATAAGAGATTGACGGACTGCGTTTACCCGAGTCGCTGTAATTAAGAAGTAAATTCCTAATGATTGTCCATCACGGCTCAGCTGGATAAATTCAGATTCAAGTTCATGCATTTCGTCTTTGACAATGTCAAAGTTGTCGATCACGATGAAAATGAATGGGAGCTTTTTCTCATTTAAGGCGTTGTACATTTTGATATGACTCATTTCTTGCTGCCTGAATAAACGCTTGCGGTATTCAACCTCTTCCCGCAGACGCGTCATCGACTTTTGAATCTTTCTCATTTGATCCATTAAGAAATAATCCGCCGTGTGCGGCAGCTTGGCCAACGGAAGCAATGTTCCATTTCCGAAGTCATAAATATACGCATGCCATTCTTCAGGTGAATATCTCTCCGCAAAGCTCATGAGTAGTGTTGTTGCAGCAAGTGATTTTCCGTAGCCAGAGGAACCAAAGATCCCAATGTTCCCATCCTCCATCATTTGATAAGAAAGTGGATGCTGGCTTTGCTGATCTGGCTCATCGACAAGCGCAAAATGGAAGACATGCTCTTCACTCGACGCGTAACGTGATTTTGGAATCCGTTCTTCGAGCGGTGGAAGCCAAGGACTTGGGAGCTTCTCAATCCCAAGCTCCTGCTGCATACGTTCAATTTCATCCACAACAGCAGAAATCTCCGACACTGTCTCTTTTTTCACAGCCGGCTCTGTGCTTACCCCTGATAACGGAATAAGTCCAGTATCAGTCACAATGGCAATGTCATCTTCTGATCCGTAGCCATCTTCCATATAAGGCGCACCGCTCCAAGCTGATTGGAACAATTCATAGATTTCATTGTTTCCTACTTGTAAGTAGCCACGGCCTGTAACGGTAATAGACGCCGCATCACTATTTTTCAATATTTCCTTACTGTCTGACGCATCTTGTACTTTTAGTGCGACCTTAAAGCGTGAGTTACTCCAAATTTGATCATCAATGACCCCGCCTGGCTTTTGGGTAGCCAAAATGAGATGAACCCCAAGGCTTCGGCCGATACGTGCAGCACTGACAAGCTCTCTAATAAAGTCCGGCTCTTCACTTTTTAATTCAGCGAACTCATCAGAGATTAAGAATAAATGAGGCATTGCCTGTTCAGCCTTTTTCTCCTTATAGAGCTTCGTATAATCATTGATGTGATTCACATGATATTGATCAAACAAGCGTTGTCTTTTCTTCAACTCACTTTTAATTGAGGCAAGCGCCCTTTCACTAAAGTTCTTACTGCCTTCAATATTGGTGATCGTGCCAAGTAAATGTGGAATATTTCGGAACGGCTGCGCCATTCCGCCTCCTTTATAGTCAATCAATAGGAAAGCGACTTCATGCGGATGAAAGTGTACAGCGAGCGATAAAATGTACGTCTGTAAAAATTCACTTTTCCCTGATCCTGTTGTTCCCGCCAACAGGCCGTGCGGACCGTGTGCTTTTTCGTGTAGGTTCAGATCCACAATGTCATTTTTCCCTTTATAACCGATTGGCACAGAGAGTGATTTGGCCGTTTCTGATGTGAGCCACTTTTCACGAATGCCAATCTCGTCTACCTGTTTGGCATGAAAAAGATCAAGGAAGGAGACCGTTTCAGGAATCGAATTGGTCATGCCAACTTGATGATCTAATGTTCTCAGCGTTCTGGCAAACAGCTCATTGTCCCCGCGCTCATGTGTATCAAGCTGAAATGGAATTCGGACGGCTTTCTTGTGCTGAATGAGAATATCTCCTTCTTCCTCGTTAATATAACGGACAAGCGTCGAGATATTTTCAGCTAAGCTTTCTTTTGTTTCAGCAGCAAAAATAATGGAGATGCCAAGGTCCGTTCGGCTGCCTTCTAAATATTCTAAAATCACATGTTCCGCAATGAGCTCATGATTTGTCACGATAAACACAAAGTGAGGCGTAAAGATTTTTTTCTCTTTTTCTTCTTCTAGATCACGCTCACGTAAAATTTCATAAATCGAGGACAACAGCTGATCACGTGTTTGTTCGTTGTAAATGAACCCTTTGCCGTATGTATGAGGCAGCTGGAAATGCGGAAGCCATTTCATCCATTCCCACTTCTCATACTCCTGCTCATGAAAAATAAAGACAAATCTTAAATCATGATAGCTGTGCGAGAAAGCAAGCTGTCCGACAAGCTGATGAAGCTCCTTTTTCACAATGGCTGGCTTTCCAATCAATCCAGTTGGGCCATCGGCAAGACCGAATGTGATGGGTACATCCTTTACTTCACGATAGACCTGTTGCATGTGCTGCGTTTGTTCCATTAATTCATCGATATCACGATTGGCCATATCGCCGCCGCTCATCGATAGTTCATAGCTTGACGGGACTGCGCCCGTCCCAAGACGCAGCTGCAAGAAATCATCACTCATCAGTGTTTTTTCCCAAATTCGGCCGCTAATTTCTGACGTTAAATACTTCATTTGTTCAAATGACGGATAATGATACGTCAAAATATATTGCTGGCGGTCGTAGAGCTCTTGCAGCTCTTTTCGTTTATTTTCTAAGTAAAGAGAATAGACTCGCTGCCGTTTCTCTTCCCTTCTTTTGCGTTGTGATTTCTCTTTAAAGTATTGAACAGACGATGTGATTAACGTCATGATAAACATCGCCATCGACACGACAATAAAGATCCCGCGCGGCTGGACAAGAGCGACAATTCCCATCACAAGAAGCATCACAAGCGGCGGGAGGACAACAAGCCAAAGCCCTCTGCTGTTATTTTCACTCTCCTGCGAAGGAAAGCTAAAGGAAACCCGGTCATCTGGCAGATCATAAATTAAACGCGGTGTTCGTCTATATAAAGGATATTTTTGTTTTGTTTCTGTGCTTGGTGCTCTTGTTTTTTCCAAACGTGTTTGAAATGGTTCATATGCAGTCACCTGCAATAAATCATCCTCTTTCAATGTCACCGTTAGGAAGTTCCAGAACAGCTCATCTCCAGCATCAATTGTCTCTGGACCGTGAATTTTTTGCCCGTTCACATAAATCGTTTCGTCCTGAGGCATGACATACCAAGTTCCTTCGATTTTCTCCAAAGTAAATTGGCTCGCATCTTGAAACATGGAATGCGCTTGTTCTTTCCACACATCAATATCACCTTTGTTCTCACGTGAAAAAGACAGCTCGACTCTATTTCCTAGGTAATAAATGTGTTGATCATGATGTGCTTCCATTAAAACAAGTGTCAGTGTACCAAGCTTATATGGTTCATGTGGAAGTAATGTGCCTTTCTTCTCTTCACCCTGATAAATGGAAAAGCCATCATTCGGTTCATCAGGAGTTAAACGGATGACCCCTTCATCAAACGAAAGTGAAGGGATTGTCACCGTATGCTCTATTTCAGGTCCAATCACAGCTTCTCGATTGAACTGCTCGTCTAAACGGACGGTTTGATAATCCTCCTCATAAAAAACCCAAAGAAGACTCAAACGCTCCACCTCCTCATGGGACAGCACCAACTGTCAGTTGTATCGAAAGAATTATTTTTTCTCATCTTTTTTCGTCTGAGAGGTTTTCTTTTTCGCTTCAGATTCTTTCTCTTTTTTCTCTTGATCGGCTTTTGACTGCTCTTTTTGTTCAGCTGTTTCATCTGTTTGACTTGCGCCCGAGGAGTCATTGGTGCTTGTCTCCGTTGTTTCTTTTTCTTCATATTTCGCCATTTCCTTAATGATCGGATCTAGCTGTTTTTGTTTTTCTTCCGCAGAAAGACTGTCATCGTTTTGAATGTCGTTGCGGTAGGCGACGAGTGCCGTAAATATGTACCGGTCGTCTCCAAGTACCCGTGCAATATCAAGTGCTTCCTTGCTATTGCCTTGTCCAATATGAATCCAGAAAAGGAAATATTGCGAATCAGTCTGTAATGTGTATGTATCTGTGATTTCTTTTTTATGCTGATCGAGTAACAGGTTGCCTTGATTTGTTTGTACATACGAAATGGCCAGTTCATATTGAAGAGAGACCGGCATTTGATTGGCTGAATATTTTTCTAACGTATCCACCACTTGGCTGTACTGTTTGTTGAGATAATATTTGTTTGCCTCGACATACGCTTCTTGTTTCGGCATCGCAAAAAAGAAGGTGTAAATGGTGTACACCAATGCTGGGATTAATAGGACAAGCAGACCTAGTCCGATATATCGTTCGACCTTCCATTTCTTTTTCGGAATGGTCAATAGCGTTTTCTCTTTCGTTTCAATCGCTTCGATCTTTTGCTGAATCAGGGCAGACAATTCTTCCAGAGACTTCGTTTCGCTGATCTCTTTTGCCAGTTCAGATAATTTCAGTGTCTCGCTGTAAGCCACATATTCTTGAAACTGATATTCATGGTCCACCACTCGAAGAATGACGGCTTTGACCTCTTTTAACAGACGATGCTCATCCGTTTCATATGGCGGGATGCTTTCTTTGACGCCGTAATGCAAAAATGCAGGAGCTAAGCCTTGATGAAAAACAATGTTTTCAGGAGAAACAATAGGATGCAGCCGCTTCACGTCGTGTTTGCACACTGCATCGACAAGCTGGTATGAAAAAATCCATTTGCTTTTTTCATCCTTCGCATGGATGAAACGAAATTCCTGATAGGCAGGAGGCGGTTGAATCGAAATAATGACCTCATCTTCAGTTAATTGAATCTCTTTTTTGAATGAAGGGTTGATGTCTTTGATCGGTGCCGCTTCTAAACCGTCTAAGAGTTTAATGGTCTCTCTTTGAAAAATGAAGCTGTAGGTTACGCCCTCTTTTTTCATCACTGCTTCTAATTGTTCTTCTAAATAGGAACTCTTTTTATCTGCCATTTACAAAAGTCCTTTCATAGTATTTCCAGCCTGTCTCCTGTGGTGATTCCACAGTCTGACAGCTTATATTCGCCTGAAAACACAGCTTTCTTATTGACTACTCGCACCCAGCCGCCTTCTCGCTTAGGAAGTGAGATTTGTTTTGCCTGCCAGGCGATATGGATGACTTGTTTAATATGTAAATAATTTGATAGTCTCAAATCAAACACACTGCCATCATAATTTTTTAAGTCGATGGTAATATCGATATACACAAATTTCCACCTCACAAAATAGAAAGAGCGCCGGCATCCATTGACAGACTCGGCGCTTTTTCTGCTTTTCACACTTAGAAAGGAAATCCCTTTGATTAGCCGCGGATTTGGCTAGCGATGTCTTGGTCAGTGCTTTCAAGTGTATTTGCCGTTTGATCAAGCTGATTGCTGACATCTGTTAATAGATCAGACATTTTGATGAATGAAGGCTTTAACTGCTCGTATTGATCAGCAAATGCTTCACTAGAAGCACCTTCCCACATTCCTTTTAAATCTGAGATCATTCTATTTAGACGATCAACTTGGTTTAACACTTCTTGACTTTCAACACCATATTGCTTAGCGGTCGCTCTTAGTTCTTCTGGGGTTACGCGAATAATTCCTGACATATTCCTCATTACCTCCCGTGCATAGCCGCCATATAATGGGCTAATCCACTTATTTTTTGACGTTATTATTATAAAAACAGAAATGATACACAGTCAAACAAATCTGTTTTTATTTTACAAAATGAGTCTATAGAATTACTGTATTTTCGCTTTTTATCTAGTATTTAACATTTTTTTGGTCATATATTCTTAATAAGTGTAGACACACTTCACTGAATCTTTCCGCCTATTGATTTATTACTACGTTATTATTGTACTATTTCTTTTTCGCCTTCTTTCAGCATGATACGCTCGCTTCTCATAGCGATCTCTTTTTTAAATTTATGGCATTTTGTTATTGATTTACGTACCGCTTTCTCTTCATAATGTAAGTACGTGAAATATTCGAAAAAGCAGGGGTTTTTATGACAAAAAAGACAGATCCATTTAAGTATAGTCTTGATCGTTTAGAGGATGTGGCAGACCAAATTAGTGATGTGCTCAATTGCCCTATTACTATAGAAGATACGCATCATCGATTGCTCGCTTATAGCACACATAATGATTTTACTGATCCCGCCAGAACTTCAACCATTATCTCCCGCCGTGTACCGGAAAAAGTCATTAATCGGCTTTGGAAAGACGGCATCATTCCTACACTCCTTAAAACAGACGAACCGCTTCGTGTCCCTCAAATTGCAGAGGTGGGTTTATCTAGCAGGGTTGCCATTTCAATCTGGAAGGACAAAGAAGTACTCGGATTTATCTGGGCAATTGAATCCGCACAGCCATTTTCAGAAGAAGAAATGGACCTTCTGAAGATGGCAGCACATGCTGTTAAAAACAAATTACTTAACTTACAAATTCGCAAAACGAAAACAGAAGAACGCAATCAGGAGCTTTTTTGGAAGATGCTCACAGGTCATATTCATGAAAAGGATGAGATGCTCGACCTATTTTTAAGACTCGGCATCAGATGTCCAGACACGTATGCCATCATCATCTTCCGACTTCGTGACGAACTCACAGAGGACACAGAAAAAAAGCTATCTTATCTGCTTGAAACAACGCAGCAAGTCCAAGTGCTGTTAACGACTGTTGATTTTCACGAATTCATTATTCTTGTCTCACCAAAAACAGAGCACCCATTGCAGGATATTAAACAATTCACAAGCGGCATGCTGCAGCAGCTGTCTGATCGTTATCATATCCATCACGTACAAGCAGCGATTGGTGGAATTTACGATAACATCTCTCATATTCAGCCATCCTATAAAGAAGCACTGGCTGTATTAAAAACAAAAGAGCGCTTCCCTGTTGAAACCGAACGTTTACACAGTTTTTCTGAACTTGGTATTTATCAATATTTAGATGTCCTCGCTGAAAAACGAAGGGGTTCATCTTACTCCAGTTACTCTTTATCAAAGCTGGAAGATTACGACCTGAGGCATCATTCCAACCTAGTCGAAACCCTTGAACGGTTTATTGACTGTGACAGCAATGCCAATATTGCCGCAAAGCAATTAAACATCCACATCAATACATTGAATTACAGATTAAAACGCATTACGGACATTGCAGAAATCGATTTAAAAAACATGAATGAGAAAATGACCATATACCTTGATATGAAGCTAAAAAACGTCCATTTGTGAAATTTCACAAAGAGGCGTTTTTTTATTTTTTATTTCAACCGAAGCATTTTTTAAACATTCAGGATACACTAGACATACAATATGAATAGATAAGCATGGGAGGAATAAACATGATCATCGGCATTCCGAAAGAGATTAAGAACAATGAAAACCGAGTGGCATTAACACCAGGAGCAGCTTCTCAATTACTTTCAGCTGGACATCAGATTTTGATTGAAACAAACGCTGGTTTTGGAAGCGGATTCACTGATGACGATTATGTATCTGTTGGTGCAGAAATTCTTGATCAAGCGAAAGATGTGTGGGCTTCTTCTGATATGATCATGAAGGTAAAAGAACCATTACCTGAGGAATATTCATTTTTCAGAGAAGGACTCATCTTATTTACGTACCTGCATCTTGCTGCAGAGCCCTCCTTGGCTGAAGCTTTAAAACAAAAAGGCGTCACAGCTATTGCTTATGAAACAGTAACGGACGGAAAATCACTCCCTCTCTTAACACCTATGTCTGAAGTGGCAGGCAGAATGGCCGCCCAAATCGGTGCACAATTTTTAGAAAAGCCAAAAGGCGGTAAAGGCATCTTGCTCGCAGGCGTACCAGGGGTATCAAGAGGGAAGGTCACAATTATAGGCGGCGGTGTTGTTGGAACAAACGCAGCGAAAATGGCGATTGGACTTGGCGCAGATGTCACTCTTATTGACGTAAACGCAGAACGATTACGTCAGCTGGACGATCAATTTGGTCATCAAATGAAAACGCTAATGTCTAACCCTGTCAATATCGCCGATTCAGTCAGTGAGGCGGACCTTCTCATTTGTGCGGTGCTGATTCCAGGTGCCAAAGCACCAACGCTTGTGACGGAAGAAATGGTGAAGCAAATGAAGCCCGGTTCCGTCATCGTAGACGTAGCCATTGACCAAGGCGGCATTGTCGAAACCATAGATCATATCACAACACATGATCAACCTACTTATGAAAAACACGGTATTTTACATTATGCTGTCGCCAATATGCCTGGAGCAGTTCCACGGACATCGACTGTTGCTTTAACGAATGTCACCGTTCCCTACGCACTGCAAATTGCTAATAAAGGCGCTGCAAAAGCCATTCAAGAAAACAAAGCCATCGCAGAAGGTGTCAATGTCATGAACGGACATATCACATATGAAGCCGTCGCTCGTGATCTCGGCTATGATTATGTACCTGTTCATCAAGCGATCGATGCGTCCTCTATGACACAAGCTTAATACAGACCCGCCCTTTTGATGGGCGGGTTTTATTGTTAACCAATATCAAAAATAGGTTGACAAATAACCTTCATCTCCTTAATCTATTTGTACAGATAAGACAGGGGGAAACATCATGCAACAGAAAACAAGAACCGCTGATTTTGTGCTAGTCGGAATGTTTGCTGCACTCATGGCGATTGGAGCGAATATCACATCCATTGTGCCGTTTTTACAAGTCGGCGGAATTCCACTTACGATGCAGCCATTTTTTTGTGTACTTGCTGGTCTTTTGCTCGGCAGACGGCTTGGTGCTTTAGCGATGATTGTATATGCCTTGGTCGGAATTGCTGGCGCACCTGTATTCGCACAGTTTTCAGCAGGCTTTGGGGTGATTTTAGGCAAAAGCGGTGGTTTTGTCTTATCGTATATTCCTGCTGCCTGGCTAGCTGGATTCATTTTAGAAAAAAGAAAAAATCCTGGATTTGGCCACTTTTTACTTGCAGCTATTGCAGGTACGACCGTCATGTATGTGATCGGAACGACTTATACGTACCTCGCATTAAATGTGTGGCTGAATGCCCCGATTTCTTATCAAACCACGTGGTTCTTTATGATCTGGTTTATGGTGAAAGATTACGCATTGACGATATTACTTGCGATGCTGGCACCTAAAATTTATCGCTCTGTTTCAAAAGCTACGTCCTTTCGAAAACAACAAGCCGCATCATAAGTGCAGACACCATCTACAAGTCGCATAGAAAAGAGCCTGTCTTCATTCAGGCTCTTTTTTCATCATTATTCAGCGTATTGGTCAATGATTCCTTCTAGCATCCCTTCAAGCACTTCTACATCTTCAAGGTCTGATGGACTGAAGCGGTAGCGCACAAGCTGTTCTCCATCATGATACATCTCCTCAAGCCACCCTCTGAGTCCTCTTGCTCTGCGGTCGACTTCGAAAACAATGTCTAATCCGCCTTCATCTATCAGAAAAATCAGCTCTAATTCATCAAGCATATAACGATAGTCATCTGATGTCGGAATAAACTCGAATTCTTGAACAAATGGCAGACGACGCTGGAAGTAAGGTGCTTGTTCACAGTCCGCTTCGTTCAGGTGGAAGCCAAGATTTCTAGTGGCCTCCAGTACATTTCTCACCCAAGGATGTGCTTCAACGAAAATGCGGTCATAGTCAGATTTATCGATTCCTCCTTGGATATCAAGGTCTGTCATTACTGCAATTTCTACTTTTCCGATCGTCATCGGGGTATCGATAGGAAGAATAAATGAAAACGGAAATTCATGCTTTTCTCCAGGCTGGATGATAAAAGAATCCGTCACCCGTAAAGTAAAGATATTCACATATTTTCTATGCTCTTCATCATCTTTCACAATCACATACTGTGTTTCAATCTTGACATTGATATAGCGGATGTCCTGAGAGATTTTCCCGCCTTTTGCATGGACAGTTCCCCTTACCTCTTGTCCAGGATAATAAGTGTTTTTCTCCAAAATGGTATCTACCTTTGCCGCACCAATCCCTGCACTTGCCGCTAGCTTTTTAAAAAATGACATCTCTCATCTTCCCCTTTTCGTTTTTATCAGCATATATACGTAAGATAGAGGAAGAAAGATTCATTTAATTCATACTTTAGTCCTAATTATTTTTTCGCTTGTGAACAACAAAAAAGCTTATAGAAAAAACATCATCGTTTTCTCTACAAGCTTTTCATCTTACAGGATAATCGCTGCAAGCCAGCCGAATAGAACAAGCGGGATATTATAATAGATAAAAGTCGGGACACATGTACCCCAAATGTGGTGATGCTGTCCATCCATGTTCAATCCAGATGTCGGTCCAAGCGTACTGTCACTTGCAGGTGAACCTGCATCACCAACAGCCGCAGCTGAACCAATAATGGCAATGGTCGCCATTGGACTAAATCCAAGGTGTAAACAAAGTGGAACAAAGATGGTCGTAATAATTGGAATCGTGGCAAATGATGATCCGATCCCCATTGTCACAAGCAGACCCACAAGCAGCATTAAAATGGCCGCGAGACTTTGGCTGTTGCCGATAAATTGTGAAGATGCTTTAACAAGCGTTTCAATGTCTCCTGTTTTGGTTAAAACGTTGGCAAATCCAGCCGCAACAAGCATGACAAAACCGATAAATGCCATCATGTTCATTCCTGATGTAATCAGTTGATCTGCTTCATCGCGTTTCATCATTCCGGTCACAAACAAGACAAGCAGTCCTGCGAGTGCACCGAAGATCATCCCTTCCACGCCAAGGCTTTGAGACAGATAAAGCTGGACAATCAATGACACGAGAATGGCAAGACCGGCAAAGAATAGACTTTTTGTCGTATACGCTGATTTCTCTACATCTGTAATATCGCGATCCTCATATACTTTTGGCTTACGATACATGAATAGAGAGACGATCAATCCTAGTACCATCCCACCAACAGGGATCAGCATGGCATATGGAATATCTGCTAAATTCACAGCTAGACCTGCATCCTTCATATTGTCACGGAGCATTCCGTGGAAAATCTGTCCAAAACCGACTGGAAGTAAAATATATGGTGCAGTGAGTCCGAAGGTCATGACACACGCTAGCAGTCTACGGTCAATTTGAAGCTCGTTAAACACTTTTAATAATGGCGGAATTAAGACCGGAATAAAGGCAATGTGAACAGGAACGACGTTTTGTGAAAAACAAGATACGATCAAAATCACAAGAATGATCAGTACTTTTGATAATGTTTTTCTTCTTGAGTCGCCTTCTTTTCCTAAAAGCTTCACTGCTCCTTCAACCATGGCATCTGGAAGACCCGTTTTTGTCAGCGCCGCAGCAAATGCCCCTAAAAGCGCATAACTAATCGCCACTGTCGCATTTCCTCCGAGCCCGTCAGTAAAGGCTTCCACTGTTCCTCCCAGGCCTAATCCACCTGCAAGTCCGCCAGCTAAAGCACCAAGTGCGAGGGCAATGACCACATTGACCCGCAGCAAGCTTAATATCAACATTAAAACAACCGCTAAAACAACTGCATTCATGGTGAAACCCCCGAAATCCTTTAGTTTACTAATGTAGTAGATAATTAAAGTACCAACGTATGTTACCATAGAAAAAATACTACGTCAAATGGCGTTTGACCTACATAAAAAAGGCCCTGCCATTTGGCAGAGCCTCATCCTTTATTTCTTTCCTTCAAATCGTTCCACAAATGTGGCCAATGACCGTACCATCACACCTGTCGCCCCCGTTGGTCCAAAGCATGAAGGCTTTTCTGTTGTGGCTGTTCCTGCAATATCCAAGTGAACCCAAGGCGTATCCTCAGCAAATTCACCGATGAAAGCTCCTGCCATGATCGCATGTCCATCACGTCCTGGTGAGTTATTGAGATCAGCCATTTTGCTGTTTCGTACGCGCTTTTTATCTTTTTCAGTGATTGGTAGCTGCCAAATCATTTCACCGCATTCTTCTGATGCCTCTTTAAACTGGGCATACAGTTCATCGTTATTTGTCATGACGCCTGTTGTCTCATTTCCAAGTGCCACAATGACTCCGCCTGTTAATGTCGCCACGTCTACAAGAACAGAGGCACCGTGCTGCTTCGCATATGTCACACCATCTGCTAAAACAAGACGGCCTTCTGCATCCGTATTCAGCACTTCGATTGTTTTACCGCTAAGCGACACAATGACGTCATCCGGTTTCATCGCGTCAGCCGAGATCATATTGTCTGTCGAAGCAATAACAGCAATGACATTTTGCTCTGGGCGCAGTTCACCGATGATTTCCATAGCGCCTAAAACAGAGGCTGAGCCGCCCATATCAGTTTTCATCCCAACCATACTGGCTCTTGGCTTTAACGAATAGCCACCAGTATCATATGTGATGCCTTTACCGACAAGCCCAATCACGTCCGTCCATTCTTCCTTGCCTTGATATTTCAGAACGATGAGCTTTGGTGGTTCTGTTGAGCCTCTATTGACAGCTAGAATCCCGCCCATCCCGAGCTCTTCCATTTGTTCTTTATCTAAAATTTCAATCTCAAATTCGTATTTATACGCAAGCTCTGCCGCGTACGAAGCCAGATCAGAGGATGTGAGCATATTCGGCGGCATATTCACAAGGGTACGAGCCGAATTGACGGACTGTCCGTAGACCTCGCCCACTTTCAGACTTGCCTGAATTTCAGTCGTATCATGATCCGTCATTGCATAAACAAATTCGATGAAGCGATCCGGCTCATTTGTTTTATGTTTAAAATCTTGTAATTCATATGTAGCTAAAAGGCAGCTTTCAGAAAGGGCATGGGCTGCATCTTGGGCAGGCAGATCCTTTCCAATAAACGTATCCAGTAAGACCGAAACCGCTTGCTTTTTATCTTGATGAAGCTTTTTAAATAAATGGGCAAACCCTTCTTTTGCCTCTTCAAACGTGTAATCTGATTCCTTCCCAAGTCCGACAAAATAAATGCGTTTGATGCCTGTTTCAGGGGATGGGAAAAACTTCGAAAGCTGATTTCGTTTAGATGAAATATCGCCTTCTTTTAATAATTCAGTGATTCGTCCTTCAAGTAATTCATCCATTTCTTTTGCTTTTCCTGATAATTGGCTCTTTTGAAAAAGTCCGATCGCCAGTGTATCTTTATGTTGCCATTCATTTGTCGAGAAAAACATATTTATCACACGCTCCTTCAATGAACTCCATTTTTCACATTGGAACTTCTATTATATCAAAATTTGCGGGTCTATACGATCATTGCCAGTCTGTCTTTACTTGATGAACATTTATATTTTCACACGCGGAAGGGCATCATGAAAAAGCGATGAAAACTTGTACAGCCCGTCCGCGTCTCCTCGTTCCACATCTACTTTCTTTAATGTTATAATTGAACATGGACTTGGCAGCATTTGAATCTGCTATCATTTTTTCATCATACTAGGGTACACAGTCCACCATTTTGCACGATATTTTTTCTTACAGAGAGGATGTTTCTTGTTCATGAGCGTACTGACGAATTTTCCGCTGCTTGCCAGCCTTGCAGCCATCTTTTTTGCTCAATTTGTAAAAGTACCGATTCAATTTATCATTTCTAGACGACTAGATTGGTCGCTCATTACAAGCACAGGCGGAATGCCAAGTTCACACTCCGCAGCCGTAACAGCACTCTCAACAGCAGTGGCTTTAGAGCACGGGCTAAATACATCAATCTTTGCGATTTCCGCCATCTTTGCGATTATTACCATGTTCGATGCGACAGGTGTGCGCAGACAGGCAGGAGAACAGGCAACTGTACTGAACAAGCTGGTAACAGATTTTAACCGATTTGTTTCTGAAGCAAAGAATTTCCCGAGTGCGGAAGAAAAAGAAAAGCAAAAGAAATTGAAAGAGCTTCTTGGTCATAAGCCGATTGAAGTCTTCTTTGGCGGCTTAACAGGGATCTTGCTGACACTTATCTTAGATTATTACTTCATGTAGAAGCGAAAAAAGCTTTGGACCTCAAACTTGTCCAAAGCTTTTTTATTCTTTATTGGCTTGAAACTGCTGACGGAATACTTGCATTGATTTTGCTTCATTAAGCTGGTTTAAGTCTTTTTCCGTTAACGTTCCTTCGCCCTTTTTGATGATATACACATCGAGCACTTTTTTACCCCATTCTCTATACACATCATCTACTGTTTCATAGTATAAATCAAGCTTATGACCTTTAATGGCTTTTCCCGTATCTGCGACCACTCCGTAGCCATAGTTTGGGATAAAGAGCACCGTTCCAATCGGAAAGACTGATGGGTCCGCAGCCACAGTTGAATATAAATCACGTTTCACTTTGACGCCTGAATATGTAATGCCATATGCATGGTGTTCCTTCGTTTTACCTGTTGATTCCACACCTGCTGTATAGCCTGTGGCGACAACCTTTTGCTTCGGGTAATCGTTCCAATTGAACGCTTCTTCGAGAGAAATAGCCCGCAAGTCATCACTTTTGAGTGCCATCGTTTCTCTTTTTTGCTGTTGGAAAAAAGAAGATACTTGCTTGCCAGGATCAGTCTCTTTCACCCAGGCAGCTACATCACTTGGTTCAACTCCAGATATGCCCGTAAAGCTTGTCAAAAGAGCAAGCATAAAAAGGGCTGTCATGAACAATCGTTTCATCCATGTTTTCATCTTTATTTGTCACTCCTCTACCCATCTATTTGTTTCCAAACAAAATGGAAACTATGCAAAGGAGAAACAAAAAAACCCACTTGCCTATCTACAAGTGAGTTAAAACATTTGATACCCTCTTTTTCGAAGTGCATTAATGACAAAACCTGATGCAATTGCACCAATCAGACCGCTTAACAAAATAATGATATCAGCCGCTGCGAGAGAGACAATGCGGTCCCCTATTCCTGAAAAAGCGATGCCCGGTTCTCTGACATAAGCAATCATCTTTTGATTGTTGATAATGAAAAGGCATACAATTGGATATAAAATAGCCATAATCCATGACATTCTCAGCAGCATATTGAGCAAAAAGCCAATGCCGAAGAATAACACGAAAAATAAAATAACGGAAATAATAACGACTGGTAAACTGATCACTTCATCTCCACCCCCAAATATCCCATCATTAGTTTAACTTGGAAATAGAGATGAAGTCAATCAATGGAAAAAGCAGATGGATTAAAGCTTCTTTCCTGTCCCTTTACATTCCTCACATGTTTCAGATCCGCCGAGCAATAGCTGAAAATATCCTTTCCCCGAACAATATTGACAGGTGGACTTCTTTTCTTTTGTATGTGCATTCATATTGCTCACTCCCTTAATCTAAATTTTCTGATAATTTATCATACCATACTTTACTGCCGATAACCAAGTAAGAAAATATGTCAAAAAAAACGTGTATCACGAGGATACACGTTTTTGTCTATATCGGTTTAGAAGAACTTGAATTTTCCTTTTTTCAGAACAAGTCCTGGTCCGCCAACCATGAATAAAGAACGGTTGTCGATGATTTTCTTCATTGCTGAAGCTTTTGTTCCTTGAAGTTTTTTACCAAACGCAACACCTACAGCGTCGTGTTCACCAAGAGAAGCAACTGTTCCTTTGATGTCTGGCTTAAAGCTTTCAAGAGAACCACCTTTCACTAGTGCTGCAAGGTTTTTCGCTACTGTTTCACCTTGCTGCATAGCGATTTGTGCAGTTGGTGGGTATGGACGGTTGATTTCTTCATTGATGATCAATGAACAGTCACCGATGATGAATACATCATCATTTTCTGGTACACGAAGATCTGGAGATACTTTTACGCGGCCGCGCATGTTTTCAAATCCAGCTTCTTCAACGATTGGGTTACCGCGTACACCAGCAGCCCAAACAACAGTTTCAGCTTTGATTTCTTCAGTATCATCGTCTTTTCCAACAATGATGCCTTCAGGCGTACATTCTTTGATCGCTGTACCAATTTTGAACTCAACGCCTTTACCTTGAAGGTAGTTCATTGCATAGTCGATCAATGCAGGATCGAATCCTGGAAGAGCTGTTGGTGCAGCTTCTACACAGATGATGCGCACATCTTTTTGATCAATATCATACTCTTTGCAAAGCTCAGGCACACGGTTTCCAAGCTCACCAAGGAACTCAATACCTGTGAAGCCCGCACCGCCGACAACGATTGTCAAGCGCTCTGGACGTTTTTCAGCTTCCGTATTATACGTCGCAAATTGAAGCTCAATATGCTCACGAAGCTGACGAGCAGAGTTGATGTTAGAGATTGAGAATGCATATTCTTTCAGTCCTGCAATTCCAAATGTTTCAGGAACAGCACCAAGCGCAACAACAAGGTAGTCGTAAGAAAGTTCGCCATCTGATGTCACGACTTTCTTCTCTTCCTTATTAATGCTTTCAACTGTTGCTTGTACAAAGTTGACACGGGAACTGTTAATCACATCTTTGATTTGATAACGACAGCGGTCATGATGAAGTGTACCTGCACTTGCTTCATGTAACCATGTTGTTTCGTAATGATAATTATGCTTGTTCACAAGAGTAATGTCCGCATCATTTGTGCCAAGCTGTTTTGTTAATCTTGTTACAGTCATTAATCCGCCATAACCTGCACCTAATACAACGATTTTCGGTTTATTCACTGGAATCACATCCACCTTTTTTAAATTTGCTGTAAAACGGATAAAGAATTACATATCGTTATTCTCAACCGCTTTGCGGCATTTTATGAAATTTAAACAAAAAAATAAGTATGTGAAAATCTGAACTTTCACCTACATAAAACGAAAGCATTTGACCGTATCCGACAAAAATTCATAAAAAATTAATATTTAGTTCCCTTAACAATAATAGCGAGTTCTGATCCAATTTTCAAGGCTTTAAACTGAAAATCCTTATGATAAACGGTCTTTCTCACTTTTTCCTCTTTTTCAAAGCTTCGGCATCAAAAAACGACAAGTTTTTCAAAACAAGTCAAACGACGATGTGTGGTATGATATGATATAGTGATAACAATTTTCATTTGGGAGGATTAAAGGAATGCAAGAAGATTCTAAGGTATATGACATTACCGTTATCGGGGGCGGCCCAGTAGGATTGTTTACTGCGTTTTACGGTGGCATGAGACAGGCAAGTGTGAAAATCATTGAAAGCCTTCCTCAGCTCGGCGGTCAATTATCCGCTCTTTACCCTGAAAAATACATTTATGATGTGGCTGGTTTTCCAAAAATCCGCGCACAAGAATTAATTGATAACTTAAAGGAACAAATGGATAAATTTGATCAAACCATTTGCTTAGAGCAAGCAGTTGAAACGGTTGAAAAACAGGCAGATGGTATCTTTAAACTTGTGACAAATCAAGAGGTTCATTATTCTAAAACGATCATCATCACAGCTGGTAACGGTGCATTCCAACCGAGAAAGCTTGAACTAGATGCAGCAGAATCATTTGAAGGAAGCAACCTGCATTACTTCATTAATGATTTGAATCAATTTGCTGGCAGACGTGTCGCTGTTCTTGGCGGCGGAGACTCTGCGGTGGACTGGGCACTGATGCTTGAACCTATCGCAAAAGAGGTTTCCATTATTCACCGCCGCGATAAATTCCGCGCGCATGAGCACAGTGTAGAAAACCTGCACAATTCGAAAGTCAATGTCGTGACGCCATTTGTCCCAACCGAGCTCATTGGTGAAGACCGCATTGAACAGATTGTGCTAGAAGAAGTCAAAGGCGACAAAAAACAAGTGCTTGATGTGGACGACGTGATCGTCAACTTCGGTTTTGTTTCCTCTCTTGGACCAATTAAGCAATGGGGTCTTGAAATCGAAAAGAACTCGATCGTCGTGAAATCCACAATGGAAACAAACATTGAAGGCTTCTATGCGGCAGGAGACATTTGTACGTATGAAGGAAAAGTCAAATTGATTGCCAGCGGATTTGGTGAAGCACCAACGGCTGTCAACAATGCGAAAGCCTACATGGACCCGAAAGCCCGTGTACAGCCTCTTCATTCCACAAGCTTATTTGAAAACAAATAAGCGAAATCAAAAAAAGGAGTTCCCACTAGCGGAACTCCTTTTTCGTTTATTTAAAAATCCCAATATAGGCATTCGCCATTCCAAGTACCATTGCAGCAAGCAGCACCACAACAATCCCTGCCACAACCAAAATCACCCGATCTTTCACACGTTCCTTTTTCGGAAGCGGCTTCTCAATCCCGCAAGCTGGACACGTTTTAGAACGATACGGAATCAGTTCATGACAGTTCCTGCAATTGATTTGTTCACTCAAACCTCAGCAACCTCTTTTCTACCTACAGTTTATGTTTGGTTCTCATGATACTCTTTTCGGGTGGAAATAGCCAGTTGTGAGAGCAAGCTGTAACAAAATTGAGCGATTTATAAATTGTTGAAGAGAGAATGAAGGTTTTATGTGATCAACCGATATAGGAAAAGAAGAAGATCATAATGAAGGATAGGTGGAAAGATGTTAAAGCGTTTCATGATCAGTTTGACCTTGTTACTGATGATTGGTGGCTCAGTTGAGCTGTTTGCAAAAGACTATAACAAACATTATGCGCAGTTCGCAGCAGGACTGAATATTGATGTTGATCAACTAGAACCTTTTTTAAAGCGTGTGTCCACTTCCATTTTAGATTCTGGTTTGAGTGATCAAGAAATCAAACAGATACTCTCTAAAGTCCAAAAAATGAATAAAAACAATGAAACGAAAAAAGTGGGTACTTTTGAAGTAATGTATCATGAAAAACCAGCAAATATTAAAATTGTGATTGAAGTCCATGTGGAAGATGGCAATAAAGAAGTGGTGATCTATATGTTTAGCACCCAAGAGCTGGTGGATGTCTTGGATAAAGAGCTGTTGAAAATAGAAGAAGCAATATGAGAAAGAGACACTGGATGAGTGTCTCTTTCTCATATTGCTTCTCCACCTTTAACATCACATGCTGTTCCACTTAGTCATTTCCAATCATGTCATTATTTTAATAGGCTTAGATTAAGTGAAATCCCCAAAATTAATCAGGTTATTTTAATAACAAATTTTCCATTCATCAATCCTTTTTCTATTGACCCTCACGTAACGTCATATTTTATAGTGGATATCAAGAGAGGTGAATTGAAATGAAAGTAAAAGAAGTAGCTGAATTGTTTGGTATTAGTATTCGGACACTTCATCATTACGATCAGATTGGCTTATTGATTCCGAAAGAAGTCACAGATAATCGTTATCGACTCTATTCAGAAGAAAACCTTGAAACATTACAGCAGATATTATTTTTCAGAGAACTTGGATTTCCATTGAAGGAAATAAAAAAGATGATGCATAATCCTTCATTTGAGAAGAAAGAAGCATTTATTTTACAAAGAAAAATGTTAATAGAGAAACGAGATAAATTTGATAAAATGATCGAAAATATTGATAAGACGCTACAGCATTTGATGGGAGAATCTCTGTACACCCATAAAGAAAGGTTCGAGAATATGAATATGAAATTTAGTCAATATGGAGAAGAAGCTCGTCACCGTTGGGGAAATGAAACTGTTGATCAAGTCAGCTCAAAACTAAATCATTTGTCTAAAGATGAACAAATTGAATTATCTGATAGCTGGGATAGCATATTTAATAAACTAGCCTCTCTTCGCAATCATTCCCTTAAATCCAAAGAGGTGCAAATCGTAATCAAACAATGGTACGACTTTTTAAACGAAAACTTTAGTTATTACTCTCTTGATGCTTTTTACGGTTTAGGCCAACTCTATATTCAAGATGAACGTTTCACAAAGAATATAGATCAATATGGTGAGGGCTTGGCATCATTTATGAGCGAAGCGATGAAAGTCTTTACTACTCTTCATAAAAGAGGGAACAGCTATGAAAATTATGATTGAGAATACAATCGATCAATACGAAAAATTATTCTCAACGAAACACAATAAAGAACGTTTTTTCCAACACACCATGATGAAACCTTTTGAAAAGATGTGGAATATGATTAACGTTCCGCTAAAAGCTAAACAGCAAAATGGATATGATGTAATAATGGCAACCAAGATGCTTGGCTATCTTGATGTAACAGATACACAAACTGGACAACAGGCATTGAAGAGACTACGAGAAATTCAGGCTCTTCAAACAGCAGATATCACCTTAAACCATTGTATGGATTTCATAGAAAAGCACAACCTTCAAATAAATGCTGATGAGTTGAGATTTGGTCTATATATAGCTGATCCGAAAAAGCTTGAACTGCAAAAAGGATATTGTGGCTTTGGGGGAATTCCTGGATTTATTCAAGTATCACTATATCCAAATTCATATAATATCCCTAGAATTCCTGCTCTCATTGCACATGAATTCCATCATAATATCCGTTTTTCACATTTTGAATGGGATTACGGAAATGTCACGGTTGGAGATTATTTAATTATAGAGGGTTTAGCTGAATCATTTGTAAAAGAGCTTTATGGTGAACATGTGTTAGGACCTTGGGTCACTTCTTTTGATAAAGAGGAATTAGACTATTCAAAAGAAGTGATAAAAGAGGCTTTACATACAAAAGGGTTTGCTGAGGTCAGCAGTTATATGTTTGGTGATATCATTGCAAAAGAACAAGGCTTTCAGCCTGTCGGATTATCACCCTTTGCAGGCTATGCAGTAGGCTATCAAGCTGTACAATCTTTTATGAGAAAAAATAATATAGGAATAGAAGAAGCCACCTTACTTGGTACAGATGAAATATTAAGAAATTGCGAACTTTTTTATACTTAAATACCATACAAAAAAGACGGTGCTGAGTGATTTAAGTTATCTCCCCTTCACATCTTTAATACAATACAAAAAAACCTCCTCGAATCATAACCAATTTGAGGAGGTTTTAAATATTCAATATGGATTTACAAAATTAATTGTTACTAACCTTAACACTCTTCCGGCGTACCGGTATTTGTCGCTGTTCTGAAAGAAGAACCGCATCCGCATGAAGCAATCGCGTTCGGATTATCAATAGTGAAACCGCCGCCCATTAGTGATTGTTTGAAATCAATGATGGTGCCGTTCATGATATCAAGGCTTTCGGAGTCGACAAGGACCTGGATGCCTTGCTGTTCGAACTGCGTGTCTTTCTCTGAAACTTCATGGTCAAAGCCCATTCCGTATGAAAGACCGCTACAGCCGCCGCCTTTTACGCCAACTCGTAGGAACGCATTTTCTTCTTCATGTTCTTTCATCATATCTTTAATCTGCAGTGCAGCAGCTTCTGTAATGGTTACTGGTGTACTCATGATCATCCCTCCTTTTGACTGGATGTTTCTTTTCAATTATAAACGTGATGGTGCCTTTTCTCAAATAAATGGTTTACAGATAAAATGTGCCGTCACAAATCGTTTCAGCAGGCCCTGTCATGAGCACATGGTCGTTGTCTTTCCAGCGAATGATGAGATCTCCGCCAGCTAAGTGAACCGTCATGTCCGTTTCTTTTTTCGCCTGTCCATTCACAATCGTGGATACGGCAGCCGCGCAAGCTCCCGTTCCGCAGGCTTGAGTAATGCCAGATCCTCTTTCCCACACACGAAAATGCAGTTCTGTTTCACTAACCACTTCTACAAATTCTACATTGACGCCTTCTGGGAACATGTCGTGTTTTTCGATGATTGGCCCAAGTGTATCAAGCGGTGCTTTTTCAATGTCCACTAAATAAAACACGATGTGCGGGTTTCCCATTGAAACGGCCGTTCCATTTAAGGTTGTCGTGCCAAAATCAAGCGGTTCATTAATCGTAGTGCTTGTTGGTTCACCTAGCATCGGCATCGCTTCTTTTTCAAAACGAGGTTTCCCCATATCTACTGTTACTAAATGAACGTGATCATCCTGTACATGAACGGTCGCTTCAACGAGTCCTGACAATGTCTCGATCTGGAACGTTGTGTCAGTTACGATTTGATGCTCATACACATATTTTGCGACGCAGCGCAGACCGTTGCCGCAGTTTTTTCCCTCTGATCCATCATTGTTGAAAATACGCATTTTCACAGGTGCAACATCTGATGGGCAAATAAGGATCATTCCGTCTGAACCGATTCCTGTATAAACAGAAGAAACCTGGATCGCTATCTCTGATAGCTGCTCTTCTGGAAGCTGTTCCTTCATCTGATTGACGTAAATATAATTATTTCCTAATCCGTGCATTTTCGTGAATTGAAATGATGTCATGAGCTTCCTCCAAAAATGTTGTTTCTTTATAGTATAAAAGGAGTCGATTCAGGAGACAATCTTATCATCCCCCGTTTTTCATACATAAAAGCTCTTTGCTGCCATGGCAAGGGGCTTTTATTATGCATATGCCTCATTTTCTCTCGTGTGATGCTTCATTTTAATGATATTTTATTAGCATAACATATTGGATGCGCTTTCTATTCATTCTCCTTAAAAATGGAAAATTAAAATATGAAAAAAATGCACCTCATGACCCATGTGGTGCATTTAAAACATCTCATTTTCCTCTATAAAAGCATAAATACGCTCAACTAGCTGCTCTGCATTTTCTCCGGAAACAAATTCTCCATTCACGAGTGCAAATGGGGAGTCCATACATTTGCCGCAGTAGCTTAAACAGCCGTATTCCATAACGTCTAGGTTTGGGTCTTTATCAAGCTTCTCTTTTGCTTCTTGAGACCCTTGTGCAAGATTACTTACACAAAATTCGATCAGTGGGAACACTTTGCTTCACCTCACATTGCTTTACCATCCTACCGAAATTCCTTCTATTAGTCAAAACATGAGCTTCACCTGTATCGTTACGCCTATTCCTCGTAAAATGTTTTACTATTTAGGACTAACTAATGAATATGTAGGTTATTTTGAAACAATTATTGTGGTTTCACAGTAAATTCGATATAATTTTATTTGGTATTTTAACTTAAAGTTTTTTAGTATAAGTGTTTTTCAATGTCTACGGGGAAAAGGAGAATCGTCATGAAAAATTTAGTCTTGATCGGCGGAGGTTACGGGAATATGCGGGTTCTCCACCGCTTATTGCCAAATCAATTACCTGATGATGTTACTATCACATTAATTGATCGAAATCCTTACCACTGTTTAAAAACAGAATATTATGCACTCGCTGCTGGAACGATCTCTGATCATCACATTCGAGTATCTTTTCCAGAGCATCCGAAGCTGGATATTCAATATGGGGAAGTAGAAAAAATTGATATTGAAAACAAACAGATCTTATTCAGCGACCGTGAACCCATTCCTTATGACGACACGGTGATTGGACTCGGCTGTGAGGACAAGTATCATAATGTCCCTGGTGCGAAAGAACATACATACAGCATTCAAACCATTGATCAGTCAAGACATACGTATAACAAATTAAACAATTTGGGTGCAGGTGCAACGGTTGGTATCGTCGGTGCTGGACTTAGCGGGGTAGAGCTAGCCAGTGAATTAAGAGAAAGCCGTGCTGATTTAAACATTATTCTTTTTGACCGCGGAGAGCTGATTCTATCAAGCTTCCCAAAAAGATTAAGTTTATATGTGCAAAAGTGGTTTGAAGAAAATGACGTAAAGATCATTAACTGTGCCAATATTACGAAGGTTGAAGAAGGTGTTGTTTACAACCATGATGACGCCATTGAAGCAGAGGTCATCGTATGGACAGCAGGCATTCAGCCAAGCAAAGTGGTACGGGAGATGGATGTTGAAAAGGACGTACAAGGCCGCGTCGTATTAACACCTCATCACAATCTCCCTGAAAATGAGCACGTCTATGTCGTGGGTGATTGCGCAAGTCTTCCGCATGCCCCAAGTGCACAGCTTGCCGAGGCGCAGGCAGAACAAATTGTCCAATCTCTGCAAAAACGCTGGAAAAACGAGCCGCTTCCTGAGGCTTATCCTCAGTTTAAGCTAAAAGGTGTCTTAGGCTCTTTAGGGAAAAAAGCCGGCTTTGGCTTAGTAGCAGATCGTCCACTTATTGGCCGTGTACCAAGACTTCTAAAATCCGGACTCCTTTGGATGTATAAGCATCACAATGGCTAACATCATGTGAATTTTATCTCAAAGCTCCTTCTCGTCGAGGGAGCTTTTTTCTATGAAACGGCATGTGCCGATGAACGGGTCCATTTGATCGGAGCAAGGGCAAGGATGCAGTCTTTACGAAACGTTCTCATCGACTTTTTCGATAAACAATACGCTTGGATGAGCTGGTCTGTTTGACGGTGGACAATGATTTTACGCTTCGTGCACTCTCCGTTTTTCTTCATATAAATCATCTCAATTGGTATTTGCTGTTGAAGAGATTGTTTCAGTAAATAATTCATGATGCTCACGCTCCTTTCCTTTCATTATAATCGAACAAACGTTCTTTTTCAACCTAAAAGGAACGTTTGTTCTGTTTATTTTCTCAAAAAAAGAACAGTTTATTCACTGCTCTCCGTGTAACCGTATTTCTCCATTTCTTGATAAATGTCTTTTAATTTTGGATTGCCCTCTCCGACAATTTGATCCTCCACTAAGACAAGCGGATAAAAGAATTCATCATCAAGAATTCGTTCGGACAATTCCTTTTGGTGTTCGTTTTCTGGTGGGTGCTCAATATCAATATATGTGATGCGAAACGGCTGATTTGGATATTTTCGTTTTAACGCTGCATCTAACCACTCAAATGTGTCTTTTGATGAAGGCAGATTCACGCAGCTAGCGCAAAGTACATCTCTTCCATATACATAAAGATCGACGGTTTGATTCATTTGACAAGCCCCCTATTCTTTCTTTATTTTAGCTGAATTTTCTGTATGAAAAAAGTCAAAATCACTTTTTGTTTCAAGATGAGATTGTGCTATAATGAGAAGGAAACTTTGAAACCAATCAATAGATTTTTATCGTCCAGATGAATATAATGGTGATATGTTGTGAAAGGAGCGATTGTATCTAATGACTGAAGTCGAAATGAAAGACCAAGTACAGGAAGTACTAGACAAACTTCGTCCATTTCTATTACGTGATGGTGGAGACTGTGAGCTTGTAGACATTGAAGATGGCATTGTCAAATTGCGTCTTCTTGGTGCATGCGGCAGCTGCCCAAGTTCAACCATTACATTGAAAGCCGGTATTGAGCGCGCATTATTAGAAGAAGTGCCTGGCGTTGTAGAAGTTGAACAGGTTTTCTAATTCATATATGACATGAAAACGACCCAAATTCGGGTCGTTTTTTTCAGTATTAGCCTTTTTCAGCGTGATATGAAAACCCTTGAATTCTAGGAAGGACGAGTACTGGCGCGGAGCGAATTGATATTCGTGAGCACCAGCACGCAGGACTGACACGGAATGCGAGGGTTTGTCATCACGCTGAAACGACCCGATTTGGGTCGTTTTTTTATTATTAGCTTAGCTTCTCTCTAAACCAATCCTTTATAAAGGTCAGTCTTTGAATACGCTGCCCCGGATGGCCGCTTCTGGATAAATCATGAGATGCTTTCGGGAATTTGACGAGCCTTGTGTCTTTCCCAAGCTCCTTCAGTGCTACAAAAAGCTGTTCTGCTTGATCGACTGGGCAGCGATAGTCTTCGTCGCTGTGTAGGATGAGAAGCGGCGTATTTACCTGCTTCACATACTTTAGCGGCGAACGATCCCATAGCTTATCGGCTGAATCATAAATATCCCCATCCATCTGCCACCTTGTGAAATAATAACCGATATCACTGATGCCATAAAAGCTAATCCAGTTTGAAATGGACCGCTGTGTGACGGCTGCGCGAAAACGGTCGGTCTGTCCGACAATCCAGTTGGTCATAAAACCGCCATAGCTGCCGCCTGTCACTCCAAGTCTTGTTTCATCAAGGAAATCATAGGCTTTCAGCACATGATCAACAGCCTGCATGACATCCTCATAATCAACGTCACCATAACTCCCTCTCACACGGTCGGTAAACATTTGTCCGTATCCATGACTGCCATGAGGATTGATATATACGATGGCATAGCCTTCCGCGGCAAGCATTTGAAATTCATGAAAATACGTATAACCATACATGGCATGCGGCCCGCCATGAATTTCTAAAATAAGCGGATAAGTCTTCCCCTCTTCCAATTGGGATGGCTTCATAAACCAGCCATGCACCTCGTCGCCTTCTTTTGACTGAAATGAAAATGGCTCTGGTACCGATAGGACATGCTCCTTGAGGAATTCATCATGCTCGAACGTGATTCGCTTTAGATCCGCCTCCCCTAATGTCAGCTCATACAGCTCACTTGGAGAAACGGAAGACAGCCGGCTAAGCAGTAATTTGGATTCATCTGGATGAAGGCTGAAGTTTGTGATATGCTCTGCCTCTAATCGAACAGGATAGGCTAAGCCTTCAACAGAGAAATAATAAATCCCTGTACTGCCTTGATCAGAAACAAGCGCATAAAACCCTTGGCTATCCTTTGTCCACTGCGGAAGCTGATTGGCTTCGCCCATAACGCTATCCCCTGCCATACAGTTGCCCACATACATATCGAGCATTTCTGACAGCTGAACGACGTTTCCCTCCTTCAGATCATACAGCCATAATGCTGGGAAAGTAGCATTTTGAAATTCTCGCTCATGTCCGATATACACGAGGCTTTCTCCATTAGGAGCAAAAGACACGGTGGAATAAGCGCCTGATGATTGTGTGATTTTCTTTGTCGTACCTTCCTCTAATGATCGGAGGCACACGTCACTTATGTAAGGTTTCTGAGGATTTGATTGAATATAGGCAAGCCATTTCCCGCACGGAGAGAGCGTGTGATTCACATGATGATGCTGCCTGCTTGTGACAGCCTCTACCTCTTCTGAGTGAGTATCCACTTGAATGATCTGCGTAAAACGCCCATCTAAAAAACCTCTGCCATCTGCTTTATAGGTTAAATCATCATATACCGCAGGAGCGAAATCATCTCCCTCTTCCTTTTTTTCATCATGTATAGACTCTGTTTGTTTCAGTGACACAGCCGCATAAATGAAAGCTCCATTTGGTGAAAAGACAGGATGAGATACTCCGTATGGAATCGACGTTAAGGTACGCACACCGCCTCCCTCGCTCTGAATCAGTGCAAGCTGGGGAGCTTCCTTTGGCTTTTGCAAAATAAACGCAAGCTGCCTGCTGTCTTTTGACCACACTGGCTGATGATGCTTTCCATCCTCAAATGTCCATTGTGACAGCTCCTCTGTCTCTTCATCTCGAACCCATAAATGGATGTTGTAATCGTCCTTTTTGTCATTCACCGTGACCTTTGTAAAAACCGCCTTTTTTCCATCTGGTGAATAAACCGGATGAGAAACAGAAACAATCTTCGTTAAATCTTCTGCTGTCATCAATTTCTTCATGAATGTATCTCCTCCTTTTATACATAAAAAATAGTTCGATCCTCTAAATAATAATCCCTGCTTCATTTTATAAAAACAAGAATAAAAAAAGAACGTGCATTTTTACAGCACGTTCTCAGGTTATTGAAAAAGGGCTAAAATGATCTTTATTTTAGCTCTTTTTCTTCTTTTCAGCGTGATAGAGAACCTTTGCAGTCTAGGAAGGACGAGTACTGGAGCGGAGCGAATTAATATTCGTGAGCACCAGCACGCAGGACTGACACCGAATGCGAGGGTTTGCCTACACGCTGGAACGTGCATTTTTACAGCACGTTCTTTACTTGATTGACTGGATCATGCTCCACGACAACACCTTCTACTGGTACTGTCAGCAAATCTACTTCGCAATGCGGGAAGTTTTGGGCAAGCTGCTTTTTCAGCGCTTCTCCCTTCCCTTTTTCAACTAAGGTTAAGATTGTCGGACCAGCACCGCTTAATGCCGTTCCATACGCTCCTTTTAGCGAAGCGACATGCTCTACCTTCGACAGCTCTGGGACGAGCATTGTGCGGTAAGGCTGATGAAATAAATCCTTATTCATCATTTCTCCAACAAGCGGCCAGTTTTGCGTCATTAAGGCGGCAACAAGCACGTTGCTCACAGCACTCGCACTGACAGCATGTTTATAGGAGAAATCCTCTGGCAGGACATCACGGGCATCCTTTGTCAGTACTTCATAAAAAGGAATCACGACAACAACATCTATATCCACATGCTTCACTTTGACAGCATGTGTCTTGTCTTCTTCATGAAGACCAATCAGTAAACCTCCGAATAAAGAAGCACCCGCATTATCTGGATGACCTTCTACCTCACTTGCAAAAAAGAGCTTTTGATCATCCGGCATATTTAATTCGAGAAGCTGATTGGCTAGCTCAATGGCTGCCACAATTGCAGCAGCACTGCTGCCCAGCCCCCGTGCCAATGGAATATCACTCCACACTTTGACATAAACAGGCGGGAGTGTTTTTCCAAAGTGATCTGCGACCTTTTTGGCTGTTTGATAAATGAGGTTGTCGGTGCCTGATGGAATTCCAGACACGACATCTGATTCTGCTTCAAACAGCCAGCTATCATGGTCATAGACCGATAGCTTTAAATAGCGGCTGAGCGCCATTCCAACTGAATCAAAGCCTGGTCCTAAATTGGCAGTGCTTCCCGGTACTGTGATTGAAAAAAGCATGGAGGCTTTACTCATACGCGCGCGGCCTTTTCTAAGTGTTCAAGAATTTGATCTTCATCTGCATCAAGTGTGACCGGCTTAATTTGTGAAATATCAATGGCCGTATTCGGATCTTTCAATCCGTTGCCTGTTAATACCGCAACAACTTTACTGCCTGGCTTGATTTCTCCGGATTTCACCTGCTTTAGCACACCTGCGATAGACGCACATGAGCCTGGCTCTGCAAACACACCTTCTTCACGAGCAATCAATTGATATGCATGGAGAATTTCTTCGTCTGTCACTTCATCAATCTTTCCGTTTGATTCATCTGCCGCTGCCACAGCTTGTTTCCAGCTTGCAGGATTTCCGATACGGATGGCAGTTGCCACTGTTTCTGGCTGTTCAATCACTTCATTTCGCACGATCGCTGCTGCGCCTTCTGCTTCAAAGCCGCGCATAACAGGCAGTCCAGTTCCTTTTTTCTCATGGTATTCCTTGAAGCCTTTCCAGTAGGCGGTAATATTCCCCGCATTTCCAACAGGAATCGCCAGTACGTCCGGGGCCGAGCCTAGCTGCTCACAGATTTCAAATGCCGCCGTTTTTTGTCCTTCAATTCGGTACGGATTGACAGAGTTAACAAGGGCAATCGGCGATTTTTCACAGATGCTGCGGACGATTTTCAGTGCATCATCAAAGTTACCGTCAATTGCAATGATCTCTGCTCCGTACATCACAGCCTGTGCAAGCTTGCCAAAGGCAATTTTTCCGTCTGGAATGATGACGATACATTTCATATCAGCACGGGCAGCATAAGCCGCTGCCGCTGCAGAAGTATTCCCTGTCGAAGCACACATGACCGTATCATTGCCTTCTTCTTTTGCCTTTGCAACAGCCATGACCATCCCGCGGTCCTTGAAAGAGCCTGTTGGATTGACGCCTTCTGTTTTCACATGAAGCTCAATCCCTAGCTTTTCCGAAAGCTTGGCAAGGTGGATCAGCGGTGTATTCCCTTCATTTAATGTTAGTTTTGGTGTTGATTCGTTTACTGGTAAGAATTCTTGGAATTCTTCAATAAGTCCATTCCACTTCATCAGCTTAAACCGTTCCCTTCTACTCGGTACGTGCTCTTCACTTGAACCACCACGTCGAGATCGTTTAATTTTTGCAGGATATTTGAGAAATCTTCTTCTGAGGTCCGGTGTGTAATAATCACAATTTCAGCCAGCTCATCATGCCCTTTCACAGGAAGCTGAAGGATCTTTTCAAAGCTGATGCCTCTTTCAGAAAAAATAGATGTAATGCGGGAAAATGCCCCGACTTGATCTCTAACATGAATTCTTAAAAATTGCTGAGCAAATACTTCCGACGGTGATTTGATCTTTTTCTCAAACTCCGGTGCGATAAATCCGCTTCCGTTCACGCCAAGGCGCATGTTTTTCATGACTGCGACTAAGTCTGATACCACAGCGGTTGCCGTTGGCAGACTTCCAGCTCCAGGTCCGTAAAACATCGTTTCCCCTACAGCACTCCCATAGACATACACCGCATTGAATTCATTGTTGACTGATGATAACGGATGGTGATCAGGGAGTAAGGTTGGCTGGACACTGACTTCCACTTTCTCTCCGTCCCGCTGGGCAATTCCGATCAGCTTCATTGTGTAGCCAAATCGTTTACTGAAATTAATGTCTTCATCAGAAACGTCAGAAATGCCTCTCACCTTCACATCGTCTAATTCCACATTCATGGAAAAACCGAGTCTTGCAAGAATCGCCATTTTCCTTGCTGCATCCAGTCCTTCTACATCAGCTGTCGGGTCTGCTTCTGCAAAGCCAAGATCCTGCGCTTCTTTTAAGACATCCTCATATGCGCTTTTATCGACGTTCATTTTCGTTAATATAAAATTGGTTGTGCCGTTCACAATTCCCATCATTTTCGTAATTCGGTCAGATGCCAATCCTTCCTCCAGCGTACGCAGAATCGGAATTCCTCCGGCGACACTTGCTTCATAATAAAGATCACAGCCATTTTCTTTCGCCACATGTAAAAGCTCTGTTCCGTAAAGTGCCATTAAATCTTTATTGGCGGTAATGACATGCTTCTTTTCATTTAACGCATCTATTAAATATTGTTTTGTCTCTTCAATGCCGCCCATCACTTCAATAATGACGTCGACCTCTGGATCTCTAATCACATCGTATACTTCAGTTGTGAAGACTTCTCTTGCCACATCCACATCTCTCTTTTTATCGGGATTGCTCACAAGCACTTTTTGTATTAATACCGGACAGCCGATCTGGTGCATTAATTTATCCTGATGATCTTGGATAATCTTGACGACACCGCTTCCCACTGTTCCTAATCCTAATAGTCCAACTCGAATTGCCTTCACCTGAAATTCCACCTTTCTCCGTCAATGTCCTCTCTAAAAAGACATTTGTTAACCTAACACAGACATTCAATGTACACACATTATAAAGGGGTATCCTCATTTTGACAAGGTAATAAAATATGAGATTGTTAGAATGAAACCGCTTAACAGCTATTTATATCAAGATTCTATATTTTCAAAATATTTTTGTCAGAAAAGCTCCCGAAACTCAGGGAGCCTGAAATGATGAACGAACTGGCGTTTTGGCTTGCTGACCTTGTAGGACAAGCGCAATATTCTCAGCACATAAACGCATCATCGTTTTTCTCGTTTCGACACTTGCACTTCCAATATGAGGGAGAACCGTGACGTTACGTAATGTTGTTAACGGATGAGATGGGCTGACAGGCTCCTGTCTAAATACATCCAGACCAGCGCCGGCAATTTTTCCTGTCGTGACTGCCTCATATAAAGCATCCTCATCCACAGTCTGTCCTCTTGATACGTTAATAAAATAAGCAGAGTTCTTCATCAGATCAAATGCCTTTTCATTAAACATGTCTTTCGTTTCTGGGGTTAACGGCGTCAGGCAGACGATGAAATCAGACTGCGTGAGCAAGTCCTCAAAAGCCGCATAGGTCACGCCGAGCTGCGCTTCTGCCTCTGGCTTTCTTGACCGGTTATGGTACAGCACCTTCATGTCAAAGCCTGCTGCCCGCTTGGCAAGCGCTGTTCCGATACTGCCCATGCCGACAATTCCAAGGGTTTTGTGATGAACATCAGCTCCTGCAAGAAGAAGCGGTCCCCAGCCTGTCCAATTTCCTTCCTTAATCCAATCACTCGCCTCGACAATCCGTCTAGCTGACGCCATCAGAAGGGCAAAGGCTAAATCAGCCGTGGATTCCGTTAATACATCAGGCGTATGACAAATGGTAATGTTGCGCTTATTAGCGGCTTCAAGATCAATATTGTCATAACCCACAGCAAGGTTTGCGATCACCTTAACATGTGGAGCCTTTGATAAAAGGGCTTCATCTACTTGATCTGACAGCATGGTGAGAAGCGCATCCGCTTTCGCTGCTTGTTTTTCTAATTCTTCTCGTGGACATGGCTCATCTTCGCTTGGCCACATCTCGATATGAGCGACTTCTTTTAGTGGTGTAAGTGATGCTTCATCCAGCTTTCTTGTGATATAGACATAAGGTTTCGGCAAGAAGAACACTCCTTTGATTGATTTCTTTAAGCATAACGAAAAACGCCTCAAGAGAAAAGAGACGTTTCATCTGTTCACTGAAACTTCAAATCAGTGGACCTGTGATCCAGCCAACAGGTGGAATGAGGCTCCCGCCGCTTCGCATGGCACTCATTTCTTGATAGACCTTTAGAAAGTATTCATAGCGATTGGCATCATTTAAGACGTAATCTAGCCGTTCTTCATAATATGATTTTTCATTTTCTCCCGACATGTAGTAGCCTTCCACAATTTCAAAGTAATGAAGCGGGAACAACAGGCGGCTGTATAACAAACGCTTAGAAAAGGAAGAAAGTGGTGTCACCTGCTCATATTGCTGTAGAAATGAGAAGCCCTCCTCAATTAAATCTTCCTTATGCTGGACAAAGGTTTCTCTTAAGTATTCGGCAATATCCCGGGTTGGATGATCAAAGACCCAATCTACAGGTAAACGAAGCGGCTGCTCATGCGGCCATGTCCTTCGCGAAAAACGCTGGTGGCAGACAGTGCCTGAATCACATTCTTTCGGTTCATCATCCAGCTCAGTATCCACTAAATATTGAATGGCGTTTTCCGTTAATCCAAGATAATACGGAAAGGATTCGATGAATTTTTTTTCAAACCGTTCCAGTGGTTTTTGGTGCATTTGCTGCATCCAAAAGCCTTCAAGCTGATCTAGCCGTTTTGCCCATAATTCCTTCCACGCTCCCACACGTTTTGTTTCAGACACCTCATATGGAAAACCTCTTCCCCTGACATGAAAGGCCGCCAGCTCTGACGCCTGTTGAAACGAGCGGCTCGAGATCGGCGGTGCTGCCTTTAATAAAGCATACAGCTCCTTTCCATGAGTAAAGATGGACTTCTCTTCATTTGTTAATTCAAACACAGCGACGTATGGGTCTCCGGCATTCAGTAAATACTGACTGATATGAAACAGCTCTGTGAGTTCTTCTTCTCGCAAATGAGACACAGGAACAATGATAAAGAGAGCCTCCGACGTTTGAAAGCTCTGATAACTGCCATATGGCATAAGTTGACGCACATCAATACCAAATGTGTGATAAATGGTTTCTTTCATGTTTTCACCTGCGTTCATATGATCGATCTCTTATCATATCGTAGTCGCAGGTTGAGGGATTTATGAATACTATTTACTATCCGAAGCTTTTTACACGTTGTGGACAAATTACGAGGATTGGGTGAGGAATATATGCCACATCATCATGAGATGAACGAAGTAGAAAAAACAGCAAGACGCCGTTTACAAGAACGAGGCGTATCCATTCAAGATATAGCAGACCTTGTCTACTTTTTACAGGAAAAATATCATCCTGGCTTAGACATGACAGAATGCATCCACAATGTGGAGCGTGTCATCGCAAAACGAGAAGTCCAAAATGCGATATTAACTGGCGTCGAACTAGACGTACTCGCCGAGCAAAAAAAACTGACCGAGCCGCTTCAATCCATTCTAGAAACAGACGAAAGCCTGTATGGTGTTGATGAAATTTTATCGTTTGCTATCGTCAATATTTATGGTTCGATCGGCTTTACGAATTACGGATATATCGATAAAGAAAAACCAGGAATTCTCGGGACACTCAACGATAAATCCACAGGGGAGTGCCACACCTTTTTAGATGACATTGTCGGCGCCATTGCTGCTGCAGCATCAAGCAGGCTGGCACATAGTGCAAGAAATGTGGAATAAGCAAAAAAGAGGACGCGCGCGTAACGCTTGTCCTCTTTTTTTATGATAATCGTTCAATCCACTCAGATAATGAATCAATGACATAGGTTGGCTGTTTGTCATATTTCTGAAGCAGCTCTTTTGTTGTCACGCCTGTATGAACGAGCAATGTGTCCATTCCTGCATTCATCCCTGCCATAATATCCGTATCATAGTTATCGCCTACCATGAGCGTCTCAGACACATCCGTCCCGAGCACCCGCATGGCTTGTTCCATGATGATCGATTCTGGCTTCCCGATAAATGTTGGCTGGACTGTAGTAGTCACGGTCAATACAGATGTTAACGAACCGTTGCCTGGCAAAAGCCCTCTTTCGGTTGGAATAGCAATGTCTCCATTTGTTGAGACAAATTGTGCGCCTTGACGGATGGCAATCGCACCGACTGCGAATTTTTCATATGTAATGCTGCGATCAATTCCAACAACAACGAAATCAGCGTCTTCCTGACCAAACGTCAGCCCTTTTTCTTCAATGGCCTGCTTGATTCCTTCTTCACCGATGACGTAAACAGACGCGTCTTTCTTTTGTTCGGCAATATAATTGGCTGTTGCCATACTTGTTGTAAAGACTTGTTCTTCAGTTGCTGGGATATCGAATGAAACGAGTTTTTCTGCTACCTGCTTTGGCGTGCGTGACGAGTTATTCGTGACAAACAAGTAGGGAATGTTTAGCTCATTTAACTTTTGAACAAATTGACCTGCTTCTTCGATCTTTTCTGTTCCTTTATACATGGTTCCGTCTAAATCAATTAAATAGCCTTTGTATTTCATGATGTTCACAACTCCAATGGATTATTTAAACGCTGATACTGGGCCTAGCTCCTGCTCTAAGTAGGTACGGATGCGGTTTGGGAAAACCTGTAGCGCATGCTCAACCTCGCTGATCACCTGCAGCAAGTCGTGATGAGCCACTTCTTGGTATTGCTGTACAAGTGTTTTGCGGCACGAGACAAGCTTTTTCAGCTGACTGCCTTCCTCTTCTGGTACAACCTTTTCATCAACAAGAATATCCATGATGTCATCATAGCTTCCTGGATCACGCATAATAAAGCCATCAATCATGTCATTTCCCGTATCAAGAATACATTCGACGAGCAAATGGACAATTCGTTCCAGCGCTTTTTTCTCTAGTGGACTTGTCCATGTTTGATGACTGCGCATCAACTCATATTGCTCCTCGAAAAAACGTAATGTCTCTTCAATTTTTTTTCTGTCTACGAAATACATCATGACGCTCCCCTTTGCGTTATTTTCTGATTCGTTTTAAGACAAAATAGGCACAGCCAAAATTACAGTATTCATAAATGTATTCATCGAGTGTGCTGATTTTTGTATCAAATGTGGCCTTTTGGTTTTGGTCATCAAAGAACCCCTTCAATCTCAGCTGATTGTAGCCCCAGTCCCCCACAATATAATCGTACTTATTTAAAATATCTGAGTACCTTGCTTTAAACGCTTCTTCATCAAAACCGTCTTTAATATCTCTTACAAGATCAAAAGTAGCATTCTGAATGACGATCATCTTCTCACCTCTTTTTAAACGATCCATCTTTAATGATAATTCATTGGAAGAACTCCATCAATTGCTAAAGCATGTTTTTTCCGATTTAGCCGAAGCTAAAGAAAAAAGGAGGTCACTTTTATGAAGAAACAACTGACAGCCGCGATTCTTCTCAGCATGCTTTTAGGCGGGTGCGGCTTTCAATCAGGTATGAACCGGCAAGTGGATGAAGATTCTTCAAGTAAAACCATCCGTCTGTCGGATCGTCATGAAGGAAATAATTCCAACATGCCAGAAGCAGACACAAACAGAGCAGGATATGTTCGTTATCAGCGCCAGCAAGTAACAGATCAGAAAGAAAGAACACCTGCTTTAAATCGCGAGCATCTTGCCCACGTCATTACAAGTTTAACTGTGCAGCTCCCAAACATCAAAGATACAGCCACACTTGTAACAGATGAGGATGCACTGATTGTGTATCAAACAGGAAACAAAAACCGGGATGAATCTGCCGATCAAGTAAAGAAAACGGCGGTTTCTGTTCTCCCTCGTTATTATCATGTATACGTCTCTGATAATCCAGAGCACTTTCAATCCATTGCCAATTTTTCACGTCTTCAAACCAATTCACGTGATTTTGATCAAATCTTAACCAAAACAATTCAACAAATGAAATATTCTCCTCAAGGTGGAGATATTTCTACGAAAGAAGATGCAAATGGTATGACGAATTCCGACCGTACCATGAGAAGAAATGCCCCTTACGGCCAAAATTAATACGAGAAAAAACGCCAGAGAGCTCTGGCGTTTTCTTGTTATGCTTGCGCCTGACGCTTTTTAGACGCTTCATTTACTTGTTCATCTGCATGGTAGGAAGAGCGCACAAGCGGTCCAGCTTCACAATGGCTGAAGCCTTTTGACATCGCAATTTCTTTCAGCTCTGCAAACTCATCCGGATGATAGTATTTTTGAACTTTTAGATGTTTTTTCGAAGGCTGTAAATACTGACCAATCGCCATAATATCGACGTTGTTAGCAAGAAGATCATCCATGACTTCAATGATTTCTTCCTTCGTTTCACCGAGTCCAATCATAATGCTTGATTTCGTTGGAATGTCGGGCTGCATTTCTTTTGCACGGCGCAAGAATTCTAATGAACGATCATATGTAGCACGCGCACGAACCCTTGGCGTTAATCTGCGAACTGTTTCAATATTGTGATTTAAAATGTCAGGACGTGTGTCCATTAACGTCTTCAAATTATCGTAATTGCCGCCCATATCTGAAGGGAGAACTTCAATTGTCGTAAATGGGCTTTTTCTTCTAATGGCACGAACGGTTTCAGCAAACACACCTGCTCCGCCATCCTTTTGGTCATCCCTTGCAACCGCTGTTATGACAGCATGCTTTAAGTTCATCAAAGCCACTGAATCTGCCACGCGTTCTGGCTCTTGCAGGTCTAGCTCAGTTGGAAGTCCAGTTTTCACCGCACAGAAACGGCATGCGCGCGTACAAACAGATCCAAGGATCATAAATGTAGCGGTTCTTCTCACTGCCCAGCATTCATGAATATTCGGACATTTTGCTTCCTCACAAACGGTATTCAGGTTGTTTTCCCGCATCATTTTTTTCAAACCGGTATAGTTTTCATTCGTATTCAGCTTAATTTTAAGCCAGTCCGGTTTTCTTACGTGCTCTTCCTTCTTTGCCAATTCCATCATCTCCATATGAATTCGTTAAAGGTGCATCTACAAAAATCTTCCTGCTATATACGATGGATGCAGCTAAGAAGCTGCAAAAAATTGAATCTTCGGCCTAAAGCCTTTTCTTTAGACACTTTAACATAGTACAGATTGAACAACAAGGGAATGAGCTGCAAAAATACCCAAAAGCCTCCTAAAAAAATCACAAGAAAATTACTAACATTTTCTTCTTATGAAATAGGGTGATCTAACCACACTAAACGGTAGAAGACGATGCTTGATGAAAGGAGATGGACGTTTGTGAAAGTGGTTTTAGCCATCATGATCGCTCTTTCAATGCTTCCTTTACCTGTTCATACGCAGGGGGAAGGCAAGCAGCCAGATGTACTGAAGCAGCGAATGGCACTTTACGAAAAAGTCGCCATCACGACACAGGTTCCATGGTATGTACTTGCTGCGGTTGATCAGTATGAGCACAATATTCGAAAAAGCAGAAGAGATTTACCGAAACAAAAAGGCGTCATTGGCATCTACATTCCCCGGGAAATGTGGATCGGCCCTGAAAACCCGAATAAGCAGGATACCTCTCCTTTAAGCATTAAAGTGTTTGATGGAATTGGACTTGATGGAAACGGGGATGGAAAAGCGAACAGCGATGACGATGAGGATGTATTATTCACGTTTGCTCAATACTTGCTTCATTACGGCAACAGCATTGATCAATTAAAAATTGCTTTATGGGACTATTATGGACGAGATCAAACCGTTGGAATCATTTCATCTTTTATGAAGCTATATCAGCACTATGGTCATCTTGACCTCGGAAAGCACGCTTTCCCTCTTCCAGTCGGAGCTGACTACAGCTACCGGAGTACATGGGGAGATGCAAGAGGATTTGGAGGCAGAAGAATTCATGAGGGTACGGATTTATTTGCCCATTATGGACTTCCCGTTCGTGCGACATCGTATGGCGTGATTGAAATGAAAGGCTGGAACCGCTTTGGCGGCTGGCGGATTGGGATTCGAGATATTCATAACCATTATCATTACTTCGCTCATTTAAATGGCTTTGCAAAAGGACTCAAAACAGGTCAAATTGTTGAACCCGGACAGGTCATTGGATCTGTCGGAAGCTCCGGTTATGGCCCTCCAGGCACAGCAGGAAAATTTCCGCCGCATCTTCACTATGGCATGTATAAAGACAATGGCAGAACTGAATGGTCTTTTGATCCATACCCTCATTTAAGGGCGTGGGAAAGAGCTGAGCGAAAACGACATTAAAGAAAAGGAGAAGTTTAGCGTTTTCGCACCCTTCTCCTTTTTCATGTCTAAGCAAGTTACTGCTCATTTTTCTCCTTCAAACCTAAAATTAAAAATAGAATTCCCATGATGAGAAAAATGAAATACACAACGGTTACTTCCAATGGAATCATGTCAAACATACCTCTAAAAATATCGATACTTAAGCTTTCATTTCTGACCAGTAAAATGGATGCTGTGATATATTTAGCACTAAATACTATAGCAAAAACCAAAAAACAAATACCACTTACATAAAGTTTCTTCATAAAGCTCCCCCTAATAACAATTAAAATTGATCATGACACATTCATCTATATGGAATCAAGTAGTGAATGAGGTTTTTATTTACAATAAATGCACATCAAAAAACAGCCCAATCATTCCTTGGGCTGTTATTCTTTCTTCTCCTTTTTCTCTGGGAGAACAATCGATGGAGCGCCTGAGTTCGTTCCGCTGCCATTGTAATAATCTGGTACGTCTCCTTGAACGGCTTGGATGGAGACGGGAACTGAATTTTTGACTACGATTGTTTCAGATGCAAACGGGATGATGACTCTCACCTTGACCTCAATTAGAACACTAATATCAATCAAGGCATTGTTGATGCCATAAGGCTTAATGTTTTTTTCAACGTCCGTATGCGGATCGCCAATGAGACTAAACCGTACAGGCACTTTTGGTCCTAGGTTGGCGATGAGTGCATTTCCGGACGCTTGCCCAAGCGGAATGTTATATATAATGCCGTCATGTCCATCTGTTTGATCCTTTAATGCTTCTTTTGCCTCTTTTTGAAAATTCCCCTTTTCAATGTCCTCTAAATTTTTTTGAAGATGACGTGACAGGTCAGCCATTGCTTTCGATGTTGCTTGCGCATTAAAATCGATGGTCGTTACTTTTCCGTTCTCACTTGTATTCATGACCACCATATCCTTCATATTCTCCTGATCTTCTGCAAAATCTTGGACGGAATATTGAATCAGATGATTGGCGATACGCTCTGTTTCTAGTTCAGCAATGTGTATAAGGGTTGGTTTAATGGAGCGGTTAATAAAAAATAGACTTATGACGGTTGAGAGTACAAAGAATAAGATCGCAAGCAGCATGACGTATCGGAATGGCAAAGGGCCCTTTTTATAGGGGCGATAGCGGCGGTTCATTCTCAATAAAAAATCCCCCCTTCTCCATTACAAGTGTATGCAGACAGGCGGGGGGATAGGAATCATCTCTTCATTTTATTTCACCATTTTTAATAAGGCGTCTCTTCCAATGGTTCCAACTGTAATGCCTAACGCTTCTGCAGCGTATGTCACAGATTCTAAAGGGGCATCAAGCAATTGCTCTATCGTTCTCACACCAACTGCTCTCCCTGCGATAATGCCTCTATCTGCAAGCTTTTCATTTAAGAGCCCGACATCCAGTGCACCGCACATAATATACCCATGTTCATTTGTCACTGCCATAAAATTCGTCTTCGGCAGTTTGACGGTGACGGCTGTAAAGGAATGTCCATCAATATTAATAGGTGTTAAATTCACCAAATCCCTTCACTCCTCTCATCACAATCTATGTGACAAGAGGGCGAGTGTTGTTAGGCTAAAGCGGATTTCATGTGGCTTCCTTCAGGCGCCAAGTAAGCACATCACGTAAAAATTCCGGCATGAAATATTCAATGTGTTCATGGTCACGGATATGAGGAAATAGAGAGCCTAATGTATACATATCGACTGTGCCAACCGTATATAAGGCGTCTTTTCTGATCAATTGATCATGCACAAAAACATCCTTTACTCGTTTGGTTTCACCTTCTTCTACTGTATAGGTGAGGCCGCTATACAGCATTTTCCCCATCAGCTCACCTCTAAAGCCGAAGCCCTTAATGCGTAGCTGTTCCATTTTTTCTTCACAGGCACGCCGAACGGTTTCGATGAGCTGTTGACCGGAAAGCGTCACCCTAATTGGGTTAATGGGATGCGGGCAGATTCGGTGGACTTCTTCTCTAGTCACGATTCCTGCCTCTAATGAATCAAGCACCATACCTGCATTCATCATGCCGATATCTGCCCCGCACCAATCTTTAATGGCATCTGTTAAGAGCTGCGGAAGCGGGGATTCATCAAACCACTTCGTTTCTAGCCTTGACTCAATCACGGTTACTTTTTCCTGCATGAGGGCTCTCGCTCTTCTCTCTGCTTGCTGTAAGGTAGTGATCGCTTCATCTAATTCACTGATCAGCTGCTCCACTGACTGCACCGTTGCTTTTTTCTCGATTAACTCTTTGCTCGCTGTATCAATGGTCAGCTCGACACAGCCAATATAATGCCCATACTTTTCAGCGCATGCAAGCAGTACCCCATTGTCCATTTCACCCTGTTCTAACAAATGATGCGTGTGTGAGCCTAGGATAATATCGATGTCAGGGAAATCACGGGCGACTTCCCGATCATGGATGATACCAAGATGGGACAAGAGCACAATGATATCCGCTTGTCCCTTCACTTCCTGCAGCATGTCACGTATGCTGTCAAACGGATCTGTAATCTCCCAGCCCAGCTTTTCATAGACAGGTGTATACGCAATGGTCACACCTAAGAGACATATTTTCAGTCCGTTTTCCATTTGGATTATATGATAAGGCTGTGCCCACGATGGTCTTTTGCCTTTCTCAAATAAATTAGACAGGATCACTGGAAATTGCGCATGCTCGTACAATTGATCGAGCTGATCATGAGGCAGCGTAATGCCTTCATTATTTCCAATTGTGACCCCGTCATAGCCAAGCTGATTGAGGAGCTTGACGTTTACCTTTCCATAATCAGCTTCTGACACGAGGTTCACTCGGTCCATATGGTCGCCAATATCAAACAAGAGCATCTGATCGTGAACTTGACGCTTTTCTTCAATATAAGCTGCGATTTTTGGCCAGTTCTCAAAGTGGCTGTGCAAATCGTTTGTATGATATAACCATAGCTTCTGCAGCATGTTGATCTCTCCCTCAAGTTGTCACTGAACCGTCTCATTCAAGTTGAAAGCCGCAGCTCTCATTTAACTAAATAAATCTAACTGCTTCGGAGAAAGGCTTGAATACGTAATATCCAGCAAATCAATCATCTGCTGACCATTCGCCGCTGCATCTCCGCCGGAGTTATTATTAAACACGACATACACATCTTTTGATTGCTGATGCAGGATGTCGAGATTCTTTTTCCACTCTTTTAATTCAGCTTCATTATATAAATATAAGTATCGCACTTCACGCCAATTCTCATGGTCTGCTGGGTGAAGCCAGCCCTGTTTATTTCTTCCGTGAAAACGGACCAATGTTTTATCACGGTGCGTAGCTTGTATGACTGGCGGAATGGAGCCTTCTCCAACTTGCGGCTCATCACAAACAGAATGAATCCAGCCTTCTTTTTCCATAAAGGACAAGGTCTGCTCATAAAATTCATCTGAGAACCATGTGCGGTTACGGAATTCGAGGGCACACGGAATGTCCCCCATCTTCTCTTTACACCATCTTAAATAAAGGACGTGCTCTTTTTTGCAATCAAACCATGGTGGAAATTGAAATAGAACCATGGCTAGTTTCCCTTCACGAATAAGCGGAGTCAATGAAAGAATAAATGCGTCAAACATCTCTTCCTTCGAAGCAAACGGAATTTCGCCTCTCTGATGACCGGTCATTCCTTGATATGCTTTCACGACAAATTGAAAGGTATCTGGCGTATCCTTGATCCACTTTTCATGATTACGTTCAGGCTGAACTGCATAAAAGCTGGCATCCAGCTCCACAATGGGAAACGTAGACGAATAGTGAAACAGCTTTTGCGCGCTGCCGATTTTCGGCGGATAAAGACTGTCATGGTCACCCCAGCCAGTTAATCCGATATAAATCATGTTTCTCACCTCTTGCCACTCTCATGTATAGACGGCTTCCTCACATGAAAGCCTTTTTCTCTTGTCATACCCATCTTTCTGAAAGAAATTCTTCTGTCTACAACATATCATATTTGCCCGTAATTCTGAATGAAGATGACTGATGGTGCGTGATTTTATCATGAACTCTGTTTGTTTGTGATATTAGTTGACAACTTTCTATCTTAAATGATTTGAGCTGATAACATAAAATGCATATCAGAGAAGTGAACAGTGATTGTCCATTTATTTATTCATCTTCACCAAGAACTAAAGTTCTCAATAAAGGAGACTTAGTGGATATGAACTTAGACGATAACCAGTTTGAAGCATTGCAAAAAATCGCCGAAAGGATTCACAAGCCTGTCTATTTGTGTAACCAGCATGGGCGCCTTCTCTGCAACTCGCACATCATCATCACGAGCCCAGATTGGATTCGCATTCTCCCCTTTTTCAAAAGCCGGACACCCCATTATTTTTCAATAATAGATACGAAGCAAACCTTTTCTGTCTTTCCGATTGATCTAATCGAACAAACATGTGAGTATGTGGTCATTCCTTCCTTCATCCTTCCGCTGGATGAAACACTGCAAGTCATCATTGAACAAGCAGTACACGAAATCTCGATTGCGCGAATGAGACAATATTCTGCCCAGCAAACGGCCAAGCATGCCAGAAATGAAGGATTTCGCAGATGGATAGAGGGTTCATCGTATTCTCAGCAAGACGCTGCAAACATTGCGAAGGCGTTTGGATTAAATGTAGATAGCAGCTATCTATGTATGATCTGTCAGCTTGATCAGTGTCATGAGACCACTCATTTTTTGAAGCAGCAACTGATGTTAGAACAAGTCGTTGATCTGCTCGACAGCGCACTTCCAAGCTCTCCTTTCCCTTCCTTTTTATTTGTCAAAGGTGATATGGGCATTGTATTAATGGAAGAGACGGGCAGTTGGTCAGAGATGAGTGAAAGACTCCTTTCTTTTTTGAAACAGCTGCAGATGCTCGTTAGCATTCAAGTGAATCACACCATTTCCTTTGGCGCGAGCTTGACTAGTTGTCGCATCAATTACCTGTCTGAGGGGTACAGAGAAGCATTAGAAGCGCTTCAAGCCGGACATCTCTCGGCGCAGTCGGAATATATACACTTCTATCAGGCAAAGGATGTGCCAGATTTATTAAAGCTTATTCCAAGAAAGGATTTAGTCACGTTTCACCAGATGCACCTTCACCCGTTATATGAAGCCGGTCAAAATCTCCTCCACACCTTATCTGTCTATTTAGAAACGCATTGCCACATTTCAGAAACAGCGAAACGTTTGTCTATTCATCGCAACACGGTCATTTATCGATTGGAGAAGTGTGAGGAGCTGCTGCGGATCAGCTTAAAAGACCCTGAAACCACATTAAGGCTGCGCTTAGCATTACGTATTCACATGCTTCTTTCACCCCATCCTGAGTGAATGTTTTCTTCCGAAGCTTCATATAGTTTGGAGGAGAAAAATGATACAAGAGGAGGGATGATAAATGGATGATGAGCTGCGTCACATCCCGCAGCCCATTCGAGAGGATGGTGCTGGTGCCACCGATCTAGGCCCGCGGGACGTCCTTCGAGATATCGAGAACCCAGATATGCTTGTTCCACCTAAAACCGATGCCGGAATCATTCCTAATTTAAAATTTTCATATTCCGATACACATATGCATTTAAATCATGGCGGCTGGTCGAGAGAAATTACGAAGCGAGAGCTGCCTGTTTCCACAACGATTGCGGGTGTCAACATGCGGCTGACTCGAGGCGGAGTGCGAGAGCTCCATTGGCATAAGCAGGCTGAATGGGCGTATATGATTTTAGGAAAAGCCCGCATCACCTCTGTAGATGCAGAAGGGCGAAATATGATCGCTGATGTAGCAGAAGGAGATTTATGGTATTTCCCCCCAGGTATTCCGCACTCCATTCAAGGACTTGAGGACGGGTGTGAATTTCTTTTAGTCTTTGATGATGGCGCTTTTTCTGAATTTGATACGTTCACCATCACAGACTGGTTTGCCCATACACCGAAAAACATTCTCTCCGACAATTTTGGCGTTCCTGAGAAGCTGTTTGACCATATTCCGAATAAGCAGCGCTACATGTTTCAAGGCTCTCCGCCAGCATCAATAGAAAGCCAAACGGTATCTGATCCATACGGAAGCATCGAGCCGCCATTTACGTACCAGCTGCTTCGCCAAAAACCGCTGACGACCTCTGGGGGAACTGTCCGCATTGTCGATTCACGAAACTTCCCTGTTTCAAAAACCATTGCAGCTGCGCTTGTTGAAGTAAAGCCTGGCGGCATGAGAGAAATGCACTGGCACCCTAATAATGATGAGTGGCAATACTATTTAACCGGTACAGCCAAAATGACGGTCTTTGGAGCCGGGGGCACTGCCCGCACCTTTAATTACAGAGCAGGTGATGTCGGATATGTTCCTTTTGGTATGGGACATTACATCCAAAATATCGGCCAAACGAGCCTTTGGTTTTTAGAAATGTTTAAAAGTGATCGCTTTGCAGATATTTCGTTGAATCAGTGGATGGCCTTAACACCTCCTCAATTAGTGAAAGAGCATTTGCATGTAGATGATGCCATGATTCGTGCGCTTCATAAAGAAAAATCACCTGTCGTGACATATAAGAGATGATGCGCATCAAAAAACCGATCAAGCCGTACTGATCGGTTTTTTATAAACAAATTTTAAGAAACTATCGAAGTATGCTGCACTTTTTTCCCCCACACGATGGATGCAATGAAGCTTATGCAAAGTACCAGTGTTCCGAGCATAAAAGGAAACTCAATATTCACATCAAATAAAATGCCCGCAAGGCTCGGTCCGACAATATTGGCAAGGCTCATAAAGGATGTATTGAGGCCGCCCGCTACTCCTTGCTGATTACCTGCCATTTTGGACAGCAATGTATTGAGGGCTGGACGAACAAATGATGTAGCCGACAAAAATAAAATAGAGCCTGCAAAGATTAGCCAAAAGGACGGTGCAACACGGCAGACGATGAGCATCAAAGCCGCTCCTAGCAGTGCATAACGCACGACGCGCATTTCACCAAATCGTTTCACACAGGCATTCACCAACGCACCTTGGACAAGCACGCCTGCAAGACCCGCAACCGTAATCACAAACGCAATATCCTTCGGTGTAAATCCATGTTTTTGGTCTACATATAAGCCGAAAATCGATTCAAAATGAATGATGCCAAAATTGAGGACAAACGCCAATATAAACAAAAAACCGTAGGATGTCTTTAAAGCTTGCAGCATTTGTACAAACGGGTTGAAATGAATGTCTTTGTTTAACCTCGCTTCTTCCTGCTTTTCCTTTGTTAATGTTTCAGGTAAAAACAGGATGGACAATAGGGTAGAAAGAGCTGCAAAGGAACCTGCGATGAGAAAAGGAAAAGCGATTCCGTACTCGACCAAATAGCCGCCTACGCCCGGTCCAATGACAAAGCCTAACGTCATCGCTGCACTAAATAGCCCCATACCTTTCCCTCGATCCTTCTCACTTGTGATATCAGCGATGTATGCAAACATGGCTGGCATGAGTAAAGCCCCGGCAGCACCACCTAAAAACCGAGACACAAACAGCATCCAAAGCTGATCAGCAAATGCAAAAATAAACTGGGCAATCGTAAAGCCGGCAATCCCCGCAATGATCAATTTTCTACGTCCAAATCGATCGGTCAATGCGCCTGCGACCGGCGATAAAGCAAACTGTGTAAGACCTGTTGCAGCGACAAGAAAACCGAGTGTTTTTCCTGTTGCACCAAAGGCTTCAATGTAACTTGGCATGACAGGGACAATGAGGCCAAAGCCAAGCATGGCAATAAAAATATTGAGCATCAAAATGTATAATCTGCCCATTTTCTTCATATCAAAAAACCTCTTTCTGCAAAATAAATGAAAATGATGACAAAAATGATCAGAACTTCTTCAGTATAGCGATATCACTGTCTATAAGTCTAGTTTTTCAAAATTTAGTTTTCTTTTCCAAATAAAAAATACCCGCAAATAGCGAGTATCCTTATGACTTTATTCACCTTGTTCATAGATAGAAAGAGCCGCCTGAAGCCCTGCGCCGCAATGGATGGATGCACCATGCTTGATTAAAATTGCTTCTAGCCCTGCTAACACAAACAGCACATTTTCTTTTCGGCAGCTATAGCCCATTGTGCCAATTCTCCATATACGTCCGGCTAGCGGTCCAAAGGAGCTGGCAATTTCGATACCAAAATGCTTAAGCAGATCGGCACGTACCGCTTCTCCATCCATACCACTTGGAATCTCAATACATGTCACAACCGGCATTTTACAATGTGGATCACCGAACAATTCAAGTCCCATCGCTTCAAGTCCTTTCATCAAGGCCTTCTCGTGATATGCGTGCCTTTGGAAACGCTCAGACAGACCTTCTTCCAGCACAACACGAACCCCTTCTCGAAGTGCATAGAGCATCGTTGTCGCTTCTGTATGATGATTTAATCGCCTAGGGCTCCAATAATCCTGAAGCTGGCTGAGATCAAAGTAATTGCTTTTAATTGGAGAAATATCCATTTGCTCCTGCAATTCATCCTGTGTCGCAATTCCCTTTTCCACTTTCTTTCTCGATTCAACGACAGCTGCAACCCGGTCATTATACGTGATAGGTGACATGCCTGATGGAACAGACAAGCACTTCTGCGTACCGCCAATCGCCGCATCAATCTTCCATTCATCCACTTTCACCTGAACCCCGCCAATGGTTGCTACAGCGTCTACAATGAACAATGCATCCAGTGCCCGGCACGCTTCACCAATTTGCTCAAGTGGCTGCAATCGCCCGGTGGATGTTTCACCATGGACCATCGCAACGATTTTAGGCTCGACCTGCTTCATTTTCTGAATGATATCACTTGGGTCAAAAACGGTTCCCCATTCACATTCCATTGTATGTACCTCAGCACCATAGCGCTGTCCTATTTCAATGAGAAGATGACCGAACCGGCCAAAGACAGGCACAAGCATCGAATCTCCCGGCTCAATGACACTGGCAAGCACAGCTTCAAGCCCTGAACGAGACGTGCCGTCAATTGGAAAAGCCCATTCATTTTCTGTTTGGAAAAGGGACCGCAATAAGGTCATCGTCTCATTCATGATATGTGTAAATGCTGGATCAAATTGACCGAGAATTGGTGTACTCATTACACGGAGCACCCTGGGATCTACTTCAACAGGTCCTGGTGTCATAATCGTTCTTGAAGGTATTTGCAGTTCTTTCACGTTATCCATCCTTTCCCTTGCTGTCATCCTATATGCCCACTTATACAGTAATGCTGATAAAATAGCAATCTCTTTTCCTATGAACTCATTACATAAAATTTACGAGAAATCCATTTATTTCTTTCTGACATTATGATAGAAATAAAGAGAATACATTCCCTATCAAGGAGGAAATCGAATGAAGAGAACCTTATTTGGAACTGTGGCTGCCGGAATCATGATATTCGGTACGTTAGCCGCCCCGCTGCCGCAAACTGCGAATGCTCAAAGCTTTACTTTGAATGAACCGAGCCAAACCATCACATTTTCCCCGTTACAGCTTCAAAACGAAACATCTACACAACAAGCGAAAACAACCGCTACAAGTCAAATCGATTCCTATTATCAATCTGCTAATGGCAAATCAGGACCCGCTTTAAAGAAAGCTTTACACGATATTATTGATGATCATAAGCAGCTATCCTACAGCCAAGTTTGGGATGCCTTAAAGAAAACAGATGAAGATCCAAAAAATCCAAACAACGTGCTCTTGCTCTATAGCGGTGTCTCCCGCTCAAAGCAATCGAATGGCGGAAATGTTGGCCAGTGGAACCGGGAGCATGTCTGGGCTAAGTCACACGGCAATTTTGGGACAAGCCAGGGCCCAGGTACAGATCTCCATCATCTGCGAGCAACAGACGTACAAACGAATAGTACTCGTGGAAATTTAGATTTTGATCTGGGCGGAAATGAATACAAGGGAGCACCGGGCAATTTTTACGATAGCGACTCATTCGAACCTCATAGCCGGGTAAAAGGGGATGTGGCAAGAATGCTCTTTTATATGGCGGTGCGGTACGAGGGCGATGACCGCTTTCCAGATTTAGAATTAAACGACAAAGTGAATAATGGTAGCGCCCCTCTTCACGGCAAAATGTCCGTACTTCTCAAGTGGCACAAACAAGATCCTGTCGATCAAATCGAACGAAACCGCAACGAGATTATTTATGAAACGTATCAGAACAACCGCAATCCCTTTATCGATCACCCAGAATGGGCAAGTGAGATTTGGGAATAAAAAAGAAAGGCACTGCTACGAACAAGCAGTGCCTTTTAAAATAAAATGACTTCACCGCTCATACACATTCTGGATATTCCGTTATTCCTTAAATTCACTAATGATTATTCTCTCTAAATTTTTATCTAAGTAGAAAAATTCTATTTTGATATCATGCTCCGAATCCTTATAACCTATTATGTTATATCCTTGGTCATCGTCTCTACCGTATGTATTTTCACCAAAATAATCATATATATCTTTCTTAGTTGAATGAATATTTATTGTGTTGTTTATATTACTTTGATTATTTTCTAAAGAAATTGCCACTATTTCTTTTCTTCTATTCACTTTAAAATAATTTGAATTTGAAGTTTTCATCCATTCATTTTCACTGCTTTTTTCCTTTTTCAATCCCAACTTCAAATGTCCTACCTTTAATTCAGTCAGATTTGTATTTTTTACTGTAAGAAAAGAAATTTGGTTTTTAAGTGGTTGAATAAAAAACAAGCCCACGATGATTGTCATCATAAAAATGATACATATTATAATTTTTTTCATATGAGTTCCTTCCATAAAATATGAGATGATGAAATAACAAAAAAACTTTATTTAATTTTACACCTAACTATTTAAACCAATAAAAAAACACCTTCAGTATAAGGTGTTTTTTTATTTTAGCGGACAGACAAGACAATAATCGAGACTCTCAGATTTTTTCTCGAGCTTATAATACATACAGCAAGTCTTGCGGTTGGATGTTTCTAGTAAACTGTCATCTAAGTTTAAGCTGTGATGAAATGGATTTTGTTTTGCTCCAAATACATCACCAGCTGCTTGCTTCAGATACAGATAATCCTCCCGCACGCGCTGCTTCACCGCAGGGTCTTCAGCCTCTCGCATCATGCTGCGATAAAGAGAATTGATGCGAACTGCTATATTCTCCCACAAAATGGTATACGGAAGTCTTGACGTACGCTTCATTACATCTAAAAGAGGTGTGACACACTCCGTAAACAGCGCATGCACAACCTGCTCTCTCCATTCATTCCGATCTCCTTCTAATGGAACAAACGAACACAATGACTCATCAATTTCGATTTTCCGATCCTCTCTAAAGACACATGCCTCTGGTGGAAACTGATAGACACCGTCATACAGCGTCATCATGTACAAAGAGGAACTGACCGCTAAGTAGGCATAACGCTTTGAAAACATCGACGCTGCTACCGCCACATTCGGTGCATGCATAGCTTCCTTTTCAGCCTCTAATAAACGCAGGACAGATGCTTCTGAAAAAAGCGCAGCAAGTGTGCGATCAGATGTCATTGGTCCATTTGTGATGTGTACCCCGAAATCAAGTAATTCTCTCTCAACCCACTCTGGCCTCATATCAAAACCTCCATCTTTCGTTTATCGATTTCTCTGCTGGTATAACAAATAAATAAAGAACGGTGCCCCAATTGCAGCTGTGAATACACCTGCTGGTACATCTAACGGTAGAAAAGCCGTTCTAGCGACTAAATCTGCGAGCATCACGAGAATACTTCCAACAAGCGCAGATGCCGGGACCAGCGCAATGAAGGAACGGCCGATGATCATCCGTGCAACATGCGGCGCCATCAGTCCAACAAATTCAATACCGCCAGCAAAGGCAACAGCAATCCCCGCCAATGTCACACTCATCAGTAGAAAGAATAACCGTTTTGCCTGCACTTTTACCCCGAGACCTGTTGCAAGATCATCTCCAAGCTCCTTCACATTCATCGTTCTTGCTAACACCATGACAATCGGTAAAATGATCATGATCCAAGGAAGCATCGACGTGACGTCCTTCATCGTAGAACCATATAAACTGCCTGTCAGCCAGATATATGACTTTGTCGTTGTCATCGTATCACTAAGAACAAGAGTAAACGTCACACACGCCTTCATAATGGCAGAAATCCCAATGCCCATTAGGACAAGTGTGATCGGCTTGACCCCTTTTTTCCATGAAAGCAAATAAATCAGACACGAGACAGCAAACGCACCTGCAATCGCCCATAAGGATTGATATGCAATAGGCACAGTGCCCATCCAAAAGACAATAAACATAATCGCACCGAACGAAGCACCACTCGTAATCCCAATGATGTCAGGCGATGCAAGCGGATTGCGGATTAATCCTTGCAAAATGAGCCCTGATACCGCAAGTGCGGCCCCTACTAAGACAGCCAGCAGTGTTCTTGGAATCCTCAGTGTATTGAGCACAAAGGTATTTCCCTCTCCCTGACCGATTATATGAAGAAGCACATCCACAGGCGAAATAAATCGGCTGCCCATACAGAGACTGAGAATAAATAACCCAAAAGCAATGGCCGTCAATAAAAGTAAAATCAAAAACGTCCGCTTTGAAAATTGAAATGAAATGCGCCCGCCCTTTGAACGCACTGTATATGTTTTAGCCACCTGTCTTCAACCCCTTGCGCACGAGATAAACAAATAGAGGCGCTCCTGCTACCGCCGTCATGACACCAATCGGTACTTCCTGCGGCATGATCAGAAAACGAGCCGCAAGGTCTGCGACAAGTAAAAGCGACGCCCCCACTACGGCACAATACGGCAGTACCCAGCGGTGGTCAGGTCCGACAAGCTTTTTCACAATATGCGGCACTAGAAAACCAACAAATCCAATCGATCCTGCGACAGCGACGGAACCACCCGCTAAAAAGACGACGAGAACTCCCATCGTGATTTTCAGCACCAGCGTACGTTGACCAAGTCCCTTCGCAATATCATCTCCTGACAAAAGGACATTGATGGAGCGTCCAAGAAGCAGCGCCACAACTGTCGCACCTAAAATATAAGGCAAAACAGGCAGCAGCATATCAATGCTTCTTCCAGAAACTGAACCCGCCATCCAAAACAGGATGCTTTGAATCGACTGTTCATTCACGATTAAAAGACCTTGTGTAAAGGACGCAAACAGTGCAGATATCGCCGCACCTGCAAGGACAATTTTGACCGGTGTCAATCCATCTCTTCCAATGGAGCCCAAGAGAAAAACGAGCATCCCTGCAATTGCCGCACCTAGAAAGGCTGTCCACATATAGCCTGTTAATGACTCTGTTGAAAAGAAAACAATTGAAATGACGATAAAAAATAGTCCACCTGCATTAATTCCTAACAAATCTGGCGCTGCAAGCGGATTTCTCGTTAATGCCTGCATCAGTGCACCTGAAATCGCTAGACTTGATCCAACAACTGTTGCAATTAAAGCTCTTGATAATCTGGATGTCATGACAATGACACTGTTTGGATCCGATTCATCAAAATGAAGAAACGCATGGATGGTGGCTTTGAGGGAAATCGAGGTTTGCCCAAGAGAAATGCTGAGTATAAAAAAGACCACCATCAATACGACGAATCCAGCAAACAGCAGCGCCTTGCTCGAATCCTTTTTTAATAAACTTCTCATCTGATTCCCGCTTTCAATCTGTTATGGAAAAAGGAGAAAATGGTTTTTCACATTTTCTCCTCTGTTATCCTTATTTATCAATTCCGAGACGATCATCAATATCATCAAGCATCATGTTTGCAGCGATAATACCGCCGCCCATGTTCCAAGTGATTTCATCCACTTTATGCACTTGTTTCGCTTTCACTGCGTCAAGCTGCTTCCATAAAGGATGACTCGTCCACTCTTTATATGCTTTTTCAACGGCTTTATCCTGATCATCCATGAAGTAATAGATGACATCTGCATCCATTTGCGGAATGCTCTCTTTGTCTGTCAGTGTAATGATGTCTTGCTTTTTATCTTTGACATTCTTAGGTCCTTCAAAGCCTAGCTCTGTTAAAATTGACCCTGCGAATCCAGTTTGATAGATTCTAGCATGATCTGCACGGAAGTTCACTACAGACACACTCATTGGCCAGTTTTTGATGTCTTTTTTCGCTTTTTCTTTGAAGTCAGCGACGCGGTCATCCCACTTCGTTAGCAATTCTTTTGATTTGTCTTGCTGGTTTAACGCTTCACCCATTAATTTCACTGTATCTTTAAATGTGAACACTGTTTCTGTTGCAACAGTTGGAGCGATTTCTTGCAGTTGATCAAAAATTTGCTCGTGGCGGACTTTTGATGCAATGATCAAGTCTGGGTTAAGTTTTTCAATTTCCTCTAAGTTTGGCTGTATTTCCTGTCCAACAATTTTGACATCCTTTAAATCATCTCTTAAATATTTATACGTAGGTGCTTCAAGCCAAGATTCTACAACACCCACTGGTTTAATGCCCATCGCGACTGCTGCATCTGTTGCTCCTTGGTACAGCGTCACCACACGTTTAGGCGATCCTTTAATTTCAGTTGAACCGATAGCGCTTTCAACAGTTCTTGCTTTTTCTTTACTGTTTGACTTGCCTTCACTGCTATTGCTACCGCAAGCTGCAAGTAAAACGATGGAGAGCACAACTAATAGCGACCAAAAAGATTTTTTGAACATGTACCTCACCTATCCATTCTATATGTAGTCATATCGTTTGATAACGATTCTCATTATCACACTATGATTTTATCATAGAAAAGGATGGTGTCAATGTAAATTTTTAAGAAAAAGGGAGAGTGTTGACTAGTTGTTCATACTAAATAGAACGATTCCACATTTGGATGGCCCTTCCAATCTGTTTTCCCGCTTCTAGTAACACCGACAAATGGGTATGTCCATCCATCACTTCATAGACTGATTGTTTTCTGATCGTTTCATCGGGCAGCTCATGATAGGCAGGAAATTTTTCTATATCATACAGCTCATCCTCACTTCCTACTAACATCGCATATGGCCGATCCATCATCGCAAATTGTTTTTTAGGTGCAGATGGGGTTAAGGCAAGTGCTAGATTGACGGTGATGGCTGTCAACAAAAGCGGATCCTGCTCGACTGCCCATATTGGATAGTGAAAACGAACGGCTTCAGAATGACTCATCAGCAATCCTTTTGTCATGACAGACAGAACGAATTTCCATACTTGAACGGTTGCAAAAGGGATTTGATTAGGGCTCGCAGTACCTGATTTATAGCCAAATTCAGGGGCAATAAAAAAGTAACCGTCTACTTCTCTTTTTTTCGGCCAAGATAGGTAGTTTAGCAGTAATCCCGCTCCAGATGAATGCCCGCTTAGATAAACAGCTCCTTTATGCTGCTGTTTGACCATATTCACAAACTGCGAAATATCGTGCCACACATCTGTGACACTAGGTGTATCACCCTTTTTTCCATCAGAATAGCCGTGACCTCTTAAATCGATTAAAAACGTATTCACATGAAAATCATGTTGCAGCGTATAGGCGATATGCTCGTAACCAGCTAGGCTGTGAGCGCCTCCACCATGGATCAAGATGACATTTGCCACGTTCTTTTTTTCTGCTAAAAACGGATAATACGCAAGACTTGTGCCGTCGTGTGATGGCATGAATTGTCTTTCTGGAATATGAACAGGAGCTGCCTGCTGCATACTTGTAAATGAAAATGGTTCTGTCCTCGTGTCTGTCAATTTTTTCGCTCCTTCAAACAGAAACGAGAATGGCAAGCGATACTGGCCATTCTCATGACTACATTCTATTAAGTAATATCCCGCAAAGGAAAGGTCTTGCTTTGAGTAATGGCAACAATTTGTTTTAACGCTTTTTATGCTTCGGGTATAGGAAAGACGTAATTTATTTCATAGCTTTTCATGCTTTTTTGGGCAGTGCAATGACAATATTTCTATAAAGCTTTTTTAATTTTCAGCATCAATTTCTAAGTCCGCATTTAACGATAATTCTTCATGAACAAATCCATTGATATCGTTCTTATTTATTGTCCTATTGTATACCAACTTTTAAGTAGCAAGTAATGAATTTATTATTACCCACTATGACTTTTTAGCATTTTAATAAAGGGAAATATCACCATTCTCTTTATACATATTATTGTGACCGCTGAGCGGAATGAGATACTTTTTTTCTAGTTATGATGACATGCTTTTTTCCAGTTAATGATGTTCATTTCACCCGGCGGTCACAACAATAAGCCATATGCTGATGAATTTCAGAAAAACAATCATTTTTTTATGATTATCTATATGTATTGAATCTAATTGTTTACTAAATATACATTTTCTATTTTTGTTATAGACTTAGATTGAAAACTGTGATTATCCATTTCTACGTAAAGGGAAAAATCATTGTTTTTAACAAAAATTATATCGCTTCCATTATTAAGTTTTATTTTTAATGCATTGCCTTCTTTTTGAGTATTACGAAAGGTATTCTCAATCATATTGTAGTCTAATTCAGTCCACTTGCCATTGATTATAATTTTGGTCATCCCCATTATCTTATGACTGATACTATTGGGGATCATTTTCTTTTGAAATTTTTCAGAAATATCTTCGTTATCTAATTGCTGAAATCCAATTTGAAAGGCCTCTTTTTCAAAATAAGGTAAGTACATGTTTCTCCATCGTGATGAAATTTTAAGTAGTCCAAATAATTTATATTCGATTCTTTCTGGCGTTTGTACATCAAATGCTTTGTCTAAAAGCGATTGATGTAAATAATCAATATCTGATACATCAATCATTAAGCATATTGCTCCTCTTGTGCCTCGATTATACAACTCTGTCCAATCTTTTTTCCAGCCACCGCCATCCTTCTGTGTTATATTCACTAATTCAAGATACTCCTTTCCAATCCAAAGATTGCTTATTTTAAAGCCTTTTGTTCTTTTACCTTTTTTAGGTGCATACGGAAAACCATTTTGTTGTATCATATCTATCATTTTTTTGTCTTTTTGATATTTCTCATCAACATTGATAACAATATGATCGATTTTATTCATCGGTTAACTCCCTCGTCTTAATTAAATGAATAGCTTCATAAAGATACTTCATTTTCATTTCTTCCATTTCATAAATGTAATCAAACGTTAGTCTTGTTAAAGGAGGTAGATTCATTTGTTTCTCTTTTTCTTCTTCACCCTTTTTTATTTCTGCTAAATGTCTTTTTTGCGCTTCAATTTGAATATTTAATGATTTAACAGCTTCTTGTTTTTCAATTTCGTCAGCAAACATTAGTCCAGCAAAAAGTTGAGTTGGATAAGTATTTTGAGGTTCTACAAGACATTTCATCACACATTCTTTCTTGTGTTCTTTTCCAAGTTCTGTAATCTTGTAAATTTTAGTACTCTTTTTCCCTACCGTCCTAGTTTCACAAACTTTTATATAGTTTCCTTTTTCTAATTTATTTAGCGCATAATAGATTGAGCCAACTAGAATTCCTCCCCATCTATCGACCATTGTATTTTTTAAATTCTGCTCAACATCATACCCTGACATCGGTTTCATCGATATTAATCCTAATATATATAAGTCCGTCATCAGATTCCTCCTATTCAATATCTATTTACACAATACTCAACATTGAGTATTATTTCAAGATTAGATTAAAATTTTCTTTCATGCTAAGCACTTTTTCAGAGCTCTCAAAAAATCCTGTAAGCAAGCGTTAGCGTGATGTTTATAGAGGTGTGCAATACGATGAGTGAGCCACCTCGATCAAACAAAAAAAAGACGAACGGCAACCGTTCGTCTTCTTCCCTCACTTCCCTCACTTCACTTCTTCATGCTCCTGAACCGCATGTCGTTTACTGGCGATAAAGAGTGCAACGGTCATGGCTAGAATGGTCAGCGCCCACCAGAAGGTCGACACAGCCTCTTTATGATCGATGATAATCAAACGGATGACGGCTGTGATGCCAATATAAATAAAATAGCGAAGCGGAAAATGAAAGTTTGATTTAAAGTACTTAATAATTAAGGCAATAAACTCAAAGTACATAAAGAAGATCAGCAGCTCACCAAGCATTTCATAATAGCTTTCTCCTTTGTTGACCACATTCTTGTAGACAAATTGGACAATATACCAAGTTTCACTAATTAAGAGGACGCTTAAAGCAAGGGCTAGAAAGAATAGACAGATATTCAGAAGACCTTGCAAGAGATCGGGTACCTTTTGGAAGTTGTTGAATCGTTTCATTAGATTGTCTCTCCATTCCATGTTATTCATTTGTCATCTATATTTTGATGTGCCAGAATCGCAGCACGATGTAGTAAACACCGCTTTTTTCCATCTTTTCAAACTGCCCGTGCATGCGGGACATCATTCGTTTAATGCTTCGTTCACCAAGTCCAGTGCTTTCCTGCGTGTCATTTGTCTCTTTTATCGCATTGCTCACATGGATCTCAAAGATTTCTTGATCGGATAGACACGTGAGATTGATGTCTTTTTTCGGATCGGCGTATTTCAGTATGTTCGACATCAGATTATCAAACACTCGGCCAAGCTCCTCGACATTCACGTTGATATAGCTGTCAGGTAGCTCTCCTAAAAGATGAACCTTGAATGTCTCTTGCTGCAAGATCGCCACCTGATCTGATAAGAGATCGTAAATGACCTCTTTGACTGCAACGGTCTCAAGCTCAGGTTCATGTTCTTTATCAAGTAGAAAATAGGCAAACAGATTATCAGACAGATTTTTCAATTGCAGTGCTTTTTCATAAGCACTTGCTATATATTGATCTTTACGGGTATCCGCTCCAGCCTCCTCTTTTTTCGCAAACTCTAAATTCATCATTAGCGATGTCAGCGGTGTTCTCATATCGTGTGACATTTCAGTAACCAAGCTGCGACTCTCTTCTTGTAGCTCGTCAATGGCTTGGAGCTTGTCCAGAAAAGCTTTACGAAGATCCTCAATACTTTTGGCAATCATCGCTAATTCATCATGCCCTTTCACCGTCATCTCATAGTCCAGCTCGCCGCCTTCAAGAATATGAATGTCTTGGTGAATCGTTTGCAGGTAGCGTAAACTTTTGCGAATGCCAAGCAGAACAATGAGGAGAAAAATAAGCGTCGCCCCAAGCAGCTCGAGTGTAAAGGCGAGATCGTGGTAACGAGACGAATAGAAACCATCCACCATAACCCGGCCTTCACCATCGCTAAACTGAACTGGATACGAATGATGCTCAGCGTACTGGGTCACCTTTTCTTTTCCATACGCCGATTCATCAGCAGACGAATAGATGGAGTCATATTGCAGCACTTCATCCTTGAAGATGGTCAAATTAATGTAATTCTCTTTTTTCACCCACTCACCAAACGCTTGTCGATCTGTAGAAGACAGCTCATTCTCAGACACATAGCGGCTGAATTTTTGAATATATCTGGCTGACTCCGCCTCGTAATACTCGTCCGAACTCAAATATCCGTCAATGAGGTCATCGGTGATCTTTTGCAGCGTCAAAAAGACAAGTCCACTCACGACTGTAGCTGTCAAAATCAATAGTGCTAGCTTTTTGGCTAGTGTATATTTACGATGTGCCAAATCGGTATCCTCTTCCCCATTCTGTTTTGATATATACAGGACGTGCAGGATCATCTTCAATTTTGGCACGCAGCTTTCGAATATGCACCATCACCGTATTGTTGGAACAATAGAAATAAGGCTGTCCCCATACACTCTCATAAATATTTTGGGCTGAAAAGATTTTGTTTCGCCTGCTCATGAGCAGCTTCAACATACGATATTCTAAATCAGAAAGCTTGATTTGTTGATTTTCTTTCCACACTTCATTAAATTCTTCGCTCACCCTTAGCTTGCCCCCAACAAGAAACGTTTCTTCCTGTTCCTTCTTTTCCTGATAGACGGTGTACCTGCGTAATTGTGCAATGACTCTAGCATGAAGCTCCTCTTGTGAAAAGGGTTTTGTCATATAATCATCCCCGCCGGCAAGTAAGCCTTCGGTTTTATCGAATGTACTTGATTTAGCTGTTAGAAATAGAATCGGGACGTTAGAAGAGGCTCTCATTTGCCGGCACGTTTCGATGCCTGATATGCCTGGCATCATCACATCCAAAATCACCAAATCGAGCGAATCGTCCACAAACTTCAATGCTTGCTCGCCATTCATCGCTCTTTGCACCTCATATCCAGCACGTGTAAGGGATTCCTGCAAAAGGTCTCCAATATCCTGATCATCTTCTACGACTAATATTCGATGCGTCATGTTTCTCTCACCTCTTGATACGTGATGTACTTTCTTTTATGTCTTTACTATATATCATCTAGCTATGTGAAAAGATACAGCAGAAATCTTAACAGTTTATGAATTTGACCATCTTCCATCAATTTGTCACATTTATTTTCAAAAAATTGGATCTTCATAAATTGTTAAGAATTGGGACGTATATTGATTCATTGTAAGGATCGATGGATTGATCCGAATGACATTTATCATAACAAGAAAAGGAGCATGGATATGAATGCAAACAAAGTAGAACACGCGATGAGTTTGAAGGATCGGGTTCATTTCTTAGACATCGTACGGGGATTTGCTTTAATGGGAATTATTCTGGTGAATTACTTTTTGATCGTGGATTCGGCGAAGGGGTTCGATATGGAAGCAAATGATGTCTTTCACAACTTGGTGAATTGGTTCGCCTCAGGGAAATTTATTACGTTGTTCTCCTTCCTATTCGGGGTTGGTTTTATGATTTTTATGGACCGCGCTGCTCAGAAGGTGGACAGTCCGAAAAAGCTGTTTGCCCGCAGATTAACCATTCTCTTAGGGTTTGGCCTTCTGCATGTCACCTTTGTTTGGATTGGTGATATTTTAGCGTATTATGCAGTCGCTGGCTTTTTATTGCTTTTCTTTTACAAACGTACAGCCAAAACCATCCGATACTGGCTGATCACACTCTTTATGATTCAATTGCTCACACCCTTTTTCACAATGCTGCTTCATACCATCAGTACAGGCTCATCGGGCAAGCCGGACTTTGCCGATTTTGATTTGACCAGCCACAACAGTCTGACTTATTTAGCATCTATTGGTGACCGATGGACAGATATGGTGACGATGGCTTCCAGCTCATTTTCAATCGTCTATTCCATGTTCTTCATGTTTTTGCTTGGTGTTTATTTTGTGAAAATGGCGTTTTTCAAAAACATGGAGGCGAAAAAAACGATTTGGAATCGCATTTGGATCATTTGTACCATCGCTTTTCTCATCACACAAAGCAGTACGATTATAGCAGCGGTCAATCCTTTTGAACATACACTCTGGGTGAACATGGCCACTGCTCTGGAACAAAACGGGGGATTAACTGGCAGTATGTTCTATATGAGTACACTTGCGATGCTGTTTCTGCACGTTCCTCAGCTGCGAGGTGCTTTGATGGTCTTTACCAAAGTCGGACGGATGTCCCTGACCTGTTATTTGCTTCACTCGATCATTGGAACCATGCTATTTCTAAAATATGGAGCGGGGCTTGTCGATCATCTTCAGCCGGCTGGTACGTTCTTCATGGCTATTGGCGTGTATGTCTTCCTTGTGCTTTTCAGTACGTTTTGGTTAAAGAGGTTTAAGTATGGACCGATGGAATTTATTTGGCGTCAGCTGACGTATGGGAAGGTCAATGACAGATCGAAAACCAATACATTTCATGCGGCGAAGTAAAAGAAAAAAGGCGAATGACTACAGTTCGCCTTTTTAATATGTTAAGTTTGTGATTGAGACAATCCGTTCACTTTCAATACTGCTCAATCATTTCTTGTAATTGAGTCAAATAACTCTCTTTTAATTCATCTGGGTATTCAATTTTCACATGCTTCCCAAATGAGATCAAATAGTGAGTCATATACGATAATTCTTCTTGGTTGTACCCACCCATAATATATGGAGTATCATCAATGATCTCCAATCTCATATTCGGGTAATGATTCTTCAAAAACTTTTCTTTTCCTTGTTCCGTTAATCGACATTTAAATGAGATATCATGATAAGTTTTTTCGTACTCGAGCTGCAGTGTTTTTAATTCTTCCTTCGTAAAGGTGCCTCTGCCTTCTTCTTCAATGATCAAGTCCTTCATAAAGTCACATCTATAGATGCCCCACTTTTTGTTTTGAACATCATATGCTTTGGTGAACCAAATCCCATTTCGATAAAACAACTCAAGAAATTGCAGCCTGATCCTTTTATTTTCATATTGAGTGTACGTCATCTTCACGATTTGATCTTCCATCATCGCCTGTAAAATCAATTCCAATTGGTTTTGTTCACTAACTGGTGCGACATTATAGTAATGAATCACATCCAAAGTCTCCGTGATCATTCGTTTTCTCTCATCAGACATTGTGGCAAACAGCTTTTGCCGAATTTGTGAGTAGGACTTTTTAAATGGTGTTGCTGACACCAGGTCTAACGCTTTAAGCGCGAAAAAAATAGCTTGAACTTCATCGGTATTGAAATAAATAGGGACCATTGGAGATTGTTTCACCAGTCGATATCCTCCATGTCTGCCATTTTCAACGTAAAAAGCTAAGCCCATGGACTCTAGCTCTTCCATATCTCTCAAAGCCGTACGTTTCGATATGCCAAATTCGGTTTCTAAATCCTTTAACTGAAATGAGTATTTATCACTTAAAAAAATAAGCTCTTGGTTTAATCGTTCTGATTTTTTCATTTGAATTTCCTTTTGAAAAAGGTGACATGTTTTGTCACCTTTATATTTTATACTCAGTTTATCAAAAGAAAAGGAGCATGTATATGCAAACATTAATCATTAACGCGCACCCTGATTTCACTCATCGAGAAAGTTATTCAAACAAACTGCAAACACTATTTTTAGAACAGTTTAAAGAAAGATTCCCTCATGAAGAACCAACAATTTTACCTTTACATGAAACAGAAATTCCTCGTATCGAAAAAGACCAGCTGCTACGTATTTGGGATAAGCAAGCATCTGAACAAACATTAACAGCTACCGAAGAAAAAATCGCTGCTGCTTCATCTGCTTTATTGGCTCAATTCAAAGCACATCATCGAATCGTGATTGTATCACCTGTTCATAATTTTAATGTGACATCACGTATGAAAGATTATATAGATAATATCTTGATTGCTAGAGAAACGTTTAAATATACAGAAAATGGTTCAGTTGGTCTGATGACTGACGATTATCGTGTACTTTTGCTTCAAGCAAGTGGCTCAATTTTCACAAATAACGATCGATATACACCTTTGGAATTTTCACATGATTACCTAAAAGAAATATTCCAAAACTTGATGGGCTTTCAACAATTTCATATTGTCCGAGCACAAGGAACAGCGATTTTAGAAGAAGAAACGATCTTGTCATCTGCAGCTGACGATTTGTCTAAAGGCTTTGATGCGTTTTACTCGCCTAGCGGGATGTAAGCTGTGTTTTTTCAAAAACAAAAAGACCAAAAACGTTTAATATCACGTTTTTGGTCTTTTATTATTAACCGATTGAACCTTCCATCTCAAACTTAATCAAACGGTTCATTTCAACGGCGTATTCCATTGGTAGTTCTTTTGTGAATGGTTCGATGAAGCCCATGACGATCATTTCTGTTGCTTCTTCTTCAGAAATTCCGCGGCTCATCAAGTAGAATAGCTGCTCTTCTGATACTTTTGATACCTTCGCTTCGTGCTCTAATGAAATGTTGTCGTTTAAGATTTCATTGTAAGGAATCGTATCAGATGTTGATTTGTTATCCATGATGAGTGTGTCACACTCGATGTTTGAGCGTGCACCCTCTGCTTTACGTCCGAAGTGAACGATTCCGCGGTATGTGACTTTACCGCCTTGTTTGGAAATCGATTTCGATACGATCGTTGAAGATGTGTTTGGTGCAAGGTGAATCATTTTTGCACCTGCATCTTGGTGCTGACCTTTACCTGCTAGGGCAATACTTAATGTCATACCACGAGCGCCCTCACCTTTTAGGATGACCGCTGGGTATTTCATTGTCAGCTTAGAACCGATGTTTCCATCAATCCATTCCATTGTCGCATTCTCTTCACATACTGTACGTTTTGTGACAAGGTTGAAGACGTTGTTTGCCCAGTTTTGAATCGTTGTGTAACGGCAGTAGCCGCCTTTTTTCACGACAATTTCAACAACCGCACTGTGAAGTGAGTTTGTTGTGTAAACTGGTGCTGTACAGCCTTCTACGTAATGCACATGTGCGCCTTCATCAACGATGATGAGTGTACGCTCGAACTGACCCATGTTTTCAGAGTTGATACGGAAGTATGCTTGAAGTGGTGTATCTACTTTGACACCCTTCGGTACGTAGATAAATGAACCACCAGACCATACAGCCGAGTTAAGCGCAGCAAATTTGTTGTCAGTCGGAGGAATGACTTTTGCCCAGTGCTCACGGAAGATGTCTTCGTTCTCTTTTAATGCGCTGTCTGTATCTTTAAACACAATGCCTAGATCTTCAAGGTCTTGCTTCATGTTGTGATACACAACTTCAGATTCATACTGAGCAGATACACCTGCTAAGTACTTTTGCTCTGCTTCAGGGATACCAAGCTTATCAAAGGTTTCTTTGATTTCTTCTGGTACTTCATCCCAAGAACGCTCAGAGCGCTCTGATGGCTTTACGTAGTACGTAATTTCATCAAAATTTAATGCATTTAAATCTCCGCCCCATTGTGGCATCGGCATGTTGTAAAAGAGCTCAAGAGATTTCAAACGGAAGTCGAGCATCCACTGAGGCTCTTCTTTCATACGAGAAATTTCTTCAACGATCTCTTTTGTCAGTCCGCGCTCTGAACGGAAAATGGAAACGTCTTTATCAGAAAAGCCGTATTTATATTCACCAACATCTGGCATTTTTTTAGCCATCCATTTTCACTCCAATCTTATGATTTGCCGTTATCTTCGGCAGATGCGCCTTTTTCAAGCGCCTTCCAGGATAATGTTGCACATTTGATGCGGGCAGGGAATTTTGCCACTCCCTGCAGCGCCTCAATGTCACCAAGATCAATGGAATCGTCGTATTCTTTTCCTAGCATCATATCGGAGAAAATCTGAGACATTTTCAAAGCTGTTTCAATATCTTTCCCTTTAATCGCCTGCGTCATCATAGAGGCAGATGCCATCGAAATGGAGCATCCTTCTCCTTCAAATTTCGCATCCATGACTTTTTCGTCTTCGATTTTCATCGTGAGACGAATGCGGTCACCACACGTTGGGTTGTTCATATCGACGACAATGCTGTCGTTTAACACACCTTTGTTTCTCGGATTTTTATAATGATCCATAATCACTTGTCTATACAGTGTGTCTAAGTTTACATTAAAAGACATTCGTAAAATACTCCTTTGTCTTACGGAGCGCTGCAATGAGTTTGTCAATCTCTTCTTCTGTATTGTACAGATAGAAGCTTGCTCTTGCAGTCGCTGATACACCAAGCCATTTCATGAGCGGCTGTGCACAGTGATGTCCAGCACGAATGGCGACACCTTCCGTATCCAGAACAGTCGACGCATCATGTGGATGGACGTCATCTAAATTAAACGTCACAAGCCCAGCTCGGTGCTGCGGTCCATAAACAGTCGCACCTTCAAGCTCCTTGAAGCGCTCAAGCGCATAAGTGGCAAGCTGATGCTCGTAACGGCTGACTTCCTCCATACCAATGTCATTTAAGAAATCAATCGCTTTTCCTAGTCCAACTGCTCCGGCAATAATCGGTGTACCCGCTTCAAATTTCCACGGGAGCTCTTTCCAAGTAGAATCATACAGATCCACAAAGTCGATCATTTCACCGCCAAACTCAGCAGGCTCCATATTATTCAAAAGGGCCTTCTTCCCGTAAAGCACACCGATGCCAGTCGGTCCACACATTTTATGCCCGGAGAATGCGAAAAAGTCACAATCTAGATCCTGAACATCAATTTGCATATGCGGCGTGCTTTGTGCACCATCGACGACAATGATTGCCCCATGATCATGGGCTATTTTGGCGATTTCTTTAATCGGGTTGATGGTTCCTAATACGTTTGAAACATGTGTGACAGCGACGATTTTCGTTTGATGTGTGATTGTTTGCTTCACATCTTCCAGCGATAGCGTGCCGTCTTCCTGTAACGGAATATATTTCAATGTGGCGCCAGTTGCTTTTGCTGCTTGCTGCCAAGGGATGATATTTGCATGGTGCTCCATGTGCGTAATGACAATCTCATCGCCTTCTTTGAGGTTTGCTCTAGCATAGCTGATCGCCACTGTGTTTAGTGCAGTTGTTGTACCTCTAGTAAAAATAATTTCTTGGACAGATGAAGCACGGATGAATGCACGAACTTTCTCTCTCGCACCCTCGTATGCGTCCGTTGCTTTTGTGCCAAGGGTATGAACACCCCGGTGGACGTTCGAGTTGTAAGACCGGTAATACTCATTCATTGCATCAATGACCACTCTTGGTTTTTGAGAAGTCGCTGCACTGTCCAAATACACCAAATCATGTCCGTTCACTTGCTGATGAAGGATTGGAAATTGCTCACGAACGTCTTTGATATTCATTATTTTACTTTCCTTTCAATCACAGAAACGAGCTGCTTTTTAACTCCTTCAATCGGCAGTTCTTTGACGACTGGATTTAAGAAGCCATAAATCACAAGTCTTTCTGCATCTTCTTTGGAAATCCCGCGGCTCATGAGGTAATAGAGTTGAATTGGATCGACACGTCCAACAGAAGCAGCATGCCCTGCTGTTACATCATCTTCATCAATTAATAGAATTGGGTTTGCATCACCGCGTGCTTTTTCACTCAGCATGAGAACACGTGATTCCTGCTCGGCATTTGACTTCGTTGCGCCATGCTCGATTTTACCAATTCCGTTAAAGATAGAGGATGCTTGATCCTTCATCACACCATGCTTCAAGATATACCCTTCAGAGTTTTTACCGAAGTGGATGATGCTTGTTGTAAAGTTTTCCGTTTGATTCCCGCGGCCGACAACAACTGATTTTGTATCACCGAATGTCCCGTCGCCCATAAGCTTTGTGATGTTTTCAGACACGACGTCTCCATCATTCATAAGGCCAAGCGCCCATTCGATTTTACTGTCACGGCCATTTGCCATACCGCGTCTGTTCACATAGACTGTGACACCTTCTGAAAGGTTATCTACTGCGCCGTATGTGACGCGGGCATTAGCTCCCGTGAACACTTCGGACACGATATTGAAGATTGCTTCTTCAGGTTTTGCTGTACTAATGTAGTTTTCTACATATGTCACTGCACTATGATCGTCTGCTACGACGATGACATGGTTGAACAAAGTCGTGTCGTCATTTTCATGCAGGTAGACGGCTTGAATTGGCGCTTCAAGTTCTACATTTTTTGGTACATAGAGGAAAGCTCCGCCATTGACTAAAGCTGCATGTAAAGCTGTTAGTTTATGCTCATCTACTTTCACTGCATCCGTCATGAAGTATTTCTTCACTAGATCACCATGTTCGCGAAGCGCTGTATGAAGATCAGTGAAGATCACGCCTTTGTCTTTCGCTTCCGTTGAAAGAGACAAGTATGCTGGCGTTTGATCACGCTGAATGTAGACTGTCTTATCCGTGTCCTCTAAATCAATGAGAGATTTCACTTCTTCAGGAAGCTCTTCTAATGATCCAAATGGCGCACTTTCGACTGTATGCTGTTTGAAATTGGTTAAATTCCATTTAGAAATATTCGTTTTGTCAGGCTTTGGCATTGGAAGGTCTTCTGCTTTTTCAAGAGCCTGTAAGCGAAGGGAACTCATCCATGCCGGTTCCTGATGCTTCTCGGAGAAGCTTTTGACATAATCTTGATCTACTGATAATTTCGTTTCTAATGTCATCAATAATCCTCCTAACGCTTACGCTTCTTGACCAACAGTTTCGTCTTCAATTCCTAACTCTTTTTTAATCCAGTCATAGCCTTCTGCTTCTAGACGTTGTGCAAGCTCTGGTCCGCCAGATTTCACGATACGTCCTTGCATCATGACATGAACGTGATCTGGTCTGATGTAGTTCAGTAGACGCTGATAGTGAGTGATCATTAAGCAGCCGAAGCTTTCGCCGCGCATTCTGTTAATTCCTTTAGAAACCACTTTCAACGCATCGATATCAAGACCAGAATCGATTTCATCAAGGATCGCAATTTTAGGTTCAATCATCATTAATTGAAGAATTTCATTGCGTTTTTTCTCTCCGCCTGAGAAACCTTCGTTTAGGTAGCGCTGCGCCATGTCTGGGTCCATTTCAAGGAACTCCATGTTTTCGTCCATTTTGCGGATGAATTTCATTAGAGAGATTTCATCGCCTTCTTCTCTGCGAGCGTTAATAGCAGAACGAAGGAAGTCCGCATTTGTCACACCACTAATTTCAGATGGGTATTGCATCGCAAGGAAAAGACCTGCTTGAGCGCGCTCATCTACTTCCATTTCAAGTACATCTTCGCCATCAAGCAAAATGCTACCTTTTGTTACTTCATATTTAGGGTGACCCATAATGGCAGCAGATAAAGTTGATTTACCTGTACCGTTTGGTCCCATTACTGCGTGGAATTCTCCACCTTTTATCTCGAGGTTTACACCCTTTAAGATTTCTTTCCCTTCAATCTCAACGTGCAAGTCCTTAATTGTTAATGTCGAAGCAGTCATATATCGATACCTCCAAAATAATCATTATTCTCAATTTATTCTCATTCTAATTTTATAACAAATTAAAACTGAATACAACACATTCACGATATGCGTGAGAGGATGCTCTCAAAATTCTAACAAAAAAAGCCGGTAGATAAAAGGATTTATGTCGAAAAGACTGTTTTCATAAAGAAAGGACGGGAATCTGTTCTCCCCGCCCCTTAGCTATTTAATAGCCTCGTATATTCATTTTTGCGAGCTGTCTTTTCTCATCTCGATAGGACTGCTCTCGTTTATATTCCACTTTCATCCGTAAGTCATGGTCTCTTTCGTACTCTGCATAGCTCATGCCATGAGCCTTATGCATGGCCTTTTCCATCTCGGCGGTATAATCCAATCCCAGTGTACTATGGTCCGAACAAATAATAAACCATTCCCTTCTTTGAGTGTAGCTTCATTGTATCAAAGACATGTGGCTACACTCAAAAGGGATATGACGCGCTATGCTGGCATATTTTCTCACACAATCGGCTGAGAAGGACTCAACTCCCTGATATGGATAAATGCCATCTTATCCTTCTCTTAATGCGTCTGTCCTCCAAATTCGTCAATACATTGCTGAACAACTGTGATGCCTTGACTTAGTGCAGCACCGCCGCCGAACGCTGCCGCCACACTGACGACCTCTAGCAAATTCTCTTCTGTCGCGCCTTGGTCGAGCGCTCCCTTTGTATGATAAATCATGCAGTATTCATCCTGTGCATGAATACTGATGCCAAGGGCAATCATTTGTTTTTCCTTTTGCGTTAATGAATCGCTCTGAAAGCACTGCTCCGTGAATTCATTGAATTTCTTCCCAAACACCGGCATTTTCTTCTGAAATTCACCCATTGCCGTTTTATAATCAGTCAGTGATTGCTGCATGGATCCGCTCATATGCTGTTCATTCATCTTCATTCCATCCCTTCAGGTCATTTGTACATTTTTATTATGAGCGAGATTTGAAAAAATACACAAAAAAACCTCGCTTTGATGAAAGCGAGGTTAACACATTGTTATTCAGATACCGGTAGTACAGCACCGTCATATTTTTTGTCGATGAATTCTTTGATTTTATCAGAGTGAAGAACTTCCATTAATGTCTTGATCTTATCTGATTTTTCTTCACCTTTGCGAACCGCCACGATGTTTGCATATGGGTTGTTCTTTGTTTGCTCAAGTTCAATTGAATCTTTTTTCGGATTCAATTTATTTTGAATCGCATAGTTGACGTTGATAAACACGGCATCGCCTTCACTGTTTTCATAAGCTTTCGCTGTTAGTTCAGGAGCGATTTTTTTGAACTTTAGGTTCTTCGGGTTTTCTTTGATGTTCTTTACTGTTGCGTTGATTGTATCAACTTTAGGATCAATCTTAATGACACCAGCATTTTGCAATAGTGCAAGCATACGGCCTTGTTCAGCTACGTTGTTTGTCATGATGATCGTCCCGCCGTTTGGAATATCTTTTACTGATTTGTATTTCTTAGAGTAGATACCGAAAGGCTCAAGGTGAACCGCACCAGCACTAACTAGGTTGTAATCTTTGTTTGATTTATTTTCTTCATTTAAGTAAGGGATATGTTGGAAAAAGTTTGCATCCACTTCTTTTTCAGCTAACGCTTTGTTGTACATTTTATAATCACTAAGTACTTTCACTTTTAGATCGTAGCCTTTTTCTTTTAGAAGTGGTTTTGCTTCTTCAAGAATCTCGGCATGGGGTGTTTTTGAAGCGGCAACCGTAATGGTTTTGCTATCACTTGCGTTATTAGATGAACCGCATGCAGCTAAGATGCCTGCAAATGCTAGAAATAGTGCACTTAAAATCAATTTCTTCATGAATAAATCCTCCCTTATCGTTTATCAATTTTATTTGTAATCAAATCACCGATTATTTGAATAATAAAGACGATGATGAGAATAAACACAGTGGCAACAAGTGTGACATCTGTATTACCAGATTGGTATCCTTCCACATAAGCAAGGTCACCAAGTCCGCCTGCTCCAATTGCACCTGCAATCGCAGTTGAGCCAATTAAAGCAATCGCTGTTACGGTAATACCTGAAATGAGGGCTGGCAATGATTCTGGCAGCAATACTTTGAAAATGATGGTCGACGTTTTCGCTCCCATTGACCGTGCTGCTTCAATGACTCCTTTGTCTACCTCACGCAGTGCAATTTCGACAAGACGTGCATAGAATGGAGCTGACCCAATGACAAGGGCAGGGAGTGCTGCATTTGGACCTAGAATTGTATGCATTAAGAATTTCGTGAACCCTAATAAAAGAATAATTAAAATGATAAAAGGAATCGATCTGAAAATGTTGACGACTGCACCGATGACAGCATTGATCGGTTTATTTTCCCAAAGACCGCCTTTTCCTGTAAGGAAGAGCAGGAGTCCTAGGATAATCCCGATTGCAAAAGCAAATGCCAATGAAATGAGTGTCATATACACTGTTTCACCTGTTGCACTCCAGATGACGTCTAGATCAACGTTTGGAAACCATTTCTCAAACATGTGTCATCACCTCAATTTCAACCTGTTTGCTTTGGATATAGGCGATGGCTTTTTCTACCTCGGTCTCTTCTCCATTTATATGGATAAAGAGTGTTCCAAACGCGCCTTCCTGCGTTTGAGAAATCTTTCCTTGAAGGATGTTTACATCGACATTGAAGGATCGAATGATTTCAGTGATCAGCGGTTGCTCAGCAGAATCTCCGATAAAGGACAACCGTACGACCTGACCTTCTTTTACTCGCTCTAAGACGTGCTCGATTGTTTCTTTCGCTTCCTCTGGTTCAGCCAGCTGCTGGACAAATCGTTTCGTCATTTCTTCCTTCGGCTGTCTGAAGACGCGTAATACTTCGCCTTCTTCGACTATGCGTCCATTCTCCATCACTGCCACCCGATGACAAATTTTGCGAATGACATGCATTTCGTGTGTAATCAGCACAATCGTCAGCCCAAGTCGTTTATTGATATCTGCTAAAAGATCAAGGATAGAATCCGTTGTTTGCGGATCAAGCGCTGACGTTGCTTCGTCACAAAGAAGAACCTTTGGATCATTTGCTAATGCTCTCGCAATCCCCACACGCTGCTTTTGTCCGCCGCTAAGCTGAGACGGATACGCATTTTCTTTTCCTTCTAAACCGACTAATTTAATCAGTTCATTCGCACGCTCTCTCCGTTTCGAAGTAGGTACACCTGCGATCTCAAGCGGGAACATAATATTTTGTCTCACTGTTCTTGACCAAAGTAGGTTAAAGTGCTGGAAAATCATGCTGATTTCTTGTCTTGCTTTCCGAAGTTTCGCATTCGATACTTCATTGATCCGGTTGCCTGCCACTTCAACAATTCCTGCTGTTGGCAGCTCCAGACCGTTTAATAGGCGAATAAGCGAGCTTTTTCCGGCACCGCTATACCCGATAATTCCGAATATTTCACCTTTATCAATATCCAAGTTGACGTCTTTCACGGCATCAACATTTCCGCTTTTTGAGTGGTACGTTTTTGATACATTCTGTAAATGGATCACAGTCTGTTCACCTGCTTTCTTGCTGAATCTATAGGTTGCCATCACATACGTTATTTATTCTTCCTGCTGTAATGCCTCGTGCCTGACGTGAGGTCAGTAAAAAAGACCTAACTGCAATGCAAGCAGAAAGGCCTTTTATGTTCAATACGCCTTTCTCTCATCTTTCAAAGCATTGCGGCTTTGAGTGAATTGGCACCAATTTCAGCTATGCTGACGGTTGCCGGGTTTCATAGGGCACGTCCCTCCACCTCTCTTAATAAGAGAAAATATGTTGTTTTATGTGATGTTCATGTTTTTACTAACGTAGAATATCATGCTACCGGAGATATGTCAACGCTGTAAATCGCTAATTTCCAAGTAAACGACTAAGTTATCATTTTTCGAAAAAAACCGTTCGTCAGCCAAAGTACCGCCTCTAGTCTTAGGAGCGCACGGAATGACCCTTTTACTTTCACTTGTCCCCTGCTAATTAACTGCTGTAAGGACATATCTCCATCTAATAATTGAAGTATTTCTTTTCTCTCACCATAAAAGATGAGATCCGATAACTCAATTGCAGGTAGTTTCTTCACTTCACCACGCTCATCCACAATCAATGTACAAGAGTCTGTTTCCGCCTCAAATGTAATCTTCAAGGATGATGATGAGAGCAGCGGTTTTAGCAATAATCGCTGCCCTGTGTTTCCATGGGTTTTCACTTTTTCCACATGTATAACCTCCCTGTCATTTGGTTATACATAACATTTCTCTACAAACATTCGCTTGTCCTTTATAAATAACTCGACAAATTTTCAGATGAATTGCTTGAAATATGACAAAAAACCGCTTTATTTAGCGGTTTCAATCATTTCATGAAGATATGGTACGGAGTGAAAGGCATAGCCTTTTTGCACCAGCTCACCTTTTTTAAACAGTAGAAAGCAAGGAACGCTTTCGATCTCAAAAGCCTTCGCAAAGCCTGGTGAGTAGTTTAAGTTGTTTTCGTAAAATGGTACGTCCGGCTGCATGGTGTCTACGACTGCCAGCATTTTCTTTGCCAGCTGACATGTTCCGCAAAACGGTGTATATAAGTATAAAAGAAATAAATCGTCCTTTATCTCCTTGAATTCGTGTTCTTCAATCTCTTTCATATACGTCCACCCTCATAAATATTTCGAATGAACATCAATGTTTGCAGCTAATAGGATAGATGCAATGTGGGCTGACGGTGAAGCGGCCACTTCGCGGTACGTTCTGTCGACAAAAAGATGAAGTGCTTCAGGGAATTCTTTTCGAAATTGCTTCCGCAGTTTGTCGCCTGCATCGTCACTGTCTGCTAATATGTAAACGTCTTTCCCCAATAATTCGTCTACGAGCTGATCCAGCTTCGATGTACTGATCGTGCCATTGGTGCAAATGATGGTAACAGGTTCACTTATGACTTCTTTTAGCTTTTGTTTGTCTGTTTTACCTTCTACAATGATGACCTTTTCTACCTCTACATTCATCACGATCACCCGGCCCTTTTGACGTTGTTCACTTCTCCCTTAGATTACAATTTTTCATTCAGGTTGTAAAGATTAGCCGCTTGCACTAAAAAGACTGCAGCTTATGCTCACTGCAGCCTCATCTGTGATTAGCACCAGCCATTTTCATCATCACAGTCTACATATTTTTCTGTCCCGTGGGTCAATGTATCCGTCAGACGATAAAAACGATTTTGATCATAGGAATAACCTGATTTTAACTCATATTGGTTTTCACTAATCATCGTGCCAATCTCTTCATTTTGATGATACAGCACCATGCCGCTTTCTTTGAATCGTCCAGTGACATGATCTGTTATATCCACATGTTCTTTTTGAAAAGACAAATTGGACACCCCCCATAAAGGTAGAGTGTCCAATTTCACGTGAATTAGTCTTCTTTTGTCATTTCTTCATATTGCTCAGCAGTCATCAAGTTCTCAATTTCAGATGTATCAGCTGGCTCTACCACGATCATCCATGCTTTTTCGTATGGAGAGTCGTTGACGAATTCAGGGCTGTCATCCAGCTCATCGTTCACTTCGACGATTGTACCGTTGATCGGTGCGTAAAGCTCAGAAACTGTTTTCACTGATTCTACACTTCCGAAAGGCTCGTCCGCTGTAATTTTGTCTCCTACTTCAGGAAGCTCAACGAACACGATATCGCCTAGCTCAGATTGAGCAAAATGCGTAATACCGATACGCACCTTATCTCCTTCTACTTTGACCCATTCATGTTCTTCTGAATAACGTAAATCTTTTGGTGTGCTCATTCAATACCCCTCCAGTCTTTTCTTTCAATCTATATTGAAGATACCACAATCTGAATGAAAGTTACATCATTTCCAGACGCTTTTAAATGTATCTTCATTAAATCCAACTGTGACTCGTGTACCGTCTGTTGTAATCGGGCGCTTGATCAGCATTCCGTTAGATGCGAGTAATTCTAGCTGCTCGCCTTCTGACATTGCAGGAAGTTGATCTTTCAGCTGTAGCTCTCGGTATTTCTGTCCGCTTGTATTAAAGAACTTCTTCAGCTCTAAGCCACTTTTTTCGTAAAGCGCTTTTAATGTTTCTTTATCAGGCGTCTCTTCGACGATATGTATGCTGTTGATATCTTTATTGTGTTCTTCCAGCCATTTTTTTGCTTTTCGGCATGTACCGCAAGATGGGTATTCATAAAAATCTAAAGCCACTATTTTCACCTCCTGCAAGTAGTGAGAACATTTTATCACAAAATATTTTAAAAACCTAAATGTATGCTTACAAAAAGGTGCGGAGTGATATCCGCACCTCAGATTGTTGACAAAGGGCTAAAATGATTTTATTTTAGCCCTTTGTCTTCTTTTCAGCGTGATAGAAAACCTTTGAAGTCTAGGAAGGACGAGCATCGGAGCGGAGCGAATTTGACATTCGTGAGCACCGGAGCGCAGACCTGACAACGAATGCGAGGGTTTGTCTACACGCTGAGGTGCGGAATGATATCCGCACCATTTAAGCCGTCTTATACGATATATTTCTCTGCTTCAAAGATTCGTTTCGCCACTTCGCGCTTTTTGGCGATGACATTGATCGGGGTGAATCTTGTCAGTTTGCGAAGAGCTGACAGACTCATGCGGAGTGCATCTCCTTCTTCCATTGCGATCAAGGATTCTTTTGCATGAGCTTCAATTTTTAAGAAGGCTTCCTGCGTGAAAATTTGTGTGTAAGCAAGCTTTTGAGTATTCTTATCTAGCCCTGATGCAGCGATTGCCTTTTCAGTACGCAGAATCGCCGATTCAGCAGCAAAAATTTCATTGACGATATCCGCTATGTTCACAAGGATCTCTTGCTCTTTGTCTAATGCTTTTCCATACTTCATCGCCGCCATTCCAGATACCATTAAGGCGATCTTTTTCGCATGGGCGAGCAAGTATTTTTCTTGATCGAGCGGCTGATCACCTGGCTCTTCCGGCATCATCATCATGAGCTCTTCCTGTAAGGTTTGCGCCTTTTGAAGCAGCGGAAGCTCTCCCTTCATCGCTTTCTTCAAGAATGTGCCTGGTACAAGCAGACGGTTGATTTCGTTAGTCCCTTCAAAAATACGGTTAATCCGCGAGTCACGATAGGCTCTTTCGACCTCGTATTCTTGCATGAATCCATATCCGCCGTGAATCTGCACGCCCTCATCCGCTATATAGTCTAAAGTTTCAGAGCCAAGTACTTTACAAAGAGAGCATTCAATCGCATATTCTGCAATGGACTGGGCAATTTGTTTGCCATCCTTTTGCTCTTCTTCACTTAATAGACCCATGCGCTGTTCAAATAATCCGACTGTGCGGTAAACAGCACTTTCCATCGCATAGAGCTTTGCCGACATGTTGGCTACTTTTTCACCAATTAAGCTAAATCGAGAAATTGGCGTTTGGAATTGCTTACGTTGGTTTGCATATTCTGCCGATAATTGAATGACACGTTTTGACGCACCAACTGTTCCGACAGCCAGCTTGTAGCGTCCGATATTCAAAATGTTAAAGGCAATGACATGACCTCTGCCAGCCTCACCTAGTAAATTCTCCTTCGGCACTTGAGCATCTTCGAGAATTAACGTTCTTGTCGATGAACCTTTAATGCCCATCTTTTTCTCTTCAGGTCCCGTTTTGACACCTGGAAAATCCTTTTCTACGATAAAAGCGGAGAAGTGTTCACCATCAATTTTCGCATATACGACAAAGACGTCGGCAAATGCGGAGTTTGTGATCCACTGTTTTTCCCCATTCAGCACATAATGAGTTCCGGCTTCATTTAAGACCGCAGTTGTCTTTGCTCCAAGGGCGTCAGAGCCTGATCCTGGCTCAGTGAGGGCGTACGCTGCAATTGTTTCTCCAGAAGCGAGTCCAGGAAGATATGTTTCCTTTTGCGCTTGATTTCCAAACAGCACGATTGGCAGAGACCCAATGCCGACATGGGCGCCATAGGAAAGCGAGAAGCTCCCTGCTCTGGAAAATTTCTCGGTAATAATGGCTGAACTGATTTTATCTAATCCGAGCCCGCCGAATTCTTCAGGCACGTCAGCTCCTAGCAGCCCAAGCTCTCCAGCCTTTTTGAGAAGCCTGACAGAATGCTCAAATTCATGGTTTTCAATTTGATCTATATATGGAACAACGTCTTGTAAAATATAATCCTCTGTTGTCTTTCCAATCATTTGATGCTCATCAGAGAAATCCTCTGGTGTAAAGATATGCTCATAATTCGTCTCATCAATTAAGAAGCTTCCACCCTTTTTTACCTCTTCCATTGCTTTCATTCTGTTTTCCCCCTTTAGATCAATTCAAAAATTCCTGCTGCTCCCATGCCCCCGCCGATACACATTGTGACGATGCCAAATTGCTCGTTTCGCCGCTTCATTTCATGAATGAGTGACAGTGTCAGTTTCGTTCCTGTACAGCCGAGCGGATGTCCTAGCGCGATTGCCCCGCCATTGACATTCACTTTCTCTTCATCAATCCCTAAATGACGAATAACTTGAATGGCCTGAGAGGCAAACGCTTCGTTTAATTCAAACAGCCCGATATCCTTCAACTCAAGTCCAGCGATTTTCAGCGCACGCGGAATGGCTTCAATTGGACCAATTCCCATCACCTCAGGCGGTACACCGCCAACAGCAAACGCCCGGAACTTGGCGAGCGGCTGAAGGGAAAGTGAGGATGCTTTCTCACGATCCATCATCATCACACACGCAGCACCGTCACTTGTTTGTGAAGAGTTTCCTGCGGTCACCGTGCCTTTTGTCGAGAAAGCCGGACGCAAAGTAGAAAGAATCTCTTCCGTTGTCCCTGCTCTCACGCCTTCATCCTGTGAAAACTTAAATTGATGTTCTTCTAATTGATATTGCTCCCCTACCCGCCGCTCTGTTACATCAACGGATACAATCTCGTCTGAAAATTTCCCTTCCTGTAATGCTTTGGCTGCCTTTTGATGACTTCTTACCGCAAAGGCATCCTGATCTTGACGAGTGACCTGATACTTTTGCGCCACCTGCTCTGCCGTGTGGCCCATACTCATATAGTATTCAGGTGCTTGCTCCGCCAAATGAGCATTCGGACGAATGGAATGACCCATCATTGGTACTTGTGACATCGATTCGACTCCACCGGCTAAGATTGTTTCTGCCTGACCGAGCATGATTCGTTCACCCGCATAAGCGATTGACTGAAGACCAGATGAGCAGTAGCGGTTAATGGTGATGGCAGGGACTGTATACGGAAGCCCTGCTAACGCTCCAATATTCCGAGCCACATTTAACCCCTGCTCCGCTTCTGGTGTTGCACATCCGATGATCAAATCATCTATTTGACCGTCGTAATCACCAGCACGCTTTAATGTTTCTTTTACACACAATGCGCCCATATCATCAGGCCGTACATGTTTTAACGATCCTTTTTTCGCCTTCCCTACTGGTGTTCTCGCGCCAGCGACAATGACTGCTTCTCTCATTTTGACTCCCCCTTAGTTACGTAAAGGTTTTCCTTTGACGAGCATGTGCTGCATGCGTGCTTGTGATTTCACTTCTCCTACAAGACTTAAAAAGGCTTCTCTTTCAAGCTCTAATAAGTATTGCTCCTCTACTTCTGTTCCAAATGGCAGTTTTCCGCCTGAAATAACATGAGCTAATTTTTTAACAATGGTCATGTCATGCTCTGAAATGTATCCAGACAATCTCATATTTTCAGCCGCCAATATCATTGCTGCATAGCCTGTTTCGCCCATGACGGGCACCTTTTGCTTGAGCGGCGCACGATAACCCGCTTCATCAAGAGAGAGCACAAGTTGTTTCGCATCATAGATCAAGTGATCTCCGTTCATACTGATTCGGTCACTCGCGCGAAGCATGTTCATATCCCGCGCTTCCTCTGCCGAAGTGGATACTTTCGCCATTGCAATTGTTTCAAATGTTTTCATCGTGGCGTCTTGTATAGCGGTCTGCGATGGCTTCGCTGATCCTTGCAGATGGCGAAGGTATAATTCTTTGTTTCCACCGCCGCCTGGAATCAGTCCAACTCCCGCTTCGACAAGACCCATGTATGCTTCACTCGACGCCTGAATAGCTGCTGCCGGCAGACACACCTCTGTTCCGCCTCCGAGTGTCATACCGAACGGAGCAGCAACGACTGGACGGTCGCTATATTTCACCTTCATCATTGCCTGCTGGAAGCGGCGGATCACAAAGTCAATTTCAAAGAAATTATCGTCCTGAGCCTCCATTAAAATGAGAGCAAGGTTGGCACCAACACAGAAGTTCTTCCCTTGGTTTCCGATGACAAGCCCTCTATAATTCTGTTCCACCTCATCGACAGCGCGATTGATCATGTCAATGACATCTAGTCCAATGGCATTGCTTTTGGAGTGAAATTCGAGCAAGGCGACATCATCACCGATATCAATCAAGCTCGCACCAGCATTTTTGAAAATCACGCCGTTCTTCTTTTTCAATTTCGCTAAGGAAATATTCTTGTCGTTTCCTTTTTCCTGTTCGTAAGCCCCATTGTGATAAAACGCACGCTCTCCATCAGCATTTTCTTGATAGAATGTGTCGTGTCCTTCTGACAGCATGTCTTGCACCCACTGCGGGATGCTGTGACCTTCTGCTTCCATGCGCTCGACTGCTTTTTTCACACCAATTGCATCCCAGAGCTCAAATGGACCGTGCTGCCAGCCAAATCCCCATTTCATTGCGTTATCGATGGACTGAATATCATCCGCAATTTCGCCTGTTAACTGAGCTGAGTAAAGGAGCACAGGTGCCGTCATGTTCCAGAGCAATTGTCCTGCACGACCATCTTGATAAATAAGCGCTTTCAATTTCGCTTTCGTTCCCTTTTGCTGCTTCGCCATCTCAATGCCTGGATCTTTCAGCTTCGTTCGTTCTCCGTATGTGAGCGTCACAGGGTCAAGTTCTAAAATGGTCTTCCCATTTTTTTGATAAAATCCTTGCCCTGCCTTGCTGCCAATCCATCCCTTTTCAAGCATTCTTTCAATAAACTCAGGCAGCTGGAAAATATCTTTTTCCTTTCCTTCTACTTGGTCATATACGTTGCGGGCTACATGGAAAAACGTGTCGAGCCCTACGACATCAAGTGTACGGAAGGTCGCACTTTTCGGTCTTCCAATGAGGGGTCCTGTGACCGAATCCACCTCTCCAATGGTGTATTTGTTTTCAAGCATTTCACGCACTGTCACAAGGAGTCCATAAGTACCAATACGATTGGCAATAAAATTCGGCGTATCTTTCGCTTCAACGACGCCTTTACCAAGTACATCCTCGCCAAACGTTTTCATAAATTGGAGTACTTCTGGACCTGTTTCTTGAATAGGAATGATTTCTAAAAGCTTTAAATAACGAGCTGGGTTAAAAAAATGTGTACCTAAAAAGTGGCGTTTAAAATCCTCTGATCGGCCTTCTGCCATTTTTTCAACCGAAATTCCAGATGTGTTACTTGATACGATACTGCCTTCTTTGCGGTGTTCGTCGATGAGAGAGAATACATGTTGTTTGATGCTGAGCTTTTCAGTGACGACTTCAATGATCCAGTCAGCATCATGTAATAAGGAAAGGTGATCTGTGAGATTTCCCGGTGTGATGTATGATAGGTTTTTTGCTGAAGTAAGAGGTGCTGGCTTTTGCTTTAACAATTTTTTCATCGCTTCTTGACTTAATCTATTCCGAACACTAGGGTGATCAAGCGTTCGCTTTTTTGCCGTTTCTTCCTTTGTCAGTTCGTTTGGCACAATATCTAGCAATGTTACTGGTATCCCGATATTGGCTAGATGCGCAGCAATGCCTGAGCCCATGACACCTGAACCAATGACAGCCGCCTTGCGAATATGTTTGCCCATAAATATCCCCCTAAACATTTTGAATGAACAGTCATTCATTTTTTGTCCAAAAAAAAGCAATGCCTCTTTCTTTATCTTAAAAGATTTTCCGAAACAGTTCAAGAGCGGATTTCAAAAATTTACACATTCTCATGTGCCTTACTTTGCGGCGTATGAATTAAAGATGAGAGGGCATTGTAAGAATGGAGGTGATGTCCACATGTCTCGTTTGAAGAAAAACCCATCGAAAGCAGGCGTAAGTGCTGCAAGTGTAAAAGGAAACGCAGGTCCATCACAGGAAGCAGACCTAGGCGGCAAAAAGACTAGTCAAAATCAACAATATAAAAAAAATCAGTAAGGAAACAAAATTGTAAGGAGGAACACACCTTGAACAATCAGCAAATGAATATGCCCCCGCAAGTCATTTCAGTGAAAGATTCCTTGTACTTAGAGGATATGCTGAATTGGAACTTGATCGCTATGAAAAAGGCTCACTTTATGGCCGAGCATTGCCAGGATCAAACATTGAAACAAGAATTAAATCAAGTGGGCCAAATGCACCATCAGCATTACACACAAATTCTTCAGCATTTAGGCAGCTCAGGGCAAGGCCAGTCTACTGGCTTTATGCAATAGGAGGAAAAAACATGGAACAACAAAACCAACAAAAAATCGGGAATCCTCAAACTCCGGTTCCCACGACAACAAACATGAATGATCGTGATTTTGTCACAGATCTCTTGTCGACTGAAAAATATATGACAAGCGGATACAACACAGCGCTCAATGAATTCAGTCATGAATCTCTTTATCAGGATATTCAGCGAATTGCGCTAGAAACTCAGAAAACACAAAGACATTTATATGATGTCATGTTCCAATACGGCTGGTATTCTGTTGAAGCCGCTGAACAGCAAAAGCTCCAGCAGGCGCACCAGAAATTTCAGCAAACACTGACAGAACAATCTCCATACGGACCATCACAGATGTCATAAAGAAAAACTGCCAGTATGGAGCTGGCAGTTTTTTAACGATCTTGATTCGCTCGATGAGCTTCGTTCATTTGTTTGATTCGCTGAATGGTTTCTTTGATTTCTTCCTTAGCCTCTGGATACGATTCATTAAAATGCTTTGCTAGAGTCGGCATACTTTTTGCGATATGAGAGTAGATCACCCATTGTTTCACATCTTGTTTCAGTGCGTCTGTTGATTCGCCAAGCAGTAGCTCAGTATATTTCTCAAGCAAGCCTTCCAGCTTTTCATCTAGTTCATTTCCCATTGATCTTCCGCTCCTTTTTCAGAAAAAAGCCTGACTCTGTACGTAACAGATGTCAGGCTTTTGACATACAATTATCTTGCAGCGAGAAATGTCTCCGCTTGCGCTTGCTGCACAATACAGCGTCCTCTGCCGTGCGGAATACATAATGGAGTTCCGAATAAAGGATCTGTTGTCACTTGGCAGTTCATATCGAAAACATTTTTCACAAGATCACAATTAATGACCGTTTCTGGTCTTCCTTCTGCATAAATCGTCTTGTCTTTAATCGCTACAAGGTGATGAGCATATCTACATGCGAGATTCAGGTCATGAAGAACCATGACAATCGTGCGCTGCTCTTTTTCATTTAAGTCAAACAGAAGGTCGAGAATTTCAATTTGATGCGTCATATCTAAATACGTCGTCGGCTCATCTAACAAAATGATATCCGTCTCCTGCGCTAACGTCATCGCAATCCATGCACGCTGCCTTTGTCCACCTGATAATGAATCGACCGTTCGATCAGCGAGGTCTTCCATCTTTGTTGACTTCAGTGCACGATTCACTGCTTCTTCGTCTTGCTTTGACCACTGCTTCAGCCAATTTTGATAAGGATATCTGCCTTGCTTCACTAGCTGATGCACGGTTAATCCTTCTGGCGCTTCTGGTCCTTGCGGAAGAATAGCGAGCTGTTTCGCTACTTCCTTTGTTGGTAATTTGGCAATGGAATGACCTTCAAGCAGGACAGACCCACCCATTGGCTTCATAAGACGGGCCAAAGAGCGAAGTAGCGTGGATTTACCGCATCCATTGCTGCCAATAAATACTGTGATTTCACCCTTAGGGATCGATACATTTAGTTCATCTATGATCATTGTTTCTCCGTAGCCTAAGCTTAAACCTTCAGTAGAAATGGCACTCATTCCGCTCAAACGCTCCTTTTCTCATGCAAATTTTTTATATGAAATATCGTCTATATATAGACGCAAAAGATCACTTATCTCAATTTAGTGTATCAGATTTAAGTGATTTTGAAAATCATTTTCAATTAAAAAATGAGAAAGTTCCGTTTTACTTCTTCTTTTGGAATGTACGTTTGGTCCCATCTTCAAGCTTCATATCGACCTGAATTCGCTGATAATCATCGTCTAAATTAAAAGCAGCTAATAGCTCATTGACATACGTTTCATTGATCTTCGCACTAGGAATCGACATATCATTTAGCTTCATCTTCATCTCGCGTAAAGCTTCTTCACCTTCATAGCGGACACCGTTCATATGATCACGAATCAGTGCTTCTTCTTTTCCTTTCGCCTGACGATAGGTGGCTTCGTATAATTCGCTTTTCTGCCCGTATTGAACATGCAGGTGGAGATGCTCAAATGGAAGTTCCTTCATTTGAACCGCTGAGAGACTCTCTGCTTCCGCTTCCTTTGTTTGCTGGAGCGGCTCAATCGATTGGCAGCCAGACAGCATAAAAAGCAGCACTCCTATTTGTCCCGCCTTCTTCCAACACATCATGCGCTTCCTCCTATTTCTTATCATCGCTTTTTATTCTTCTCCATCCTTCTTTTCGTTATTCAATAAAAGAGCGGTCTATGGTAAATTGAAACAAAAAGGAGGTACGAGATGATGAAAAGGACAGCCATTGTAACTGGTGCCAATAGCGGCTTTGGCAAGCTCATCACGATAGGGCTCGCCAAGCAAGGCTATACAGTGATTGCAGGTGTCAGGCAGGAAGCAAATGCGAAAAAGCTTGCTGAAGAAATCGAGCAAGCCTCGTTAGCCGAAGCGATACATATTGAAGCATTAGATGTGACAGACACGCAGTCAATTCAAGCATTTCAGAAAAAGTTGCATACTTACGCCCCCATTACCTTGCTTGTCAACAATGCTGGAACAGCCTATGCGGGTTTTGCTGAAGAGGTTCCTGTTGACACGTACCGCCAGCAATTTGATGTCAATGTCTTCGGAGTCATGGAAGTGACACAAGCCGTCCTTCCGCTGATGACAAATGGTGCAAAGATATTCAATATGAGCAGCATCAGCGGATTAATGGGAATGCCCGCACTTTCTCCTTATGTATCCTCCAAGTTTGCTTTAGAGGGCTACACAGAGAGCTTGCGCATTGAACTGGCATCGTTCGGTATACAGGCAGCCCTGATCGAGCCAGGCTCTTTCCAAACGAATATTTGGAATACGTCTATGAACGAGCACATGTTGCAGCCAGAGGAAGGCTCGAAATACATACACCTCTATCAAAAAATGATGGCTCATATCAATGCCCAGAAATCAAACTACGGGGACCCGCTTGAAGTCGCAGACCTTGTGATTCGATTAGCCGAGAAGAAGCGGCTGAAAAAGCTGAGATATCCGATTGGGCAAGGAGTGCGGCTTTCATTCACAGCAAAGCAGCTCCTGCCTTGGAGCATGTGGGAAAAGATCATATTACGTACACTCTCTTCAAGAAAATAAGCATAAAAAAACAGGTAGACCTTTAACGTCCACCTGTTTTTTTCATTTATTCAGTTTCAGACTGTCCAAGGGTAATGTCTAGGTTCTTGTTTTTCCCTTCACGAATAACAGTCATTGTCGTTTTATCGCCGACTTTTGTTTCTTTGTACAAAATTTCTTTCAGCTGAGAGCTGTTCGCCACGTTTTTCCCTTTAAACTTGATGATGACATCTCCAGACTTCAAGCCTGCTTTTTGTGCAGGTGATCCTTTTGATACATCCTTTACGTAAATCCCTTTGCCGATTTGTTTATCAAATAGGCCGAGCGTATTTTCTTGATACGTTTCAGGCACTTGCTCAAGGTCAATCATTTGTACGCCAAGATAAGGACGTTCAACCTTTCCGTTTTTCAACAGCTCATCTACAATCGGTTTGACATCGTTACTTGGAATCGCAAAGCCGAGTGATTCCACACCGCTTTCGCTAATTTTTAAGCTATTGATACCAATGACTTGACCATCTGTATTGATAAGTGGTCCACCGCTGTTTCCTGGATTAATCGCTGCATCTGTTTGCAGTACATTCATTTCCACCGTACCAGATGATGTGTTCGCTTCAACTGTACGATCAAGACCACTAATAATCCCTTCTGTCACAGTACCAGAGAACTGGGCACCAAGCGGGTTCCCAATTGCAATCACTTTGTCTCCAGCACGGAGCTTAGAAGAATCACCAAAGCTCGCCACTTTATCAATGCCGTCTGCATTGATTTCGACAACAGCTAAATCTGTCATCACGTCACTGCCGACAAGCTTCGCGTCTTTTGTTTTTCCGTCATAAAGTGTGACCTTCAATTTATTGGCACCCTCGACTACGTGGTTATTTGTAATAATGTACGCTTTTTTGCCATCTTTTTTAAAGATGACACCAGAACCCGTTCCAGCTTCAGCTTCTGTTGAATCACCGCTAAGGCCAAACGAATTTTGGGTAGATTGATAGTTTGAGACTCCCACAATGGTTGGCTCTAAATCTTCTACCATATCAGAAACATTCGTGGCATTGGTGATTTGTTTTGTTGAGAAATTTTCAGAGGCTGCCGCTTCACTTGACGCTGTTTGCGTTTGAGTGTTTGCTGCTGTGTTCTGTGACTGCGGCAAAAGCGGTGTAATGCCAAGCACAAGGCCTCCGCCAATAATTCCTCCAAGGATCGGACTGAGCCATGCTGCTTTCCGCTTTTTCTCCTTTTTCGACACACGGTCATCCTCCATTTGAGGAGAATGGTTTGTCACACTCTCCTGAGTGGCAGAAGCTTCGTTCTCATGAGGTTGAAAAACGAGTTCCTTTTCTTTTTCAGGTTCGTCTATTTGTTTCTCATTCTCTTGATGTACATCTTCTTGTTGATTCAACTTCTTCTCTTCATCTTCTCTTCGGAAATCCATCGCTTACACTCCTTTACATCATGTTCATGACTTGCTTGATTCATATGTGTAGATCGGACTCATGTCCTCTTAATGGCAACATCATTGAAAATACTACATGACAATATGTCAAATTATATAATACTTATTCATAGAAAAAAAGCAAGGTGCGCACATTCGTGAAAAGCACCTATTGATCTGCCTTTTGTCTATGCCCTTTTTTCCCTTGAGCTTATCATAAACAAACATTATGGGATAATAATGAGAAGAATATGTGAAATTGTGAAAAAAGCATGTGATTGTTGACATGCCGCCTTTGTATCCCGTTATAATGACGTTGAGAGGATGTGGAAGACTTTGTCGTACACCATTTATTTAGTGGAAGATGAACAAAACTTAAACGAACTTTTAACCAAATATTTAGAAAGTGAAAATTGGAATGTCTCCTCTTTTTTAACCGGAGAAGCGGCACGCGAAGCAATGAATAAACCGCCGCATCTATGGATTTTAGATATCATGCTGCCTGATACAGATGGCTACACACTGATTAAAGAAATCAAAGCCGCATCACCTGACGTACCGGTCATTTTCATTTCAGCACGCGACGCTGATATTGATCGTGTCCTCGGTTTAGAGCTGGGAAGCAGTGATTATATTGCGAAACCATTTCTTCCGCGCGAGCTGATCATTCGGGTGCAAAAGCTGCTTGAGCTTGTGTATAAAAACAGCGATACTCCGCAGCAGCAAAGTGTTACACCTGTTTCCTCTTATGTCATTCATGAGGATGTAAGAGAGGTGTATGAAGGAGATCAGCTGATTAACTTAACTTCTAAGGAATTTGACTTGCTGCTTTTATTTACACATCATCAAGGACATGCTTTTTCTCGTGAAGATATCCTCATCAAAATTTGGGGACACGATTACTTCGGGACAGATCGTGTGGTGGATGACCTTGTCAGACGATTGCGCAAAAAAATGCCCGACTTAAAGGTCGAGACCATCTATGGATTTGGCTATAGGATGCTAAAAGGATGAAGAACAAACCACTCGCTTTTCAAATTTGGATCGTCATCTCTGGTATTTTGCTCACCATCTCGATTGTTCTGATCATCCTATTTTCCAATACATTACGAAATTTTTTCACGAATGAAATTTATAAAAATATCGAAAATGAACAGCAGGTGCTCACAGAATATCCGTTAAACCGAGACGGCTCGCCAAAGTCGACACCGGAAAACCGCTCGGTGCAACACATTCTGATTCCGTCAGATGAATTAAACCAAATGGGGCAGTTTTTCCCGCACGCCTTTATTGAGAAAATCCAAGCCTTTGTGAAAAAACAAAAAAGCGCAACGAAACGCTATTCTGAAGAGGTGAATGGCCAGCACATCTTTTTTGTCATCAAAAAAGTATCAACAGACAATACACAATATATTCTTTTGTCTTATGCGCCAGACTCTTATCGAGATGACCTGTCCTTTACGCTGTTTAAACAGCTGATCTTTATCTTGGGCACCGTTATTTTATTAAGCTGGATTCCATCGATTTGGCTTGCCCGCTACTTATCCCGTCCAATCGTTGCGTTTGAAAAACACGTGAAGCGGATTGCACAAGAGGACTGGGACGATCCTGTCATCGTTGACCGGCAAGATGAAATTGGAAAGCTTGGTCATACCATTGAAGAAATGAGACAAAAACTCATTCAAAAGGATGAAACAGAACGGACTCTTTTGCAAAATATATCACATGACTTAAAGACACCTGTCATGGTCATCCGCGGCTATACGCAGTCGATTAAAGATGGTATTTTTCCTAAGGGAGATCTTGAACAAACAGTGGAAGTCATTGAAGGTGAAGCGGAAAAGCTTGAGAAGAAAATCAAGGATTTGCTGTACTTAACAAAGCTTGATTATTTATCAAATCAACACCCTGCACATGCTTCCTTCCTACTCAGTAATACGATGCTGGAAGTGGTCGACCGAATACGCTGGTCGAAAAATGAATTACAGTGGAACGTGGACTTAGATGATGAGGCTGCTCTTGAAGGCGATCCAGAACAATGGAGCAAATTATTTGAAAATGTCCTAGAAAATCAACTTCGCTACGCAAAAAGGAAAATTGATATTCAAATGAAACAGGAAGAGGATCAAATACGCATTGTCATTCGTAATGACGGTCCTCCAATTGAAGAACATATGCTATCCAGCCTATACGAACCTTTTAGTAAGGGAAAAAAGGGCGAATTCGGTATTGGATTAAGCATTGTCAAAAAAATTCTCTCCATGCATCAAGCGTCTATATCAATTGAAAATGATGATCTAGGTGTACGTTATACGATCACGGTACCAAAGAAGAGACTGTAGGTTTTTGACCGCAGTCTTTTTAGATGAATGAATACCCATTGAAATCACGGTATGTGGCTTTGATTTTCTTGCCGGCTTGATACATCCATTTCTTTTCAATGGTTGTCTCTTTCGGCATTTTGACTTTTTCTACTTGAATTCCTTTTGTTCGCAAGCGTCTTATCATATCATCGATTTCTCTCATGGAACATCATCCTTTCACATTTTTTGACCAGTTGGTCACCTTACTTTATAATATAAAGAATTACACTGTAAAAAACAAGTTACAATCTGATTAATTTTTGAAAACTTTCGTCGTTTATGACCGATAAGTCACATCTCTTTGCGCACGTTTCCTAAGACATTTGTCTCTCGGTAAGAAAGGATGACATTCATATTGAAAAAGAAAGAGAAAATGATCATTGAGGCTGGCATGAAATTGTTTGCCAGTAAAGGCTACAATACAACGTCTGTTCAGGAAATTGCGGATGAATGCCACATGTCAAAGGGTGCTTTTTATCTTTATTTTAAATCAAAGGAAGCACTGCTCATTTCAATCTTACATTACTATTACGATAAGGTATTTACCCGAATCCACGAGGTTCAAACAGAGGGCGGCACACCAAAGGAAGCCTACCGCAAGCAGCTTACTGTCTACTACGATAATATTTTGCAGCAAAAGGATTTTATTAAAATGCAGCTGAGCGATCGAGCACTGCCAATGAATGAAGAAACGCAGCAGCTCGCAAAACAAATCAGACTTGCCACCATTCAGCTTCACATTGATAACATTAAGCAGGTATATGGAGATGCAGCGATTCCTTATATGGCTGATCTTTGTTTGACAATTGAGGGCATGAGCCACGTTTATTTCGAGCTTGCGATTTTATATGATTTTCAGCTGGAGGCTGAGGAGCTAGCCGCAACGATGATTCACCGTATCGATGATTTGATGGGCGGTATGATGGCGCGACATGATCTTCCGCTCATCTCTGTAGATCAAGCGAGCGATTGGTTTGGTCCTATTTATGAACGGTCATTCGACCCGCTGACAGAATCTCTTTTAAAAGAATTAAGAGAGCAAGCTGAAGCACATTATGAAGTGAAAGACGAGCCTGATTTATTTGAAGCACTCGGCATTCTAGAAAACGAATTAAACAAACAAAAACCTAGACAAGTCATCGTGAAAGGTATGCTGCATCAACTGAAATTGTTCGCACCGCTCCAATCCGTATCTGAGTCACTTTTGCGTATTTTGAAAGAGGATCATTTGTAGAACCCAAGGCAGAACCTGGGTTTCATTTTTGTCCACATCACGTTCAATGAAAAAAACCAAGGGCAGCCGCCCCTGGTTTTTATTTTGCTTTCGGTGTCACCATTTCTTCTGGTTTCACAAACTCTTCAAACTGCTCTTCTGTTAACAGCTCTAATTGAAGTGCTGCTTCTTTTAACGTTAATCCTTCTTTGTGAGCAAGCTTTGCAATTTTCGCTGCATTTTCATATCCGATGTGCGGGTTAAGTGCCGTCACAAGCATCAATGAATCGTTCAAGTTTTTCTCGATTGTTTCTAGGTTTGGTTCGATTCCAACTGCACACTTGTCATGGAATGAGTTCATGCCGTCAGCAAGTAATTCAACTGATTGCAAGAAGTTATAGATGATGACCGGCTTAAATACGTTCAGCTCAAAGTTTCCTTGGCTGGCAGCAAAACCGATAGTTGCATCATTTCCCATAATTTGCGCTGCAATCATTGTTAATGCTTCACTTTGAGTTGGGTTGACTTTACCTGGCATAATGGAGCTTCCTGGCTCATTTTCAGGAATGATCAATTCACCAATTCCGCAGCGAGGACCACTTGCCAGCCATCTCACATCGTTGGCAATTTTCATTAAATCAGCTGCAAGTGCTTTTAGGGCACCGTGTGCATACGTAATTTCATCATGGCTTGTCAGCGCATGGAATTTGTTTGGTGAAGAATTGAAATTTTGACCTGTCAGCTTGCTGATTTCCTCAGCGACATATTGACCAAACTCAGGATGTGCGTTAATTCCTGTACCAACAGCTGTTCCGCCAATCGCAAGCTCTCTCATTTTTTCAGTTGATTCTAGAATCATTTCTTTTGAACGGTCCAGCATGTACACCCAGCCGCTAATTTCTTGACCTACTGTAAGTGGAGTTGCGTCTTGCAAATGCGTACGACCGATTTTAACAATCTCTTGATATGCTTTTGCCTTCTCATCAAGAGTCGCTCTTAATTGATCAATCGCAGGCAATAATTTTTTGTACACAGCTAAAACAGCTGCCACGTGCATAGCAGTTGGGAATGTGTCATTTGAGCTTTGGCTACGGTTGACGTCATCATTCGGATGAATGCTGAACTCACTATTTTTATCTTTCAAGTAAGCAGTTGCTCTATTTGCAACGACTTCGTTCATATTCATGTTACTTTGTGTCCCGCTACCTGTCTGCCATACAACAAGCGGGAAATGCTCGTCATACTTTCCGCTGATGATATCATCACATACAGCAGCAATTGCTTCTGCTTTTTCGCTCTCAAGGTTGCCAAGACGTTCGTTGGCAATCGCTGTGCTACGTTTCAATATTGCAAACGCATTCACAACTTCCTTTGGCATTTTCTCAGAACCGATTTTGAAATTTTCTTTGCTTCGTTGTGTTTGTGCACCCCAGAACTTGTCCTTTGGCACCTTGATTTCGCCCATTGTATCTTTTTCGATTCTAAATTCTGTCATTATGTATCCCTCCATAGCTTTATACACTCAACTCTATTCTATACAAAAAACGAAAATCCTTTAAGCGTTTTCAATTAAAATTTTATCTTTATTTTAATTTTAGTTCAATATAAACGCGGACATCTTTCGAATATTTGTATTTTGGGTTCGTTTTTCCGTAATCCTTTGATGTATATGTCACTTCATAATGCTTGTCAAACGACTGTAGAATACGGTCAATCTCCTCTTTTGTTCCTGCTAAACGAATTTGTGCCATCTTGTTTCCTCCAAAACCCTCATTCTTTCTTTTACCACAAAATAATGTAACACAGAATATTGTTTTTTCAAGCAGGTAATGCTAAGAAAAAGTTATTTGAGGCGGGTGATCCTTTTGAATCAGACTCCATTGAAAGAACACTTATACGATAATCTCTCCGTCATTCTCCCGCAATTAAAGGAAATGGATGATTTGGTCCATGAGAAAAAAACGCTGCCTCACGGGCAGGTTGTTTACTATTTATACATAAAAGAAATGAACGAAAAGATGGAAATTCAAACCTTTTTAAAGCTGCTTCTCCAAGATCATACCTCTCTTACAAAAGAGAAGTTGGAATCTAATTTATCCATGATGACGACACGTTCGGTGAAGACCTCTGAAGAATTGGTCGATGCGATTTTTGAAGGGCATTGCGTGGTGCTGATTAATGGATTTCAGCATGCGTATATTTTAGAAACGCATGGAACGAAGAAACGCAGTTTAGGGGATTCTACATCTGAAACAGTCGTAAGAGGGCCGAAAGTTGGCTTCATTGAAGATTTAAACACGAACTTAGCTCTCGTGCGACAGCGCTTGAAAAACCCTGACCTCAAAACAGTAAACATGAAGATCGGGGAAAAGAAATACACCCAAGTGACCATCATGTACATTGAAGGTATCGTTGAAACCTCTGTTTTAAAAGAGGTAAAAAAACGGCTCAAGCAAGTCACCATTGATGATATACAGGACTCTGGTGTTCTTGAGGAGCTCATTGAAGACAATGTGTATTCTCCTTTCCCGCAAATTCAAAACACAGAACGGCCGGATAAAGTCGCGTCTGCTTTAAATAATGGCCGGGTCGCCATTTTTGTCGATCATTCACCTTTTGTGTTAATTGTACCTGCTTCGCTCGCGACGATTATGCAATCACCTGATGATTATTATGAAAGATGGATCGCCGCCTCTCTCATTCGTATGCTGCGGTTTACCTCGATCTTTCTGACATTATTTTTATCAGCCATTTATATTGCGCTTGTGTCGTTCCATCAAGGACTTTTACCAACAACTCTGGCTATTTCGATCTCAAGTACAAGAGAAAATGTCCCCTTTCCGCCTATTGTGGAGGCACTCATCATGGAGATGACGATTGAGCTCCTGCGGGAAGCCGGTTTAAGGCTGCCAAACCCGCTCGGTCAAACGATCGGACTTGTTGGCGGGGTTGTTATTGGCCAGGCAGCCGTTCAGGCTCATATTGTGAGCTCGATCATGGTGATTATCGTCAGCGTGATGGCCCTTGCGTCCTTTACTGTTCCTCAATACGGGATGGGCATGTCCTTTCGTGTGCTCCGCTTTGTGTCCATGTTTGCTGCGGCTACCTTTGGTTTATACGGGATTGTGCTGTTTATGCTCGTACTCCTTACTCATCTCACACGGCAAAAAAGTTTTGGCACACCGTATTTCTCACCTGATTTTGTGTTCAGCTATAAAAACGAGGACAATTCCATTATTCGATTGCCCTTAAAAAATCAACAGAAAGGAGAACGAGATGGTCAATCATAAAGAGTCGATATCAAGCTATCAGGCAAGTGCCATTATTGCAAATACAACACTAGGCGCAAGTATGATGATTCTGCCAAGATCGATGGCTCAGGCTGCGGCTACACCTGACGGCTGGATTGCACTCTTACTTATGAGTGTCATTTACATAGTGTTTATTTTTGCAAATGTCCTGATGATGAAAAAAGTCCCCTTCTCCTCTTATTATGATTATACGAACGAAGGGCTTGGGAAATGGCTGGGCGCTCTTGCCAATCTCTTGATTATTATTTATTTTCTTGGCGTCGCCAGCTATGAAGTACGCGCGATGTCGGAAATGGTCAAATTCTTTCTGCTTCAAAACACGCCAGTAGCCGTGACAATGATCAGCTTTATTGTAGTTGGGTTTTATCTGGTGATTGGCGGAATTGGTGATTTAGCCCGGCTTTTCCCTTTTATACTGATTGTGACGCTCATCATCTTATTTGTCGCTTATGGGCTTAGTCTCCAAGAATTTAAGTTAGATAACCTCCGTCCCGTTTTAGGAGAGGGGTTCTCCCCTGTCTTCAATTCCTTGAATGCATCTGCCATATCGTTTGTCGGCATTGAAATGATACTGTTTATGCCTGCTTATCTGAACACACAAAAACACACCTTTGCTTATGGGACAGTCGGCTTTTTGATTCCTGCGATTATTTATATTTTCACTTATATGATGGTGATTGGTGCGCTGACTGTTAAAGAAACGGCGACTTTGACTTGGCCGACCATTGCCTTATTTCAATCATTTGATATTCAGGGGATTTTTATTGAACGCATTGACTCCTTTTTGCTTATCGTTTGGCTGATTCAGCTTTATACAAGCTTTGTCGGATATACATTTTTTGCTGCAATCGGGGTGTCTAAACTGACCAAGTTTCCTAAAAAAGTGGTCCTTGTTTTAATGGGAATTGTCATTTACTTTGCAGCGATTTTTCCAAAGGATGTCGATACAGTGCGAAATTATTTAACCTATGTGAACAACCTCTTTTTCCTGCTGTTCGGCATTCTCCCGTTTCTCTTATTTATCATCGTGTTTTTCAAAAGGAGGCGGAACACAACATGAAAAAAAAAGCAGCTGTTGCTCTTTTGACGCTGGTTCTATTAAGTGGTTGCTGGGATAGCACAAATATTGAGGAGCTTAACATGGCGATTGGATTTGCAGTAGACAAAGGGGACCAAGGGAATAAATTAAAGGTATCTATGCAAGTCCTCGTTCCTCAAAAGATCTCTCAGGAATCAAACATCAAAGACCCTACGAAAATCATTGAAACAAACGGGGATTCTGTGCATCAAATATTCCGCACGACGGCGCTGAAAAGCCATCGCATTTTCGCACAGCAGCTACGGGTGTTTTTGTTTTCTGAGGAACTCATCAATGAGAATGATTTCGACCTCGTCATTAATCAATTCATTCGAGACAATGAAACGAGGAGAGGAGGCCTCGTCTTTATGACCTCTAAGAATCCTGGAGACATGCTGAAAATCAATGACGACGGACAGCCAGCCTCTACGACCTTATACGATCTTTCTGAGAATAGAAAATCGACCATTCGCATGTTTAAGACTAGCTCATTAGGAGATATTTCTTCTGCCATGCAAAACAATGTATCTTTCGCTATTCCGAAAGTCAGCGTCGATCAAGGAAAATTAATGATCGATGGAGCCTCTATTATTAAGAATAAGCGATTTCTCACCAATATCTCTCCGTTAGCAGTACAGTCATACAATCTGTTAACTGGAGACGGACTGGGTGGAGTCATTGAATTTGAATATGAACACAGCATCTACTCTTTTGAGATTTTCAAACTCAAGCACCATATTAAAACCAATAAATCAGCCAGCGGAAAATATCAATTTGATGTGTCAGTGGAACTTGATGGACGATTGTCTGAGGATTGGAATGAACGTGAAAACGCTTTTAATGAAAAGTATCTCAGAGAAATTGAAGGCGTTGTCAAGCGTCGAATAGAGACAAGCGTTAAAGATTTCATCGGTGAATTACAGCACGAGATCAAAGCAGATATTTGCGGATTCTATCAAAAGGCGAGTATTGCCTACCCGAAAGATTTTCGAAAAGAAGCAAAACATTGGGATGAAATTTTTAGTGAATCAGATATTCGTTACAAAGCAAATGTGAAAATCCGTGACTTCGGGACTAAGGGCGCAACACAATCCTTATAGAGTATGTTAAAATGGTAAGAAAAAAAGGGTGTCAATCATGAAACGAGCTTTACTTTCGGCCGGCATTCTATTTTTGATTCTAGGAATACTCCTGTTAGTCGTTGTATTCATGCAATCAAAAGAAGATTTCTTCATTGAAGCCGACAGCTTTTCAAGCACATTTTTGATCGTGATCTATTATGGACAAACCCCTGCGCTCCTTCTTATTGGAGGCGGTATATTCGTCGGACTTTCACAGATCATTGGTTTGCAAGAGAAAAAGGCAGCTTTGGCAAAGGAGAGCGTAAAGCTATTATCCGAGATGAAGAAAGCCCTAGAAGACAAATCGGCCGAGGAGCAGGAGGCTTTTCCAGTTCCTGAGCTCCATCAACTATCCGAACGTCCGATCACAGGACAGAAGGACTAAACTTACGCATGTTCTAGCAGCTTTCTTTTGAAAGCTGTTTTTTTATTTTATTGGATCAGCTTATGACGATGTGCATACACAGCCGCTTGCGTCCGGTCTTCTACATCAAGTTTGGAAAGAATGTTCGTAATATGTGTCTTCACTGTTTTAATTGTAATAAATAGTTCCTCAGCGATGACCTTATTCGATTTCCCATCGGCAATCAGCTTCAAGATTTCCATTTCCCTTGCTGTTAATGCATCATGAAGGATCGATCCATTTGAGGAATGACGAAGTTTATTCATCACCTTTCCAGCTACTTTTGATTCTAGTCTTGGTTCGCCGATACTTGCAGACCGAATGGCATCTGCAATTTCTCCTGCCTTGGATGTTTTTAATAAATAACTTAAAGCACCTGCTTCAATCACTGGATAAACTTTATCATCGTCAATAAAGCTCGTCAGAACGATAATTCGAGCATCTTCAATTTCCTGACAAATTCTTTTCGTTGCTTCGATGCCATCCATGCCTTCCATGACAAGATCCATTAAAATGACATCTGGCCTTAATTCAACTGCGAGCTCTACACCTTTTTGTCCATCTGACGCTTCACCAATGACTTCAATATCAGCCTGTGCCTCTAAAAAAGCAGCAAGCCCCATTCTCACCATTTCGTGATCGTCGATTAAAAGCACTCGAATCATCGAACGTTCTCTCCTTTTCCTTCATCAAAAATGGGAACCTTCACATCAATTTGTGTTCCTTTTCCCTCAAATGACATAATCTCTGCGACACCGCCTACTTCACTTGTTCTTTCACGAATTGATTCCAGTCCGTAGGAGGCCGTCTTCACATGATCGGTTTGAAAGCCGATCCCATTGTCGATAATCTTCAGTTGCACCTGCCGATTTCGAATGAGCAGACGAACCGTCACCTTTGTCGCCTTTGCATGCCTGAACACATTTGACAGGGCTTCCTGTACAATTCGGAAGAGGTGATCCTCTACTCCTTTTGACAGCGGTACATCATCTTCTATTTCCCAATCAATATCAATGGGCTGTTTTGCTTGAAATTCATTTAGGAGCTCAATCAAGCCCTTTTTCAAGTCTTTTCCTTCAAGGGTGATCGGTCTGAGATGAAGCAAAAGCGCACGCATTTCATTTTGTGCATCGCCAGCCATTCGTTCGACTAGGCGCATTTGCTTTAAAATCTTTTCATCCTTTTCCTTCATGACTTCAAGAATCGCAGAGGTCATCATCGAGATCGCAAATAACTGCTGGCTAACCGCATCATGCAGTTCTCGTGCTAAACGCTGACGTTCTTCTGAGACGACCGACTTTTTCATTTGCACCTGCCATTCTGCCCGCTCATTCGAGAGCTTTTGCAAAGAGGCTACTTGACCTTCCACTCGTTTCGCCATTTCATTTAATTGATCAGCCGCTAAGCCAATTTCATCGTCACCAAGAGACGGCAGTCTGTATGCAAAGTTCCCATTTTCAAACTTTAAAATCGACTCTACAAGCTGATCAAGACGCTTTTTATGCTGATAGCCAAATACATGTGAGGCAGAAAACCCAATGGCAAGACTAATGATCAGTAAAATACAAAAAAACGGGATGCCAAACCAGCGGGTAGAGAGGAGAATCATCGGATCAAGCTGATAATAAAAAAACATGGGCAGCATCGTCATGATGACAACACCAAGCGAGATCCCTACTCCAAGACGAATAGATTGCCACTGGATACCTAGATGGAGTTTCCTCATAAGTATCTCACATCCACATCTCCGATCAGTAAAGAGATGGAGATTTTCACTTTTCGTTTGCTCTCATCGTAATTGTCTGTCATCACATACACTTTACTGCCGAATCCGCTTCTTTTTTCATCAATAATTTTCATATCACCAATGGCAGCTGATGCACTCACACATACTTCAATATCCTGCGGTACGAAAATATCCACATCTCCGATGAGCCCGCTTATCACGATCGTGCTCTCTTCTTCTGCGATGATGGCCTTTGATAAGTCGATTTTGACATCCCCGATAAACCCTGAAATCGTCAAATCACTTAATTGAAACGGCTTTTTCATCAGCCTGACTTCACCGATAAAAAAGTCATGCTCCTTGCGCGGCTTTGTCTGGCTCTTTGTTTTCTTTTGCTCGCCCTCTTTTTCAAGATTGACTTTCAATGAAGGCTTATCGCTCTCCGGTGCTTCCTTTTTATCGACATCAAAAACAGGTTTGTTTTTCAATAAGCGATAGCCGGCATATATCAAAAAGGCCGCAAATAAATATCCTGTGAGACTAAACGTAATATTGAGCAGGAATTTTAAAAAGAGAAAGCCGGCAAAAATATAGGAAACTGAACCGAGCCAACGTTTGGATCTTGAGTGCAGCCAATAGCCCGCAAGCGCAAAAAACACAGGCCAAAACAAATCGGCTCCGATCCCAATGATTTTGAGAAATAGATTAATACCAAAAATCACGACAATGATGCCTAAAATTTGATTCCTTGAAAAACGCAGTTGACTCGCCTCCTTCCTTTGTTTCGTTCATTACCGCAGCTTTAAGTTTCCGCTTGTCATTTCAATATCGACTAAGTGTGTCCCTTTTCCCCGCGTGCCTGTAAAGCCTCGACCTTCACTATCTGCTTGATCAAAGTGATAGGTGTGATCGACACTTCCACTTGTTTTTTTCACTTGGACATTAAAATCTCCTTCATCCGGCAGGTTAAATTTTGCGCTGCCTGATGTCATGTGAAAAGAGACAGGTGATTCAATGGTATCAAAACTTGCCGTCAATCTACCACTTGTCATTTCTAGCTGCATTTCGCCTTTGACATCTTTAATATCGGCACGCCCTGAGGTTGCTCCAATATCGCTATTTTTCGCATCGATGTGAGACACAGAGAGTCTGCCAGATGTCGCTTTGATTTCGACATTGTTTGCTGAGAAATTCTCGGCATTGAGGTTTCCGCTTGTTGATTTGAGGATCACATCTTCAAGTGCCAGCTTCCCTTCGCCGTCCATCTCACTGACCCCGCTTCCACCCGTAATCTTCACATTTTTATGATAATCTGTTGGCATTTTGACTAAGAGTTCTCCTTTTTCAAATGAAGTGAAAAACAAGAATCCTTTATTTTCAGCACGGATTTTAAATGTACTGCCTGTTTGTTCCGCATACATTTTCCCTTTTCCACCTACGACCATCACGGAAATATCGGAACGATTTTCAGGTTTTACCTTCACGCGAAATCCAGAAAGAGAAATATCTAATTGATCAATTTCATCTTTTTTCGCTGAAGCTTTTGTGACTGCTTTTTCACGGGAGAAACTCAAATGAAAGAGATTTTCGTTTTTGAAAAGCATCCCAATCATTAAAAAGACACCTACAAGTATACAAATTAGACCGATTAACCGCTTCATTCATACCATCCCTTTATCTTCTGACCTTTTCATTATAAGGAAAAGCGAAACAGAAAGAAATCAAATATCGGAAGAAAAATCCTGCTTTTCTTCCGATCTGCCATTGATTTCTTAGTTTGCTTGCTGCTGCTCAGGCTTCTTCTCCAGCTTGAGCTTCTGCCATTCTTTTTCAACCTCATCAGCATAGTCTAGATGAGCATATGCTCCTTGATCCTCAAATTGTGTATAGCTGCCCGCTTTTGTCTCCATTTCTTCGATACGGTTCTCCATTCGAAGAAATTCTTTATATGCACTTTCACTATCTACTTTATTCATAGATTCGTTCATATGCTGCTTTGCTTGTGCGGCATTTGCTCTTGCTATGAGTGCCTGCTTCTTGTCTTTAATATCACGCAGCTTCGTTTCTAACTGTTGCAATTGCTCTTTTAGCTCCTTTAATTGTTTCACAGATTGCTGATAAGCTTCCTGATATTCCTGATGCTTTTCTTCAAAATACTTCATTTCTGTGAGCGCTTTTCGTGCTAATTCTTCTTCTCCTGCATGAAATGCCAGCTCAGCCTGCTTCTTTCTTTTATCAGCAAATGCTTCCGTCTCTTCTGCTTTGCGCAGGAAGCCTTGTTGAATCGTTTGCTGTTTGATGATCGCATGTTTCGCTTTGGCAATATCGTCCTCCATATCACGAACGTACTGATTCAGCATGACACGTGGATTCTCCATTTTATCTAAGCCCTCATTGACCGTTGCAACAAACATATCTCTCATTCTTCTGAATACCATTTGAATTTCCTCCTCTTATTTTTTCTTTAAAAAGTCTTCCCATTCTTGATCAAATGACGTGTGCATAGGTTCTTCCATTTTCGGTGACGTGTTTGGCTCCATATATGATCTACTTGATGATTCTTTTGCCTGTTTACCATTGATCATCGTCCAGCCGAAGTAGAGAAGCCACCCAGCTAGTGCGATTCCAAGGATAAATGGAAGAGCTTGCACAACGATCATGACACCAATGACTGCTAGAATGACGCCGAAGGTTTTACTGCCTTTTTCATATTTCTTTACACCTACATAGATGAGCCACGCCCCAATCAGAATTGGGATCAGCCCTCCTAGTGAGCCACCGAAGAAGATGGATAGACCGACAAACATTAAAATCGAACCGATGATGGTTTTACTTGTTATTTTCATCTTCATGCCTCCTTTCTTGCTCCTTGCTTTTACTATAGTCAAAAAAGAAAGCTGGCAAAACGTGTCGCAGATTGATCTTTCATTGCGACCAGAGTCGTAACTTCGCTCAGACTGAGCGGTAGAATCCAATAAAAAAGCACTCTTCTCATTTGAAGAGTGCTTTCCTTTATTTAGACCGAAATACGTTTGCACTTCGTTCATATTCAACATCCGCTTCACCGAGCCGATGATTCACGATTCGGGCGGCTGCAAATAAATAGTCAGAGAGCCGGTTTACATATGTGAGCGCAACTGCTGGAATCTCCTCCTGCTTCGCAAGCGTCACCATATGCCGCTCTGCTCTTCTGACGACTGTCCGCGCCACATGTAAGAGAGCTGCGCCTTCCTGGCCGCCCGGTAAAATAAACTTCGTGAGAGGCGCGGCTTCTTCTACATAGTCATCCATTCTTTGCTCAAGGACTGCTACAGATGCTTCAGTTAATTTACCTTCTTTCGGTGGTTTGACTGCTGCCAAATCACCGCCGCAGTCAAACAGCTCGTGCTGTATCACAATCAGCTCTGACAAAATGTCTTGAAACAATTCGCCATGCTGACGTAAATGTGCATGTGCGAGTCCAATGAAGCTATTCGCCTCATCTAACGTGCCGTACGCCTCTACTCTCACATCATCCTTATCGGCTCTCCCGCCGATCAAGCCTGTTTGACCTTGATCCCCTGTTTTTGTATAAAGTTTCATTGGTATTCCTCCTTTTCTTTTGCTTTGTCCTTTTAGTATAACCTGAAGTGAAAAGGATGTATTTGTTTAACTAAAGTACTGTGATCGCATCATAAACAAAAAAGCGAACCATTTGGTTCACTTTTGAATGGCATTCAATGAATAAAGAAGAAGGTGCACTTTCTGCTTTAATCTTTCGTGTAAATGCTCATCACCTTCTGTTTCCTGCATACCCGCAGCAGCGATACAAAGATGATGAATGGACATGCTCGTCTCCTGTTTTATCATGTGGACAAGCTGCCCCATAAGCTGAACAGACGATCCGTCTGATATAGACTCTTTCAATACAAGCCAAATGGTCAGCTCTTCTTGATGACGCATACCGTAAAGCACCATGTTGTCGTCTGTGTCTTCAGCAGCAAATTGTTTTGGTCCACTCGTTAGGTTATAAAACAATAGTCCCTCACGATCATCCAACTCGTCACGAAGCATGTCACTTCCCGTTCCGAGAGACCTTTTCCAAAAGAAGCCGCCCCTTTTCTGATGTGAGGAAAGGATGCGGAGCGGCTGTTTGAGGGAAAACGTCATTCCTTCTCCTCCATACGTTTTCCACCCGTCCGCTAACTTTGCATTTGATGCTACAGAAGCCCCGGCAGGTTCAATGATCAGCTGAGGATTTGCCCTTCGCGGGTGTTGGAGCGGTGTTACATCTGTTTCATATACACGGTTGATTCGCTCAGGCGTCAAGACGTGATGCGGCAGCCCTACTATTTCCGTCTTTCCTTCATCAAGCAGCAGCAGCCGGTCACAATACAAACTGGCGATGTTCACATCATGAAACACACCGATCACCGTTAGCCTAGAGGAAGTGGTCTCTTCTTTAATTAAATCAAGCAAATCCTTTTGATAGGCCAAATCAAGAAAACTGGTTGGTTCATCCAGCAATAAATATTCAGGCTGCTGGGCTAATGCCTGTGCCAAGTACACACGCTGCTGTTCTCCCCCGCTTAGCTCATGAATAGATTGATTCTTAAACTGTGCAACATCCGTTTGTTCCATTACTTTGTTTACGATTCGCATATCCTCTTGGGTAACAGATTGTAGCCATCCTTTTTGATATGGATAACGACCGAATTGAACCGTTTCTTCCACTGTAAATGAGAAGGCTTGGTCCGTTTTCTGCGGTAGAACAGCCATTTTTTGCGCAAGTGCCTTTGGACGGTAAGATTGAATCAGTTGACCGCTCAGGCGTACTTCACCACTATCAGGTTCCAGCAACCCAGAGATCATTTTAAGCAAGGTCGACTTCCCGCTTCCATTTGGACCAAGTATACCGAGAAATCCCCCTTGATTTACCTCAAAACTGATGCCACGTATGACCTCTTTCTCTCCATATCCACCTTTGATTTCCTTCACTTGAATCATAGATGCGTCCCTCCTCTGTATTTACGAATGAGGATGATGCCGAATACAGGGGCACCAATTAACGCTGTGATGATGCCGATCGGTAATTCAGTCGGCTCAATGATCGTACGTGATAACACGTCTGCTAAAACGAGAAAGGAAGCGCCATTCAGCATAGACAAAGGCAGGAGGTGCCGGTGGTCTGTGATCGCTAAGAGGCGAATAAAATGCGGAATCACAAGTCCCACAAACCCAATTGTCCCTGACACTGCTACTGCACTACCAGTCAGAATCGATCCAGCAAGCAGCACGATATATTTGCTCCTTTTCACATGTACACCTAATAGCTTTGCCTTCTCCTCGCCATACGTCATGACATTCAAATCTCGCCCCATCAGCATTAATGCAAAGGTCCCAATCAGAAAGAAAGGAAGGAAAAGCACAATATAGCGCCAGCCCCTCATGGACACACTGCCAAGAAGCCAATGAATAATCTCTTTTAAATCATCACCCGTTAAGGCAATCATCAATGATATAAGCGCGCCCAAAAAAGAACTGAAAATCACCCCTGTTAAAATTAAAGAGGAGATGCTCATCCCCCGATGGACAAGACGCGCAAAAAAGAGGACGAGACATAGGGTCACAAGCGCTGTTGTCATACTGAAAAAAGGCAGTGTGAAACTGCCGAGCAAAGGGAGCTGCAAACTGAAAAATAGGGTCGCGACGGCTCCAACTGATGCCCCTTGTGATACACCAAGTGTATATGGGTCAGCAAGAGGATTTTTTAATAAACCTTGAAATGCTGCACCAGATAACGCCAGCGCTGCTCCGACTAATGCCGCTAATATCACTCTCGGCAGCCGGATATTCATCATAATATTGCGATCAATTGAATCTATTGTGCCTATCTGCACACCGAATAGTTCATGAACAAATATACGCAGAATAGAAGGAATGGGAATCCCTAAGCTTCCAAAGGAGATTCCCATTCCAATGCTCACCACAAGAAGTAAAGCACTTAGTGTGTATGCGATGATAAATTTATTTGAACGTGTCAGGATAGATGCTTTTCGCAAGAGCCTCGACTCCTTCAACCAATCGCGGTCCCGGTCTTGATGCGAGATCCGTATTCAATTGAAAGACTTGTTTTTCCTTCACTGCTTTGATCGCATTCCAGCCGTCTCTCTTTTTCAGATCAGCTAAGCTGGAACCATCAATTGTGACGATTACGTCAGGGTTTCGTTTGATAATCGATTCTTCTGTCATTTGCACCCAGCCAGTTTGATCACCAGCAGCATTTTTCGCATGGATAACAGAAAGCATTTCATCCATAAATGTATGAGTACCTGTTGTATAAATTTCAGGCGTACCTGAAACTTCAACAAAGACTGTTTTTTGTTTGTCTTTCGAGATCGCTTCTGCTTGTTTCTTGATGTGATTCAATTTTGCTTTCATCTCGTCTACAAGCTTTGTTGATGCTTCTTTTGCACCTGTTGCTTCACCGATCGTATTGATCGATTTGTACACATCCTTAAAGGAAGTGGCATCATTTACAGTCAGTACTTGAATTCCTGCATCCTCTAGCTGTTTAAATCCCTCTTTTGATCCCATCTGCGAGGCATGAGCTAGTACAAGATCAGGCTTTAAGGAAATCACCTTCTCGACATTGAATTCAAGTCCGCCAATCTTCTCTACCTTTTCAACTTCCTTTGGATAATTGTCAAAATCAGATCGTCCAACCATTTTATCTCCAAGACCAAGCGCATAGGCAACCTCTGTATTACTTGGAATTAATGAGACAATACGTTTAGGCTGTTCTTTGATTTCGACTGTTTTACCAGCTGCATCTTTAATCGAGACAGGAAATGCCGCAGCCGCTGTTTCGTTATTTTGTGAACTCTTTGCTTTATGGTCTGTTTCAGCACCTGCACATCCTGCTAAAACACCCATCACAAGCAATAGCGATAGCCAAATGGCCGTTAACTTTTTCATGAATGAACCCCCTGATTTATGTACTGCTTGACGAAAGCTCTTCCGTCAATTCTTTTCTAATTTCGGGAATATTATACTACAGTGCAGTTAGGTTGTATATGTGATTTCTAAAAGCGTCTTTTTCGTTCTGATAAAAGAAAAACAGCCTCTAATAAGACTGTTTTACGCCCATCTATTTATTAATTTGTTCCCCATTGATGACAACTTTCTGAAAAGAAGGCGCTACTGCATGCTCCAAAGAAAGTGGATACGTCACATGGTCTATGACACAATTTTTCATGTTGAAGTTTGTCACGGGGGAATGTGAGTAGGCAGCTATTTTCACACCATATCGTCCGCCGCTGCTTTTCAGTCCTTCCACTTGAATATGACGTACAACAGGACGATGTGGACCCGCATCCCCTTCCTCATACATCATGTCGATACAGACCACTTCATGCTTTAAGCTTTTGACTGTGTTGTTTTTAAAGTAAATATGTTCAATGGTACCGCCTCTGACAGAGTTGGTTTTAATCCGCAGTGCCCGGTCAAGGTTCGGACTATCCATGACATTATTCTCTGCATAGATATACCTTACCCCGCCAGAGATTTCACTCCCAATCGTCACTCCGCCGTGTCCATCACGCATCTCATTTCTACGAATAACAATGTTTTCAGATGGAATCCCTATTCTCCGTCCGTCCTCGTTCCTTCCAGATTTGATGGCAATACAATCGTCGCCATTATCAAAATAACAATCTTCAATGAGCACATTCCGGCAAGACTCCGGATTGACACCATCTGTGTTTGGTCCATGCCCGATAATATGAACTCCACGGACAATCACATGTTCACTTAGTACAGGGTGAATTTGCCACATCGGTGAATCCTTCACTGTCACTCCCTCAATAAGAACTTGCTGACATTGGTAGGGCTGGATAAAGCTTGATCTTAAATAATGCCCTTCTCCAAACACTCTTTCTTCTACTGGTATTCTCTTTTCAGCCATGTCAAATAGAAGCTGACGATCCCGATCTTGAGAAGGCTGGCCATTCGTGCCATATTTCCAAGGCCACCAATGATGCTCATCTCCTCTGCCATCAAGCGTTCCAGCTCCTGTAATGGCGATGTTTTCTGCATGGTGTGCATAAATGAGAGGTGAATAATTATAAAGCTCAACCCCTTCATATCTTGTCAGTACAAGCGGCAGATAATCCTTTCGGTTTTGGCTGAATGCCACATACGCTTTCTCATGCAAATGCAGCTCTACATGACTCTTCAATTCTAGCGCACCTGTCACAAACGTCCCTTCTGGAATCAGCACACGTCCCCCTTTCAAACGGTGCGCATCATCAATGGCAGACTGGATAGCATCTGTTGAAAGCTCGGTTCCTTTTGCATCTGCCCCATAATGAACCACATTAAATTCACGATCAGGGAACAGTGGTGCTTTTATCTGCTTTAACACCTGATCGATTCCGTTTGCTTCTTTGTCTTTCTTCCCTTGCCTTGCTAAACGAGTGAGTCCGATTCCTGTGAGTACCGTTCCTGCTGTGATATACATCAAATCCCGTTTTCTAGACACATTCTCATCCCCCTGTCGCCTTAAAGTGTGACACCTGTTTTGAAAATAGCCAGCTCTCTAAAATTGTTTTTTTCATGATTCAATAGCTTCCCGCTCGCCACATCAATGACAGTTGAAATAAATTTTTCTAACACAATATCTTCTGGTACATCTTCAAGCAGTTCTCCCGCATTAAAGTCAATCCAATGTTTTTTTGTTTCATATAAGGCTGTATTCGTCGAGACCTTCATTGTTGGGACAAACGTGCCGAATGGTGTCCCTCTGCCTGTTGTAAAAAGAACCAACTGACAGCCAGAAGCGGCAAGAGCAGATGAAGCAACCAAATCATTTCCCGGTGCACTTAATAAATTTAGGCCCTTTCGCTTCAGCAATTCCCCATATTTCAATACATCTTGAATGTCAGAAGTTCCTGCTTTTTGTGTACAACCGAGAGATTTATCCTCTAATGTCGAAATTCCACCTGCTTTATTTCCCGGGGAAGGATTTTCATATACTGGCTGTCGATGATCCATGAAGTATTGTTTAAAGTCATTGATCATTTGCACAATATTGTCGAAAGTCGCTTCTGATTCCGCTCTCTCCATTAAAATCGTTTCTGCTCCAAACATTTCGGGCACTTCTGTTAACACTGTCGTGCCGCCTTGAGCAACAATAAAATCGGACAGCCTTCCTAAAAGCGGATTTGCGGTAATGCCGGAGAATCCATCTGATCCCCCGCACTTCAAGCCGATTTTCAGCTCAGATAACGGGATTTCTTCACGGTGATCTTCTTTCGCTGCCTCATAAATTTCCTTGAGTAAAGCAACTCCCGCCTCAATCTCATCTCCTACTTCTTGGCTTCTTAAAAATTTCACTCTCTCATGGTCATATTCACCTAATGTAGACTGAAAATCTTCAATGTCGTTATTTTCACAACCAAGTCCGAGGACGAGCACTCCTCCAGCATTGGGATGCTTCACGGCATTTTGTAAAATGATTTTTGTATTCTCATGATCGTCCCCAAGCTGTGAGCATCCATAATTGTGCTTTAATACAAGAGCTGTTTCAAACGGATGGATGCTTCCGCCCATTTCAGCGGTGAATATTTGGATGATTTGATCGGCAATGCCATTTACGCATCCAACGGTTGGGACAATCCAAAGCTCATTGCGAATCCCGCTTTCCCCATTTTTTCGTTTATATCCTTTAAATGTAAGATTCGTTTTTTTATAGGGGTTATTTGTAAATGAAGGCTCGTATTCATAATCGAGCTTGCCTGATAGATTGGTTTTGATGTTATGTGTATGCACCCATTCTCCAGCAGAAATGGCAGTCGTTGCATGCCCAATGGGGTAACCGTATTTCATGATATTCTCTCTTTGCTTGATATCAGCCAATGCAAACTTATGACCTTTGGCGATGGTCTCTTTTAAAATAACGGAATGATCTTGATGATGTAGCTCCTCCCCTTGTTCAAGCACTTTTAAAGCAATACCGACATTATCTGAAGGGTGAATCACAATAAAATCTTTCATGCCTTCTCCCCCTGACTTTCATATTGATGTTGCAGCATTCGTTGAACAGCCGCTCTCATTCCTTGCTCCTGTATGAGGGTAAGCTGATCAGCTACAGCATGAACCAAATCATTTATATCCGTTAAATTTTTCCCCCATAATGACTCACATGATAGAATCTTAGCTGCGATCGCTTCATTAGATTGGTTCTCTCCTTCAAAGGCTTCCTTCATGAATACCAGTACAGTCTCATCATCCTTTATCTTTTCTGCCTGTGCTCTGTAAAAATAAATGAGGCTGCTGAGTGAAAACACGAGTTTCATTGGCAGCTGTTTCTTTTGCTCAACATAATCAAACAATGACGGAAGAATACGGGTTCGAAACTTAGATACACCATTGAGCGCAATATCCAGCAATTGATGCTTCACAAATGGATTGCAAAAGCGATCCCAAACCGATTGTGTATAAAGAAGAAGCTCATCTCGAGAGAGCTCAAGCCCTGGCAGTACTTCCTCCTCCAGCATACGCCGGATGAACGTACCAACATCCTCATCATCCACAGCCTCTTTTACAGTTTCTACCCCGCATGAGTAAGCGATTGGCACCATCGCTGTATGGGCACCGTTTAAAATCCGTACCTTGCTCATGCGATAAGGCGCAATATCCTCTACAAAAAGGACATTTAAACCTGCTTCTTGAAAGGGAAGCTCTTTTTGTACGAAGACAGGTGCTTCAATAACAAAGAGGTGATAGTATTCTGCCGTGACAAGCAACTCGTCGATATATCCCTCTTCCTTTTGAACAATTTCAGCTGCTTCCTTAGAAAACCCAGGAACGATCCGATCCACAAGCGTATTACAAAACGTATTGGCTTCCTTGATCCATGTGATAAACGCAAGCGGCAGGTCCCACTTAGTTGCCATGTCTATCACATATTCCTTCAAGCGATCACCGTTATGTTCGACCAGTTCACATGGAAGGATGATCAGCCCTTTTTGTTCATCTCCAGCAAATGCTTTAAACCTGTGATATAGGAACGCCGTCAGCTTTCCTGGAAAACTCGCTTGCGGTCGATCCTCCAAGCGATCCGCCTTTCTGAACATAAGCCCTGCCTCTGTCGTGTTGGAGAAGACAAAGCGGAGATCGGGGTTTTCAGCTACTTGTAAAAAAACATCATAATCCGTATACGTACTGATTCCTCTGCTGATCGATTGAATGACCATCCGCTCATTCATTTCTTGCTGGTCATGATAGCCCTGTATACATAATGTGTATAAGCCATCTTGTTCATTTAAAGCTGCAACAGATCCTTTTCTCGGGGGAACAACAACAGCTCTTCCTTTAAAATCTGTGCAGTCGTTCAGCTTTTGGATGTGCCAATTAATAAAGCCTCGCATAAAATTCCCTTCACCAATCTGCAAAATCGTTTCCGGATACTCAGGCACCGGGTATAGGGCTTTTGATAAACGTTTCAAATGGATTCCCCTCTCTGTAATTTATGCACACGTGAACATTCTTCTATAAAAGATGCTGATTACTGCACCTTTTTGACTGAATCTCTGATCATCAGCTCTGTGTGGACATACATTTTTTCCATATGATCCTCTTCCTGCTCTTCACCGTTTATGACGGATAGGATGGCTTCTGCTCCAAGTGCACACATTTTTTCGATTGGCTTTTTCACCGTTGTCAGTGCAGGCGTGGTATAGGATGAAAATGCAATATCATCAAAACCAATAATAGAGATATCACCTGGACACGTCTTGCCCTTTGCATATAAAGCATTCATCGCACCAATGGCCATGTCATCGTTAGAGCAAAAAAGCGCTGTTGGCGGATGATCAAGGGTCAGCAGAGATTCCATTGATTCATAGCCGCTTTTCATATGGTAGTCACCCGTGATCATATATTCTTTTTTCATAGGAATATGGTGATCAATTAACGCTTGGAGAAAGCCAGCTTTTCTCTCCTGAGTCGATTTAAAGCCTTCTTTTCCTTCAATGATGGCGATTTGTTGATGGCCTTGCTGAATGAAATAGTGCGCTGCCTGATATGCTCCTTGACTATCATCTGCTAATATATTCATCACTTCATTACTTTCTACACGGCGATTCAGCACAATGATTGGAATGCCCTGTTTCTTGACATGATGGATAAACGCTTCATCGTGCTCGCTTTGGCTCATCAGCAAAATGCCATCGTAGCGCTGTTTATGAATGGTTGTGTAATCGTGAAAATCGTCAATACCCCTAACAAACAGATTGTAATGCTCTGTCATGACGCTATTGACGCCTTTTAACGCATCCACAAAGAAGCTTGAGGATGTGCCTTCTGTTAAACTCGTGAAAAACAGACCGATTGTAAACGATTTTTGTGATACAAGGCCTCTGGCATGGACATTTGGTGAATAGTTCAGCTGTTTTGCAATCGACAAAATCTTTTGTTTTGTCTTCTCTTTAATAAAAGGACTGTTATTCAAAGCCCTTGATACTGTGGTATGAGAGACATTTGCCAATTTTGCTATGTCTTTAATTGTGACTGTCATGCTATTCCGCCTTTTATGATTTTTTTCCATCTTATCATAAAACCGCTTTCATTTTCTTACCTTTTTCCTCATGTGATTTTACTTTGATGATGGAGCTGCTTTGCCCGGTCAAATTGAAAATATTGCTTGGCATTTTCATAGCTGATTCCTTTCACAATCCCCCCTAACAGCTCAAGGTCATAGGGGACTTCTCCTTTTTCTACCCAATCCCCGATGATATCACAAAGCAGTCTTCGGAAATATTCATGCCTTGTATAGGACAAAAAGCTTCGTGAATCTGTCAGCATCCCGATAAAACGGCTGATCAGTCCGATACTGGAAAGAGCCATCATCTGCTCTGTCATTCCTTGCTTCGTATCATTAAACCACCAGGCTGTGCCGTGCTGCATCTTCCCCGGTGTCTTCCCGTCTTGAAAGCTTCCAGCCAATGTTGATATCACTACATTGTCCCTTGGATTCAAGGAATAAAGAATCGTGTTTGGCAATGCATCTTCTTGTTCTAAACGATCTAATATTCGGCAAAGCGGCTTTGCAATGTCTTCGTCATTCATCGCATCGTACCCCGTATCTGGTCCGAGCCTCTCAAACATTTTCGTATTGTTGTTTCTAAGTGCATTGATATGAAGCTGCATTGCCCAGCCACGCTCACAGTAAGCCTGACCTAGCATAATGAATGTCTCTGTTTTAAATTTGATCTTCTCTTTTTCCGTCAATGGATGACCAGACATTCTTTTATGAAAGATGGTCTCCACTTCTTCTTGTGTCGTTTCTTCATATGTCATTTCATTAATGGCATGATCTGAGATCAAGCAGCCGTGATCATGAAAAAAATCAATTCTCGCACGGAGGGCATGTAAGAAGTCTTGGTAGGATTGTATTGGGATAGCTGAAGCCTCTGCCAGCTCATGAACATATTTTTCAAACAGATCATTCGCTATATCGAGTGCTTTATCAGGTCGAAACCCTGGAAGCACTTGTACAGAGAATCCCTCTTCCCGCAGTTTTTGATGATATTGAAGAGAATCGACCGGATCATCTGTTGTGACAACGGTTTCAACGTTTGATTTCATGATGAAGTCTCTCGCCCCAAATCCCTCTCCTTGCAGCTTTTCATTGACTTTCTGCCAAATGATGTCTGCATTTTTTTCATTTAATAGGTCTTCGACTCCGAAATACCTTCTCAGCTCTAGATGAGTCCAGTGATAGAGCGGATTTCCTATGGTCATAGGGACGGTCTTTGCCCACGCCAAAAATTTATCATCATCAGATGCATCCCCCGTGACGTGCGTTTCAGGGATGCCGTTTGCTCTCATGGCACGCCATTTGTAATGATCTCCATAAAGCCATGCCTCGGTGATATTTCGGAAGGTTTTATTTTCATAGATGTCTTTAGGACTTAAATGACAATGGTAATCTATGATTGGAAGGTCCTTTGCAAACTCATGGTATAACTTTTCCGCCGTTGGACTGTTTAGTAAAAACTGCTCATCTAAAAAGGCTTTCATCAAATTCCCCCATCCCTCTTATCGTATTAAATTGTTTTGTTCACGTTAACAATTTAATTGTAATCGTTTACAAAGTTGATTTCAATCCTAAAACAGGAAAAAACGATCTCCTTTTGAAAGGAAAATCGTTTTTTGGCTATTTTACAGGAGGTGATTTTTTTAGGATAATCGCAATAGTTGTTCCAGCACCTTGTTCACTTTCCACTTGAATATCACCGTCATGCAGCAAGACAAGCTCTTTTGCAATCGCCAGCCCGAGTCCTGTTCCATTCGTTGGATCGTTCGTATTTGTCCCTCTATAGTAGCGGTTAAATAAGTGATCGACCGTTTCTTGTGCCATTCCGCATCCGTTGTCTTTCATTTCGATCCGAACTTCCTCATTTGTTTCAGATAAGGTAGCTGTAATATGAGTTCCTTTTTGGTTATGCTTGACTGCATTCGCTAGCAGGTTCTCAATCACTCGTCTGAACCAGGCTTTGTCGATCTCAAACATGACACCATCAGTTTGATCTTCGAAGGAGGAAGGGAAATCTTCTGAAAATGAGCTCCTTGAAAACTCGTCCATAATGGATGCTAAGAATTCACCAAGCTCGACAGGCTTTCGATTAATAGGCAATGCGCCATTTTTTAGTCTATACGTGAGGTTTAAATCTTCAATCAAGGTCGACATGTATTCTGATTTCTCACGAATCACCTGTCCCATTTCCATGACTTCTTCCTTGGACCATTGATATTGATCAGATTCAAGCATGAGCCCGTAGCCGTAAATCGTACTAAGAGGTGTTTTCAGATCATGAGACAATCCTGCAATCCATTCTTCCCTTGTGGTTTGAATTTTTCTTCGGTTTGCTTCATTCTCTTTTAATGTAAGCGTGAGCTGATCCATTGTTTTTAGGATATCCTCAAATAATCGGTATTCCCGCTTAATACGACCTTTTTTATTTTTACTGATTGGAATTCCTTTTCTATTTGTTGGTTCCTGCAATTTATTTCTAGATAAGAAAATCAGCCAGCGGATAATGTGATAGATCGGCAGTCCATAGCGATACGAGTACCATAATGTCATGACGATAATAATCGTAATCGCAAGACCTGCAATTAAGATGGTCGTATATTGATTTAAAGCGTCTGTTTCTTTATCGTATAATCCATCTGGGCTGTATACTTTATTTGGTACAGAAATAATGATATACAGGTTTTTATTCACTCTGATATAAGACAGATCACTTCTAAACTCCCAAGGCTTTGATTGATACTTGAGCAGTTCAACATCTGTTACCTCATGTTTCAAATTGGTATTGGCTCGAATACCTTGTAAATATTTCCCTTCATCATTGAACAGATGCACCGATCCATTCATTCTCTTCAAGAATTCTTTCGTTTCAACCGAATATTGAGATAATGCAGCCAAGTCTTTCTCGTGTTGCTTCAGATAGTTGGCGACCTTTGTGCTGTTCGTTTTGAACCCGTATAGCACGATAAAGCTTTTTTGATCAATCTCAATGGGCCAGAAGTACATCTTGTAATCTTTATATTGCCTTTTTTCAAAGATCTTGATCATTTCATCCTTTTGATAGGAAGTTGGAATGGACTTAGGGCGGTGATAGCTATAGACGTTATCCTTTTTTGAATCAATGACTTGCAGCCATCCGTCTCGTTTTCTCACTGCTTGTTTCAGCTGATCATCGGCTTCCATTTTTCCATCCTCATTAAAATAAAGCCAGCTCATGAGTGTATCTCCATCAGCTTTTGTTAAACCGGTTTCAGCCATGTTCTCGTAGTATTTTTTTAAATATAAATTATCAGAGAACGTATTTCCGATGATCAAAATGGCAATCACAATAAACATTTGTCCGACAAAGTGAAAGAAGAGTTTTGCTCGTAGATTCATAAATTATTTAAGAACCTTTGCTGGGTGCGGTATAAATTTATAGCCCATACCACGGATCGTCACAATATATTCTGGCTGACTCGGATCTAGCTCGATCTTTTCTCTCAGCTTTCGGATATGAACCATCACGGTGTTGTTATCACCATATGATGGGACGCCCCATACTTTCTCATAGATTTGATCTTTTGAAAGAACCACATTCGGATGATCACAAAAGTACTTCAGCAAGGAAAGCAGCTGAGCTGAGCATGCAGTCACCTCTCCTCTTACTTTCAATTCGGCTGAATGAGGATGATAAGAGAAATGGGCATATTCGTAATGACTTTGAGCCTCATCGTGGTCTTCCTTTAAAGAGATATATGTTCGGTTTAAGTGAGCCTTAATTCTAGCCACTAGCTCTAGCGGGTTAAATGGCTTTGTGATGTAATCATCTGCTCCTTGAGCAAAGCCGGTCAGTTTATCTACATCAGACGTTCTTGCGGTTAAATAGAAAATGGGCGCTTTCGTATATTTTCTCATTTCAGGAAGAACATCAAAACCAGACTTACCGGGCATCATCACATCTAGAAGTAAAAGGTGGATGTCCTCGTTTTTGACAACATCTAATGCTTCATCTGCATGGTAGGCTTTATAAATATGCTTGAATCCTTCTTTTTTTAATACGCGTTCAACCATTTTTACAATTGCTTCTTCGTCATCTGCAATCAATATTTTTGCTGTTTCCACGCATCTCTTTCCTTTCTAGCTATGATCTCTAACCGTATATTACCATTGTCTAAAGTAAAAAAGTACCTCTTTTCTGCATAAAAGCGAAAAAATATCAACTGGAGAAAATGGCAGCACTAGGAAGTTTCAGAGACGCAAAAAAACTCGGCTATTCCACCGAGTTCCTTTTACTTCTATTATCCATTCACAGCTTCTAGCTTTCTTTCATGATTCATTAAGTCATATGTTAAACAGATCGGCTTATTCGTTCTAGGGTCAAGTACGATTTCTGCATCAATGTGGAATACCTGACCAAGCACCTCTTTGGTCATGACCTCATGAGGCGTCCCATCTTTGATGACTTTTCCTTGATTGAGGGCAATCATGTAATGAGAAAAACGTGCCGCATGATTCAAATCATGAATGACCATCAACACAGTTCGTCCCTGCTCTCTGTTCAACCGTTCTAACAGCTGAAGAATTTCGAGCTGATGTGCAAGGTCCAAATACGTCGTCGGCTCATCCAATAGAAGCAGTTCTGTTTCCTGGGCAAGTGCCATCGCAATCCATACACGCTGACGCTGTCCACCAGAAAGTGCTTCAATTGGCCGGTCATGAAAAGCAATCATACCCGTTTCTTCAAGTGCCCATCTGATGATTCGTTTATCTTCATTTGATAAGCGTCCAAATCCATTTTGATGTGGGAAACGTCCATATGACACCAGCTCATACACTGTCAGTCCACTTGGTGCTTCGGGCGTTTGCGGTAAGATCGCCATTTGTTTTGAAATTTCTTTTGTAGGCGTTTGATGAATAGCCTGACCATTTAAGTAAACAACGCCTTGATTGGACTTCATGATACGGGACATTGTTTTTAAAATCGTTGATTTTCCGCACCCATTCGGTCCAATCAATGTCGTCACCTTGCCTTTTGGGATACTGATATTTAAATCGTCTACAATCAAACGGTCATTATAGCCAATACAAAGCTTTTCTGTTTCGAGCGATTTCATATGTTGTACTCTCCTTCCTTCTTAGTTCGTTTTCATCAATAAGTAAATGAAGTAAGGTGCGCCTAAAGCCGAAACGACAAGACCAACTGGCACCTCTGATGGTGCAAGTATGACGCGGCCAAGTGTATCTGCCAGTAATAATAACAATGCGCCAATCAACGCGGAGGCTGGTATCATTCCTTGATGCTTTGGTCCAACAAGCTTTCTCGCCAAGTGCGGTGCGGCTAACCCTAAGAACGAGATACTACCTGCAACAGCGACACTAGCACCTGCTAATGCAACAGCAATCAGCATAAAAAAGCTTCTTTCTTTATGAACCGAGATCCCTAAGCCGTAGGACAGCTGGTCACCTAAATTCATGATATTTAAGTAACGTGCTCTCACAAACGCTAACACAAGGAAAATAAGCATCCATGGCAGAACTGATAGGACATACGTCCAGCTCGATCCCCAAATGCTTCCTGATAACCACACGATGGCTTGGTTAAAATCATTTGGGCTCATTTTTAATTGAATAACCACAATTGCTGCTGAAAACGCAGCATTCACGCCAATACCCGTTAAAATCAATCGAACAGGTGTGATGCCTTTTTTCCACGCTAACACATAGATAAGAAATGCAGCAAAGCCTGCACCTACAAAAGCGAAGAGCGGCAGTACAAAGATCGTAAAATCACCTAGGTTTGACATCGTACCTTGGAAAGCAAAAATAAACAAAACCACTGCAAAGCCTGCGCCCGCATTGACACCAAGAATGCCTGGATCGGCTAAACCGTTTTGAGAAACACCTTGCCAAATCGCTCCTGATACAGCGATAGAAGCGCCAACAAGTAAAGCGATGACCATTCTTGGAAGTCTGAACTCGAATAATACAAGCTCATCCATTTCACTTCCGAATCCAAAAAATGTTTTCAATGTATCCATCGGAGAAATGCGAATTTCTCCGGTATTTAAACTAATAAGGAACACAGCCACGATCGCCAAAAAGATCATGAGCATCGTTCGTTTGTATTTCTTTTTCTTTGCCTGCTGCACCATTTCCATCTAAATCCCGCTCCTTTCACGTCTAGCTAAATATAAGAAGAAAGGAACGCCTATAATTGCAGTAATGGCACCGACTGGCGTTTCAAATGGGGCATTGACCAGCCTTGCAGCAATGTCTGCATAAATTAACAGAACCGCCCCTAAAATAGCTGAGCATGGGATAATCCATCGATAGTCAACTCCGACCAAGAAACGAGTGACATGAGGAATCACAAGCCCGATAAAGCCAATAGTACCGGCCACTGAGACAGCAGCACCTGTTAGAAGAATGACGACCAATATTCCAAGTACCTTGACAGTTTTCGTGTACTGTCCAAGCCCTTTTGCCAATTCATCACCTAAGCTGAGAACAGTGATCGAGCGGGCAAGAATCATTGCGATGATCAGCCCCGCAACCGCAACTGGAATGATGACCTTAATATTGCTCCAATTCACACCAGCCACGCCGCCAGCATACCAAAAGCTCATGTCTTGAGCGACGTCAAACCGGATGGCAATTGCTGAGGAGATGGAGCTTAAAAGTGCCCCAACAGCCGTACCAGCTAGTGCGAGCTTCACTGGGGTCAATCCACCTTTTGAAAGAGTACCGACACCAAACACAATAGAGGCAGCGAGTGCCGCACCAACAAATGACCAAAGAATTAATGTAAAAGAAGATTGTCCTGGGAAAAAAGCAAACGCAATGGCAATCGCAAATGCAGAGCCATTTGTCACACCCATAATTTCAGGAGACGCAAGCGCATTTCTTGTCATGCCTTGCATAATAGCCCCCGATACGGCTAAAAAGGCACCGACGAGTGCAGCCCCAACTGTACGCGGCAGCCTCAATTCCCGGATGATTTGATGTGAAGTTTGTTGTGGATCAAATTGAAAAATGGCTTCCCATACCGTGTGAAGATGAATATTTGCTGCTCCTAATGATACCGATAAAAAAAGACCAAATGCTAAAGCGATAATTCCTATGATGACAACAACTGCTGTTCCAAAGGGTTTCGTGACAATATCCATTGCATTGTCTTTGGCCGGCAGCTGTTTATTCGATTGTGAGCCCAAAACCAGTCTCTTCCTTTCCGTTCATATCTATTCCTTATCAGTGATAATGATTATCAATCTCGAAGTCTAGTATATCACTTTCTTTTCTTTTTGAAATCATTGTTCTGAACATTTTCTTTATTTTCATCAAAAAACCGTGAGAAATTTACCATTTTTCTTTAGGCCCTAAAATAGACGATGCATTTTTCATCCCATCATGTTACGATACAATTGAAATTGAGAATCATTATCACAAGAAAGTGAATAGGAGAGAATCTTTGTGAAAAACCGATCTGGATTTCTTTTGATATCCTTAGCCATTCTCATGCTTTTTACAGCTGCTTGCGGCAGCACTTCAAATAAAAAATCTGGTGCCAACCAGGATGACACAATCACCTATCAGGATGTAAAAGGTGAAGTCAAACTCCCTAAAGATCCAAAACGAATTGTGCTTCTGGCAGAAAGCTACTACGGTGACCTCGTGACACTTGGCAAGACGCCAATTGCTGCAACGGCACCCATCTTTAAAAACCCTTTCTATAAAGGCAAAACGGATGGTGTCAAAAACCTTGGAACAACCCCTTCTGTCGAAAAGGTCGCCGCTTTGAAGCCAGATATGATTATTGCTTGGGGAGAAGACGAGAAATTTGATCAATACAAAAAAATTGCGCCAACCGTTGCCATTAAATACAATCAATATTCCTTTAAAGATCAACTAAAAGAATTCGGTAAAATGACAGGTACACCGAAAAAAGCAGCAGAATGGATCACAAAATGGGATACAAAAATAGCTGAGGTAAAGCCTAAAGTAACAAAAGCGGTCGGCAGCAAAACCGTTTCAATCGTGTCACCTTTTGATAAAGGGATCTATATCTTTGGAAACACCTTTGCACGCGGAGGCGAAATTATTTATGATGAGCTGAAATTACGTGCGCCAAAGGCAGTTAAAAAAGATGCCATCGACAGCGGCGTCGGCTATGCAAACATTTCCCTTGAAAAGCTGCCAGAATACGCAGGCGACTATATTTTCACTAGTCCATGGAGCGGGTCAAAAAGTAAAGGAGACCAGGTGTATGAAAGCAGCATTTGGGCATCACTTCCTGCTGTACAAAATAAACACGTATTTGAAATCGACCCTGTCGGTTACTTCTTTAATGACCCAGTTTCATTAGAAGGACAGCTTGAGTTTATTGTGGACCGATTAACATCTGCATCATAAAAAAACGTTTCTCCATATGTGGAGAAACGTTTCCCTTATTCCGTTCCTTTGGCAAATCCTTTTGACATGAATGGATAAAGCAAAATACCTACTAAGAACAGACCGATGCCAAGTCCAAATGTTTTCAAATCAGCTGTTCCTGAAATAATCACCCAAGCGGAATACCCCATCGCAACAAGCGCAATGATTCCGTCTCTTGTTCGCTTCCCTTTTTGAAGATCATACGTGTCACCTTGCATGATGACTTTAAAGCTATAGATCGAAGACACAATATACGGAATGAGATACGCAAGTGTCGCTGATGTCGTTAAAAAGGTAAAAGCTTCATTAATCGTACGAGACATCACTGAGAAAATAAACAGCTGTGACATGATATTTGTAACCGTTAAAGCAAAAACAGGACTGCCTTTTTTGTTTGTTTTTGCAAATACTGCCGGGAAATCGCCAGCCTTTGCTGCTTGGTATGGTACTTCTGAACCAAGTAAGATCCAGCCAAGCATCGAGCCAAATAAACAAATAATCGCAAGCAATGCCATCACAATTCCACCAGCCGGTCCTATAATGAGCTGAAGCACGTCAACGAATGGTTTATCTGAGCCTTGCAACTGATCGTGCGGCAGGACGCCCATTGTAATCAAAGTAATAATCATGTAGATAGAAAGAGCAATTAAAAGACCTGTAATCGTTGCACGTTTCACATCGCGCTGCGAGGACGCTCTTCCTGATAAAATGACAGCAGATTCGATGCCAATAAATGCCCATAGAGTGGAAATGGCCGCATGATGAATTTGGCCTCCAAGTCCGAGCATTCCTTCGCCTTCTGCTGCAACTGGGAAGTAATAATGTTCAAATAATGCCGTTTGGAATGCAAATAATCCCGCAACAATAAAAAGGACGAATCCAAGTACCTTTGAAAAGGTCGTAATAAAGTTTAATTTACTTGCAGCACTTAAGCTTGTAATTAAGATCGTATGTGTTCCCCAAAGAAGAATGGTACATACAATAAACGTTGTCAGCTGACCAAGTGTGATCGCTTCTTTACCAAAGGTGAAAATCTCCGTCTTCACTGTGAGAATTGGGAAAAATGTCGTTAAATAACCGGCAAGACTCGTAATAATTGCGACATTACTAATCCAGCTTGCTACCCAATATCCCCAAACCATTGTAAAACCGGCCGCTTTCCCCTTTTTCGGATCGTTAAAAAGTGCTCTTGCATAACTTTGTGGTCCTGCCGTTAGCTGCGGCTTATGAATGGACAAATGCCCAAAAACAAGTGCAATCATCAGCACACCGCCACCTGTGACAAGCCATGCCATCGTCACACCTAAAGGACTCGCATGCTGGGCAAGCGTACTTGGCAGCATAAAGATGCCTGAACCTACCATATTTCCGACGACAAAAGCCGTCAATAACCAAAAACCCCATTTTTTTGTCTGTTCCATTTCCGTACCTCCGTTATATTCACTTCGGACCAGACCCGGCAGTATCTTCATTGATATATTTGTGAAGCAATGACTTGTATTCTTTATGTTCCTCATGGGTCCACTTTCTTAACAGCATACCCTTATCTTCGGTACTCAGAACATAAAAAAAAGCCTGAACAACAGTCCATGCTTTTCAAAACATACACCTTGATCTCCGGATAGCCCTCCACGCTTCAAAGACGTGGCAGTCCTGCATTTATTCAATGCAGACCCAGCATAAAGAAAGTTGGAGCTCTCTCTACACTTCGGCGCTGATGCCTTTTTTCTCATGTTCTTCGATTCCATCTCTCCCATGAGTGACTCATCATCCGCGCAACCTCTACCTCACTGAGACATAGCGTGAGGATTTCTATTCATTTTTACTACACGAAGGTTATCAAACATTCTTACATCTGTCAAAGGGAAAAACATAGAAAAAGGGCAGAGATCCTTTTCTCTGCCCTATACCTGTTTATTGATCGTTGTTTTTCTTCTTTTGTACAGCTTCCTGAAGCGGATCGCCTGCTAGCTCTTTGCTTGCTTCTTCTAACAGCTGATCTACTTGCTTGTGGTCTTTCTCGCTTTTCGCCTTTTTATCCTTTTGGAAAAATGACATCGCTGTTTCCTCCCTTTTCATAAAATGCGGTTGCCTGTTTAATTTGTGCTACAGTGCGCCGCATTATACAAAGTGGAAAGGCTCAATCATCATGAAAGGTCTGTCTCATTTTTTGCAGATACGTCAAATAGGTCTTTAAGTCTTCCTTTGTGAAGTCTGACATCATATGCTGAATCACCTTTCCGAAAAGACGTGTGTGCTTTTCATAAATCACCTGCCCTTTTTCGGTGGCTTCTAATCGGACGAGCGAGGGGTCGTCTTTGTCCCGTTCTCTCTGAATATAGCCCTGCTCACATAATTTATTGAGTGCAATGGAGGCTGCACCTGGGTTTAAAGAGAGTCTTTGTTTCAGCTCTTCGGCATGTGATACTTTGCCTTGTATCAAAATAGAAAGAGCATATATCTGCGGAGGCGTGATGTCTTTTTCTAACTCAAGTAACTTGCGGTTTAATTTACGGCTGACTTCATAATGTACAAGAACAATTTCTTTTAAAATGTCTGCATTACCCATCCGAATCGCATCCTTATCGTTAGTATCAACATGACTTCCCCCTTATTATAGAATGTTTTTCCAATCAGCCAACCCTTTTGCCCTCTTTTTCTTTAGAAATAAGTCTTGCTGAATGAATTCACCCTTGATATAGTGAGGACTTGAACAAAAAACAGAACAGGAGTACGCATCATGACAGGAAAAACACACATTATGGGCGGAATCGCCGCCTCAACAGCCGTCGCCTACTACTACGGATTCGACCCAGTCATCATGGCTGCAGCTGGATCAGCAGGTGCTTTGATCCCCGATCTTTGCCATACAAAAAGTAAAATCGGTAGAAAATTTCCGCTGCTCTCGGCACTGATCAGCAGCGTATTCGGTCATCGCACGTTCACTCACAGTTTATTATTTCTGCTGATCATTTATTTTCTTGCGACAACATACATTCCAAATGACAGCCTAAGTATCGGTTTACTAGTTGGAATGGCGAGCCACCTTATCCTTGATGCTGGAACAGTGAACGGCATTAAATTTTTATTTCCAGCTTCCATTAAAGTGCGTCTCCCCTTCTATGTCAAAACAGGCAGCACAGGAGAACAAGTCGTACTAGCTGCTCTCACTGTCGTCACCTGCTATTACATCGCCGTCATCTGCGGCATATCTATCCCCATCCAGTTCTAACAGAATAAAAAAGAGTTTTGCGAAAAAGATAAGATATGAATTGATCATTCCTCATTTTTTTAGTAGGTTTAAGATAAGTGTTTTTGCCTTGAAGCTGAATACAGAATGATGAGGAGATACATAAATGAAAGCGTTTTTCAAAAATCACTGGTTTTTAGTGTATTCCATCCTCTTCATGTGGATGAAAACATACATCATTTATCAACTAGGTTTTCACATACGAACGGCCAATCTGTTTCATGAATGGCTGCTTTTGATCAATCCACTTAGCTTTCTACTCCCTTTGTTTGGGATAGCTCTTTTTTTAAATGAAACCAAACAAAAGGTTTTTTTATTGACTGCAAATTTTATTCTTACGGCGATTCTTATATCGAATACGATCTTTTATGGTTTTTACATTGATTTCATTACCATTCCCGTGCTATTCCAAGCGAAGAACATGGGAGATATGGGAAGCAGTATGACGGAATTATTCCACCCGCTCTTTGTGCTGATGCTCGTTGATTTTGTCGTACTTGCTTGGCTGCTCAAGCGCAAACCATTAGCCCCAAAAGCGTCATACAAGACGATCAAAACATATTATGCGATCTGCTGCAGCTTCCTATTGTTTCATGTCAGCTCAGCTATGATGGATCACCCTCGATTTCTGACAAGCTCTTATGATCGTGAAGTCATTGTCAGAAACCTCGGGCTGTTCCAATTCCATCTTTACGACGGTGCTGCCCAAACGGCACGCATTGGACAAAAGGCTTTTGCAGATGAAGATACGCTTTCTACTGTAGCAAACTACACAAAGGCTGATTACAGCGCACCAAACGAAGAGTACTTCGGACTTGCTAAAGGCAAGAACGTTGTGTTCATTTCACTTGAATCGACGCAGCAATTTGTCATGAATCAAAAGGTAAATGGACAATATATCACTCCCTTTTTAAATCAATTGGCTAAAAAGAGTTTTTATTTTGATGAATTTTATCAGCAGACAGAACAGGGGAAGACGTCCGATTCAGAGTTTATTGTCGCGAATTCCCTCTACCCTTCTAGCAGCGGCGCTGTCTTTTTCACAGCGAGTGATAATGAATATGATACGTTATACAAGCAGTTGAAAAAGGAAAACTATCAATCCGTCCAATTTCATGCGAATAATAAAACGTTTTGGAATCGTGATGTAATGTATGAATCTCTAGGAATTGATCGTTTTTATGATGTCGATTCATATCATGTCAATGAACGGAATTCCACTGGCTGGGGCTTAAAGGATATCGACTTCTTTGATCAATCCATTGATTATTTAAAAAAGTTGAAGCAGCCTTATTACAGTACGTTCATTACTTTGACCAATCATTTTCCATTTGAAATTGACCCGAAGGATCAGTTTATTGATGAATATGATTCGTCCAGTACCATCTTAAACCGCTATGTGACGACCGTCCGCTATCAAGATGAAGCGATTAAGTTGTTTTTTGACCGTATGAAAGAAGAAGGATTGTATGACAATACGATGTTTGTCCTCATGGGTGACCACTATGGCATCTCTGAGGCACATCATGAGGCAATGGCACAGCTGCTCGATCAAGAGGAAATCACACCGTTTGATGCTGTCAAACTGCAGCGTGTTCCGTTTTTGATTTACATTCCTGGTGTCACGGACCAAGCACCGCAGACGATTTCTGAAACAGCTGGTCAAATGGACGTCAAGCCGACACTTCTTCACTTACTAGGGATTGAAACGAAGGATTCCATTCAATTCGGCAATGATTTATTTTCAAATGAACGGACGCCTTTCGCTGTATTGAGAAACGGTAACTTTATTACAGATGATTATCTCTATACAAAAAACACCTGCTATGATCAAAAAACAAAAGAACCCGTGAAGCAGGATGAGGTATGTCAGCCTTATATCGAAAAAGCCAATAAAGAGCTCTCCTTATCAGACAAGGTGATCAATGGGAATTTGCTGCGTTTTTATCAGCAGTAAACAGGATAAAACGATCTCCTTAGTCGTCACGCTGAAAGTCGCCATTTGGCGGCTTTTTCTTTTCTCTTTTTATTGAAAGCCTATGAATGCTCAAATAAGTTTGCTTATAATAAAGGGAACTACATGATATTGAATGATAAGAGGTGTGAACATGAAGTATATATTCTTAGCCTTCATCTTCATATGTTTGCTTCTGAGTGGATGCCAAACAGAGATGAAGCCATCTAATTCGAATAAAAAAACAGAGCTTGTGATTTCAGCAGCGGCAAGTCTTCAGGATGCACTAAAGGAAATTGAAGCCTCCTTTCACAAACAGCATCCACATGTGACATTAACGAATAACTTCGGATCATCCGGCGCATTGAAGCAGCAAATCGCTCAAGGAGCAAAAGCGGATCTCTTTTTCTCAGCAGCTGAAGAGCCCTTCGATGAACTTGTTCAATCTGGAGACATTGACCGAGAATATATCAAGGACGCCATACAAAATGAGCTAGTCCTTATTGTGCCAAAAGATGGCTCTTCCTCTATTAAAAGCTTTCAAGACGTCCAGCACGTAAAAGGGAAGATCGCTCTTGGCACACCTGAATCGGTTCCTGCTGGTACATATGGCAAAGAGATTTTCACAAAACTGAATATATGGGATCAAGTGAAAAAGAATGCTGTCTATGCCAAAGATGTACGGCAAGTTTTAAGCTACGTTGAAACTGGAAATGTCGAAGCAGGTGTTGTGTATAAAACAGACGCCCTCGTTTCTAAAAAAGTAAAGATTGCAGCTGAAGCAAATTCGGACATGCACTCCCCGGTTATATATCCAGTAGGGATTGTCAAAGGGACAAATCATCTTACGGAAGCCAAAGCCTTTTTTCAATTTCTTCAATCTGATAAAGCCACATCCATTTTTAAGAAATACGGCTTTCAAGTGTCGTAATGCCTATGATGACTGAAGACTTTCTATCACCCATTTGGCTGTCCGTGAAAGTGGCTATCGTCAGCGGGCTGTTGGCCACTGTCTTTGGCACAACGATTGGCTTCTGGATGGCGCGAACAACTTTTAAAGGGAAAATGATTGTGGAAACGCTCCTGATGATGCCGCTCGTTCTCCCGCCAACAGTCGTTGGCTTTTTATTGCTCGTCGTATTCGGAAAGCATAGTGTAATAGGGGGCGCGATTGAATGGATCTTCCATCAGCCGGTCATTTTCACATGGTGGGCGGCGGTCATTGCTTCGACAGTCGTGGCATTCCCGCTCATGTATCAATCAGCAAAGGCGGGCTTTTCTACAATTGAGTCAGATATTGAAGGGGCTGCAAAAGTAGATGGTGCACATTCCTTCCAAGTCTTTGCCTATATCACCGTACCACTTGCCCTGCCTTCCCTCTTGTCAGGCAGCATCCTTAGCTTTGCAAGAGCCCTTGGTGAATTCGGAGCGACCTTAATGTTTGCCGGCAACATCCCAGGAAAAACCCAAACACTCCCAACCGCTATTTATGTGGCGATTGATTCTGGACGCATGGAGCTTGCTTGGGCGTGGACGATTTGTATTGTGATCTTATCTTTTATTATGCTTTTGGCTGTGCGTAGAAGTAGTACGTAAAAAAATCCCTCTATATGAGAATAGGGGGATTTAGACTACATATTTACTTTGACGTTTTACAATAGTATAAGTCATCAAAGATGACAGGTAGAATAGCAATGAAATACTAATCAGAATGGTGGTTATATTCATGGGAATAGGCTCAAATAATTGGTAGTTTCCTTTAAACGAAAAAAGGTGCAAAGCTAAGTTGGCGACCATGTTTTTTAAATCAAAGACACCTAAGTTAGGGATCAGTAAAAAATAGACCATATAGATGATCCCTGATAAAATAAAACTTCGACTTAAACTGCCTAAATAAAAAACAATTGTACTAAATAACCAACTAGTACAAACAACAAACATGAATTGAAGCAATATAGAATGTTCAGTACTATCTTGATATGTAAACAATTGAACAGATATATCATTTGATATGGCAGAATAAAAGATATGGCTAGCTATATAAGAAATAAGAGAAAGAATAGGAATCAATAATAGAATGATGACATACAGAGATAATTGCTTAGAAAACAATACATCATTCCACTCATATCGAACTGCCTTTATTTTCAGCGTTTTATATTTAACATCATATGTTGATAAATAAATAGCATATAAACCAAATACGAGAGGATAAAAGATAAATCCCATCCATTCTAAAGTTGTTGAAATCGTTTGAGTGGGTTCCATCAAATGAAGTGAATGAATAAACTGCTCATAATCATATTTCAAGACATTTTCTACAACTTCCCCCTCAGCTCCGGCTAGTTCTCCTTCTTCTATGTTGACTGGCATCGTCAAAGCCTTCTTAATATCAATCCCGAGCTCTTTGTATTCACTTTCTGTTTTTACATATTGGGTATAGTTGGATTTTGTTGTTTCATATTGAGCATATACATTCCATAACGAAATCAGCATTAATGGAATGAACAAGATAAGAAATGCTTTGGCATAATATTGATATAAAAACTCTTTTTTCATTAATTTATAAATATGCTTGATAGATGTCACCCAAATCCTCTCCTTTTTCCTGAAAGTCATGGATTTGAATCATGGATTTGTCTTTTAAAATAAACAATTCATCCACAATAGATGAATAAAATTCAAACTGATGACCTGTAGCAATAATCGTCATGTCTTCAGACCATTTCTTAATCATTGCTTTTAACTCCATCATTGTTCCATAATCTAATCCATTTGATATCTCATCTAAGAATAAATAAGTTGGTTTTGTTAAGGCAATGAATATGAAACTTAGCTTCTTTTTTTGTCCATAGGAGTAATGTTTGACCTTCTTTTTGAGTATCTCATGTGGTAGGTATTCTCTTGCCAGTTCATCACACTTTTTTTGATCAACAGGGCTATTTAACAATAAACGTAAATTTTGATAGCCATTTAGATTTAAATAGAGTGGAGTATCATCAAACATCACCTGAATCTCATTTCTTACTTGATCAATTGGCTGATGATTATACAAGATTTCCCCTTCATAGTGTTCTAACTGGAGTAAGCATTTCATAAAAGTTGTTTTTCCAGATCCATTCTTCCCCATGATGAAATTTATTTTTTGATGTTTTATTTGAATATGTAAATCTTCAAATACAGGCTGATGTCGATATGTTTTTGTCAATCCTTTTACATGGATCATTTTCCAAAAACTCCTCTTACTATTTTTTGTAGATTGTTATTAAAAGCGCCTCGTTTATTATTGTGAAATTAACCCAAACTCGATCTTTAAAAGAGTTACTCACAAAGGTAACGACAAAGCAAGAATGACTTTTTTTATATAATTAGCCTCTTTTTATTTATAATCAAAATTTACCATATGACCCTTTATTATTCCATAAAATTCATATGATTTAAGATGGATTTAAGGAGATATGCTCGTTTTCAAGATAGCTTTTAATCATAGAATGTCCTTCATTAATAAAAAACACCTTTCCATTAGTCACAGAAGTGTATCACTCCTACGACTATCGAAAGGTGTTCTTATCATTATTCTATTTCATTATCATTCAAACCCAACCGTCATCGTCTCTGGATTCGAGCCGACACGCTCGTTATTGTTTAATGCATCGATTTTTTCCATGTCTTCCTTTGATAATTCGAAATCAAAAATATCTGCATTTTGTTTAATGCGTTCTTCGTTGATTGATTTTGGAATCGTCACGACACCGCTTTGCAGATCCCAGCGCAGGATGACCTGTGCAACAGATTTGTTGTAGCGTGCAGCCATGTCCTTTAATACGTCATGATCTAATAGCTTTCCTTGCATGAGCGGAGACCACGCTTCAATTTGAATGCCTTTTTCTTTTGCGTATTGACGCAGTTCGACAAGTGTCAGTTTCGGATGAAATTCAACTTGGTTCACGGCTGGAACAACTTCAGCATCTTTTAACAGCTCTTCTAAATGCTGAATGTAGAAGTTGCTGACGCCAATGGCTCTCACTTTCCCATCCTTGTAAAGCTTCTCAAGCGCACGCCATGTGTCTTTAAATGTTTCTGCATTTGGGCCAGGCCAATGAATCAAATAGAGGTCTAAGTAATCAAGACCTAATCGATTCAAGCTTGCGTCAAATGCAGCCAGCGCTTTGTCATAGCCTTGATCCGTATTCCATACTTTAGACGTAATGAACAAATCTTCTCGTTTCACGCCAGATTCTTTAATTGCTTTGCCTACGCCTGTCTCATTTTTATAAACGGCAGCCGTATCAATACTGCGGTATCCGTTGCGTATGGCTGCTTTTACGGCATCTACCACTTGATTGCCGTCCTCCACTTTGAATACACCTAAACCAAACCAAGGCATTTCCACTCCGTTATTCAGTGTTACGGTATCATTCAAGCTTTTAACCATTTTAACAACCACCTTTTTCATAGATTCCATCTTTTTCATTATCTCACGTTGTCCATTAAAACTCTATTATCAGGCGTTTTTCTTCGCTTCGATGGCTAACAGCAAAGCACCTGTCATGCCGGCCTTGTCCTCAAGTCCAGGAGAGACAATGTATGTATCAAGCGGCGGCAGGTCTACATAATCATTGAGATAAGCAGCAAGCTTCTCTCGAATTAATGGAAACAGTTGTTTTTGCTTCATGACACCCCCGCCCATAATGATGCGCTCTGGGCTTAAAATGAGGGAGTACTGCATCAGCGCCTGCGCCAAATAATCGGCTTCAAGTGCCCAAACTGATTCTTCCTCAGTAAGCTCTTTAGCAGATTTCCCCCATCTTTTCTCAATCGCTGGTCCAGCTGCCAGTCCTTCTAAACACGTCCCATGCGCTGGGCAGACTCCTTCAAACACGTCTGATTCATGCTGCCTGACAAGGATGTGCCCCATTTCTGGGTGCGAATGACCATGAAGAAGCTCGTTTTTTACAACAGCGCCAGCACCGATACCCGTACCGACCGTGATATACAAACAACTATTCAGCCCTTTGGCTGCTCCTTTTGTTAATTCACCTAAGGCTGCCGCATTTACATCTGTTGTAAAAGATACTGGGACTTCTAATTGCTTCTCTAGCTCTGGAATGAACGGGTAATGCTTCCACTCTACTTTCGGCGTGTTCATGATATAACCGTAAGAAGGGTCGTCCTTTTGGACACAAATCGGTCCAAAGGAGCCGACCCCTAATGCTTCAATGTCATGCTGCTCGAAAAATGGCATGAGCTTTTGTAATGTTTTTTCTGGGTGCTCTGTAGGAATTGTCATTTCTTCGAGAATGTCCCCGTGCTCATTGCCAATTGCACAACAAAACTTTGTACCGCCAGCTTCAATTGCTCCATAATACGCCATCATTGATCTCCCCCTGCTTGTTCTCTTTCTTCATCATAAAACATAGGGAAAAAGATAACAACATTACGTGTTGGTCAGGAGAACAGCTTCCATATCATTGATATACTCCCTTAGATGATGGGCAATATCACGATTGATTTCACCATTTTCATACAAAGTTTGAATTTCATTTCGAATCGTCTGTACAGCTTGGAAGTTAAGCTCTTTTTTCTTCCGGTCAAACGAACGGTCTTTTTGCTGAAAGAAGCTTGGACCGTGTTCACATCGATAAATGACTTGGTTGTAAAAGCCAATCACTTGGTGACATGTTTGTTTATTTTCATCGGTCATATGCTGTTTGATCGAGTCCACAGCAGCCTCTGCCGTTTTCTTACGGATTTGCTTGTACGAGTCTTCGTTTTCTAAAATACCGCTGGAAACGAGCTGATTCGGTCGCCATAATTGGAGCCATTGAAGCAAGCGCAGGAACTTCACTTTTGAAAAACGAATTTTGAAGGAGTTTGAATACAGCATTTCCAGCTCATGAAATCTCTCCTGTAGCTCATAGGCTTCTTCTTTATCTAATTTCTCTTCATCAATTAATTGCTGAAGCTTCATTTGTTCTGCTTTAATTCCATGCAATCTAATTTTTCGTTCCTGTCTTCTCATCCCGAATTGGTACGGCTCACGCTGGATATTACGCAGCTTCATTCGGTAATCATTAATGAGTGCTAGAGACACTTCCCTGTTGTCTTCATTCATTCCTTCTCTTAAGGTTTTAATGGCACTTCTCAGCAGCTTCCGTTTCGCATGCTGAACCTTTGTATCCAAATCCACGGCAATTTGTTTGTCTTTTTTCTCAGATAAAAGAGGCAATAATACACTAGCTAAAATGAGTGTACATAAAATGACGCCTGCTGCGAGGAAAATAATCAAATGCCGCTCGGGGAATGGTGATCCGTCCGCAAGCGTAAATGGGATTGAGAAGGCACCAGCTAAAGTGACAGCACCACGAACACCAGAGAATGTCATCAGCATCGAAGCACGCAGCTTCGGTTTTTTCACATTCTGCTTTTTCGTTACACTCCAGTTACCTGCCCAGAAGAGCCATACCCATAAGAATCTCAGGATCATGAGACATAGCGTGATGATTAAGATGTAGCTGATGACCTGCATATTATTAAACGCTTCATCCTGGAAAATCACTGTCGATACATCAGGAATCTGCAATCCAAGAATAACGAAAACAAGTCCGTTTAATATAAATAAAATAATATTCCATGTGTTTGATGAAGCAATTTGCAGTTTGGCTAAATTTGCTTCCATTCGATCCTGCTCAATGGCATGTGTCACACCGCCAGCAACAACGGCTAAAATGCCGGATACACCAATTTCTTCAGCTGCTAAATAGATGACAAATGGTGTAAGGATTTGCAGAATGATATGCATCGTGACATCGTCCATTCCTAAACGGCGGAGAAAATAGCGAAAACGAATGATAAAAAAGGATAGAATAAATCCAGTCAATAGACCACCTGCGGCAATCAGGACAAAGCTAAAGGATGCCTCAGCAATTGAAAAAGCGCCAGTTACTGTTGCTGCAATGGCAAATTTAAAGGCGACAAGTCCTGATGCATCGTTCATCAATCCCTCGCCTTCCAGCAGTCTCATGATGCCCTTTGGCATATTCACACGGCTGGAAAGTGCACTGACTGCTACCACATCTGTCGGTGATAAAATCGCTGCAAGCGCAAATGCGGCTGGAAGTGGTATGCTTGGGATCATCCAATGAATGGTATATCCCGCGACAATGACTGTCGCAAAGACTAACCCTAGGGCTAACAGAAGAATCGGCGCTCTTAATTTCCACAGCTCGTCCCTTGGGGTACGCTTCCCGTCATTAAATAACAGCGGTGCAATGAATAAAACGAAGAATAGTTCAGGATTTAAAGAAATATGTAAACCTGAAGGAAAAGCTGCCACCAGTATTCCTAAGCCCACTTGAATTAACGGGACTGGAATAAAGGGGACAAAACGATTGATAATATTAGATGATGCAATGAGTGCAAGTAGTACGAGCACTGCCAAAAAAATCTCCACTAGTACGTGTCCCTCCTATTTTAATTTTTTCGTCAAGTTTTGCTTACATGCAAAGATGTGTTCATTTCGAGTTGATTCATCCGTCCGATCATAGAAGCTTCTTTAGTATTCCGCAAAATGTGAAACCAACACATAACAATCCATCTAGGCAAAAAAAGGCTGAATCCAGATATTCAGCCAGCTGACAAAATTTTCATCATATGTATTGTTCCAATGATGAACAAAAAGACCCTGCTTTTATTTTACACGAAAACTCCATTACCTGCTGACATCCAGCTCGTTTCAAACACAAAAAAAAGAGCGAAATCGCTCTTTTCTCGTTTTACCCTTTATTTAAAAAATAAGACCTAGCGGGAAGCCGCCATTTGAATAGGTAGGAACAAACCCTGCATACGACGAGGATGAGAAACAGCAAATACAAAGCAATCTCTCCTTGTGCTAAACCGAGTCCTACGAGTAAGCCGCCAAGTGCTGCCCAGACTGCGTAAATCTCCGCTTTTAGCACAAGCGGCTTTCGCCCTGCCAATAAATCACGCACAATTCCGCCACCGCTTCCAGTCAGAATGGCTGCCACAATGACCGCACTGAGCGGAAGCTCTCTTTGCACGGCAAATAATGCACCTTGAATCGCAAACGCTGCTAAGCCAATCGCATCCGAGAAATTCCCCCATGTGCTCCAGTGCTTGAGCAAAAGCTTTGGAAAAAGAAACACAATCGTAATGGATACAAGAGCAATGGTAAACATCTTGCCCTGTGACCATAAAGCAGACACCGGAAGACCGATTAATAGATTCCGAATCGCTCCACCGCCAAATGCTGTCACAATCCCTAAAATGTACACACCAAGAATATCGTACTCTTCCTCCATTGCCACTATCGCACCACTAATGGCGAACGCGATAATACCAATGATACTTAAGACTTCCCATGCCATTTTCCGCTTATCTCCTTACATGATCTGATCATCTAACACTACTCCCTTAATGTATATCTGACATAAGCGAAAAGCAATACAAATTTTCTTTAAATTTTATCTTTTTGCAAAAATAAAAAATAGCCCGCTAAAAAGCAGGCTATCTCTCAATCTTCTCTTGCATTTAACAGCAGCATACTGATGATAATCAGAATAAATGCAATAAGTGCTAATAGCGGAATGGTGATAAAACCAAACCAGTTCAAATAATCAACAGAACAAGGAATACCGCTGAGGCAAGGGCGAATCGACGCAAAGCCTGGGATCTTTTGTTCCATATAATGATAGATGGAAAAGCCAGCACCGATTACAGCTAATGGCAGTACGTAATACTTCACTTTGACATCACCCCGGAACGTAGCAATTCCAAGTAAAAGCACGAGCGGGTACATGAAAATACGCTGGAACCAGCACATATCGCATGGAATAAACTTTTTGATTTCACTTAAATACAGGCTGCTCATCGTCGCAACGATCGAGACAATCCAAGCACTGTACAAGTAAATAAGCTTATTCTTCATGATTTCTTCCCTTTAAGCTCTTGATCAATTAATTCTTTGATTTCATCATAGTCATAGAAGTTTTGGACTTGTTTATTGTTAATGAAAATCGTTGGTGTTGAATTCACTTTGTATTTGTTCACAAGCTGATCGTCTGTGTTCAGCTGCGGCTGATACGTTTTCTTTGATAGGTTATCTTTGAGTTTGTCCGTATCAATTTTTGTTGTCTTTTTCGCTAATTCAGTCAGCTTAGCAGGCGTAACCCATTCTGCTTCACTATCTGGCTGTGCTTGATAGACAGCTTCATGGAATGCCCAGAAGTTTTTTGGATCTTCTTTCCATACTTCTTCAGAAGCTAGTGCTGCTAACACTGCGCCATCTCCATGAACAGGCAGTGGCAAGTTAATAAATGAAAATGATACATCGCCTTTATCTATGTAGTCTGCTTTCAGTTTTGGGAAAATGTCTGTTTCGAATGATTTACATGACGGACATTTGTAGTCCCCAAACTCGACAATTTGCACCGCTGCATCTTTGTCTCCTATGACAGGCTGTCCTTTAATCGAAGGCTTACTGTCAACTGTTTGTGCTTCTTGGCTGTTCTTGTTTCCAATCACAACAAATATACCGATGAGAAGAGCTGCGATGATGGTTAAAATGACAGCAAATTTAATGGATGAAGATTGATTATTTTTCTTACTCACATAAGCACCTACCTTATCTTTTTCATTCCTTTTAAAAAAGAAAAAGGATAATAGCTTAGAAAAACGCCATTATCCAACTTCTTCTATTTTAACAAGAGGGGGTCCATTATGAAAGATGGTATTCATGAAATTTTCCTTACAATTTTATTTCATGACCCTCATCGCATTTAAAACAGCGAGTACGGTGACACCGACATCCGAGAAGACGGCTTCCCACATCGTCGCAATTCCGAATGCTCCGAGTAATAGGAAAACGCCTTTGACACCAAGGGCAAATGCAATATTCTGCCAAACAATCCTTCTTGTTCGTTTTGCGACAGCGATGGCTTCTGCTACCTTTGATGGCTGGTCCGTCATGATGACGATATCAGCCGCTTCGACAGCTGCATCTGAACCAAGCCCGCCCATTGCAATTCCTATGTCCGCTCTTGCTAATACCGGTGTATCATTAATGCCGTCCCCAACAAATAATAGCTTTTCTTGAGGCGCTTTTTTCTGATCAATTTCTTCTAATTTCGTTACTTTGTCCTGCGGTAATAATTCTGCATGTACTTCATCAATGCCAATTTGCTTAGCGACCGCCGTTCCGACTTGCTTAGCATCACCAGTGAGCATGACGGTTTGAATACCAGACGCCTTTAGAGCAGAAACGGCTTCGATTGCATCGTCCTTTAATTCATCTGCGATCAAGATTGATCCGGCAAACTCACCGTTAATTGCCATGTACACAACGGTTCCGCTTCTTTTTTCTTTTTCATACGCAATGTCTTCTCGCTCCATCAAGCGATGATTTCCGGCTAATACGTGAGATCCGCTGATGGTCGCTTTAATTCCATGTCCCGCGATATCCTCATATGCTTCGATCTGGCTTTCATCAAGCGGTGAGCTATATGCCGCTTTAATCGATTCTGCAATAGGGTGAGAGGAATGGGCTTCTGCTAGTGCTGCAAAAGAAAGCAGCTCTTCTTCTGACCACCTGTCACTGGCTGTGGCAATATTGGTCACTGTAAAGTTTCCTTTTGTAAGCGTGCCCGTCTTATCAAATACCGCATATTTCACAGAATTCAATGCTTCTAAATAGTTACTGCCTTTGACAAGGATGCCTCGTTTAGACGCTGCCCCAATTCCCCCGAAAAATCCTAATGGAATGGATACAACAAGAGCACAAGGACAAGAGATCACGAGAAAGACAAGTGCCCGGTATACCCAGTCAGACAATTGTGCTGATGGAATAAGAAGCGGCGGCACAAAGGCAAGCAATAAGGCGAGCACGACGACAGCCGGTGTATAATATTTTGCAAACTTTGTGATGAAATTTTCTGTCTGTGCTTTTCGGCTGCTTGCATTCTCAACCAAATCTAAAATTTTCGTCACTGCCGATTCGCTTAACTCTTTTTGGACTTCAATTTCAAGTATACCGTTTTGATTCACAAATCCTGCAAGAACTTCTTTTCCCGCTTCTACATCCCGCGGCACCGATTCCCCTGTTAATGCGGATGTATCAACAAGTGAGAAGCCCTCAATAACGAGCCCATCTAGCGGAATTTTTTCACCAGGCTTCACGACAATACGGTCACCGGCTTTTACTTCTTCTGGATTCACTTTTTTCGTTTCATTTCCGACTTTTAGATTCGCGTATTCTGGACGTATATTCATTAATTCACTAATTGAACGTCTTGAACGATTCACTGCCGCCCCTTGGAAGAGCTCTCCAATTTGGTAAAAGAGCATCACTGCCAGTGCCTCTGGATATTGCTGAATCACAAAAGCGCCAACTGTTGCAATGGTCATTAAAAAGTTCTCATCAAATACTTGGCCTCGCACGATATTTTTCAGCGCTTTAAAAACCACATCACCGCCGACTAGTAAATATGCTGCGAAGAACATAAGGAACTTTAATACACCATCTTCAGGTATAAAGAAAGCGGCTGTTCCAATGACTGCACCGCCAATTAATTTCAGCACAATCGTTTTTAAATTTTTTGTCCCATGATCATGATCGTGATGATGTCCTTCTTCTTTCGGTGATACACTCACATGAGGTTCAATGGACTGAACAGTTTTTTCAATACGCTTTGTCATCGTTTCTTGCTTATCTGCATGCGTCACAGTCAAGGTGCCTGTCGCAAAGTTAACAGAGCAAGCTTCCACTCCATCCATTTTGCTAACTCCTGTTTCTATTTTACGTGCACAGTTGCCGCAATCAAGACCGCTTAATACGTATTCATCCTTCATCTTTTTCATGTTCTCACCTTTTTCTATATGATAAGTAACGTTCCCTGGATCGATTCAACCTATTAAAAATCAAAAACTTTATATATGAGCATATATTCATATATTGGATTACCCTTATTATATGAGGATTTCTTATCTTCTGTCAATCATTTATGAAGAAATAATTGGTTTTTTGTGTCCCATTCTGTCACACGGATTTTCAATAAACCAAGCTCATGTCCCCCGCTCACCACATAACATAAAAACGATCGTTTGCTCTCTGACAGAATAAGTGCAGTTTTTTCTCTTTACAAAAGAAGGACAGACGCTTAGAATGAAATAAAAGTTTCCTCAAGGAAACAAATTAGCGTTAGAGAATCATTTCATCCTTTAGTCAAAATTATTTAATGTATGCATATATCTTTAGGAAGTGCAATGATGATCGAAAGGGGCCGCAAGAGATGCCAAATGCTTTAACAATCGACCGTCTTCATGTCTCATATCACGGGCAGGATGCTTTAGAGAACATCTCTCTTTCCATACAGGAAGGAACGATGACAGGAATCATAGGTCCAAATGGTGCCGGTAAATCGACTTTACTCAAGGCATGTTTGGATTTAATTGAAAAAGACCAAGGGGATATTCGCTTTTTTGAACAGCCTTTTAAACAAGTCAGAAAACAGATCGCCTATGTACCACAAAGAAATGATCTAGACTGGACGTTTCCTATTCATGTGCTGGATACCGTCCTACTTGGAACATATCCGAAGCTTGGCCTGATCAAACGTCCGAAAAAAGAAGACCGGGCATATGCGTACCACTGTTTAGAAAAAGTCGGCATGCAGGACTTTGCCAAAAGACAAATTGGTGAGTTATCCGGCGGTCAGCAGCAGCGTGTCTTCCTTGCAAGAGCACTTGCGCAAAACGCACAGCTCTTCTGTTTGGATGAACCATTTGTTGGAATTGATATGGCAAGTGAAGAAACGATGATTCGCATTTTGAAGGAATTACGGGATGAAGGAAAAACCATTTTGGTGGTCCATCATGATTTAAGTAAAGCCGATGATTACTTCAGCCATCTCGTTCTGTTAAATAAAAAACTCATCAAAGCTGGACCTGTACACGATATCCTTCGCCCAGAGGTCATGCTGGAGGCATATGAAACGCAGCTACCATTCTTAAAATCAGCAGGAGGAGACGTGTAATGGAATTTTTAACCGGACTCTTTGAATATGCGTTTTTACAAAAAGCATTATTTACATCCGTGATGGTAGGCATTATTTGCGGGGTCATTGGCTGCTTTATCATTTTACGGGGCATGGCCTTGATGGGAGACGCCATATCGCATGCTGTACTGCCAGGTGTCGCCATCTCTTATATGCTGGGAATTAACTTTTTCTTCGGTGCCGTCTTAACTGGTGTATTAACAGCGATTGGCATTGGATATGTGAGTCAAAACAGCCGCATTAAAAATGACTCTGCCATCGGTATTGTCTTCACCGCTTTTTTCTCAATCGGAATTATTTTGATCACATTTTTGAAAAGTTCCAGTGATTTATATCATATCTTGTTTGGAAACGTTCTAGCTGTTCGTTCATCTGATATGTGGATTACGCTTGGCATCGGCATTTTTATCCTGCTGGCCGTCATCATTTTCTACAAAGAATTGCTCATTAGTTCATTTGATCCGGTGATTTCTTCGGTTTACGGTTTACCGAATCGAATGATCCATTATTTTCTCATGACCTTGTTGACCCTTGTGACCGTTGCTTCACTACAAACTGTTGGGATTATTCTTGTCGTTGCCATGCTTATTACGCCGGCAGCCACTGCGTATCTCTTAACAGACCGGCTATGGATTATGATTTATTTATCTGCATTTTTCGGGGCAGTTTCTGCCGTTGCCGGTCTTGGGCTTAGTTTTACGTATAACTTGTCGTCTGGCGCTTCTATCGTGCTAGTTGCGACCATTTTATTCGGGAGTGCCTTTATCCTTTCACCAAAGCAAGGAATTCTATGGAGATCATTAAGATCTAAACGAAAACGAACGCAGCTAAAAAAGGAAGCGTCTATGTAAAAGGAGGACATATATGAAGAAGGTATTTGCAATCCGTTTGACCGCAGTATTCATTGCCCTTATGGTCATCACAGGCTGTTCTACAAAACAAAATAATTCCGGCAAAGATGACGGCACATTAAAAGTCGTCACGACCTACTCCATTCTTTATGACATTGTGAAGGAAGTAGGCGGAGAGCACGTCTCTATTCACAGCATTGTTCCCATTGGTACAGACCCACATGAATTTGATCCACTGCCAAAGGATGTTCAGCATACAACGGATGCAGACCTTGTTCTATATAATGGCTTAAACCTTGAAACAGGAAATGGCTGGTTTCAAAAGCTGCTCGAATCGAGTGGCAAGGACGGGGATGATGCACCTGTAGCCGAAATGAGTAAAGGCGTCAAAGTAAAACATTTATCTTCAAAAGGCCTCGAAAGCCAGCAGGACCCACATGCTTGGCTAAATGTCGAAAATGGGATTCTGTATGCTAAAAATGCCAGAGATGCACTTATTAAAGCGGACCCTGAGCATCAAGAGGATTACGAAAAAAATGCAGAAGACTATATCAAAAAGCTTCAAGCGCTTCATGATGAAGCAAAAGACAAGTTCGACCAGCTGCCGAAAGACAAAAAGCGTCTTGTGACAAGTGAGGGAGCCTTCAAGTATTTTGCAGATGCCTATGGACTAAAGGCAGGCTACATTTGGGAGATCAACACAGAGAATGAAGGAACACCTGGACAAATGAAGCGCATCATTCATTTCGTCAAAGATCATCAAGTGCCTGCGCTCTTTCTTGAAACAAGTGTCGATCCACGCAGCCTTGAAAGCCTATCTGAAGAAACTGGTGTTCCGATTAAAGGAAAAGTATTTACTGACTCCATTGGAAAGAAAGGTGAAGATGGGGATAGCTACTATAAGATGATGAAATGGAATATTGACATCATTTACAAAGGGCTTTCATCATAAGAAAAGACAGGCGGAGTGAGTTCGCCTGTCTTTTTTATTAGCTGGCTATATTTTGCGGGTGTTTTTTCGGCCAGATCACATAGCTGATGCTAATGACGAAATCAATGGCTAAGACCATTCCCCATACTCTCGCTAGTTGCATCAGTGCTTCCGTTCGTTCTGGTGCTTGGATGAGATAAGATAACCCAAATAGTAGACCGGCTCCGATGACATAAGAGACGAGATGCCGCGTCCAGCCGACTATTTCATATACAGACCGTTCCTTCCCGTACTTTGGTCTTCCCTTCGGCTTAGGGCCTCCTGCAAATCGATAAGCAAACCGGACATCTGCCCATTTCACCATTTGATGTCCAAAAGCGAGACTCACCCCAATATAAACAGCTGCGAGCCCGTGAATGACACTTGCCACAGCCCCCTCTCTTAAATCCATATAAGTCGCTGCAAGAAGTATGAGATCCAAAATCGGTGTACAAATGAGGAAGAAGGCGCCCCACTTTTTCTGTCTAAACACATAACGAAGTGTTAACCCCACCAGAATAAACAGCCAAAAGCCAATTTCACATGCCACAATCAATAACCCGATCAATATTCACCACACCCTTTTTAATACGATTGTATTAAATAAAAAATAACACAACTGTGTTAAAAAAACAATAGCTGTGCTAAAATCAATGTATGCCAAAAATCGTCGATCACTATAAACAAAAACAAAAAGTCGCTCAAGCTGCCATGAGAGTGATTAAACAGGATGGATTGGAAAACGCTTCTGTACGAAAAGTAGCGGTAGAAGCTGGCATTTCAGCGGGCTCTATGCGTCATTATTTCTCCACACAGCAGGAGCTATTTCTTTTCTCTATGACATTGATTCAGGAAAGAGTCAAAGAGCGGATGACAGGACTTCAGCTGAACGGTTCAACGGAAGAAAATGTCCTCGCGTTATTGGAGCAGGTTCTCCCACTTGATGAAGAACGAAGATTTGAAATGGAGGTGTGGCAGGCTTTTACAGTCAAGTCGATGACTGAACCTGATTTACAGCCGCTCAATGCAAAGATGTATGACGAGCTTTTCCAAATGACCCAATATTGTTTAATGAAATTAAAAGAGGATGGGCTCTTGCTTGATCATATCGATCTTTTAGTCGAAACTGAGCGGCTTTATGCGGTCATCAATGGGCTTGCATTGAATGGAATCTTGCAGCCTCATCGCTTACCGCCTCAGCTCATACGCTCCGTACTGCAGATGCACCTGCAATCCATCACCAAAAAAGACATGTCTCCCTCATGAGGGAGCATGTCTTTTTTTAATCTTCCATAAAAATACGTTTTGCTTCGTAGTAGAGCACCTGCACAAATTTCTTCACATTAATACGGGTGTGTTCTTCTCTTCCGCTCGTCTCTTTTGTTAATTCACTCATTTTCTTTCGCACGATGGTGAAATCAAAGAATTTAGAAGCGTAATTTTCAAAGGTCGGATGAGAAAAATCAGTTAACCCAAGTGAAGCGATGTGTTTCAAGGATTGGTTGATCGCACGCCTCACCCGCTGTTCCGCTGCTTTCGCTTCTCTTGCAATGTCTGCCGATGTGTAAGGCTCATTTAATTTATCCTCGGTGACACCCGTGAAAATGACCTTTAAAGAAGGAAATGAATCATGATGTTCGGTATGTAGCGCTAAATACTGATCTGTGAAGAGGATCATATCTAATAAATCTTTAGATCCCTTTTCGCCCACAATTCCAAGCTCTGCAAGCAAGAACTGGCCTGCCTCTGCAAGACTTTTCCCACGCTGCTTCGTTTTCGTCTGACCGCGCTGCTGAAACTGCATGACGGATTTGAGTGAGTGCTGAATATTTTCAATTGAATGCTCTAAATGAAGCCGCTCAATCATGAGGTGGAGCACACTTAAGACCTCTACACGATTGATTGGCTTTGTCACATAATACTCGACACCAAGCGTATACGCCTGGCCGATTAATTCCTTTGTTTCTACCTGTGACAGCATTAAGTATTTGCCATGAAACTCATCCTTAATGGCTCGAATCGTTTCAAGTCCGTCTCGTTCCGGCATCAATAGATCAATACATAAGATATCAATGTGCAAATCATTTAAGTAGCTTGCCGTTAACTCTGCGCCATCCTCTGCTTCTCCCGCGACGAAGCCAAGCTCTTCATCTTCAATGAGCTGAGCGAGTGAAGAACGCACGGCTTCATCATCATCCACAATAAAAAATCTCATCTCCCAATCCCCTCTTTTCTACTAACTTGATCCATTGGTATCGTTAACGTGAAAGTCGTTTGTTTATTTGGGATACTCTTCATCTCAACACTTCCGCCAAGCTTCTCCGCTGTATCCTTTACATAGGAAAGACCGATACCGCTTGATGGATTCCCAGCCTGATCGTATTTTAAAGTAAAACCGGGTTTAAAAATCACATGATGATTACGCTCTTTAATGCCAGGCCCGTTGTCACTAATTTGAAAGATCACATGGCTCTCTTTCTGGGAAATAGAGAGTGACACCTCTCCATCCACCGGAATGGCTTCGACAGCATTGGAAACGATATTATTTAACAAAGATAGAATGGTATACACGTGATAGACGGGATGCTGCCCATCTTCATCATAATGAAAGACAATGTTTTTTTTAAGAGATTCTGCGTAATTTTCATGAATACGAATCACGAGCCCAGCAATATGCGCAGGACTTGCATACGCCTGAAAATTTTCTTCATGAATCAGCTTTGATAATGCAGAAAAAATCCGCTGGTTATCCTTTTTGATCTCATGCACCTCTCCTGCGATTTGCAGGGCTGTTTTTCCGAGCTTTTTCAAATCCAATGACTCTGCATCCTTTGCGTGATGCAGGGATTGATACAATTGATAGGATGTCGCTGTAATGTGCTCAGCATGTGCAAGTGTTTTATGAAAGTATGTAGATTCCGTGTAAAGATTAGACAGGAGCATGAGCAGATGTTCCTTTTCCTTTTTCATCTGACGCTCTCTCGCCTGCTCTTCATATAATCGAATCATTGTATAACAAGCCAACACGAAAAAGCTTCTGAAAATCGCCAACACGAAAAGTTGAAACAGCGTCCGCATCGTTAAAATTTCATCGATGGTGCCACGAAGTGCAATCATTTCAACAACGCTCGCGCATAGCTCCATGATGATACCTGTCGCTCCAATCAGCCAAGGCTGATCGCGGAAACGTCTGACCTTTAATAAATAAAAGAGCGTGCCGTAGACGACGTAATAAAGCAGGGAAGGAAATCTTAAAGAAATCGCCTCTTCCAGCGGAAGATGACCTGTGACGGCTGTATCAAGAAGCACGCGAAACGCAAAAACAGAAACCCCTGCAATGATACCGCTTGCCCACGCTGGGAATTTTTTCATTTGGAGTAGGATAAAGAAAAAGACAACGGTTCCAAAGCTGACCCGAAAACTGTCCTCAAATGGATAAAATTTAAACTCTCCGCCAATCGGTGTCAGTACAATAAGCATCACAATTAAATAAGGCTCTGTATTTAGCCATTTTTTCAGTAGATTCAAACGCAGTCACATCCCTAATAATTGACGATAGTATACTATGTGGGCTTGAGAAAAACAAACATCCATAAAAAAGCGCACACCGGAACTTTGTCGGTGTGCGCTTCTCATGATGCTGCTTAATCTTCTAAACGATCCTTTTCTAAAAGTGATGCGCCAGCAATACCTGGTTTAGTCATTTCAAAAGGATTCAAGATGACATCAAGCTCTTCCTCTGATAAAACATCATTTTGCAGACAAAGCTCACGTACAGATACGCCTGTAAGAATCGCTTCTCTGGCAATTCGTGCAGCAGCTTCATAACCAATATGCGGATTCACCGCTGTCATGACACCAGCACTTTTTTCTACATATTCTTTTAATCTAGATTCATCTGCTTTTAGGTCACGCAAGCAGTTGTCTACGAAGGACTCAAAGACATTTTTCATGATGCTGAGAGATTGAAGCAAGTTGAACACAAGGACTGGTTCCATCACGTTCAGCTCAAGCTGACCAGCCTCTGATGCAAGACAGATCGTGTGGTCATTTCCGATGACTTGGAATGCTACTTGGTTCATGACCTCTGGCATCACTGGGTTGACTTTCCCTGGCATGATGGATGAACCTGGCTGTCTTGGTGGCAAGTGAAGCTCACCAAAGCCTGCTCTTGGACCTGATGCCATCAAGCGAATATCGTTCGCCATTTTAGACATATTCATCATACATACTTTCAGTGCAGCTGATACTTCTGTATAAGCATCCGTATTTTGCGTGGCATCGACTAGGTCTTCAGCTCCAACTAACGGTAATCCGCTAATGTCAGATAGATAGCCAACCACCTGGCGAATATATTTAGGATCAGCATTTAAGCCAGTTCCGACTGCTGTTGCACCCATATTGACTTCATATAAATGCTGTTTAGACTGCTTGATACGTTTAATATCACGAGCAAGAACCTTTGCATAAGCACTAAACTCTTGACCAAGTCTGATTGGAACAGCGTCCTGAAGATGCGTACGTCCCATTTTGATGACATGATCGAATTCTTGCGCTTTTTCTGTCATAACTTGATGCATGTTTTCCATCGTATAAAGTAGTTTTTCAATCATATTCAATGTTGAAATATGAATCGCTGTTGGGAAAACGTCGTTTGTTGACTGCGACATGTTCACATGCGTGTTTGGACTTAGCTCAGTATAAGCGCCTTTTTCCTTTCCTAGTAGTTCAAGCGCTCTGTTTGCAATGACTTCATTGGCATTCATATTCATTGAAGTGCCAGCCCCGCCTTGAATTGGATCGACAATAAATTGATTGTTCCATTTTCCTTCAATAACCTCATCTGCTGCTTGAACAATTTTTTCCCCAAGACCAGAATATAGTCGCTTTGTATCCATATTTGCAAGTGCGGCTGCCTTTTTGACAATCCCTAATGCTTTGATGAGTTCCTCATGAACATGGTAGCCAGTAATTGGAAAGTTCTCTACTGCACGTAATGTTTGAATTCCATAATACGCTTGAGTATCTACTTCCTTTTCACCTAGAAAGTCTCGTTCGATTCGAACTTGCTTGTCCTGTAGCTTCGTCATTTGAAAAGATCTCCTTTTACGCTGCTTTTGTTTGTTGTTTTAATTCCTCAATATACTTCTTCGATTTCTCTTGATCAAAAACTTTTTCCCACTTAGACATGACAATGGCTGCAAGTGAGTTACCAAATACGTTAACAGTTGTACGAACCATGTCAAGAATACGGTCGATCCCAACGATGAAGGCAAGTCCTTCAAGCGGCAGTCCCATTGCACCAAGTGTTGTGATGACAACAACGATTGATGCACCTGGTACACCAGCCATTCCTTTAGATGTCAGCATCAAGATTAATAGTAACGTAATTTGCTCATAGATGGAAAGTGGCATGCCGTACATTTGTGCAACAAATATGGCGGCAATGGATTGATAGATGGCACTTCCATCTAAGTTAAAGGTGTAGCCTGTTGGGATAACGAACGACGTGATCGCTTTCGGGCAGCCGAACTTCTCCATTTTATCCATTAGTCTAGGCAGTACAGCTTCTGAACTTGCTGTTGAGAATGCAAGAATGATTTCTTCTTTTAGCACTCTAAATAGTGTAAAGACGCTTGTTCCAGCTAATTTTGCGATAATGCCAAGTACGACAATCACGAAGAATGCCATTGTGCCGTAAACGACAAGTACCAGCTTACCTAGCGGGAGAAGCGCTCCGACCCCGAATTTGATCACCGTCACACTGATGAGCGCGAATACACCAAATGGTGCAAACTTCATCACTTTATTGGTCACCCAGAACATGGCTTCGAGTATACCCTCAAAGAACCCTAACACTGGTTTCCCTTTGTCTCCTACTGCGGCAATTCCTAATCCGAATAAGACGGTAAAGAAGATCGTTGGTAATAGATCACCTTCTGCAATGGATTGGAAAACGTTTGTTGGCACTAGATGCACAATCGTTTCAGAGAAACTTGCTTTTTCGGAAGAAGCTTTCGATGTCTCTTCATATTTAGAGATATCGCCTTTTTCCATGTTGCTCATGTCAATTCCTGTACCAGGATGGAAGACGTTTGCTGCAAGCAGTCCTACTGCTAATGCAATCGTTGTCACAATTTCGAAGTAAAGAATCGTTTTCCCACCGAGTCTTCCGATGGTTTTCATATCCCCTACACCAGCTACTGCTACAATCAACGCAGCAATAACAATTGGAAGAACGATCATTTTAATTAAATGGATGAATATATCGCCAATCGGCGTTAACACATTAATAACGGTTTCATTTTGATAAAACAGCGCTCCCACGATAACACCCAGAACAAGTGCAATGAGTATTTGTGAAGCTAACCCTAACTTTTTCATACGTGAACCCCCTTTTTTTGATAACGCTTTCTTTGTTGCTTAATCGCATCTTAACGATGAACCTACAAAAAACGACAAAAAGGAACAAAAAGAAGTGAATTTTTTATGAAAAATCTTTTAAAAGGTGGGTTTTTCCACAAAATTGTTAAAAAAAGACTCCGCTTTTGGGCGAAGTCCTAATGATTTTGCATTTGTTCACTTGGTGTATCTTGTTGTGGATAAAATCTATCGTATATCGCATATCCAATAAGGACAAGAGCAACGTAGAACAATGCACTAATCGTCCAAATCCATTTGACATTCAGCTTCATTGTGCCACTCCCTCTCTAACCGGTTTCAATCGCTGCAATCTGAGCGCATTCAATACAACCGACACGGAGCTAAAGGCCATTGCTGCTCCTGCAAGCCATGGCGCAAGAAGTCCTAAAGCAGCTATCGGTATCCCAATACAATTATAAGCAAGCGCCCAAAATAGATTTTGCTTGATGTTTCTCATCGTTTTTTGACTAAATTCAAGCGCATCAGCAATGGCATGGAGGTCTCCTGTCATGAGTGTGATATCTGCTGCTTCCATGGCGACATCTGTCCCAGTTCCAACTGCCATCCCAATATTCGCTGTCGCAAGGGCCGGGGCATCATTAATACCATCTCCGACCATGGCGACTTTCTTTCCTTGTTCCTGAAGCACCGCGATGTGAGCCGCCTTTTCCTCAGGCAGGACTTCAGCAATGACATGATCAATGCCCGCCTGTTTCGCAATCGCCTCTGCTGTCATCTTGTTATCACCTGTCATCATCACGACGTGAATCCCTTGCTCTTTCAGACGCTTGATCGCTTGAGGTGAAGATGATTTGATCGTATCTGCGACCGCGACAATGCCAGCGACTTCGCCGTCAATCGCGACGAGCATTGCCGTTTTCCCTTGCTGCTCCAGCGTTGTGACGGATGCTTCGACTTGATCATATGGGATATGATGTTTCTGTAATAGCTTACGCGTTCCAATCAAAAGCTTGCGCCCTGCTGCCGTTGCTTCAATTCCATGACCTGGGTCAGCTTGGAAGGCTTCAATCTCGACCGCTTCAAGACCTTGTTCCTTCATTCCGTCTGTGATGGCTCTAGCAAGCGGATGTTCCGACTGCTGTTCTGCTGATCCTGCTAGCTGTAGCAGCGCATCTTCTGTCCAATTGGCATATGCCAGCACATCTGTCAGACTCGGCTCCCCTTTTGTCACAGTTCCTGTTTTATCTAAAACCACCGTGTCGAGTGATTGAGTCACTTCTAAATGCTCTCCGCCTTTAAACAGAATGCCTGATTCAGCTGCACGACCGCTCCCAGCCATAATCGAGGTTGGTGTGGCAAGGCCGAGCGCACACGGACATGCGATGACGATGACTGCGATAAACGTTTCAAGGGCTGACGTCACATTTCCTGGATCAACAAAGAAAAACCAAATCAGGAAGGTAAGCATGGCAATTCCTACAACGATGGGAACGAATATCCCTGATATTTGATCTGCCATCCTTTGAATCGGTGCTTTTGAGCCCTGTGCTTGTTCTACGACTTTAATAATCTGTGAAAGGGCGGTCTCTTTCCCAACCTTTGTCGCTTTCACTTTCACAAACCCATTTTTATTAATGGTTGCCCCGATGACCGCATCACCAGCCGTTTTATCAACAGGCAAACTTTCGCCCGTAATCATGGACTCATCAATTGCGGTTGTTCCCTCCACGATCTCTCCATCTACCGGCACTTTCTCTCCCGGTTTGATAAACACAAGATCATTCACTTTCACTTCGGAAATTGGCACGGTCATCTCTTTCCCCTCTCGCTCGATGACCGCTTCTTTCGCTTGTAGACCCATCAGCTTTTGAATCGCTTCTGATGATCTCCCTTTTGCTCTTGCTTCCATTAATTTTCCGAGTACGATCAACGTAATGAGTACAGCACTTGTTTCATAATAGAGGGCTGCCTCATGTGTGCCTTGAACCGCTGACTGAATGCTTTCATATAAACTATAGAAAAACGCAGCTGATGTCCCAAGTGCGACAAGAACATCCATGTTGGCACTTTTATTACGTAACGCTTTATACGCACCTACATAGAAGGGCCAGCCGACAATGAACTGAACGGGCGCTGCTAACGCCAGCTGAACCCAAGGATTCATGAACGCTTCAGGCAGCCAAATAAAAGACGTGAAAGAAAAATGACTGACCATTGCCCAAAGAAGTGGCAGTGACAGGATCATTGAGAATAGAAAGCGTGCCGTCTGCTTCTCTATTGCTGCTTGGCGATGATCTTTTTTTCCTTCCTCTGCTTCATCTGCAGCTGGTTCAATTAAAGAATACCCAATGGACTGAACCGCTTGCTTTATATCACTTGTAGACGTTTGGCCTGGGTGATACGTGACCTGAAGGGTCTCCAGCGCAAAGTTCACAGATCCGTGATCGACACCATCCATCCGGTTAATTTTTTTCTCGATTCGGTTGGCACACGCTGCACACGTCATTCCTTCTATATCAAATTCTGCTTGCTCCATCACCACATCGTAGCCGAGAGATTGAATTTTTTGCTTGAGATCATCTGGTGTGAGTTGTTCTGCTTCATACACAATATGAGATGTTTCCAGCGCCAAATTCACATTGGCATCCTCTACACCTTCCAGCCTGTTCAATCCCTTTTCGATGCGCCCTGCACAGGCAGCACAGGTCATCCCCGTAATTTGAAAGTCGATTTCCTTCTTCATTGACCTCACCTCTCCATATACACCATGGGGGTATTATATTTTGAAAAAAATACGTGCTGTTATGCAGCACGTATGTTCATTTATACGACATCATATCCCTGTTCTTCAATTACATCAGAGATACGGTGCAACGTGACTTGATCTGGGTGAAATGAAACTTCCACCTCTCCTTTGTCTAAATGGACTTTCACAGATTCAACACCTGCTAGTTCTCCTACATTTCCTTCGACTGCTTTCACACAATGTCCGCAAGACATGCCCTGCACTTGAAGTGTTGCTTGTTCCACTTCTCATCGCCTCCATCAATCATTTTCTAAAATTTACTATACCCTAGTAGGGTATCAATGTAAACATAAATGCTATGATTTTGTCAGTTTCGTAAAGACCGTCATTAACTCTTCAATGGCTTCATCCCCATTGCCGCTCTTGATCGCATCCGCTACGCAATGATGTGTATGCTTTTCCATTAAATGAAGACTGACCTTTTTCAAAGCCGCATTGACTGCGGAGATTTGATTGACAACATCAATACAGTAACGATCGTTTTCAATCATTTGCTGAATCCCGCGCACTTGTCCTTCCACTCGTTTCAACCGATTGATCAATTGATCTTTTTCCTTCTCGGCTCTAGGCGAAGCCATATGTCTTTCTTCATGTTCTGTCATGTGATCACCTTTTTTCCATTATGACTTGTCTTTACCTAAATTAAAGCATATCTCCACCGGAAAAGGCAAAGATATGCTGAATACACTCTATAGTGTTTGCTTTAATTTGTTAATTGTTCAATGTCCTGCAATAGATTGACGGATTGCTGAAGCTGCTTAATCAATCCTTGCTGGTCCTCAAGCATGGCGGCAACGTCGATGTTGTCTGCTTTCAATTGCTGTAAATACGTCTGAATTTCCTCTGACAGCACTTTATTTTTTTCAATGATTTGCGCATGCAGGTCTTCTGCCATTTTTGGCGCTGTGACCTCATTAAAATCTTGAATGTCTGCCTTCAATGATTCAAGCTGCTGCGTTAATTCTGCCTTTTTGGCGGCGTTTTGGACAGCTTCTTCAGCGAGCTTTGGAAAGTCCTCTGTAAATTGCTGAATGTCTGTGACATAGTCATTTGCCTCAGTGACATATGTCGTTGTATCGTTGACTTGATCAAGTAAGCTGGAGCACCCGCTTAATACAAGCGTTCCGGAAAATAGGAAAGCTATCACATATTTTTTCAAGATCGATCATCCTTTCATCTGTGGGATTAAAAGCATCATTTGTTCAGCTTCCCTATCACACAGACTTAAAAAGACCTTAAAAATAGCCAGACCTTTGCCTCATGTGTGATAGGCAAAGGTCTGGCTAACATTGTTCATGCCGGAATGGCCGAGAAGCAATCGCTGCTTCTGTAATGACGACCAAACCGTAAAAGCTACTCCCCTTTAGGAAACTGTTCAAATGTTATGTTTATCATATCGAATGTCAGGACAACCGTCAATGAGAAGCAAGCGGTAGGTCAATTCTCTTCATAAAGCATATAATCCGCTCCAGTGGACGCATAAATCCGGTTGCGTCCTTGGCGTTTTGACATATACAAGGCCTGGTCCGCTTCAAATAGAAGAGTTTCTAATACATTTGGATCATAAGCTGTGTGAGCAATTCCAAAGCTCGCTGTTACTCGCACTTTTTCCTCATCATTCTCAAAGAAACTCATCTCAAATGAATGTCTAATTTGCTCCGCAATATGACATGCCTCTTCGAAAGAATGATGCGGCAGACAAATAGCAAACTCTTCTCCGCCATATCGTCCGAATAAATCGTCCATTTGTAAATGCTGCTGACAAATGGTGACAACATGACGCAGTGCCTCGTCTCCAATATGATGTCCGTGTGTGTCATTGATTTGTTTAAAGAAATCAATATCAAACAGCATAACAGCCGTATCCTGCGCATCCTCTTCCAGGATCATCTGCGTTCGTTCAATAAATGAAGACCGATTGAAGATATTCGTCAATCCATCAATATACGCACGACGCTCCAGCTCTTCCTGCAGCAAACGCTGCTCTGTTACATCACTGATCACAATTTGCCTGCCCTCAATCTCTCCTCTTCTATTAAATAACGATGAAGCGGTCAGAAGATAATAGCTGGACTGATCTTCTTCCTTTTTCCACATTAAATCATATTGCGAATGATCCTGCGGAGAACGCAGCCACTGGAAGAACGCGGTATCTTTGATGATCCCTGAGAAAATATCGTCAATTTTAAAGCCAATCCCCTTTTTATTAGAAAGTGCTGGAATGATCGATGCAGCAGCGGGGTTGTAATCTATGAGTGTCCGGTATCGATCTAAAATGAGAACCCCTTCAGACATATGCTCAAACACACGCTCCATCGCAATGGGAGAGAGCTTAAAGAGCTGGAACGACATAATCGCCCATAAGTAGAGCGCATTGGTTAAAAACATCACCACAGGGACCGGGTCAATATGAAGAGGTGTCACGCCTAATAAATAGATAAAAGATGTCGTGATTGGCAGTAACATGCCCACTAGCAAAATAAGGATCTGCTTTAAATACTCTTTTTTTGTAACACGCAAAAACCAAACCAGCATAAAAATAGCGAGCATCGAACAGCCAAATGTATAGACGCCATGAATGATATACCAATAGCCAATCGTAAAGTCAGCCAATAAAAATCCGTCTACTGGATTCATCGTGATGCTTCGATAAAAGAGTGAATGAAAAGAGTTGGTGAACACCATAATGGTGGTGAGAGTTGGAATCAGTAAGATGAGAAGCACGCGGCGCTTTGTGAAATATTGATGGAATCCCGTAAATTGCAGCACAATCATCAGACTGAATGGCGCGATGAACGGAAGACCTATGTATTGAAAACAAACCCAGAACATAATCTCCCCAGGTGTACTTGCCAATAATTCAAACGTGTGCCCAAAGATATAAATCGCAGTTGCTCCAGACATGTACATAAACAATTGACAGCCAATATACCGGTGGCGGTTCGCATGAGCAATGATTGATAATATCACGGACAGAATGCCAGAAACACTCATGATCACAATAAAATGTAAAACAATCGAATCCATGTAAACGCCCCAATTTCAGTTATTTAGAACTAGTCTAATATAACTATATATGAGGAAGTCACAAATGGGAAGATGTGATTTTGATTTGGGTGGAGGTTTTTTGTAACATTTCAGGCGTTATCTGTTCGTGATCTCTTATATTTTCACTACTTTTTGCTTAATTTAAGATAGAAGTATGTTGCGCTCGGAGAAATATCTGTACAATGTGGGGATGAATGGAGAGGAGACTCAAAAGAAATATGACTTTTTGGATGATCATGACAGGGCTGTTTATACTGATTCTTTTGAAGAAACCGTTTGAAAAGAGAAGTTCTGGATTGTTATTTTTGATCAGTTATTTACTGCTGATTGCGATTTATGTGATCCAAACAACGTTTGTGGAACTTGTGCCGGATGGATTTTTGATGATGATTGCGGTGGTTGTCGTTTTTCCTTTGTTTGTTCGGTTGGTGGTGTCTTCTCAGAAGACACGTTCTTGAAAACTATACAAAAATGAGACTATGTTAGTACTTATTTTGCAAGTTTAATTATTAGTTAAATAGACAACTAACTAGTGTAAATGGTCAATTGAATTACCTTACAAAAAATAAGCAAGCAGAAGCTTGCTTATTTTTCATAATCACTTATTAGTAAATAACTTATCAATAATGTTAATAGCAATAAGACAAATAGGAAGTGCAATGATAATGTACAAAAAGTTTTTAGGTACAAACATATTGTAATAATAGAAAAATACACTGATAAAGAGAATCATAACAGCATACTTCATTATACTTTTCACAAAATTCCTCCTAATAAATATCCACCCAGCCATTATTAGGGCGTTTATCCCTTTTATCTAATTGTTTAGCAATTTGGGTTCCAATATCCAAATAATTTAGAGCAATTGCGACAGCAACACCAATAGAAACCGCTAATTTTTTAGCTCCCCACGCCTTTAATCTACTTGTTACGGTTTTAGTGAATATTCTTTTAGCTTCTGCTTTGCCTTTTTTAATAATAAATGATTGTATAACACCAACGCCACCCCCAACAGCAAAACCAATCACAGCATTGAAAACTGCACCTGCAAACCTAACAGATACACCAACCTTTATACCAGATGATTTTTTCTTTTTAGCAGCTTCAACTTCTTTAACCCCAAATGAAGAAGCAAATACCTCTTTAGCAAATGCTAAATTCTCATTTTCAAATAGAGTTGAATCATTTATTTCTTCCACTAACTCTTCTTGTGCTGCTGACAAATCATTATATGTATCAGATTCTTTATCGAAGAAATTTGTTAATTCTTTTTTAAATATTTCCTTCTCACTAACATTTGCAAGCTCTGTTTGTTCTTCTACTATTTTATCAAAAAGTTGCCTCTCATCTTTCGTCATTTCATCTATCGAAGGCATATTTCTAACCTCTTCTTCAAGATCGAACTCTTCAGATAAAACTTCCCTACTCAATTTAACATCATTTGAATTTATACCCTCTACTGTTTCACCTACTAGAACCCCCTCTAACACAGGTTGTTCCTCATTATCTGACTCTGCAAAACTAGTTAGAGTAGATAATGAACTAATCGTAAAGATAATTACTGTCAAAATTGATACTCTCTTAAAAAATACATTCATCGACACCTTTACAAATACCTCCTATAAAAGTTAAATTAAAACACATAAAGTCTATTTTAACATAAAAATCATAAAAAAATAGTATAATATTCTCTAGATAGGTAAATAATTATTAAATATAATCGAATTTCCAATTCTTAATACCTGCAAAAACGCCGAATAATAATTTAGGTTATAATACTACGGAATAAAAAAAAGACGCTTAAAATAGCGTCTTTTTTATTCTTAAAGTTTTTAATAAAATCCTTTTGTGTTAACCAATCGTTTAGAACACCATGTTGCCAAAATGTTGCCAGCCCCCGAATCAAGGGCTTTCAAACCCTTGATTCGGCTGCATTCTAAAAGTTTTGATGGAGACGGTGGGAGTCGAACCCACGTCCAGAGACATCGATTACTTAAGCGTCTACGAGCGTAGTCAACATATTTGGTGTTCACTCATCCTCATGCCTGCTGACGGGCGCTTGGAGAGCTAGTCTGATGGATCTCTTCTTACGTCCTCAGACGAAAACGTAAGCGTAGCCTACTTCATTGGGCTCCTCACAGACACATAGGCGATGTCAGGAAGAGCTCGCTGCACTTATTAGGCAGCTAGTGCTAAGTTTTGGTTAAAACTTTTAGTTTTGCCAGTTACATTTAGTGCGTGTTAACGAGATCGCCTCTCGGCTCGCAGCTCAAGCTCGAACCGCCCCTGTCGAATCCGTAACGTCCCCTTGTAAAAGGGATATACGGGATGGAAACGTTCAGCTTAACTGCTTCCGTATATAACTATTATAACAATCTTATCGCTTGAAACAACTGGTGGTTTCTGTAAGAAAAGCGGTGATTGTTTACTGCATAACATATTGTAGCATAATGCTTCCGCTCTCAGCAAGCCATCTGCATCAGGCTAGAATTGCTTTTGTCGATCACGGAAGGCACGGTCGATTTCGCGTTTTGCATCTTTTTTCTTCAGATCTTCACGTTTATCGTATTTCTTTTTCCCTTTACCAATTCCGATCAACACTTTGGCAAAGCCATTTTTTAAATAGAGTTTCAGAGGCACGAGTGAGTAGCCTTCTTCCTTTGTCGCACCAATCAATTTACTAATTTGCTTGCGATGAAGCAGCAGCTTTCTCGTTCTCAGCGGGTCATGGTTATAACGGTTCCCCTGCTCGTATGGGCTCACGTGCATGTTGTGAAGAAACACTTCTCCTCGCTCAATTTTGGCAAAGGAATCTTTTAAATTCACTTTTCCTGCACGAATCGATTTGATTTCAGTTCCTTGTAACACAAGGCCAGCTTCATACGTTTCTTCTATAAAATAGTCATGATTTGCTTTTTTGTTTTGGGAAACAACCTTTCCCTCTCCCTTTGGCATTGGCGTACACCCTCCTTTTGACACAAACACGGTCCAAATCGTACGGATTATTTTATCAAACAATCCAGCTTTCGACAACGCTGACGCTATGTGGTCAAAAAGCAAATAGAGCGTGATGCTCTATTTGCTTTTTGTCACGTTACTTTTTCTTTTTACGTTTTTGTTTTGGTGCGTTATCAAATACGCGTTTTTTCTTTTTCTTCTTCTTACGGCCTGTGAACCAGTCACTTCCGCCTTTATCCTCTTTGGCTTTATCCCCAGAGGCATTTTGGCCTCCGTGCCCTTTTTTCGCTGGTGAATCTGTTCGTTTTTTAAACTTAAAATCTTTCGGCGATTTACGGCGGGTGCCTTTCATGCCGACGATTTCAAAATCAATCGAGTGCTCATCTTTATTGACATTCACCACTTTGACTGTGATTTCATCACCGATACGGTAGACATTTCCTGTGCGTTCACCGATCATGGCAAAGTGCTGCTCATCAAAGCGATAGTAGTCGTCTGTCATGTAGCTGACATGAACAAGACCTTCAATTGTATTCGGCAGTTCAACAAATAGTCCGAAGTTCGTCACGGAACTAATCATGCCATCAAACTCTTCACCGATTTTATCAAGCATAAATTCTGCCTTCTTGAGATCATCTGTTTCACGCTCTGCATCGACTGAGCGGCGCTCCATTGTAGACGCATGATCTGCAATTTCAGGAAGCAGCTGACCCCACTTTTCTAGAGTTGCTTCGTCTGTCTTTTTCTGAATCAAATAGGTTCTAATTAGTCTATGCACGATTAAATCCGGATAACGGCGGATCGGTGATGTGAAATGTGTATAGAATTCCGTTGATAATCCAAAATGGCCGATGCTTTCTGGATCATATTTCGCCTGTTTCATCGAACGAAGCATCACGGTTTGTATCACAACTTCTTCTGGTTGATCCCTCACAGCATCAAGTACACTTTGAAGTGCACGCGGGTGAATGTTTGTCGACGTTCCTTTCACAATGTAACCAAACGTTGTCACGAACTCTAAAAAGCGCTGAAGCTTCTCAGGATTTGGTTCTTCGTGAATTCGATAAATGAAAGGTACATTCAACCAGTGGAAATGCTCTGCAACTGTTTCGTTAGCAACAAGCATGAATTCTTCAATTAATTTCTCTGCGACTGAACGCTCGCGAACGACAACGTCTTTCGCCGCTCCTTCATCATCTACAAGTACTTTTGCTTCCTTGAAGTCAAAGTCTACTGCCCCGCGCTCCATCCGTTTTTCGCGAAGGATCTCTGCAAGCTTCTCCATCTCTTGGAACATTGGGACGAGCGGCTCGTATTTGTCTATAAGCTCCTCGTCTTGATCGACTAAAATCTTATTCACATCAGTATAGGTCATTCTTTCCGTCGTTTTGATCACACTTTGGAAAATCTCGTGTTTGACGACCTTCCCATTTCGATCAATGACCATTTCACAAGACAGCGTGAGACGATCGACCTTCGGATTCAACGAGCAAATACCGTTTGACAGGCGGTGCGGGATCATAGGAATGACGCGGTCTACGAGATATACACTCGTTCCACGCTCATAAGCTTCCTGATCAATCGGAGAGTTCTCTGTGACATAATGAGAGACATCTGCAATATGCACCCCTAGCTTATATTTGCCATCATCCAGCTTTTGCACCGTAACGGCATCATCTAAGTCCTTCGCATCTGCTCCGTCAATGGTTACAATCGTTTCATTGCGTAAGTCACGTCTGCCTTCTAGGTCTTTTTCATCAATCGTTTCAGGTGTGTCTACTGCCTGCTGGAGCGCTTCTTCTGGGAACTCACCTGGCAGGCCGTGTTTATGAATGATTGATAGTATATCAATGCCAGGGTCATTTTTATGACCAAGGATTTCAGTGACTTCGCCCTCTGCACTCATTCTTCCTTCTGGGTAGCTAGTCAGCGTCACGACCACTTTATGCCCTTCGACCGCTCCATTTTTAGCGGATTTCGGGATGAAGATATCGGTTGTGATTTTTTTATCATCAGGAATGACAAAGCCAAAGCTTTTCGTTTCTGTATAGGTACCGACAACCGTCTGAGTATTACGCTCCAGAATTCGGATGACAGTCCCTTCTTTTTTTGTGCCGTTTGATTTGTGGCTGACACGAACCATGACCGTATCACCATTCATCGCTGTGCCTAGCTCATTAGGCGGAATGAAAATATCATCCTGTCCAAACTCTTCTGGTGTCACAAATGCAAAGCCTTTTGCATGAGCAGACAGCTTTCCTTTTACCAAGTTCATTTTTTCCGGTACACCGTAGCGATCGCTGCGCGTGCGAACGATGAGTCCTTGATCTTCCAGCATCACAAGTGCTTTGACGAGCTCTTTATAATCATCTGGATTGGTAATCTCCATCATCACTTCCAGCTCTTGAACGGTTAACGGTTTATACGCTTCATCTTTCATAAAAGCGAGTAATTCATTCATAAATTCTTCTTTTTGCACACTCTAACCCCCTATATATTTAAACTGACCAATCAAGTGATTCTAAGAATGCATATACATCCTGATGAACCTTCTCGCGCTCTTTATCAAGCGTGATCGCATGGCCTGATTCTTCATACCATTTCAAATGCTTTTGATCTGTCTCTACTTCGTTGTAAATGATATTCGCACTGTCTGTATTAATCATATGATCGTGACGTGCCTGAACAACAAAAGTAGGTGAATAAATCATGTCGACATTATTTCTAACATCTGCAATCAGTTCTTGCAGGCTTCTCAGTGTATCCATGGGCGTTTTCTTGAACTCTTCCATTTCCTGTTCAATTTGGTCCTCTGACTTACCCTCGAATTTCTTATAGTTACGGGCATATTCTAGTACACCCTGGTACATGACTTCTTCACTTTTTATGTACATAGGTGCACACATAGGTACAATTCCCTTTACAGGTACAGTGTAACCTAATTTCAATGAAAAAACTCCTCCGAGGGATAGGCCGCAAACCGCAATTTCCTCATAGCCTTCATCTTTTAAGAATTGATAGCCTTCTTCTACATCCTTCCACCAGTCATCCGGTCCAAAATGGACAAGCTCTTCTGGCGGCACGCCGTGTCCTTTATATTGTGGTGCATGACACGTATACCCTCTTTCGTTCAAATAACGGCCTAGCATTCGAACATCGGCTGTATTCCCAGTAAAACCGTGAAGAAGAAGCACCGCCTTTTCTCCACCTTTAAACGTAAATGGTTTTGGTGTAACAACTTTCATGATGTGACTTCCTTTCCTTCCGATATGGTTTATATTTTCCACTTGTATGTATGAAACAAACACAAAAGAGTGCTGATAATAAAAAAAGGTCTGAAAAAAGATCAGACCTTCTGTTACTCGCGCTTTATACGCCTAAATATGCCAATGCAAGTGTTAAGATGAAGAAAAGCACTGACAAAATAACCGTTAAACGGTGAAGTATCAAGTCAAGACCTCTCGCTTTTTGCTTACCGAAAAGCTGCTCGGCTCCACCTGAAATAGCGCCTGACAGTCCAGCACTTTTACTAGATTGTAACAATACAACGATGATAAGTGCGATACTGACAATTACGAGTAATGTGATAACAAATGCGTGCATGAAAACACCTCCAGACAAACTGGTACACATAACTTTATTTTACATGAAAACAAGGTGCATGTCACGAAACATCAAAATAAAGATTCCCTCTATATTCTGGACTTTACTCGTTATTTTGATTCAATTTCATTCCAAAGAGTAGTATGCAGCATTTTTTATATGCAATTTTCGTTTAAAAACATGTTTTTAACGGGTTGCTTCTTCTTTCAATAGCTGTTTTAATTCTACTAACAAACGTTCAGCTCCTTCAGGACTCAGCATCACTTTCCCATTTCCATAGCTTTTGTTATACTTCGTCACTTGTCCAGTTAACAGGCAGCTCTTATCTGCATCATATTTTTTCAGCATAATGGTTTGATCTTCAATGAAAATTTCTAAAAGCTGCTCTTCTTTAATATTGAGTACCTTGCGCATTTCTGAAGGCAGAACAATTCTGCCTAGTGAATCAATATGTCTGACCATCCCAGTTCTTTTCAACGACATTGCCTCCTTGATCATTTCATTCATTGACTTTTGTCAACATTTTCATAGTAAAATAGATCTTCAAATTTTTTATCAAAGTAATGAATCATTTTGCCAATGACAAGCTGACCTGGTTTCCGATGACCATTTAATACCCTGCTGAGTGTGGCAGGAGAAATGCCAATTTCATCAGCGAGCTGATTTAAAGACATATCGTTTTCGATCATATACTGCATGACATAAGTCCGCCTGATCTGAATCTTTTCGACCATCATTACAACCTCCTATGGAATCAATATGTACAACGTGTAGGTGCTCACATGAAACAGATTCATTAACTTAAGTCAACACTTTTACCCCTCTGCTATTTCCTTTGGTCAATGATCATACTAAAATAAGTCATATACTGAAATGTGAGGTTCGATGTCATGAATCACTTTGGTGAACAATTACGCATTTTAAGAGAAAATAGAAAAATGTCTGTCAATCAACTCGCCATGTATTCAGGTGTAAGCGCTGCTGGTATTTCTCGAATCGAAAATGGAAAGCGTGGTGTGCCGAAGCCTTTAACCATAAAAAAATTAGCACACGCCTTGAAGGTGCCTTATGAGGATTTAATGCTGCTTGCAGGTCATATTGAACAGGAACAAGTTCATGAAATGAAACCAAAATATGAATCCATGTTGAAAATCTATCAAACGGCGCTTCAAAAGGATGTAGAACATCTTCCCATTTTTGACGGAGACCTATGGGAAAGGCTATCCGCACAAGACATCAGCCAGCTGAATGAATACTTTCTCACGCTCATCAACCAAAAAAAGACGAACAAATAGCGGGGCATAACCCTAAGATACATTCACTATTAACTAATGTCAATATTTTCATGGTATACTTGTTGCCAATAGTCAACAAATCAAGTAAAATAGATATATCTAATCTATAACCATGTGAGGTTTTGCCTTGATGAACTTTGGTGCATACTTAAGAGCATTACGTGAGGAAAAGAAGCTGTCAGTGAACCAATTAGCGATGTATTCAGAGGTCAGTGCTGCTGGTATTTCTCGTATTGAAAATGGGAAACGCGGCATTCCGAAGCCTCCTACGATAAAAAAACTAGCCGGTGCATTAAAGGTTCCTTATGAGGAAATGATGCAGGCTGCGGGCTATATTGAGGAAGCCTCTTCTGTCCATCAGCTGAAGGAAGAGGAAACGGCATTATCCAAAATAAAGGAAGCCGCAGCGCAATATGAACTTGGTGATCTCGAACTATTTGATGGAGACATTTGGTCAACTCTTTCGAAAAAAGAAATAGAAGATCTTAACCGCTATCTGTTATTTATATTAAACAGCCGTTCGTCATCATAGAATGTTTTGATCATTGACAAGCTTTTTGAGCTGATTTATGACAAATTTACGGTATAATGGGTTCAGATTGGAGTGAAGAAAGATGAATCAATCTGACATGTGCCCGCGGTTTGAAAAAGCAGTTGAGTTATTGAGTAAACGCTGGGTTGCACTGATTGTTTTTCAGCTTCTCTCAAGTCCGCAGCGCTTTGGTGAAATTGAGGCCGCTCTGACAAATTTAAGCGGAAGAGTATTATCTGAGAGATTAAAAGAGCTGGAAGCAGCAGGCATTGTAAAACGGGAGGTTTTTGCTGAAACACCCGTGCGTATTGAGTATTCTTTAACTGATATGGGGCGTTCCCTTGCACCCGTTTTTGAGGAAATTTCGAAGTGGTCTACTGAATGGATCACGCTTGAATCATAAAATACCCGCATGTGAACTGCCTGATCATCATAAAACTACCTCCCTTACAGATGTAAGGGAGGTTTTGTCTTTACAACCGCTTAAGCAGATGTCATGTTTTTTTCAGCTAATGCTTTTCTTTCTTTTTTCTTGTTCGTTGGGCTTAAATAGCGTTCGAGCCAGCCCATGACTAGGTCAGCGATAATGGCCATGAGTGCAGTTGGAATAGCACCTGCTAAAATGATGGCTGTTCCGTTTGTGGCGTTTGATCCTCTGATGATGATATCACCTAGACCTCCCGCGCCAACAAATGTCCCAATCGCTGTAATGCCGATAGCGATGACCAGTGCAGTTCTTAAACCAGCCATAATAACCGATAAAGCAAGCGGTAATTCAACCATTCTCAGCACTTGCCATTTCGTCATGCCCATCGCTTTACCCGATTCTAAATAAGCATGTTCAATGCTGACAATCCCTGTATACGTGTTGCGGATGATCGGCAGAAGCGAATACAGAAAGAGTGATATGATGACTGTATTTGCGCCAAGTCCTAACACGAGCATCAACACGGAAAGCATTGCTAACGCCGGTATGGTTTGAATGACGTTGGTAATGGCGAAGATCCAATTGCTTAGCTTACGGTAATGCGCCACAAAGATGCCTACTGGAATTCCGACTATTGCCGCAAACAGCACCCCATACGCTGACATGAGAAAATGCCGATAAAATTCTTCTAACACATATGAACCGTTCTGCTGATAATACGTCCATAATTGCTGCAGTGTGTCCATCAGCCGTGACACCTCCCCATCTTACTCAAAGTAATTGTGCTTTTTCAGGAAATTCTTCGCAACGGTGGCTGGTTCTTGAAGCTCTCCGTCGACTTGATAGTTCAGCTCTTGCATTTGTTCTGTATTAATTTTTCCGAGCAGTCTGTTGATCACCTTATCAAGCCCTGGGTTCTCTTTTAAAACTTTTTCCGGGACAACGGGCGATGCATCATATGGCGGGAAAAACCGCTTATCATCTTTTAAAATTTTGAGGTCATAGGCTTTGATTCGTCCATCTGTTGAATAGGCAAGCACAATATCCATTTTTTCATTTTTTAATGCATCGTACACTAAACCAATCTGCATTGGATACGTGCTTCCAAATTCAATTCCGTATGTTTTCACGAATCCTTCATAACCGTCGCCTTTCTTTTTGAGCCATATATTATCGACACCGAACCGGTAATTCTTCGCATTCTTTTTCAAGTCAGAGACCGTTTCTAACTTGTTTTCCTTCGCCATCTTTTGCGTCACGGCAAAGGCATACGTATTGTCAAAGCCATAGGAATCAAACCATTTGTAATCATAGCGTTTCTTAAATTCTTTTTGGACGATTTCCATTGCACGCTCCGGGTCTTTTTCCGCATCCATTCCAAGCGTACTTGTCAAATCTGTCCCTGTATATCTTGTCGCCGAAATGTCGATATCCCCATTTTCCATTGCTTTCTGCTGTACGGTATTAGAGCCTAAGTTTTTCACAATGGTTGTCTTTTTATCTGTGTAATGTTCGATGATCTCGCTAACCATATAGGCCATGATTTCTGATTCGGTAAAGTTTTGTGCTCCCACCCGCAGCGTATTGCCTGAGGAGCCGGCTAGTCCAGGAAGTGAACAGCCGCTTATCAATAGCAAGCATCCAGCAAGCAGTGCGCTGATCCATTTTGTTTTTCGATTCTTCACATAAGCCAACTCCTTATGAAACTTCCTTCAATCCTTTTAAGCCTTCTGGTGTTACTTTTTTCTCCAGCTTCATCAATGTAAAGTCAATGATGACCGCTAAAATGGTGACTGGGATGGCACCTGCAATAATGTATTCCGGCTGGTATAGCTGAAGTCCAATTAAAATGTAGTCACCAAGACCGCCTCCACCGATAAAAGCAGCAAGTGTTGTCCAGCCAATTAAATAAATCGTTGACGTTCGGACACCTGCCATAATGATCGGTACAGCAAGCGGAAGTTCCACGAGACGAATTTGTTCCCATGTGGTCATGCCGATCCCTTTACCGGATTCAAGCAGATTTTTGTTCACACCTTGGACGCCGGCATACGTATTTCTCAAAATAGGCAATACCGAATAGAAAAAGAGAGCAACGATTGCAGGTATTTTCCCAACCCCCAAAATAGGAATAAAAAATGCAAGAATCGCTAAACTAGGGAGTGTTTGAAAGATATTCACGACACCGATGACAAAGCCTGCGCCTCGTTTCATTCGCGTGAGAACGACGCCTAAAGGAACGGCAACGATAATTCCTAGCACGACAGCAATTAAGGAAATATATAAATGCTCCCACATTTTTGTGAGGAGTTCCCCACCATTTTTCTCTAGAAAATCGATGATTTGATCCATGTGTCCACCTCCCTTAGTTCATTTCAATGGCAGACGCTGGCGTATCGTCTCCCCAAATGGAGTCGTACACAACATCTACAAGACTTGCCCGTGTCACAATGCCTTTTAAATGCCCTTTGGCATCGACAACTGGTACATATTTAATACCGCGTATTAAGATTTTCCGAACGGTGTCTCTGAGAAGTGCGCCTTCTTGTACAGTATAGAACTCTGTATTTAAGATCTCACCAACGAAAGCCGCTTTTCTGCGGTTCGCATCAATAGTTTCAATATCGATATAGCCTTTTAACACATCATGTTCATCTACTACAAGCAAGGAATCGACCCGCTTTTCTCTCATGATGTAGATGGCATCAGTCAACGTTTGTTCGACTGTAATGGTGACTGGTGACGTGTTCATCATTTGTTCTACACGTTCCATATTCGGATTTGATTGAAGCAGGCGTTCTTTTCCAATGAATTCTTCAACGAACTCGTTGGCTGGGTTACGCAAAATATCTTCTGGTGTGCCTACTTGGACAATCTCTCCATCTTTTAAAATCACAATTCGGTCAGCCAGTTTAATTGCTTCATCCATGTCATGTGTGACGAATACGATGGTTTTATTTAACGTTTTTTGCAGCTTCTTAAATTCTTCCTGCAATGTATCTCGTGTAATTGGATCAAGTGCACCAAATGGTTCGTCCATGAGGATCAGAGGGGGTTCTGCTGCCAGTGCGCGAAGAACTCCGATGCGCTGCTGCTGTCCTCCACTGAGTTCATGAGGATAGCGCTCTAAAAATTCTGGGCCCATGTCGACGAGCTTCAACAGTTCGCGTGCTCGTTCCTTCCGTTTTTCTTCCGGCCATTTTAAGAGCTTCGGCACAAGTGAGATGTTTTGCGCGATGGTCATATGGGGGAACAGTCCAATTTGCTGAATCACATAACCGATTTCTCTTCTTAATTGAACTGGATCTTTTTTCATGATATTTTCTCCCTCGATAAAAATATTTCCTGAGGAAGGTTCGATGAGTCGGTTGATCATCTTCATGGTTGTGGTCTTACCACAGCCACTCGGTCCAATAAAACAAATAAATTCTCCTTTTGCTATGTCTAAATCAATATTTTTGACAGCTTTTTTTCCGCCTTTATACGTCTTAGATACATTCTCTAGTTTCAGCAAATGAGACACCTCCAATTAGTTGGATCTATATATTCAGAAAATTTACACCTTATTAATTATAGTGCAAACTTTATAAAATAAAAAGTTTATGATGTGTTTGTATTGCATAACATTTATATAAAATTTTCAGTTAACGCCGTAATATCTAGATATCTCTCCTTTTTCCTCCAAATTACTAGCAATTACTCAATATTTATTGTTTTCATCAACAAACAGGTATATGATATATTGTGTTACAAATTGTCAGTCGTGAAGGGATGAAGCGGGGAGTGGACAAGCAAGCGCTAGGCGCCATTCAAAAAGCACAGGATCATTATATTGAAAAAGCTGCAGAGAACATGAATGCCTTTGGTCTTTCTTCTACAGTGGGTAGAGTGCTTGGTATCATTCACATGAACCGTAAACCAATGACGCTGGAAGAGCTATCAGAGGCGACCGGCATGAGCAAAACGAGGATGAGTCAAGTCGTTCGAGAAATGCTCGATTTAAATATTGCGGAAAAGGTTTATGAAAAAGGAATACGTAAAGATCTTTATGACGTTGAGCAAGATCAATACCAAACGTTTATTTCATTGTTTGCAGCCAATTGGACACGTGTTGTCAGTAAAAACCGTAAAGCACATAAGAAAACGTGCAAGGAATTGCAAGAGCTGCTTGAACAGGAAGATTTACCAGAAGAAACAGAGGATAAAATCAATCTGCTTCTTTCAGAAATCAAGGAAAGTCTTGATTACTATGATTGGATTAGCCGCTTAATTGAGTTCTTTGAAAGTGAAGAAGTATTTAAGCATGTGCCGAAACCTTAAAAAAAGCTGTTTTATTTTACATCATTGTAGAAAAAAACAGCTTTTTTATATACACTTATGACATAAACATCGGAAACATCCCTTTTAAGCCTGCGCCGATCATTTCAACTGCCACTACAGCCAGAATTAATCCCATCAAACGCGTCACGACATTCATCTCTGTTTTCCCCATTTTTCGCATAATAAAACTTGAATAATGAAAGGCATAATACGTCATAGCAAGAACGATGACAATGCCAACTAGAATCGCAAACATGTGGAGCATCCCTTGACTTCCCGGGGTTAAACTCATCACTGTAGCGATTGTACCGGGACCAGCGATGATCGGGATCGCCAGCGGCGTAACGGAGATATCTGCCTTCTCTTTGCTTTCTGCCTTTTCCTCCGAATGAGGATTTTGGACGTGTGATTCTTTTGCATTCAGTAAATTGTAAGCGATACCAAAAATAAAAATACCGCCAGCGATGCGAAGTGCATGAATATCAATTCCAAACAGTTTGAAAATGAGCCTGCCTGCCAATAGAAAGGCAATCAAAATAATAAAAGAGACCACGATGGCTTTTTTGGCTGTCTGGGAGCGCTCTTTCTCTGTATAGCCCTCTGTTAAGGTGATGAAAAGAGGTACGTTTCCTATGGGGTTTGATACAGCAAATAATGAGACGACAACATGAATCATAAAGGAAATCAACAGACACCCTCCTTTTTGCATAGTGTCTGCCATTCTGATGTGAATATTCCCTTGTGATGTTAAAACCTGTATATCTTTAACCGATGATAATAGTGGTTTAAAGAAAGGGGTTCACACATGAAGAAAACAATGACGATCCTTCTTCTGTCTGTAGCAGTTATTGCCTTAGGTGGCTGGATTGTTGGGCAGCAGCAGACCATCGTAAAAGCAGAGAAAACACATCAGCAAGAAAGCAAAACGAGCGATCTGAAGCTCTCGCAGTTAACATCAGATCAAACAGATATGAAGCATAAAAACGATGAACAAAAAAAGCAAATAGCCACCGTCACAAAAAAGCTCAAAAAAGAAAAGAAAGCCTATGAAAAAGAGGTCAAACAGCGTAAAGCGCTTGAGATAAAAGTCGACCAGCTTCAAAAAGAGCTGGCAGCAGCAAAAGCCACTGCTCAAGCAAATAAGCAGACCGCTCAGTCTACAAGGAAACCAACTGTCAAAAAAGACCCGAATGTCACTCATCATCCTCCCTCACAGTGGGTACAGGACCAATACGATTGGGGCGTGAAACAAGGGTATATTAAAGAATAGAAAGGATGAAAAAATGTGATACAGATTCGGCGATTATCTCATGATGAATCTCTCCCAATGGATCTTTTACTATTAGCTGATCCTTCAAAGGAAAAGGTTCTTGCTTATGTACAATCCGGTTCTTGTTATGCGGCTTTTCATGAAGATGATGTGATTGGTGTCTATGTGCTATCATCGCTCTCTCAGCATTCAGTGGAAATCATGAATGTGGCTGTGAAGGAGTCATGGCAAGGAAGGGGAATTGGGAAGCAGCTGATCCGCCATGCAATCGCTGAAGCGAAAGCTGCTGGTTTTCATACGATTGAAATCGGCACAGGCAACTCGAGTATTCAGCAGCTCGCACTTTATCAAAAATGCGGCTTCCGCCTAACGTCGATCGATCGCGATTTCTTCCTTAAGCATTATGATGAACCAATTTATGAAAACGGGATTCAGTGTATAGATATGGTACGGCTGTCACTTACATTTCAAGCAGACTGACTATTTGTTCAGCCTGCTTTTTTATGCTTTTTGCTTTTTCACAGCATGAATCACATATTGAATGAATAAGTAAAGCACAGCGCCAGCTAAAAAGCAGACAACGCATCCAAAAAGCGTCGCCTCAGAGCTGAATTGATACTCTTCAATTTTCATAATATAAAATGGCATACCAAACAGCGTTGGACTTGATTCGATATGATTGACCTCTAGCAACAGTAAAAAGACAGGGGTCATAAACACAGCAAATATATACAGCATCGCAAGTGTTAAGCCGCTAGAAAACGAATGAAATACTTTGATCATCTCTTTCTCTCCTTCATCTCTTTTAAACTGACTGTGATATTTTTCCCGTCTGGGCAAGCTGGGTGCAGCATCACAGTGTTCAGTAAAGAAAAAAACAGCAGCTGATGACTCACCGAATGCTTCCACGTTAATAAAAGCACAATTGAGCAGAGTACCGGAAACAGCGGACCTGCAAGTGCCACCATCAGATTAAAGCTCGGCCGGGCAAATGTCTCATGGACGATCGCCACATGCTTCCAATCAATCGTTACCACAAAATCAAAGAGCGGCCTTTTTTCGACTTTGTTACACACCATGATCATCAGCATATGACCGAGTTCATGAATAAGCACAACCGCTAGTAAACTAATGACAAGCCCCATCATCGCAATATCGGCCTTTTTAACATCACAGCATATATACAACTGAAAAAGGCAAGTGACCCAAGCAGATAAGCGGTGGCAAGAAGAAACATATGAGCTGACAGCCACTCTAATAAAAGCATATCGATGAAGCTGAATACAGCAATCATCATCACGATGACAAACAGTTTATTAAAATCACTGATTTTCACGACAAACCCCGTACAGGCTGCCATGACGGTCATGAATAAAATGGACAAACTCGCCAAGCCATGACCTTCACTTTCAATACCGATCACCAAATAAGCAAGGCCAATATACACAAAATAAATGAGTAAATTGATTGTGTAATAAAATAAAATTCTTGGCAATATATACGCACCCTTTGATGTATTTAACATAAAGATGGCCCGTTGATTGAGATGATATTCTCTGCCAATCATCAGCGGAAGCATGATCAATATTTCCTTTAACGCAAACTGCACAATAAAAGCATACAGCCATCCAGTTTCTTCAGGTGTAAAAACAAATGGGAGCCCAGCCGTCAAACAAACGAGAAAGAGGAACAAAATGCCTTGTTCTTTAAAAACAGCTGATCGAATGAAATAGACCACTTCCTGCCGCAGTTGCGTCAGAAAGGAAGAGTACGTCCTAATTTTCTGGTAAGAAAATGACTTTACCTCTGTTTTCAGCTGCAAAAACATTTGATGAACATAGCAAGCTGCTAAGCCCTTTACCCATAGCCAGCCAGCGCTTAGAAGAATCACCAGCAACGTCAGATAGACAGCCGGCCATACATGGATCATCTCCACTGCTTTTTGAAAAAGAAGATATATGAGTACTTGAAGTGCCGCAAAGCCGATTGTTTGTAGAAGTAAATGCTCCTTTGTTTTTGATACGAAATAACTTACACCGATCCTCATTAGCATCCATGAAGAGAGCGTATAAAGTGCCAATATGCCGCATGTGATGCAAACAGCGATGATCCAATACAGAGATGGGGTGACACCCGTGATCAAAAGACCTAATACAATCGGTAAAAAAAGCAATCCAGCCATGAGGAAGCAAAAAAGCACTGGAAAGAAATACGCACAAAGGACAAAGGGTACACTTTGTATTGCACTGTTCAAAAAGTAGAATTGATATTCTTGGCGCTTCAGTTTATTGCGGGATAACACAATCCCTGCTCCTAATAGTAAGAGCGACATTTTGACAAATTGGAGATATAGCGCAGCTGGCTCACTTTCACCTGCCTGCATGTAAAAGCGCAGGCTGATGACAACGTATATCGCATAGATGAGCAAGAGAAAAACGGCAGCTGAGAGCAGCTGCAAAGGATACTTTTTTCCAAGTTGCTTTCCTTTCGTTGTCAGCATGCCCCACTCTATTTTATGAAGAACGTGTCGTGTCCAAATCATTGAGTAACCTCTCCACCTGCATATAGTAATCTCGATTTACTTCTTTATAAATCTCTTCAAGTGCCTGATGAGGAAATGTCTGATTCGTTTCTTGACGGGACATATCCAACTTGACGTCACCATTTCTTAAGATCATGAGATGGTCATAAAGCGTATCACCAAAGCTCAAATGATGGGTTGAAATGAGAATGCCTGCACCTTGATCTCTCAGCTTCATGAGCACCTTTTTTAAGATGATCATCATATCTGGATCAAGTCCGTTCGTTGGCTCATCGAACACATAATAATCACACGGCCTGAGGAGCTGTGAAATGATCTGCGTTTTCTTTTGATTGCCATGAGACAGCTGAGCGATAGGCTGATCCATATATGAACCCAGCTCAAACAGATCGATGAACGTCTCTTCCCGTGTGACATCTTGCTCATTTGGCAGCTGAAGTAATTGAAAGTATTCCCTCGGCGATAAATAATCGAACAACGAGTGGTCGTCAGGAATATAGGAAACATGTTTTTTCAATAAGGAGATATGTTCTGAGAATTGAAGGTTCAGCTGTTTACCATGTAAAGTGACACATCCTATAAATGGTGTCAGGCCAAACATGGATTGGATCATCGTCGTCTTCCCCGCACCATTATGCCCCAAAAGCAGTAGCATCTGCCCTTTCTCGACATTCATTTGAATATTACGGAGAGAGAAGGTGCGGCTATATGTTTTTTCTTTTAATCGTAATGTCAGCATCATATCCCTCCGTTTGTTTCAGATAGAACAGATGACCTTGCATCTGTTCTCATCCCTGTTAATAACCGCACTGGATTTTAACGTACATGCCTAATAATTTGAACTCTCCTAAAAATTTAGAGCCCTGTCCAAAGGTCTTGCATGCCCAAATCAATGCTCCAAGTGAAATAATGCCTAATATAGCGGCAAGAACATAAATCCAAAATGCGTTTTTCTGTACATTCTTAGAAGTTAGAATTCGTTGCTTCCTTTCATCATATGCCGCCAATAGGTGAAGAACATACATATACACACCTACTGGAAAACGAAGGCTAAAAGGATTCAGCATCTCATCACCCCCTAATATATGTAAAATGATACCACCCCCTTACAGAAAGCATAAGTTCATTTCAGATCATATTTTTAGTTGGTTTTTCATGATTTAGTGCTTATAAATGGAAGGGTTTTGACTTCATCTCTAACGGAAGGAGGATTTTTTACAGAAATAGGATAAGTCAAATGAATTAGCCAGCGGATTTCGCTCGACACAAAAAAACGCTGCGTCCCGCTCTCATAAAAGAGTGGAACGCAGCGCATAGCTGACATTATTTATTCAAGTTATAGAATGTTGCAATGCCGTGATATTGTGCTGTTTCAGCCAATTGATCTTCGATGCGAAGTAATTGGTTGTATTTCGCCACACGGTCCGTACGAGACGGAGCACCTGTTTTGATTTGTCCAGCGTTTGTTGCAACAGCGATGTCTGCAATCGTGCTGTCTTCAGTTTCACCAGAACGGTGAGAGATAACAGCTGTGTATCCTGCACGTTTTGCCATTTCGATTGCATCAAATGTTTCAGTTAATGTACCGATTTGGTTTACTTTGATTAGGATTGAGTTACCAACGCCGTTTTTGATTCCTTCAGAAAGCTTCTTCGTGTTTGTCACAAACAAGTCATCTCCTACTAGCTGAACCTTGCTGCCAAGGCGCTCAGTTAATAGTTTGTGACCTTCCCAGTCGTTTTCATCAAGGCCGTCTTCGATCGAGATGATTGGGTATTTCGATACCATATCTTCATACCAGTCAACCATTTCAGCAGATGTTTTCACAACACCTTCGCCTGATAAATGATATTTACCGTCTTCTTTGTTGTAGAACTCAGAAGATGCAGCATCCATTGCAAGTTTCACTTCTTCACCTGGTTTGAAACCAGCTTTTTCAATCGCTTCAACGATTGTTTGAAGTGCTTCTTCGTTAGAACCAAGGTTTGGAGCGAATCCACCTTCGTCACCTACAGCTGTGTTTAAGCCTTTTGCACTTAATACAGATTTCAGGCTATGGAAGATTTGTGCGCCCATGCGAAGTGCTTCACGGAAGTTAGGTGCACCTACAGGCATAATCATGAATTCTTGAATGTCTACGTTGTTATCCGCATGCTCTCCGCCGTTGACGATGTTCATCATTGGCACTGGAAGCGTTTTGGAGTTGAATCCACCAAGGTATTGGTAAAGTGGAATTTGTAAGAAATCAGCAGCAGCACGTGCTACAGCGATAGATACGCCAAGGATTGCGTTTGCGCCTAATTTCCCTTTGTTTTCTGTTCCGTCAAGTTCGATTAACATTTTGTCAATTGCTACTTGTTCAGTTACATCAAAGCCTAAAAGCTCTGGTGCAATGATTTCGTTTACGTTGTTTACAGCTGTCAGAACACCTTTTCCAAGGTAACGGTCTTTGTCTCCGTCACGTAGTTCTACTGCTTCATATTCACCAGTAGAGGCACCACTTGGTACTAGTGCACGGCCAAAGCCGCCAGATTCTGTATAAACTTCTACTTCAACTGTTGGGTTACCGCGAGAGTCTAATACTTCGCGTGCATATACGTCAACAATGTATGGCATCGTTATTTCTCTCCTTTTGAATCAATTTGTTATTTCTGAATCAATGATGTTCCTGTCATCTCTTTTGGTTTTTCAAGACCAAGTAAGTCTAAAAGCGTTGGAGATAGATCGGCTAGAATGCCGCCTTCTCTAAGCGTTGCACCTTTTTTCGTTACGATGACTGGAACAGGGTTTGTCGTATGTGCAGTATGCGGCTTTCCTTCTTCAGTAATCAGCACGTCTGCGTTACCGTGGTCTGCCGTGATGATGGCATGTCCGCCTTTTGCTAGGATTGCGTCGACAACAGCTCCTAAGCATTCATCTACTGCTTCAATGGCTTTAATTGTTGGCTCAAGCATACCTGAATGACCAACCATATCCGGGTTAGCAAAGTTCAGGATGATCGCATCATGCTTGTCAGCATTGATGTCTGCAACTAGTGCATCCTTTACCTCATAAGCGCTCATTTCTGGCTTGAGGTCATAGGTTGCCACATCTGGTGAATTGATCAAAATGCGGTCTTCACCAGGAAATTCTTCTTCACGTCCACCGCTCATAAAGAACGTCACGTGAGGATATTTCTCTGTTTCAGCAATCCGCAGCTGTTTCAATCCATTTTGCGCTAGCACTTCTCCTACTGTGTTATCCAAATTCACTGGTTTGAAGGCAACATAGCCATCAACCGTTTCACTGAAGTGTGTGAAGCAGACGAAGTGTAAATGCTTCGGATGTGCTTCTCCGCGATCAAACGAGCGGAAATCTTCATTTGTGAAGGTGTTCGAAATTTGGATTGCACGGTCTGGGCGGAAGTTATAGAAAATCACAGAATCGCCGTCGTTTACTTTTGCAACTGGCTCACCATTTTCTCTCGTGATGACAGATGGAATAACGAATTCATCGTAGATTCCATTTTCATAGGAGTCATCAACGACATCATAGATGTTTTGATAACTTGGGCCTTCACCATACGCCATCGCGCGATATGCTTTCTCCACACGATCCCAGCGTTTGTCACGGTCCATTGAGTAATAGCGTCCAGAAAGTGTTGCCACTTCTCCGACACCGATTTCTTTGATTTGTTCTTCAAGCTGTTTTAAGTACACTTTGGCTGTCTTTTGACCAACATCACGTCCGTCCAAGAAGCCATGAATGTATACTTTTGTTAAGCCTTCTTTTTTCGCTAGTTTCAGCAAGGCAAAAAGATGCTGGATGTGGCTGTGCACACCGCCGTCTGACAGGAGACCGAATAAATGAAGGGCCTTGTCATTCTCTTTTGCATAAGTCATTGCCTCTAGGAACGTTTCGTTTTTCTCAAATTCCCCATCACGAATGGCAACATTCACTCTTGTTAAGCTTTGATACACAATGCGTCCTGCACCGATGTTCAAATGCCCAACTTCAGAGTTCCCCATTTGACCTTGTGGGAGGCCTACTGCCTCACCTGAAGCCGTTAAGGTTTGATGCGGGAATTCGTTCCAGTAGCGGTCGAAGTTCGGTTTCTTTGCTTGGGCAACAGCGTTACCAACTGTTTCGCCTCTTAAACCGAATCCATCTAAGATGATTAATGCAGCTGGTTTCTTACTCATATTGACCTTCCTCCAATAATTGAACGAAAGACTGAGGTTCTAAGCTTGCGCCGCCTACCAAAGCACCGTCAATATCGGATTCTGCCATATATTCTTTAATATTCGCAGGTTTCACGCTTCCGCCATATTGAATGCGAAGGCTGTCTGCCGCTTCTTGACCATATTCGCTTGCAACCGTTTGACGGATATGCGCACAAACGTCGTTTGCATCTTTCGCTGTAGAAGATTTCCCTGTACCGATCGCCCAGATTGGCTCATATGCAATAACAGATTCAGAAACTTGCTGAGTTGTTAAACCAGCTAGTGCTTTCTTCACTTGATCAGCGACGAGTTCATTTGTTTTGCCAGCTTCACGCTCTTCAAGCGTTTCACCTACACAGATAATTGGAACGATGCCATGCTTGAATGCAGCATGTGCTTTTTTGTTCACTGTTTCATCTGTTTCAGCGAAGAATTCACGGCGCTCTGAATGACCGATCACTGAGTAGCCAATGCCAAGATCTTTTAGCGCAGCAGGACTGATTTCACCAGTGAATGCACCATTTTCTTCAAAGTGCATGTTTTGTGCACCAATTTTAAGGTCTGTTCCGTTAGAAAGGCTGTTTAGCTTTTCAAGGAAAAGAGCTGGCGCACAGACAATTGCTTCCACTTTGTCAGGAGATGGAATGGATGACTTGACTTCTTCAACGAAGCTAACCGCTTCGCCAAGTGTTTTGTTCATTTTCCAGTTCCCAGCTATAATTGGTTTTCTCATGATTGACACTTCCTTATAGCAGTTTTGGTCTTATTTATCGTTTAATGCAGTAACACCTGGAAGCTCTTTGCCTTCCATAAATTCAAGTGAAGCGCCGCCGCCTGTAGAAATATGGCTCATCTGATCAGCAAGACCAAATTTCTCAACAGCTGCTGCTGAATCTCCACCGCCAATGACAGAATATGTATCTTTTGCTTCTGCCAGTGCTTCTGCGATTGCTTTTGTTCCTTTAGCGAATGCGTCGATTTCAAATACACCCATTGGTCCGTTCCAAACAACAAGCTTGCTGTTTTTAATAACATCAGCGTACTTGCCTATTGTCTCTGTTCCAATATCAAGTGCTTCTAGATCACTTGGAATTTCAGAGATTGGCACAATGCTTGTATTCGCATCATTTGAAAAGTCGTCGGCTACCAGAACATCTGTTGGAATCAGGAAGTTCACGCCTTTTTCTTTTGCACGGTCCATAAAGGATTTCGCTAAATCGACTTTGTCTTCTTCTAATAAAGATTTTCCTACTTCGTGGCCTAGTGCTTTCACAAATGTGTAAGCAAGTCCGCCGCCGATGATGAGGTTGTCCACTTTATCAAGAAGACTTTCAATCACACCGATTTTATCCTTTACTTTTGCGCCACCGATAATCGCTGTAAATGGGCGATCAGGGTTTGAAATGGCTTTTCCTAGAACCTCAAGCTCTTTTTGCATGAGGAAGCCAGAAACAGCCGGAAGATATGCTGCAATACCAGCAGTGGATGCATGTGCACGGTGTGCAGCACCGAACGCATCATTGACATACACATCGGCTAAATCAGCAAATGCTTTTGATAGTTCAGGATCGTTCTTTTCTTCACCAGGATAGAAACGAACGTTTTCAAGCACTAGCACATCTCCTTCTTTTAAGTCAGAGATTTGCTTTTTCACGTTGTCGCCGTAAGCTTCATCCGCTTTTTTCACTTCTTGTCCAAGAAGCTCTTGCAGACGTTTCGCTACAGGTGTCAGACGCAGTTCTTCAGTAACTTGACCCTTCGGACGACCCAAATGACTAGCTAGTAGTACCTTTGCGCCTTGTCCTGTTAAATACTCAATCGTTGGTAATGCTGCGCGAATACGAGTATCATCCGTCACTTTTCCGTCTTTCATTGGAACGTTAAAATCTACGCGGCAGAACACAACTTTACCTTTTACGTCAATGTCTTTTACTGATTTCTTATTCATGCTCGTCAGGAGATCCTCCTTTATTCTGGTTTCCTTACGCATTGGACAAGTCTCTCTTTATCCTTTTCCCATTTTGCCCTCATCAAAACGAGAAATCGTGCAGAACGGATAAAAACAGAGAAAAAGGGAAAGGGATGCTTCCCCTTCCCTTGTCCGTCTTCATTATATCGTGTCTATAGGAAAGAACCAAGTGAGTTCCTTCAGTGTGACAAATTAAAGACCTTGTTTTGCAATGTAAGCTGCAAGGTCAACAACGCGGTGAGAATATCCACTCTCGTTATCGTACCAAGAAATGACTTTCACCATGCTGCCTTCCATTACCATTGTAGAAAGAGCATCAATTGTTGAAGAGTTTGCATTACCATTGTAGTCACCAGATACTAATGGCTCTTCGCTGTAGCCAAGGATTCCATTAAGTTCTCCCTCAGCTGCTTCTTTAAGTGCTGCATTTACATCTTCAACAGTTACATCTTGGTTTAATTCAGCCACAAGGTCAACTAAAGAAACGTTAGGTGTTGGAACACGCATAGCGCCACCGTTTAATTTACCTTTAAGTTCAGGCAATACAAGTGAAACAGCTTTCGCAGCACCTGTAGAAGTTGGGATGATATTTTCCGCAGCTGCACGAGCACGACGGTAGTCTTTGTGCGGAAGATCAAGAATTTGTTGGTCATTTGTGTATGAGTGAACAGTTGTCATCATACCGCGTTTGATACCAAATTTATCGTTAAGTACTTTTGCAAATGGAGCTAAGCAGTTTGTTGTACAAGATGCATTAGAGATGACATCGTGGCTAGCTGCATCGTATTTGTCTTCGTTTACACCCATAACGATTGTGATATCTTCTTCGTTAGCAGGAGCAGAGATGATGACTTTTTTAGCGCCAGCTTCTAAGTGTTTTGCAGCGTCTGCACGTTTTGTGAAGAATCCAGTAGATTCAACAACGATTTCTACGCCTTGTTTACCCCAGCTTAATTTCGCAGGGTCACGCTCAGCTGATACTTCGATTGTTTTACCGTTCACTACTAAGTTCGTACCGTCTACAGAAACCTCTGCATCTAGTTTTCCGTGAACAGAGTCATATTGTAAAAGGTGTGCAAGCATGTTAGCGTCTGTTAGATCGTTAACCGCTACTACCTCAACTTCAGGATTGTTTAATGCTGCACGAAATACGTTACGTCCAATACGTCCAAATCCGTTAATACCGACTTTTACTGCCATGATGTTTCCTCCTTTTATAGGTCACAATGTTTTATATTGAGGGATCAATTGACTCCCTTAATAACTCTTTTGCGGCTCCTTCGTCTGTGACGAGAACCGTTCGGCGGGGTTTTTTGAAATAAGCTTCAATGGCCCCTGCCTTTGATGATCCACCTGCAACAGCAATGATGTGTGGAATGCTTTCTAAATCATCTAGCTGCATGCCGACGGAGTGCACTTTGTGGACGACCTCACCATCACGATTAAAGTAATAGCCAAAGGCCTCTGTCACTGCGTCATGCTCATCAATCTTTTTTAAATCTTCAGCTGGTGTGTTTCGTCTCATCGCCATTGTTTTTGCTTCACCGATTCCATGAATGAGCATCGTGGATGATTTAATCGTTTGAAGCACTTCTTTGACTGACGGCTCTTCAATAATGGAAGAGTAAGCACCTTCTGACAGCTGTCCTGGAACAAACAGCAGTTTGTAAGTACCGGAAGCTTTTTCAGCCATGTGGGCACAAATGGTGTTTGCCTGATTTTTTACATTCTCCCCAAGACCGCCTCTCGCAGGGACAAACATCATGTCTCTGTTTTTGGCATCAGGGGTCATCATTTCGGCAACGGCTTCCATCGTCGTTCCGCCAGTGACGGCGACGATATTATTTCCAGTAAACCTTTTTTTCATACATTGGACAGCAGCTCTTCCCATCTCTTGCTTCACCCACGGGGATTCGTCACTGTCACCAGAAACGATCACGACTTCTTCTAGGCCTAACTTCCTCTTCAATGTATTTTCCAAAAAGGTTAAACCTAAAACGTCTTTCATCATTCCTTCAAGCATTTCAAGCAAAGCGTGGCCTTCACTCGTCAGCATCATGCCGCTCGTTTTGACATCCAGCAGATTTTGTTCTTTTAAAAACTGAACTTCAGCTCTTAAGATGCGCTCACTGAGACCAAGACTCGTCGCAAGACTTCTGCGGCCGATTGGTTCAGCTAATCTGATGTACTGCAAAATGTCGTAGCGTTTTTGCATAACGATGAGAAGATCTGGCAATAATTTTTTTTGAGCTTCCAATAAACGATTCATGGCTAACGACCCTTTCTTTTCACGTTGGACTAAAAACGTCCCACTGTGACAAAAAACGTCCCGCCACAGCCAAAAAAAATCAATCCCTGCTTTCTTTAATTATTTTAACAGGATCATCTTGCATTTTCAACTATTACAAACACATTTAGACAAAAAATAGACACATTTTCACCGATAGCCTGCTTGTCATCAAGGTTCTTGCTATGATTTTTCTTTTCGAAATATTTTATTTTCTTCTATATTGAATGAATTCATCAATGAAAGTGTGCATGCGTAAGAGGTCCGCATACACACTTTTTTGATATAGTCGTCTTTTATGTTTTTGGGATTCCTTCCTCTTCGGCGAAACGCTTTGCCTCTTCCTTCGGTTTGATTTTGAGATAATAAATGATGTAGCAGGCAGCCATGAACGGAACACCGCAATAAAGGCCAATCCGCTGATCCTCAATAAAAAATAAGCTAATGAGCACGATGCCAAATGCGATGAAGCCTGCTAGTGGGACAAATGGATAGAGCGGTGTACGGAAGACGAGATCCTTTACATCTCCCCCGTCTTTTATGAATTGTTTTCTAAAGAAATATTGAGACAAACAAATGGACATCCACACCACAACAAGAACCATTCCAGAAATCGAAATAAGCCACACATACACCGTTTTTGGTGCCACAACACTTGTGAGCAGAGATAGAGCGGATACACCCATTGTCACCAATAATGCATTGATCGGGATTTTACGCTTGGACAGCTTTTTCGTAAAGGCAGGTCCTTTCCCGTCCTTTGAAAGCGACCAGAGCATACGTGATGATGCATATAATCCAGAGTTTGCTACAGACAAGACAGCTGTGATGATAATAAAATTCATGATATCTGCAGCATATGGGATGCCGACCTTGTCCAGCACGACCACAAACGGACTGTCGACAGCGCCTGCTGTCTGCCATGGGAGAAGTGCGGCTAGAACCGCAATTGATAAAACGAAAAAGACCATCGTTCTCCAAATAATATTCCGTATTGATCGAGGCAATGTTTTTTCAGGGCTTTCACTCTCACCTGCTGCGATCCCTACAAGTTCTGTTCCTTGGAAGGAGAAATTGACCGTGACCATGGTTAATAAAATAGCAAAAACACCATTAGGAAATAGTCCGCCATGATCCGTCAAATGACGAAATAAAGGGGCTGGTTCTCCGCCTTTTAAATGAATCATTCCGAAAATTGCGCCAATTCCAATGATAATAAACAATAGGATGGCCGCAACCTTGATGGCTGAAAACCAAAACTCCGTTTCAGCGAAGCTGCGAGCAGAGATGGCATTCACGGCAAATAATATCACGCTAAATGCTAGACACCAGAGCCAAACCGGAATATCTGGAAACCACCTTTGGAGCAATATGCCTGCTGATGTAAACTCCAGACCAATCGTACACGCCCAGCTAAACCAATACAGCCAGCCGATCATAAAGCCTGTGGACGGACCTATATATTTGGTTGCATATTCCTGAAAGGAACCGGCTGTTGGCATCGCCACTGCTAATTCTCCAAGACAGAGCATGACCAAATACATTAAAAATCCGCCAATGATAAACGATAGAATGGCTCCCCCCGGTCCTGCCTGATGGATAATCAATCCTGACCCAAGGAAAAGCCCTGTACCGATGACGCCGCCTAAGGCAATCATAAAGAGATGTCTGCTTTTCATGGAACGCTCTAGTTCATTATGCTGTTCTTGCATCAAATCCACTTCCCCACTTTCCCTCTTCTATTCAGCATCCTTTGACAAAATTCGCTGTTCGTTGAAAAAGAAAGGGAGAAAGTGAAGCTTCCTCCCCCTTTGCCATTTAAGCTTGAAACAGTGCTTCAATATGACCAATCGCCCAGTCTAAATCTGCTTTTGAAATGGTCAGTGGTGGTGCAAAACGGATGACTGTTTCATGGGTTTCCTTACATAACAAACCTGCTTGCTTCAGCTTTTCACAATAAGGTCTAGCTGCCTCTGTCAGCTCCATGCCTATAAATAGTCCGCGGCCGCGCACTTCTTTAATCACAGGACTTTGAATGTGTTCCAATTTGTCTTTGAAGTATTCACCAAGCTCCATAGAGCGTGCTGCAAGCTTTTCGTCGATTAAAACATCCAGTGCAGCAAGCGACACTGCACACGCAAGAGGATTTCCTCCGAAGGTAGACCCATGAGAACCAGGGTTAAACACGCCTAAAATATCGCGGTTTGCTACAACACACGAGATTGGGAATACTCCGCCGCCTAAAGCTTTCCCAAGAATCAGCATATCTGGCTCAATGTCTTCCCAATCACACGCAAACATCTTACCTGTTCGTGCTAACCCCACTTGAATCTCATCCGCAATGAACAGCACATTTTCTTGCTCACAAAGCGTTTTGGCTTCTTTCAAGAAGCCTTCTGGCGGCATGACAATCCCCGCTTCTCCTTGAATCGGCTCAATGAGGAAAGCCGCTGTCTGTGGTGTGATCGCTTCACGTAACGCTTCAATATCTCCGTAAGGAATTAGCTTAATTCCAGGAAGCATTGGGCCGAAACCTCTTTGGTATTCTGCTTCTGAGGAAAGAGATACAGCCGTCATCGTTCTCCCATGGAAATTGCCAACACACGCAATGATTTCTGCACGATTCTCTTCGATTCCTTTCACATCATAGCCCCAGCGTCTCGCTGCTTTTACAGCGGTTTCTACAGCCTCAGCACCTGTATTCATTGGCAGTGCCATGTCTTTATTCGTCAGTTTGCAAATTTTTTCATACCAAGGACCAAGCTGATCATTATGAAAGGCTCTCGAGGTGAGCGTCACGCGGTCTGCCTGTTTTTTGAGCGCTTCAATAATGCGGGGATGGCGATGTCCTTGGTTCACTGCGGAATACGCACTCAGCATATCCATATATCGATTGCCTTCAGGGTCTGTCACCCACACTCCCTCAGCCTCTGAAATGACAATTGGCAGCGGATGATAGTTTGCCGCTCCATATTGCTCTGTTTGTTGAATCAATTCATTTGTCTGTGTCGTCATCATCTATTCCTCCTTCTGTAAGGTAGCTTCTTTCAATTGGGTTCATCTTCATCCATATGTTATGCAAGGATCGTGCCAACTTTCTGACCGCTTGATCATGGGGGCTACTTCATTAATTACGCAAAATTTCTTTGCATATGCCAAATTTTTTAGAGGAAACCGCAAAATTTTTCATGTAAAATAGAGGTAACGTCAGGAGGTGGCGCAATTGAAAAAAGATCTGCATGCCGCAAAGCTTGAAAATGAGATTGATTTATATAAACAAATGCTCGATTTAATTGATGTCGGGGTTCATGCTATTGATGAGAATGGACATACGGTTGTTTATAATAAAAAAATGATGGAGATCGAGTCTTTAAAACGCTCAGATGTTCTCCATAAAAATGTACTCGATTTCTTCGCCTTTCAAGATGAGATGCACAGTACACTTGTCCAAGCGCTGCGTACCGGGAAACAAACCGTACATGCCAAGCAGACGTATCATAATTACAACGGAAAAGAAATCACAACGATTAACCATACATACCCGCTCGTTCGAGATGGTCTCATTCAAGGGGCAGTTGAAATTTCGAATGATGTGACCAAGCTGGAACGGCTGATTCATCACAATATGAAGAAAAAAGGAAGCACCCGCTTTACCTTCGATTCTATTATTGGACAAAGCCCTGCCTTTTTAGAGGTGATTGAGCATGCGAAACGAGCGACACGCACCTCTTCCTATGTGCTCATTGTTGGCGAAACTGGGACTGGGAAAGAGCTGTTTGCTCAAAGCATTCATAACGGCAGCAGCCGGTCATCTGGACCTTTTATTACTCAAAATTGTGCGGCACTGCCTGATAATCTGATTGAAAGTCTGCTCTTTGGTACACAAAAAGGGGCTTTTACGGGAGCAACTGATCAGCCTGGCTTATTTGAGCAGGCGCAAGGAGGAACCTTGCTTTTAGATGAGATCAACTCACTAAATCCTCATCTTCAAGCAAAACTATTGCGCGTCTTACAGGAGAAACGTGTGAGAAGGCTAGGAAGCACAAAGGAAATTGCTGTTGATGTAAGGGTGATTGCCAATATGAATGAGGACCCTGTGGATGCAATCGCAGGTGGACGCATGCGCAAGGATTTATTTTATCGTCTCGGTATTGTCACCTTATTTATTCCGCCGCTTTCTGAACGAAAAGAGGACATTCCTACGTTTGTGAATCATTTTATTCAAAAATATAATGAGCTGTTTCAAATGAAGGTGAAGACGGCTGATGAAGAGGTACTTGCCCTTTTTAAGGCGTATCATTGGCCAGGCAATGTAAGAGAACTTGAGCATGTGATTGAGGCGGGGATGAATATGATGATGGATGAAGACGACTTATGCATGCATCACCTTCCCTATCATTTTAGATTTAAGCACGGGGAAGTCCGTCCTAAGGCGCAATTGCAAACAAATTCTTTGCAGCAAACCGCAGCTGCTGACACCTTTGTGTATACAAGCCCAGAACAGACGACTGATTTCCAAACCCAAATGGAACGATTCGAAAAACAATACATCGTCCATTACTTAGAAAAAATGGACGATAATATTTCACAGACTGCAAAGTTATTGGGCATGAGCAGGCAAAGTCTGCAATATCGAATGAAAAAGCTACATATTTCTCTTCAATAATAGAGCTGTGCCATCATCCGGCACAGCTTATTGTGTATCTGACTGTTCTGCTGGTTTTTGCAGCACATCACCGAGCAGATTTTCTACATTTTTCAAATGCGTAAGCATCGCTTTCTCTGCTTCTTCTGGCTGCCTTGCAACGATGGCTTTGTAAATTTGTTCATGTTCTTCGTAAAGCTTCCGAATGGAGGCTTTCGTTGAGAATAACACGACTTTTCTCGTTTCCCGCATCGTTTCTACTAACAAGGATGAGACTTGATTCATTAACACCTTTAATACATCATTCTTCGAGGCTTTGGCTAAGGCGAGATGGAAGGTAAGATCTGCCTCTTCACCAATTTCTTCATGGGCTTCTGCCAGCTTCATTTGTTCGAGTGCATCACGCAGCTGATGTAGGTCATCGTCCGTCCGAAGCAGCGCCGCCTTTTTGACAGCACCTGTTTCAATAATGGTTCTCACTTCAAGGAGCTGCCTGACATCATGCTGCTTCATTAAAAATGCAGGAGATAAAGAAAATGCGAGCTGTTCAGGATCGAACTGCTTCACATATGTGCCTTCCCCTTGTTTCATCTCTATTAATCCGATCGCTTTGAGAGCAGACAGCGCCTCTCTCACAGCGGAACGGCTGACTTGAAAGCTTTCTGAGAGCGATTGAACCGAATCTAATTTTTCTCCCGGAAGAAGCTCACCAGTGCGAATCGATTCGATTAATGCATCCGCAATTTCTTCATATATTTTTTTGGTTTTGATTTGTTTATATTTCAATTGGTCTCACCTCATCACTGTTGTCTACCCTTTTCGGCTCATGCCCTATCTTATACTTTACCCCAAAATTTCCGTTCACACGTCTCCCCGATTTAATTTTCAAAAAATCTTCTGTATGCCTCGCTTTCAACTAAAAAAGCACCTGCCATGTTTCTGGCAAGTACTTCTTTTTAATCATAGCGCTTCCGCAGTGTAGATGATGGAAGATTCATTTGTTCACGATATTTCGCAATGGTTCTGCGCGACACTCGGATGCCAAAGGTTTGCTGTAGCTGCGTCATCATTTGCTGATCTGAATACGGTTTTTTCTTATTTTCCGTTTGGATCAGCTCTGCGATGTACGTCTTGACTGTGTAGCTGGACGCCTCTTCCAGCGAGGGTCCTTCTAGCTTTGCTTGGAAAAATTGCTTCATTTCCATGAGGCCATAAGGGGTTTGCACCATTTTCCCTTTCACCGTTCGACTGACTGTTGACTCATGCACTTGCAATATATCTGCGATCCGCTTCATCGTAAGCGGTTTCATTTTATGTTTCCCTGTAAGGAAAAAATCTGTCTGGTGTAAGATAATCTCACGAACGACATGGGTCATCGTTTGTTTTCTTTGCTTCAGCGCTTGGACAAGCCAATTGTACTGTTGCTCTTTTTCCTTTAGATACGCATATGCTTCATGCCGCTTTCGGTCTTGAATCATGGCGAAGTATCCTTCATTCATTTCAACGTCTGGGAAAGCGCGCTGATTCAGCTCAAATGTGATGTGGTCCTGCACGACAGTTATCGTTACATCTGGCTCTATATACACATGGTCTTCTTCGTATGAGAAATGGATGCCGGGTCTTGGTTCAAGCTGCGACACCTCATCTTGTACCGCTTGAAGTGTTTTCATGGAAATGCCTGTTTTCGCCGCGATTTCCTTCCAAGCCTTTCTTGCAAAGAGAAAGAAGTGCTCATCAATGATCAGCTCGGCTTCATACCAGCGCTCCTTTTTTCTTCTCAGCTGAAGCAGGATGCATTCTTGTAAAGATCTTGCGCCAATACCGGCAGGCTCTAGCGATTGAAGCTGATGAAGGACGGCTTCTACTTCTTCAGCTGACACCTTTAAGACAGCTGCCATCTCGTCAACCGGTTCATTTAAATAGCCATTAGAATCAATGGACTCAATCATAAAGTGAAAGATCCTTTGATTCTTTTCACTTAGATTTAAATCAATGGCTTGCTTCTTTAAATACATTTGCAGGCTTTCTTTTTGATGCGTTCGATATGGCTCTGTCATTCGATCTTGAGATTTTTTATGATAAACTGGTTGATAGCTGTCCGTGTCTTTCCGCTCAATCAGAGGGTTCTCAAGCGCTAACTGGTCAAGATACTCGCCAAGCTCAGTGCTATTCAGCTGGAGCAATGTAATGGCCTGCCTGAGTTCTGGTGTGAGCACCTGCTTTAATACCTGTTCTTGTTGCAGATTAAGGCTCATTGTCTCCCCTCCCTCTCATCATTTTACATGAAGATTGACGGACCGTATATACGAAATAGGAGTGATTCCCATGTCTGAACTTTTTTCCGTTCCATACTTTGTTGACAACTTGAAACAACACATCGCCATGAATCAAAATGAAAACAAGATTCATGCCATGAATGCCTATTACCGCTCAGTGGTGTCAACGCTTGTACAAGACCAGCTGACCAAAAATGCTGTGGTTTTGAAGCGAATTCAGCACCTTGATGAGGCGTATCAAAAGGTGAAAAAAGAAAGCGAATGAACGAAAAAGAACACCCTTTGTCACGATGGCAAAGGGTGTTTTTCATTTGCAAAAAGCTTCCGATCCAGCCTTGATTTGTACATCATCAAAAAGCCAGAACGTCCTACAGTATAGATGATAAAAGCAAACCATAATCCGTGATTGTGCCAAATAGGCGTAACTGCTGCTTGAACAACGATAAACAAGATCATCGCAAACAGCATCGAATTTCTGACAGGGGCAATTTCTGTCGCACCTGTAAATACGCCGTATATGACCAAACCGAAACAAGCGGCAAACGGATAGAGAACGAGCCAGTCTGCATAGCCTAATGTCACATCAAGAAGCCGGGGAAGATTTGTAAACAAGCCCAAGATCGGCTCTTTTAAGAGGAAATAAACCGACGCAATGACGCATGCCATGACAAGTGCCCACTGCCTTGAAAGGGTTAAGGTTCTCTCATAAAGGGTGCGGTCATTTGCACCAACTGATCTGCCCACAAGGATGCTGGATGCATTGGCAAAACCATCGAACAAATAAGCCATGATGTAGTGAATTTGAAATAAGATGGCATTGGCCGCAAGCATTTCTGTTCCAAAAGAAGCACCTTTAGCTGTAAACATGTTAATCACAACAAGGAGACAAATCGTCCGAATAAACAAATCTTTATTCACATGAAACATTTTCTGCACTGCCTGTGTATCCATGATTTTCTTAATAGAAGGCATTTGGAACCCGTTTTTTGAATGCTTCATGATGATCCATGCGCCTAATACAAAGGCGGTTAATTCAGATATCAATGTCGCAGCGGCCACCCCTTTGACTGCAAACGAAAACACATGAACAAGCAGAAGGGCAAGGACCATATTCATGACATTGATCAAGATTTGTAAAGAGAGGGCTTCTTTCATTTTTGCCATCCCCATCAGCCAGCCTAATATCACATAATTCATCAAGGTAAACGGCGCACCCCAAATCCGAATATGAAAATAATCTGCTGCAAATTGCCGAACATCCGCAGAGGGAGAGATCACTAGAAAAGCAGATTGAATAATGGGCCATTGCAGGGCAATAAAACAAAGGCCGACAATGATAGCGATTAAAAAGGGTCTTAGAAAAGCAAATACACCCTGCTCTTCACTTTGCGCCCCGTTTGCTTGAGCGGCAAAAGCAGATGTACTCACCCGCAAAAAACCAAAGAGCCAATAGAGTGTACTGAAAATGAGACTGCCAACTGCGACGCCTCCAATATAAGCGGGATTGGCAAGCTGACCGACAACTGCTGTATCAACAGCTCCAAGTAATGGAGTGGTCATCGTTGAGATGGTTAAAGGAATGGCTAAAGCTAAATACGCTCGATGGTTCACGATGCCACCTGCCTTTCATGAAAAATAGCCTCTCTAAAAGAGGCATTGATGAAATGAAGATTTATCGAACCGGTCTGCCAATTGTTCGAGACAAAGGATGGTCTGCGAGCATTGCATCTCTCATCTTTTGCACCGCTTTCTCTTCTGATGAAAAGAAATCATCCTTTGATTGAAATTGAGCAACAAGTTCACCTTGATCTAATATCGCCAATTGATCACTTAAGTGATAGGCTGCCGTCATATCATGCGTAATAAATAAGTAAGCGACACCTAGTTCCTTCTTTAATTCTACTAATAAATCTAAAATGACACCCTGTGTGACCATGTCTAAGCTGCTGACGGATTCATCCAGTACGACGAGCTTTGGCTGCAGCAATAAGGCTCTTGCAATGTTGATTCTTTGCAGCTGGCCGCCGCTGAATTGATGCGGATATTTAGACAAGTCCTTTTCACTGAGCCCGACTCTTTCCAGCCAATGGATCAGCACGCTTTTGCGTTCTTTTCGGCTCATGGTTTCATAGTTTTCAAGCGGCTCGGATAAAATTTGTTCGACTGTCCACCTTGGATTTACCGCCGAGTACGAATCTTGAAACACCGCTTGCACATGCCGGCGATAATGTTTGCGTGTTCTTTGATCTGCACAATATATATCTTGCCCTTCAAAAAGGACCTGACCGGCTGTTGGCTTCTCTAGACCAAGTATGATACGGCCTAGCGTGCTTTTCCCTGCACCGCTTTGCCCCAGCAATCCGACGCACGTGCCTTCTTCAATGATTAAATTGACGCCGTTTAAGACTTGATCTGCGCCTTTTCTTCTCATCAGAAACGACCGGCTGTTGTATGAATGACTAACTGCTTTCACTTCTAATAAATGCAAGGGCCTTCTCACCTCAAATCGGGCAAACAGCTGGGATGGATGGACGAGCTGCTAATAGTTTCTTTGTATAATCATGCTTGGGGTTTTCAAAAAGCTCAAGGACTTCTGCTTTTTCAACCATTTCTCCTTGTCTCATGACAACAACCTGATCTGCCATTTCTGCAATGACGCCAAGATCGTGAGTAATGAGCAAGATGGCAGTTCCATACTCATGACGAATGTGGTTCAGATGTTCAAGCACCAGCTTCTGCGTGTGTACATCTAAAGCAGTTGTTGGTTCATCTGCTATGAGGAGAGGCGGGTGCATACAGGCAGCCATGGCAATCATGACACGCTGCAGCATGCCGCCGCTTAGTTCAAAGGGATACTTGTTTAACAGCTTGTCTGGCTGCGGCAGATTCATCTGCGCTAACGCATCGACTGCCTTCGCTTTTGCCTGCCTTTTACTGACAGCGGTATGCCGGCGGATGGTTTCAATCAGCTGATGACCGATCGTCCATACTGGCGTAAAGCTGTTCATTGGATTTTGCATGATATATGAGATGTCCTTGCCCCGAATAGAACGCATATCCCTTTCACTCAGACCGATCAATTCTCGTCCTTGAAGTGTGATGCTACCAGTGACATCGGTTGTTTTTCGGTCAAGCATATGTAAGATCGACATACTTGTCACCGTTTTCCCGCAGCCGCTCTCACCTATTAATCCAACGATTTGACCTCGCCCTACTTCAAACGATACGTCCTGAATAAGAGAGGTTGTTCCATAAGGCGTTTTCGTCTGCACATGCAGGTTCTCTATTTGTAAAATGGACTCTTGCACATTGATCATTCCTTTACACACGGCGTTTGATACCATATTTCTCTGAAAGGGCTTCTCCTAGTAAATTAAAGAGGACGACGACAGCCATGATGACAAGACCTGGATACAGCATCAACTGAGGATTTGTTTGAATATACGATTTCCCTTCATGGATCATCGCTCCCCATTCAGGCATAGGAGGCTGAACGCCTAATCCGAGAAAGGACATCGCTGAAATGTCCATAATCGCCCAGCCCATTTCAAGTGTGCCAATGACCGCGAGTGGCGGCAGGACATTTGGAATCATATGCTTTCTCATGATGTTCCAGTGGGATGTCCCGCTGATTTTCGCAGCGGCAATAAAGTTCTGTTCTTTTAAACTCAGCACCATTCCTCGGAAGACGCGAGCATAGTATACCCACTGCACAAGCATCAAGGCAAGCACTACTTGAGAAAGTCCAGGACCGAAGATGCCGACTAATCCGAGGATCAGCACCAGGTTCGGGAATGCCATGATCCCGTCGCAGATTCTCATTAAGACGTGATCGATCCAGCCACCTTTGTAACCTGACAACAAACCAACGATTAACCCAATCAATAAAGAAGAGAGAAAGATTAATAACGCACAGCCTAGTGAAACACGTGCACCATATAAAATTCGAGATAAATTGCATCGGCCTAATTGATCTGTCCCAAGAGGATACTCCCACGAAGACCCCTTTAGCTTCATCGCTAGATTGACAGCCGCCGGATCATGTGGAGCGATCCACGGCGCACATATTGTCACAATCAGCAATAGACCAAGGAGCACCACGCAGATCGAGATCAGCTTTTGATGAGAGAAGAGATATTTTCCTTTTGTCATCATGACTGGCGGCCTTCCTTTCTGGAAATACGGGGGTCAATGATCAGCTGAAGTAAGTCCACAATCAAGCTGCTCAAGATAAAGATACATGCTGCCATGAGGACATAGAATTGAATGACCGGCAGATCCCGGTTAAAGATCGCTTCAATAAAGAAGCGTCCAAACCCTGGCCATGAAAAAACTGCCTCTACGATAATGGTTCCTGTCAGCAGCTTGCCAAGATTCACCCCAAGCCCTGTCAGCATTGGCGATATCGCAATTCTCAATACATGCTTGAACATGATTGACCGTTCCTTTAATCCTCTGATTCTCGCATATTGAACAAACGGCTCTTGAAGCGCCTCACCCACACTTGATCGTAATAGCCTTGTATACGTAGCAATTAAAGGGACGGCCAGTGTGACCGACGGCAGAATGAGATGCTCCCATGTTCCCACCCCTTCTACCGGTAGAAGATCAAGCTTCACTGAAAAAAAGAAGATGAGCAAATACCCCAAGACAAACGTCGGGATAGATGCTCCTAAGAAAGAAATGAGCCGGCTCACATGATCAACGATGCCATTTTTCCTCATGCCACTGAAAAAGCCGAGTGGAATGCTGACACAAATTGCAATCAGTAGACTAGTCAGCGCCAATTGAATCGTCGCTGGTATTCTATAGATCACCTCATTGAGCACAGGCTGGTTGGACATATATGACTTGCCAAAATCAAGATGAATGACTTTTTCAATGGTGTGAAGATACTGCATATAAAACGGTTGATCTAAACCAAATTCACTTCGTTTTTGCGCTAATATTTCATCCGTTGGCTGGATATGAGCCGCTGCTAAATATGCCTCAGCCGGGTCGACTGGCGAAAGGTGAATCATACCAGTCGTGAAAAGAGTGGCTAATAAAAATACAGGGATGATTGATAGCATGCGTTTGACGATATAGCGGCCCATTTCCTAACCTTCCTTCTATTACTTCAGCTTAATACCTGTGAATGGATGTTCGTCGCGATTTGCTGGGAACTCAAAGTCCTTCACATTTTTTTGATAAACGGCTGTCTTTTTAAAATAAGAGATTGGCACAATTGCCCCTTGATCCTGTAATGAAGATAAGACAGACGAATAAAGTGCTTTTCGTTTGTTTTCATTGGTTGTTGATGGAATTTCGCTCATTTCTTTGATCAGCTTGTCCTTATTTGGATAGGCTGAAATGGCTTCTTTGAATCCAAAACCATCTGATGAGACGACGTTCATAAATGTATGCGGATCATATGGCGCTCCGTAGTTGCTAAAGAAGTTCATATCAAACTTGTTGGCTTTAAAGCGCTGCACCTGTGTTGCCAGCTCCACACCTTCAAGTTTGACACCAACGCCAATGGCACCCCATTCTGCTTGAAGCGTCTCAGCCATCGCTTTTTGAATCGATTCTGCTGAATCATACATCATACTAAATTCAAGCGTTTTTCCATCTTTTTCACGAACGGTTTTTCCTTTTGGCAGTGTCCAGCCTGCTTCATCCAGCAATGCTTTCGCTTTGTCTACATCATATTGGAACGACTTCACCTTAATATCAGAAGTGTAAGGCATGTTGGTCGGCAATATGTGATCTGCTTCATCCTCTAAGCCAGAGGTGACACCTTCAACCATTGATTTCTTATTCATAGCATATTGAAGGGCATGACGCACTTTCTCATCTGACAGCTGATCCACTTTTGTGTTCATGACAAGCTGTCTCGTTGCAACTGGCTCTGACATTTTCGTTTCGTACTTACCGCTCGCCTCTAGCTGTTTGTAGGCATCAAGGCTAATGGTTCCTTCTCCGTAAAGGACGTCTACATCACCTTTTTCAAATGCCATGACTCTCGTTTCCGCATCTGGGATGACCTTGACTTTGATTTCTTTGACCTTTGGTTTTTCTCCCCAATAATGATCATTTCGTTCGAAAATGGCATAGTCATCTTTTTGATATGTTTTTAATACCCAAGGGCCTGTCCCCACTGGTTTTTCAATTCCTTTTGACGTATCTCCGTTTTTAGGGAAGCCTGCTTCGCCTAAGAAACGAACTGGGCGGACAACGGCTAATTCTTGAACAGTTGGATAATATGGCTCTGTTAATGTGAGTTTAAACGTTTTCTTGTCTACTGCTTCTGTCTTTTTGATTTTTTTTATCACACCTAACCAGCTATGTATATCCTTGTTTTTTAAGATGGAATCAAAGTTCTTTTTCACAATGTTTGCATTAAACTCAGATCCATCTGAAAATGTCACTTTGTCTCTTAAATGGAACGTGTACACCTTGCCATCCTTTGACACATCCCATGATTTCGCTAATTCAGGTTTTAGCTTTCCATTCTTTTGATAGCTGACCAATGGCTCATAAATCATTGATTGCGCGAACAATTGTGATGGGTTGTATACGTGCGGATTCATTTCGCCAATATCTCTCGGCCAAGCCATCGTGATCATGTCAGGATGATCCTTGTTTCCATCTGCTCCATTGTTTGCTTGAGAGCAGCCTACTAATAAAAAGATAAGTAAAAATGTAAACACAGTATTTATTTTAATTTTCGGAAAAAATTGGCTCCAAATAGACATAAGATGTTCCTCCTAATTGATGCTGATAATCATTTTCATTTTAAGGAGGAACAACCCCGTTGTCAATAACATATTTAAAACGATATGACAACAAAAAATCCTAATTATTCCATTAGTTGATGAATTTGATAAAAAGAGAGGCAGGCTGCTTACAAGTGAGCAGCCTGTGAAGAGGTGAAGTTTTTTTCTCGCAGGGCATGACGAAGTGTGTCAATGATACGATCCTGTTCAGCGTCTGTCATACTTGTTCCAGAGGGGAGACAAAGCCCTGTTTCAAATAACAATTCAGATACGGGAGTGCCTTTCGCCGCTGAATAAAAGGGACAATCACGAAAGAGCGGCTGCTCGTGCAGCGGCTTCCATACACGTCTTGCTTCAATCTGTTCTTCTTCTAGTGCAGCAATAATGTCCACTGGAGAGGTATTTTTATCGCGATCAATAGTCAATGTCGTCAGCCAGCGGTTGGACTTGGTGTCTTGATATTCAGGCATGAAATAAAGACCCTCTACTTTAGATAACGCCTCCTGATAACGCCTGAAAATGCGGCGCTTTTGTTCAACACGCTCGTCCAATATTTCCATCTGAGCAATCCCGACGCCTGCTAGCAGGTTGCTCATGCGATAGTTGTATCCTATCTCTTGATGCTCATAATGCATCGCGCGTTCTCTAGCCTGTGAAGCGAGAAAGCGGCAGCGTTCGATCGCAGCTTCATCATCACTCACAAGCATTCCGCCGCCTGATGTTGTAATGATTTTATTTCCATTAAACGAATAGACACCGAACCTGCCCATTGAGCCGCTTTTTTTTCCTTTATATAGAGAGCCTAACGATTCAGCCGCATCCTCAATGACTGGTACATCATATGCTTCACACAACGCCAGAATCTCGTCCATTTTTGCGCTTTGTCCATATAAATGCACGACAATGACAGCACGGGGTCTTTTTCCAAGTCGTTTTGATTCCACAAATGCCTTTTCTAAAGCAATCGGGCACATATTCCATGTATCCCTTTCAGAATCAATAAAAACGGGTGTCGCTTGTTCATATAAAATCGGATTTGCAGTTGCAACAAATGTGAGGGTGGAACAAAAGACAATGTCCCCTTTTTGAACGCCAATAAGCTTTAAGGCGAGGTGAATTGCTGCTGTTCCAGAAGATAAAGCCGCTCCTGCATCCACTCCTGCATAGCGCGCAACTGCCTGCTCAAATTCATTCACAAGAGGTCCAAGCGGTGCAATCCAGTTGCTCTTGAAGGCTTCCTCTATTTTCAAATACTCTTTTCCGCTCATATGCGGTGGTGATAAGTAAATTCGTTTCCTTTCTTGCATCATTTCCCACCCTCTCGCCGATCTTTGATTTCTATTGCAGGAATGCCTACAGCGACTTTCTGATCGTGTATATCTCTTGTTACTGCGGCTCCTGCGCCAATGAGTGTCCAGCTTCCGATCGATGTCCCGGGTATCACAACAGCACCTGCTCCAATATGTGTACCCATTCGTACAGACACACAGCCAGTTAACACTGCTCCCGGTGACAGATGGACAAACGATTCCAGTATACAGTCATGCTCTACGATAGATCCTGTGTTGATAATCGCATGTTCACCGATTGCTGCATCTGCTTGAACTACTGCCCTTGCCATAACGACAGCTCCTCTTCCAATGACTGCTGATGGACTTACGACCGCCTGTGGATGGATGAGTGTGGCAAATGCCGTGTTTTCAAAGGAGAGGCGTTCCTTTACTAACTGTCTGCTCTCATTTTGTCCGATCGCAATCAGCCATTTCATATGTGGCATTGTCTCTCTCAGCTGTTGACTCATGGAGATCGGTCCATACAAGATACTGCTTTGAGTCGTCGTCTCTTCAAATTGATCATCTAATACGGCACATAATGAGTAATCGGGATGGGCAGCAATCATTTCTTGAATGACTTTGCTATGCCCGCCAGCCCCAATTAAACCAATCGGTTGCTCTTTATATATCAGTTCCTTTGAATTTTTCAGCTGTGGCATGATGCGGCTGCTGCACCCCCTCTGTTTTGATGACTTTCAGCAAGGTCATCCATAAAATTTTCATATCAAGCCAAAATGATTGATGCTCGACGTACCAGAGGTCATAGGTGAATTTCTCCTCCCAGGAGATCGTGTTCCTTCCATTCACCTGTGCCCATCCAGTAATGCCAGGCTTGACAAGATGGCGCCTTGCTTGCTCCTCTGTATACATCGGCAAATACTCCATCAGAAGCGGCCTTGGTCCAACAAGACTGAGCTCTCCTTTTAGGACATTGACTAGCTGCGGCAATTCATCAAGACTGAGCTTGCGAATCAATGCGCCCGTTTTAGTTAATCGTAGATGATCTGGCAGGAGCACCCCGTGCTCGTCACGTTCATCGGTCATCGTCCGAAATTTATATAGCATAAATGGCCGGCCATACAGACCAGGCCGCTTCTGCCGAAACAACACAGGCGTCCCAATTTTCCACCGAATCAGTCCATAAAGCAGAGGAAAAAGAAGACTGCCTGCGATGAGCAGCGTCAATGCCACCATCACATCTAACATTCTTTTCATCATGAAATCTCCTTATCTCACTAGCGGGAAACAGCTTGTTTTACCTTGTGCACCAGCTGCTGCCGCTCTCGTTTTGTTCCTGCAAATTGATACAAGTAGCCCATATAGAGAAAGAAACAAAGACCGCCAATACAAAACAGCTCCCACCAGGACGTCACGTCATAAATCGCTTGGATTCCTGCACAGACGCCCCAAACCATGAGCGCTCCTGCAAGTGGAACCATCGTATGTTTGTAAAAGATGGTGCGTTTCTGATTCGTGATGCGGGCCGTATAAAATGGCAGAAACACGATATTTTTGATCAATAAAACAATCGCTCCCGCTGATGCAATGCCGTATAAACCAAGCTGAAGCGTATGAGTCAATCCATAGGCAAAAAGTACATTGGATACACCTAATATGAGCGTGACCACCGCTGGAACCTTCAATCGATTAAAAGCGGTCGGCACATATGTCAGCGGTAAAAACATCAAGGTCAAGCATAAATAAGCAGCATGAATCATGAGAAGCCATTTCAGCTCTTCAAAGGCAGGTCCAAGCCATAAAAGCATGAGCGGACCGGCAAGTCCTCCTAGCAGAGCGGCCGGAAACGCGACAAATAATCCGCTCCACTTAATGGCACTGGCTGCATATTGGATGAGACCGTCTTCATCTTGATTCGAGTAAAATTTCGTAATCGTTGGGGCAAACACAACCGCCAATGTCCCTGCGAGTGTGCGTAATAATAATGGAAATTGTAATATCGCCGCATACTGTCCCGTCGCTTCCGCTCCAATGAGCAGATTGGTCATCAATAAATCAATCTGTAAAAATAGTAAAATCCCCATTTGCTCAAAAGAATGCCAGACCCCTGATCGAACAAGTGTGAGACTAGAAGATAGTGAAACGTGCCGCCACTTAAACGAAAACCAAGGAATAAGCTTTTTAAAATAATAGATACCAATTCCCATAGCCGCCAAGCTTCCTATCACAGCCGCAAGTGGAATATGCCAGATGGCTGGTGCCGTCCATGTAAACAGCAGCACAATCATCAGTGCCCTCAAAAACATTTGAATGGCCTGACCAATACTTGATACATATAACTTATTCGCATAAAACGGCGCAGCCCCAATGCCGGACATGACAAAATTGAGCATAAATAAAAGACCCCCTAATATAAAGGCGGTCTGTGTGTCTTTTGCGAGATAAATAGGCACATGAAGCCACTCTACCAGCTGGCGGGACATGAATAGACAAAACAGAAAAAGGCTAATCGATAAAAAAATGGAACTGACGAAATAAGATGAGAGATAGCGCTGCGCCTTCTCCATTTCCCCTTTATGAGCCGCCACAGAAAAAAAGCGCACCACCACAGCACTTAATGACGCCGTAATAACCGATAAATAGTTGATCATATTTTGCGTCAGATGGATTAAGCCGAATGCTTCGACTCCAAGTGTATGAACGATGTACGGTGTTAAACAAACAGACATAAGCATCATCAAGACAAACGTCATGATGTTTGCACTGGCATTGTAAAGAAACGCTCGATTCATTTTGATTTCACGCAGCGTGTAAAAGCCTTCATCCAGCTTCCTCTCCCTTTTGTCCGCTCGTTTTCATCAGCTGATGAATCGCCTCTTTCACAGACGCCCCATTCGGTTCTTTCAATAGCGTCAAAAACGGAAGATGAGCCACCCATTCATACCCTTCCATCACCTTATGATCAAACGACCTGAGGACAACACACGGTGTTTGCGTAATCGCACAAAAAATCATACCGTGAAGCCGGTCTGTCACGACCACCTGCGCCTTACTTAACTCTGTCCATAAGGCAGATAATTCATCTAAGCGAGTCGTTCGATCCACTCGTTTGCCAATTGTCGTTGTGATCAAATCGACTTGATCATACGTCTCTTGAATTTGCTGCTTTAGCTGCCGCCGCTCCTTTTCGGTGAGGTACGCTTCCTTATCCTCTCGCAAACAAAGTAAAACCCCTTCACGTTTTTGTTCCTTGGTTGATTCATCTAATGTCAGCACCATATCAGGCTGTTTCCACACATCTTGATCAGGGAAGTGCTGCTTCATCCAAGTGTAGGTTGTTTGATCTCTTGCCATGAGAAGCAGCCTCGGATGGTGTTTGTATGTTTGAATAGCGCGGCGTTCCTCTCTTTTTCCTCTCTTTGTTTCTGTAAAATGGGCAGTGGCCGGCAGTTGAATCACCGGATAGGACTTGAAGGTTTTCATGATAAATTGTCTCGTCCATTCTTCATAACGGTATAAGTCCCCCATATTGCCCCCACCGATGATACAGACGATGTCTTCCGGGTGCCGCATACGCTTTAACGGACGGGCGAGGCGATAGATCTCTTTCATGTCCACTTCCATGATGTCATAGGCGGGAAAGTGCTCTTTTAAAAAACAATAACTCGCATAGGCAATCGCATGATCCCCTAAATTATCATGTCCTGGCAGCAGCGTGAGAATGATTTTCTTCTGATGACTCCGCTCTGGCAGGCTTTGGCGGCTCAGTCGATATTCAAGCGGATATTTAACCTTTAAGAGCAGCCACTCTGCGGCGTGCGCCTTCAATTGCTGCAATGTCAATCTCATCACCCCTATTTCCTTGTTTGATATTCGATCCATTTTTGATAGCTAGAAGCGGCGGCAGAAAGTGGATAGACCAGCCGGCACTTCGCAAGGAATAAAATCATTCGCTTCCGCGCGGTGAGCTTCGATGGCTCCACTTGTTTGACGGCATGCTGAAAAGCCTCGTGTGTCACCATTTCCCGCATATGATCAAGCTTTTCCCGAAGAGAGAGTGCATTTTGGCTCTTCCATTCGTTGAGCATACAATGAAGAGTGTGATTGACAATAAAAAAATCAAGTGCCTTCTCATACAGAGAGATGTCATCATATTCTGTCAAAAACAAGCGCTGTGCATGATAAAAGGTTAGTCCATGATGAAAATACTGCTTTTGATATCGCTGCACAATAGAAGATAGATGAACACGGTAGTAATAAAGTGGTTCATGAACAAAGGCAATACTGTGTGATAAAGAAAAACAGCGCAGCGTCACATATTGATCTTCTATGTTCTCAAGTTCTCCCCGCAACGGAAATCGAATGTCGTGTTCTTCGATAAAGGCACGCCGATACAGCTTATTCCATGAAAACCCCGTCATGTCTCCGTGCAATAACGCTTCAATTAAACTCGTTTTTTCGGCCGACCGCTCGGCTAACAGCGTCGTTGGTATGGTTCGCTTTGACTGTTCAAATTGAATCCAGTACTCACTGATAACTAAATCTGCGCCGATCATTTCAGCTTTTTCATACAAGGCTTCGCAGTAATGAGGCGCGAGAATATCATCTGAATCAATAAAGGCAATATACGTGCCCTTTGCTTCTTCGATGCCCCGGTTTCTCACAGCGCCTAACCCTTGATTGGTTTGATGAATGACCCGAAACCGCTGATCTTGTGCAGCAAATGCTTCAAGATATTCTCCGCTGTGATCTGTAGATCCATCATTCACGAGAATAACCTCTATATCTGAAAAACTTTGATCTGCAATTGATTGAAGGCATTGCTCCACATACTGACTCGTATTGTAGACTGCGACCAATAGACTGATAGCTGGCATTACAACATGCCCCACCTTTCTCAAAATCTACTTTGTAAATATCGTCCTGTACGGTAACACAGATGAATCGAACGGCATCAGCATGATGCTGTACAGAATATAGCAAACAGCAATCCCTACATAGATAAAAACATTAGACCGCTGATCAAAAATACGTGTGAAATACGGCAGTAAAATAAGCTGATACAAGCCAAAATAAATATGAAATCTTGCATAAATGACATCCTTGGTGGCAAGGATGCCAAACAAGAAACCGAGCAAACAAAAGTTCACAACGTAATCACTCTCAGGCGTCAGCTCACGAAGCCGTTTTCGATAAAAGAACGCAAGCAAAAGCGGCAAAATCAATACACCGATTTTTGTCACATTCATTCCATTTGTATTCGTTGTGAGCCATTCCTCGTAATGCCCATATGAACTGCCTTGCAGCATTACGACAAACACGGAAATAAAGCGGTCATAAAGAGCGGTTAACCCTAAGAAAATCATGCATAAGACCAGCATCATCCAAGACCACGATTTTGTTCTCACGATAAAATACACAGGAATCATGATGAGAGCCGATGAATGAAACAATGAACATACGAGGACGAGCGGAAAATACAATTTCCACTGACCATTGATCACAAGACGGATGGCATAAAAAAGAACCGCCGCCACCATATACTGACGCATGCCATTAAACGAAGCGTAATAATGAAAGGTGCCGAGAAAAAGCAGCATACTCAGCTCAAAGGGACGACCATATTGAATGAGCGTCTTGATGATAAAAAAATAAGTGATCGCCCCAACCGAGATATACATGATTTGCGGATCATGGGACAGTTGATTGAGCATCCATAAAATAAACGTAAATCCTGGGTCAGTGGCCGCCTTGTCCACACCAAATCCGAATATGTGCCAAGGCTTTTCATAATTGATGGAGAACTCATACATCTGTCCATATGTGACAAAATCGGTTCCTACTTTGTACCGAATACCAGCGACAATACAAAGAAACAAAAACGGAAATAACACGAGAATCTTGTTAGGCCGCCATCCGCTTTGAATGGTATCATCACGCCTGCCGTAAAATGCGGCAAAGCTCGACCATAAATAGACCATGATCATGTTCACCAAATATACCGCCATCTGCCATTCCTTCCTTACAATCCATATCCTTTCATCACACGTGTGATGTTCTGTTTGACATCAAATCCTCTTTGTTCAAGCTGGTACGTAATGGTCTCTTGAAGAGGAGGCTCTGCATGATACGCTTCAAGCACCGCCTTCATCCATTCATGCGCGGAATCCCGAAGCGACATTCTTTTCACAAGACCGCAGCCTAAATCTACTTCCTCTGTAATATGATCTGAAATCACACAAGGCAATCCAGATGCCTGTGCTTCCACTAAAACGAGTGGAAGGCCTTCAAACAAGGAAGGCATCACAAATACATCAAATGCTTTCATATAGTCTGGAACGTCCGATACAACACCTGTAAAGACAATGTTGTCTAACAAACCGGCCTTTTCCGCATATGATTCAACCACCTGCCTCAGCGGTCCATCCCCTACAAGGACAAGCTGAAATGAGACCCCCTGCTTCTTTAAGGTCTGTGCCAATTCCATAAAAAAAACGTGATTTTTTTGTTCATGAAAACGACCAATATGACCTATCACCATACTCTTTTCCTGAAGACCAAGCTGCTTTTTGATCTTCACCTTTTCTTCTGGATCAGGCTGAAAGAAAAGGGATAAATCAATCCCATTCGGCAGCACCTCAACCTGTCTATTCTTCATTTTTTTCTGCCCAAATAAAAAGGAGCCGGCATCCTCACCGCATGCAACAAGCTTTGTAGAAAATGCAAAAATCAGCCGGCGAAACCCTTTGAGCATCATATGGTCTACCCAATTTGGCGACTGTTTCCAAGCTGTATTATGCGAATGACAAATCCGCACCTTTACACCCGCCAATTTCGCAGCAAGGGCAGAGAAGCCTGTTTGAAAATCTGTATGTGCATGCACTGCTTGATACGGTCCTGTTCGTTTGATCGTCTTTGTCAATGTTCTGACAAATGCCAAAGGAGAGGATGCCCCAATACTCGGGACGTAAAAGATACGTCCTCCGAGCCTCTGAATTTCCTCATCATAATCACAGACATCCTTCCGGTGGGTAATAAAGTCAAATTGGAGGACATTTCTATCAAGTGCACGATAGATGTTCATGATCATCGTTTCAGCTCCGCCGCGGTTCATCCCGCCCACAATATGAAGTACACGCTTTGGCTCACTCATCCCGAATCGTCCTCCTTTTCAACAAAGACGCCTCCAGCTTCCGCTGGTGATAAAATTTCATGATCTTCGGTGATAAACAGGCGCGGACCACCGGCTTTAGCGCAAACAAATAATGAACCGGCGACAATTTTAATAACCAGCATGCTTTCAAAACGAGCCAAGCATTGTCTATCGAATATTGAAACTTACGACGCTGAAAAGCCGCTTCATCCTCTCTCACAAGGTATAACGGCTCTTGTAAATTAAAGCCTTTTCTCCCCGTAGCAAAAAAACGGATCCACAGATCAATATCTTCCATCCGCCTCGTTGTTTTCACAGAGCGATATCCATTTAAAGCCTTGTACGCAGCAGCCCTCATCATAATGGTTCCATGACAAAAAGGCGTCCCTCTTGCCAGCACTTTTCGATCAGGCTCTGAAATCAGTGCACGTACCCCTTTTGTACCCGATTCATCAAACACCGTCATCGCCGTCCCGACCACATCATATTCAGGATGTGATTCAAGGAAATGCACCTGTTTTTCTAAACGATCAGGTACTGATATATCGTCGCCATCCTGCCTTGCAATCAAGTCTCCCCTCGCTTCAGCTAGACAGCGATTCAGACTGGCAGCGAGCCTTTGATTATGCTCATTGCGGATAAGGCAAATTCTTTCAGGTTCTCGTTTTGTATAGGACAGCACTTTTTCATAGGTGCCGTCTGTTGATGCGTCATCACATATGATGAACTCCCAGTTGTCATATGTTTGATGAAGAATGGATTCAATACTTTCTTCTACTGTGTCTTGGCAATTGTAGACGCCCATGATGATAGACACCTTTGGCTTATGCATGCTCACATCACCTTCTCTGCTTGATCCATATAAGTTGTATAAATTTCTTCCATAGCACTCACCGTCTGCTCCTGTGCAAATGCATGGGCTAAGGAGCGCCCCGCTTTTCCCATGAGGGGCAGCTGATCTCTTTTGTGATAAAGCTGGTGCAAATATTCAGCCAAGTCATTCACATCATGCAGTTTGACTAAAAAACCATTCACGCCATGTCTGATCAACTCACAGTGTCCTCTATTCTCTGTTGCAATGACCGGCTTTTCCGCAGACATCGCTTCAAGCAGATTCATGCCGAGCCCTTCTCTCAAACTAGTCGACACACATACATCACTCAAATGCATCCATTCCTCAATTTGTTTGCAAAAACCAGCAAAGTGGACATGCTTTTCAAGATGGAGCTCGTGAACCAGCTTTTCATACATCGGCCTCATTGCCCCTTCACCGGCAAACACGACCTTCACATTTGGTATTTTCCTATATAGCTGGGCACATGCTTTGATGAGCATCCCTTGGTTTTTATTCGCATTTAATTCGCCAGCGCACAGCACAATAAAATCTTCTGAAGAAAAGCCATGGACTGCACGAAGACGCTGCTTCTCTTTTGCATTAACTGGTGCAAATCGTTTCATATCCACACCCATACCAGGAACGTAATAAACAGATGCCCGCTCTTTTGATAGACGATCTGCTCTTTTAAAATCCTCTCCATTAATGGTGATCAGAGCGTCTGTATGGCGGGCGAGCCATCGCTCAATCGGATAATAGAGCAGCCAGTTTTGAAGCGGTGCTCCTTGCCAAAAGTGAAAGCCATGTGCTGTGTAAAGAACCTTCGTCCCTTTTTTGCGCGTGCTTTTGGCTGCTAGTCTGCCAATCACACTTCCCATTGGTGTGTGGCAATGGATAAAGTCGTAGTGCTCTTTCGCTAACAGCTTCTTCAGCTCCACATACGCAAACCGGTTGTGCACATGAAAAGGAGATCGCTGAATCGGAATCGAGTGCGCTTGATCCACATAGGGAAGCTCCAGCTGACCATTTGCCGCTGTATGCACTTCCCATCCTTGTTCTTGAAACCACCGGAAATACGGAAGGTGAAATGCCTTAAAATGATAGTCAACCGTTGCGCAAAACAAGATTTTTTTCTTCATTGGCAAGTGCTTCCCCCTCTCTTGTCATCTGTTCAGACAACAAATCATGCGATTCGATGGCAGCAAACAATGCTTCTCTCATTTGCTCTTCACTCATCATGTCAAATTCATGGATAAAGCGGTTCAGCACATATGGGTCTCCATCCAGCGCATGGCCGATATGAATTTTCGGGAAAATTTGTTCCTGTGCTTTTTCATGCTGGTTGAGTAGTTCCTCATACATTTTCTCCCCAGGGCGAATGCCTGTGAACGTAATCGGAATCTGGTCTGTGGTGTAGCCTGAGAGGTGAATGAGGTTTTCTGCGAGGTCAACAATTTTCACTGGCTCCCCCATATCTAATACAAAAATCTGTCTTCCTTCTGCCATGGCACCCGCCTGAATGACAAGTCTCGATGCTTCTGGAATGGTCATAAAATATCTTGTCATGGCTGGGTGCGTGACCGTGACCGGCCCGCCTTGTTCGATCTGTTTCTTAAAAATTGGAATGACGCTTCCCCTGCTTCCGAGTACATTTCCAAACCGAACCGCGACAAATTTTGTGTCACTGCTTGCCCCCATTTGCATGATCAGCATTTCAGCAAATCGCTTTGTGGCGCCCATCACATTGGCAGGATTGACCGCTTTGTCAGAGGAAATGAGGACGAATGTTTCAATGCCATGCTCATGTGCAGCTTCTGCGACATTTTTTGTCCCGATAATATTGTTTTTCACTGCTTCTTTTGGACTGATCTCCATGAGCGGGACGTGCTTATGTGCCGCAGCATGATAAATCATATCCGGCTGAAACTGACCAACGATTTCACTCATTTTCTGTTTATCTTGGATATCCGCAATTTGCGGATAGAGACTGATGGTGTCCCCATAGATTTCTTTCAGCTCTAGTAAAATAGAATGAATGCTAAATTCTCCATGTCCCACAAGCACAATCGCTTGAGGAGCAAACACACAAATTTGACGACAGATTTCTGACCCAATCGATCCGCCTGCCCCTGTGACCATGATGGTTTTCCCCTTTAAATGGACAGATAGACGGCTCGAATCTAATTGAATCGGTTCTCTACCTAATAAATCCTCTGGCTGTACATCTCGTAATTGATTCAGCGCATGGGTTCCTTTTAAAATCTGCTCCATCTCCGGCATGATCTGCGTTTTAACCCCAGTCGCTACGCATTCCTTATACAGCCCTTTTAACGTATGGCTGCTTTTGGACGGAATGGCGATGATGATCTTTTGAATATCCATCATCACAACAGCTGTTTGAATCTGTTCTTTCCCCCCTAGAACAGGCAGTCCCATGATTTCAAGCCTATGCTTCGTCTTGTCATCATCTATGAAGGCGACTGGCTCAATATGTACATCACTCGATTGCTGAAGCTGACGAACGATGATGGTTCCAGCTGATCCGGCGCCAATGATTAAGGCCCGCTCCTTTTCTACCTGCAGCCGCTTTGCCCCATCATGTAATAGCCGGGACGCCATTCGAGATGCACCGATGAATAATACGTGAAAAAGCCACACGATGAATAAAAAACGGAAGGGCCATGTCTGCACGAAAAGGTACAGCATTGCCATTGAAAATAAAAAAGAACATACAAAGGTCTTCATTAAAGAAAATAGCTCTCTTACCCCTGTATAAGCCCATACTTGCTTGTACACGTGAAAAATATACGAAAACAAATGGTGCCCAATGAGTAGACTGAGCGAAGAAATGACGAGCATTTCAAATGTATAAACAGTTAACGCCGCTTCTTGGACAAATTGAAAACCAAAAAAGACAGCCACTAAGATGAGATATGAATCTAGTGCCACGATGATTGATAATCTTTGGGCGTAAGTCAACGCTCCTCCCCCTTTTTAAAACATCACTATTCTTACGTAAAATGGGCATCAAACCCGTCCTCACATCCCACTATTGATGACGAGCATCTAAGGCATTGGTCATGCCCACAGCAGGATCGAGTGCCTCCATTGTTAAAGATTAGGAGACATCACCTATCAATCTTGTTAATACATATACAGCCTTCCCTTTTTCTCTTTCTTGCCATTTAGCATAGCCCCAAGCAGTTTACCTGTTGTCCCGTCTAACACTTCTTTTGATTTCTTGACCGCAGCTATCTTGGTTTTGCCGCTTAAGACAACAAGAATGCTTCCATCTGTCCGGTTCGCCAGGATCTTTGCATCGGCTACTGGCAGAAGCGGCGCAGAATCAACAATCACCATGTCATATTGCTGTTCAATTTCATAAAACAGCTGCTTCATGACAGAAGAGGAGAGCAGCTCAGCTGGATTCGGCGGAATGGTTCCACTCGGAAGCAGCTCTAAATGTTCAATAGGTGTGGGTAAAATAGCTTCCTCCAAGCTGCAATTATTTAATAGCACATTGGTCAAGCCCGTGTGATGACTCAGGTCAAAATATTCATGAACAGCCGGCTTTCGCAAATCAGCATCCATTAGCAGCACCCGCTTTTTCTGCTGTGCAAAAACAGCTGCTAGATTTGCAGCCGTAAATGATTTCCCTTCCTTCGGCAAGGAGGATGTCACCAATATGGATTTCAGCCTTGTTTGGATTGATGTGAATTCGATGTTCGTTCGGATCGTACGAAATTGTTCAGCTATGACAGAGTGAGGATCTAATACAGAAATACAGGATAAATCTCTCTTTTCTCTTTTCTTTCTCTTAAAGATCAATGTTCTGTCCTCCCGTTATGACGGACTGCTTGTCTTTTTTTGCCCTCCTGTCTGCCTGCATCTGATAGACGCTACCGAGCGACGGCAATCCGATCTCTTCTCTTATTTGATGTGTTCGTTTTACAGTATCATCGAGTAGGTTCATTAAGAAAATGAGTGTTATCCCCCCTAATAAAGAGGCGCCTAGTGCCAGTACGATATGAACGAATTTTCTTGAATTCATGAGAATCGTATTGGACAGCTTGGCTTCAGACAAAACATTAATGCGATCCATATTCATGGTTTTTTTGATTTCTTCTTGCAGCGCCTCTGTTGCAGTATTCGCGATGGCAACTGCCTTTGCGCGATCCTCATCTTGCACAGAAATATTGATGACCTCAGACTCATTTTCTGTACTTGTGGCAATTTTGTGTTTTAATCCTTCAGCTGATTCTGTGAGATTGAGTGTTTCTTTTACTTTTTCAATGACGATCGGACTTTTTAATAAAACTTGAAAGGTACGTGTATATTGAAGGTTCATCTGAATATCGTTTAAGTTCGCTTGTGCGTCATTACTGCGTTTATGAACAAGAATTTGAGTGGTTGCCTGATATACAGGAGTCGAGACATAGAACTGATAGTAGGCTGAAATGCCCGTTACGATCAGGACAATCAGGATCAGAAGGGCCATTTTCTCTTTAATGACAGAAAACAGCTGCTTAAAACCTATATTCTCATTCATAGATACCTCCCGATTTCATCATAAAAAGGTTATATATGGTTTCTTTTTGTTAATGATTGGATTATAAAAGATAATACCCGCAAAGAAAAATGTCATAATAGGTCTTATAGTTCTTTTTAAAGAACGAAATCGTTCGTTTTCTTTTGTTTACTTCCTAATTCTTACGTTTTTGAATTTTATAAAGAACAATTTATTTCTTATAATGAACGAAAAGGTCGCAGTACGATTCGCCAGGAAGAAGGGATGATCGAATGATAGGAAAGGTGATACGCATTTACCGAAAGAGGAAGGGATACTCCATTCAGCAGCTGGCTGAAGATGCCCATGTTTCTAAATCGTATTTGAGTAAGATAGAGCGTGGTGTCCACAGAAATCCATCTGTCCAGTTTTTAAAAAAGGTATCCTCTTCGCTAGAGATTGATTTACAAGAGCTGTTTGATGCAGAGACGTTGATGTTTCATGAGTCTGAGAGTGGTGAACACGAATGGCGGGAGCATATCGTCAATGCCGTCCAATCCGGCATGCCAAAAGAAGAACTCTATCAGCTGCTCCAAACGTACCGAAAGGAGCAGGAAGAAAAGACGTTACATGTCACTCATAGAAAGTTGACGGATTCGAATATAACAGAATGGAAGCGTCTGATGAGTGAGGCGAAAGCTATCGGCTTAAGCATTGAGGAAGTAAAAGCATTCCTCGCCAACATGGGAGAACGACGGGCGTAAGCCTTTCAGGAAGAGTCAAATTGCGGGGAGAGGCGTTTGACGCTTCGCTGAAAAAGAGCCTTTTATCATGAAAAGGCTCTTTTTCCTCTTATTCTGCTTTTTTTGTTCGTGCTTTTTTCGTTATATCATTGTTTTTCCAATAGGCCCAGAGAGATGTAATTCCAAGAAAGACTAACGTGATGAATTGCTGAATACCTTCTTCATCAATAGGTATTGGGCTTTTTCCCGCAGCGGTTAGCGCACTGTTGACAAGCGCGAGCAAAAGCAGCACAAGCCTTGCGATTGTACCTGCACTAATTTTTTGAACTTCCAACTGTAACCCCTCCCTTTCTTCCCCTTCACGGGCGGTACGGCTCGTTCTCTCTCATATGTATGCAAAAACCGAAAGAATAGAAGACCGGATCAAAAAAAGAGACATCATGCCTATATAAGGAATGATGCCTGATTTCATCTTATTTTGATGTAGAAAACATCTCTTTCGCTTCATCCAATGCCATTTTATTGCCTAGTGCTGAGTAATCGAGCCATGGCTGATCGGCAATCGGATAGACTTGATTGTTCTTCACAGCTTTTAGCCCCTTCCAAATCGGCGTCTTTTCTAATTGCTTGAATGCCTGCTGCGCTTTATCATCACGGTTCACAACGACAAAGATAGCATCTGCATCATAGTCAGGAAGAACCTCTTGAGAAATCACTTCAAATGGCCGTTTGCTGTCCAGTTTCTTCACCCCATCGACAGGTGTGAGGCCTAAATCCTCGTACAAAATTGGACCCATTGGGCGCTTCATGCTAAATACTCGAAGTTCCTTTGCCGTCACACGGATCGCCATTACTTTTCCGTTTCCAATCTTTTGTTTGATGAGCGATTTGACTTCTTTTGCTTCTTGATTGTAATCCTGAATATATTGATCGGCTTCTTTCTCTTTATTGACGAGCTTGCCGATTTTTTTCAAATGATCACGCCAAGTGCCGTTATTTAAATCAAACACTTCCGTTTTGGCGATTTTCTTATATTTCGATAAATCTTGTCCAGCTAGTTCTTCATCAACGTAAATAACATCTGGTTGTAATGCAAGCAGCGACTCCATATCGGGATCGGCTGCGATGCCCAGCTTCTTCGTACCACTCAGCTGCTTTTTGGCATGTGGAAGAAAATCTTTTAAATCCCCTCCTACAACAGAGCCTGCTGGCTTGATACCGAGTGCTAATAAGTCATTCGTTAAATGAATAGACAAGGAAGCAATTTTCGGTGTTCCATGATCATTTTGAGTTGCTTTATTCTTTGTTTCCTGTTGACCACAAGCGGCAAGCAAAATAAAACAGAGCGTTAAACCAAGCACAAGTAATTTTTTCATGATGAGTTCCTCTTTCTTGTTTATTTCGTTTTTGTTAATAAATAGAGAAAATAAGGAGCGCCGATAAAAGCCACAACGACACCCGCTGGTATGGCATTTGGGGCAAAGATGGAACGTCCAATTGTATCGGCACTGACCAAAATCAACAAGCCAAGCAGCGCACTAACCGGTAAAAAGTATTGATGAAGCGAGCCGACAAGCCGCCTTGCCAAATGCGGGGCGACAAGTCCAATAAAACCGATACCGCCTGTCATCGAAACACTTGCACTCGCCAAACCAACAGCTAAGGTCAGCAAAAGGAGACGCTGACGCTGAACACGTACACCTACACTTGAGGCGACAGCATCTCCTAATGTCAACGCATTGAGCGTGCTTGACTGCATCAGCGTAAGCGGCACAAGGCATACAATCCAAGGCAGAAGCGCTAACACATGAATCCAATCTCTCCCCCAGACATTTCCGACAAGCCATCTTGAAGCAAATGTGTAAGTATCTTCATCTAGCTTCAATGACAAAAATAATGTCAAAGCACTGAATCCCGCTGCAACTGCAATTCCTACTAAAATCAGCCGGATGGGAACGAGCCCTTCCTGCCGGTCATACGCCAAAAGCACGATGACCGCTGCCGCAAGAAGCCCTCCGCCAAATGTAAAGAGCGGAATCAGAAGAGAGGGATTGCCTTCTAGTGCGTGGAAATACGTCACAAACACGATTAAGCCAAATGCGGCGCCTGCATTCAGTCCAATAATCCCTGGATCGGCCAGCGGGTTACGAGATAAACTTTGCAAAATGCCTCCCGCAATACCAAGACCAATTCCCGCTAGCATCGTTACCACGATTCGAGGCAGACGATAGTCAAACAGCACCGTTTCACTTTGAAAATCTCCAAAGCCGAATAACGTTTTGACGACCACAAGAGGATTTAGTTTCAGCGTACCGGTATTTAAGCTATACAGCACAACAACCACACTTAAACAAAGCAAAACGACTGTCACAACAAGAGCCCGCTGTTTCTCTCTCATGACAGGTTCCTCCCTTCTTTTCTGGCAATATACAAGAAGAAAGGAACACCGACAAGTGCCACCATCACGCCAATGGCAAGCTCTCGCGGCGGATTAACGGTGCGGCTGGCAAGGTCAGCAAAGACAAGCAGCACCGCGCCTAATATCGCTGACATCGGAATGACGAAACGATAGTTTACACCAACCAGCTTTCGTGCGATATGCGGGATGACAAGACCGACAAACCCAATGGAGCCGACTGCTGACACAGAAACCCCTGCTAATAATACAGCAGCTACCATTCCTAGTATTCGCACTTGTCGCGTTTTCACCCCTAGATTTGCCGCTACATCTTCACCAAGCGACAGTAGCGACAGTGACCGTCCTAATAGCATCGCCCATACGATCACTATGAGAATGACCGGAGCAAGAATTGTCAGCTGCGGCCATTTCACACCAGCCACTCCGCCTGCATACCAAAACGCAAGGTCCTGGCTTAAGTCAAAATAAATCGCGATTCCAGAGCTAAGTGCATGAAGCAATGCAGCCACAACGGCTCCTGCTACAGTTAAGCGCAGCGGTGTCAAAACGCCGCCAGCCGCACCAATCGCAAAGATCAGCAGCGTACTGAGCACTGCACCAAAAAAGGAAAACAACATAAGTGCCGAATAAGGGATGCCTGGGAAAAAAGCAAAACAGAGAGCGACCACAAACATCGCACCGCCATTGATGCCCAAAATTCCCGCATCGGCCAGCGGGTTTCTTGTAATCCCCTGCATGAGCGCACCCGCTACGGCAAATGCCGCTCCAACAAGAGCTGCTCCTAAAACACGAGGAAGTCTTAACTCATGGATGATCTGCTGCTCTGTGACATCTGACTGATAGTCAAATACAGCTGTCCAAACCGTTTGCAGAGACAATGTTTTGGCACCATATGACACAGCCAAAAACATGGCAGCCGCCAAACCAAGGACGGCGAGAAAAAATATCAAAAAGAACAGAATATATGATGATCGTTTTTGTTGAGGTGTTCGCTTATCCTGCAAAATCGGTGTCATCCTTTTCTTCATTAAAAGTCTGTTTGAAAATGAGAATCATAATCATCAAAATTATATCTGCCTGCCTCTCAAAAATCAATGTACACCTCATTTTTTAATTAATGAAGGTATGCAGGTGACAGTGTCATACAGTGTCTTTGCTCGTTTGAAATGGCCTATCATTTTTTCTCATAGTTTAATAGGAAAATAGTTGACATTCCGCCTGAACATCCTCTAAAATGACAAAAGTAAGTCAAATGTTATAAAAATATTACAAACAGATGTCAAACTGATAAAGAATGACCCGTCTTGAGAGGAGATTTGAACGTTGTGTCATTAAAGGGAAAATGGAGTATCGGCCTATTTGCACTTGCGATCGTCATTGGAGTCGTTGCTTTCTTTCAGAATCAACAAGCAAGTGGGACCGAGAAGAAAAATGTAAAGCAGGATACGAACTATAAAAACGTCGAAATCGTTACTCTCGTAAATGACGGGAAATTTATGAGATATGCAGTCAACTATCCTCTTTTTCATCAAAAAGAGCTAGATGACAAGATTCAAAGCTACGCAAATTCAGCTTTAGAGCATTTCAAAAAGACGTTTAGTGAAGCCAAGGACGTCGATGAAAACAAACGCTTTGAACTGAATATTGATTATGATATGGTGCATTATGCGAAGCAGTCGGCTGCTATTCGCTTTACGACTTATACCTATACAGGTCAGCAAAATGGGACCACCAATCATCTCACAATCAACTATGATTTTCAGAAAAAAACCTTTCTTGACACAAAAGATTTATTTCTACCTAAAACCAACTTTTTAAAGAAATTATCCTACATTACATATTCAGAGCTTCAAAAGGACAAAACCTTATCTAAGGATCAGACGCTCCTTCAGAAAGGAACAGCCCCTACTGCCCAAAACTTCAGTCAATTTGCCTTGAAAGAGAAATATGTAGAATTTTATTTCCCAGCATCTCAAGTAGCCGGCGAGGATCTTGGTCCCCAAACACTTGCGATTAAAAAAACGCTGCTGAAAGATATAATGAAGCCAGAATATATGAATAAAACCAAAAATCAAAATGAAATGAAAGAACCAAATCCAAAAAGAAAAGCCGTCAAGCTGCCGCAAAAATCAAAGCTTGATCCAAATAAAAAAGCCATCGCCCTCACATTTGATGATGGTCCGAACCCAGCGACCACCTCAAAGATTTTAGAAGCACTGAAGGAAAATAAAGGACATGCGACCTTTTTCGTATTAGGCAGCAGGGTGCAGTATTATCCTAGTATGCTTGCCGATATTCTAAAAGGCGGGAATGAAATCGGAAACCATTCTTACAGTCATCCTTTATTAACAAGACTGCCTTTAAAGGAGGCGGTAAAACAAGTGAAGGATACTCAGAAGCTGATTGAGAAAGCGAGCGGGTATACACCTACGCACTTTAGACCGCCATATGGTGGGACAAATCAAGACATCAATCAAGCAGTTGGGATGAAGGTCTCTTTATGGGATGTTGATCCTGAGGATTGGAAAATTCGCAACAGCCAGCAGATCACAAACCACGTTCTTTCACATGCAGCAGATGGCAGAACGGTGTTAATGCACGATATTTATGACAGCTCAGCTCAAGCAGCAGTGAAGATCATTCATGAACTCACCAAACAAGGCTATCAGCTCGTCACCGTCAGTGAGCTTGATCAATTAAAAAAAGAACGACATGAACAAGCCCCTGTGCAATAAACACAGGGGTTTTCTTTATGACTCCAAAGATTTCTTTTGTTTCAATAATGCTTGAAATGTCTCCTCCAGCTCCTGAGACGGCTCAATACTTAACCGGCTGAGCACTTCAGACAGCTGTAAATCAATTAACAGAAGCTCCTCTTCTCTTTGGGTCACAGCTGGTTTGTCGCCTTTTTGTTTATACGCTTCATATGTTCCACAAAAAGCTTCAATACGCTTTTCATGAACATGGAAAATGCGAGTCGCCACATTCTCAATCAGTCTGCGATCATGGGAAACGAACACAACCGTACCCGAGTAATCCTTCAATAGACCTTCAAGCGCTTCAACTGCCGCCAGATCTAGAAAGTTCGTCGGTTCATCCAGCATGAGAACATTGGCATCGCTGACAAGCAAGGACGCCAGCATGGTCTTCACCCGTTCTCCTCCGCTTAACACCCCGACAGGTTTATACACGTCATCCCCTCGAAACCCAAGTCTCGCTAAAACCGTTCGTACCACTGTCTCATCTTGAACTGCCTCTTTCAGCGCATTTTGTAAAATCGATTCATCTACCTTTAATCCTGAAAGATCCTGACGAAAATAGCCGAACTTGACAGCTTCTGAGCGAGAAACTCCGGGATGTCCATTTACCAGCATTCGGAGAAATGTCGTTTTCCCGCTCCCATTCTTGCCAATGATGGCGACCTTGTCCCCGCCTCTCACTTCCACATTCGCCTGCTTCCAAAGCAATTGATCGCCCGCCTTGCCATCTACATTTTTCACTCGCAAAATGGTACGGCTCGCTACTTCCTTCATTGTGTGCTGCGTCATTTGAATGGGCTGAATGTCTTTTACTTTCTCAACCTTTTCTAATTTCTCCATCCTTGTTTCAATCGATTTGGCTGTTTTTTGCAGCTTTTTTTGCTTATTTGCATAGTAGGGCTTTGCAATTTTTGGCCCTGAGGATTTCAGCTTTTGGGATGGCTTTGTCGCTTTGTCGGCTTTTTTCTTTTTCTTTTCTAGCGCATGCTCTAACTGTTTTTTCTTTTGGGTATAAGCTTCGTACGCTTCCACCTGCTGACGATGCGCCAGCTCTTTTTGCTGTGCAAATTGCGTGTAGTTGCCTTTGTATTGATTGAGCTGTCCATGATCCAGCTCCCAAATCTCCGTACATACCGCATCTAAAAAAGCACGATCATGTGAAACGACAATGAGGGCTCCTTGATAATTGTTCAGCTTCTCTTCCAGCCACTCAATGTGCTCTGTATCTAAATGAGTCGTTGGTTCATCTGCTAATAAAAGGGCAGAAGGACAGTTTAACGCGCTTTCAATATAAGTCTGGGTCATCTCACCACCACTCTGTGTGCCATCCGCTTGTTTTAGCTGAGGAAGCAGTGTGCAGGTCGTTGTGGCGGCAAACGTGCCACTGTCTGGTGTCTCTTGCCCCGCGAGCACATGCAATAACGTCGTTTTCCCGCTTCCATTTGCCCCGACAAGTCCAATGCGGTCACTTTGATGGATGGCAAGCTCCTCGATATCAAATAACAATCGATCTTTTCGAAACACCTTTAACTGATTGGCTTTTACTAACATCCAACCCTCTCCTTTCGTATCAGGAGACATGAAAAAGCCTCCCATTCTCAGAATAGGAGGCAAAATGGTGTACAAAAATAAGCGGATCAATTCCAGATGACGTGCCGTTCCTATCTGAACACACACATCCCCCGTATCAATCTTCTCATTCTTTGATTCCCAAGCTGTACCATCCTATTCCGAAGCTAAAAAATGAAAACGCAGCAAACATGGCAAACCAATCGTTTGCTCACTGCCTTCGTTTTTTCATTTTGCTTACAGGTCATAGGATTAGTACTTCATTGCATTGGGTCACCCTTCCGTCGTTTGTTACGTTTACAATAAAAGATTGGTTATTTTTTGTCAAGCTGAAATGGCATAAGTGAATCCATTAATTTCAGCGTAAATGGATGGACCGCATCAAGCAGTTCATCCTTTTTGCATTCTTCCACTATGCTTCCTTCATGTAAAAAAAGGAGACGATCACATAGATACACTGCCGCTTCTATATCATGAGTAATCATAAGGATGGTCATGTCTAGCTCTTGTTTTAATGTCTCGAGCAGCTCCAATATTTGCACCTGAACAGAGACATCTAGTGAGCTCAGGACTTCGTCTAGTATGAGAATGGATGGGTGCGTTGATATGGCTCGTGCGATACACACTCGCTGGAGCTGACCGCCGCTTAGCTGATGAGCATACTGATTTAGTAAAGAAGAGGGTAGTCTGACTTGTTCAAGCAACGATAAAATCTTCTGATCCACATTTTTTTCCTGCTTTAACAATCGCATAGGCTCCGCAACGATCTCTTTCACCGTAAAGGAAGGGTGAACTGAAGATCGATAATCCTGAAAGACCACACTCATTTTTCCACGGTTCATTTTCCGCCATATGTCAGCTGACTTCCCATCAATCTGCACCTTGCCGCTATTTATTTTTTCTAAACCAAGCAGGATTCGTGCCAATGTACTTTTACCACTGCCGCTTTCACCAACTAACCCAGCACATTGTCCCTTATCGATTTCAAACGAGACGTTTGAAATGCGTGGTTTTGACCGCATCTGCCGAGAAAAGAAACCTTTCTTCTCTCCATGTTTGATGAGGCTATCAGCTGTGATCAACATGGAAATGCCCTCACTCTATGCTGCCGCAGCGTTTCTAGGGGCGCAGATAATCGGCGCCTCGTCTCAAGTAAATGCTTCGTTTGTGGATGCTCAGTTGCTGTGAATATCTTATCAGCTGGGCGATGTTCAAGCATCTCCCCTTGATGCATCACCAACACCTCGTCAGCGATCGCCTGAACAACGCCTAAATCATGCGAAATGATGATCAAAGCGGCACTTGTTTCTTCTTTTAGGCTCTGTAATTGAATGATGACTTCACGCCGATTATACGCATCAAGCGACGCAGTTGGTTCATCGGCAATGATCACATCAGGAGAAAGCATCATCGTGATCGCAATCATCACTCGCTGAAGCATACCGCCAGATAATTCATGAGGATATTGCTTCAACAATTCATTTGGATTTTTCAAATGAACACGCTCCAGTCCAGCGATGGCATGTGCTTTCCCCTCATTTCCACGTAAGCCCAAATGCCGCTGGAACGTTTCCATCATTTGATGACCAATGGTTTCGATAGGATTGAACGCATTCATCGCATCCTGTGAGATGAAGCCAATCCGCTTGCCTCTCCACTGCTCAGCTGTCTGAGTTGTCAATAACTCGCCATCCAACATGATCGCTCCCTCCACTTCTAACGAAGGTGGAATCAAGCCAATTAACGCTTTTGCGACGGTTGATTTTCCGCTTCCACTTTCTCCAATTATGGCTAAACAGCGTTGCTGCTGTAGGGAGAATGTCATGTTCGCCACGATACTCTTTTGCTGGACTGGATCATGTACGGACAGGTTTTTTACGTCGATGAAAGGCAAATGGTCTCGCTCCCTTCTTATTGTGATAATACATCGCAGGGGTCGTAGCCTGCTGCAGGCTGTCTCCTAAAAAGTTCAGCGCCATGACCACAAATAAGATGGCGAGCCCAGGCGCAAGCATATGGGCTGGATGGGTCACCATGACATTTTTCGCTTCGTTGAGCATCATCCCCCATTCCGGGGTAGGTGCGCTCACACCTAATCCCAGAAAAGACAGGGCCGATATATTTAAAATGACCCAACCCGCATCAAGTGTCGCAAAAACAGCTATTTCTCCTGAAATGCGAGGAAATAAATGCTTTCTCAGGATGTAAAATGGGGAGCCGCCAGATACTTTTACAAACTGAACAGATGGTTCATTCGCATATTGCAGAACAGATGAACGAATCATCCTTGTATACCAGGCCCATTTCGCTAGGACATTTGCCAAAATAATATTGAACAGTCCAGGCCCCAGTATCCCGACAACCGCTAGAATCATCACTTCTGCTGGGAAGGAGAGCATGACATCACACGCCCTCATCAACAAGCCGTCCACCTTTCCTCGGAAAAAGCCCGCCATGAGTCCAAGTGAGGTGCCAATGAGCATCGTCAGACACATCGTCAGCATGGCCGCAAGCATTGTGGTCCGAATCCCATATAAAAGCCGTGATAATACGCATCTTCCGAGCTGATCCGTTCCGAGCGGATAAGTCAGGCTGATGCCGGCATATTTTTGAAGAATGTTTGTTTCTGTTGGATCATGTGGTGCTAATACTGGTGCAAACAGTCCTGCTAAAACGACAAGTACTAACAGCCAGATAGAAAGAACCGCCATGCGGTCTTTTTTTAATTGACTCCACCCTATCATCGTTCTCAGGCCTCCTTTCGCAGCTGCGGATTCATGGTCATTTGCACAACATCAGCCATGAGGTTACACACAACAAAAAGGAACCCCATCACAAATAAATAGGCTTGAATAATAGGGAAATCGGCATGGAAAATAGCTGTTACACACAACCGGCCAACCCCTGGCCAAGCAAAAAGATTTTCAATAATAACCGTGCCAGCAATGAGTTTCGGGATAGACATACCAAGTGCTGTCACCGCTAATTGAAGCGCATGTCTCATCACTTTCAATTGAACAGCCCGTTCCTTTAATCCGCGAGCTCTTGCATAAAAAACAAATGGCTCATGCTGAAATTTCAGAATTTGATTGCGAATGAGTCTCACATAGGTCGATAAGTAGCCCAGCGATAGTGTGACAGCTGGGAGAATAATTGATTTGAACCCTTCCATTCCACTCGTATTGACCCAATTGAATTTGACAGAAAAAAGCCAAATAAACAAAATCCCTAACCAAAAACTAGGCATTGAAGCAGCGATAAATACAAAAGCGCGCAGTACTCGATCCACCCATGTATGCGCAGCATATGCACAGATCACTCCGAGTAACAAACTCAATACAATGATGAAAAAGAGCGCTGCTCCTGCAAGCTGCAATGTGGCAGGCAGCGCCTCCATGATAAGATCAAAAACTGGCTCCTGTGTAACATAACTCCTGCCAAAATCCCCTGTTAGTCCATCTTTGAGCCATGTGACATATCGTATAAGAAATGGCTGATCTAAGCCTAGCTCCTGCCGCATCGATTCAATCATGTCTTCTGTTGGCGTCACTTGATTCACCCGCAAAGCAACCTCAGCTGGATCACTTGCCCGCATCGTCAGCAGGACAAAGGCAAAGAAAGTAATGAACATCATGAGCGGAAAAAGCAGCAATATTCGTTTTAAGAGATAGCGTGTCATGTCTCCGCCCCCTCTTTATGACGAAAAATACATACGGTCAAAGGGAATTTCATACTGTGACACATGAAAACCAATACCTTTCAGGCGCTTATTATAGACGGCCTTTGTCACAGAATAAGAGATTGGGATATAGATATTTTCATCATGAATATACGTCAAGATGTCTCGATACATTTGTTTCCGCTTTTGCTCATCTCGTTCTACCAATACTTTCGTAATCGTCTCGTCCAGCCACTTTTTCTTCTTCAACCCTAGTTGAGCTTGATAATCAGCATGTGATGCTACGCGGAACGAAGAAACATAGGTTTGTGGATCATAAGGAAGTCCCCACGATAGCGAGTACATCAGGTCGAATTTCCCTGTTTTCTGGCGGTCTAAAAATGCCTGTTTTTCTTCTCCTCTAATATCCAGTTTGATCCCAACTTGCTTGAAATCTTGTTGGATCGATTCACTTATCGTTCTTTCGCCTGCATTATCGGAATTATAGTAAATGGCGACACTCAGCCTTTTGCCATTTTGATAGCGGTAGCCGTCTTTTTTCAGCTTCCAGCCTGCCTCATCCAGTAATGCCTCTGCTTTCTCTTTTTGATAGGTTTTCTTTTTCAGCGGGATATCTGCGTAAGGGACTGACGGGGCAAGCAGCGTATGTGCCACCTGTTCCGTTCCATTTAAAATGCCTTTTGTGATCATCTCTTTTTGAATGGCATATTGAAACGCTTCTCTGACTTTCGGATCTTTTGTCATTGGCTGATTTGAATTGATGACGATTGACCTCGAACCAACAGGTGGACTCACGGTCACACCGTATTGACCTGCTTCCTTTAAAGCCTGGAATGAGTCTCCGTCAATCATGTCACCATCTGCACCGAATAAGAGATCAATTTCTCCTTTTTGCAGGGCAAGTAAAATCGTTTGGTGATCCGGCATGACTTTCCACTTCACTGTTGAGATTTTTGGCTTTTCCCCCCAGTAGTGGTCATTCACTTCAAAAACGGCATATTGATTTTTTTTATGTTCCTTTAGCACGTAAGGACCTGTGCCTGCATAGCTTTGAACTCCTTTGGCAGTCGTTCCATCAATGAAGCTTTTTGGAGAAATAAAACGGAAGGGACGTGTTAAGCCCAGTTCTTCTAACGTAGGGTAATATGGCTCTTTTAACGTAAGAACAAATGTATCGTCATCCACCGCCTTTGTGGATTTGATTTCGGATACAAGATTCAGCCAAGCATTCTTTTCAATGTTTTTAACGATGGCGTCCATATTCATTTTCACTGCTTTTGCATTAAAAGGCTCACCGTCTGAAAAAGTTACGTCTTTTCGAAGGTGAAAGGTATAGGTTCTCCCATCCTTTGAAATGTCCCAGCTTTTCGCTAAGGCAGGCTGAACGCCCTTCTCAGTATTGACAACAAGCGATTCAAACACCATATTTTGAGCGGCCATTTCTCCAGCATATAAATGGGGATTGATATCCCTTATATCTTTTGTACTTGCATACACTAGCTCATCTTCTTCTCTGTCATTCATACCGGAAGACGCTTTGTTATCAGAGCATGATGCCAATAAAAAACAAGCCATGACTGAAAACAGCATCAAGGTGTATGTCACATAGGATTGCTTTTTCTTTATGTAAACAGGCTGATCACTCATATGTACTTCCCCCAAATCTTATATTATCGTAATCATTACGATTATTAATCGAAATGATTACGAAATGAATAATAGCATACAGGAATGGGGAATACAATCTCTTTTTTATCAAAAAAACAGACTCACGATTGAGTCTGTTTCGTTTGCAACAATTGATCGATCACCCGCAATGCTTTTTCTGTTCCACCTGCTGTTTGGAAGCTTTCTTCAATTTTTTCGATTCCAGCACGGTACGTGTTACTTCCCAGAACAGATTCCACGGTTTCTCTTAGCTGCTTTGCTGTCAGCTGTTCTTTATCAAGTGCACGGGCAGCAGATAGCTCGGTCAGTCTTTGTGCGACCATCGGCTGATCTTTGTCGACAGGAATGACAACCATCGGAACGTGATAATGAATGCCTTCATTGACACTGTTCATTCCGCCATGCGTCACAAACACATCTGTCAGCTCAAGCACTTCAAGCTGCGGCACATAAGGCTCGATCAGAAAATGAGAAGGTGCTTCTTTCAAGAGAGACCGATCCACTTTTTCACCTGTTGCGAGCACCACTTTTCCATCAAAATCGGCAAAGGCATCAATACACATATTAAAAAATGCTTCTGTATCCCCAAGAACGGTGCCCATCGAAATAAAGACGACTTTATCTTGCTCAAGTGCTTCCAGCGGGAAATCATGCTGATCTGCCCTTTTTAGAAAGCTCGGTCCAATGAAAACAAATGAATCGTTCACTGCATCGACAGACGGCTGAAAATACTCACTTGTATACACGATATTCAGTTCTCCGCGATTTTTCATGAATTGCATCAAACGCGTTGGCTGAACGCCAAAGCGCTCTTGTATGCTTTCTAACAGATGATCGGCTTTCTCATCTTTTCTGTATAGTGGTGTATCAAAATGCGCCTCTTGCAGTACAAAAGATGGGTTTGAACCGATCCCTGGAATTTGTAAATAATCTCGAACAAGCTCCCCTGCCCCAAACATATCAAAATAGACAAAATCAAATGAATGCTGCTGAGAAAGTGTTTCCACCACCTCTAAAATATCAAATGATGTTTGCAGCATGGCATGAAAGAATGGCTGCATGGAATCGAGATTTCCTTCATCCACGTGTAATGTCCGAATATAGTCTGGATGTTTATGTACGTGAGCGCCTAAGCGTTTGATTCGTTCCTCATAATGTACAGTTGTGACCGCATGCACTTCATCTCCACGATCCGCCCAAGCTTTGATGATCCCTAACATAGGATTCACATGCCCTTCAGCGGGAAATGTAATCAATAAAATCTTCGCCACAAGAAATCCCTCCTCATTGTCAATTCTCTTCCATGTTAATCATATACAGCCAGCAGGCTCAACAAATACGCCTGTAAAGGGAAGAAATGAGTCTTATGGCTAGTATTTTAAGAGATGACTAGAAGAAAAAAGACAAAGCCCCAAGTTAAGTGCTTTGTCCTTTTTCTATTATTTTTTGAGCAGCATTTGTTTAAACGCAGCAGACTGTTTTCAATAGAGATCGGATCAGCATAGATAAATTCATTGATTGAAGTTGAAGAACATTATTCAAACATTAAAATTTTGAGGTCTTTATTGTAACAGTGAACAAGCATAGCATGTAATTGTCCCCTATGATGATATACATGTGCTAATATTTCTAACAACCATTCATACCTTGTATATGTCACACCCCAATATGAAGTGGTACGAGACAGTAGTTCTGTGTCCGATAATTTCATATAATTATTTTTTAATGAATGAAAATTAGTCATTAAGCCATTTTCTATCGACTTTAAAGTTCTATATGATACATTAGCATAAAACTTTTCCATCTCTTCTTGGGTAGCCTCATTAGCAATACGCCAGTCCGCTTCACAAATGATCGCAATGTGTTCCAGCAACTCTCCGATAGACTGCTTATGAGGAGTTGGTTTTTTTTGTAAATCATCTTCTTCTAATTGACTTACTATTTCTATTAATGTTTTAACAGCTACTTCAATTTGATGTAAAACACTTTCACAATTCATGAGTGCCTCCTTATTAAAGGATTCTGCCCTTTTAGTTGAACAAGCTTTGAGAATATTGTTGATTCAATGATTTTAGACTCCAATTATAGATTAACTTTACTTAATCACTATCATAAAAAAAATTTGTCTTTTTAACAATTTTACTCCGTGCTTTTTGGTACAAAATGAACTACTTCACTTAAACGATGATAAATAGTGAAGTTCCTCTCAATTTACTCACACAATACCGCTCATAAAAAAACAAAAAACCCTTTATTTCAAAGGGTTTTCAGCTTTTTTCATAATTGATAAAACGAATCCTATCGGATAGTATAGACGCGCTCGGAGGGATTCGAACCCCCGGCAGACGTGGTACCGGAAACCACCGCTCTATCCAACTGAGCTACGAGCGCACGATATGTTTTTTGAACGTCAGCATATCAAATTATAAGGGAAATGCTGCAAGAAAGCAATGATATTCTGATGACTTCAAAGAAGAAGCCTGCACCGAAAAGATGCAGACATGTCGACTTATGCACTTTTAACAGATGCAATAATTTTTCGTTCCATGTTTTCATTTACTTCATCCACTGTTTTGACAAGACAAATGATCCCATCAATAAATGGCCAAATGAACAATGTCAACCATCCTAGTAGAAGCATGGTCACTGCATAGCCTTTCTTTTCATCAAGATAAAAACGATGAACGGCAATAGCTCCAAGGAACCACCACAAAATAAATACAACTAATTTCGACTTTTTTTTGGCTTGAAGTTCAGTTGATACAACAATACGCTGTTGATCAGTCAAACTACTTTTCTCCAAAAGATTATCCACTATTCTTCCTTCTTTCTGACTATATATAATAATAACATAGGTAATATTACCTCATAACAGAAAGTTTTACCATATTTTTTTAAAACTTTTCCATGGTTTAAGAAAAATAAATTTTGGGAAAAATAACATGTGGCTGTCGAATTTTTTGATTGCGTTTTGTTTGACCTTTATTGACCAAAAATGTATCATTGAATTACATACTTACCTAAAAGGTGAAGGAGGAACATTATGAATTTAATACCTACAGTCATTGAACAAACAAATCGTGGGGAAAGAGCTTACGACATTTATTCTCGTCTTTTAAAAGACCGTATTATCATGCTTGGTTCTGCGATCGATGACAATGTTGCCAACTCCATCGTGTCACAGCTGCTTTTCTTAGAAGCTGAAGATCCAGAAAAAGATATTTCTATCTACATTAACAGCCCTGGCGGTTCAATCACAGCTGGTATGGCCATTTACGATACGATGCAATTTATTAAACCAAAGGTATCAACCATTTGTATTGGTATGGCTGCATCTATGGGTGCGTTCCTGCTTGCTGCTGGTGAAAAAGGTAAGCGTTATGCTCTTCCAAACAGTGAAGTCATGATTCACCAACCACTAGGTGGTGCCCAAGGTCAAGCAACAGAAATTGAAATTGCGGCAAAACGAATCCTTTCTTTACGCGATAAACTGAACCAAGTACTTGCTGAACGTACTGGTCAGCCAATCGAAGTCATTGAGCGCGATACAGATCGTGACAACTTCAAAACAGCAGAAGAAGCACTTCAATACGGACTCATTGACAAAGTCTTGACCCGTAATTCAGAAGAACAAAAATAATATGACAAAACAAACCGTCTGCTCCTTGAACAGACGGTTTTTTGTGGTTGAAATACGCTTTACTTTAAGACAGCTCCGTCCATTTCTGCTGAAGAGATGGTGTTTGATAAGAAGCCATCTGCGTGATTAATTCCTCCGGTTCGCTGGAGGCATGTAACAATTGGAGGTGTGATTCATTCGAGAAACCTTCCTGTACACTAAACTTCACCATGTCAATGAGCGGATTGAAATAGTCATTCACTTGATACAAGCCGATTGGCTTTTGGTGAATGCCGATTTGTGCCCAGCATAGCACCTCAAATAATTCTTCATATGTACCAAAGCCGCCTGGCATCGCAATAAATCCATCAGCCAGCTCACTCATTTTCGCTTTTCGTTCATGCATTCCCGTTACCTCAATTAACTCTGTCAGCTCTTGATGTACAACTTCTCCTCTAAAAAGCCCCTTAGGCATAACTCCAATGACTTGCCCGCCATGTCTTAAGACCTCATCTGCAATGGCACCCATCAATCCAATTCGTGAACCGCCGTATACAAGACGGATGTCATGCTCTGCCATATAAGTCCCCAGCTCTACAGCCTTTTCTTTGTAGACGTCCTTCACACCTGGATTTGAACCAGCAAACACACAAATCGTTTTCATCAAAACAGCTCCATCTCTCTCTATGATTTCTTCACCCACTCATTCTACTATAATTGTTTTTAAAAAAACAGCCGCTTCATCTATATATAGTGTAAAATCAAAAGGTACACACCATATAAGGAGCTGTATAAAGAGAATGCAAACAAATGAGATGGAGAAATGGATCAAGGATTTTTACAAAAAGAGAAATTGGACAGAATACGGACCGTTTATCCGGTTAGGGTTCCTGATGGAAGAAACAGGAGAACTCGCTCGCGCTGTTAGAGCCATCGAGATCGGACGTGACCGGCCTGACGAGCAAAAACAAAAATCATCTGAGTTGAAGAAAGAACTCGTTGAAGAAATGGGAGATGTGTTAGCGAATCTACTTATTTTAGCCGATCTCTATGATGTCACAGTAGAAGAGATTTTCTCCTCTCATCAACAGAAACTCACAAAGCGTTTTTCAGAACTGAAAAGCACGTGACCACATCGTCACGTGCTTTTTTCCACCTTTATAGCTGCTGTGGTGAGATATCATCTGTTCGTTCAAAGAAATGCTGTTTTCCAATATGATGGAAAAGACCTGTTCTGTGCAAAAGCTCTTTCGGCTGTGATTGAAGTCCGACAATCATCAGCTTGCCATTATGATGCTTTAACCGATTGGAGATATTCATCAGCACCGCTTCTGCTGATGTGTCCATATAGTTGACTTTATTCATGAGCAGAATGAGCGTTTTCGGCTTTGTCTGAACATGGTCAAGAATCGAATTTTCGAGTGAATCTGTTGTTCCGAAAAACAGCGGCCCTTCAATGGCGTACATACTGATGCCTTGCTGGTCTGTCTGTTTTTCTAAAGCAGCTGCTGTTTCCATCTGGGGAACCGCAACGTTTGGATGAATGCTGGTCGTCTGGCTCATTTTTTTGATGAAAGCGATAAAGGCTAAAATGAGACCTGCGGTGACGCCAATAATCAAATCACCGATGACCGTAAGCAGGAAGGTCACAACAAGTACAAGGGAATCCGCATTTTTCACTTTTACAATATTGATAAACTCTTTTTTCTCACTCATATTCCAAGCCACAAACATTAAAATCGGTGCCATCGCAGCAAGTGGAATCATCGACGCATATGGCGCAAAGAGCATTAAGATGAGCAGCACGACGACGCCATGCACAACACCTGAAATCGGGCTTGCTCCGCCATTTTTGATGTTTGTTGCCGTACGGGCAATCGCCCCAGTCGCCGGAATTCCTCCGAACAGCGGTGCCGCCATATTGGCGATCCCTTGTCCGACAAGCTCCTTGTTGCTATCATGCTTAGAGCCTTTCATATTATCAGCAACCATTGCGGACAAGATCGATTCTACTCCGCCTAAAAGCGCAATGACAATCGCTGGAGGGAGGAGGTAGATCATTTTTTCAATCGTTAATTCAGGAAAAGCAAAGCTTGGCAGCTGACGAGGAATTTCCCCATATGCCGAGCCGATCGTTTCAACTTGTCCTTGGAAAAAGAGAACAGCTAGAAACGTTGAAGCCAATAGACCTAATAGAGCACCAGGTATTTTGGGAATGTATTTTTGTGCCACCAAAATCACAATAAGCCCAATAACAGCTGTGATGATGGCAAGACTGTTTGCGGTACCGAGATGGACCACAATTTCTCTCATATTGAGGAAAAAGCTTTCATGCTTTTCAACACCCTTTAATCCGAGGAAATTGGCAATCTGTCCTGAAAAAATAATGACAGCAATGCCAGCAGTAAAGCCGATGATAACCGGACGAGGAATAAATTTCATGAGCTTCCCTAGTTTGAATATCCCGAATAATACAAGCATACACCCTGCCATAAAACCGGCAATGAGTAAGTTTTCGATACCGTATTGGCTGACGATACCAAATAAAATCGGAACAAACGCCCCAGTCGGCCCGCCGATCTGATACTTTGAACCACCAAACAATGAAATCAAAATGCCGGCAACGATGACTGTGTATAATCCATATTCTGGTCCGACACCAGATGCAATGGCAAAAGCCATGCCTAAAGGAATTGCCACAACGCCCACGACAAGCCCAGCGATTAAATCACGTCTAAATTTTGATGAATCATATCCTTCAAATCTTCCATAAAAACGCATGGTATGTGTTGGCCTCCTTCAAGTATGTGTAGATGATTTAGGTATACTGCGCATCAATCTGATTATCTTTCACAACGACATCCAGCTTTCCCGTTGCTGGATGAATGACAAGTCCATGAACAGCCACATCACTTGGCATCAATGGATGCTCTTTAACCAATTTCACACTTTGGGACACACTCTCTTCAACCGAATCAAAGCCTGTCAGCCATCCCTTTAAATCAACTCCTGAGTTTTTCACAATGCTCAAACATTTCTCTTCAATGCCACGCGCTTTCGCCTTTTCAAGTAAAGGATCTGCCGCAAGACCTGCCATTCCGCATTCATGATGTCCTACAATGCATACCTCTTCTGCCTTTAGCTCATAGATTGCTAGCAGAATACTCCGCATCACACTGCCAAAAGGATGTGTGACGATGGCGCCCGCATTTTTAATGATCTTCGCATCACCGTTACGTAGCCCCATGGATTGCGGCAATAATTCCAAAAGACGTGTATCCATACAAGTTAATATGACGAGTTTCTTTTCAGGAAATTTCCCCGCTTTGTAAGGCTCATAATGTCTCTCTTGTACGAACTTTGAATTGTGCTGAAGAATCTGTTCTAATTTTGATCCCATCCTGCCATCTCCCATCTTTTTATAAGTCACGTAAGCTCATGCCTGTCCTCCTTTTCTTTCGTGTGTTCTCAAGCATAAAGATGAAAAATGATAGAAAAAAAAGAAAAAAATGAGAAAACGATGAGAAGAAATGTGATCATTTTCTCTCATTTACGCTTCATCGCAAGGGGGACGCGGTCTTCCTTTCAATCTATCGTTCTCTACTCGCCAAAAGACGATGAAATGGTTTAGTAGAAAACGACCTTCCCGTTTAATATGTTTCAAATATAATCATTTTTCTATCAAAAAATCTCGATCTATTTTCCAGTTTGTCAGATAATCTCTCAGAAAAACCGGCTTTTTCATATGTCACAACTCCTATTAGCTGATTTTCATCTAAGTAAAAAATGCATCAGATGGCATATGAATACCCTTTTTCACTAAGAAAATGTCTCTCTTTTCCGTTATTTTAGTATATTAAATATTGAGCAGATAACCTTCAAACGTGTTCAGCCGAAATGGTTGCTTTATAATAAAAGGAGCAAGATGATCATGTGAAAGGAGCGAGTTGACAATGAAACCACACATTTTTGTCGCCAAACCATTACCTGCTTCATTTGAGGAAATACTAAAGGAACATTGTACATACGAGGTGTGGCAATCCAAGGACCCCATTCCAAAAGATATTTTGTTTCAAAAACTGCAGCATGCTGATGGTCTTTTAACGTCTGGGACGAAAATCGATCAAGAGCTATTAGATCACGCACCAAAACTCAAAGTAGTGAGCAATAACTCTGTCGGCTATGACAATTTCGATATAGAATTGATGAGGCAAAGAGGCGTAATTGGTACGCACACGCCTCATACACTCGACCATACTGTGGCTGACCTTGCATTTTCACTCATTCTTTCCTCTGCGCGAAGAATTGCCGAGCTTGATCGTTTGATCCGTGAGGGGAAATGGACGAAATTTGTACAGGAAGAGGATATCTTTGGCATCGATGTCCATCATCAAACGCTTGGCATTATTGGCATGGGACGAATCGGAGAGCAAGTCGCCAAACGAGCTGCACATGGTTTTGATATGAATGTTCTGTATCATAACCGCAGCCGGAATGAAAAGGCTGAATCAGCATATGGCGCTTTATATTGCACACTTGATGACCTGCTAAAGCAAGCTGATATCATTGTGTTGATTACACCGCTGACCGATGAAACGTATCATATGATTGGCGAACGAGAATTGAAGTTAATGAAGCAAACGGCTTTATTTGTAAACATCTCCCGCGGGAAAACAGTGGACGAAAAAAGCCTCATTCAAGCGCTTCAAGAGGGATGGATCAAAGGCGCAGGTCTTGATGTGTTTGAACAGGAACCGCTTCAGGAGAATCATCCTTTCAAAGAAATGAACAATGTCACCCTTGTTCCCCACATCGGTTCCGCTACTGAAACAACACGGGATCTTATGCTGAAACGAGCCATTCATAATGTGATTCATGGAATTGATGGCAAAGCCCCTGTAGATATTGTGAAGGAGCTTGCTTCATCTTAATCGGAAAAGACGCAGGATTCAGAGCTGCGTCTTTTTATTTATTTCAATAGAAGGATATCAGGAAAAAAGCCTCATTTTAGCAAAGATCCTGTTTCTTTACATTTCCTTCATATTCGGGTGCTATAATATGAGGTAGACAAGCATCAAGAGGACAGCTTCCGATTTCCTTAATAGGAGGATGAAGATGAAAAAAATCAGTTCGGTTTTTACTATGTTTGCTCTGATCGCTGCTATTCTGTTTTCTGGTTTTATTCCGCAGCAAGCCTATGCCGAAACACCACTTACACCGACCGCCACAAATGAAACAGCTTCTGTTCAACTGACATCAGATGTTCATACCCTTGCCGTCATTAATACGTTTGATGGTGTAGCCGATTATTTGATTCGCTACAAACGACTGCCTGATAACTACATCACAAAATCACAAGCAAGTGCTCTTGGATGGGTGGCATCAAAGGGAAATCTAGCAGAGGTTGCCCCAGGCAAAAGCATCGGTGGAGATGTTTTCTCTAACCGGGAGGGACGTCTTCCTTCAGCAAGCGGCCGCACATGGCGTGAGGCAGATATCAACTACGTCTCAGGCTTCCGCAATGCTGACCGCCTCTTGTATTCAAGCGACTGGCTCATTTACAAAACAACAGACCATTACGCTACATTCACACGTATTCGATAATCAATCAAAAAACAGCCCCATTTGACGCAGGGCTGTTTTTTTGATGCTACTTATGGCAGCAGGGTTTTCACGTATTCCTCAAAAGGCAGAGGCAGCGGTTTTTTCGACACTTCTTCATGTTCATGTATGGTGACATGATCCTCGGTGACGATTACACGTCCTGTTGGTGTGAGCTTTGAAGCAAGCGGTCTTTTGTTAAAAGGAGAGGCTTCATTTTCATAAATCTGCTTTCTCATTTGGACCAATGTAGGCTCACTCACCTCTTCCAATGTAAATGCATAGCCTGTCTCAGCGCCTTCTCCTCTATCTAATTGGACAAGATGCGTACCTTTTTCGGTTTTCTCTTCTTTGACTCGAAACCGAATAGACGCTCCTTCGACCCATTCTTCAGTAAAGGGTACAGGCTGAAGAGGTAAATTCACACCAAAACCCGCATCAATCAGATACCGTTCGTTGTGATGATTCAACGTCATGGCTACGTGCGTGCCATCGATTGCCCATGTGCCCGCTTCCTTGTTATACACGGTCCCTTGAACGAGCTGTACAGCGAGTCCTGCCTCTTTTAACACATAATATAAAAGAGGATTGAGATCGTAACAAAGACCTCCTCTGCCTCCTTCAAGAAGGTGCTGCTTCAATCCTTCTTGATTCAAGGCATAGGATTGTTTGTTCAGCACAGATCTATTTTCAAATGGAAAGGTGTAGGCCATCTTTTTTAATAATGCAGGCAGGTCATCAAAGGTGATGGACTGTCCTTCGTATCCGATCTTCTGTAAAAATGCTGATTGCATCATGTTCATTCCCTTCTAAAAAAACTGAGTCTGTGAAGAGACTCAGTTTTCTTGATTGATAAAATCAGTTAACGCATCAATGGCTTCTTGTTCATCCGCACCATCTGCTATCAGTTTGACAGTGATCCCAGAGCTGATCGCAAGGCTCATGAGACCCATAATGCTCTTCGCATTGACTCTTTTTCCGTCCTTCTCTAGAAAAATTTCAGCCCCAAAGCGATTCGCTTCCTGTACGAACAAAGCAGCGGGACGTGCCTGCAAGCCTGTTTTCAACTGGATGGTGACCGTTTTTTCCACCATATGATCTGCCTCCCTTTTTCATTCTCCTATTTAAGTGTAACAGCTTGTCCGTTTCGTAATTGTTCTGCAATTTGATCTAGCTTTCTTAAGCGGTGATTAATGCCTGATTTGCTGATCTTGCCGCTTTCCACCATTTCTCCCAATTCCTTTAGCGTGACCTCTTGATAGTCGACTCGCAGCTTTGCAATTTCTCGCAGCTTATCTGGCAGGGCATCAAGTCCAATTTTTTCATCAATGAATTGAATGTTCTCGACCTGGCGCAGGGATGCACCAATCGTTTTATTCAAGTTTGCTGTTTCACAATTGACGAGCCGGTTCACGGAATTCCGCATATCACGGACGATTCGAACGTCTTCAAAGCGAAGAAGTGAATTATGCGCACCTACAACACTTAAGAATTCGGTGATTTTTTCGGCTTCTTTCATATATGTGATGTAGCCTTTTTTACGCTCAAGTGTTTTACTGTTGAGATGAAATTGGTTCATCAGCTCACAAAGGGCATCATTGTGTTCTTTATATAGTGAAAAAATCTCAAGGTGATAGGAAGACGTTTCTGGATTATTTACAGAACCGCCTGCTAAAAAAGCACCTCTCATATAGGAGCGCTTACAGCATCTTTTCTTTACAAGCTCTTCTGAAATGTTACGCTCAAATACAAATTGCTCACCTAATATTTTCAAATCCTCTAAAATGGTTTTCGCTCGTTCTACCAGTCTGACAATATACACATTATTCTTTTTTAATCTCATTTTCTTACGAACGAGCAGCTCGACTGTGACATCATATTTCTTTTTTAGCAGCGTATAAATCCGTCTTGCGATGGCTGCGTTCTCTGTTTGTATATCTAGAATTAATTTTCGATTAGAGAAAGATAATGAACCGTTCATACGGATGAGGGCAGAAAGCTCTGCTTTTGTGCAGCAGTCCTTCACGTCCAGATTAGTCAGCTCTTTTTTTGTTTCGGATGCAAATGACATCCTTGCCACCCCCATTCCTATTTTTTCTTATGCAGCAGGTCGACAAGCAGCGCGGCTACTTTCAGCGTGTCGTGACGAATCACATGCTGGTCGTATGTAATGATTTCCCCAGGGATGACTTCCAGTCCCATTGCCTTGAGTACATCTGTGTCGAACTGTACAGGCTGTGCCTGTTCTTCTGCATATTTTGCTTTGATCTCTTCTGGAATTTCTTTATTGTTTACAAAAATGGTATCAATAAATGGACGAACCATATGATCGTTTAATGCCTGCACATGATCAGCTGCACTGTAGGAAAGCGTTTCCCCTGGCTGCGTCATGACATTGCAAATATACACTTTTTTCGCCTTAGAACGAATCACTTCTTCGCCAATATGCGGTACAAGCAAGTTTGGCAAGATACTTGTATACAAGCTGCCAGGTCCAATGACGATCAAATCGGCTTCACGAATGACTTGAATCGATTCTGGGAGCGGCTCAATCGTATCAGGTGTGAGGAACACTCGTTTAATTCGCTCACCGTATGTTGGGATTTTTGATTCTCCTGTTACCACTTGCCCATTTTCTAATTCAGCATGTAGAACAACACTTGAATTCGCTGCTGGCAAGACTTTTCCTCTCACATTTAAGACCTTGCTCATTTCTGTGACGGCATGAAAAAAATCACCGGTTATATTTGTCATGGCCGCAAGAATGAGGTTGCCAAGAGAGTGGCCTGTTAAGTCATTCCCTTTGTTAAAACGGTGCTGAAATAAGTCTTCTACAAGCGGTTCAACATCAGAGAGAGCTGCAAGGACATTTCGAATATCGCCTGGAGGCGGAATATTCAAATCATGCCGCAGTCTGCCTGAGCTGCCTCCGTCATCAGCAACCGTTACAATAGCGGTAATGTCCACTGGCTTTGTTTTTAGCCCTCTGAGCAAAACAGATAAGCCAGTGCCCCCGCCAAGAATGACCACCTTTGGAAGTGTCGTCATCTATTTTCTGCTTCTCTTTTCAATGTCCCGGTGAGTGACATGAGTGTAGTAGTCATTTTTAAAATACTCCGATAAGTAGTTCGCTAGCGTCACTGATCGGTGCTGCCCGCCTGTACAGCCAATAGCGATCACAAGCTGGCTTTTTCCTTCTCGTTTATAGGACGGAAGCATAAAGCTGAGAAGGTCAATTAATTTCTCTGTGAATTTTTGTGTCTCGCTCCATTTCATTACATAGGAGCGCACTTCTTCATCGTTTCCAGTCTGTGGACGCATGCTCTCAATATAGTAAGGATTCGGCAGAAATCTCACATCAAATACAAGATCAGCATCAATCGGCAGACCGTATTTAAAACCGAAAGACATCACATTCACTGTAAACACCTGCCCTTGGGTCGTGGCAAAGTGCGCGACAATTTTTTCTCGAAGCTGTTTTGGTTTTAAATCCGATGTATCAAAAATCATTTGAGCCCGACCTTTTAACTCTTCTAACAGATCGCGTTCCATTGCGATTCCTTCGAGCGGCAAACCTGTAGTCGCAAGAGGATGCGAACGTCTCGTTTCTTTGTATCTTGAGACAAGCACCTTATCGTTTGCATCTAGAAATAATATTCTTGGTGTGATCCAGCCAAGATCACTCATTTCATCTAAGGCTGCAATCAAGCTGTCAAAGAATTCTCGTCCGCGCAAATCCATCACAAGGGCAACCTTACTCATCTTCGAATTCGATTCCTTCATGAGTTCTAGGAACTTTGGTAAAAGTGATGGCGGCAAGTTATCTACACAGAAGTAACCTAAATCTTCAAAGCTTTGAATGGCAACGGTTTTCCCCGCACCTGACATTCCTGTAATAATCACAAGCTGAATATCTTCTTGTTTGTGCGTATTCATGCCTGCTTCCTCTCCTTCTTTATAAAAACGGTTCATGTATTAGTCTCCTTGAGGATCTAACCGATAAGCAATCAATTCAAAATCAGGTGTATACGTAAAAGTACCGTGAAGAAGTCCTTTTCCCTTTAGCATGAAATCAAGAATATGGGAATCCCCTGGTGCCATCGGTAAATGCGGCACATCCTTTACTTCATGCCACTTTAAAATGCCTTCCTCTGACTCTGTCACGTTTTTTCCAGTAAATGAATCTGCCATAAAGGTGAACATCATCCACTCTTGAACGATTTGATCGCCTTCTTTTATGATAAAGGTAAAAACACCTTTTAACTGTGGATTTAAAATATAAATTCCTGTTTCTTCTCTATACTCTCGCACGACTGAATCCTTGACCGATTCTCCGCTTTCCATTTTTCCGCCCGGCGCTACCCACCAGCCTCGTCTTGGCTTTTGCAGCAAGAGAACTTGATCTTCGTGATGCAGCACACAATTGGTTACTCGTTGCATCAGCTGTCACCTACTCTTTTATGTCTTTAACTTATTATACAGGTTCATCCTGACGTCCACAATGAACATGCCCCTTCTTCACCGAAAACAGACCGAATTTCGTCTGAAAGGAGTGGCGGGCAATTTCTCTACTCTTTATTTTACAGCAACCAATGGTTCTCCATGCGTCATTTGTGAACATCTCATGAATTTCTGATTTTAAGCAAAAAAAAGGACACGGATTCTCATCCGTGCCAAACATGTATTCCTTATAAAAGGGGGTCAATTACTAGTTTTATCATAACGGAAAATTGTTTCACCCGTGTTACATTCCAGTTAAAAGCCCATGACGCTATATTAAGGATTTACGACAGCCTTTTATTTCGTTGCTTTAAGTTTTTCAGCAAGCTCTTCTACATAATGCTGTGCGCTTTGTGCGGCAATACTTCCGTCACCTGTTGCTGTCACAATTTGACGGAGTGTTTTTTCACGAATATCACCAGCGGCGAAAATGCCTTCCACTCTCGTTTCCATTCTTTCGTTTGTTTCGATGTAGCCTTCTTTATTTGTAATGCCGAGATTTTCAAATGGTTTAGACAGTGGCAGCATTCCGATATAGATAAAGGCGCCATCTGTTTTAAAGTCTTCTTCTTCACCAGTCACCGTATCAATCAAAGTCACACTGCCGACTTTACCGTTTTCTTCATTAATTTGTTTAACGGTTTTGTTCCACATGAAGTCGATTTTTTCATTATCAAAAGCACGTGCTTGTAAAATGCTTTGGGCACGAAGCTTGTCGCGTCTATGAACGATCGTTACTTTTGACGCAAAGCGTGTGAGGTACACACCCTCTTCTACCGCAGAGTCTCCTCCACCAATGACGACGAGCTCTTTGTTTTTAAAGAAAGCACCGTCACATACTGCACAGTAAGAGACGCCTCGACCACCAAGTTCTTTTTCACCTGGTGCACCGATTTTTTTGTATTCCGCACCTGCTGCAATAATGACAGAGCGTCCTTTGTATTCTTTTGAACCGGCTTTGACGATTTTGTACTCTTCACCGTCTACGATTTCTTTGATATCGCCATATGCATACTCAGCACCGAATTTCTTCGCATGGTCAAACATTTTATTTGAAAGTTCTGGCCCTAAAATGCTTTCAAAGCCAGGATAGTTCTCGACATCTTCCGTATTAGCCATTTGACCGCCTGGAATCCCTCTTTCAATCATCAATGTTGAAAGATTTCCACGAGATGTATAAACAGCGGCTGTCATTCCGGCAGGTCCCGCTCCAATGATGATCGTATCGTAGATTTTTTCTTCTGACACAACTGTCACTCCCTCTTCAATTGCTGCTAGCATTTCTTATTAGAATGCCCTTGGGTGATGCTTCCATTCATGACAGAAAGCATCCATTCCACTCTTATTTTTATTCCTTACCCATATCCTATTAAATCTGCGGATAATAAGCGAATCATTTGCTCATATGTTCAAAAAAAGAAAAAGCTTCCTTAAACTGCTGTTTAAGGAAGCCTGTTTACGGTTATATAGTAAGTAATGATTTATTCAACGACTCTTCTTACAACGCCATTGAATGCTTTTTTCCAGTAAACATTGCTCATAGAGTCAACTGAAACACCGCGAGAGCTGTTATCGTTCAAGAATGTACCGTTTCCTAAGTAAATACCAACGTGTCCATTTACTTTATACGTATCAAAGAACACAAGGTCTCCGCGTTTCATGTCAGATGCACTTACAGCTCTTCCTTTACCTACAAGCGTATCTGTTGTTGTACCGCCAACTGGTCCAAGGTTGATGCCTGCTGATGCAAATGCCCAGCGAACGAATGAAGAACAGTCAAAACGACGTGCGTCAATATCAGCTTGTGATCTGCCACCAGCCCATTTATATGGAGATTGTCCAACAATGGAAGAACCTGTGCTGATTGCACCTTCGATTCCGCCTACGTTACTGCTGACAGGTGATCCACCGCCAGTAGATGGCTTCTTACTTGGTGAACTGCTGTTGTTATTATTGTTGTTTGAAGATCCACTGTTACTGTTATTTGAAGACGAGCTGCTGTCGTTCGTTGAGCTGTTGTCTTCTGCTTGAACACTAGCTTGACGCTGCTGTTGTCTTTGTACTTTTTCTTCTTTTGCTTTTTGAGCTGCTTCTCTTGCTTCCTTTTCAGCTTGTTTTTGAGCAGTGATTGTTGCGTCTTTTTCAGATGCAATGCTGTTAGCCTCACTGTTTAACTCGCTAATTTGAGAAGAAGCACTTCCTTTTTGCTTTTTCACTTGCTTGAATAGCTTGTCTTTTTCATCAAGCTGTTTATTCAAGTCTGTTTGAAGTGTTTCAAGCTTTGTAAGTGTCTTTTGAACATCTTCAAGCTTTGTGTTTAATTCGTTTTCAGACTTTTGGAGCTCAGCTTTGTCTTTTTCTTGCTCTTTAATGATTTCGCTGTCTGCGTTGATGAGTGTAGATACTGCACCTGCACGGCTGATGAAATCGCTAAAGCTTTTCGCTCCTAGTAATACATCTATGTATTTCGTAGAACCGCCGCTTTCTTGAAGCGCACGTACACGCTTTTTCAAGAATTTGTTTCGATCTTCAATACGTTTTTCAGTATCAGCAATGTCTTTTTTCAGTGCATTGATTTCTTTTTTCGTTTGTTCATTTTCTTTTTGTTTTTCTTCGATTTGATCACTTGTTTTTAAAGCTTTCTCGTCAATTTCTTTTAGCTTTAGTGCAAGTGCCTCTTGTTTTGCTTCAAGCTTTGAAAGCTCATCTTTTTTCTTTTGAAGGTTTTTGTTGACCTCAGATTGCTTGCTGTCCAGCTCTTGTTTCTTTTGTTCAAAGTTCTGTGCGTTTGCTTCATGAGTAAATGGGATAAATAAACTGCTCGCTCCGATGACCGAAGCTAAACCGAAAGTAATAAACTTTTTCACGAATAGTTCCTCCTTTGACAATTTCCAAGCGACATGAGAAAGCAGCAAATTCTCTGCGACCAATCTGTGCTATCTATGTCTTTCTTCCTGATTGATCAGTCAGATGTTGACCAGATTGTTTCTATCACTAGGTGTTTCATTATGTATAGTAAAATATCTAAATATATGTCTTTGTTTTAATCCACGATTTTCATTATACATGAGACATCGACAAAATGAGCTAATATTTTTATTACATTTATGTTTCAAAAACATGTCGTGATTGTCATACTTCGCCAAATCCTTGCAAATCCCACCTTTTTATCCAAGAAAAAAGCATGACCTTTTCGGCCATGCTGCAATCTTCTAAATCTATTTACCTATTTAATCAATTAATGTACAAATGACTTGTTCATATTTAGACAGTGTTTGAACACTGATTTGAAAAGAGGCTGCGATCTCTTTTTTGCTCATAGATTCTTCTTGCTCCTGTATCCATAAATAATAAGATGCTGCTGCCCATGCAGGCGCATTTTTCTTATCTACGCCAGAAGCACGTGCCTGCTGAATAATATGGAATAACCAAAAATAAGGCATATGGCTGTCAGGCTGAACAGCTTCTTCCAAGCTGGATGCCGCCTGTTTTGCGAAAACCGCATCTTCTGAAAAAGACCGTTCTTCCATTTCATCTTCGTATAAGAGCAGTTCAATGAATTGCTGTTCAAAAGCTGTTTTCGCTGCGCGTGCATCAAGGACAGATTGAAGAACGTCACGTTCCCCTTTTTGTTTGCTTACATAGTACGCCGTCAGCCGCTCCTCAATGGAGACCATTGGCTCAGTCTCCTCAGGTTTATCCTGCCACGGCTTGATTTCATCTGCATCGATATCTTCTTCGACCATCTTATCCCAAACCGTCTGTGCAAGCGTTTTGTGACCTGTATAATAAGCTGCGCTTGCGAGCCAGTATAAAAATGTACTATCTCCTTGAAAGCCTGTTTTGTACAAAGAATAAAGCCATTTAAAGGCCCATTCAAATTCTCCAACTAGGGCAAATGTTGCGCCAAGCTTATAACGCTGTTCACTTAATATTGGATACACGTGCGTTAATTGCTTTGCTAACGTATTGACCTTCTCTTCTTCTTTTTCATAATGATAGAAGACTAGCTGGTTGCAAAGGGCATGCAGATTACCCGGATTTTCATGTAGAACCCGGTTCAGCATCTCTTTTGCCTGATGGATTTGACCAGAATAAAAATAGGCCAATGCGAGATTATTATACGCTGACCAAAATTCTGGATACTCAACAATCATCTGTTCCAGCATCTCAATGGCTTCATCAAGCCTGCCGCTTTCCAGTAAGTGATTTGCTTGATCCTGCTTCACAATCAGGTCATCCTGATCGTAAGGAAAATCTTCGTCCTCTTCGTCACTCATATCGAGCAGGTCGAGAAGGTCATCATTTTCATCTGCAAATTCCCCGTTCTCTTCTAGTGAAGCATAGGCAGTCGCTGACTTATATGCCTCTTGAAAGAGTCCTAGATTCGCATAATTATTGGCTTTAAAATAGTGACACTCAGACATATTTTCATCAATATGTTCAAGGATGAAATCAAGCAGTTCATTTGATTGTTGGAAATGACCCATTTCAGTATAAATAATAGCAAGCTGTGACAGCATTTCTACATTTTCAGGCTCAAGTACGATAGCCCGCTGTATGAGCTTACTCGCTTTAGATAGATTTCTTTCTCTATAAGCTTTTAGACCTTTATGAAAAAAGTAATGCCCATCTTGGAATAGCTGGACGACTTGTGTGTGATTATTTTGAGAAGTGTATTTACTCACTGATACCCTCCATTTCGAACAGTGTACCGTGTGTAGTATAACATACTTCAAGAGTCGTCACATAGAACAAAAGAAAAGGAAGGATTTGTTTTTCACTTGGGAAATAAAAAGCCAGAGGTGCCCCCGGCTTTTCACTCACTTTGATGACGTTTTTTTAATACTTTTAATACATCATCAAGCGGCAATTGCTGTTCACGTAATAACACAAGCAGGTGATACAGAAGATCAGCTGTTTCCCATTTCAATTCTTCTTGATCCCGGTTTTTTGCCGCAATGATGACCTCTGACGCTTCTTCCCCTACCTTTTTCAGGATTTTATCGACCCCTTTTTCAAATAGATAGGTTGTATAAGCGCCTTCTGGCATTTCTGCCTGACGTTTCGCAATCACCTGTTCAAGTTCATTTAAAATAGCAAAACGATCCTGCTCTTCCGTTTGACGCTTCACGCCTTCTTCCGAAAAGCAGCTATAGCTGCCAGTGTGGCACGCTGGTCCACTTGGTGTGACAAGAATAAGCAGAGCATCCTTGTCACAGTCATATCGAATGGATGTGACTCGCTGAGTATGTCCAGATGTGGCGCCTTTGTGCCAAAGCTCGTTTCTTGACCGGCTGTAAAACCATGTTTCTCCTGTTTCTAGTGTTTTTTCATAGGATTCTTGATTCATATACGCCAATGTCAATACTTCCTTACTTTGAGCATCCTGTACAATCGCAGGTATCAGGCCTGCCTCATTAAAGGATAATTCGTTTGCCTGTTTCATCTGACCTTCACCCCGTGTTCTCTCAAGTATGTCTTTACCTCTTGAATTGAAGTCTCTTTATAATGAAAAATGGAAGCTGCTAAAGCTGCATCCGCTTCTCCTTTTGTAAATGCCTCCAGCATATGCTGAGCATTGCCAGCGCCTCCTGAAGCAATGACAGGTACGGTGACAGCTTCTGACACAAGCTTTGTTAATTGATGATCAAAGCCCTTTTTCTCACCGTCGGCATCCATACTTGTCAGCAAAATCTCTCCTGCCCCCCTCAGCACGGCTTCTTTTGCCCAATCGCTAACCTCTATATCCGTTTGACGACGCCCTCCGTGTGTATAAACCATGTACGCTTTTTTCTCTTCATCGTACTTTGCATCTATTGCGACGACGATGCACTGGGAACCAAAAAAATCGGCGCCTTCTGAAATGAGTTCTGGTCTTAAAACTGCCGCTGTATTCACAGATACTTTGTCTGCACCCGCTCTTAATATGCGCTTCATGTCATCAAGGTGATTAATTCCGCCGCCTACCGTAAAAGGGATGGCAAGAGTGGACGCCACTTGCTTGACCACATCCACCATCGTTTTCCGGCCTTCATGAGAGGCAGAAATATCAAGAAAGACGAGTTCATCCGCCCCTTCCTCATCATATATCTGCGCTAATTCTACCGGATCACCAGCATCCTTTAAACCGAGAAATTGCACCCCTTTGACCACACGACCTTCCTTCACATCGAGACATGGGATGATTCGTTTTGTCATCATACGCGGTCAAGCCCTTCAATTGCTTCAGCTAAAGTAAACCGCTCCGTATAAAGTGCCTTTCCAATGATTGCACCAGAAACGCCTGACTGTTTTTGTGATGACAGCTTTTGGAGATCGGCTACCGAACTGATACCGCCTGAAGCAATGACTTGTTTGCCAGTAGCTTCTGCTAAGCGAACTGTACTTTCTACATTGGGACCAGCCAGCATGCCGTCCATTTGAATATCTGTGAAAATAAAGACCTCCGCGCCTTCCTTTGCCAATTCTTTGCCGAGATCCTCCGCCTTCACTTTCGACGTTTCAAGCCACCCCTCAGTCGATACAAAGCCATTTCGCGCATCGATGCCAATCGCTATTTTCTCCCCATATTGCGCAAGCATTTTTTTCACAAAGGCAGGGTTAGAAACAGCCGAGCTGCCAAGGATGACTCTAGCTACACCATTGTTTATATAAAAGGCAACGTCTTCTTCTGTTCGAATGCCGCCACCAATTTGTACATTTACTTCTAAGGATGAAGCAATCGCCAGCACATGCTCATGATTGACGCGATTCCCCGCTTTCGCACCATCTAGGTCAACGAGATGAATCCACTTTGCTCCTTCATTTGCAAATCGCGTCGCCATATCGAGCGGCGAATCTCCATAAATGGTTTCTTGATCATAATCTCCTTGCACGAGCCGTACACATTTGCCATTTCTCATATCAATCGCTGGATACAATGTAAATTCACTCATTTGTTCACCCTCTGTTCGTTTGCTAATTGAATAAATTGTTTGAGCAGCGCCATGCCCGTTGTACTGCTTTTTTCAGGGTGAAACTGTGCGCCTAGCACATTTCCCTTGCCAACAACTGCTGGTACTTGAACGCCATAGTCTGCGCTTGCTAATTGTTCTTCTGGATTCATATCCCTCACATAGTAAGAGTGAACAAAGTACGCAAATCCTTCCGGTACCCCGTCAAACAATGGGGAGGGCTGATGAAATGTGAGCTCATTCCACCCCATATGAGGCACCTTAAGCCTTTGCCCATTCTGGTCACGATCCTTTAAAAGAACGACACGACCTTTTAGCAGCCCCAAACCTTTCGTACACCCTGCCTCTTCACTTTCTTCAAATAATAGCTGCATCCCAAGACAAATGCCAAATAGCAGCTTTCCTTCCTCCACTACTTGGTGGATAAACGCCTCAAGCCCTGTCTGTTTTAACAGCTGCATCGCATCACGAAACGAACCGACCCCAGGCAAAATATAAGCATCTGCCTTTTTGAGCTCCTCCACATCAGAGGAGACGATATAACGGGCACCTGCTCGTTCCAGTGCTTTTGATACGCTGAACAAATTTCCCATTCCGTAATCAATGACTCCGATCATTAGAGCATCCCCTTTGTTGAAGGAATCCCTTTCACACGTGGATCAATGGTTGTTGCTTCATCTAAAGCACGTGCCATCGCTTTAAAAATAGCTTCAATTATATGGTGTGTATTGGTTCCATAGTGAACAATTACATGAAGATTTATACGAGCTTCTAACGCAAACTTCCAAAGAAACTCATGTACGAGCTCTGTATCAAAGGTACCGACCTTTTGACTTGGAAAGGCCGCTCTCATTTCTAAATGAGGACGATTGCTTAAATCGACCACGACCTGAGCAAGCGTTTCATCCATTGGAACAAAACTGGAGCCATATCGCTTGATTCCCTTTTTATCACCTAACGCTTCCTTAAACATTTGCCCAAGCACGATGCCGATATCTTCTGTTGTGTGGTGATCATCAACATCTGTATCTCCTTTCGCATCGACGGTCAAATTAAAGTGTCCATGCTTCGTAAATAGATCGAGCATGTGTGTCATAAAAGGGACATCTGTTTGAATATCCGCTGTTCCTTCCCCATCAATCTCTAACGATAACGAAATATTCGTTTCATTTGTTTGTCTCGCTGTTTCCGCCTGTCTCATGACGATTCCCCCCGCTTTCTCGATTCAATCGACCTTGCATGTGCTTCGAGCCCCTCTAACCTAGCAAAAGCCGCAATGCTATCCCTGTGTGTCTCAAAGGCTTCTTGACTATATGAAATAATGCTTGTTTTCTTTTGAAAATCCGTCACACCAAGCGGGCTAGAAAATCTGGCTGTTCCGTTGGTTGGCAGCACGTGATTCGGTCCTGCAAAATAATCTCCCACCGGCTCAGGGCTATAACGCCCTAAAAAAATCGCCCCTGCATGCTTGATTTGACCAAGAAATGATTCTGGATATGCTGTCAGCACCTCTAAATGCTCTGGCGCTAACTGATTGACGACGTCTACTGCACGATCCATGGAATCTGTCACGTATATACGGCCATGATGTTGTATGGATTGTGCAGCGATTGATTTTCTTGGCAAGGTGTCCAGCTGCGCTTGCACCTCAGCTCGCACATTTTCAGCAAGTGTCTTAGACGGGGTCACCAAAATACTAGATGCTAGCGCATCATGCTCTGCCTGAGAAAGTAGATCGGCCGCCACCTCATATGCTATGGCCGTGTCATCTGCTAGAACCGCAATTTCACTAGGACCGGCAATCATATCAATGTCTACCTGACCAAATACTTCCCGCTTTGCCAGTGCGACATAGATGTTGCCTGGACCTGTGATTTTATCAACAGGCTGGATGCTTTCTGTTCCATAGGCAAGTGCCGCAATCGCCTGTGCACCGCCCATTTTATACATCTCTGTAATGCCGAGCTCCTTCGCAGCAACGAGTACAGCGTCAGAGAGGTAGCCGCTTTTCCCTGGGGGTGTCACAAGGACAATTCGCTGAACACCAGCGACAAGCGCGGGAATCACATTCATCAAAACAGATGATGGATAAGCAGCTGTTCCGCCGGGGACATACACACCGACTGCATCAAGTGGTGTCACCTTTTGTCCGAGCATCGAGCCATCCTGCTGGTGATAAAACCAAGAGGATGTCAGCTGACGCTCATGGTATGTGCGAATATGACGGATAGCCGTTTGGATCACATGAATCATGGCTGGGTCCAAACGTTCGGAGGCTTTTGTCATTTCCTCATCTGTGACAAGCGGATCTTCAAGCAGCACCCCATCAAATTGCTTTGTAAAAGACTGTACCGCTTGATCACCATTTAGCCTCACTTCTTGTATAATCCGCTGAACAGCCAGGCGCTGCTCTTCCGTGCCTGTATCTAAAGTCCGTTTGAGCGAGAGTGTCTCTGTCTCACCTTCTTGTATATAGGTGATGTTCATGATGTTTCCTCCCCTTCAATGATTCTTGCAAGGCGCTGCGCCATTTCATCGATCACCGCATCCTTCATCCGATAGCTCACAGGATTGACAATAAACCGTGACGTAATATCACAAATATGCTCCGTTTCAACAAGTCCGTTTTCCTTGAGTGTTTGACCTGTAGAGACAATGTCTACAATACGATCGGCGAGTCCGATGAGCGGTGCTAATTCAATGGAACCATTCAGCTTAATGATCTCCACCTGCTCCCCTTGCTCTCTAAAATAGGAAGATGCAACATTTGGGTACTTTGTTGCCACACGCGGTGCGACACCGCCCCAGCTAGCTCCCGGCAATCCGGCAACCGCTAAATGGCATTTACTGATGTTTAAATCAAGCACCTCGTACACATCACGAGCTTCTTCGAGCATGACATCCTTTCCTGCAATGCCAACATCTGCTACACCGTGCTCTACATAAGTCGTCACATCCATTGGCTTCGCTAAAATAAAGCGGAGGTTTTCTTCCGGTACATCGATGATTAACTTTCTTGAATCCTCGAATTCCTCTGGCAGTTGATATCCTGCCTGCCTTAACAGCCCTGCGGCTTCTTCAAATATTCGGCCCTTTGGCATCGCCATCGTCAACACTTTACCCATTTTGTTCTCCCTTTCTAGCGCCGATAAAATAAGTCACCTGCTCAAATGCCTTGGTCATCGCGTCAATATTTTCAATCCCTGCTAAGTCTTGCAAGACGATCTTTTTCCCTTTTGACCGCTCCTTTTCTGCAAAAGCAAAAGCTTCCAGTCTTTGTTCTTTACTAAAAATCACTGCCTCCTGCGGTTCATTGATTTCTTTTGCATCAAGTGCTTCAAGCAGACGATCTAATCGAAGTCCGAATCCTGTAGCTGGCGCAGGTGCATCGAAATGAGCAAGCAATTGGTCATATCTGCCGCCACTTCCGATGACTGACCCAACATGATCTGCAAATACTTCAAACAAAATACCCGTGTAGTAGCTCATATGACTCACCATGCTTAAATCTAGACGGATATATTCTGTACAGCCGTAATCTTCAAGTGTCTCCCAAAGCGACTTTAACTGCGTAAGCACCTCTTTTCCTTCTTGTGAAACGACGATTTCCTCTGCCCGCTCTGTGACTTCCTGGCCGCCTCTTAACTCTAAAAGCTGTAACAGCCTCGTTTTATCGATGGAGGAGAGTGGCAATTGCTTCACATGCTGACGGTACCCTACATAATTCTTTTCATATAAAAATCGGCGAAGAACGTTGGCACGCTCTGTATTTCCCAGTACATCTACAAATAACGTCTCTGCTAAAGCGACATGCCCAATCGCGATTTTGAAGGATTTGAGCCCAGCATTTTTTAATGCGAATACGACAAGCGCGATCACTTCAGCATCTGCACTAATCGAACCGTCTCCAATTAACTCAATTCCGACCTGCTCAAATTCTGATGGCCTTCCGCCTTCTCTTTCCTGTGCCCGGAACACATTGGCCGCATACCCAACGCGAAGCGGATACGCCTGTTCATGAAGCTTTGATGCTGCCACTCTCGCAATAGGTCCCGTCATATCAGGTCTGAGTACAAGGGTTTGCCCGTTCTGATCTAAAAGCTTAAAGAGCTGTGTATCTGTAATCGCCGATTGAACACCGACTGTATCGTAAAATTCAAGCGTTGGTGTCTCCATCAACCGGTAACCCCAACCATTCATGACCTCTGTTAAGGAATGTCTCACTTTTTTCTTCGTCTCATACAATCCTGGTAATGAATCCCGCATACCATATGGTTTCTCAAACATAAACATGTTCTTCTGCACCTCCAACACATTAAAACAAAAAATTCCGAATCCTTTAGTTCGCTAATATGATAATATGCTAACAAAATAAAGTGATTAAATCAATCATTTTTATTTTCTCTCTATTTTCATGAAAAATTAGTGGAATTATTACATTCAAGTGACACCTGTCCCTTTTCTATATGTTCGATGAAAGAACGTGCTATAATACATAAAAATATTGAATAAAACAGGAGATTACAGTGAAGTTCATCCAGACATTAATCTTAACTTTGTTGTGCGCATGCCTTGTTTATTTCGGCTTTATATACGTGACACAAATCGACCAAGTCAAAAAGACAGCTTCACCACACGAAGCAGCCAAAGAAAAAGAAAACGATACAGCACTCGCAGCTGAAGAAACACGATCAACGAAAAAAACAGACACCACCTACTCTTCCTTAAAAGGAAGCAAAAAAGCCATGGACGTCATCCTTTACAATCAAATGGATGCCCCAAAGCTTTATAATGGATGCGAAGTTACAAGCTTAGCGATGCTTCTTCATTACAGCGGCTACGAGCAAGTGACGAAAGACGCATTGGCAAATGAAATTAAACGTGTTCCACTCAATTATGAAAATGGCTTAAAAGGAGACCCCCATGACGGATTTGTAGGCGATATGGAGAATGGACCAGGTCTTGGTGTATACCATGAACCTATTTATCAGCTTGCGAAAAAATATGCGGGCGCTCAAGTCGTCGACTTAAGCGGAAAACCTGTCAAAAAGGCCATCTATCAATCACTTGAAAAAGGGTATCCTGTTTGGGTGATTACCACATCCACCTTTGACAAAATAGATAACATCGAAACATGGAATACACCAAATGGCAAAATAGATGTAAGCTTTAATATGCATAGCGTGGTCATCACAGGCTATGACAAGGAGCATGTCTACTTAAATAACCCATATGGAGAAAAGAATCAAAAAGTCGATCGCGATCAGTTTGAAGATTCTTGGGAACAGATGGGCAGGCAGGCGATTATCATTAAAGCATAGAACAATTTCTCTTTGAAAACATGAAAACCCATCCTCTATCCGAATAGAGGATGGGTTTTTCATGATGATAGTATTTCCTTCAGACTGTTCTCAAGCTTTTCAGCTGTCATTACTCCTCCGCCTACACTGAAGCATTCAACCTTTTTTAATAAAAATGAGAGATAATTCTTGATCGTTAAACTCCCCACTCATCGTTTTTAGCGGCAACGAATCGCTTATTCTGCTTCAGATACAACGGTAAAACGTTCTCCAACATGGGCAGCCTGCTCAATTTCATCGACAAGCGCAATGGCGTAGTCGGCATAGCTCACATAGCTGTCACCTTTAGAATTGACAATCAGTTGGTCTTTCCCTTTCACATAAGAACCTGTGCGTTTGCCAGCTGGATCAAAGAATGCAGCAGGGCTGAGGAAAGTCCATTTTAATCCTTCGGTTTGTTGAAGGTCTTTTAAGTTTTCACCTTGCTGTGAAGCAGTAGGCACATACTCCTTTGGAAATTCCGGTGTATCAACAAGTCTTGTTGTTTTGGCTTCATCAACAAAAAGACTGCCCGCTCCGCCCACAACGATTAAACGGGTACCGGGTACCTCTTTCAAAATATCAATCAGCTTTTTCCCTGCCTCTACGTGAAGGTGCTCTTGTCCAGCAGGTGCGCCAAATGCATTGACGAAGACATCAAGGCCTTTGATGTCTTCTGCTTGTAAATGAAACACATCCTTCTCAATAACAGCTACGGATGAATCTGTCACTTTTTTCGCATCTCGAACGATGGCTGTTACCTCATGTCCTCTTGATTGAGCCTCTTTTACAATTTCCTGTCCTGCTTTACCTGTAGCGCCAATAATGCCGATTTTCATATGAATTCCTCCTGTAAAATGATTTTATTTAATAAACAAAGGTGTAACCGATTTAGTTACAACAGAGGTAAAAAAAATTGAATAGATCATCCAATTTTTTTGATTAACACCTGCGTTAGTTCACTTAATTTGATCTCAGCAAGCACTTGCTCCATCGCACTTTGAGCGCGGCACAAGATTAACTCAAGCACAGCCTGGATATTTGCACCGATCGGACAGTCAGGATTTGGGCTTTCATGGATTTGAAACAATTCTCCCTCATCCACCACCTCAACCGCTTTATACACATCAAGCAGCGTGATATCGTCTTCACTGCGGTTCAGCTGAGAACCGCCTTTGCCAAGACTCGTTGAGATTAGGCCTGCTTTTTTTAATTTACTCATAATACGGCGGATGACCACTGGGTTTGTATTTACACTTCCCGCGATATCCTCCGATGTCTGTAATGATCCTTTTTCAAGTGATAGCAAGGCCAGAATATGGACAGCGACAGTAAATCTGCTGCTGATTTTCATGTTTTCTCACCTCTGTTGTAATCATTATAGTTACACCATAACATATTGTCAACAAAAAAGTCTGCCGAGCTACTCAGCAGACGTAGATTGACGTGCATTCATTTCTTCTTTCGTATAAATCATGCGCATTGGATTTCCTCCAACAAATGAGCCTGCTGGAACATCCTTATGAACAAGTGTACCAGCCGACACGATCGCCCCATCCCCAATGGTCACACCAGGTAAAATGGAGGAATTGGCTCCAATTAAGACTTCATCCCCAATATAGACTTCCCCAAGTCTGTATTCTTTAATCAAATACTCATGGGTCAAAATGGTTGTGTTATAGCCAATCACCGAATTTCGACCGACCGTGATTTTCTCAGGAAACATGAGATCCACCATGACCATTAAGGCAAACGCTGTATCTTCGCCAACCTTCATACGAAGAAAGGTTCGGTATATCCAATTTTTCATTCCCATAAAAGGCGTGTACCGTGCGATTTGAATGAAAATAAAGTTTTTCACCACTTTGAAAAAGGGGACCGTCCGATAGACTTGTCGTAACGAATTGACCCCTTTTACAGGATATCGATCTGTTTTTCTCAACTCAATCAGCTCCAACAATCGCCAGAAGATCACTCATTTTCTTTAGCATAAAATCAGGGCGATGCTTTAAAAGGGCCTCTTCTCCCTTAATTGACCAAGCAACACCTGCTGTTTTTGTCCCTGCCGCTTGACCAGACAAAATATCGTGATAATTATCGCCGACCATCACCGCTTCATGTGGATCACTGCCAAGCTTGGATAATGCCAGCTGGACTGGCTCCGGATGCGGCTTCTCATTTTGGACATCATCGAGCGTCACAATCACCTCAAAGAATGGCTCTAAACCGGTCAGCTTCAATCCCATTAACACTGTGTCACGTATCTTTGTTGTGACAATTCCAAGCTTAAATCCTCGATCCTGCAAAACCTTCAATGTATCTATAACAGTCTCATATTCAGTCACGAGCAGATCATGCTGTTCATGATTAAACGTACGGTACATCTGAATCATGTCATCCGTTAGATTAGGGTCCATCGCAGAGAATGTATCAAATAATGACGGACCAATGAAATGGAGGATCTCTTCACGGCTGTACTGATCAGGGTAATAATGATCAAGCGTATGTTGAAATGAAGCAATAATTAATTCATTCGTATTGATTAATGTGCCATCTAAATCAAATAGCACGGTGTTAACAGTTGATTCGTTCATATGGCTTCCTTTCTAACAACTGCGAGCTCGCGCTTTCGCCAAATATAGCTAATGGCAGCTGTTAATAAAATAGCAGATATCAGACGGATGACAAGAAGCGGCCACACAGGAATCCCAAGTGGAATAAATATCAGCGTGTCTTCGACTACTGCATGGCAGGCAACAAGGAAAATGAAAGCAAGGGTTAAATCCTTTTTACTCACGCCGTCCTCTTCCACTGCCTTCATCATCACGCCAGCTCCGTATGCTAGACCAATGGTTAACCCAGCGACCATCGTCATCGACGTATTTTCTTTCATTCCAAGCATTCTCGTAAATGGAGACAGCCACTTAGACAGCGTATGGAGCCATCCTAAATCTCTCATGAATTGAATGATGATCATGAGAGGGATGACGATACAGGCGAGCTGGAGCACACCGAGTACGGCTTTTTGTAAAGCGACAAGGACGATCATGTACCAGCTGGAAGGCACATCAGCCGTTTGGGCTGCTGTCAGCAGTCCATATTGTGCCGGCTCCTGGCCTCCCTGCCAAACGAGATGAATGACAATAGCCGAAACAACAGCAAGACTGATTCTGACCAGCAAAATGACAGACACTCTCAGTCCAACCTTTGCTGCCACAGTCGATTCGATGATCAGGTTGTGACAAAAGGACAGCATCACGGCCAAAATAAACACTTCCTTCACAGGAAGATCTAGAGTCAAAATGGCCGCTATGCCCGCATACAAGTTCAGCACATTTCCTAACACAAGCGGAATGGCTGCTTCTCCTGAAAGACCAAACAATCCCATAAATGGCCGTATGAATTGAATGATCCAATCCATAACAGGCGTATGCTGCAAGATACTGACGAGAATGGTAACCGGAAAGATGACTTTTCCAAGTGTCCAAGTTGTCGATAGCCCTGCTTTTAAGCCGTTTTTCCATGTCTCCTGCATCTTTCTGATCCCCCCTGCTTTAATTCGATGAGTTGTTCTCTTTATACGGGATCGATGCGTGACCTTTTATTCTTCTAAAGATCAGCAGCAGAATAGCCACTACAAAAATGGCAATCGAAATCATTTGAGCGATTCGAAGATGTTCTGTCAGCATCAAACTGTCCGTTCTCATACCTTCTATGAAGAAACGACCGATTGAATACCAAATTAAATAAGACAAGAAGATTTCGCCTCTGCGCATCGCTGTTCTACGTAATAAAATCAAGATCACAACACCGGCAAGATTCCATAATGATTCGTATAAGAAAGTTGGGTGATAATACGTCCCATCAATATACATTTGATTAATGATAAACTCAGGCAAATGCAAATTCTCTAAAAAGGCTCTTGAAACAGCCTCACCATGCGCTTCCTGATTAATAAAGTTCCCCCAGCGTCCAATGGCCTGCGCTAGTAAAATACTAGGTGCTGCTACATCGGCTATTTTCCAGAAGGACACCTTTTTCACTTTTGTGAAGACGATCGCTGTCAGCACAGCACCTATCAGCCCGCCATGAATGGCAATTCCGCCATGCCAAATCTTAATGATTTCATTTGGGTGCTGCTGATAGTAATCCCATTCGAAGGATACATAATAAATTCGTGCACAAATAATCGCTATTGGAATGGCAAATAAGATTAAATCAATAAACGTATCTTTATTGATTCCTCTTTTCTCACATTCTCTCAGTGCGAGCCAGAGTCCTAGTAAGGCTCCGACCCCAATGATCACACCATACCAATGAACCGAAAGAGGTCCGAGCTGAAAAGCAATCGGATCAATTGGCTGAATCGCTTCGTTCATATAGACAACTCCTATTCATCTTGGCCATTGTCTTCAATGACATCGGCTAGTTTACTTGTAAATTGTTCCGCCGCATTATGTCCCATGCGTTTTAACCTGAAGTTCATCGCAGCCACCTCAATGATAACCGCTAAGTTTCGACCAGGGCGGACAGGAATGGTCAGCTTCGGTACATCTGTATCGATGATTCGCATCTTCTCTTCTTCAAGTCCTAAACGATCGTACTGTTTGCCTTGTTCCCAAAGCTCAAGGTTCATGACAATCGTAATTCTCTTATAGCTTCTGACAGCCCCAGCTCCAAATAAGGTCATCACATTAATGATGCCTAACCCGCGGATTTCTAAAAGATGTTCAATCAGCTCTGGTGCGCTTCCGACTAGCGTATCCTGATCCTCTTGACGGATTTCCACGCAATCATCTGCGACCAGCCTGTGTCCTCTCTTCACTAATTCTAAGGCTGTTTCACTTTTTCCTACTCCGCTTTTTCCAATTAACAATACTCCTACACCATATACATCTACGAGCACACCATGAATTGCGGTCGTTGGTGCAAGCTTACTTTCTAAAAAGTTGGTCAAACGACTCGAAAGTCTTGTCGTTTTTAGGCTTGAACGTAACACAGGTACACCATTTTCATTTGAAGCTTCAATTAATTCCTTCGGCACTTCACGATCTCGTGACAAAATAATTGCAGGGGTAATATCAGTACAAAGAGACATCATTCTCTGCTTTCGTTCGCGTTCTGGGAGCTGTTCAAAAAAAGAAAGCTCTGTTTTCCCTAAAAGTTGAACTCTTTCTTTTGGGTAATATGTAAAATAACCAGCCATTTCAATACCTGGTCTGGAAAGATCACTGATTGTAATGGGACGATTAATCCCTTCTTCCCCACTTACCAGTTCAAGATGAAATTGTTCCATTATGTCCTTCGTACGAACTTTCGGCACGCTTCTTCCTCCTTTTATCACAGGCGATTCAGAAATACAGCTCTATTTTATCACTTTCAATGATGATCCCAAAACAGTATTTTATCCTGATCCTGTTTCAGTTCATTTACTGGTATAGACAACTATACTTAAAAAGGGTAAACTAAATTCAAAGACAACGAATAAGGGGGCACAACCATGAGCAGCTCTTTATTGCTCTCCAATATTCATATTGTGACAAAGACTGAAATGATTGCAAACGGTTTTGTCGGTTTACGCGACGGCAAGATTGACTATATTTCAACAACACCACCGACAGGAAATTATGAAAAAGTATATATTTCCCGGGAAAACTTTTATCTACTTCCCGGAATGATTGATATTCACATCCATGGCGGATATGGAGCAGATATGATGGATGCGACATCAGAAGCCATGAATACACTCGCTGACAACTTACCGTCAGAAGGAACGACAAGTTTTTTAGCCACAACCATCACTCAAAACCATCATGAGATAGAGCAAGCACTTAAAAATGTCGCCAAGTGGAAACAATACAATGAAGAACAAGCAGGCGTTCAGGCACAATGTTTAGGTATCCATCTTGAAGGTCCTTTTATTTCTAAAGATAAAGCAGGGGCACAGCCTGTTCAATGGATACAGCAGCCCGATCGCCCTCTTTTTGAAAAATGGTTGGATGCTTCTGAACGGCTTATTCGAATTGTCACGTTCGCACCTGAGGAAGACCCTGATTTTGCTTTTCTTTCCTTGTTGCAAGAAAAAAACATTATTCCTTCTATTGGACATACGAATGCCCATCATGACATGATTGAATTAGCAGCAAAGCATGGTGCACGCCATGTCACGCATCTTTATAATGCACTGAGTTCGTTTCAGCATCGTGAACCAAACGCTGTAGGAGCGGCTCTTACAAACGAGGATCTCCATACTGAGCTGATTACGGATGGGATACACTCCCACCCACTTTCCATCAAGCTTGCGTATTTGGCAAAAGGAAGTGATCGTTTAATGATGATCACAGACTCGATGCGCGCAAAAGGACTTGGAAATGGCACGTATGAATTTGGGGGTCAAACAGTCACAGTGAGCGGCGAACAAGCTTTACTGGCAGATGGTACACTTGCAGGATCGATTCTGCGAATGAAAGATGGCGTCAAACGGATGAAACAGATCACACATTGCGAATGGACAGAGATCGCAAAGATGACCTCAACTAATGCAGCCATTCAGCTAGGACTTGATCAGCAGCTTGGTTCGATTGAAGTTGGAAAACAAGCAGACCTTGTGATCTGGGATGAGTCTGGTGAACTAATGATGACGATCTGCCATGGACAAATCGTCTTTGAGAAAAAGGAGGCCAACCACTAATGAACATCATTGAATTTGAAGATAAAGAACAATTAGGAAAAGAAGCAGCAGCCCTGATCGCGCGCACAATCGCTTCTAAACCAGATGCCGTACTCGGCCTGGCAACGGGCGGTACACCTCTTGATACGTATCAAGAGTTAATTCACCTTCATCAATCACAACAATTGTCTTTCAAACAAACAAAAACAGTCAATTTAGATGAATATGCAGGCCTTGATCCAGATCATGAAAATAGTTATATGACCTATATGAAACGTCATTTATTTGATCATATTGATCTTCCACAGGATCAGTATTTCCTTCCAAATGGCGCTACACCTGATTTAGAAAAGGAATGCTTAAGATATGATCAGCTCATTCAAGACATAGGCGGCATCGACCTTCAGCTTCTTGGAATCGGTCAAAATGGACATATTGGTTTTAACGAGCCCGGTACCCCGTTTAACTCAAAGACTCATGTCGTGCAACTAGATGAAAATACCCGGCAGGCCAATGCAAGATACTTTTCTTCTATTGATGAAGTGCCTACACATGCCATCACCATGGGCATTGCGAGCATTCTTTCTAGTAAAAAGATTCTCCTTCTTGCATCAGGAAAATCAAAAGCGAAAGTGATACAATATTTAGAACAGACTGAGATACATCCAGACTTCCCAGCATCTGCTCTGAAACTTCATGAAGATGTGACGATTTTGATTGATCGAGAAGCTGGGTCACTACGCTAAAGCTAAACACGAGAGGATTTTCACATGTTTATTGATAAGCAGTCACCTATTCCGATGTACCATCAGATTATGGAGAACTTGAAAAAACAGATTGAGGATGGAACATTAGCACCTGATACACTCATTCCTTCTGAAAGAGAATATGCCGAACGCTTTGGTATAAGTCGAATGACTGTCAGACAAGCCTTATCGAACCTTGTGAATGAAGGATATTTGTATCGACAAAAAGGAAAAGGCACCTTTGTGAGCCGAAAAAAATTTGAACAGCCGCTTCAAGGTTTAACAAGCTTTACAGAGGATATGCGTCAGCGTGGTCTTAAAGCTTCAAGCCAGCTGATTGATTTCACAAAAACCGTCTGTCCAGATCACTTGCTGCCTGTCTTACAACTGTCAAATGGCGATGCTATATTTGAACTCAAACGGATACGCCTCGCAAATGATGAACCGATGGCGATTGAAACGAGCTATATCCCTGAAGCATTTGCAGGAGATTTAACAAGGGAACATTTAACTGGCTCTATATATGAATATATAGAGACTCAAACAGGCCTTACAATTGCTCATGCAAAACAAGAGCTTGAAGCGAATGTGGCTTCAAATGAAGAAGCACACGTGCTGTCTATTTCAACAGGCGATCCCGTGCTCTCAATCGCAAGAACGACTTATTTTCAGAATGATATTCCGTTTGAATATGTTCTTTCCGTTTATAGAGGAGATCGTTACAAGCTCATTCATACAATGGAAAGATAAACAGTGCCCTTATAAAAGGAGCACTGTTTTTATTTCCTAAGAAATGTTTCTTCACGATCATTTTTTGTATGAATTTTCCATATCGGTGAAATCGCTTTTCCTTGAAAACGATCTTTTGCTACGGTGTACCAATAATAATCTTCGTTTGGCTTTAAGCCTTTCCACTCAAAGCTTGCTTTTTTGCCGCTTTTTACGCCGCGCGCCTCTCCTAACAAAACATTTGTGTACACATTGAGTTCAAAATAGTTGGTTTTGACAGATTTCATTTTCGGCGTCAAATCCACATCGATTGAAAATTCATCCTGATCTCCATACGTTTTAGGATCGTAGAAATGCTCTTGATTCATGTAAGGTGAGTATGTCGTAAAATGAAGCTGGTTTTTTTCTTGATCGGCTGTTATCAATCGCATAAACCCTTGTCCACCTTCAGGCCCTGACTGATAATCGGCGAGTATTTGATATACTTTCCGGTCTACTTTACCATCCTTGTCATCGTCAAGCTCATCTACTTTCCTGCTCGCTCCGTGATAGTGACCGCTAAATACCGCCACTATATTGGGATGGCGTTTCACTACCTGGTGGAAGATGAGGTCGCCAATCGGACTGCGGTTGCCACTGACCAACAAATACTCATGGAAATTTAAAATGACGATACGGTCTGGATGCTCAGAAATCACACGGTTCAACCAATCAATTTCATCTTGCTTAATCCCCCAGCCCATGTATACCATCATATAATCATTGCCACTGGCAGAGATGAGATCATAATGACCTCGATTGTTTTGATAGGATTCACCATAGTACGGTTTATTTGCAAAGCGTTTCTCACCGAAATATTTCCCATATTCCGCATAAAAACCGTCCTTATGTCGAACATCATGATTTCCTGCTAAAACACCATAAGGAATCTGATGCTCATCTAACACGCGCATAAACGTATCGGCTCGTTGCCATTGTTTATCTTTTGAATCATCCACAATGTCACCTGTATGGAACACATATTGAATGTTTAACTTTTCTCTCTGGTCTCTGATCCACTCGACCATTTGTTTAAAGATATGAGGATAGCTCTTTGCATAATATTGTGTGTCAGACATCCAAACCATCTTATATGGCTTTTGCGCTTTACTGATTTCATCCTGTACAAGCAAATCAAACGTATGATTCTTCATGTACTGTCTGACGGACAGCAGTCCTTTCAGGTAAAATTCCTTTTGATCCTTAGCAAAATGATGAGTAATTTTATCCCACTTTTCTTGCTGATGATTCCATGCATACATGGTCACCTTTCTCCCTGTCAATGAACTCCCTTTCCATATCGCTTCGACGACATCCTTTTCACGTACATCTTGATGAACCTTGATTTGAAAACGATGATAGGGAAAACGATGTAAATCCTTCGTTTCAACTGACTTACCATCAGCAAATGCAATGCGATTCCTTTCTTCATGAGAAAAGATCATTTCTCCTTTTTCGTTAAAGCTCTTTGGCGGTTCTGTCTCCGCTGCATATTTCAAAATGTTCATTGATGGATGCAACGATGTATATTGATACGCACGGTAAAAGGAATAATCCAGCTTATCATTCGTTGGATCCTTGGTGAGCACAGTTTGCTTTGACGATTTCATTTTCGTCTTATCTGCTACACGCTCTGGTGGCTCAGGATGTTCATGTACCGTCTTGAATTCCTTTTTCAACGTTGACATGTTTCCCGCTGCATCCTTTGCTTTAATTGTCAACGTGTGCTCCCCCGGGTTTAATTCGCTAGAGGACGTCTGGTATGGCAAGGAAATTGGCTTGCCATCTACATATGCTTTCATCTCTTCTATGCTACTCCAACGATCCGTTACCTTTGCTTTTAACGTAAAGGCTCCTTTATATGGATCCTTTGTTTGGACGTTGGTTTTAATTTTTGGACCCGTATTATCGACCATCACATGTACAGATGCATGCTCGTCTGATGTTTTGGCCTCAATCAGGTGCGGCCCCTCTTTCAACTTTCTTGTATCCCACTTCATAAACGTTGAAACATAAGCTTCTTTTGGTATTTCAAATTGAAATGTTCTGACCTTTTTGGCGTTACCGCTGTCTCCCATTCTCCATTCTTTTTCCGGCTTTGCATTGATTGGAGGAATTTGAGTTCCATTCGATAAAATCATCCGGACGTTTTTTAGTTCAAAATCATCGTGATTCTCACCAGGCAACCGATCAACTGGAGAAGATTTTGTTCCTGCATGGAAGGAGATCGATTGGAGACCTGCTTTTTTCATCTCTGCTTCTGGTATTGGCATTGTATAGGTACGATACACTTTTGTCGAATCATCAAAAATTGAAAGTAAGTGCTTACCTATGGACACACCATTTTTAAAATATAAATTTGTCCCTTTGACATCAAATGCAATATATGGATCTGCTTCAAGGGCAGAAAACACTTGCTGATTCCGCTTTCCATCTATCAATAATTCAATGCTTTTTTTCTGATCAGACGTTGCTTTTAATGGATATAATCCTGAAACCGTATCTCCTTCTTCTACATTGAATCGAAGGCCATGAGCTTTGCTAACTTGCTCCACATCAATCATTTTTTTCATCGTCATTGCTGTATTTTCACCGTCTGACGCTTCAAGCTGATATTCCAATTGTTCTTTACCAATCAACTCAGGTGAGTAAATAATATGATGAAATAATCGGTCATTATGATCTTTTTGAAGCAGTATTTCCTTAAAATCATCTTTTCGATTTGTTCGATAGCGAAGCTTGACGGTTTTGACGACCTGATCATCCTGTACATCTGCTTTAATCTCTATGCTTTCAGTTGGTTTCACTGGTTTCCTCACTGTCATATCTTCAATCACAGGTTTATGGATATCTTGAGAAATTTCTTTTTTCTCAGATGGAATTTGTGCTTTTAGCACTTTGCCAGGCGTAGGCTCTTCTTCAATTTTCGAGATTAGCTTCATTTGCGAAGTACCGTCCATTGGATATTTGAACAGCAAAGATTTATGCTCACTAAACCATGATGGCTTCAAGCGAAATGCTGCTGAAGAAATCTCCTCCCCTATATTCGTTGTAATGGAAACAAGACGAGATTTAGAGTTGGACAGCCCTTTGCTTTCGATGACAGATACATGCTCTCCCTCTTTTAATTGACTTTTGTACATGGCATTGAAGTCCGCTACAGTTAAATGCTCCTGTCCTTTTTTCCTCAGCCAGAAAACATACGGTTTTCCAGGTGAAAGAGTGACTGGATTTGTGTGAAAGGAATACACATCATCCATTTCGGTTCCTTGTGCAGGATTGCGGTAGCGAAGCTGATAATGTTTAAGAGAGATAGGCTCATGTGTTGTGTTATATACCTCAATAAATTCAAATGCATCTTTGCCTTTGCGATTTTTTGAATTGACAACAATTTCTGTGATGACTAAGTCCGGAATGCGCGAAAGATCCTCTTCAAATCCATTTAAGTGGACAGATTGTTCTGCCGTTTTGATCACGGACTTTTGCGTAAGAAACTCTGTATAGTAACGAACGGTTGAATTCCATAATTGATCTGGCGGAATTTTCGCGGTAAATTCTGGCTTCATACCTGGCAGCCGTTCCATTGGGATCAAACGGTACCCTAGCTCATCACTTTGTTTATAATACAAGTTCGCAGACAAAATTTGTTCCGGATCCGTAATCGACGCACGAAACTGGAGATCACGGCTTTTTTCCCCTAGAACTGGACGGACATCCACATGAAAGGGATCAAAGATAAAAGGAGAAAAAGGCTTGTCCGGTATATTGACCTGTGTTTGAATAAAAGGCCCTGCTGAAGCAGGCTGATTGAAACAAAAAAGAATGATAAAAAAACATAAAAGCATGATTTGTCTGCTCACGTTCACCATCGTGCACCGCCTCCCTTCGGATATTGTGTCTCCTGAAGGAAGTTTTTATGTCAGATGAAACGGAGAATCGATACAAAATGGGTCAAAAAAAAACCGTTAGCTTTTTTTCGCTAACGGCTCCACAATTCCTTTTTGTATCAACAGATGGAAAATGGATAAGATGACAGCCATCCAAATGGCCGTTCCAAACCCATCAATATTAAAACTATCGCCCATAAAACTTGATGTCATCATAAGTGTGATGGCATTAATCACAAATAAGAACAATCCTAGTGTAAGAACGGTTACTGGAAGCGTTAAAATGATCAAAAACGGCTTCACTAAAATATTGAGCAAGGATAAAATGATACTTGCCACAATGGCTGCGCCAAACCCTTCAATATATACGCTCCCAAGCCCTGGCAGAATGCCTGAATCAAAATATCCAGCAATGACGATTAAAAGTAATGCATTGACTAAAATACTGACGATCCATCTAAGCATTTAGTTAGTGCCTTCTTCCGGAACAACAAAATACCAGATGAAGTAGACCAAGAAAATCGGCATAAATGCTGTCATAAATCCGATGATGACCGTTAATATGCGAAGCAGAGATGCATCGACCCTTAAGTATTCGGCAAGTCCACCAACAACACCCGCTATTTTTTTATCTGTTGCTGAACGATAAAGCTTCTTCATGTAGAATCACTCCTTGTCTGATTGGTGCTTTACTTGTATTGAACCTGTTTTTGTTTCTGCAAAAATGGATATACTGTTCACTGCCTGTTGGTTGGCTTTGATCATTTTCTCTTTTTGTAATGTCTCATTTTTCTCTTTAATCATCTCTGCATCAAGCAAATCGTGAGAAATAGACCCAAGATTGCTTTTCAGCTCAGCGGTCACTGCACAAGCACGCGGGATCTGGACGTCCACACTGCCTGTTGTCGTTTTCGCATAAATGGAACGGCACTTCTCATCCGACAGCTGAACAGCAATGTTTCCGTTAAAGCTTTGGGCATCAATTGACTCACTTTTCCCGCGCAGGTCAATAAGCCCATTAATGGTTTCTACTTCAATCATACCACACTCGTGATCCGCCAGTTTAATTTGTCCATTTGCTGTTTCAATTCCAACCTTTTCCGCCTGTAAAGAGGCAAAAGAGACAACACCATTGGTGGTTTTCGCAGTAAGTTCTTTTGTCTTTAGCTTTTCCCCGCGGATCGGACCATTAAACAGCTTAACTTTGATTTTATCGTATTGGATACGTGGCACATATAAAGTGACATTGACTTTCATTGTCTTCTTTTCGGTCCGGATAAAAAATTTATCTCCTTCGAGGCCACAGTCCAATTGATTGAGAAATTGCTGTCTTGCCTGCTCTCCGTCTTCTGCACGGTAGATTTTCGCATGGCATTCTGCTCGAATATCGCCATCGTCCCAAGGCATCACATTGAGACTGCCGTTCGCCAATTGAATATCTAAATGAGAAAGTGAGGCGTCTTTGAACTGAAAAATGTGCTCAACGTCGACCGACTGTCCAAAGTTCAAATCAAGATCTACGTCTTTCACCTTTTTCACCGCAGAATCTAACCAGCCAAACAGCTTTGCACCAAGATTTTCTGTACCAGTTCCTTTGCTCTCCGTGCCTGCTTTTTCTTCATGAAAGGTGTGATCAACCGTTGATTTTTCTAATGAAACAGATGGATTTTCCTCCAATTTTTCAAGCAGCGTAATCGCTTCTTTTGCAGATAATGTCCCGTCTTCTACTAATTTTAAAATGCGTTCTTTTTCATTCATACAAAGCCCCTCCTACGATTTGATGGATTGAAGTACTTTAATACCTTGAATGATATTCCAAATGACAGAGATCAAAAAGCCAATAGCGACTAAAAAGGACAAGATGAGCATCGTGATCACTGGCATAAGTGAGTCACTTGCCTGTGTCGACAATAAAAATGGGATAGACCCAAAAACCAGCAACACGCACGCTGCGACTGGCAAAACATGTGACCATAATGCCCGCAACGCGTGCCGTTTCGGTTCCTTTTGGTCGACTACAAAATATGCCACGATCGGTACAATAAACGGCATAAAAAATACACTGAAATAACAAATTGATGCAATGATCGACTGATCTCTATTCATATATATTCGCTCCTTCATGATGAAAATTCCTTTCTAACTCATACGTTTATTGCGTATCAAAAGTTTCAAAATCATTCAATTTACATATGACCTTAGACACAAATTACATCTTTTTGCACCTAAGTGTAGATTCTTCACGGATTACCCTTTAAAATATGTTGAAAAGATGGTGATTATCATTATAGGGGGTAATTATTTTGACAGATCATCATAATACTAACCACACGGCTCAAACGCTTTTAGACCTTATACAGAAACAAAAAAGCATGAACAGCGATATGATCAGGGAGCTTGAGACCATTCATCCGTCTCATCCACAGTATGGTGATATCCGTTATTTAAAAGTACTGCTCGACAGCAGCAGCACGCATATTTTAAAGGATTTAACGCAGCTCAGTCATTTAATGCCAAAGGAAGATGCGCAATAAAAGAAAACCCCTCTTAACGAGGGGTTTTTTTATGATGAAGTCACACTTTCTGTTTCTTTGACCAACTGTTTCATTCGTTTACGGTCACGCTCTAAAATAGGCTTTAAGTATCGACCAGTGTAAGAAGCTTTTTCTTTTGCAATTTGCTCAGGAGTCCCAGAGGCAATAATCGTTCCGCCGCCAGCACCGCCCTCTGGTCCGAGATCAACGAGGTAATCAGCAGCCTTGATAATATCAAGGTTATGCTCAATCACTAGCACCGTATCTCCGTTTTCGACCAAACGCTGAAGCACTTTTAATAAACGGGCAATATCATCCACATGCAGACCTGTTGTCGGCTCGTCTAAAATATAAAGAGACCTTCCGTTTGAACGGCGGTGAAGCTCAGATGCCAATTTCACACGCTGGGCCTCTCCCCCGGACAATGTCGTCGCAGGCTGTCCAAGTGTAATGTACCCTAGTCCAACATCAAAAATCGTTTGAAGCTTCCGCTTAATTTTCGGGATGTTCTCGAAAAATTGGAGTGCGTCCTCCACGGTCATTTCAAGCACATCAGCAATGTTCTTCCCTTTATATGTGACCTCAAGTGTCTCGCGGTTATACCGTTTCCCGTGGCACACCTCACAAGGCACATACACATCAGGTAAAAAGTGCATTTCGATTTTAATGATGCCATCTCCGCGACATGCCTCACAGCGTCCACCTTTGACGTTAAAGCTGAATCTCCCTTTTTTATACCCTCGTACCTTTGCTTCATTGGTTTGTGCAAACACATCCCGCACATCGTCAAATACACCTGTATACGTGGCAGGGTTGGATCTTGGCGTACGGCCGATTGGAGATTGATCAATATCAATCACCTTATCTAAATGATCCATTCCTTTGATTTCTTTGTGCTGTCCTGGCTTCGCCTTCGCTCTGTGCAGTTTTTGCGCAAGTGATTTTAATAGAATTTCATTCACAAGCGTACTTTTCCCTGAACCAGACACCCCAGTCACAGCTGTAAAGACGCCTAGAGGGAACTTCGCATTGACGTTTTTCAGGTTGTTTTCTTTTGCACCTTTGATCTCAATATAGCGGCCGTCAGGCTTTCTTCTTTCGATCGGCAGCGGGATAAATTTCTCTCCAGATAAATATTGTCCTGTTAAAGATTTCTTGTCCTTCATGACTTCTTCCGGCGTTCCAGCTGAAATCACTTCTCCTCCATGAACTCCTGCTCCAGGTCCAATATCAATCAAATAATCAGCGGCTAGCATCGTATCTTCATCATGCTCTACGACAATGAGGGTATTCCCGATGTCGCGCATGTTTTTCAATGTCCCGATCAATCGGTCATTATCACGCTGATGCAGACCAATAGATGGTTCATCTAATATATAAAGAACACCTGTCAGCCTTGACCCGATTTGAGTCGCCAGACGAATCCGCTGCGCCTCTCCTCCGGATAGTGTGCCAGCCGAACGGCTCAATGTGAGGTAATCTAATCCCACATTATTTAAGAAGGACAAGCGCTCTTTGATTTCACGTAAAATGAGCTGAGCAATCTGCAAATCTTTCTCAGACAACTCGATTTCACCATATAAATCAAGGGCATCAGAGACAGACAAATCAGTGATTTCTCCAATATGTTTGCCATTGATCAGAACCGCAAGCGTCTCTTTTTTCAGACGATATCCTTTACATGTCGGACATGGCTGGTTCGCCATATATTTCTCCATTTGCTCACGAATATAATCAGAGCTGGTTTCTTTATAGCGTCGTTCAATGTTACGAAGAACACCTTCAAATTCAATTTCATTTTCACGTACCTGACCAAAATCATTTTCATATTTGAAATAAATCCGTTCAGAGCCGCTACCATATAAAATTTTATCGAATAAATGCGACGGTATATCTTTCACTGGAATGTCCATGTCGATGCCGTAATGTGTACATACTGCCTCAAGAAGCTGAGGATAGTATTGTGAGCTCTGCGGCTCCCAAGGGGCAATGGCATGCTGTCGTAATGTCAAATCCTTATTAGGAATGACAAGCTCAGGGTCAACTTCTAGTTTAGAGCCAAGCCCATCACAGCTCGGACATGCACCAAAAGGACTATTAAATGAAAACATTCTCGGCTCAAGCTCACCAATAGAAAATCCGCAGTGCGGACAGGCATGATGTTCACTGAATAACAGCTCTTCTTGTCCAATCACGTCAATCATCACACGGCCTTCACCTAGTCGCAGCGCCGTTTCAAGGGAGTCAGACAGCCGAGCCGCAACGCCCTCCTTCACCACGATTCGGTCAATCACGACTTCAATGGAATGCTTCTTGTTCTTTTCAAGCTCGATCTCTTCTGATAGATCTTCCATCTCTCCATCGACTCTTACTCGCACATAGCCTTGCTTTCGAATTTGATCAAGTACTTTAACATGTGTTCCCTTGCGGCCAGATACGACCGGCGCAAGCACTTGCAATTTCGTTCTTTCTGGATATTCTAAAATACGATCTGTCATCTGCTCAATCGTTTGGGACGTAATTTCAATCCCATGTATCGGACAAATAGGTTTCCCAACTCGAGCATACAAGAGTCGTAAATAATCGTAGATTTCAGTAACGGTTCCAACTGTTGATCTAGGGTTCCGGCTCGTCGTCTTCTGATCAATACTAATCGCCGGAGAAAGACCTTCAATGGCATCTACATCCGGTTTATCCATTTGACCGAGAAATTGGCGCGCATACGCTGAAAGAGATTCAACGTACCTGCGCTGACCCTCTGCATAAATGGTATCAAAGGCAAGAGACGATTTTCCTGAACCAGATAAACCCGTGATGACCACTAGCTGGTCACGCGGGATATTCACATCAATATTTTTAAGGTTGTGGGCTCTAGCACCTTTCACCTCTATTCGTTCCATAGCCATCAGGCAATCATCCTTCCGCTTTTAGCTCTAGCAATAGATCTCTTAATTCTGCTGCTTTTTCAAAATCAAGCGCTTTTGCTGCATCTTTCATTTCCATCTCGACCTTTTCGATCACTTTTTCTCGTTCTTTTTTGCTCATTTTTGACAGCTTTGGTGCTGCATTTGTTTCATATTCTTCCGATTCTTCATGTATCTTTGTTGCTTTAATGGCATCTCTAATTTTCTTATGGATGGTTTGCGGAGTAATTCCATATTTCTCATTATACGCCTCTTGCTGCTCTCGTCTTCGCTTCGTTTCTTGAATCGCAATATCCATTGATTTGGTCATTTTATCTGCATACATAATGACCCGGCCTTCCGAATTTCTCGCGGCACGGCCTATCGTCTGGATGAGGGATCTTTCAGAGCGTAAGAAGCCTTCTTTATCTGCATCTAAAATCGTCACGAGCGAGACCTCTGGAATATCCAGTCCTTCACGAAGAAGGTTGATTCCCACAAGCACATCATATTTTCCAAGACGCAAATCGCGAATAATCTCAATCCGCTCAAGGGTCTTAATTTCTGAATGCAGATAATTAACTTTGATTCCGATCTCTTTTAAGTAATCTGTAAGATCTTCAGACATTTTCTTCGTCAGCGTCGTCACAAGCACACGTTCATTTTTCTCAACCCGCGCATGAATTTCTCCAATTAAGTCATCAATTTGCCCTTCAATCGGACGCACTTCAATGATTGGATCAAGTAAACCTGTTGGACGAATAATTTGTTCCACAACCTCAGGTGTTTTCTCAAGCTCATAAGGACCAGGAGTGGCAGATACATGCACAATATGATTAATATGCTTTTCAAACTCATCAAAGGTGAGCGGTCTGTTATCAAGTGCTGAAGGCAGACGGAATCCGTGATCAACCAACACTTGCTTTCTTGCTTGGTCCCCGTTGTACATCGCACGGATTTGCGGGATCGTCACATGTGACTCATCAACAACAATCATAAAATCATCCGGGAAATAATCAAGCAATGTGTAAGGTGTTGAACCAGGAGGACGCAAGGTCAGGTGCCTTGAGTAGTTCTCGATTCCTGAACAAAAGCCCATTTCTCTCATCATCTCAAGGTCATATCTTGTCCGCTGCTCAAGGCGCTGCGCTTCTAGCAATTTTCCATTATCTCGAAGTTTTTCGAGCTGCTCTTCAAGCTCTTGTTCAATATTAATAATCGCTTTTTCCATTTTTTCTTCTCTTGTGACGAAGTGAGATGCTGGGAAAATAGCCACATGCTCACGATCACCGAGTATTTCTCCAGTGAGTGCATCCACTTCACGAATACGTTCAATTTCATCACCGAAAAACTCCACTCTGATACAATGTTCATCACGTGAAGCAGGAAAAATTTCAACGACGTCTCCTCGTACTCGGAAGGTTCCGCGCTGAAAATCTATATCATTACGAGAATACTGAATGTCCACCAGCTTACGAAGAAGCTGATTGCGTTCAATCTCCATTTCAGTACGTAAAGACAGCACAAGCTCTCGGTATTCCTCTGGCGAACCTAAGCCATAAATACAGGAGACACTGGCAATGATGATGACATCTCTCCGCTCAAATAACGAGGACGTAGCGGAGTGTCTCAGCTTATCAATCTCATCATTGATGCTGGCATCCTTTTCAATAAATGTATCAGTCTGAGGCACATACGCCTCTGGTTGGTAATAATCATAGTAACTCACAAAATATTCGACAGCATTATTCGGAAAAAATTCCTTGAACTCGCTGTATAGCTGACCGGCAAGTGTCTTGTTATGCGCAATGACAAGTGTCGGTTTGTTCACTTCTTTGATCAGGTTGGATACAGTAAAGGTCTTTCCCGTACCTGTAGCACCTAACAGCGTTTGATGCTGTTTCCCCTGATGGATCCCCTCAACAAGCTTTTCAATTGCCTTCGGCTGATCTCCTTGGGGCTGATAGTTAGAAACTAATTCAAAGCGGTCACTCACATCAAAGCCTCCGTTTCGTTACGAAATCTATCTAATGAATATATTATCATAAAAGAACACAAAAATACGAACTAAAGTTCGGCTCTTACTTGATTTTTATTTCCAATACAGTCATACCCTCTCTTCAATACCAAATAACCCTCTTGCGAAAACCTTCCTTTCAGTATGGAACATTTTGGTGAGAGATATTCGATGAGCAGAAAAAGAGAACAAAAGAAAGCTGCACTCACTAGAATTCGTAAGCACAGCTTATAAAACGTCATCTTTCTGCCTAACACGCTCTTGATGATGATATCAATGATTTTTTTCAGCCTTTTCTCTCTTTTCAATTTCTTTTTTAGCCATATATAATGCCCCAGCTACTAAAGAAATGATATCTAATCCCACAATAAAGTAGGTTTCTGTATAGCCCTTCATGTACGAGGCAAATAAAAGCGCTGCTGTTAATGCAATGCCCACATAATGATTATAAGTAACCTTTGAAAATAAAATAACGAGCAGGAAAGGAAAAACAAGTGCAAATATGGCTTTTGTAATCACAAAAACCCTCCCTCTTCTTGGTCTACTCCCTTGATTATAGTAAAGATTGGCATATTGAACAATTCACAGTTTTCAATTTCACCTATTTTTCTTTCTGTTCGGAGACTTTTGTTATAGATATAGAAGGAAATTAGTGAGAATGTCCCCTTTGTAAAGATAGGTCTTTCCGTCTTTGACAGTAACATCCAATAAATCCTATGATTAAAATGATAGTGCGCACTATCATTTTAGAAACGATAGAGAGACAGACAAACCATTGGCTATTTGGATAAGGGGGCATTCCCATGTATTCAGTTTTATTTCATGCGGCTGAAGAATCCGCAGCACTCGCAGGGGCAAAAGGCCTGAATTTAATCAAATTAAACAATCACGGCCTGCCAGTCCCAGATGGATTTATTATCAAAACCAACAGCTTTTCAAGCTTTCTTTCATATCACAACCTGCATCCAACTGAACAAAACCTTGCTGACAAAATCAAAAAAGCATCGTTTCCTTCTCAAATGGAAGCAGAACTCCTTTCGTCCTTTCAATCATTGCGGAAGACTTATCCCTCAGTTGCAGTTCGATCCTCTTCTGTTGCTGAAGATCTCGAAGGCGCCTCATTTGCAGGACAGTACGAGACCTATTTAAATATCAAAACAAATGAAGAATTCTTACAGGCTGTCAAAGAATGCTGGTCTTCTTATTTTGGAGCAAGAGTGACAGAATATAAGGAAGAGATGGATGAAAACGAGGAAGAGATGGATGAAAACGAGGAAGAGATGGATGAAAACGAGGAAGAGATGCCGCTCATGGCTGTTGTCGTTCAAGGATTGATTCATTCTGACGTCTCCGGTGTCATCTTTAGCGAGAATCCCGTAACAGGAAAAACAAATGAAATGATGCTCACAGCAAGCTATGGACTAGGAGAAGCAATCGTCTCCGGGCTTGTGACGCCTGACACATTTGTTATAGACAAAGAGACACTTTTTATTGAAAAATCACTTGGAACGAAAGAGCTGCAAATTATCCCTTATCAAGAAGGTGTCATTGAACAAGCAGTAACGGAAGAAATGGCTGGTCAGTTTTGTCTGAATGATGACCAATTAGAAGAAATCACGCAAATCACCAAACAAGTAGAAGCACTTTATGGTCATAGCGTCGATATCGAATTTGGAATAGCAAATGGCACATTTTATTTACTTCAAGCCAGGCCGATTACCGCAGCCCTCTCAAAAGCAGCAGATGAGACAGCGGGCGCTTCTTTTCAAATGCAGCCAGACGAGCTGCAGGATTTCTGGATCTCAATGGACGATCATCTGCCGGGCCCAACAAGTCCTCTCTTTTCAAGCCTGATCATCCCAGCATTAAAAAGCGGTATGAAGAAAAATGGTGAAAAATATCAAGTGCCTGATCTGAATATTAAAGATATCAAGCTTTATAGAGGTCACCTGTATTCATCACCGTCACTGCCTGAAGCAAGTGCAGAAGCTGCACCAGTTTTTGATGAGAGCATATTTGAGTTATTTCCGCATTTAAGTGAACGTATGTATGAGATTTTAGAGAAAAATTTCTTTCCCTTTTACGAAAAACTCGATCATAAAATGAAGGAAACGATGACCATAGAAGACGCCATGGTCGGCTTCGAAGAATTAAAGACTTTTTATATACAAGCATACGATGATCATTTTGATATTGTCATACCTCAAGTCATTTTATCGGCTATGATTGAAGACATGCTTGTGACGTATACTGGTGATCAATCACAAGTGATCCTGCTGCATGAGATGATGATAGGCGTGATGAACAAATCTCTTGAAACAGACAAGAAGCTATCTGATTTTGCAAAGAGTGTCCATCAAGATACTGAACTTCATCAAGCATTTATGAACCATGAAAAGAATCCAGCACTGCTTGATGCACTCACTCAATCGGAAAAAGGCAGACACTTCATTTCGACATTAGAGGAATTTCTTCAAGTCTATGGCTGGCGATCTGTTAAAAGTCATGATCTTACGGAAGAGACATGGGTGGAAAACCCTGAGTTTATACTAGATATCATCAGAAACAATATTCAACACCAAAGTGATTTTGATGAAGAATTTGCACAAGCCGTCATCAAAAGACAAGAGACATATGAACATTTTATGAGCCAAGTGAAGGATGAAGCGTTTAAAACGAAATTTGAGACTCTTTACCAATTCGCCCTACAGGCCGCTAATATCCGTGACGATCACCACTTCTATATTGATGCCATGTTAGATGCTAAAGCCAGGGTATATCTATTAAAGATTGGTGAACTTCTTGTACAAAAAGGAGCGATCCCTCATCCAGAAGATCTATGGTACCTCTACGATGAGGAGGTACACACAGCGCTCACAACCTCTACATCATTTGATACGGTCATCGCACAAAGAAAAATTGACATGAAAGATAATGAAGCCATCCAACCACCAGCTTATATGGGTACCCCAACTGAAGCTGAATTGCAGCAAGTAGAAAGAATGCTCGGTTCATTAAGAGAAAATGAAAACAATACAAGCGATATGATCTATGGAATTGGCGCATCTAGCGGCATTGTTTCTGGAAGAGTAAAAGTCATTACATGTGCTGAGGAATTCTCACAATTTCAAAAGGATGATATTTTAGTTTGCAAAACAACCACACCTTTATGGACGAGCTTATTTAGAGATGCAAAAGCAGTCATCACCGATGCTGGAGGCATTTTGTCTCATTCAGCTATTATCGCTAGAGAGTATATGATGCCAGCTGTCCTAGGAACCCGAATAGCGACTGAAACACTTCAATCAGGTGACCTTGTGACAGTAGATGGAAGCAATGGACGCATTCAGATATTAAAACAGCATGCACGTGTCTAACTTTATCGTTTTGGATCATATTGGCGGTCATAGGTTTTATCGGTATACTTACTTTGTTGCAAACACATTCATAACCTGAGGTGAGTATGCTTGTTAAAATCTACAAATCAACGAATCATTCGCGCAACAATGGATTTATTGACTGAAAAGGGCTATCAAAAAACCACAACCAAAGAAATAGCCACAAAAGCGAATGTCAGTGAAGCAACAATTTTCCGCAACTTTAAAAACAAACGCGGCGTTATTGCTGCCATTATGAAAATGAAATCAACGCCGACGAAAACCTTAGAAGCAGAATTTAAAGGGGATTTATACACCGATTTAAAGTTTCTCGGTTCTTATATCCTTGAACATTTAACTTCAAAAAAAGAATTCATTTATATCAGCATGCGAGAACCGGCTATGTTTAAAGATCTGACCAGTCATGAAAAAATTTATCCTCAAGAACTAAGGGAAATGCTGATACAATACTTCAAAAAGATGAGTGCTTTGCATCATGTCTTAAAAGGAAAAGAAGACATTTATGCAGACATTTTCATTAGTACGTATTTCGGTTTTTTTATTCAGCAGCTTGAGCAAGACTTCCAGCTCGTATTAACACAAAAAGATGATTTTATTGAGACATACACACACATTTTCATGAGAGGAATTTCTCCCGCTTAAAGGGTGGAATTCTTCTTTTTTACAAAAGGTGGTATACACATTGAAATTGCAAAAAGAGAATTTGATCATCTATTCTTTGTTACTTGGAGCTATACTAGTTCCGGTCAACTCAACGATGATCGCAGTCGCTTTATCATCCATATCAACTTATTATGATCAATCCATTTCAAACATTACTTGGGTTGTCACGATTTATCTTATTGTCATGGCGGTCACACAGCCTATCGCTGGTAAGTTAGGAGATATATATGGACACCGCCGCATGTATTTAACCGGAGTGACACTCTTTTTAATCGGCTCGATTGGCTGTGCTTTAGCACCTAATCTAGCATTTCTCATCATCTTTCGCTCCATTCAAGCAGCTGGCGGGGCTATTTTAACACCGAATAGCATTGCTTTGATTCGTGCAACAGTCTCACCCGAAAAGCTATCTAAAACAATGGGTTACTTTGGATTTGGTGCTGGTATTGGTGCCGCACTTGGGCCATTTATTGGATCGATTCTCATTCAGAGTTTTGATTGGCATTCCATATTCTTAGTAAATATTCCATTTCTGTTTCTTACACTAGTCACCGGCGTCTTGCTCATTCCAAACATAAAGCATACACGCATACATGCAAGGGTAGATATGATCGGTTCATTGTATTTAACCATCGGAATTGCCACAATCATTCTATGCTCAAAAAGCCAGCTACTAAATGAATATTTAATTTATGGCATTCTAGCATTGATTGTCATTCCTTTATTCTTTAAACATGTACGCAAAGTAAAGAATCCCATTATCGATTTATCCCTATTTAAAAACAGTTCATTTACAAATGCGAATCTGTCGATCATGCTAAGTAATTTTGTGATGTATGCCATCCTTCTCATTATGCCGCTGTTTATGGAACAACAACTTGCGCTTTCTCATACAAAAAGCGGTATGATTCTATCGATATTTTCTCTTTGTATGTCTCTTAGCGGTTTATTAGGCGCAAGACTCCATCTAAAAAAAGGCGCGAAAAAAATGATTCGCTTTTCATTTCTCTGCCTTACTTTATCAGGCATCATGTTAATTACACTGAGTCAGTACCCAACCTTACTACTGCTTATCGTGACACTAGTCGCAGGTGGAATTTCATCAGGGATTGGTATGACAAGTATGCAGATGGCTTCTTTAACAGCTGTTGATCAAAGCTTAACTGGTTCGGCATCTGGTATTTTCTCAACCTTTCGATATTTTGGCAGTATCATTTCGTCGACATTGATTGGTATCATGAGTGGTTTCCAATCTTTATTTATTGTATTAATGGGCGCAGGAATCCTTGGCTTCCTTTTATCCCAACGCGTCAAAACGAAATCTACCTCTCCATCATCTGGGCATTCTGCCTAATCACTCCCTGCGCTCTATGGCGATTTAGAGCGGGGAGTTTTCATTATTTTTATCACTGTAAGCTATAGCTGGCACAGGAATCAAATATTGAAAATCCTTTTTTAAAGATGAAAAAATGCCACATGACTAGACAAAAAAGGAACTTTAAATCGAATTGTCCTCATTCATCCACCTAAAATCTGTTTTTCATCTCTTTCAGCATTGATAACTTCGATTTTTTTTCACAATTTTTGTGGTATGCTTTTTGAAAATAGAGGACGCAAAGGAGCGGAAGAATGGAACGTGTAAAATATGTTGTGATCTATTTATCAGCTCTATTGTTATTCCTGTCAGGCTGTGGAAAAGACCAGCAATTTACTCCACCTGGCAGCTCTCAATCGATCGCGGTCATCTCTCAATTAAAAAAAGCCTCCTTTTCAATAGTTGATTTACAAAAGAATAAAATGATCTCTTCCGTTGATTTAAAACATCCGCTCACTGATCTTATCCAAATCAACAAAGACGTCATCATCGCAACTAGTAAAGAAGGAGAATCGCTTATCGAAATTAATTTAAAAAAAGGTACAGCAACAGATTATATGGATGTGAATAAAGGGCTGACTTCCCTTACATATGATGCAGCTTCTCACACCTTAATTGCAGCAGATTCGCAGAAAAATGTCGTTTATTTTATTGATACGCAGCGTAAAAAAATAAAAGCAACTGTGAAGACCGGAAAGTTACCTTCTTCTATGACACTTTCTCCGTCAGGTACTTTATTTGTTTTAAATGCAGAAAGTCATACTGTCTCTGTTATAGATATTGAGAAGGAAAAACATATACGTACGTTCTCTGTACTTGAACGACCATCTGGTATTCATTTTGATGGACAGTCCATTTGGATCGGTGGTCACGGAAAACCAGGCACCTTAAATAAGAGCATTTTTGCTTACGACCCTCAAACAGGTAAAAAGCAGCGAGAAATAAAACTAGGCGTTATGCCTGTTGCATTCTTTTCAGAGAAAAATTCTTCTACTTTATATGTACTTTGTCATGGAGATCATATGCTATACAAAGTAGATACAGAGAAGAATAAGCAGCTTGCTTCTGTTGAAACTGGTCAAAATCCGAATTATATCACCGCTGATACCACATCAATATATGTGAGTAACTTAGATGACAATTCAGTATCAATTATCGATAAACATACATTCATGATGAAAAATCGACTGAATGTCCCATCAGGACCTTATGCTATCGTGTTGGAGGAAAAGAAATGAAAGAACAAATGCATATTTTAATAGTAGACGATGAGTTCGATATGCTTGAGTTAATCGGATCCTTCTTAAAAAGACAAGGCTTTCACATCATCACAGCTAGTAATGGAATGGATGCCTTACGTCAGCTTGAAAAGGAACCCGTTGACCTTGTAGTACTAGATATCATGATGCCTGATATGGATGGATTTGAAGTCTGCCAGCGTATCAGGCAAACATCTCAAATCCCCATCTTATTCTTAACAGCTAGAAGTTATGAGGAGGATCGAATTAGAGGCCTAGAAATTGGTGCGGATGACTACATCATGAAGCCTTTCAGTCTACGTGAGCTTGCAGCAAGAATTGAAACAACTTTGAGACGAATTAGAGGTCTTTCGCTAAAGCGCAGCCGCATACAGTTTGGTGACATGGAGATTGATCAGGATGGTAGACAAGTCTATATCCATCAGGAGCCCATCAATTTAACTAGAAGAGAATTCGATTTGCTCATGTTTCTTTTACTCAATCAAGGCCAAGTGTTTTCACGAGAACAGCTCTATCAAAAATTGTGGGAATCACATTCTACGAGCGGCTCTTTACGAACAGTCGATACACATATCAAAACGCTGAGACTGAAATTAAAGGGAGCGGAACGGCATATAAAAACCGTTTGGGGTGTCGGCTATAAGTTTGAGGAGGAAGAATGAAGCCTTTATCGATTAAAAAGAAAGTGCTCTTCTTAATCCTTGTAGTGACCGGAATCGTTGCTGCCTCAGCTCTTGCCCTCACCTATTACTTATACCAGCACTTGTATGTTGATAAGCAGATTGATTCCTTAAGTTTACAAGGTAAAAAGCTGGCACAAATTTATCATCAACACGGGAAAGATACGTATTTTACCGATAGAGTAAAATGGGCTAACGACTCGAGTCAGGCGAACATTATTTTTACAGATGACCCAATGGAGCTTTCAAGTGGTCTTCCTTTTGATACGAACACAAATGATAACCTCATCACGTTCAAGGAACGCCAAAAACTCCTTCAAGGGGAAACCGTCGTGTTGATTAGAGAACACTCACAGTTTCATCAAGATATTCTTGGCATCGCCATCCCTGTTTTCTCAAGCAAAGATGAGCTATCAGGGACAATTTTTCTATCCATGCCCTTATCGGATGTATATGAACCCTTTGTCCAAATCAGATTGACACTTGGCATATCCATTTTGTTAATTCTGCTCCTGATTTTCTTTATCGGATATAAGAGCTCCAATAAAGTCGTTCGGACAATTAATCAAATGAAAGAAATTGCGATGGAAATGGAATCTGGCGATTTTTCAAAACGGATGGCTGTGACCAAAAACGGAGATGAATTAAACCAGCTGAGCCGCTCTTTTAACAAACTGTCTTCTACCCTTGAAAAAGTTGAGCAGCACCGCAGGGAATTTCTTGCGAATGTCTCCCACGAACTTCGGACTCCGCTAAGTTATATGAAAGGATATGCTGAAGGTATTGAAGAAGGGATCATTGATCAAAAAAAAGGAATGCACATCATCCAGGATGAGGCCGCACGTTTAAGCCGACTTGTGCATGATCTTTTAGACCTTGCGCAGCTAGAAGGAGATTCTTATCCACTAACGATGGAGCCAATCGTCTTTGCTCAGCTGATTCATGACGTTCTTGATCAAATGGCATTTATCGCTAATCAAAAGGGCATTTATCTGAAACGGACACTTGATGAGGATTGTATTGTGTATGGCGATAGCGATCGGCTGCAACAAGTGGTTCGTAATTTACTGGACAATGCCATTCATTACACTCCCTCTGGAAAATCGGTCTCGATTGAATTACTAGTTCACCAACATAAAGCTGAATTGAGAGTGACAGATGAGGGCAACGGCATTCCAAAAGAAGACCTTCCACATGTTTCTGAGCGATTTTACCGAGTAAATAAGGCACGTACGAGAAAAGATGGCGGCTCAGGTCTTGGACTAGCTATTGTCTATCAAATCATGAAAAAACATCATGGCACGTTCGATATTCAATCTGAGCCAGGATGCGGTACGACAGCCATCATCCAGCTGCCAAATACTCCAGTCGTTGAAAACCTGCCAACGATATAACCAATTAGATTTTTTAGGTAAGGTCATTCGTTTAATCCAAATATACGCATCAGTCGCCTAAATTTGAACAGCTATTTTCGGCATCTTTTTGATCATCTACTTTTATGCATCAATTCCTTTCAAAAGGATAGTCGATTGCTTTCGTTCAAACAATAAAACTACATTAAAAAAGCGTGCGAGACCTTCTTCAAGAGTCCTGCACGCTTTTAAATTAAACAGCTGTTTCAAACCGCTTTCTATTGATGAAGAAAGAAAGCGTAATGATGAGATAGATACCCATTGTGACCAAGGTTTGGACAATCGGAGTTGTTGATACAACACCGATAAAAATGGCAATGATCGCAATGACAGAAAACCATGTTGTGAAAGGATACAGCTTGACGCGATATCCTCCTGGTGCTGCTACGCTTCGAGACTTTAGATGCCCGACAGCAATAATAAACCAGATGAATAAGACCGTGTAGCTTAAAGATCCCATTAAATAATTAAAGGTTTGACTTCCTACAAAAAGAGAGATTAATACGGCTACATACAAAGTAGATGTACATACTAGAATCGCTCTGACTGGCACCTGCTGTTTCGACAGCTTCGAAAAGCCCTTCCATATACGGCCATCCATTGCCTGTGTAAATAGTACCCTTGAAGAAGCATACAGACCAGAGTTCATAGAAGACAAGATTGCTAATAGAATAATCCCGTTCATGATATCACTTGCATATGGCACACCAATCGTTGCAAACACCGTGACGAATGGGCTCACTTGTTCATTGTTTACTTGATTCCAAGGAATTAAGCTGACGATGATGAAGAACGGAAGTACATAAAAACCGATGATTCGTACAAATGTACTTTGAATGGCTTTTGGGATGACTTTTTCAGGGTTTTTCGTTTCTGCTAATGTAACCCCAATCATTTCAGTTCCGCCATATGAATACACGACCACCAGCATTGCCGCAATTAAGCCGCCTGTTCCATTCGGAAAAAATCCTCCGTGTTCGGTTAAGTTGGATAATCCCGGTGCTGCATGCTGTCCGAATGAGACAAACAGCATCGTTAACCCAATGATAATAAATAAAAGAATGACAGCAATTTTAATAGAAGCTAACCAGTACTCTGTTTCAGCAAACATTTTGACTGAACAAACATTGATCAATGTCACAACAAGTGAAATGATTAACACAAGTGTCCAAATCGGTACTTGTGGGAACCAGTACTGAATAAAGATTGCAGACACGATCGCTTCTGCTGCAATGTTCAACACCCACATTTTCCAATAGATCCAGTCTAAGAAATAGGCGGGGTATTTGCCTAACACAGGTTCAATTAAATCACGGAATGTTCTAGCGCCAGGTCGTGCAACTGTCATTTCGGCAAGTCCTTGCATAATAAATAATAAAATAAGACCACCAATCATATATGCCAAAATGACAGCAGGACCCGCGATATCAATGGCAGAACTGCTTCCTTTAAACAGACCAGCACCGATGGCACCGCCAAGTGCGAGCATCATGATATGCCTTGACGTCATTGTTCGTTTTAATTGCACATGTTCCTTTTCCATTTTCTATAGCTCCTTTAAATTTGAATCTTCAGACAAATATAAGATAAAAGCATATAAAAAGGCCAGTCATCTCCTTGAAGAGACGACTGACCTTGCAACCGCGTTACCACTCTTATTGACTCAGACATAGCTGAATCCAACTTGAAACCCGATAACGGAGGTCACACGTAAAGACTTACTATTCATTCAGTCTTGCCGCTCCTTGAGCGAGTTCAATGATTCGTTTTACTGCGTTGCACCAACCCGCAGCTCTCTTAGAAAACGGATATTCATTTACTATTCTCAAGTCAAAGCGTTTTATAGTCAATTTGTCTATTTATCAAAGATTTTATTTTTTAAATATACTGACTAACCACACAATTGTCAACAGCCTTTTTCAGACATTTTCTTTTAACGAATCCAAATGGCTACTTCATCCATTGGACGACGCGTTTTGCCGCGCTTTGGCTCAATGACTCGATACCCAAAGGCAGCCATGACAGAGATGTCGTACTGACCATCTTCAAGTAATCCTTCTTCCTCAAGCATACGATGAATTTCATCGTAGCTGAATCCCTCAACAGGGCATGAATCGATGCCGATTTGTGCTGCGGCTGTCAACATATTTCCAAGGGCAATATACGTTTGTTTGGAAGCCCAATCGAAGAGCGTGCGGTTAGTTTCCATCAAATGAAGATCATTCTCTTGGAATTGTTTGTAGCGTTCTTTTACCATCTCAAACGTTTCGTCTGTCATTCCTTTGATTTCCTTGTTGATGTATTCTGCATATGCTGAATCATACCGGGCGTCTGTTCTTGCCAAAATGATCACAAAATGGCTGGCAGTTGGAAGCTGCTTTTGCGCACCCCATGTATATTCTTTTAATTTCTCTCTAAATGCTTCATTTTGAACGACGAGGAACTTCCAAGGCTCAAATCCGACAGAGCTTGGCGAAAGTCTTCCTGTCTCTAAAATGAACGCAAAGTCATCTTCTGGAATCTTTTTCGCCGGGTCAAACTCTTTTGTCGCATGACGGAATTCATACGCCTCAATGATTTCTTTTTTTAATTGCTCTTTGTCTCGCATGGTATTCATCCTTTCTAGTGAACGATTAGGGTGTGAAGTTTCACCAATCCAATTTCTTTCCATTCCCATATAGAAATTGTTATGATAAGAAAACAAACAACCCGAATGTGTGATGTGATACCTCTATGGTAAAAGAAAAACTTCCTTTGATTCAAGTACGCACATTTTTGTTCGTTAGGTACAATCATGTTCGTTTATCACCCATTTCGCCTTAGAAAGGAGTGTAAAGATGAGTGCACCATCCAATCCAGTCAGTATTGTCAATCATGGCTGTCCCGTTTCCACCACAACGAGTGTAATAGGAGGAAAATGGAAAGGAGTGATCCTTTATCATTTGACTTGCGGTCCAAAACGATACAACGAATTACGCCGGCTTCTGCCAAGGATTTCTCAGCGTGTTCTTACGCTGCAATTGCGCGAGCTAGAACAAGACGGCGTTGTTCACAGAGAAGTCTATGAGGAGGTCCCTCCTCGTGTCGAATATTCACTTACTTCTTTAGGAGATACGTTAAAGCCTATCATCTTCGCTATGCGTGAATGGGGCGAATCCTATGGAAAAGAAGCGCGTCCAAAAGAAAAAAGCTGCCATCTCTAGCAGCTTTTTTTTATGATGAAATCGCCGTTGATTCTTGCTGTGGATCATCCTTCACAAACAGGATGCCAAGCTGATGATGCTCCCCTTCGTAAGAAGCGCGTTTCTCAAACCTTGTCTGACCATTCAAGCCAATGATCTCAAGCTTTGTCAGAGCACGATTGGTTTGAAGGGCTTCGTAAAATTCCGAAACGGTTTTGACTTCAATTCCATTCACCTTTGTAATGACTTCTCCGATCTCAAGCTTTAAATCAGCTGCAGGTGTATTCGGAATGATTCCCAGCACCATTAGCCCTTGATTACGCTTAGAGAAGTAGAATGGAGCCGCATTGTCGTTGACTCTCTGTTTCCATGAGAGGAATGCCCTTCCGGCAATCGCTATCAATACAGCTGCCCATGCAATCGGCGTAAACCAAATACTTGCAGCACCTAGTAAAGCAACAGCGAGTCCAAGCATGAGAATGCGCCGTGCCGTAATTTGAATGCTGACAATTGGCAGCGATCCTTGAATCCGCTGCCCGAAACCGATGATGTATGGAATCAAAATAAATGAAAAGCTTTGATCGTGTACTTGAAGCACCGGCCACCATGGCAGAGAAGAAGTAAATTCACCTGCCGGCATCAGCAAAACAAGCGGTAAAAGCCACAGACGATTTGCCCGCTGCTGGCCAATCAAAAGTCCTCTCGCACTCATCACCATTGCAGGCGATGTTCGTAAATGCGCCGTTCGATAGGCTAGAATCCCCTCGGTCATTAATAAAAGTCCTAGCAGAATAACAACGGCTGATGTATTCATCATTGAGAGCTGCGGCAGCCATGAATGGCTCACTTGGAAATACATCAGTCCAAGTGCCGCAATAAAGCTGAAACCGAGTGTGTATGCAGACGAAAGCGCACTCGCCTTAAAGAATAAAGAGCAAACAATGGTCATCGCTGCAATCAGCACGATGAATCCAGGCGGGAGGGCAATCCCTAAGCCTACTGAAATGACGGATAGGCAAATCCCTAGAATCCATCCCTTTGAATATGTAAATTTAAGTTCATCGTATACATCTTCTATTCTTGTTTGAAACGCTTTTCTCTCCCGCTTTACGCGGATGTAGCCATGTAACAGGCTGATTAATATCATGAAATAAAAAAGAGGGTGGATTAAAAACAGACCGACCGCTTTTAATCCAGCTCCCATCCACTCCGAGCTCATTATCGTTCACCGCCCAAGTCAAGCATTTTCTCTTATTCTATCAAATAAATCGATGCTTGACACCAGGTTTATTTCTCCTGATTCATCCAAAGTGTGACATTCGACAGTGAAAAATCTTTTAAGTAGTGATTGACATCTACATCTAGTATGCCGCCGAGCAGCTGCATCGACCTCTTGATGTCGGTTAAGTTTATACCAAGTCTCTTATGATTATCCATTAAATAATTGAAGTATATCTCAGCACAGTCTTCATCGATTTCGTCGACTGATTCTACCGTTGTGTAATTGACCAAGTACCTGCTTAACAGCATGAGCAGACTTAATGCCTTTGTAGCGGAAAACGTCACATCTTTCGTACGACTCTTAAGCTCCTCTACCAACTCGTAATATTTTTTCTCTCTCACAATACTTGCCCTTTTCAATTGTGTACCCCCATTTACTAGTTCTTTTAAGAAAAGCGCAAACCTCGGTACAGCTTAATGCTCAAGCTGAATATCCGCAAAAAATAAAATATTTAAAATGAGTGCTACTTTATATTGTAAGAATTATTTATGTAACATACAACTTTCAAAAGTTTCATTTTCATGACATGTTTAAATCAACAGAAAGTCTCTTATATAAATATGTTATCGGGTAAAATCGAAGGAATGTTATGTTTTTTGTAAAATAAATGAATATATTTCTCGATATAATTTATTTTTAAGAATAAACTATTACATGTTTGTGACACTTATGAACCAAAAAAAAGAGGCATTTATTCGCCTCTTTATTTTTTAAGATATAGTGCTTTTAGTGCAGTCTGCAGTTGAAGATCATTTTTTTCATAGGATTTCACTTCATCCACCATTTTGTTCATCATTTTCGCTGTCTTCAGATCAATTACACCTGATTTGTTGAGATTGTATGTGCTTTGGAAGGCTAATACCGCCTTTTTCGTTTCTTCATCAAAGTAGCCGTCTACTCTGCCGGGGTCGAATGACAAGCCCTTTAATAGCGTCTGTGCTTGTCTCACTTCTTCATTGTTCATATCAAGCTGAAGTGGTTCTTTCAGCTGAAGCGGTCCTACAGTAAAGTAATCTGGCTGATGAATCGCAATCGTCGGTACGACACCTTTTTTGTGAATCCAATTTCCTTTTGGCGTGAGCCATTTATACAGCGTTAATTTAATGTTACTGCCGTCACCCATTGGAACCGCCTGCTGCACAGTGCCTTTCCCAAAGGAGACATCACCGACGACTTCATATTTTCCGGCTTCTTTCATAGCACCAGCGAGTATTTCAGAAGCGGATGCACTGCCTTTATCAATTAAGACATTAACTGGGTAAGGCTTCTGTTCTTTCCGCTTTGAAAAATAGCGTTTCCTGTCGCCGTTCCGTTCTGCAATTTGAATATAAGGCTGATCTTTTGTAATAAAATGTTTCAAAATGTCTTCTACACTTTGCAGATAGCCGCCAGGGTTTCCTCTCACATCAAGCACAAGACCTTCTATGCCCTTTTTCTCGAGCTGTTTCAGGCTTGATGTGAAATCCTTCGCAGTATCTTCTGAAAAGCTTGAGATCGCGATATAGCCTGTTTTATGACCATTTACCTCTTTAACAGAGGAAGTCACGGTTTCAAGTGGGATTTCTTCTCGTTTGATATGGAATGTTAACTCTTTTTCAATCCCATTTCGTCTGATTTTCAGAGCGACGGATGTTCCTTTTTTCCCTCTTATTTTCAGTACAGCATCGTTTAAGCTTTTTTCTTTCATCGACTCACCATCAATGCTGATGATTTCATCTTTCGGCTTTAGACCTGCTTTTGCTGCAGGGGATTTTTTAAAGGCAGAGACGATAATGATTTTTCCTTCATCCATCCCCACCTCTGCCCCAATTCCCTCAAAAGAAGAATCAAGCGAATCAGAAAATTGCTTGGCGGTTTGCTTGTCCATGTATACTGAATACGGATCATTTAAAGTTGAAAGCATTCCTTGAATGGCGCCTTCAAGCAGCTTTTGGCGATCCACTTCCTCTACATATTCATTCGAAATAAGGTCATAGGCTTTCTCAATTTTCTCCATCCCATTCTCTTTCGCCTTATCACTTGATTGAGCTTGTCCAGCCATTGCAGCAGCTGCTTGCGGTGACTCCGCATGAGTTCCCTCTTTATGCGTCATCACCCCTGCACTGATTAATAGAACGACACTTGCCATAATAGATGCGATTTGTTTTTTCATATTTGGCCTCCTTCTTCAACTCTTCCTGATGACCTGAGTTATTATATGCCAGAAGAAGGGATTTCATGTAATGACATTCTGCCGCGAAGGCTTGACTAATTATTTTATTAGGTGTAATTTTTATTTTGTTATGATCGAGAAGGAGTCTTCGCTATGTATATTATATTGACGATGCTATTATTAGGAATTTTATTAGGATTTGTAGGAGCAGGCGGTGCTGGTTTTGTCATCGCATTGCTTACGTTAATTTTTGATATCCCTATCCATACCGCACTTGGGACATCTTTAGCCGCAATGGCATTTACGACGTTATCAGGTGCATACAGCCACTACAGGGAAGGGAATATTCAGCTGAAATCTGGTTTGATCGTCGGAGCTTTGGCTTGTGTGGCTTCCTTTGCAGGAGCTAAGATTGCTCCTTTTATTCCAGAAGGAAATCTGCACTATTTAACAGCTGGCATGCTCTTTTTATCCGCTGTGTTTATGATGATCAAATTATTTGTTCTGAAGGAAGAAGCTGAGCAGCAGCCGCTTTCTTCACGTCAGTTGCTCATAAGGGGTATTATTTTAGGACTTGTATCCGGATTGCTATCAGGTATGTTTGGTATCGGGTCCGCACCATTTATCCAAGTAGGACTTTTGATTTTACTGAGACTTTCCATTCGACAGGCAGTTGGTACGACGATGCTTGTCATTATTCCAATTTCCATCGGTGGTGGAATTGGATATATTACAGAGGGCTATGTTGATTTTATCTTGCTCATTCAAATTTTAATCGGAACAGTATTAGGTGCATATATTGGCGCAAAATTTACACGCCTTGCACCGAAGCTTTTATTGAAATCGGCTGTACTGTTAACACCTATTATTGCCGGTTTACTGCTGTTATTTTAATTTTATTTAGAATAAGAAAAGCCGATAACATGATGTTATCGGCTTTTTGATTAGCGAATATATTGCGCTGGATTGACTGCATTTGATTTTGCGCCATTCCATAATCCTTTATGAATTTCAAAATGGAGATGCTGACCATGTGACTGGCCTGTATTACCCATATATCCAAGGAATTGTCCTTGCTCGACTCTCTGCCCTGTGGACACACTTCTTGTAGATAGGTGGGCATATACCGTTTGATAGGTCTGTCCATTGATATTATGCGTAATGAATATCACATTCCCGTAGCTCGATGAGTAGCTTGAGTTCGTGACTGTTCCAGATGCAGCTGCGACGACAGATACTGTGCCTTTTGCTGCAATATCTAATCCGAAGTGGTTTCCGCCAGAACGTCCGCCAAAGCCAGATGAGAATCGGCCAGCAGCTGGTTTAATAAAGCCTGAGCTGCTTGCTGGTGTATCAGATACTTGATCTGAACCGCCACTTTGAGGTGTAGGTGCACTTTTTTCAGCAGCTGCTTGTTCTGCTTTCTTTGCTTCTTCCTTTTGGCGGCGTGCTTCCTCAGACTTCACAGCCGCTTTTTGGTTCGCTAAAATTTCTTGTTCATTTTCAAGTTTGCCTAATTCATCATGGGCATGGTTCTTTTTATCTGTTACATTCCCTAAGATTTTTTCTTTTTCTTTTTGCTGTTTAGACAAATCCTTTTTCAACTCTTCTAGCTCTTTCAGAGATGTTTCAAGTCCACTTAGCTGATTATTTAGCTCTGCTTCTTTTTGCTCCACCAGCTTTAAATCATTTTCATGTTCTGTAATCATGTCTTTGTCTGCTTCAACAATGGTTGTAACAGCTCCAACACGACCGACAAAATCACTAAAGCTGCGAGCACCCAGCAGCACATCTAAATAGTTGATCGTACCGCCGCTTTTTTGCATCGAACGAATTCGATCTTTGAAAATAGCTTTTCTTTTTTCAATTCGATCATTGATGACTTGAATGTCTTTTTTTAGTTTCTTGATCTCTTGCTTCGTTTGTTTGACTTCTTTTTCTTTTTCTGCGACTTTTTCAGTTGCAGCACTTACCTTGTGGTCAATCTTTTCAATTTCTTTTTTGAGCTTGGATTCTTTCTTTTCAAGCTTAGCCAGCTCTGATTTCTTTTTCTTCAAAGTTGATTCAGTCTTTGATGTTTTCTCTTCGATTTGTTGACGTTTTTGATCTAGGTCTTCGTATGCGAATGCACGATTCTCGTTCCCTGGAATATATAGCCACGTTGTTCCAATAAACGCTGCCATTCCAGCCATCATCAGCTTTCTTTTCAAAACGATATTCCCCTCCTATGACAACTGCCTGCATGAAGAGTCGACCGGATGAATCGGTTCAACCGGTCACACCTTCTATCAAACTCTCGAGTGCTGCCATCAAAAATAGATTTATACTTTTAAGAATTTACGGATGGACGTCAAGCTTCCCCATACACCAATGATTGCACCGATCAAAAGAAGGACCAGTGAAACTTGATAGACAAACGGGTTATATGGAAGCATGGAAATAAATGAGCCTTGTACTCTCGGTGCCACCCAGCCCACTGCATATTGATATGTGCCAAGCAGTAGAGCAATCGGTATAATGGAACCAAATACACCAAGCAGTAATCCTTCAATGAAGAATGGCCAGCGGATAAACCAGTTCGTTGCACCTACGAGCTTCATAATCTCGATTTCTTTACGTCTAGCAAAAATCGTAATTTTGATCGTATTAGAGATCAAGAACATGGCTGTAAATAAAAGCCCAATAATGAGCGCAATCCCTACATTCCGCGCCACTCCAACCACATTAAAGAGTCGGCTGACTTCTTCTTTTCCGTAGGTTACTTTATACGTACCTTTTAGGTTTTCTAATTTCTTCGCTACTTTTGGTGTATCGTGTGGATCTGATGTTTTCACAATAAACGCATCGTTTAATGGGTTTTCTTGATCAACAAGTCCCATGGATTGTCCATTTTCACCAAAGCTTTTAATCAGCGCTTTTAGTTCGTCATCTTTAGATGAGTACTTGACATCACTGATTTCAGGAATCTTATCAATTTCTGCTTTTAATTCATCCTGCTGCTTTTGATTCGCCGTTAATTCGATTAACACTTTTACTTCTACTTCTTTTTCAGCGTTCGATGCCATGTTGTTCAAGTTGAGCATAATCACAAGAAAAACCCCAACTAAAATCAATGTGACAGTGACCGCACTAATTGATGCAAATGTCATCCACGTGTTTCTTCCAAGTGAACGGAAGCTCTCACGTAAATGCCGCGAGAGAGTTTTAATCATAAATGCCGTACTCCCCTCTTGCTTCGTCACGCACAATCATTCCATCTTCGATTGCGATGACGCGTTTCTTCATGCTGTTTACAATCTCTTTGTTATGTGTCGCCATGACGACTGTTGTTCCTCGGTTATTAATCTCTTCGAGTGTCTTCATGATTTCCCAAGATGTATCTGGATCAAGGTTTCCTGTCGGCTCGTCTGCAATGACTACCTCAGGACTATTCACGATCGAACGAGCGATAGATACACGCTGCTGCTCACCGCCAGACAGCTGGTCAGGAAATTGTCGTGCTTTGTGCTTGAGCTGTACCAAATCAAGTACATCCAGCACTTTTTTCTTAATGATATGAGGCTGTTCCCCAATGACTTCAAGAGCAAATGCCACGTTCTCAAACACTGTGAGGGTTGGAAGCAGTTTGAAATCTTGGAATACTACGCCAATTTCTCTTCTTAAGTAAGGGATTTCTTTTTCCTTAATCGAGCCTAAATCTTTGCTATTAATTAAGATTTTCCCTTTGGTTGGCTTCTCTTCACGATACATCATTTTGATGAAAGTGGATTTACCAGCACCACTGGGACCAACAACATACACAAACTCTCCTGGGTGGATAGAGACATTGATTCCATTGATCGCCTTTACACCGTTAGAATAGATCTTGTAGACTTCCTTCATTTCAATCATGTAATCACCTAATCTTTTCTTATTGCTGACTAACAGCTTATCATGATGTTTTGACACTTATCGTCAAAAAACGTTATGTATGGTCACGCACATACCCTTCGATACGTACAAGCAATTTATGTCCTTTTCATCCAAAAAGATGAAAAAATTGAATCGTCTAAATTTCAACAACTCCAATTATACGTCATGAATCGACGCAATGGTATTACATTTATATTTCAAAACTTATCGTTAAAAGGTAAAAACAACATTTAAAACCGAAAAGCATGTCTTTTTACCCTTATTTTTTAAATAAAACTTAATATAATACGTTTTCATACTATCCAAAAGTCTTTTTCTACATATAAAAACAAAAAAACCTTGTCGATTAGACAAAGGTTTTATTTTTTCTCTGCAAGCCATTTTGCTACTTCTTTTGCTTGCTTCTCATCTACCATTCCGCTTGGCATAGAGCCTTTACCATTCTGTGCAATATCTGCAATTTGGCTTTCATTATATTTCTTCCCTACTTCTTTCAGGCTTGGTCCGCCTCCGCCAGATAGGTCTTTCCCATGACAGCCAATACAGTTTTGCTGATAAATTTCCTCACCACTGCTCACAGTTGAAGCACTTTTGCTGCCTTCTTTGTCACTGTCACTGCTGCTTGAATTTCCTCCACAAGCCGCAAGAACAAGAATCATCGCTGCAAACAGCATCATTAATCCGCTCTTTTGCATCAATTTCCCTCCCTTACAATCATTTGGTCAACGCTATTATATCCTTGTTTACGCCCTTTTAAAACCCTCACCAAGCACCTCTTTTGCATCCATTACGATGACAAATGCTGATGCATCGATTGCTTTCACCACTTGTTTCAACTTTGTGAATTGTGACTGTCCAACGACACACATTAGAATTGGACGGTCATGATCGGTATATCCTCCGACTGCTGAGATTTTTGTGACACCACGGTCAATTTGATCAAAAACTGCCTGTCTGACTTCATCCTCATGCCCTGTAATGATCATCGCCATTTTCGAATGACTGAAGCCGGCCTGTACGACATCAATCGTTTTACTTGAAATAAACACACCAATGACAGCGTACAGTCCCTCTTCAATCCCGAAAACAGTCATCGCAGCCAGAACGATTAGGCCATCCATCATTGCTAAACAGGTACCAAGCGTGAGGCCTGTATATTTATTGATGATTTTGGCAGCGAGCGCCGTTCCACCTGTTGACCCATTTCCAAGGAACACGAGCCCTATGCCGATCCCAATCACCACTCCGCCAAAAATAGCTGCTAAGAGTGCTTCATGTGTCACAGGTGCAATATGCCTTGTGACAAACACCATCAAAGGTAAGAAAATAGAGCCAACGAGCGTTTTCACGCCAAATGTACCGCCTAATAAATAAAAGCCAGCGATAAACAGCGGAATGTTGAGCCCCCACTGCACATATGCCGCCTCAAAGCCGAATGACTGCATAATCGTACTAATCCCGCTCACACCACCTGCGGCAATCTGATTCGGTAATAATAACGTATTAAATCCAATCGCCACAATGGCTGATCCAATTAAAATGAACAAGTAATTCTTTGCTTCAATCCATAATTGTGAATGTCCCTGCTTCATGTCTGTCTTCCTCCGTTACTTCTGAATGCACACCTATTTTAAGCCCTCCAATTATGAATGTAAATAACAGCCAAATGCAGTGCTAATGGATTAATACTTTATCACACAAACGGATCAGCGTGCTTGCCGTTTGGCATAGGAGCAAATGATGGTATATTTAATATGTACATGAGAAAGAAGGGACATGCGATGAAGAAAATACTGAAGATCACAGGCATTTCATTACTTGCACTGATCATTTTGGCTTTTGGTGCTTTCTATACATGGAGCCGCTTTACATACGGACCATCTGCCGCTTTAAAAAAGCAAGTGAACATCGAGCAAGTGGAACATAAAAACGACGTATATACATTTGCATCAACTAAAAGCGATACGGGCATCATTCTCTATCCAGGAGCAAAGGTAGAACCACTTTCGTACGCCTATATTGGGAATGAATTGATGAAAAAAGGCTATTCTGTCTTTATCCCTGACATGCCATTTTCGTTTGCGATTTTTAATACAAATAAAGCACAAGGTATCATAAAAGATCATCAAACGATCAAACACTGGTATATTGGCGGTCATTCACTAGGCGGAACAGCCGCCGCTATGTTTGCAGAAAAAAACCAGCGCCAGCTCGACGGTCTTTTTTTCCTTGCGTCTTATCCAGCATCAGATGAGCTGAAATCATCCTCCTTGAACGTCCTCTCTATATCAGGTGAAAAGGATGGACTTGCGACACAAGAGAAAATCAAGCAATCGAAAACAAATTTGCCGTCTCAAACCGTTTATCATGAAGTAAAAGGCGGGAACCATGCTCAGTTTGGCATGTACGGTAAACAAAAAGGTGATCAGCCAGCGGACATTCCAGCCCTCACACAGCAAAAGGATATCGTTCAGACGATGCTTGGATGGCTAAAACCAGCAAAAAAGCTCCATAAAGAAGACAAAGGGCTAAAATAAAGATCATTTTAACCCTTTGTCAACAATCTAAAGCTTCCGTAATGGGGGCTTTTCATTTTCACTTTTTCGTCGCTTCTAAAAACTCTTCAACGTCTTCTACAGCGAGGCTAATGGCTTCCTCCCAAAAGTCTTTTTGGGTAAGATCGACACCTAAGTGCTTAAAGGCCAAATCTTCTACTGACATTGAAGCTGTGTCCTTTAATAATGCAATGTACTTTTCTTCAAACGAAGTACCAGCCTGCAAGGCCTTTGCATAAATTCCTAGTGAGAACATGTAGCCGAATGTGTACGGGAAATTATAAAACGGTACACCCGTGATATGGAAATGTAGCTTAGACGCCCAGAAATGCGGATGGTATTCATCTAGTGAGTCGCCAAAGGCTTCTTTCTGCGCTTCTACCATCAGCTCATTCAACCGATCCGCCGGCACTTCTCCTTGTTTACGCTCTTCATAAAAACGCTGTTCAAATAAGAAACGAGATTGAATGTTCATGAAAAAAGCTACACTCCGCTGCAGCTTATCCTCTAACAAGCTGAGGCGCTCCTCTTCATTTGCCGCTTCTTTCAATGAAGCATCAGCCACAATCATTTCTGCGAATGTCGACGCCGTTTCAGCTACATTCATCGCATATTTGCGATTAAGAATGCGAACATCCTGCATCACTTCCTGATGGAACGAATGACCAAGCTCATGCGCAAGTGTCGCCACATTGGATGGACTGCCTGAGAAGGTCATAAAAATGCGGGACTCTCCGCTGTCAGGAAAATTTGTACAAAAACCGCCTACTCGTTTGTTCGGGCGATCCTCAGCTTCTACCCAACGCTCATTAAAGGCCTTTTCTGTAAAAGCAGCAAGCTCTTCTCCAAATCCAGCGAAATGCTTCACAATAAAAGCAGCTGCTTCCTGATACGGATAAATCTTGGTCTCACTGCCAATAGGAGCCCCAACATCAAACCAGCTTAGCTTATCCACTCCAAGCATGTCAGCCTTTCGATGTAAATAATCAATGAATGGCTGCTTATGTTCATCAATCACAGACCACATGGCATCAAGGGTTTCTTGTTTCATCCGGCAAATATCAAGCGGCTCTTTTAAGATATGATCCCAGCCTCTTGCTTCATATACTTGCAAACGAAAACCTGCCAAATGATTGAGCGTGCTTGCAAATAGATGTTCGTCCTGCGTCCATGCATGCTCTAGGTTATGATAAACAGCCTTTCTGACTTCACGGTCTGAATCATCCATCGCATTTTCCGCTTGGCCGACAGAGATCATCTGCGTTTCACCATGTTGTTCAAACGGAATCGTAATCTTATTCACTAAGCTAGAATAAAGCTCATCCCACGCATGGTAGCCATCTACGGCTAGCTTTTGAATCAATGTTTCTTGTTCAACAGGCAATTGATCCTTCACGCGTTCTCTGCGTTCATTTAATATGTAGCGAACATCTGAAAAGGCCTCTGAATTCATGAGATCCTCCCATTTTCCAGGAGAGATGGCAGCAAGCGCCTGATCAAACAGCGCAAGAATGGTACCTAAATCAGCTTCCAGCTTAGCAATCGTACCTCGAAGACTGCCAGCCTTCATATCCTTTGTATTTTGAGATTGAAGACAGGAAACAAATGAACCTGCTTGAGACAGTTTTTTATATGTGGTTTCATACGTGTCAAGGACAGACGTTAATTTGCTTTCAATGTGTGTATCTTCTTTTGAAAAGGCATCGACCTTTTGTCGTAATTCATCTAATAGCTGCTGAATGTGTTGCAAGTATGTTTTAAATTCTGGTGAAGCGCTGCCTCCTTTAAAAAAGGCATCTAAATCCCACGTCTCTTGTAATGTTGTTAATCCCAAAATATTTCCCCCTTTATTTGCTAATTTCATCATACAAAGGATATAGAGTCAGTATGGCGTATGTATTCCTTTATATTCATTATATTTTCTCACAATAAAAAAAACCCGGCAAGAAGCCGAGTTTTTATGATAATTTCGAACGTAAGTAAGCATCGATAAATGAATCTAAATCTCCATCCATGACCGCTTGAACATTTCCCATCTCCGTATTGGTTCGATGGTCTTTTACAAGAGAATACGGATGGAATACATAAGAGCGAATTTGGCTTCCCCAGCCAATTTCTTTCTGCTCTCCTCTAATTTCATCCAATTCAGCCTGCTGTTCTTCGATCCGTCTTTGATAAAGTTTCGATTTCAGCATTTTCATCGCACGTTCTCTGTTTTTGATTTGTGATCTTTCTGTTTGGCATGTCACCACGACATTGGTTGGAATGTGTGTGATACGAACGGCAGAGTCAGTCGTATTGACGTGCTGTCCACCTGCACCGCTTGCTCGATACGTATCTACTTTGATATCTTCTGTTCGAATATCAATATCGATTTCTTCATTGAACTCAGGCATGACATCACAGGAAACGAAAGAAGTATGTCTACGGCCAGATGAATCAAAAGGAGAAATACGAACCAAACGATGGACCCCTTTTTCTGCCTTTAAGTATCCATATGCGTTATGCCCTTTGATGAGCAATGTCACAGACTTAATTCCTGCTTCATCACCAGGAAGGTAATCAAGCGTTTCAACCTTAAAGCCTCTGCGCTCTGCCCAGCGAGTATACATTCTCAGAAGCATAGAACCCCAGTCCTGTGATTCAGTACCGCCTGCGCCTGGGTGAAGCTCAAGGATGGCATTGTTTTTATCATATGGTTCACTTAAGAGAAGCTGCAGTTCAAAGTCGTTAAATTGCTTAGTTAAGTTCTTCAGCTCTTTCTCAAGCTCTACATGAAGCTCCTCGTCATAATCTTCCTTTAACAGGTCATGTGTCATTTGCAGCTCTTCATGAGATTCACTGAGCTCATGGTATGAATTCACATTATCCTTTAGTGCATTGGCTTCATTGATGACGCCTTGTGCCTTTTGCTGATCATTCCAAAAATCAGCCTCTGACATGGTCGCTTCGAGTTCTGCAATTTTGGCTTCTTTTGTTTCGAGGTCAAAGAGACCCCCTAAAATCAGCTAGCCTGCTAGCCATATTTTCAAGCTCTTGTCTAATTTCTACTAATTCCATATCCTTCACCTCATAGATGTAGGGCTGACATGAATAGAAAGAGGTTTTCACCTCTTTCCATTACTTATTCTGTCTTCCCATGACAATTTTTATATTTCTTGCCGCTTCCGCAGTGACATGGTGAGTTTCGACCAATGTCTACGACTTTACGTACCGGCTTCTTTTTCACTGTCTTCTCCTCATCACCCTCTTGAGGCTGATGAGCTGTTGTTTGACCTTGAACGACTTCTTCACGTTCTAAGTTGTTTTGAATTTCTGATTTCAAAACATATTTGGCCACATCATCTTCGATTGAAGCGACCATGTGCTCAAACATCGCAAATCCTTCCATTTGATACTCACGAAGCGGATTTGTTTGTGCATACGCACGTAAATGAATCCCTTGACGCAGTTGATCCATTGCATCGATATGATCCATCCACTTTGAATCCACCGCACGAAGAACGATGACTTTTTCAAATTCTCGCATTTGTTCGTCGCCATATGTTTCTTCTTTTGCATCGTATTTTTCTTTAATACGATCCATAATGAAGGAGGTGATTTCATCTGCTTCTTTACCATAAATATCCTTGACCGAAATGGCTCCTTCATCTAAATAGTTCGTGTTGATTAATTCAACAAGACCATCTAGTTTCCACTCTTCTGGAAGCTCTTCTTTCGGCGTATAAGAACCAACAGCGCGCTCAATTGAAGACTGAATCATATTGATCACAATCGATTTTAAGTTATCAGAATCAATGACTTCAAAGCGCTGCTTGTAAATCACTTCACGCTGCTGACGAAGCACATCGTCATATTGCAGAAGCTGTTTACGGGAATCAAAGTTGTTCCCCTCAACGCGTTTTTGAGATGATTCAACGGCTTTAGACACCATTTTACTTTGGATAGGCGTAGTGTCATCCATGCCAAAGCGGTCAAGCATGGCCATCGTACGCTCTGCACCAAATCGGCGCATCAATTCATCTTCCATGGAGAGATAGAATTGGGTAATCCCTGGGTCTCCTTGACGACCAGAACGTCCACGCAGCTGGTTATCAATACGTCGTGATTCATGACGCTCTGTCCCAATTACAGCTAGACCGCCAAGCTCTTTGACGCCTTCGCCAAGCTTGATGTCCGTACCACGTCCTGCCATGTTGGTCGCAATGGTGACGGCACCCTTTTGACCAGCCTCTTCAATAATTTGTGCCTCACGCTCATGGTTTTTCGCATTTAACACCTGATGAGGAATCCCTTTATTTTTAAGCAGCTTAGAAATAAGCTCAGACGTCTCAACCGCTACTGTTCCGACAAGCACTGGTTGCCCTGTCATATAGCGCTGCGCAACATCTTCAGCCACTGCTTTAAATTTACCTTCCATTGTGCGGTAAATTAAATCAGGTCTGTCATCACGAACCACTGGTTGATTGGTCGGGATTGTCACAACCTGCATGTTGTAAATGTTACGGAATTCTTCTTCTTCCGTTTTCGCTGTACCCGTCATACCAGAAAGCTTTTCATACATGCGGAAGTAGTTCTGGAATGTAATCGTTGCAAGGGTCATGCTTTCGTTCTGCACTTCGAGACCTTCTTTTGCCTCAATGGCTTGATGCAGACCTTCACTATAACGGCGTCCTTTCATTAGACGTCCTGTGAACGAGTCAACAATAACGACTTGACCTTCTTCAACGACATAATCCACATCTTTTTGCATCGCAACATGTGCCTTTAGCGCCTGGGCGATGTGATGGTTCAGTGCGACATGTTTGACATCAAATAAGTTTTCGATGCCGAATGCTTTTTCCGCCTTCGTCATTCCACTTTCTGTCAGCTGTACACTTTTTGTTTTAATATCGTATGTGAAATCATCTTCTATTTTTAATGTACGAACAAATGCATTGGCTTGTACGTAAAGCTTTGTAGATTTCGCAGCTTGTCCAGAAATAATAAGAGGTGTTCTCGCTTCATCAACTAAGATGGAGTCAACCTCATCAATCACGGCATAATGAAGCGGTCTTTGAACCATTTGCTCTTTGTAAAGCACCATGTTATCTCGTAAATAGTCAAAGCCAAGTTCATTGTTTGTAGAATACGTAATATCAGCAGCATATGCTTCTCTTTTTTCATCTTTGTCTAAGCTGTTTAAGTTTAAGCCAACCGTTAAGCCAAGAAACTCAAAAATTTTGCCCATTTCCTCTGCATCACGGCTTGCCAAATATTCGTTGACTGTCACAATGTGGACGCCTTTTCCAGAAAGAGCATTTAAATAAACAGGCATTGTTGAAGTCAACGTTTTACCTTCACCTGTTTTCATCTCAGAGATGTTGCCTTCATGAAGCGCGATCCCCCCCATGAGCTGCACCTTAAATGGGAACATTCCTGTCACGCGGCGTGATGCCTCGCGAACCGTTGCAAATGCTTCAACCAACAGGTCATCCACGGATTGTCCTTTTTCAAGTTTTTCTTTAAATTCGTTCGTTTTATTTCGTAAAGCCTCGTCAGATAATTTCTCAAAATCTTGAGCAAGAGCTTCAATTTCATTTGCTTTTTTTTCATATTTGCTGATCGTACGTTTCGTAGGATCAAACACTTTGTTTAAGATTCCAAGCATATAATAACGCTCCTCTATTTCATGCAATTTTTCGGCATGTCCAAAAGATTGACAGGTCCATATTTACCTGCATTTATCATACCATACCTTCCTTCATTTCCAAAGAATTTGCAATGATTTCGCACAAAAAACCCGCCCCTCATGGAGGGAACGGGTTTACTTTTTTTAGGTTGTTTTTAGATCAGATTAAGCGTTCGGCTCAATCAGTCCATATTTTCCATCATTTCGGCGATAGACCACATTGGTCAAATTTGTCTCAGCATTTGTGAAGACGAAGAAACTATGACCTAACATGTTCATTTGAAGGATGGCCTCTTCGCTATCCATCGGTTTTAAATTGAAACGTTTTTGTCTGACGATTTCTGTTTCATCAATTTCTTCGTCATCTTGAACAGCTACGTCAGCCGTCCCATTTCCTCCAGCAAATAAGTGCTTTTTGGCACCTTGTTCGCGGAATTTACGGTTTACTTTTGTTTTGTGTTTTCGAATTTGACGTTCTAATTTACTGGCTGCTAGGTCTACTGCATTGTACATATCTTCATTATGCACCTCAGCTCGAAGTGCTAGATCAGTCATTGGAATGGTAACCTCAACTTTAGATTCTTGATCATTGTAAAACTTCAAGTTCACGTTGACTGAAGCATCTACGTCTGTCTCAAAATAACGCTCCAGCTTTCCAATTTTTTTCTCGACATGATCTCTTAGTGCAGGTGTTACGTCGATGTTTTCTCCTCTGACATTGTAATTCATGTAAAGAACGCCTCCTTTAAAATTAAGGATATGTAAACCTATTTCTACTTTTCCCTCCTTTTCTCCTGCTCAAACGTAAAAAAAATGTGAATTTTTATTGAAATTTGTCGAATTTTGCGGTGCATCAATTGTTACTTGATAGGTGATGAATATATATTCGGCTCATTCTTGAAAAAGACCAGCGCACATTTAAATGGTGAAAGATGATATTGATGTTTTCAGCGATTGAGATAAGGTTTTTAAATCCTCCGCCGCTGCTTTCATTTCTTCATTTGCTGCCAATGATTCTTCAACAGCCGCAGACATGTACTCCGTCTCTTCTGAATTGCGTTTGGCTCCTTCTTCAATGACTCCAACCGTCTGAGATATTTCCTCTGTACTAGCTGAAATCTCCTCTGCAGTAGCTGAAAGTTCCTCTGCTTTCATCGAAATATCACGAATAGATTCCAGGATTTCATGAAAGCTCTGTTCTGACAATTGCGATACTTTCACACCTTCTGCTACATCCTGCTCAACCTTTTTCATCGTATGTGATGATTTTTCAGTATCTTTGTTCACGTTCGCGAGCAATTGACTAATTTGATCTGTCAGCTGACTAGATTCTTCCGCCAGTTTCCTCACTTCATCTGCTACCACCGCAAATCCTCTCCCATGCTCTCCTGCTCTTGCCGCTTCAATAGCAGCATTTAAAGCAAGCAAATTCGTTTGATCAGCGATGGCATGGATATGACCTAACAAATCTTCAATGCCAGTAAACTGGGCTTGTACATGAGCCATTGTGGAATGGTGCTCATTCACAGACGCTTTGATAGAGCTCATTTGTTTTACGAATTGCTGAATAAGCGCTGCACCCTCTTCAGCCTTTTCAGTCACTGAAATTGAGTGACCCGAAACATCGGATGTGTGTTCAGCTGCATTTTGCATACCAGTCGAGACTTCTTGAATGGCAGAAGCTACTTTTCCGACCGCGTTTGATTGTTCACGTGAAGCTTCACTGACCTGTTCAATCGAGCTAGATGTCTGCTCACTGGCCGATATGGTTTGATGAATCGTTTCCTCAAACTGAGCAGCAGAATCAGCTAATTGTCTTGATCCATGTTGCACCTGTAAAATGAGCTGACGCAAATGCTTTGTCATTTGATTAAAAGCAGTACCGAGTTGACCAATCTCATTTTTAGAGGTCACTTCAATCTCTTCAAGTGTAAGGTCTCCATCTGCCATCCTTCTCGCAGCATTTGTGACAGACACAATCGGCTTTGTCATACGATAAACGAATCTTGTCCCAATCAACAAAAAGCCAACAATAATGACCGCACTAACTAGAATGAGAGTAAATAGTAATTGATTACTGTCTTGGTTGAGCTGATTGATTTTTTGGTCACGTTGCTTCAACTGGGTTTGAGCAAATTCTTTTGTAAAGGTATGTATTTCTTGTTCGATAGGTTGTAATTCTTGATTGAGGCGTGTGTTAAATTCTTTTTGATTTTGCATATTCAATGAATTAAATAGTCGGTTCGTTGAGGTGTAGTAGAGATAATTCTTTTCTGAGATTTGATCTAATAGATTTTTTGCTTGTTTGACAGAGCTCATTTTTGTAGCTTCCGTTGTTTTTTTATTAATCTCTTCATATGTTTGCTCAATTTTCTGTAAATTTTCAGCATCTTGCACGACAACGTATGTTTTAATTTGTGCTTCCTGTTTTTGCAAAAGCGCCTCTAATTCCAGTGAGGTTTGATAAAGCTTTACTTCTTTGCTAAGAAGCGTCTTATAGGATTGATCTGTTTTGTAATAGATAAAGCTTGAGAATCCTAAAATACTGACAAACAATACACATATGACAATAAGCCCAAACAAAAATTGATTTTTTAGTCTCATAATTTCCTCCGAAAGTCTGAATTGAACAAAAATTAATGAATGACATACGGCCTCATACAGGCATGTATTTCATCCATCCACTTTCTATATTCAGGTATAAAATATGCTTTAAGGAATGATTGGAAGTGTATTGAAGGGAATGTATAGAAAGCTAGTATATCAAAACTTAAAAAAATTTGATCAAACGAACGAATCGTTTTGGCAAAGTGCTCATTTTCTATAATTGAAAGTAGAAGGGGATGTGTTGTCTCTAAATGAAAGAAGGCATGGATCAGATCATTAAAGATCCGATCCCCTTCTGTTTTAGCAAAATCCTTCTCAATTTCATCTAAATATTTTAGACTCTCTTCTATCGTAAATAGAAGTTCATAATATGTGGTTAATAAAATATAGTCATCTGAACGATACGCCACAGGTCTCACCTAATTATTTCCGTTTATCGTAATATACGCCGTCACTCGTCATAGGCTGGTATGGATTTTGATAATTCAGCTGTTTCGTTTTCTTTTTTTGAATGGCTTGAATATCTGCTTTGATCCCATTTTGGATCACAGTTAATTGCTTCGCCATCTGTTGATCTGTTTGGATGATTTCTTTGATTTTTTCTTTTTCTTGATCCGTCAGCTCATGCTGAATATCTCTCATTAATTCGTCTCTCTCAATTAAAAAGGCATCAAAGTCTTCAACCAAGGTGTCACTTTGCGGATTTGCCGTTATTTCGGCTGCCATTTTTAATGTTTGGTCATGCAGCTGGTCCACAATACTCATAGAGATCCCCCGATAGAGTGGTGACGCCCTTTTCGATCGGTTTGAATAACTTCCTTCCACGCATCACGAAAATCAGTTACGTATTGCTCTACTTCATTCAACATCTCTTCGTCATTTTGAAGATTGGCTTCAATCAGTCTGCGATAAATGTAATCATACATACTTGCCATACTATTTGATACGTCATAAGAACGATTTAAGGTGACATTTAATTCTTGAATGATGTTTTGAGCCTTTTTCAGGTTCACATTTCTCGTTTCTGCATCCTCTTTTTGAATGGCATACTTCGCGAGTCTAATGAACTTTAAGCAGCCTTCATAAAGCATAAGCGTCAACTCGGCAGGTGTTGCAGTCTCAATAGAATTTTTCTGATAGGCGGCATAAGGGTTCTGAATTGCCATATGTTATAAACCTCCAATTATTGTCCAAGCAGTTGAGAAAGATAGCCAGATTGGTTGTTTAGCTTTTGAATCGCGCTATCCATGGCGTTAAACTTTTTGTAGTAACGGGCTTCAACCATCTTCAAACGGTCTTGGAACGTACCCATTCGTTTGGTCAAAGAATCAAGGTCCTTACCAAGTCCGTATTCCTTTAATTCCATCGTTGTGCTTCCCGCCTTTGTTTGAATGCTCTTCGTGAAGGCAGTTAAGGAATTTTTGACACGATAAATGATTCCTTGTTCTTGATATTGTTGCTGTGCTTTGTCTTTATCTTTTGAATCCACATTTAAACTACCCGAGATGAACATTTGTCTGACTTTCTCCGGGTCTTCTTCAATGGCTTTTCTTAATTTCTCTACTCCATTAAGATCCTTACTAAATTCCAGCTTTCCACCATCTTTATACTTGGATGATGTCTCAATACCAATTTGTGTGAGGTGAATTTTATTCGCATCACTTGTCGTAATATTAGCATAAAAATCACTTCTTATTTTAGAGGCACCAGCTCGTAAAATGGAATCACTTCTCAGCAAGCCAGACTTCGCGGTCGTTTCCCATAGCTCTATTTCTTTTTCAGACATCCCTTTTTTCTCTTCAGCCGTTAATGGTTGATAGTCTCTGTTTTTCTTTTCATTGACTTTACCATTAATTTGCTCAACGAGCTCATTGTATTTATCAACAAATTGTTTAATTTTATCAAAGATTGCATCCACATCTGTTGAAACGTTTAAGCTGACAGGCTGATCCGTTGTTCCTTTAAGTTCGTACGTAATATCAGCCTGTGTGAATGTGTTGTTGTTATTTTCCATTTTCAGACCGTTAATCTCGTATTGTGCCTTCTGTCCTTGAGTGGTCGCAACTAATTTGTTATCTCCATCTACTTGGAATCCTAATTGCGTTAAAAATGAAGCCGAATTGCCATCAGCTGCTTTAATACTGACACCCTCACCAGTTGTCCGAGAAGTAAGAGCAATTGTATCCACGTAGTTCGTTCCATCAAAGATTTGGCCTTTGTAAGCCGTCACACCTAATTGCGCGTTGTTTAGCTTTGACACAATGTTATCAATTGTATCGGTATCAGAAGTATTGATCGTCACCATTTTCGGTTTTGTCGAATCTGGTGTCGTCACCTCAAAAGTAAACGTGCCGTTTGCTGGTGTAAATCCAGATGTACCAGAAGATTTGAAGACGGAAGCTGTCGCTAGTTGAGTGACATGAATAGAGCCAGAGGTCGCATTTGTTGACCCAGTTGCTGTGACAGCAGATTCATTAGAGCTTGTCACCTTTTTTGCGCCATATGTACTTGGACGCGTTAAGTTTAAACTGTTGATCAAATCATCTAATTCTTTGATTTTCGAGTTAACCTCGCGATAGCTGTCTCTTTGCCATTCAAGTGTTTGTTTCTGGCGTGTCATTTTATCAAGTGGTGCTTGCTCAGTTTTCATGAGTTTTGATACGATTTCATCAATATCAAACACATTTGAAAATCCAGTAATTCGATTGACCATTTTTTATGTTCTCCCTTCACTTACATTCTTTTATCTACAAATAAACCGACAATTTCTGTCATTGCCGCATAGAAATCAAGCCATTCCTTGGAAGGAATTTCTCTAATGACTTCTTCTGTTTGGTTATCTACGACTTTGACATAATATTCATTGAGTTTTTCATGTAATTCAAATTGCAGATGAAATTGAGTGGGTTCAATCAGCTTGTTTGCGCCTTGAAGCGTTTTTTCAATTTCTTCTTTTGAAACGACCTTGCCATTTGCTTGTAAATCAGAGTTTGCATTGTCATTCTGGTTATTAGAAACACGGGTTTGAAATGCATCGATAATTGGCTCTAGCGATGTCAACTTACCAACAGACATAGTTATTCAGCTCCTGTGCTTTAATCTACCTTTTATATCGGCTTGGAATTTTCAAATTAAATATAGATGGACCGATTTGTTAAAGTTTCATATAGATGGTGAACATCCACACAGAAACGTGGAGAAGGATAGCTGAATCAGATAAAAAAATCCTCACTTTTTTTGTGAGGATAATTGAGAGAGGAGATCTACGGATAAACTCGCAGCACGACTGTTCTCTTCTTGAATAGACAGGTACACTTCTTTCCTGTGAATATCAATGTGCTTAGGAGCTTCAATCCCGATTTTCACTTGATCGCCTTCGATCGAAATAATCTTGACTTCAATATCATCGCCAATTTGAATCGACTGGTTTAATTTACGCGAGAGAACTAACATGAGGATGCCACCTCTAACAAATGTTTTGTATGATAGGATGAATCATGCAAAATCACCTGCTTGGCTTTCATGTTTTTCCGGTTCACAATAATAGGCGCTCTTAAATTGGCTGTCGTTTTTTCAATAGAAGATTCCATTGTTAAGATCACCATGACTTCCACATCATTGGCATCTTCTACTTCTAGAATATCTACGACCGTTTCGTCTAGATCGAATTCATATTGATTGAAGAATAAAAACGGACTGCTGACAATAAAGCCTAACTCTGCGTTTTTCAATGATTGAAGAACTAAAAATGGAGACTCTTCTGATAAAGGTAAAATGACAAACTGTTTTTGATCCAGAAATCCTGGTATTCCATTAGAGAAGTTGATGATTTGCTCCTCTTTGATTGTCACTTCACCATGGTATTTTGTTTGAATGATCATAATTCACGACCTTTTTCATTTTTCTTAACTATACCTTATCACCATTTTGGCCCGTTTCGTCAACTTCTATTTTTAAATCTGGGTATTGTAACATATCAATATTGACCTTACCTGGCTGGTAGTTAACGATTGGTTTATGAGGCGTTGCCTCTATAATAGCTTTTTGAGGCTCCACTTCAATTTGAAGCTCAGATGGCTGATAGTGAATTTTCACACTAAAGAATGAAGGGATCACACCAATATTGAATTGTTTGGCTGGAGGAGTGCCATTGATTTTGGCAAACTCGGCAATTGCATTCCCACCATTCTCGATCTTGATGAGTTCACTGCCTTCTTCCGCTCTTCGGCCCATTCCCTCTCCAACAGCACGTTTCCCCTCAGCTGCCCATTCTTCAGAACGCCTAAAAATTGACTTGATATCCATATCGGCAAATGCTTCGGTTTGATCTATTGTTAACTTTGACGGTGTCCTTGTCATATTCATGACGGCTCTGGGCTGCTGAATCTCAAGGTCTGCTCTTGGCTGCTCTACTTCTTGCCGAGAAGGAGTTGTCGACATTTGCAGCTTTGCATAGGTTTGTTGCATTAACAATCTAGGGATTTGCATATAGGTTCACCTCCATGATGCAAAAAAGCACCCAACGGATGCTTTTTATTATCTTAAGAAATCGACAAGGGATGGCTGAATAACTTTAGCCGTCGTTGCTAAAGCAGCTCTATTCACAGTCTCTTGTTGAAGAAGATCAATAATTGCTTTTTCACTTTCTACATCTTCATTATCTGATTTGGCATTTTTCAGTACTTCGAATTGTGAAGTCAAGCGACTGCCTACTAAGTCAACACGATTTGAACGGGCTCCTAAGTCCGAGCGCTCAGCACTCATCACTTCTTTAAACTGATCGATACTTCCTAACGCATCATCAGAATTTGCGAACGTTCCATTTTTCAATGAGTTTTCTAAATCCGTCAGCATTTCAATGACATTTTGACCGCTGGCAGTCTGTCCACCAAACGCTGAAATTGGATTTGAGTTCACATTTAAAGTGATACCATCAGAAATGTTCGACTTAACAGAATTTGCATCTGTATAGTTTTCAAAGTTAAACGTAAACGTACCATCTGCGTTCTCAACAACTGGTTTGACATTTGTATTTGTTCCATTAAATACGAACTTACCTAACATCTGAGTGTTCATCGCGTCAATGATTTGTTTCTTCATCTGACCAATTTCCACGCCGACAGCTGCTAAATCTTCTGGCTGCTTTGTTCCATTAGCCGCATCAAGCACTTTATCTCGTACATTTGACATAATATCAATGATTTCAGTGACACTTGTTTCAGATGTATCAATCCAGTTCTGTGCTTCATTTAAGTTTTTTTGATATTGATCATTTCGAAACATTGCTGTGCTATATTGAAGGCTTTTTACTGCTGCAACGGGATCATCAGACGTTTTTGTGAAACGTCTCCCTGTTTGTGCTTGCTCATTTATTTTAGAAAGTTTTTCATAACTTTTACTAATATTACGAAGTGAGTTTTGAGAAATCATACCTTGTGTGACTCGCATCAGTTATACCTACCTTCCTACGACACCCATGCCGTTTATTACTTTATCCAATATTTCATCTTGTAATGTCACAACTCTCGCAGCTGCATTATATGCATGCTGAAATTGGATCATATTCGTCATTTCTTCATCAATGGAAACAGCACTCGTCGACATTCTACGCTCATTGGCTGAATTGACAAGAGCGGCTGAACTGCTTTCTAGCGTTATGTTCTTTTTCCCTTGAATCCCCATCTCAGCAATGACATTTTGGTAGTAATCCTGGATCGTCGTTGTATTGCCGCCGATTGGTACCTTTAAGTCTTGAATACCAGCTAATTTCGTAGCATTCGAACCGTCACCTTTTGTTTGATTGAGAGATGCTGCAATATTATCTGTTGATGCTAAAATAACATCACTCACTTTGATACGAGCAGCTAAACCTTTATTCAGATCATTATTATTCTCGATATCAAAAAAGTCTTGTCCACTTGTGCCATTTAATGTGTACCCCTGCTTATGCACATCATTAAATGTATCCATGAAGACTTGTGCTACTTCATCAAGCTCTGCAAGCATGTCTGGATACATGCCTTTTTCAGCACCATTTGACATGTAGCCATAAGCCTCAACAAGTGCTTTTACTTTACCATTCACTTGAAGCTGATCTGCTGCAATGGTTGTTGTTCCGAATTGAAGTGAGTTAACAAGTCCCGTTGTATTATCATAGGAGATTTGCAGTTCAGATTTTTCGTTCGTAATACCATTCAAAATCGTTCCAGCAGATTGTCCATTTGCACCGATAATGTCGATGTTGACAGTTCCTTCTGCAATTTTGAGTGCATTCCCGCCAGATGGATTGTAGCTCACTTTAATATCAACGAGTGAAGATAATTGATCTACCAACGCATCACGCGTATCATATAGATCATTTGGAAGATACCCGTTTGGTTCAACTGCTGCAATTTGTTTGTTCACTTCATCTATTTGAGATAAAATCGTGTTCACATTTTTGGCTGTTGAATCGAGTTCTGTTTTTAAATTCTTCTGTATCGTTGTTAAAGAAGAATTAAGTAGACGGAATTGATCTACTAAAGCCTGTGCACTTGTTTTAACAACTGTACGCGCAGACGCTGTATCGGCATTTTTGGTTTCGGATAGGACCTGCAATGATTTCCAAAGGTTATCAAAAGCTCTGTTTAAGCCTTCATCCGTCAAATCATTCATGACTCCCTCCATTTGCGAAAGGGCATCAGATTTTGTTGAGTAGTAAGACAAGTTATTGTTATGATCTCTGAATTGCAGATCTAAAAAGCTGTCTCGAATTCTTTCAACGGTTCCAACTTGAACTCCTGTCCCCATTTGGCCATACGTCTTGCCGTCATAAACTGAAATGACTGGATAAGGATTATCTGCTTTAAAGGTAACTCTTTGTCTTGAGTAGCCATCTGTATTTGCATTGGAGACGTTGTTTGATGTGACATAAAGCCCTGCACGCTGGGCTGTGATTCCTCTTTTTGCCGTTTCTAGTCCCATGAATGTAGAACCCATTGGTATCCTCCTTGTTTACGCCTTTGAATCAAACAAAGCCCTCTGCTGTTTAGGCTTTGAACTCTCAAGACCATTTTGTCCGTAATTCATATTTTCTTTATTAGGGTTAACGAGATCGAATGTCAGTGAAATAAATTGAAGCGACTGCTGAATGAGCTGTTTGTTCAGTTCATTTACATCTTTCAGTTCCACCATGATGTCTTTTAATTTGTCATATAACGAAATGAGCTCTTCTTGATCCGAACCTTCAGCCTTTTCGATACACGCGGTGATGGTTGGCGGTTCATCATTTTGTAAAAATTGAACTGTCGCTTCAATTCTTTTTTCTTCTAATTGAGAAATGGCCTGAATATATTTTTGCTCTAAATTCAGAACCTCTGAAAGAGCATCAATCTCATTACTTTTCAGCATTTCTGTTTTATCTTTCGACAGCTTCAAAAGCTGTTCATGCAATCCATAGAGACGATGCAGCTCTTCAATGATTATTTTAACTGACATTCACGCTACTCCCTTTTGTTATTGTTGTTTATAAAAATTCAGCATTTTATCAGCAATGCCCTTTGTATCTACTTGATATGTTCCAGCTTCAATGCTTTTTTTAATTTGGTCTATTTTATCTTGGCGTTCTTTCATGATATTCGGCACCTTTTGCATTTCGATTGCCTTTTTAGAAATTTCGACTTTATCAGTTGATTTTGCTTGATTTGATTGCAACGTTTGTTTCTCATATGTTTTCTTGTAAGGATTTACTGGTTGTGTTCCATATCGATTAATTTTCACGGGATTCCTCTCGCTTTCCGTTACAGTCTGTCTTGATTCTATCCATTTTATCGACCAAACTGCAACTTAGTTTAGGGAATCAATCGTTTTTAGGATTAATGGCATAATAGGTGTCTTTTTTCCTAGATTCAATCTCCCTTTTACGCTCTTCTTCTTGGTTCATTTGACTCATTTGTGACTGAATGTCCTGTTCACATTGACTGCACAGCTTGTTTTTTCTGATCGGTTGGCCACATCTTTCACAAGGATAGTTGATATTCGGAAATTGGCTAATTTGAAGTCTTTTCAAACGGATAAATTTCAAGATTAATTCTTCATCAACTTCTGTTGCATCTACTATTTCAGCAATGGTTGATTGTCTATTACTTTGCTTTCGCAAGAATTTATAAACGATATCAAAAGAACGTTCTTCTTCTTCAAAGCATTTGTTACAAACCGTTTGGATGGTCGTTTTTAAAAACAGCTGATTACATTGCGGGCAGTTTGCCAATTGATTCATAACCAAAACCCCTTACGTTATTTTCTCTTCTTATTATCGGTTAATTATCCTGAATTTTAACTACGGATCAACGTAAAAGAGGAAACACTTTTGGCACCTGCTTCTTTTAAAATTCTCGCCGCATCATAAATGGTGGCCCCTGTTGTATAAATGTCGTCAATTAAGATAACATCCCTTTGAACGATTTCATCTGCCTGCTTGATTTGAAACATTCCTTTTTGATCTAAACGTTCATTTTTCTTTTTCTTGGACTGTTTGCTTTGATGTATTTTTACAAGTGGCTGAAGGATCGGCTCACCAATCAAGGAAGCAAGTATGACGGACTGATTAAACCCTCTTTCCTTTAGTCTTTCTTTACTTAAAGGAATCGGGATCAGCACAGGTTCTTTCATTGAAAAAGAGCGCTTAAATACTGCTCGGACATCTTGTTTAAAAAGCTCAGCTAAAGCTGTATCACCTCGAAATTTAAAGCGGGAAAGGACATCTTTCATCAAATCGTTGTAAGCATAGACAGACCTATTTTTCACAAGTACTGTAGTAGAATCAGGGCGTTCTTTCCACATGGAACAGTCTTGACATAATTGATCGTTCGACTGTGCTCTCCCGCAGGCTGGACAAATCGGGCGTTGAATTTTTTCTAGGTGATGCTTACATGCTATACATAGACGATCATCATTTAATAGAAGTAATGATTTCCATGTAAAAGAAGCGACAAAATGTCCCTCACAAATGAGGCAGATCAATTGTTATCCTTATTTATCGGCAGACGATTTTCGCATCTTGGAAATGTGGAGACCTTTGAAGCGGCTTCTGTCAGAATGACCAGCATGGCCGTATTCTTCTGTTTGTCCACCATCTCAGATTTACTGTAAGATATTTTATTGATATCTGTTATATACTGAGGCTTCACTTGATTTAGTGAAATCGCTAATACATCTTCTATACACTTTTCACAGTGACAAATCATGTTTAATTGGTTGAGATATTGATAGAGGATTTCCTTGAGTAGTGTTTCTTTTGCATTGAGTAGCATATTTGTCTCTCCTGCCATTTGTGTATTGTGAATATAAATGTACCATGAAATTTAGTTGAACCTACATTATTTTTCGGAGAACTCTTTTTCAGCTGTATCATTCATTTTTACAATATGCTTCTTTGCTTGTTTCATACTTCTCGTTAAACCAAAATGAAAAAAGAAAACATCTCCTTTAAAAAAATCGGGATGTCTACCTGCTCTACCAGAAATCTGAACAAGTGCACTTTCTGTAAAGATAGTAGATTCTGCACCTAGTACCCCCACTTGTACATTTGAAATGGTTACACCTCTTTCTAGAATTGTGGTTGTAACTAGTACATCGTATTTGTAATCTCTGAATTGCTGGACCTTTTGTTTCCTATCTGGATCATCAGCAGACACCCCTTCTACATTTAAGTGGTGCTTTCTAAGAACCTTCGTTACCTTCTTCATAGTAGAAATAGAAGGAACAAAAAGTAAAACCCTTCTCTTTTTTGTAATATGTTTCTGCATCCAATTCATTACTTTAGGTGGGAGCTGATTCTTTTTTAATTTCTTCTTCCAATGTCCAATCCATTGAAAGGATGGGACCGGTAAAGGTTGTTGGTGAAAGCGCAGAGGAATTTTTATGGCTTCTAGTTGTCCACGAGATACATCTCTTATCATTTTCTTAGACGGCGTCGCACTTAAATAAACCCTAACCCCTTTCTTTCTCATTGCCTTTAAAACAGCAAATTGGAGACGTCCATCGATTGAATAAGGGAAGGCGTCGACTTCATCTATAATGAGCACATCAAATGCGTGTTTATATCTCATCAACTGGTGAGTTGTAGCGATTACTAACGGTGCTATTTGGAACCTTTGAGGACTTCCTCCATAAAGAACAGCTATTTTCATTCCTTGAAAAGCTTTTTTAAGCCGCGGCTCTAGTTCAAGGACAACATCAGTTCTAGGTGTCGCAATGCAGACACTCATTCCTTGATGTAAGGCATATTCTATTCCGTGAAAAAGCACCTCTGTTTTCCCTGCCCCGCAAACTGCCCAGATGAGTAGATCAGATTTGTTTTTTATCGCTTCGATCAATTTCTCTGACGCTCTTTTTTGTCCTTTCGACAGGTTTCCCTGCCATGTTAATTCCGAGTGACATGCTTCTTCCATTTGTGGACCCGTCCATTCATAAAGAAAGCCACATTCCGTTGTTTTCCCCATCATGATGCATGATCTACAATACACACAATCTTTTTGACACTTGTCACACGAAGAGTGGGCAAAGTACCGATTTTTTGATACACCACATCTGCAGCAAATAAGACCATTTGCTTTCCTCTCAATAGCAGGTGTTCGGATAACTAACCCTTTCTCCTCCAGCCAATCCAAATCAGACTGTGAGCATCTTGTTTCAGCAGTAAGCAGGTGGCGTGACTGCAGGTGTTGCCCTAGTTCCATTGCTTTGTCCATGTTCAATTTCAACAAACACCTTTCAACTGATGTTTGCCTATTATGCGCAAAGACATGACCTTTCGTCCAACAGCTAAAAAAGAAAAACAAAACCCCTTTTCTAAGAGAAAAGAGGTTTTTAGGATTTATCTAATCAGCCAGCCAAGAGCTAAAGAGCCTTCGCCTAGATGAGTGCCGATTACGGCACCAAAATAGCTTTTATAAAATTCAACATGAGGATATTTTTCTGATAAGTGCGCAATCAAATCGTCTACTTCTTCTTCTCTATTACCATGTATCACTGTTGCTCTCATCGGGACACCACGTGATGCATCTTCATCAAATAGTTCAAACATACGTGAAATGGCTTTTTTCCGTGTACGAATCTTCTCAAAAGGGACAATTAGCTTGTTGTCAAAATGCAGTATAGGCTTTACCTTTAAGAGGCTCCCAATAAAAGCCTGAGCACCATTTAATCTGCCGCCTCTTTGTAAATGAGTTAAATCGTCTACCATAAAATAAGCTCTCTGATTCTCTTTCAGGTAATTGAGATGGGCTAACACTTCTTCTGGAGAAGCACCAGCTTGGATTTTCTCAGCAGCTTCTATCACATAAAAACCTTGCGCCATACAGCTAGTTTCTGTATCAAACGGATAAATGTTAATTCCGTCAACTAGGTCATTTGCTGAGGCTACACTATTATATGTTCCACTAATTCCGCTAGAAAGGTGAATACTAATCACGGCATCATATGTTTCACTTAGTTTTTCATATAATTCTATTAGTTCACCGAAAGCAGGCTGAGAGGTGGTTGGAAGGTCTTTATGCTTTTTGACTTCTTCATAATATGTCTTCCAATCCATTTCTATTTCTTCACGGTATGATTCATTGCCAAAGATGACATTAAGAGGGATCATATGAATATGATGTTTATCACGCAGCTCTTGTGGTATATAAGCAGTACTGTCTGTTACAACGGCTATTTTCATTCTTAAATACCTTCCTTATCCGTTAAGTTGCTCTTTTTTATTTTCAAAGAATGATCATTGTTATTCATTAGATTTATAATAGTAATCAAAAAAGCCTGCCTAATCAATAGGCAAGCCCGTTATATCCGAAAAAGACTCCTTATCTACCTATCATTTCTCTCAAATTAACATGTGAGAGAATCAAAAACAGGCGAAAAAGGAGTACTTGTCCGGAATATTATCTCATTTCTACCCAGCCGTTCTTAATTGCTACAACAACAGCTTGTGTACGGTCGTTTACATTCATTTTTTGCAAAATGTTACTCACGTGGTTTTTGACTGTTTTCTCACTAATAAAGAGCGACTCACCAATTCCTCTATTGCTCTTTCCGTCAGCTAACATTTGAAGTACTTCGCACTCACGTCTCGTTAAGATATGAAGTGGTCTGCGAATTTCAGGATATACTTCATGCTGTGGATGTGCTGAAACGCCACTAGTCGCTAGGCGTCGGAATTCATTTACTAAGTTATGAGTAACTTTCGGATGTAAATAAGATCCTCCGTCAGCTACGACTTTCACTGCTTCAATGAGCGTGTCTGCATCCATTTCTTTTAACAGGTAGCCTCTTGCTCCTGTTTTCAATGCATGTGTCACATAGTTTTCATCGTCATGAATAGATAGAATAATGACTTTTGATTCGGGATAAAGCTCAACTAGCTGCTTTGTAGCCTCTACACCATTTACATTCGGCATATTAATGTCCATAATGACAACATCCGGATGATAGTGTTCTACGATACGTGCAGCTTCGTCTCCGTCGTCTCCTTCTGCAACTACTTCAAAAGTAGGTTCAAAATCTAAAATCCGTTTGACACCTTCACGGAATAATTGGTGATCATCAATAATTACAATATTTACTTTAGTCACAAGCTACGCCTCCCCATGTTTATTGTTCTACACCTGAACTTTATGGTCAATATGTCTTTTGTCTCTATTTTACAATTTTATTTTGCAATGTTAATGGCACGCGAATCATGATGAATGTCCCTAGACCTATTTTTGAGTCTATGGTCATTTTACCTTCAAGTAAGTCTACGCGTTCTTTCATGCCAAGTAAACCGAAGGATTTGTTTTTGTTTGTTTTCACATCTTTCATATCAAAGCCTTTTCCATCGTCTTTGATAATTAACGTAACAAAGTCTTTCGTCACTTCTACTTTTACAGAGATTTCTTCAGCTTCGGAATGCTTTAGTGAATTTGTGACAGCTTCTTGGGCTAGTCTAAACAGTGCCACTTCAAATTGAGAAGCAATTCTTTCGCTTTCTGTATCCCCTAGGCATTGGAACGTGATCTTGGTTTTTCCATCATACTCTTCGATTGTGTTTAAATATTTTCTTAGCGTCGGAATGAGACCCAAATCATCTAAAGCCATTGGTCTTAAATCATAAATGATTCTTCTCACTTCGTACAGAGCATTTCGCACATTCTGTCTGAGACTTCTAATTTCTTTAAAGCCTTCTTCTGTCCCACGGTCTCTGAAAATACGTTCAATTAATTCGGAACGCATCATTACGTTTGCCAGCATTTGGGCCGGACCGTCGTGAATTTCACGGGATACCCTTTTGCGTTCTTCTTCTTGGGCTTCAATAATTCTAAGTCCAAAATCTTGTTTTGCTTGAGCATCTTCAAGTAACACGCCAACTTGACGTAAGTCCTGATTGAGATAGTTGAGAACAACTGTGATCTGACTCACAAGCGTTTCAGAGCGTTCAATGACGTCTTGTAGGCTTAACAATCGTCTTTCCAGATCGTCTCTTCTTTCTCTCAGCTGCTTTTCGCGCTGCTGGATCATAGTGAGTTCCACTTGCAGATTATGTGCTTTTTCGTAGGCCTCCCGTATTTCTTCTTCGCTAAATTTGTTGAAGTTTCTGCTGACCTCAGATAAGCGATTTCTAGCATGTCTCGTATGGACTTCTAGTTTATCCCCAAAATCAATTACTTCGTTTACTTGCTGCTTGATTTGCTTCAGCTCTTCTACAAGGCTTTCATATTGTTGACGGGACTGTTCGCCTATCCTAAATACTTCGTCCTTGCTGCCATCAACTGTACTAAGCATTTTCATGATGATTGAATCCAATAATTTCGGATCCATTTTAGGTGTTGTCATGGCTTTTCCCTCCCGTAACAGTGATGTCATCTTTTTTTATTATAAATGTCATTGATCTGCATTTTATGTCGAATTATAATGAAAGAATGCGTATAAATCATGAAGTTTTTATGACGACCCTTTTTCTACCCCTATCATCATAACAAAATACGCTGTAAAATTCTAAAATCAATGCAAATTTTCTCTAGTCTTACAATTTGCTTTTCAGGAGGGTATGTCTTTTGCTGCATCGCTATCTTACAGTAAAAAGTCGTGGCGAGCATGAGATCGTCATTGAAAAATCACGTTTTATTTGTCATATACAGCGTGCTGTCTCAGAAGAAGAAGCACAAGCATTTATACAATCCATTAAAAAACAACATTGGAATGCCACACATAATTGTTCTGCCTATCTCATTGGAGAACATGACCTGATTCAAAAAGCGAATGATGATGGTGAACCAAGTGGTACAGCAGGTGTGCCAATGCTTGAAGTGTTAAAAAAACGGAAGCTGAAAGATACAGTCGTAGTAGTCACTCGTTATTTCGGCGGTATTAAGCTAGGCGCCGGTGGATTGATTCGTGCCTACGGAAAATCTGTATCAGAAGCCATCAACCATGTTGGGATGGTAGAGCGCTGTTTAATGCGTACGATGCACACAACAATAGATTATACATGGCTTGGAAAGGTAGAGAATGAGCTTAGAGCCTCATCTTTTCAGCTAAAAGAAATTCATTATGCAGAAGATGTTATTTTTGAGACGTATGTAGAAGAAACACAAACAGAGCAGTTCATTGAATGGATGACTGAGCTGACAATTGGAAAGAGTGTTACAAAAGAAGGCGAACTGATTTATTTAGAAAAGGACATTGGTCCGATAAAGGAGACAGATGAATGGCACAACGAGTAAAAGTGCGTGTACGAAAGAAAAAGAGTAAGAAGAAGAAAATTTTCAAACGTATCCTGGTTTTATTTTTGCTTCTTATCATCTGCATGGGCGGATTTGCAGTCTATAAAATAGTCAATACACTTCAAGCCGCTGACAAAACATATGACGAACTAAACCGCGGAGAGAAATCGAAGCTTCGTGATGCGGTCATTGATATTAAAAAGAAACCCTTCTCTGTACTTTTTGTCGGAATTGAGGATTATGCCACAGATGGTGATCATGGCCGTTCAGATTCACTTATTGTCGCAACAATTAACCCTCAAGACAAAACGATGAAAATGGTTAGTATCCCCCGTGACACACGCGTACAGCTTGCAAGTGACACGACAGGAAGTAAAGAAAAGATCAATGCAGCATATGCTAAAGGCGGTAAAGACGAAACGATTGAAACTGTCGAACAATTCTTGAATATTCCGATTGATAAATATGCGACCGTTGATTTTGACGGATTCAAGGATGTCATTGATGAAGTCGGTGGAATTGATATCGATGTTCCATTTGACTTCAATGAAAAAAGTGATGTGAAAAAATCGAAAAAGATTTATTTCAAAAAAGGCAATATGCATTTAAACGGGGAAGAAGCACTTGCTTACGCGCGGATGAGAAAACAAGATCCACGCGGTGATTTCGGACGTAATGATCGTCAGAAACAAATTTTACGTGCAATGATTGATCAAATGTCGAAGGCAAATAACATCGCGAACGTGGATAATATCGCTAAAGAAGTCAGTGATCATATTACGACCAACTTCCGTATCACAGAAGGTCTAGCGCTTCAGCAAATCTACAGCGGGTTTAAGGGAGACGACACAGAAACACTTTCTATTAAAGGGTCGGATCTTTATTTAGGACCAAATCGAACGTATTACTTTGAGCCAGATCAAACCAATCTAGCTAACGTACAAAATGCATTACGGACGCATTTAAAGCTTCCTACTGAATCTTCGACTGAAACAGATTCACAAACCAATCCATCCTCTGGTGAAACAGGATCAAGTGATACAACTAATCCTTCCAGCACATCAGGACAATAATAAAACAGCCCAGTTCCTAGGAACGGGCTGTTTTTTATTGTCTTTTCACCATTCGTTTATAGAATTTCGTAAATGGTTTGAACTCTTCGTTGACCAAACCCGTGACTTCCGCAATCACTTGCATAAACATCACCAGTAAAAAGATAATGATCAGCGATAACCAAATGGTCGCGCTTGTCAGCAAAATCGCACTTAAGCTAAAGACTAAGCCAATCATGTAAATCACGATGACAGCCATGCGATGGGACAAGCCAAAGGCCATTAGTCTATGATGAATATGAGATTTGTCCGGTGATGAAATGGGCTGTTTGTTTAATATGCGTCTAATGATTGCAAAGGTCGTATCAAATATAGGAACACCTAGAATGATCACAGGAACAACAACACTAAACAAAGTGACACTTTTGTATAACCCTAAAAGTGACAGTACCGAAATCATATAGCCTAAAAATAGCGAACCGGTATCTCCCATAAAAATCTTCGCCGGATGGAAGTTGTAAAAGAGAAAGCCGATCGTACTGCCAATGACGACAAGAGATAAAGAAAGAATGAGAATCTTATCAGCAGAAAATGCCATCACTGCAATCGTTGATAAACCGATGACAGAAATACCGGCAGCTAGTCCATCAAGGCCGTCAATTAAATTAATGGCATTTGTGATACCCACAATCCATAGCACGGTGAGGGGGTATGCCATCCAGCCTAACTCAATTCGATCTGTTAAAAAAGGAACAGAGAAGAAGTCCATTTTTAAGCCCGTGCTCACAATCAAACAAGCAACTAGGACTTGTACGAGAAATTTAAATCTTGCACTTAAATTATATTTATCATCAAATATACCTAAAATGACGATGAGTACGGCACCAACTGAAATTGCTGTAATTTTATTATGTAGAAACAGCCCACCTGCTAATGCTCCAGCCGCTACTCCAATAAAAATTGCCAAACCACCCATTCGAGGCATTACTTTATCATGAACTTTTCGTTTATTCGGCTGGTCCACTGCACCAATCTTAATTGCAAACTTTTTGACGATTGGTGTCACAATTAAAACTGTAGCCAGAGAGACAAAAAACGCTAATAAGGCGCGTTCGTAATCCATAGGTCAGTCTCCTTCTAAATTGAAATCTGTATTTTGTATATTGGCCGCTCTTTCCATTATACAATTGAATAGAGGATGATCACAAGCTCCCCCTGTGAGGAAGAAACAAATAAAAACGCACAATCCCGAATGAATTATGCGTTTTCTTTAATATTCGTTAGTTCCACCATGTTTGTGAACAGCGCGTGCCAATCTTTTTTCTTCGCTCGGCTTTGTCTTAGATGTCTATAGCTCGTGTCGTCTTTTTTGCTGATCACTTTCAGGCAGGCTTCTACGAAGAGCGCAGGATCATCGCCCTCTAAATATTCATACACATCCTTCTCTTTTAGCCTTTCCGTTGATGGGAGATTTAAACCGACAACCGGTATTCCAGCGGCTAAAAATTCATAAAGCTTGAGAGGGAACACCGCTTGATTGTAAGGGGATTGTTTATATGGCATCATACCTACATCAATCAGCTTCATATAAGCAGGCACTTCTTCTGGGGCAACAGCACCTGTCCAAATCACATTAGGCAGTTTGAGTGCATGCTGAAAAGATGGATCTCCATTCGTTCCATCCGGACCGACAAATAAAAATGTCCAATCAGGCCGCATGCGAGCAGCTTCAGCCATCATGTCAAAATCGAGCTTTGGCTTGATTCCTCCGATAAAACCAAGCACAGTCCCTTCTCTTCCTTCCAGCACATCTTCTTTGCACGGAAGATTGCTTTTCGCAAACACATCGTATTCGACGCCATTTTCCACCGTAAACACATCTTTCGGTTCTCCCATAAGACGTTTTTTGATTTGATCGTGTAAATATTGAGAAGAGCATGTAATGCTGTGTGCGTATTTAATGATTCGATTTTCTGCTTTGACAATGACACGCTGCCTCATATAAGAAAGGATGTTATGGTTGCCGCTTATCGGCTCTCCCCACAGGTCACTGCAATCATAGACAATATGTTTCCATTCAAATAAAGAAGATAAGAGCGGAAAGCCCGGAAACGTATACCATAAACAAACAGCGATCCCCTTCTTCTCCTCATGCCGCAAATGTTCAAGGAGAGGGGATAATTTATGAATATAGAACATGTCTTGATATCGACCAAAGCGAAATAATTTGCTCTTGAGCACATCAGGAATGGTCAATTGCTTCATTCGATCTGTTATGGGCTGAAAGGGAGCTGTATGACGAGATGATGACGGGCATACCCAGATGACCTCTTTTGTTTCTGGATCAGATGCTAGAAATTCGGCCAGCCGATGCCGTCTGTACCTCAGTCCGTCCTGTCCCCATTCTCCCGTCGCTACGACAACATGTATGATCGAGTCTGCTTTCACCTTTATCACCTTTTTTCCCTTCTGTTTATAAGCGCTTCTTCACAGCATTTGTCGCATAGTGCATAAAACACCAAGACGCTTTGACAAAATGAAGCTGCTCAATTTCTCTGTAGACAAACCACGTTTTTTTCGCTGCTTTCCACTTGTTACTAGAGATGGAGTTCCCAACGATGCGATATTCACTGAGCGGTTCACTCATACCATAGGCTGTAAATCCTCTTTTTAATATAGACAGCCATGTAGCTAAATCCTGCCTTGTGCGAATGTTCGGCATTTCCACATGTCCTACCTTTTGAAGATCAAGCATGACCGTTAAACAGCCGATAATGGTGTTTTTCAGGGCTTCATTATAGTCTAATCTCGCTGGCGCAGTGACGGTTTTTTCTAATGGTTCTCCGTTTTCTGCAATGATGTCATATGCCGTAAATGTAAAGGCATAATCATTTGTCAGCATGAAGTCTACCTGTTTTTCAAGCTTCGTCTCTTTCCACATATCATCGCTGTCTAAAAAAGCGATAAAGCGTCCTTTTGCCTGTTTGATGGCTGCGTTTCTAGCAATGGCAGCTCCCCCATTTTCCTCTAAATAAATGACGTTGATTCTGTCGTCCGCTTGACTTAAATCCCCTAATAGCTTTCTAGTTCCATCTGTAGAACAATCATCTGCAATGATCAGCTCCCAATTGGAATAGGTTTGGGCAAGGACGGAATGAACTGTATCCGTTAAATAACGTTCCGCATTATACGCAGGTGTAATGATGGATACTAACGGTTGATTGTTCACCTAAGACTCATCTCCAGTTCATTATTAAGATTCTTTGAACACTTCGGGTAAGACGACAAACATGAGCGAGATGCTAAAGCCAATGACAAGCCCAAGAAGTGCCCGTTTTTTAGCTGACATGCCTTTATTGCCTTCATCAAGTACTTGTGCAGGATCGACAATCTTTGCCTGCTTCATTCCAAGCTTTGTTGACTCCAATTCATATAAGAATCGTTCTTTATCGACTTTGGAATCATTGCTGACCGATTCGTCTTCAAGAGCAGCTAATCTACTTTCAATCACCTGCTGCCTTTTTGTAAATAATGCTTTATCTTGCTTGAGAAATGTATCCGACACCTGCTTCACGACAGCCAAAGCACGATCCTTATCGGCATCCGTGAAAGACAGCTGTAATTGTGTATCTGATTGATTAGTAAGGATGAGACGAGTTTTCACATCCTGTCTTTCTTCTTCTTTCACATCACTGAGTGCTTCATTTAGAAATGCATCGCTTTTTAATAGAGATGTCACTTCTGCCATGTTGTTATACACCCCATCATCATATTTACCGAGAGTGAGGGTAACAGCAGCTGTGTAACTAGATTGCTGCGTAGTTCCTTTAGCAAAAAAGAAACCAAAGGCACCTAATACGACAGGCAGCAGTATGAGCCATACGATGTACTTTTTGATTCGCTTCCCTATCCTAGATATGAAACCAGACATGTTCATTCTCCCAACATTGACGTATTTGCTCTTTCACTAGTGTAGCCATACAAACGCAGCATCACACACGGTTTACCATAGCTTGAGTCGTTGTTTGTTTTTCAACATATTCACCGCTGCGATCACCAGTCCTAAAAATACCCAATGGAAATATAAATTCGAGACGGAGCTAGGACTGATACTTGAAACGAGAAAACTCAGCATGGCTGCAAACAACCCCTCAATGATCATTTTTGCAGATCTTGTGTCAGCCCATTGGTATTGTTTGTACAGTGTGAACATGAGATAGGCGTATACAGAGATATAGCCCAGCATGACTGCAAATCCGAAGTTCGTCATCAATTCCAGCAGCCAATTGTGCACTTCTACGACCTGGTCTGTGTCAAAGATCGAAAAGTGAGCTAAGTAGTAAGACACATTCCCCGCTCCAACTCCGAATCCGTATGAATTCGTAAAGAAGTGCCAAGCATTTTTGATTAAATTCGCTCTCGCGATGTTAGACGGGAGTGGTTCACTAAAAGAATGCGCGACCTGAGAAGCGAGAAACAAGTCATAAAAGACCGAATAAATCTTAGCTGAAAAAACAGCGATACCGATGACGACAAGTCCGCTTGCTGCAATGATTGACCACTTTTTGAGAAAACGCGGCAGCAGCAGCCACACATAGATCGCCACTCCTGCAAATATCCCAAGCAGACTAGCGCGGGATTCGGTTAACAAAATGAGATACAGCGCGGCGATTGCACCTAATAATCCAAACGCTTTGATGTAACCGTTTTTCATTTGACGCATGCATGCTAGATATAAGAAGAAACTAATCGATAAAAACGTTGCAAAGTCATTCTGATTAAAAAAGACAGATGTAGGATAGTGCTGTTTATACGCTGGCCCTAGATACAATGAGGTATTCGGTAAATGGTTCAATGTAAAATGATTATAGAACCCAATCCCCATCACAAACACAGTCATGACCAGCCAAATGCTATAAAAGGTCACCACTTGATCCATTCGCTGAATATACATGACGACTAGAAAGACAAATCCCATCCCCATTGCAAGAAGGGACATATATTTCAGGCCGTCTGTGACCGAATGAGCCCAAAGCAGTGAGATGAGACCGTAAAGAAACCATACAGCGAAAAAACCAAGAATTCCTTTGACACGAATCTGCTGCCACTGCGATATGTACGTCCCCTGATCTCTCATCCGCCATATAAATAAAGCAAAGGCGGCGATGAGCATGATACGGTAGAGAAAAAGACTAAAGAATCCTGCACTAATAGAAAAGAAAGCGTTGTTGAGAAAGGTCAATGTAATCAAAAGATAGATGACTGACATGAAGATTTGCTCACCATTCATGTACAGCTTCATCAACACGAGAGCAGCCGACAGGATCAGAAGTATAACCGGAACAGCCACCATCTTCTTTAACCCGACGGGCTGCGCGGCTGCCATTTGTACAAGACCGATCCCTGCTGCAAACAATATACATCCAATCATGATTTGCCATGCTGTATGCTTCACACTCATACCCATTTTCCTCCTAAGCAACCCATCCGATTTGAGGGATTAAGCCTTGACTTCCTGTTCATAGTAGGAAATGGTACGAGCCAAACCTTCCTGTAAACTCACAACAGGCTCCCATGCTAAGACTTGTTTCGTTTCCTCATTTGCCAATGTACTATGCACAATATCTCCTGCACGCTGCGGCTTGTAAATTGGTTCAAGATGCGACCTCGTTACTCGCTTCATCGTTTGAAACAGCTCATTCACAGTGATTGAATCACCACACGAGATATTTAAACAAACGTTTGATTGAGCTGTTAAAGCCGCAACATTAGCCGCTGCTAGATCACCTACATAGATGAAATCTCTTGTTTGTTCTCCGTCTCCGAAAATGAAAGGAGCCTCATCCTTTGCAAACTTATCAGAGAAAATAGAGACAACCCCGCCTTCGCCAAGTGCATCTTGTCGCGGACCATAAACATTGCTATACCGAAGAATACAATAGTCCACATCATACAATGATTTTGCCATTTCTAAGTATCGCTCTACTGTGAGTTTCGCTAAACCATAAGGCGAACCAGGCTTTAGACGGTGAGCGGTATCCACTGGCAGATACACTGGATCTCCATAGACAGCTGCCGATGAGGCAAATACCACCTTCTCCACCCCCGTTTCAGCAGCTGCTTTCATGACGTGCAGGGACCCTTTGATATTGACCTCTTCGTCATAAACGAAATTCTGAACGGAAACGGCGACACTCACCTGTGCTGCAAGGTGAATGATATAATCCGGTCTTATTTGTTTGATCAAATCGACCGTTTCTGTTTTTGTGACATCTGCCTCAATGCATTGAACGGAAAGGTGGGCAATATTTTCCCGAGATCCAGTTGAAAAGTTATCAAGAACAATGGGCTCGTAGCCTTTTTCTAGTAAAGCCTCTACCGTGTGTGATCCAATAAATCCGCTTCCCCCAGTAACCAATACTTTCTTCATCCAAGCTCCCCCCTGTTATTGTGCCTTTGATACCAATTCTGCTTCCCATACGCCTGGGCGGCCGATAGACTGGTAAATAAATCCTCTCTCTTTCATTTCTGCTGGATCAAACAAATTCCTTCCATCAATTACAATCGGTGAACGAAGCAGCTGCTTGATTTGATCTTTATCCATCTTCTGTACGTCATCCCATTCTGTTAGGATGAGGCAAGCATCCGTATCTTTTACTGTTTCATACAGGTCATTACTGAAGACAGCTTGCGGGCCAAGCTCTCGTTCTGCTTCTACATAAGCAACCGGATCATAGGCCTTCACAAAAGCACCCAGCTCTCTCAGCATTGGGATAATGTCTAATGCAGGTGCAGAACGCATATCATTCGTATTCGGTTTGAATGCGAGACCTAAAACAGAGATGGTTTTTCCTCTAATATCACCGAATACACTCATCAATTTGCTGACAAGGTGCGCTCTTTGGTGATTGTTCGTTTCAATCACGGACTCGATCAGCTTGAACCGGTAGCCAGCTGTTTCGGCAATTTTGAGAAGAGCCATCGTGTCTTTCGGGAAACAAGACCCACCAAATCCAATGCCCGCTTTTAAAAATTTATGCCCGATACGGCTGTCTAATCCAACGCCTTCGCTAACTTTTTCAACATCAGCGCCCACCCGCTCGCAAATATTTGCAATGTCATTGATGAATGAGATTTTTGTGGCAAGCATGGCATTTGCAGCATACTTAATCATTTCAGCACTTTCTAAATTGGTCTCCACAACCTCTGTTTGAAATGGATCATGCAATCTTTTGATGATGGTCGACGCATGGGTGCTTGTCGAGCCGATTACTGCCCGCTCCATATTCATCGTGTCTTGGATGGCAGATCCTTCTCTGAGAAACTCTGGATTGGATACGACATCAAAAGGATATTTACTGCGCGATGCTTTTTCGACAATGGCTTGAACGAGCCGGCCTGTTCCAACGGGTACTGTGCTTTTATTGACGATGATTTTATAGCCATTTAGATGTTCACCAATTGTTTGAGCGACAGCTTTCACGTATGTTAAATCTGCTTCTCCCTGTGCTGTCATCGGAGTCCCTACAGCAATATAGATAATCTCTGATTCCCGGATAGCAGCAGGAATATTGGTTGTAAAAAACAGTCTTCCTTCTTCCGTATTCTTTTCAATCAATTCCTTTAAACCCGGTTCATAAATGGGAACGACACCACTTTTTAAGCTGTTGATTTTTGATTCATCGATGTCACAGCAGATGACACGATTTCCGATATCAGCAAAACAAGTACCCGATACTAACCCGACATACCCTGTTCCAATCACAGCAATTTTCTTCAACATTTTTCATCCTCTCAGTAAAAGCATATTGTCCGTTCCAAGCTGTTTATCTATCTATCATTCTTTGCACATTTCATCTTGTTTAAACGATGGATCTTGATTGATGAAGCACCTTTTCATATTGCTGTATGAGCTGCTTCGTATTATTTGCTGATGAATATTCTGTATGAACGATTTGATGAAGATCGCTTTTCACTTGCTCATTCCATCTGTTTTCATAAAGGTAGGCGTGAATGGCCTTTTTCAGCTGACTTGTCGAACGTGGTTCAATGAGCAGGTGTTGATAGCTAGAAAATAAGGTTGGGAGACCGCCAACTCGTGTCGCAATGACAGGTACTTTTAAAGCGAGCGCCTCTAGGACGACGGTAGGCATCCCTTCACTATAAGAAGGAAGTGCAAACAGGTCGGATGCGATTAAGTAGTCTTTCACCTGCTCATTCGGCACCTGCCCTGGGAGTAGAATAGATGCTCCAGCCCGTTCTGTGAGCTCCTTTGCAAGGGGGCCTTTTCCAACAAAAACTGCTTTCACACCATCCAAGCCGCTGACAGCATCAGCTAATTCAAGTAAGCCCTTCTCTTTGACTAATCGCCCGACGAATACAACGAGCTTGTCGTGAAGGGGTAAGCCTAACTTTTTCCTGATGACTTGTTGATCTTCTTCCGTTTTAGAAAATGACTGGAGCGGAATACCGAGCGGGAGGCATTTCGCTTCTACCTTTGTCATGTCATTTGTCTTTTTAGCAAGCTCCTCGCTCACCGTCAGAACAGCAGATGCCTGTTTCACCGCCGTTTCAAAGGCTGCATGTGCCCCTTTGCTATAGCCCGGATACACGTTCACATCACTGCCATGTAAGGTCAAAAGATAAGGAATTTGCGTTTCTTTCTGAATCACAGCCGCCGCTCCGCCAGACGGCATCGCAAAGTGTGCATGGATAAAATCTGGTGACAGCTGGTAACGCTGCATGGCGCCGAGAACAGTAGAAGCTATTCGTTTACTCGGCTGTGCCCATTTCAGCTGTCCAGGAAGCGCTGTATAGGGCGGCCTGTATACGGTCACTCCGTTTCTCACTTCCTGTTCGGGCAGATCCTTTTTCTGCCGATAGGACGCCTTCAGCATCCGCAAAACCGGTGGATTGACCGGGTTGGGACAGATGACGGTCACTTGTATTCCTTGTTTGAGCAGCTCCTGCACTTGCGTTTCATGGAACACACCTTCACTTGGATGTTTTTCACTAGGATATACACTTGTCAGCCATAGCACCTTCATGACGAACGACCTCTTCTCAATAATTTGCCTGCCACCTGCGGATACATTTTGATGAGCAGCAAGCCATACAATGCTGCGCTGACACAAATCGTCAATCCTAATTGAAGTAAAATGTCGGCTGACGTCAGCTTCATGCCTTGATGCAGGGCTACCGCACAGGCGGCCATCAATAGCGTCATAACAGCAGGCTTGCCAAGTGATTTTAAATAAACCTTCATATCTAGCTGAATGACATACGCCATGAGCCATCTGCCGACAATGAAGTTGAGCAGGCTGACACCTGAGTAAACCCAAGCTACTGTGAGCAGACTGCCTGTGCTGACACCTACATATAAGGCGCATCCATACACAAGAAGCATCCCCGTATCCCAATAAAAGGCTAAGTCCGCTCTCCCTTTGGCAAGAAGTATTGACCCGTTTGGATTCATCAGTACACGCAGAAGTCCGACAATGCATAATATATTAAGAACCGGAACAGCTACGAGCCATTTCTCGCCAAACACTACTTCTATAAAGCTATCTGATACGGCAGCAAGACCGATTAATAACGGAAAGCTAATCAATGCGAGCATATTCGTCATACTGAGGAAGCCCTCTCGCAGCATGGAGTGATCACGCTGACTTTTTGCGAAAACCGGGAAAGCCACTCTCGTCACGATTGGGTTAATCTTCAGCACGGGGATCGTCACGATTTGATACGCCAAGCTATAAATACCTAACGCTTCTGCTCCTAGAAACCGGCCGATTAAAATCATGTCTATGTTCGATCCTGCTCGATTGACTAGTCTGGACGCGAGCTGGAATGCACCGAATGAGAAAAATTCTTTCACTTCTCCTAATGCAAAAACAGGTGCTGGGCGCCACTTCTTCCAATAAGCTGCGGCATACATAAGCCCTTTTCCAGATTGCAGAAGCACTTGAGAAATGACATAGGCTACAATCGGATTGATGAAGAAGGCCAAAGCGAGTAAAACAAACAGCGATATCATAGTTGCAATGGCTTCAATGGCACTTAATGTTTTAAAGGCTAAGTCCTTTTGCATCATGTATTGGTATTGCTGGCCAATGGGTGCAATCAGAAACATGATCGATAATAGTTTGAGCAACCCCTCCAGCTCTGGCCGGTTATAAAAGGCGGCAATCATTGGGCTTACTAGAATGAGTAAACAGAATAAGATAATGCCAGTGAGTAAGTTGATCCAATATAATGTGGATAATTGACGTTCTGTTGTTTGTTCCTTTTGGATGATCGCTGCCCCGATCCCTAGATCAAGTAAAATCTGCGTAAATATTGTGACAGTTGTGATCATGCCAACGAGTCCAAACTCTTTCAGTGACATCACGTTCCCTAAAAAGGCGAACTGTGCAATTTGGATGATCGTAATGATAAATGCGGACAAGCTTGTCCATTTTGCCCCGCCCAGCATGTGTTTTTTCATACTTGCCATTTCTCTTCCCTACTTTACTTATCTGGCTCCGTCACCCGTCATGATGACTTTTAACGTTTTTACCATAATCTTCGTGTCGAGAGAAAATGTCAAGTTTTGAATATACTGTAAGTCATGTGTTAATTTTTCACTTGGACTCATTTCATATCCTCCATTTACTTGAGCAAGACCTGTCAGTCCCGGCTTGACCGTTAATCTTTTCGTAAAACCTGGAATCGTCCGATTAAATTCTGCGGTAAACATCGGTCTTTCCGGACGCGGACCTACGATACTCATTTCTCCTTTTAACACGTTGATGAATTGAGGGAGTTCATCGATTCTTGTTTTACGAATGAAGGCTCCCACTTTGGTGATACGTGGGTCGTTTTTTTGTGCCCATTTCGCTCCTCCGCTTTCAGCATCGGTTCTCATCGATCTGAGCTTCCATAATTTAAAGTAAACACCGTCTTTCCCGACCCTCTCCTGCATATAAAAGGCTGGTCCCGGTGTTTCCAGCTTAATCAAAAGAGCAAACAGCAAAATGATTGGCGTACTCAACATCAATCCGATGAACGAGAACATTAAATCTATGAAACGTTTTGCAAATAAATAACGAACCATATGTTCTGTTAAGGCAAAAGAGTGGTTTCGTCTCACTTCATATTCTCTATAAAGATTCATCGCTTTCTCTGCACTCACTGACCTGCACCTCACCATTCAAAGTAGTTGTTGTGTAAAGAGATGTTCTATGAAGGTCAGTTTAGCAGAGCAACATTAAGCAAATGTAAATGCGCTGTTAAGTCTTGTAAAACTGTGTTAAGAATGTGCACTTATATCAAGTTATGCCCTTTTCAACGTAAAAAAGACCCGCAATTCTGCGGGTCTCTGGGTCTTTTTTTATTTTGCTTTAACGGATTCGATCGTTTTTAATCGAAGGGTTCCGTTTGCATCTTTTGTATAAGTGACTTTCACTTTTGATTCTTCTTTTAAGCTGTTCACTTGTTTAGAAAACGTATTTCCGAATTGAATAGCAACTTCTTTGCCATCAATGTTCACAGCAATGGTATGTCCATCAGCCAAGCCGACATATGTGCCTTCCTTGGTGACTTCATTTTTCTTATTTGTTGTTGATTCTTTCTTTGTTTTAGAATCAGTTTTTGATTGTTCCTTAGTAGGTTCTTCTTTTGTGATTTCTTTACTTGAGCTGTCTTTTGCGTCTTCATCAGATTGACCAGATTGCTCTTCTTTTGGAGCAACTGTTTCTTTGCTTTGATCATCTGCTTTTTCATTTGATGACTGATCTTCTGTTTTTTCCTTTTTCTCTGAAGCATTTTCTTTCTTTTGATCAGCTGCTTCGGTTGTTTCCTTTTTGCTATCATCCTTATTGTTGTCGCTTGATTGATTTGTTGTGCCGCATGCTGTGAGTAGTACACCTAGAAGCAATACTAGAAACGGCATTGTGATTAATTTTTTCAAAATTGTCACCTCTTCATGATTTGTCGATTGGCTGTCGCTTAGATTCATGCGTAAACCATTCACCTTTTATGTTTCAATTATAACAAAGATAACTAGAAATGAAATGTATTTTTAACTTGACACATTATTGACGACCCGATCACTTCATAGACTTTTGAAAAAAGGCTGCCGAGAGACGTTCTCGAGCAGCCTAAGAGGAGTATCTGAGGCACCCCTCATGTTTGTATTTTCTTATCTAAAGTAACCTGACACACCGCTTGAAATGCCTGACGCTAAACGATCTTTATACGTAGCCGATTTCAAGATGTTTGAATCAACTGGACTTGACACAAAACCAGTTTCTAAAAGAACACTCGGCATTTTAGAATATTTAATCACGTAGAATCCAGCTGTTTTCACACCACGGTCTCTTGTACCAAGTGCACTGACCATTTTCGGCTGAATGTTTTGCGCAAGCTTCAAGCTGTTTGCAGACGCATATGTTTTGTCATAATACGTTTCTGTTCCGTTTGCACTGCTGTTATCATTTGAGTTTGCATGGACACTAATGAAGATATCTGCATTTGCTGACGCACCTTTGCTCACTCGTGTTTGAAGACTGTCAAATGTGTCTGATGTTCTTGACATGGTAACAAGTGCACCCGCGTTGTTTAATTTCGTATTTAAACGCTTAGCTACATCTAAATTCAAGTTCTTTTCATATAACCCGTAGCCTACAGCTCCTGAATCATGTGCGCCATGACCTGGGTCAATGAATACTTTTTTCCCGACGACAGGGTTTTTCAATTGATTCACGACAGTTGGTGTCACCGTATTTGCACTGCCTACGACAGTAAATTTGGTGATTTTTTTACTGCTAATGGTTGCTCTTGTTACTTTTGGTAATGTTTTTTCATTCGTTAGAAGCAATGCTTTGTTTTGCTTCGCTGCGATCCCTGCAGCAGAAGATGAAGTGGCGTAGCCAAACCCTCTTCCTACATAGGTATTGTTCGTGCTCATATTATACTTTTTCACAATATTAGCGGCAACGTCATAACGAGTGGAGCCTTTAATTCGTGTTGGAGATTTCAATTGATTATAAGCTGCTTTTGTGACGTAATTTTCTCCGCCGACTACAATGGTTTGTTTGACATTGCTTGCTTTTGCAACAGATGCGATTTCAGAACGAAGTCCCTTTTTATCTGTGTAGAGAATCGGGAAACCTTTTTGTGCTGCTACCGGTGCAATTGCAATCCCATGAGCGTAGAAGGAACCTTCAACGACAACGACGCCTGCTGGCTTTTTCATTTTCTTCGCGATATTTGCAGATAGCTCATATCGATTTTTTCCTGAAATACGTTGTGTAGAGATGCCCATCTTCTTCACTTCATTGATTACGTTATTTGACACACTTGATGTACTGCCTAAAACGATCACTGTCTTTGTTTTTAAAGCCTTTAGGGCTTTTTTCGTATCACCTGAAAGACTCTTACTGTTTGTATAAAGAACTGGTCCATTTTTTTGGTGTGCAAGTGGAATCCCTGCTGTGGCATCTGCATACGCAGTTTTCCCTACTATTACGACTGTACTTGCAGTTCCCCATCCCTTTTTCGCTACGTTTGCTGCTACAGCATATCTGCTTCCGCCATCAATTCGTGAGACTGAATTATCTGCTGAAGCTGTTGGAACAATAACGAAAATGGCGATGAGGCTGAGGATGGCTGTTTTCATGATTGAGCGCATCATCTATGTCCTCCTTTAACCCTTTAATAGTTTGTTAGTTTTGTACCTGGATAGTAGAACGAAAGTATGGAAGAATATGAGTTTCCAGATTCTGCTCTAGCTTTGGCACCGTATTGGCTCATGCCAATGCCGTGACCATATCCTTTTCCTGAAATCGTAAAGTCATTTGTATTGTTTTTGACTGACGCAAATGTGCTCTTCACCTTTGTTGCGCCCATGATGGATCTAAACTCGGTCATCTTCATACTTGCCGTTGTACTTTTGTTTACTGCATACGTGCCTGTTTTATTTTTCAGATGATATGTCAGCTTGATTGATACCGTCTTCGCACGTTGTCCTTTTGTTTTTCCTGAGAACGTCAGGCTTGAGATGGATGCAATCTTCATATCAGATGCAGCTGTTTCTTTGTTTTTGAGCAGCCATGATTTGAGACCAGCAAGATCCGCTGCATTTGTCTCTTTTGCCTTAGACCACTGAGATGCTGCTGTACTAGCAGTCAATGTTGTGCCTAGCTGTTTTTTAGAGAGTTTTAATGTCCATGCATTGACCGGATCTTTTGTATCCTTTTTGGCCACTAAGTACGGCAGTGCATTTGCCCACACTTCTTCACTTGCCTCTGTATATCCGCCATTACTAGAATAATAGGTGGCTGAAATGAGCTGATTGTTGTATTTCAGTACTTTCCCTTTTGTGGCATCGACAGCTTTTGTCGAATTCGTGTACCAGTTATATCCTCCATATACTTGGAAGGCAGTTGTATCAGGTACGACTTTTCCAATACTTTTCACTGAATACGTTCTAGCGGCCACTGCCTGCGCTTTTAGCGCTTCAACATGCCAGCTTGCAGGCATTTCATTTGGTACCACGCCTTTTAGATAGTCTTCAAATGGAATATTTTCGAGAGTCGGCCTGATATAACCTGATTCAATTGCAAAGTTGACATTGCCTAGGTAAGGCTTCCCTGCAATTTGAAGGATATTTTTCGTTGAATATTTCTCAGGAACAACTCTTACAGTGTTATACGTCTTTATGCCTTTTAATGAAATTTTTCCGTTAGAAATATTCAATTGGTAGTTTTGATTTTTTTTCAGATAGACTTGTTTGGCTAATGAGTTCTTCAAGCTATCTTTAATCGCACTTGTGCTACCAGCAAGGTGATAAGCATATGTACCCTTTTCTTTCAACAGTTTTTTTAGTGACGCTGTGACAGAATCCGGTTTCACATACACAACAGTACTATTAGACTTTGCAGCCAATTGAGACAGCGGCATAGCATAAATATAGCTAGAGGCTTTTGCCAAATAAACTTTATCTGCATTGATATTTAATTTCTTCATTATATTCACAGAGAGTTCATAGCGATTGGCACCACTGATTCTTGTTACCTGTGACGTTTTTTTAATTTGATTCTCTACTTTTTGTCCCGTACTTTTCGTACTACCAATGATGATGACTTTGCTTGGCAGCTTGTAAGACGGAATGGAATCTTTTTTTGTTAACAGGATTGGATATCCCTTTCTCGATGCATAGGATGCAATCGCAATCCCATTCATAAATGAGTTTCCACCGACAACGACAGCTTGCTTATAGTTACCCATTTCTTTAGCGATTTTTTGGGAGATTTCAAACTTGTCTTTTCCACTAATACGTCTGACTTTCCCATACTTTTTAATAGATTTCTCAGCAGCTGTTGAAATGCTTTTCGTGTTACCAACGATTAGGATGTTATCCGGCTTCATTTTCTTCAGCTGGTTTTCAGTTGTTTTTGTCAGTCTTTCAATATTCGTATACAAAATGGGTGCGCCTAGTTTGTAAGCTAACGGTGATACAGAAATGGCATGATCAAATGCATCACGGCTCACAATGACAACTGTTGATGGATTCTTCCAGCCGGCAGATGCGATGCTATTGGCAACTTCGTATCGATTTTTGCCATCATATCTTTTCGTGACAGCCACATTCGATCCTGACAGCTTGTATTCTCCAGCTGTGGATAGATCCATCGTTTTTTTATTTCCGATATAATTAGACAATTTCACTGAAATTGTCGAGCTAGCCATGGCAGACTGAAAGGGTGCGATTAGTAGAGTCATTGTCATGAGAACAATAAGTGTAAAGCCTGTTTTCTTCAATTTTGTTCATCCCGCCCATCTTTTTTACTTCTGTTTTTCAATCTTTTGAATTTCCTTTTGACCACTGTCATTGATAAAGTAAGAGATTTCTACTTTGTCTCCTGGTTTGAATTCATTTAACACATCTTTAAAATTATCCGTAAATTCATAGCTTAAGGTCGTATTCACTTTTTTCACTTCGACTGTATGTGCATCAGCCATTCCAATAAATTCAGCTTTTTCTTCCAGCACCTGAGGAGTTGAACTGCTTGTGTTGTTTTCTCCCGAGGACTGCTCAGCCGTTCCACATGCTGTGAGCACGATACCAAGTAGTAGTATTAAGAACGGTAAAACGACGATTTTCTTCATTTTTTTCACCTCATGTCTTTGTATCGTCTTATAACTTAATATTTTAAGGTAAATTTAAGGTTTTTTGAAACCTTTTTTTTGTTACAACGTCTATATCTAGGTTCAGAGTAAAAAAATAACTTGTTTATCAAGATTCGTAAACCTATAATCATGGAAGAATCATAGAAAAGGTGAGGGACATTATGAGAGCTGAAAGAAAACGAAAGAAGAAAAAGGTTCTTTGGATTGTTTTATCGATTATTGGCTTATTCGTATTAGCAACTGGCGGATATGCATATCATCTTTGGAATACAGCAGCATCAACCGTGGCAGGCATTCAGGAGAATTTAAAGAAGTCAGATAAGCGTGACAAAGATGTCGATTTAAATAAGAAAGACCCGATTTCTATTTTAGTCATGGGTGTTGATGAAAGAAAAAACGACCGCGGCCGTGCGGATACATTAATATACATGACCGTTAACCCAAAAACCAAAACGACTGAGATGGTGAGTATCCCGCGTGATACGTATACGAAAATTGTCGGAAAAGGCACAATGGATAAAATCAACCACTCCTATGCATTCGGCGGCACACAAATGGCAGCTGATACTGTAGAGGAATTGCTTGATGTACCTGTTGATTACTTCGTGAAAGTCAATATGGAAAGCTTTAAGGATATTGTCGATACACTTGGCGGCATTACAGTGAACAGCACATTTGCTTTCAGCTATGATGGTCATTCATTTGGTACAGGAGAAATTAATCTAAATGGCGATCAAGCCCTCGCCTACACAAGAATGAGAAAACAAGATCCAAAGGGTGACTTCGGACGTCAGCAAAGGCAGCGTCAAGTCATTGAAGGCATCATTGCTAAAGGGGCAAACATTTCATCTATTACGAAGTTCGGCGATATGTTCAAAGTCGTGGAAAACAATATGAAGACTAATATGTCATTTGATGATATGTGGACGATGATGAATGACTACCGTGACGCAAGACAGCGTGTGAAGCAGCACGAGCTGAAAGGAACGGGAGCACGCATCAATAATATCTATTATTATCAGCTTGATGATAGCAGTTTGGCTAAAGTGAAGAAGGAATTGAAGGACAGTTTGGAGCAGTAAAAAAAGAAGACTACATGAATGTAGTCTCAGATTGTTGACAAAGGGCTAAAATGGTTTTTATTTTAGCTCTTTGTCTTCTTTTTTTATGATTTAAATGGGGCAGGTTTTTCTTCACTTAATCCAAATCGATGGAGGAGCTCCTCGACAATTCGTCTCGATGCTTGTCCGTCACCATAAGGGTTAGACGCCTTCGACATGCTGTCATACTCCTTCTGATCTACTAGCAGCTCTTTAGCCATTTTGTAAATGGTCTCTTCATCCGTACCTGCAAGCTTAAGTGTGCCTGCTTTCACGCCTTCTGGACGTTCTGTTGTATCACGGAGCACTAAAACTGGCTTCCCTAGAGAAGGCGCCTCCTCTTGTACACCGCCAGAATCCGTTAAGATAAAGTGCGAAGCGGCAGCAAAGTTATGGAAATCAACGACTTCAAGCGGTTCAATTAAGTGTACACGATCGAGACCGCTAAATTCTGTCTGAGCTGCATCACGTACGGCAGGGTTTAAATGAACAGGATAAACGACCTGAACATCTTCAAACTCTTCTACAACACGTCTAATGGCTCTAAACATATTTTTCATCGGCTGGCCGAGATTCTCTCTGCGGTGGGCCGTTAACAAAATCATTTTATCCGTGCCTATTTTCTCTAAAATAGGGTGCTGATAATGCTCAGTAACTGTAGTTTGCAGGGCATCAATCGCTGTATTCCCTGTCACACAAATGGTCTCTTCTTTTTTATTTTCAATTAAAAGATTCTGCTTCGCTTCCTCTGTAGGAGAGAAATGAATATCGGCAATAGTGCCTGTCATTTGACGGTTCAATTCCTCTGGGAACGGCGAATACTTATTGTGTGTTCTCAATCCTGCTTCGACGTGCCCAACTGAAATTTGGTGATAAAATGCTGCCAAGCTTCCTGCAAAGGTTGTTGTAGTATCCCCATGGACAAGGACAATATCAGGTTTTTCTTCTTGGAATAATTGGTCTAGCTTTAACAGTGCATTTGATGTGATTTCAGATAATGTCTGGCGCTGCTTCATGATGTTTAAATCATGATCTGGCGTAATTGAAAAAGCCTCAAGAACTTGATCAAGCATTTCTCTGTGCTGGGCTGTCACAGTGACAATCGAATTTATCAGTGGATGTTTATTTAATTCAAGGACAAGTGGTGCCATTTTGATCGCTTCAGGTCTAGTACCGAAAATAGTCATTACATTTAGTTTTTTCACTTGTTTAATCCTCTTTCCTAGTATAGTACTTTCAATTATACACAATTTGGAGGATAAATTTAATGGTATAAAAAAAGAAATTTACATTGAATTAACGTTAAATTTCTCTTTCCTTTACATTTAACATATAAAATATGAATTATCTAAAATTCATTTTAGTGAAATCATTTGTCTTTCCTATGATTTGTAAGTTACACTTTAAACAGACGACCACGAACAAACATTGAGTGATTAAATCGGTTATCTATGTAAGGAAGGTGCAAAGTTCATTGAAAAAAGTACGTAAAGCCATTATACCAGCTGCAGGTCTTGGGACACGTTTCCTCCCTGCAACAAAAGCTATGCCTAAAGAAATGCTGCCAATCGTTGATAAACCAACCATTCAATATATTATTGAAGAAGCTGTTGAATCAGGAATTGAAGACATTATTATCGTCACTGGAAAAGGAAAAAGAGCCATTGAGGATCATTTTGATTTTGCACCAGAGCTAGAGCGCAACCTAGAGGAAAAAGGGAAGAGCGAGCTTTTAGAGAAGGTGAGAAAATCCTCTAACATTGCTGACATTCATTACATACGTCAAAAGGAGCCTAAAGGACTTGGACACGCTGTTTGGTGCGCACGCAATTTTATCGGTGATGAGCCATTCGCCGTTTTATTAGGTGATGATATTGTTCAAGCGGAAACACCGGGGCTTCGCCAGCTGATGGATGAATACGAAAAGACCCTTTCATCTGTGATTGGTGTTCAGCAGGTAGCAGACAGCGATACGCATCGCTACGGGATCATCGACCCTCTTACACAAGAAGGACGCCGCTATCAAGTGAAAAACTTTGTGGAAAAGCCACCGCAAGGTACAGCACCATCCAATCTAGCCATCTTAGGACGATACATTTTCACGCCAGAGATCTTTATGTACCTTGATCAGCAAGAAATTGGTGCAGGCGGGGAAATTCAACTGACAGATGCCATCCAAAAGCTGAATGATATCCAGCGTGTATTCGCCTATGATTTTGAAGGAAAACGATACGATGTTGGTGAGAAGCAAGGCTTCATCGAGACGACTCTCGAGTTTGCCCTTCAAGATGAGGATCTGAAAAAGAAACTCATTCCATTTATGAAACAGCTTCTCGAAAAAGAAGAAGCGAATTAAAAAAAGCTGCCGGAATCGGCAGCTTTAGATTGTTGACAAAGTGCTAAAATGATTTTTATTTTAGCACTTTGTCTTCTTTTCAGCGTGATAGAAAACCTTTGAAGTCTAGGAGAGGCGAGCACTGGCGCGGAGCGAATTGAATATTCGTGAGCACCAGCGCGCAGACCTGACAACGAATGCGAGGGTTTGTCTACACGCTGAAGCTGTCGGAATCGGCAGCTTTTTATTTCATCACTGAAATCGTCAGTGTATGCTGTTCATTATCAATGACAAACAGATTGCTTTCGCCCTTTACTGCGAATTTCGTTTGTTTCTCATTCATCCAAACCTTCTGTTCTGTCAGTCCAAGTGTCGAAGGAGAGATCGGCATCACCTCATGAAAGACAATAGCATTTGCTTGACCATTTTGAATGACATAGTCAGTTTTCTCTGTGGTCAATCGCTCAATCGTACCGCCTTGATCACTTTTGATCGAGCTCAGCGTTTGCATTTTTTGCTTAAGCACAGATTCCTCTTTTCCAAGGAAAGAAAGTAAATACTCATACGAGCCAGCAGATGCGGGCGATACATACGAGTTGAACTGTCCAGGTCCAATGGATAAAGACTTTAATTCCTCTGCAGGTTGAAGCCCTTCAGGTTTGACAAAATACGTCTCTGATGCTGTTTTGATTTGAACGGTTTGTTTATTTTCAGCGACAGCTTGTATCTCTTGCCCGAATGGCAAAGTGACACCTGCCTTCTTTTTCATGGCTTGATCTTTGTACACCGTGAGTGGATCTGCCGTGACAAGCGTCTGTCGATCCACCTTTTTCATATCAGGCGCCCCTTTTGTTAGCTGGTTCTTTGACTGAGGCGATTCTGTCTTATCTGCTGGGATGGCGCCAAACGTCGCCAGTGTACGAAGTGGACGATCCGAAAACATCGATAAGGCAAGTAAAATCGTTAAAACAGCTATTATCGTCACTTGAAAGGCTGGTCCAAAAAAGGAACGTCGTTTTCCGTTCTCATTATATCGAGACACCTTCTCTGTCTTTTTTTGTACACCTTTGCGACCTTCTTTGTGTTTCAATTGATATTCTTTTTTTTCTTTTTTAGAAAGCTTGTTAAACCATTCAACAAACTCCTTATACTCTTTCACGACCTTCTTCGTCTCATCAAACATACGAAGCTCACCATAATGCATCCAAGCCACTCGGTCACAGATTTTTTGAATTTGGCTAATGGAATGGCTGACAAAAAAGATCGTCTTCCCTTGTTCTTTAAATTCTGTGATTCGATCCACGCATTTTTGATAGAAGGTTTGGTCACCAACAGACAACGCTTCATCAATAATCAAGATATCTGGATCGATATGCGCTGAAATGGCGAAGCCAAGACGTGACTTCATTCCGCTTGAATAGCTTTTCACAGGCTGATCAATAAAGTCACCAATATCCGCAAACTCTACGATTTTTTCATATAGTTCGTCTATCTCTTTATTCGTCAGCCCCATCATCAAGCACTTGAGGCGAATGTTGTCTTTCCCGCTTAATTGGTTGTTTAGCCCTGCCGCAATGGCAATTAACGAAGGCTGACCGTCCATATCAACTTCACCACTTGTCGGTGGAATGATTTTCGCAAGAAGATTCGACATCGTTGATTTTCCAGATCCGTTGATCCCTACAAAACCAATCGTCTCGCCTTCATATACATCAAAGGACACATCACGAACAGCAAAGAAACCTTTTTCATTTTTATTAGGAAAAAACAGCCCTTTAATCTTATCTGACTGCTTTTTATATAGGACGTATTGCTTGGATACGTTTCGAAACGAAACCTTTAGTTTCATCGTATAATCTCCTTACTTTTTAAAGAAAATCGACAAATTTATCCCTAAATTTCATATGAAGCAATGAACCGACTGTTAAAAGAAGTAGCGTGATCAGCCAAAAATAAAGCGTATATTTCACATCATGGAAGAACCATTCTCCCTTTAACAAGCTATTTCTAAAACCATCAATAATGTAGAAAAGAGGATTCAATTTTAGTATATCCCCGATCCATGCTTTGTCTCCAGTGAGCTTCTCTGAGATATTCCAAAAAATCGGCAGCAAAAAGAAAAGTAAACGTGTCACTGATTGTAAAAGAAATTGATAGTCTCTCACGAGTACGCTAATCGTGGAATTAAACAAACTAAACGAAAACATAAACGCGATCATACAAATAAGATAGTATATATATTGTAGCCAATGTGCATCAGGATATATGCCATAGGAAATCAGCACAATCAGATAGACACCCATCATGACAAAGTAGCTGAACAAGTTGGACATAATCACTACAGACGGCAGCGCACTAATCGGGAAATTCATTTTCGATACCATATTAATACGTTTAAACACACTGTTTGATCCATCAAGTATCGTCGGACTAATGAAGAACCAAGGGATTAATCCAGCCAGCATCCAAATGATAAACGGAACTTCCATCCCTCCAATGACAATTGGCTGTCCTCCGCGAATTCCCAGACCAAAAACAAACCAGTAAGCCAGCATTTGAATCAATGGATTTAAAAACTGCCATAAAACACCTAAATAATTCATCTGATATTTTGATTTTGTTTCATAAACAGCAAGTCGCATAATCAGCGGAAATGAGCTGATTTGCTCCTTTAATATCGTCAACATTGCGTTCATTCTAATCTTCCTTAGATATAAGTTTTTGGGATTACTTTTTTAAAAAGCACCGCTCATAATTGTAACAGATAACGATGCACATTTCATCTTATAACAAAAGTCATGCACGTCAAACTAGAAGACAAAAACCCCCTGAATCCTTTCAATCGTTGATTCAGGGGGTCCTCACATATTAGATAATTTGGTGTTCTTTTAAGAAATCCGTAATTCTTTTCGTATTCTGATTATCGTTAAAGCTGTTGATTTTCAGGTATTTTTCTTTATATTCATCTTCCACAACATACTGACAATCGATCGCATGTTTCACGATTCGAATCAGCTCTTGTGTATTATATGCTATCGGTCCTGGTGCATTTTCATCGTTTACAGGAGGAATCGCCTTATACTGTCTAATCAAGTAATCTTTTTCTTCCCAATAAAAAATAGGGTAGGCACCTCTATATTGTGCATCATAAATAGCAGATGAATAATCAGTAATAAACACTTTTGACACTTTTAGCGCTTCCGATGGGTTATCAGAAATAATATGTTTATACTGAGGCAGATTTTGATAAACGTACTGTGAAAATTTGTTATGCGGTACAATTAACAGACGATCAAGAAGACCTGCTTCTTCAAAGCTTTTGATGATTTTGATTAGAACTCTATAGTAAGATGTTTCTTCAATTCTATTTGTATAAATAAGTCCCTCTTCCCAATATCGGTAAGTTGGCATAAAGGCGATCTTATCTGCACCGTCTACTAATTTGGCATGATCAAAGGTTGCCAGACCTGTCAAAATCAAATCCTCACGATCATAGTTCATTTTATAAAATTCACCGGCCTCTAATTCAGAGCTGATGACTGATTTATAAATATTGTATTGATTCTTGTCTTTATGGAATCCAAAGGCCATTGGATTATCAACCGGTTTAGCAAACATAATGCCATGCTGTAAAAAGACGAGTGGGACACTCATGATTCTCTCTCTGAGATGGTCAATATACAACCTATCATTCAGAACATGGTTAGATAATTCACTTGATATAAAATAACTGGCATTAAATATACTTAAATAATGTCTGAGACTGTATTTCGGTATGATACCCTTTCCATATTTCGCTTTCAATGCTGGATATGCGTTTGATTTCTTATTAAGAATAAAGTAATTTTTTGAGTCTGTTTGACAATTTTCCTGTACATAGTCATACACTCTAATAGCTGATTCATCTGCTTTATCACTCTTTTTCTCAAAAAACAAATTCACACGATACTTTTTGTCTTTATAGAATGATGATAGGATACTCGCTATTTTTATTTTCACTTTACTAAATAAAGAATATTCCTGTGAATAAGGAATAATGGTTGATGTCACATTTCCAAATAGATTGGTTCTTAGGACTTGCAGCTTGTCCCCATTCTTTTTCGTGATATATGTTTTGACCTTTTTATCCCTCTTTCTCAACCTTAAACTATGGATAATTCGGTGATCATTTCCTACAAACAAGTTATTGTGGATTCTGCTATCTAAATCAAGATCGTTTAACGAAATTTTAAAGAAACCATATCTTTTCAAGAATTTAATCTTTCTAAATGGTCTTATAAATTTCGCCAGCTGGTGCTCAGAGTTTCTAATGTAAAGATATTCATATTTTTGGTCTGAATTATACGCATAATGCGTCAATCTTCCATAAACATAAAAACTATTAAACATACTAAAGATGCGTAATCTCGACGTATGTTTTGTAACGAGATATGGGTTTCCTCTCACTAAGTAAACGCCATTCGTTCTGACATAGATGTAATATCTTTGCTTATTAATCACCAAGATATTGAGAATATTGTCATCTTTGAACTGCTCCAAGGTATCTTTACCAAAAACTTTTAGCGGCTGATATCTAGGAACGAGTCTAAAGTTGACGATTTTCTTTTGATCCGTCACTTTATTTGATATTTTGATTTGATTACGATTATTCACAGTCACTTCAATATCTTTATGTTCCTGCATCACATCAAACAAAATTTTCCTTACATTTAGCTCCTTATTCTGACAATCATAGGTAATCACAAAATGGAAAATACTGTATCCAATAAAGGAGATATCCACAAATCGTCTATCTACCTCTTTAATGGGCAAATCTATTTTATAATTCCGATTGATCTCATCTACATTCAGTAGCCCTGAAAATAATAACAGTTCCTCTTCGCCGCTGTATAAGCCATAGCGATCTAACCCTAATTGCTTGACAAAGATATCCTCGAATTGATTATTAATTTCAATGGGAAGTACTTGATCTCGCTGGACCATGTCTGAGCTTTCTTTGACAATATATAAGTGATGATCCTTCGCATAGAGATAGATCATTTCATTAGAATTGTCTATTGTGGATTCAAAAATCATCTGATCCTTTACATCAATTTCGCAAATCCACTTTGATTCATTTACATTTAGCTCTTCAAATTCAAAAGTGCACAACTTCTCTATGTTATCAATATATATAACTAACTTGTGTTCATCTAAATTAAGAATTTCTAAAAAATTATGATAAAGTTTGTACATTGAAGCACCTCTATATTATTTTCAGCAAATTTACATTACCGGATAATCTTATCTAAATTTAGCATGTTTACTGTTAAAATTCTATGTTTTTTTATTTTTACCATAACTTTTAAATATGTGTACATTGGAATAAAAAACACAAAAAAGTACCGTTCAAAGGTGAAGAACGGTACTTTTTAAACTATTTTTCAGAAAACACTACTTCCACCACACGCTTCGAAGACTCCCCACTCTCTAAATAGCAGAATTTTTCATAAAACGGTGCGAATGAAGCTGGCAAAGTAAAGGTTGGCTGTTCTGTTTCTCTTACCCAGCCAATGACGCTGGCTGTTTCTTTCACAAGAGGTCCAGGTGCTTCCTGTTCAAAGTCGAAGTAGAAGCCTCTCAGCTTGTCACGATATGTTTCGATGTCTGGCACATAGAATAGCATCGGACGTTTAAGGTTTGCATAATCAAAGAATACAGATGAGTAGTCAGTGATGAGCAGATCAGAAATCATATAAAGATCCCTAATATCTTCGTAATGAGAGAAGTCATAGGCAAAGCCTTCATATGGTCCTAAATCAAAGTTTTCAGCGACTAGATAGTGCATACGCAGAATGATAATATATTCATCTCCGATAGCGGCTCTCAGCTCATGCAAATCAAGGTCTAAATCAAATTTGTACTGCCCTTTTTTATAAAATTGATCGTCTCTCCATGTCGGAGCGTATAAGATCAATTTTTTATCAAGCGGCAGGTTCATTTTTTGTTTGAGTGCTCTCATCGTTTCTTCATTGTTTTGATTGTGAAGGAAGTCATTTCTCGGATATCCTGACTCAATCATGGTCTTTTGAAATTGGAAGGCACGTGTGAAGATTTCAGTCGAGTAAGCATTTGGTGAAATGAGATAATCCCAATTCGACGCTTCCTTCGTGAAATTCTTTTTGTATTTTTTCGTGTTTGTTCCAGGCATATGCACCTCGTCCATATCCATCGCCAGTCGTTTTAACGGCGTACCGTGCCATGTCTGCAAGTATGTTGTATGCTCTGGTTTTGGAATCCACAGCGGCAAACGGCTGTTGACGACCCAATACTCAGCTCTTGCCATCGCAAAAATCCATTTCAATGACAGACGATTGATATAGTAAATATCCTTTTCCTTAAACGGTGCTTCGTGCCCTTTTTTCACGCTCCAGATCAATGTATATTCAGGATGATTTTCTTTCATATACTCATAGATCCCACGTGGGTTACAGCTAAATTGTTTTCCATTAAAGCTTTCAAACATAACGGTTTTCTTTTTCACAGACAGCTTGCTCGCCAGCTGAAAGGTCGTTTTAAAGGTCCTTGTTACAAGACGGTTACGGACTTTTTTGATTTTACCGATTTGCTTTTTGAACTTCTTCCACTTGCTTTTGACATAGTACTTCGCACGTGTTTTCATTGTATAATCATTAATTCGAATACCAAGCGTTTGTCTTTTTTTCTTTCGATACACCTCATATCGAATCGGTACATCATTTCTTTTATGAATTTGAACAAGCCCTTTGAGTTTGTTTGAGCGATCTCCAAGGACTAGAGAAGTGGTCGTTAAAGTCTCCTCTACTCCACCTACATCGCAAATAAATTCAAAATAGAAGCGATATACAAAACGTTTGTTTAACGAATAGGTCAATTCCTCTAAAGGAACTTCTGCTAGAAATTGATAAAGCTGAGGTACCTGTTGATCATCACGGTATTTGACCACTTCATCTTTTATTGGGGTCATATTTACCGGAAAGCGATGCTCAATTGGCTCTTCTCCATTTCTCTTCACTAGAAGCTTTACTTCCTTGATTTCATAAGGATGCTCTGCACTGAGAACGCCTGCATAACCAGATAAAGATAACGTACATTCTTTGTTGAGCTCGATATGATTGAATTTCACAACCTTTAGCTCACGCTTGATTTTAAACGATGCATTTCCTTTATCCGTACGATACGGGATGACATACAGTATTGCGTCTTTATTTTCTAAATAAGTCAGCTCTGGCTTCTCTATTTCCATTTTTAAACGGCGTTTATAGTATGACGTCTTCTCTTCTACTTCGGCATGATCCGTTTCTTTAAGTTCTTCTTCCTCTTCTTCCGAATCAGAATCATAGGCTGAGTCCTCAAGCTCGTCCTCATCCTCTTCTTTGTTTGCACTCAGATAGTCCGTCACATACAGGTTGTATGTCTGACCCTGCTCTAATGCAAGCGGAAGCGATGGTTCACTCAATACCAATTTGAATAGATTGTCTTCTTGATGAACAAGCGGAAGGAAAAGCTCTTGTTTTGATACCCTTTCCCTCATAAACAAATAAAATTCTCTATCTGTTAATGGCATGTCATCGTCGATGCGAATAAGCATTTCTAGTTTCTCATGATGATTTTTTAACCCTTCAACGACACTCTTCTTATGAATTCCCTCTTCAATCATTAATCGTTAATCTCCTCTGTTCAGAAATCTTACCGTTGTGTTGTCACATTATTTTACTTTCCAAGAATAGTTTCCTTGTTTCGTTTGATACGACCACCCATCGATTGACGATGGTTTATTGGTGAGCAGCTCTTCCTCTACTTCTAGACGCTGCAAAACTTCCTGAAGTTCTTCTGTTTTAAAACGAATGTAAAAATCAACGTATTTTGTTTGATTGGTTTCAATGTTTTTCTTTGTTTGAAAATGCCCAATTGGGAAGCTGACTTGATGGTTTTCATCGATTGTTTGAGATATGATTTCAGCTCCATTCACTCGATCATATCCTGCGAAATCGATTTGCACATGATCCGCATGACTCATTTCGTCCTTCAGCTCAAGCTGAAGATGAAGAACATGATGTTCAGCGCTTAGATCACGCAAAACCCATTTCATGCGGTCCACGATCCTTCTCAGTTCATCTTTACGCTCACGATTTTCGAGCATATGATGTAGCGTTGTATTCCAAAGAGACATTTCATCAGAAGGCACAAGATAAAAATAGGCTTGTTCTCCCAATACCTTCTCAACATCTACCTTATGCTTAGTATCTCCAAAGAAGACGGCATCCACTTGCTGTTTTCTTATTTGTTTAAATAATTCTTCATATTGAGAATTGAGTTGATGCGGATCTTCTTCATAATGTGCGTCATGTACAAATGCAGCATAATACGTTGTTTCGGGCTGATCGATTTTAAACAGGTGACGGTCTTGATCCCGGTCTTCTGTAATCATCAGTTTCAAACGGTCATTTTGTGTTTGAATACTAGATAACCATCGTTGCTTTATATCTGTCTTCTTTGTAAAAGTTTGAATTCCTGTTTTTTTATACCAATTAATATGCCGAACTGGATTCTTTTTTGTATCTCCAGGGTAGATGATCTCCATATAGATATTGCCATCGTCATTGATTAGTTCTTCCAAGTATAGGGCACCTGTATGAGGAACAAAGCTTTGTACTCTGCACAAAACGCCCTGCCAATTGTACTCTTCCCTCTTTACTAATTCCTGCTCTTCATTATATTGATCAATATAACAAATAGGGGAAGATGGCAGTTCATATCTCGTCACCTGCACTGTTGATTCTTCTGCTGGCATCACTGCTTCATTGATCGATTGAAAAGATGTACCGATGATAAATTCCGAGTAACGCCTTTTACTTCCGCTTTCCGGTAGAATATAGTGCTCAAATACATTCAAGATGTCAACTTGGTGCAGAAGGGTCTCCTCCAAGCTATGAATATGTTCTTTCACATTTGCATCATAATTCAAAGTTAAAATGGCATTACGTTTATGTTTGTCAGCCAATGGCTTTAATCTCGCTTTTAAAGACTTCGTTAAGTGCTCATCCTGTTTTGGTACATCACCCATGATAAAGTAGTAGTCCATATCAGGCATGTCAACTGATGTCATTGTTTCATGTTGTTCAGGTTGATCCAATGTGTGTTCAACTTTTTTCTTCATCCAATTTTGAAACAAAGGAAGCTCTCCTTAAAAATAATGATAACTTGCTCATTGTATTTTACATGAAAAAGCACTTCTCACCAAAAGATAAGAAGTACTTTTTTTGATCTATTAAAGTCCAGCAATTTCTTCCTTAATTTGTGTTGTCGAGATGCCTTCTGTTCTTTTCAAGTACACGACTTCGCAATGCTCTTTTAAGAAATCGAATTTACCTTCCCAGTCATCTCCCATGACAAACACATCAATATCGTGCTCTTGCACGTCACGGACTTTTTGATCCCAGCTGTTTTCTGGAATGACTTCGTCTACATAACGAATCGTTTCAAGAATGAGCTTTCGATGCTCGTAGCTATGATAAGCCTTTTTTGATTTTTGTAAGTTAAACTCATCTGTCGAAATGGCCACCACTAAGTAATCTCCAAGCTGCTTTGCACGTTCGAGCAGCTTAATATGCCCCCAGTGTAATAAATCAAATGTACCGTAAGTAATAACTTTCTTCATCGCAAACATGAACTCCTTTCTTCATTCCTTATTCAACTGCTTTCATGCAGTAATGTTTATCCGTAATCCTATGATCTTCGTTCGTATCTTTTCGCTCTTCGGAACCTCATTATATCACAGCGCCCATCAAACGTTAAGCAGATGTAAAGACAAACTATTTCCAATTTATTGGGCGCACAAGCGAAAGTCCGAAGAATCAATGTTTCTCGCAGCAGCCTCCTTATGAATTGATGAAAATGTCATGAAATTTAAAGGTTTGTAAAGTTATTGTTAATATTTCATGGAGCATCTGTGATAAAATGATGAGTAGACGAAGAATGAATTTACAATGAACGTTCATAGATAACAAGATGAAAAAGGAGGTCTAAACAATGCAAACAGAAGTGGTCTCTAACCTTTCTTATGTAAATGGCGACCTAGATGAATTTATTAGCTATATGAATCACCATCATATTTCTCAAAGAAGAGGCGCCATGATTGCGACTGTCAATCCAGAGATTGGCTATGCTGTTATGAAGGATCAGACGTATCATCAAGTTGTCTCTTCTGCGGATTATGTGCTGCCGGATGGTGTAGGCGTCGTCTTGATGTCACGTTTGACACAAAGTCCGCTGAAGTCAAGAATTGCTGGCTTTGATGTCTTCATGTCTATGCTTGATCTAGCAAACAAGCAGTCTAAAAGTATCTTTTTATATGGGGCGAAAAAAGAAGTGCTTGAGGCTGTTAAACAGCGAATTGATACGGAATATCCAAATGTGGTCATTGCAGGAAGCTGTGACGGTTATCAAGCCGATAAACGTTTCGTAGCAAAACAAATCGCTCGCTCGAAAGCAGATATGGTGTTCGTTGCTTTAGGTTATCCAAATCAGGAGAACTTTATTTATGAATACCGTCATTTATTCCCGCAGGCTGTTTGCATCGGTTTAGGCGGAAGCTTTGATGTATTTAGCGGAACGGTGAAGCGTGCACCACGCTGGATGATTAAAACAAATACAGAATGGCTGTACAGACTTGTTGTGAATCCATGGAGATGGAAGCGAATGTTGAATATTCCTAAATACGCTTTTGCCGTATTGAAAGAAAACAAAGGGAAAAAACGTTACTATCCTGAGCAAGTAAAGGATCAGACGAAGCAGCTGTGAGAGACTGACCAATGATAAATATACGCTCAATGATCATTTCAAGCTATGCAGCTTTCGTTTCTTTTATTGGATGGCTGATGAGCGGCGTGAAACCGCATGAAAACCAGGTGACGCTGCTTGTTTCATTTCAAGAGAATGCAGCTGCTCTTATTGATACTTATCAACAACAGGCGAACATGACGATGAAGCTTACTGTCCTCTATACGAAGCATGCTTCTGCGATAGAAAAGGACGAGTCTCATCTGTCATTTCGCTATTTTCATGAAAAAAATCCTCTCCATCTCATTCAATGTATTTACACGATGTTTAAAAGCAAGGTTGTCGTGACAGATAATTACTTTCTCATGACAAGCGTACTCAAAAAACGTCCTTCTACCACCTGTATTCAAGTATGGCATGCCAATGGGGCGTTGAAAAAATTCGGTCTTGAAGATGCTTCAAATTCGGAACGAAGTCCTCGTGACATCAAACGGTTCAAACGAGTCTATGCGTCTTTCGATTATATCGTTACAGGCTCAGATCATATGCGCGAGATTTTTAAGTCTTCGTTTGGGGTGAATGATGAACGTTTTTTACCAACAGGTGTACCGATGACGGATGTGTACTATGACCAGCGCCCGTCTTCCTTGAAGCCGAATGATTTTCCTAAAGGGAAAAAGATCCTGCTTTATGCACCGACCTATCGAGACTTTGCAATGGACAGTCTTGTCCTGCCTTTTTCAAAGGAGCAATTACAAACAGAGCTAAACGGAGATTATATTCTGCTCGTCAAGCTTCATCCTGCGGTCAAACATTTAGCGAAGGCGGAAACAGACGATGAATGGATATTTGATGTGTCCGATCAGCCGCTTTATCCATTGCTTTGTGCATGCGATGTCCTGATCACAGATTACTCATCGATTGTGTTTGAATATGCACTGCTTGAAAAGCCTGTTTTGTTCTTCACTTATGACTTAGACACTTATCGAGAGAAACGCGGCTTAGTCGATCGGTATGAGGACATCATTCCTGGGAAGGCTTGTATCACTCAAAGCATGCTCTTGAAGGAGCTACTTCATGAATCAGATCAACTAAAACGAATTAAAACCTTCGCCGAGGAATGGAATCAATATTCAAAGGGAAGGTCCAGTGAGCAGCTCTTATTCTTTATTGAACAGCAGCTCTTACACAAAAAACGTCCGGCTTCTCATTAGGAAGCACGGACGTTTTTTTATTTGTTATAAACCGGGATATCGTAATAGAGCGTATAGTTATCAAGTAAGTTATACAAGCTATACATACGAGTGACTTGCTTATATGCCCAGCCAATATCTGTTGCATATTGATGAGTCGCTGAACTAGACCAGCGCATTTTATAAATCGTATCTTGTTTGTATGTGGCGTGATTGATATAGCTGTTGCCAATGAATTTTGCCCCGCCAATAATGGCTGCCTCTGGCGTGAACCATTGCTGTTCATACGCATATTTTGCACCGAGGTAATTCGGATTGCTGTCGTATGCGCCAATGCCATACATATTATATACTTTCTTTCCATTAAACATCGTACCATTCGCTAAAATGGAACCTCCGTTACCTGTTTCAAGCAACGCGTGAGAAATGAGATAAATTTCGTTGATATGATACGTTTTCGCTGCCGTAATAAAGGCTTGTCCTTTACCTGCAAGAATCCCTTTGCCTGCTAGAATCTTTGAATTGACTTCTGCCGGATTGAGATTCGCAGCTTCAGAGAGTTTCAGAAATTGAAAATAAGATTGAGTGCCCTCAGCAATATTGGCTGGGTCTACATATTTCTGCACCTCTGCTGAGCTTGCATTTCTCCAGCCAAGGCTGATCTTGATCCAGTTTCCTTCTTTCCCAAGCTGTTTCACTTTTGCTCCTTTATTCAGCTGCGCCACGATGTTGCTCGCAGAGCTCGAATCAGGTGTCGAACGAACATTTAAGCCGTCCGTATTCACAGTTGACGTCGCCGTGTCAACATATGGTGCATAGACATAGGCTGCACCATCTGTCTGTGGTGACACCTTCATTTGCTTGTTCACCATCTCATTGACAGTGAGGTTGTAGTTCGTTTGCATGACCATTGGGCCATTTTTGATTTTTACGGCTGTAGCTGTCCAGCCATATTGACTTTTCACAAAAGCAATCGCTGCATTTACAGTTGGTAATCCTGTGAATTGCTGCGTAATGTTGATTTTGTAGGTTGGTTTCGTTGTTGTTTGATAGGCAGCTGGTTCATTACGTTTTTTGAAAAATGCCATGCCTTGATCGCGCAATGCAGCTGTTGAGATGGCACCTGTTTTGATCTGATATTGACCATAATCAGTTGTCCCTGTTTTTTGAGCAGCTGCTTTCATTTTTTGTTTCGTTAAATAGCTTAGCGCTTGATTCAGTTTAGTCTGATTCACCGTCGGCTCTGTCGTGATCCGGTATTGTTTAACCGCTTCTGTCAACGTTTTTGTACTGCTGGCAACGCCATTTTTCTTGATAATCTCTTGAGCCTGCTTGACTTTACTTTGCTCATATACAGGTGTTGTCTTGAGACTATACGTTTTGCTGACAGCTTGGCCCTTACCAGTTGTAATGCTGCTTGTCACTTTCTGCGTTTTTAAATATGCGGCACCTTTATTTATTTTGGCTTGCTCCGCTGATTGATTGACGACAAGTCGATACGTGCTGTCAGATGCTTTACCTGTTTTTTTCGTTGTTGCTGATACCTTTTTCTTTTGGAAGAAAGCTGCTGCTTTTTTCGCTTGATCATCTCCTAATAGGTTTCCAGTCACTACTTGATATGGCTGTGTAGAAGAGATCTTTTGCGATGTGTAGCGCCATTTCTTTTTCTTGAAAAAGGCCACCGTTTTTCCGTATGCTGTATCGTTCAGTTGATTGAGCTTCACGATATAATTTTTTGTTTTTCCCACTCGCTGCACAGTCCCTGTAGCGCCGGTTTGTTTCTTAATCTGGGCCGCAGCTGAGGATGCCTGTTTGTTGTCTTTGAAATAGCCTGATTCCAAGCGATACACATTTTTTAAAGCGCCTGTCTTTTGAATCTTCCCGCTGATCTTTGCTTCTCTTTGAAGCTGGGTAAGAAGCGTCTGTGCTTTTGACTGGTTCGCTTGTGCAGCTGATGTGACGATGTAATATGGCTTGCCTGCTGTCACCGTTTGAAGCACCGCTTTTAAACCAGACTCTTTTTGAAAGCCTTGCAAGATCGTATTCGCCTTACTTTGCCCAACGATACCGCCTGAAATCAGCTGATACACAGTGCCTGCTTTGTTTTCAGTTTGGTATGTACTAGTGACACCGGCCTGCTTTTGTAATTCGGTTTGAATATTTTTGACTTTCGTTTCAGAATCAATGGTCCCTGAAATGACCTGATAAGAAGGTCTGCTTTGATTTATGACTTCATAGGTGCTACCGAGCCCTGTTGTTTTCGTTAGCTCGAGCGAGAGCTTTTTCGCCTGAGCTTCATCATTGACGGGGTCAGATACGACCTTTTGTAATGGAAGGCGGTCACCCACTGGGGACACCGTACCGCTCATACCCGTCTCTTTTTTTAATGCAGCTGCACTTGCACTCGCTGCTGCTTGTGACTCATATCCTGAGGCAGTGAGCTGATAGGTCGACGTGTTTCCTGAGGTTTGATAAGTGGCTGTCCACTTTTTGTCCTTCTTCAATGTTTCCACTGCTTTTTTTACTTCTGACTCTGTTGTAAATACTTTTGAGGTGCTCATCGTATAAATGGATTGATCGACATAGGAGGCTGCTTGCGCTTCTTTGCCCGTCTGTATTGTCATACCAAAGGCAGCTGCGAGTAACATAATCTTGATGGTTTTTTTCACGTTCACTGTCCCTCTCTTACTTTGCATAATAGTCTACTAATCTCTTTATCGACAAAAACAAGTACTCTTTCAAGTTATTTATGCAATAGAAAAATAGAGGACCCCTTCGAAGTCCTCTCAGCGTGTAGACAAACCCTCGCATTCGGTGTCAGGTCTGCGCTTCGGTGCTCACGAATGTCAAATTCGCTCCGCTCCGGTGCTCGTCCTTCCTAGACTTCAAAGGTTTTCTATCACGCTGAAAAGAAGACAAAGGGCAAAAACAAAGGTCATTTTCGCCCTTTGTCAACAATCTGAGAGGACCCCTTCGAAGTCCTCTTTTTCTTTATATATGCGATACAATCAGCTCACAAGTTCCTTCAATTGAGAAGCTTCCTGTTTCAGCTGGCAGGATAAAATGAGCTCCTTTAGGCAGTGGATATGTATGCCCATCATGCGTTAGAGCCCCTTCCCCGCTAATTACACTGCACAGCAAAAATGAATAATCTTGCGAAAGCTCCACTGCTTGATCAATTTCCCATTTATACACAGAGAAATACTCTGCTTCAACAAACGTTCGAATGGTCAGCCCACGACGTGTTTCAACTGATTCATCTGCATACCCGTCTACATGGGGAACCGTTGTGACATCAATGGCTTGCGCAAAATGAAGTTCACGTTCATTGCCATTCTGATCTTTTCGTTCATAATCATATACCCGATAGGTGGTATCTGAGCTTTGCTGCGTTTCGAGGACAAGCGTTCCTTCGCAAAGCGCATGAATGGTACCGCTTGGCACATAATAAAAATCACCAGGCTTTATCTTCACACGACGTAAAAGACCTTCCCAATCTCCACTGTTCATCATGGTCACAAGCTCAGTTCTTGTTCTTGCATTGTGCCCATAGATCATTTCTGCTCCTTCTTTGCAGTCAATGATATACCAGCACTCTGTTTTTCCAAGCTCGCCATTTTCATGTCTTTCCGCATAATCATCATCTGGATGAACTTGAACGGATAAGTCCTGGTTTGCATCTAAAATTTTGGTTAACAGCGGGAATCGATCGCCTTCTATTCCCCCGAACAATTCTCTGTGATTGTCCCATAGTTCGATCAGCGTTTTCCCTTTATATGGACCGTCTTGCACGACACTTGGTCCGTTTGGATGAGCAGAAATTGCCCAGCATTCTCCCGTTTGATCAGAAGGAATATCATAGCCAAATTGATCTCTTAAGGCTGTACCTCCCCATATTCTCTCCTTCAATTCAGGCAGTAAAAAAATTGGTGACTGCTTCATTCAGGATGACTCCTCCCTTTGCTACCCTTTGATAATCCTTGCCAAGCTTGATGAAAACTAGCAAGTCTCAACTTTTATTATGACGCTATCTAAAGAGAAGTCAATCCTTTCAGTACACCAAATGAAAACGATAACACAAAAATGTTTCATCCTTTGACAGAGCCTGCGAGAAGCCCTTTGACAAAGTATTTTCCGAGCAGAATATAGACTAAAAGTGTCGGCAATGCGGCCAATATCGCCCCTGCCATTTGGACGTTCCATTGCACAATTTGACTGCCTGATAGATTTTGCAAGGCAACCATCACTGGCTGATGCTCCGCAGTGGTCATCGTGACTGCAAATAAGAACTCATTCCACACATTTGTGAACTGCCAAATGGCGACTACAACAAATCCTGTGATCGAAAGCGGAAGAATCATATGTCTGAAAATCCCGATAAACCCTGCACCGTCCATTTTTGCCGATTCAATCATTTCATCAGGAATGCTCACATAGAAGTTTCGAAACATGAGCGTTGTGATTGGGAGTCCATATACGACATGGACAAGCACCAAACCTGGAATCGAATTATACAATCCGACTTCGCGTAAAAATTGAATGAGTGGAATGAGGATACTTTGATATGGAATAAACATTCCAAACAGCATCAGCGTAAAGACCACTTCTGATCCTTTGAAACGCCATTTTGATAGGACATAGCCATTCATCGCCCCTAAGACAGCTGACAATAAGGTAGCCGGAATGACTAGATAAAGAGAATTCATTAAATTGGGCGCTAGCTTTTCAAATGCGATTTGATAGCTTGAAAAATCGAGTGTTGACGGCAGCGCCCACATTTTCTCAAGGGTCACTTCACCTAATGGCTTCAAGCTTGTGACGAGCATGACATAGACTGGCATTAGAAAAAACAGACTGCACAAAATCAATAAAGCATAAAGGACTGGACGGACAAACCATCTAGCTGTCATGATGACGCCCCCTTCCGGCTCGACAGGAGATATGGCACGATAAAGACCGCAACAGAGATCAGCATCACAATCGCGATGGCGGCACCGCCTGCATAATGGTTTCCTCTAAAGGTCATTTCAAACATGTAAACGCCCGGAACATCTGTGACAAAGTTTGCACCCGGTCCTGTCATCGAGTAAATCAAATCGAAAATCTTTAATGAAATATGAGCCATGATGATAATGACACTTGCAGTAATCGGTTTTAATAGAGGAAAAATAATCTTCCAGTAAATCTGCCACTCGGTTGCGCCATCCATTCTAGCAGCCTCTCTTACTTCCTCTGGAATGCCTCTCAAACCCGCCAAATACATTGCTAAAGAAAATCCAGTCATCTGCCAAACAGCTGCAATCACGACTGCAATCATTGCTGCAGGGACACCAAACTCAATTTTCCCCCAGACAAATCCAGCTAAAATGTTCGTATCCGTGTACCACTTAGGCTGGATACCAAGCGTCTTTAAAAATAGATTCACCCCTGTGGACGGGTTTAAAATCCATTGCCAGACGACCCCTGTCACAACGAAGGAAAGGGCCATTGGAAAGAAAAATAAATTCCGAAATAGAGATTCACCCTTGATCTTCTGATCTAGTAAAATCGCAAGTGCGAGCCCAGAGGCAATAACGGCTCCAATAAAGAATAGAGTGAAAAAGACCGTGTTTCGAAGATCTGACTGAAAGCGGAAATCTTGAAACAGCATCATATAGTTTTGAAGACCTGCGAAAGAGAAATCAGGAACAAGCGAGGTCCAATTTGATAATGACACATACCCTGTCCAGCCAATAAAGCCGTAAACAAAGATGAATAATAAAACAGCCGACGGGGCTAAAAATAGAAGCGCAAGCAGCTGATCCCCACTCCATTTTTTCCGCACACGTTTGACTTTGGGTGTTGCTGCTTTTGTGATCGGCGATGTATCCATACGCATGAAGCTACACTCCTTTTTAAAAAAGAGGCGGTGCTTAGTCGCCGCCTCCTCGTCTTTATTTCATTGAATCTTTTAAAGATGAAACAAACTGGCTGCTGTCTTTTTGTGTGACGAAGATATTGACGGCTTGATTCGCTTTTGTCACAAACCCTTCTTCAGCAGCTGAACCATGCGCGAGAGACGGCGCCAGCTTTGATTCTTTAAATGCCTTCATCGCCGATTTTCCGTATTCATCATATTTAGAAACATCTGCATCCACACGTGCCGGAATCGATCCCTTCAGCGGATTAAATGCATCCTGTCCTTCCACAGATCCTAAGACAGATAAGAATTTCTTCACGTTTTCTGGCTGTTTCACGCCCTTTGGCAGTCCAAATGTATCGGTGATCACCATAAAGCTTCCCTCTGTGCCAGGAGTCGCCACGTATCCAAAGTCTTTATTCACCTTCAGATCCAGATCATTCACAAAGTACCCCTTCGCCCAGTCGCCCATGACATTCATTGCAGCGTCTCCTTTTGCTACGAGCTGCGAGGCATCCTGCCAGTTACGTGAGCTGTGGTCATCATTGACGTATTCAAGCATACGTCCAAAGATGTCTGCCGCTTCCTTCACTTTTGCGTCATCCATTTTCATGTCGCCAGCCCAAAGCTTTTGATAACCGTCAGCGCCTAAAACGCCGAGCAGCACACTCTCAAACAAATGTGTTGCTGCCCAAGGCTCTTTATCCCCAAGTGCGAGCGGTGTAATGCCTTTTTTCTTTAATGCATCTGCTGTTTTGAAAAATTCATCAAAGGTCGTTGGTGGCTCTAAGCCTGCATCGTCAAATACCTTCTTGTTATACCAAAGCACATTGCCCCTGTGAATATTCACTGGTACTGAATAGATTTTCCCATCTTTGCTGACAAGGTCGATGAGTGATTCTGGAAATTTGTCCTTCCAGCCTTCTTTTTCATATAGATCATCCAGAGGCTCCATTTTGCCTGCTGTGACCCAGCTCTCATTCAGCTCCGCTCCGCCATGTACTTGGAATGTAGCTGGCGGGTCATTTCCTTGCATCCGGCTAGTCAGAACAGCCTTTGCATTTGTACCAGCACCACCTGCGACGGCTGCATTTTCAATTGGGATGTCTTTATTTTTCTCTTCAAACAATTGAATGAGTGCTTTCAGTCCGTCCTCCTCACCTGCTCCAGTCCACCAAGAGAAAATGTCGAGCTTCTCTGCTCCGCCCTCTTTTTTCGCATCTGAGCTCGTCGATGAACTACAGGCAGTGACGATAAGCATACAGAGTACTAACAGCGTAAAGCCTAATTTAACCTTCATGATTGATCCCCCATCCTCATTTTGTAAGCGTTATCATAATAAGTATAATGGCAGATCCTTTCTTTTTTTTAGGCAAACTTCTTCACTTTTTTATGAAATTCTTCATTTTTTTACGGTCTGTTTTCGATATTCCTTCGTTGAACAACCCACCATCTTCTTAAACACACGGCTGACGTAATTGGGGTCTGTATATCCTGCCTGATAGGTAATTTCTTTTAAACTAAGCGAGCTGTCTTTGAGAAGCTTTTTGATTTTATCCAGCCGGCAGGTCGTCACATACTCTTTAAATGTCAGCCCTGTCTCGTCTTTAAACCGTTTTGTGAAATAGGTTGGACTTAAATCAACATAGGCGGCAGTCTGCTCCAGCGTGATCTGTTCACAAAAATGCGTTTTGATGTAGCGCTTTGCCCGCTCGATATCATTCACAGTCTGGTTTCTTGCTTCGTACACGTCAAATAAATATTCACAGCACTGACGGCATTCAGCAGCGGTGCTGATCGTTAATATTGGCCAGTCTGTTCGGAGCCGTGATTTAAATAAAATCAGCAGCTCTTTTAGTTGTGACAGGGTCGCCCCCTCTAGCTCAAAGGCATCGAATAAAGCGAGCGCATCCTCTCTTCTCCCTTCTTCCATTGCCTGCATCATATCGTCTGCAAGCTCAGGCAGATGGATCAATGGATGAGACTGTTCTTCTGTTTGGTAAAAACCATAACGAACAACGCCGGGGCTCTTTTTCCGCTGATAATAGGCAAGCTTCGCCTCTGCTGCACTTTTCTGAAGATAAAGCGGATTTGAGACCGGGTGTCCTATGCCAACGACAGGTGAAGGCTGATCGCTTGTTGTGGCAGTTCGAATCGCCTGCAGGACATCTGCCTTTAACTGACCAGGCGCTTGGTGACGATAAATAAGACATGTAAACAGCTCACCACTCACCTGAATCGGCACTGTATGAAAAAGGGGAGATGTCTGTAAATCAATCAACAGCTGATCCCTGATTGTCCGCTGTACAGCGATGACAAGACCTGCTTCGAATTCATGAAACAGTTGTTGAAACTCCGTTGAGGTATAGGATTGACCGTTTATGACATGAGCTTCAAGCCAATTTGACTGCTGACCGGCCGCCATCGCCTGCCGCTGAGACGCCTCCTGCTGAATCTCTGCCACAACCGTGCGAATGGCGGCGATGGTTTCATCTTTGTCAGCCGGTTTGACGAGGTATTGCTTCACCCCTTCCTGCATCGCTTGCTTGGCATAATCAAACGTATCGTAGGCTGTCAGCATAATAAATTTTGTATGAGGACTGCTCGCTTTGATTTGCTTGATCGCTGTGAGTCCATCCATTCCGGGCATCTGAATATCCATGAGCACAAGATGAACGGGCTCAGTTCGCACGAATTCAACCGCTTTCTTTCCATTTTCAGCTTCTCCTGCGATATGACACTCTGGAAGCCAATCCGTCATGAACTTCCGCATCGCTAGCCGTTCTATTTTTTCATCATCCACAATCAGCACGTTCAGCATGATGGTCCCTCCTTCATCGGAATAGCCAATTGAATGGTGGTGCCTTCGTTTGGCTTTGAGTCAATTTGCAGGGCATCTTTTACCCCATAAAACAAATGCAGCCTTGACATCACATTGCGAAGACCGATCCCTGTCGAATGCCCTTTACTCAAGATGTTTGGATCTTCCTCTTCTTTTTCTGATAGCAATCTCCTTTTCTCTTGTTCGTTGATTCCCATCCCATTGTCCCGAATCCGAATCATCACATAGCCGCCTTCTTGATAGATCGAGAGTTCGACAAGCCCGTCTTCCTCCTTTGGTTCGACGCCATGAATAAAGGCATTTTCAACAAGCGGCTGTAAGGTGAGACTTGGGATATGTACAGATAAACACGATTCATCTATGATCGTTTTGCATGTGATACGATCGGCAAATCTCGTTTCTTGTATATGAAAATATTCTTTGACCACTTTTACTTCTTGTTCGAGCGTAACGGATGCACTGAGAGCTGACAGCGAATAACGCATGAGAGTGGAAACAGATTGGATCAACCTCGATGTGGCATCCGCTGATTCTAAGTAAGCCATGCGTGAGACGATGTTTAAGGTATTAAATAAAAAATGTGGGTTCATTTGGTTTTGCAGCGTTTTCAGCTTCATGTCTTTGATTTTTTGATCTAAGGCTGCCTTTTGTTTCATCTCTTCAATCATCATTTTCATCTCTTGTCGCATTCGCTGAAAAGCCTCATTTAATACAGAAATTTCATCCTTTGAGGTGACATGCAAGTTCGCTCCATCAAAGTTTCCTTCTGATACTTCCTTTACGCTTCGAGAGAGATGGACGATCGGTCTTGATATCCCGCCAGCAATCATATACGCCATCCATAAGGCGACCCCAATGGACAGCGTAAACAAACATAGGGTAAAGAGCGCATAGGTTTGGTGTCTTTTTTGCAAAGATTGATAGAGTACTTGATACTCAGACAATTCATCATCAAGCAGGGTCATCGTTTGCTCTTGTATGTAGGAGGAGACGGTTCTTACTTCCTTCACACTTGCTGCATATTCTTTGATTTTCCCTTCTTTTACATGTGTCATGGTCGCATCACTTTCATTGATGAGCGTCCGCATCATATATTGGTATTTTTCGATAGAAGGAATGGCCGCATGAAGCCCGGCATCTTTTCGCAATGCCTGGTCGTAGGATTTCATTTTTTGTTTTGAAGCTAGATATTCTTTGGCAAACTGCTGATCCTTTTCAATCGCATACGCATTGACCTTTTCATACATCGTTTTTGCCTCTGTCGATATATCATTAAGCAGGAGAAAAGAACGAAAGCTTCTGCTATATTCTGATGTGATATTCGAGCTGCTCCAATAGACGAAAAAAGCGGCCACATTGCCAAGGAACACAAGGGTCAAAAATGCCAGTAGCAATTTACTTCGAATCCTTCTCACGGCTGCACCCCCTGCCTTCTGTCTGTTTGCTGCAGCGGCAGATCCCCGCGCCGAATCACACTCGTTCCTGTGTACTGAAGCGGTTCTTCTTTTTCACCTTTTTGCAAACGCACAAGCGATTCCACTGCTTGATAGCCCATTTCATAAGGGTGCTGAACAACGACTGCATCAATCTCTCCATCATCGAGCGCCTGAATCGTATCTGGCAACGTATCAAATGCGAGTACATAGATATCTGTGGACGATTGATATTGCGCTGTTGCTTGAATAATCCCTGCACCATCTAATGCACTCGTGCCGTAAAATGCGGTGAGCTTCGCATGATCGTTTAATAGTTTATACGCGGCACCGGAGGCCCCTGATTTGGTAATGGCTGATTCTTCTATTCCAGCAATATGAATGCGTTTTTCAGCGGCGACGGCATCTCGAAACCCTTTGACGCGCTGCTTTTGATGAACGGCATCAAGCCTGCCTGTGACAATTCCTACATACTGTTCGCCTTTTGTATCTGCGATGAGTGCCTGTCCTGCGATAAAGCCAGAATAATAATTGTCCGTGCCTACATACACTTGACGCTTGCTCCCCTCTGCATCCGTATCAACGGTGACAACATCAATGCCCTTTTCCCTCGCCTTCTGAAAAAGCGGTTTGTATTTTTTCGCATCAAGTCCCTGTGTCATAATGCCATCGACATGCCCTGCGATTGCCATATCAATGGTTTTCAAATGGTCGTCTATATCGGCTTGCTTCGGACCCAAATATTCTAAATACACGCGATGAGCGGCTGCCGAATCAGCAGCTCCCTTTTGTACTAGCTGCCAATATTCGTTATCAAGCTCCTCCGGTACAAGGACAAAGTGATATTGATAGGTTGTTGACGCTTTTTCGGAAGCGTTTTCAATTTTAAATAAATCTTGACCTAATGATGTTAAAAAAATGACAGATACGACACAAAAAGTGAGAAAGGCGCCCACCACGATCCACTTTGAACCTTTCACCACATCCTCCCCCTTTCAAAAATTGCGCATAAAAAAAGAGCTGCTTATAAGCATACTCTCTCAACCTCTATAATTCCTTTGTCATAAATAAACTGTTTGGATCTTCGTGATATGAACCGAAAGGCGGACAAATATAAAACCCAACACTCTCATATAGTTTTCTTGCTGGCTCGAAGAAAGACATCGCACCTGTCTCTAAGCTGATACGTGAATAGCCGCGCCTTTTTGCCTCTTGGAGAAGATGGTTCAGCATATACCTTGCTACACCTTTTCGCATATGGTGAGCTGCGGTCCTCATGGATTTGATTTCGCCGTGATCACTTGACAGCTCCTTTAACGCTCCGCAGCCAAGAAGCTCTTCTCCATCCCGCACACTCCACACTGTGACATCTTGCTTTTTCAAATCAGCTAACGGAAGGGCATGAATGCTTTCTGGCGGGGAATGCTCTTTCATTTCTTCTATATGAGCGGTAATCAGCTGCTCTATTTGTCCATCCGTGAGTGTATCTTGTTGAATGTACACATCTATCACTCCTTCACAAATATTGTACGTGAAGAGTCAGCATTTACCTGCTGTTATGTCAGATAAACGAACAAACAACCGGCATCCATCTGCCAGTTGTTCATTTGATAGCGCTTATTTATGAAGAAAGAACCGCTTGTAATTCTTCTGCTGTACTGCTCTCCAGCTGACTTCCGACCCCTACAGCCACTGCGCCTGCTTTCAGCCATTTTGGCACATCAGCTGGATGAATCCCCCCCGTTGGAATAAATTCAATGTCTGGAAATGGGCCTTGTAAGTTTTTCATATAGGATAACCCGAAGGAGCCGCTTGGAAAAAGTTTGAGCAAGCAGTATCCAGCTGCTTTTGCCTGCATGATTTCACTTGGGGTGAGGACACCTGGTACATAGAGTGTGTCGTGAAATGAGAGATGCTCTCCAATGACAGGAAGATATCCTGGACTGACAATAAATTGCGAGCCTGCGTCAATGGCTGATTGCGCCTGCTGAAGGGTGGTGATTGTGCCCGCTCCTACAATCAGATCTTGCTCATGCTGAAAGGATGCGATGATGCGTTCCGCATTGGGCGTGGTATACGTCACTTCAATGGCACGAACGCCCTTTTTCTTTAAACGCTCTATGATCTTAATGCCTTCTGCTTCGCTCCCCGCTCTCACCACTGCGATCAGCTTACAAGCCGCGAGACGTTCTTTAACGCTCAAACTTGCTGACTTTCCCATATCCTTCGTCCCCCTTCATATATTCCCGTCTCTGATATCGTTTGGCTTCTTTCATAAAGGCCTGAAGCTCTTCCCGAGTAGGCAGGCCGTCCTTATCGCCTGGAGACATCACCGCAAGAGCCCCTACAGCATTGGCTCTTGTCACAGATTTTTCATATGATAAACCGTCCAGTAAACCGCTGATAACCCCCACGGCAAACCCATCACCGGCACCGACTGTATCCACGACATTTGGCACATAAAAGCCGCTCACAATCCCCTGACTGGCTGCACTTTTATAAAAGGCACCTTCTGCACCGAGCTTAATGACCACAAGCTTGACGCCTTTTTGCAAATAAACATCGGCAATCTCTTCCGGCTCATGACAGCCTGTGAGCCTTTGCCCTTCTGCAAGCCCCGGAAAAAACCAATCTACTTGAAAAGCGATCTGATTCACTGTATGGATCATATCTTCCTCCTCTTCCCATAGCTGCAGCCGAAGGTTTGGATCAAATGAAATGGTTTTGCCTGCTTCTTTCATCTTTTGAAGAGCATGAAAAGAAAACGCTCTCATTTCATTGGATAATGCAGGTGGAATACCTGTCATATGGAGATGTCCTGCCTGTTTGAAATAATTCGCGGGAAAGTCGCTAGGACTCATTGTGCTCGCAGCAGAGCCTTTGCGATAATACGTGACGTCAGGATCTCCATCCATCACTTTGGATTTAAGTAATATCCCTGTTTGAGCCCCATCATTTGATCGGATCACTGCACTTGTATCGACTCCTTCTTTTTGAAGCTCTTCTAAAATAAATGTGCCAAGTGAATCTGCTCCGACTTTGCTCATCCATCCCACATCAAAACCTAGCCTCGCCAAACCGACTGCCACGTTACTTTCGGCACCAGCAAGCGCCTTTTGAAATGTATGCACTTGATGAAGCTCTCCGGCTTCTTTTGCGTAAAACATCGCCATTGATTCCCCAAATGTGACCGCATCCAATGCTTTCACTCATTTCTCCCCTTTCTTGGTACCGGTTTCAAATTAGTTGAAAAAGAGAGAGCATTCACATATGTATACTCTTCTCTGTCTGTTTATAAGGATTTTCTTACGATGATTTCTCCATCAAGCTGAATGGTTTGGGGCGCACTTTCATCCCCTTCAAGCCGAGTCTTGATTTTTTGCATGGCGGCTTTCCCCATTTCATGAGATGGCTGGGCAACCGTTGTGATTCCAGGCCCAATCAGCTTATACCATTCTGTATCATCAAAGCCTGCGATGCCTATATCTTCTGGAATCTTTAACCCGAGTTCTACAAGCTCACTGATCAGCTTCAGCATAAGTAATCCATTAGCTGCTAAAATCGCTTTTTTTTGCTGGCTTGATTGGACAAAATGGACAAGTTCTTCTCGCAGTTGTTCCTTTTGTTTCAAATCAATTTCTGCAATGAGCGGCTTCTTATATTTACTCATGGCTGTCTGTTCATATGCTTCTTTTCGTTCTTCACGAGGACTGATTCCATCGACCGGTTCAGTAAAGAAGGCGATGTGCTCATAGCCTTTCTCATACATTTGTTGAAGCAACTGGATGGTGATATCACGGTTATTCGTTGTCACTGTGTCGACTTTTAGTTCAGGTAATTTCCGGTCAACAAGGACAATCGGCACACCGTTTTCCTTCAAATCCTGCAGAATGTCATTGTTCTGACCTGTCGTATTGATGATGAGCCCTTCAATATAATGTGCATTCAGCTTGAGGAGCATTTCTCGTTCTTTTTCTGGTCGGTTATCTGTGTTGCATACCATGATGCTGTATCCATATTCATCACAAATTTCTTCGACTCCGCGAAGTGTCGCTACAGAGAATGGGTTCGTAATGTCGGCTACAATGAACCCAATGACCTTGCTTTTTCTTACTTTCAAACCTTGTGCGAGCTGACTCGGACGATAATGCAGTTCCTCAATGGCTTTTTTAATTTTTTTGACCTTTTCAGTAGAAATTTCATTTGTTCTGCCATTGATATATCTGGATACAGTTGATTTTGAAACACCTGCATAAGCGGCCACTTCGTTGATGGTCACTTTCGTTTGCTTTTTCTCTTTCATTCAAAAAACTCCCACAATCAATGTCTTCTCATTTGTTTCGAAACCGATTTCAAATAACTTAAAAAGAGCATATCATAATTTCTTGAATTCCAGAAGATTTTTTTGCTTGGAGATGGCAAAAAAACATTTAAATAAACAAAAAGAAAGCGATTTCAAAATAACGGTTGACGGCATGCTCTTTTTCCTCTAAAATTTTCCTTGAAACCGATACCAAATAAAATACCCATACTTTGTTTCAGATGGAAAGGGAGGCTTATTTCAAATGGAAAATCGTTATGCTGTACATCCTGAGCAGGTCAAACGTTTTACAACAGAGGAACTTCGTCGTCATTTTCATATTCCTACACTATTCGTCAGCGGTGAATTAAAGCTCTACTATTCACATGAGGATCGCGTGGTGATTGGCGGAGTCATGCCATCTGCAGAGCCGCTCAAATTAGATGCCGGCGACTTTCTACGTACAGAATATTTCCTTGAAAGACGAGAAATCGGCATTGTAAATGTCGGCGGTCAAGGAACAGTCACTGTCGATGGTGAAGCCTTTGTACTGGAGCACAAAGATTTCTTATATATTGGGCTTGGACACGAAGATGTACAGTTTGCTAGTTCATCCGGCGAGGGAGCCAAGTTCTATCTTGTATCCGCCACGGCTCATCAAGCGTACCCTACGCAAAAAGCAGCTATCGCTGAATTAACACCGAATCACTTAGGGGAAGCGTCTGCTTCAAACGTACGAAACCTGTATCAAGTCATCCACGCAAACGGCATCCAAAGCTGTCAGCTCATGATGGGAATCACTCAGCTGGAAACCAATAACACGTGGAATACGATGCCCGCTCATATTCATGATCGACGTATGGAAGTGTACTTATATCTTGATATCGAAGAAGATGCTCGTGTCTTTCATTTTATGGGGGAGCCATCTGAAACAAGACACCTCGTTGTGGCCAATGAGGAAGCGGTCATTTCTCCTGCCTGGTCCATTCATTCAGGCTCGGGTACAGCGAATTATTCATTTATTTGGGCGATGGCGGGCGAGAACTATACGTTTAAAGATATGGACTTTGTCCCAATGGACCAGCTGAGGTAATGTGATGACGATAGCATCCTATGTAGCGTCCCTCTTTTCTCTTGAAGGCAAAACAGCCCTTGTGACAGGTCCTGGAACCGGCATTGGGCAGGGCATTGCTGTGGCGCTTGCCAGGTCAGGCGCAGATATTATTGGCACATACCACCACACACCGCTTGAGGAAACGAAAGCGCTAGTCGAACAGGCGGGCCGCTCGTTTCATGCGGTTCAGGTTGACTTTTCCGACCCTCAAACTGCAAAGCAGGCTGTCGATGCCATGTTACAAAAGCATACGATCGATATTTTAATCAATAATGCTGGCACCATTAAAAGAGAGCAGGCCGCTCATTATTCAGAGGAAGATTGGCATACGGTCATGGATGTGAATATCAATAGTCTCTTTTTCCTCACCCAAAGGGTTGGGCGGCAGATGCTGAAAAATGGGCAAGGGAAAATCGTCAATATCGCCTCCCTTCTATCGTTTCAAGGCGGCGTCTTTGTCCCCGCTTATACAGCAAGTAAACACGCAGTCGCAGGGCTGACGAAGGCTTTTGCAAACGAATGGGCGAACCAGCATATACAAGTGAATGCGATCGCTCCTGGTTACATTTCGACCAATAACACGCAAGCCATTCGGGACGATGAGAATCGAAATGAAGAGATTCTCAAACGAATCCCTGCCGGGCGCTGGGGAAAGCCTGAGGATCTAGCCGGTGCGGCTGTTTTCCTTAGCTCACCAGGCTCCGATTATATGAACGGTCATATTTTAGCGGTTGATGGCGGCTGGCTTGCGAGATAAACAGACGAGAGAATTCCTATTTGCAGGGATTCTCTTTTTTCTATTTGCATAATTCTCCACCATCCGAGTCACTCTATAAAAAACATGACATGAGGGTGAGGTATTATGAAAAGTCGTATTGAACAAGATATAGCGTCCGTCATCAAGCGCGTCAAAAGCTTTGCTGGGAAAAGTGATGATATCGTGTTCCACTCATTTTCATTTGGCCCTTCTGCTATCTCTGCATGTCTCATGTACGTTGAAGGACTCACAGAATTTGAGATGATTTCCAAACAAATCATTTCACCCATGCAAAAGGAACTGGCTATCACCGAGGTTGATTCTAGTACGCTTCCAGCCCTGTCTAAAACGTTCTTTGGCATCCAAAATGACGTGCTGGAGGATATGAACCTTGCCATCGAGCAGTTATATAACGGCAGGGCTATTTTATTTGTAGATGGCGCGGCTCAAGCACTTGCGCTCCAAACGAACCTTTTTCAATTTAGAGAAGTAGAAGAGCCACAATCGGAAGTCCTTGTAAGAGGGCCTCGGATCGGTTTTATTGAAAATCTTGAAAAAAACACGGCTTTGATCCGTGAGCGGGCAAACGACCCAAACCTTGTCATTCAAAAGGTAAATGTAGGTACTCGCAATAAGAAGTCCGCAGCCCTTGTGTACGTTCGTGATATTGTTGACCCTAAATTAGTAGAAGATGTTTTATCACGTATGACCGAAATCAAAATGGATGACATCCCTGAAACCGGCTATATTGAACAGCTAATTGAGGACAGCCACATCTCCATTTTTCCGCAGATTCAAAATACAGAACGTCCTGACCGGGTGATTGCATCTGTGCTTGAAGGAAAAGTGTCAATTTTACTCGATGGCACTCCTTTTGCGCTCATTTTACCGATGACCTTTACAGCCTTGATGCAATCACCTGAAGATTATTATCAGAGATGGACTAGCGCGACTCTTTTACGTTTACTCCGTTATATCGCCGTGCTGCTCACGATTTTTTTACCTGGGCTTTACATTGCACTTGTCTCTTATCATCCAGGCTTATTACCCACACGGATGGCACTCACCATCGCAGGCAGCCGGCAGAATGTTCCGTTCCCTCCTGTTGTTGAGGCGATTCTTATGTCTTTTACGATAGAGCTGCTGCGGGAAGCTGGACTTCGGCTTCCTAGAGCCATCGGGCAGACAATTGGGCTCATTGGCGGCGTCATCATTGGTCAGGCGGCTGTCCAAGCCAATATTGTCAGTGCCTTAATGGTGATTATTGTGTCGCTGACTGCACTTGCTGACTTTACGGCACCATCCTATGACTTTAGTTTCCCGCTACGCATCTTGCGGTTTATGGCTATTTTCAGTTCAGCGATGTTTGGGTTATATGGCTTAATCATGTGTTATTTATTTGTGCTTTGTCACCTGATGCAATTAAAGACCTTTGGTTTTGACTATTTCACACCTGTTTTGTCTTCACCGTTTTCAGATTTAAAGGATACGTACGTACGTTTACCAATTGGGCTATTTAAATCGAGACCGAAAACAGCAAAAATAAAAAATCTCAAAAGACAAGGAGATTAAACGATGTACAGAGCTGAGAAGCTATCATTGTTACAAGTCACCATTCTGTGCAGCTCTACAATGATAGGCGCTGGAATTTTAACCATTCCTCGCAGTTCTGCCAATTCAGGATTCCCTGATGGCTGGATCATTGTATTAATACAGGGAGTCATCTTTGCTTTCGTTGCTTTTTTGTTAGGATGGATTGCTGAAAAAAATGCGCCGGATACTATTTTTGAGTCAAATAGAAAAGGAGCCGGTGCCATCATTGGCACGTTCTTTAATTTAATGCTGATTGCCTATTTACTAGGCATTGTCGGTTTTGAAGCGCGTGTACTCGGGGAAGTTGTCCAATTTTTCCTGCTGGAATCGACTCCCATGGCAGTGATTGTGATGATTTTTCTTCTCGTGGCGATCTATCATTTGAAAAGTGGTATCTTTCCAGTCGTCAAAATGGTCACGTACATTTATCCCATCGCCTTGATCATTTACATTGGGCTCATGCTGTTTTGTCTGAAAATATTTGATTTTGATTATTTACGTCCTGTCATGGCGCACGGGTTTAAAGATTTCAGTAATTTGTTCTCTCAAACATTTATTCAATTTACAGGCTTTGAGGTCATTTTGTTTGTTGTACCACTCATTTATAAAGACAAATGGTCGAAGGCGAAATGGGCCGCTGCCATTGGAGTTGGAATTACAACCCTCGTGTACTCGCTCACACTTTTTATTGTGATTGGCTCCATGACAGTGGGAGAAACAAAATCCCTCACCTGGCCCACTGTCTCACTCATTCAAGCACTAGAACTTGAAGGGGTCTTCATTGAAAGATTTGATATTTTTTTACTGACGATCTGGACGTGCCAGCAGTTTATTTGCATGCTTGGCTTTTTCCAATTTGCCATTAAAGGATGCCACACAGTCTTTAAGACGACCAATGTAACGAGACTGCTTTGGCTGCTGTTTTTGATTACCTCTGCCCTCTCTTTATTTCCGAAAAATATCAATGAAGTCTTTTACTACTCTACTTTACTCGGCTACGCATTGTTCGCGGTTTTAGCCATTCCTTTTATTACAGCTGTTCTGCTGATGATACGCAAAAAATGGGGAGGTCGTTCTGCATGAGAGGAAGGCGTGTACTGTTATTCTTTTTTTCCTGCTGCCTTTTTCTTCTATCAGCAGGATGCTGGGATTTAAAGGATATTGAAAAACTATCGTTTGTACGCGGTGTTGGTATTGATGAGGAAGACGAGGATGGCGTTAAGCTGACCTACCAAAACCTTGTACCGAAAACAGGCGGAACACAAGAAGCCGATTCTCCCAGCTATGTGAATGTTGTCTCGAAGGGAAAAAATGTGCTGGAGGCTGTCAGTAATGTCGCCTTGAAGGACCCGCCGATCTATAGTGATCACCTGAAAATCTTTTTGTTTGGTAAAACCCAGGCGGAGCATCACGATATTCAAGGAACACTCAATCATTTTATTCGAGATGATGAGGTTCGGCGCAGCAGCTATCTCCTCGTGACACGAGGAGATGCGTCAAAAGTCGTCAACCAAAAATTGAAATCACAGCAAAAGGTCCCAGTTGAGCATATCTTCGAAACATCTAAAAATCGAAGCTTTAACGGAAAGATCGTACCGCCAACACGTATTGGCAGAGCGTCCGATTACTTTCAGATGGGCGTTAGCTTCCTTGTGCAAAGTGTAGATGCGATAGACGGTGAACTTATTTATGATGGAGCAGGCATCATTCACGGAAAAACACGTAAGCTGATCGGTTTCATCCCTGCGAAGGATGTCCAATCTTTAAACTGGGTGATGGACCGAATTTCAGGCGGCGTTGTACCTGCCACCTACAAAGGTTATCCGATAACGTATGAAATCAAAAAAGCAAAAACGAAGGTCGAGCCCTATCTGAAAAATGGAAAGGTATCCTTTAAAATTAGCGTACAAACAAATGGAAAATTGTCTGAGGATCAATATCCTCCTGAAAACTCATTCGATGAGCAGTATATCGAACGATTTGAGCGGATTTTTGCTCATAAAATTAAAGAACGCATTCAAAAAGCGGTCCATCATGTGCAAAAAGAAGTGGGCGTTGATCCCATATTTTTTAACCAGCAGTTCCGTATGAAATATCCTGACTATTGGGATCAGCATGGTACCGAGTGGGATAGGCTCTTCCAAGAAGCAGCTATTGATTACGATGTCAAAGTCAGCATCTTGAACTTTGGTGCAGAAGGTGCAACAAAAAGCTTTAAATGGTAAAGCAAAAAGGCGGTTATCCCGAAGGGGAGCCGCCTTTTTTACGCACGACGATGAGAAGCTGATACAAGGTCACTTGATCAGTCAACGCTTTTGTTTGAAAGCCAAGTGACGCTCCTACTCTTGCCACCTCGTCAAAAAACAATTGGACGTTTTGATCAATCGGAACATTGATCCTCTGCTCAATCACCCGTTCAAACAAATGATCTGGGAAAAGCGCACGCATGGTATTTGGTGTGAAGAACCTCAGGTGACCTCGGTCTAAAATTCCTACATCTTGATACGTAAAATCCCCTGTCATTAACGGAAAAAGCACCTCCGCATGCATCATGTTGGGCAGGCAGCAAATGATCACGCCGCCTGGCTTTAAAGATGCGTGCGCTTGTTCAATGATGTGCCAAGGATCTGACACATGCTCTAAAACATCCGAAAAAATGACCGCATCAAAAAAAGCCTCTTTCTCTAACCATGGGTACTCATCCGCTTTTGCCTCGATGACTTCTTTGTAATATGCCTTTGCAATGGCTGCTTTTAATGGATCAGCCTCTACTCCGTACATGTCAACAGACTGCCGATTCATTAGTTCAAGCCCTGTTGCTCCTGCGCCGCATCCCGCATCCAGTACACAAACAGCATCTTCAGGCAGCAGAGCCGCAAAGTACGGATGAGGGGTCATCAAATTAAGATCAATGCCCCATTTATCTAAAAACCGAAGCCTGTTCTCCGCAAACAATGTAGAGATGTTCGTTTCTTGATTCGCTCGAAAGGTTGCATGACCGTGATGATGCACAAATGAATCGTGAACGATTTGAAGCTGATATCCCTTCAGCAAGGATCTCAAACAAAGGTCGTCATCCTCAAAAGATCCATACACGAACCTCTCATCAAATAAACCCACCTCTTCAATGAGCTCTCTTTTCACAAGCAGACAAAATCCCACAAGCCGATGTACATAAGTTCTCTGACCTTTTTTTGCAGCCGTATAATTCTTCGCAAAGGCTGGAAGCTCCTTTACATCTGTATACGTTGGCTCGACCATTTGAGGACCGCTCACATAATTGGAGACTGGCCCTACCATCCCGATACGTTCTGATGCAAATAACGCCTCTTTTAATGGAGAAAGCCAGTTTTCCGTGACGATCGTGTCGTTATTTAAAAAGAGAATGCTATCCCCAGTCGCTTTTTTTGCTCCTTGATTACAGCCCTTTGCAAAGCCTCGATTTTCTGCATTTTCTATGAAAATCACATCTTTCAGCTCTCTCACATATTCCTTCGTCCCGTCGGTTGACGCATTATCAACGATGATGAGTTCATATTGGTCACTTCGGGTATGCTGCTTGATGCTGTCGATACATTTTTTCGTTAAATGCAGTTCATTATATGTCAGGATGACAATGCTCGTTTTCCCTTTCATCTCATTTCCACCTTTCGCCCGCCTATTCCATATGTATGTCATATGCAGCACGTTCAGAAGATGAGAGATTGTCCTTTCTTGATTAAACGTTTGTTTAACAAAGAAAAACCAGCTGCATGCGGGCAGCCGGTCATTGTTCACACCGTTTTTCCTTCGTCACCTGTAACGGAACGGTTCCTCTTTTTTAAATCTTCTTCAATTTCTTCAAGACTTTTCCCTTTCGTTTCAGTCACCATATATTTCACAAACAAGAAGGCGCCTACGCCGATGACCGCGTAAATAAGGAAAAGATTACTGATACCCATCGCGCTTAGTAAAGTTGGGAATGTAAGCGAGATGATTAAATTCCCTGTATGAAGGAGGAAGGTAGAGACACCTGTACCAATTCCTCGGACATGTACCGGAAACAGCTCAGGAAGCATGACCCAAACGACAGGACCCCAGCTGACAGCAAAGATGACGATAAAGAGCCCTAAACAAATAATAGTCGTCCATCCCGCAGCTGTTGACCCCTCGAAAAATCGATTGACCACTGACAGGACTATTAAACTAAGGACCATGCCAGCATTCCCAAATAAGAGCAACGCTTTACGCCCTACACGGTCAATAATTTTAATCGCCACAAACGTCATGACAACATTCACTGCCCCAATTCCGACGGTTCCTAAAATGGCCGCTGAATTACCAAAACCAACGCTTGTGAATGTTTTTGGTGCATAGTAAATAATTGTATTGGTACCGATAAACTGCTGCAGAAAGGCAAGACCGACACCAGCGATTAATGCTGGGCGTACCCATGGCTCAAATAATTCCTTAAAACCGCCTTTTTCTTCACTTTCCGCCTGTTGAATGTCTGAAATTTCTTCTTCCACTTCTTGCTTACTTTTTCTGAGTTTAGATAATATCTCTTTCGCACGGTCTGCCTGTCCATGGACAAACAGCCAGCGGGGGCTTTCTGGCATAAACATAATCCCACATAATAAAAGCACAGAAGGCACGACCGCAATTCCAAGCATCAGGCGCCATGCCTCTGCATCCGCTAAAGAGTAATTCACAATATAGGCGAGAAGAATACCAAATGTGATCATGAGCTGGTTTAATGAGGACAGTGCACCTCTCGATTCCTTTGGAGCAAGTTCAGATAAATATAATGGAACAATCGTGGTCGAGCACCCGACAGCAAGTCCTAGCACAATTCGGAATAAGACCATCACTTCCGTATTCGGAGCAAGGGCTGTACCAAATCCGCCGATAATAAATAAAATCGCTGCGGCGATGATGGCTTTTTTCCGCCCAAATTGATCTGTCAGCTTTCCAGATAGAGAGGAACCGAGCATCGCTCCGATTAAAATCGAGCTGACAACAAGTCCCTCTGTAAATGCGTTTAACCCTAAATCCTCTTTCATAAATAAGATGGCGCCAGAAATGACACCTGTATCATAGCCATATAAGGCGCCGCCAAGTGCGCCGAAAAAATAAAGCCATCCATTCCGATTTTTCATGTTCATAACCCCTCTTTTGTTCTGTATGTACTGGGTGTTTCTCTATGGAAAATCATTTTCCTCACTTTCTGTCACTTCAAACATTTCGATGTTTTATGACAAATATATTTCATTTGCGTATCATTGAAACTTTTTACGATAAGGAAACGTCAATTAAGCGTTAGTGAAAAAAACGTCGCACTATATCCCGTTTTAAGGTATATTTGTTTTAGTTTGTAAGACAAAAAGAAGGACATCTTTACTATAAAAATCATAGCGAGGGTTTAAAATATATGGATCAATCAAGAAGCAAACGCAAAGGAAAAAAGCGTTTAAAACCATGGGTGAAAGTCACTCTATTTATAGTCGGTATCCTTTTACTGACAACCGCTTCTGTCACAGGCTATGCCTACTATAAAGTGACAAGCGCTGCAAAAAAAGCACAAGTATCTTTAGATCGCGGCGCTCAATCTGTCAAACGGATTGAAGCATTCGATCCTGGGAAAGACAGCTTTTCTGTCTTGCTGCTTGGTATTGACAGCAGACCGGGCGAAACAGTGAAACAAGCACGAAGCGATGCGATGGTCTTAGCAACCGTCAATCGTACAAATAAAACCGTGAAATTATTAAGCATTCCAAGGGACTCATACGTGAATATTCCAGGGCATGGCTATGACAAAATTACACATGCACACGCATTTGGCGGTGCAGATTTAACCTTAAGTACAGTCGAAGATTTACTAGATATTCCGGTTGATTTTGTGATCCAAAGTAATTTCAAAGCATTTAAAGAGATCGTCAATGAACTAAACGGGGTCTCTATTAACGTCAAGGATGAATATGTAGTTAAACAGGTTCTAAAAGATACAAAGGGCAAGGTACAGCTTCAAACAGGAACTCATACGCTAGACGGTGATCAAGCTCTTGCATATGTGAGAACAAGAAAAGCAGATAGTGATTTAATGCGCGGGCAGCGTCAAATGGAAGTATTAAAAGCCATTTTTGATAAATCAAAATCGTTAACATCTATTCCGTCATATGACAATATCATTGATACACTTGGTGATAATGTCGCGACCAACCTTTCAATGAAAGAGCTAGTCGGGCTTTTCCCGCTTCTGACGTCATTGAAATCGGTTGATACCATTCAGCTGAAAGGCTCTGATTACCAGCCAAACGGAGTTTATTATTACCAATTGGATCAAAACCAGCTAAACGAAGTGAAGACTGAATTGAAGAAGCAGCTTGAATTATCATAAACAGAAAGCGTCCCTAAGGGGCGCTTTTTGATTGTTGACAAAGGGCTAAATTGGTTTTTATTTTAGCCCTTTGTCTTCTTTTCAGCGTGATAGAAAACCTTTGCACTCTAGGAAGAACGAGCACAGAAGCGGAGCGAATTTAATATTCGTGAGCATCGGCGCACAGGACTGACACCGAATGCGAGGGTTTGTCTACACGCTGAAAGCGTCCCTAAGGGGCGCTTTTTTACTTGCTGACGATGATGCAGATTTTACCCCTTTGGCTTATTTCCTTGATCATTCGATCATTTTTGTTTAGCCTTGATAGAGAGGACAAGCATCGTATTGCTCATGAGAATGAAGGAAATCGTACATACTTTGAAGAGGCTATTGCATGCATGAAGGAGGATTTGACAGCGATGAAAAAAATGATTGCGATTGATTTAGACGGTACACTTTTAAATACAAAAAGTGAAATATCTGCTCAAAACAGGGAGGCATTGATCCGCGCGAAGGAAGCGGGATATATTGTCACCATCTGTACAGGGCGGGCGACTTTTGACGTGAAGGAACTGCTTGGCGATTTGGACATCCCTATTATTGCAGCAAACGGCGGAACCGTTCATACAGAAGGTTACGAACTTTTCAGCCGTATCACACTTGACCAAGAAGCAGGAAAACGAGCGGCTCAGGCTTTAGTAGAACGAAACATTTACTTTGAGGTTTACACGGACGATGCGCTCCTCTCTCCTTTTGATGGAAAAGAGAAGCTGAAAGCAGAATTTGATGTGATCAAAAGCGCGAATCCAAATGAAGATATAGCTGATTTATGGGAAGGGGCAATGACTCAATTCAAACAATTCGGCATCAAACCAGTGGATGATATTCGTCAGATTTTTGGGTCGAATGAAGCGACCTATAAATTACTCTGCTTCTCGTTTGATATGAACAAACTACAGGAAGCTCGAGATCTTCTCGCGGAAATGCCTGAGCTTTCATTGACCTCTTCTGGAAAACATATCATTGAGGTTCTTCCAAAAGAGTCTGGAAAAGGACATGCTCTTAAAAAGCTCGCAGCTCATTACGGCGTAGACCGCTCACATATTTATGCGATTGGCGACAGCCCCAACGATCTATCCATGTTTGAGGAAGCAGGCCACCGCATTGCAATGGGGAATGCCGTTGATGTCATTAAAGACAAGAGCACCTACATTACAAAAGGCAATCATGAAGACGGTGTTGCTTACTTTATTGATCTCCTTTTACAAAATCAATTCCACGAAAAAAAGACGCTTGTCTGATCAGCGCCTAAAGAGAAGTCTAAAAGTCCGATACGAGCGTGGATCGGGCTTTTTCTTTATTTTTTGATTCTAACAGCCGTCTCATACTTATCCTTCCAGTACGTACTTGTTTTCATATTCGTAAGCACGACACCATTTGAGACGGTCATGTGAATCACTTGATTTGATCCTGCATAAATGGCCGGTATCAATGACGTGCCACTAAAGAAAACGAGATCTCCCGGCTTCAGCTCCGACCGTTTCACAGGCGTACCTGCCTTGACTTGACCTGACGCATAACGAGGCAGCTCAATTCCAAGCACTTCACGATACACATACTGTGTGAACCCTGCTGTGTCAAAGCCTTGCTTTGGATTCGTCCCACCTTTGACATAAGGAACTTCACCAATATACGTAGCGGCTTTTGAGACAATCGGGTCTTCTTTTGCTAATTTCAGCTCCGTTAATCGTTTCGCACCTGTCCATTTTTCGCGCCAATACGATTCAGACAAATAAGAAATCGTGACACTTTCCGAACGGCTCGCATGAATAAAACGGTCGCCCCCAATATACATCCCTACATGAGAAATGCCTGGCTTATATGTGTTGCTAAAAAAGACAAAATCCCCAGGACGTATATCATCTAATGCCACTTTTTCTCCAACCATCCACTGCTGTTCAGCACTTCGAGGCAAATAAATCCCTAGTGATTTTTCAAATACATATTGTAAAAAGCCTGAACAATCAAAGCCAATCTTAGGGTCTGCTGCACCAAATACATAAGGAATACCTACATATTTCATCGCATCTTTCACAAGATGATTATCCGAGATTTTCGGTGTGCCGGGAAGTCGTTTGACTGCATAAAATCGGTCCGTCCAGTATTTGCTTTTGCTGACGTTTGTTTTCACCACACCTTGACTAAGCGTGATGTGAATGACCTGATCGTTACCAGCGTAAAATCCTACATGTGTCGGGATATCCTTTGTTTCTTCAAGGCTTCGAAAATATACAAGGTCACCTGGCTGGGCTTTGTCCCATGATACCTTTTTTCCAATCTGATACTGATCGATTACCTTCCGCGGCAAATCAAAAGCGCCTGATGTCTTGTACACATATTGCGTAAACCCTGATGCGTCAAAGCCCGTTTTTGGATCGGTTCCTCCTTTATGATAAGGTGTTCCAATCAACTTTTCCGCTTGCTGCAAAGGAGACGCTGTTTGAGCAACTGCTTCTGATTGAGTCATGAACATGAGCCCTACGAGCGCGCACCCACCAATCACTATTCCTTTCCACTTCATGACCTTTCCCCTCCTTTCTTCTATAGTTTCGGCATGACACCTAACCTTTTACACCTTTTTTCGACAAAAAAGAGCACGCAATGCGTGCCCTCTATGCTCGTTAGAGTTATTTACTTGCTTCCGTTTTTGACTGTTTTTGTTGTTCGATTTTCTGCATTTCAACCGAGATCTTTTGTTTTTCATGATCTGTGAGGCTGTCACTAAATTTAAAAGCAGACATAAAGACAAAGACTAAAATTAACGCAACAAACGGCCAGCTTGCTTTTAGAAATTTCATTTCTTCTCTTTCCCTCCGTTTTCTTTTAAGTGTTTAACTTTATCAGCGTGATCTACTTCAAAGAAAATGTGTCCGTCTTTTTCTTTCCAATCCGCATTCGTACCATTTGTCAGCATACGGATAATGGATTTTGATTCAAATGATCCTGCTTTAACCGGAGCAGGTGTTGCTTCTTTGATGTACATTGGGACCACTTCAAATGTCGCTTTTCCATCTTCATTCAGATGATACTGAACAAGTGCAGAATCACGTGTTCTTGACCAGCCTTGGTCAAAAATAAAGTTTCCTAAGCTATAGAAGATCGCCGTGCCGTTATAGACTTCCATTGGCTCAAGAACGTGCGGATGAGCACCGATAATGATATCAGCACCAGCCTTAGACATCGCTCTTGCCAATTCTCTTTGTCTATCGTTTACCTCATTGTTGTACTCCTGTCCCCAGTGAGCATGAACAACGACGACATCTGCCTTTTCAGCAGCCTGCGAAATCATCGGAATAAAGATAGATGGGTCGGCTGGCAAGATACCGGCCTGGCGATTCGTTGCTTTAAAATCTTTCCCATACACATCAGTAAAACCAAGTGTAGCGATTTTGACACCATTTACTTCTTTATACGAAATGTTCTGCTTCGCATCCTGAAGGTTATGGCCTGCGCCTGTATAATCCATGTCAGCTTGTTTAAAGGCATCAATCGTTTTGTTCAGCCCTTTTTCACCATAGTCTGCCGCATGGTTATTCGCAAAGTTTAATACAGAGAAATTCAAATCCTTCAACGCTTTGACCGAATCCTCATCCGTTTTTAAATGAATATTCTTTTGCGCCGCTTGTTCCCGGTCTGATGCGACTGGATGCTCAAAGTTACCAGTCACATAATCTGACACATCAAAGTATGGCTTGGCATAGCGAAAGAGATGCTGTTTTCCATAGCGGTCGGTTACTTTCTCTACGTTTCTTCCAAACATAATGTCACCGACAAACGAAGCGGTCAGGATGTTTTCTGGATTCTTTTGTACAGTTGGCACTTTTGCTTGCCCGATAAACGTAAATAGAAATGTACAAGCAATGACGATCGGTAAAGCAATCAGCACGTGTTTATTCGTTTTTTTCTTTTGGTTCTTTGTGATTTTCAGCAGCTTTTCCTGAAAGCTCAATTTTTTATTCATCATTGGACACACCTTATCTTAAAATAGATAGTAAACATACATGATGGCAAATGTTGCACCACTTAGAAGTAACGTGCTTCCAAGGGTCATCGTAAGACCTTGCTTTTGAATCGTATTTGCAATCAATCCAGGAACGATAATACCGATTCCGCGGAATTCTGCTATTTCAAATGGGACCACTGGGTAGAAGAAATCAAAGACTAGCTTTAAGGCAATCCCTGTAATCAGCATTGCAGCAAACTTTCTGCGTCCGTATAAAATCATAAATTTCGATAGACCAAAGCGAACGATGACATACGTAAGCAAGCTGACAGATAAGACAACTAAAATGAAGACTGGCTGGTTAAATACAAGCGCCAGATAACCTGGGACAACAAGTCCAGCTGGTACGATTCCTGTTTTTTCTGCAAAGATTAAACTAAGTAGAACACCTAAAATTAACGAGATATAAAGATCTGATCCGAACATTTTCTATATTTCCTCCTAGCTGACAAGCTGCTTAATTTTGTATTCTTGAATTTTTTCGATTAACGGTTCAGCGGCACCATGAATATTGCCGACTCCATAAACCACTCGATTATGAAGCTTTTTCTCAAGCATGTTCATAATTTCTTCTGTAGATTGATATTCAAGGTTGTGTAAGTGGTCAGCCGGAATTTTTCCATCCTCATATGCCTTTACAATTGGATCTGTTGTTTCACCAATTAAGACGAGATCACTTGCTTCAATATAAGGAAGTACATCCTCCGCAAACTGGATCGTTCGATCTACACGATCCGCACGGCAGTTCATGATAATAATCGGTTCATCTGTTGGATATCCAATTTCTTTCACACGCTTCCAAATGTTCAATGTAGATGATGCGTCATTTGCCGCAAAACCATTTACAAAGTGTCCAGGCGTTTTCGCATCCATTAATGGAAGAATTCTCATCGCTCCTGGATCAGGCGGCGCATTTAACATTCCTCGGAATGCCGTATCTTCATCAATTCCCAATGCCTGTGCAACACCAAGTGCAAGTGAGGCATTATCTGGGAAGACCATGTACTCAAATTTCCGTAAATACTCATCAGAAATCTTGGAATTATCTGCAACAATGACTTCTGTATTGCGTTTTTTCGCAATCTCTTTAAAGAAATCCGTATATTCACTATCCGTAATAACCAAGTGTCCATTGTAAGGAATTGTCGCTGTAAAGGCTTCTGCTATTTCATCAAGTGTCGGCCCCATGACGTCCATATGATCTTCAAGAACGTTTACGATCACGCCAATATTCGCTTGAAGCAGCTCTTCCTGAAAGATGATTTGGTAATCTGGATTTACCGCCATACATTCACTGACGATGGCATTTGCTCCTCTTTCAACGGTTTCTCTCATAACTTCCTTCTGCTCACCGATATTCGGTCCTTGCGGTTTCCTTTTAATCGGTTTCTCCTCTGGCGTATCCCAATAAATCATTCTTGCATCTGTTCCCGTTGTTTTGCCGACAGTTTTATAACCTGCCTCCATTAAGATACCGGTTGTCAATCTTGTAACGGTAGACTTTCCGCGAATACCATTAATATTGACGCGCACCGGTAGGGCATCGATATTTTTCTGGTGACGCTTCTTTTCAATAAAGCCAATCCCTAACATGATGACACAGGCTATAACGATTAACCACATCGCTTATCTACATCTCCTTTTTTTATGAGTGTGATATGTAAATTCAATCAACAGTATATAGGTTCAGCATAAAATCACAATCGGTATTATGTAACATAATCTTTCACTTCCTCGTATGCCAAATTCCTCTAATCAGAAGGTGGATTGACCTAGCTCCTCTTTAAATGAAAAGGCCAAAAGACGGACAAAAATCAGCCTGAATTTCGGCTTCAATCAAGAGTAAGCGTTACCATCAAGCATCGAAAAATCTTTTGTCCTTTTCTCCCTAAATTTTTTGACAATTGTTAAGATGTATTTTGAATCAATGTTTTAAAGCCCTTTAAACTCTATAACCTCAGTCGTATCAGCGCTTTAAATGAATAGTGCGTGTTTTGGAATGTTTTCGATTTTTGAAGGAACAGGTTAGAAAGTCATCCTCATCGGTCAGAACGCTACACGTTGACCTATGACAAAGGTCTCCTCATAAAAAATCAAGTCATATGCTTATTTTAGGGTCACAAAAAATTGGGATAAGATGTAAACTATTGATCATTTCGAAATGCCTTCTCTTTACGATATTCGCTCCTTATGACCCACATAATGAAATATTATTCATTTGTTTTTATCAAGATTCATCATTTCTTAACATTTTTAATATGATTTTAGTTGAAAGTTGTCAATTCATGTCATGCTTTCCCCAAAGGCGACGAATAAAATCAGCTTCCCCGCTTACACTAAGGTTAAAAAATCTGTGAGAGGAGGCTAAAGATGCCAAACAGCAATGAGCAAACACGGTTGCATTTTTTATCAGGCAGCTTCGAGGAAAAAATCCGGATTCTGAAAAAAACATTTCAGCAAAGCGGCGATTTTGAATACCGAGAGTTAATGGTGAATGAAACGAAATCTGTCCTGTTTTTTATTAAAACAAGAATTGATGAAGGCAAACTGAACAACTTTATTATCGGTAACTTGTTAGGTCCTCCTGGAAAACAAGATTATACAAAGTCTCTTAGTACGCTTGAAACAGGCGACTTGACTCTGATCACTGACAGTATTATTGCAGGAAGCATTGCCTTTCTTGATGAAAATTCCTCGCAGATCAAATTATTTGCTGTCGGGCAGCCGCCGCTTCGCTCTATTTCTGAGCCTTCATCAGAAAGCATCATTGCGGGTGCTCATGATGGATTTGTGGAAAGTTTGGATACGAATATATATTTACTGCGTTCTCACTTAAATGATCGGAAGCTCGCCATTCAGTACCATAAGGTCGGTACAAAATCAGAAACAAAGCTTGCGATTGTTTATATTTCTGATGTAGCGAATCAGGAAAAGGTAGAAGAGGTAAACAGACGGATCTCTTCTATTAAAGTAGACACGCTGATTAGTCCTGGTTCTATTGTTGAGGCGATCGAAGATGATTCATTTTCTATTTTTCCGCAGCTGATTGATACAGAACGTCCTGATAAGGTGAGATCTGCCATTCTTGAAGGTCGTATTGTAGTGCTGATGGACGGGAGCCCTATGGCAATTATTCTTCCTGTCACCTTTTTTAGTTTCTTTCAATCACCAGATGATTATAATAGCCGCTGGATTCCAGCTACATTTATCCGTATTTTGCGTTATCTCGCCTGCATCATCGCAGTCATACTGCCATCTTTTTATATTGCGGTGATTGGATTTCATTATGAGGTGGTCCCTGATGAACTCGCCGTAACCATGAAGAATTCTATTATTGGGATTCCCTTCCCTCCTTTAATCGAAGCCATGCTCATGGAAATTACTATTGAACTCATACGGGAAGCCGGGGTGCGTCTGCCAAAACCAATCGGGCAGACCATTGGGATCGTAGGCGGTTTGGTCATTGGGGATGCGGTAGTACAAGCAGGACTCATCTCGAATGTCCTTATCGTTGTCGTTGCCGTGACTGCCGTTGCTTCCTTTGTCCTTCCTTCATTTGAAATGACGTCTACCATCAGGATGCTGCGTTTTCCGCTCATGTTCATGGCGTCAATGTTTGGCTTTATCGGCATTTCATTTGGCCTTGCCATCGTCCTCATGAATTTATGCCGCCTAGAATCATTAGGTGTACCGTACTTATCACCTGTTACACCTTTTAACTGGCAGGATTTAAAGGACACCGTCATTCGACTACCTATGTGGATGTACAAACAGCGTCCTGTTTATTTAAATCCGCAAAGGAAAAAACAAATTGAAAATTTGAGAGGGTGGGAAAAGAAAAATGAAAAATAAAATATCTCCATCTCAAGCGATCTTTTTTCTCATCCAATCTCAAATTGGTGTTGGGATTTTAGCGCTTCCCCATTTGCTGATGAAAGACATGGGGCACGATGGCTGGATGGCGATTATCTTAGCCGGCGTATTTATTCAAATCATCAATACCATTTTCATTTATATCATTCAAAAATATCCTGACATATCGTTCTTCCAAGCATTAATCAAAGTCTATGGGAAATGGATAGGGCATATTTTAATCGGGCTTTATACAGTTTATTTTGCCTCGATCTGCATTGTTGTTCTCTCCATTTTCACCAGAATACTTGGTATATGGGTACTGCCGCTTACGCCAAACTGGGTCATTAATTTATTGCTGACGATCTCCATCATCTACATCGCAAAAGAAAAAATCACAGCGATCGTCAGGTTTAACTTTATCTTGACCCCCTTTTTGCTCATGTTGTCTTTACTCATGTTCTATTCGTTAAAAGGAACCAATATTGACTACCTCATGCCTTTCTTCCAGACGGATTTGTCTCAGTTCCAGCTTGGATTGAAAGATGTGGTGCTCTCGATGAACGGCTTTGAAATGATTCTCATCATCTCTCCATTCATGAAAGGTTCCATCAAAGAACGGTATAAGGTCATGACGATTTCAAATATATGCACGACGCTTTTCTACCTATTTATTACATTGATTTGTTTTATGTTCTTCAGCCCGATTGAGCTTGATATCATACCAAATCCTGTGCTTTATCTATTAAAGACCATTACATTCGGAATCATTGAACGAACAGATTTAATTTTTCTAAGTTTCTGGGTGTTCGTCATTCTTGCCACACTCAGCAATTACCTTCACTTCTGTGCCAATGGCCTAGCGAGCCTACTTAATAAAAAAGAGCATAAAAAATATGTCTATTATTTTGCCATTTTCATCTACGCGGCTTGCTGTTTTCTCGCAAACGATAACTTTAGAATACAGCGCTTTAACGACTTTACGACCATTGCTCAAATTTCAGTTATTTACACACTGCCGATCATTATGGCCATCATCATTTTTATCAAACATCTTAAAGGGAAGGTGAAATCGCATGCGTCATAAGTTTTCGCTGACGCTCCTCATGTGTATATCGCTTATCTTCATGCCTGGCTGCTGGGATCAAAACTTATTAAAAAATATCTCTCTTGTGTTAACGTCTACGGTTGATCAAGGAGAAGACGACAATGCGAAGTTCTCCATCACCTATCGTAAAGTGCAGCAGTCTCAAAGCATGGCGCAAGGAAATACAGGCAGCTATTTAACCACTGTTCTTACAACTGAAGCTCCTACATTAAGAAAAGCAAGAACCAACTTCAGCCGAATTGTCGATCAAAAAATTGATATATCAAAAATGCGAGTCATGCTAATCGGTGATGAATTTGCTCAAAATAGCCTTCTCCCCTATTTAGATATGTTCTATCGAGATCCAAAAAGTCCTTTGCTCGCCAATCTTGCAGTGGTACAGGGGGGAACCTGTGTGGAATTAATCGACCAGCTCCTCAAGGAAAAGGTCATTGTGAGCGATTATTTAAATAACCTCATCACCACTGCATCTCAATCCTCCCAAGTAGCACCTAAAAACATGCAAAGCATTCGTTCCAAAATGCTGCAAACCGGAGAGGATTTCACACTGCCGTTACTCTACTATGATCAAGAGAAAAAACTAACGAGTGTAAAAGGCGTCGCCCTATTTGATAATGAGAAAAAGAAAGGTGAGCTGTACGGACAAGATGCCATTCTTCTCACTGTCATGGACGAGAATATGGGCAAATATGCGAACTTCACTAAAAAAGTAAGAAGTGATATGAAATCAAAGGAGAACAATTACATCACCATTCAAGTGACAGATTCAAAGAGAGACATCAACATTATCAATCCTGACCATCGAAACTTAACCTTTTCTCTTGAGTATGAATTCACGACCTCTGTCCTTGAATACCCGAAAGATAATCTAGACACAGATAAAAAAATTAAAATGCTCAACAAAAGGCTTTCCGCGATTTTGACAAAAGAAGCAGAAAAAGTCGTGGCCTCCCTGCAAGAAGCAAACTCTGACGTCCTTAGCCTAGGCAGAAAATATCGGGTAAGACACTATGATGAATTCATGAAGATGAACTGGGTTACGGATTATCCAAATGTAAAAATCATCCCAAAAATCAAAGTGAATATTACAGAAACAGGGATTATTAGTTAAGAAAAGGAAGAGTTCATCTTTCTTTTCTTTTTTTATTTTTTTAAGATTGTCATTTAAAAGCTTTCATGATAATCTATTTGTGTAAACGGTTACACATTCACGAAGGGAGGCACTCCATTGGCTACCATTAAAGATGTTGCAAAAGCTGCACAAGTATCTGTTGCCACTGTTTCGCGCGTACTGAACGATACTGGATATGTCCATTCAGATACGAAAACCCGCGTGACACAAGCGATGCAGGAGCTGAACTACTTTCCCAATGAAGTGGCTAGATCCCTTTTCAAAAGAGAATCCCGCTTAATCGGTTTGATCTTGCCTGATATCACAAATCCCTTCTTTCCTCAGCTTGCTAGAGGCGTAGAGGATGAGATTCATGCGCAAGGTTTTCGGTTATTATTCGGAAACAGTGATGAAGATCGAGAAAAGGAATTGGCTTATTTACAAACCTTTAAACAAAATCAAGTGGTCGGTGTCATCGCTGTCACAAACGAACCTGAATCAGATATATACAATGATGATGAATTGCCGGTTGTGTTCTTAGATCGAACCGTCTCGCATGTACCTTCTGTATCTGCAGATACTGCAGCTGGCGGGAAAATGGCTGCAATGGAATTAATCAGGCGCGGCAGCCGGCAGATCACACTGCTGAAAGGACCTGCCCACCTTCAAACAGCGAGGCAGCGATTCAAGGGTGCACTCGATGTACTGACCGAAAAGGGTGTCGACTTCCATGTGATGTCTAATGCTTCATTTTCTTTTCATGAAGCCCGTAAGAGTGCCAAGGCTCTTTTCCAGCTGTACCCTGAAACAGATGGCATCATTGCCAGTAATGACATTGTCGCAACAGCGGTCATACACGAAGCACTTCGGATCGGAAAAGCCGTTCCAGAGGATGTTCAAATCATTGGGTTTGACGATATTCCGCAAAGCGAGCTGCTCTTCCCTTCCCTATCGACAATTAGGCAGCCTGCCTATGAGATGGGAAAAGAAGCGGCGCAGCTGTTAATTAAAGCGATTCAGAAACAACCTATAGATCAACCAGTTATTCAAATGCCCGTCTCTTTTATTGAACGAGAGACCACAAGAAAGGTGGATTCACAATGAGTCATATTGTCGTAGTAGGGAGTTGTTCAATGGATTTAGTCGTCACTTCGAATAAACGACCAAATGCCGGTGAAACAGTGTTAGGAGAATCATTTAAAACCGTCCCAGGCGGAAAAGGAGCCAATCAAGCAGTCGCCAGTGCCAGACTCGGTGCTGATGTTTACATGATCGGCCGGGTCGGTGATGACGCTTATGGTCAAGATATTCTCATCAATCTACAAGATCAAGGAGTTCACACATCATATATGAAACCGGTTACCGAAATGGAAAGCGGCACGGCTCATATCATATTAGCGGAAGGTGATAACAGCATTGTCGTGGTCAAAGGGGCAAACAATGAGGTGACACCTCACTATGTAACAGATGCTCTTTCTTCTATTGAAGACATTGGAATGGTCCTCATTCAGCAAGAAATTCCTGAAGAAACAGTCGAAGCCGTCTGCACCATTTGCAGTGAGAAAGGGATTCCGGTCATCTTAAATCCCGCACCAGCTCGTCAAGTTTCTCAGCAAATATTAGATCAAGCTGCCTATATTACTCCAAACGAACACGAAGCAGCTCTTATGTTTGATGGACTCACCATAGCAGAAGCTTTGCGCCAATATCCAAACAAATTACTCATTACAGAAGGAAAAAATGGTGTTCGTTACTTTGACGGAATAAAAGAAGTGTTGGTGCCAGGCTCCCCTGTGAAAGCCGTTGACACTACAGGCGCTGGTGATACTTTTAACGGTGCTCTAGCTGTAGCACTAGCAGAGGGAAAATCCCTATACGACGCACTTGCCTTTGCCAACTTAGCCGCATCTATCTCTGTTACAAAGTTCGGTGCACAAGGCGGCATGCCAACAAGAGAAGAACTGGAGAGAAAAAAATGAAAAAAAACGGCATCTTAAACAGTCATATCGCCAAGGTACTTGCTGACCTTGGTCATACAGATACAATCGTCATCGCAGACTGCGGCCTGCCGATTCCAGAAGGTCCAGTCAAAATCGACCTGGCACTATCAATCGGCACACCGTCCTTTCAGGAGGTCACCTCCCTCCTTCTTCAAGAAATGGCGGTTGAACACATTACTGTAGCTAGTGAAATCAAAGAAGCCAATGAGCGAGATCATCTATTTCTAAAGAAAGCGTTCTCACAGCCATTACATGATGTAGACCACGAGACGTTTAAAGATATGACCAAACAGGCAAAAGCAGTCATTCGCACGGGTGAAGCCACCCCATACGCAAACTGCATTCTTCATGCCGGTGTCATCTTTTAAAAGGAGGAGCCAGATATGAACATTGAGATGCATAACATCCATAAGGCCTTTGGAAAAAACACCGTTCTTTCCGGGGTCTCCTTTGACCTCGTCACAGGTGAGGTTCACGCGCTCATGGGTGAAAATGGCGCAGGAAAATCAACTTTAATGAACCTGCTCACAGGTCTTTATTCATTAGACCAGGGAACGATTCAAATCGACGGGAAAGAAACCGCTTTCAAAAATCCGAAGGAAGCGGAACAACACGGCATCGCCTTTATTCATCAAGAGCTCAACATATGGCCAGATATGACCGTCTTGGAAAACCTATTCATCGGGAAAGAAATCTATACGAAATTTGGATTGCTAGACACAAAGAAAATGAAGGTTCTTGCCCAAAGCCAGCTGGACCGATTGTCTGTGAACCTCTCGCTTGATCAAGAGGCAGGTAGCTGCTCTGTTGGACAAAAACAGATGATTGAGATTGCAAAGGCATTAATGACAGAAGCGAAGGTCATCATCATGGATGAGCCAACGGCAGCTCTTACAGACCGTGAGATTGAAAAGCTCTTTCAGGTCATTGAATCTCTCAAAAAGGAAGGCGTATCCATCGTCTATATTTCTCACCGTATGGAGGAAATTTTTGCGATCTGTGACCGGATTACCATCATGCGCGATGGGAAAACGGTCGATACGAAAGCCATACCTGAAACAAATTTCCATGAGGTCGTCAAAAAAATGGTCGGCCGCGAATTAACAGATCGATACCCTGAGAGAACGCCTTCTTTAGGAGATACTATCCTTGAGGTGAAGCAAGCGACAAGAAAAGGACAATTTCAAGATATCAATTTCTCCGTTAAAGCTGGAGAAATCGTCGGTGTTGCAGGCTTAATGGGCGCTGGCAGGACCGAAATGATGCGGTCACTGTTTGGTCTTGATCCTCTTGATCAAGGGGAAATCTGGGTTCATGGGAAAAAGGCTATCATTAAAAAACCAAGTGATGCCGTCAAGCTCGGCATCGGCTTTATCACAGAGGATCGCAAAGATGAAGGACTCATGCTGGATGCATCCATTCGAGAAAACATTGGTCTGCCAAACTTAGAAAGCTTCTCTCCAAAGGGACTGATCGATAAGAAAAACGAACAGGATTTTGTTGACCTGCTCATCAAAAGATTGACGATTAAAACGGCTTCCTCTGAAATCTCGGCTCGAAGTCTCTCTGGTGGAAATCAGCAAAAAGTCGTCATCGCCAAATGGATCGGCATCCAGCCGAAGGTCTTGATTTTAGATGAACCGACAAGAGGTGTCGACGTCGGAGCGAAACGAGAAATCTACCAGTTAATGAATGAACTGACTGATCGAGGTGTTGCCATTTTAATGGTCTCCTCTGAGCTCCCAGAAATTCTAGGGATGAGCGATCGAGTGCTTGTCATTCATGAAGGAACCATCAGCGGAGAATTAAATAAAGCAGACGCAACACAAGAACGAATTATGACACTAGCTACAGGAGGGAAGTAACATGAAACCACTTACTTCAAATGGACGATTTGACAACATCATGCAAAAGCTTGGGCCATTCTTAGGACTCATCATCCTTGTCGCCATTGTTTCTATTTTAAACCCGGCCTTTTTAGAGCCATTAAACATCTTAAACTTACTGAGACAAATCTCCATTAATGCCCTCATTGCCTTTGGAATGACGTTTGTTATTTTAACCGGAGGAATTGATTTGTCTGTCGGTGCCATTTTAGCACTTTCTAGTGCGCTGACTGCCGGATTTATCGTGTCTGGTATGGACCCGATTTTAGCTATTATCGTTGGCTGTATCATCGGCGCTATTCTTGGGATGGTCAACGGTCTTTTAATCACAAAAGGAAAAATGGCTCCTTTTATCGCAACACTTGCCACGATGACGATTTTCAGAGGATTAACACTTGTTTATACAGACGGAAACCCGATTACCGGACTCGGTTCTAACTATGCCTTTCAGTTATTCGGACGCGGGTATTTCTTAGGCATTCCTGTTCCAGCGATCACGATGCTTCTCACCTTTATCGTACTTTGGGTGCTGCTTCATAAAACACCTTTCGGCAGAAGAACATATGCCATCGGCGGAAATGAAAAAGCTGCGCTTATTTCAGGAATCAAAGTACCACGCGTAAAAATTATGATCTATTCATTGGCAGGTTTCATGTCTGCTTTAGCAGGTGCCATTTTAACCTCTCGCCTAAACTCAGCTCAGCCAACAGCTGGTACGTCCTATGAGCTTGATGCGATTGCTGCTGTTGTACTTGGCGGGACAAGCTTGTCTGGCGGAAGAGGACGAATTGTCGGCACACTGATCGGGGTGCTTATCATCGGTGTCCTGAACAACGGTATGAACTTACTTGGTGTATCATCATTCTATCAATCTGTTGTAAAAGGGATTGTCATCTTGATTGCAGTCCTATTAGACAGAAAGAAATCTGCTTAAGGAGGCAGCTGCTATGAAAAAATATCTTATTCTCATCCTGACTCTCTCATTGTTCATGCTTTCTGCCTGCTCACTTGAACCGCCAGAGTGGGCCAAATCAACAAAAGATGGGAAGAAAAAAGACATCAAAATCGGTCTCTCGATCTCGACCTTAAACAATCCATTCTTCGTTTCTCTTAAAAACGGGGTGACGAAAGAAGCGAAAAAGCTTGGCATCGAAGTCGTCATTGCAGATGCTCAAAATGATTCAGCAAAACAAACAAGTGACGTAGAAGATTTAATTCAGCAAGGGGTCGACGCATTGCTTATCAACCCAGCGGACTCGTCTGCCATCTCAACTGCTGTTGAATCAGCGAATGCTTCAGATATTCCTGTCATCACATTAGACCGTTCAGCTGAAAGCGGTAAAGTAGAAGCACTGGTTGCTTCAGATAACGTCAAAGGCGGCGAAATGGCAGCCAAATTTATTATCGACAAGGTTGGAAAAGGCGCTAAAGTCGCTGAATTAGAAGGTGTACCAGGCGCTTCCGCTACACGTGAACGCGGAAAAGGATTCCATCAAATAGCAGATAAAGATCTAAAAGTGGCAGCAAAACAAGCAGCTGACTTCGACCGAACAAAAGGGTTGAACGTCATGGAAAACCTCCTTCAAGGAAACCCTGACATCAAAGCTGTTTTTGCCCACAATGATGAAATGGCTCTTGGCGCACTAGAAGCGATTCAAAGTTCTGGGAAAGACATTCTTGTCGTTGGCTTTGACGGAAACGAAGATGCACTCAGCTCGATCAAAGCAGGAAAGCTCTCTGCAACAGTTGCGCAGCAGCCAGAACTGATCGGTCAACTGGCAGTCGGTGCTGCAAGCGACGTCTTAAAAGGGAAAAAAGTACAAAAGAACATCGCAGCTCCACTGAAACTAGAACAGAAAAAATAAATAGAAAACCCCCGATTTCCCTCGGGGGTTTTCTATTTATCTGCAGCCTTATTTTTTAATGGCTGGCCAGCTTCATAAATATGACTGATAATTGGATTGAAATCTATTTCAAATTTATTCAATATTAGTTTGAAAAACAATATAAATAGTTTAAACACGAATACATATCCAATTATTGTGCCTAAAAGGTTATAAATTATATCATCGATATCTACCACTCTAAAGGAATAACCCGCATATAATCCAACAATCAATTGAAAACTTTCAAATAGTATGCCAACTAACAAACCTACTGAAAATATCTTTTTAAATGTTGCCTTAATTAGAAATGGCAAACCAAAACCTAAAGGTATCGTCATGAATACATTATAAAGACTGGCTAAACTAACACCTTCACTAAAAGGAATTAAATTCATTTCTACTAAAATATTATTTTTTTCACCGAATACTTCTTTGAAATTCTCCCTTTGAGTGTCATCAATAGTAATTGGGAATTGAGTTAAATTTATAACATGATATACATAAAAAGTCATGATTGAAAAGAAGAATAAATATGTATAACTTTTCTTATACTTAATTTTGAGTAAGACTGCAAAAGCTAAATATATAAATAAAAAACTGTAGAGTATCCAACCTTCAAAAAATATAATCATAATGTAGCTCTCCTAGTAAATAAAACAGAAGAGAATTTATAAACAAATTCTCTTCTGTTTTATTAATTAGATACTTTACCTTTACCTGTAATAGTTCTGCCGTCTCTTTCTATTTTATAAATAAACAAATAATATTTGTTTCCTCCACCAATTCCTGTATATTTACCAGAGACCTTATTAACTTTTCCATCGGCTCTAGGTCTAGAAGTAACTGTACCATAGTCCTTTCCTGTCGACTTATTTCTCAATTCATAATATACCGTATTAGGCCCATTAGCATTTGGCAATTTAGATAATTCCCATTGCTCTCCAGAAATTTTAGCTGGCCCTTTATTTAGTTCATAAAATCTTTTTTTATCAGCTCCATTCACAGCTCTATATTCCATCGTGAAATCATAATAATTAGTTTTCGCAAATGTCGGTACAACCATTGCAAAAGAAAATAATACTAACATTACCACGGAAAATACACTTGATTTTTTCAACTTTCACAACACCTTTTCTATAAATTTTGATGACTAGCAATACCAAAATTTATAATACCATATATATGTATCAAAAAAAACCCTAAATTTACATATTTACATTATAAAGTCTATTTAATTTAAATTATTATAATTTATACAATGAAGGAATATAACGGATTTTATAACAAATTTAGAGTTTTCATTATTAGCCACCAAACCTTTTCGAGTCATTAAAATTTTAATTTATTTTACAGAATATACCACCCGTTATTCCTCATTTCTCTTGGTATGACGGCGGTGCTATTCAAATCTTTTGACTTTCACCTTCCCATTTCTGTGATAAATCTGTTTAAATTAATATTTTCACTGTATCACCCTGACCTTAGTCAGGATTGATCTTTTGTCGAGAAATATATCCTTTTATTCAATGAGAAATTTCCATAAAATTGTGACTTGTTTATATAATAGATATAATTCACAGGACTGGTTTTCTAATTATACGTTGCAGCAAATCAACCGGTTATTTCTTAAAATTAGAACAAAAGAATAATAGGAAGAACCCCCGAGGGAAATCGGGGGTTCTTCCTATTACTGTGGTCTTTTCAGCACAAATGACGTGCCTAAATGGGCATAATCATTTCCCGCTAAACGTGCGACTGGCTTCAGTTCATTAGTAGAAACATAGCCTTTTTCCGCATCATAAACTGACTCATCTAAATGTGCACATACAACCCGGCCAATGATATGATCGACCGTGATTTCTCCTTCATCATTTTGAAAGGTGAGATGCTTTTCCAGCTGACATTCGAAACGAATGCGCGCTTCCTTGATCCCCGGAACTGAAACGACATGGCTTTTTACTTGATGAAGACCGGTTCGATCCAGCTCACTCTCCTCCTGCGGCAGCGTAGCAGCTGTTTCATTAATATCTTCTATTATCGCTTCATCACTCACATGGACCACAAATTCTCCTCTGTCAATCATATGCTGCGCTGTGTCTTTCATCTGACCTTCGCGTCGTCCGATAGAAACTGCGAGGAGCGGCGGGTGTCCGCTGATGACATTAAAGAAACTAAATGGTGCGGCATTGACAACATCGTCTTTAGACAGACTTGTAATAAACGCAATCGGTCGTGGAACAATAGAGCCCGATAATAATTTATATGCTTCTTTTCTTGATAGCTGATCCATTTGCAACGTAATCAATTCAGACACGCCTCCTTTTGGTGTATCGACATCATACCATACCTCTTTTTCTATGCCTCTGATTCAGGCTCGGTGCGATGCAAGATATGGTGGACAAGATGAAATAAAGCAGGATTATGATTTTCTCGTCTATAGGAAATCGTCCATTCTGCCAGAAGCTGTTCACCTTCAATGGACCGATACACAACATCTAGATTAAATAAACGCCGGGCTGATTTCGGAATGACCGCAATGCCGATACCAGCTGTGACAAGGCCAATCACCATTTGATATTCCGCCGCTTCCTGCACGATATTTGGAGAAAACCCGTACTTTTCACATAGCAGGACAAAGTGTTGATAAAGGGACGGCCATGATTCCTGTGATAAAGAAATAATCGGCTCATGACGAATATCTTCGATCGTGACCGCCTCTTTTTTCGCCAGCGGATGATTTTTCGGAATCGCAAAAATACATTCACTTTGCTTCATCAAACGGCTGACCAGTTCTTCATGAGGAGATGTAGGATGTAAAAAACCGATATCAATCTCCCCATTTAAAAGCGCTCCTAGCTGCTGCGGAACAGAAAGCTGCTCCAGCTCAATACTGACAGAGGGATACAGCTCTCTGAATTCGCGTACAACTGGCGGCAGAATATCATACGTCGCTGTTCCAACAAACCCTATGATGATTTTTCCCAGCTCTCCTCTTGCTGTATGCCGGGCATGATCAACGGCTTTATCAAGCTGATGCAGCACACCACGCACCTCATGTAAAAAGACCTTTCCAGCAGCTGTTAGCTCCACCACTCGCTTCGACCGGTGAAACAAAGGAAACCCCAATTCTTCTTCAAACTGCTTAATTTGCTGACTAAGTGGCGGCTGTGTCATATTCAACCGTGCGGCTGCTCTGCCAAAATGCAGCTCCTCCGCTACTGTGACAAAGTACTGCAAATGTCTCAGTTCCATCCTTTCACTCCTCGCACACTTATTCGTGAAACATATTAAAACCACGTTAAACAGATATTGGAAATTTTCCATTTTGAAATGTATAGTAAATCATATCATGAAAATATATTTTCATAAAAAATTTTACTTGCCGAAAGGAGTGCGGGGTAAATGAATTCTCAAGCACAACCCCTAACAAGACGAGGAGCAGAATTGATTGTTGATACGCTGATTGCTCAAGGTGTGACCCATGTTTTTGCAATTCCAGGTGCCAAAATTGACGCCGTATTTGATGTATTAAAAGACAGAGGTCCAGAGCTTGTCCTATGCAGACACGAACAAAACGCCGCCTTTATGGCAGCTGCTGTCGGCCGCTTAACCGGCAAACCAGGTGTTTGTCTCGTCACATCAGGTCCTGGCGCATCTAATTTAGCAACAGGTCTATTAACAGCCAATACAGAAGGTGACCCTGTTGTCGCAATCGCGGGAAACGTCATTCGTGCAGATCGGCTAAAACGAACACATCAATCACTCGACAATGCGGCATTATTCAAACCAGTCACAAAATACAGTGTTGAAGTACAAGACGTTCATAATATACCCGAAGCCTTAACAAATGCTTTTCGCGCGGCACAAAAGGGGCAGGCTGGAGCAGCATTTATCAGCTTTCCACAAGATGTCGTGACAGAACACACCACACAAACACCAGTGTCTGCTCACCCTTCTCCAGAACTAGGTCCTGCACCGGATGCTCTCATCAGCTCGGCTATCGCCAAAATTCAAAATGCACACTTACCTGTTGCCATTGTGGGAATGAAAGCAAGTCGTCCAGCTGCTGCAAAGGCTACAAGAACATTATTGAAAACACTTGGAATTCCATTTGTCGAAACGTACCAAGGAGCCGGCGTTCTCTCAAGAGAGCTCGAGTCTCAATATGTAGGCAGAATCGGTTTATTCAGAAATCAGCCGGGGGATCTTCTCATTGAACAAGCAGATGTCCTTTTAACCATCGGCTTTGATCCAATTGAATATGATCCGAAGCATTGGAATATTCAGCCGAAGCAGCGGCAGATCATCCATGTCGATGACATGCAGGCAGATATTGATCATTTTTATGAGCCAGCGCTTGAGCTTGTCGGCAATATAGCTGAAACCGTTAAACATCTAGCCCATGACAGTGTTCCACTTTCTCTATGCAAAGAACAAATTGAATTCGTCACTGAATTACAGGAGCTGTTAAGCGACATTGAAAAAGCACCAGAAAGAGAAAGTCATCTATCTCACCCGCTGGATGTCATTCATACATTAAGACGCCTGATTCCTGATAACACGAAGGTCACCTGTGATATCGGGTCTCACGCGATTTGGATGTCGCGTCACTTCCGCGTCTATGAGTCGAACACATTCCTTGTGAGCAACGGAATGCAAACATTAGGCGTCGCCTTACCATGGGCCATTGCGGCTTCCATATTGAATCCAGATGAGAAGATCATTTCGGTCTCTGGTGATGGCGGTTTTCTCTTCTCTGCAATGGAGCTAGAAACAGCCGTCCGCATGAAAACAAACCTCGTTCACCTTGTTTGGAATGACAGCACATACGACATGGTGGCATTTCAGCAGGAAATGAAATATGATCGCACATCCTGCGTTGAATTCGGACAGATCGACTTAGTGAAGTATGCGGAAAGCTTTGGAGCGACTGGATTACGGGTTAACTCACCTGAAGAGCTTTCAACTGTCCTTCAAAAGGGTATAAACATAGAAGGACCCGTTATTATTGATATTCCGATTGACTATCAAGACAACCCAGACCTCGCCAGTCAAAAATGGCCAGAAGTCTTTCGTGAAAATCGCACATTGAACGTCTGATAAGATGTCCATACATTACACCAAAGGAGTGAGCGGATATGGGTATGATGCACCCAATGAATCAACACAGCGACACAAGACAACATGACAAACAGCAAGAGGTCTATCAAGTATCGACGATGACCTCTTTGCTGGAAGCCGTATATGATGGAGATTTCTCCCTTTCACAAATTCCCGAGCACGGTGATTTCGGTATTGGTACATTCAATCAATTAGATGGAGAGCTGATCGGCTTTGATGGCGCATTCTACCGACTGCGCTCGGATGGAACAGCGACACCGGTTACCAATCAAGACTATTCACCCTTCTGCTCTTTAGCATTCTTTGAAACAGATATCGTTCATCGAATTGATGCAGCCATGACGAGCAAAGAGCTAGAAGAAGAAATCGACCGCATTTTACCAAGTAAGAATGTGTTTTATGCAATCCGCATTGATGGATCATTCAAAAAGGTGCAAACACGTACGGTCGAAAAACAGGAAAAACCTTACGTTCCGATGGTGGAAGCAGTCAAGTCACAGCCCATCTTCGATTTCGAGGATATTCAAGGAACGATCGCCGGTTTCCGTACACCGCAGTACGCACATGGTATTGCAGTGAGTGGATATCATCTTCATTTCATTGATGACGATCGAAGTGTCGGCGGACACGTATTTGATTACACCGTTGATCAAGTGACCATCCGAATTTCTCAAAAACGTCATATGAATTTACACTTGCCAAATACGCAGGAATTCTTCCAAGCAGACATTGATCGAGCTGACCTCGCACAGCAAATTGCCAGTGCAGAAAGCAGTCCAGATCAATAAAATAAAGACATCCCGGTGATTCCGGGGTGTTTTTTTATGCAAAAAGAATACTTATCACTTCATTATATTTCATTTCGTTAGTAAATTTAAATTCACTCATTCTATTCGTAATGAAATATGCTAAAATATCAACAGAAGAAAGGTGGTCATACGGTGTCAAACGACTATAGCATTCCGAACTTAACATTAGATGAAAGAGATAAACAAATTTTATCCATATTACACGAGGACGGGCGTATGTCCTATACAGATCTCGGGAAACAAGTCGGTCTTTCACGTGTTGCTGTACAAGCCCGTATACAGCAGCTCATTGAAGCAGGCGTCATTGAACGATTCACAACGGTCATCAATCCTGCTAAGATCGGCATTCATGTTTCTGTCTTCTTTAATGTAGAAGTGGAGCCGAAATTTTTAGAAGCAGTCGCCCTTCAGCTTGAGCAGGAAACAGCTGTCACAAGCCTTTATCACATGACAGGGCCAAGCAAGCTGCATATGCATGGCATTTTTCAAAATGAACAGGAAATGGAAACATTCCTAACAAAAAAGCTATACCCGCTAGAAGGCGTCGTGAGTGTGGACTGCCAAATGCTCATTAAACGATACAAAAGCCGAATGGGCATGAAATTGTAGACAGGAGTTGAAGCACTTGCAATCATATATCGAACTCATCATCGCTATGGTGCGAACCGGTATTCTCGGTTTTGGCGGAGGTCCTTCCGTCATACCACTCATTCGCCATGAAGCGGTGGTGAAATATCAATGGGTCAATGATGACGAGTTTGGAGAAACACTCGCCATCGCCAACGCATTACCAGGTCCGATCGCGACCAAAATGTCAGCATATCTCGGCTATCGATTGAAGGGCGTATCCGGCGCAATTGTCGCAACAGCTGCCCATATTTTACCGACATGCCTCGCCATGGTGGCACTCGTCACACTTGTCAGCGTCTTAAGCTCCTCACAAATCATTCAAAATATGATTGGCGCCGTGACACCAGTTATTGCCGTCCTGCTCGGGATCATGGCATACGAGTTTGGACAAAAAACGCTGAAAGGCTTCGGAATGATCTTCGGGATCGCTCTGTTCCTGCTTGCCTTTATCGGGCTACAGGTGCTGTCCATTCATCCAGGAATCATTGTTATCATCTTTTTATGCTATGGCGCTTTTCATTTCAAACTGAAACAACGCTGGAATCGACCAAATAAAGAGAAAGGAGTGTCTTCATGATGCTGATTTTCTTTTTATTCTGGGCATTCTTCTTGTCCAATCTATTAGGATATGGCGGAGGACCTGCATCCATCCCGCTGAATTATGAAGAAATCGTCAACCATTTTCATTGGATGACGAACGAAGGATTTTCCAATATGCTTGCTTTAGCCAATGCACTGCCAGGACCAATTGCGACGAAAATCGCGGCATATGTCGGCTATGACGTCATGGGCTGGCCAGGCTTTATTGTGGCACTGCTTGCAACTGTACTGCCATCAGCCATTGGATTGATTTTATTGCTCAAGCTGATTGACCGTTTTCGCCAATCCCCTGTCGTCAAAGGCATGACCTTATCCGTCCAGCCTGTCATTGCGATGATGATGCTTTTATTAACATGGGAAATTGGCGGAGATGCAGTGAAAGCCATTGGCTGGACGCAGTCGCTCGCCATTGCTGCGATCTCCTTTTTCTTTATGACTAAATTCAAAATGCACCCAGCCTTTCTCATTGTGGCTGCCTTTTTATATGGCGGATTCATTCTGCCGCATTAAAAAAACCGATAACATGACCTGTTATCGGTTACAAATTGTTGACAAATGGCTAAAATGAATTTTATTTTAGCCATTTGTCTTCCTTTCAGCGTGATAGAAAACCTTTGAAGTCTAGGAAGAGCGAGCACTGGAGCAGAGCGAATTTGACATTCGTGAGCACCAGCGCGCAGGTCTGACAACGAATGCGAGGGTTTGTCTACACGCTAAAACCGATAACATGACCTGTTATCGGTTTTCTTTTACATATATATTGGAGAAACTGGTCTGCGCCCAATCGAATGATACTCGACTCCTGCTTGTTCTGCCGCTTCAAGCGTATGGCAGTTTCGCCCATCGAAAATAAGCGGCTGTCTCATCCATTCCTTGTAGGACGTGAGCGGGAACGTCTGAATTTCTGTCCACTCTGTTAATATACAAGCTGCATGGACATCCTTTAGCGCTTCTTCAATCGTATGAGCAAACACGACTTTTTCAGGTAGCTCACGAGCGGCATGGCGTGCGGCAACAGGATCATACGCCACAAGCTCCGCGCCTAATTGATGGAGTTCATGAGCAATTGGAACCGACGGCGCCTCCCTCATATCGTCTGTATTCGGTTTAAAAGCAAGGCCAAGAAGTGCAATTCGCTTTCCTTCAAGATTTGATCCCAGTCTCTCCTGAATGCTTCGGATAAAACCAGCTCGCTGCTCATTGTTTACTTTGATAACAGCCTTTAGCAGCTCAAAATCATGCGACACATGCCCTGCGATTTGGACAAGTGCATTTGTATCCTTTGGAAAACAAGAACCTCCGTAGCCAATCCCAGCCTTGAGAAATGAAGAACCAATCCGCTGATCGAGCCCCATTCCCTGCGCCACCCATTCAACATCAGCACCTGTTTTTTCACAAATGGAGGCAATCTCATTCATAAAGCTGATTTTGGTCGCAAGGAAAGCATTTGATGCATACTTGATCATTTCTGCACTTTTTCGGTCTGTCTTGACCACTGGCAGGTGGAAATGAGCATACATCTCCTCGAGCCGGTCTAATACAGCTTTTGTTTCAGCCCCAATAACAAGCCGATCTGCCCTCAATGTATCTGAAATGGCAGAGCCTTCTCGTAAAAACTCTGGGTTAGATGCAATCGATAATGGCTCATTCCGTCCTAATTCTTGATGGATCATCTGTTCGATTTGATCCCCCGTTCCAACAGGCACCGTACTTTTCACCACAAGAACCGCACCTGATTTCGCTTTTGTACCGATCTCCTTTGCGGCTTGAAACACATATTGTAAATCAGCTTGGCCATCTGCTTGCTGCGGGGTACCAACCGCAATCATTAACACATCTGCCCGCGGGTAGGCTGCCGCTCCATTTATGTGAAATTGAATTCGTCCTTGCTCAAGATTGCGTTTCAGCAGTTCTTTTAATCCTGGCTCATACATAGGTGGATGTCCCTGTTTCAGCTGCATGACCTTTCTCCGGTCAATATCAATACACGCCACATTGTGCCCTGCCTCCGCTAAACACACACCTGTGACCAGTCCCACATATCCACAGCCTGCAATTGCAATATTCATGACACCATCAGCTCCCCATACGCCTTATGCTTGTAATGACATCGTATGCCGGGAGCTTTCGTTCCATTCATAAAAGCATACAAAAACCCCCTGCCATCACCAGCAGGGGGTCACTTTTATGAAACAAGACCATTTCGAATATGAGCAATCAGATTTTCAAGCATTTCTTTTGTGGTGACATCATTTGAATTCTCACCAATATCATGAGCGTACATCAAAATTTTTAAAAACTCTTCTTGATTCAAACCCTTATTATCCATGTCTGTATCCTTTCGATTCCACTAATTTCATTATTATATGCTGTAAGGTTGGTTTATGCAATACTCTAATACATCATTCGACAGCTTTTGAAATTTATGACCATTTTCATGAAAAACTTTTTTATAAATCACCATTGAGCTATAATAAAAGAATTGGAATCTTTTACTTGGTTAGGAGCGGATCAAATGCTTCAGCACAACATCAACGAGGAAGAAATCAAACAAACAGCCGAACAGATCAAAGAACTTCTTCCTGCAACAGATGAAAACAAACAACTCATCAAAAAAGCATTGATTACTTATAGACAGGACAGTGTATATCGTCTCAAGCAAGAATCTGATACGGAATGGTCAGCTTATGTACATGATGTCGTGGCAGCAAGAGTCCACCTTCATGTGCTGTTTCCTGTGAGAAGCAGTTGCTCATGTCCGGCAGATGGACTTTGCAAACACATTCTCGCTGTCTTCTTTTCGCTATACGCTCAAGTGGAGAGTGTGACTGGATTTACAGAAAATTGGTCAGAAAAGGATGAATTACAGCGCAGCAAAGAATTGATTCGCCAGCACTTCCAAGTGAAGCGCCCAGACGAACAATCACTCCAAAGCTGGCTGAATTTTTTCCAAGAGGAATTTAACCTCTGGCTGAAACGGACACCAAAGCATCAGCAAACACCGCAGCATTTGTATTACGGCTATTTATCGATCCTAAAAAAACACGCACCTCATTCTCCTGAATTCAAGAGTTTGTATGCGATTCATACGTCAATCGATGTGTGGTTAAGGATTCATGAATTAATCGACCTTGGCCAGCTTGATGCCGAGAAGGACTTTTATTCCATGAATCCATATGTCGAACAGCTTATGAACACCATTTTCGATTCAGTGGATCACTTGAAGACATACGCCCTTTCCTTTTCCCTCGATCCGTTTCTTGAAAACACACCAACTGCCGTTCGGACACTTCTTCAAATAAACGGACCTTTCCAGCATGAACGAGTAGCGGTCTTTATGGAGATTTGGGGCACCATATTAAATAGAGGGAAATGGGTTAAAAAAGAAACAGAATTACTAAGAAACGCTCAGCAGCAAGAACAAACGGTTGAATGTACCATCGGATTGATGCACATGGATTATTTAATGAAAGAAGACGATAGCCTCTTTCAGCAATTAAAGCTGCTCAATGCAGATATGCTGCCAAATGTGCTCAATTGGCTGAAGGATCTGACAAACCGCAAGGACTGGAAGCGGCTCAAGCTATGGTATCATGAGATCACCTATATTTTAGAGGAATATTGCCAGCTCGACCTTTCCTACAGAGAACTGCGAGGAGCCGTCAGTGATTTCTTCTTTTATTTAGACGCATATTTTAAGCAGACGAAGGATCATCATTTATATGAACGCTACCTCCAGATTTGCATGCCCTATGCGTTTACTGAATATAGTCAGCTATTATATGCACAACAGCGTTATGCAGAATGGATTGAGATTCACAGCCTTGTTGGTTTCTCCATCAGTGAACTGGAGAAGGATCTGATCAAACAAATTGCAAAAGAGGAGCCTGAAGCGCTCATTCCATCATATCACCGTGAAATCTCACAGCTTCTCGATCAAAAGAATCGAAGTGCTTACCGGGAATCTGTGAAAATGCTAAAAAAACTGCGCACGCTTTATCATAAAACGAAAAAAACTGCGATTTGGGAAAGATATGTAAAGCAGCTACAGGATTCAACGAAACGGCTGCGTGCGTTCCAAGAGGAAATGAAGAAAGGAAAATTAATTGATGACACGCCATAAACAAATTGTCATTCATGCAGAACAAACAGAAGATTTCTCTTTCACCATTTCAGCGCAAGCAGAGGACGGACACCCTGTTCCGCTTAATGAAATGAAGAGGCAGCTTTTCCAATGGCACGAATCGTCTTTTTACGGAACATTTTTAGAAGATGTGAGCTTTATTGGCACACCTGCCTTCCTGCTAAGCCCTTGGATGACCGTCGAACTGCTAGGAAAAAATTCGTTTAATACCTTTAGTCATGTGACACTAACCGATGAAACGGAACCACTGATGAAGACCGCCTCCACCATTTATGAATTCATTGAGGATGAAGATTTCATTCCCGATTACGAGGCATGGACAAAAGGTGTGCTTCGTTTTAAAGACAAAGAAGGACTATTAGATGGCTATACGGCTGATTGGTTCTCCTTTGCCGTACAGGATTATATTCAATATGATGATGCCTTACAGCACAAATGGAACCGTATGACAGAACAATCGCCTGCGCTCTCATCCTTCCAAGGACATTTTTTAGATGAGCAGGATTTCTTGGAAACGATTGGCTGGATTGATGACGACACACCTTTCACTGTCGGCTTGCGTTTAAATGAACCGGATTTCGACGGAGATGATTGGAAAATCGAATTGTTTTTGCGTGATAAGAAAAACAGCGACCTTCACTTTTTTGAAGGCATCCGTTCATTGAAAAGGTCTTGGCATCCGTATCAAGATAAAATCTCAAGAGAGCTGGAGCGATTCGGTCAAATTGTCCCTTGGCTTTCTTTCACATCTGGCACCACGCTCATGTCAGAAGACGAAGCATGGCTCTTCCTATCTGAAGCAAGTGAAACACTTGTGAATATGGGCATTGAGATCCTGCTCCCATCGTGGTGGCAAATTGTCAAAGAAAGCACCATGATGCTAAAAGCAAGGATTTCCTCTACCCCTAGAGGCGAGTCGCATGTCGGAATGGATGCCTTGATGGACTTTAATTGGCGCTTCGCTACAAACGGCATCGAGCTGACAGAAGAGGAGTTCAACGAGCTTGTCCAAAGTAAACGGCGCCTTGTCAATATTCGTGGACAATGGATCAAAATCGATCCAACCTTCATCCAGCAAATGAAAAAATGGATGGAGCGTGCCGAAAATGAAGGGCTGCACATGTCTGATATTTTGTCACGTGAACTGGCAGATCAAGAAGCATCCTCTGAATCGATTCCAGAGCTACTAGACAGCTCAGCATTTGCACATATTCAATTTGAACTTTCGTCTCAATTAAGAGGGCTTGTCCATCAGTTAAATGATACGCATGAGCTGCCTTCCTACGAAATGAGTGAGTCCTTCAAAGGCACACTCAGGCCGTATCAGCAGCATGGTGTCAACTGGCTGTTATTCTTAAGATCTCATGGATTTGGGGCTTGTTTAGCAGACGATATGGGTCTTGGAAAAACGATTCAAATGATTGCTTATTTCACATATTTAAAGGAGCAGGAGCAAAATGCCGCTCCATCTCTCATCATTGCGCCGACCTCTGTTTTAGGAAACTGGCAGCGAGAGCTTGAAACCTTCGCACCACATTTGAATGTTGCCTTGCATTACGGGCCATCACGCCCTCAAGGGGAACACTTTACAAAGGCATACGAGTCAACAGATATTGTCCTGACGTCTTATGGACTCTCACATTCTGATCGTGATGAATTAACGTCAGCAAAGTGGGATACGATTTGTTTAGACGAAGCCCAAAACATTAAGAATGCCCATACGAAACAATCGAGAGCGATCAGACAGCTCAAAGGGCAGCATCACATTGCCCTTAGCGGGACACCTATGGAAAACCGTTTAACAGAGCTTTGGTCCATTTTTGACTTCGTCAACAAAGGATATCTCGGCAGCCTGACGAGCTTTCATAAGAAATTCGTTCTGCCGATTGAAAAAGACCGTGATGAAAAAAGAATTGAACAGCTGCAGCAGCTGATTAAGCCTTTCCTATTAAGACGAACAAAGCAAGATGAAGAGGTCGCCCTGAACCTGCCTGAGAAACTCGAAGAAAAAGAATTCATTCCGCTATCTGCTGAGCAGGCTTCTTTATATGAACAGCTCGTGAAAGATACATTCGAACACATGGCTTCGTTAACAGGAATGCAGCGGAAAGCCATTATTTTAAGTATGCTCGGCAGACTCAAACAGATTTGCGATCACCCGGCTCTCTATTTAAAAGAGAGTGGAACCGATGTGAAACTGCTAAAACGTTCATTAAAAATGGATAAACTCGCAGAGCTGTTAAAAGCAATACATGAGCAAGGAGAAAGCTGCCTCATTTTTACGCAGTATATTGGAATGGGGAACATGATCAAGCAACTGGCGGAAAAAATGTTTGGGGAACCCGTTCAATTTTTAAATGGCAGTCTGTCCAAACAGGAACGGGATAAAATGGTGGACCGCTTCCAGAAGAAAGAATTCAACATCTTAATTCTCTCTTTAAAAGCAGGAGGAACAGGACTTAACCTAACCGCCGCAAACCATGTCATTCACTACGACAGATGGTGGAATCCTGCTGTGGAAAACCAAGCGACCGACCGTGCTTATCGGATCGGACAAAAACGATTTGTTCACGTCCATAAGATGATCACAACGGGCACGATTGAAGAAAAAATCGATCAAATGCTCGAAACAAAGCAAACGTTAAATGATCAAATTATCCAAAGTGAAAGCTGGATTACAGAGCTATCGACAAACGAACTAGAGGATTTATTCACATTAAGTGCCGCCGCTCAATCATCTTAATCCAAGCAAAAAGAGGACTTTTCTCAAACATGATGAAAAGTCCTCTTTTTTCATTTCATATGAACATAGGTTAAATGTGCAGTTTTTTCAATGCAGATTTCACGTTCATATACGTATTCAATTCACGGAAGTCTTCTCTCATTTCTCCCATTTTCATCGCAAGATTCGGTTTAATTCCTGTCACGATGAGTTCCGTACCTGTCATTAAAATCAAATCGTTCAGCTTAAAGATCGCATCTGCCACAAATGAATCAACTTCTAATAAACCAGACAGGTCGACAATAAAATAATCGTCCTTGGATTGAGATATATAGGTGGAGACTGTGGAGATAATCTTATCAAATCTTGGCGCTGTTAACGTACCAATGATCGGTAACACAGAAATACCATCTTTCACAGGAACAATGGGAACGGAAATGTTCAGCACTTCATCAATTGATTGCTCAAGAAGCTCCTGCTGTTCCTTCTCTTTCGTGACATCCTTTTGCAGACCAACGAAATAAAGACGTTTCCCTTCATTTTCGTCAATCCAAAGAGGAGCTACACTTAACTCATTCCAAAACATCTGTCCAGATTTTTTATAATTTTTCAGCTGAACAGTGACAGCCTCTTTGTTCTCAATAGCTGTTCTAATTTGTTGGAGAGCAATTTGCTCTGTTTCATTTCCTTGAAGGAAACGACAATTCTTCCCCAATACTTCGGGTTCTTGATAGCCTGTCATATCTAAAAAGCCCTTGTTCACATATATTAAAGGATTATCAGGTAAAGACGGGTCCGTCACCGTCAGGCCAACCTGAGTATAGTCTAAGGCTTCCTTGATTAAATGCAGATTTTCGGACTTATAAGATTCCAGCGCCATTCGTTTACTCTCCTTAATTTCCTTACAAGCGGGTTATGTTCATAATTAAATTATATGATGTTCCACATCATGTGTAAATAGAAGTAGTTCTGAATTACTCTTTTGTAGAATGCGCTTTATCCTATGTGATTTATACAACGACATCCGATGCATCTATTTCAACAGGTGTCGAATCATATACGCCACACCATGTTCATCATTTGTTAACGTGACATGATCAGCGATTTCTTTCATATCCTGTCTCGCATTGCCCATCGCAACCCCAACACCAGCTGCTCGAAGCATCGATTCGTCATTTAAACTGTCTCCTACAGCCGCTGTCTGTCTTAAAGGAACACCAAGTCGTTCTGCCAGCCTTGTTAATGCCTGGCCTTTAGATGCGTCCTTAGCACCAATTTCAAAGTTGTGATCGGCTGAACTGACCATTGTGACATCTGAATCATCACCAAACATATCCCATCCTGCCTTCAATCTGTCTTCAAAGAAAGAGAAACCTAAGATGTTGTAGAATGAAAGCTTTCGATCCTCACGAAACAACTCTTTATATGTATCAATATAAGAAAAACCCGACTGACTGTATTGCACTTCTGCCGCTTGTTTTAAAACACTCAGGTCCGCTTCTGGATTTGCACTTTTTAAGCGATCCATTTCAATCGCAAGAAGCTCTCTACCACGATTCGGTGTGAAAATGGCTTCGTTTGTAAAAACTTCATAATAATAATCACGTTCTTCAAGCCACGACAATATGCGTTTGGCCTTTTCTTCTTGTAAAGCAGCTGAATGATATACTTGTCCAGCCGGATCATGAATCACAGCTCCATTGGCACTAATCACCCATGTATTCATCCCAAGCTCATCAAAAATAGACCTCACATCAAAATACGCTCTTCCTGTAGAAACGACAACTTCCAATCCATTCGCCGCTGCTTCCTTTAATGCCTGCTCATTTTCCTGACTCACTTTGTGTTCACTATTCAATAACGTTCCGTCTAAATCCGTTGCAATCAATTGAATGTTTGTCATCGTTCTCTCCTTTTTGTCTCCATTTTGGCTATCATACCGCTGATAAAATCCATCATCAAGAGGTGATCGGTTTATCATTGAATAAAAGGGTACCCGGCCACGCTACATGACCGGATACACACAAGGGGATTTAAGGGGACACATGACCTATACAAAGAAGCGATGGTTCTATTACGCAGTGTTCTTATGCTCAAGGCAGCGTCTATCAGCTTTAGCTAGAGGGGGCTGTCAGATGCTAGACGTTACCTTTTGATTCAGACCGTACCTCCTTTCCTTTCAACTGCCCTTAGTCTACCGAGAAAGGTTGTATATGACAAAACATGAAAATGACAAAATTCCCCCTCAAATTCTCTATTTCCTCTTTAATTTCTGCTTTTTACCGCTTGAGTATAAAACATCATCTTGTTTTGTTTGATGAAAAACTTATTTTTCATAAATTGATAAAAAACATCTGAATGAATCCAATTACTAGAAGGCATGTGAATATAATCAGATCCGTCCCACGCAAACCAATAAAAACAAAGCTGCCCGTCATGAATCGACAATTGAAATTCAAAGTAGTCCATTTGATCCTCGGTGACGTATTGAAACGTGAGTGACTCGCCTTCTTCCATGTACACATCACAAAATGAAAGAATGTCTCCCCACGAATAAACGCGCATTGTGCTCTTTGCCTTCTCCTCGCCAATATGTATGTTTCGCAATTGATAAGACTCCATAAAACATCTCCTTTCACTCATATGCAGCTCGCTTTAAGCAGGCAGCGGTTTCATTTATACAGATGTTGTATGCTATAATGTTACTTACGAATAATGAACGCTTGTGAGGTGCAAAAAATGAAAACCTTTAGGCTGATTGATTTAAAAATCGAACTTGATCCAAAGCAAGATAAAATGTCCAGCATTCCCCTTCGTGACGGTTTAATCATTAATAAAGAAGATGGTGAAAATCACTGGATGATCGAGGCACTCATTCCAAAGAAACATAGACAGGTGTTTGAGGTGCTCTTTCAGCAGCACACTGAAGTGAAGATTCTAGTAACGATCACAAAAGAAAACAACCGCCCTGTTCATCTATCTGTCCAAGTCAAAAACATTGTTGCTTTAGAAGAAAACATTTCTGTGCTGCTCGATGGTAAGATGATTACAAATCGTTACAGAACAGAAACCGAAGAAGTACTTAAAGACCTCGTCAAAGAGGGGCTTTCCGGAGAAAAACTGCTGGATGCATTTAAACAAAACACATAAAAAGAGCGGGATTAGCCGCTCTTAGATAGTTGACAAAGGGCTAAAATGAATCTTATTTTAGCCCTTTGTCTTCCTTTCAGCGTGATAGAAAACCTTTGCAGTCTAGAAAGGGCGAGCACCGAAGCACAGACCTGACAACGAATGCGAGGGTTTGCCTACACGCTGAGAGCGGGGTTAGCCGCTCTTTTTCTATTGCACATCTTTCGATTGGCTTTGATTTTTCAAGAGATCTCTAATTTCAGTTAGTAAAACTTCCGTTTGATCCGGCGTTTCTACAACCTCTTCTTCCTCTACCTTTTTCCGTTTTAATTTATTCAAATAACGAATAAAGATAAAAATGGAAAACGAGATAATCAAGAAATCAATCACTGTTTGTATGAAGCTTCCATATAAAATTTGCGCAGATCCGATCTTAATAGATAGACCGCTAAAATCATGTCCGCCAATAATAATACCGACGAGCGGCATGATCAAATCATTCACAAGAGAAGTGACAATTTTGCCAAATGCTCCCCCAATGATGACACCTACAGCCAAGTCAATGACATTTCCCTTGACTGCAAATTCTCTAAATTCTTTCAGCATCTTTTATCACCTTCATCTTTTTTGTCTAATATGACGTTTTTTTGTCAAAAATGCAAGTCCTGATCCGTTCAGACTAGTTGTTTCCATATAAAAAGCGATTCATCCTTGATGAACCGCCAGGCAAATCATGATACTTTAGGACCGATAGAAAATGTAAGTTCTGCTTCACATGCCACTTCGCCATCTACTGTGGCTACTGCTTTTCCTTTTGCAACTGGACCCTTGAGGCGCGTCACTTCTACCTCTAAACGAAGCTGATCGCCAGGCTTCACCTGTCTTTTGAAACGGCAGCCGTCAATTCCTGCAAATAAACCAATTTTCCCTTTGTTTTCTTCTTTGCCTAACATAATGACTCCAAACACCTGCGCAAGTGCTTCTACAATTAGCACACCCGGCATGACTGGGTATCCTGGGAAATGACCATTAAAAAATTCTTCGTTTACTGTGACATTTTTAATCCCAACCGCTCTTTTCTCTCCCTCAACCTCTAAAATACGGTCGACCAATAAGAATGGATAACGGTGTGGAATAATGTCTTGAATTTGCTGAGCATCAAGCATATCTTGATCTCTCCTTTTTTCTATATCGATGATCTTCATTTGATTCCTATAGAAGTATATTATGAATGCTCGTATTTTTCAACGTCCGCTCCACATATATGGTAAAAAATAGAATCTACTATTACCTATTGTCATCAAATATAATCCACACTACACTCATTGTTTTTTCACAAATATGGTAATATATATTACATCATTGATTGAATAAGAGGGTAAAAATGAATTTTATAAGTGATAAATCCATTAAAAAACTTCTCCATTCGTGGTATACAATGCTAAAGCATCGACATTTTTCGAAGGCTGAAGAAATCAAAACAACTCTATTAAAACATCAACGTAAAATATCAAAAAAACAGGAACTCTATTTACATTATCAGCTGATGCTTTTTCGCCAGCAGCTCTGGATGAATCAGACAGAGGACTTAGAAAAAATGAAACATGAATTGATGCAGCACAAAGATGATATGAACGAAGAACTGGCCTATTACTTTTACTTCTTTCTCGGACTTTACGAAGCTTTAAACAGCGATCAAAATGATGCGATCTACTATCTCGAAAAGGCGGAAGAACGACTGTCGTTCCTTAACGATGAGCTGGAGGAAGCAGAGTTCCATTTCCGTACAAGTGGTGTTTATTACAACAACCGCTATTCGTTGCTATCGATTCGTCATGTTCAAAAAGCCATGGATATCTTTGCAAAGCATGGGGATGACCACAGCCTCTATCGTTGTAAAATTGTGCTTGGTCTTAATTATAGCGATCAAAAAAAATATGAAGAAGCAGAAGCTCTTTTTATTGAGATCATCGAATACGTGAAAATCATTGATGATCAAGAACTGCTCGGTATCGTTTATTATGACGCTGGCTTTATTCAGTCGAGACAAAACCGTCACAAGAAAGCGCTGGAATACTTTAAAAAAGCACTTCGTCTGCCAGCATACCGAAAGTCCGCACACTCTTATGTATCGTGCCTCTACGAAACTGTGCGTTCCTGTTATAAAGAAAATTTAACCGATGAAGGAATGAAGTATATTCAAAAAGGATTGAAAGAAGCCGTTGCTTCTCAATTTGATATATTAAGAATCAAGTTCCAAATCTTATTTCTTCTCTACAGCCAAACGCCAAAGGCAGATGAGCAGATTGCAAGGCTCGTCACATGCCTTGAACGAAAAGAAGCTTGGATTGATCTTGAGGATCTGCTTGCCGATGTCTCAGATTTTTATAAAAAAAAGGGCGACTTTGAGCGAGCCGCCTTTTTTATCATGAGAGGCTGATGTCAGCCTACTCATTATCGAATTGTATTCACTAATCCAAGCATTTGATCACCCATCGTAATCGTTCTTGAGTTCATCTGATAGGAGCGCTGTGTTGTCATGAGATCTGTTAATTCTTTAGACATGTCCACATTCGACGTTTCAAGTGCACCTTGCTGAAGCTGAATCGCTTGGCGGTTTGCTCCATTTAGTGCCGTTAATGCACCTTGATAAGTACCGTCAACTGAGAACAAATTATCTCCTTCAGAGACAAGTGCTGAAGAGTTATTGACTTGTACAACACCTAGATTCACTTGCTGATTCGGTTGATTATCTCTTGAAATGGCTGTTAGACGTCCATTTTTATCAATTGAAATATCACGGAAATTCGCATTTAAGACGATTTCATTTCCGTTTTCATCAAGAATCGGATGGCCTTCGCTAGTGACAAGCTGCACTTGATTACGATTATTGCCTGGCTGTAAGTAAAGAGAACCGTCTCTTGTATAACGAATATTACCGCCGACATTGACCTGCATATACTGAGACGGCGCTCCAAATGCAACATCAAGATCACGACCTGTTTCTTTAATCGAGCCTTGCAGCGAGTTAATGGACGCATTCACCATCGTACCCGTACCAAGCCTTAGCCCATCAGGTGTCAGACGACTGTTTGCCACCTGCGCATTTTTTTCATCCACCTGGTTGAACTGTTGTCTGATCAGCTCTGAGAAACGGGTATTTTTCGCACGGTACCCTGTTGTTTCACTGTTCGCGATGTTATTACTGATAATATCAAGCTGCTTTTGTACTTCGTTCATTGATACAGCTGCATTGATCATCGTTCTAAGCATGAGAATCCTCCTTTCTTTTTCATTTCTTGATTAGTACACTCTGCCAATTTCATTCACTGCTTTTTCTAAGCTTTTATCATACGCCTGAACCACTTTTTGGTTTGTTTCAAATGCTCGATAGGCGGTTGTCATTTCTGTATATGATTTCGTCACATCCACGTTCGACAGCTCCGATACACCTTGACTTAGCGTATAGGACATTTGACCGTTATTGACTGCGCTTGGCAGGGGCTGGTTATCAGCTGTACGGTATAAATCATTTCCTTCTCTCGCTAAGTTCCTTGTATCCATCGCAACACGTACATCAATTTGCCCGAGATTTTGTCCATTTTCACTCACAGTTCCATCTGCATTCACTTTGAAATTCTCACTCTGAACCGTAATTGGCTGACCTGTGACAGAAAGAAGGGCACGTCCATTGATCGTCAACTGATTTTGTGCGTTCATTGTAATTGAGCTGCTTTTCGTATAACGAACGCCTTCTGGTGTATTGACCGCATAAAAAAGCGCTGATTTCTGATTGGTCTCCGGGTTGATCGGCACATTATTTTCGACTAGTGCGACATCCGTTGTTTGATCTGTTGTTTTTAAAGTTCCTTGTGTAAATTGAGGAATCAGTTCCTGCATATATGTCCCCGTATTAATGCCGCCAATCGGCGTTTGCTGTGGAACACTAAAACCTTTGCCTGAGGAAGTTTGGAAACGTCCTGACTCCATTCGGCTTAGCAGCATTTCTGGAAATGCCCGCATGGTCCCCTCATCCGCTTTATATCCTGGCGTATTCGCATTTGCGATATTATTTGAAAGCATTTCTGTCCGCCGCTCTTGAGCGATCATGGCAGATGTTGCGGTATATAGTCCTTTTAACACGTGCTCACCTCATTAAAATTCTTTCACATGACCTAAACACAATCTTCTATGAAATATATCGGCATATTTGCAGGGTTCTTTAATAAAAATCCCCCATTCTTTCGAAAAAGAATGAGGGACATCATTAGCTGAGTTTACGCTTTGGCAGCTTGTCCATATTATCAAGCATGACGCCAGTACCAACAGCTACACAATCCATCGGATTCTCAGCCACGAAAACTGGTACTTTCAGCTCTTCTGCAAGCAATTGATCAAGCCCGTTTAGAAGAGCTCCGCCACCTGTAATGATGACGCCGCGATCAATAATATCAGCTGATAATTCAGGCGGTGTTCTCTCAAGAACTTGCTTCGCAGCCTGAACAATCGCAGATACAGATTCACGCAATGCTTCTTCTACTTCTTTGCTTGTGACGGTAATCGTTCTTGGTAATCCTGTCACCATGTCTCGTCCACGAATTGAAATCTCTTCATGACGTGCGTCTGGGAATACCGTTGCAACTTGGATCTTAATATCCTCAGCCGTGCGCTCACCGATCAACAGCTTGTACTCTTTTTTAATGTAGTTGAGAATTTCCAGATCAAATTTATCTCCAGCCATTTTAATAGAAGAGGCGGTTACAATGTCACCCATTGAGATGACAGCGATATCTGTCGTTCCGCCTCCAATATCTACGACCATGTTTCCACTTGGCTGAAAAATATCCATACCAGCACCAATAGCTGCTACTTTTGGCTCTTCTTCAAGAAATACATGCTTACCGCCGCTTTTTTCAGCAGCTTCTTTGATCGCCTTCTGCTCAACAGATGTAATGTTTGTTGGGCAGCAGATGAGCATACGCGGCTTAGAGAATAGCCCTTTCACATTTAATGAGTTAATAAAATGCTTGAGCATCGCTTCAGTTACTTCAAAATCAGCAATTACGCCATCTTTTAATGGACGAATCGCAACAATATTCCCAGGCGTACGTCCAACCATACGTCTAGCCTCTTCTCCAACAGCCAAAACTTTCCCGCTGTTTTTGTCAAGAGCTACAACAGATGGTTCATTTAACACAATTCCTTTTCCTTTGACATGAATCAGTACATTGGCAGTACCAAGATCAATTCCAATATCCCTAGCAAACATCTATATATATCCTCCTTGAAAATCTGTTTCCATAGCAAATACCACATTCTGCCCTAATTATATATTCTATCATAATTTGCAGAAAAAAAGATATTTCTTTACAAAAGTCTTTACAAAATTTGTGGTTAGAAACTACCGATATGAGGAAGATATATATATCATGTTTAAGAACAAAGAACTAATCTTATTGTTTCACAGGCTCGCCTTCTAAAATTTCTTCTTTTTTATACTTTAATTTAGTGGCTTCTCCCCCTCGCAAGTGGCGGATTGATTTATGATAATCCAGTATCTCCTTCACTTCATTAGCCAGATCTGGATTAATTTCTGGCAGTCTTTCTGTTAAATCCTTGTGTACAGTACTTTTAGAGACTCCAAATTCTTTCGCAATTACACGAACGGTTTTCTTTGTCTCCACGATATACTTTCCTATCTTGATTGTTCGCTCTTTGATGTAATCGTGCACACCACTCGACCTCCCTAAAATGGATGTGAGAAGTGTGAAATGAGATCCGTATCAATATTGTCCATTTTCAGCGGCGCTTGTTCGTCTTAATTCCTCATCCATTAGGTAGTAAATGCCAAACACGATCCCTCACCTCAAACACTCTCTTTGTCAGGTTTGTAACAGTCTATTAGCATTGCATAGGGAATATGCTAAAAATGAAGATGGGACAAGGGATTTATCAGAAAATGCAATCATTTCGAGTGGCGAAAATTTTCACTTTACAAGAATGGGTCGAGCACGTAAAATAGAAAAGGTGATTTTATTTACCTAGCTAAATATTGAATAAAGGTGATCATATGGATACGTTAAATAGAGAGTGTTTACATCAAATACACCAAAGCGCCAGGTTGCTGTCTAAAAAGGCGAACGAAGCGCTTGCTGCTTATGACTTGTACATGTCCCAATGGACTGTACTTTTTTGTTTGGATACATTCGGCCCGAAAACCCAAAAAGACATTTGGACATATTTGAACGTCGAAGCCCCAACCATTACCCGAACCGTAACCCGTCTAGAAGCAAATGGCTGGGTGAAACGTGTACAAGGAAAAGACAAACGTGAAAATCTGATCGTGATGACAGATGATGCTAAGGCCCGATTTGAAGAAATCAAACGTACGATGGAACAATTTGAAGAAGAATGTCTTTCAAATTTCACCCACGAAGAAAAACAACTCCTCCATACACTTTTACACAAATTATCAACTGAATAGGAAGTGACATACATCATGAACGAACGCATTTGGACGAGAGACTTTATCATGATTGTCCTGGTGAATTTATTTACGTTCACCTCTTTTTATGCCCTTTTAACCTTGCTACCTATTTACACAATGGATGAACTAAATGGAACAGAATCACAGGGCGGTCTCCTTGTGACGGTCTTCTTATTGTCTGCCATTGTGACAAGACCGTTTTCAGGAGCGATTATTGAGAAATTCGGTAAAAAACAGATGGCGATTTTCTCATCAACGGCTTTTGCCTTACTCACTTACTTATACATCCCAATTGATCAATTCCAAACGCTTCTCATGCTGCGTTTCGTGCAGGGCATCTTTTTTAGCATTTTGACGACAGTAACCAGTGCCATTGCGGCAGATATGATTCCAAAACATAAACGCGGGGAAGGACTCGGCTACTTTGTCATGTCCATGAACCTCGCTGTGGTTATCGGTCCATTTATCGCACTGAATCAAGTAGGAAAAGTAGGATTCCATTCCTTATTCCTTCTTTTTTCCATTATCGTTACCATTGGTGCCGCTTTTACAATGCTGATCAGACAGCCAGAGCTTGAAGATGGGGGTAGTGTCGTCTTCCGATTTACTTTTTCTCATCTGTTTGAAAAAGGTGCATTAAAAACAGCGGCAGTCGGCATCATTATTTCCTTCTGTTATTCGCCGATCATTTCATTTATTTCAGTCTATGCCAATTCCCTTCACTTGATGGGGGCAAGCAGTTATTTCTTTATTGTGTTTGCGGCAGCGATGCTTGGATCACGTCCATTTACAGGCAGACTTTTTGACCGAGTAGGACCTCACATTGTGATCTATCCTTCGATTGCTCTTTTTGCGATTGGTTTATGGATGCTGACAGCTACACATTCAGCTACAATGCTTCTTCTATCAGGTGGTGTCATTGGACTTGGCTATGGATCGCTAGTACCATGTTTACAAACACTTGCCATTCAGCACTCACCAGCTCACCGTACAGGCTATGCGACGGCTACTTTCTTTACCCTATATGATACGGGTATTGCTGCTGGCTCATTTGTATTTGGTCTTCTTGTCAGCTTCACAGACTTTTCAAACGTATATCTCATTGCAGGTATTGTTGTCTTGCTCAGTATGTTTGTTTTTTATTGGAGTGAACGAAAGCCCCAAGAAGCAAAAGCACAGAAGGTCTCCCTATCAGAATAGGATTCTATTTTAAACTTCAACGGAAACATGCTAAAATATAGGATGTTTCAAATAGACGATTATTTGAAAAATAGTTGGCATTAAGCGAAGGTATAGGTGATGTTTTGAATTACGAATTGTTTAAAGTGATACACGGGATGGCTCATCATTCTGAGTTTTTAGATCAGGCCATGATTTTCATTACGAAAAAGGCCATTCTTGTGTACGCCCTTGTCTTATTGATTTGCTGGTTTTTAGGTAATCACAAATTTAAGAAGCATGTCTTCTTTTCCGGTGTAACGGGTATCGCGGCACTTATCGTCAATTTTGCGATTACACTGTTTCATTATGAGGAGCGGCCGTTTGTGGCGCATAAAGTCGACACACTCATTCCGCACTCAGCAGATGCTTCCTTCCCAAGTGACCATACAACAGGTGCACTGGCTCTTTCACTTGCCATTCGATCTCGTAATAAAAAGCTTGGCAACATCTTGCTCGTCTTTGGATTACTCACAGGATTCTCCCGCATCTGGGTCGGTCACCATTATCCATTAGATGTTTTAGGCAGCTTGGTCGTATCGATTGTGGTCGTCTTTATCATGAATAAATTATGGAAATTCTTTGACTCTCCAATTGATCGCATCGTTACTTTCTATGAGACAATTGTAGGGAAAATATTTAGAAGGAAGCAAAAGGATCAGGGCTCTGACCTGTCTAACTCTTAAGCGGCTTGCGATAACGTGATGAAGAATCTTCTTCCACTTATCGCGCCGCTTTTTTTATTGTCTGCCCTCCTCTGACCTTGTTCGAAAAATAAAGACTGACACCGATGCCGATAAGGGAAATCATGATCAGCGTCCAGCCTAACTGCTCAAAATGAGGCCCAGCAATTTCATCTCCAAACAGCATACCGAGAACAGCAGATGACAGAATGGAACCAAGATAGCGGCATGTTTGAAAAAGCCCAGAGGACGTGCCAATCATATGCTGAGGGCTTGCCTTGAGCATCGCAGCTTGCAGCGCAACATTTCCAATCCCGTAACTAAGTCCAAGCAGCGCTAGAACAAGCCCTTTTCCCCATAATGGTGCCGGTATAAAAAAGAAGGTCATCGCAGACGCCCCAGCCAGCATCAATACCGCACTGGCTAATACCGGATGGCGTTCATCCCCGAGGTCCACCCACTTACCCGTCAGCGGAGAGACAATGATGCTCACCCCAGACATGCAAAGCATAAAAAGACCCGTCATTTCCACACGCCAGCCTAATTCATCTTGGAAATAGCTCGGCAAACCAAAGAAAAGACAATAGAAAAAGATATTTAAAATGATAAATTGCACATACACGAGTGAAAGTCGCTGCTCCTGTCTGAACATCCGAATTTGAATAAACGGTTCATCCACCTGATACTCCCACCAAATAAAAGCGCCTGCACTCAAGAGACAAAGAATCCCCTGTACATATTGAATGCCATGACCTAGTGATAATAAAAACGAAAGCAGAAGGACAATACAAACTGTAAAAAGCAGCATCCCTGGCAGATCGAGCTTCCGTACCGTTTCACCTATACGCAGCTTTCTCTTTTTCTGCTCCTTTGGAAACAAAGATAGTCCAAGAAAGAAGCTGATTAAAATAAAAGGCAGATTCACTAAAAAGATAGCCGGCCAGCCGCCGATTGTCATTAAAAAGCCGCCAAGTGTCGGTCCAAGCGCCGTCATCGCTGAAGCAAAAATGGACAATACCGCTAACGCCGATGCCTGCTTGTCTTGAATATGATCCCGAATGAGTCCGACACCAGAAGGATAAATGGCACTGCTCCCAATTGCCTGCAATAGCCGGATCACAATCAGCACCGCAAACGTCGGGGCAAACGGCGCACAGATGGCTGAGACCGCGACAAGACCCAGTCCGAATAAAAATAATGTTCTCCGGCTCATCACATGATCCCCAACCCGGCCGCTCACCGGCTGCGTCACCGCACTAGCTAAATAAAAAGACGAAATAAGCCAAGATACAGTCGTAAATGACAAACCGAATTCATGCTGGATTTGATGCAAGGCCAAAGAAATCATTGAGGAATTCAACGGATTTAACATCGTCCCAAAGGCAATCGCAGTTAAAAAGACTTTTCGGTTGTCCCTCCACTTCTTCATACACCGACCCCCTCTTTGTGTTCTGACATGTTTCCTTCCGTTATTATGAGATTCATTTCCCTTTTTTACCCTGATCAATTCAAGTTCTCTCTTGGAAAAGCAAGACATACATTTTAAAAAGGGCGAGTGTTGGAAAAACACATATAAAATTGAGAATATGAGGAACAAATGGTAAGATGCTACACATATTTAAAAGCCTACTTTCTCCTTATATGGAGAAAGGCTGAAAAGGAGGAGAAGCTTATTATTAAGAAAAGACGGTTTTGGGTCCCAGCCCTTTTCTCGGTTGCAGTATTACTTCTGTCTTCGTGTGGTGCAAATGAAACAAATGGGAACGGAGATAAACGTAATTCTACAGCGAAAGGGTCGCCAATTTTGGAGGATGGAAAATTTATATTTGCAGCATCAGGTGAATTTCACCCGTTCAGTTACATGGATGGAAATCAGATGTCAGGCTTTGATATCGATGTAGGCAATGCGATTAGTGACAAACTAGGCCTCGAGCCTATACAGAAGAAATATAAATTCGCAGGCATCGTTGAAGGTGTGAAATCAGGAAAATTTGATGCGGCAGTTGCAAGTCATACCATCAATGAGGAACGAAAAAAACACGTCCTTCTTTCTAAGCCCTACTACTACTCTGGTCCGCAAATTTTCACAAGACCTGGAGCAGACATTCAACATGCTGATGATTTAAAAGGCAAAGAAATTGCTGTATCAAAAGGCTCGTCCTACGCTGATATTGCAAAGGAACATAGCGGGCAGGAACCAAAATATTACGACAGTGATGTAGTCGCTTTAGAAGCACTAGCCAACGGAAAACACGATGCAGTCGTGACGGATTTTGCGACAGGTGCAGAAGCCATGAAGAAAAAATTAAAGATCGAAGCGCAGGAAAGACTCGGACAAAGTGAGCAGGCAATTGCTGTATCTAAAGTAAATGAACAGCTCATAAAAGAGATCAACGATGCGATTGACGCATTAAAAAAGGACGGAACATTAAAACAAATTAGCGAGAAATACTTTGATGAAGACATCACAGTCAAACAAAATTAAAACCACGATTGTGCGCCTTTTTTAGGCGCACTTTCTTCAAATGGAGATGATTGTTTTGCCTACCCTATCACATTTTTTTCAGACGCTGATTGATTCAAGAGGTATTTTTTTAGAAGGAATGCTGCTCACCTTACAGCTCACTGTGATCAGCATCTTCATCGGCATGTTCATCGGGCTTTTCTTTGCTTTATTGAAAATATCACGCGTGGCTGTCTTCGGTTATATCGCCAACGCCTATATCTTCCTTGTACGCGGCACACCACTGATTGTTCAAATTTTCATCCTATATTTTGGACTGACAGAATTAAATATCCCCGACTTCTGGGCCGCTTCCATTGCGCTCGCCTTTCATAATGGAGCGTATATAGCAGAAATATTCAGAGGTGCCATCCAATCAATCGATAAAGGGCAAAAAGAGGCTGGACGCTCTCTTGGCATGGGGCGTTTTCTAACAATGAGACGCATTATTCTCCCGCAAGCGATGCGGCGTGCCCTCCCTCCTCTTGGCAACCAGTTCATTATTGGCTTAAAAGATTCATCACTCGCCGCCTTTATTAGCGTCAATGAACTATTTAACGTCGCCACCACCCAAGGCTCAAACAGCTTTGACAATATGACCTATTTACTTGTTGTAGCCGTCTATTACTTAGTTCTTGTCCTGCTGTTAACATTCGCTGTCCAAACCTTTGAGAAGAAACTCTCAGTCAGTGACCATTAGGAGGAGAAACATGACAGAATCAAAGGAACTCATTCGTGTTGAAAAACTCAATAAACACTTCGGAGAACTGCATGTTTTAAAGGATATCGACCTCACTGTTTATGAAAATGATGTGGTCGTCTTAATTGGAGCCAGTGGCTCTGGAAAAAGCACCTTGCTCCGCTGTATGAACTTTTTAGAAATCAAAAATGATGGAGAAATCGTCATTGATGGCAGCCCTGTTCACCCAAAACGCGATCAATTAAACGAGATGCGACAAAAAATAGGCATGGTGTTTCAGCATTTTAACCTCTTTCCGCATAAAACTGTGCTTGAAAACATCATCGAAGCGCCTGTTATGGTGAAAAAAACAAAAAAGGCTCAAGCTGTATCAGAAGCCAATGTCCTGTTAGAAAAGGTCGGACTTGCAGATAAAGCCAACATATATCCTTCTAAGCTATCAGGCGGTCAAAAGCAGCGTGTGGCTATTGCAAGAGCTCTCGCCATGAAACCAGATGTCATGTTATTTGACGAACCTACGTCTGCCCTCGATCCAGAGCTTGTAGGCGAGGTGCTGCAAACAATGAAAAGTCTCGCAAAAGAAGGCATGACGATGGTCATCGTCACACATGAAATGGGCTTTGCGAAAGAAGTCGCCGATCGTGTCGTCTATATGCACGAAGGCCGTATCGTCGAAGAAGGCACGCCATCAAAATTGTTCGATTCCCCTCAAGAGGAACGAACCAAGCTGTTTCTCAGCTCCATTTTATAGGTCAAACGCCCTTTATTTTTCATGCTCAATGCACGTTTTTTCTCATATTTCACGAACTTTTCATCCATTTATATTGAATATAACCAAAAACCATGTAAGATTACCTTACATGAATATGTCATATATGACTTTTCTCTCTATAATGAAGAATTAAGAAATCAATTAATTCTGAATGATTCAGGGGGAATGCAGCATGCAAATGGGTGATACAGTATTTATGTTCTTCTGCGCACTACTCGTGTGGTTAATGACACCGGGTTTAGCCTTATTCTACGGAGGACTCGTGAGAAGTAAAAACGTCCTAAGTACAACCATGCACAGCTTAACTTCACTAGCGATCGTCTCTATCGTATGGATCATGTTTGGCTATTCCTTGGCTTTTGCGCCAGGCAATGCATGGATTGGAGGCTTAGACTGGATTGGATTAAAAGGCGTTGGCTTTGAACCCGGTCCCTACAGTGAGACCATCCCACATTCATTGTTCATGATGTTCCAAATGACCTTTGCCGTCTTAACAACAGCCATCATCTCAGGTGCCTTTGCTGAACGAATTCGCTACTCAGCGGTCGTTGTGTTTACACTCCTTTGGGTCACATTTGTATACGCGCCAGTCGCACACTGGGTATGGGGCGGCGGTTGGATTGGCGAAATGGGTGCGCTCGACTTCGCTGGAGGAAACGTGGTTCACATTTCATCAGGTGTTGCAGGTCTAGTCGTAGCGATTGTGCTTGGGAAGCGTAAAGAAGCAGCAAGTTCTTCTCCTCACAATTTGATTTATACTCTTCTTGGCGGAGCTGTCATTTGGTTTGGATGGTTTGGCTTTAACGTTGGAAGTGCCCTTACCTTAGACAGTGTCGCAATGTATGCCTTTATTAACACCAATACAGCTGCTGCTGCGGGAATCATCGGCTGGCTGTTAGTCGAGTGGATGATCAACAAAAAACCGACCATGCTCGGCGCGATTTCTGGAGCCATCGCAGGTCTTGTGGCAATTACACCTGCCGCCGGTTTTGTCACACCTTTTGCTTCTATCATCATCGGAATTATTGGCGGGATTGTGTGTTTCTGGGGAGTCTTCTCACTCAAAGCCAAATTTGGCTATGATGATGCACTAGATGCATTCGGTCTTCACGGAATTGGCGGGACTTGGGGAGGAATTGCAACCGGGCTTTTCGCAACAACCTCTGTCAATGACGGTGGAGCCAATGGATTATTCTACGGAGATCCCAGCTTACTTTGGAAGCAAGTCGTCGCTATTGTTGCCACATATGCCTTTGTAGCTGTTGTGACATACGTAATCATCAAAGTGGTCAATCTCTTCTTTAAGATTCGCGCAACCGAAGAAGAAGAATCAGTGGGTCTTGATTTAACCATGCATGGGGAAAAAGCTTATCAAGATTAAAGAAAAAGGGGTGTCTCTATGAGCAAAATGTATAAAGTGGAGATTGTCACACGTCCAGCCAATTTTGAAACATTAAAGGTGGAGCTCGGAAAGATTGGCGTCACTTCCATTACCTTTTCGAATGTACACGGCTGCGGTTTACAAAAGGGACATACAGAGCTATACCGTGGCGTCAAAAAGGAAAGTAATGTGTACGAACGATTAAAGATTGAAATCGTCCTAAGCGAAGTACCTGTCGAACAGGTCGTTGAAACAGCTCAAAAGGTACTTCGTACAGGCGAACCAGGGGATGGGAAAATTTTTATATATGAGATAGAAAATACAATCAACATTCGGACAGGTGAAGAAGGACCTGCCGCTCTTTAAACCATCCTCCGCCGAGTGCGGGGGATTTTTTAAAGACAGAAAAAAACCTCTGCATGATTCATATACAGAGGTTTCAAGACTTAAGATTGTTTTGTTTCTTCAGATTGACTGCTGTCTTTAGAGGAATCAGAAGACTTTTCTTGATCAGAGGATTTGCCCTTCTCATCAGACTTTTCTTCAGATTTTTCTCCAGCAGGCTCTTTGGCCTTATCTTCAGCAGCAGGTTCCTTCGTTTTTTCATCAGCTTTTGGCTGAGCAGGTTCTTTTGCTTCTTCCGTCACTTCTTGCGCGGCCTTTTCAATAGTTGAAACAGGCTTGTCAATGAAGCTAAGTGGATTAAGCGCTAAACCTTCCATACGAATTTCAAAATGCACATGGTTGCCGCTTTCAGCACCATAAAGATTTTTACCAGAAGCACCGATGACATCATTCTGCTTCACTTCATCGCCTTCTTTAACACTCACCTGTGACAACGATTGATAAACAGTCGATAATCCATCTTCATGTTCAATTTCAACGACATGACCGAGAACTGGATCTTTTTTCGCTTGAACCACTGTTCCACTAAGAGCAGCTGTGACATCAAACACTTTGCCATCTTTATCTGCAAGATCAATACCTTTGCTCAAGGTATAGGTGTTATTATAGTTTACAAGTGCTGCTTCTTTTTCTTTTTGATCAGCATCTGCTTCATAGAACTTTTTCACGACAGAAACATTATCAGAATTCTGGACTGGCATGGCAACATTTTCAATTGGCTTTCCAACTTCAACGGCATCATCACGCTGTTCTTGCCCTGTTTGATTTCCATCAGATAGTTGGTCTTTCACATCTTTTGATACAGCTTGATACCAAAGAACGGCTGTTAACACGACCGCTGCGCTGACCAAGTAAATTGCAGGGAATACCCAGCGCTTACGGAAAAATTGCTGAACTTTTGTGATTTTGGAAGTACGTTTCTTTTCTTCCTCTCTCATTTTTCATCACCTCAGCAACATTCTGAACACTTTTCAAAAAATATATACACACGAAATCATTTTTCTTTTTATTTTGCGCAATCGCATCAATAATATGTATGATGAATGAAAAAAAGATGGGGGACTTTAATGTGAAAACTTTCAACCGTATAGCAACAGAAGATGACCTCAAAGCAATCGTTGATATTTACAATTCGACTATTGCTTCAAGAGAAGTAACCGCCGATACAGAACCAGTTTCAGTTGAAGACCGCCGGCAATGGTTTTTGAATCATTCAGAGAAAAGACCTCTCTATGTGAAAACAGATGAGGATGGACATATTTACGGCTGGCTCAGCTTTGAAACGTTTTATGGAAGACCTGCATACAACGGGACCGTTGAAATGAGTATTTACTTAAACCAAGACGATCGAGGGAAAGGCTTAGGGTCACTTTTTTTACAAGAGGCCATTGAGTTGGCACCTTCACTAGGCATTCGAACATTACTCGCCTTTATTTTCGGGCACAACGAAGCCAGCATTCGATTATTTAAAAAGCACGGCTTTGAAACATGGGGTCACCTGCCACGCATCGCAGAAATGGACGGCAGCAGGTACGATTTAGACATTCTAGGAAAAGAATTATAAAATGAGCGTCTCTCCAACAAAGAGACGCTTTTTTATGATGCGTGTAACAGCTGTTCAAACTGTTTCGCATTTTGAACAGATTTTCTTTGGAGGATGATGCCATGTTCATCTATCAGAATCGCTTGCGGAACAACAGTTACCCCATACAGCTCCATGATTTGCGAAGAGCGCATATACACAGCTTGATCAGGCAGCAATTGAAGGAGCAATGCATCATCTCCTTGTTCATCTCCATTGATGAACATGAACTGAGTATCATCGCTAGAAATGTGCTGACGCATATCAGACAAAATGCTTTTGCATGTCATACAAGTGGTATTTACAAATAACAGCATCACGGCTCTTCCGTTCTGTAAATACTCCTTTAAAATAACCTTATCTCCTAAATGTGTATAGCTTCGAAATAACGGCGCAGCATCACCAACATCCGCTTCCTTTAATTCAATCCCATCAAGGGATTTAATTTTACTCATAAATTTTCCGATAAAGCGGGCAAGCAAAAACACGACCGCCAGCTGAGCAATGACAATGAATAACACAATAATTAGTAGAATATCAGTCATTTCACTTAGTCTCCTTCTATAAACGATTTAAATTGATTCATCCATTTTCTTTTGAACATCATGATTGTTTTCCCAACCGCTATAATCAAACAGACAGCCACTGCAATCAAAAAACAAATAATATGAAGTGGCCACGGAATTGTTTCTACATAGGGATGGACATAAAACAACCCAATCATAAGAGCCAACATCGACACATTACGAATCACAATTCCCCAGTGAAGATGGTCATTTTCAAGCAAACCTCCACAGCCGCATGAAATGTTACGATGTCCTCTCAATAAATTGAAGGTGACCGCTCCAGTATAGATACATAAAAGTGCTGTAAGACCAATCGCAGGTACAAGAGACATGTTCCACACGAACAATAAACCTGTACAAGCCAATTCAACAGTCAAAAACAAATAAAACATGGGCGCCGTGAGCGCAGGAGGCAGCAGTCGATAAGCATCCATCTGCTGAATATGCGCCGTTTGTTTTCTCACTTTATCAAGCCATGCACCTGCAAAGATGATTCCTAATAAATAGACACCTATAAAATAAAAGACACTCACCTTACGCCATCTCCTTTTGTTGAAATAGTTGGGATTGTGCCTCAAAAAGCCTTTTGTACTCTCCATCTAGCGCCATTAGCTCTTCATGGTTCCCCTCTTCAACGAAAGCACCATCTTTCATCACGATAATCCGGTCTGCTAAGCGGGCCGCTCCCATACGATGTGTGATAAACAAGACCCCTTGATCCTGCGTATGATCGAATAGCTTTCGAATGAGTGAAATCTCCGATAGCGGATCGAGAGCAGAAGTCGGTTCATCTAAAATGATAAAATCACTTTCTCTAAAAAAGGTTCTCGCCATCGCAAGCTTTTGCCATTGTCCGCCAGACAGTTCATGACCTTCTTCAAAAAACCGCCCAAGCTGCGCATCGTATGTTTCTTCCATTTGATGAATTCTTTTCTCTATGCCGGCTTGCCGTGCAGCTGAGATCATGCGCTCTTTATCATCTATTTCGTCAATACGGCCAAATCCAATGTTTTCTTTCACAGTGAATTCGTACTTCATAAAATCTTGAAAAAGGACGGCCATTCTCGCATGATATGATTTTTTATAAATGGTCGAAATCGATTCACCATTGACCTTTTGCATATTCGGCTTATCTGGATCATATAAACCAGTCAAGCATTTAATCAAGGTCGTCTTACCTGATCCGTTATCCCCCACCAATGCAATGCGTTCACCTTTATCGATATGAAAATGTATATGTTCAATAGCAGGCGTTTTCATATTCGGATAGGTAAAAGAGAGATTTTCTAGCGTAATGGACTGAATACATTCAATCCTCCGAAGCGATGCCGCTTCCTCTGTCTGCTCATCAATTTCTTCTTCTCTCTTTTGAAAAGCTCTCATTTCATCAATATAGAGACTCGTTTCATATAAACTAGAACATTCCCTCGTCAAATCCTGAAAACCACTTTGAATATTTTGCACAGCTTGGAGCACAGCGACAAACGTACCCGCAGCTAATTTCTTTTGAAAGATAAGAAAGACAATAAAAAGACCGCAGCACACATAGGCAAATGTCATAAGCAATCCACCTGCCATCTCCCAGCGAACCTGACGTTTTAGTAATTTATATTTTTCATCTGCACTTTTTACATAATGGCCTTTCCATTTTTGAAGAAGGTAATTCCCTATTCCATATAAACGGATTTCCTTCAATGAATCTCGCTGCGCAACAAGATCAGACACATACATTTCTCTTCGATCATTTGCCGTTAACATGCGGTTTAATTGATACCGTGCGCCTCCAAAGAAAAGCTCAATCCACAAGACAGGCAGAGTACATAAGATCAGAATGACCGCCAAGCCCCAATGGATACCAATCATATAAATGAGAAGTGATACAACAGTAATCAATGCGCTCATGATTGTAAAAATACTTCTAACCATACTCAGAACATGCTGATGACTGTTCATCACACGTTGACTTTCATTATAAAAAGACGGGTGTTCAAATGTAATATATGGAAGCTTGATCGCTTTTTGAAGCAATTCACCCTTCAAATGCAAACCAATCAGATTTGTCGCTTTCTGCTGACTAAGCTGAAGAATGAATTGAAGCCCATATCCTAAAATCACAATGACCATTTGCAACCCAAATAACCTTAAGACCTTTTGAATATCTCCTGAAGAAGTCATGAATAAAATAATTTCATTAATCAATGTTTGAATAATCCAGACACTAGCCAAAGGCATAAAGCCAACGATCACTTGGATGAATAGAGTTAACAGAAGATATGATCGACTTCTTTTCCAAGTATAGGAGATTGCATATAAACAATGGTTCACTGTACTCATCAAACGCTCCACCTTACACCATTTAGTATAATTGACATATTTTTGATATTTATATTATGATAGCTCTGCGTAACTTCATTCTGAGAGGACGATATACGATGACTTCAATCTTACTTTTACAGCTAACTCTTATTCTTTGTAGCCTTTTATTGACGATCGGAATCATTATCTATTTAAAACACCAGATGGAATTAATCATCTTACCGATCCAGCATGTTGGACAAAAATTTGTTCATCCGCTACTCGAAAAACCATCACCTATTCAAATAAATGATCTACTGCAAACCAATCACAAGCAGCAGCTGCTTGTATTCACTGACACAGCATGTCCGCATTGCATCCCATCACTGGAACAATTCCTAGAAACGAAAAAGCAGCGTCAATTAGACATTTCTTTTAGTATTTTGCTAAAGAATGGGAAAGAAGAGGATCAAGAATTATATCGTGATAACCAAACCAGCATGCGAATTATCTCAGTGGACGAACAAATGATAGGCGCCTTTCATATTGAAGAGTTTCCATATTACATCATGGTAGAAGAAGATGAAACAATCTCATATGCAGCCCCTTTTCCGGATGGTCTTTATTCAAGGTTTTCTGCAAAATAAACATAAATGAGGCATGTGAAGATAACAAACACACGCCTCATTTTTTTATTGGTTTGGATCTGCCTGAACATCCTGATCCTTTTCCCTTGCGGCGATTTCACTCGCTTCACTTGAAGCTGTGGCTTGTTCCTCAGCTTGTTCAAACTCACTGCGAGCCTCATTTGAAATATCTACTTGGTCACCATGCTGATTCACAGTAACGGACGAAGAAGACGATTCTTTTTGAACCTCTTTCTCTAGTTCCTTTAATTTAGACACATGAAGCTCTAAATCTTTTCCTTGCTGAACTAGAGTCAGTTGTTGAAATAATGCCTTTCTCTCTTCTGGAGAATGGTCGCCTTGAACAATTTTCGCTGCTTGGTTTAAAAAAGAATTGGATGTTTGACTCGCTTGACGACTGTTTGACGTCTGCATAGCATTTGTTAAGAATGAAATTGAAGATATGCTCATGCGTTCACATCCTATTAAATAAAATCCTTGAATTTAGCAGCCACATCTAATGCGTTCTTGGCTAGTACAAATCTCACCTGTATCACGATCCACGTAGTAACGGAAAGTTCCAACACCTTGAAGGAAACAAGTTGGCGCTGATTTGCATGAAGTGACTAATTTTTGCAAAATACATCTTGAAGCTGCAGGTTGAACATTGGTCATTTTGTTTAAGAAACGATCTAACATATGAATTCCACCTTCCAATTTTTATGGTAATACAACACAATAATAACCAATTACAAGACAACTAACAACATATTTTGATAATTTTACTAATTATTTTTAACTACTAATCTTATTTATGACATAAATTGTCGTTAAAATTCATAGTAAATGTTACTTTTTTCTTATTCGAAGATAATTTATTTATCCATAAATAGTAAAGTGAAGATAGAAATTTTTAAAATTGTTCTACATTCACTCTTCCTAAAGTACTACCTGCTCAAGTATGATAAAGAGTGAATACATAAAGGAGTGAACACCATTGCAACAAACTGAGAAAATTATTCAATCTCTTCATTCGATCACAAAGTGGGGAAAAGTTGGTAGTATATTTCTCTATATTTCAGGTGGCTTAGCTATTCTTATTGGTTTTTGGCTTGTTCTTCCTGCTGCCCTTGGCGTCTTCCTCATTATGATGGGAATCCATGTACAAAAATCTGTAAACGCAGCGGAACAATTAATTCAAGCTTCTGATACTTCTTATGAAGAGTTATTAGAACAATATGCTAAGATGATGAAAATGCAGACACTATTTGCCATATCAAGTATTGTCGCAGCCATTCTATCATTCATCGCCATTATCCTGATGCTGGTATTAGGCGGTCTAGCATTTCTTCAAGAAATTCCTAGTGACATTCAGCACTACGAAGGTGAATACGAAGAAGAGCTTGGTGACTTTTATTAATGGAGAGGGGGTATCAATGAACATTTGATACCCCTTTTGTTTGATATTTGGCATCGTTTTATCCTTCTAAGCTTGACATTCTATCTTGATCATTTTAAAATACAAATCGTAACTATTACGAATTAAAGGAGGTTCCTATTACCGATGCGTGTAAAAATTACCTTAGCCTGTACTGAAACTGGTGACAGAAACTATATCACAACAAAGAATAAAAGAACGAATCCGGACCGACTGGAGTTAAAAAAATATTCCCCTCGGTTAAAGAAATATACCCTTCATAGAGAAACAAAATAATTTTTTAGGTTTCAAATCGTAATCATTACTTTTTAAGAGAGGCGGAAATGAACATGAGCATTGGCAAAGGGACAGAAGGAAATGAATAAGCGAATACCCGTTACAGTATTAAGTGGTTTTTTAGGAGCTGGAAAAACAACGATATTAAATCATGTACTACAAAATCGTAAAGGGTTAAAAGTAGCTGTTATTGTTAATGACATGAGCGAAATTAATATTGATGCAGAACTAATCAAACAAGGCGGTGAGCTCTCTCGATCAGATGAGAAGCTAGTTGAATTATCTAATGGTTGTATTTGCTGCACATTAAGAGAAGATTTGTTAATCGAAGTAGAGCGCCTATGTAAGACTGGTCATATTGATTATATTGTCATTGAGTCAACAGGTATTAGTGAACCTATTCCAGTCGCGCAAACTTTCTCTTATATTGATGAAGAAATGGGGATAGATTTGACGCGCTTTTGCCGGCTAGACACGATGGTCACTGTTGTAGATGCGAACCGTTTCTGGACCGACTTCCAGTCAGGAGAAAGTCTATTAGACCGTAAACAAGCCGTTTCCGATGATGACGAACGAGAAATTTCCGATTTACTGATTGATCAAATTGAATTTTGCGATGTGTTGATTATCAATAAGTGTGATCTAGTATCAAACTCAGAATTAGACCGACTTGAGCACGTGCTGACCACACTTCAACCAGAAGCATCTATCATCAGAACCTCAAAAGGGCAAGTAAAGCCAAGTGACATTTTAAATACTGGTTTATTCGATTTTGAAAAGTCCAGTGCTTCTGCTGGCTGGATTAAAGAAATCAACGCTGGGCATTCTCAGCATACGCCAGAAACAGAAGAATACCAAATCTCATCCTTTGTTTATGAAAGAAGACTTCCCTTCCATACTGGCAGGTTAAATAATTGGTTAGATCAGATGCCAGAGCAAATAGTTCGCGCTAAAGGATTTACATGGCTTGCCACACATCATGATTTAACCATTTTAATTTCACAGGCTGGAAAATCTGTTGCGATTGAACCAATTGCCTACTGGATTGCTGCCTTGCCTGAGCAAGAAAAAGCACAGATATTAAAGCAAGAACCAGAGCTTCTTGATGAGTGGGACGCAGAATTTGGTGACAGGCATACAAAACTTGTGTTTATTGGCGTAGATTTACCTAAAGCAGATATCATTCGCACACTTGATCAATGCTTACTCACACCTGAGGAATTTGATCAAGAATGGACTACGTTTGAAGACCCCTTTCAATGGAAAATCCAACATTAAGCAAGGAGGGTTTTAAGTGGCAAAGAAATCTAAAATTGCTAAAGAAAAAAAGCGGCAGCAGCTTGTATTGAAATATGCAGAATTAAGAAAAGAGTTGAAAGAAAAAGGTGAATATGAAACTTTAAGGAAATTACCTAGAGACTCTTCCCCTACTCGCTTAAAAAACCGCTGTGAGTTAACCGGTCGTCCTAGAGGTTACTTACGAAAATTTAAAATGTCTAGAATTGCTTTTCGTGAGCTTGCCTATAAGGGCCAAATTCCAGGAGTGAAAAAATCGAGCTGGTAAAGATTGAGTTGATCTTATCACAGCTCCCATAAAAGTAAAGCAGTAAAAAATGTTGAAAAATCTATTTTCTAAGCATATCTCAACCTTTTTGAGCCACAAAATAACATTTTAAAAACCAGCAGAGTTTCTGCTGGTTTTTGATCATGACAGGATTCTAAGATGAATAGACCTATTTCTATAAAAGGATTTTCAACAATGACTATGACATTTTCTCTACTTTTCAAAAAATCATGATCATGATACTTTGTTGTCACTACCCACCGATGTATGACATTTCAACTTTTTTCTGATCTTTCTTCTGCTCTCTCTCAGCTGAATATTGATCATCTCTATTCGACCATAGTTCCTTCAATATGTTCTTTATATCTTCATTATCTTTTGTTGAGCGAATCACCCGCTTCAGATCAAAACCCGATGATGCAAAAAGACATGTAAACAATTCACCGCGAGCAGAAAGTCTCGCTCTATTACATGTTCCACAAAAGGCATCTGAAACAGAAGAAATAATGCCTATCTCCTCTCCTGAACCATCTTGGTAATAGAATCGGTTGGCTACTTCACCTGGATATTGAGGAGGTTCTGGTTTGATGGGAAATGTTGAATCAATTAGACCAATAATCTCTTTCTTTGTCATGACATGCTCTAGATTCCATTTGTTCGTATTTCCGACATCCATAAACTCGATAAATCTGAGAACATGTCCTTCTTTTTTAAAGTAAGCTGCCATTGGTAAGACATCCTGATCATTCACACCTTTTTGAACAACCATATTGATCTTAATAGCAAGTCCAGCTTTTTTTGCAGCCTCAATCCCATCAAACACTTTTTGGATAGAAATATTCCTTCCGTTCATTTGCTTAAAACGGTCAGGGTTTAATGAATCCAAACTAATGGTGACTCTTTGAAGACCTGCTTTCTTTAACTTTTCAGCATATACAGGTAAAAGCGTTCCATTGGTTGTCATAGCAATATCTTCGATTCCTGGAATTTTCGAGAGCTTTTCTATTAAGATAGGCAAATCTTTTCGCATTAAGGGTTCACCACCCGTGATGCGTATTTTCACCACACCTAGGTCCTTTGCAAAAAGGGTAGCAAGCTGTTCAATTTCTTCGAAACTAAGCAGTTCTTCTTTATTCAAAAAAGGATAATCTGGTCCAAAAATTTCAGCAGGCATACAGTACGTACATCTAAAGTTACAGCGATCTGTTACTGAGATTCTTAAATCGCGCAATGGTCGATGTCTCTTATCCAATATACTGTCCATACTTTGCCTCCTATTCTGTTATACGCTGATGGTGAGTGTATATATTAAAAGATTCTCCTCTGACAAATCCAACTGTCGTGATATTTAATTCTTCTGCCATATTAAGCGCCAGCTCAGTTGGTGCTGATTTTGAGATGACGATCGACACTCCTAGTTTTGCTGCCTTCAATAGAACTTCTGACGATATCCGGCCGCTAAACACAAGGATTTTATCTCTAAGCGGAATTCGATGAAGTAAACAGTATCCATATATTTTATCTAAAGCATTATGTCTTCCTATATCAGTTCTAGTGATGAATAGTTTTTCTGTGTCACACAGTCCAGCATTATGCACACCACCAGTATGTTGAAACAATTGACTTTCTTCTTGTAAACATTTCATTAGGCGTATACAAGTATCAGCAGAAATGTTGATTCGATCAATGGCTGTTTTTGCTGTTTTCACATCTTGGAGAAAATAAAAATGTCTCCCTTTCCCGCAGCAAGAACCAATCACCCGCTTTGTAAAATCTGATGACTGAAATCGGCTTGAGTGAACTAAATCAACATAGGCAAAGCCCATACTTTCATCTATTGTAAACCTTTTAATCTCATTTTCAAATCGAATGACTCCTTCTGAAGCTAAAAAACCGATCACCAATTCTTTCAAATGATCTGGTGAACAAACAAGTGTTACAAATTCCTCTCCATTCACGATCACAGTTAAAGGAAATTCTTCTACAACTTCATCTGTTTTGCAAGTAAATTGACCTTCACGGTATTGGTGTATAACTCGTTTCTTTTTAACAGAAGGATTCATTGTATGATCTTCCTTTCAGCACAAATTTAGTTATATGAACCAATCAAATTGTGATATTATTTTAAAAAGTCATAAAAATGTAACATATTTCTATCTTATCAAACTTTTTGATTGCTTTATATGGGGGGAACAAAATGAATAAATCGAAAAATCGCTGGCTCATCGCAACAAGTGCTGTAGGAATTCATTTATCTATTGGGTCTGTTTATGCTTGGAGTGTTTTTACGAATCCTTTACATCAGGCCTTTCAGTGGTCATTGACAGAAATAAGCCTGACCTTCAGTATTGCTATTTTATTTTTAGGATTATCTGCTGCTTTCATGGGGCATTTCGTTGAAAGATATGGCCCAAGGGCATCAGGGCTCTTCTCAGCCATTTTCTTCGGTATCGGGATGACAGGGTCAGGATTCGCTGTACACATGTCCTCACTCCCTCTCCTCTATTTATTTTATGGTGTACTCGCTGGGATAGGATTAGGGGTAGGCTACATTGCACCTGTATCAACTTTAGTGAAATGGTTTCCGGACCGAAGAGGACTTGCAACCGGCTTAGCTATTATGGGTTTTGGATTTGCGTCTCTTATTTGCAGCCCAATTATCCAATATCTCATTGAAAAAGTAGATATCGCAAATACCTTTTACATTCTTGGAATTTCCTATTTTATGATCATGGTGATTTCATCTCTTTATTTATCACCACCAACACCTGATGACGTCAAACAATTTGATGTGTTAAAAACAAATCAAAGAAAAATCCCTCAGGATTTATCACACCTTACAGCAAATGAAGCGATCAAAACACGACGTTTTTATTATTTGTGGCTCATGCTCTTTATTAATATCACATGCGGAATTGCCATTATTTCAGTAGCATCGCCTCTTGCTCAAGAAAGTGTTGGATTCACTGCTGGTGCTGCAGCTACCCTTGTTGGCATTTTAGGTGCTTTTAATGGTTTAGGACGGATTGGCTGGGCTTCCTTCTCAGATTATATCGGAAGGCCGAATACGTATACAATCTTCTTTAGTATCCAGCTCATTGCCTTTCCTTTACTTCCCTACTTAAAAGAACCGCTCGTCTTTTCAATCGTGATGGCGATCATTTATACGTGCTATGGAGGAGGGTTTGCCTCAATTCCAGCCTATATTGGGGATTTATTTGGCACGAAACAACTTGGTGCCATACACGGTTATATTTTGACAGCCTGGGCAACTGCTGGTTTAGCAGGACCTTTATTTTCATCCTTTATCCGGGATATAACAGGTAACTACACGCAGAGTCTGATGGTGTTCTCTGGCTTATTTTTCATCGCTTTTATCATATCTCTTCTCATACGGAAGGATATTCAGCAGCTTAGAGAAACAAACCTTACTGCTGCTGCTTCTGTCTCATCCCGACCTTAATTTGAATTTGACAGAATCACAATCTAAAGGTAATTTTTAGATATGAAAACGCTTTATAAAGTAATAGGAGGGTGATGATATCATGGGGAAAACAAAACATAAGGGGCCTATTAAGCTTAATAAAAAACCCTCACCAAAGCTATGGGCCTCTTTTGCGCCTATGGGACTTGGAAAAGTAAAGCCGAAACACATTCGAGATACGATGAAAGTGGCTTGGGAGAACAAGGATAATCTCCCCTATGCATATCGCATTTTAACGCAAGGCGTGTGTGACGGCTGTGCCCTTGGTGTTTCAGGGCTATATGACCAAACGCTCGCAGGACCTCATATATGCACCACAAGACTAAATGTACTTCGTCTTAATACAATGCCAGCTATTGATCCAAAATGGTTTGAAGACATTCAACAGCTCAAACAAATGGACAGCACTACTCTCCGCAAACTTGGCCGTATCCCTTATCCACTGATTCGAAAAAAAGGTGACAATGCCTTTACACGTATTTCCTGGGATGATGCATTAGATCAAATCGCAGCTAAAATCAAATCAATTGATAAACGGCAGCTCGCTTTCTATTTAACAGCTAGAGGAATTACAAATGAAGTCTACTATACCGCTGCGAAGGCAGCTCGCTTTATCGGGACAAATCATATTGATAATGCGTCTCGTATTTGTCATTCACCGAGCAAAACCGCTCTTAAGCGATCCCTTGGGATAGGAGCCTCCAGTTGTAATTACAACGATTGGATCGGAACAGATGTCTTAATTTTTTGGGGATCTGTCGCAGCAAACAATCAGCCCGTTTCCACTAAATATATGTATGCGGCGAAAAAGAAAGGAACCAAAATTATTGTCATCAATCCGTACAAAGAGCCTGCCATGGAAAAGTACTGGGTTCCCTCTATTCCAGAAAGTGCTTTATTCGGCACAAAAATCGCGGATGATTTCTATCAAGTCAATATAGGCGGCGATATTGCGTTTATGAATGGTGTCATCAAACATTGGTTTGACATGGAGCAGCACGCGCCCCATTCCGCTCTTGATCATGAATTTATTCAAGCCCATACTACCGGCATACAGGATTTACAGCAGCATGTCGCACAGTTGAAATGGGAAGACCTTGAAGCATCATCAGGCTTATCAAAAGAAAGAATGAAGGAATTTGCGATCCTTCTTGCCAATGCCAATTCAGGCGTTTTCATTTGGAGCATGGGTCTTACTCAGCACCGCTTTGCAACTGATAATATATCACAGGTTGCCAACCTTGCTATGTTACGTGGGTTTATTGGCAGGAAACATTGTGGTGTCATGCCAATTCGCGGGCATAGCGGTGTTCAAGGTTCTGGTGAAATGGGTGCTGACCCGTTTGTTTTGCCGGGCAGTGATTTTGATGAAGAGAATATTGAAAGAATCGAAAAGATTTGGGGGTTTGACATTCCGAAATGGCATGGTGACACCATTGGGCAATCATTTGAGAAAATGGCTCTCCCTAAAGAACATCCGCAAAAACTCAAAATGCTGTTTACGAGTGGCGGGAACTTTTTAGAAACGATGCCAAATCCAGATGCGATTGAGAAAGCTTTATCTGGGCTTGAACTTCGTGTCCATCAAGATATCATTTTGAATACCTCTACACTTGTAGAGGCAGAAGAGACGGTAATTATTCTCCCTGCTATGACAAGATATGAGCAGCCAGGAGGCGGTACTTCCACTAGTACGGAACGCATGGTATATTTCAGTCCAGAAATTGAAGGACCTCGGATTGAGGAAGCCAGAGCAGAATGGGATATTTATATGGATCTTGCAAAAAGAGTACGTCCACAAGATGCTGAGCTGATTCATTTCGAAACGGCTGAAGACATTCGCCGTGAGATTGCGATCGCAAATCGAAACTATGATGGCATCCAGCATTTACGTCATAAAGGAGACGTTTTCCAATGGGGAGGTGCCTGGCTATGTGAAGACGGAGAGTGTCCAACACCGGATGGCAAAGGACATCTTCTTCCTGCCCAGCTGCCTCAATACCGAAAAACCGAGGGACATTTTAATATTACGACAAGAAGAGGAAAGCAATTCAACTCTATGATCTATAGTGAAAAGGATGCCTTTAATGGTGGGAAGCGTCATTCTATCTTGATGAATGAAGAAGATGCTAAAGAGCTTTATGTCAAAGAAGGTGATCCAGTTGTTTTGTTTAATCAGTATGGATCCTACCAAGGAGTCGCTCAATTTGGGGAGTTGAAACGTGGCAATATCGCTGTTTACTGGCCTGAAGGGAACGTTTTAATTCCAAAGGGTGTGTATGAGAGCTACTCACAGATTCCCGAATATAATACGGCGGCCATATTAGAAAAAGCCGAAACCTTTCATGCAAGAAAAGACCAGCACTACGTGGAGAAACGAATTGATGAATTAGAAACCACCTTGAATTGATCTTCAACTAAAAAACAGCTGGGGAAAACAATCCCCAGCTCCCATTCATATCCTACTGACTAAAAGTGCTCGCTGCATTTTGTAGAATGTGATTCAATTCTTCTGCATTTGCAGCCGGTTGATATTGTCCACCACCCGCTTTTGCAACAGACTTGAGACTTCTGGCTTCTTTTTCATTCACGTCAAAGCCGATGATATTAACAATGGTGTCAATTCCACCTTCATGTAATTCCTTTGCTGCTTGTGAAGGGCTTCCTCCACAAGTTTCTTGACCATCGCTGACGACGTAGACAATATTTTTCCCTTCAGCCTGGTGATCTTCAAAATCTTGCTTCGTATCTGTTAATGCTTTTGCAAGTGGTGTCCATCCGGTTGGCTTATACACATTCAGCGCTTGCTGAAATGTTGATGACTCATATGATCCAAATCCAAAAACGGCTTCAGAGCTTTCACAAGAAATTGCTTTTCCAGCATTTTTATTGGTTCCTTCATGACCAAACACACGAAGAAGAACTTGTGTATCATCTGATAAAATACTTGCGAAGCTTTGAATAGAACGTTTGGCGATATCGATTTTCTTTTCGCCTTCAACTGATTGCGCCATGCTGCCGCTTAGATCGAGTAATATCACCACATGAGCCGGCTCCTGTTTTTTTGTCACAGCATGAGCTGGTGAAGAAAGAAGCAGGACAAGACTAGCCAAAATGGTTAATACGATATTGCGTTTCATTCATAAAAACCTCCCTTTTTACATTTGTACAGAAAAAGAGAAACGAAAGCATACATCAATCGTTTCCCTTTTGTTCAGCAAGTTATTCGTGTAGTTTTAATGATTCTGCTGACAGGATAGAACCCATTTCTTTACCAGTGCTTGCTTGGTAGTAATGGCCTTTACCAGCTTTGGCTACTTGCTTTAATTGACCTTCATAGCCATCATTAAAGTCTAATCCAATGACATTAACAACAGTCGAACCTTTTGAGTTATGCAATTCTTTTGCTACTTTTACTGGATCTCCGCCACAAGTTTCTTCGCCATCAGTGATGAGGTACACAATATGTTTTGTTCCATTATTAAGCTGCTCATCCGTTTGCTTTGCATGTTCAAGAGCACGAGCAATCGGTGTCCAGCCATTTGGTCCAAGTCCGTTTAAAGAGTTTTCAAAGCTTTCTTTTTCGTAAGGCTGTACGCCATAAACGCCTCTAATGACTTCACATGATTGAGCTTTACCTGAATTTTTGTTGTTTCCTTCAGAGCCAAACAAGCTCATACGAATTTTAGCGTCTTTTGGAAGTGACTGAGCAAATTTAAATACCTCTTGTTTTGCGAGGTCAAATTTGCGTTCTCCCTCTACTTTTCTTGCCATGCTTCCACTTGCATCAAGTAAGATGGTGACTCTTACATCTTTGTTATGTTTTTTGACTGTAGATGCTTTTGCAAATACAGGTGAAGAGATCGACATAGATAATGTCAATACAGCTAAGGTTACGAGTGTAAATACTTTTTTCAACATCATTTTTTCCTTCCTCCCTATGTATTAAATTGAAACATCTTAATCTTAAAATATTCTGTCTTGGAATGGTATAGGACTCGGTCCCTTTTTCTCTTTCATCAAAATCACTAAAAATCTGTCAGTTGTCTAGATACATTCACCCAACACATCATTTTTTCTCTTGTTTTCTCCTTCTTTCGAGGGGCTTTGTATCGGCCATCGGTTCTTGTCGGGACGTAAATGTTTAAGATTTCCTGAGGTGCGTCTTAAGTCGCAAATTGACACATTCTGTTCAAAACTCTTGGAACACACAAAAAAGATGCCCCTATTCTGGAGGCACCTTTGCTTTATTTTTTAGCCATATACGTGTTAAGAAAACGATCTGCTGATTCAATTTGAATCCCTTTATAATAATGTTTCACGATAGCATCTACTTTTTTGCCTGACTGTGCCATATAATGCGCACCGTACTGACTCATTCCAACACCATGGCCATACCCTTTTGTCGTAATGATAATTTGCTGGCCCTGTCGTTCCCATGTAAAGTCTGCTGAATGAAGTCCTAATGACTCTCGGATGTCTCTGCCTGTCAATGTTTTACCGTTTATTACGGCTTTTGCTACTTGATTTCCTGGTGTCCGCTCTACTATCTGTCCTACCTGAGCCTGTTGAGTGAGCGTCACACCTAATTTTTGCTGAAATTCACTAACTGGGATGGTTTTCTTGTTTTGAAATTTTGGCGATTTTTCGTCCCATTTACTTGAAACACTTTTCAAATATGGGATTTCATTTTTCCAATAAGCTTCGGCATTTTCCGTTTTCCCATTACTTGTTGAAAAGAATGAGGCATCAATTGGTTTCTCGTCATAAGTGAGCACTTTTCCTTGTGTGCTGGCGACAGCTTCTGTGACTTTTTTTAACTTCCAATTGTACGCTTTTCCCCAAATTTTCTTGAGTTCCTGCTTGTTTTTATACACTTGGAACATTTGGGTATCATCTACAAGAGAGCCCTTTGGTGATTTGACGGTCTTATCGATGATCATTTGTCTGACGATATACGTTCTTGCGGCGAGTGCCTGTGCCTTAAGTGCTTCCATCTCAAAATCAGCTGGCATTTCAGATGCTACGACACCGATCACGTACTCTTCTAAGGGGATGTTTTCTACCTGCTGATGAGCTGAACGATAGACGGGGATAGCGACGGGTGATTGCTTCAATTTGACTGTACCCTTCACTTCTTTTTTAACTGATGGCTCCGCTGATACATGCTGACTTGCCTCCGGTTTCCCTTGAAACGTCGGCAACACAAGTAAAGTTGGAATCATTAAAATAATGATGCATATTCCTGCGATTGTCCATATCATTGGTTTCATATTTGGCTGCCCCCATTTGTCATTGAATCTCTTTTATCCTATGGGCGGGGACAAGCTAATATGACAGCTTCTTTCATTCAGTGGACAAGTCTTTTGATGAAGATAAGAGACTCTTTATCAACTGATTTTACTGTTCGTCTTTATGAATAAAATTTAAGATGGTTGGATAGACTAATGATAAGCTTTTAAAATAAAGCATTCTATGATTCTTAAAAAAAATCAGCATGCCCCAATGGACACACTGATTTCTTTATGATTACGCGTTCAGATCTGATACAACTTGTTCTTGTGTCACATCTGCTGTTTCATCATTTACTCTTTCAATATCTGCACCGATTGCTGCAAGCTTCTGGTGGAAGTTCACATAACCACGATCGATATGCTTCAACTCAGTGACACGTGTATGACCTTCTGCTACTAATCCAGCAAGTACAAGTGCTGCTCCTGCTCTTAAATCAGTCGCTGACACTTCAGCACCTTGAAGTTGAACCGGCCCGTTGATAATAACAGAGCGACCCTCAATTTTAATATCACCATTCATACGGCGGAATTCTTCTGCATGCATAAAGCGGTTTTCAAATACCGTTTCTGTGATCATGCTTGTTCCGTTCGCACGAAGCAATAGCGCCATCATCTGAGATTGCATATCCGTTGGGAAACCAGGATGTGGCATTGTTTTTAGATCGATTGGCTTGAGCTCAGATGGTCCAATGACTCTTAAACCTTCTTCTTCTTCAATGATCTGAATACCCATTTCTTCCATTTTTGCTACAAGTGATGTCATGTGCTCCGGCACTGCGCCTTTCACAAGAACATTTCCTTCTGTAATGGCTGCTGCCACCATGAAAGTACCTGCTTCAATTCTGTCAGGGATGATGTTGTGTTTTGCACCGTGAAGTGTTTCCACACCTTCGATTTTGATTGTACCAGTACCAGCTCCGCGAACCTTACCACCCATGGCATTGATGTAGTTTGCCAAATCAACAATTTCAGGTTCTTTTGCTACGTTTTCTAAAATCGTTGTTCCTTCAGCTAATGCTGCTGCCATAATGATGTTTTCAGTTGCACCAACACTTGGGAAATCCAAATAGATTTTCGCACCTTTTAAACGGCCTTGAACTTCAGCCTCGATGAAACCATTTCCTACTTGAATTTTAGCTCCCATTGCTTCAAAGCCTTTTAAATGCTGGTCAATTGGTCTTGAACCAATCGCACAGCCTCCAGGTAATGCAACTCTTGCATGACCTGTTCTTGCTAAAAGTGGTCCCATGACGAGCACAGACGCTCGCATTTTACGGACATACTCAAACGGAGCCTCAGTTTCTAGTGCATGAGATGCATCCACTGATACTTCGTTATTTTCAAAATGTACTTCTGCTCCTAAATGACGTAACACTTCATTGATTGTATATACATCGGAGAGCGTAGGTACATCACAAATTACGCTTTTTTCTGTACTTGCTAACAAAGATGCAGCGATAACTGGTAAAACGGCATTTTTTGCTCCTTCTACTTTAACTGTGCCGTTTAACTTTTGACCGCCGCGGACGATGATTTTTTCCAAGGTCTTCCCCTCCGCGTCCCAAATTCTCTATATTAATATTCAGTCGTTACGATTGGTGTGCCAACCGTAATCGTATGATTTTCGTTCATTTCCGAACTTCTGATGGCAATTTGAACATTCATTTTATCATTTGAAGTCATAATGAACTGTTCCCACTTATCTGTGTAAGCGGAAAGCGACACAAAATTAGACTCAACGAGATACTCAACTGGTTTTGCTTGAAATTCATTTGCTAACATTTCAGCCTTTTTTTGCAAAACAACATCCATCATACCATTTACATGACCATCGAGACAAGTAAAAATTACAAATTTCTCTTGTAATATGCTTTTTGCATGACGTACGAACTGATCATATGTATGCTTCCAGGTATTCAGTGGGCGAGCACCTTTTTGCTCATATAATAAATACGACTTTTGATTGGATTTTGTGTCGGTCTTCACGAGTAAAATTTTCGATAATGTATCATTTTTTTCATCTTTGTAAATTCCTGTGACTTTGGTGACATGTTCTTCTTCTTTTTCGGTCCACTCATACTGTCGTAGTTCGTCTCTCAAACGTTTCACTTTTTTTGAAAATTGTTCGGATGAAATGTCTACATTTGTTTTGGCGTGAAGAGTCCATCCATCTACTTCAATTTGCTGGTTTTTTAGACCTTCTGCTATTTGGACGAGCGGAGAAGATTCTTCCGCACGAACACCTTGAATCATCAGAACAAAAAAAAGAATAAACGCAAATAATGGCCAACCTTTTACATACTTTCTCACTTGTCATTCCCCCTTGCTACAAGTGTTGCCGCAAGGAGGTCTATGCATACGTGGAAAAGTCATCAAAGGCCATACTTTTGACACTTCTTTTTACGTTCCCGCATAAGGCAGTGACCAAACCTTTTATGTTAGAACATATAAGGTATTTGTTTGGAGAAATTTAAGTAATCAAGGAAGAAATTGCTGACTGCAGATGCAATAGCAATGGTAATGAGCATCATCAGCAATCTTGCCTGAATGATTTTCCCTTTTTTAATCAGTGGGTCAATATTAACGGCAAGCAATGCCCACCATGTAATCGCAATAAAAAACAGGTGGATCACAATACTAACAATTGCTTGTTGTCCTACGTCTTCCATACAGTTGAATCCTCCTTATATTTATTTCTGTAAAGGAAAACTCCCTTTCATTATATCCTCGAAAATCGGAAAGATGAATCATTTGGAAAAAAGAGCTACATTTAGAGTAAATCCCCTCTTATCCTGGTGCCAAGGAGATGATATACTGCGTGTGGAAGGAGCTGAACATATTGAAAGATTCTTTTCCTGACTTTGTTGATTTGTACGGAGAACTGGTTCCCTCATTTGATCATGAATGGGAGGCCATTGCTTTCTACTTTGATTATAGACAGACACAGCTAGAAGAATTAGCGCAATTGTGTCATTTTCATAACATTTCTTTGGATTACTCTGAGGAAAGCCTGTATCAGTTAGAATCACTTTACTTTGATGCATTTACCAAGCAGCTGTTTGCTGAGTGGAAAATGCCAATAGATGCATTAGAGGCGATGATGAGTGTATATATGGGAGAGGTTGTCCTCCGACATCATTCGGATGCTGACTGGGTGGTACGTCCTTATATGGACTCTCCGCATCAATATACGCTGGGTTTGCGCCGGCACAATAAAACGTGGCATAGTACGCAGTTTTGCGAGCACTTATATCTTGAAACACAGGATTCTCATCCTTATGTGTCGATGTATCAATCTCTCATGTCATTCTAAAAAAATCCTTCTTATCATTGTGATAAGAAGGATTTTCTGTTTTATTTCCCTGCTACATTTAAACGGTTTAATGCCCGTTTTAATGCGAGTTCCGCCCGGCGTACATCACTTTCATTCGGGTGGTTCAAATGCTCTTCAGCACGCTGTTTCGCTGATTTCGCACGATCGACATCAACTTTATCTGATGTTTCAGCGGCCTGAGCAAGAATGGTTACTTGTTCAGGGCGAACTTCAACAAATCCGCCACTTACTGCAACCAATTCAGTTGATCCACTATGTTTTAAGCGAACTGCACCGATTTTTAGCGGAGCAACCATTGGAACGTGGCCAGCTAAAATACCAAGCTCACCGCTTTCTGCTCTGACACTGACCATTTCCACATCCGCTTGATACACTGGGCCGTCGGGAGTAACGATATTGACTTGAACGGTCTTCATGCTTTTACCCTCCTAAGGACCAGATTAGGCCTCTACACCCATCTCTTTGGCTTTTTCAACCACTTCTTCAATGCGTCCAACTAAGCGGAATGCATCTTCTGGAAGGTGATCGTATTTACCAGATAAGATTTCCTTGAAGCCTTTAACAGTTTCTTTCAATGGCACGTAAGAACCTTTTTGGCCAGTGAACTGCTCTGCTACGTGGAAGTTTTGAGATAGGAAGAATTGAACACGACGCGCTCTGTGTACCACAAGCTTATCGTCCTCTGATAATTCATCCATACCTAAAATGGCAATGATATCTTGTAGTTCTTTATAACGCTGCAATGTTTGCTGCACTTCACGCGCAATGGCATAGTGCTCTTCGCCAACGATCTCAGGTGCAAGTGCACGAGATGTTGAAGCAAGAGGATCAACCGCTGGGTAAATACCCATTTCAGTCAGCTTACGCTCAAGGTTTGTCGTTGCATCAAGGTGAGCGAACGTTGTTGCTGGAGCTGGATCCGTGTAGTCATCCGCAGGTACATAGATCGCTTGAATCGATGTAACCGATCCTACGTTTGTAGACGTGATACGCTCTTGCAGCTGACCCATTTCTGTTGCAAGTGTCGGCTGATAACCTACCGCTGAAGGCATACGTCCAAGAAGGGCTGATACTTCAGAACCTGCTTGTGTAAAGCGATAGATGTTATCGATGAAGAACAATACGTCTTGACCTAGTTCATCACGGAAATGCTCTGCCATTGTCAAACCAGTTAGGGCAACACGCATACGTGCACCTGGTGGCTCGTTCATTTGACCGAAGACCATGGCTGTTTTTTCGATAACGCCAGAATCTTTCATTTCGTAGTAAAGGTCGTTTCCTTCACGTGTACGCTCTCCAACACCAGCGAATACAGAAATACCGCCGTGTTCTTGTGCGATGTTGTTGATCAATTCTTGAATCAGAACGGTTTTACCTACACCGGCTCCACCGAATAGACCGATCTTTCCGCCCTTGATGTAAGGAGCAAGAAGGTCAACAACTTTAATACCCGTTTCAAGAATTTCAACTTCTGTAGAAAGTTGATCAAAAGAAGGCGCTTGTCTGTGGATTGGATCTCTTTGAGCTTCCACACCAAGTGGCTCATCTAAGTCAATATTATCTCCCAGTACGTTGAATACGCGTCCAAGTGTTACGTTACCAACTGGTACTGAAATTGGTTTTCCAAGGTCTACAGCTTCCATACCGCGCTTCACACCATCTGTTGATGCCATTGCGATGGTTCTGACTGTATTATCACCTAAATGTAGTGCTACTTCTAAAGTTAAGTCGATCGTAACTTCACTTTCACTTTCCGCTTTATGCGAAACTCTGATCGCATTATAAATCTCAGGCAAGTGACCGTCTTCAAAATGAACGTCTACGACTGGTCCCATGATCTGACTGATGCGTCCTGTTTTCATTGCATTCCCTCCTGACAATTATTTCTATTCTAAGGCAGCTGCTCCGCCGACAATTTCTGTAATCTCTTGTGTAATCGCTGCTTGACGAGCACGGTTGTAAGAGAGTGTCAGGCCGTCGATCAATTCCTTTGCGTTGTCTGTTGCACTCTTCATTGCTGTCATCCTTGCAGCATGTTCACTTGCTTTGCTGTCAAGAAGCGCACCGAAAATCAAACTCTCTGCATATTGAGGAAGGAGAACTTCAAGAATTTCTTCTTCAGAAGGCTCAAACTCATAAGATGCGGAACGTTTATTGGGTGTCGCTGCGGCCGAAATGTCCGTTAGCGGCAATAATTTCTTCTCTGTTACTTCTTGTGAAATGGCACTGACAAAGTGGTTGTAGAACATGTAAAGTTCGTCAAACGCTTCATCAGAGAACATTTGAACTGTACTGCTTGCTAATTCTTTAATATCAGCAAACGCTACTTCGTCTCCAAGCCCTGTGACTTCAGAAATAACTGGAATACCGCGCTTTTTGAAGAAGTCGCGTCCGATTTTACCAATCACAATCACCGCATATTCATCAGCAGATTGATGACGAGATTGAATGGTTTGGTAAGCGGCACGCAAAATCGAGCTGTTAAAAGGTCCTGCAAGTCCTCGATCAGATGTAATGACGAGATACCCTGTTTTCTTAACAGGTCTTGAAAGAAGCATTGGGTGCTTAGCACTTGTTCCAGTTGCGATTGCAGCAACGACTTCCTGGATTTTTTCCATGTAAGGAACAAAAGACTTCGCATTGTTTTCAGCACGATTCAGTTTCGCAGCTGATACCATTTGCATCGCTTTTGTGATCTGACTCGATTTTTTCGTTGACGTGATCCTTGACTTTATATCGCGTAATGAGGCCAAAGATTTCACCACCTTTTTTCAGGAATCCGTGTTCATTTACGTGAAAAGAGAGAAAAAGAGAATCTTTTTCTCTCGGAAAGATTACTAATTAGTTGCTTGGTGCAAACGTACGTTTAAAGCCTTCGATTGCTGTATTCCACTCTTCATCAGCAGGCATGTTTCCTGTTTGAGAGATCGTGTCAAACAAGCCTTTATGGTTTTCTTCAATGTACATGAATAACTCAGCTTCGAAACGTTTGACATCAGCAATCGCGACATCGTCTAAATATCCTCTTGTAAGTGCATAAAGAATCGCTACTTGTTTTTCAACTTTAAGCGGTTTGTTCAAGTCTTGTTTTAAGACTTCAACTGTTCTAGCACCACGGTTTAATTTTGCTTGAGTCGCTTGGTCTAGATCAGATCCAAATTGAGCGAATGCTTCAAGCTCACGATAAGAAGCAAGATCCAGACGAAGTGTACCTGCTACCTTTTTCATCGCTTTGATTTGTGCAGAACCACCTACACGGGATACAGACAATCCTGCGTTTACTGCCGGACGTACGCCTGAGAAGAAGAGGTCAGATTGTAAGAAAATCTGTCCATCTGTGATTGAAATAACGTTTGTTGGGATATATGCAGAGATATCGCCAGCTTGCGTTTCTACGAAAGGCAATGCTGTGATAGAACCGCCACCCTTTTCGTCACTAAGCTTCGCTGCACGCTCTAATAAACGAGAGTGAAGATAGAAAACATCACCAGGGAATGCCTCACGACCTGGAGGACGACGAAGCAATAATGAAAGCTCACGGTAAGCTGCCGCTTGTTTAGAAAGGTCATCATATACAACAAGTACGTGCTTGCCGTTATACATGAATTCCTCACCCATCGTTACACCTGCATAAGGAGCAAGGTAAAGAAGTGGGGCTGGCTGTGATGCAGAAGCTGTGACTACAATTGTGTAATCAAGCGCACCATGCTTACGAAGTGTTTCAACAACACCACGAACCGTTGATTCCTTTTGTCCGATTGCTACATAAATACAGATCATGTCTTGATCTTTTTGGTTTAGGATCGTATCAATTGCAACAGATGTTTTACCTGTTTGACGGTCACCAATGATCAATTCACGCTGTCCGCGTCCGATTGGAATCAAGGCATCAATTGCTTTAATCCCTGTTTGAAGCGGCTCATGAACAGATTTACGATCCATAACGCCTGGTGCTTCACTTTCGATTGGACGAGTTTTGCTTGTTAAAATTGGACCTAGTCCATCAACAGGCTGACCAAGTGGGTTCACAATACGTCCGATTAACTCTTCACCAACTGGAACCTCCATGATACGACCTGTACGTTTTACATCGTCACCTTCGCGGATATCTTTGTAAGGTCCTAAAATAACGATACCTACGTTAGACTCCTCAAGGTTTTGAGCCATACCCATTACACCGTTAGAGAACTCAACCAGCTCTCCTGCCATAATGTTGTCAAGGCCATGTACACGCGCGATACCGTCCCCTACTTGGATGACTGTACCGACATCTTTTACTTCAATTTCAGATTGATAGTTTTGGATTTGCTGCTTTATCAGCGCGCTAATCTCTTCAGCTTTGATACTCACTAAGGTTTCACCCCTTCTAACGATTTTCGCCTGCAAGCTGACGTTCAATGCGGGAAAGCTTTCCGCTGACACTGCCGTCATAAATGCGGTTTCCGATACGGATTTTCACTCCGCCTATTAGATCCTTGTCAATCACATTTTCAACACGCAGTGATGTGACTCCGGCTTTTTTGGCAAATACTTCAGATAAAGATTGAATTTCAGCACCGCTCAGCGGTTTCACTGAATACACGATCGCATCGTCTATTTGTTTCGTGCGGTTTGCCAGTTTCACAAACTCAGACGTCATTTCAGAGAAAATATTCGTGCGTCCGCGGTCAATCAATAAATACATTGTGTGCAATACATGTGTCGAAACACCTTTGAAAGCTTCTGCAATCAAATGTTTCTTTTTGTCTGCCGTAATCTTTGGATGAACAAGAAAGTCATTCAATTCTTGGTCAGCCTTTAGAACTTTTTTGATCTCATTCAGCTCTTTTTCAGTTTCGTCTACTGCCGAAGAAGCAAGAACGATGTCAAAAAGAGCAGAAGCGTAACGCTTAGAGACAATAGTCACGCTCATCGGCTTTCGCCTGCCTCTTTAAGATACTCTTGAATCAATTTCTCTTGTGCTTGCTCATCAAGTTCTCTTTCAATCACTTTAGATGCAATAAGTACAGATAGTGATGCAACCTGCTCGCGCAGTGCAGCCACAGCTTGTTCTTTTTCTTTCACGATTTCAGTTCTAGCAGACTCTTTCAAGCGCTCTGACTCTTGACGTGCTGCTTGAATGATCTCTTCTTTTTGTTTCTCACCAATCTTTTTCGCATTTTCGATGAGTGTATGTGATTCTTCGCGTGCTTCTTTCAATAAGACACGTTGTTCTTCAAGAAGCTTTTCAGCTTGAACGTGCTTTTGTTCAGCACTTGAAATTTCATTTCCTATATAATCTTCACGCTGTTTCATAATCCCTAATAAAGGCTTAAGCGCAAATTTCTTTAAAAGTGCAAGCAAGATGAGCATAGCGATCAGCTGGAATATCATATCCCCGGCGTTGAAACTTAAGCCACCTGCTCCTAAAACCACTGGTAACTGAGACATTTAGTACGGCAACTCCCTTCTTTAAATAATATGTTAAGAAACAAAACATAAAGGAATGGCGAAGTTTCGAACTAATCTGATCTTCGCCATTAAAATTCATATTAGAACGCTTCTCACATATTAACCAAAGAATGCCAAGAATGCGATAACGACAGCGATAATTGGAAGTGCCTCAACTAAAGCTACCCCGATGAACATAAGAGTTCTTAGTTCTCTACCAGCTTCTGGCTGACGAGCGATTCCTTCAACTGTTTTAGATACGATTAGACCGTTACCAATACCTGCTCCTAGTGCTCCCAAACCGATTGCAATTGCTGCTGCTATTAAATTCATTAAAAAGCTCCTCCTTTAAAATAACGTCCTTTTTGGACTCTCAATTTTTTAGTGTTCGTCGCTGACTTTATGAGAAATGTACACCATTGTCAGCATGGTGAAGATAAATGCTTGGATTGTTCCGACAAACAAACTAAATGCCTGCCATACAATCATCGGCACGATGGCACCTAATGTACCAACGATACCAAGCGCAATGTTTTGCGTGTAGAAATTGGTCGCAAGTCCTGCAAGCAAACCAAGAAGAATCTCTCCAGCAAAAATGTTTCCATAAAGACGCAAACCAAGTGTTAGCGTGTTTGCAAATTCTTCAATAAGTTTCAATGGTACTAAAAGCGGAATTGGTCTAAAGTAGTCTTTCGTATATTCCTTGACTCCTTTTGCCTTGACACCGTAGTAATGTGTCAATCCCATGACCATAATCGCTAGTGTCATTGTAATTGCAGGGTCTGCTGTTGGTGATTTCCACCACAAGTTGTGATCGACCGTAATCGAAAATGGCAGTCCAAGCATGTTTGAAACAAATATGTACATGAGTAATGTAACGCCAAGCGCTAGAAATGGGGCTCCTGTTTTCATGTCCATCGAACTACCTATGATATTTCGAACAAAATCAACAATCCATTCCATGAAGTTCTGCGCCTTTGTCGGACGAATAGACAGAACACGAGTAGTCAGCACCGCTATGAGAAGAACGATGATACTAGCAATCGTAATCATGAGAACATTGGATAAGTTGAACGTTAACCCTAAAAATTCTGTCGTTTTTGAACTGTGACCCAAAGAGTATTCACCTCTCTTCCATAGTAGAACGTTTAAGTTGAATGAAGGAATCTATCATAATGACAGGATATATTGTCATTAATCCTATAACAACACCTGCCAGATGAACTTCATTAGGGTAACGCCAAGCAATCGCTACTGCGAGAATTGCGTTGGCCCACCTGGCTGTACTTCCCATTGAACGAATGGATTTTCCTTTTTTAACCGCTCGATCAAAAGCGTGCATTCTCCGTATAAGTAGGAATAAATTAAAGAAAGCAAAAATTGTGCCGATAATCAAACCAAGAAACAGTGGTTTAAAACCAGGCATGGCATAGCCAAACACAAAAATTGCCAATAGATAGAACATGTATTTACTCTGTCTGCGGAAAATCGCGTTTGGATCGTTCATTCATCTGACTCCCGATGAAAAATATTGTAAAAAAGGTAATAAATGGTGATGAAAACTGCGTAGAAGACGCTTATGATAAGCAGTCCTGTTCGAAAAAAATCAATCACCCATCGGTCTAATTGCACAATCAGACTTGAAATCTAAAGATCTATGGGATGTTGCTTCATTCGCTGATACAAACCCTGATAATTAAAGGGTTCACAATGAGGATTAGTAGAGTGCTATAGGCTATGAAAACCTTACCATAATACCCTCGTTTAGCATACAATAGCGTCTATGATGTGTCAATCCGTTGAAAGTTAAAAAACTTTTCTATAATGATAGAGCACACAAAATGTTCACAATTTCATCAAACTTTAGGAGACACGTGACATTCATTGAAAAAAACAGCTAATGTTCAGTATACATTGATTTTTCTAAGAACGATATCAACCGTTTGTCATATATTTCAAAAAGCCCACATGCACGTTTGCATGTGGGCTTTTATTAAAACATGTTATTTCGTTCCATACATACGGTCACCAGCATCACCAAGACCTGGGATAATGTAGCCTTTTTCGTTCAATTTCTCATCTAATGCTGCAATGTAGATATCAACGTCAGGATGGTGCTTTTGCATTTCTTCTACACCTTCAGGAGCAGCAATCAGACACATGAAGCGAATGTTTTTCGCTCCGCGTTTTTTCAAGCTGTTCAATGCTTCGACTGCTGAACCGCCAGTTGCAAGCATTGGATCTACTACGATAAATTCACGCTCTTCCACATCAGATGGAAGCTTCACATAATATTCAACAGGCTTTAATGTTTTCGGATCACGGTATAAACCGACATGTCCCACTTTAGCAGCTGGAATGAGTTTCAAAATCCCGTCCACCATACCAAGACCTGCTCTTAAAATTGGCACAACACCGAGTTTCTTCCCTGAGATCACGTTTGATTTCGCTACTTGTACAGGTGTTTCTACATCTACCTCTTCAAGCGGTAAGTCTCTTGTGATTTCAAATGCCATTAATGTTGCGACTTCATCCACTAGCTCTCTAAATTCTTTTGTTCCTGTATGAACGTCACGAATATATGTAAGTTTGTGTTGAATAAGCGGGTGATCAAATACATAAACCTTTGCCATTGCTTGCTACAACTCCTTTTCTGTCATCTTCCGGTGAACTTTGCACACTTCCTACAATTCTACATAAAAAGACATCATCTTTCAATATGATTCGCAAATCCTACAAAAAAAAACCCACATGCCAAAAATAGGCAAATGGGTCTGCTTTTTAATAATCTAATTCGTTATATAGAGGGAAGCGGGCAGTCAGATCAGATACACGCTTTTTCGCTTCTTCTAATTTCGCTTCATCTTCATGATGTTTTAGAGCAAGCGCAATAATGGAACCGACTTCTTTCATTGCCTCTTGATCGAAACCGCGGCTTGTCACTGCTGCTGTGCCAACACGTACACCACTTGTGACAAAAGGTTTTTCTGGATCATAAGGAATCGCATTTTTGTTCACTGTAATACCGATTTCATCAAGAACATTTTCTGCAATTTTTCCTGTGATACCAAGAGAACGCAAGTCGATGAGAACAAGATGGTTATCCGTTCCACCGGACACAAGCTGAATATCTTCAGATAAAAGGGTTTCAGCTAGCTGCTTTGCATTGTCAATGACGTTTTGTGCATATGTTTTGAAATCTCCGTTCAATACTTCACCGAAAGAAACAGCTTTTGCAGAGATGACATGCATCAGTGGTCCACCTTGAATACCAGGGAAGATCGATTTGTCGATCTTTTTACCAAACTCTTCACGGCATAGAATCATTCCGCCGCGAGGTCCACGCAATGTTTTGTGAGTCGTCGTTGTCACAAAATCTGCATAAGGAACTGGATTTGGATGAAGACCTACTGCAACAAGACCTGCAATGTGAGCCATGTCGACCATAAAGTAAGCACCGACTTCATCCGCAATCTCACGGAACTTTTTGAAATCAATTTGACGTGGGTATGCACTTGCACCCGCAACAATTAGCTTTGGCTTATGTTCACGTGCTTTTTCAAGTACATCTTGATAGTCGATATGCTGCGTTTCTTTATCAACACCATATTCTACAAAGTTGTACTGTACACCACTAAAGTTAACAGGGCTTCCGTGCGTTAAATGCCCGCCATGTGATAAGTTCATACCTAGCACTGTATCGCCATGCTCAAGAATGGTAAAGTATACGGCCATGTTCGCTTGAGCACCTGAGTGAGGCTGTACGTTCACATACTCAGCGCCAAAAATTTCTTTTGCGCGGTCACGTGCGATATCTTCTACAACGTCTACATGTTCACAACCGCCATAGTAGCGTTTACCAGGGTAACCCTCTGCATATTTGTTTGTTAATACAGAGCCCTGCGCTTCCATGACTGCTTCGCTTACAAAGTTTTCTGATGCAATTAATTCAATTTTGTCTTGCTGGCGTTTCCGCTCTAGTTGAATTGCCTTGAATACTTGTGCGTCTTGCTCAGGTAAATGTTTCATCAGCGAAATCCTCTCCAATCTATTTCCATTCGATGTTTTCACCATCTCATTGTACACGGTTTTTGAGTGAAATGTAAAAGTTTTTTTGGAAAATTGACTTCTTTTTTTGCGAAAAACCGAATATTCAAGTGGTGAAGCGCCTTCATCATTCAACATTATATTAGAAATATATCTTAGCTAAGATTTTGTATAAACCGCTCGTTCTCCGCCAATCAGCTTCGGACGCGTTTTCGCAAACGTCACATGTGCATGTCCTAATTGATGCCGACTAAGGCGAACAGGTACAGCGACTCTCTTTAGATGCATCCCAATGAATGTATCACCGATATCGATCCCAGCATGCGCCTCGATGGATTCAACTAACACAGGATGTTCCATGTGCTGATACGCATGAGCCGCCATCGAACCACCCGCCTTTCGAACAGGTACTGCCGCCACAATCTCTAGATTAAGCCGGAAAGCCACTTCTTCCTCCACAACAAGAGCACGATTCAAATGCTCACAGCACTGGAAAGCGACCTCAATGCCGGTCTCTCGTCTTAGCTGATCCAATTCTTGATAAATGGACGCAGCTATTTGCTCACTTCCTGCTGTCCCAATATGCTCACCAGCCACTTCTGATGTACTGCAGCCGATCACTAAGATTTGCCCAGCACGCAGTTCGACCATTTGATGAAACTCTTTTAACATTTCAAGCCAATCTTGACCAATGTTCATGTTAAGCGCTCCTTATAGGTGCTTTTCTTCGTAATCAGCGATCTTACCAATCCGTACAGCATGTCGTCCTGCCGTAAATTCTGTTGTCAGCCAAATGTGTGCAATCTCACGTGCTAATCCAGGTCCAATGACTCGTTCTCCCATTGCAAGGACGTTTGTATCATTATGTTCTCTAGTCGCTTTCGCACTAAATGTATCATGTGCCAGCGCGCAGCGAATTCCTTTTACTTTGTTTGCTGAGATACTCATACCGATGCCTGTCCCGCAAATTAAAATGCCGCGGTCCACTTCTCCGTTTGCCACCATGTTAGCTACAGGAAAAGCATAATCTGGGTAGTCTACAGAACCTGATCCACATTCACAACCCATATCAATGTATTCAATCTTCAATTCATCCATCAGTTGTTTGATTTCTTCACGAATATTCGTTCCGCCGTGATCGGATGCAATAGCTACTTTCATCGGGCAATTCCTCCTAAGGGTGAGTTGATCTGTTATGCCTTACATTTATTCTTTATTTACAGTTATATTTTAACCTCTGCTTAGTCATTTGCAAACAAAAGCAGAAAAACCGTTGATGCAACGGTTTTACAGGTTGTCCATTATGAGGACGTCTGATCCTTTTTCAATTTCTCAGCCAGCTGCTGGAGCAATGCTTCAAGTTCATCACGTGTTTCCTGATAAACAGACAGGCTTCCTCCAAATGGATCGGATACATCGCCTTCTGTCCCTGTCGCGAATTCCTTTAGAGTGAAAATCTTGTCTTTTGCATGTGCATATTGCTCCACAATCAACTGTTTATGCTGCATGGTCATGGTGAAGACGTAATCAGCTGCTCGCAGAAGATCCTCTGTCAGTTTTGCTGAAGAGTGATTCAGTGGAATGCTTTTCTCAAATAGTGCTTCGACCGCTTGAGGAGAAGCCTTCCCAGCATCTGAGGCAAAAATGCCCGCTGATTTAACAGTGACCTCTAAACCTTTCTCTTGTGCAATTGAAGCAAAAAGGGCTTGAGCCATCGGACTTCTGCATGTATTTCCCGTACAAACAAATAAGATTTTCATCTTTCGCCCTCCTTTTCTTCTATTATATAGCATTTCATTCTACATGTTATGTAAGGAGACTGACTAGAGCGGAAATAATAATTTGATACCAAAGGCTAGTAAAATGATTCCGCCAAGCGCTCCGCTATATGATCCCACCCATGAACGGACCTGTTTACCGAGTAATAATCCAAGCCATGTGAGGATCATACTAAAAAAACCAAACAATAAAATGGTCATCCATACGCGAGAACCGTAAATTCCGAGGCTTAAACCAACGGAAAAACTATCTAAGCTGACACTTGTTGCAAAAAGAACAAGACCAGCGCCAACAGGTGCGATAAATGGTTTATCTTCTTTGCGAATAGACGCAATGATCATTTGCAGCCCGAGCACCAAAAGCAGCGCCCCGCCGATATAGGTGGCAAGGAGACCGAGCCAGCCTGATAGGAGCTGACCTGTTAGCATGCCAAAAAGCGGCATAAACATATGAAATATCCCAATGACAAGTCCAATATAAATGATCTGGCAAAACCTCAGTTGAATCATTCCCATGCCAAGTCCAACCGAAAAAGCATCCATCCCCAGTGCAAAAGCCATGATGCTGAGCGTCAGCAATTCGCCAGCTAGTTCGTACATGTAAATCCCCCTTGGACACGCATTCTCCTTTAACCTATGTTTGTCCAAGAAGGGTTAGAACTATTTGAATGAAGAGAGAGTGCGCCCTCCTGCCGCTTTTTGCAGACGGTTCATAATTGCTGAACCAACCCCATGCTCTGAAAAGGATTCTGAAATAATGACATCTACATCTGTCTCATCAAATTGTCTTAGTACACGATATAAGTTCGCCGCTATCGTTTCAGGTTTTTCTCTCCACCCACAGCTGAAAACAACATCTGCCGCAAACAACGATTTCTTTTCTTCTGTTGTCAGCACGCCAACTTTGAAACCTTCCGCCTGGTATGTTTGAATGTGACGCTGCATCTCTTCATCACTTCCAAAAAAGAGATACATCTTAGCTTCAGGGGCGTAGTGTGTGTATTTCATCCCTGGCGATACAGGCGCTTCGTCCTTTTTTGTCAGCCCTGGGTCAATACTAACCGTTCCTACTACCTCTTCTAAAGCTTCTTTTGTAATCCCGCCCGGCCTTAGGATGACTGGAATCTCGTCGACACAGGATACAACCGTTGACTCAACGCCAATACCAGTTGAACCACCATCGACAATTCCAGCGATTCTTCCATCGAGATCACTCGCTACATGGTCAGCTTGTGTTGGTGATGGTTTGCCTGAACGGTTGGCACTTGGTGCGGCAATCGGCAGGCCAGCCGTTCGGATGAGCTCAAGCGCAATCGGATGGTCAGGCATTCTCACACCGACCGTGGATAAACCTGCCGTGACCTGCTTTGATAAAGTGCCCGGCTTACACGGAAGAACAATGGTTAATGCACCCGGCCAAAAGGCATCCATCAATGCCTTTGCTTTTTCGCTTTCTATTTGCGCAAATTCATGAAGCTGCTCAATTTCCGCAATGTGGACAATCAATGGATTATCACTTGGACGCCCTTTCGCTTCATATATTTTCATGACAGCTTCTGTCTCTTTCGCATTAGCCCCTAGTCCATACACCGTCTCTGTCGGAAAAGCGACCACTTCGTTTTGCTGCAATAACAACGCTGCCTGTTCAATTTGTGGATAGTATGTGGATAAATTCTTTTCTAAATCCACAGACCACCTTCTTGTATTTAACATCATACAAACTCCTTTTAAAAAAGATAAAACTGTTGATATATCTCAATTATCCTTTTGAAAGTATAAAAGATGCTGATCAATAAAACAAGCGTTGTCCACAATTTGTGGATAACGCTTGTTTAACGGTGGATAAGTATGTGTATAAGTTCAATATATTGTGATTAACTGGATTTTTTTTGAAGAACCACTGCCTGTTCTTTCGCTAAGATCTCTTTTGCATGTGCAGATACCCACATGCTTTCTGGAATATCCTCTAAAGCCGTGAAGCCCATCAATGCCAAAAAGTCATGTGAGGAGGAGTGGTTGGTGACGACATAAAACGTATCCACACCTATTTTCCCTCCGAGCGTTTGAACACTTTGGAACAAAGATACGATGTGTCCCTGACCTAGTTTATCTGATATGACAAGAGACCGCAGCAGGCCCTCTTGTTCACTAAGCTGTTCAAGACCTAAACACCCTGCCAGCTGACCTTCTGCATTTTCCATGACAACAAATGTCGTACGCTCTGCAAGCGTGACGCCGCCTTTCGCTTGTCCTTTTTCAAGAAAAGCATTGATCGCTGGGGCATCTTCTTCTGTGGCTATTCTTAATTGATAAAACATGCTTTCACCTCTTTTTGATCTCTTACTTCAACTCTATGAGGCAAAAACAGATTTATACCTTTTTTAGGAGAAAAGACTAGAGACCCATTCGAATAAAAAGAATTTCACTTCACCCTTCTCTTCTTTCTCTTCTTTGACCACTTCATTCACAGACTCATCTGTTTGCTGTGCTGTCACTTCGGAATCCTCATCCCCCTCTGGCGATACGATAGCTTCTCCATTTGAAAAATCGATAAAGCAGAGCGGCGGGAATAACACACACCACCAATTGGCTCCATCCCCTTCTCCAAGCGTAATTAAAATGGCTTCATATTTCCCTGCAGGATAGACGAAATTTCCATAGAGCTTTGTTGGAAATGAGGCTTTTTGAAAACTGACTGATACGGATTGATCAATGTGCTGCTCCTTCAATTTCGCTTTGGCAATGCGATTGATTTCTGGCAGCTTGGACCGAATCACACGTCTTGCTTCTTCAATGGATGTAAGGTCTTTGACCCATTCTGTCATATTGGCATTGACTTCGTCTCGAATGCTTCTTTTCACATCCTGATCTGCTGAACGATCACTATTTGCTAAAATGCGTAATCGAATGGCTTCCTCTGGTATCACAACAGGCTGATTTGCAGAAGCAGCCGCTGTCTCCTCTCTGCCAAGGTTTGCAAAAGCACCGCATAATAATAGAAACATATAAAGACAAATCATCATTTTACTTTTAAACATGATGTGTTCCCCCCACTTTTTCTCTTCGCTACAAACATTGTGTCCAGGAAACCCATCTCATAAACAGAAAAAATGATTTTTTTAATAGATTATAAGTCAAATGAAAAAAACCGTTCCATTAAGAACGGCTTTGGAGTGAGGATTGGTAATCGGAAGGGTACAGTCTTCCATCCCAATCTCGGCTGATTTTTAACCCTGCATCTGTTTTGATGACAGTCATTGCTCCTTTTTTCTTGATTTCTTTTTTGACTTTTCCGTTCTGATTAATAAATTGAATCATCATTTCATAGTTAAATTCAATTCTGTCATCGCTTTCATCTGAAGGCGTAAACGTAATTTTCTTCAGCTTAATTTGACAATCTTGATCCTTTGCTGCTTCTAACACGCTCGGGAACATGCTGTCTTGTGTATATTCTTGATATTCATGCTCGGTTAAATAAGACTTCAGCTTCTCCTTCATGTCAGTTAGGTCATCTGTTCGATTCACTGTGTATTGTGCTTTTTTATAGCTTTCTCCAAATGCTGCTGCTTCTTTTTTAAAGCTCGGTTTGCCACAAGCACTCACAATTAATAGTACACTGACGATGACCAACACCATCGCATACCTTCTGTTCACACCATTCGCTCCTTCAAAACAAATTTATGTAAAAAAATCATGATCAGAATGTTCATTCTTCTATATATACGTTTCTCTTTTACCATAAGTTTCATCTTTACATAATAAAATAGTCCGACTTTATTCAGCCGGACTTTCCGTTTTGAATGTGTGCGCAAACAGCTCGGTCTTTCCCGTTAATATCCTTGACGATGCGGACATCTGCCGCGGGAAATGACTGCAAGAGAAGTGCTTTTACATCTTGCCCTTGCGTATGTCCAATTTCAAAGACAACGACCGCCTGCTTATGAAGTACATGGTGAAGATCACGAATGAGACGCTTATAAAACCACAGACCATCACGTCCATCTGTCAGCGCATTTACTGGCTCATGCTTCGTAACCACCTCTGACAAGCTGTCCATTTCTTCTGCCGCAATATAAGGTGGATTGGAAATAAACAGATCCACTTTGATGCCCTGATCCTTGATAGGTTCGAGTAAGTCCCCTTGTAAAAAATGGACGTCTGCACCTAGCGCTTGCTGATTCCGCTTTGCTACCGCAAGTGCTTCATGTGAAATATCCGTTGCTGTGACAGATAGTGTTTCTTTTTCAAGAGCGAGCGTAATCGCAATTGCCCCGCTTCCGGTGCCAACGTCTACTGCTTTGAGCGGCTGATCGTGCTGGAAGATGTCACTCATCAAATTCAGTGCCGCCAAAACAACCTCTTCCGTTTCAGGGCGAGGAATGAGAACATGTTTGTTCACCTCGAAGGGACGGCCGTAAAAAAATTCAATACCTGTTAGATGCTGAACAGGCACCCCTTTCTTGTGCTGCGTGACAAACTCGCTGAATAACCGATCTTGCTCCTCTGGCAGCTGATCATGAAAACGTGCAAGAAGTTCACTTCTGCTTAAGTCCAGTACATGCAACAAAAGGAGCTCTGCTGCGTTTTGGTCTCTACCGGCTTCCGTTAACAAAGAAGAAGCCCATTTAAGGGCTTCAAAGTTGGTACGCTGATTATTTTGCATTTTGAAGCTTTCTTGCTTGGTCTTCCATAATTAATGCATCTATGACCTCGTCAAGTTTTCCTTCTAAAATTTGATCAAGCTTTTGAATCGTTAATCCGATGCGGTGGTCTGTTACACGGTTTTGTGGGAAGTTGTACGTACGGATACGCTCTGAACGATCCCCTGTTCCAACAGCAGATTTACGCGTTTGATCATATTCAGCCTGTGCTTCACGCTGGAATTTATCATAAATTCTCGCACGTAATACTTTCATGGCTTTTTCTTTGTTTTTGATTTGTGATTTCTCATCCTGACAGGAAACAACCACGCCTGTTGGAAGGTGAGTTAATCGAACAGCAGACATGGTTGTGTTAACACTTTGTCCGCCAGGTCCGCTTGATGTGAAAGTATCTACACGGATGTCTTTTTCGTGGATATCAATTTCAACTTCTTCGGCCTCGGGCAAGACAGCAACTGTCGCTGTTGATGTATGAATCCGTCCGCCTGATTCCGTTTCCGGAACACGCTGCACGCGGTGTGCACCGTTTTCAAACTTTAGTTTAGAATATGCGCCTTTCCCGCTAATCATAAAGATAATCTCTTTATAACCGCCAGTTCCAGTCACATTCGCTTCCATTACTTCTGTTTTCCAGCCCTGCATTTCAGCATAACGGCTGTACATACGGTAAAGGTTTCCAGCAAAAAGCGCGGCCTCTTCTCCTCCTGCTGCACCACGAACCTCCACAATAACGTTTTTGTTGTCATTCGGATCTTTCGGGATCAGCAAGATTTTCAGCTCGTCTTCTAAACGTTCCGTTTCCTCTGTGAGCTCTGAAATTTCTTCTTTGACCATGTCGCGCATCTCGGCATCCAGCTTTTCTTCCAGCATTGCTTTCGCTTCGCTCAACTGGTCGTATGCCGCACGATATTGTCTATATACCTCAACAGTTTCTTGAATATCAGATTGTTCCTTCGAATATTCACGAAGCTTCTTAGGGTCGTTCACCACTTCAGGGTCACTTAAATATTCATTTAGCTTTTCATAGCGTTCTTCAATTGATTTTAAACGGTCTAACATGGTCTTCACCTCTGTTTTGTGCGTAACAGTCTAATTATAGTATAGCGGGGTATGACAGTCAAAAAAATTTCCAAAACAATTGATTTTCTGCAATTTTCCGCTAGAAAACACGATCTTTGGCGATTGGTTACTTGTTTTGTCTAACGTGAAGGAACAGTTCCTACTTGAAGAGAATGGTACTTATAATTGAAAAAAGGGAGGGCATTTGGTTTGAATACAAATGAGGTTGCAAAAGAAATTGGCGTTTCTTCAAAAACGATTCAGCGTTGGGTTAAACAGCTCAACATCCCTGTCGCCCGGAATGAACTTGGACATTATGAATTTCATGAAGATATTGTACAGCTTCTCAAAGAAGTCAAACACCAAATGAGTGAGGGTGTGATCCTTCAAGACATTCGACTGCCAATCCACACGGAAACCGTTCAACAGTTATCGCCTGCTGCAGAAACTGATGCCTCCACAAAACGGATCGAAGCATTGGAAAAGCAGGTGAATCAGCTCATTCAGCAGCAATTGCACAGCACTGGTGTAGAAAAACGACTGCAAGAACTCGAACGGAAACTGGCTAAAAAAGCAGATGAAGGTGTATCCTATCAGCTGCTCCAGCACCGTAGAGAAATTGAAGATCTCACCACTAAACTTGAGCGTCTTGCTGCGAGCTTGAAACAACCCTCTCAAATAGAAGAAAAAAAGGAAATCACGCACACTGACATCAAAAAAAAGCGTGCGCTCTTCCCTCTGTTTCATTCATTTCGCTAAGAAAGGCTGCCTCATGAGGCAGCCTTTCTACTTTATTATGAGGTAAGTGCAATAATGATCGGTAATGAAATTAATGACATGATTGCACTGATCACAAATGCGGATGCAGTTTCTGCTTCTTGTTTTTCAAATCGGGTTGCGATCATGGCTGCAACAGCTGAACCTGGGAAGGCAACAAGTAATACAGCTTTTGTAATTTCATCAGCCGAAAGACCCATGAAAATGGCGATAAAATACATAAGCAATGGTTGTACAGCTACTTTTAGCAATGCGATACTGAATGCTGGTAGGCTTAATTTAATTTTACGGATACCAACAGTGACACCGACTGCAAATAGCGCAACCCCTGACGTAACACTTCCAATTTCCTCTAGCATTTCATGTCCAATTTCAGGAAGTTTAAATCCTAAAAGAACAAGAATGATACTTGCTAGTGGTGCAAGTGCAAGCGGCTCTGATAAACCGTGCAAAATAGCCTTCGTCGTCATTTTAAGGAAACTTTCGCCGTCTTTGGCTTTTCCTTTTGTTTTTTCACCGACAGTTGACACAATAATCGCAATTGGATCAAGCATTGCATTTACAACTATTCCGGTAATTGCAATCGGAATTGCAACTTCTTGAGCCCCAAATAAACTGCCTAGGACTGGAATCCCCATAAATGCAAAGGTCGGTTGAGCTGAGTTTAACGAGAAAATAGATGAATTTGTTAAATCGTATTTAAAAGCAAATTTCGTAACAAGAAGGATAATGATATAAAAACCTACGATTCCTAAAATCAATGCAACGAAAAATGGAATTTGACTATAGAATTTATCTTTTGGTGTTGACAGAATGCTGGCGATAAAGTGCGCTGGCAAAGCATACTTTGTCACAAGTGTACTTACACCTTTTGCAGATTTAGCGTCATAGCTACCGAAGTGTCCTGCGAACCAACCCAGCGCGATAACGAAAAAAATCGGTGCTAGGAGGATCAAAATATTTAAAAAGTCCACCTTACTCTTCCTCCTTAAATCCTTACAAGTTTCTATTTATTGCGGCATTGTTTAAATTACCCTAAACAATGCCGCGTTACACAATTTATTATGCTCTTACAATTTTTTTATATTCAGGAATCCACATTGCATCTTTCACAGCTTGTTCGATGTCGTCAGGCGTTCTTCTTGCGACACCATCTTTAATTGCTGCTTTTGCCACTTCAATGGCCACTTTGATAGAAACTTCTTGCAATTTATCAATGCTTGGAAGTAGACCAGCACCTGGTTTATCATGATCAACCATTTCAGCAATCGCATCTGCAGAAGCAACGAACATGCCTTTTGTGATGATTTTTGATTCCGTTACGATTGAGCCAAGACCAAGTCCAGGGAAAACGAACGCATTGTTTGATTGTCCAATTTCATGTTCAATTCCGTTATACTCAACGTTTTCGAACGGGCTTCCTGTTGCAACAAGTGCACGGCCGTCTGTCCATTTGAATAGATCTTCTGGAACAGCTTCCGCAAGTGGTGTTGGGTTAGACATTGGCATGATCACTGGACGCTCTGTATGTGCTGCGATTTCTTTAATGATTTCTTCAGTGAATGCACCGCCTTGACCTGATGTACCAATTAGAATCGTTGGCTTCACCCTGCGAACAGTTTCAGCAAATGAGATTTGCCCTTTTTCATCACGTGCCCAGCCTTCTACTTCATCAGAAGAACGAAGGTATGGTTTTTGGAAATCAAACACTTCATCTTCGAATTGATCTGTCAGTAATCCTCTGTAGTCTAAAGTCCAGAAAGCATTGTTTGCTTCTTCTTCACTTAGACCCTCAAGAACCATTGTGTCACGCATTTGATCTGCGATTCCGATTCCAGCTGATCCAGCTCCGAAGATCATCACACGGTGATCTTTCAATTGAGTACCAGTTTTCTTGACAGCTGCAAGAACACCCGCTAAAGTAATGGCACCAGTACCTTGAATATCATCATTGAATGTTAAGATGTTATCATTGTATTTTTTCATGATGTTACGCGCGTTTTTGTTTCCAAGGTCTTCCCAGTGAAGCAATGCTTTCGGGAAGAATTTAAGCGCTGCTTTTACATATGCATCAATGAATTCTTCGTATTTTTCACCTTGTACACGTTTGTGATGGTTTCCGATGTATAATGGATCATTCAATAATTTTTCATTGTTTGTTCCAACATCTAATACGACTGGAATCACGCGGCTTGGATCAATACCTGCAGCAGCCGTGTAAACAGCTAATTTACCAATTGCGATGTTGATACCACCAACACCCCAGTCACCAATTCCAAGAATGCTCTCAGAGTCAGTTGCTACGATAAGGTCGATATCTCCTGCTGTTGCATGTAAGTTTTCAAAGGCTTTCTCAATGCCGTCAATGTTCTCGATTGAAAGATAGACACCATGAGGTCTTCTGTATTCATGGCTGTATTCTTGAATCGCTTCACCAACAGTTGGTGTGTACACAACAGGAAGCATTTCACGAAGCTTGTCTGATATAAGCTTATAGAACAATACTTCGTTACGGTTTTGCAAATCACTTAAGTATACGTTTTGACGAAGACGATCTGGCTGTGCTAGGAATTGCTTGTACGCTCTCTCCGCTTGTTGTTCTAAAGTGAGAACAGTTGGAGGAAGTAAGCCTTCTAGTCCAAGCTCTTGTCTTTCTTCTTCAGAAAAAGCAACGCCTTTGTTCAACGTTGGAATCGATAATACATCTTTACCTGTCAAAGTGGTTTCGAGGTACCCTTCTTTTGTTTTCTTCACGTTGTTCATCAAAAACTACCCTCTTTCTAAAATATAAATAAAGTGAACTATTAATTTAAAGAACGATTAAGGAGAATAATCCTTAATCAAAAAAATTATGACAAGAAATCGAACTTTTCGTTAAAATGCTTTACACTACAGTTAGTCATTTTATGCCTGCTTATACTAAAACGCAAGCGTTGAAAATTAGATAATTTTTTCGTAGCGTTATTTAATTTATTTAAGTACAAATGATGGGTGTTCAGCCAAAATCTCAAAAAACGAAACACAGCGGCATTTGCTATTTTTTTAATTGTCAAGTGTTGTACCAACGTCAAGTCTTGGTACTTCATGGTGATGTCTGCATCGTGCTTCGTATGATTCCTGCGCACCTACTAAAATAATGGGATCATCATAGGATGCGGGTTTACCGTCGATCAAGCGTTGTGTTCTACTCGCTGGGGAGCCGCATACCGAACAAACTGCTTGAAGTTTTGTTACAAGCTCTGCACATGCCATTAAATGCGGAACAACACCAAATGGCTCTCCTCTGAAGTCTTGATCAAGGCCTGCAACAATGACTCGGTAACCTTTATCAGCCAATTGAGTGACAATGTCAATGATTGTCTCATCAAAAAATTGCACCTCATCTATGCCAATGACATCGGTTCTTTCTGATATGTGCGTTATTATGTCTTTTGGTGAGGCTACTGCAATCCCATCGACCGATGAACCGTTATGTGAAACAACTGAGCTTGTACTATATCGGTTATCAATCGCTGGTTTGAATATTTTTACTTCTTGTTTGGCAAAGGTGGCCCTTTTGGCTCTCCGAATCAATTCTTCCGACTTTCCAGAAAACATACTTCCGCAGATGACTTCAAGCCAACCGCTTTGTTTCATCACATACATAAGGTCTTCTCCCCCGTTTTAAAGTTCCATCAATCCACGTAAAAAAACAGGCAAGAACGGATTCCTGCCTGTTTATTGTATCTATTATTACTTAAGACCGTATTTTTTGTTAAAGCGGTCAACACGTCCATCAGCAGAAGCGAATTTTTGACGGCCTGTATAGAAAGGATGGCACTCAGAGCAAATCTCGATGCGTACCTCTTCTTTTACTGATCCAGTTTCAAACTCATTTCCACAAGCGCATTTGACTGTAGCTTTTTTGTAGTTAGGATGAATTCCTGTTTTCATCTACTGTCATCTCCTTCCGCCCTGAATCCAATTCGGAAACAGAGTTAATATCTCAGAATAAAATCTGAAACGCACATGATGAAATTATAACAGTGTGAGTCTATGATTGCAAATGTATTTTTTCAACAAGCTATCTTCTTGATGCAGACATGTTCGCTTGTTTCCATTCTTGCGTTAAAATATCGAAAAATTCTTGGTTTGTCTTTGTTTTTCTCATTTTGCGCATGAACTTCTCAGCAAAGTCAGGTGTATCTGACATCGATTTTCTCATCGCCCATAAACGATCAAGATGCTCTTTTGGTACAAGCAGTTCTTCTTTTCTCGTACCAGAACGACGAATGTCGATTGCTGGGAAAATTCTTCTTTCTGCAAGAGAGCGGTCCAAATGAAGCTCCATGTTCCCCGTTCCCTTAAATTCCTCATAAATCACATCATCCATACGTGATCCCGTATCAACGAGCGCAGTGGCTAAAATCGTCAAGCTTCCGCCTTCTTCAATGTTACGCGCAGCACCAAAGAAGCGTTTTGGACGGTGGAAAGCCGCTGGATCAATACCGCCGGAAAGCGTTCGGCCGCTTGGCGGGATGACAAGGTTGTACGCACGAGCAAGCCTTGTGATGCTGTCCATTAAGATGATGACATCTTTCTTATGTTCGACAAGACGCATGGCACGCTCTAATACAAGCTCTGCTACTTTAATGTGGTTTTCCGGTACTTCGTCAAAGGTTGAACTAACAACATCCCCTGCAACAGAACGTTCGATATCTGTTACTTCCTCTGGGCGTTCGTCAATTAAAAGGACAATCAGCTCTGACTCTGGATGATTTTCAGAAATGCTGTTGGCAATTTCTTTGAGCAAAATGGTTTTCCCAGCCTTAGGCGGTGCAACAATTAAACCACGCTGCCCAAACCCAACTGGCGCCATCATATCCATAATTCTAGTAGACAGGTGATTAGGCTGTGTTTCAAGAATCATTTGACGATCAGGGAATAGCGGCGTGAGTGCAGGAAAGTGAACACGTTCCTTAGCTGATTCTGGGTCGTCCCCATTTACCGCTTCGACATGAAGGAGGCCATAGTAGCGTTCATTCTCTTTTGGAGGTCGTACCTTTCCAGACACCTTATCTCCGTTTCGTAAATCAAAGCGTCTGATTTGTGAAGCTGAAATATAAATGTCTTCAGAACTTGGGGAGTAGTTAATTGGTCTTAAGAAACCAAATCCCTCAGACTGAATAATTTCAAGAACCCCTTCCATAAATAAGAGATCCTCTTGCTCAGCGTTCGCCTTTAAGATGGCAAAGATTAATTCTTTTTTTGTTAGTTTGCTGTAATAAGAGATTTTGTACTTTTTTGCTAGTTCATACAGCTCTTTTAATTTCATATTTTCCAAAGATGAAATCGAAACATCTTTCAATATGGACACCACACTTTTCTAGTCAATGTATTTTCATTACAAATGCATGACCATTGTATTTGATTAGCTTTTAATTCCGTTTTTGTTGGAATGACCTCGCTCTCATGGTAACGCTCCCACTCGTTTTATCGTAAAGATAGGAACAATGTGAACTCGAGCTTTGTCAACATAGAGAAGGATAATGAGTATATCGTCATGATGCGGCAGTATTTAAACTTGTTGAAGCTTAAAAGAAGTAAATTCGCAGAAAATTTCGCAGCACTCTTTAGTTTTACCTCATTTGCAGAGAATATTCAACTTTAAAAAGAAAATGATATACATTTGACACCTATATGAAAAGCGGGTAATGAATACCCGCTTTCAGATTACGGACGAATGACAAGATTCGGTTTTTTCTTTAAGCTATGTCTGCCGTCTACGAAACGAACTGTACCTGATTTCGCACGCATAACAACGCTATGTGTTGTTCCAACAGAGCCTTTGAATTGAACACCTTTTAATAGCTCACCGTCTGTTACACCAGTCGCTGCAAAAATGGCGTCGTCGCCTTTCACGAGGTCTTCCATTCTTAGGACTTTGCCAACATCTAGCCCCATTTTCTCACAGCGTCTTAGTTCTTCTTCACTTTGAGGAAGAAGCCTTCCGTGGATTTCACCACCAAGTGCCTTTAACGCAACAGCAGAAAGGACACCTTCGGGCGCTCCGCCTGAACCAAATAGAATATCAACACCTGTATGATCAAATGCTGTATTAATGGCTCCTGCAACGTCACCATCATCGATCAGTTTGATTCTTGCTCCTGCTTCTCTCAGTTCAGCAATGATTTTCTCATGTCGATCTCTGTTTAAAATCGTTGCAACCACATCTTCAATATCTTTGTTTTTTGCTTTTGCTACAGCGCGAAGATTGTCAATGACAGGCGCTTCAATGTCGATGCAGCCTACCGCTTCTGGACCTACTGCGATCTTATCCATGTACATATCAGGTGCATTCAGCAAGTTGCCATGATCTGCAACTGCAATAACAGCTAAGGCATTCCAGCCGCCACTTGCCACAATATTTGTTCCTTCTAATGGATCAACAGCTACATCCACGCGAGGTCCGTATCCGTTCCCAAGCTTTTCCCCAATATAAAGCATTGGTGCTTCGTCCATTTCCCCCTCGCCAATGACCACTGTTCCTTTCATCGGAATGGTATCAAATACATCACGCATTGCACTTGTTGCAGCATCATCCGCTTCGTCTTTTAATCCTCTTCCCATCCAACGAGCAGATTTTAATGCGGCTGCTTCTGTCACCCGTACTAGTTCCATCGATAAACTTCTTTCCATTTTTGTCCAAATCTCCTCTCACAGTCAAAGCCTTATGAATTTTGAAGTTCTTCTATTTCTTGGTCACTCAGCTTTTCACGCCAGATGGTTGCACCCAAGCCTTCAAGCTTCTTCTCAAGCAAACTATATCCTCTGTCTATATGTTCAAGCCCTGTGATTTCGGTCACACCGTCTGCCATTAGCCCTGCAACGACGAGACAAGCACCTGCACGCAGGTCACTTGCTTTCACCTTTGCTCCTTGAAGCTGCGTTTGTCCAGTGATAATGGCAGATCTTCCTTCGACCTTCATGTTTGCACCCATTCGACGCAATTCGTCAATGTGCTTAAAGCGGGCTGAGTAGATCGTATCTGTGACCACACTCGTGCCTTTCGCCTTTGTTAACAGCGCCGTCATCGGCTGCTGAAGGTCCGTCGGAAAGCCCGGATACACAAGGGTTTTGATATCGACAGGCTTGAGTCCTTCGTTTCTGCCAACGATCAGCATTTGATCGTTGCTCGTTTCAATGGTGAACCCCATCTCTCTAAGTTTCGCCGTAATTGATTCTAAATGAGTTGGGATCACATTATCAAGTACAACTTCATCTCCCATCGCAGCACCAGCAATTAAAAATGTGCCTGCTTCTATACGGTCAGGGATGATGGAATGCTTACAGCCATGAAGAGATTCTACACCTTCGATTCGAATCACATCAGTACCCGCACCTTTGATTTTGGCTCCCATGCTTGCAAGCAGTGTCGCTACATCAATAATTTCGGGTTCTTTTGCGGCATTTTCAATGACCGTTTTTCCTTCAGCCAGTACGGCTGCCAGCATGATATTGATGGTCGCACCTACACTGACCACATCAAGGTAAATACGGGCTCCGACTAATTTTTCAGCGCGCAAATAAATGGCACCCTGCTCGTTTGTCACCTCGGCTCCGAGTGCTTCAAAGCCTTTGATATGCTGATCGATCGGCCTAGGTCCTAAGTGGCACCCTCCTGGCAGCCCAATGACAGCCTGCTTGAATCTTCCCAGCATAGCGCCCATTAAATAATAAGACGCACGCAGTTTCTTCACTTTCCCATTAGGAAGAGGCATACTGATCATGGAAGCAGGATTGACAACCATTTCACCTTTTTCAAAAGTGACCTTTCCGCCAATCTCTTCTAACAGATCTCGTAATGTGTCAATATCTGAAATATGCGGAAGGCCCTCAATCGTTACTGGAGAATCAGCGAGAATCGTGGCAGGAATCAGTGCCACTGCACTATTTTTCGCACCACTAATATGTACGGTCCCGCGTAAGGGGTCACCGCCGGCAATGTTTAACTTTTCCATATTTGTCTCCCTTCTTAAAGAAGATCACTGTTGGAGTTATACTGTTTGTGGATGTCGCGCTTTAAAAGGTCTTGTCCAAAATTTAGCCAATATCAAGAGAAAGAATACAGGTTAAACGAAATTTGTCGGAAGAAAAATAATCGAAGCTTTGCGAGGCTGTGATGTTCTCTTCTTTGCACAAAACATTTCTTAGCGTTTTTAAGGAAAACTGCGGCAAACAGGAGACAATCCCGCCTGCCACAATCACTTATTTATTCCAGTCTGCTAAAAATTGCTCAATGCCCGCATCCGTTAATGGGTGTTTCGTCAGCTGCTTGATGACTTTCAGCGGCATTGTGCCGATATGAGCACCTCTAAGTGCAGCTTCTGTCACGTGCTGCGGATGACGAATGGATGCAGCAATGATTTGTGTATCTAAGCCATGAACATCAAAAATGGTTTTCACTTCGCTGATGAGATCGAGACCATTTTGGCCAATGTCATCTAAGCGGCCGAGGAATGGAGAGACATACGTCGCACCAGCTCTAGCTGCAAGAAGTGCCTGGTTTGCACTAAAAATCAAAGTAACGTTTGTTTTGATTCCAAGGTCTGTTAACGCTTTGACAGCTTTAAGACCATCTGTTGTCATTGGAATTTTAACCGTGATATTTGGTGCGATGGCAGCAAGCTCTTTTCCTTCTTCAATCATTTCTTCTGCTTTGAGGGAAATGACTTCCGCACTGACAGAACCTGATACCACGTCAGTGATTTCGCGAAGACGGTCGTGGAATGATACGTCCTTTTCTTTCGCTACTAAACTAGGGTTTGTTGTGACGCCTGCTAAAATGCCAAGCTCGTGCGCCTCTTTGATGTCTGCGATATTCGCTGTATCTACGAAAAATAACATAACCGTGCCACTCTCCTATCAATAAATTGTCTGAAATGTAAATTTTGATTGCGCTTTCTCAAGATATGGAGAAAACCGCCTGTGACTCAGGCGGCTTTCGGTTCTCATCAAATTATGCTTGGTTAGAAGAACCAAATTCACGCATTTTGCCGATAACAGTCGCTTTAATTGCGTCACGAGCTGGTCCAAGATATTTACGTGGATCATACTCTTCTGTTTTTGCAGCAAGTGTTTCGCGTACTGCTTTCGCAGAAGCAATTTGGTTTTCAGTGTTTACATTGATTTTAGCTGTACCAAGTGAAATTGAGCGCTTGATGTCAGCAGTTGGGATACCTGTTCCGCCATGAAGAACAAGTGGAAGACCTGTCATTTTACCAATTTCTTCCATTTCAGTGAAACCAAGGTTTGGTTCACCTTTGTATGGACCATGTACTGAACCTAATGCAGGTGCAAGGCAGTCAATACCAGTGCGTTCTACAAGCTCTTGGCACTCTTTTGGATCAGCATAAATAACGCCCTCAGCGATGACGTCGTCTTCTTGTCCGCCAACAGTTCCAAGCTCAGCTTCTACAGATACACCGTGGAAATGTGCAAGCTCAACTACTTTTGCAGTTGTTGCTACGTTCTCATCGAATGGATGGTGAGAAGCGTCGATCATGACAGAAGTAAATCCTGCATGGATTGCTTTTGCACAAGATTCAAAGCTTGAACCGTGATCTAAATGAATCGCAACAGGAACTGTTACATTATATTCTTCGATTAACGCTTTAACCATTGCGACAACTGTTTTGAAGCCGCCCATGTAGCGTCCTGCTCCTTCAGATACTCCTAAGATAACTGGAGATTTCTCTTCTTCAGCAGCTTGTAAAATCGCTTGCGTGAATTCTAAATTATTTAAGTTAAACTGTCCAACAGCGTAACCTTTTTCCTTTGCGTCTTTCAACATTTCTGTCATTGAAACTAAAGGCATGATGAAAAATCCTCCCTATGTAGCTAATTTGCTTACTAAAAAAAGCTCTCCACCCTAGCATGACCAGAATTTCTCGCCATATGTAAACTTTCAAAGTCAGATCGCTTTCTTCTTCTTATCTAGGATACCAATTATTCGACAAATCGGCAACAGAATGACTCGATTCAATCATTTCCATCTAACCGTTTGTTTCGAGCGGTAAGTATTCTTTGACAGCATCTCGGATCTCATCAATATCAAAAGGTTTCGCAAAGTGCGTCAAAGCGCCGAGTTCTTTGGATTCTTGGATCATGTCTAATTCGCCATAGGCTGTCATAATGATGACACGGATGTCTTCATCAATTAATTTCATGCGTTTTAAAATTTCAATTCCATCCATTCCGGGAATCTTCATATCAAGCAGCACAAGATTTGGTCTATGATTTTTCACAATATCTAACGCCTGAAGTCCATTGGCTGCTTGGAAGGTTTGATAGCCTTCTTTATGAAACACTTCATTCAATAATATTCTAATACCATATTGATCATCGACAATTAAAATTTTCTCATTCATCTGTTACACCCCATTGCTTTCATTTTTCGCCATAAAAAGAGCTGTTGTTAAATAATTCTGTTTGATTTTCACATTTCCTTTATTTATAATAGTTTACTTTACGACATTTTCTGAGCATTTTTCCTAATATTCTCTTTATATTCTATTATAAAATGATCTGACCGAAGGAGGAAATCAGTCTTGTTAAAAATTTTCACGACCCAGTTATCAGGTATTTTTTCACGTATTGGAGAAAAGCAGGCTGAAGCGATCGAGGATGGTGCACGCCTTCTTGCACAAGCCATTGTCAGTGGACATGCTGTTTATTTTCACGGGAAGAATGAACTGGCTGCTGTAGCCCTAGAGGCAACTGAAAGCAAGGAGCCATTTCCAGGTGCGAAAGTGCTGCCGCTTGATCAAATGGAGCGCAGCTTGCTTCATCCAAGCGATAGAGTGCTGCTATTTTATTCAGACCCAGAAGACGAGGAGATTCAATCTCTTGTAAAAGAACTGCATGCGCAAGGGACGCCCGTTGTTGGTGTCGGGCCGGCACAAAAGGAGCCGTCCATGATTGAAGAGCTTTGTGATGTCCATATTGATTTTCAGCTCAAGAAACCGCTTGTGCCTGCTGATGACGGAACAAGGTTCGGTTATCCTGCTTTAATGACATGCTTATACGTCTACCACGCTCTATCGTTTACTGTGAAAGAAATCGTTGAGGAATATGAATAAAAAAACTGCCGAGAAGATGATATTCTCGGCAGTTTTTTTGTTTTATTTTGATTCAGATGCTTGCAGTGAAGCACCAACGAAATCTCTAAATAATGGCTGAGGTCTTGTCGGTCTTGAGACGAATTCTGGGTGGAATTGAGAAGCAAGGAACCAAGGATGATCCTTCAGCTCGATAATTTCAACAAGACGTCCGTCTGGGCTTGTACCAGAGAAGACAAACCCTGCAGCTTCCATTTGCTGTCTGAATTCATTATTAAACTCATAGCGATGGCGGTGGCGTTCGTAGACCACTTCATCGTTGTATGCAGCAAATGCTTTGGAGTCTTCATTTAATTTACATGGATACAGACCAAGACGAAGTGTTCCGCCTAAATCATCTACATCCTTCTGTTCTGGAAGAAGGTCAATAATTGGGAATGCTGTTTCAGGATCAATTTCCGCTGAATGAGCTCCTTCAAGGCCTAGTACGTTTCGTGCATATTCGATTGACGCAACTTGCATTCCTAAGCAAATTCCGAAGAATGGCACTTTGTTTTCACGGGCATATTGTGTAGCAATAATTTTCCCTTCCACTCCGCGGTCTCCGAAGCCTCCAGGAACGATGATGCCGTCTACATCTTGCGCGAAATCAGCCATATTTTCTGCTGTCACTTCTTCTGCATTGATCCATTTGATTTGAACGTCTGCATCAAATGCATAACCAGCATGGCGAAGTGATTCAACGACAGAAATGTATGCATCTTGCAATTCAACATATTTTCCTACTAGACCAATTGTGACTTGTTTTGAGAGGTTTTGCACTTTATCGACTAGCGCTGTCCACTCCGTCATGTCTGCATCTTGGCAATCAAGTTTCATATGTTCACATACAAGCTTGTCTAGTCCTTGTTTTTGTAAATCAAGCGGAATAGAGTACAGCGTGTCTGCATCCTGACATTCGATAACAGCTTTTGTATCAATATCACAGAATAACGCAATTTTGTCCTTCATGTCCTGGGTCATTGGCATTTCAGTTCTGACCACAATAACGTTTGGCTGAATACCAAGGCTGCGAAGTTCTTTTACACTATGCTGTGTTGGTTTTGTTTTCAGTTCACCTGCTGCTCTGATGTAAGGAACAAGGGTACAATGAATGTACATGACGTTTTCACGGCCAATGTCACTCTTCATTTGGCGAATCGCTTCAAGGAAAGGAAGAGATTCGATGTCTCCTACTGTTCCGCCGATTTCTGTGATGACCACATCTGCACCTGTTTCTTTTCCGGCACGGTACACGCGATCTTTAATTTCATTTGTAATATGGGGAATAACCTGTACAGTTCCGCCTAAATAGTCACCGCGGCGCTCTTTCTTCAGAACAGTAGAGTAGATTTTACCTGTTGTGACGTTGCTGTACTTATTTAAGTTAATATCAATGAAGCGCTCATAGTGACCTAAATCAAGGTCTGTTTCAGCACCGTCATCTGTGACGAAAACCTCACCGTGCTGATATGGACTCATCGTCCCTGGGTCTACGTTGATATATGGATCGAATTTTTGAATGGTGACATCCATCCCTCTATTTTTCAGAAGGCGGCCTAACGAGGCAGCCGTGATCCCTTTTCCAAGTGAGGAAACAACTCCTCCTGTTACAAAAATATACTTTGTCATTTCGTATGCTCCTCTCTTTTTTACCCTTGCATGACTAGACATGCACAGCTTCATCCTTTTTAGAGTGTATCCCTAAATCTCTTGAAAAATAAGAAAGCTCCCTTTCAAATAAATGAAAGGGAGCGTAAATGAACGTATCTTTACGTACTCTTTTTAGAGAGCCCAAAATACATACTACATAGTTCGCTCTCGAAAGTCAAGACGGTTTTGTCCTGTTTTGAGGACCGGTTTATGAGGGTTATTTCTCTTCCTCTTTATCGTCTAAATCGTCTTCGTCAATTTCTGTTAAGCCGTCATCATCTTCGTCATCATCTTCGTCGAATTCTTCTATATCTTCCTCAATTTCCTCATCATCGTCTAGGTCGAGATCATCGTCGTCTTCAACAAGATCAAGGTCTTCTTCAAGCTCTTCGATTTCCTCTTCCTCTTCAATTTCATCGAAGTCTTCTTCAACGACAGCTGCTTTTGTTTTTTTCTTTTTCGCTTTTGTTTTCACAGCTGGCTGAACTTCTTCTTCGATTTGATCAACTGGATACCAGCTGCGAAGTCCCCATCTCTGATCACCTAACGAAATAAAGCGGCCATCTATATTTAAGTCTGTATAAAATTGAGCAAGGCGATCATCAAGATCAGATTTTTGTATTCCTTGTAAACGGACCATTTCATCTATTAACTCGGAAAACGTAATCGGTGTTTTGCTGTCTCTGAAAATTTCATAAGCAAGTTCAACTAAAGACATGTGCTTGAGCTGTTCCTGTGAGTATTCTTTCAAACTCAAGGTCAGACACTCCCTTTCTATTACATGTATGTATCCATTTATCAGTGAAATAATAAGTGTTTATCCCTTATTTTTACGACAAACCATACCTCTCATTATAAACAAATTAGGGGAGTTTATGCCACCTTTAATCATGTTAATTTTTGATTTTTTCTCAAGGGGCTCACCTAATGGTTCATCATTTAGGTGAAATGGGTCTAGCTTTTGTGTCCGGCATGCATTTTGTAAACCGTTTTATTCATTCCAAACGAAAAAATGGGAACAATTAGAGGCAGCAATGGTGAATGAATAAATTTTGGCTATCATTCGAATGAAGTGATTGTCCATTTTTTATAAAGCGTATAAAAAGGCACACGTCAACAGGTTCAGTTTACGTGTACCTATAATGAAAAATTGTATAAAACCTTTTTTCTCAAATAACTTTGAATTCACTTTTATGCGAATACCGTTACTTCTTTTCGCAAGCTTTGTTTCACTTGAAAATTCATGCTCTATTTATTATTCATTACAGTACAGCGACTATTTCTTTTCCTAAGGAAATGAAAGCATCTATAATAAATGGTGCTGCAAAGAGAATCGATGCTTTCCAGTTCGCTTTTTTGTATTGAAAAAAGAACAAGATCAACACTGCTCCTATGAGTGCAGTGAAAAGGTACAGCCATAAGCTTTGTATTTGCAAGATCCCCATACATATTACATTAATAAACATAATGATGATCTTAGGAATTAGAGCATAAAACAAATGACCCTTAACCTCTGGAGTAAAGATGATTAATAGGAATTTTGCGATGAGATACTGAACTAATAGGCTGATGGTGGTTAGAATTGTTGTAATGACAACAATTAGATTCAGCATCGTTTCATAGGACATATCCTCTAACAAAGCTCTTAAATCATCTAGTTGCGAAATGTAGCCATTCAACTCAATAGCAAAAGTAACGAAATAATAATTGGCCAGAATAAAAATGACCAATGATATCAGTGATGTTATTCTTGGACGTTGTTCCATAATAGCCTCCCATCCCCTATACTCACAATGCTTGAATGATCGTTTAATCGTTTATTCACCATGCTATGGGAAACATATATGATGGTTGAAATTTTTTTAATAGAGAGATTCACTAGCCTCTCAGATAGCATCTCTATACTCTCTGAATCTAGAGATGACATGGTTTCATCAATTAGTATGGTTTCCCAATCTTTCACGAATAATAAAGATAATCCTACCTTTGCTTTCATACCCGTAGATGCTCTGCTATACGAACCATCTAGGTTACCATCAAAAAAATCATTCACTTTCCCCATCTGTTCTTCAGTCGGCACAATTTTAAACGTATTCCACAGAATCTCTAGGTTTTCTCTAATTGTAAATGGGTGAATGCCAATAGGATCCACATTTAAATAAAGAGTCGATTCTTTGTTTGCCTCAATATCTCCAGAGTACCTCTTATCTAAACCAGCTATCATTTTAAGGAGAGTGCTTTTACCTGCACCATTTCTCCCCACTAAATGAAAGAGACCTGTTGGAATTGAAAAATTCACTTTATCTAGTATGGTATTGTTTCTGAACTTCTTCGTACATTCTACAAATTCTAATCCCACTTGAATCCCCTTCTCTGTCGTATAGAGTCTTCAATAAAACCATCTATTATTGATCATCATGATAGAAAATAATAAAGAATCATACCCTTCAATAAAAGCAGCTATTATTAGGATGACTAACGATAGTAGATAATAAGGAATCATTTTTTTCATGACACCTAAAGCAGCTTTAATTGATTTCGTATAAATTAGTGTGAAAAGCACATACTGGCTGATTCCTTGATAAAACAACATATTTGGAAATTCTAATAGCCCATGAGGAATTAGTTTACCTAAAGCTTCTTGTGCTCCTAGCGTTCTAAAACCCATCGTAATGACGAAGGACGAACCTCCAAAATCCATTATTTGAAATAACGGTGACAACAAGAACCCCAGTAAATACATCGCAAAGTTCGTTAAGTTATGTGTCAGGACTACAGACATAAATTCCTGACCCGAAGTTGGTGGTGCGGCTTCAAATAAATCTTTGTTGACTATATTCCCTAGATAAATCCCTGTACCTATCAGCAATATACAGTAGATAGAGTAGTACCACAGAAAATACTTCAATCTTTTATGTATCATTTTCCTCCTCTTTTCATGAAGTAATCGTGAAAATTGTAATGCATATGAGTAATAAAATTGGCAAGGACAGCTTCAATAACTTATGTTCATAATCGTTGATTAATAGTTCTGTTTTTCTGAAATATACGACCCCAATAAAGATGATTAAAGGCAGCGATAACGTATTTTTAAGAATGATTGAGATATCAGACGTGTTGATCATTACTCCGACTATTCCACACATACTTACAAAAATCAGTACGAGACATAGTAAATAAATCGTACTGGATTTAAACCTCTCGTACGGACTCACAATCAAAGAGGATTGCAACGTCTCGATTCTTGCCCTATCAAGTACAATCTCTTCCTTTTTCGACCCTATTAAGATTTCTAAGATCGTAATAAAGTTTATATAGACTAAAATGAGCGCAGGTAGATTTTCTATTTTCGTTAAAAAGGATTGGGCGAAATAAGTAATCACTGATACTAAGGCGCCTATTAAAATGATTAATATTTTATTACTAGCGATATAAGACAAAAATAAACACAGAATATTTCCAGACCTATATTGCTTATTCGCACTTTTTAGGAAGGAAAGTCCAGTTGTCAAAGGTATCCTATGAGAATTACTTATGTAAATGTAAATAAGAAGAAACTGTACTATTTGCAGTATCATAACTGCTTCAAAAGTGGACGTTATGATATACCAAAATTGCAACAAAAGAAGTATTCTGTTTATGATATTGAATAGACCCGACAATAATTGAGATGCAAAAGAAAGCAGCACGACAATAAGTGCTAGTATGATAATGAAATATTGATTTTCTACTAACAAAAAGGTTAAAGCAATGAAACAAGCCAAAAGTAATTGAACTGAATATCCTTTTTTAATCGTAAAGAATAAATGTTTCAACAACAATTGTTTAGAGACAAAGACCAAGCCTGGCTGCTGTCTTCTATACGGTAATACACAACGATTAATATTAGCTGTAGCTACAATGTATATTGAAATAAAAACAAAGCTGTTTAGGTAAGTGCCGGGAATCTCACTCCGATATAAAATCAACGCTCCCATCACAATGAAAGAAAAAAGAACCATCCCAATATAATTGAGGTACCCCATTATACTTTGATCATATATTTTAAATAGTTTATTAGTTTTATGCATAAGTCATCTTAAAAAGCAGCAGCTTTCACTTCTCCTTGTTTTTTATGTACAACCATAATCGCAGCGGCAGCCACAGTAATAACACATAGATTGGCTGCTATCAAAGAACCATCTCCAACGAATAAAGATGCCATTGTAACTGCAAATAACAATAGTGAGAATGAGCCAAGTTTATTTGCTTTCATCATGAAATTTCCTCCTAATTAATGTTTTATTACAAGCCACATGGGCATAAAACGTTAAATTAGTTTTCAAATCATTGTCTATCAGCGCCATTTCACCTGACTTTTGGAAAAAAAATCATCTCAATTAAAGATTGAGATGATTTTTTTTTAGTTTAAAAAGCAGCAGCTTTCGCTTTTCCTTGTTTCTTAAGGATAGCCAAAATAGTAGCAGCTACACCTGAACTAATTGTGCCTACGCCAGTGAAAACACCAACGATTGTAATGACTGTCGCTACTGAGGACCAAGTATCTAAGAAATTAACTACTGTTGCCGCAGTTGCAGTACTAACACCTAGATTTGCTGCAATCAAAGAACCATTACCAATCACTAAAGCTACTAATGTTACCGCAAGAAGTGATAGCGATAATAAAGCATAAAACTTAGAATCTGTTGCTTTCGTCATAATATGACCTCCTTCGATTATTTACTACTTCTTTAGTCTAGCAAGAAGTAAATTACATTTCAATATTTTTTTGGAAAATTTGTAATATTTATTTAATTAACGGTATTTGTAATCAGTTTTTATCAGGATTTACGTTCATTTTCCATTTTTACTGGGCACTTATGTAATAGCATAAAATGCTCTGATTCATTCAAATCTAGTCAGAATTTCTGATAAACACTATCAAAATTCAATTCGTTTCAAATCTTCAGTGCTTTTTTTAGAGGCAGGTAAACTTTCATGATGAATTTTTTTGAGAGATGCTCGTTGTAGTCCTTCAATTATTACTGAAATATTCTTGAACAATCGGAGTTCATCCGTTGACAGAGCCCAAGTTCAAAAATTAACTGAATAATCATGATGGATGTGAAAAAAGAGTTGATTTTATTTTGAATTCAAGTGAAGTGATGAATGGGAAGTACAGTTATACACATTGACCCTAAGGAGCGAAGAACCGTATCTGTATGAAAAAGTGATTCATTTTTGGAAATATATCAGGTATCTTTATACATTTCAGTTCCTATCATAGCTTTTGAAAAATTGTAACATTTAGAAAATGTGATAAATATACTATTTTCTAAAACACAACATAAGTCCCTACTAATTGAAGTGAAAAAAGAAGAAAATGGATTAAATTACCTAGTCAAATTGAATCAATTTCCTCAATTCCAAAAAAAATCGAGATACTCATATTGAGTTGTCTCGACTTCGGTTTGATATCAAAATAGATACCCTTTATTCAAATCCTTGAACGTATGATGAAAAATAATGGCTGCTTTTTGCATTAATCCTCTGTATATTCATTTTTCTGTATTTTCTTTAGAAGATTCAGCTATTCGGGCAAAAAAAGAATTGCTTATTTATGTAGGAAGAATCATAACCAACACGTTAGAAATGAGGCTGAACTGTGACAATTCTGCAAAGTTTAAACACATTAGTGAATGAGATGAACTTTTTTATATAATTTTCAAACAGCTTTCATAACGATACACTTTTTTCGTTTATTTTAAAGCTAGAGTTTCTGAATTAATGAAATGACTATTGCTATGGTCAATATAATGCCTGCAAACATTAAAACAATTAATTTTCTACGGCTATTTTCTTTTTCATTTTGATCTTTCTTAGAAGACTTCGAAAGTTCTGTGGAAACCATGATCCATATCACCAAAGTTACAATCGCTAAAATAGTAGTAGTTGTGGTCATAATAACCTCCCATATTTTTATTTTCTCAATTTTAACATAAGGCTAATATAATATGGCTCAATACTGGAAATCATCTTAAATTCAGGAAAACCTGACTATTACCTTGTATGTGGGTTATCGCTATATTATTCTTGAGGTCTAATTCTTTAGTAGGTATATTGCCAATTCACATGTACCAATACTCACTACTTCATCAGTTACAAATCACTCATACGTTAAAGCTGTTTCCTGTTGCCGACACTATCCTTTTACAACCCTAAAATAAAAAAACTTTGGATGATGCTAATGATTAATACTTCATGAACCAAACCCAAAACAGACCACCTCACATCAGGTGGTCTTTGCTTTGTTTCTACATATCTAGCAGTTTGCGCGAGATGACTAGGCGCTGGATTTCCTGTGTGCCTTCATAAATTTGGGTGATTTTCGCATCACGCATGTATCGTTCGACTGGGTAATCCTTTGTATAGCCGTAGCCGCCGAAGATTTGGACGGCTTCTGTTGTTACCTTCATGGCTGTATCTCCAGCAAAGAGCTTGGACATTGCTGATTCCTTTCCATACGGGAGCCCTTTCGTTTCGAGCCATGCTGCCTGATAAGTGAGCAGCCTGGAGGCTTCAATTGCGGTTGCCATATCTGCTAGCTTAAAAGCAATTCCTTGCTGCTGAATGATTGGTTTGCCGAATTGCTTGCGCTCCTTCGCATAATCGACTGCCGCATCAAGAGCGCCTTGTGCAATCCCAACTGCCTGTGCAGCAATGCCGTTTCTGCCGCCATCGAGGGTCATCATCGCTATTTTAAAGCCTTCTCCTTCTTGTCCGAGCCGGTTCCTTTCATGAATCCGGCAATCTTCAAATCGAATTTCGGTCGTTGGCGATGAACGAATGCCCAGTTTGCTTTCCTTTTTGCCAACAGAGAAGCCCGGTGTCTCTTTTTCTACAATAAAGGCAGTCGTATTTCGAGATGCAGCTTCTTGGTCTGTCACAGCAAACACAATATAATAATCCGCAATGCCTCCATTTGTAATAAAGATTTTCGCACCGTTCAGGACGTATTCATTGCCTGCCTTTACTGCCGTTGTCTTCATTCCGCCGGCATCTGAACCCGAACCGCTCTCAGTGAGTGCATATGCCCCTACCTTCTGTCCTTCTGCAAGCGGCTTTAAATAGATCTCTTTTTGTTCATCTGTTCCGAAAGTATAGATAGGCCACGAGGCAAGAGAGGTGTGGGCGGAGAGGGTGACGCCTGTAGAGGCGCACACTCTTGAAAGCTCCTCCACTGCGATGACGTAGGCTAAATAATCACTACCGATCCCGCCTACCTCTTCCGGCCAAGGAATGCCCGTTAAACCGAGCTCCGCCATTTGGAGAAAAATAGCTGGATCATACGTTTCTGTCTCATCCCGCTCTGCTGCTGTTGGCTCTACTTCATTTTTCGCAAAATCCCTCACCATTTTTTGAATCATTTCATGTTCATCACTTAATTGAAACTGCATCATGAGCCACCTCGTTTCATATTAGCTGTTTACAAATGACCAGCCTTTGAATTTCACTTGTTCCTTCATAGATTTCACAAACTTTCGCATCACGAAAGTAACGTTGTGCTTGATAGCGATTCGTATAACCATCCATGCCGAGCAAATGGATCACTTCTGTACTGATCTCAACTGCCGTTCTTGAGGCAAATAGCTTTGCCATGGATGCTTCCTTTGTGACCGGACGATTCGCCTCTTTATAAGAAGCCGCTTGATAGACTAATAGTTTGGCTGCTTCAAGCTTCGCTGCCAAATCACCCAGCCGAATGGTCGTTTCTAGACCTGCCGGGTGCTGCTTTAAATAAGTCACTGCCTCAGTTAATGCGGCTTCTGCAATGCCGAGGCTTTGAGCCGCGATACCGATTCTCCCCGCATTTAAACTAGACATGGCTATGTGAAAGCCCTCTCCTTCTGCACCGAGCAGCTGCTGTTTTGGAATCCGCACAGCATCAAAATGAAGCGTAACGGTTTTTGACCCGTGCAGTCCCATCTTTTTCTCATCTTTTCCGATCGTAAATCCTGGTGTATCTTTCTCAACAATGAATGCCGATATATTTTTTTTCGCAGAAGCAGGATCTGTCACGGCAAAGACAAGATACAGTTCTGCTTCCCCGCCGCTTGTGATAAACATTTTTGTACCATTTAACACATAATGGTCGCCCGCCCGCTTTGCCCTTAGCTGAATACTGGAGGCATCTGATCCTGCCTTCGGTTCAGTCAGGCAAAATGCTCCCAGTTTCTGCCCGGATGCAAGCAGCGGAACATAGGATTCTTTTTGCTCATTCGTTCCAAAAGCTAAAATAGGCATCGTCACAACAGATGTATGAACGGACACAATGACACCGATGGTCGCACTCACTTTGGATAATTCATGAATGGCGATGATATACGTTGTAAAATCTGCTCCTAAGCCTTGATACGAAGCTGGTATTGGAATCCCCAGAAAGCCTTGTCGTCCCATTTCTGCTAAAAGTGTTCTTGGGAACTGACCTTGTTCCATGGCTTCCACTTCAGGGAATATACGCTGTCTTGCAAATTCTGCTGCCTGTTCTCTCCAGAGTCGCTGTTGATCCGTAAGCAAAACATCCATTTTGACTCCCCCTATGAGTGGTCGTGGTATGTGTAAAAACCTCTCTTTGTCTTTTTGCCCAGCCAGCCTGCATTCACGTATTTTTTCAAAAGAGGACAAGGTCGATATTTGCTATCCCCAAGTCCCTCATGAAGGGTATTCATAATAAATAAACATGTATCTAGTCCGATGAAATCAGCGAGACGAAGTGGCCCCATTGGGTGATTCATTCCAAGCGTCATGACACCGTCAATGCTTTCTGCATCTGCCACGCCTTCATAAAGGGTGTAAATGGCTTCATTGATCATTGGCATCAATATGCGGTTTGATACAAACCCTGGGAAGTCTTCCACTTCAATTGGGGTTTTGTTTAATGTCTTTGCTGTTTCACAAACGAGTTGATACGTGTCGTCACTCGTTTGCAGCGCTCGAATGACCTCAACGAGTTTCATGACAGGCACCGGATTCATAAAATGCATGCCAATCACTTGCTCCGGTCTCCCCGTAACAGCTGCTAATTCAGTGATCGACAAGGAAGATGTGTTTGTTGCAAATATCGTCTTCGCCTCTGCAAATTGATCGAGTGTCTCAAAGATTTGTTTTTTCACACTCATTTGTTCAGATGCAGCTTCAATCACTAAACGTGCCTGCTGCACGTCCTTTAAATCTGTAGATACGGCAAGACGCTGCGTAATATCTCGGACTGCCTGATGGGCTAGCTTTCCTTTTTCTGCTCGTTTCGTCAGTTGTTTGGTCATGGAGGAAATGGCTCGATGAATCTGCTTTTCAGATGCATCATGCAGCAGGACTGTGTAGCCAGACTGAGCAAAAACTTGGGCAATGCCTGATCCCATTTGACCAGCTCCAACGACCATGACGGTTTCTTCTGTACTCATGACGATGAACGCCTCCCTTTTAATCTACCTTTATCATGATGGCATCTCCTTGACCGCCTCCACTGCAAATCGCCGCAATGCCAATACCGCCACCTCTTTGTTTTAATGCATGAATCAAGGTCAATATGATCCGTGTTCCGCTTGCTCCAATGGGATGACCAAGCGCCACTGCACCACCGTTGATATTCATTTTCCGCCGGTCCAGCCCGATTATTTTTTCACATGCCAGCGCCACAGCTGAGAAGGCCTCATTGATTTCAAATAGATCGATATTCTCTAGACGCTTGCCTGTTTTCTGTAAAATTTTCTCGATAGCAAAGGCTGGTGTTTTCGGAAAATCCTTTGCCTCTACAGCTACCTGCGTATGACCAAGCACGACTGCCAATGGCTTGACGTCATGCTGCTTTGCATATGTGTCTTTCATTAAAAGAAGCGCACTTGCTCCATCATTGACACCTGGTGCATTTCCAGCGGTAATGGTACCCGTTTGATCAAAAACAGGCATGAGCTTTGACAGCCGTTCATATGACGTATCACGCCGTGGGGATTCATCTTCTGTGATCAGCCGCTCTCCCGTTTTCGTCTTGACGGTGACGGGGGTGATTTCATGCTGGAAAAAGCCGTTTCTCTGCGCTTCGATCGCCCGTTCATGACTTCTTAATGCCCAAAGATCTTGCTCTTCCCGCGTGATACCGAGCTCCTTCGCAGCCGTGCTCCCATACTCACCCATATGAACGCCTGTAAACGAACAGGTTAATCCATCTAAAATCATCGCATCTTGTACCGCACCATCTCCCATTTTGTAGCCCCATCGCGCTTTTTTTAGCAAATAAGGGGCGTCTGACATGGATTCCATACCGCCCGCTACGATGACCTCCGCATCTCCAGCTCGGATGATTTGATCTGCTGTGCTCACACTGCGCATTCCTGATGCACAGACTTTATTGATGGTTTGCGTCGGAACGGACCACGGAAGATCAGCATATCTTGCTGCTTGCCTTGAAGGAATCTGACCTTGTCCTCCCTGCAAAACACTTCCCATGATGACCTCATCCACATGATGTGATCCCTGCACTCTTTCCAGCGCAGCCTTGATGGCCCTTCCGCCTAGTTCTGCGGCACTCAACCCACTGAAAGCACCGCCTAGTTTTCCAAATGGTGTTCTTGCTCCAGATACAATGACCGTCTGACTCATGTATGTTCCCTCCCGTTTGTTACCGCTTACATATTATCTAAACAGCAGATGTACAGCGCCATGTATAAGCCGATGAACATTCTATTCATCGGCCTGTTTTGTTTACGAAACCTGCTTTCCAGCCTCGCCAAACACTGATTTTTCAAGAAGCTCTGCGACATCAAATGTACCTACCTGATCCTCTACTTCCTTTGCCTTCGTGCCATCTCCCAGCATCGTTAAGCAATAAGGACACCCTGAGCTAATGATGGACGGCTGCACCTGTAACGCCTGCTCCGTTCGGGCAGTGTTAATTCGGGTACCTGTCTCTTCTTCCATCCACATTAAGCCCCCGCCTGCACCGCAGCACATACCAGTTTCACGATGACGTTCCATTTCTCTCAGCGTCACACCAGGGATGGCTTTTAAAATGTCTCTCGGCGGATCATACACTTCGTTATATCTGCCTAGGTAGCAAGAGTCGTGGAAGGTGATGACCTCATTCACTTCATGTACAGGCGTTAGCTTCCCTTCTTTCACTAGCTCTGCCAGTAATTCTGTATGATGGTACACTTCTGCCTCAAGTCCGAAGTCTGGATACTCATTTTTAAATAAATTATAGGCGTGCGGATCAATCGTAACGATCTTTGTGACACCGTTTTTTTGGAATTCTTCAATGTTTTTTGCAGCAAGCTCTTGAAATAAAAATTCGTTTCCAAGCCTTCTTGGTGTATCGCCAGAGTTTTTCTCCTTATTTCCTAGAATGGCAAAGGAGACTCCTGCTTCGTTGAGAAGCTTTGCAAAGGCAAGCGCAATCTTTTGGCTTCGATTGTCATATGCCCCCATTGAACCAACCCAGAATAAATAATCGAAGGTTTGATCTGCTTTTTTCAGCTCTTTTACTGTCGGCACGTGCACATCTTCTCTCAGTTCACGCCAATTTTCTCTTTCTTTCCGGTTCAATCCCCACGGGTTCCCTTGGCGCTCTATACTTGTCATGGCACGCTGTGCATCTGCATCCATTTTCCCTTCGGTCAGCACAAGATATCTGCGCATATCAATAATCTTGTCGACGTGTTCATTCATGACAGGGCATTGGTCTTCACAGTTTCGGCACGTCGTACATGCCCAAATTTCTTCCTCTGTAATGACTTCACCAATAAGAGAAGGATGATACATCGAGCTGGCAGCCGATTCCTCTGCACCTGCTCCTCTCGCCTGCAGCGCCAGTTGATTTCCTGTTGTCTGCCTGAAGGCAAGCTGCGGAACCCAAGGCGTCTTTGATGTAATGGCGGCCCCTTTATTGGTTAAATGATCTCTTAACCTTAAAATCAAATCCATAGGAGACAGCATTTTCCCTGTACCTGTTGCTGGGCACATATTTGTGCAGCGCCCGCATTCCACACAGGCGTAAAGGTCGATCAGCTGTGACTGACGGAAGTCTTCAATTTTTCCCACACCGAAGGTCTCTTGTGTCTCATCTTCAAAATCAATTTTTTGCAGCTTGCCTGGCGGGTCTAATCTGCTGGCAAATACGTTCACCGGCCCTGCAATGAGGTGAGCATGCTTTGACTGCGGGACATACACTAAGAATGTCAGCAAAATCAGGAGATGCACCCACCATGCGACATAAAAAACGACCGTTGCCGCAAGAGGTGAAATACCGCCCAGCAAGAAAGCAACACTGGATGCGATTGGCTCAGTTGGTGATAAAGAGTGTCCATGCCAGATGATATTCATCCCGTTCCCAAGTAAAACGGTCAGCATCAAGCCGCCAATAAATAAAAGCACTAGACCGGATTTAAAGCCACGCTTTAAACGGACAAGCTTCTCCACATACCTTCTATGGAACGCCCAAACAACAGCTACTAAAATGAGAAGTGTGACTACCTCTTGGAAAAAGGTAAAGACACCGTAAAGCGGACCTAAAGGGAGTCCGCTATCTGGAACGAGTCCCTTCATAATAAAATCAAGGGCTCCGAACTGTACAAGGATAAATCCGTAGAAAAACAGCACATGAATGATGCCGCTCTTCTTGTCCTTTAACAGCTTCTTTTGCCCAAATACATTGACCCAAAAACGCTCTAAGCGTTTTTTCATGTCTTGTTGGAACTCTTCTTTTTTGCCAAGACGAATGTACGCTGCTCGTGTTCGAATGAGATAAATAAACAAATACACAGCGTAAGCGGTCACCGCCGCAAATGCGATCATGTTCATGATTAAAAGGCTATTCATCTTGCTCCCCCTTTCATTCCCCAAAACCCACTTTGTTCCGTTTCCATGTTGTACCTCTATCATAAATAATGAATGAGTATTCAGTCAATATTTTTTACACGTTTGGGTACACTATTGAAATATGCAAAAAAGGAGGAAGCTTTATGATCGCATTGATCATCCTACTCGTACTCGTTATCACCGTTTGTCTCATATTGTTAGACCTTTATATGGGAAAGAAATATTTTTCTACCCGCGCTTTTGAACGATCTTTTGACCAAACAAGCGGTGATGCCGTTTTTTATCATGATGGCGAACCATTTTTTGATCAGCTGCTCACCGATATTCAGCACGCCTTTTCTTCTATTCATATGATGTTCTTTATTGTAAAGAACGACAAGATTGGTCAAAGGGTGTTACAAGCTCTCAAAGCAAAAGCGGAACAAGGGGTTTCCGTCTTTTTACTGACCGATCGATTAGGGTCCTATCCGTTTGATCAAAAGTCCATTGATATGCTGGAGAAAAGCGGCATCCAATTTTACTTTTTAAATAAGCCTCGTTTCCCTTTTTTGATTTATCGGTTAAACATGAGAAATCATCGTAAAATCACGGTAATTGATGGAAAGATTGGCTATATTGGCGGGTTTAATATTGGTGATGAATATGTTGGGAAAAAGGGTCGGTTTGGTATTTGGAAGGATTATCATTTGCGCATGACGGGACAAGTTGTCGCAGATCTCCAGCATGTGTTTTTGAATGATTTATACCGGACATCTGGCATTCATCAGCTGCAATATGAGGTTTTTCCTGCCTTGGAACCGGGAACACTACAATGCACTACACGCGCGACTGCTGGTTTCTCTTTAGAAGCTTTGTTTCTCAAAGATATTCAGCAGGCGAGGAAACAGATCATCATCTGTACACCTTACTTTATTCCATCTGCTCCTCTTCTGAGTGCACTGCTTGATGCACGAAATCGAGGCGTCACGGTTGAAATCATCATCCCAATGAAAGCAGATCATCCCCTCGTCAAAGAGGCTGGATTTCATTATTTGAAGGACCTCATTGCCTCCGGCTGCCTTGTTTATCGTTTTTATAAAGGATTTTTTCATGCAAAAGCCATTCTAATTGACCAGAGACGCTGTATGATCAGTACGGCAAATTTTGATAAACGCAGCTTGTTTTTAAACGAAGAAGTTGACGTCGCCATTGATGATGTCGACTTTACTGCCCACGTAGAGGAAAAGATTCGCGAGCATATAGAAGTGTCTGAACTTATGACAGAGGAGAAATTGACACAGCGTCCGCTTTTGTCACGTCCGCTGGAATGGGTTGGCGCCATGTTCTCGTACTTTTTATAAAGGAGCTGACCTATGCGTTATCGATTTGGTTATGTATCCAATGCCGTCACCTTGTGGGAGGCTTCTCCTGCCAAGTCGCTGACCTTTGCAAGATACAGCAAGCTCTCAAAGGAAGAGAGAAAAGAGGCTTTATTACGAACAACAAAGGCCAATCTCGTGAATACATTAAGAACGCTTTACTTTGCCATTGCTCATGATATCCCGCTTTACCGTTTTTCGAGTTCGATCGTCCCGCTTGCGACCCATCCCGAGGTACGCTGGGACTTTGTGACACCTTTTCAAAAGGAGTTTCTTGAAATTGGCGAGTTGGTGAAACGGCATGAACTGCGTGTGAGCTTTCACCCCAATCAATTCACCTTGTTTACTAGCCCCAAGCCTTCAATCACAGAAAATGCCGTGATTGATATGACGTACCATTATCAAATGCTTGAGGCGATGAAGCTCGAAAAGGAAGGCTATATGAACATTCATGTGGGCGGTGCGTACGGTGATAAAGAATCGGCGCTTCAACGTTTTGATGACAATATCAAACAGCTTTCGGCGCATATCAAGGCAAGAATGACGCTTGAGAATGATGACAAAACGTATACGTCGTTAGAAACCCTTGGTGTATGTGAAAAGCACGGTATTCCCTTTGTTTTTGATTACCATCATCACGTGGCCAATAAAGATGATGATGCCGTGCTTGAAGACATCCTGCCAAGAATGTTCGACACTTGGACGAGCACTGGCATTCCGCCTAAAATCCATTTATCCTCACCGAAATCAGAAAAAGCCATACGCAGTCATGCAGATGGTGTAGATATGTCCTTTGTCTTACCGCTTTTTCATGCATTAAAACCGTATGGGCGTGATGTAGATTTTATGATTGAGGCGAAGTCAAAGGATCAGGCCCTTCTTAGACTCGTCGAAGAACTATCTGCGATAAGAGGCAACAAGCGAACCGGCGGAGGAACCATTGAGTGGAAATCATAGAGAAAGGTTTATCTCTGTGCAAACAGGGGTAACAAAGCTATTGTGAGAAAGTAATCAACAGGAGGATATGAAGATGTCTCAGATCTATTCAATCCAAATCGCTGCGAAAGCATTAAATTTACATAAGCTTATTTCTCTTTATGAAAAATGCCACCAGGCTCAACATCGTCTATATGTGTATTCTAAAAAAACAATGTGTAACATCAAGAACATCGTAGAGCTTGAAACCTTCAGGCTCACTCACTTAGAATCTGACTACTTAATTGTCGTAGAGGGAAAAAAAGCGCAAGATCTCTTGCAGCCATTTGAAAAAGAGAAGGTTTCATAAAAAAGAGCAGCCATCAGGCCGCTCTTTTGTTATATCCACTCTTTCGTTAACCACACTTGTTTTGAAGCTGCATCCATTTTCACTTGTGCCCCAATTGGCATCGTAAGCATCGGGTGTGTATGGGCACAGTCAAAATCTGCGATGAGCGGTTTCTTTGTCTCTCCAAGCACCTCAAGTAAAATCTCGTAAGGTTCTTTGCCCGTTCCCTCATCATCAAACAGCTCATGTTTCCCCAAAAGAATCCCTGATACCCGCTCAAACACTCCATTTACTTTCAATAAAGAGAAGTTTTTTTCTACAACTGAAGCGGTTTTCATGCAATCTTCAATGAGGAGAATGTCTCCTGTTTGGATCGCTGGCATGAATTCACTGCCCCATATGCCGTACATTGCATTCAGGTTTCCGCCGATCAACCTGCCTTCTACCTGTCCTTCTATGACGCACAGCCAATCGTTCGGACGCTGCCCTTTATCACGTGTCTTTTCTTCCCAATTGATTCGTTCATCCGTCCAAAAGGGTGGTTTTTTGATCTGATAAGGAATGGATTGAGGCTGCATCAGGATGTCTTCGAACGACTGATATGTATAAGCAACGAACGGTTCAAACTCCCCAAAAGATGGAACAAGCGCCGGTCCGTAGAATACAGGCAATCCCGTTTTTTCGTAAGCGGCTAAAAGAATCGCTGTCGCATCTGAATAACCGATCATGATTTTCGGATGTTGTTTCAGCAGCTCAAAATCAAGATAAGGCAGCATACTATTTGAATTTGTCCCGCCAATCATTGACATGACGCACGCCAAGTCCTCTCGAGCCATTAGCTCATTCAACTCATTGGCTCGTTCTTGAATTGTACCTGAACGGTAGTGGTCCTCTTTCCCTGTTAATGATCCTGGTACCACAATGAATCCTTTTTGCTCAAGCCACTCCTTCGCCCGCTCATACCTAAGTGGCGAGGTCGCTGATGCAGGACTTGAAGGTGAAAAAATACCGATCTTATCGCCTTTTTGTAATCGCCGAAGCCCCTTCATTCCATCAGATCCTTCCTACACGAGTTTTTTCTATCCTAACAAAAAAAGACCCTTATCAAAAGGGCTTTATCTTTCTTTTTAATGACCAAACTGCGCTTCGTGCAGTCTGCTATATACGCCGCCCATTTGAATTAAATCTTGGTGGCGGCCTTGTTCTTCAATACCTTCCTCTGTCACGACAATGATACGATCGGCGTGTTTAATTGTTGCAAGGCGGTGGGCAATGACGAGTGTCGTCCTGCCGACAGCTAGTTCGCTCAGTGCATCCTGTATGGCTTTTTCTGTTTCTGTATCAAGTGCTGATGTGGCTTCATCTAGAATGAGAATGGACGGGTTTTTCAGGAACATCCGTGCAATTGATAGACGCTGCTTTTGACCGCCTGACAGTTTGACGCCGCGCTCACCTATCACGGTATTTAACCCTTCTGGGAAACGCTGAACGAGTTCCTCTAAATGCGCACTTCTTACAGCCTCCCAAATCTCTGCATCGCTGGCTTCTAAGTTCCCGTACGCAATGTTTTCACGAATGGTGCCTGAGAATAAAAAGACATCCTGCTGCACAATACCGATCTGCTGCCTTAAAGAAGACAATGTCATCGACTTTGTGCTTATACCATCAATCGTGATCTCCCCTTCATCCACATCATAAAAACGAGGCAGCAGACTGCAAATTGTTGATTTCCCCGCTCCTGAAGGGCCGACAAACGCAACCGTCTCTCCTTGTTTGATCTTTAAATCGATATTCTTTAACACATGACTGTGTTCATCGTAGCCAAATGTTACGTTTCGATATTCAATTTCACCTTTCAATCCGTGTACATCACGTGCTCCCTCTGTATCCTTCACATCCGGCTCTGTGTCTAGCAAATCGACATAGCTTTTAAAGCCCGCAATGCCTTTCGGATACATTTCAATGACCGTGTTGATTTTATCAATCGGTCTAAATAAAACATTTGTGATCAGAACAAATGCGATAAAGCCACCTGCCGTTAATTGACCTTGCAGGACAAACCATGTACCTGCGAGAAGGACAAACAGTGTCACAAGACGTGTGAGAATATAGCTAATCGATCCATTGACCGACATAATTTTATAAGAAAGAAGCTTCGCCTTACGAAAACGGTTGTTGTTTTCCGCAAAACGCTTTTTCTCGAAATGTTCATTGGCAAAAGCTTGAACAAGACGAATGCCCCCGATATTGTTTTCAACCCTCGCATGAAAGTCTCCAATGTCATTGTTGAGCTGTGTAATCGCCTTCGTCATCTTTTTATTAAAATGTAGGGCGAGCCAAATGATGACAGGCATGATGAGGAAGGTTAAAATGGCCAGCTGCCAGTTAATCATCAGCATGACTGCAAAGGCACCAAGAATCGTCATAATCGCTATAAACAAATCTTCAGGACCGTGATGCGCCACTTCTCCAATGTACATGAGGTCGTTTGTCATCCGTGACATGAGCTTCCCCGTTTTGTTGTTGTCAAAGAATTTAAAGGATAGTCGCTGAAAGTGATCAAACAGCTTTTTCCTCATATCTGTTTCAATATTGATGCCAAGCATATGCCCCCAATACGACACAATAAATTGCATAACCGAGCTGAGGGCATAAATGACAAACAGCGCAAGTGCCGTCCAGACAATGACTGTCCAGTTCCCTGTTGGCAACAATGTATCAATGAAGTAGTTCACGATAAGCGGGAAACCCAGTTCCATCAATCCAACGGCGACAGCGCAAAAGAAATCTAAAAAGAACAGACCTCGATAGGGCCTGTAATAGGCGAAAAAGCGTTTTAACATATGTAAAAGAACCTCATTTCCTCTATAATTGATAATCATTTTCAATTATAGAGGAATCCTCTTCAAAATACTAGATTAGGAAATGATTTCTTTGACTAGAAATCCTCATAGAACGCCAGAAAACAACCGAGCAAATGATTCCTTTAATCGCTCTTTTAAGCCTCTTTTATAAAAATGAACAGGTCCCATTTGCTCACATTCTTTCATATCTTCTTCGTAATGGGCCATCAGCTGCTCAATAGGCTTTTTCGCGGCCGTAAAGACATTGACCTCAAAATTGAGCTGAAAGCTTCTCATATCCACATTTGCGGTACCGACAGAGGCAAGTTCTCCATCTGCAATCATCACTTTTTGATGCATGAAGCCCTTTTGATAGTGATACACCTTGATGCCCTCTTTTAGGAGCTCAGAAAAATAGGACCGTGTGGCGTATTGTGTGAGAAAGCCATCATTGATCTCCGGAACCATCACCCGGACATCCACCCCTCTTGTCGCAGCAATTTTCAATGCCGTACGAAGGGATTCATTTGGGACAAAATAAGGTGTCGCAATCCAGACAAATTGTTTCGCATTTGAGATGAGTGCATCATATAAATCACTCATACTTTCTTTCATATCGGGTCCAGTTGGTACAACCTGAATGACATCCTCTCCCGTCACAGGATGCGGAGTATGATATTTCGGATCATCAATTAATACTTCATCTGAAACATACTCCCAGTCGAGCATAAACACAGAGTGAAGGGTTTGGACAGCCTCACCCTTTAACATCGTATGCGTATCACGCCAAAAACCGATATTTTCATCACGTCCGACATATTCTTTTCCGACATTTAACCCGCCGACAAATCCTGTCTTCCCATCAATGATCACGATTTTTCGGTGATTGCGGAAATTGATTTTTTGATTAAAGAAACCATATTTTAAAGGCAGAAAAGGAGCGACCTTGACCCCTGCCTGCTTCAAGCGTTTAATATCTTTTCGGGAGAAGCGAATGCTGCCAGCCGCATCATAGATGAAGCGAACCTCTACCCCTTCTTTCACTTTTTCTATCAAAATCTCCATCATCCGGTGCCCGAGGAAATCCGATTTGAACATGTAGTATTCTATATGGATGAACGATTTTGCCTTTTTTAATTCTTCAAAAATACGGGGAAACGTCTCCTCCCCATTTTTTAAAATGTCCATATCACTATTTGTGTTCACATGCATGCCTGTTGCTTTTTCTGTGTAATGAAAAAAAGTCCGCTGATTTTCGGTTAGACTTGATTCATCCGGCTTGCTCTCAAGCTCAGATATTCTGCGTAGTTTTTCACGGTTGTACATTCTTTTTGATTTGAATAAATGACCTTTCACATAGAGCTGTCCCGAGAACAAATAAAACATATAGCCAATGATCGGGAAAAAGATTAAAACATACATCCATAAGAGTGTGTGCTGTGATGTACGGTTCTCTAGCATGAGCGAGATGATACTAAATAAAATAATGGCGATATAAACTGCTGCGTACAGCTGAACACTCCACGCTGGAACCGGCCACCAATACACCACATATGCCCCGAATATCATAAAATATAAAAATAAAAATTCCAGTCTCCTCTTTTTCACATTCTTCGCCCTCATTCTGTCTTTTTCTTTTCCATACCCTTTGCACAGCTTGCATGAAACGCACGGTCCACTTCTTTCTTCTAGCTTTTACAGACTTGGACCATTTGATCCGATATAATGGATAAATATGTGATGGAAAGGAAGATTTGTTTATGCATACACCACCTCCTTTAAAAAAAGGCAGTCATCTTCGTGTCATTGCCCCAAGCCGAAGTGCCAGAATTTTATCAGAAGAAGGAATCGCTCAAGCAAAAAAGCGTTTAGAGATGTTAGGTTTCACTGTCTCTTTTGGACAGCACGCGTTTGAATGTGATCTTCATTCCTCATCATCTATTGAACACCGCTTGTCTGATCTGCATGAGGCGTTCATGGATGATGAAGTTGACGGTATTTTGACAGCCATTGGAGGGTTCAATTGCAATGAACTCTTGCCTTATATTGATTACGACTTGATTCGTCAGCACCCTAAAGTCCTTTGCGGCTACAGTGACATTACCGCACTCGCAAGCGCCATTACCGCCAAATGTGAGATGGTGACATACTCAGGCCCTCATTTCTCCAGCTTTCAAATGGAACAGGGACAAGAGGAGCAGACCGCTATATTTCAAGCCTGCTTGATGAATGACGGTGAGTCTTTTAATGTGAATCCTTCAACAAAGTGGAGTGATGATGCGTGGTATCTTGATCAAGCGAACAGGCAGTTTCATCCGACGAAATGGGGAATATATCAGGAAGGAACAGCCGAAGGTACCTTGTATGGCGGTAACCTTTGTACACTGAACTTACTGCAAGGGACGTCGTTTATGCCTCATATTAAGGATGCCATCTTATTTGTGGAGGATGATGATTTGGTTTTCCCTGAAATGTTCGCCAGAGACCTCACATCCCTCTTACAGCATGCAGAATCCATTAAAGGGCTGATCATCGGACGCTTTCAGAAGAAATCCAAGATGACAGAGGAACATTTGAGATTTATCCTAGATAAGCACCCAATGCTCAAACACATTCCAGTGATCTACGATGTCGATATCGGACATACGCAGCCGGTCTTCACCTTACCGATTGGCGGAAACGTTCAGCTAGCGTGTGAAAATGGAGACGTGAAGCTGCGTATTCATTCATAACTAATAAAAGCCAAAAAGCACCCGAATATGTGGTGCTTTTTTCTATGCCACCAACTTTTTTAAAAATTTTTTAGAAAAAGTGATCCAACCCTCCATCTCCTTCGTTAAATAGATGTAAAAAGAAAAGTGAGGAGGCAAAAACATGTTTTCTGATGTACTTAGCCAATTATTTGATTCTATTTCTAACATTATTAATACGCTTGGGTAATGTTCAACATCCGCTGTCCTTAGAAGATAGCGGGTGTTTTTTCATATTAAAAAGCCCCACTCCTATAGTAGAGCGGGGCTTATTTGTATTACATCTTTTCCGGAGCCGATACACCAATGAGTTTTAATGCATTCGCAAGCGTAATTTGTGTTGCTTTCATGAGTGAAAGACGTGCTGTTGTTTTTGTTTCGTTTTCTACATCAATGACCTTCTCGGCATTGTAGAAGCTGTGAAGGGCTGATGCAAGGTCATAAATATAGTTTGTCACACGGTGCGGAATACGCTTTTCAGCTGCTTCTGCTACAACTTCTGGGAAGCTACCAATGATTTTGAGAAGATCGTATTCTTTTTCCGATTGAATGTGAGAGAAATCTGCTTTTTCAAGGTTTGGCTCGTAGCCTTTTTCTTCACCTTGACGCAGCATGCTGCAAATTCTCGCATGGGCATATTGTGCGTAGTACACAGGGTTTTCGTTAGACGTAGAAATCGCTAAGTCTAGGTCAAAGTCCATATGTGTCGCCGCACTTCTCATCGCGAAGAAATAACGAGTGGCATCTAGGCCTACTTCTTCAATCAGATCACGCATGGTGACGGCTTTTCCTGTACGTTTACTCATCTTCATCTTTTCACCGTTTTTGTATAGGTGAACGAGCTGAATGATTTCTACTTCAAGCTTGCCAGCAGGATATCCAAGTGCTTGAATCGCCGCTTTCATTCGAGGGATATAGCCGTGATGGTCCGCTCCCCAAATGTTAATGAGCTGATCAAAGCCTCTGTCTAATTTGTCTTTATGATATGCGATATCTGGAAGCAAGTAAGTGAAGCTGCCGTCTTTTTTAATGAGCACGCGGTCCTTGTCATCGCCAAAATCAGTTGAACGCAGCCACGTTGCGCCGTCTTCTTCAAAGACATAGCCTTTAGCGCGAAGAGTTTCCAGCGCTGGTTCGATTTTTCCGTTTTCATATAAAGAGGTTTCTGAATACCATACATCAAATGGGACACGGAAATTCTCAAGGTCTACACGTAATTTCTCTAACTCATATTTTAAGCCGTATTCACGGAAGAACATCATACGCTCTTCTTCTGGCTCATGCACGAAACGGTCACCAAATTCATCTGCCAGCTTTTGCCCGATGCCTTTGATGTCTTCTCCTCTATAGCCGTCTTCAGGCATCTCTTTTTCAAGACCGAGCGCCTCAAAGTAACGTACCTCTACAGATAAAGCGAGGTTATTGATCTGATTGCCTGCATCGTTGATATAGTATTCACGGCTCACCTCGAACCCTGCTTTATCAAGGATGTTGCAAAGAGAATCACCTACAGCTGCTCCGCGGGCATGTCCAAGGTGAAGGTCACCTGTTGGGTTGGCTGAGACGAATTCAACTTGCACCTTTTGGCCGCCGCCTGTATTCGTTTCACCATATGCCTCTTTTGCTTCAAGGACTGCTGGGATCAGCTTTGTTAAATACTGATTGTTCATATAAATATTAATGAACCCTGGACCTGCGATATCCAGTTTTTCAATAGAAGCTTTCCCTTTATCAAACGCTTTGACAATGTCCTCTGCGATTTGACGAGGTGCTTTTTTTGCAATGCGGGCAAGCTGCATCGCCATGTTGGTGGAGTAATCACCGTGAGTTTTATCTTTCGGCACTTCTAAAAGGACATCTGGTACCTGGCTTTCATCAGCAAGTCCTGCTTTGACGACTGCCGCAATAATTTCTTCCTTTAACGCATCTTTGACCTGTTCTGCGATATTCATGAACGTAAATCCTCCTTATACGAAATCGATAATGTATGTAAATGCTTTTGATCTTCCCCTGTCAGCATATCGTACGTAATGTGCAGCAGTCCCTTGTCCACATCGAGATCAATGCCATGTGTGTGTACATCAAGCTGTAGTGTACCGAATGGCATCGTGTAATGTGTGACGGTCGTTTCTCCAATGAGAAAGCGCTGCTTCATTTGAATGGACCCTGATCTCATGACAAAAATTTCTTTTTCACTCATTTTCACAACGGTTTTTACTTGACCCATTTCATGTTCTTCATGGTAAGTGAGATACGTTTTGTCATTCTTTTCTTGATACGTTCCAGTCGTGCGGAATTCGATCGTTTCAGCCGGCTCCGTCTCTGGTTTCATCACTGACTTTACATGAATTGAAATTTGGTTTTGTGTCATTTTGCACTTCCTTTGCTAAGACCCGTTTAACTAAAATAGTATACCATATTCATGATCGCCTATCATACCATCATTTCTCTTCTTCACTGCGATTAAACTTCGTTTTTGATCTTACACCATCCCTTTAGAAAAAAAGAAACAGGAAACTCACTAATACCACCAATCCAGCCTTTACGCCCAAGTCTTTTCTTTTGATTAAATAAAAAAGAGCTTGTACGCCTGAACTTGCCAAAAATGCCTGAAAAAAATCAAATGGCACGATCTGTGCTCGCTTAAATATCACCTGCATGAATAACGCAATGGCCGTCAGATAGAAAAAGCCTCGATCTTGAAACAGCCCCAAGATCTCTTCCTTTGCTTCCTTTTTCGAAGCAAAAACGGGCGGCGCAGCTGCGAGCTCTCGTTTCAGCGTGAGAAAACCCGCCGCTAACACACAAAAGGCGAGAAGCACCATCAATATAGAAGAAAACATGAACTGCCTCCTTTATTTTTTGATCCATGTAAAAAAAGAGCTTGTCCACATGAGATGACAAGCTCCTCTATCAAGGTGTTATTTCACAAATCCAAGCAGCATTTCGCGTAAAAGCTTGCTCGCTGTATTCGCTGTTTGGTCGGAATGATCGTATACAGGTGCTACCTCTACAAGGTCTGCACCGACTACTTGAACCTCAGATCCTGCAATGGCATGAATGGATGCAAGCAGCTCTTTTGATGTAATACCGCCAGCATCCACCGTGCCTGTACCAGGTGCATGAGCTGGGTCGAGTACATCAATGTCGATCGTCACATAAACTGGACGCCCCTTCAGCTTTGGCAATACTTGCTTCAACGGCTCCAGCACTTCAAATTTAGAAATGTGCATGCCCGCTTCTTTTGCCCATTCAAATTCTTCCTTCATCCCAGAACGAATCCCAAAAGAGAACACATTCTCAGGTCCAATGAGTCCTGCTACTTTACGAATCGGGGTAGAATGAGACAGAGGCTCACCCTCGTATTCCTCACGAAGATCCGTATGTGCGTCCATATGGATAATCGCCAAATCAGGATATTTCTTATGCATCGCGCGGAAAACCGGCCAAGACACAAGATGCTCGCCGCCCATTCCTAATGGAAACTTCCCTTTTTCTAAAATGCTGTCGACATACTCTTCAATTAAGTCCAAGCTTTTCTGAGCATTTCCAAAAGGAAGCGGAATGTCACCGGCATCAAAGAATGGTACTTCATGCAGCTCACGATCTAAATAAGGACTGTATTCTTCTAATCCAATCGAAACTTCACGAATACGGTTTGGACCAAAACGTGAGCCTGGTCTATAACTGACGGTCCAATCCATCGGCATACCGTATAAAATGACTTTTGCATCTTCCCATGTCGGATGACTTCCAATAAACACTTTTCCTGAATAAGCCTCGTCGAATCTCATGCAAGATTCCTCCTTTTACGCTTCAAAAAATGCGCAAACTGTTATTTGCGCATTTCCTCTTCGCTTCATTTATTTGATTAAGTCGCTCACAAATTTCGGCAGAACGAATGCTGCTTTGTGCAATTCTTTTGTGTAATATTTAGTGTCAATATCAAAGAAACGGCTGTCTTCTACAGCAAGTGGATCATATTTTTTTGAACCGATGGTAAATGTCCAAAGACCACTTGGATACGTTGGAATATTTGCTGTGTAAAGCTTCGTGATTGGGAAAATCTCTTTCACATCACGCTGTACATTTGTAATCAGCTCAGGTGTGAACCAAGGGTTGTCCGTTTGTGCCACGAAAATACCGTCTTCTTTGAGTGCTTTTGAAATTCCTGCGTAAAATCCTTTAGAGAACAGGTTCACAGCTGGTCCAACTGGTTCAGTTGAGTCCACCATGATAACATCGTACTCATTGTCAGCTTCAGCAATATGCATAAAGCCGTCTCCAACTTTGACATCTACACGAGGATCGTCTAGTTTCCCAGCAATCGAAGGAAGGAATTTTTTCGAGTATTCGATGACTTTGCCATCAATATCAACAAGTGTCGCTTTTTTCACACTTGGATGCTTCAGGATTTCACGAATGACACCGCCGTCTCCTCCACCTACGACAAGAACATTTTCTGGGTTTGGATGAGTGAAAAGAGGAACATGTGCCACCATTTCGTGGTATACAAACTCATCTTTCTCAGACGTCATCACCATACCGTCTAAAAACAGCATATTGCCAAACTCTTCTGTTTCCACCATTTCTAAATGCTGAAAATCTGTTTGTTCTGTGTGAAGGGTTTTGTTCACCTTCAAAGTAATACCAAAATTCTTCGTTTGCTTCTCTGTATACCAAAGTTCGCTCATTGTCCATCTTCCTCTCATCCAATAATAAACAAACATCTATTGTTAGCGCCTTTAACGGCTATGACTATATCGATTGTCCAAGAAAAAAGTATAGTGGATTCATATCAAATTGTAAAGAACCGCATGAGTTCTCTTCAATTTTAATGCACGCTCTTGCAATCATTTGTTTAAAACGGTTTTCTTTGTTCCATACTGATAAAAAACCGTCAAAATGGGGGCTTTGCATGGACACAATCATGAGTAATAAAAAAATCCGCATGACCGTGAAAACGATTCGAGCCTGTTTTTTTATTGGCTTGCTCGCTTTTCTATTTGCAGGCACTGTCTTTTTGACGATTCTTTTAATAGCCAAATGGCAAGGCGCCCCTTCTGTTCAAGTTCCCCAATCTACGACGATTTATGCAGCCGATGGTTCAAAGCTTGGAGAATCCAGCTTTGGAGAAAAGAGATATTGGGTGCCCTTAAAGGACATGTCCCCTCATATCAGGCAGGCAGCTGTAGCTGTTGAGGATAAAACCTTTTATGAGCATCATGGCTTTGATGTGAAACGGATGGCGGGTGCTGCAGTGGCTGATATTCGTGCCATGGCTAAGGTACAAGGAGCCAGCACGATCACCCAGCAATATGCACGAAATCTGTATTTAGATCATGATAAAACGTGGAAGCGAAAATGGAATGAAGCCTTTTACACGATTCGCTTAGAACAAAACTATACAAAAGATGAGATTTTAGAAGGATACTTGAACACCATTTATTATGGTCATGGAGCTTATGGCGTAGAAGCGGCGTCCCGTCTGTATTTCGGGAAAAAAGCGAAGAATTTAACCCTCGCTGAATCTGCCTTACTTGCCGGTATCCCAAAGGGCCCTTCTCTCTACTCCCCTTATGTGAATGAAGAGAAAGCCGGCGCAAGAAAGAATATGATTCTGAGACACATGCAAGAGGACGGCATGATTACGAAAAAGGCAGCCGCTGAAGCCGCGAAAGAAAAACTGTCCTATCGCCCTTTGCAGAAGAAGCAGCTGCAAGCAAAGCAAGCTCCGTATTTTTATGATGATGTGATTCGTGAGTTGAAACAAAGCTTGGGGTTAACTGAGGAGCAGATCGAAACCTATGGCCTTCATATCCAAACGACTTTAAATCCAGAATTACAGAAAATGGCTGAGAAGACGTTGAAAAGCACAATCTATTCGAAATCAGATATCCAAATCGGCTTTACTGCTATCCATCCCCAAACAGGTCATGTACTCGCCCTCATCGGGGGAAGAGATTATGAGAAAAGTCCATTCAACCGAGTGACACAAGCGAAAAGACAGCCCGGTTCAACAATGAAGCCTCTTCTTTATTACATTGCCTTGCAAAACGGGTTTACACCAGCAACCGTCATGCGCAGTGAAGAAACGGTTTTTGAGCTCGATGATCAAGGAAGCGGTGCTGCTTATTCACCAAGCAATTACCATGGCTATTACGCAAATGATGGCATTACGATGCTTCAAGCCTTGGCGCTGTCTGATAATATTTATGCCGTGAAAACCCATCTATTTTTAGGAATGGAACAGCTTGTACGTGCGGGCAAAACATTTGGCATCAACGAAAAACTAGATCAGGTGCCATCACTTGCCCTAGGCACGTCTCCTGTCAAACCAATTGAAATGACCAATGCTTACGCAATGCTTGTCAATGGCGGAAAACGAGTCAAACCCACCTTTATTACAAAAGTAACGGATGCTAAAGGCAACGTGCTTTTTGAAGAAAAACAAAAACGAGAGCAAGTCCTAGATGAAAAAGTAGCCTTTGTCACCACCGACATGATGTCAGGAATGTTCAATGATCAGTTAAACGGCTATACGAGTGTCACAGGCCGCACCATTATGAAGGATCTCACGCGAACATACGGAGGAAAATCGGGAACGACAGGAGCCGACAGCTGGATGATCGGCTTCTCTCCCCAGCTCGTCACAGGTGTGTGGACGGGCTATGATAAAGGGCGTACTATTGACTCGGTCGAAGAAACAGCCTATGCAAAAAAGATATGGGCATCCTTTATGGAATCAGCCCTCTCCAAACAGCCAGCCTCCTCCTTCATGCCGCCAGACGGCGTAAAAGGTGTGTATATCAATCCAAAAACCGGCGATCTCGCAGGCCCAGGATGTGAATCAAAGGTATTCACCTATTTTATAGAAGGAACGGAGCCGACAGGTGTGTGCTACGGTGCTGAGGATAAATCATCTGAGCAAGATCCAGTTCAAGATCAAAAGCCAAAGAAATGGTGGGAAAAGTGGCTGAAACGTTAAAAAAAGACATGAAAAACCCCGAGATTTACATCTCGGGATTCTCCATGTCCTAGCTTTAACACCAGTTTACTCAAAAATCAGCTTGAATTGGTAGCAATTCGCCATTCTTCACAAAAATTTCACAATTATTCAGGGACATCCAATCCTTCTTTTAATTCATCTGTAGATGCTTCCCATAGTGCTTCATTATGACTCTTCAAGAAATCAGCCAGCACCTTTTTCGATACATCATCCATATGACTGACGACGATATTTCGCTTCATTGATTTATCCATGAAATTCACATGCTCTGGAAGCGACTTATACCCGCGGCGGATTGAACGGTCGACGGTCATTTCGCAAGCCGTCACACCCGCATAATAAGGACCTTCTTCTCTGCGGTCAATGGTCACCCATACGAGCCAATACGGCTTTCCGTTCGGTACCTCTTCTTTGCTTTTCAAGAATTTAATTCCTTTTTCCACGGCACTTCTTGCATGCATCGCACCAATATCAATGACAGCTTCCTTTTCCTCTACGTCAATGATCACCGGCGAAATGTTATCTAGGCTGAGCGCACCAGCTCCAAAGCCTCCGTGTCCGTCGGTTGCATCTGTTTTTTTAATGATGTTAAAACCAATTGGTTTCTTCTTTTTACCTTCCATTCATTAAACCTCCTAAAGCAGCGGCTTCAAAATAAGATTAAACCATTGAATGATTTGATCCCGCATTCCGATCAATGGACCAAAAATAAATTGTCCTAGCGGCGTGATCACGAATATGAGAAAAATAATGATCCCATATTGTTCGAATTGCGTCATTTTCGCCCGGATACGGGGGCTGACGACGTCCTCAATAATACGATACCCATCTAGCGGCGGAAGTGGCAATAAGTTAAATAGGAACAAAATGACATTCAAGTTAATAAATATCCGGAAGAAATGATCAACTCCCGGCTCAAAGCGCATGAGCGACTCCCCGCCAAACTTCTGAAGAAGCACGTACACGAAAAAGCCTAGAAACGCCAACACTAAGTTACTTAAAGGGCCAGCAATCGAGACGCAGATTCCTGCTAAGCGCGGGTTTTTAAAATGGTAACGATTCACCGGTACAGGTCTCGCCCAGCCAAACCCGGCGACAAAGATCAAAATCGTCCCAAATACATCGAGATGCTTCAGTGGATTTAATGTGAGTCTCCCTTGGTTTTTAGCTGTCGGGTCGCCGAAACGATACGCAACATATGCATGCGCCAGCTCGTGCATCGTAAATGCAACAACAAGCGTAATGGCGACATATGGAATGAGTTCTAATGGATACACAAGAAATTGGTTCAAAGGCATGAATCCCTCTTTCTTTCTATACAATGATTTACTTCATTCAGTATACTATAAGAACTCCCTTAAACTAAAGGGAAGCGTAGCATGAAAGGAAAAAGGAGGTTTTCACATTGCCGATTGTCACCGTTCAAATGCTTGAAGGAAGAACAGACGAGCAGAAAAGAGCGCTTGTGGAGAAAGTCACTGATGCCGTTGTTGAAACAACAGGCGCAGGGGCAGAAAAAGTCTCTGTCATTATTGAAGAAATGAAAAAAGAACACTATGCCGTAGCAGGAAAGCGCATCAGCGACCTGTAAGCATAAAAAAAGGACAAGCACATAGATGTTTGTCCTTTTTTCTCTTATTTTATCTGTACCACGCTTTGTTACGGTTCACCTGATTTTTATGAGCCGCATCGAAGAAATCGACTGTGTAGGAATAATCATAATTCATTAAGCAGACAATGCCGCTTCCTTGAGGGTCGTGCGGTAAGCCAAAGTTATGGCCGTATTCATGCGTAGCCGCTTTTGCTGTATTCGCTGTTCCTTGGTCAAGGTTAACGGCGAATGCACTTCCGCTTGGTGCACTATTGTAGACATAAGCGATTCCGCCAGCATCAAAGTTTGGATTTGCTGTAAATCCAGTGACAAAATCGTATCCTCTGCCATCAAAGCTGCGCGCAAGGTTAGACAAAATTTGCTCTGCATTTGATCCCGAAGACGTCCAAGATCCTACTGCTTGTACGACAAAGTCGACATCATGATCACGGTTAAACGTGACATCTGCTTGCTCGATGATGCTGACAATCCGTGTTTGCCAGTCACTATATTTCGCACGATACTGCGCATCAGCAACCGCATAGACAGTGACCTTCTGACTGCCTGTACTTGCCTTTGTTGAAATAGAATCTCCTGTATTCGCCTTAAAGGTTCTAGAGCCCACCTGCTTACCAGACTCATCTAATACCTTTGTTGTCACATCTCGTTCAATTGGAGGTGCTTTCGTCAAATCTTTAAAATCGTTTGCCTTTGGCAACCCCTCACTAATATGTGTTTCGAACGGCGCATGACCATGATCATGCCCATGACCAGCACTCGCGACTGGTGCTGAAGCTGAACTTACTCCCGGTAACAAACTACCTACCAATAAAAATGACAAAAAGACTGAACGCTTTTTCATTCCTATCCCTCCTTTGATTTTCACAAAGTTATATATTCACTGAAAATTCACCATTTTCCTTCCATTCAGTCAAAAACAGGGAATTAGATACACAGGAAAAAAGTCGAAATACGTCATATTCACTAATTTTCCGGATCCTTCAGCACACACTTCATCGAAAAATAGCGCTTTTGATCTGGGTCTTACAAAACAAAAAAAAAGCCCTAAATGCTGGGCTTTTGCGAAACTAGTTCAATTCCTTCAACTGATCAATATAAGCAAGAGCATCCTCAAATTCTTCGTCCGTATAGCGCTGCTTGCTTTTAATGGTGAAGACCTTTTCCTTTACCTCATCTTGTGGCAGATCATCAAAGTATAAAATCGTAGAGACGAGCTCTAGGAAACGAGACGACTGCTCGTTCATCTGCTTCGTCAGCACTTTGAGGTCAGGCATGTCCACTTCACACTGATCGAGAAACTCTTTCCCATTGTCCGTCAGCGAATAGCGATATTGATAGTATCCGCCTTTTTTTTCCTTCATTTCATCCAAGAATCCAAGGTTGCACAGCTCTTCAATTCTGAGCGTCAACTCCTCTGAATAGGGGCCATAAAAGTGAAAATCGTATTTCTCGTAAAAAGGCAAATCTAGCTTTTTTGCTATGTAAATCATCTTTTGCAGCTTCTTCCGTCCAACGATTTCCCCGGATTCAGAGAATACCTTCATCAACTTTGCATGCTCTTTCAACAAATTCCCGACATCTCCTTTTTCAGTACTTCCTTATCCCAATCCAAGCAGCTTCATGATCGCCTTCTTTTCTTCAGCTTTTTCCGACATATCTACAATTAAGTCCATCGGGAAATAAAGTTTATGATCGGTTCTTCGTTTACCGGAAATGGCATCAACAATATCTGACTGTCTCGACAGCTCTTTAATATGACCGCTTTGCGTCAAAAGGTGGATCGGCAGTCTCTCTTCTTCCTCCCCTGGTCTGTAGAAGTCGTATGGCAAGTCAGAGGAAGAGTCGACGACTAAATAATAGTCAGGATCAATACCTGCCTCCTTGAACAAGGCGGTCAGCTTGAAATATTTCGTCATTTCTTCATTCGGATTAAACTCTGTATATTGGAACAATCGGCGGTTCATAAAACGGCGGCACAAATCAGCCAGCACGTGATCTTCTTCATCTTCCCACGCCTGAAAATAAAATAAGACAATGGATTCATCCAGTTTAATATAGTCCTCTGTAGTGACATTCCCTTCAAAAATCGAATAAAAATGAACAGGGGCATGTGTGAAAATATAGCCCGTTTCATGCAGCTCTTTTGCACGATGGAGAATTTTCGTTAAGATGACTTCCGCACTGCGTGTCACTGGGTGGAAATAGACTTGCCAATACATTTGATAGCGGCTCATAATATAATCCTCGACCGCATGCATCCCGCTCTGCTTCATCACAATCTGATCTTCTCTCGGACGCATCACGCGCAAAATACGCTCCATATCAAAATGGCCATAGCTGACGCCTGTATAGTAGGCATCACGCTGCAAATAGTCCATGCGGTCGGCATCAATTTGACTTGAAATCAAACTGACCACCTGTTTGTTTTGATACGTTTTGGCAATGACTTCAGCCACATGCTTCGGGAAATCATCACTCACCCGGCGAAGCACTTCATTGACTTCGGTTTGCCCTATAATAATATCTCTTGTAAACGATTCATGATCTAAGTGGAAGACCTTTTCAAAGGAATGAGAAAATGGTCCATGTCCGAGGTCATGAAGCAAGGCCGCACTCAGGACAAGCTCGCGTTCTCCCTCATCCCATTCCGGCCGTCCTTTGAATACATCATCCACAATCCGTCTCACAATCTCATATACACCGAGTGAATGATTGAAACGGCTGTGTTCTGCACCATGAAACGTCAAATAAGTGGTTCCTAGCTGTTTAATTCGGCGCAGGCGCTGAAATTCTCTTGTTCCTATTAAGTCCCATATTAATGCGTCCCGTACATGAACATAACGGTGCACAGGATCTTTAAATACCTTTTCCTCAGATAATTTCCCTTTTGGATACGCCATCGTTTCGTCCCTCTTTTTTTAAGACGTGTTTCTATTATATCGGGTAACTTTTCCCGAAAACATCCTTGAATTTGCTCGTGAATGTGTTCTCAACGATTGCACGGACGTAAAAAGCCCGACCTGACAGGGACGGACCTCTTTTTAGGTCGACTGAACACATTCAGTGACATTTATTTGACTTTTTTTTGAACCTTTTCGAGTAACTCATCTTCTGTTGGTGCGGATAATGGGCGATTGTTCACAAACGCAAAAGCCTTTTTTCGTCCTGGACCACAATAGGATTGACAGCCAATTTCAATTTTTGCATCAGGGTCAACCGATTTGAGTCGAGGCAGCAACGTCTTTAGGTTCGTCGCATCGCAATCGTCACATACGCGAAACTCATTAGCCATGGTCTTACGCTTCCTTTCAATGATGAACTTCATTTTATATGAAACAGTTGGACAACCAAGAGTCATAATATACCACCCAACATTGTACATCGAAGCGGCTGTACTTGCAAGACGCATTGTAAACGCTGAGACGCGCTCATTAAAAAGCTAGTATTTTCCACTATCCTTTTAGCAAACTTGTATAAACCTTCTTGAACTTGGCTAATCTAATACCATCAAATCATATGGGGGTTTAAACATGTCAAAACAAAGACAAGATGCTTGGTCAGAGGAAGACGATCTCCTTTTGGCAGAAACCGTCTTACGTCACGTCAGAGAGGGCAGCACACAGCTGAATGCGTTTGAAGAAGTAGGAGACAAGCTAAATCGCACCTCAGCGGCATGCGGTTTTAGATGGAATGCTGTTGTGAGGCATCAATATGAAAAAGCTTTAGCCCTTGCCAAAAAGCAGCGGAAACAACGGATGCGCGCACTCGGCAATGGTCAGCCTGCAAAGAAACGATTACTCTATCAGCCGCAAGTAGAAGAAACGGTCATGCAAGAGGAATTCTCACAGGAGCTGGAACCAGCGCAGGAAGAAACGTTTGCACCAGCATCTGAAACAGCCGAGCAGCTCCAGTTTGTAGACCAAAGCTACAATGAAGAGTTAGCTAGTTTATCACATTTATTGTCACAGGCTTCTCATGTCGCAGAGAAAAAGCCAGAAGCCAATCCTTTTAGGCAGCAACAGGATTTAACCATCGAAGATGTCATTGATTTCTTGCGCCGCTATGAAGGCGATGGACAGCAATCCTCTGCCTTACGCATGGAAAACAGCCGGTTAAAACGAGAAAATAACGAACTTTCACATAAAGTCACACAGCTAGAAGCAGAAGTGAAAAAGCTTGAAAAGGATCAGCTCACGATTCAAGAAGATTATGAAACACTCGTCAAAATCATGAACCGTGCAAGAAAACTAGTTTTGTTTGAAGAGGACGACACTGCCGCTCCAACCTTTAAAATGGACCGAAACGGCAACCTCGAAAAAATGGCAGAATAACAAAAAGTGCTCCCCATCTGCGGGAAGCACTTTTTTAAATGCCTAAAAATAGCATCACACTAAAAAGAACATTAATCAAAAAGACGAACATAAAAATATACCTGACCTGCCTTACCTGAAAATCACCAAATATAAAAAGAAAAAGACCTGCGATGCCAAGTGTCAGTACAGGCTGAAGAAACGGCACCATTAGTGAAATACCGTAGCCGGCTCCCATGAGGACAGGAAGCCATAGTAAATAGAGGTAACCGCCGTTTTTTGATTTCAAGAAACCACTCCCTCTCTTTCTTCTATCTGCTTGATTTCAGGTTGAATAAACTTGAGTCCGACAATTGTGCGGCCGCGCCTTTTTGAAGTCCAAACGGCAATTGCCGGCTGATCTGTCAGAGATTCTGCGTCAATGGTGATCAGCACTTTCTCATTTAATTCAATTGAAGCTTCAGACTCGATTTTGCATCCAGATAAACTAATATCATGTATGTTCACCGGCACCTTCTCTTCTAACCGGCCCTCATAGGACAGCGTGCCTGCCACACCTTGCAAAGGCCTTCTCATCCATTTGCGCTGCAAGGCCTTTGGTACCTTCCTCGTTTCTCTTACAAAGCGGAGAAATGTCCGAACAGCATAGGATTTTTTCTCACGATCCGTTATCGATACATGCTCTCGTGTGAATAGGAAGCGAATCAGTGATAGATACTCTGATTTTTGTGTGTCAGTAAAAGCAACACCAACCATCAGCTTGTCTCCCTCTGGATGGCTCCAAACCACATCACACGCCACACTTTCATCCTCTGAAAAGAACAATTGCGTTTGTCCTTGATAAAGAGAAGAAGCTTGATCCAATGGAATGGATAGACGCGCACCTGAATCACTCATATCTAGTAGAAAACAAGCAATCGACTCATCTTGATGATCAGAATGAAGCTGTCCCTCTTTTTCAATGACAAACCGCTCTGATTTTCGATAACGCGGACGGTCAAACGCCACAAGCAGTGCCATGAATAGACCTGCACCGTTATACATCACCCAAAATATATTAATCAACATGAGATCAGCATTCATCGTCCCATTTACCTTCACATCGTATCCTATTTTCACTAGGACAAGCAATGAGAGCAGCAAAAAGATCAAATGGGGAATCATCGTTTTCAAATGAAAGTGTCTTTTGTCCGTTTGAATTCCCTTTGGTGTGACAAGAAATTCCACTCTCTTTTTGAAAAACAGCTCACTTAAAGCCACACCAGCCAGGTGGAATGCCATAGAGCTTTCATAAATATGACTCCAAAACATGCTTCTTTTTTGATTCGACACTAGTTTAAATGCTAAATAGGAACTAAAGAACGCCGGTAGCCAGAACATGAAAATGGACTGGAAATCTGCCCAGAAACTTTGAATACCAAACAATAAAAACAAAATCGGCGTGAGAATGTAAATCATTTTAAACAAACCGTTAAACCAATACACAATACCATCTAAATAAAGAACTCGCTGCATAAGCGTTAAGCCACGAACCTTCAAAGGATTAAACTTACGGGCACACTGAATGTTCCCTCTCGACCACCGATCTCTCTGCTTTAACAGATCCAGCCAGCTTTCAGGTGCCAGACCGACGGCTAATACTTCTCCGACAGACACAGATTTGAACTTTCCTTGGAGTAGCATTCCTGTCGCCATGTCTTCTGTAATCACCCCAGTAGCAAATCCGCCAATTTCATCTAAGGCGATTCTTCTAAAGACAGTATTACTACCGACATACATCACAGCATTAAACCGATCCTTCCCAGCTTGGAGGGTTTGCATGAAGAAGTCCTGCTCATTTGGAATTCGATCCTTCGAGAACATATTATATTGGAAAGGATCTTCGTTATAAAACGCCTGTGGAACTTGAACAAACGCCGTCGCTCCATCATGAAAGTAAGGCACTGTTTTTTCTAAAAACGAAGGAAGGGGGACCATATCCGCATCAAGTGTGAGAATCAGCTCCCCATTCGTTTGAGACATCGCATGGTTTAAGTTACCCGCCTTCGCATACTTGTTATCTGTTCTTGTCAGATAATGAACACCAAACTCAGAAGCAAGCTGCTCTACAGACGCCCGCTTGCCATCATCACATAAATAAATGTGGACTTTGTCCTTTGGATAAGAGAGATTCACACAACCTGCAACAGTGCGTTTCAGCACTTCAATTGGTTCATTATATGTAGCTATGAAAATATCAACTGTTGGCAGCCTGTCAAGATCACTGATCATAACTTGTTTCCGATTGGAAGGCTTCCAAACAAGTGTATAAAACACAAGCAGCTGTAAAAACCCAATGCATTCACAGGCAACAAGCAAAATACCCATCACAATATTAAAAATACCTTCATGCGGCAGTGTAAAGAAAAGACGCCAGCAAATATAGGCGGCATTTGTTAACACACAGAGCACAATGATGATTTTTTTAACAGTAGTGGCCACCGGCTGAATACGATACATTACATACAGCACAGATAAAACACAAAGCATAAACAGCGGGTAATACGTGGTGAATAATGACAATACATTTTCCTTCTTTCTTATGTCATAAAAGACTATTGCATAAAAAAATTCATAACGAAGGAAGGGATTCTTTCATTACAGTGCCCCTCCGTTTCTATATAAATCATTTCCACAATCTATCTAACTGATTTGAATAAAAATCAATCGCTTTTCGATAACTCAAAATAGCAGGATCGTTTGTCGTCTCAGTTAAACAGTTCAGTAATATTTCCATCGCTTTGCTATGTTTTTTCAAATTATACAAAGTCATGACATAGAACGTTTGAATGGCTTTGTTGTCCGGATAAGTTTCCATCCCTTTTAGGAATATCTGTTTTGACTTTTCATATTCTCCCAAAGTTCTGTATGTACTTCCTAACCCTAGTAAAGCGTCTTCTAGTTCTTCTGAAGACAATCCTAACTCAATGGCTCTTTCATAAAAAAAGACAGCTTGCCTTTCCTCTCCTAACGAGTCATAACTCCAGGCACATTGATAATGAATAGAGGCATCGTCTGGATACTTCTCTACAAGATAAGAGAGCATTTCATTTGATTCTTGAAGGTGTCCACTTTTTCGAAGTTCAATGGCTTTCTCAAGCTTCGTTTCCATCACTTCACCTCTATGCTTTTCAAGATTTTTAAGAGAACACCTTTTCATTCCGCTCAATCATCCGCGTCATGTTTTTTTCAAAATCCAGCTGTTCTTCTGCGTTCAGTCCTGACGCTGTCAGCTGATCACTGAGCGTTTGAAGCTCTTCTAGTAAAAGACGCATAAGAAGCGCACAATCAATTGGTTCTCCAGTTAATTCTGATAAAGAAGCCATCGTATCTGGCTGTATATCAGGAAACACAGCCTTCACTTCTTCTCGTTTGTCCTTTAAAGCGGCGTCATAAAAACGGCGGATCAAGTCGGCACGTTCCCGCCCGCTTCCATCTGCACACAAATAAATTTGCACAGCAACTCCACCGCGTAATCTACGCTGAGAAATGCCTGCAAATTTCTTTCCATTGATGCTTAGATCATAGCTGCCCGGACAATAAGAGCCGACAATCTCATAGGCTTCAATGTCCACCTCATACTTAGACAGCATCCGGCAGACCAATTCCACCATCGCATCATACCCGCGGTCAATATCAATGCCCTTCTTTTGTTCCGCAAAGATTAACGACACATTTAAGACACCTTCATCCAGCACCACAGCAAGACCGCCTGAGTTACGTACAATGACGCGATACCCCTCTTCCTCAAGCAGTTTCACACCATCTTGGAGAAATGGAAGTCTTGTATCCTGAATTCCAAGCACAATTGTATTGTGATGCACCCAAGAACGCGCTGTCGCTGGTGAGAGCCCTTTCCCGACTGACGCACAAAGCGTATCATCCATCGCAAAGGATTGCTTCGGGTCCACATAGAGACCTAGGCTCGATTGATCTATGATTCGCCATTTCGGCTGTGTCAGTAACTCAATAGGTTCATTTTTCATGTCCTGCATATCCTCTCGTTCATAAACTGTGTTTATTATAACATGGGATGAATGGAGGGAGAATCCGGAGTGATATTATCAAAAAAGCTCCATGACATTTGCGTCACAGAGCGTTTCAGTTGGATGATTTGTTTTTACTTTTCAGTGATTCATGCATTCTAGGCAATATAATCATTCAACGATACATCCCTCACTCACCCATTTCAGCAAGTTTTCAGTCATCAACTCTGCATGCTGAGGGTCCATTACACCAGCATCCACAATCCACACCTTTTTCTCCTCTTCGGCCTGACGCATGAGAAATACTCGCCCGCCGCCATCGTCGCCAATCGCCACATAGCCGCTTGCATATTGCTGAACCTCCCATGTTGCATTGCGTTCCGCCATGTCCTCAGTGCCGTATAGTAGGACATCGCCACCAATGGAACATCCATTTGTCTGTTTCAGCAAGTTTTTATAAGCATCGGGTAGCACCATGTTTAGTTGGGATTCTGCCTTTTTGATGTTTATATCAGTTTCTGGATTGTTGATGATTAGGCCTGGGATTTGGGATAAATCGACCATTTGGATCCTCCTAGATAAGTGCTATGTTTATGAAGTTTTGCTTTATCTTTAGATTTACTTAACAGGTCACTCAATCCACAATTATATTCCAATTTATGAATTTCCCCTTGTCCAATTCTCATATATGAATTGATCAATGGCAAAGTAAATCTTGAAAGGCTTTTAATAGTCTACTAGTAAATCTAGATAATATTTATCATCCTCTTGGATATTGGTTAAAAACTCCTCTAAAGAATTAGCGATTTGGATATCATAATAGTATATTGCGCTTCTATCCTTTTCATTCAATTCAATTGACATTAAAGCTGTCTCATTTGCTTCAAAAAATATTAATTTGTTATTCTCAAATTCATCATAGATTTCAATGTCTGGATAGAATTCAAAATCATTAGCCCTTAATCGAAAGTCTCTTACAGAATAAGGGTCCATAATACGATTAATGTTAAACTCAGACCCATTAATAAAACCGTAACCTACGTCTATATAAAAATTAATTAACTCCTTGGGAAACTTTAAATCAAGTTCCTTTTCAACATCTATTATTTCTTTTTCAGTTACTAAAAAAAAACTATTTTCTTCGTTTTTCTTAATAAACTCATATCTCATTATTTTTTAACTCCTTTAAATAATGTATTTGCTGGTGAACCTGCACCATGTATACCAGCTTGATGCTCATTTGGAAATTTTGCAGGATGCATATTCCACCATTCATGCTCCCCTCCAAAAGTATTTTCAATTATATGGTGAGCATCATACTTATCTCCTTTTTTTCTAATTACTTTACCGGTTTTTTCCGAAATAATATTTTCATTATACACTGGCCACTTTTGTCCAGTATTTCTTTCCCAATCTTTGATTACTTTATTTTTCAAACTGTCAAATTTCGCCCGATGCTTAGCCGTTTCTATGGGTGACATTTTGTTATACTCTTTATTTCTTAATGCTGCTTTCAAATTATCTATTTGGTTTTTAGGTAGCTCTCTTCCTGTTCGTCCTTCTATATCCCTAACATATTTTCTTATTGTGTTAGAATCTATCTTGCTCCCTGTACTAATAGTAACCCTTTTCACCGCATTCTTCCCTTGATCCATCTTAAAAACATATTTCCCTACCTTCACTATTTTAGCGATTGGGATAATTGAAGCTACGGACAGAACTTGGTCTGTTCTGCTGATGTTTTGGCTGGTTTCTGGGTCTTTGCCAGTAACGGCTCGATATCCGTCGTAGATGCCGCTGTATTCTAGGATGATGTTTTCGGCTGTTGAGACGACTTCACCGTCTAATATGCGTTTCGCGTTTCCTCGGCTGCGGCTTTCTGGGATTTTGTCTACTTCTTCTATTCTTACTTCACCGTTCGCGATATACGTTCGGATGATTTGTTTATTGGCGTAAACGGTGTATCGGCCGCCAATAAAATCAATATCGGATGAATCGGTGACGACTTCATCTGCGATATCGAATTCTTTTAATTTTTTAATGCCTTTGACGTTGTATAGTTTACCATTTATGACCCTGATGTCTCTATGAATCTTGTTTTTCCCGTTCACGGCTTCCCTTTGCAATGTCGTAAGGGATGGGTCGTTGACTGTGACTTGTTTGTTGATGTGTTTATGTGTGTCATCCAGAACAACCGTCTCCACATTCGTCCGTTCTTTCTCTCTCAGCTTCTTCAGCATGATCATCATCGGGTTGTCTTTCGGGTTGTCTATTTTGTCATTCAATCCACTGATGGTGCTGCTTATTTTTTCTTCTTTTTCATTTTTGAAAATAGACCCTTTTTGATAGCTCGTGATGTCGATTTTTGGGCCGGTGAACATGGTGCTTAACGTGTTGATGTATTGCTTCATTGTTTGAAGGGAGCTTGTGGTTTCATGTAAAGCGCTTGTCTGCTCTCTGTCAAATGCATGAAGCAGACCAATGGTTCTTGATGTCTCAAGCCATGCCTTTTGATAGTTCTGCTGAAAAGCTGATTCGTCTACATTTGGTAATTTAACAATATGACCAACTCTGCCAATGGCTTGGTTCACCTCTGATACGATTTCAGAAATCATTCGTTCAGCTTTTTTTAAACCTTGATCAAGTTCGTGTTCAATAAATGCTTGTGATATAAAGCCTTGCCCGTTTGATTCAAGTGCATGAAGCGCCTGTTTTGTGCTTTTCAGCGCAGTGCTGTATTCCTCAATGACGACCTGAAAGAATTGCAGGAAGGGAATATGACATTCTGTATAAAAGGAGCGGATGGCTTGTCCCGCCTCTCCCTTTAGTGCGCCATCAAGTGAAATGATGTGATGGATTTGTTTTTCTATGGAGCTGATTTGTTGTGATTGCTGCTTTAATGTATTCAGCGTTTGGTCAATTCCGTTTATTAGCGCAAAGGCGTCAAGGGTTTTCATTGCGTTCTCCTTTATTTTCTTTTATTGCTGGAGGCAAGCGCCTTGTCCGTTTCGATCATGGTGTTCACCGCTTGTTCTGTTTGTACAAGCTGTTTCTGAAGAATGCCTATGTAGGATGTACTTAATTCGTTCAACTGTTGATTGATTCTTTCTAATGTATCTGCTGCTAGGAGCTGGTTTCTCCCTTTGATGGATGTTGGAAGTGCAGCATTCATTTGAGCGCCTGATTGTTTGGTATGTTGTAAAACTTGTTTGATTTCACTGGCATCTATTTTGATTTCTCTACTCATGTGACTTCCCTCTTTTTTCTTCCAATTGTTTCTGCTTTTCTTTCTCTATTTTTCTTTCAACGGAATGGATCTCATGTTCTAACGAATGGATTTCCGATTTTAGGTCACTGATTTTCTCATCAATTCGATTCACTAGATTGGTCAGCTGTACACCTTTAATCTCTTGACTGGCGGATGCCATCTCGTCTCGAATGTCATCAAACGTATCTGCAAGATGGCCAAACCATGTATGTGATGTCAGATCTGGATGAGTGATTTTTTTACCAGCATCTTCCAGAGTCGATTTTGCTTCTTTTATTTCTTTTCGACACATGCTCAATTCTATGATTTGTTCTTTTTTTATGGATATGTCTGCCTTTAACGAATACAAGGCTGTTGTATAACCGATGATAGCTCCAGACATCGTCAAACACCTCTATTCCTTAAATAGTCCTCCGTTATGTTACCATTTCCTAGCACAAGAGGCATATGATTGAAAACGAATTCAACGAAAAATGAATCGTACGTATTGGGTTTTTATGCCTATTTCACACGCGCAAAAAAAGCTGAATTCACCAACTGAATCCAGCTTTTGACGCTTATTTGATCGAATCACCAGCTGATGCTGATGGTTGATCGCTAAATGACGTGTCTTTCTTTTCAGAAATATAATGAAGAGAGAAACCAACAAGACTAAAAAAAGCGCTTAATACCAGTGTAGGATTTTTAAATAGGTTCGTACTAGCTATGATCAAATCTCCATTTTGCAAGAGAATCCCTAGTATTTGACCGAATACCAACAGGGTACCTGACGTTAAGAAAAGGACAAGCAGCACTTTAAATAAAAATTCCATCAATGCTCTCATGTGTTTCTCCTTTCTATACTGGAAGTATGCCCATTCCGATGAGCCAGCCAATTCCTACAATCGGCAGCATATAGTAAAGAATGAGCGGTATAAATGTTTTCTCCGGCCGGGCTCCTGCAAGACCAGAAGCGATGAAAATTGACCCAGATGCCGGCGGGGAAGCGCCTTCTGTTGATGAAAAAGCAAGAATGGCGACAACAGCGACAACAGGATCTACTCCGACTGAGATTAAAGCTGAAAATGAGACAAGCCCAACAGCTGTTAATGTGGCAGTTGAAGATAATGGTCCAGCCACCAGCGTGACAAGAACACCAACAATGAGCACCATGAGCCACTTCGGAATGGCAAGTACTGACGTGATTTGCGTCAAATCTTCTGCGAGTCCTAATTCAGCAAGCACCTGACTAGCAGCAACAGCAAACAGCATCAAGGCACCGATCGTTGTAAACTTAGGAATGGCCGACTTGAAAAACTGAGACCAATCTAACGCAGACGCTTTTTTTCTTCCAATTGTTAAGCTAATCAGCATCATGAGAATCGGAATCCACGTAATTAAAGAAATTTGATCCATTGCCTCTGGTCCAATGTTTGGATTACTTTTTAAGTAGTTTGCTAGCGGACCAATTGTGATGATGATAGGGATCAAGGCACCGAAAAAAATAAAAATCGATTTCCATCCCTGTTTCACAGCTTCTCTAAAGGGAACAATATCATCTGGCGGCATCGCTTGGATTTTATTCTTTTTCACCAGAATATACACCAAAATAAACCGGTATACGACTTGATACAGTCCTCCTATTAAAAGAGCAATATATAAATCACCTTCAGAGACAAGGGCTGCAACTGGTGCAAAGCCCAGCATGATAAACATGGAAGAGTTTGGCGGCAGCGCGGCTCCAAGTCCGCCATTCCCGGCTAGAATCGTGGCCGTATGGGTTCGGCTCCATCCTGATTTAATCATCCAAGAAGCCGTAATAGAGCCAGTGGCAGCTGTGTTTGCAGAATTTGAACCTGAAAGAGCACCTAAGACTGCTGAACCTAACGTACTCATATAAGCCGCTCCCCCAGGAAGCTTGCCGACAACCGAATTCAGGATGCGCAAGAGTGCGTGAATTAATTCCAGCTTTTCGATTAAATAGGCCATGAACACAAACGCAACGGCTGCATAAAGCACCTCATATGTGGATGCAAATTTTAAACCATCCCAGAACAGTCTAAGCGCATCCATTCCGCCAAACAAAGTGGTTGCAATAAAGCCTAACAGCATGGCTTCTCCCATATTTCGTTTCACGACGACATTCCATATAATGATGACGGCTATGAATACAATTAATGCAATAAAACCCATGTCGTTTCTTCGCCTCCCCTTTCTTAAATAAAACGCTTACAAAAATCACCCTTACTGCATCACGTCAATGACTTCTTTCCAGCTGACCGGCTTTTTCCCATTAAACCGTTCAACGAATTGAAAGTCTGCTAATCTCTCTAGCTTCTGTTGTGCTGCCCGGGACATGCTCGCATCAATATGAGCTGAATCCAGCATTTCAATAGAGCCAAGTAATTCGACCGCTCGTCTTTTTGCATGTAATGCACTCCCTGTCACAAGACGATTCATCGTCTCTTCAAAACTTTTGCTGTCCAGCGTTTCGCTTAGTGAAGAAATCACTTGATCTTCGACATTATATTTTTTAGAAATTTCCAAAAATTCAACAAGTAAACCGACGATCCCTTTCATATAAATGCTTCTTATTAGCTTTAAGGCTGAAGCATCTCCAGGCTGATCACTGATTTTTGTAATATTCATACCGTATTCTTTCGTTAATTCAATGAATCGATCTGTTCCACTTCCGCTAGCAGTGATTGGAACCTTGTGTTTGTTAACCGGAAGAGATCCTAGCATGGCGGCATCTACAAATAGAGCTTCTTGCTTTTTAATTTCGTCTGCCACTTGTTTTTTAATATCTGGAGTTGATGCCGACACATCCACATATACTTGATTTTTTTTCAAACTTCCTAATACGGATTGAGCCACTTCTAGGGTTTTATTCGCTGGCACAGCCGCAATGACAATGTCAGATTTTCCAATGACTTCACTCACATTACTTGTTAATTCGACGCCTGTGCGGGCTGCTTTTTCTTTCATTGGTCCAGCAAGTTTCTCATTCTGTAATAGTACATCATACGCATAAAAATGATCTAATCCTTCTGTTTTCAATCCCGTTGACAGCTCATATGCAGCTTCTCCATAACCGATAAAGCCTATCTTCATCACAGATTCCCCTATCTCTGGAATTTTTTCATTCTGCCCTCTAGCCATGCAGGCGCTAAGAGACTGATATCCTGCTTTCCTTCGCTCATATAATGTTGAATGGTTTTTAATCTTTGATGTTCATATGCTTGTTTCTCTTCAGCCAACGACAGCATCTCTTCTGCTTTCTCCTTCGGAACAATCACCACTCCATCATCATCTGCAACGACCAAGTCACCTGGTGATACTTTGACCCCTCCACACGAGATGATTCCATTCAATTCACCAGGCCCATCCTTAAAAGGTCCATTCGGCGTGAATCCCTTACTATAGATTGGAAAAGCTAATTCCTCTAAAGCGACTTTATCGCGGACAAGACCGTCGATCACGATTCCTTCTATTCCAACAGCTTTTGCTGAACCGGCCATCAATTCTCCTAAATATGCGTGACCCCTATGATCTTTCCCATCAACGATGAGTACATCGCCTACTTGTGCAGAATAAATCGCTTGGTGAAGAAACAGATTATCTCCTGGCCGTAAGCTCACGGTAAAAGCTGTGCCGACTACATTCATGCCTCTCGCAACTGGTTTGATTTGATGATCCATCGCGCCGGTGCATCTCATCACGTCTGACAACAAGGTTGAGTTAAGCTTTCTTGCCCTAGCTATAAGATCATTTGACACGAAATGAACAGTACTCATTGTTTTCATCATCCCCTTCGAGTTATATCCATTACATTTAATTAATTTAAAGTAATATATATTACTTTCGTGATATGATCATACCATCTCATTTTTAATTAGTAAAGCGCTTTCAAAAAAATAAAAAATGAGTCCCCACACGACTATTGTGTTGTGTGATAACTCATTTTCGTTAACATATGATTGATTTGATCTAAACGTGGTTTTGTTCTTTCTGGATCATTCATCGCTAATGCACTTAAGATGAAATCGACGATAAAGATAGCAGATACGACAGAGTTATGAGAGCCTACACTTGCTGAGGAACACGGTAATACATATTGTGCATATTTAGTTAGTGGAGAGCTGTAGCTGTCTGTAATTAAAAGGACTTCCACCCCATAAGACTTTGCTGCTTCCATCAAATCCTTCATACGCTTTGCATAACGCGGATAGCTGACCGCTATAATGAAATCACTCGAGTTGAAATGAACCAAATCATCCACCCAGTCACTTTGATCTGCATCAATATACTGGCAATTCCCCAATAGCCGATTGATTCCTAACGACATGTATTCGCCAACAGGTCTTCCACTTCGGACACTTGTACACAAAACGTGGCGCGCATTGGCTATTTTCCCAACAATTTGCTGAAAGGTTTCTTCCGTGATATTGTCCAATGCGTACTGGATATTTTGAAATTGCAATTCTACATGGTTATGCAGGAGCTTACTCTTATTTGAATGCTTGAGATTCGCCTCAAGTCTTGTTTGAGGGTCAGCTTTATGCTTCATCGCTGATTGGAGCTCTTTTTGAAACTCAGAAAAACCAGAATACCCCACAGCAGCAGAGAAGCGCATGATGGTTGCTGTACTCGTCCCGACTTTTGACGCCAATTTATCGACAGTTAAAAAAGCGACCTCCATTGGATGTTGTACGATATAATCTGCAATTCTCCTCTGTGCATCGGTTAAAAAAGCGACCTTATGCTGAAGCTTATGTATTAAATCCTCCATTTTAGCACCTGCCCATCCTATCGGCTTTATCTACGATCAGATTGTTTTCTTTCTATATTGTACACATTTGTCCAAAATAAAAAAACAGCCAGCACGAATCTATCGCGCTGACTGCTTTAGCCGAGATGCTATTTTATAGTGCTTGAGCTGCTGTGATAAGTGCAAGGTTGTAAACGTCTTCAGCATTACAGCCTCTTGAAAGGTCATTTACTGGTTGGTTTAAGCCTTGCAAGATTGGACCTACAGCTTCAAAGTTACCTAAGCGCTGTGCAATTTTGTAGCCGATGTTTCCAGCTTCTAGGCTAGGGAAAACAAATACGCTAGCATCGCCTTTAATGACGGAATCTGGTGCTTTTTTCGCTGCTACTGAAGGAACGAAAGCTGCATCGAATTGGAATTCTCCATCAAGTACAAGCTCAGGTGCCTTTTCTTTTGCAATGCGAACTGCTTCAGAAACTTTTTCTGTTTCATCTGATTTTGCTGAGCCTTTAGTAGAGAAGCTAAGCATTGCCACACGTGGTTCGATGTCGAACATTTTGGCTGTGTTTGCACTTTCGATCGCAATTTCAGCTAGATCTTGGCTATCTGGTGCAATGTTGATTGCACAATCAGCAAACACATATTGCTCTTCACCACGAGCCATGATGAAGACGCCAGATGTTTTCTTTACGCCTTCTTTTGTTTTAATGATTTGAAGTGCTGGGCGTACTGTGTCAGCAGTTGAGTGTGCTGCACCGCTCACAAGTCCGTCTGCAAGACCTTTGTACACAAGCATCGTACCGAAGTAGTTTTCATCTAGTAATGCTTTTCTTGCTTGCTCTTCTGTTGCTTTGCCTTTACGTCTTTCTACGAAAGCTTGTACAAGCTCTTCAAAACCTTCATATGTATGAGGATCATACACGTCAACACCATCAAGTGTAAGACCTAATTCTTTTGCTTTTGCTTCAACTTCTTGTGTTTTACCTACAACAATTGGCTGCAAGACTTTGCCATCTGCTAGTTTTTGAACGGCTGTTAGAATGCGTTCGTCCATTCCCTCAGGAAAAACGATCTTTACTCCTTTACCTGCAACCTTTTCCTGAACTGTTGAAAAAATATCTGCCACTTATATACCCTCCTTGATTTTACAAAAAAAGCGTTCTCTTTCAAGCATACTCTTCTTCTACATAAATTCAAACTACCAACTTACATTATAGCGCTTACAAATTAAATTCATATTTTTCAAACTAATTTAATCAATTTCCATAAAAGCTGACTTCGTCGTTCAAGTTTTGATCACATCTCCATTTGGACAAACTATGTTATAGTTGGAACAGATGGAAAACTGTAAATAGGAGTGAAATAAATGAGCGAACAACATACAACCAATGAAGCAGCTCAAACACTAGACGGCTGGTATGCACTGCATGATTTTAGAACCTTTGACTGGACAGCTTGGAAGCTGCTGACAAGTGATGAGCGCCAAGTGATTCTTCATGAGTTCACAGGTCTATTAGAAAAATGGAAAACAGCTGAGCACGATAAGGCTGGAAGCCAAACAATCTATAGTATTGTCGGCCAAAAAGCAGATATTATGCTCATGATTTTGCGTCCAACCATGGAAGAACTGGGTGAAATTGAACTTGAATTCAACAAAACACGACTAGCAGAGTTTACGATCCCAGCTTATTCGTACGTTTCAGTTGTTGAACTTAGCAACTACTTAGCAGGAGGCGGAGATGGCGGAGATCCTTACGAAAACCCGCATGTACGTGCACGTCTATACCCAGAGCTCCCTTCTTCTCAATACGTGTGCTTCTATCCAATGGATAAAAGACGTTCCGGCAACGACAACTGGTACATGCTCTCTATGGATGAGCGTAAATCACTCATGAGAAGCCATGGCTTAATCGGCCGCAGCTATGCTGGTAAAGTAAAGCAGATCATTACAGGCTCCGTCGGTTTTGATGATTATGAGTGGGGCGTCACTCTTTTCTCTGACGATGTGCTTCAATTCAAAAAATTGGTTTATGAAATGCGCTTTGATGAAGTCAGTGCACGCTACGGCGAATTTGGTTCCTTCTTTGTCGGAAACCGATTAGCAAACGAGCAGCTGGCGTCTTATTTTCATGTATGATAAACTCTTAAGGCTTCGGATCTTTCCGAAGCCTTTTTATGTATTTTTTTAGAAAGGTGATCACATCATGAAAAACTTCCCCATCGCTATTTTTGCTTTAACGCTCGGTGCGTTTTCGATTGGTATGACTGAATTTGTCATCAAGTGTTGGAACAATAACTAGACATGTATAAACCTTTTGTCTTTTGCTTGTTATACTCTTTTCTGTATATACTGCATAAACCATCAAACCTATTGAAATAAAGACATAGTGTAAGACCCATAAAGAAAGAACTACATGATGTGTTTGCCATTGAGAAAATTCCGTATACGGCCCTCAGCAATGCAGTTAGGATGAACATCATTTTATTTCTTTAGCCTACTTTCAATAAATTGAAGTGTGTCAGCTGCTATTCTCTTTCTAGATAGAACAATTCCAGCATGCCCACAACTGTATACGTGCCTTTTAGGTTGATTCCAGCTATTCCACAGAGTATCAGCATCGTTTATGTCGATATACATGTCATATTTTCCTGATATTAAGAGTACATTTTCTTTGTCTATGAGAAGTTTTGCTTTACTAGGGTTCATAATGTCCCAAGCTTTGTCGAGTTCTTCATACGTTGTTCCATGTTCCTCCAGATCTCTTCGTATATACTTCCCAGGAAGAGTGTTCCAGATGGAATGCGCAATATTATTCGCATAAAAAGCTGATACAACAATATTCACGTCTTTCTCGACTGTTGCTAATAAGTTTGTTAGCCACCCTCCTAAACTAATACCAACTACGATTATTTCCCCACCTTCATTTTCCTTAATCCATTTAATCAGCCCTCTAAGTTCAACAATAGCTTGCTGGGAGGATTGCACTGTTCGACTTATATTGGCGCTAATCATGTGTTCACCTGAATATGTTGAATTTTGTGGTTCCCTATCGAAATGATAAGGCAGCGTGTAGTAATACATATTCCAATCATAATTTTTAACGATTTTATCGTGATAAATCTTCTTAATCCTGTCGTATGAATCCATGCGCCATCCATGTACGAAGATTATATTGGGCTTGTGCTTAGACTCTTTTCGTAAAAACACTTCCCCAGTAACCTTGTCATTCCTATCTACACCAGATCTGATGCTTGAATGAAAAGAAAATATCCCACTTTTTAAGTTTGCTGTATGGTTATTGATTTGAAATTCTAAATCAATTGGCTGAGCACTAAAAAAATGATCCCTATTACCAACGTCAATAGGCAAATTATTATAGTGACTTTCTTTGCTCCTTGTTCTGTGCATATCCATTAATGCTGCGTAATCTATTACTTTTAAAAGCTTCAAAAGAATTAACTCCTCTAATCTCAAATTATTACTATAAAAAAAGGTTATTTTTTTAGAAACATGAGTTTAAAGATTAATATAAATCCACAATCAACAAACTCACATCAGCCATAATACCTTATTAACAATTCACATTTTTATAAATATATTTAGTCTGTTTAAGATATCTTGGAATACAGAATTTTATTTTCTATATATGCCCTCAGCCATTATCGGGAATGCCGGCGGTGCTGCGCTTGGCGGTCTTGCCATCCAGCTTACACATTTACAGCTTGTACCGTTATTTGCTGCAGCTGTAACTTTCATTGGACTCATCATTACGATCATGAGCTATCAGTCAGATAGACGAACAAAAAGGGCCTAAGTCAGGTCCTTTTTTACTTCACCACGGTCATTTCTGGCTCTTCTATTGGTTTCACACGTTCCTGAATGGGATGAGAAAAAGAGTGCCCTGATAAGACGATATGAGATACTGTTTTTGTAAACCCAGACACTGCCTGAATAAAGGCTTCAATTTCTTCAAGGGAAGCGACTGACAGCTTAATGAAAAAGCATGACTGCCCTGCCACTCGATAAGCAAAAAAAGCGCGTGGATGCTGATTCATAAAAGCCACAAAACGTTGATACTCCCCGTTTAGCACTGTGACTTCCAGCAGGCAGTCAATCATAAGCCCTAATTTTTTATAGTTAACCTGAACCGAATACCCTTCGATAATCCCTGCATCTTCTAATTTACGCACTCTTTCTGCTACCGCAGGTGCGGATAAATTGACCCGCTTGGACAACTCCCTCATAGATAAGCGGGCATCTTCTTTCAATTCATTTAAAATATGCACATCAACATCGGTGATTTTCATTCGTACCTCTCCTATCCAAAAATCGTTCCATTTGAAAAGTATTTTATGATAATACTTATGATGCGAAATGTAAAATAAAACTAAATAATGGTAGAATTTATTTTAACGGAATTGAATGAAAAAGCAAGTTTGGAGGGATCACCTGATGAAAGAATCTTTAGACAGCCAGGCTTCTAAAACATTTCCCATCACACTTGCCATTGCGCTCACACTTGGCGTCTTTGCGGCGGGATCGGAAGAACTGGTGATTTCACCACTGCTGCCTGATTTATCAAACTCTTTTCAGCACTCTCTTGATATTCTCGCCCTTTCCATCAGCATTTATGGGTTAGCTGTGCTGGTTGGAGCCCCGCTGCTTGTTCCTTTAGGGGACCGGTATTCAAGGGAGCTATGCCTGATTATCGGGCTTTCTTTCTTTTTGATTGGCACCGTAATGTGTGCGGCTGCCCCGAATCTGGCCGTATTTTTTGCAGGCCGTGCTATTTCTGGGCTGGCGACCGGTGTATTTGTGCCAACAGCCTATGCGCTCGTGGGTGACCGGGTTCCTTATGAATATCGAGGCAAAGTGATGGGGCTCATTGTGTCGAGTTGGTCTCTTTCTCTTGTCCTTGGTGTACCAATTGGCGCCTTCATCGGGCAGAGTTTAAACTGGCGATGGACCTTTTGGATTTTCGCCATCATGAGTCTCATTGTCCTGCTGCTCGTCATCCTTGAATCTCGTAAACAAACCGCCACAGCGAATACAGGAACACCTCAAGCTAGGGAAAAAGCTGGCTCTTTATGGGGAGCTTTGAAAATTGATCGTGTCCCCGCCTATTTGACCGTGACATTTTGTAATATGCTTGGATTTTATGGCATGTACTCGTTTTTAGGAGCGTATCTACAAAGTTTGTTTTCTGGAGGGCAATCGACGGCAGGACTTCTGATCATGGCTTACGGTGTCGGTTTTTCCATGAGTGTATTTACAGGGAAATTAGCAGACTGGTTTGGCAAAACTCGTTCTCTTTTCTTTGTGCTGGGCGGCATTACGCTCGTTCTCGCCTTACTTCCTTATGCTCCTTTCTCATGGACATTGCTGATTTTTGCCCTATTTATTTGGGGTGCCATGCAAAGTTTATCTGTCACGCTTTTGAGCACTGTTCTAAGTGACTGCTCCCAAACCCACCGAGGCAAAGTGATGGCTTTTTACAGCCTTGCGTCCAATCTTGCCGTTATGCTTGGTTCCGCTCTTATGGGACCTGTCTATGTCCATTTCGGCTATCATACGGTAGGGCTTGTATGTGCTCTCGTTACGCTTGTTGGTTTTCTTATTAGCTTCGTCAGCTATAAACGTGAACGAACCTTACAGCAGAAACATAAAAACACATTTGAAACGTAAGTTCAATTCACTGCACATCTAGGTATGTGCAGTTTTTTAGATCAATTTTTAATATCATCATAAAATACATTTTTTATAAATTTTGTTGACAATTGCCAATTTTATTTTTTATAATCTAGTAAAAATTTGAAAAAGATTGGATGGTAAACATGATCTTAAAGAATGATGTTTTTCATTTCAAAGAAGAGCCCATCGTTTCACCTAAGATGTTTACAGTCAATACACTAGGCCCTAAGGGGACAAGCAGTGAATACGCAGCAAAATACTTCATCTCTCATTCCACCACTACACTCGGCACTCATACGAAACTATCCCTTTATGACACATTCGAAACCTGCATTGAACATACTCTCTCTCACGCACTCCAATACACTCTCGTTCCACACGCATACGAAGGAATCAAACACTTCTACATGAGACCTGACCTGCAGCTCTTACAAATTTTCAGATGTGACACACCCATGTATGGCTTGGCTGTCAGACCAGATTTTCCATTTCAAGAACAAATGCTCCACCATTTAAAAATTGTCTCTCACCCTGCACCTGTCAATTTGATTCAATATTTCATTCACCAAAATGCTGAATTTGAGCTAGTCAATTCGACAAGTACTGCCGCACAAAAAGTAAGAGACGGCGAATTTGATTTCGCTTTAACCAATGAGGTAGCCAGAGCCACATATGGCCTCACCTTCGTTCGAACGTTTAAAAGTATTCCTATGAGCTGGTCCATATTCGGAAAAGGAGAGATATAATATGCAAACTGAACAAAAAACGCAAGAACGATATTTTCCACAAGCCAAAAAAATAGAATGGGAGAATGGTGTCACACAATATTCCACGGTCAGAGGTGATACGGAAGTACTAATCTCATACATCCCTCCTCACACGATCATTAAACCTCACGAGCATCCCGAAGCACAAATCGGCATCGTATTAAAAGGCGAGCTTCAAATGACAGTTGGCCCATCGACCCAATTGCTTACCCCTTTAGAATCAGCGTATATCGCACCACCTTTTGTCCCTCACGGCGCTTCTAACCTGACAGATGAAGAAGTGATTGCTATTGATATTAAGAGATTAAAAGATGGCGAGGAATACACGGCGCCTCCTACTTATTTCTTAGACATTTTCAAAACACGAGATTTACTTCCTGGCATGGAAGTGACCTTTTTTGTTGAGGATTGGATGGAGCTCATGATAGCCAACATTCCTGGAAATGGCGGAGAAATGCCTTTTCACAAACACCGAAATGAACAAATCGGCATTTGCATTAGCGGAGGTTATGATATGACGATTGAAGGCTTTACAGAGAAAATGGAATTTGGTACTACCTACTTTTGTGACCCTAGGGAAGACCACGGGGCGATAAATCCAAAGCTGGAAGCATCAAAGTCTATTAATCTCTTCTTCCCTCCCCGCTATAATCGGTTGAAGCCAAAAGCGTCTAAGGTGAAGAAATGAACCTCGACGGAAAAGTCGTCCTGATTACAGGAGGTGCATCGGGAATTGGGCTTGCCGCAGTCAAGCTTTTCCTTGAGCACGGAGCAAAAGTTGCAGTGGCTGACATCAATGAAAAAAGCGGCAAACAGCTCGTCGAATCATTGGCGCACGAGCATGTTGCGTTTTTCAAAACAGATATTACAAATGAGTCTGACTGTCAAAAAACCGTTCAGTCTGTGCTGACCCAGTTTAGGACAATCGATGTGCTGATTAACAATGCAGGCATTGAAATTGTCTCTCCCGTTCACGAGATGACACTAGAGGATTGGAACCACATTGTACAGGTCAACCTGACGGGTGTATTTCTCATGAGTAAGCATGCTTTGCCACATATGCTTGAAAAGAAAAGCGGAAGTATTATCAATACTGGATCTGTCGGAGGTCTTGTCGGCTGGCCTGACATCCCTGCCTATAACGCAACAAAGGGCGGTGTCATCCAGCTGACCAAATCGATGGCGGTCGACTATGCCGCCCATCAAATCAGAGTGAACTGTATCGCCCCAGGCATTATTGATACACCATTAAATGAAAAATCCTTTTCAGACAATCATTCAGAAAGCCTTGAGGTTGTTAAAAAGGAAAAAGCAAAGGTGAACCCATTACTTCGTCTCGGAAAACCCGAAGAAATTGCGGGCGTCATGCTGTTTCTCGCCTCTAATCTATCCAGCTATATGACTGGAAGTGTTGTCACAGCAGATGGCGGTTACACCGCTAGATAAAAAGGAGTGCTTTCATTGAGTAAAAAAACCGTACTTGTCATTGCTGATCTGGGAGGATGCCCGCCCCATATGTTTTATGAAAGCGTGGCTGTATCGTATCATATCGTTTCTTATATCCCGAGACCCTTTGCTATTACAAAGGGACACGCTGAGCTAATCGAAAAATACTCTATTGCGGTCATCAAAGATCGAGATTATTTTGACAAAAACCCTTCTTTTGAACACCCAGATTCGATTTACTGGGCACATGATGATTATCTAAAATCCGAGGAAGAGGTGGTGGACGACCTAGTTCGCGTCGCTTCCTTTTTCAAAGCGGATGCGATCACCACCAATAATGAATTATTCATTGCACCAATGGCAAAAGCCGCTGAGCGACTTGGGCTGCGCGGCGCTGGGGTAAAGGCGGCTGAATTAGCGCGTGATAAAAGCCAAATGAGGGCTGCATTCAACGCAGCTGGGGTCAAAGCAGTAAAAACTCAGCCTGTCACGACTTTAGCTGATTTTCAGCAAGCCATTGAACATATTGGTACACCGCTTATTTTAAAGCCTACATATTTAGCAAGCTCCATTGGCGTGACCCTTTTTCATGACCGATCCGGCAGTGATGATCTCTTTTTAAACGTACAATCCTATTTGCAAACCATTCCCGTTCCAAACGCTGTGACGTATGAAGCACCGTTTGTCGCTGAAACGTACTTAGAGGGGGCTTACGAGGATTGGTATCAAGACGACGGCTATTCTGATTATGTCAGTGTAGAAGGATTAGTTGTTGAGGGTGAATATATCCCTTTTGTCATTCATGATAAGACCCCTCAAATCGGCTTTACTGAAACGGCTCATATCACTCCGTCGATCCTAGACAATGAAGCCCAGCAAATCATCATTGAGGCAGCGAGGAAAGCAAATGAAGGATTAGGTCTTGAAAACTGTGCCACTCATACAGAAATCAAGCTTATGAAACATCGAGAAACCGGACTGATCGAATCAGCAGCTAGATTTGCTGGCTGGAATATGATTCCGAATATCAAAAAGGTCTTTGGGGTGGATATGGCTAAGTTGCTGATTGATGTATTAGTCGATGGAAAAAAAGCTAATTTGCCAAAAGAACTACTTTCTGGACATACGCATTATGTAGCAGACTGTCATTTATACCCTCAGCATTTCAAAGAGAGCGGACACATTCCGCCTGAGGCCACACACATCACCATTGATCATGTGCATATTCCGCAGGACACTTTAGTTGGAGATACTGTCATCATCAGCGAATCTGTCCCACCTAAAGGAACCTTTGTAGATCTATCTTTATTTGAAGCATTTAATGGCATCGTGTCTCTTGAATTAAAAGGGTCGTCTTCTCAGGATGTTGCCGCCTCCATCCGTAACATTCAAAAGCAGGCAGCCATTCAGTTAATGGATGAATTAGTGAAGGGATAAGAAAGAGAGGATGTCGTGGTGAAGATCTTACCATCTAACATGATTGAACGGCTGCCAGAACAAAAATTTGGAACCGTATTTGAGAAAATTGCGCATAAAACACAACACGGAGCGAACATTGTGAACCTTGGTCAGGGAAATCCTGATCTTCCTACTCCGGCGCACATTGTGATTGCCCTTCAAGAGGCAGCAGGCTCTTTGCAATTTCAGCAATATGCACCTTTTAGAGGCTTTGACTTTTTCAAGCAAGCCATTGCAGATTTCTACAGAAAGGAATTCGGCATTGAGGTTGACCCGAAGAAGGAAATTGCCCTTTTCAATGGAGGAAAAACAGGGCTTTATGTGATGAGTCAGTGCCTGCTTGATCCAGGGAATATTGCCCTCGTCCCCGATCCGGGATACCCAGAATATCATTCAGGTATCTTGATGGCGGACGCAAAGCCACATTGCATCCAGCTTGAAAAGAAAAATGGCTATTTGCCGAATTTCTCTTCAATTGATCCAGACGTGTTAAAAAAGGCAAAGGTGCTTTTCTTAAATTATCCGAATAACCCAACTGGTGCTGTGGCGAATGAAGCTTTTTTTGAAGAGGCTGCAGAATTTGCGTCCGCTCACGATCTGCATGTGATTCATGATTTTGCTTATGGTTCCTTTCATTATGAGCAAAAACCAGTGAGCTTTCTAAAGGCTCCTCTTGGGAAAAACGTAGGAGTGGAATTATATTCTTTATCCAAAACATTCAATATGGCAGGATGGAGAGTCGCTTTTGCTGTAGGCAATGAGGACATCATTCATGCCATTAACGCCTTCCAGGATCATGTGTTTGTCAGTATGTATGGTGGATTTCAACATGCCGCCACCGTCGCTTTACAAAGTGATGACTGTCATATTCAATCATTGAAAGAAGTCTACATTGAACGAATGGCTTTCTTCATCCGTCAAGCGGAGAAGCAGCTTGGCTGGACCATTGAACGTCCAGCCGGCGCCTTTTATTTGTGGGCACCGATTCCTGATGATTTCGAGGATTCTCATGCATTTGCCGACTATTTACTCGAGCATGCAAATGTCGTCGTGACGCCTGGGGGTGTGTTTGGAACACATGGAAGACATCATGTCCGCATCTCAATGGTGGCGCCAATTGAACAGCTTGCCCTTTTTATCGATCGGCTGCATATACTGCCGATTCGTTTTCATCAAAAAACCCGCATATAGCGGGTTTTTCATATTTATATACTTTTCATCGAACCACCATCGACAGATATTTGCTGTCCGGTGACATAGGAGGCTTCCTCTGATGCGATAAATGCCGCCAATGAAGCCATTTCACTCGCTGAACCTACTCTTTGCATCGGGATCCCTGACGCAACAGCCTGTACAGCTTCTTCCCGTGATAATGACTGCTCACGCATCATGTTTTCGATAAACTGTTCATATCGATCTGTAGCAATAAATCCTGGGTTTAAACAATTCACTGTGATCCCTGAAGGCGCAAGCTGTGTGGCTGCATTTTTACTAGCATTGATAATCGCTGCATTCATCATACTGTTCGTAAACATTTGATCACCAGGTTCCTTCCAAAGGTTCCCGACAATTTGAATGATCCGGCCATATTCATGTCTTTTCATCATCGCTGCCGCACGTTTCATCATATCAATGTACGCTAGGGCTTTCTGAGAAAATGCTGCCAGCATCTGCTCACTTTCACATGAATTAAAAGTATCTGGCTTCCCTCCTGGAATGTTATTAATCAACACATCCAGTCTGCCAAACTCTTGATCTATTGCCGCAAAGGCCTCAGCTCGCACTCCTTCATGCGACATATCACCACAGAAAAGAGACACCGGCTCCTTTGTTTCTGCCATACGCTCAATATGCTGCCGCGCATCTTCTAGTAAGGATTGATTTCTAGAATTGATGATGACCTTTACATGGTCCTGGGCGGCAAGCTTTATGGCGATTGCCTTTCCAATCCCTGTACTTGCCCCTGTTACAAATGCAATTCTTTTAGACAAACTCATCCACATCCCTTTTCTGCTTAACTTAGAAAAATACATAAAATGACACTTATAGAATGTATTTCAACAAAAAAAGACCTTTCTCCTGCGAAAGGCCTTTGTTCTTTATTTAAATGTCGTTTCCCAATCAAATCCGATTGTCTCGTCATTCCAAGCGATTCTCTTTTCATCTGGGTTTTTCGGGTCATAGGATTCTGTCGTGAAATAGACAATTTGCAGCGGCGTCTCGCCTAGTACCCGGTAGCCATGTGCGACACCCTTTGGGATGAGGAGGAGCATTGGATTGTCTTCCCCCATATAATACACATCGGTTTGACCCTTTGTAGGAGAGTCCTCACGCAAATCGTATAAAACGACCTGAGCATGACCTGCTGGGAAAAACCAAACGTCATCTTGCTTTTCATGATAATGAAAGGCTTTGATCACACCTGGAAAGCTTTTCGACCACGATGCCTGCCCAAAACGTTGCAGCATGGGCTCATCATCTCGAATGAGCTCTGCAAAAAAGCCGCGATCATCACAATGTTTCATGAGTTTTTTCGTTTGTACACCATCAATCATGCTGATGCCATCTCCCTTCTTTCTGCAAAAATTCGTGAAGCGCATCCTTCCAATGTCTCGGCTTCCAGCCTGTGGCTTCAATCGCTTGAAGGTCTAACACAGAATAGGCTGGACGAGGTGTTTGGAAGCCGTACTCTTCTGTGGAAATTGGCTCAATGGTCGTAGACAGGCCGCTTTTTGTCACAATTTCTGACGCAAAGTCAAACCAGGAACAGCTTTCTCGGTTACTGACATGATAAATTCCTGCCTGTTGATCAAATAAATGAATGATGGCCTCTGCGACATCTTTTGTATAAGTAGGTGAGCCTATTTGGTCATTCACGATGCGCAAATGATCCTTTGTTTCTGCGAGCCGAAGGATGGTATTCACAAAATTATGTCCCTCATGTCCGTATAGCCACGATGTACGGATAATTTTCACTTCGTCTGATACAAGATGAAGCAATTCCTCACCAAGCTTTTTACTTTTTCCATAAATGGTGTGAGGATCTGGCTGTGCATCGACTTGGTAAGGCGTGTCTGCTTGCCCGTCAAACACATAATCTGTACTGACATGTAGCACATCAGCCCCTATGTTCTTAGCCTCCAGCGCCGTATAGTAGGCGCCAATGCCATTAACAAGATACGCCTTTTCCGTTTCTGTTTCACACTGATCTACAGAGGTATATGCTGCTGCACTGACAACAATATTAGGGCGAAAGTGTCTCATCGCGTGTCTGACTGCTTGCTGGTCTGCGATATTGAGCATGCTCCTCGTTAAGGCAATGACGGTGATGTCTTTCTCCTTGAGCTGTCTGCTCAATTCTTTCCCTAGTTGCCCGCCTGCACCGGTGATTAAAACTTTCATCCGTCACCCTTCTTCACTCTGATCATATTTGGCATGATACCAATTGATCGTTTTTTCAATACCTGCTTCAAATGATGTCTCCTGCGTCCAGCCAAGCTCCCGTTTTAGCTTACTGGCGTCAATCGCATACCGTCTGTCATGTCCTTTACGGTCTTCAACAAACGCAATACGGTCATGACTGATCCCGAGCTGTGTCAGAATGGTTTTGGTCAAATCGAGATTCGTTTTCTCGTTGCCGCCGCCAATATTGTACACTTGCCCAGCTGTTCCGTTTTCAAGGACCTGCTTTACAGCTCTCGCATGATCCTCTACATACAGCCAATCGCGAATCTGCTGGCCGTCCCCATAAATCGGGATCTTTTCTCCATTGATTGCTTTTCTAATAATCGTCGGTATTAATTTCTCTTCATGCTGATGCGGTCCATAGTTGTTGCTACATCTTGTGATCATTGCGGGTAATTGGTGAGTGTGAATATAAGATTTTACAAGCAGGTCTGAGCTTGCCTTGCTTGCTGAATAAGGATTATTCGGTGAAAGTGGTGTTTGTTCTGTGAAAGCAGGATCATCTGGCTCTAAATCTCCATATACTTCGTCTGTTGAAATATGAATAAGTTTTTTCGCCTTTCCTTTTAAGACCGCTTCAAGCATACGATAGGTACCGAGGACATTTGTTTGAATAAAAGGCTCTGCCGATTCAATACTGCGATCAACATGGGATTCCGCTGCAAAATGAATGATGGCATCATAGACTTCATCAAACGCTTGATCTAGCTCATGTTGAAGAGCGATATCCCCTTGAATAAAACGAAAATGAGACAGCTTTAATAATTCCTCCATCTCCTCTGGATGACTGGCATATGTTAACTTGTCAAAAACAGTGAGCCGGACATCTGTTTCCTGAAGCAACAGCTTCACAAAATTCAGTCCAATAAATCCCGCTCCGCCTGTAATTAAATAAGATTTCGTCATTCGTATCCCTCTTTTTTCTTCATCGTTTCAAACATTTTCGTCGATGCTTGGTGGAGAGATTCATGTGTTCCTGCATCAATCCACCACCCTTTTAACATATCATAGGTCAGCTGGCTATTTGAGATATAGAGATTGTTTACATCTGTAATCTCTAATTCGCCTCGATCTGACGGCGAGATTTTCTCAATATATTGAAAGACTTCTTGATCATAAAAATAGATACCCGTGACGCAGTAGGATGAACGCGGATGCTCCGGTTTTTCCTCAATTGATAAAATTCGGTGGTGGGTGGCATCAATTTCTGCAATACCAAACCGCTTTGGATCTGCCACTTCTTTCAACAGAACCTTCGCTCCGCTTTCTTGCTGCTGAAAGGCTTCAACAAAAGGGGTTAGCGAATCCTCAAATACATTATCACCAAGCATTAGCACAAACTTTTCCCCTTCTACAAAGGGCTTTGCGTAGGATAAGCCGTCCGAAATTCCAGAAGCTTCAGGCTGGACCTGATACACAATGTTCATCCCTAGTTCCTGATCGCCTTCAAGTAGCTTTTGAAACAGCGGGATTTGTTCTGCTTGTGATATGACCATTACATCCAATATTCCCGCTTCTTTCAATTTGAACAATGACCAATAAATCATCGGATATGGGCCAACCGGCAATAAATGCTTATTGAAAATCTTTGTTAAAGGTGCCAGTCGTGATCCCTTTCCTCCTGCTAAAATAACTCCCTTCACATCTACACATCCTTATGTTCTTTTTGGTGATGATTCATGAGGTGTATAAGAATGTTTTTCACTCGTTCGGTTCCTTTTCCATCAATGAGTGACCGTCCATTGAGATGGATGCTCCTGCGGAGAAAGTAGCTGCCGGATAGTCTGCGAGTAGCACGCCATATATCCTTTTCATCCACAAGGCGACCTAATCCAAGATGGTGACAGGCTCCCTTTTGTGCAAAACGAGTGGCTGTTACTGCTTGGTGGTCTACTTGCGAAAGGACAATGCTGGGCACTCCGATACAAACGGCCTCATATAACGTCATCCCGCCAGCAACAATCGCTAGATCGGCTTCTGCAAGACGGGCAGGTAATTGATCCGTATGACGAATGAATTGAATATGTGCAGCCTCGATTTCTTCTTCGATGCGAGAGGCTTTTCCTGTAACCGCTAGAATGTGTAAATGGCAAGCTTCGAGAAGTGCTGATACAGCCTTTGTTAATAATCCGCTTGGATCACTGCCTCCAAGGCTGATCACCACCTTCTTACATTCTTTGCGAACCTCATATGTGTCTTTTAATTTGCTGATTTCGTGATCTAACAATAAATAAGGTGTTCCATAAAAGTAGTCCGTTCCATTTACTTGCAGGTGCTTTTCATCCAGTCCACCATAAATGCCGTTTACGACAGCATCAGCAAGCTGGCAAGCTTCTGTTCTTTCTTCTTCAAATAAGACCAGTTTTGCATTTCTGGAGGACGCTTTGATCGATCGAAGGAACTGAAGGTCACAATCAAGGACATCGATTAGCAGAAGATTAGGATTTAGCTCTTTTATGTCCTGCTCCATTTGAAGGAATACGTTTGATTCCTGCACCAAATGAACGTGCCATGCTGGATGCGAGAGCATTTCTACACAAATCTGTTCATTTGTATAAAAATATAAGTCGTTTCCTTCTTGAATCAGTTCCTTTGCCAGCCGTTTCATTCTAACGACATGCCCCATCCCTCTTAAAAAACCACCGTACACAACAATCATGATTTTTTTATTCATTCAGCATCCTTCTGTCTCACAAATTGATTCAACCGAACAATATTAGGGTCTTGTTCACAAATGACGATAAGCTCAGCCGTAGGCACAGTAATAGATCCACCGGCTTTCTCAAGTAAACGGGTAGCAAATACATAATCTTCTTCTGTATCAATCGTGAATCGATAAGCAGGATATGCGAGTTCTTTGGGCGGTGTGAATAATTGCAGTTGAAATCGATCAGGATGCTTTCGGATATACAGCGTGACATGCTCACGCTCCGGCTGCGTAAGGGAGAAATTGTCGATTTCACGTAAAATGGATGCGTCGATCATTTCCCCGGAAATACCGAGTGGCGTTCCAGTCGTATACGTATAATCAGCCTTCTTCCGTCTATGTTCTTCAAGCATTTTCGACAAAAGCGCCGGATCTATAAATGGATTATCTCCCGTTAAACGTACAATGGTTTGTGGTTCAAAATGTTGAGCTATCTTTGCGAATCGCTGCAATACATCCATCTCACTGCCACGAAATACCTTATAGCCCTTTGATAAACAATAATGAGCCAATAGATCATCTTCTGCTTCGACTGTTGTGGCGATCATGAGGTTCTGCGTTTTGTGATTGTAATGATCTGATTGCTTTACCCGTTCAACGATGAAATCGATCAATGCCATACCTCCGATCGGCTTCATCACCTTTTTTGGCAGTCTTGTTGAGCCCATTCTAGCCTGTATGACAAAGAGCACATCATTGATCATTTGTAGACTCCTGCATGAGCACATCTTTCCACGAAACCCCTGTATGGGCTGGAATGTCTCTGACAGCCTTGACGCCAAGTAAAATCTCCATGTACCGCGGATGCAGACCTTGGCTTTTTTGTCCTGGACGTAATACGGCTAGATTTTCTTCGGTCAATGTCTCGCCCTTTGCAATCCCTTTTGTCGTAAAAATCCCTCGATACGCAAATTCACGAATCTGCCCTTCAATGGCTGTTGTCGTTTTAAAAGAACTGCCAAGGAGCTCCTCTGACACAGAATGAGCGTCTGTTTCTGATTGATTTCGGTCCTTTTCTGCCGCTCGAATATGCTGAACCATTTCCTTTAATTCTTCGGGATCGAGTGCAAAGGAATGATCGGCGCCAGGCAGCGTCTTATCTATCGTAAAATGCTTTTCAATCATGGCTGCCCCAAGCTTCACAGCAGCAACAGGGGCTTCAGTAGGATGCTCACTATGATCGGAAAAGCCGATGACTGCCTGAGGAAAAGCGGCGGCTAAGGTTTGGAGCACACGAAGATTCGTATAAGCTCTAGGTGCTGGATACTTTGCGACGCAATGCATGATGGCGACCTGATCGTTTTGCACGCTTGTAACCGCCTCATACGCTTCATGAACATCTGCAATAGTGGCCCCGGCTGTTGAGAAAATGATGGGCTTTTGAAAAGAAGCTGTGTGACGCAAAAGAGGCAAATGATTGATTTCATAGGATGCGAGTTTGAAAGCTGGTGGATCGGTTTGATTTAATAAATCCGCAGATTCTTCGTCACACACTGTGCTTAAAAATATTAGCCCTTTTTCCTCACAGCGGGTTAATAACATCGGCAGCCATTCTGGCGGCAGCTCCATTTGTTCGACTAAGGAAAAAATGGACACCTCTTCTCCTTTGGCTGTTTCGTATAAACCTGGTTCCTTTTGATACATCCGATCAGCTTGAAACATTTGAAACTTCACTGCATCGGCACCTGCTTCTTTTGCCACATCAATTAAAGCAAGCGCCTGATCCAGCTTTCCATCATGGTTAATGCCTGCCTCTGCAATGATAAAGACAGGCGCACCATCCCCCACTTTGCGATCTCCAATGTAGAAATGCGCCATCTTACCTCTCTCCTTTTTTCGGCCATACATGGTAATACAAGAAGGCATTTGTTGTTCTAAATCCCATCTTTTCATACAGCTGAATGGCGGTTGTGTTATGCAGCTGTGTTCCGGCAGAAATAAAACGATGCCCTCTCTCATAAGAGACCTTCATCATCTCAATAAACAGCTTTTTCCCGATCCCTTTTCCTTGTACATCCGGTCTAATCGCAAACAGCTCAAGCGCCAGCTCATCGCCCTTGGTCATCCCTTGTATCAAGCCCACGACTTCATCGTTCACCTTTGCTACGATATTGATATCTGCACGTCCGAGCACATTATTTCTCATCCATTCTTGATAGAAATGCTGGACGACATTCTGGTCTAAAAATGGATCGAGGGCATACCGGCTTTTCACAAAAGCCTGATAAGCGAGTGACACCGCCTCATCGTATTCCTTTTCATCCGGCAGACTGATGACCACATCTTCACCTGTTGATGGCATTTCCATGTGAACAGGTGGCGCTTCAAGACGAGTGAGACCGCCCACATAGTACACATGTGACAGCCTTTGGACGATGCGGTTTTTTTCAACATCCGCCGCTTCAAGACGTAAAAAGAAAAAATCGCATTTTTCTGTTCTCATCCAATTGATGAAGCGCTCCATCAATTCCTGAAAAGCAGATGCTGACTCAGCTTCCGCAAACTTCACATGAAAAATATGCTGATCAAATATGCCGCTTTCCCATTTTGACCAATCGTATAACAGCACTGCTTTCAGCTGGGCGCCACTGACAAGACCAAACTGTTTGAAGCCTTTCATTTGTTCAATTTGTTGACCGTATTTCTCAATCCAAGCGGACAGCACCTGATCGTCTATTGCATGAACGGCCTTCATGAAGATGCCTTCTGTTCTTTTAAAATAGACAGCACCGCAGTGATGACATCCTGCACATCTTCATCTGTCATACTTGGATAAAGAGGCAGTGAGAGAGTCCGCTTGTAGTACGCGAGTGACTCAGGGAAATCCTCTGGTGAATAGTGATAGGTTTGTTGATAGTATGGATGCAAATGAACAGGGATAAAGTGAACACTCGTGCCGATTTTATAGTCCTTTTGCAGCTGATCAATCAGCTCATTGCGTGTGATGAATGCTTCTTTCGGGTCCACTTGCAGTACATATAAATGCCATGCATGTCTTCCCTCATGATGGACTGGCGGCAGGATCAGCCCTGCTTCCTTTTGAAATGCTTGATTGTATGCTTTCGCAATTTGTTCTCTCCGTGCCTGCATATCATCTAAACGGCTTAGCTGAACAAGCCCTAACGATGCCTGCACATCAAACATGTTCATTTTATAGCCAGGTTCCTCGACCTCGTAGTACCACGTTCCTTTTTCTCCATAACGATTCCATGCTCCTTTGCTCATCCCATGGAGTGCTAGTCTTCTGATCCGAGCGGCAAGTGCATCATCATTCGTCGTCAGCATGCCGCCTTCTCCGGTCGCTATATTTTTCGTCGCATAAAAACTAAAGGCAGTCGCATCACCAATCGAACCAACGGGCTGACCGTGGTACGTTGTGTAAAGAGCATGAGCGGCATCCTCAAGCACAAATAAATCGTACTTTTTGGCAATGGCTAAAATCCGTTCCATATCGCACGATTGACCAGCAAAATGAACAGGGACAATCGCTTTTGTGTGTGGTGTAATCGCCGCTTCTAGTTTCTCTGCATCGAGGTTGAGTGTCGCTGGGTCAATATCGACAAATACAGGAGCTGCCCCTGTATGAATGATCGTATTGGCTGTTGCGCAGAATGTCAGAGGCGTTGTAATCACCTCATCCCCATTCCCAATCCCTCTTGCTTTTAAGGCTAAAAATAAAGCAGCCGTACATGAATTGACAGCGATCGCATGTTTTGCACCGGTCAGCTGCCGAAACTCTTCTTCAAACTGTCTGACTTTTGGTCCGGTTGACAGCCAGCCGGATTTTAATGTTCCAATGACTTCGTCAATTTCTTCCTGCTCAATCAACGGCAGGGCATAAGGAAGAAATTGTTCTCTCTTTTTTTCCATATCGCTTGCACACCCCTATCCTCATCTCTGAAAATCCACACCTGTTTTTGTTTGAAGCAGAGAAAGCAGAACATCGGTCGATCGCGCATGCGGATAATGTTGTTTAATGAACTCAGCTCCTTGCCTCTTTGCCAGCTTCATTTCTTGATCATCCGACAAAATACGAATGGCTTTCTCAGCCAGTTCAACAGGGTTTTCCATATGATAGCTGCCAAGCGACTCGTAATAAGGGTATCTTCTGCCTTCTGTCATTTTCCCGATCAGCACACTCTTTTCAAAGAGCATCGCTTCAAGACCGACGGTTGATGTGAGCGTAATGACCATATCCATATAAGGCAATAGATCATACAAGTCGATTTCTTTTTTAATCAATCTCACATGATTTCCTGCTCGTTCAATGGACACATACTCATTTAATCGGTTTCGGGCAATTTCCCACGGATGCGGCTTCATGATCAACTGAATGTCTTTCCGTTTTGCAATCGTTTTAAGCACATCACCATAGAAGGCTTCTGAAAACGGCTGCGTTGCCACAAGCACGGTCTTTTTGGCAGGATTGAAGTTCAATTTTCGAAAGACCATTTCCTGTTGAAGCGGCGTTCGATCCTTCACCAAGTCAAACCTCGGATGACCTGTGATCTCCACCTGTTCCGGCTGACAGCCTTTGTGTACATACCAGTCTTTTTCATACTTTCCAAACACCCCGTGGCACGTCGTGAAAATCGGCAAAAAGGCTTCGTCGCCCATCAGTGCGCCGTGCTGAAGACAGATACTCGTGAGCTGGCGTTTCACAGTTTGCAGTGCAAGTACGCGGCTGTAAGCATCCTCCGTTGTCCCCACAATAATGGCTGCAATTGGCTCCATCTGAAATAGCACTTCTGTCTGGTCAATCACATCAATAAATTGCACAATGTCCTTCCGAAGCTTTTCTCTAAAAAAGACATTGCCAAAGACGGGGTGCTTTGCGTAAGGTTTAAGGAGAGCATTTGCTTTCTCAATATATTCAGCATGGGCTTCTTTATTAACCTCTCCCGCTAATTCCGGCTTGCTGATGACCGGTAAACCAAAATAGTCTGCCTTCTTCCAGCGAGCAAGCACCACCGTTTGACTCGGATGGAACCGCGTGTAATTTTGTTCAGTAAAACGCAGATGTTCAAAGTGAAGCAAGACCTTTCCATTCGCCGGACGATAAGCAATACGCTTGATCTGCTGCTTATGTTGATCAAAAAATGGCTGAATCTCTTCCGGCAATGGACAATCGGTTGTCAATTCATGACCGAATGCTTCACCCTCCATACGTTCCCTCACTTCAGGACTGATATATTGATAGAAATTGCTGATCAACCCAAGAGGAATTTGTTGATAGGACAAATCCTTCATGAGATTTACATACTCAAAATACACCTGCCAATAATGATGAATATAGTGCGACACTTTAGGTCACCTCCCATGTCTTTGCTTTAATATATGGCGGAGCTCCCAGCAGGTAGACTGCTCAGGAAGTGCTTGAATAAAGGCACTTTTCTCTTCTTCCGCCAATTGATAGTGAATCGACTGTTCTGTGATGTAATTTGTATCTAACACTTCATCATAGGGATAGAACGGATAAAAATGATTTAATCGAAAAAAGAACCGGGCATCCCCTATTCGATAAAAATGCGGACTCTCGTCCCAGTAAGACCCAAATTCAGCATGAATTTTTGTTAAAATAGAAGCACGATGAACGACCGAGCAATGATCTATGGCACAAGGTGCATTCCATTGCACCGTTTGCGCAGGTCGAATCGTTTCCTTTACTGGATCTTTATTGCTATTTAAATAGATTACTTTCGATGCAGAATAGACAATATCTTCACCTGGTCGAGCATCTAGATAATGTGTGAGCTTTTCTAAACGGTCCGGGGCATAGACATTGTCATCTGTGGCATAGGAAATATACTCGCCCTTTGCTAGTTCTAAAGCTTGATTAATGAGGACGGCGTATCGGGTTTTCGCTGTTCTCTCCTCCAGCGATTTGACACCGCTTTGGATAAAATGAACACGGGGATCTTTGCGAAAGGGCTCAATCGCGTCAAGGGTTTTTTCATTTGAACCATCGTCCATGATAAATAGTTCAAAGTCTGACAGCGTCTGCTGCAAAACCGCTTCAATCGATCTGCCGACGTAAGCCGCCTTGTTGTAGCTCGTCATAATGACAGTTACTTTTGTCAAAGTTTTCACCTCGGTCTCTTTCAAACTATGTTTATCATATGTGTCTCCTCTTAAAGAGACTGTAGAGTGACCTATTTTTTATAAAATTGTATTTTTTTAATGATCTATCTTTGAAAAACGCGAACTTTTTGGTAATATAAGTAATCATTTATGTGTATTAAAGGAGTAAAGAACATTGGAAGCTATGAAGAATGATCACTCCCAACAAGAGGAAGTAAAAGGTTTTTTTCGATTTTTTAAAATTTTTGTCGCAACAAAAACGATTATTCGCTCATATCAACATTCCTATATTCCCATTTGGCTGATGATGCTCCTTGCAAGTATCGCTGGTACAGGCTGGGTCTACGAAGGGTATTTTAGCGAGTATATGGGCAATCATATTCCATTTCCTTTTATTTTGTTACAAGGTGCGGGATATGGTATTCTCGCAGGCAATCTCGGTCTATTTTTCGGTGTACTCATCCTAAAGTGGTTAGGGCGTCTTTTTTTCGGCAGTCAAACGGCATATCGAGATGTACTCAAAGCCTTCACGCTGACGACCTTTTTCCCTTCCGCTTTATTTGCACTCAGTTGGATTTGCACGATTGGAATGCTTGGTCCGTATACGTTTGTCAAAATCTCACCCTATTTAGATCAGCATTTTGAGGTATGGTATTATCTCGATCTTTTGACACTGATTGATGCTTATGCAAAGACGTGGATATTTGGAATGACTGTTTTAGGCATTGTCGCTGTGATGAAGCTGAAATTATGGCAAGCCTTCCTCATCGTGATCACACCGCTTGCGGCATGTTTTCTTATCATTACTCTTTTATTTGGTGTCCAGCGCGCTGTAAATTGGATGATGTAAGGCCTGACAAAGAATGCGAGGGTTTGCCCGCGCCTAAGGAACTGCACCACAGTTCCTTTTTTTCGTTCAATGTACATATTCTCCCCTCCTGTCTCATAGTGTGAAAGAGAGAAAGAATGCTATGGAAACAACAGGTGCTCAAGCGCCTTCTGTTTAGAACACCATGAGGAAAGAGGAGGAACGTTATGAAATTGAAAAATCAATTTGGGCAAGGTTCGGGTTTCGAAGGTCAAGATTTTCGCCAGCAACAATATGGAGCAAATCCGTATCCTGCGCAGCAGATGGGTTATTCAGTCCCTCCCCAAACGCAGGGTCAAATGCAAGGACAAATGCAGCAGGGATTTTCACCAATGCCGTCTACTGGTTCTTCACCAGGGGGGCAGGGCACGCAGAGCGGCGGGCAGCCTTATCAAATTCCTTCTGGACCGATTTATCAGCAGAATGTCACTGGTCAGCTGCCAATCGAGCAGTCCTATATTGAAAATATTTTACGATTGAACCGCGGCAAGGTAGCCACGATTTATATGACGTTTGAGGCAAGTAAGGAATGGAACTCGAAGATTTTCAGAGGCGTCATTGAAGCTGCAGGACGTGACCACATTATCATTAGTGATAACAAGACAGGAACACGATACTTACTATTAACGATCTATCTTGATTACATTACGTTTGATGGGGAAATTCAATACGACTATCCATACTCCATGTCCACGTATTCTCCGAGGTAGATAACGCACATATCGCAAAAGCAAGGAGCAGGCGCCCTTGCTTTTTTCTTTTGATTAGGTTTTTGTCACACCTCTAGGGCGCTCGTCATAAGATGCCTAGTAGTTTTTATCAAACGCCTAGAGGTGACATCAATGACTGTTGAGCTGGATTATACTTCCCCAAATGTTAAATATTCATACGACCTGAATCAAAGTCCCCTTGTGAAATACGATCAGCGTAACCTGATTAACGTTTTAGGAAAAAAACAATTAAACTCGTTGGATCAAGTATCTCTGCTGGATATATATTTGAGTAAAAGCAAAGTCGTAGAGCCTCATTATCATCAAAATGCCGCAGAGCTTGTTTATTGTATAGCCGGTTCTGCTGCCGTCTCGATGCTGAATCCATTTACAAAAAAACTTCACACCTATACCATCACCCCAGGACAGGTAGCAAACGTACCTCAAGGCTGGTGGCACTATGAAGTTGCCCTTCAAGACAGAACTCATTTGTTAGCCATTTTTAACGCATCTACGCCAGAAGTGATCCTAGGCTCAGACCTTCTCACCCTCACCCCTGCTCACATCATGGCACATACGTATTGCATGAACGAAACACAGTGGAAACAGGCGACTCAGCCTGTGAAGCCAAGTGCGTTTATCGGACCATTTTGCCACAGAGAAGAGGAAGCACAAACGAACCCTGTCCCTCCGTCTCACTACATCCCTTATTATCAAGCACCGCCAAACTACGCCCCTTACTGGAATTAAGAAAAAAACCGATGCCCCTCTCAGAGCATCGGTTTTTTAGCTTATAAATTTTTTGCTGCTGCAATGACAAGCATGATCCAAGAAGCAATAAACGCCACTCCGCCAATTGGGGTAATGGCACCTAGAATCTTCACCTGAGTCAATGCTAGGACATAAAGGCTTCCTGAGAAGAAAAGGATACCTGCAAGCATCACCCAGCCAGCGGTTGGGACTAGAGAAACACCTGACAGCTTATCTGCAAGAAAGGCGACAATAAATAGTCCAATCGCATGGAACATCTGATATTGAACCCCTTTGTTCCAAATCTCTATATACTTTTCAGGGATTTTCCCTTCAAGACCGTGCGCACCGAAGGCTCCGAGTCCAACAGCTAGCATCGCATTAATCGCACCTAAAATGAAAAATAGTTTCATTCGTCATTCTCCTTATCTCGTCAATTATATTTATCATAGCGCGGGTGACAGACGATATTCAACTTTCCCTTTACGTTGACACGAGATTGTCGGATTTCTTTTTCTTTCGTAACAGAACTTGATCGACCGCGATCGCAATGAGTGTACCTAGAACAAGTCCATTGCTTAATAATGAAATGAGCACAGGATGCATGCCTTTCAAGGCTTCCTGCGGTACAAACATCGCCCCTACACCTGCTAAAACGGCAATCCCTAGGACAAAGCGAATCCGCGGAATTTCTTCTTTCTCATACTGATCAAACTCAGACATCGCAATTCCAATCATCGAGGAGAACACCACAAAGTTTACAGCAAGCCCCACAGGTGATGGCAATGCGGAGAAAAAGCTCATGAGCAGCGGGAATAAACTAATGAGTACAATGAGCAGACTTCCTATGAAAAATGGCTTTCTCGATGGAATTTTCGTTGTCTGGATAAATCCTGCTGCCCCGGAAATAGGTACAGGCGCAATCGCTCCGATCAATCCGCTCAGTAAGTGACCAAATGCTGCGACAAAACCAGCCGGCCGAGCTCTCTTCCGCTCACGCAGTTCACCAAATGCCTTCACTGAACTTTCCACAATTCGAATACTTGCCAGCATGTTCACAATGAGTAATATCGTAATGAAAAAGGACGTGACAAGCAATCCACTGTCAAAGACTGGCATGCCGAATGGGAAAAGCTTCGGAAACTCGATGATTTTTTCTGGAATTCGAACCGGCTTTGCCAACCCGAGTAGAGCGAATAACAACCAGCCTCCTGCAAGGGCAAACAACACAGAAAACTGTCTCAAGTAATGCCATTTTGAGCGGCTGATCATGAAGGTCAGGATAATAATGAAGATTGATAAGCAAAAGACAAGCCCATCCACCTGATTTCCCCGATAGCCGATGCCCATCAGCCCTTTCATGATCGGCTGACTTAACTGGACAACTAATAATAGCAAGTAAATGCCTGTGACGACTGGCGTAAATAAAGACGCGAGCCAATTAATGATTTTAAATAAACTAAAAATAAAAAAGAAAGCGGCACTAAAAATTAAAGCCCCTTGTAGTGCTTGCAGAGTTTCAGGATACGTCGCAAAGATGGTTCCTGTCATACCTGCATAAAGGGTATACACACCCCACCAAAGCCCCGCTGGACTTTCATTGATCGGCAGCATATGGCCGCATAAACACTGAACCATCGCCACAAGACCAAGTGAAAAGAATGTACTTTGAATCAGCTCCGCTGACTGCACTTGGTTCAATTCAAATGCTTGTGCAATCGCAATTGGTACAGCAATAGAAGCTGCGATAAAAAATGCCATCCACTGAATGGCGCCCAAAAATAGTTTCAAACCGATCACCTTCCCTTTGTCGTGACAAGACCATTAAAAATCAAAGATAGAGTCGCCGTTCCCATCCTTCTCTTTTTGCCCCTCTTCTTGATGCTGAAATTTCTTCGCACCACTCGCACCCATCAGTTTCTCAAGCATGGCTTGATCTGAGGATACGGGCGGCGCGGACGGTGTCTGTATCGAAGAAGGTGGCGAGATAACCGGCGTTTGCGGCATTTGCACCTGTGATGGTGCATCGAGAATGACATCACATAGTGAAGAAATCGCCGCCACTTGGCGTTTCACCTCTTCATCATTTTCACTTTGTTTCGCCTTTTGAACCGCTTCCTCCATTTTTTGAAGCAGGCTTGATATATGAATATTCAAGGGTAGACCCTCCAATCTAAAAAAGTCTCTTTTCAACATTATTTTACCAAATGAACAAACGAAATGGGTTCATTTTTTCAAAGCAGTCTGCTCCCGCCTCTCTTATTTGACCCGACATAGCCCTTCACACATAATAAAGGAAACAACATCGTTTATGAAAGGATTGAATAATGGACAAACTCACTACTCTTTTTCAGAAACAAAAAGTCTTTCAAAAGCCTCCGGTGGAAGAACGCATCCGTCTTCTTAAAGACTTAAAAGCAGCCATCAAACAGCATGAGAAGGATATTTTACAAGCCTTGGCCCATGATTTACATAAATCCGAACAGGAGGCCTACACAACAGAGATCGGGATGGTGTATGAGGAAATCAATCATACCATCAAGCACCTCCACAAATGGGCAAAGCCAACACGCGTGAAAACGCCCCTCACTCATATCGGGTCGAAAAGCATGATTATGAAGGAACCTTATGGCAATGTGCTCATCATTGCCCCTTGGAACTATCCTTTCCAATTGGCCCTTTCTCCATTAGTTGGTGCCATTGCTGCGGGTAATGCCGTTATTTTAAAACCGTCTGAGCTGACGCCGCAAGTTTCAGAAGTAATCAGTGCAATGGTCGAACCTGTATTTCAAGAAGACCATGTAGCTGTCGTAGAAGGCGGTGTAGATGTGAGTACAGAGCTGTTGAAACTGCCCTTTGATTATATCTTCTTTACAGGAAGTGTGGCAGTTGGCAAAGTCGTCATGGAAGCCGCCGCAAAGCATTTGACCCCTGTCACACTTGAGCTTGGCGGAAAAAGCCCTTGCATCGTCACGCCTGATGCAGATATCAAATTAGCGGCAAAGCGAATCACGTTCGGCAAATTTACCAATGCTGGCCAAACGTGTATTGCACCAGACTATTTGCTTGTTCATGAATCCATTAAAGACGATCTTTTGCGGGAAATGACAGCCTGTATCCGTGACTTTTATGGCGAACAACCGGAAACACATCCGCACTTTGGGAAAAATGTCAGCCAGCGTCATTTTGACAGGCTCTCACAATTTCTCTCAAATGGAACGATCGTTACAGGTGGACAGCGCAACGAAGACGAGCTCAAAATTGCACCAACCATATTAGACCACATCACATGGGAAGATCCTGTCATGCAGGAGGAAATTTTCGGACCGATTCTGCCTGTCATGACCTTCGATTCTCTGCACGAGGCAGCACATATGATCAAAGCTAGACCGAAGCCGCTTGCTCTTTACTTATTCACAACAAGTAAAGAAACAGAAGCCTATATTCTAGACCATCTCTCATTTGGCGGAGGATGTATCAATGACACGCTCATGCATGTCGCTACTCCTTACCTGCCATTCGGAGGCGTGGGTGAAAGCGGCATGGGACGATATCACGGGAAAGAAAGCTTCTTTACGTTTACGCATGAAAAAAGCGTCCTGCGCCAAACCAATCGCTTCGATTTTTCCTTCCGTTATCCAAATGCGAAAAACGGACTCGACTTGGTTCGTAAATTTTTAAAATAAACAGGACGAAGGGTCTCTCCCCTCGTCCTCTTTTTACTCAATATCTTGGATACACCAGTTGATTTCTTCAATCCCCATTTGCTTTAAATACGCGTTTACCTTTGAAAACGGACGACTGCCAAAAAAGCCGTTTCTTGCAGAAAAAGGACTTGGATGAGGTGACTCAATGATGTAATGCTTGTTTTGATCAATGCGTTCTTTCTTATTTTGAGCATGTCTTCCCCACAGCACAAAAACGACGGGCTGATCACGTTCATTCAGCACATCAATCACGCGGTCTGTCACACGTTCCCAGCCCTTGCCTTTATGCGAGTTCGCCTCGCCCTTTCTCACGGTTAGCACAGTGTTTAAGAGCAGCACACCTTGCTCTGCCCAGCTCACAAGTGAGCCGTGATTTGGAACAGGACAGCCAAGATCATCCTTTAGCTCCTGAAAAATATTTCTCAACGATGGCGGATGCTTCACACCAGGCTGAACAGAAAAGCTTAATCCATGTGCCTGACCTGGGCCATGATAAGGGTCTTGTCCCAAAATCACCACTTTGACCGCTTCATATGACGTCAAATGAAGCGCACGATAAACGTCATCTGGTTTCGGAAAAACGGTCTGCGTGCGATATTCTTCCTTCATCCATTCACGTAATTCCTGATAATATGGCTGTTCAAATTCACTTTTCATCACAGCCCACCAGCTATCATTTAAAAATGGCTTCATTGGGGTTCTCCTCCTTGTGTCTGCTGCGTTAGTCTTGAGATCATCGGTTTTCCATCCCACACAATCTCACTCTCTGATTCTCGTTTTTTCATTGCTGGTTCTTCTAATAAGACAGCAAAGTTCGCTGTCGGAAGGTCACCCAGCCCATGCTTTTCACTTAGATCATCTAAGTAGTTCTTCCTTGTCTCACCAAGATCACTAGACTGATTCCCTCCGCCGTCAAAAAACGCATAGATCACGCTGGCAGCTGGCACTCGTTTGATCCGGGCATGCTGTGATACACGCAAAAAGAAGTCCCAGTCCCAATAATGATGCATCGCTGGATCAAAATAGCCAATCTCATCGTGTATACATCGTTTATACATACTGCCGGAAGGAACATATGTAGAAAAGACACGCATATCCTCAATAGCAGCTGTATACGCAAACAAACGTCTTGACACCGGGAAGCGGGTCGCGCCTTTTTCTTCAAATGACACAATTTCTGCATCAGAAAAGACAAAATCGGCGTCCTCCAGCGCCTTACTCATACGTTCAATATGACAAGGTGTAAAGTAATCATCGTCGTCACTCAGCATGATGACATCGCCAGTCAGCTCCCGCACCCCCACGTTTCTAGCATTCACATGCTGGACGTTCTCATCTAAATGGATCAAGCGGATCGGAAGTTCGGGGTAGAGTTCCTGAATGATCTCGACGCGCTCTCCTGCATCATTCACAACCACAATTTCAAAAGGCTGTACGGTTTGTCTCGTAATAGATTCAAGCAGCTCACACAGTGCGCTGAGCCGGTTATGTGTCACAATTAATAAGGAAATCTTCATATTCAGCTAACTCCTTTAATAGATTCGTCTTTTTCCATTAAAACATAAAATAACGTTCTTCTCATGATATAAAAGGCGGTTTGATGTGACGGGAAAATGGGAATTTTCGATGGAAAGGAGTGATCACGATGGAATATTTCACAGTAGAAAATAGCAAAGAAGCGAAGCAGACCATTGAACAAATACGCTCAGCAAAGGATGATATTTTTGTTTTTGCATACGATCCAGAACGCTCTGATACCGTCACAGAGCATACGAATGCCAAAAGCATGACAGCGGTCGATCAAGGGATTTTAGATCAAATTGCCAATGTCATCCGCACCCGGGATGACGAGCTCATGGCCAAAATGATGTCAGTTGGCGCCGATCAGGAATTAGCTTTAACTCTTTTAGACGAACTGAAAAAGGGGAAATTAGTGATTTTTAAAAGGTAAGGGGTAAGGCGTTTTTCCTAGGGTAGAACGCTTTTTTATGCCGTTTCATTGTGATAAATGGAAAAGCTGATTATAATAAGGATAGAACAGTAACTGTTACACATCACATTGGAGGTTCAGCAACTATGTCTATGAATAAAGCACTCACCATCGCAGGCTCGGATTCAAGCGGCGGTGCAGGTATCCAAGCAGATTTAAAAACGTTTCAAGAAAAAAACGTCTACGGGATGACAGCTTTAACCGTTGTCGTTGCAATGGACCCTCATAACCATTGGGATCATCAGGTGTTTCCAATTGATACGGCGACGATTCGTGCGCAGCTCTCTACCATTGTAGAAGGTATTGGGGTAGATGCGCTAAAAACGGGTATGCTCCCAACAGTCGACGTGATCGAACTTGCGGCTGACACCATCAAAACATACGACCTAAAAAATGTCGTCATTGATCCTGTTATGGTTTGTAAGGGTGCGAACGAAGTCCTTTATCCAGAGCACGCGGAAGCACTGCGCGAAAAGCTTACGCCACTGGCAACCGTCATCACGCCTAACCTTTTCGAAGCAGGTCAATTAAGCGGAATCGGTGAGATCAAAACGATCGAACAAATGGAAGCAGCAGCAAAACGCATTCACGAACTTGGTGCCAAGTATGTGGTCATCACTGGAGGCGGTAAGCTAAGCCCAGATAAAGCGATCGATTTGCTTTATGATGGACAAACCTTCGAACGACTTGAAACAGAGAAGATCGACACAGAATACACACACGGCGCAGGCTGCACATTCTCAGCAGCAGTCACAGCTGAACTGGCAAACGGCTCAGACGTGAAAGAAGCCATTTATGCAGCAAAAGAATTCATCACAGCTGCCATCAAAGGCTCTTTCCAGCTAAATGAATACATCGGACCAACAAAGCATTCTGCTCATCGTTTTGACAAATAAAACAGAAAAAACCCGATTCGCCTTGTTAGAAGGTGAATCGGGTTTTGTTTATCGATAGCTGCGTCTCTGTGCAAACAGCCAATCTGTTAAGCCTGGTGTCTCATAAGCAGGCGTCCATGATGCATGGTCATATCCATACTTGCTTGCGTACTCCGTATAAAGCGGCTGGCCGCCAGCTTTTTGAATAGCTTGAATTGTATTTCTCGCATAGCTGATAGGGATAATGGAATCATCTTCTGCATGAAATGCCCATATCGGCTTGTGCGCTAAAATTCCTGCCTTGCTTGGATCTGCACCCCCCGCAATAGGAATCATCGCTGCAAACAAACGAGGATATGTGATGTTCAACTGGTACGTCCCAAATCCACCTTGTGATAAACCCGTCGCATAAATTCTTTTCTGATCAATCTGATAAGAAGTTAACACATGCTGAAGGACATCATAAGCTTTGTGTAAATCTGGTGAAAATTGAAACACGTTTGTCAGATCGATTTCATTTTGCAAATTTCTTGTTAATGCAAATCCTCCATCGACAGCATTTCGCGCCTGAGGTGCTAGTACGTACGAAGGATGTTTCTTTTGGACTTCAGGGGAAGCCCATAAAACTGCACCATCATTCGCAAGTAACTGCTTTTGATTGTCTGTTCCCCTCTCCCCGCCTCCATGTAAGAACAGGACTAGAGGATAGGCTTTACCCCTCTTACGGTTTTTTGGAATATACAGCCGATAAGGCATTCCTTGGTATTCGAAAGATAAAAAAGATGATGCAATGTCCTCTCGTGTGACAAAGCGATAATTGTACGTAGACGTGGAAAGGCGGTGGTTTCTCTTGTAAGCGCTTACTTTTAAAGTCGTATCAGTTTCTATATGAATGGGCTTTTTGTATAACTGACTTTGAGTTGTCGGCTGGCTGCCATCTGTTGTGTAATAAAGAGAAGCTTTTTGAACGTGAGAATGCAGAGCTACCTCTTGTGAACGATAATATTGACCAGATGGGACTGAAGCAGGTGATGCAAAATACGACGTATGATTTCGGGCAGAAGAAACGGAAGGAAAAAGAAAACTCATAGAAAATAGGACAATGATAAAGGTGATCAGGCATTTCTTGGTTGTATGGTTCATATCGTTCCTCCTGTACATGCTCAGATGAATTTTTATTTATTATTTATCATGACAATAGAAATGTCAACGCTTTCATTTTAATTTCTGAATCATCTGACCGAAATAAAAGAGTGCACTCGCACGCAAGTACACTCTTTTATCCACAATGAATACCTACTTTTGCTGATCAGATTCTTTCGCCATTTTTCGAATAAAGGCTTCAATGGATTCAACAAATAAGGCATATTCTTTCATTTGTTTATACGTATCTGACAGCTTCTCTTTTAATTCTTCCTGCTCTAGAGAAGGTTCACCGAGAATAGATTGGACTTGAATGAGCAATTCTTTATATTCTTCACGTTTATCTTCAACATGATCTGCCATTGTCTCCAAGCGTTTTCTAGTCGTCGGCTGCTGTTTTGAATTCAAATAAACAACCCCTTTTTGTCCTACCGCATTTGGATAAACGTCAGCCTCAGCTGTATATATTTTAAAATGATACCATAATGCCACTTGATATCCTATATGTAAAACGTCATCAAACCGCTTCCAGCCAACCTTGTATATACACGTTATAGGCTATAAGATACAGGTTGATTTTACTAGAAAAAGCAGATCAATGATCAGCTCAGATTGTAGAGACACCCATGTTTTTCTACAATCAACTATAAGAAAAAGTATAATTAACTCCACAGTTTTAACAACGTTAAGAAAGGTTTAATGGTCTTAGAGAATCGAACGCAACCATTTTTTAGAATTAGGTATTCTCCTAGTGATATGCTCCCATCCTAAGGAGAAATATGATGTAAGAATGGATTAAGCAGTAAAGCTTTATAAAGAGTGAGATCACACTGTAAATCAAATTTGTGAAATCACAATGTCTAGGGCATCATTGTATAGAAAGCTATCGGAAAGGAACAGTTGATGAGTTATACTAAAAAATCAGAAATGTATAACAGAAAATAAATTTCATATAGAGGTGAAATCACATGCCTAAAATTGACAATATGTTAGCAATTCTATGGATGCTTCATTCAGGTGAGAAAATTACTGCGAAACAAATTTCAGAAAAGTTAGAAATTAATATAAGGACTGTGTATCGTTATATTGATACAATTTCAACAAGTGGCGTACCTATAATTTCAGAACCAGGACATAACGGTGGATACACTTTAATGAACAATTTCATTGAGGCTCCTCTTTTTTTTGATTCTGAGGAACAAACTTCACTATTTCACGCTGCTGTTTTTGCAGAAGAAGCCGGATATTACGGAGGTGAAGCCTTAAATAGGGCCATTTCAAAACTAAGTAAATACTCAAATCAAGAGCAGGAATCAAAGATAAACCAACATGTAACTAGTCTTGAAGTAATAAGTCGAGTAAGTTCTTTCTCTATGGAATCTTCTTTGAAAGAGTTGGAGCAGGCCTTAGCGCACAGGCATTCAGTAAAAATTCTTTACCAGAAAATTGGAGAAAAGCAATTAAATTACAGATTGATTGATCCGTACAGAATTATCTATTGGAATAATAAGTGGTATGTGATTGGATTTTGTCATCTAAGAAATGATATCCGCAGTTTTAGAGTAGATCGAATTGAAAGTCTTATGCTAACTGAAAATCATTTTAACAGACCAGAAAATTTTTCAGCACGTGACTTTTTTATAAAAAACCTCCTTCCAACTATAGAAGATAAGGAAGAAATTATTTCATTGGTTATTAATGGGGATAAAAGTGTATTGGCTGATATTTGCCAACATTGGTTTTTAGGACATTATTTACAAGAACGGACTTCAAATCAAGCAGTTTTTCTTCTTGAAAAAGACATGATACATACATATGTACCTTATTTACTTTTACCGTACAATAAATCTATTAAAGTTATTGAGCCAATAAGTCTTAAAAAAAGACTTATTGAAGTTCTGTCGGAATTAATAAAATTTCACCAAGTATGATAACTTCCCTGACGTTAACTGTCAGGGAAGTTATTTTATAATAGCTATATCACTTGTGATTGGAGTGTTATTGGATGCAAACAAAAAAAGTATTTCTATATGTATTTAACACAATGTCGGACTGGGAATATGGATATTTAATTGCTGAACTAAACTCAGGAAGATATTTCAAAAAAGGTTTAGCACCTTTAAAAGTAATGACAGTAGGAGCTAATAAAGAAATGATTACTACTATGGGAGGACTGAGCATAAAACCAGATATTTCCCTCGATGAATGTATTCTTGAGAGTAAAGATCTTTTAATTTTACCAGGAGGGACTACTTGGAATGAAGAAATTCATCAACCCATCTTAGAATTAGTTGGCAAGGCTTTAAAGAATGACACTATTGTTGCTGCAATTTGTGGTGCCACTGAGGCTCTTGCGAAAATGGGATACTTAGATACTAGAAAGCATACAAGTAATAATTTAGAATACACTAAAATGGTATGTCCTAACTATAAAGGGGAAAAGTTCTATGAGGCGGGATCTGCAATATCTGATGCGAATTTAGTTACTGCCTCAGGAATAGCCCCTCTGGAATTTGCGATGGAAGTATTGAAAAAATTAGATGTATTTGCACCAGATACATTACATTCATGGTATAACCTAAATAAGACTCATCAACCTGAATACTTCTTCAAGTTAATGAATTCAATAAATAGCTGAGCTAAAAAATCAACTTAGCAGGTTTATGTTAATTCAAATAAAAAGAATGAAACATCACATGCTCTAACATCCTACTTTAACAAGCTATTCACTCTATTGAAATTAGAGGAGATCGTTCCTTGATAAAGGGGTCTTAGCGGCCCAACAATGGAACGCTGTAATTGTATTTCTTTCATTGGTCATGTACAAGCACTTCCTCTGCGCTTTTCAGGAAAATAGAGGTTTACTCACTGCGCAAAACGTTAATCAACTCCTTGTTGTATCAACGTTTACAAGAGTTTTTTGGTTCAAGTTGGTTCAAAATATCAATTTGACAAAAAATTTAAAAGGTTTAAAGCATCAGCATCTTGCTGGTGCTTTTTTTCTGGCATCAATTCAAGATAATAGTTCTGCGTTGTCTGAATATTGATATGACTTTAGCGTTTTGATACATAGGCAATATCGCTATCTTGAGAGAATAGAAATGATGCATGGGTATCACGTAATCCATGAAACGTCGTTTTGAGAATATCTAACTTTTTGAGTAATTTAGCTGATTGATGGAATCCGTCAGAATCAAAATAAAAGCCACCTGCTTTAATGGGGAGTTTTTTGAGTATTTGATAGACTTCTTTATTGATGGGCACATCACGTTTAGAATTTTTAATTTTTAAAGAAGTGTCATCAGAAGTTGGACATATGGAACGTCTAACCTATATGCCGTACTCATATACATCTTCTGGCCGAATACCTAAAAGTTCACAACGCCGCAATCCAGTTTCTAAAGCAAGCAATACCAACACATTAAACTTGTCATCGGTATTTTCTAGAATGTATCTGCGTAATGTTTTAAAATCGGTAATTGATAGGACTTTATTACGCTTAGGTAATTCCTCATCACGAGTTTTTACCAAACTAGCAAAATCACTCACTAGGTAACCTCTAGCATACGCATCACGTAGAGCCGTTTTGATTTTTAAGAGAACTTCATGTGCTGTCTTACGGGAATGTGTTTTAGCATACTCGTCGATTTTACGTTGAACTACGATGTCATTCAAATCTTTTAACTGAATGTCACCAAAAAGTCGTTTAACAATACTTGACGAAGTACGTTGGTAATTTGAAAAGTAGTTTCTTTGACATCATTTTTTTTGATAATATAAATCCAATTTTCAAAGTACACAGCAAAAGTGGTAGAACGCTCAGCTAATTGTTTCCCATTTCCTTTTTCTAATTCATTTTCTAAAGCCCAACGCTTTGCTTCACTTTTTTTATCAAATGATTTTGTCAATTTCTTATGTTGACCATTTCCTACTGGAATGTGACAATAAGAACGTTGATCTGTCAATAGTTGAGACAGTTTCCTGTTACTTGTTAGCCCCCTGTTAGAACATGGGGTTAACACATACTAAAAAAGGAATCCGCATCGGTTTGGCTTCGCCACCGACACGGATTCTTTTTGTATGGTTTAGTTTAATTTCTGAATTTAGTTTTTCGCCAAACCAGACAGTTCAATCAGCGTTCCTTTACTTGAATCATCTGCTAAGTTTTCTCTACTTTGTAAATGTGTGATAACAAATACTATTAATACTATATGACTCTTTCAGTTTTAAAAAAATTGATTTATTAAATGTATTAAATAATGGAATTCCTTTCCCAAGTATAACAGGAACTGTAGCAATACGATATTCATCAATCAAATTCTTTTCAACTAACGGCATTATTACACTATTTCCGCCAACAATCCAGATAGCTTTTCCATTTTCATTTTTCGCTCTCTCTACAAGATCAACTACATTCTCACTTGAGAAATTTACGTTCGCTCTATCGTCACCATCTCTATTAGTTAACACGTAATTAACTTTATTCTCGTATGGATAAAAGTTTGGAGATAGTTCATTTACTACTTGATCATAAGTTGTTCTTCCCATGATAACAGTATCTATCTCCTTGTAAAATTTATTATAGGTTTCATCTTTTTCTAATCCCGAAGTTTCATCTAATGATAACCATTCAATTCCTCCAGCAGAATCTGCGATATATCCATCAATACTTGTAGCAATGTAAAGTATTACTTTTCTCGTCATTTTATTCTCCTCCTTTTATTAAGCATAATTTTATATTATACTGTTAAGTGAAGAAGAAAAAGATACAAAAATAGATTTTGTCTCAAAATAGAACTTTTTTAATTATGACTCTTGGGAGATTATGATGAAAGCAGTTAATCAAAAGAAATATATATGGGAACAATTTTATTCACTCCTTACAAATGAAGAATGGACATTTTCTAAAATTCCTATAAATACAATATGCGAACAATCAGGGATTCATCGTTCAACTTTCTATAGACTTTTTCATGATAAATACAATCTATTAGAATTTGGAGCTTCCATTTTATGGAGCAAATTTACTGAAATTAATATTCATGATAGAATACATCAACCTTTTCAAACAGCTGACGCTTTTTATAAATTTTCTAAAGCAAGAAAGCTGATCAGTAATCATGTGAATGATGAACCGTTCAACCTTTTTTTAACTGAATATCTATCAAAATTACTTGTAATAGAAATGGAGTATTATTTCGAAGAAATGCTCCCTACTAGTTTTGAACCTTCTTTTCTTAGTAAATATATTCTGTCTAATATCAATTTTTTAGACAACTGGAATAAATCACTAACTAAGAGATTAACGCCCAAAGAACTAGATTCCTTATATCACAAGTTAATCTTAAAAGATTTATTTCAGTAAAATACGTAACATTTTAGACCTGAAAGAATCAAAATGTGTTTTCGGAAACCAAAAGATGTTTAGTTGAAAAAGAAATCATAATAAAAAGCGTAAAAAAGACTGATATGTGTTATCAGTCTTTTTTAGGGGACAGTTCGGGGATACTTAGTCCAAACTAAGAACAATTGTATTCAACTATCATCTATCGTGGTTCAAATTGATTCAAATGTTGCCTATAGATTGAGATTCTTAATAATTACTTTGTCTCTTCTCAAAACAAAAAGAAGCAGGCTATCCCTTCCTGCTTCTTTTTCGCTCTTCTTTAGCTTTAGTAGTGATATTTCATACAGGTAGATTTCTACCTATACAAACTCATGATTCATCTCTTTTTTCTTGTTTGACATTCCTTATCCTTGATCGGCACCTTTTCTATCAATCGTGAAGGCGGCTGAAGAGCTCCCTTATTTATAGCATTGCGCTGTTTCTTGGTACTTATCAACCGGAAAATTCAATTTCACATCATACTGATCATCACTTAGACGTTTCCCTACTTGTTGAGCAGATCAACGACCTGCTTCTCTTTGTAAATGCCATGTTTTCAGTTTCAGCATTGTTTCATTTCTACCACTGATAGAGATTGATTTATTTCCCGGGGAAGGAAAGTAACGAGCAGTCAATACTTCCCGGCCTCCGTTTACAAAAATCTCAATCGACGATGCATCGATAAAGATGTGAAGATCGTGTAATTCCTCTATTGCTACTTCTCGAACTTCTTTTGATCGATCTTCAAATCGATCTCGCTCTAGTGTCAGTTTGCCCTCATCTTTATCATAAATGATACGGGCTGCCGCTCGAATACAGCATTCAAACCCTTTTTGTGTATCAATTTGATCAATGAATAACTCTGCGCTCGTAATATCATCTACAGGAATCGATTGGACGGAGCGTTTGATATGGAAAATATGCTCATGTTCGTTGGTTCTCATCGCCTGAAGCTCAGTGACTGGCTTTTGAATCAGATGTCCGTCATCATCTAAACACAGCTCTCTCGGAATGGTGAGGCAGTGTATCCATTGATACGAAATCGTTGGGTGATGCTCTTCTCCTTGATCAGGCACTCCCATCCATCCGATTAAAAGACGTCTGCCTGATTCGTCTAGAAAGGTTTGCTGCGCATAGAAGTCAAAGCCTCGGTCTAGCTCCTCAAATGCTCCGTGCGTATATTGATAAGTATGGTCATCCAATCTCCCAACAAAATAGCCTGATTGATGTGTATTATGATATTTTAAGCCATCCGGCTTGAGCCCCTGCGGCGACACAATCAATACATCCCGGCCATCTAATTCAAATAGATCTGGACATTCCCACATATAGCCGAAATCCTCTAATCCATTTTTCCCACTGCCTGCAATGATGCCTTGAAACGTCCAATTGTCTAAAGTATCAGAGGTAAACAAGACGAGATTCCCTTTCAGGTTCAGGCTTTGTGCACCTAGAACCATGTACCACTGGCCATTTCGCTTCCATACTTTCGGATCACGAAAATGGGCGGTGAATCCATCTGGCAGCGTCGCCACGACACCTTTTTTCTGAAAATGAATGCCATCCTCTGAAACAGCTAAACATTGATACGTCTCGCGGTTCCCTTGTTCATCGCGAACGTTGCCAGTGTACATCACATACATATGTCCATCGTCAATGACTGCACTGCCAGAATAACAGCCGTTTTGATCAAACCAATCACTTGGCGCAAGGGCGGCTTCCTCGTGCTGCCAATTTACTAGATCTGTGGATGTGTAATGGCCCCAAAATTTTGCGCCGTGACCCGTTTCGAATGGCTGCCACTGATAAAAAACGTGGTAAACGCCTTTCCACTGAATCAACCCATTCGGGTCATTTAAAAGACCTACTGGCGGCATTAAATGAAAATGCTGGCGGTACACATCTTTTTTCACCAAATGCTCGTAGTTTCGAATACGTTCTGCTACCTTTTGACGAAGTACTGCGTCAGTTGTTGTCATGACTGTGACCACTCCTTGATTATTTTTCGACTTCTTTTACTTTAAAGATGATGGTAAGAGTAAATGAAACAGCAACAGCGATTAACATACCAATCACATAATTCACCACATTTTGCACACCGAATGGCGCTGCAATAGCAATCATCGGAATCCCCGTTAAACCATAGGCGTTGGCGGCTACCTTTGTGAAGACAACAAATGCCCCGCCTAATGCGCCTCCGATCATCGCGGCAATAAACGGTTTACGATAGCGGAGGTTGACACCGAATATAACAGGCTCGGTAATCCCTAGGAAAGCTGAGAAGGCTGCAGGAAGTGCAATTTCTTTTGTTTTCGCGCGTTTCGCTAAGAAAAAGACTGCCAAGCCTGCCCCGCCTTGCGCTACGTTGGACATCGCCCAAATTGGCAGCAAATAGTTCCGCCCAATATCATTCAGCAGTCCTGCTTCAATCGCATGGAAGCTATGATGAACCCCTGTGAGCACAATGAGAGAGTAGGCTCCTCCGAAAATAAGTCCTGCTAAGAACCCTGCGTGATCATAAATAAATGTCAGTGCATTCGAAATTCCTGTACCGAGCATTCTTCCAAGCGGTCCAACAGCAATAAACGTCACAAATCCAGTCACAATCACCGTCACAAATGGGGTCACAAGTAAATCAATACTGTTCGGAACCACTTTTCTTAAATACTTTTCAACAAGGCACATGATGTACACAGTCAATAACACTGGAATGACTGTTCCTTGGTAACCAAGAAGAGCAATATCAAAATTGAATAAATGCATATACTCTGGTTTCGCATCCGTCAGTCCCCACGGATTGAGCAGGTTCGGGTGAATCATAATCCCCCCAATAACGGCTCCTAAATACGGATTTCCACCAAACTCTTTCGCTGCACTGACACCAATTAAAATCGGTAAAATGATAAAGGCTGCACTTGAGAACATATCAAGCATTTGGAAGATCGCGGAGCTTGGGTCAGCCCATTTGAAGGCTTTCATCATGCCTAAAAGCCCCATTAATAAACCGCTTGCAACAATGGCTGGAATGATCGGTACAAAAATATTTGACAACGTCTTTGCAAAACGTGCAAGTGGATTCATTTTTTGTTTCACTGCTTCATCATGGCTGACAGGTTTTTCTTTCTCGTCGTCTGTCTCAAGGCCGGTCTCACGAGCAAATGGTTCATATACTTTGTTGACCGCTCCCGTTCCAAAAATGATTTGGAATTGCCCCGAGCTTGAGAAAGCCCCCTTTACCCCTTCAAGTTCCTCAATGGCATCTTTGTCAATCAGTTCCTCATCTTTCATCACCAATCTGAGTCTTGTTGCACAATGCGTGGCACTGATGACATTTTTCTTGCCGCCTAATAGTTCTGTTAATTCTTTGGCTGTTTTTTGATAATCCATGTTGTCTCCTCCTTTTTTAAAACAAAAAAGACCTAAAATTCACTAACGATAAAAGGACATACACGTCCCCTCGTTACGCAAATTTTAGGTCTTGCCTGCCTGACAGTCACAATCCCGCGATATCAAGTTTTGATTACGCTTTCATCATAGTATAAGAGCGTGACGTGCGTCAACCTCTTTTTTCGAATCTATTGACCCATATACACTATTTAAAGTAGTGTGCATAAAAAAAAGCCTGCATGCAGGCACAACCACTAAACCAATTCGGCATCCTGCAGACGCTGGACATGCAGCGTGATGTAGCCGATCTCCGATTCAGGGAGATGAAGTTCATATTCATTTTTTAACAATTCAGCGAGTCCACGTGCACACTGGTAAGCCAAATCATACTTTGTTTGGATAAAACTCAGCATGTCATCGTCCATGATTTGAAATGCCTCATTTGATTCCAACCTGCCTAATGCATACCTCAAATGTGTCACAAGTCGCTGATAGGAAATACTATCCTCATCAATTGAATGCTGAAAATAGCTTTCTATATGCTCGATCATTTCTTTGATCATCGTTGTATATTTCACGGTTTTTTTCATAGACTCCGTATTCATTTTGGCCGTATGAATATGGAGTGCCACATACCCTGCCTCATCGTCCGGCAGTTCAACCCCAAGCCGATCCTTTACATAACGAATGGCATACTTTCCAATTTCATATTCCTGCTTATATAAGACTTTGATCTCACCAAGCAATTTATTATATAGCACAATGCCCTTTTGAATGCGCTCAATGGCAAAGGATAAATGGTCAGTCAGTGATATGTGGATATGATCACTAAGCGGCATCATCAGTTCACCCTCTGCATAACTGATGATATGCTCTGCCACCTCAATATGCGCTTCGGGCAATGTCGCAAGAATTTGTTTGAATTTCTCATTTTCTTCACGCACAACAAAGATTTTCTCTATTTTTTGAACGGGAATGACGTCATTTTTCCCCTTCTGAAAAGCAATTCCGGGCCCCATCACAATTTTCTCCTGATCATCCTCCTTTACAATCACTGCATTGTTATTCAATATCTTATATATCTTCAAGGGGTATCCTCTCCCACTAGATAACGTTTCTTATGTGGGATTTTACCCTGTTTCATCTCCCATGTAAAGGTAAGAGCGGACCAGCACGCGCCTCTCTCGTCGTCTTCTCATCAAGCATCATCAGACTTTGCTTAAACAGTTTCTCTGACCTGCGCTTCTTGTTCTTTTCTTCTGCCAGCTTCTCTAGCTCTCTCTCGTTCACGACTTGAAAGAAACGATCATCCACCGCAGCCGCCTGAAAACGTTGCTGCTTCATCATCACACCAGGATTCACAAGCACATTCATCATGAAACCAAACCATACACTCAACCAGTTTCTGAATTTCCTCACCGAACATCCCTCCGCTTTTCTTAGAATCTAGCAGTTCTAGCAAAACAACTGCTCCTATCATATCCCGAGAAAAAAGAGAGGTTTGTCACAATCTGGGTGAAAAAACAAACTAGTTTTCAGAAGTTTTGTTGAAAAGTGCAGAAAATCATCATGTACGAGGGTGTTTGAATAAAAATTTTATACACACTATATCCAAAAGATAAGCACACCTTATCAACAGGGTTTATCCACATATCAACACCCCATTACTAGATTTTGTGTATGAGATTTTTTTGTTTTCCATATATATATCTAAATAATTGAGTTATCAACAGGAGTTTGTGCATAAGTGAGACTTTATAAACAAAATAGTTCTTTATAACTATGTAAAATAAGACCATTTTAGTAAAGGAATTGTTTTCATCGTATTGAATACTTAATAACGGGCAGTGAATCTTTCCTATTTATCCACAAAAAGAAAGGCTATCTCCCTAAAAACACAGCTAGAAAGGGGAAAATTAATGAAAAAGGTCATCTCTCGTTCTTCTGTTCTATTGTTCTCCACTATTTTTATTTTATCCACATTCTTTACAGGTCAACAGGCTAGTGCCGCTCCATCAAACAAACAGGTGGAACTGGAAAAAGCAGAAATCTTCGGTGAAATCAATGTCAATTCTAGAAAACACACCACTGTCATTGTTGAATTAAAGGAAAAATCCTTAGTTGAAGCAAAGCAAGAAGGCAAAGCTCAAACAAAGGCCTCCCTCAAAAAATCTCGAACAAAAGTAAAAAATGAAGCACTCAAAGAAATTGATAAAGCGAGTGTTCGTCAAGAATACGAAAAAGTCTTCTCTGGTTTCTCGATGAAACTTCCTGCAAACGAAATTCCGAAGCTGCTCGCAGTTGACGGAGTAAAAGCCGTTTATCCAGATGTTACATATCAAACAGATGAAGTGAAAAAAGAAAGCATCCAGCTTCCAAACGAAGATGTCTCCCCCCTTATGGATAAAAGCGCTCCATTTATCGGTGCCCCAAAAGCTTGGGATGCCGGCTACTCTGGAAAAGGGGTAAAAGTCGCTGTCATTGATACTGGAGTAGACTATACCCACCCTGATTTAAAAGGAAACTTCGGTTTATACAAAGGCTATGATTTTGTTGATAATGATTATTCTCCGCAAGAGACACCTAAAGGAGACCCTAGAGGTGAATCGACAGACCATGGCACACACGTCGCAGGAACAATTGCTGCCAATGGACAAATTAAAGGTGTCGCAAAGGATGCCTCACTTCTTGCGTACCGTGTACTTGGACCAGGCGGTTCTGGGACGACTGAAAACGTCCTTGCAGGCATCGACCGTGCTGTTACTGATGGAGCAGATGTCATGAACCTCTCTCTCGGAAATAGTGTAAATAATCCTGATTATGCTACAAGCATCGCACTCGATTGGGCCATGTCTGAAGGCGTTGTCGCTGTCACATCAAATGGAAACAGCGGTCCGAACAGCTGGACAGTCGGATCTCCCGGCACGTCAAGAGATGCCATTTCAGTCGGAGCAACTCAGCTTCCTTACAGCCTTTACAATGTGAAATTCCGCAACTATTCTACTGCAAAAGTGATGGGCTACTACCAAGAGAGTGATTTAAAAGCACTTGACCAAAAACAAGTCACACTCGTCCATGCAGGTATCGGTGACGAAAAAGCATTTGAAGACATCGATGTGAAAGGAAAGGTTGCCGTGATCGAACGAGGAGCCATTGCCTTTGTTGATAAAGTCGACAATGCAAAAGCTGCTGGTGCAATCGGCGTTGTGATGTATAACAACACCGATGGAGAAATTCCAGTCGATGTACCGGGTCTTGCTCTTCCTACGATTAAGCTTTCAAAAGCTGAAGGAACGGCGCTTGTCAAAGCCATTGAGGCTGGAAACAATACAACGACTTTCTCCATTCAATTTGTCAAAGAACTTAGTGAGCAAGTCGCTGACTTCTCATCTCGTGGACCAGTTGTGGATACGTGGATGATTAAACCTGATTTATCAGCGCCAGGCGTCAGCATTGTGAGTACAATCCCAACGCATGATCCTTCTCAGCCTTACGGATATGGCTCAAAGCAAGGGACAAGCATGGCTTCACCGCATGTGGCAGGGGTTGCAGCGATCATGAAGCAAGCAAAACCATCTTACTCAACAGAACAAATCAAAGCATTACTCATGAATACAGCAGAAAAACTATTTGACGCAAACGGCAGCCCATTCCCTCACAACACACAAGGGACAGGCAGTGTTCGAATCATTGAATCACTCCAAGCGTCATCTATCGTTTCTGATGCGAGTTATTCTTACGGCACTTTCTTGAAAGAAAAAGGCGTTCAAATCAAAACAAAGAAATTCAAGGTAGAAAACCTTTCAAAAGCACCGAAAACGTATACCATTGATTACAAATTCGATGGCAGCGGCATCAGCACAAATGGAACGAAAAAAATCACTGTCAAAGGGAATTCCACTGGGTCCTTTACTTCCGCGGTACAAGTGAAATATGGTAAAACGAAAAAAGGAACGTACCAAGGCAGCATTACCCTTCGCGAAAATGGCAGAAAGGTCACAGAGATTCCGACTTTATTGATTGTAAAAGAGCCTGATTATCCTCGCGTCACTTCGGTTTCTGTAGAGCCGGATAACCGTGCTGGAAGCTATGTCATTAGCAGCTATTTGCCTGGCGGAGCTGAAAACCTTGCATTCCTCGTCTACTCGACAGATGGAGAGTATTTAGGTGAAGCAGGTGTTTATCAACATGTTGATAAAGGAGAACACCGCGTAAAATGGAATGGCACAATTAATCAAGGTCAAAAGCTCGAACCTGGTGAGTATACAATGCTTGCGTATGCAAGTTTGAAAGGGAAATCCGACACGGTTCAAACGAAGGAACCTTTCGATATTTATCGTGAATAAATGTGAATCACAAGAAAAGCCTTGTATGAGCGGATCAGCTCATCAAGGCTTTTCGATCATATACGGAGGAAAGAGAGACTGATGTTGATATTGCTATGGATCGTTTCTTTTTTTACTGCTTTTTTTCTAACGATCACCTTGGTGTATTTTTTCACCCTTTTATATGCGAAACATCCTCGTCCTTTTCATCAAGCATGCAAGCTGACGGTCTATGTGTCCTTCATTTACCCGCTTAGTTTGCTAGTGACATCCACATTTATTTTCATCATGATGCTCCTCTTCCCTATCTACCGGCTGCGTGGACGGTAAACAGACATACATACGTTATGCATCAAAGGCTTCTTTTAATAAACGATAAGATGTGAGCCGGTCTTGCATGCGGTGAGTGATGGTCACGGCGATCACTTCATCTGTACGATAAGCCTTCGTTAGTGCCGTCAGCTGTTTTTTCACAGAAGATGGCGTTCCAACCACCATCCTTTGACGATTGGCAGCCACTCGTTTTTGTTCATACGGACTATAGGAATAAGCCTGTGCCTCTTCATATGAAGGAAAGCCCCCGAGGCTTTGCCCCTGTTCATTGGCAAGTAAGGATAAATCTAAGCTGACTGCCAGTTTTTCTGCCTGTTCCTCTGTTTCAGCACATAAAACGAAGACCGCCAGACTAACGCGCGGCTCATCACCGAATGCTGAAGGTTCGAACCGGTTGATATATTGCTCCACAGAATCTTCTCCGCCTTCGCCATTGATAAATAGCGCAAACGTATAGCCTGCACCTGCTTTCGCCGCAAGTCTTGCACTTCCTCCAGAGGAACCAAGCATCCATACCTCTGGTGCAGTCTCTACCTTCGGAGAAGCGATTAAATGAGGCAGTGAATAAAATTCATCTGCTAGGTCGTGTAAATAGACCTTCAGCTCTTCTACCTGCTCAGGATATTGATCACCTAGACGTTTTCGTTCACCATGATGAAGAGCTATGGAGGAAATGGGCATACCACCAGGAGCACGTCCAATCCCAAGATCGATTCTGCCAGGAGCGAGGGCTTCAAGAACCCTGAAGTTCTCTGCTACTTTATAGGCACTGTAGTGGGGCAGCATCACACCGCCTGAGCCAATACGTATGTTTGACGTAACGGCTGATAAATGACCAAGAAGCACCTCTGGACTTGATCCTGCAAGCCGGTTTGAAAAATGATGCTCTGATACCCAAAAACGGTGATAGCCCCACTTCTCTGCCTGCTTTGCCAATTCAACCGTTTGCTTTAAGGCTTCAGCAGGTGTTGCATCTCCAATCAAATGAGATTGATCCAGTATACTTAATTTCATCTTACTGCACCTCTTACAGAAATCCCCCTCTCTCAATCGAAAGGGGGGATGTCTTATTTATTTTCGATTAAAGCCCTTCTCTTTCACAAATTCTCCAAGGAAGGCACGCTTTGGCTGACTAAAGCCGCGAAGCATCTGCTTAGACCAAGTATCTGTTCTCTCTCCGTTTGTCCGTTCTTCATAATATGATGAAATACGATCATCGTATTCTTTTAAATAACGATCCACATGCGTTTCATCTTGCTGATATGAATTTTCATGATAAATGAGTTCAACTGGCAGTCGTTCCTTTTGTGACGATTGACTCGCTGGATGTCCGACAACCAGACCAAATAACGGAAGCACATATGATGGTGTTTCAAGCAAATCAGAGACTTCTCTCAGTTGATTACGCAGACCGCCTATATAGCAAATCCCAAGTCCCATTGATTCTGCGGCTATACTCATATTTTGCGCAGCGAGCGCCGTATCAATGACGCTAATGAGAAAGGCTTCCGTATTCTCAAGCGCCTCCTGATGATTCTTCCCTGCTTTTTTTGCAATATCATCATGGCGTTTCAAGTCTGCACAGAAGACAAAGAAATGCCCATTCTTCTCAACGTATGGCTGATTCCCAGCCAGTTCAGCAAGCTTGGCCTTCTTCTCCTGATCTGTCACCCCAATAATACTATACGCCTGTACATAGCTTGATGTCGAAGCAGCCTGTGCACTTTTAATAAGTGTCAGCACCTCTTCTTCGGACAAACGCTCGTCTGTAAACGAACGGATGGACCGATGATTTAATATCGTTTCTATCGTTTTGTTCAATTCGAAGACCTCCTTCACTTCTACTATCATAAGGCAAAGACATATGGCTTTTCAAAAATTAAAACTCGAATGAAAAAAGACAGTCTATGCTTAGACTGCCCTTACCCGTTTTATTTAAATAAATAACTTTGGTATTTCGTTAATTGAACACTTGCATTATAAGCAATCCCGAATCCAATGAGAACAGATAAAACAGAGCTTCCTCCGAAGCTGATAAATAGGAGCGGAATTCCTGTTACAGGCATCACACCTATGTTCATCCCAATGTTCTGGAACGTATGGATCACAATAAGTGCTGTATATCCCACACAGAAGAATGACGCGAATCGGCTATAAGGATGGATACGGTCAATCAGCACGACAAGCCGGTAGATCAAGAAGAAGAACATGATCACAACAAACGCACAGCCGATAAAGCCAAAGGCTTCTCCTATAATGGAGAAAATCATATCTGTTTGTGCTTCTGGGACATAGACCTTTAAGTTTTTAACTCCATTCCCAAAAATCTGTCCAGCACCAATAGCCATAATGGCCCTATCAACCTGAAACTTATCACTACTTGTAGCATCTTGTATTTTAGCTTCTTCAGAGTTCGCAGAACTATCTGGAATCCAAGCAGTAATCCTATTGATTTGATATTGTTTAACACCGAGACTTTCTTTAGCGAAATCTGGAAATAATAAAACTACAGACAGAACCGTAATTATTAAGAGTACAACAACAGAACCAATCAATGAAATTATCTTCCAATTAACTCCAGATAAAAATACCATTACCATTACAATAAACATACAAACAGCAGCAGTACCAGCATCCTGCAAGAAAATTAAGCCTACTGGGACTATGGAAACTCCTGCAATTTTTAATAGTAGATATATGTCATCTTCTAATCTTCGTCTTCCTTTAGGTGTTGCTTTGCCAATTACCGAAGCCAACATCATGATCAAACCTATTTTCATAAACTCTGAAGGCTGAAATGTTCCAACACCCGGCAGAACAAACCAACTTTTTGCACCATTTATAGTAGGAGCAAAATCATGACTTCCAATTTTTGCAGGAGCGATTTTTAGAAAAATTAACAACAGTATGCCGCCTATAAAAATATAGAGACTGAGCTTCTCTAATTGCTCCAAGTCAAAGTAATTTATGGCTACAATAAATATGACCCCGATCATGTAGTAAATGATCTGTCTGGTCCATGCATTAGATCCATACTGCCCAAATTGACCCGCAGCATAAATCGCAATGACACTGATGGCAAAGAAGGCTAAAAATATAAAAATTAAATCCCCTTGATAGTACGGAGATGTATTCTGCTTGTTCATGAACTAACCACCCTTATTACAAAACATAAAAGCCCTTATTTATATTAGATTGAAATTTTCACAAAAGCAACTCACCTTAAATATGACGGAAGATACATCCGAAAGGTTCCAATCATTTTTCAAAAAATGAAATACTTTTCATCCTAACAATAGGAAAAAATTCCTCTATACTCTTTCCATTCAACCGATCACGAGTCCTTTAAAAAGATTATTTTACAGATATTAAGGGGAAAATTCAATGACCTATGTGGCAATATGACAAGCAATTATCAAGTCAGCATAAGTTTTATGAAGAGAAAAGGAAAAAGCCACTTTCTATGGAATAAGGCCCATTTTCCAATTATTGAGTTTACTTCAAAGTCAATTGTGGTATAATACTTGTAACAAAATGTTCACAATATCTCCTAAAAACAGACACAATTGCATCCTGACCTCTCATTTGAATTGAACATCAACTTACAAAGGAGTTGGATACGATGGATATGTTCTTTGCGTACCTATGTATTGCAACGGCTACACCCCTGTTTTTATGGCTTGAAAACAGAAAAATTGCGCTAGCTTCAATTCCACCCATTATGATTATGTGGATTTTCTTCGGTCTTTACATGACAAGCAGTTTATCTCCAGCAGGACATACCTTCATGATCGCATTCTTTGCCATTAACGTCATTTTGGCACATATTGCAGCGTTCCTCATTTATGGACTTCCATTCATTCGCAAAAGATTCAGTAGCACCAGATAAATAACGCACCACTTATTGGAGACGTTATCAACATCATGATAAAAACCACTCACCTTTGAGAGATGAGTGGTTTTTTATTATTTCTCTGAATGCTCCGATTGCTTTGGCGCAGAAGGTGAATAACCGTCTTTGCTGTTCTCTCCGTGGCTGTAGTGAGCCGCAAAGATCCAAACAGATCCGATAACGAAGATAATCGCACAAAACAGACCAAACAATGTATTTCCGACTTGAACAGTTCCGTTCTCGCTTTCTGTCATGTGCATAAACATGAATAGCTGCAAGAACGCTTGAATGAAGGCAAAACCAAAGATAATCCAAAGTTTTGCAGAACTGCCAATTTCAGCTCCAATGGCAATCCAGAATGCTAAGATCGTTAGCACGATGGATAGGATGAAGCCAACTACGTGTTTCCAAGGGAAGTGTTCGTGCTCTGCTGAGGAATTTGTTTTTCCAGCCATATCACAAAAGCCCCCCTAATCCGATCAAGTAAACAGCTGTGAAGATGAAAATCCATACTACATCAAGGAAATGCCAGTATAGACTTGAGATAAAAATCTTCGATGCTGTTTGTGGAGTTAATCCACGTTTTTTAATTTGGAACAAGACCCCGGTAATCCAGAAGATACCGATGGATACGTGTAGTCCGTGAGTTCCTAAGAGTACAAAGAATGCAGACCAATACGCACTTGTATGAATGCTCGCGCCCTCATGTACATAATGGAAGAACTCGAAAATCTCAAAGCCAACGAAGCCTGCACCTAGAAGCAGTGTCAGAATCGTCCAAATGACAACCCCTTTTGTACTTCCACGGCGCATTTCATGAACGGCAATCCCACATGTAAATGAACTAACCAATAGCAGGAATGTCATGATCAATACAAGCTTCATATCAAACAGCTCAGCTGGTAAAACGCCGCCAGCTGTTCTGCCATGAAGAACAAAGTAGGTCGCAAAAAGTGTTGAGAATAACACGATTTCCGCGCCAAGGAATATCCAGAAACCAAGGATGTTTAAACGTCCCGTTTCAGACTGATATTCAAGCGGTGCATTTGCATAGCTGCTATCATTATGTCCCATTACTTCTGCGCCTCCTTATTCTTTTTCTCTGTTTCAATCACTTCTTCAACAGGAATATAGTAGCCATCGTCGTATTCGAATGAACGTAAAATCATCGTTGCAAATACACCGATTAAGCCAATAACGCCAATCCAGTACCATTCAAATACAAGACCGAATGCACCAAGTCCGAAGAATGCAGACATGATAAGCGGTCTGCCTGAATTGTGCGGCATGTGAATTTTCTTGAATTCTTTTTCAGGATGAACGTCTACATTGTTTTGCTTCCAATGATGGAATGCATCTGGTGTTGTCACTTCTGGAAGTGCTGCAAAGTTATAATGCGGCGGAATTGCAGAAGATGTCGCCCAGTCAAGAGTACGTCCCTCTCCCCAGCTGTCTCCAGACACTTCACGCTTCGCGTGTCTCCAGCTGTAGTAAATGTTGTAGCAAAGGATGATGAATCCGACACCCATCATAAATGCACCAATTGTTGAGATAAAGTTTAGTGCAGTCCAGCCATCTTCTGGTCCATACGTATAAATACGTCTTGGCATTCCTTGCAGTCCTAAGAAGTACTGCGGGAAGAAACAGATGTTAAATCCGATCATGAATACCCAGAAGAACCATTTGCCGATTCTTTCGTTTAACTTGTAACCAAACATTTTTGGATACCAGAAAACAAGACCAGCAAAACAAGCAAACACAGTACCTGCGATTAATACATAGTGGAAGTGGGATACAAGGAAGTACGTGTTATGGTACTGGTAATCCGCAGCTGCCATCGCAAGCATAACCCCAGTGACACCACCGATAACGAAGTTCGGGATGAAACCAAGTGCCCAAAGCATTGGTGAAGTAAAGCTGATACGGCCTCGATACATCGTAAAGAGCCAGTTAAAGATTTTCACACCTGTTGGTACAGAAATTGCCATTGTTGTAATCGAGAAGAATGAGTTAACCGCTGCACTGTTCCCCATTGTAAAGAAGTGGTGAACCCACACAAGGAAACTAAGAACAGAGATTGCCACAATCGATACAACCATCGCTTTGTAACCAAACAACTGTTTTCTTGAGAACGTCGCAAAGATTTCTGAGAAAATACCGAAAGCCGGCAGGATCACGATATATACCTCAGGATGTCCCCAAATCCAGAAAAGGTTCGCCCAAAGCATTGGCATACCGCCTGCTTCGAGTGTAAAGAATGCAGAACCGAATAAACGATCAAATGTCATAAGTGCTAAAGCAACTGTTAGTACAGGGAATGCGAATACGATGATGACAGACGTGATCAATGTTGTCCATGTAAACATTGGCATACGCATAAGCGTCATACCTTTTGTACGCATTTTTAAAATGGTCACCATGAAGTTAATACCAGTCATAAGTGTACCAATACCTGCAATTTGGAGCCCGAGCAAGTAATAGTTCTGTCCAGGTCCTGGTGAGAAATCATTTCCGGCGAGCGGCATGTAACTCGTCCAGCCTGCACTTGGTGATCCTCCAATGACGAAGGAAATGTTGAACAGCATCGCTCCGACCATAAATGTCCAGAAGCTCAGGTTGTTCAAATAAGGGAATGCAACGTCACGTGCACCAATTTGAAGAGGTACAACGACGTTGATTAAACCAATTAAAAATGGCATCGCCATGAATAGAATCATGATCGTACCATGCGTTGTGAAAATTTCATTATAGTGGTTGGAATCTAAAAACGTATTATTAGGAAGCGCCAGCTGTGCGCGCATCATCAGTCCGTCTACCCCACCGCGGAAGAACATAATCACAGCAGCAAGGATATACATGATCCCAAGCTTTTTATGATCAACTGATGTTAGCCATTCTTTCCAAAGCCATTTCCACTTTTTAAAGTAGGTTAAAACAAACACGATAGCAATGGAAGTAAGAGCGATAGAAATTTGCGCACCAAGAATTAATGGGTCTCCAGTTACAAAAAACTCATCCCATTTCAAATGCATAACGGCCTCCTCCTTTCCTTAGTCAGTTTATTCATTATCTAGTTTTCTTTTATAGTTCTTCACATTCTCGAAAGGATCTGTTTTGGAATGCGGAGAAACTGATTGGTAACCTAAACGTTTGCGTGCTTGGAGTGCGTATTCAGAATCCTCTCCATGCTTCGCAAAGGATAAATGTGTTGATGAGAATGTCTGCACATCTGCAGCATCAGGAAGCATCAAGTAGTCATACGTTTTCTTCGTTAACTTTGGTGCTTCTTTTTTCGTTTTGCTTACCCATTTATCATAGTCAGACTGCTTCATCGCATTGACTTTGAATTTTTGCTGAGCAAAGCCCTCGCCTGTGAAGTTGGCGTTTCTTCCTTCATATGTGCCAACTTGATCAGCTTGAAGATATTGTTCCATCTCCATTCCAGCCATCGCATACTTCTCCCCGCCTAGCTGAGGAATCCATAGTGATGCCATTGTATCAGCAGAAGTGATTTTGAATAAAACCGGCTGATCTTTTGGAATGTTTAAGTAGTTCACTGTCTCAATATTTTCCTCAGGATAGCTAAAGATCCATTTCCAATCAACAGCTGTAGCATAAACGACAAGAGGATCTTTATGGCTTGTTGCTTGAGGTGCCTCTTCCAAAGAGTAAATTGTTTTTACAGTTGGAACTGAAAGGGCAGCAACGATTAATATTGGGATCACTGTCCAGATAACTTCTAGAAGCGTATTCCCGTGTAGTTCTGGATTATAAGAGGCGTTTCCAACGTCCTTACGCTCACGGTATTTTACCAAAATGATGGTAAACAGTACAAATACCGCACCAACGATAAAGAGCATGAATCCGATGGATAAAAGGATTAAGTCTTTTTGTTGTGCTGCGACAGGTCCTTTAGGATCTAAAACAGCGATATTGCTGCAACCTCCTAATAAAAAAACACTCACGAGCATCGCTAATAAAAGCATAGGTTTAATGGCTCTGAACAAGAAGATCACCATCCTTCCTTAGATAATGTATATATTGCTGAATAATTGTGAAAAGCCATCTGCCTTCGAAAACTTTTCTTCCCTTTGTAATGCTATCAAAATCTGTTAGAGTTAGCTTCCCTTTTTTCAAAAGTTCATTTATTTTTCAACAGATTTCTATTAAAATGTCATAAATTCGACATAAATTTATATTATTGCACACACAATAAATTTCTAGGATTTTGAAAAGTTGAGAGTTGAAGGCAAAGGACAAACAATCAAGAACTTTGTCAAATTTAGGTTTACCACAATAAAAAAGTTTGGTCAAATTTCAATTTAACTTAATGAAATTTTATCTAGGTAAACAATTTCAAAATAGGTATCCCCACATTTAACAAAAACCTTACTCATTTTAACGCAAGTTCACAAGAAAAGAAAGTATCGATCCTCTGTGTATACGCTGTAAGAATTGGTAATGATGCTGAATTAGTGGAATCTCGCTAAAGACTTCCAACAAAAAACCGGCTCAGCGCCGGTACTCTGCATTTATTCATCTCTCACTAAGATGTCAGGTCGTCTATAGATCTTCCCTTCATGTTCAATGTCCATGTACGTCCACTTGCCTGTATACGTTAAAAAGCGGTTGCCCTCTTTTTCTACAACAATCGTATCCTCTGATTTCAGTCCAGGCAATGAAGGGTTCCATGTAAACACTTGATGAAGCTTAATTTCTTCCTTCGATGAGGGAACAGCAATGATTTCCCTAGATACAAATCCCGTCTTCCCCCCTTGATGAAGCTTTTTCCAGCTATCAGGGAAGCCCTCTTTTTCGTACTGAGCAATACCTGCTTTCAGAACATCTCCTAATGTTTCCCCAGGACGTGTGGCGGCATTCATGACCGTGTCAATTCGTGCTAGCCGCTCTTTGTTCTCTTCAAGCTCCTTCGGAAGCTGACCAAAGTAAACAGACCTTGTAACATTTGCAACGAGCCCGTGCCGCTCCGCGCAGAGAACAACAAGCGCGTGCTTTTGAAGAGCTTTATCTGTTGGAATCGGGTGACGGTATTGATGGATCCGGTCATCCGTGGCCACAAGCAGGACTTCTATCGTCATCCCTTGCGCAATGGCTCTTTGAGCAACAAGCGAAGCAATCTCGTGCTCGGTCTGCCCTGGAACGATTTCTTGACAGACACTTTCTACAATGACCGCTGTTTCATGACAGAGCGTTTCATATTGTCTGAGCTGTGAGGCAGTTAGGATCGAGCGAATATTCGACAAATCCGGTTCGATCCATTCGAATCCATCCATTTGAATGTCCGTCCCAATTCGTTTACCTTTTGTGAGTTCTTGAATGTATGGGGTCTCATCCTCATACCAATCCATTGTGACCACTTGAAACGGATGATCGACGTACGCCATTTCCTCTTCAATGATCCGCTTTTCTTCCATTTGATTCACAATGAGAACGAGGTCGTCTTTTAAGACGAGCAGCTGGCACACGCCCTCTGGCGTATTTAACACAATATGATTCCTTCTTCCGCCTGTCAGCCAGGAGAAGTTATTTCGCTTTTGAATCAAAACACCCTCAAGCTGCTTTACTTCCATTAGTTCTCTTACTTGTTCAATCATCTAATCACCTGCCTGTTTGAAGTGTTTGAATGAAACGGTTAAAAGCTATTTTCCCTTGCTCAGTTCTTTTAAACACACCTGCCTGCGAGAGAATTCGAGAAAAAATAAAGCCAATTTCTTTTTGTAAAATGGTTTCGGTATTGTTCTCTGTAAAGGAATTCTCTTCAAGCAGCCGCTTCGCCCAAGCCTCGTGCTTCATGATAGCAGGACGGGCTTTGATTTCTTCAAGTGGATTTTCGGATAGCAAAGCCTCTTTTAATTGGCTTATTTCCTCTGCTAATCTACCAGGAAGCACAGCAAGGCCCATGACTTCAATTAATCCGATATTCTCTTTTTTAATATGGTGGACTTCTTCGTGCGGATGGAAAATGCCGTCCGGGTGCTGCTTGTTTGTACGGTTATTACGAAGCACTAAATCTAATTCATAGTCATCCCCGTGGCGCCTCGCAATAGGTGTAATGGTGTTGTGAGGTGTCTCTCCTGTATGAGCGATGACCCCCACCTCTTCATCTGAATACAGTTTCCACTCATGTAAGATAAAGTCTGCTGCGTCTGCGAGCGACTGCCGCTCACTGCTTCGAAGGCGGATCACAGACATCGGCCATTTCACAATACCAGCTCGCACACCTGGAAAGGCATTGAGAGAAAAGACCTCTTCCATCTCTGCTTTTGCCATCGGAAATTCATGTGCACCGCCCTGAAAATGGTCATGACTTAATATACTGCCTCCGACAATCGGAAGGTCGGCGTTCGACCCGATGAAATAGTGCGGGTATATAGATATGAAGGAAAGCAGTCGTTCAAAGGTCTTTTTGGTAATGCTCATTGGCTCATGTTTGCCTTTGAACACTATACAGTGCTCGTTGTAATACACATAAGGTGAAAATTGCAGAAACCACGATTCACCTGAGAGTGACACAGGAATAATCCGATGATTCTGTCTCGCTGGATGGTTAATCCGTCCCTCGAACCCAACGTTTTCTTTACAAAGGAGACAAAGAGGATATTGCTTTTGGCTGAGCTTCTTGGCTTCAGCGATGGCTTTGGGGTCCTTTTCCGGCTTCGATAGATTAATGGTGATCTCTAGCACACCATCGTCTGTTCGTGTAAACCACTGTACATTTTTGGCGATCCTGCCTGTATGAATGTAGTGTGCATACTGCTGCATCTCATAGAACCAGCTCGTAGCTGCCTTCGGTCCTCCCTGCTGACGTTTTTCCTCAAACTTCGCATAGATGACACTTGGAGGTGCCACCAAGCAGCCCATGATTTTCGCATCTAGTAAATCACGATACGTATCCGTCCCCTCAGGAATAAGTTCTGTTTCTACTGCCCAATCGAGCATCGGCATTAAGATGTCTTCAAGGTCTTCTTCTCCTGAGACTGTTCTTGCTTCCGCTTCATCGAGTCTGAGCACCTCAAGCAGTCGATTTCTCGTATATTCGATATCTAGTGATGTTATCAGCTCTTTATTCATCCCGTATTGAATCAGCTGTTCCAGCTTTTCAAAAATATCAATCGCCATTCCCTCTGTCCCCTCTCTTGCCTGCCTTTACGTTTTATTCACTTTGGTAGCCATCTGGATGCTTCTGAAACCATTCCCACGCACTCTGAATGATCGTGTGAAGGTCAGCATATTGAGGTGTCCATCCCAATTCTTGCAGTGCTTTTTCAGAAGAAGCAATCAGCTTTGCTGGATCTCCCGCGCGCCTTTTTGCCACTTGTGCAGGGATAGCATGCCCCGTGACTTTTCTGACGGCTTCTACGACCTGCTTCACAGAGAACCCTGTTCCATTCCCTAAATTGTAGGTCGCACTGCCTTTTCCAGCACGCAGCCGGTCAACAGCTAAGATGTGTGCCTCTACTAAATCCATCACATGAATGTAATCTCTAATACACGTGCCATCCTCTGTCTCATAATCATCACCGTAAATCATGATTTGATCCCGTTTTCCTAAAGCAACTTGCAGAATAATTGGAATGAGATGCGTCTCAGGCTGATGATCCTCTCCGACAAGTCCTTTTGTATGGGCACCAGCTACATTAAAGTAGCGAAGCACGACGTATTCTAATCCATATGCCTGCTCAGACCACTTCAGCATTTTTTCAATCGCTAGTTTCGTTTCTCCATAAGGATTGGTTGGGTGCGTCTCATCCGTTTCAACGATCGGCACACGTTTTGGTTCACCATATGTGGCAGCGGTTGAAGAGAAGACGATGTGTTTCACATCAAATTCATTCATCACCTGAAGTAAAGCTGTTGCTCCTCCAACGTTGTTGTCATAGTACTTTAGCGGGTCTGTTACACTCTCACCGACAAGTGAATCTGCGGCAAAGTGCATCACCGCTTCTATTTGATGCGTTTTGAAAACCTGTCTTAAAAAATCTTGATCTCGTAAATCTCCCTCTTCTAAAACAGCTCCCTCCAAAACAGCTTCTTTGTGGCCTGTCTGCAAATTATCCACTACCACCACTTGTTCGCCTTTCGCTAAAAGAGCCGCTACCGCATGACTGCCAATGTACCCTGCTCCCCCACACACTAAAATTGTCATGACACTTCCTCCTTCGTCAGTTCTCTTGCGCCGCCTCCAATTCCAGCTGTGTAAAAAGAGGCTTGAATGCCCGTCTTCTCTTGATAAATCGCACCCGTTTCTTCTATAAATGATGCCAGCTGCTTTTCTTTCACAATACTGATCGTGCAGCCGCCAAAACCTGCACCAGTCATACGGGAGCCAATCGTCCCAGGGTGGAGCCAAGCGGCTTCTGCCAGTGTATCCAGTTCAAATCCAGTCACTTCATAATCATTCTTTAAAGAGAGATGAGATGCCTTCATAAGCGCACCTATTTCTTCCATTTTATCATCTTTCAGAAATTTGACTGCTTTTATGGTTCGATCGTTTTCTGTCACCACGTGTCTTGCACGTTTGCGGCATGTTTCATCCTGAATCAAGTGGGCATGCTCGGCAAATTCATCTGCTGTGAGCTCACATAAGTGGGCAAGATCGATTTCTTTTCGTAAATCATTTAAGGCCGATTGACATTCTGACCTGCGTTCATTGTATTTGGAGTCTGCCAGTGTCCGCTTTTTGTTTGTATTGGCAATGACAAGCGCCAGCCCCTCTTGCCGAAACGGACTGTATTCAAAATCAAGGGTATCGCAATTGAGCAAGATGGCGTGATCTTCTTTTCCAAGAGCGATTGAAAACTGATCCATGATGCCGCAATTGACGCCAATAAATTCATTTTCTGCACGCTGCGAAAGGAGGGCAAGACGGGCATTTGAAACGCCGAATGAATGCCATTCATTGATGCAGACGGCGGTGACAAGCTCGATGGAGGCAGAGGAAGACAGGCCTGCACCATTTGGAATATTGCCACTGTACACAATGTCAAAGCCTTCTTCTATCTTCATTCCTGCTTCGATAAACTGTTTGAACACACCCTTCGGATAATTTGCCCAGCCGTCCGATTCTACGTAAGCGATTTCAAAAAGATTGAATTCTTTCACACCATCGCGATCAAAGTTCAAGGAATACATTCTCACGCGGCCATCTGACCGCTTCGCACAAGCAGCATACGTCCCGAGAGTAAGCGCGCATGGAAATACATGTCCTCCATTGTAATCTGTATGTTCACCAATCAAGTTCACTCTTCCTGGGGCAAAAAAGTAGCGAAGTTCTTCTCTATCTCCAAATTGCTGGTGAAATGCCGCGCGTAACGTATCGATCATATCCATTCCCCTTTTCTCTTCTGATACTTTTTATTTTAGTTGTCCCAGCAGCATCAGTTCAATGGTAAAAAAATCGTTAAAAAATACCCTTTTTTTGCTGTGAATGGTACGATGTGATATGAGGTGTAACATGATTCTAAATAGAAAAAGGTTGTTTTTTGCTGTGAAGGAGGGTTTCCAATTTGAAGAAAGAAGCATTTGCATTTCGTTTTCACCATTCTGATGTGACATTGCCAGCACAAATCTGGTCTGTTGGCTGGGAAGTTCAATCTTCTTCGTTATATAGCTGGAATGGCGTGGAGCGGAAGGATCAGGGCAAGTGCATCTTTCAGCTCACACTGTCTGGACATGGCATGATTGAAATCGGAGAGAAACGTTTCAAAGTATTGCCGGGTCAGGCCTTTCTCGTGAAAAGCCCAAGTGCCTACCAATATTATTTTCCAGAAGACAGTGAGCATTGGGAATTTCTTTATTTAACGCTTTACGGGGAAGCCTGCGATCTTTGCTTTGACCAATTTATTGACCAAGGAAAGCAGGTCATGCGTTTTCATCCGAATTCCAGACCTATCCGCCTGCTCAAGACCATTTATGATGAAGCCAGTGAAAGACGGATTACCAATCCATTTGAGGGGTCTAGCCTTGCTTATCAATTTGTCATGGAACTGTATTCATATTTGCCAAAGCTTGAGGGACAAATGGAGAAATGGCCCGAGCCTATCGTTCAAGCGGCATTGTTTGCCAGCCATCATTTTCACGAGGAAATTGGCCCGGACGATATGGCAGCTGCGGCACGTTTATCCAAAAGTCATTTTACGAGGGAATTCAAAAAGGCCACTGGCTTCACACCTATTCACTATCTAACCAATATTCGGTTAGAAAAGGCGGAAACGTTACTGAAAACAACAAAATACTCGATTGAAGAAATCGCCATACAGTGCGGCTACAGAAATGCGAATTACTTGAATAAAGTCTTTCGAAAGAAAATCGGCATGTCTCCAAAGCAACTGCGGGAAACAAGCGATGCATAATAAAAAGCAGCCGCTTTCACAATTGGCTGCTTCTTTTACGCTTTCGTCAGGTCAACATGAATTCTCCCTTGTCTTAAAACAATGGTCATTTGCGTGTCAGGTGTCATTAAGTTTTCCAAAATGTCCGTTGCTGTTTGAAGCGCAATGTCCATTCGGTTGATCTTTTCCTTTTCTTGTTCCGAAAACGCTTCTGGATGTGCGGTCATTTCTTTGACTAGCCTCAGCACTTGTTCATGCTGCTTTTCTGTTTGCTGATATATGACATCATATAATTCGTCTGGCCTGCTGCTCATTTCATATCACCTATCTTTTTTCAAGTGTTAAATCGCATCTTCTTTTGTTTTCTTGAAGACGAACCATTTACTGGCGACATAATTCACGACCACAATCACAAAGTTGACAAGAATTTTTGCGACAGTTTCATTGAGCGCCATTTGGGTCACAAATAAAATCATCAGCCCTAGATCTACACCTAGAGACATGAGACGAACACTAAAAAATGAAGAAAGCTCACGCATAAGGCTTTTCGTATCACGGGCCTTTTGCTTGAAGACATACTTCTTATTGGTGATATAAGCAAAGAGAACAGCAAATACCCATGAAACAACTGTAGCTGTTTTATAATCCATGGAAAACATCTCAACGAATAAGTAGAAGCTGACTATGTTGACGATGGTTGTACACACACCCATCACAAGATACATGACAACTTCTTGATACTTTTGAAAAAGGCTATACATGTCTTTCTTCATTCCTTCTTGGTGGTTTCTGTTTCTTTTAGAATACCATCTTGAGAAGAACTTCCCAAACGAACAATATGTACGTCCTGCACAGATGAAATTTGTTCTACTCGATGGCATATGTCACCTAATTGGTTTATATAAGCCAAATGTTTTAGGTCTTTTTCATTATTTTAATTTATAATCTTTTAACTGACTTTACAATTGTTTATTATTAGAAGTAAGAAATCAATATTTATGGGTTTTTTAGTCATTTTTTTAGGAACGTGGTAGGTGATAGATTTTACAAAATAGGTTAAATGTCATCATTTTTCGACAAAATCTATTTTGCGCTGTTTTCATCCACACGTACAGTTACTAGACGGTTTGTTCAAGTCATTGGTTGCAGATGAATATGTCTTATTGAACTGGAGGATATTATGGATACGCAAGTGAAAAGAAGAGTTGACGAAGAGTGGGTTTATTTGATTCAGGAAGCGAAAAAAATTGGACTAGCCATCGAAGAAATACAAGCTTTTTTAACATCCAACGGTGATCAGAAGATGATAAACAAACCGTAAATCAACGCCGTTATCCTTTGTCTTTCAGACTGCTTTGGCTAAAAGTTCTGACTTGTCAATTGACCTTTTAAAAATCCTTTCATGACGATACGCTACAGTAGAACACCCCTTCATACCAATCCCTTCCACTCATGGGGTTCTGTCTTTCTATATTAGGAGGACAGTCCGTTTCCCGTTCTTTATATGATCCCTTTTTAGTCACCATTCATAAAAATTGTTCTTCTCTCGTTATAAAACCAAGCTCCCCACCCATATATTAAGCATGAAAACAATGAGAAAGCAGAAAGGTGGGTAGAGCGTGAGTTCAGATTCCCTTTCCTATTATCACCAAAAAAAGGATCAGTATTATCATGGCGTGAACCCGGTCATTGTCAGCCGTATTCGTGAGGAATGGACGTCTTTATTGGATATCGGATGCGGCACAGGCAAGCTTGGAAAAGTCCTGAAACAAAAGGGCCGGACCATTTATGGAATTGAATCGTTTGAGAATGCAGCAAAAGAGGCTGAGCAAGAGCTAGATCATGTGCTATGCGGAAATATTGAACAGATGACGCTCCCTTACGAACAGGAACAATTTGACTGCATTATATTCGGAGATGTCCTTGAACATTTATTGGACCCGTGGGCCGTTTTAAAGAAGGTCAAACCTTTCCTTAAAAAAGAAGGAGCCATCCTGTCATCCATTCCAAATATCGGTCACATATCAACCGTTTTAGAATTATTAGCCGGCAGATTCACTTATACAGATGCAGGATTAATGGATCAAACTCATTTACGTTTCTTCACTCTTCATGAAATTCATGCACTGTTTCATTCAGCAGGCTTTCGTATTCGCGAACTCGAAACCATTCGCGTACAGCATCCTTCCTACGCGAGCGTGATGAATGATTTACATGAATTACTCATGAAGCATGGCATTCGTTCAGATTTTCATGAGGCCGCTACCGCCTATCAGTATGTGGTTGAGGCGGTTCAGCTTCATGAGTAACCCCACCATCCTGTTTGTTTTATGTGTAAATGATGAGTCTATGTTTCAGGCTTGCTTTCGGCAGCTCGCTTCACTTCCTGCTCCCCATGGATATCATGTGGAGGTTTTGCCGATTAGACATGCATCCAGTATGACCTCTGCTTATAATGAAGCCATCACTCATCCAGCTCAGTTTAAAATTTATCTTCATCAAGACACCTTGATTGTCAAACAGCATATGCTGCTTGAGTTGATCCCGCTTTTTTTACAGCATCCATCACTTGGGATGATTGGGGTCATAGGTGCAGAAAGCGTGCCTGACAATGGGATCTGGTGGGAAAGTTCTGATTGCAGGGGGAAAGTCATTGAATATCGTCACGACACCTATCAGCTGCTTTCGTTTGAAAGTGGTCGTCAACAGGCAGAAGCGCAAGATTATATGAACGCTTCGGCGATTGATGGTCTTTTCATGGCGACGCAATATGATGTGAAGTGGCGTGAGGACCTCTTTGATGGCTTTCATTTTTATGATGTTTCGCAATCCTTTGAATTCATGCAACAGGGCTATGAGGTTGGCATTGCGAAACAAGAAGAGCCTTGGTGCATCCACAAATGCGGAGATCATTTTGATGCGGAAGCATATGAAAAAGCGAGACAAACATTTCTTGCAAATTATCGATAGAAAGCACCCTTTTCGGGTGCCTTTTTTATGATATACTGTCATAAACAGCCAGATCGTCTCATATGCATTGGAGTACCTTGTCCCTAATTCGTACAAAGGAGGAAACAATGGCAGACAAAAAAGTTCATTATAAGAAGGTTGCCGCTTCAGAGGATTTTCGAAAACTTCTCGAGGAAAAACGCAGATTTATCGTACCGATGACGATTTTCTTTTTTCTCTTTTACTTTTCACTTCCGGTTGCTACATCCTACTTCACCTTTTTGAACACGCCGGCAATTGGCGCGATCTCATGGGCGTGGTTATTCGCCCTCACACAATTTGTGATGACCTGGGTATTATGTGGACTTTATGCGAGGAAAGCAGCTCAGTTCGACAAATATGTAAGCGCTTTAAAAATTGAATCGAGAGGTGATGACGAATGAGCATGACCGCTTTTATTTTATTCATAGCGATCGTAGGGCTCACATTGGTCATCACATATTTTGCTGCGAAAAAAACGAGCAATGCGAGCGATTTTTACACAGCAGGCGGAGGTCTGACTGGGTTTCAGAACGGCCTTGCCATCGCCGGGGACTATATGTCTGCCGCTTCATTTTTAGGGATCGCTGGAATGATCGCTTTAAATGGATTTGACGGCTTTTTCTATAGCATTGGCTTTCTAGTGGCGTATCTTGTCGTTCTTTACGTTGTGGCCGAACCGCTTCGAAATCTAGGAAAATATACGATGGCCGATATGATTGCTGCACGATTTAAGCGTCCTGCCATTCGAGGAGTTGCTGCGTTTAACACAATCACAGTCTCTACTTTTTATATGATTGCACAGCTTGTTGGGGCAGGTGCATTAATCAAGCTGCTTCTTGGCATTGATTACTGGATTGCGGTGCTGATCGTAGGTGTCTTGATGACCATTTATGTCGTGTTTGGCGGCATGATTGCAACCAGCTGGGTACAGATCACAAAGGCTGTGCTTCTCATGCTTGGGACACTGATTATTTCACTGCTTGTATTTGCAAAGTTTGATTTTAGCCTGCTGAAGATGTTTGAGGAGATGAAAACAGCGACCCCGCTCGGTGGGGCATTTCTTCACCCGGGAAATAAATATGATGTGCCTTTAGAGACCCTGTCTTTGAACCTTGCTCTAGTGCTTGGGACAGCAGGTTTGCCGCACATTTTGATCCGGTTTTATACGGTGAAGGATGCCATTTCTGCGCGTAAATCTGTTCTATCCGCTACGTGGATCATCGGTATTTTTTATCTAATGACAGTTTTCCTTGGCTTCGGTGCTGCTGCCTTTGTTGGAACAGAAGCGATCACAGCAGCAGATGCAGCCGGAAATATGGCCGCTCCACTGCTCGCCCAAGCCCTTGGAGGAGATTTGCTATTTGCCTTTGTTTCCGCTATAGCCTTTGCGACCATTTTGGCGGTCGTAACTGGTCTCGTCCTATCCGCCGCGTCTGCCTTTGCGCATGACTTTTATAGTCAGATCATCCGCAAAGGGAAAGCGAGTGAACGTGAACAGGTAAAAGCGGCACGCTTTGCTTCCATCGGCGTGGCCATTCTTTCTATCATTCTCGCATTATTTGCCCAATCGTTAAACGTTGCTTTCCTTGTGTCACTTGCCTTCGCAGTGGCAGCAAGTGCAAATTTACCATTGATTATCTTCACTGTTTTTTGGAAACGATTTAATTCTACGGGTGCCATTGCAGGGAGCTTAGTAGGACTGCTGAGCGCACTGATTATCGTCTCGCTCAGCCCAAGCGTCTGGGACCCATCGGGAGCAGCCATCTTTACAGGAGACCCACTCATCCCGCTGTCGAACCCTGGAATTATCTCGATCCCGCTTGGATTCCTTGCCGCTTACTTAGGCACGATCTTCTCCTCTGAAAAAGCAGATGAAGACACCTTTACGGAAATACAAGTAAAGGCACATACAGGGATGCATATGGATACTGATTCATAAGGAAGAGCCGGCTGATGAGCCGGCTTTTTGTGTTCTTCTCAAAAACAAGTTTCAGTAAGGTATAAATTGACCTTTTAACTTATTTTTATACTTCTCTAATCTGGCAAACCTTCTACGTGTGATCAAAGAGCAGCATGTGACGAGGATCAACAAAATTTCATGCTCTTCCCCTCTATTATCAATCACACTTTTCATCCCTATCACCTCCTTTTTATGTGTGTTCAAACATCCTCCTACACAACATCATTCATATGTTATCATTTTATACACATACTGGAAATCATTTCACATGTTGAGAAACTCTCATTTGAACAAAAAAAACTGCAAGAAAGAAGTGACATTACTTATGCGTCAAATATATGCTGCCAAGTTATTATTCGAATCCATCTCATCACCAAGCAGTATGCCCGATAAAATATTTGAAGAACGAATCATTTTGGTGCGAGCAAAAAACCATTGTAAAGTAAAGGATATCATCCAAAAAAGCTTTCCAGAAGAAACCTTTGATAATGCTGAAGGCGGACAAACGACCATAAAATTAGCAGCCATATTAGATGTCTTTGAGCTTGTAGATGACTTAGATCAAGAACCACTGCATTTAAGTGAGGTGTACAGCCGCCACCTTATTTTTGATAAAGAAACATCGGCGAAAGAAGCCATTGAGGCATATTCTTTAGACAAATAAAAAAGCCAGCTGATGAGCCGGCTTTTTATTTAATAGCGCTGAAATAACTCTGGATTTTTCGGAACGTTTTCTAAATAAACGATTTTTCCTTTGTCGTCCAGTTGTGCAATATCAATTCCTTCTGCTGTATAAACACGGCCATCCGAAAGTTTTCCACAAACGGCCCAGTTGGTTTCATACTTTCCGTCTTCTCTTTTTTTCCACCCATCCCACATATGCTTGATGTCTTCATGCACGTGGAAAAATGTGTTTAAAAACTGTGTAAACGCTTGGATCCCAGGCTTCTCTGCACCATTTAAGACAATCATGACATCGTCAGAAAACAATGCGAGCAATTCATCCATTTGCTCCTGCCCTTTTCCAGCTTCATCGTAGCGGCGAAAATACGTATCGAGCACTTCCATTGTTCATTCTCCTTTATTTACCTGTCATTTCGACAATAATCGAACAATTTGATTGTACACAATTGTTTCTCACCTGTCTATTTTCCCCGAAATCAGAAAAGACATGAATTGAGTCAATCCATGTCTCCTCCAGATTAAAGAGATACTTTTTCTGATGCAACAAGTGCTTTCAATTCTTCTGCTGCTTTTTTAGGATCAGCGCTCTGGCTAATGGCGCTGATGATGCTAATACCATCTGCCCCTGCTTGTATGACTGGTGCTGCATTGCCATATGTGATACCCCCGATGCCAACAATCGGAATATGAAGACCATGATGACGCACTTCAGTGATCAATGATACTCCCTGGACACTGCGTGTATCCTTTTTCGTTTCTGTTGGATAAACTGGACCCATGCCGACATAATCTGCGCCGTCCTTCATGGCTTGTTTCACTTCATCTAGGTTATGCGTTGACACGCCTAATATTTTATTCCCAATCCTTTGTCTGACATCTTTTGCGTTTGTGTCTTCCTGGCCAACATGTACGCCATCTGCATCAAGATCTATCGCTAGCTGCACATCATCATTTACAATAAAAGGAACATTCGCTTCTTGGCAAAGTACTTGAAGTTGGCGAGCCAATTGTTTCTTCTCTTCTCCTTGCAAGGCTCCCTCGCCCTTTTCTCGAAATTGAAACATGGTGATTCCGCCTTGAATCGCCTCTTTCAAAACATCATGCGGTTGCCGGCTTGTATTCACTGTTCCCATAATAAAATAAACCGATAATTGCTGTTTGATTTGCTGTTGATCAGCCTTTGTCATGTGACATTCCCCCTATTTTCCCTATCGACAACACATCATCGCCAGTTGTGTGTGAGAGTGCATTGAGCAATTCCATTTGAAACGTACCTGGCCCTTTATTCTGGTTGTACTGAGCTGCCTTTTCAGCTGCGACACCATAAAATAATAGAGCAGCTGCCGACGCGTGAAGCGGCCTTTCACCTACTGCACAAAATGCCCCGATGACAGACGTCAGTAAACAGCCGGTTCCCGTCACCTTGGTGAGCCATTCATGTCCATTATGAATAGACAACACGTCCTCTCCATTTGAAACTACATCGACTTCCCCTGTGATCACCACAACTGTCTGAAGTGTCCTCGCTGCTTGTTTGACTAGTGCCGATACATCTCCGTTCGCTGCTTTCGCATCCACGCCTTTTGACTCCCAGCCATCCACTTCAAGTAAATGAGCAATTTCTGCAGCGTTCCCTCTGACAACTGTCATGTTCACTTGCTCTAACAGCTGTTTTGCCGCTTTCATTCGAAACGCCGTCGCACCAACGCCGACAGGATCTAATAGAACAGGTATCCCCTTTTTATTGGCAGATTGTCCAGCCAGAATCATGGCCTCCACCGTCTCCTTGGTCAGTGTGCCAATGTTCAGCACAAGCGCATCGGCTAATTGCGCCATTTCAGCCACTTCTTCTTTGGCATTTGCCATGACCGGCGAAGCGCCTAAAGCAAGCAGACCATTTGCTGTAAAGTTCGTCACGACTTGATTGGTGATATTATGAACAAGTGGATTTTCCGCTCGAACCTTTTCCAATAAATGAGATGCGATGCTTGTTTTCATCCGTATCGTCCTCCCTTTTACTCTGCTCCCCATACATAGGATTTCGTATGCTTTAACCATTCTCTTGCCGCAAACGACAAATAGCGATCCTTTCGCCAAATGACTCCTAAATGCCATGGGATCGACGTATTTAAGGAAATGACTTTCACCTTTTCAGGATCAAGATCACGGCAGATCCGCTCAGGCAGAAGGCCAATTCCCAAGTTCTCGGCTACCATCTCACTAATGAAATCCCATTGAGACGTTTCATAAATGACATTGGGCCGGAAGCCCGCATTCATACATTCATTCAATATCCGGCTATGCAGAACAAAGTCTTCTCGAAAGAAAATAAAGGACTCTTCCTTTAAATCAGCTAAATCAACCTTATCTCGACCTGCCATCGGATGTGATGGATGCGTCACGAGCTTCATGTCCTCTTTAATAATGGTGTACGTATGAAAGATTTTATCATTTGCAGGCAGAACAATGACACCAATATCTAACGAACCATCTTCGACCCCTTCCTCTACTTTAATAGAGCCGTGCTCCACTAATTGAAATGTGACATCAGGATACTGCTGACGAAATTCCCCCATGACATTCGGGAAAAAACTCGATCCAATCATCGGCGGCAGCCCGATGCGAATATGCCCTTTTTTGACATTCATTAGATCATTTAGCTCGCTCGTTAAATTTTGAAATGATTGTGTGATTTCACTCGCCTGGGTATACATCGTTTGTCCAGCATCTGTCATTTCAACCTGTCGGCCATTCCGATAAAACAACTGCACCCCCAGCTCATCCTCGAGATTTTTGACCATCTTGGAAATGGTAGGCTGCGACACATAAAGAGATTGTGATGCTTTTGTGAAGCTTTTTAACCTCGCCACTTCTAAGAAATATGTTAAATGTCTAATGTCCACATGACTCACCCTTCCTATAGACAAAAGGAATACTAATTATTCGATATATGTATTTTACCTATAACTGAACGTGCTGTACACTTTAAAGTAAGCTAATCAATTGGAACGTTGTCATGTTTTTGTGAAACAGTGAACAATTTATATAGAAAAAGGAGTGAACAGAAAGTGAAATTGCTCAAAACGCCGCTGATTGCTGTCCTTCAGATTATGGCTTTGTTTGTTTTTGCGAAATTGATGAATGTGCTCGCGGCCTTTTTGCATTTAAGAATACCGGGTACGATTTTAGGCATTCTGGTCATTTTCTTATTACTTCATTTTAAAATCATTCAATTAAAATGGATTGAACTTGGTGCCGTATGGCTGCTCGGAGAACTGCTGCTATTCTTTATCCCATCAGCCGTTGGTGTCATTGATTATGGAACATTGATTTCTCAATCTGGTACAAGTATTGTCCTTGTCGTCTTACTGAGTACCTTTGTCGTCATGCTCTCGACTGGTATCATGACGCAAATGATTGCGAAAAGAAAGGAGCGGAAAAAGCTATGTTAGTTGGCGCACTATTTCTGATCTTAACGGTTCTTTTATATCTCGGATCAAAAGCGGTGTATAAACGGCATCCGAAGGTCTATGTCTCACCATTACTTGTGACACCGCTTGTCCTTGTCGTCTTTCTGTTAATCGTCAACATTCCTTACGATGCATACAATCAAGGCGGGAAATGGCTCACGAATATGCTTCAGCCTGCGACTGTTGCTTTTGCCATTCCTTTATATAAGTATTTTCACATTCTGAAGAAGCATGCAGTGGAAATTATTTTGAATGTGGCTTGCGGTTCTGTCATTGCGATTCTATCTACGGCATTTATCGCGAAGTTGTTTCATTTGGATACAGGCCTTATTGAAAGTCTTGTTCCAAGGTCGGTCACAACACCAGTGGCGATGAGTGTGTCAGAAATGATTGGCGGGATGCCGTCCGTTACGGCAGTATTCGTCATTTTAACCGCACTGTTTGGGTCAATCATCGGTCCAATGATCATTCGTTATTTCCGTATTGATAATGACATTGCCATGGGCGTCCTGCTTGGTACTGGGGCACACGGGGCAGGAACATCGAAGGCATTTGAAATGAGCTCCGTCTCAGGGACGATCTCAAGTGTGTCGATGATTCTTTCAGCCATCATTACATTATGTGCAGCACCTCTCCTCATGTCGTTTGCCTTATAAAAAAAGCCATTTCCTTTATCGGAAAATGGCTTTTTTCTTATGCTTGTATGAAGACAACCTTTAAATAATTTCCTTCTGGATAATTCTTCGTCGTACGGAAATCCTCAGGAAGTGTATATTCTTCAAGGATACGATAGGTTTGTCCTGATTCTTTAAAGGCCTGCGCAATAAATCCTTTGAATTTCTTCATACCAAATGCACTGCTATTCGTTGATGCCACAATGACGCCGTTCTCAGCTGTGATTTGGATAGCTTCTTTTAATAGCTTCTTATAATCCTTCGCCGCACTGAATGTGTGCTTTTTCGTGCGTGCAAAGGATGGCGGATCTAAGATGACAAGATCATAGATCCATCCTTTTTTCGCAGCAAACGGAAAGTACTTAAAGACGTCCATGACTTTAATATCCTGCCCGTCCACATCTATATCGTTGACTTCAAACTGTTCAGATGTTTTTTTCAAACTGCGGTTTGCGACATCTACACTTGTCGTCCGGCTCGCTCCGCCAAGCGCTGCTGCCACGGAGAAAGCACCTGTGTAAGAAAATGTATTGAGCACGGTCTTTCCTTTTGCATAACGATCTCGAATTGCTTTTCTCACATGACGTTGATCAAGAAAAATGCCTGTCATCGCACCATCATTTAAGTAAACCGCTACGTTCATGCCATTTTCTTTCACGATGAGAGGAAATTGACCTTTCTCCCCTTTTACAAAATCATCATCTTCTATATACTGTCCCGACGTATCAAATCGTTTCTTTTCATAAATGCCTTTATAGTCTGGATATACATGCTCAAGTGCAGCCAATACTTCCGCCTTGAATGTATAAACTCCTTCGCTATACCACTGGATGAGATAGAAGCCGTCATAATGATCAATCGTGAGCCCGCCAATGCCATCTCCCTCTCCGTTGAACACACGGAAAGCAGTCGTCTGTGCATCATGAAATAAATGCGTTCTGCTTTTCGCTGCCTGCTCAAGCTTGGAGACAAAAAAGGCATGGTCTATTTTTTCGTTGGCATCAAAGGTGAGTACCCAGCCGATCCCTTTATTTTGCACACCATAATATCCTTTTCCTAAAAAGGTGCCTCGCTCATCCACCCATTCAATCAGCTCGCCTTCTTTCATACCGTTTACATGTGATACAGCATCTTTAGAAATGAGCGGATATCCCTTTTTCACTTGTTCTGCAAATGTTTGTTTTAATGAGATTTTTTTCATTCGTGTCATCCTTATCCTAAATTGACTCTCTCTATCCTATCATATGAATGTATACGTTACTTCTATTATGATAAGATGAGGAGAAAAATATCAACACACCATAGAGGAGGCTCTTTTTTTGACGACAATACGATTAGATCATACAGGTATTATGGTTTCAAATATTGATACGTCCATTGATTTTTATGAAAAAGTCGTGGGCATGAAATTAAAGGATCGCATCACTCATACAAACGGAATCATTGAGCTTGCATTTCTCGGCTTTAAAGATGAGGCAGAAACGGAAATTGAGCTCATCCAAGGGTACAGCAGCGATCTGCCATCTGAAGGAAAGGTTCACCATCTTGCCTTTACAACTGACAATATTCATGCTGAATTCAATCGTATTCAAAAGCTGCAAATCGAATTAATTGATGAAGAAATTACGACGCTACCAAATGGATACTGCTACTTCTTTTTCAGAGGGCCAGACCAAGAATGGATCGAATTCTTCCAGCGCTAATATTTCCTAGGAAATGGGACCAGTTCCCTTTAGGCTCCGTAAAAGAAAAAGAGTAAGAGCATCCATATGCCCTTACTCTTTTTTTATAACACCTTACTAAGAAATGATTTTGTACGCTCATGCTGCGGGTTTCCAAAGAGAGCTTCGGGTTTGTCTTCTTCGACAATATATCCACCATCCATAAAGATCACGCGGTCTCCTACCTCTCTCGCAAAGCCCATTTCATGTGTGACCACAATCATTGTCATGCCTTCGACGGCTAATTGTTTCATAACTGCTAATACATCCCCGACGACTTCAGGGTCAAGAGCAGATGTCGGTTCATCGAATAATAACACTTTCGGGTCCATTGCCAAGGCTCTTGCGATGGCGACACGCTGTTTTTGTCCACCAGATAATTGGTTAGGGTAGCTTTTGGCTTTGTCTTTTAAGCCGACCTTTTCAAGCAGGTCCATCGCTTTATCGACTGCCGCCTTTTTGTCGGTACCTTTTACCTTCATCGGTGCGATCGTGATGTTTTCTAAAACGGTTTTATGAGGAAATAAATTAAAGTGCTGAAACACCATCCCCACTTCTTGTCGTACTTTATTGATATTCACCTTTGGATCTGTAATCGTATGTCCGTGGACAACGACTTCACCAGCCGTAATATCTTCTAATTTATTGAGACATCTTAGAAACGTGCTTTTGCCTGATCCAGAAGGACCAATCACACACACTACTTCCTTTTCTTCGATGACTGCATTAATATCCTTTAACACTTCGTGATCGCCAAAGGATTTCTTTAAATTTTTCACCGTAATCATACTCATTTGATATCAAATCTCCTTTCTGCGTAGCTAGCCAGTAGAGAAAGTAAATAAATGATCACGAAATAAATGATACCGACAATGAGCCAGACATTCAAAGGATCAAATGTTGCCGATGCCTGTACTTGTCCCCGCTGCATAATATCGGCAATTCCGATAATTGATAAGAGAGACGTGTCCTTCAAGCTGATGATGGCTTGGTTTGTAATTGCTGGAAGCATGCGGCGAAATGCCTGTGGAAGGACGATAAAGCGCATGTTTTGTCCCCCTGTAAAACCTAAGGAACGCGCAGCTTCTGTTTGTCCTTTATCAATGGACTGAATCCCAGCACGAATAATTTCTGAGAAATAAGCTCCTGCATTAATCGCTACTGTAATAATCCCTGCCGGCACTCGATCAAGCGATATGAATTCAAGTGTATTCAAACCAAAGTAAATGAAGAATAGCTGTACGATAAATGGTGTGCCTCGGATGGCATTGACAAAGACAAGTGCGATGAAATTTAAGATTTTAAAAGGTGACAGACGGAATAATGCCACTATTAAGCCGATGATAAATCCTAAAATGATGGCAACAACAAAAATATATAAAGTGGTTTGCAAACCATCCATTAAATACGGAAATGCATTAATAATCGTGTCCATGTTTCTCCCTCCCTAATTCACATACGACGCATCATAAAGAAAGCGCGCTCGGAGCGCGCCTCGCTTGTATTATGACTTCAAATATTTATCAATAATTTTGTCATATTCACCGTTTTTCTTTAGGTTCTCTAGACCTTTATTGATCTTTTTCAATAGGTCTTGGTTTTTCCCCTTCATCACAGAGATACCATACTGGTCTCCATTCAATCGGTCTCCAACTGTTTTCAATTTTAAATCTTGCTGTGCAATTGCATACGTAATGACAGGATAATCCTCAATTAAGGCATCTGCATTTCCGTTTGAAACTTCTTGGAACATCGATGGGCTGTCATTAAATTGAACCACTTCATACCCATATTTATCTGCGTTATCTGATGCAAATTTTGCACCCGTCGTCCCATTTTTAACAGCTAGCTTTTTCCCCTTTAAATCATCAATTGATTTGATGCTACTGTCCTTTTTAACAACAACTGTCAATCCAGCGTCGAAGTACGGATCTGAGAAATCTACCTTCTTCTTACGCTCATCTGTAATGCTCATTCCGCCCATCCCTACATCAAGCTGACCTGCCTGCATTGCCGGGATAATGCCTGAGAAGTCCATCGCTTCAAGTTTCACTTTGAAGTCTTGGTCTTTCGCGATGGCGTTAATCAGATCAACGTCGATTCCTTCAGTTTTACCGCCCTTTTCAAATTCGAATGGCGGATATGTTACATCTATCCCAATTTTATATGTGCCTTTGCCTTCTCCCGAACCGCTGTCCGATTTTGATCCACAGGCTGCCATGATGAGCACAACTATGAGTCCCATGATCAGTAACATCGATTTTTTCATAAAACACGCCCCTTATTGTCAGTTTTATCTAAATATTCGCAATACCAATAATACTATACCACGCTAAAGCTATAGTGTGTGATGTTTTTTATCAATACCAAAGATCCATACAATTCTAGATCAATAGTCTCTTTAAATTTTACTTTTTTGCGAATAACTCATTTTATTCTAAAAGAAGAGCGATTCACAATCATAATGTGAGATAATCTCACAAAAAACGAGATAACACCTTGAAAACCGCCGTTTTTTCTAACATACAAAAACAGACACTTGAATGATCTTCTTCTCTCTATTGATATCGTAATATATCTTCTCTAAAACCCTCTTTTTACCTAAAAATATGTAAGCGTATACAAAAGGCACATGATCCCTATTTCTTTCACAACTGGTTGAATTTACATCAAAAAACATGTTTTACAAATTGCGAGAGAGCGCTTAAAATATAAGAAGATACTGAATATGGAAAGTGAATTCAGATGAGCGGGAATCGAACGAGATGGATAGATGAAGAAAGGAGGATATAAATTGGCAGAAACAGGTGTTTTGTCGTCCGTTGATGTAGCGAATATGTTAAATGACTGGTATGTCATGATGAAAAAAAGAGAAATACAAGGTGCGATCCAGCTAAAAGAAGAGATTCTTCAAGCGTTTGATCGCATGGAAGAGAATCAAGATGTCCTACTTTACTATCAATTGCTAGAGTACCGTTTTAAGGATCTCATTGAAGATACAGCTTCGCTGGATCACAGTCTTTTTGTTGATGAAAATGCAATCCGTACAGATGACATGCTCAGCTACTATTTCTATTTCTTTAAAGGGATGTATGAAATGCGCAGAGGCAATCAGGATACGGCATTTCACCTTTTAAAATTGGCAGAGGATAAATTAGATCTCGTCCACGATGACATTGAAAAAGCAGAATTTCATTATAAAACAGGGTGTCTTTACTATAATATAAGATCCACGCTCCTCTCCATACACCACTTGAAAATGGCTTCATCTATTTATGACGCAGATCCATGTTATGTGAAAAAATCAATCAGCTGTCAAATGATGCTCGCTTTGAATTATGCTGATCAATCAAAATATGATGAGGCAGAGTCATTATTTGAAGAAGTGATTCATTCACTAGAACAAATGGAAGACCCAGATTTACTTGGTCACGCGTATTGCAATGCAGCTTTTATTAAAAGTCTTAGAAATGAATACAGTGAAGCTGTGCCGCTCCTAGAAAAGGCTTTATTGATCGAGACATTTGAAACGTCTTCTCCAGGCGGCTACTTACTTGCCATGTATGCCTACACAAAAGCACTATTCAAGCTGAAAAAGCCTGGTTTGTTCCACTATTATGTGCAGCTTTCACTTCAAAAAGCAGAAAATTTAAAACAACGAAACATTTCTCTTAAATTATCTATTTTAGAAACACTTATGCTTCAGCAAGACAACATGATAGAGCAAATCAAGTCTTATTGTGATCAATTAGAAACTATGAATTTTCTTGTCGATCTTGAAGCCATCTGTCAGGATGCAGCTGCTTACTTAACAGATATTGGACTTCATGAAGAATCCACTTATTTCTGGAACAAGGCGTTGTCCTTAAAAACTTGTTAAGAATATGGAGTGATGTATGATGAAAAAATGGCTTATCACAACTGCGATTTTGACACTCTTGATAACAGGTGTTTCTATTGGCGCTTCAATCCAAAAAGAGAGCCAATCTGCACAATCTCAAGATATCATTCAAAAGAGAGACCGCGGCACCAATCCTTAAACAAGAAAAAGAGTAGCTGTGAATATCGCAGCTGCTCTTTTTTATACGTTAATCGATTTCTCGTTTAATATTTTGCATTTTTTCATCTAAGTAATGGGCGATATCTGCCGCTTCCTTTAATTCATCGGTTAGCTGATGAGGGACATCGTTTTGCAGTTTATAATAGATTTTATGTTCAAGGCTCGCCCAAAAATCCATCGCTATGGTCCGCACCTGAATCTCAACCTTCACATGCTCCACACGATTCGTTAAGTACACAGGGATTTCCACAATTAAATGCACACTTCTGTAGCCATTTGGTTTTGGATGTTGAATGTAATCCTTCACTTCAAGGATTTTTAGATCCTCTCTTTGCCTCAATACATCCATAATATTATAGATATCTTGAATAAAGGAGCAGATGATACGGACACCTGCGATATCATGAATATACTCCTTGGCACATTGTGTTGTGATGTCGCATCCTTTTCTTGCTAATTTATTTACAATGCTTTCAAAGGATTTGATCCGTGATTTTGTATGCTCTATTGGATTGTGGCCATGGATTAAATTATATTCCTGGCTAATGATTGAAAACTTCGTATCCATTTCATCTAATGCAAATTTATATACTAATAATTCATTTTTCCAGTCTTCCATGACGTTTTTCAAATCTTCTACATGAGTTGCTGACATATTCATTTCTTTTTGTCATCTCCTTTTGGGAAACGGCGGCAGCACCGCTTTCCGTTTACTAGACGGAGACGGGACTCGAAAGGTTTTAAAAAATACGTCGTCAGCCTCGCTGTTTATAATATGTCAACGCCAGCGCAAGGGCGAGTACAGAGCCTTTCACAATATCCATCGCGTAATAAGGGACAGACATCATCACAAGTCCATTTTGCAAAATACCGATGAGCACAGCCCCAATAAAAGTACCAAATGCATTTGGTTTTCCTGCTCCCATGACGGAAAAACCGATAAAAGCTGCCGCTACGCCATCCATTAAATATGGTGTGCCCGCATTTATTTCCGCTGTCATTACCCTTGATGCCAGCACAATACCGCCGATTGCTGCAAATAAAGCCGAAAGCAGATATGCCACGATTTTATATTTATTCACATGAATACCGGACAATCGAGCCGCTTCCTTATTCCCTCCAATGATGTACATATATCGTCCGTGCTTTGTGTAGGTCATGAAAACATGTGCAAATAGCACAATCACTGCCATTAAGAGAATGATATATGGCACCTGTCCGATTTTGCTGAAAAAGGCAGGGATTGTACCCGTTGAGAATGTACCATCAGGCAGCACCATGTTTTCAGAAATGGTCGCCCCTTTCGTATACGTCTGAGCCAGCCCTTGAATAATAAACATCATGGCTAATGTCATGAGCATATCTGGAATTTTCATTTTGACAATCATCAAGGCATTGAGTAAACCAACAATAAGGGCAGCCGCTAGCGCAGAGAGGATCGCAATCAGCGGGTTTTGCGAAAACCACACAAACATAGAAATCACAATTGCATTCGATAACGTTGCGACTGATCCGACCGATAAATCAAAGCCGTTGACTGCCAAGGAGATGGTAAGGCCCACCGCAATAATGGTCACAATGGAGATAGACCGTAAAATATTGATAATATTCCCTGATTGCAAAAACGCTGGATTCGCTGCCGCAAATACCACAATCAATACAGCAATGGTTAAGATCGTGCCATATCGATAAAAGAAATCAAATAGATGAAAGGATGGCCGCTGTTTTTTCGTTTGCTGCACAGGGGCTGGAATTTGTTGTTCACTCATGATTGTCCTCCTGTTGAATGATATAAAAGCTCTTCCTCAGTCGTTGGGGCAGTCATTTCCCGGGCAATGCTGCCATCATACAGCACATAGACTCGGTCTGCGATCCCTGCAATCTCCGACAGCTCACTTGACGCATAAATCACAGATTTCCCGCGGGCGGCAAGCTCTGCAATCAGCGTGAAAATATCTTTTTTCGCTCCAACGTCAACACCTTTAGTTGGTTCATCAAAGAGATAGACATCCGCTTCAGCCAGCAGCCATTTTCCGATGGCAATCTTCTGTTGATTTCCACCGGATAGATGCTTCACCTTTGCTTCAAGAGATGGGGTTTTGACACCTAGTCGTTTGACGATTTCGTCTGCTTTCCGCTTTTCCTTCGAACGATGTAAAAAGCTGAACACGCTTGAGAATGAACGAAGACTTGCGGCCGTTAAGTTCCACCCCACGCTCTCTTCTGTCAGAATCCCTTCCTTTCTCCGTTCTTCTGGCACAAGGGCCATTCCAGCTCTCACCGCTTGATGAGGCGATGTGATGCGAACGGTTTGACCATGAAGCTTCACAGTCCCTGTCGTTTTTTCTGAGGCGCCGAAAAGGGCTTTACACAATTCCGTTTTTCCAGCACCGACAAGGCCCGCAATTCCGAGAATTTCACCCTTTTTCACATGAAGATGAATATTGCGTAATTTATGCTGGTCGTTTAGCTGCTTCACTTCAAGGGCAATAGGTGCATCCTTCAACGGTGTACGGAGCGGGAATTGCTCCTCTAATGGCGCACCTAGCATTTCTTCAATGATCTGCTGCGGATTTGTATTTTGAACAAGATGAGCTGCGACATCGGTTCCATTTCGCATCACTGTCAGTTCATCACAAATGGTGAAAATTTCAGGCATGCGATGAGAGATAAACACAATGCCCGTTCCATTCTGTTTCAGCCGGTCAATCATTGAAAATAATTTGTTTGTTTCTGTATGACTTAGCGGAGCTGTTGGTTCATCTAAAATTAAAATGCTACATTTGATTGAAACGGCTTTGGCGATGAGCACCATCTGTTTTTCCGCAAGGGTCAGATCACTTACAAGGCGTTTTGTGGAGATGTCGATGTCCAGTACTTTTAATCGTTGAGCTGCCTTACGGTGCAGCTCTTTCCAGTCGACAAATGTTTTCTTCTCAATCTGATGCATCATCATATTCTCACCAACACTTAAGTAGGGAACGAGAGCTGTATCCACTTCTTGATGAACCGTCTGCACACCATATGAGGCCGCATCCTTTGGGGTTTGAATCGATGCCGCCTGACCATTGATTTGGATGCTTCCTTCATAGTGCGAATGAGCGCCAGAAAGAACTTTCATTAACGTGGACTTCCCAGCACCATTCGCTCCAATCAGTGCATGAACTGTCCCTTTTTTTAATGTGAAATTCACTTGATCTAACGCTTTTACTCCTGGGAATTCAATCGAAATATGTTTCATACAAACTAGCGGCGAAGTCATAGATGTCCTCCTTCTCATGATCATCATTTGAAAAACGAAACACCCTCTATAGAAGAGAGTGCACGGCGTTTATTTTGTATAATGCTTCTTCAAGGTCTTCATCCAATCTTCTTCAAAGGCAGTCGATGAGCCGAACCCCTTCCCTTCGTCTGCAAGATTGACCATATTGATGGCCTTTCCTGATTGTTTAAGCTGTTTTTGTGAGATGAGAGAGGCCTCAAGATCATAGGAAGACGGGGTTTTCTCACCCGCTATTTTCTTCGCAAGAATTCTCACGTCAACTGCGCCAATGAGCTTCGGATCAACCGCTGCTGTGTACTTCCATGGACTGTCTTTTGCTGTCATTTCTTGAAGATCCGCATTTGACACATCAATCCCATAAATCTTCACTTCTGTTCTTCCTGCTTCCTTTAGCGCTCTTGCTGCGCCAATGGCAAAGGCATCCCACGTAGCAAAAATAGCGTCAAGTTTGCCCTTTGGATATTTATTCAGCATCGCTGCCACTGCATTTTGTGTTTGAACAGACGTATCAGAGGAGGCAATACCAAAGCGGTCAAGTTCCTTGATCCCTGCATGTTGTTTGAGCGTTTCTTGATAGACCTTGTTCCGTCTCACCATTGGCGGGAATCCATCTACCCAGAGGTACGCAATATTTGCTGTTCCTTTAAAGTCAGACACGAGTGCGTCTAGTGATTTTTTCGCTAATTGTTCGTCATCTTGAGACGTCACTGTGACTCCTTTGATGTCCTTCAGCTTAGGATTTGAATCGAACGCTACGACTGGAATACCCTTCGCTGTGATCTTTTTCACGTCAGCGACGGTCGCCTCGTCGTCCCCATGAGAGATGATAAAGCCATCATAATTTTCTTCCAGCGCCTGAGAGATCGCGTCATGGAACTTCGCTGTATCTCCATTTGCGGTGTAGACATCTACCGTTAAGCCAAGCGCTTCACCTTCTGCCTTCGTCCCAGCTAAAAACTGCGCTGTATGATCATCTCCTCCAATTTTACGAATGACTTTAATTTTTGCTCCCTGTCCCTTTGCAAATCGCTTCGGTACATTGTCAAAGGAGACCTTTTCGTTCGCATTTGTCTTTGAGCCTGCACTTGATCCAGTGCCGCAGCCTGTTAATAGGACGGTCAATACCGTTAAAAATATAAGACAAGATGTAAAATAGTTACGCTTCATTGCTGTTCCTCCTCAAGTTGTTTTTATTTTTCACATCGGAAAACTAGGTAAAAATGTGGGAAAACGCCAGTAAACTGTTCTTTCATTTGAAAAAGAGACGAAAAAAAGCCTCTCTTGGAAAGAGAGGCTTGATCACCGTTGCATGAAACATGTATCGGGATTCTTCCTCTCTTATCTGTCAAAGCTGTAACAGCTTTGCAGGAATTAGCACCAATTTCTATAGTAGAAACGGTTGCCGGGCGTCATAGGGCCAGTCCCTCTGCCTCTCTTGATAAGAGATCCGTTATGAAATTTTGTTTTCGTTGAAATGTCTTCTTTACTTTAATGTGATGTCACATCAATGTCAATGATTTTTTTGAAAATTTAAAACAATGAGTTTGGATTCAGACTTGCTTAATTTCCGATGATTTTCTTAGCAGGTGATGACTTCTTCAGGCGAAAATCATATTTTTTCTCATTCATAAATTGTGGATTGAGATGTGCTGATCCTTTATCTTGACCGCTTTTAGAGAGATACGTTTTGTAGCCTTCCATCCATTTCCCGCGCCATACCCACTGTGATGCTTTTGCACCTTTGCGGTCGTCATATACGTTCTTCTGGAAGATATTCTTTTGATTTACTCCATAAAGATTCACGACTAAGTAATGCGAGGCACTCGCTGTCATGATATTGCTCGTGATTCGATTGTTCACAGCTTGATATTGCATCAACAATTGACCGCCTTCTAAGCCGGCTGTGTCATTTTTGTATAAAATATTATGTGAGATCGTCGTATTTGTTGTTCCGCCTCGCTTTTTATCATAGCCGCCAATTGAAATGCCTGTATAACGGTTCAAATACACTTGATTGTGTTCGATGCGAATGCGATCTGCCATTTTTCCTTTATGTTCACTTGTGACTTCAATCCCTAGGTCATTGTGATGTGTGATGTTATGATCAATCACAATGTCCTTCCCGCCATCCACATAAATTCCGCCAGCGGAGATGTCTTTGCCATAGGCTGGATTTCCTACACTCGTAATCTCATACACTTTGTTTCTAGATACGACACCATTTCTGACTTGATCGTACTTTTTAGAAGGTGCTACGTTCTCAAAACCAATTAAATCAATGCCTATATTATCAGTGTGGCGGACGGTGTTATGTGTCACACGGAACTTTTTGACGTTCCCATTGAGCACAAGCGCTTCACTGAAGCCCAGTTTTAATTTTTCAACAGTGTTTCCTTTGATTTCAATGTCTTCAATGGCTGCAGGAGCTTTTGTTCCATAGACCGCAATACCGTGCGCATTCCCATTTGTGTGTGTCGTCTGAATGTCATACACTCGGTTGTTGAGAAGTTTGACGCCTTTCCCGCTTCCTTTGATGAAAATACCGACTGGGGTCAGATCTTCCTTATTCGTCTTGAGATGTCCCACCGTCAGACCTTTGAGGGTAATGTAACTTTTTTGATCGATCGTGACAAGACCGCCATCTGCTTGATTTCCTTTGAGTGAAGCCCCGCTAATGACAGGTTTTTCTTTTCCGTAAGCTTGAAAGATAACAGGTGCTTTCTTTGTCCCTGAATGGCGGACAATCAATTTCTCTTTGTATGTGCCGCCTCTCACGTAAATGGTTGCCCCGGCTTTCGCCATACTTGCCGCTTTTTTCAGCGTGCGAAAAGGTTTTTGCTTCGTTCCTGGGCTTTTGTCGTTCCCGTTTGTCGCCACGTAATAGGCAGTTCCCTGCTTGGCGCCAGCCTCCTCTGTCATCGCTTGACAGCCGAAGCTGATCACGGTCATGAATAAAATGAGTAAAATGCTTGGTATCGCTCGTTTCATCTTGTTGTTTGCTCCTTTCACTTCTCTTCTTCCTTTATCGGTTAAAAAAAAGAGGATTAAAATATGACAATGCCCCTTGCAATGTACTAGTCAAAAGGTGTATGGTTGAAAGAATATCTTACAGGTAATTTATCCGCTTTTAAATTGTCAGATTAATCAGTTAATAATGTATTTGGATTTTATTTCTTTATTAAAAAGGGGTGACATGAGGCAGACTGACGGCAGAGAGAAGGAAAGCGCTTTAACAGATTTTTCTTGTCTGAATTCCAGAAAACCTATTGCTAATATTTTGTGAAGGTATAGAATAGAATCATAATTATTTCATATTATTAGAATTTTCAAATAATCAAATAGCAAGGAGATTTACGATGCCAAAACAACCCATCCGCGTTGAACTTAGTTCAACAAAAAAACCAAAACCTCAATCTGATCAACTTGAATTCGGAAAAATCTTCACAGATCACATGTTTGTGATGGATTATTCCATTGATCAAGGCTGGTATGATCCAAGAATTATCCCTTATCAGGCCATTCCAATGGACCCAGCTTCGATGGTCTACCATTATGGGCAATCTGTTTTTGAAGGCTTGAAGGCTTATGTTTCTGAGGATCAGAAAATTCTCTTATTCCGTCCGGAAAAGAACATGGAACGCTTAAACAGATCCAATGACCGCCTGTGCATCCCACAAATTGATACAGAAACGGTTTTAGAGGGCTTAAATGAACTCATTCGCATTGATAAGGATTGGGTACCTGATGCAGAGGGCACTTCATTGTATATCCGTCCATTCATTATTTCCACTGAGCCGTATTTAGGCGTTGCGCCGTCAAGCACATATAAGCTGCTCATTATCCTATCTCCAGTGGGGTCTTACTATAAAGAAGGCATCCATCCTGTCAAAATTGCCGTTGAAAACGAATTTGTCCGTGCCGTTAAAGGCGGAACAGGAAATGCCAAAACAGCTGGGAACTACGCCTCAAGCCTCAAGGCACAGCAAGTCGCTGAAACGAAAGGTTTTTCACAAGTTCTTTGGCTTGATGGAGTCGAGAAAAAGTACATTGAAGAAGTTGGGAGTATGAATATTTTCTTTAAAATCAATGGAGAAATCGTGACGCCTGAACTGAACGGCAGCATTTTAGAAGGCATCACACGTAACTCTGTACTTGAGCTATTAAAACACTGGGGAATTCCAGTGACAGAGCGTAAAATTTCAATTGATGAGTTAATTGAAGCACATCAATCAGGCGAGCTTGAAGAAATCTTTGGAACTGGAACAGCGGCCGTCATCTCTCCTGTCGGGGAATTAATTTATCACGATCAGCCATATGTGATTCAAGATGGTCAAACAGGTGAAGTATCGAAGAAATTGTATGAAGCCATTACGGGTATTCAAAAAGGAACACAACCAGATATCTTCGGCTGGACAGTAGAAGTCGATTCGGTCGTCAAACAAGCTTAAGCATGTAAAAGAACCTTTCAATCATGAAGGGTTCTTTTTTTGTTTAATTACCTCTCTGATATACCTTATAATGGTAATAACACATTGAGGAGTGATGGTATGTTTTTTACTTATCTACTAGCGTTCTTTGGTATTTGCATCGGATCGATCATCATCGCTACAGGCTTCGACGATTCACCGTTCCACACCCGGTTTCTATTTAAGTTTCTCGGAATTTCTATCCTTGTTCTTTCTATTACTTTTGTAAAGGTTAGACGAAAAAGGTTACGCAACAAGAAGGGGAAATAGACTTAGATGTCCAGTCAGCCTTCCATCAAATCGTGCACCAAAACAAGACCGATACACCCACAATCGCCCCTATATATATCCACTGTTTCCCTTTGATGCTCCGCTTTCTTTCGATCAGTAAAAAAATCTCTGGTAAAAAGACGATGATGATTTCTATTATAAAGACAAGATAATAAACAAACGGCATCGGCTGAAAATCAAAGTCTCTTTCATCTCCACCAATTGTTGCGAAATACATCAACAGGTTGGTTGCTGGAATGGTAAAACAAACGAGTAGGCGAAGAACATAAATCCATACATACTGTCTATGACGAATAAGACCAATAAAAGAAGCGATGATTCCATACAAAAACAAGACCACTGTGCCATAACTCAACAGAGGTTGAACGATAAAGCCGTAAAGCATTAAACCAATTGCAACCATACTCAAACCGTCCTTTCTTTGAAGCCATACATGTTGTTTTTTACTATCATACACTTCTTTCTTGAATTTCCATATGGGGCAATGATAAAAAACGACCCCATAAAGGGGCCATTTTGTTTTACGCTTTGACTGATTTGAAGAATTGCGGTAAATATTCACGATGTGCTTCGAGCATTTCATCTAAAATTTGCTTTGCAATTTCGTCAGAAGGGACAAGCGGATTGATCGTCATTGCCACAAGAGCCGTCTCGTAATCTCCTGTGACTGCCGCTTCTGCTGCCACACGCTCGAATGATTTGATTTGTTGAACGAGTCCTCTCACAGCTACAGGCAGATCACCCGTCGCGATTGGTTTTGGTCCGTCCTTCGTAATGATACAGTTCACTTCAACCGCTGATTCAGCCGGAATGCTTGCAATCGCCCCTCTGTTCACTGTATTGACTGGTTGGATGTCATGCTTATCATTATAGATGGAGCTGATTAAGTTACATGCCGCATCACTGTAATATGCCCCGCCTCTTTTTTCGAGCTGTGGTGGTTTAATCGATAAATCAGGATCTTTATAGAGCTCAAATAATTCGTGCTCGACCTGCTGGACTACCTCTGCTCTTGTTCCTTTTTCTTGGGCCGCTTTTTGCTCTTCTTCCAGCATATCTTTTGTTTTATAGTAATAGCGATGATACGGACATGGGATCACTCCTAATCCTTTTACAAAAGAAGGTTCCCAGTTTTTCGCTTCAATGTTCTTCATAGACCACTGACTATTCGGGTTTCCTAATTCATCGAGTACTTGATCCATAATGCTGACCCCGTCTAAATACACGTCTAATCCATAGACCATGTGATTGAGACCGGCAAACTGTACCTCGATCCGTTCAACTTCCACATCAAGCGCCTTGGCAATCCCCATTTTTATCCCAATTGGGACATTACATAGACCGACTACTTTTTTTAGATTTGTGTAGCGTAGCACAGCTTCTGTGACCATGCCCGCCGGATTTGTAAAGTTCACAAGCCATGCATCTGGACAAAGCTCTTCCATATCCTTCACGATATCTAGAATGACTGGGATGGTTCGAAGGCCTTTAAATAAGCCGCCTGGTCCGTTCGTTTCCTGACCGATGACGCCATATTTAAGTGGGATTCTCTCATCCTTAGCCCGTGCTTCCAGCAGTCCTACACGAAATTGTGTTGTCACGAAATCTGCGTCCTTCAGGGCTTCCCGGCGGTCAAGCGTCAGGTGTACCTCAATCGGCAGACCGGCTTTTTCGACCATGCGTTTCGCGAGAGCACCCACGATGTTTAACTTTTCCTGACCCGCTTCAATATCCACGAGCCATAATTCCTTTATAGGCAATTCATGATATCGTTTGATAAACCCTTCGACAAGCTCAGGCGTATAGCTTGATCCTCCGCCTATTGTGACAATTTTGATTCCATCTTTCATGAATTGACACCTCCGAGTTGCTTCATTTTTTCATGGAGCTCGATGATTTCCGCCGCAAGCTCCTTGACGGTCATTGCGTTCATGAGATGATCCTGTGCATGGATCATTAAGAGGCTAATATCGGTCTTTTCTCCTCTAATTTCTCCTTGGATCAGCTCTGTCTGTGCGTGATGCGCCTCATTTAACGCGTCTTGTGCTTCCTGCAATTTTTGCTTCGCCTCATCAAAATTCCCTTGCTTTGCACATGTAATGGCCTCCATCGCAGAGCTTCTGCCATTCCCGCCGTGTAAGATGAGTTGAAACACAATTTGTTCCATTTCCATCGGCCGCATCCCCCTTGTTTCCTCTATTACATGCTGACGACATTTTCATCAGTTGTTGCATTTGTTTCTAGTTCACTTTCTTCTTTTAATTTCTGCTTATCCCACATTCTAAAGAATGGGTAGTATAAAGCGAATGACAACGCTAGGTTAATCAGCTGCATGACAGCACCTGAGATTTTGCCTCCTGTGGCGAGATAGCCTGAAATGATAGGCGGCATCGTCCATGGGACCGCAATCCCCGCCGGTTTTGCGACAAGCCCTGTGCTCATTCCGATATATGTCGTGATGATCATCATGATAGGCGTAAGGATAAACGGAATCAGAAGCATTGGATTCATAACAATCGGCATTCCAAAGATGATCGGTTCGTTGATGTTAAAGATGGCTGGCCCAATGGCAAGTCGGCCAAGCTGTTTCATTTGTTTACTTCTGGCACGTAAGATCATCGTCAGCACCAAGGCAAGCGTTGCACCGCTTCCGCCGACATTGATGAAGATTTCAAAGAACTGCGCTGTGAAGATATTTGGCAGCACTTCTCCTGCTTGGAATGCGAGACGGTTCTCATCCATCGCACCGAGCCAAATTGGACCCATGACGCCGCCGACAATGGTTGCTCCGTGAATACCACATGCCCAGAGGAGCATTTGCACACCAATGGCGACAATACTTCCGCCTAAGCTTCCACCAAGAATGGAAAGCGGTGTGCCAATTAAGACCGTGATGATATTATGAATACTCTCAAATGGTGTCATCTCAATCAAAAGTCTAGCGACCCAGATCAGCGTGATGACCACAAAACCTGGAATAAGTGCGATAAACGATTTACTCACTGCTGGCGGTACACCATCAGGCATCCTAATGACGATATTCCGCTGGACGATGAATCGGTAAATTTCAGTTGAAAGCATGGCAATAATCATGGCAACGAATAACCCTTTACTGCCCATCAATGTAACTGGAATTCCCCCACCTACTAAGATGGCTTCTGTTGAGCCTTCAGGTGTGAAAGGAACTTGATATGGTGTTGCCAAAAGGAAAGCTGCAACAGCGATCGCACCAGATGATAGGGCATCCACTGCATACTTTTCAGCAAGCCTGTAGGCAATCCCGAAGGTTGCAACAAGTGCCATAATGTCAAAGGTCGCATTAACAGGATAGGATAGTTTCGTGGCCCATTCTGCTCCGAAGATACTTGCCATAAAATCGCTGTATCCTGGGATCGGAAGGTTGGCTAAAATGAGAAACAGTGAACCGACAATAATGAGAGGCATGGTTAAAACAATTCCGTCACGCAATGCTTGTAAATGTCTTTGAGCGGCAATCTTCCCTGCAAACGGCATGACCTTCTCTTCTAGAAATCGGTTGAATCCATTCATCCCTTCCGCCCCCTTTATCCGTTCACTAACTGTTCAGCAGATTTTAAAACCTCAGCCCCATTACATACGCCGTAATGCACGGTATTGATGACGTCGACTGGAATCCCTTTTTCTTCTCCGAGCTTTTTCATTTGTGGTAATAAATATCGAACCTGTGGTCCTAATAAAAGCACATCGGCTTGATCAATATGATTTTTTGCTGAATCTCCAGATACTGCCCAAATACGATAGTCTTTTCCTTGTTCTTGTGCGCTTTTCTCCATTTTTGTGACTAGTAAGCTTGTTGACATACCTGCTGCACAAACCAATAAGATGTTCATGTGTAAACGCCCCCTTTTGAAAGTGTGTAGCTTTTCTTTACACATTCATCATATTATGAAACCGCTTTCATAAACACCTATACTTTTTCCTTTAGGAAGCGGAAAAAGTTAAGATCACATTGTTAGCTCTTGTACGAAGGGGCCTTTTTATACATGATATCGAGCATGTCTTCAAATGTATCACAGGCGATGAGATGCTGAATGAATTTCACATTGTGCACAAGCTCGCCCAGCAGACGATACATCCCTTTTAAATCTTTGGCATTCTCTTTTTCGACACAAAGCAAGCAAACAAATTGAACTTTTTTCTCTCCCCATATGATCGGTTTTTCTAATGAACAGATCGCCCAAAATGTCTCTTCTGTCAGCGGCGTCATAGGGTGCGGAATGGCTGTATAATGCCCGAAGGATGTCGGTGCAGCCTCTTCTCTTTCCATCACAGAAGGTGTAAGTTCTGCTGGTGCTAATCCCATATCGATAACTTGTTTCGTGAGAAAAGTGATGACCTCTTCCTTTGTTTGAAAGGCGCGTTTTGTAAAGACCAATTCCTTTTTCATATATTGAGAGGCCAATGTCACCCTTGTTTCACTCGTCAAGGCTTCTTCAATTTTTAAAAAGTCGCCGCCTCCCAAAATGGTGTTCACTTGTATGACTGGAATCGGTAAATCCATCTGAATCGGGACCGTTGTAATAATCAAATCCATGGCATGTAAAGAGACATGCGGAAGCGAATAAAGCTCTGCTGTTCCTAAAATGGTCAGCTTAGTCCCAAATTGTGACCGCAAACGATCCTGAAGCAGCCTTGCACTCCCTGCACCAGATGCACAGACAATGAGACATCGCTTCGGCGGAATCTCCATTTTCCTCCGCTCTAAAGCCGCACCAAAATGAAGCGCCATATATCCGATTTCATTCTCATGAATACTCAGCCCCTCCTCTTCTTCAAGGACCCTGCTGGCGATAATTCCTGCTTCAAAGGCAAGTGGATACCCCGCCTTTATTTCATCAAGCATTGGATTTCTTAAGTTCATTCCATATTTACACCGGGTCATGGCTGGCTTTAAGTGCAGACTCAGCCCAATCATTAATTCCGCATCACCGGCTAAATCAAGCTGCAGCTTTTGATCAACGGCTTGGAGCATCAGCTGGACAAGACGGCTCGTGTCATCATCCACAATTTGTTTTTGAGCGCTCGATGAAAAGGACTGCACCATTTTGGCTGTTCCTAATAAATGAATGGCGATATAGACGATCTCTTCTTGTGGAAAAGAGACGTCCAGCAGTCCTTCAAGGCATTCCACCATTTTTTTAGCCACCTCGTATTCCTTTGCCCGTGGAATCTCATTGATTTCCTCTGGCAAAACAGATACATAGTTTCCGTGTCTAATTCGTTTGCAGGCAATCGCGACATGAACGATTAAATTATTCATGCAAATGTCTGATAGATTCATTCGTTCTTCATTGATATAATCAATGATTGTTTTCTGAATCAATTCCAGTTCATGTTTTGGCAAAATGGTGACTGCCGTGTTCAGCATCGTTTGGCAGGATCGGCGTTCACTGAATAAATACTCTGACATACAATAACGAATTTTCATCTCCGATCCTTTGATCCGGCAGCCTTTATTCGGCTTCGCTTCCAGCTTCAGATCAAAGGGCTCAAGCTTGCGTTTGACCCATTTCATATCGTTACTCATCGTCGATTTACTAATAAACAGCAGCTGCTGTAAGTCTTCCAGTTTCACATAAGACTCTGCGAGAAGCAGCTTTTTTAAAATAAACCGGACTCGCTCCTCCGGAAGGACCGCCAGCGGCTCTTCCTGTTCGACCTCCTCTTTCATAAAACGGCGAAAGGCATTCTCATCGTTGATCAACAGCTCATAACCAGCTCCTCGAACAGCTGTTACAGCCGCTTGATAAGGAGCAAGACAGTCGTTCAGTTCCTTGATGTCTGTACGAATGGTGCGGCTTGTTACTTGTAAACTGACAGAAAGCGCAGCGCTTGTGAGCGGGGTCTCCGCTGCCATGAGCTGACTTAAGATGTGCGCCAGTCTTTTACTCAGCATCAGATCGGCCTCCTTATGTAAGGGTGGAGAATCTGCCTTGTCTGGACAAGGTGTATACGCTTGCAGTTCTCTTCATTACTCATATTCTACTGAAAAGAAATAAAAATTGCCATCTCATTTATATGACAAACGCCCCTATTTATACAACAAACCCTATCCAATGACCTATGAATCTTTTGGCAGGACCGTTGGGGAAACCATGAAAAAAAGGCGATACACCTCCGTATCATCGCCTTTTATGAAGAAATCAGCTGCGTAAAGACAACCAATCTTTTTTCATGAGTCCCTGCTGCATGATCAAATGTCCCTGTACACGTGATTAAATTGAGATTCCGTGTAAAAGCATACCCGAAAAACGCATTTGGTTTTTCTTCACGCGGATAGCTTTGCACTTTGACGACTTCAAAGGTTCGCTTTTTACCTGATATGGATGTCACGATTACCTTGTTTCCCTTTTTCAGCTCCTTCAATCGATAAAAAACAGAAGGTCCCCACTTATTATCAACATGACCATTCATAACGGCATTTCCTTTATCTCCTGGCTTCGGACCATCCTTAAACCAAGCTGTGTTGTCCGTATTTTTTGGAACGCCCATACTGCCATCCTTTGATAAAGTGGTTTTCTCTACTTTTGCTTTGACATCAATCGCCGGAATCGCAATTTCAGCCGGGACAATACCGGACGGTTCGTCTTTTAACATGGCTTTTGAATGAGACTGTTTTGTGGCTTGGTTTGTTGTCATTTTTTCAGGAGATGAGGTTGTTTTAGCGGATGACGAATCATCCATCGATTTTGATGCACAGCCCGTGATGACAAGAAGCATCAGAAGACCAAACAGCCACCTTTTCAAGTCAGTCTGCCTCCTTTGAAAGAAAGGAACGGCACGATTGTGCACGTTCCCCCCCTTTTGTTTTGATATAAGCTTAATTTGATGTCTTACGACGAATTAGGAAGAACGCACCCATTGCACCGCCTGCTAGGATCAAGCTTGCGATTAATCCCGCAAATGCTTCATATGACATACCTAAAGGACCGGCTGTGCCTCCCATACCTGTTTTCGGCATTTCGTTAGGCATGTTAGATTTGAACAGTTCAGGATGCTGATCAACAATCGCTGCTGCGACATCTTGACCGACCATGAACATATGACCGTATGCTTCTCTCACTGTTGGATAAAGCTGATCATATTCGCCATTATGGTAAGACGTATATGTTTTGATCAGCTCATCAATATGCATTTTTAAGCCAGCTTCTAAATCCGCCGCCTTTAAACGGCCATCTGTCGCTTGATCTAGAAATTTCGCTTGCTTCATCCGATATGCATCCAAGTTTTTCACAGCTTTTTCTTTCGCTTCTTTGTCTCCTGATGCATCCGCTTTGACATAATCAACTAAGTAACCAATATGGCTTGACCAAATGGATTTGAATTGTTTTCCTGCACCCTTACCATAAACAGATGCAATCGCATTAGATAAATCATTTGTATTCTCGTTCAAAGCTGCTGCTGCTTGATCAAAGTCCTTGCTACCATCATTTCCTTTTTGCATGGCAACGACCGCAAGTGCCAAATGCTCTGAGAACAAGTAGTTTAAATCTTCACGAAGATCTGCGGCTGGTGTATCGACAGATTTATGATCAAATTTCCCAGGAAATTGATCTGTGATCGCCCACGATACGCCTTTGCCTACTTCAAACATATGATGAATGGATTTTCTAACAGTCTCATAGGTCGTATCAAAATCCTTTTCTGTGTAGCTGTCAAACGCTTTTAATAATTCGTTCACATGCATCTTCAAGCCTTCTTCAAGCTCACTTGCTTTCAATCTCCCGCCTGTTGCTTGATCGAGCATGTCGGCTTGTTTGACTCGATATTGATCAAGCTGCTTGACAGCTTTCTTTTTACCTGCCTCATCTTTCTTTGCGGTTGCTTGTACATAATCCACAAAGTAGCCGATATGGCTTGACCAAATGTCTTTGAATTGTTTCCCTGCTTTTTTTCCGTACACAGAAGCGATGGCTTCCGATAAGTCATTTGTGTTGTCATTTAGCGCTGCCGCTGCTTGTTTAAAATCTTTGCTGCCGTCAATTCCCTTTTGCATTGTGATGACTGCTAAGTAGGCATGCTCCGAAAATAACTGGTCTAGTGCTGCTCGAAGATCGGTTGCTTTGTTTGACACCTCTTGTGACGAAGATGTCTTCTTTGCCTCTCCATGCATATGTCCTTCGTGTGCACTTGCGCTATGGGCTGCCGGAAATAGTAATGCTGCGCTAAGCGGAATGGTTAAAATCGCTTTTTTCATGTTCATCTGTTTTTCCTCCTCTTTCCGTTTGTTATGTACTTAACGGAAAGAAGCATGAAATGGATCATTCAAATCTATCATCTTTTTTGTTTAGCGCACAATTCGGTCATGCTTGCATAAAAAAAAGCCGGATTATCCGGCTGATACGTTACGACGTTTAGATGCTTTCCGCTCTTTATATATTTTTCTCACCACTGGATAAATCACAGGTGCCCATTTAAAAATTTGTTTCAGCCATTTTTTCATTTCTCCCGCGCCTCCTTATTGTCATTCTTACAAGGAAGATTCCCCATCTTGTCATGAAATAAACAGGTGCGGGAGAGCAGGAGTTAAATCACGCCTTGTGCGATCATCGCATCTGCCACTTTGCGAAATCCTGCAATATTTGCTCCTACTATTAAGTTTCCAGAGTGTCCATATTCGTCTGCTGTCTCTGTACACTGACGATAAATCGTCTGCATCATTTGTTTCAGCTGATCATCTACTTCCTCAAATGTCCAAGACATTCTTGCACTATTTTGCGCCATTTCCAGCGCTGAGACACCTACCCCGCCTGCATTCGCCGCTTTTGCCGGCGCGAATAGAATATCATTCTGTTCAAAAACTTTGACTGCCTTTAGAGTAGAAGGCATATTCGCTCCTTCTCCTACCGCAATGACACCATTTTCCACGAGTTGCTGTGCCTGCATCTCAGATATTTCATTTTGCGTTGCACATGGAAGCGCAATGTCACAAGGAACAGACCAAATTTGTTCGCAATCTTCAATCAATTCAGCATGCGGGTGAATGTCTATGTATGCCCCAATCCGTTGATTGCTTACTTCCTTCAGCTGCTTCACTGTTTCAAGTGAAATGCCTTGTGGATCATAAATCGCTCCGCTTGAATCACTGCACGCAACGACCTTACCACCTAGCTCTATGACCTTCTCCATCGCATAAATAGACACATTCCCTGAGCCGGACACGACAACTGAACGTCCTTCAAATTGAAGTCCATGCGCTTTTAACATTTCTTCCATAAAGTACACCAATCCATAGCCTGTCGCTTCTTTTCTCGCTAAGCTGCCTCCAAATCCAGGGCTTTTCCCTGTGAGCACACCTGCTTCATAAGCACCACGCATTTTCTTGTACTGCCCAAACATATAGCCAATTTCGCGTGCCCCTACGCCAATATCACCTGCTGGCACATCTTGATCAGGTCCAATATATCGGCTGAGCTCACTCATAAAGCTTTGAACGAAACGCATGATTTCTCCATCCGATTTCCCTTTAGGATCAAAATCTGATCCACCTTTTCCTCCACCGATCGGCATACCAGTCAGTGCGTTTTTAAAGATTTGTTCAAATCCTAAAAACTTAATAATGCTTGCATTGACAGATGGGTGGAAACGAATGCCTCCTTTATAAGGACCGATGGCACTGTTGAATTGAACCCTAAATCCCCGATTAACTTGTACTTTCCCCTCATCATCTACCCATGGTACGCGAAATACCACAAGCCGCTCAGGCTCGATGAGTCGTTCTAAAATGCCTTGTTTTTCATACTCTGGATGCTTTGCAAAAACGGGAACGAGTGATTCGAGAATTTCTCTTACGGCTTGCTGAAATTCCTCCTCACCAGGATTTCGTTTTTCCACCTCTTCTAACACACGGTCGATGTAGCTTTGTGCTGTTTGTGCTGCTCGATCTAAGGTCAACATGTCTCATCTGCCTCCTTTGTATATCTTCACACATTTATCCTGTTAGATTTTCTAACGCATATTGAGATTAATTTAACACCATTTGTAAAAACGGATCAATACTGATAACAGATGAAAATGATGCCGATTTGAGATGGATCAAGCAGCCGCCGCAATCGTTTTTAGAAAGTATCTCTTACAGAATGACTATTGAGCTAGAAATCATGATTTAGACGTTATATATCCCGCACTCTTTGACAATTAGATGAACCATGAATGATTTCTAGTTGATCTTCAACAAGAAAAAAGGCCTAAAGTTTTATAGGCCTCTGCTCAATCTTTTCGGATCTCCTTCTCTTTTTTTCGATCAGGGTACACGACACAAAGCCAATATAAAATAGAAGACGATGGGAAGTTAATTAAACCGACAATGCCCCAAAACCACTTATAACGTCCTCTTTTTTTGGCATCCATAAATAAAAGAAGGCCCTGCGCAAATAGTAACGGCAATGCGCACAATAAGATGATCATCTCCGACTGACTCATAAGGAAGACCCTCCTTTACTATGTTGATATTCCTTGATGCCGACAATGACGCAGAGCGGCACACTCACTACTTGAAGAAGAATGAAGATGATAGGCAAATGGGTGATGGCAGCGACAAATAGTGTGAGAATGGTCAGACTGATGAGAACGTACGCCAGTACTTCTTGTTTAAAACGCCTTTTCTCTTGTTCCTTCGCCTGCTTCAGCATCATCATGACAGCCTGTTCACTTGGCTCTTTCACTTCGATTTGATCATCTAGCTGCTGTAACTCTTCCTTTAAAAGTTCGGTGAACTGATCTTCCTTCATTGAGACCACTCCTTTCGAATTTTCTTTAATCCATGATGAACCCTCGACTTCACAGTACCTTCTCTCATCCCGAGCATTGAAGCAATCTCTGGATAAGTAAAGCCATAATAATAGTGCAAAATAATCGGCGCTCTCTCCTGAGCCTTCAATTCGTTAAGAGCATCCCACATCTCATGCCATGTATGTCCCTTTTGCTGAATCTCCCATTTAAAACGGCGTATCGTCTCTTGATTCGCCTTTCCTTCCCTCAATTGTTCACGTTTTCTTTTCTTCTGGTGATCCAAAAATTGTCTAGATGCAATGGATATGAGCCATGTTGAAAATAAGGAATCTCCTCTAAAAGAAGAGAGTTTCATGTACGCTTTCAGCATCGTTTCTTGCATGATTTCTTCTGCAAGCTCTTGTTGAAGGGTGAGCTTCATTATATAACGGTAAAGAAAGGAATAATGATGGCGATAAAGAGCTGTAAATGCAGCATCATCCCCCTGTTTTGCCCGCTGAATCAATAATGTCTCTTCTGTCTGCTCCAAACACACCCCTCCTTCCTTTTTCTTCTCTTATTCATGAGACGACACGTATGACGATATCGTTCAAAATAGATTTTATTTTTTTAGCTTGTCTGCTTTTCTCCCTGTTGATCCAGCAATTGAAGAGTTAAATATCCAGTTTTTTCTTATGTAATGATTATGACATTCTTTCGGCTCTAACAAAATGATGCGTTCTGATTTTCTGTCAAGCGGAGATGCTCTCCCCCATAATCACTAGGTCATCCCAATACCTATCGTCAATGATCCTTGTCTCATTTAGACGAAAATAAAATAATCATGGCCTTAGTTTTCTAGAAAATCATGGAATACACAGCGCCAATTCTTAGCCGATGATACCTTTTTGCATGCTATGCTCTTCCTACATTCCGAAAAAGGCGATACTGGCGAAGAAAGGAGGAGCAGTTGAATTGCAGCTTATTTTTGGAAACGTTTACATTAAAACAAAAATGAATGGAGATGTTGACTTTGAAGAAAAAAGTTCCAATGTTAGCTGGTGTGTTAGCGGTTGGTCTCGTGACTTCATTATTTGCACCTAATGGGGAGGCAAAGGCGGCAGCAAAGTATCCCGAAAGCCCTTCTATTATGGCCAATTTTAATCAACAAGGATTCTCCACATTAAATGGCGGTACAACAGGCGGTGAAGGCGGTAAAACCGTCACAGTCAAAACTGGAAATGAACTATTGGCTGCCCTCAAAAGTAAAGGAACAAACGAAAAATTAAAAATTGTTGTCGACGGGACGATTACCCCTTCTAATACATCTGCCAATAAAATCGATGTGAAAGATACAAACAATGTCTCAATCGTCGGCAAAGGCACAAAAGGTGAATTTAATGGAATTGGCATTAAAGTATGGCGTGCCAATAACATCATCATCCGCAACCTGAAAATCCATCACAGCAAAATCGGTGATAAGGATGCCATCGGAATCGAAGGCGCTTCTAAAAACGTATGGGTCGATCATAATGAACTGTACAATACATTAAACTCTGGTAAAGATGATTATGATGGGTTATTTGATGTGAAAAATGACTCCGACTATATTACCTTCTCTTGGAACTATGTTCATGATAGCTGGAAAACGATGCTCATGGGCAGCTCTGATAACGACAACTACAACCGAAAAATCACATTCCACAACAACCGTTTCGAAAACCTGAATTCTCGTGTACCATCTATGCGCTTTGGGGAAGGACATGTCTATAACAACTATTACAAAGGCATCCTGACAACTGCAATTAACTCTCGTATGGGCGCAAAAATGAGAATTGAGCACAACGTATTTGAAAATACAAAAAATGCGATCGGCAGCTGGGACAGCCGTCAAGTCGGTACATGGCATGTCATCAACAACTCATTTATTAACAGCACAGGCAGTCTGCCAACGTCTTCTACAGGTACGTACAACCCTCCTTATAACTACTCCTTGCTTAACGTGAACAATGTCAAATCAGAAGTTGTATCAAATGCTGGTGTTGGAAAGGTAAATCCTTAAAACCACAAAACGTTCGGGCAGAAATCTCTGTCCGAACGTTCTTGTCATTTCATCTATTTATATTGTAGAAAACGGACGATCCATCTCATACAATTTTTGATAGCGCGGGTTTTCTTTCAGTAAATCCTGATGCTCCCCCTGCATCTCAATTTGTCCATCTTCAATAAACATAATGCGGTCACATGCCTCACAGCCAGTGAGATGATGGGTAATCCAAATGACCGTTTTCCCTTTTAACACATGGAAAATGGTTTCAAGCAGCTCACGCTCTGTGCGTGGGTCAAGTCCGACGGTGGGCTCATCTAATACAACAATCGGGGTGTTTTGCAGCAAAATCCGGGCTAACGCCATCCGTTGTCTTTCTCCACCTGAGAAACGAATTCCTGTCTCCTGCACACCGGTGTGATAGCCCTCTGGCAAAGATTCGATGGTATCGTGCAGCTGCACTTGTCTCGCTGCTTCTTTTACTTGCTCCTCTGTCGCATTAGGAGAGCCTAAGCGAATATTGTTTAAAACAGAGGTATCGAATAAATACGGCTGTTGATTGAGTACTGACACATAGGTGGACACGTTCTCTCGAATGCTTTCGACCGGTTTCCCTTGGATACTGACAGCTCCTTGGTTTGGCACGACAGCTCCTTCTAACAACTTCAAAATAGTCGATTTTCCTGCACCGCTTTTTCCTAAGAGAGCAAGTGATTCTCCTTGCTTCAATGAAAATGACAGGTGCTTTAGCACGTGTTGGTGCAAATCATACCCAAAGGACACTTGATCAAAAGAAACAGCTTCATCTTGAGAAACAGCTGACTGATCCACTATCTTGCGATCAGATTCTCCTTCATACGAAAGCTTTTCATAATGATGTAATCTGCTGACAGCATGCTGATAGACTGGAATATCACCAGCTGCATCTGAGAGTGGAAGAAAGGCTTCTGTTAACGGAAAGAGCACAAGCACGAAGGCTGCAATCAGGGTGTGTGACATCGAGCCTGACTGCACAACTGAACCGCTCCAATACACGACAAGCACGACAGCTCCTCCAATGATAAGCTGTGCAAAAAACTGGCGCAGACGGATAAATCGGTGCTTAGCTGCTTCAAGCGCTAACAGCTGCGCTTCTTTCTGTTCATATTCATCAACAAAATCTTTCTGCCTACCGCTAAACAACCAGTCACTCACGCCCATGACGGCATCTGTTAAATGGCTGTACAGTTCATTTCTGCCTTTTTTCATTTGAATTTGTCTCGCCCGGTTCACTAGCACTGTGACGTATGGGAAAACAAATACGAGAAGTGCCATATAAAGCAGCATCAAGCCAGCAAAAGGCCATGAGAATAGGCCAAGTGCCCCAATCGATGCGGCATATAAAAGCAGCGCACCGATAGATGGAAAGATGGTTTTTAAATAGGCATCTTGCAGTCTCTCAACATCATCTGACAAGAGCCCCAGCATTTCACCTGTACCCAGCTTTGTCTGTTTCGCACTTCGTTCAGCCATGTCATATAGGCGGACACGCATTTTTTCAATCATGGTCAAAATGAGCTGGTGGCTCGCCAATCTTTCTGCATAGCGGGCAGCTGAGCGTGATATACCAAAGGTACGGACAGCTACAATTGGGACGTAGACCATAAGTATATTCTCAGGTCTTGTGGCAGCTTTTGAAATGAGAAATCCTGACGTATACATCAGCATAGAAGCAGAGAATACTGCAATTGCCCCAAGAAATAAAACTAGCGCAAACAGCTTTTGATTCTCCTTAATATAAGGTATAAACCAGCCTTTACTTACCATGTGTGACCGCCCCCATTTGCTCCTGTACCAATTGATAATACACGCCTTTTCTTTGCATCAATGATTCATGTGTACCCATTTCCGCAATCGTTCCTTGATCCATGACAATGATCTCATCCATGTCTGGCATCCAATGAAGCCTATGTGTCGCTAAGAACACAAGTTTATCTTCAAACAGCGGAAGCATTGTTTTCTTCAATTCATACTCTGTCTCAATATCGAGATGTGCCGTTGGTTCATCTAACAGCATAATGGACCGCTTGCCCAGCACCGTTCGCGCAAGCGCAATTCTTTGTGCCTGTCCGCCGCTTAGCCCTCTTCCCTGTTCTCCAATGACCTCATCAAGACCATTTGGCAGCTGCGCCACGAGCTGAGATAAGCCAGCTTCACTGGAAGCTCTTTCCACTTCTTCATCTGTTGCATGCGGTTCATAAAAACGAATGTTTTCTCTTAATGTCATGTGAAATAAATAAGGGTGCTGCGGCATATAGACGACTTCCTTTTGCCATTCCTTCATCTGTAAATGAACAAGCGGCTGGCCGTTTAGTGTGATTTGACCTGAGGTCGGTTCAACAAAGCCGCCGAGCACATCGGTTAATGTCGATTTCCCTGAACCACTGGCACCAATGATTCCGATTTTCTTCTTCCCTTTCACAGTGAGATCTACATCCTGAATCGAATAAGGGGCATGTTCGTCATGCTGGACACTCACATCTTGCAAGGTGAGCGCAGACTGTTCATTCCACTCGTTCAACTGCACTGATTGTGTTTCCTGCGCGCGGAAGCCCTTTTCTTCTAAAATGACCTGCATCGCCTCATTCGCTTCTTTTCCATTTAGCGTGGCATGATAATCATTGCCCACTTCACGTACTGGCAGGAAATATTCCGGTGCTAGCATGAGCGCCGTCAAAGCCGGCAATAACAGAAGCTCCCCTTCAATTAATCGCAAGCCAAGAAAGACAGCGACGGTTGCAATCGAAAGCATGGAAAAGAAATCAAGCGCAAATGATGAAAGAAATGCAACCTTCAGCGTGCTCATGGTCGCCTTTCGATATCGCTTTGACACTTCTCCGATATTGCGGGAATGTTTTTTGCTAATGCCTAAGTAACGAAGCGTTTCAAGGCCGCGGAGAGAATCAGTAAAATGATTGGATAATTTCTCATACGATCTCCATTGTTTGGCCGCTTTACGCTGAGCGACAAGACCTAGCAAAATCATAAAGACAATTAAAATCGGCAGCGTCACGATTAAAATGACGGCAGATGTTTCGTCTAATGTCCAAACATAGATGAGGACCATTGCCGGTATCACAGCCATGTTCACCATTTTCGGTAAAAATAGCTGTAAATACTGACGATATTGAGCAATTCCCTCCATCGCTAAAGTGACAAGCTTTCCTGTACCCTTTTTCTTTGTGAAAGCTGGACCTAAATGAAAGAGTTGGTCTAACAGCTGTTTTCTGACGTCTGCTCCAATTCGGGAAGAGTAGGTAAACATAACCTTCTCCCGAATCAAGGTGAGACCGTGCCGCACCAGAAAGGCAGCAAGAAACAGCAGGACATAAGGCGTTGCCTGCGAAAGGCTTTTCCCGTCAAACAGCGTAGTAATGGCATGTGCCAGCCACTGTGCTTGGAAAATAATACTTGCTCCTTGGATGAGTGACACAATACCTAAGAGGGCAAGAAGCCCTCTCATTCCTTTTAATTGAAGCAAACGTTTATCCATTAGTAGGTCATTGGCTCCTTACCGCTTACACGTTTACGGAAGACGTAATAGCTCCAAATTTGATACCCAAGCACAAAGGGCAGCAAAGAAATGGCAACAATCGTCATCACCGTCAGTGAATAAGATCCAGATGCAGCGTTTTGAATGGTCAGATCAAACGTATGGTTGATTGAGCTAATCATGACGCGCGGGAACAATGCAGTGAACAGCATCGTCACTGTCACCATGATGCCCGCACCTGTGAATAGGAATGTCCAGCCATCACGTTCTTTTTTCATAAAGAATAGCGCCGCTACGTAACAAACCACAATGAGGACAGTTAACGGAATGGTGATGATCGGGCGTACCGTATAAATGTCTGTTTCCATGATAGATACACCAACAAATAGGACAAGAACTGGCAGCGCAATAAGCAGGACACGCTTGCCAAGCTTTCTCGCACGATCTCTTAAATCACCCTCTGTACGAAGTGTGACGAAAATCAATCCGTGCAGAAGGCAAAGAACCGTCACAGCTAACCCGCCAATCACTGAATAAAGATTCACAAAATCCGTAAAACCAGCGTACATGTTCATGTCTTGATCAATTGGCATCCCGCGTAAAATACTTGTGAATAGCACACCGAGTAAAAACGGCGGCAACAGACTGCCAAAGAAGATCACCCAGTCCCATGCTTTGATCCAAGAGGCTTTCTCAACCTTCCCTCGGAATTCAAAGGCGACTCCGCGCCCGATGAGTGCTAATAGGAGAACCGCAAACGGTATATAGTATCCACTGAACATCGTGGCATACCAGTTAGGGAAAGCAGCGAAAATAGCGCCCCCAGCTGTAATCAGCCAGACCTCATTCGCATCCCAGAAAGGACCAATCGTGTTAATTAAAATGCGGCGTTCGTGCGCATCCTTTCCAAGCAGCTGCATGGACATCCCAACACCAAAATCAAATCCTTCTAAGAAGAAAAATCCAACAAACAATACTGCGACAAGAATAAACCAAATCTCGTTAAGATATGCCATGATATGCGCCTCCATCAAATGGATCTGTAGACAGGTCCGTTTCATCCTTTTGATCTGTATCCTCTTCCGAATGTGCACCCTTTTTAATTTCTCGAATGAATAGGTAGGCAAGCAAGATGGCAAGAATCAGATACATCGTCGTAAAGCTAATGACTGAGAATAACAGCATGCCATACGATACGTTTGGCGAAATCGATTGAGCCGTCGTCATCATACCAAAGACCGTCCACGGCTGACGCCCAATTTCAGTCATGATCCAGCCAGCTGAGTTCGCAATAAACGGGAATGCAATCATCCCTACCATGAAGCGTAAAAACCATTTGTTCGTTTCGAGTTTCTTTCTAAAGCTCAAGTACAAGCCAATCATACTGGCAAAAATCATCAGCATGCCGGCACCAACCATGATTCTAAAGCTCCAGAAGGTTGTTTTTACTGGCGGAATGTAGTCTCCAGGACCAAACTTTGCTTCATATTCTTTTTGAAGGGTCAGCATGCCTGGCACATCTCCACTAAACTTCGAATAAGCCAAGTAACTTAAAGCAAACGGAATATTGATCTCCGCAGAGTTTTCTTTTTTATCTGTATCAATATTGGCAAATAGTGTCCAAGCCGCTGGATCTCCACTATCCTTCCAAAGGGCTTCACTTGCTGCCATCTTCATTGGCTGTGATTCCATTAAGTGCTTCGCTTGATCATGTCCAGAGAATGCCACACCTAAACCAGAAATTAAAGCGAGAACCATGGCAATCTGGAATGATTTTTTGAAAAAGGCGATTTCTTGTTTTTTGATCATTTTATAGGCACTAACTCCTGCAATAAAGAATGCACCTGTAGCCAGCGCACCAAACAGAACGTGCGGGAATTCAACCCAAAGCTGCGGGTTCGTTACAAGAGCGCCAAAGTCATTCATTTCTGCACGGCCATTTTTAATGACAAATCCAACTGGCTCTTGCATAAATGAGTTGGCGAGTAAAATCCAAAACGCCGAAAAGATCGTACCAAGGGAAACAAGCCAAATACACAATAAATGAATCTTCTTCGGCAGACGATCCCAGCCGAATATCCAAAGTCCAATAAATGTAGATTCAAGGAAAAAGGCGAGCAGTGCTTCAATGGCAAGCGGTGCACCAAATACATCACCGACAAACCTTGAATAATCTGACCAGTTCATCCCAAACTGGAATTCCTGGAGAATCCCTGTCACCACACCTACTGCAAAATTGAGTAAGAATAGATGACCCCAAAACTTCGCCATCTTTTTATAAATCTCTTTTTTCTTGACGACATAAAGGGTCTGCATCAATGCAACGATAAACACCAAACCTATTGACATAGGAACAAAAATAAAATGAAATAATGTCGTTGAAGCAAATTGAAATCTTGCTAAAAACAGCTCACTCACAGCCTTACATCCTCCCTTACTTTCACATGCCGAATGATTCGAAATGTCTATGCTCACCATTTCACAAAATGTTCACTATTTGTTCAATGATTCACAAATAATAGCCTGTTTGAAATGGTTTACTCGGTGAAATTTTACTCTTGCTTTTCATTCGGTTAGTTATTTATACCTGTACTTTACACCCATACGCTTCAAAAATAAAGTAAATTTTACCTAAAAATTGGGAGGTATTGTGTCAGTTGTTTGAATACTTTGTCAAAGATATGTGACAGAAAGTAAAAAAACGTAAAAAAATAGCGCTGCACGTGAGTTGCAGCGCTGTGTTTCTTTTTTAGGCTTTTTTCTGTAAGGCTGGTCTAGTGACTTGCACTTCATAGTACGTAATTTTGTTTTTTAATAGACCTTCAGGTTTCGCTTTTCCATGAGCGTGCGCATCACCAAATGCCTGAGATTTTGTCCAATTCACAAAGTCTTCTTTTCGATTCCAGCGTGTATGAATGGTCACTTCATCGTAATCGGTTGTCTGCTGTGTGACCCATACTTCCATGCCTAAAAATCCTTCCATGAATTCTACTTGTCCCTGCTTGTTAAAACGCTTGACGAGGTGGTCGGCACTGCCTTTTTCTACTCTTACCTGGTTGTTGACAATGATCATGTTTTGTTCATCTCCCTTTTGTTGTTGGATCGAAGCGATTGGAATAATAAGCGGATGCTCACCGTCTAAGTGAACCTCAGCCTGAATCCCAAAGACCTCTTTGAAAAAGCTTTCTGTTAATACTTCTTTTGGTGTCCCTATTTGATAAATCTGACCACGCTTCATCGCAATAAGGCGGTCACAATATTTTGCTGCCTGCTGCAGGTCGTGAAGAACCATTAAAATGGTGATTCCATGCGTCTTATTCAGCTGTTTGAGCAGCTCTAGTAAATCAAGCTGATGCGCAATATCTAAGTAAGTTGTCGGCTCATCCAGAATAATCGTCTCCGTCTTCTGAGCGAGCGCCATCGCAATATACGCTTTTTGCCTTTCTCCGCCAGACAATGTATGCAGCATTCTATTTTCATTGATCCGGCTATTGGTCACATCAAGCGCCCACTCAATCGCTTCTTGATCTGTCTTCGAGCTTTTTTTCCAGATCGAACGATGCGGACTGCGTCCAAGTGCGACCAGCTCCCGTACGGTCATAGATGGAATGGCTGTTCTCGACTGCATGAGAACGGCGATTTCCTTTGCGATCTCCTGAGCTGTCATCTCTTTTTGCGGTATATCGTGAATGTATATCGTGCCGCTTTCGATTGACGTAAGACGTGCGGCTGCTTTAATAAAAGTCGACTTCCCTGATCCATTCGGTCCAATAATTCCTGTCACGCTTCCTTTAGGAACAGCTGCTGAAATAGATGACAGCTGAAAGCCTCCTTGACTGAGACTCACGTCATCCATAGCGATCACATCCAACTTAACCCCTCCCTTTCTTTTTTAATAAATAGAGGAAGAAAGGTGCACCGATGCAGGCAAGTAGGATACCGACAGGCAGTTCAACTGGCGTAAACCATACCCTTGCGGCTGTATCTGCAAAAACCACAAGCACGCCTCCGCCCAGCATCGAGATCGGCAGCAGATACCGGTAGTCATCTCCAATTAAAAGACGGATAAAATGAGGAACGACTAGTCCGACAAATCCAATTAAGCCGCTCACACTTACTGCTGCACCAGCTAAAAGTGCCGCCAGTGCAATTAAGAAAAACCGGGTGCGCTCTACTCTGAGACCGAGCAGCTGAGCCGATTCATCGCCAAGCAAAAGAAGATTTGCCGGCTTGATGGCAAAAAAACAAAGGCACAACCCAGCAAGCGCATAGGGCGACACGAAGGTTAGATGATGCCAGCTCCGTCCATTTAATCCTCCTGATAAAAAGGGCAGAACAGCCTGCACACGCTCACTATAAAGCACCATAAACCCATTCATCACCGCCCCAAGCAGGGCATTGACTGCCACTCCCGCCAAAATCAGCTTCAGCGGTGAAACCCCTTGATCAAATGAGAGCATATACACCACAAGTGCCGCTAATAAAGCGCCAAGGAAAGCAGCGGCTGGCAGCAAAAACGTGAATTGCGGAAACACAATCATGCTAAGCACAGCAGCCAATCCGCCGCCAGCCGTCACACCGATGATGCCAGGGTCAGCGAGTGGATTTCGGACGACTCCTTGTAAAATCGCCCCTGATGCTGCAAGACAGGCCCCAACGATGAAACCGATGAGAACGCGCGGTAGGCGTAAATCCATCACAATTTTCTCATGGACAGGCTGACCTGATCCCGTCAAAGCAGCGAGTAAATCTTGCAGTGATAATTGAACAGAACCTAATGCAAGCCCTAGGCATGCGCCTACAACTAACGAGATGAATAGTCCGGGTATCAGCCATCTTCGCCTCGACTGTCTTTTTTGAAAATCTAATTCTGCATTCATTTTCATGATGACAATCGCTTCAATCTTTTCTCTAGCTCATCAATCGCTCTCATCACGTCTGCGCCTGGATTCGTCCCAAATAGATCACTAGGCAGAATCTCGACGTGTCCATGTTTGACAGCTGATACATCGTGCCATGCGGCATTCTGTTTCATTTCACTCATAAAGCCCGCTTTCACATCTTCAGGATTGCTGTGGGTCATAAGCAGGATAAGATCAGGATCAGCTTCGATGACCTTTTCTGCATTGATTTGAGCGTATTGAGGGAATTTCTCGAGTGCTGGTTCATTCTCAGCAATGTTCGTCCCTCCAGCGATGTGCAGTAAATCTCCGCTTAAGGATTGAGGAAGTGCCGCCATATATGTGCCAGGTGCCCCGTATACAACGAGTGTCTTCACTTTTTTCTGAGGCTGTTTGACCTGCTTTTTCCGCTGATCGATTTGCTTGTTAAGCGCTTTTGCCTTTTGCTGCTTCCCTAGCAAATCTCCGAATAACGTAATTTGGCGCTGGATGTCCTTCACTGAATTGGCACTTGTCAAAAGAAGCTGTGAACCAATTCCTTCTATTGTAGAGATGTCCTTGCTGTTTAATTGTTCATTCCCAAGTACAACATCGGGCTTTAAGCTTGTGATGAGCTCTACATCAAATTGATGTGTGGTACCAATTGTTTGGACTGATGTAGCCTGTTGTAAGCTCTCTGGTAATTCGGCGGCCGGACGACCGACCACCTCACCGCCTAAGGCATATAGGATGCTCATGTCTCCAGTCGATAATGAGACAATACGCTGAGGGGAGTCCTCAAACGACAGCGTTCTGCCGGCAAAGTCCTTTATCTTCAGCGCACCTTGACCGCTCCCTTTCTCTACAGGTGCTGCCTGACTGCATCCGCCGAGGAGAAGCATCGAGACAAGTCCCACGAAGATCACATGTGAAAATTTCAACCGTCTGTCTCTCCTTTTCTAGTAAACTTTCTTTAGCTTTGCCTGTACCACGAGACGCCCGTTTTTCGGTGCAAGCACATGATCACAGGTCGATAGAGTGAGAATGAGGTCATCTGTGGACACGTCTGTTTTCGTTTGGTAGATTGATTTTTTCCGCACAGCTTGCAAGTAGTGCGCATATTCGCCAAGATCTCGAAAATCGGTTTGAATATAATCGAAGTCCACCGTTGTTTCATACACGGCAAAAATCTCCGCTTCATAGCTTTGATACAGCGTATCGTACTGAAATGTCCGATGCTCATCGAAGAAATCCTTTTTTAAATAGTTTGTGAGTCCAGCGAACATGGACCCATCCCTCATCCGATGTCCGTACACCACAGTATTCGAGCTTTCATGCAAGACGTCATTGCGATAATCCATAAAAATACTGCCTGCCCGGGTGTCGTTTTTTAAGTAATTACGGGTTAAGTATAACGCATTATCGCGAGATTGGACGATTGGGTACTGAATCATCGTGTCCTTCATATTGATCCAGCCGACAATGTCATCGTTTACCTTCCGCAGTTCATCAAATGACGTACGAATGGTTCCCGGCCCCCGGCTTTCATTCATTCCTTGCTCATGTCCATACATCGTCTGAGCCTTTGCAAGCACCTGACGATTTTGATAATAGCCGAACAGCTCTAAGCCAATGGCTGACCCGCTATAAATGAATACACCTAAACAGACGATCGTCAGCATCCGCTGCCAGACCCGTTTTCCTCTTTTCACACTGTCTCACCTGCTTTTTGCACAGCTTATATACCAACAGGCACGATATACATCCCTGTTTCTGCATCCTGTTTAATCGTGACGGACACATCATAAATGTGCCGCACATTTTCTTCTGTTAACACATCATTTGGCTGTCCTTCACTCATAATCCGGCCATTCTTCATCGCAATGATGACATCGCTGTAGCGGACAGCCTGATTCATGTCGTGTAGCACCATAACGATTGTTAGTCCATGTACGACATTGAGCTCACGGATCAGCTCAAGAATGTCAAATTGATAATAGATATCCAAATAGGTTGTCGGTTCATCTAAGAAAAGGATCGACGTTTTTTGCGCAAGTGCCATCGCAATCCATACTCGCTGCCGCTCACCACCTGACAGTGAGGCGAGCGGCACCTTTCGTTTTTCCGTTAGCTTTGTACTGGAAAGCGCCCACTCTATCGCTCTCTCATCCTCTTCCTTGTCTCCTCCGCGCATCGTCTGGTACGGCGTTCTGCCGAATGCCACGACCCTCTCGATCGTTAAATCAAGCGGCGCTTCATTTTGCTGATGGACGACAGCCAGCTTTTTTGCCAGCTCCTTTGGCTTAAATGCATTCAGTGCTTGGCCGTCTAAGTGAATTTGCCCTTTGTTTGGCGCATGGTTATTCGCCATCAATGAAAGCAGTGTAGATTTCCCTGAGCCATTCGGACCGATAATGGTTGTGATTTTCCCCTTTTCAATGTGTGTTGTGACCGATTGAACGATGTCCTTCTGCTGGTCATATGAGAATGACACCTCACGAATGTCCATGGAGACGGTCCCCCCTTCTTAGTAAAAAGATCAGAAATGGCCCGCCAATCACGGCCATGATCGTAGAAGCAGGAATTTCATTTGGCGCGACAAGCGTCCTGCCGAGCGTATCAGCCGTCAGAATCAGCAAAGCCCCGCTTAACGCAGAAAATGGAATGAGTACCCGGTGATCCGAGCCGACAAGTCTTCTTGAAATGTGTGGGATAAGCAAACCGACAAACGCAATCACGCCTGCGACCGCTGCTGTCACCGCCGCAAGCAATACAGCTGTGATGGAAATCAAAAGGCGCATTCTGGTCACACGCAATCCTAAATTTTTCGCTGTCTTGTCCTGAAGAGCCAAGAGGTTACACCATCTGCTAAAGAAAAGGGCTACGACAAGGCCGACGACGCCATAGACTCCGATTAAACGGACATCTCCCCACGTTTTCATCGTGAGATTCGACTGTCCTGACTGATTGATCGTGATATTGAAATAGCTGCAAATGGTCACAAATGCTTCAGCCATTCCAGTAAACATGGCATTGATGGCGATCCCAACCAAAATCATGCGGATGGGGCTTAATCCACCCCTCCAAGACAGAACATACACGAGAAAACACGCAATGGCTCCACCTAACACCGAAAATAAAGGAGAGTAGAAATAAAATTGAGGAAGTGCTGTTATGGCCATTAAAGAAAAGAAGCTGGCTCCTGATGAAATCCCAATGACGCCGGCATCAGCTAATGGATTCCTCATGACCGACTGCAGCAGTACACCGGAGACAGATAAAGCGGCCCCTGTAAACATTGCAATGAGCATGCGAGGAATTCTGAGATCTTTAATGATTTCTACCTGTGCATGTTGACCGGTGATGAGCCCTTCCAATAATTCAATCGGGGTGACATGAATGCTCCCCGTAATGGCGGAATAAATAAACACGCACACCAGTAAGACACTGACTGTCAGAAATAAAATCCCTGTTTTTTTCATCTTAAACGTCCTTTTATCATTCAAATTCGCCGCTTATGACGGATACAGCATACGCGTTAGTTCATCTAGTGCTTCTGCTGCCTTTAAATTGCCCGTTGTCCCGAATAAGCTTTCTTCGAGGTCATACACCCGGTCTTGCTTGACTGCATGAAAATGCTTCCAAATGTCATTTGTTTTAAATTCTTGATCAAACATGCGGACGACTTCATCTGGCATCCCATGTGCGGCCCGGAGGATGATATCTGGATTGGCTTTTTGTAAATACTCCGTATTGGAAGCCAAATACTCCATTTTCTCGCCTTTGACAATGTTCTCTCCGCCTGCGATCCGCACAAGATCACCAATATATGAATGCTCTGTCGCCACCAAATAACTGCCTGGTACACCAAGCAAAATCAGAACGGATGGCTTTCGTTTTCCCTTCGTCTTCTCTTGTATGTCTTTCTTTTTTTGCTCAAAATCAGACACAATGCGCTCGGCTTGTTTCTTTCTGTCATACTGATCTCCGAGCTTCGTGATCGCCTTCTCCATGTTAGCCATGCTCTCGAGATTTAAGTATGTGGCAGGGACACCTGCTTGTTGAAAGGGTGTCTCTAAATCATATTGAAGGGTTGTAACGGACAGGACATCTGTCGGTTGAAGTGATTGGATGATTTCCATGTCTGGGCTCATTGGATTGCCGACTTCTGGCAGTCCTTTATAACGAGCTGGCAAGGATTTTTGGCTTGTTGGCACCCCAACAAGATCGATCTCTAAGGCATCCATGATCTCCACAGCAGCTACAGTTGTTGCCACAATGCGCGCATTTGAATCTGCGTTTTTTTTGCCTTTTGCTGAGCTTTCAGCTGACTGTGAGCAGCCCGATAAGATCACGCACACACTAAGGGCAGCGATCAAGGTACATAACATTCGATGCTTCAAAAACAGAAGCCCCCTTTCGAAAAAAGAGAGTGGATGCGTCGATGATCTCGGCGCATCTCACTTCAACTAAACCATCTATCTTGTTCTTGTTTGATACTTTCTGACGAGTACGAATAATGACCCGCCGAATAAAAGAATATACACCCAAAGAAGAGAGGTATCTCCTGTTTTTGGATTCAGCTGTCCAGTCTCAGACTTGGTTTGGTCATCTGATGGAGTAAATGTCAGCTGCTCTGCGCCTGTTTCCTCTGGCGCTAAATTCTCAAGTTGATTTGGTTGATTTGATTGAGAATCGCGATCATTTGGATTTTTGACAAAGCCGATACTCTCATCGTCTCCGATGATCGATCGAATCCCGCTTCCTTCACCAAGAGCAATTCCTTTTGTGTCATAGATAAGTTTGACATCGTACTGCTCATGATAATTCGCAGCTGGAATATCAATTTTCACGCGTGCTGCCTGAGCCGTGCTTAAGCTTTTGGCTTCGTATTGAATCACTCGTGTATCTGATTTTTGATCTGTTTTTGCAACAAGCGTCTCTTCAAACTTGCCACCTGTTCCTACTTGGAAGGACGTGATAGCTGAGCTATTCTTCACTGTATATGAAACGAAATGGCGGCCATTTTTCACAACCAATGTCGCAGGGCTCACGACGTAATCGTTCATACGAGAAAGCTCATCCTTGTCTGCTTTCTTCATTGAGAAAGGAAGCTTGTATACACCATCTTTAAGCTGAGCCGTCTCTTGAGGAGCTCCGCCGTTATTTGTTTCTGGTGATGGTGTGTTTGGTTTTGGTGTTTCTGGTGCAGCAGGTGTTTCTTCCTCTACCTGTCCGCCTTTAAGTGGCGCGATACTCTTTGCATCGAATTGAAAACGAATATCGTAAGTTTGGTCATAGTGGGCGGCCGCTACTACAATGTGAACTTTTCCTTTGACCGCTTTTTTCAAATCAACGACATCAAATGACACCACTCTTGTGTTCTTTGCTTGATCTGTGCTGACGGTCTTCACTTCTTGATAAGAGCCGTTTTTCTCTATTTTCAAAGAAGCAACAGACGTATTGTCCTTCACCGTAAAGGAAATGGTTTGCTTTCCGTTTTTGACGGTTAAGGATGCAGGATGTGAGAAGTATTGGTTCATCCGAGATGCCTCGTCCTCATCCCCTTTGAGCACACTGTAATTGATGCGGTACTCGCCATCTTTCAGTTGATTTTGCGCAGAATCTACTGGCTTTGTACCATTGTTATTGTCTGGTGTTGTCTGCTGATCGTCTGGCTTTGTGCCATTTTGATCATCCGGCTTTGTTTCGTTATCGTCTGGCTTTGTGCCATTTTGGTCATCCGGCTTTGTTTCGTTATCGTCTGGCTTTGTGCCATTTTGGTCATCTGGTTTTGTTTCGTTATCGTCTGGCTTTGCAGGTGTAACGAGCGTTAGGCTGCTTTGATCGAATGCAAGCTGTACGTCATATGCTTCGTCATAAATAAAGCCGCCTAAATCCCAATAAATTTTCACCCAGCCGTTTAATTTGGCTGATAAGTCGGCAACATCAAACTTGATTACACGTGTATTGGCAGCTTCATCCTCACTGACGGTTTCAGTGGTGACAAGAGCGCCATTTTGTTCAACCTTGAAATCTGTAATCTCTTTGCTTTGCTTCAGTGTGACATAGGCAGTCGTCTTGCCATTTTCCACAATCAGCTTAGCTGGCTTTTCTGTATACGTATCCATCATGGACGCTTCTGTGCTGCCATTTTTTAAAACAGTGAATCCGACCGTGTATTCACCATCAACAAATGATGCAGCTTGAGCCGTTCCTTGAGGAATCTGAAATGCAGTTAATAAACTGAATAAAACGAGCAGAATGGCTGCCTTTAGATGAAAAAGACGTTTCAAATGGTGACACTTCCTTCCTTAATGCTTAATGATCCACTTTCTTGCTAAAAATCCGCCTGAGCATAGAGCAAGCACAAGGAGCCACCCTGTCTGGTTTGTATCACCAGTTTGAGGATTCTCTTCTTGTTTTGTCGTGGATGAATCAGATGTTTTCGTTGATTCTTTTGATGGCTGCTGCTTTTCTGCTTCACCCGCTGATTTGTTTGTGCTGTTAGACGAAAGTGATTTCATGCTGCTCTCATCAAATTTCAGCTGAATGGTATAATCATGATCATAATCAGCAGATTTTACAGTGACATGAATTTTTGATTTGATTGGTTTAGACAAGCTCTGAGCTTGGAACTGAACAATCCTTGTGTTGGCTTTTTTATTGGTTGAGAGAACCGTTGTATCAACATAGCCGCCATTTCCCGGAACTTTAAATTCCGTCACCCAGCTGCTATTTTTAATGGTCATTTGTACTGTCAGCTTCCCATTTTTTGCAATCACTTTTGCTGGCTTCAGCCAGTAGTCATTTGCCATAGAGACCGCATTTCCTTCAGCCTTGAGCACAGTATAGTTGACGGAGTATGTACCATCCTTTAACGTGGCAGCCTGTGCGTTTGAAAAAGGCAGCATGAGTGCCAATAATAAAGCGGTCATGAAGACTGATAGCCTCATCATTTTTTTCATCAAGCGAATTTCCTCCCTTTTTACTGAACAGATGCTGCATCAAACTTGATACGGATGTCGTAATTACCTGTATATCCGATGACCGGTACAGTCACGCTCACTTTTGCTGGTACGACTTCTGTCAGGTTGTTCACGTTGAATTCTACTGTTCTCTTATTCGCAGCTGTGTTTGTACTGATCACCTTCGCATCTTTGTAGACACCTTGTTCAAGTGTTTTAAAGCTAGTGATCCAAGAACTATTCGTTAACGTGACTTGTGCTTTGATTTTTCCATCCTTCACGACAAGCTTGGCTGGTTTTTCAAAATACGTATTCGCTGTTGAAGTCGAATCGCTATCTGCCTTCCATACCACATATTGTGCTGAATGTTGACCATCTGCTAAGCCTGCTGCTGAGGCTGAGCTAATCGGGGCTAGAGCAAATAATAGAACAAAGCTAAAGAACAATAATACGTGTGATGTTGAACGAATGGCTTTCATGTGAACCCTCCTAAATGATATTGATAATTATTCTCAACGGATAATAAAAAAAATAACCTTCATAAGCGCTTGATCACACTTATAGATGATTATGATAATCATTATCAATTGAGTTGAAAAAATAAATCTTTGCTTCCTAAAAGCCAAAGATGTCTGTTTCTAAATGATGGTTTGACACGTGTTTTAGGCAATCTGTCCCATTCATGATACCATGGCATGACCTCCATTCCATTACAGGGAAAAGAACCCTCTTCTTCTTGATCTTATATGATGAGTGAATTTATTGTCAACATCATTTTTCATACTATTGACTTAGATTTCTGGAAAATCGCACAAAAAAATTTCGATCAGACAGACTGATCGAAATCGATTAGGAAGGAACATGTTCCCCTTTTTTGCTATTTTTACGTTCTAAAGACCAAGCATACATTTCACGAATAATCGGCTCTATTTTCTTCCCTTGCGCTGTTAATTCGTATTCAATCCGTACTGGAATGTCAGGGTATACGTTCTTCTCAACGAGTCCTTCAGCCTCTAAATCCTTCAGCCTTTCAGATAATAATCTGCCGCTGATGTTCATTTCATTTTCAAGCTGACAGAAACGCTTAGGGCCTGTCAGAAGCTGATTGATGATGAGAATGACCCACTTCTTGCCTAGAATCTCCATGGCATCTGTGATTGGGCAGCCATCTACTTGAGCCATACCTTACTCCCTCCCGCTTTTCTCTCTTTTTTTCATTATAACACAATTAATTACTTGAAATAAGTTACTAACTATTATATAGTTTAGTTACTTTAAGTAACAAGGTATTCATTTTTATATATTTTCAAAAACATTTAAACATGCCGATGCATATATCATGAAGGAGATGACCGAGCTTGAAGACAATTGAGGAGCTAAGATTGGGTGTAACAGAGTTACATGTATCCAGCTTTGAGCGTTCTTTACCTTTTTATACAGACATTTTAGGATTTTCTATATTAGAAAAGACAGATTCCACAGTGACACTTGGCAGCAATGCAAAGGAACCAATCCTTTTGTTAAAAGAAGATGCACATCTAAAAGAGAAACCTGATCACGAGCCAGGACTTTATCATTTTGCTGTTTTATTACCTACCAGAAAAAACCTGGGCACATGGCTGGCACATGTGATCAAAAAAGGCTATCCTTTAATTGGAGCAAGCGATCACTTTTTCAGTGAAGCCATTTATTTAAGTGACCCTGACGGCATTGGCGTAGAAATATATGCTGATCGCCCTGAGGACGTTTGGGTAGGTGAGAATGGAGAACTGAAAGGTGGCGGAAATGCACCTCTTGATGGAGATGGTCTCCTGCAAGAAGCCGCTGATACGACGTGGAAAGGACTTCCGGCTGACACAGTAATGGGACACTTACATTTCCATCTGAACCCAGAAGAAGCTGATTCCTTTTATGTCAATACGCTCGGTTTTCATATCCGAATGGCTCCACCAGCAAGCGTATTTATCGCCGCTGGTGTGTACCACCATCACCTTGCCTTTAATGCATGGGGACGCGGAAGAAAAGGAGCCATTGATCCACGTTTTTCAGGAATTAGAAGCTATACACTCGTATTCCCACAAGAAGCAGACAGACAGTCCGTCGTTGAGCGCCTAACAAAAGCAGGCACTCAAGTGAAAACAATAGGGAAAAGTAACGAATTTGTTGATCCATTTGGCGTTCTCGTTCGTTTACAGATTGAAGAAACAGACAAAAAAGAAGGTGCAGAATATGGACAAACACACAGATCTTAAAACAGCCATTTTAAAAGATAAAATCAAACGAGTACAGCAAGAAGACGGGTATATATATATCACTGGACCCATTAAATTGCCAGTGAATTTAGACGGCAGAACGGTGATGTTCAACTGGTATTCATGGTTAAAAGACGACGGGTTAGAGCCATTGTCAGATGAAGCTTTAATTGAAAGCCTCTCGTCCCGCCAGCTTGCCGATCATCAGCAGTCAAGCGTGCTAGTGTATGGAGATTTCGAGCACGCTGACGAAGCTCTTATCCGCATGCATTCCATTTGTCACACTGGTGATATTTTCGGAAGCAAGCGCTGCGACTGCGGATTCCAATTGAAGCAGTCCATGCGAATGATTGAGGACAATGGTGCAGGTGCCCTGTTTTATTTAGCCAACCATGAAGGCCGAGGTATTGGACTTTTCACGAAAGCCATGGCTTATATCCTTCAAGAAAACGGCTACGATACAGTAGAAGCGAACGAAGCACTCGGCTTTGAAGATGACACGCGTCAATATGAAGAAGCCATCGCGGTTCTTCAAACACTTCGTACAAAGCCAGTCAGACTCATTACCAATAATCCGAAAAAGACAGATGCCATCAGCCATGCAGGTTTATCTCTTTCTGGACGTATTCCGCTTTGGGGTGATGTCTCAGAGTTTAATGAAAAATACTTGCAGACAAAAATCAACCGCTCAGGTCACATGAAGGCGGAGCAAGAGGTGCGTACGATTGCCACATCATGAGCGATATATGAATCTAGCCCTAGAAAATGCACGGGCAATGAAAGGCCAGACATCACCGAACCCGCTCGTCGGGGCTGTGATTGTGCGCGATAATGAAATTGTTGGAGTCGGTGCTCATATGAAAGCCGGTGAACCACATGCTGAAATTCATGCACTTAAAATGGCTGGAGACAAGGCAAAAGGAGCCACTATTTATGTGACCCTCGAGCCTTGTTCCCACCATGGCCGTACAGGTCCTTGTGCGGAGGCACTTGTGAAAGCAGGCGTCGAAACCGTTGTCGTGGCAGCACTTGACCCGAACCCGCTTGTCGCTGGCCGCGGAATCGCCATTTTACAAGATGCTGGCATCCAAGTGATTACAGGCGTACTTGAGCAGGAATCCATTCTCATGAATGAAGTGTTTAATCATTTTATTACGAAAAAAACACCTTTCGTGACGCTCAAGACAGGTATTACCTTAGACGGAAAAATTGCGTCTGCTACGTCTGACAGCAAATGGATTACATCTGAGACATCCCGTTATGATGCTCATCATATCCGCAGCATCAATGATGCGATTTTGGTCGGTGCTCAAACTGTTATTCATGACGACCCTTCACTAACTGCACGGATTCCAAATGGGCATCATCCGATTCGAATTGTTTTAGACTCTAGGCTCTCAACACCGCTGACAGCAAAGATCGTCACTGATCAGATGGCACCTACATGGATCTTTACAACAAAACAAGCCGATGAGGAAAAACGAGACGCTTTAGAAGCAGCCGGCGTAAGCGTCTTTGTAACAGACAGCGAGACGCGGGTGCCCCTGCAAGAAGTACTTCAAATGCTGGGAGAAAGAAATGTCTCCTCCCTCATGATTGAAGGCGGCGGCCAGATCAATGCTTCATTTTTAGAACAGCAGCTTGTAGATAAATTGGTCATTTATATGGCACCTAAACTCATTGGCGGAAGACTGTCTCCTTCCTTTTTCGGAGGCGAAGGCATACGTCTCATGAGTGATGCCATTGAATTGGATCAGCTCTCATTAGAAACACTTGGGAAAGATATTAAAATAACGGGCTATCCCGTTTATCAATAAACAAAAAAGCTTGTAGACCCCATCTACAGGCTTTTTTAAAATGACAGTTTGAGGTGAATGTGATGTCGATAAAAGGAATGAATCATTTGTTATTTTCTGTTTCTGATTTAGAAACCTCTATTGATTTTTACACAAAAGTATTTGACGCCAGTTTATTAGTAAAAGGAGAAAAAACAGCTTACTTTGATTTAAATGGGCTATGGCTTGCACTGAATGTGGAAAAGGACATTCCTCGTCAAGACATCCAGCACTCTTACACACACATCGCTTTTTCAATCGATGAAAAGGATATAGATCACATGTACAACAAGCTAAAACATTTGAATGTCAACATCTTACCAGGTCGCCCAAGAGATGAAAAAGATCATCAGTCGATCTACTTTACGGACCCTGACGGACATAAATTTGAGTTTCATACAGGTACCATGAAAGATCGAATCGATTATTACAAACAAGAAAAAGCACATATGAAATTTTTTGATGAATGATAAAAAAACAGAACTTCCATTTACATGAAAGTTCTGTTTCGCTTTTGAACCGCCAATGTCGATTCACCCATCATCACCGTGAAACTTGTCGTAAAATGTTTCATGTGAAACATTGATAATTACTTCCCTTCTACCAGCCTGCCAAAGCTTTCGGGTGAAAGTCCCGGTGACACGCGAACACGGTGCAAGGACATCATGCCCTGTTCCTTCTTCGCATGTCCTGGTTCAGTGGTGACAGCCATTTGATAACCGGCTTGCTTCGCCAGCTTTAGCGTGTCTTCGTTATAGCGCCCGACAGGATAGCTGACCATTCTCGTACGCTGAGAAAAACGTTGATCAAAGAATGCCTTTGACCCTTTTAATTCCTCTTTCTGCTGCTTCTTTGATAAACGATTGAGCTCTAAATGATGAATGGTATGACTCTCAATTGATAGCCCATTTGCTATCATTTCATCCATTTGTTCATCCGTTAAGTGGTTCGGACGGCCAATGGATTGCTCAATCATGAAAATCGTTGCCTTCATTCCATACTGCTTTAAAATCGGAAATGCCTTTGTATAGTTATCGGTATATCCATCATCGAATGTAATGAGGACACACTTTTCACTTGGTTTCGTATTTGTTGTGAAGACGTGGTACGCTTCTTCTGGCGACAGCGTGACATAGTCGTTGTCCTTCAGCCATTTCATATGAGCCGCAAACTCGCTCTTTGGTACACGAAGCGAGTTACCGCTGGAGATGCTGTGATACATCAAAATCGGAAGCTCTACCGGTTCCTTTTGCTTAATCCAGTTTTGTGTATCTATCTCTGCCTCTTCTTTCTGCTGAATCTGTTTTGTTTCTTTTGCTTGTAATTGACCCTTTTCCTCTTTGACTACTTGCTGGTTTCCTTCCGTTTGCTCCTTCGTTCCCATACAACCCGAAATGAGCAGCGCCACAAGACCAACCGCAATCAACATACATGTTTTTTTCATTCACCAATCCTGCTTTCTCTCTATCTATCGAATGATTATAACAGAAATTGGTTACTACCTGATATCTATTTTGACAGGGTGTTCATTTTTTTACACATTTCAATCATTTCGATGGCAAGCAGATGAATGGTCTCTGTTGTGAGCATTTGATCTTCTGCATGTATCAGCAGTAAAGAAAAGGGAAGCTGCTCACCTGCCGCCTCTTTTTGGATCAGCGACAAGTGCAGGTTGTGGATGCTTCGAAACGCTTCCTCCCCTTTTTCAATCAACTGCTGTGCTTTTTCAAAATCATCAGCTCTTGCTAGACGAATCGCTTCAACATAATGACTTCTTGCCTCGCCTGCATGAGCAATGATTTGAAAGGCTGCTCCCTGCATTTCCTCTAATACCGTCATCTGCTTCTCCTCCAATTACTTAAGATTCATTTGCTAGTTTCAGAGCATGCTCTAGTATTTTTTCTCCGTTCGCTGTTCCGTATAATCTCACATTGATGACATCAACAGGTATTTGGTAAGGTGCCGCTGTTTTTTCTGCTGCCTTTTTCATAAAGCTTACTTGCGGTCCAAGTAAAATCACCTGCACATCTTCTCCATGCTCTTCTAATTCATCCGCAATAGCCCCTTCAGGTATGGCGTATATCTCATAATCCAGCCCCTTCGCTTCTGCGGCTGCCTTCATTTTGGACACTACAATGGATGTCGACATTCCTGCGGCACAAGCGAGAATGATTCGTTTCATATCCCAACACTCCTATCGATAGTTGACTTCTGTTTGGGTCTTCAGTTCCCTTGTTTTAATTAATGTCTGGTACCAATACGCTGATGCCTTCAACTGACGATTCCGTTCATTTTCCAGCTGGATTTCGACTAATCCGTAGCGATTTTTAAAGGCATTCATCGGCGATACATTATCCGTAAAAGCCCACAGCATATAGCCCGTGCAATTTGAGCCTTCTGCTTTCGCTTGAAGTGCCCGTTTCAAATGCTGGCTGATAAATGAAATGCGATACTGGTCATCAATGATACCGTCTTCTTTTTTAAACCGTTCTTCCTTTTCTACGCCCATGCCGTTTTCGGCCACAAACCACTCAATATTTCCGTATTCTTCTTTAATTCTCATGCCCATATCATAGACAATGTCCGGGTAAATTTCCCATCCTCTGAATGGATTCATTTTTCTTCCTGGAAGCTCAAACATATCGTAATAATAAGACGGGTGAAATGGTGTCATCTCATTCCACGCCTTACTCGGTGCTTTGACACGATGCGGATAGTATAAGTTGAGCCCAACGACATCAACCGTATGATTCTTGATGACCTGAAGCTCTTCCTCTGTCGCATCGAAAAGAATCTCATGCTTTTTTAACACATCAAGCAGTCCTTCTGGATACTCTCCTTTGATGGAGGGATCTAAGAACATTCGATTGAAAAACAAATCATATATCCGTGCCGCTTCTTGATCATGCGGAGCAGAGGATCTTGCATACGTCACTTCTGGATTGAGAATCACCCCAATTTTTGCACCTGTTGATTCCTTCAATCCCATCTCCCGAAACAGCTTCACTACTTTTGCTGTTGCCAGCGCTTTATGATAGTTCCACTGCATCCATTTCTTCGTATTTTGCTCAAAGGGATAACGTATAGCATCTAGGTACACGCGTGTTTGGACAACAATCGGTTCATTAAAGCTAAACCAATGCTTGACCCTGTCTCCATATCGCTCAAACACCTTTTCCGCATAGAGAACAAACAGCTCGACGACATGCTTTGATGACCATCCGTCGTACTTTTCAAGCAGCACGGCTGGAAGCTCATAATGCTCTAAGCAAAACATCGGCTCTACACCTGCTGCGATTAATTCATTGATCAAATCATCAATGTAACGGGCATATGCTTCATCCACAATCCCCTTCTCGTAATCGATGAGAAACCTCGACCAATTGATCGATGTCCTATAATGAGTCAGACCGATTTCTTTCATGAGAGCTACATCTTCTGGATAGCGCTCGTAAAAGTTCGTCGCACCAGCCGGGCCATATCCTTCGTGCCACACGTGATACCCGTTCTTATACCATAAATCGATGTACGAGTCCTGATGCGCTTGCTTTCCCTTCCATCCCTCCGTTTGCCAAGCAGAGGCCGCAGCACCTAGGATAAAATCTCTTGGAATCTCGATTCTGTTCATGTCGCCACCTTCCCTTTCCTCGTTTGAACGTGAAGTCCTTCCCAAATTCATTGCAAATACATAGCCTTCACAATTGACTTCCTGCCCTTTTTTCGTATATTTACGGTCAAGTGAAATGGGATCATAACCACCTACATTGCATATTCATGCATGCCTCTCCTTTTATTCTGAATCTGGTGCCGCTTCTGGTTTGCGGTTAGACAAGAGGACAAATGGCAAATAGATGAAGACTGCGACCACAATACAGATGAGCTGTGTGATGACAGCCCCCATGCTGCCAGCGGTGGACAGCCATGCATTCACAATCGGTGGTGTCGTCCACGGCACCATCACGACGGCTTTTCCAGCAAACCCTGTAGCTGTCGCAACGTAACCAATCGTTCCTGTCACAAGTGGTGTGACGATAAATGGAATTGCCATCACAGGGTTTAACATGACGGGCAAGCCAAAAATAACGGGTTCATTGATGTTGAAGAGGCCCGGCCCAGATGAGAGCTTGGCAATACTTCGCATCTCTTCCCTTCTTCCAGCAATAAAAATCGCAATCAAAAGCCCAATGGTCACACCTGAACCACCGATGCTCATATACACATCCCAAAATGGCATCGTGATGATATTCGGAATCTCTTTTCCTTCTTGAAATGCTGTCATATTCACTGCAATTGATCCTAATAAGAGCGGCTCCCGGATCGGTTTGATCATCTGGTTGCCATGGATGCCGATCACCCAGAAGAATTGCGCCACAAACATCAATGTTAAAATCCCCGGCAGACCCTGTACAACACTTTCTAGTGGGCGCTGCACCACGTTATACACTGCTTCATGCAAATAAATGCCTGTCAAACGGTGAAATGCAAAGCCGAATGAACTAATGATCGTAATCGTAATGATCGAAGGAAAAAGTGATGAAAAAGATGTTGCCACATTCGATGGAACAGAATCTGGCATCTTGATTTGCAGCCATTTCACCTTGGTCAGCTTACAAAAAATTTCCACAGATACGATCGCAATGATCATCCCTAAAAATAAACTTTTTGGATCGGAAAATTGCCTTGCCAGTACATCTACAACCTCACGCATCGATCCATCCACTTCAAGTAGAAGTGTCGTTGGAATAACAGATATAAATGAAATCAATGCCATCAGCCCTGGGAACAGGGACTTGTGCCCGTTGATTTTCCCAAGCTCTATCCCGATGAGGAACACAGCCCCAATCGTTAAAAAGTTCAGCGTGGCATAATTGATTGCCTTCATAATTGGCTGAAGCTCCGCTAAAAATCTGAACATCTCAAAATGAGCAAGCCCTGTTTCCGGGCTCATGATCATATTTGCCACCAATACAGCAAAAGCCCCTGTAATGATGATTGGCATCAGTGTGACAAATGCCTGTTTAATCGCCATAATATATTTTTGATTCGTGATACGATAAGCCACATTCCCCATGACATCTGCCGCTTTCTCCTTAAAGCTCATGATCTGTCTCCCCCTTTGCAAAAACTCGTGATCATCCTCCTTTTTGATGTTATTTTAAAAGCGCTTTCATTAACATCTAATCTTTTTCCTCACAGATGCGGAAATGGGTGTCCCGTTTTTTCATTCGGATGCTCCAATACTTGAAGCGCCGCCGTCAGTTCCTCAAATGAAGCGGCCTTGATGAGTTGCTCCACCACTTCCTTGCGCTCTGTCAGCCGTACAAGAAATTGATAAAGTGATTGCAATTCTTTTTGATACGTCTTCTGGATACTTAACAAACAAACGACTTGTACCCGATTTTCACCCCACAGCACCGGTTTTTTCAACGTACAGATCGCACAAAACGTGTCATCTGTTGCCGGCTTCATCGGATGAGGAATCGCAACCAAATGACCGAACGATGTCGGTGACACTTGCTCTCTTTCCAGCAATAATTGTTCAAACTCTTCCGGGATGCGATCCTGTTCCTTGAGCACGTTTACGAAAAATTGCAGTACCTCTTCCCTTGATTGAAGGTCTTGCTGAAAAAATGTCAGCGCCGGACTCACATACCGCAAAACCCCTGTATCCTGCGCGCCCTGAACAAACCGTTTCAGCCGCACAATATCATCGTCACTTAGAATGGTATGTACATCAATCACTGGTACCGGCAACGTGTTCTGAAGCGGAATGGTACTAATAATAAAATCAATGCTTCTCAAATCAAACGAAGGAATTTCTCCAACACTTGCAGTGCCAGCGATCTCCAGCTTTCCGCTAAAAGCCGCTGTCAGTTTATGAAGAAGGAGCTGACTGCTGGCGACACCCGTCGCACATACAATCAGACATCTCTTTCTCACATGCTGTGATTTTGTCCGCTCGATTGCAGCACCGATATGAAGCGCCAAATACCCAATCTCATCCTCATGAATCTCAATTCCCTCTTTTTCTCTCAGCCATCTACCCATACAGACGCCAGCTTCAAATGCAATGGGATAATACCTTTTAATGTCCGTTAAATAAGGGTTACGAATGTTCATACCGTACCTAAAACGATGAATAGCGGAACGTAAATGAAGACTTAATCCAACGATTAACTCTTTATCAAATTGAATATCAAGTGACATGTGCTCCTCTACATAAGCAAGCAGTTGGTGGATGAAGCGAAAGTGATCTTCGTCTAGAAGATGACATAGCGTATGACCGGTATCTCCGTATGCCATCATTTTCGCTCCCATCAAGTGAATCGCAATATACGCCATTTCAGATAATGGAAAATCAATCGCTAGGACATGCCGAATATCCTCTGCCATTTGTTGAGCTACTTGGAAAACAGGCTGCACTTGAATCTCTTTTAATTCCGTTTCTGGCATCATGACCAGTTTTTTCTCTTCAATTCGTTTGCATGCAATGGCGATGTGGGTGACTAAATTACTTAAACCGATTTCTGACAGATGAAGTCCGCTTACTTTTGTACGTGAACGCACGATATCCTGAATCAATTGATACGTTTCTTCAGGTAACAGCGCAGGGTTCGCATGCGCTTGCTGAAACACATGCTCAGCCATACAATATCTTAATTTCATTTCATCCCCTGTCAGCCGCAGCCCATATTTAGGACGATGTGACACAGAAAGGCCATGTAATGAAAACAAATGTCTGACGGCTTTCAAATCATTTTTTACTGTCGATTCACTCACAAATAATTCCTCTGCGAGCGCGTCTAACTTAATATGGTCTGCTGACAGAAGCAGCCTTTTCAATAGATAGGCTACACGGTCCTCAGGCTGATTGGGAATGGTCTGCTCCTTTTTTTCGTTTCTTTCTCTCAACGACTTTTTCAAAAATGTACGAAAAGACCCATAATCCTCTACGGTCAATGTATACCCTGCCCCGCGTTTGATATGAAGTACGGCTCCATGTTCATCCAAAACAGATTTAAGCGCTCTCATATCTGTTCGGATCGTTCTTGATGTGACGCCAATCATGCGGGCAATTTCTTCACTAGTCAGTTCCTGTTCCGCTTGCATCAGTCGTTTCAGCAGCTCCTCCTGACGTAGAGATAGCATAGGCTCTCCTCCCTTGGCATTTACTTTTGCCTATCATCATAAACGAAAGTAGAACTCTTTGCCCAGTTTTTCTTTCAAATCGGGAACCACGATATGGCTCATTCGTATGAATAGGAAACAAGAGGAGGGATGCATCATGGGTTCTTTTATGTTTGTTGTTATTATGATATTGGCTTCTTTAGGAGCAATCATCGCCCATTTATTCACATCAAAGGATCAACGTACGTCTGCGAAGCGTTCTTCACATCACAGTTCAACAACAAGTACCTATACTGATTCTTATACTCATCACGCTTCTGATGCCTCCTGCGGGGGAGATTCCGGGGATAGTGGTGGTGGATGTGACTAAACAAAAAAACAGCCGCTCGCTGATGAGATGGCTGTTTTTATTATTTTAAAGAGCCTTCCAGCCCCGTTCAATCAGATGTTTAACATCGAGTGCAAAATCCTCACCCTTTTCCATCACGTCCTGGGCTCTTCCGGCAAAGTTACTGGCAACAGCCAGCTCCATTTTTTTTAATTCAAAGTGCAATATTTTTTGATCAATCTCGGCGATATATTTTTCATACTCATTGTTCACGATGTCATGCATTACATGATAGGCATCTTTTCGATGGCGATGAAAGTCGGTTCCTCTCTCACCTTTCCATGACGAATCTAGAGCAGGTTTCTTGATTTCCTTTATGTCTGACTGCGCAAGATCTTGTTCTGTTCGAATATTGCTTTTGGCTGTCTTTAACCGAGAGATCATGTCATCAAATTCTGCACGTCTGTTTTCAATTCCCATATGCAGATGGTGTAGCATCTCGGATAAACTCATGTCATCCACCTCTATCGGACCTCATACGAAAGCACAGATCAGAGCCTTGGAAACGATCGACTCACTTGATTTTTCCAAACCTGACATTTCTATCGTTTTGCTTTCATTAAGTATAGTATAAGGTGAAAAGCCTCAGTCTTAAATAGGGAAAAGGTGTCCTTTTAGTGACGTGTTTGGAAGAAAATCGGAATAACACAAGGTCGTACTTCCCGAATTATATATGATCCCTTAGAACTATATTTCGTATCATCCCATGAAACCCATTAGAAAAATGATTGCCATTATTTTGCCGCAATCGCTTCGTCCTGTTCTTTTAAGGTTTTCACATTAGAGCGCGTGTCCTGAACATTTTTGATTAAGGCTTCTTTAAAACTTGAAACCATTTCGTTCACCTCTGCTTCGCGCGCCGTCCACTTGGTCACAAATTCAAGGCTGTTTTCACCTGCTTTATCTGCGGCTTTTTTCATCGTTAATGCTTCGACTGCTTGGGAGACTTCATCTAGTTGATCCATAACTGTTTGGTAGTTTAACTTAATTTGTCCCATCGTGATATCCTCCAGATTTGTTCAGCATGAAGGTAGCTTATAAGCTGCTCCATGCTTTTGAGATCAAGCGTTTGGCGTCCTCTACTGCGTCTTCTCCTTTTTCAGCAAGACGTGCGGCGTCTCCTGCTAAGGAACTGGCAAAGGATAACGCAGCTTGTTCGGCTTCTAACGTACTGATTTTGAATTCGATGCGGCTCACGTAGCGTGGGTACTTGTCGTTCACAATCGTTTGCAGCGCATCATGTGCTTCATTCCGCTCTGATTTGAAATCCTGGCTTCGCTCACCTTTCCAAGAGGTCCCAAGCTTTGGCTGCTTGATTTGCTTCAGGTCTGTCTCTGCCGCATCTTGTTCACGTTCGACCTTACTTTTCGCCTTTTTCAGTCGAGCGATTTTCTCTTCGATTTCTGCTTTTTTACTTGTAATGCCACCGTTTAGGGCAGACAGCATATCCGATAAGCTCATTATGGGTTCCTCCTCCTGACAAAAAATAAAAACGCTGCTTAGAGATCCTCTAAACGAGCGTAAGGTGAATAGCACTTTTTCCAATATTGTTATTATAAGGTTCAAAGACTCATGTTTGAATAGGTATTTGTGCCTTTTTTATGGGATAAATATGCTTTCATTCTGCTTCACATTACCCCTTAAGACCTCTTTTATAAGGGGTCTTAATTCCTGATTCTTGGCTATATGCCACATATAGTTATACAGACCTAGGACAAACAAAAGCCGCCCGGTTGAGGAGCGGCTTTTGTAAACGGCTTATGAAGCTGATTCTTCTGATTCTTGTGGATTCTTAACGTACCAGATGAATTTCCCTGTGTATCCGTAAATAATAGCAAGAGCAATGGCAACAAAGCTCAACCACATAAATGGTAAATAAGAGAATGTCGATACGCCTAGAATTCCCGCCATGTAAATCCCGTTATCTGACCAAGGAACCATTCCTGACGTCAGCGTACCACCGACCTCTGAGTTTCTGGATAAAACTCGTCTGTCTAACTTTAATTTATCATAGCTCTTTTCCATAATTTTCGGTGTAAGAATTAATGATACATACATCGCACAGCCAAAGATATTGGCGAAGAATGCAACAACAAGTGTTGATAGAGTCACATTTCCTGCATTATGCAATTTCTTCTCGAATGTAGCGACGATGACTTTTAATACGCCCAAGTATTCAAGTACTCCACCGAAACCAAGTCCGAGAATAATCACCACTAGAGATCCTAACATATTGACAATACCGCCACGATTTAACAGCGTATTTAAGAAATCAACATCTGAATTAATAGAGAAACCATTATAAGCTGTACCAAGTGCATCGGCTGGATTCATTCCCTGGAATGCCATTGCCCAGACAGCACCAAGAAGTGCGCCAATAGCAATAACAGGCATTGAAGGTTTTTTCAAGACAAGTAATAGTACAACAATCAACGCCGGAATAATCATCCAAATATTAATGGTGAATGTGTCCTGCAGTGCTTGTTTCAAAAACTCTACTTTGCCTTGATCAATATTTTTTCCGCCATACATAAATCCGGTGATTGTAAACATAATGGCTGTAATAACAAAGGCAGGAATGGATAAGACCATCATCGCTCTAACATGTGCGAGCACGTCCACTTTTGAAAGTGAGGAAGCGAGCACCGTACTATCAGATAAAGGAGATAACTTATCACCAAAATAGGCTCCAGATAAAACGGCTCCAGCCACGATAGGTAATGGAATTCCCAATCCTTCACCAATTGCAATCATGGCAATACCTGCAGTTCCAACTGTCCCCCATGATGTACCTGTAGCAACAGACATAATGGAACAGATGATCAGCGTAGCTAGTAAGAAAATATTAGGATGAATAAATTCCAGTCCGTAATAAATTAATGTTGGTACCACTCCGCCGGCAATCCATGTTCCAACAAGTGCACCTACTGCAATTAAAATCAAAACAGCCTCTAAACCATTCGATATCCCTTTTGTAATGGCGTTTTGAAGATCTTTGTATGAATGTCCTAATCGAATACCTAAAGCAATGACCATAAACCATGAGATAAACAATGCCAGTTGAATATCCAATTTGAAATAAAGAGTAAAAGATAAAACAATTGCTAAAAACAAGCCAAGTACAAACACGACTTCTAAAATAGACGGCAGACGTGGTGATTTCATTGTGTTTCCTCCCTTTGTGCGTGCGTTAAGCGTTTTCAAAATATTATGAAAAAAGTGTGTCAATTCGAAAGAAAGTGAATTGCCTGTTTTTCTCTATTTCACAGGCAATTCTACATATTAATAAAATAAAATTTTTGATATTACTATCGCTCTAGGAGCTCTGCACCCGCAATGCCAGGCTTTGTCATCTCGAATGGATTCAAAATAATATCAAGTTCTTCTTCTGTTAACACATCATTTTGCAAGCAAAGATCTCTGATCGATTGTCCTGTTAAAATGGCTTCCCTTGCGATTCTAGCCGCGGCTTCATAGCCTAAGTGAGGGTTCACAGCAGTGATCACGCCTGCACTTTTTTCGACATATTCTTTCAAACGTATTTCATTTGCTTCAATGTCCACTAAGCAATGATCTGTGAATGAACGGAATCCGTTATTCATTATACTAATAGATTGAAGCAAGTTAAAGACCAAAACAGGCTCCATCACATTTAACTCAAGCTGACCTGCTTCAGAGGCAAGACAGATGGTGTGGTCATTCCCAATGACCTGGAATGCGATTTGGTTAATGAGCTCTGCCATGACTGGATTGACTTTCCCAGGCATAATGGATGATCCTGGCTGACGAGCTGGCAATGCAATTTCAGCAAGACCTGCACGCGGACCAGAAGCCATTAGGCGAAGGTCATTGGCAATCTTAGACATGTTCATCATGCATACTTTTAATGCAGCAGACACTTCTGTGTAAGCATCTGTATTTTGCGTTGCATCCACAAGATGCTCTGCGCCTACAAGCGGAAGACCAGAAATATCGGCTAGCTTCTTCACGACGATCTCAATATAACGAGGATCTGCATTTAGGCCTGTCCCAACAGCTGTTGCACCCATATTGACTTCATATAAATGCTGCTTTGATTGGTTGATCCGCTTAATATCACGGCTGAGCACGCGGCTGTAAGCCTCAAATTCCTGTCCTAAACGAATTGGAACAGCATCCTGTAGGTGCGTACGTCCCATTTTGATCACATGATCAAATTCTTTCGCTTTCTTTTTGAATACGTCCTGCATCGTTTGCATTGTCTCAAGCAGAATGTCTAACTGCTTCAATACAGCAATATGGATAGATGTTGGAAACGAGTCATTCGTTGATTGTGACATGTTTACATGTGTGTTTGGGCTTAAATGGATGTATTCACCCTTTTGATGTCCCATGATTTCTAGCGCTCTGTTTCCAATCACTTCATTGGCATTCATATTCATCGACGTTCCTGCGCCGCCTTGAATTGGGTCTACAATAAAGTACTCATGCAGCTTGCCTTCAATGACTTCATCAGAGGCTTGTACGATGGCATTTCCAATTCCTTCATATAAACGTCCAACTTCCATATTGGCTTGAGCTGCTGCTTTTTTCACGATGGCAAAGGCTCTAATTAGTTCCTCGTGCATGCGATATCCAGTAATCGGGAAGTTTTCTTTTGCACGAAGGGTTTGAACCCCATAATACACGTCTGCCGGAATTTCTTTTTCTCCAAGAAAATCCTTCTCATAGCGATAAGTTGCTTGAACCATCTGATATGACCTGCTTTCTATAGAATAGTTAAATCACTAAATCTTCTGCGATTGGCGTTTCCATAATCTTTTTCACTTCTCTTGGGTCTGTTGTTTTACCTAGTGCCCACATGAGTTTCGGCACGATGGCCTCTGTGTTCATGTTTCGTGAACGTGCCACTAGTTCTTGATTGATTTTGCGTCCTACTTCATACACGCTCATGTCTTCTCCTTCTTCAAGACACTGAGTTGTGATGACAACAGAAATGCCTTCTTCGAGCAATTCGTTGATTTTCTCTAAAAGGTTTCTTCCTTCGAAAGGAATTCCGCCGCTGCCGTAGCTTTCGATGACGACTCCTTTGTAAACACCTTTGATTGCATCTAAGAACTCAGGCTTTAGACCTGGGTGCAATTTCAAGAGACAAACGTCAGTGTTTAAGGATGCGTCTAATTGAAGCGGTTTCATTGACGATCTTTTTACTTTGCTATTGTATTCAATTTGATGGTTTTCAATCGATGCAATATATGGATAGTTAATACTTTCAAATGCATCATAGCTTTTCGTTCTTAGTTTGATTGCGCGTGTCCCTTGAATGACTCTGCCATCAAAGACAACATACACGCCGCCTACGCCGTCACATGCAAAGCGAATCGCATCGGTGATGTTTTTCTTCGCATCTGTTTTCTTGAACGTAATCGGGATTTGTGAGCCTGTAATGACAATTGGCTTATCCGGATTTTGCAGCATATAAGATAGTGCTGCTGATGTATAGGCCATTGTATCGGTTCCATGCGTGACGACAAAGCCGTCATATTGATCATAATTTTCATAAATGGCTGTTGCGATATCCACCCAGTATTCAGGCTGCATATTTGTACTATCTATACTCATTAGGGACTTTGTGTCCATTGTGTACTCTGCATTAATTTCGTTTAAATAGCTTAAAAGGTCCTCAGCTTTAACACCTGGAGCCAAACCATTTTCACTCTCTACAGATGCAATCGTCCCACCAGTGGTTAAAAGCAATAATTTCTTCAACAGGTCCACCTCTTTCAGTAAAATTACTTCGTTTGTCACACATATTATAAGCTAGCTTGTGCTATTCTATAATATACGCTTTACGCGTACCTTCATTGCCATTATAGTCACATAACGCGAATTAATCAAGAAATTATTACGCATAACGCGTACATTCTATCACAAAATATGATATACTGTTGTTGTATATAAAGGAGCGTTCATGTAATGATACTCGATCGTTTAACCACTCTTAGAAAAAAGAAAAAATGGTCTCTCCAGCATACGGCAGATCGCCTAGGTATCGCCAAAAGCACCTATGCCGGTTACGAATCTGGGTACCGACGACCTTCGCTTGAAGCAGTGAAGCGCCTGGCTGATTTGTATGATACGTCCATTGATTTTTTACTTGGTAGAACGGACGAGCCAGAGATACAACGTAAAATCTCTGACATCAAAATTGAACTGACGGAAGCAAAAGAAGGAACCATTCTTGTAGACGGCGTTCCCCTAAATGATGAAGAAATCAAACAGCTTGTTGCCTTTATTCGGGCGAAAAACACCCTAAAAGTATAAAAAACATAGAAAAGAGAGGCCCCTATTAATCGGGTGCCTCTCTTTCCTTTTTCAGCTGCTTAAGAATAAGGAGAAGACAGCTGACTTAATTCCTCTAACCGCCGCTTCGCTTCTTCTTTATTAAATGAACTATAATAGCGATAATTCTCATCATCTAAGATGCGGTAATGCTGACTGAGCACATTTTGCTGAAGACGAAATGTGCCTTTTTTGATAGAAGTCCGCCACCAAACCTTTCCGCCGATTGTCCGTTCCACCGATAGATGCAATTCATCATGTGCCACGACTTCCAGAATCTCAAGCGGATCATCCCCTAGTGTCCCTTTTAAAATGTCACTATCTCTGAATAATGCACATACGGCCGCCGTTTGCGTCCAGTTGAGGCGCAGCCTATTTTTTTCAACCTGATGCAAATGCCGTTTCGATAAACCAAGTACCTCAGCCATGCGGTCCTGCGTATAATTCTTTTCTTTTCGAATCCGTGTCATTTGTTCTGTGACGAGGTCGATTACCATCTCTTTATCCATCTCTCATCACCTCTCCGAGTGTTCAGTCTTTACTGACATCATACACGATTTCTTCGAAAAAGTGGCGCCTCATCCTTTAGAATATTGGCAAATACTATCTAATTGATCTGCTCTTCGACCTGACCATGCTGCTGTCTCCAATTCTCTTGGGCTGCCTGATTTAAATATGGATAGATCTCTTGTTTGACGGTTTGCTCGAATACTTCTTCATCTAAAATACTGTACGCTGGAATCTTGATCAATTTCCCATCCATTTTCCGAATGAGCACATCCATGAAGAGAAATCCCCTTACACTGTACCGATGCCTGCGCATATCAATGGATTGAATGTCATGAAAAGGGATCGTCCGCTCTCGATACAGTACAGCACCATTTTTTCCGCGCTGAATGCGAAAAATCACATTTCTCCTCTTCGTAAAAGCCGGCAGAATCAACAAAAAAGAGATCAAGCCATAGACAATGCCTAATAGTCCGCCTAAAAATAAAAACAATGTATAATTCGATTCAAATGTAAGAGCTTCCGAAAACAACCAAATACCAATGATACCGAAGCCGCCCGTTGCTAAGAATGCCCATACCCTTAAAAAGGTCCTGCTTCTCACTTCTATTACTTCACTTGGATTCAAGCGTCATTCTCCTTTTCTCCATTAGAATATAGAACGTAATCCGTCTCTATGAGCCGTCTCCACGCGAAATTCACTTTCTTTTATTCCCGACACAAGCCACGACTGTTTCTCACCTGGAATGACAAATAACATGGATTCCACATCAGGCGTATTATTTTTGTCGTAGACGACCTTCATGAGGGAGTCCATCTTTCCTTTTCTTGTCTGTACATCAGAAACAAATGCCTGCACGAGTTCTTCGTTCTCTGCTCGATGAAGGAAGGAGGGCCACTCATTCTTCGCCTCACTTGCTTGCTCTAATAGCTTTTCAAATTCCTCTGCTTGCAGGGTGACGACAGGTGCAGGATGATCACTCATCTGTATATTGAAAAAGGCAGTCACTTGCTCCTCTGCCTGCTGGTCATCTTTCAGTTTTTGAATCTGATGGACTTGTTGATCATAAAGTGTATGGTGCGCATATACGCCCATCTGTGTCGTGTGAAAGGAGGTGCTGACTTCTTCATCTTCTTCCCCAAATCGAGATGCCTTGACGGTGTGAGATGCATCATTCATCGCCTGGATGAAATGACGGTATTCCGCTTTATAACGATATTGTCTGTTTCGAAATTCAAGTACACCTTTTGCGAGCAAAGAGCGGCATGCAATTTCAAATAAAAACCCTAGGCGCTCGTCCTCTACATCAGGATAATAGGCTTCCTTTAAGGACATGCCCTGTTCAAAATAGCCTTCACTGTAAAAACTAAAGATGAGTTCCTCAATACTTAGACTTAGCTGATCCAACTTGATCTCTCCTTATCCAAAAGAAAATGCACCCTTAAAGAAATCGCCTGCACCTTTTATGAGCGAATCTGCGGTTTCTTTTGTTTTTTCTATCCCTTTATGTATCACCTGATTTGCATGATCAATGGTGTCATTAACTGCCTTCACACCTTTACCCGCCAGCTCGAATGCTTGTTTCCCTTTATCCACGACCGCATGAATTGGGTCCTTTAATTTCACTGCAACCTGCTCAGCAAAGCCTGATGTCAGCTTGGCAACTTTTTCTCCTATAAATCCACCGACTGCGGAACCAATGGCTCCTCCAACGACGGTTCCAATCGGTCCTGCAAAGCTTCCAAGAGCTCCTCCGACAACGGCACCTGCGACAGACCCGCCAGCGATAAAGACCGTATTGTTCACTGCATTTCCAACAGCCTTAGCATTTTCACGCTTCAGGACTTCTGGCTGATCACCGAATTCTGCATAGTTCTCAGCAATTTTCAAACCACAGCCGACCGTTTCCGTTGCGCCAGTGACAACCGTTGCAATGATGGCATTTCCTTTCGCGAATCTTGATCCATTTTTCAAAACAGACTTGATCGCAGCCGTGTCCTTCCAATTGATACTTCCTTTTGTAAAGTCACGGACACTATTCGTGAATGCAACTGTATCGTCAGGATAAAATTTTGTGAATTTCTTATGGACCAAATCAGCCATCGACCAGTTTGATCGTTTTAATAATTCTTTATTACTCAGCCAAATCCTTGCTAGCCGGTCAAATCTCGTTCCTTCTACCCGGCTGGTCAGATCAAGCAGCAGCTTTGAATGCTGCGCTGCATAACGGCCATTGTCTTTAATGAAAGTCGTCATCCCAAGCCCGTAGTATTTCGCCTGCATCATCACAATACCAGCTAAGCTCGTGAGTGTACCATATTGATCATAGATACTGTACAATTTCCGTAAAATATCGTCTGCTTCGACCATTTTATCTTTTGCATGACGAATCGTAATATCATCACTGCTCAATTTACTGATCAATGCTTGTCCTGCTCCCCATGCATCCCCGACGCCTGAAAAACAGCTACTATACCGAGGATCACAGCCTAAAATGAGACCATCCAGTTCACTATGTAAATCGCGGTGCTTCGTTTCAATGGTAGAAAGTTCGCCTACAACATCATTCGCAAGCCCTGTCAGCTGATCTGGATCAACCACTATGTCACGTGCCATCACATCATCTCCCTTCTCGGTTTCTTTCTCTCCGTTCTTCTCGTCTCTTTCGCTCAAGCTCTTCCATTCTGGCTATTTCAGCTTTCCGTTCCTCGATTTTGACCGCTGCATCGCGCAGTTCCTGACTTGTTTCAAGCAAGTCCTTTTCGAATTGATCATAGCGTGCCGTTGTTTCCTCAAAGCTTTGATCAAATTTATTCCTTGCTTCTCCCTGCCAGCCTGATCCTACTGCCTTGAGCCGATTCTCCAGCAGCTGCTTTGACTGCCGAATCTCATCAGCTGCTTCCTGAAACTTTTGAGCGAGTGCCAGCGTTTGACTAGAATCCAACTTTCGCACCCCTTTCTCCCAATTTAACGTACAAATGGATGATTTTATATGTCCTCATTATAAATAAAAAGACACCCAAAAAAATCACCCTAAAGAACCATTCAACACATCACCAAATGAAAGTAGGTCTTTTTCCTCTCTAATTGCCAGAGAAAGCCTTTCTTGTTATGAAGCGCATTCAAGACATGATAAAATGAACGTATTCTACAAAAGGAGTGACGTATACATGAAAGAGGAAATGATTCAGCGTTTCACAAGTTATGTGAAGGTAGATACGCAGTCGGATGCAGATAAGGAAAGTTGCCCATCGACTGAAGGACAGTTGAACTTAGCGAGACAACTAGTTGAAGAAATGAAATCCATCGGGATTCAAGAAGTGACAATGGATGAAAACGGCTATGTCATGGGAACGATCCCATCTAACACAGACAAAGACGTGCCGACCATTGGCTTCCTGGCTCACATCGACACAGCTACTGACTTCACCGGCAAGAATGTGAAACCGCAGCTTCATGAAAACTATCAAGGCGGCGACATCACCTTAAATGAAGAACTACATATCGTTTTATCTCCATCACAGTTTCCAAATTTACAAAAGTATCAAGGACATACGCTGATCACAACAGATGGCACAACCTTGCTTGGTGCAGATAACAAAGCTGGTATCGCAGAAATTATGACCGCCATGCATTACTTAATTGAAAATCCAGAAATCAAGCATGGAAAAATTCGCGTCGCCTTTACACCCGATGAAGAGATTGGCAGAGGGCCGCACAAATTTGATGTTGATGCCTTTGGCGCTTCCTATGCGTATACAATTGACGGAGGACCGCTCGGGGAGCTGCAATATGAAAGCTTCAACGCAGCAGGTGCGAAAGTATCCATTAAAGGAAACAACGTCCACCCTGGGACAGCAAAAGACAAAATGGTCAGCGCTGCGAAGATTGGGATGCTCTTCCATAACAAGCTTCCTTCTGATGAATCTCCGGAATACACAGAAGGCTACGAGGGATTTTTCCATCTCACGAAGTTTGTAGGAGAAGTCGAAGAAGCAGAGCTGCAATATATTATTCGTGATTTTGATAAAGACAAATTTAACGAACGCAAAGCACTATTTGAAAAAATAGCAAATGACTTAAAAGCCATTTACGGAGAAAACAGCATCAATCTCAAAATTCAAGATCAATATTATAATATGAGAGAAAAAATTGAGCCGGTGAAACATATTGTGGATATTGCCCATGAAGCAATGGAAAACCGCTCAGTGACACCTGTAATCGAACCGATCCGCGGCGGTACAGATGGCTCCCAGCTTTCATATAAAGGTCTTCCAACTCCAAACATCTTTACTGGCGGGGAAAACTTCCACGGTAAATATGAATTTATTTCTGTCGAGAACATGGTGAAAGCAACAGAAGTCATCGTTGAAATCGCCCGTCTATTTGAAGAAAAAGCATAAATATGTTTACAACCGTTCCTGTTCGGGAACGGTTTTTTAATAAAAGTTTACAATTTTCTGAAACTTTTATGACATTTATTCGTACTAATAGAGACAACCCCAGAAAAATTCTTCTTGACGAGTGCAATAACTGGAAATATAATAGTTAAAAACAACCAGTATTTTAGACCTAAATTAGCAGATCACCTAAACCTTAAGAACTAAACCGATTCTGCTGCATATTTTCAGTTATAAACATCACTCACCCTGTCTACACTTAAAGAATAGGATGAATTGGAGGAATGTCATATGATGATTTTATTGATTATCGCTTCACTTTGCTGCTACTTACTATTCTCTTTCAAAAAAGATAACCGCACACCAAAACGAAAAAGCGCAGAGCTTTCGGAGTTTGAAATCTTTCGTATGCGCCGCCACTACAACGGAAAACGCCGTCACCCACTAAACGATGCACCTAAACAAGTATAAATCTGAAAAAGAGCCTCATATGGGGCTCTTTTGTGTGAGTACATAAAAAAACGACCAGATTCATTGGTCGTTTTTCCTTTTATTTATACACCTTCGCAGGAACTTGAATCACAGGAATTCCTACATAGTAAGGTGAAATTTCATATGGCTGGAAGACAACAGCAATTCCCTTTTTCGTGAAGTAATACTGCGTGTTGTAGTTGATTTCAATGTCTCTTTTTTTCAGGTTCGCATAGAATTTACTTTTATGTTTCTTTGTATAGTTATAGACATAATCTCTCACTTTCGTACGCTTTTTCTTCGTTTTCACAACGTCTGTCAAGAACAGCTGCTTTGTCTTTTTCTTTGTCAACACATAGTTCATGCTGGAAACCATCGTATCCCCATGCATTCCACCATCATTCATGTAATCATAGTTTAAGATACTGAGCTTCTTCCCATTGTTAAATTTCGTTTTAAACGATCTCTCGTAAGTGATCTTCCCAAAGCCTTCCTTTTTCGCTTCGTCCTTTAAGAACAAGTACGTAGAATAAGAGAATGCGATATCTTCTTTTAAATCACGATTGATGGTTTTCATATGCGCCTTGCTTAGGTTTTTCACCTGTGCATATTTGAATGTTTTTTTCTTTTTATAATAGTGTGTGCTTACTTTTGCTTTTTTTGCTTGTTTGGCATCCGCAGATCCAACTGGCGCAAACAACGAAACAATCAGTGAAAAAATGATCAGACTGATCGTTAGGCCTTTTTTCATTGTCATAGTAAAAACCCCCATTTTTGTCTATTACCAATTGAGTATACCATGACAAAAGAACCAAAAAAAGCAGTATTTACATTTTATTCTTTCTTTTCCCACTTCGGGTTTATTTACCGTTTTCATAAGTTCCTGTATGCTTAATGTAGAATGCTAGATGAAGTGTGGTGTTTATCATAGAAGAGAATATTTTTAGTCACATTCGGACGACGTTTCATAGTTTGTCTCCGACCCAAAAAAAGATTGCCAATTACATTTTAGAAAATCCTCAGAAAGTTGTGCTTCATTCCATTAGTGCACTCGCTGCTGAATGCAATACTAGTGAAACGACGATCTTTCGGTTTCTACGAAAAATTGGCTATGAATCGTACCAAGTGTTTCGTGTCCATGTCGCACAGGATATTGCAACCAATACGCCTCAATCCATATACGGTGAGATCGAGGCATCCGATAGTGTAGCTGACATTAAACATAAGGTCATAGAGTTAACAACAAACTCTATTCAAGATATGAAGCATATATTAGAAGACCAAGCCGTCACACAATTCATTGAACAAATGAAGCAGGCACATAAAACCGTCTTCTTTGGAGCCGGTGCATCCAGCTTTATTGCTGGAGATGCTTATCATAAGTTCCTCCAGCTTGGTTTTGAAGTGAGTCTATGCAGTGATCCGCATATGATGAACATGATTGCTACTCACGCCACGGAACACGATTTTATCGTTGCGATCTCCCATTCAGGAGAGAGTAGAGAAATTCTTGATGCCGTGCAATTTGCTAAAGAAAAGGGAGCAAAGGTTGCCTCTATCACCAGCTATCCGAAATCAGAGCTCGCAAAGCGATCTGACTTTCATCTGCTCAGTTCTTCCAGGGAGACAACCTATCGCTCTGACTCTATGATCTCCCGTATTAACCAGCTTGTAATCATTGATGTACTATACGTCGCCGCTGTTTTAGCACTAGGATCAGATGCCATTGAAAACGTGAAACAATCTCGATTAGCCGTAGCTAAAAATAAAACATGAACGCAAAAGGCCGGAGCTGATTCCGGTCTTTTTTTGTGACTTTTCTCATATTTTCCGTTGACACGTTCCTATCACGTCATGTACATTAAATGAACAATAGTTTATTTACTACTATTAAAACAAAGAGATAGTATATATACTAACAAAAGAAAAAGAAAGCGCTTTTTATAAGGGTTTTCTATATAGGAGGCGTTCAATGTGACAAAGAAAATTGGATTCATTGGATTAGGTATTATGGGAAATCCTATGGCACTCAATCTATTAAAAGCCGGTCATACTGTGACTGTTTTCGATCTAAATGAGGAAGCGATTCGAGCGTTACAAGAAGCCGGAGCAAAAGGTGCTGTTTCAGCAGCTGATGCCGCTTCTGAAAGCGATATCATCATCACAATGCTTCCTAAAGGAGAGCATGTAGAGGCAGTTGTTGCAGGTGATCATGGCATTTTAACTACAGCTAAACCTGGCACTGTTGTCGTAGATATGAGCTCAATTTCCCCTGTTACTTCTAGAGCTTTAGCTGCTCTTACAAAACAGCATCAGGTGGAATTTATCGACGCACCTGTCAGCGGCGGAGAACCGAAGGCAATAGACGGAACACTTGCCATCATGGCTGGCGGCGAAGAAACCATCTTTGAGCAAGTGAAGGATGTCCTGCTTGCGATGGGCACAGAAGTTGTATTAGTTGGCACAAATGGAAGCGGAACAACAGCGAAGCTCGCCAATCAAATCATCGTCAACTTAAATATTGCCGCTATGTCCGAGGCGCTCGTTCTTGCCGCTAAATCGGGCATTGCCATTGACAAAATGTATGAAGCCATTCGCGGCGGGCTGGCAGGAAGTGCCGTTCTCGATGCAAAGGTCCCTCTCATCTTAGAACGAAACTTTGAACCAGGCGGACGTATCGACATCAACTTAAAGGATTTAACCAATGTGATGGAAACTGCTCATGATATCGGAGTTCCTCTCCCGCTTTCTAGCCAGCTGCTTGAAATCTTCCACGCCCTCAAAGCGGACGGAAAATCTGGGCTTGACCATGGCGGCATCGTTCAATATTACGAAAAAATGGCTCATGTCGAAGTGAAGAAAGGATGAGATGGTCATGAAGAAAAGCACTGACATACTGAATGCCATTCCGAAAGCGGATGCAAAGATCATTCAATCAGCATACGAACAAGCACTGAACAGCTTTCATCATAAAGTCATTGTATTAGATGATGATCCAACAGGGATTCAAACCGTACATGGCGTCTCTGTTTTCACCGATTGGTCAGAAGAAAGCATCGAAGCCGGTTTTCTTGAAGACAGCCGCATGTTCTTTATTTTGACCAATTCTCGCAGCATGACAGAGAAGGAAACGACCGCTGTGCACGAAACAATCGCTTCAACAATTGTGAAGGTAGCGGAACGGGTTGATCAGAATTTCATCATTGTCAGCCGAGGAGATTCCACTCTTCGTGGACACTTTCCGCTGGAAACTGAAGTACTCAAAACCACAATTGAACAACAAAGCTCACGCCAATTCGATGGAGAAATCCTTCTTCCTTTTTTCCAAGAAGGTGGACGCTTGACGATCAACAATATTCATTACGTCCAAGAAGGACACGAATTAATTCCTGCTGGTGAAACAGAATTTGCACGAGATCGCACATTCGGCTTTCAGTCATCTCATCTCGGAGAATGGATTGAAGAAAAGTCAGACGGTTCGTTCACAAAAGAGAACACCACCTACATTTCGTTAGATGATCTACGGGCTTTACGAATTGATCAAATAAAAAAACAGCTCATGAGTGTGACCGATTTTAAAAAGGTGGTTGTAAACGCTGTGGACTATGACGATGTCAAAGTCTTTGTCACTGCTCTCATTAAGGCCATTCAAGCAGGAAAGCAACTCATGTTCAGAAGTGCGGCGGCACTTACAAAAGTTCTTGGCGGTATAGGGGATCGTGCCTTATTAACAAGACATGACTTGATACAAGAACAAAGCCCGCACGGTGGTCTCATTATGATTGGTTCTCATGTGAAGAAGACAACAGATCAATTAAAAGCGCTTCAACAAAATAAAGAGGTAGCTTTTATTGAATTTAATACACACCTCGTGCTGGAGCCTGAAGCATTTCAACAAGAAATTGACCGCGTGATTCAGCAAACCGAGGCATTATTAGCATCTGGTCAATCTGTGGCGGTTTATACAAGAAGAGAACGGCTTGATCTTGGGGATGATCGTCAGGAGGAAGAATTAAAGCTCTCTGTAAAAATTAGTGATGCTGTGACAAGCATTGTCCAGCGTCTCACAATTCGCCCTAAGTATCTCATTGCCAAAGGTGGCATTACCTCCAGCGATATTGGAACTAGAGGACTTCACGTGAAACGCGCAACTGTGGCAGGGCAGATCAGACCAGGCATTCCCGTTTGGCAAACAGGCGAAGATAGTAAATTCCCTTTCATGTCTTATGTGATTTTCCCGGGAAATGTTGGTTCAAGGGATACGTTAAAAGAAGCTGTAGACATACTAGAAGGATAAGCATAGGGGGCGTTTTCGCGCTCCCTTATGCACCACAAAGGAGGAAAGATCATGTCGTTAGTGTTTATCGGACTTGGCGTTTTATTATTGCTTTTACTCATGGTTGTCTTTAAGTTAAACGCTTTCATATCTTTGATTATTGTTTCTTTAATTGTTGCTGTTTTAGAAGGAATGTCTCCGCTTGAAGCGATTGCTTCCGTCGAAAAAGGACTCGGCAGTACGCTCGGGCACCTCGCACTTGTTCTCGGTTTTGGGGCGATGCTTGGTAAATTGATGGCTGATTCTGGCGGAGCTCAGCGTATTGCGATGACACTCATTGACCGATTCGGTATTGGAAAAATTCAATGGGCAACGATGCTGACTGGATTTGTGATCGGAATTGCTCTATTTTATGAAACCGGATTCATTATCTTAATTCCACTAGTCTTTACAATCGCACAAGCTGCAAGACTTCCTGTGCTTTATGTGGGCATGCCTCTCGTTGCTGCACTCATCACCACACATGGCTTCCTCCCTCCTCACCCAGGGCCGACTGCCATTGCAAATGTCTTTCAAGCAAACATGGGACAAACCTTATTAGTTGGGATTATTTTAGCGATTCCTGCTGTTTTAGTAGGTGGACTTCTCTTTACGAAACTATTTAAAAAAGATCAGTTGCACGCACATATTCCAAAGAACTTATTTAATCCAAAGGAATTTACAGAAGGAGAAATGCCAAGCTTTGGCATTAGTATTTTCACCGCTGTTTTGCCTGTATTGCTCATGACATTCAGAGCAGTTTTAGAAATTTTCTTCCCGTCCTCCCCATTACTGCCAACCGCTGAGTTTTTAGGTGAACCGGCGATTGCACTGTTAATCTCCGTGCTTCTTGCTATCTACACGTTTGGACTTGGCAGAGGCAAGAGCATGCAGGATGTGATGAAGTCGATCACAGATTCTATCGGTTCTATTGCCATGATTTTATTAATTATTGCAGGTGGCGGCGCCTTTAAACAGGTGCTCATTGATAGCGGGGTTGATCAATACATTGCAGGAATCATGCAAGGAAGCACGCTTTCTCCACTGCTTCTCACCTGGTTGATTGCTGCGGTCCTTCGTATATCTTTAGGATCAGCCACCGTCGCCGGTCTCACAGCGGCTGGCATTTCTGCTCCTTTGATTGGATTGACAGGTGTGAGCCCAGAATTAATGGTGATCGCAACAGGTGCTGGCAGTATTACGTTCTCTCACGTGAATGATGCGGGTTTCTGGATTTACAAAGAATACTTTAACCTGTCCATGGCCCAAACCTTTAAAACGTGGACATTGATGGTGACCGTTCTTTCACTTGTCGGACTAGCGGGTGTTCTCGTCGCTGATTTGTTCATGTAGAAAATTAACTGTAAAAACCATTGACTTTCTCTCGGAAAAGTTGAATAATTATGTTTATTAAGAAAATTGAATCAAAAGGTAACCTTATTAAGAGTGGTGGAGGGACTGGCCCTGTGAAACCCGGCAACCGCTGTTCCTCGGAACAGAATGGTGCTAATTCCTTAAGCAAGCAGATGCTTGTTTGAAGATAAGGCAGAGTTCTCTCAGTATATGATGCTCTTCCTTATCCAAGGAAGAGCTTTTTTATTTGATTTTTAACCTGTAGAAAGAAGGGATTCAGCATGACACAAGTACAAACCATTGGAAAGAAAACAACGAAACCGCCATTTCGCGCAGATCAAGTAGGCAGTTTACTTCGTTCAGAACGTATCAAGGAAGCACGCAAGCAAAAAGCAGACGGCACACTGACAGCAGAGCAGCTCCGACAAATTGAAAATGAAGAAATCACTCGTATTGTTGAGAAGCAAAAGGAAATTGGATTAGAGGTTGTCACAGATGGCGAATTCAGACGTGCTTGGTGGCATTTTGACTTTCTTGAGGGGCTCGATGGGGTCGAAGGATTTGAAGCAGATCAAGGTATTCAATTCCACAATACGACGACAAAAGCACGGGGCATCAAGGTAACGGGCAAGATTGATTTTACAGATCATCCAATGCTGGAGGATTATCGATTCCTTCACAGCATCGCTGGGGATCATACGGCTAAAATGACGATTCCAAGTCCGAATATGCTCTTTTTCCGTGGAAAGCTTGAAGAAGGAGTATACGACAGCCTAGAGGCATTCCACCATGATGTGGCACAGGCGTATAAGAAAGCCATCCGTGCTTTTTATGATGCAGGCTGCCGCTACTTGCAGCTGGATGATACAGCATGGGCCGTGTTCTTTTCTGAAAAAGGGCATGAACAAATCAAAGCCTTTGGCCGAGAAGAAGATGAACTGCGTGAGTCATTTGCAAAAACAATCAATGAAGCAGTTGCCGATCGTCCAGAGGATTTGGTGATCACTATGCACATTTGCCGTGGTAACTTTAAATCGACGTGGGCAGCTGAAGGCGGTTATGAAGCAGCGGCAGAAACGATTTTTGCCGGCTTAGATCTGGATGGTCTCTTTTTAGAATTCGACGACGATCGTTCTGGCGGTTTTGAACCCCTTCGCTATGTGAAGAACCCAAACCTCCAAATCGTACTAGGGCTTGTCACTTCAAAATATGGTGAGCTTGAGCCTGCTGAACAGATTAAAAAACGAATCGAGGAAGCGGCTCAATACGTCGACATTAACCAGATTTGCTTGAGTCCGCAATGCGGGTTCGCCTCAACGGAGGAAGGCAATTTGTTAACAGAAGAGCAGCAATGGGAAAAGCTTCGTCATGTGATTGAGATTGCAGATCAAGTGTGGACTTCATAGTCCCCTTGACAAAAAAAAGACAAACCGCAGTATGAATGGTTTGTCTTTTTTCTTTTATGCATCTAAATGATCACCATTTGTCGCAATCACTTGTTTATACCAATCGAAGCTTTTCTTTTTCTTTCTATCTAATGTACCTTTTCCTTCGTTATCACGGTCGACATAAATGAAGCCGTACCGTTTTTTCATTTCAGCTGTTGATGCGCTGACAAGGTCAATTGGGCCCCAGCTTGTATAACCCATCAAGTCTACTCCGTCTGCAATGGCTTCTCTCGCCTCTAGCAAATGGCTTCTGAGGTAATCAATCCGGTAATCGTCTTGAATGGATCCGTCTTCTTCTACTTGATCGACAGCTCCCAGTCCATTTTCTACGATAAACAATGGTTTTTGGTAACGGTCATATAGTTGGTTTAGTGTTGTACGAAGTCCTTTTGGATCAATTTGCCAGCCCCAATCACTTGCTTCTAGATAAGGGTTTTTCACGCCTTCAAATAGGTTACCACCAGTCACTTGTCCAAGAACCTCTGGATCTGTACTTGTCACAAAGCTCATGTAATAGCTGAAGCCAATATAGTCCACTGTATGGTTTCTTAGGATGTCTTCATCACCATCTTGGATCTCAATATGAATTCCATTTTCGCGGAAGTATCGTTTCATGTAACCTGGGTAGTAGCCTCTTGCCTGTACATCTGAGAAGAACAATGTTTTACGATCTTGATCAATCGCTGCAAACATATCTTCTGGTCTTGAGCTGTACGGATAAGTTGTCATCGCTGCGATCATACAGCCGATTTTCGCATCAGGAATGATTTCGTGTCCTGCTTTGACAGCTAAAGCACTTGCAACAAATTGGTGATGCGCTGCTTGATATTGAATGCTTTTCTCGTCTTCGCCCTCTTCAAATACAAGTCCGCCACCAGTGAAAGGCGCATGTAACACGACGTTGATTTCATTAAAGGTCATCCAATATTTCACTTTGTCTTTATAGCGAGTAAACAACGTTTTCGCGTATGTTTCATAAAGATCGACAAGCTTACGGTTTCTCCAACCGCCGTAGTTTTTCACAAGTGCAAGCGGCATTTCATAATGAGAAATCGTGACAACTGGTTCAATTCCATGCTTATGCAGTTCATCAAATACTCTGTCATAAAAAGCAAGGCCTGCTTCATTTGGTTCAGCATCGTCGCCATTTGGGAAAATACGTGGCCAAGAAATGGATAGTCTGAAGCATTTGAATCCCATTTCTGCAAAGAGTGCAATATCTTCTTTATAGCGATGGTAGAAGTCAATCGCATCATGATATAAGTTCAAGTCTTTCATTGATTCATCGAATGGATGCATAATACCGTGCGGTGATACATCAGCTGTCGATAAGCCTTTTCCATCTTTATTATAAGCACCTTCAATTTGGTTGCCCGCAACAGCGCCGCCCCATAAGAAACCTTTAGGAAATGTTTTTTCTAACTTGTTCATGTTGAATGCCCTCCTCATTTTCTTCTACACTGACTGTGAGCAGTGTCTCTTGTACTGAAATCGTGCCTTCTGTTTTCGCATCAACTTGTGCAAAATCGTTTGTGTTAGTCACAATAATTGGTGTGGTGACATCATAGCCTTCTTGCTGAATGCCCTCGATATCAAATTCAACGAGCACATCTCCTGCTTGAACAAGATCGCCTGACTCTACATGACTTGTGAAATGTTTTCCGCCGAGCTTCACCGTATCAATTCCAACATGAATGAGAAGCTCAGTGCCTTGGTCACTCTTTAAGCCAATGGCATGTTTCGTTTGAAAAATGGTTTCAACCTTGCCGTTGAATGGTGCTACTACACGTCCAACTGCTGGGACAATAGCTGTACCTTTACCCATGATTTCATTAGAGAATGTTGCATCATTTACTTGATTTAGCGGCTTTAATTGACCTTCAAGCGGGCTTTGTACCACTTCATTTTGAAGTGCTGCTGTGTCTTTCTTTTCTTCTGGTTTGTCTGCTTTTGTATCATCTTTCACTGGTACATCTTTGAATCCTAGAACAAGTGTCATGATCGTTGCTGCGACAAAGGCGATTACTAAGCCGATGATAGAGTAGACAAATGTTGGGCCAATGAATGTCGGGAGACCCGGGAGACCTGCTGATCCAGATATCACATATGATTTTACTTTAAAGATTGACATGAACACGCCGCCTGCTGCTGCACCAATGAGGGCTGCAAGGAACGGTTTTTTCAATCGCATGTTCACACCATACATAGCAGGTTCAGTAATACCCATTAATGCAGTGATACTTGTAGACATCGCCAATGATTTGAATGTTTTGTTTTTTGATCTTAAGAAGACACCGAATGCTGCGCCTGCTTGTGCCATATTTGCTACAAACATCATTGGAAGAATGAAGTCAAAACCGTTTAACGTAATGTTGTTGATCATAATTGGAAGTAGTGCATAGTGCATGCCCGTAATGATCAATGGTGACATGAAGCCGCCGATCAAGAGTCCGGCCAAAATACCTGCATGTTTGAACAATAAATCAATTCCACCTGAAAGGCCATTTCCGATAATCCCACCAAGCGGTCCTACTGCGATAAGCATAATTGGTACTACGACAAGAAGTGTGACCGTTGGAACAAGGATGATCTTCAATGATTTTGGGCTATATTTTTCCGCGAATCTTTCAACATATGAGCCGAGCCAGATGGTGAGTAGAATCGGAATGACCGATGAAGAGTACACAACGGCAACCACTGGTAGCCCTAGAAATTCTGTATTTCCTGCGCCTAGTAAAGCCGTTAACTGCGGGTGCAGTGCGGCGGCTGCAATGGCAGCGGCGATATACTGATTTGTGCCAATTTTTTTGGCTACGCTTACAGCAAGCAGAATCGGTAAGAAGTAAAAGGCTCCGTCGCCGATAGCTGTTAAAATTGCATATGTGCTGCTTTTATCCGATATCCACTGGAACGTAAGCATGAGTGCCAAGATCCCTTTGATCATACCGGCACCAGCAATGGCTGGAAGAATCGGTGTGAAGACACCAGAGATAAAATCGAAAAGCTTAGATATCACATTTTGTTTTGACGCTTCTTCTGTACCGCCTGATTTTACATCTGTTGACAGGCCTGAGTCAGCAATCATCGCTTGATAGACATTTGAAACATCATTGCCAATAATAACATGATATTGACCTCCGCTTTGATTCACACCCATGACCCCGTCTGTTGATTGCAGCTTCTCCTTATCCGCTTTGCCTTCATCGTATAAGTTGAAGCGAAGTCTTGTCATACAATGCGTGACTTGCTTAACATTCTTTTCACCGCCGACAAGCTCTAGAACTTCTTTTGCTGTTTGTTTGTGGTTCATTGTATTACCCTCCAATCGTTGATTAAATCATGATATAGAAAAAACCTAAACATCCATTAATGTCCGAAAAATAGCGATTCAGACATTAATCGATATTTAGGTTTTGCCTGCTTAACCAGTAACAATCCTTCATAGCGATTGATCGTTATTTAATTTTTATAAGTCTTTGGATATAAAAAAACCTAAATCATGCCTTATCAAAGATAGGGACAATGATTTAGGTTTTGCCTGCTTGACCAGTAACAATCCTAAAAGATTGTGGGTTATGTTGTTTATAGTTATAAAGTATCATGTTAATTTTATGATGTCAACGCTTTCTTTTTAAATTTATTTTCTTTTTATCACTCTGTCGATATGCAAAGTTAAATATAGCATCTCATCTTCTATGAGACTTCGGTTGTGTTCTTTTTGAACATAATCGTTAATTTTCTCAGCACATTGGAAAGCTGCAGTGTTTTTCTCTTTTACGACCTCATACAGGAATTCATTCTGATTTTCCATTTGTGTTTCGTTAAACAGACGCTGTCCAAAAAACTTCAAATGCGTGACAAAACGGAAATAGTTTAATGATTCCTCGTCTAAATCAATTTGAAAGTGATACTTGACGATATTTAAAATATCTTGAATGAGTTTGGTAATTTGAATCACGTTCGGCATTTCTTCATTGAGCTCTGCATTGACAATGTGCATCGCAATAAAACCGGCTTCATCCTCAGGAAGATGAATGTTGAGCTTGTCCTGAATAATCCGAATCGCTTCTACACCACACATAAACTCATCTTTATACAACCGCTTAATTTCCCAGAGCAGGGCATTTTTGATGTCCATTCCTTTTTGATGACGTTCAATAGCAAAGGTGATATGATCTGTCAGTGTCACATAGATGCTGTCATTCAAATTTTTATTAAGGGTTGTTCTCGCATGATCAATAATCGCCTCACACACTTGCATATACTCGATTGGAATATCATAAAGCAGGGTTTTGAATTTTTCTGATATATCTTTATTTTGAATGGAAAATACTTTCTCAATACGTTCTTCGTCAATCGGGTCTCCACTTTTCTTTTGAAAAGCGATCCCTCTGCCCATAATGACCAGTTCATGCTGCTCGTCATCATACGCACTGACCACATTATTATTGATTACTTTCGAAATGATCAATTGATACCCCCCAGTACATTCCGCTTTTTCGAGCATCTCATTGTTGATTGATATGTCATGTTATTATTATTTTCAAAAAAGAGGACTTTAAGATGATTTTACATTTTTTTTTGATACGGTCAACTAGAAAGAATGACATATTACCTCTCAAAAATGACGAAATAGGGGCAAAAAAGTCTAAAAACATACACAAAAACACTCTATAAAGAGTGTTTTTTACAAAATTAGGAGCAATCCCAATTATAGACGACATTCTCGAAATTTTTTCGCTTGAGGTCTTCTGGTTTGATAAAAAAGTTGGCGATTCCGCAATCTCCCCACAACATGTCCACTTCATCATCTGAGTCGATTTGTAATAACAGAACGGTATGTTCCTGGTCTTCGTAGGTACGCGGGTCCTCTTGTGTAAAGCCTGGATATCCACCCAATTTGTGACCAAAGCCACTCTCTGTCTCATAAAATTCATCTAACAAGGCATCTGCTTCATCTCCATCAATACCTTCTATATCTTCGAATAGGTCCCAGCTTCGCTTACCTGTGATTTTCTCAAAGCGGAAATCTTCTACACTAATCGTTTCACTTGATCGTTCACCTGTAATGGCGCCTTCCTTCGTTACAGGAAAATAAAAATCATCAGGAATTTTCACAAAAGAAAAATCAGTCAACAACTCTTCTTCTGCCAAGAAAGGTTCCTCAATAAATTTGATCCGAAAATCTTTTTGCTCTGTTTTTTGGTCAATATTCATCCCATAAAGATCATCATGCACAGAAATAAAAATTTGCAGAAGTCCTGTTTCTGGATAATCCTTCAGCTTCGGCAGCTGGCCAAAATTAATTTGTGCCAAAAGCTTCATAGGGTGTCCTTCACCATCAACTGGATATTCATCGTTTTTAGGGAAGTAAGGATCACCTGCAATTTTGCTGTCGTATGGTCCTGTTTTTCCTTGTTTCATCTTTAGTTGAATCGTTGGCTGTTCCGTTTGATCTAACATTTTACGGTAAGGTGCTATGATTTCTTGTAGCTTCGCTGATTGTGTCACGATGGTCTTCCTCCTTATGAATAGGTCTACTGACCAGGGTAGTATCTCTTTTTCTATCATACAGAAGTGTACACTGCCTGTCAGCGATCAATCGGTCAATATCCTAACAAGTTCCTTACCTTAAAACGAAAAAAACCTCCGATTGATCTGGAGGTTGTGGTCAATCTATTTTTTATTTCACTTGATAATTCACTAAGTCTTCTGCGAGTGATTTCATCGTTTCATTTGTTTCATGAAGACCTTCAATAATTTTTGTGAACGTGCCTACAAGCTCTGCTTGATGCTCAGAAGAAGCGACAATTTGTGCTATTTCTTCTTCCATTCCTTTAATCGACCCCTGTACATCTTTTAGCGCTGTTTCAATATCAGTCGTCGCTTGTTTGGCGTGAGTTGACAGCTTTCTCACTTCCGTTGCGACCACTCCGAATCCTGCTCCTGCTTCACCTACTCTTGCAGCCTCAATTGATGCGTTGAGTCCAAGTAAGTTCGTTTGATCAGAGATACCTTTGATAAGATTGGACACTTGATTGATTTTAGAGGAATTTTCTACAGTGGTTTTCGTGTTTTGTAGAATTTGTTCACTTGTCGCTTGTAGTTCCTCTGAATGTGCAGCAACTTGCTGTACCATTGCGACTAGTTTTTCGGAAGCTTGGTTGCTCTCTGTCATGATGTCATCTAATCGTTGTTGATTGGTCTGATCATAGGCAACGCAGAAAGCAGCGACTACTTGACCCGCTTCATCTTTAATTGGAACGGCTACAATATCCATTGGAATCCCGTATACTTCTTTCGGAATTTGGATAAACGATGGCTCTCTCCCATTTTTCAACATAGAAAAGTTTTCGAATCCTGGAGCTACGATATCTCCAGCTTTAAACCCTAGGTCAATGTTTCCGTGTTGCTGATAATAAAGAACCTTCTCTTTCCCTAAAACAGAAAAGGTTAGTTGTTCTCTCATAGCTAGTCCAATGATTGGTAAAGCGTCTATTATGTTATCAATTTTCTGTGACATTCGCTCACGTTCATCCTCTCTTTTTCTCAGTACATTCTCTTTATCGGTTCGTTATAAGATCTATTACAGCCTGTAATGTGTACTAATATCAATCAAATGACCTAAGACATATAAAAAGCCCACATTCTATCAAGAGAATGTGGGGGGTTTTTAAGAAAAAGACATGCATATCAAGACACTGATAACGATGAGCAAAAGATACATATAGTCGATCCATGAAGTGCTGATGACATGATAATACGTCCGCTCCCTCTCACCTGTGAAGCCTCTTGCTTCCATCGCAATGGCCAAACGTTCTGATTTTCGTACGCCCTGTGTAAAAAGTGGAAGTGCATAACGCATAAAGGCTTTCCAGCTGTTTTTTTGCTTATAGCCTCTGATTTTATGTGCCGCCTTCATTTGCTTTAATTCACTTTGAAATAACGGAATAAACCGGAAGCCAGCAAGCATTCCATACGCCCATTTTGGCGACATTTTGCACTGATGAATGAGGCTCATCATAAATGCTGTCAAATCTGTTGTGGACGTAAACAAAAGACCAAATGTCACAAAGCCAAGCATTCTGAGAGCGATGGTGAGTCCATTTCTTAAACTCTCCTCTGTCATATGAAACCATGCCCATTTCCAAACAGTATGATCCCCCTTGCCAAAGGCCGCCATCATCCAGAACACGAGAATAAAAAAGAGCAGATAAGGGACAAGTCTTGTGAAAAGATACTTCAAATTCCATCCGCCTAAGACAAGTCCAACACAAAGTGCAAACAGCCAGATGATGAAGGTTGTTTTAGGATCAGATATCGCCATGAGACAACACATCGCAAGTAGATGAGCGAGTAATTTGATGACTGGATTCACAGTGGAAAGAAAGGAATGATTACTTTGCAATCGTCAGCACGTCCTTTCTTTCAGCCACATAGCGATAATGCAGCGGGGCTCTCAGCTGATAAGCATCGACAAAGTCCTGATTTGAAAACAAATCATAAGGCGTGCCATCATACACATGCTTTCCTTGATGAAAAAGAAGCACTTGATCGGCACACTCATCGACAAGGTCCATATCATGTGTGACCATTAAAATTGTGGTACCTTGGCGTTGACGCTCTTTCAAGCGCCTGATTAATTCCTTCGCTGTTCTTTCATCCTGTCCGAAAGTTGGTTCGTCTAACAATAGGACATCCTGATCAAAAAGGAGCATTGTGGCCACACTCAACCTTCTTTTTTGACCTAAGCTTAAAGTGAAAGGATGAGCTTTTGCATGTTTTTCTAAACCGAACTCTTTCAACAGCTGAATTGTTTTTTCTTGCACAACGGATTCTTGCCAATTACGCTGCCTTCCACCAAATGCAATTTCATCGAACACTGTATCTTGTATGAATTGAAGCTCCGGATTTTGAAACACAAAGCCTGCCTTTTCATATAGTTCTCGGTCTGACCACTTTTTAAGGAGTGTCTCTTTTAAAAAAATGTGGCCTTTTTTCGTTGGCTCTAAACGAACCAAATGTTTAAGACATGTGCTTTTCCCGCTTCCATTTTCCCCAATGATCGCCACCCAATCCCCTGCTTTGATATCAAGCTGAAGATCACTCATAATCCTCTTTTTCCCGTAGCTTAATTGAAGATCTTCTGAACGAATGATGGTCTTCCGCTTAGTCGAAGGCACTTTTTCATTCTGCTTCTTTCTTGCTTCAAAGGTTTGCATAAGCTTGTGACTCATTGGATGAAATGGATCTTGAAGGATGGTAGACCATTTCTCTGGAAATAATTTCGGCCTCCAAATTCCTGCCTCTTTCATTTCTTTTTCATATGTCGTCAATACATCTTTTGGAGACCCATCTGCTAAGATGCTGCCTTGATCGTCTAATAAAATCACCCGGTCCATCCATTCAATGACACCATCTAGCACATGCTCTACAAAAATCATGGTTTGTCGCTGATCAGCTGCAAGCTGCTGTAGAAGCTGAAATATCTCCATTCTTCCTGCTGGATCAAGCTGTGCGGTCGGTTCATCAAAGAACAGCACATCTGGCTCTAACGCTAGTAAACAAGCAAGCGCCAACCGCTGCTTCATGCCGCCAGATAATGTATGGATGTCTGTATTCGGATCGACATCAAGTTGGACTTTTTGCATGAGCTGCTGAATGATGCCATCCATCTCGTCACGAGGGACAGAACGGTTCTCTAAGCTAAAGGCAATTTCTTCATTGACGCGATGCATACAAAACTGGGAATCAGGGTCCTGAAACATGACGCCTGTATGTCTTTGCAATATCACTTCGCCCTGCATGTCCGCTTCTAAATGTTCTGGAATGATGCCAGCCAGAACGGAGATGAGCGTGGATTTACCGCTGCCGCTTGGTCCTAAAATAAGCACCTTTTCTCCTTTTTGAATGGAAAGAGAGATTTGATGCAACACGGGCTGAGGCTGTTCATAAAAACGGACAGTGAGATTATTGCACGCGAGAAATGAATCCATGCTGTTCACCTTTGTTTCGTTTTTCTTTCATGATGGCATATTGATTCAATACACCGGTTTTAGATAATGCGTCCACCACTACTTTTGCTAAACATCCGCCCAGTATCATTCCGCTGATGATTTGAGTCATCAGTGTGACGAGTAAAACTTGAGGCGTGTAATAACCAAAGCCATTCGCAACGAGGCTGTAAGCCATTGCTCCAACAGCTGCAAAGGCACCTGACAGCATCAGTGTCCACATGCGATATCGTTTATAACCAAAAAGAGCAAAAGCAATTTCTGCCCCAAGCCCTTGGCATACACCAATCAGCAGGGCTGCAAGACCGAAGTGGCTGCCTGTTAGTAATTCCACTGCGGCAGCGGCTGTTTCTGCAATCAGGGCAGCTCCCGGCTTTTGGATGATATACGCGACGATTGGACTGGCAATCACCCAAATGCCAAACATGATGTTGCCTCCTGCTGGGCCAACAAGTGCTGTAATGGGTAAGTAAAGTGTGGACCACCCTAAATAGATGACACCACATGCAACGGATAAAATGACAGCAAGGACAACTTCTTTCATCTTCCATGTCATGATGAATGCACCTCCAATGGAACTGGCCAATCTTCCACCGTAAACGCCATATCCCAAAACTTGTACTCAAGCTGACAGCTTAAGATAAAGTGCTGTTTCATTTTTTCCTTTTCTTTCTCACTTGCTGCTTCCGCCAGCTGATCGAGCCGCTTGCAAAGCTCTACTGTAATAGAGTCGGTTAACCCTCCATAAAATGTGATCCACTCATAAAAAGGATGTGATGGGTCAGGCTGCACATCTGCGAGCATTCGTTTCCCGATTTCCCAATATGTCCAAGGGCATGGAAGCAGGACAGCGATGATTTCTCCAAGCGTGCCTTCCTTGGCAACTTGCAGCATATGATGAATATAGTGATGAGCACTCGGAGCAAGCGGGGCACCTTGGAGCTCATCATATGATACACCTGCCACTCGGCAAAGATTTTGATGAGGGTGTGTCTCACTATCTAGTACAAACGCAATCTGCTGATGGAAAAAGGCAATATCTCCTTTGTCTGTACATCTGCTAAGAGCCGCTGCATAAATTTTAATAAAAGCATGTAAATATTCTGCATCTTGTTTGACGTAATGAATGATCTGTTCCTTTTCCAGCTTTCCTGCTGCCAGCCCTCTGACAAATGGATGCTGATAAATGGCTTCAAATAATGGTTCTGTTTCTTCTCTTAATTGCGCTGAAAACGTCATAAAAAAAGCCTCCTCTTCTTCAGTTGAATAAATGAAAAAGCCACCCCAAATGGAGCGGCCTTCTTATCGATTCAATCATGAATAAGACGAGGTCCAGCTCCACTTCCCTCCGCTAGTACAAACTAGATCAGGTTCAAAGGGTCCAAGATTTTCTCTTGTCTCAGTCATACATGACTCCCCTAGTGGACTTTTGTCATTTAATTATCTTTACTCTACACATGTAGAGATTTGCTGTCAACCGCCTTTCTTAATTCAACGTTCTGATCGTAGGCAGCTTTTCGATCCCTGCAGCATAGTAAAAATTAAGGACACTGAAGAAATCAATTGGTTTTCCCGTTTTCAAATCAACAGCTAAAATATGATCGCCGTAATTTGTCATATCATCAATATCTAAACGCCTTGGCGTTGTCTTTCCAAGTGTATCAACAAAGCTACTATGGTAGTATTGCCCGCTAGCAAACGATGATTCATGATACATAAATAACGTCTCCACATCTAAGTAGACGAGAATGGCCTCAGATGAACTCGCATAAGGAGCAGAGTACGATACTGGTGCCGAAATACTTTTCACTTTCACACTTTCAACAGAATGGGTTCTCTGATCATATTTTCCGTCATAGGAGAAATAAAATACACGCTCCCATTTATAATCGGCGGTCTTAGATTGTTTGTTATACACTTTTGTACCATTAGCGAAAACATCCCCATTCGCATACTCAGCTACAAAGTATTGCAGGGTGGAAGAGAGGGAAACAGCCCCTGTGAAATTGGGTGGATTTTTTGCATTCACTTGTAACGTGTAAGAGTCTCCGAAATTTCCACCGCTTGTGATACCGAATGCGTAGTCACCTGCTGGTAAATTGGTCAAACCAAGGAGACTGCCTGCTGGCTGAATCAAGTCCGTCGGATAAGCTTGTCCAGTTTCATAATCAACAACAAATAATTGTACGAAATAATCGGGATTTGAAGAGGTAATTCGGCTGATGAGTGCCTGAGGTGAAGTCGTACTTAACAACCATAAATCGACTGGGTCATCCTCTGATAAGACAACCGATTGGTTGATGGCTAGTCCATCAATGGAGCGAACGGAAGATGTACGCATCTTACCATCTTTAGCGGCTTTTCGTTTGATACTGATTCCATTTTTCTTATCTACTTTAAAAGATTTTTTTAGCTGCTTCTTTTGGATAGCGGTTCCTTCATCCTGTTTCAAAAACGAGTCTTGCACTTGCTGAATGGCTTTTTCCGTCAGTGGTGACAATTTCCCATCTGATTTCGGTGCTTCTTCTGCTTTTAATACTGGTGAAAATAAACCTGTTGTGACGAGTAGAATGGATAATAAAGTTGCAGTGATTTTTCCATAAAATGCTCTCACAGGAACATCCCCTTTTTCCTAAATTGGGTTTTTTACCCTGTGAATATTTTACCATATTCCATTCATTGTTTTGGTCTTTTTTAGGGAACCTTTATGACAAAAAACCAGCCATATTTGCTACGACTGGTTTTTTGATCACTTTATGAAATGGTTTTAACAAACAGGCGTGCTGTTTCTGCACTAGAACCTGGATTTTGTCCAGTAATGATTTGTCCGTCAACTACAGCGTATGGTGCAAAGGCAGCTCCTTTTTCAAACGCTGCCCCTTGCTCACGAAGTTTTGTTTCCAATAAAAATGGAACTTTTGATGTCAGCTGAACAGCTTCCTCTTCTTCGTTTGTGAAGCCTGTGATTTTTTTACCTTCGATAAATGATTTGCCATCTTGATCCTTCACATCAATGAATGCTGAAACGCCGTGACAAACAGCTCCAACTGCACCATTTTTGTTTGAAATAGCTAAGATTGCATCGGCTACCAGTTGATTAGACGCAAAATCGATCATTGGGCCGTGTCCTCCCGCAAAGAAGATGCCATCATAATCAGCTGGGTTCACATCTGTAAGCGCCTTTGTGTCTTGAAGTAATTCATATACATCTTCATATTGCGCTGGAACACCTTCTGGAATTGAATTTTTATCAATAGGGACAGTTCCACCTTGAATAGAGACAATTTGAACGTCTAGTTCATTTTCTTTAAAAATATGAAATGGCTCTGCCAACTCTTCTAGCCATAAGCCTGTTGGATGTCCGTTCATTTCTGAACTGCTTGTCGATACTAATAACACTTTCTTACTCACCTTGATCATCCTTTCGATTTATCATGTTTTCATTTTACATTTTGCACAATTAAATATCAAGCAATTGAACTTCGGTGCAACTCTTTATGGTATACCCGATTTTCTGAAAAATATGGCATGTCATTAATCTAATCAATATGTCACATTCTATTGGTAGGGAATTTCATGTAAAATTGTCATTGAGTGATATCATATGAGGTAAGATGGATAGACCTCACGGATGTGAGGGGACTTTTAAAGGAGTGGAAAAGAGATGAAAACCTATTCGATTGTGATGATCATCATCACGCTCTGTATCATATTGGCCGTCTTTTTGATGAACTTAACAGGGGTCATGTATGGAAAAATTATTTTGGCTGTTGCCGTTGCGCTATGTCTGACATCCATTATTCGTCTAATGGGTCTTCGAAAAAGATAAAAGCCGCCCTTTACTCGGGCGACTTTATTTATGGTTAAATTGCCAGGATAAGCGCAATTAATGCAAGAAGCGCTGGTACTCCTTGCTTGACGATGATTGATTTATTAGAGGTCACACCGCCAAATACCGCAGCGATGATCACGCAAATAATGAAAAATAGCTGAATCATATATCCAACAGTATTCGATCCGAGAATGAGCCCCCAAATCAGTCCTGCAGCTAAAAACCCGTTATAAAGCCCCTGATTGGCAAACATCACTTTTACATTTGGATCCTTTTGCAAGTGTTCTGGCAGCTTAAAGGATCTCTTTGCCATCTTTGATTCCATAAAAAACATTTCTAATAACATAATGACAAGGTGTTCTAATGCGACAATTCCTACTAGTATTATTGCCAAAATATTCAATTTAGTTAATTCCTTTCTGATAGACGATCACGAATCTCTATTTTATCCGTGTATAAATCAAAGTCTTGTATTAATTCAAGCGCTTCAGTAAAGCGGCTTTGTGGAATGTCTTTCATTTTTCTCACACCAAACTCCTTTTTAATAAAAGCCATGATGGTATTGATATGAAGCTTACCGTGACCATCATACTCCAAATGGCTGCAAAAAGTCTGCATCGTCCCTCTAATCACCTTTAATTGCTTAGCAGTGACACAACTCATTGGTAACGCTCATCCTTTCCTTTGTTTTAACAGCTAAAAAGAACCATGTATGAAAGAAAAACCTTCCAGTCTCTATTATATAATGATTTCATTCGGATATCAAAATAAAAAAGAACAGACATTCGACCAAAAAGCCGCCCTTTTCATCAAAAACAGTTTATTACCATAGCAAAAAGCCGGATTCAATGGTAGAATCCGGCTTTCTGTTTAGTTACTTTTAGAAATTAATACCTTTCCAACAGAACGATCCTTACTTTGTCCAACAACTTTAAAGGATAGACCGTATGTTGGGACATCACGCCCTGCATCTGGATTATTTGGATTCACATAATTCTTTTTATCACTAAATGTACGAGTCGGGCGAATATAGCGATCTACCAACGTTAAGCCAGTTGTCGCTGTATAATCAATATTGAGCTGCGTACTTGGATTCAAAGAAAATGCTGCATCATGTACTTGGAAACCTGTGGCTGCAATGGAGCCGTCACTCCACTTCAATACTTGCTGATCTGCATCTACTACCCCAAGGAAACCGTTCCCTGGGTGTTTTCCTACCCAGTTATCACTGTAGGATTGATCGACATACCACACGACCAAACCGTTATTATAGCTCATGAGGCTTGCCCCTCGTTTGATATGCTTTAACCCTTTATCGACGTCAGCATATGAGCGCCACTCTAGTAAATAGTATTGAGCTGCATATTGTTTTCCATTCGATTTCGAGAATCCGTTAAAGGTGAAAGTAGATGTGCCCTCGGCATCATCTGACCACACTTTAGTCCCATCTGCAGTGATGTTTAAATCATCTACAAATAAGCCTGGCAGTGAATAGCCTGCATCGGTTGTATAGCGGAATTGCAGGTCAATTTTCTTCCCTGCATAAGCAGAAAGATCAAATGCTGCATCTACCCATCCGTCTGATTTTCCGTCAATTCCATTGCCTTCGTTCGCTCCAGCTTCATTTCGATCGTTCGTGATGTTACCAGCAATGGTCTTCCACTGATCAGTTCCTGTTTCACGAACTTCTACATACGCATAATCATAATCTTCTTCGATATCGTACCATGCTTTAAATGTCAGCTCTGCTTTGCTCCCTTTCGACAAATCGATACCTGTTGTCGTCATGGTCGCATTTAAATTGTCACCCGTTCCGCTGAAGTACGAATTTTGTCCTTGAGCAGGTTTTGTGACAACAATCTCTTTATCTGGTAAATCTACCCGAACCGCATCATGGTTCGTTCCTTTTGTTGCTGCTTCATCAATCAGCACTGTTTTGCTTTTCTTTAATGTTTTACCATCAATGGTTTGTCCAGTAAGCCAGTTACCACCATGTAAGTTTTGAAGCATTTCTTTCGCATATGGACTAAAGCCTGTTGGTTCCGTTCCAGGGACTTTACCTGCCCAGCTTCCGCTTGACATGATCGACCAGTAGGAAACGGGCTCGCCTCCTCCTGTGTACTGTGTATCGTACTCATCAGGAAGACCAAGATCATGTCCGAATTCATGTGTGAATACGCCTGCCGCGCCATCTTCAGGCTCAATGGTGTAATCTAACGCGCCTAACTTTCCGCCTTGTCCGACTTCAGATTCAGTGTTTGGAATTTCAAATACATCACCAAGTGACCAGCGGTGCGACCAAATCGCATTAGAGCCAAGTTGTCCGCCGCCAGCTTCTTCACCTACGCCAGCATGAACGACCATCAGATGGTCAATGATGCCGTCTGGTTCGTTATAAACGCCGTCGCCATCCATATCATAGCGGTCCCATTGATCATATTCACCGAGATCAATGTTCGGGTCCTTTGCTGCTGCTTCGAGTGCTTCTTTCACCAATTCACGCGGTCTGCCGTCACTGCCTGATTCATCAGGTACGTTCCCGCCATAATAGGCTGCTTCATGCTTCGCTGTATACCAGCCAGCCACCGTTCCACTGATCGTGTAACTGCCGCCAGACTGTTTCTCATAATATTGCTTCATGGATACTTTTCGTTTCCCATCTGGACCGATGTAGCCATTTTTTCCGAAAAGCATGTCTTGATAGTGCTGCTGATCGTACTTGTCATAGTACATATCAGTCTCTTCTTTTTTAATACTATTATGCTTATAATCTTTAAAATCTACTAATAAAACCAATACCTTATCATTGCGAACTTCGCCTTTATACTTTTCCTTTTTGACCGGTTTTACATGATTGCTTTCTTTTCCATTATGCTTCTTTAACTTTTTCTTTTTGGCTAATTTGTTATGTACCTTTTGTTTGTATTCTTTCAGAAATTCAGGCTCTTCTGTTAAGGTGCTTGCACTTTGTTTCATAGCAGATTCTTCTTTTTTCTTTAGATATTTCTTTAATGCTTTTTGGGTTTCTGCTTCATTGGCATTCTTTTTGATCTTTCCTTGTTTTTTCAAGGCTTTGATGAGACGGTCTTCATTCACAACACTTGCATCGAATGGAATACCTGAATAATGACCGCCGTCTGAGGATGTTGACTTTTCTGTAGTGTGGGCAGATAGTGGGGTGCTGAAAGCTGTCAATGTGCCTAAACCGAGGACAGCCGTTAGTGCAATGCTCGTCCATTTCCCTTTTTTCATTTTGGTTCCTCCCTAATTTGGTAATAAATAATATCTCATTCTAGCATATTCTAATATACTTAAGTCGAAAAACATTTTATTTTCAGAAATTTTGTGGAAAATGCACAATACGGGAATGAAATGGGTGGAACAAGGTGTCGAAAATAAAAGAACCCTAGACGATAAACGCCTAGGGTGTTTGTTGTTTTACTATGAAAGTTGCTGGCCTTGAAAGGCAACAACGTCAAGTGGAGCGGCTAAGAATTCTTTTGCCTTCGCTACGAAAGCTTGGAAATGTGCACTCGCATTATGGCTCTGAACCGCAGCGTCATCTTTCCACACTTCTACCATTAAGAAGGTATGTTCCTTATCTGTATCCTTGAACAGCTTGTAGGATATATTGCCTTCTTCGGCTTGTGAAGCTTTCATTAATGCATTGATTTCTTCTAGAAATACGTTTTCTTTTTCTGGATGAATGGTCATCCCTGCATGAATAATAATCATCTAATCGTCTCCTTTTTAAAAGATATTATTTCCACTCTGTAATGCGTTCAATCGGTAAGCGGTAAGAAGCATAACCTTCGTCAGCAGCTTTCCCAATTGATAACAGCATCACTGGTACATAACGTTCTTTATCCCAGCCAAATGTTTCAGCGATGACTTCTTTATCAAAACCGCCAATTGGATTTGTATCATAGCCGTGTGCACGTGCTGCAAGCATAAGCTGCATAGACACAATTCCACCGTCAATTAAGATTGTTTCGCGATTCACTTGCTCTGGAAGTACCTCAAAGTGTGCAGTTAGTGCAGCAATTTGTCTTTCTTTCACTTCTTGCGGCATGTAGCCATGCTCTACTGCTTTTGAATAAATTTCATCTAAGTATTCATTGCTTTTCATATCTGCAAATACTGCAATGACAGCTGCTGATGTTGACACTTGAGTTTGGTTGAATTTTGCAAGTGGTGCAAGCTTTTCTTTACCTTCTGGGCTGTCAATGACCATGAAGCGCCAAGGCTGTGCATTCACTGATGATGGTGCAGTTGTTGCTTCTTCTAGAATCTCTGCCATTTCTTCTTTGCTGATTTTCACAGCTGGGTCATAGTTACGAATAGAACGGCGTCCTTTCAAAATTTCCATAAAATCGTTAGTTTTTAATGTTGTAGCCATGTTGAAACACTCCTTTAGGTTGTTTGAATCTTTTCGATGTTTTGTTGTATTCGGCTGAGCACATCAGTGAGAAGCTTTCGTTCTTCGTCACTTACGTTTTCAAGCATTTCTGAGATAAATCGTTCTTTTTCTTTTTTAGAAGCTTCGATTCTTGTTCTGCCTTCTTCTGTCAGACGAACAAGTGTGACTCGATTATCTTCTGGCTTTCTTCTGCGCGTGACCATTCCTTTTGCTTCTAACTGTTTTAAGTGACGCGTCACAGCCGCACTATCAATATTTACTTTTTTCTGCAAATCTGACTGGCTGATTTCGTCTGCTTGGAATAACAGTGATAGCAACTCTAGTCTTGATTGGCTGATGCCCGTGCATGCTTCGAACTTCACGCCCATCATACGGTTCACACACTGCAAACGGTATAATACCTCTGCTTCTTCAGAGCAAAATGCAGTCAATGCCATCCCCTCTTTTCTATTCAGATCAATTAGTTGATATATCAATCATTGACTCGTCAACTAATATACACCCATTATTTAATGAATGCAAGAGGTTTGTTTCATAAAGTGAAATTTTTTATCTCAATAGAAAAAGAAATGAACAAAAAAAGGACAAAAGCGGCGAAGCACTTTTGTCCTTTTTTCTTTATTCTGTGATCACAGTGTGAATGAGAGTTGGTGCATCAGCATGATCTGCGATGCGGATGTTGTCATAAATTTTCTCCACGACATTCGCAACATCTTCACGATTTGCATGAAGTGTCACGAGTGAATCTCCTTTTTCAACACGATCGCCGACTTTTTTGTTCAGCATGATGCCGACAGATAGGTCGATCTCGTCCTCTTTTGTCGCACGTCCTGCTCCAAGAATCATCGCTGCAACACCGATCTCGTCTGCGACGATTTCAGCAACCACACCTGATTCCTTTGCAGGAACGTCGATTTGGTAAGGGGCTTGCGGCAGTTTTTTCGGCTGATCTACAATCGAGCCGTCCCCACCTTGATTTTCTAAGAATTCCTTGAATTTCTCAAGTGCTTTGCCGTTTTTCATGACTTCAATTAGCTTTTCTCTTGCTTCATCAAGCGTTTCTGCTTTTTTCGCAAGAACGACCATTTGACTTCCTAAAGTGAGCACAAGCTCGTTTAAGTCTTCAGGGCCTTCGCCTTTAAGCGTATCAATCGCTTCTTTCACTTCAAGGGAATTTCCAATCGCTAATCCTAGCGGCTGAGACATATCAGAGATGACAGCCATCGTTTGTCTGCCAACGTTGTTTCCGATGCGGACCATGGCTTTTGCAAGCTTCTCAGAGTCTTCAGGTGTTTTCATGAAAGCACCTGCACCTGTTTTCACATCTAGTACGATCGCATCTGCGCCAGCAGCAATTTTCTTACTCATAATAGAGCTTGCAATGAGCGGGATGGAGTTAACGGTTCCTGTCACATCACGAAGGGCATAAAGCTTTTTATCCGCTGGTGTCAGGTTGCCTGATTGACCAATGACCGCTACTTTATGACGGTTCACAAGCTCGATGAATTCGTCTTTTGTAATTTCTACGTGGAAGCCTTTTACCGCTTCAAGCTTGTCCACTGTACCGCCTGTATGTCCAAGGCCGCGGCCAGACATTTTCGCAACAGGTACATCAAGTGCAGCCACAAGAGGAGCGAGTACAAGCGTTGTTGTATCACCTACACCGCCTGTTGAGTGCTTGTCTACTTTAATACCCTCAATGGCAGAGAGGTCAATCGTGTCTCCCGAGTTCGCCATAGCGAGCGTTAAGTCAGCACGTTCTTGATCCGTCATATCTTGGAAGAAAATCGCCATAGCCAAGGCACTTGCTTGGTAGTCAGGAATTGTTCCGTCCGTATATTCTTTGACAAAGAAAGAAATTTCCTCTGAAGATAATTCTTTTCCGTCACGTTTTTTCGCAATGATATCTACCATTCTCATTGTTTTCACCATTCCTTTTCTTAAATTAGTAAATCAAACCGACAACGCCTGCTGTTAAGAAGCTGACAAGTGTTGCACCAAATAGAAGCTTTAATCCAAAGCGTGCGACAACGTTCCCTTGTTTTTCGTTTAATCCTTTGACTGCTCCAGCAATGATACCGATAGAAGAGAAGTTCGCAAATGATACAAGGAATACAGAAATGATCGCTTCTGTACGAGCAGTGAAATGCAAACCTTCTCCAGTTAGAGCAAGCATTGCCACAAATTCGTTAGATACCATTTTGGTTGCCATAATGCTTCCTGCTTGTACAGCTTCGCTCCAAGGTACACCGACAAGGAAAGCAAATGGGGCAAACACATATCCAAGTACATCTTGGAAAGAAACACCGATGACAGCTGTAAAGATTCCATTAATCATCGCAATTAATGCAACGAATCCAATCAACATCGCAGCGACAACAATCGCTACTTTGAAACCATCCATAATATATTCGCCAAGCATTTCAAAGAAGGATTGCTTTTCTTCTTCTACAATTTCAATCATGTCTTCGTCCTTAGCCACTTCATAAGGATTGATGATAGACGCAATAATAAACCCACCAAATAGGTTCAGCACGAGTGCTGTTACAACATACTCTGGTTTAATCATTTGCATGTATGCACCGACAATGGACATCGATACAGTTGACATCGCAGATGCACACAATGTATAAAGACGTTGTTGAGGTAATAATCCGAGCTGTTTCTTAATGGAAATAAAGACTTCTGATTGACCTAAAATCGCAGACGCTACTGCGTTGTAGGATTCTAGTTTCCCCATTCCATTTACTTTACTAAGCAAATACCCGATTCCGCGTACGATAAGCGGGAGGATACGCCAATGCTGCAGGATACCGATCAATGCCGAAATAAAGACGATCGGCAGTAAGACATTGATGAAGAAAGTTGACGCCTTATCATTCATTAATCCGCCAAATACGAAGTTGATTCCTTCACCGGCATAGCCTAGAAGCATTTGGAATCCCCTTGCAAAGCCACCGACTAGGAAATTTCCAACACCTGTATTGAGCAGAATATAACCTAAAATAAATTGCAGTACAATCATGACAATTACTGGACGGAATTTTACTCGTTTTTTGCCGTTACTAGCCAGCCATGCAATGGCGAGAATCACCAGCAAACCGATGATACCAATCACGTATTTCATGTTTTTCCTCCTCGAATGAATTCGTTTACATTAATGCGCTTGTATGGAACAAACCCTATTTCGCAAACAAAGTGCGGAAGAAATTCCCATAAGTGAGATCCTTCCGCATATGACTTTTTCATCATTTATGAGTCACGAATGTTATCCTACCATAGGATCGTATGAATTAATAGTCTTTCGAAGGAGCTGATTGATCCCCTTTGATAATAGAAACGCCTGCACTCGCACCAATTCGGGTAGCGCCTGCAGCTAGCATTGCCTCAACATCTTCTTTTGTTCTCACGCCGCCTGATGCTTTCACACCGATGTCAGGTCCTACTGTTTTACGCATTAATGCGATGTCCTCAGCAGTTGCACCGCCTGTACTAAATCCAGTCGATGTTTTCACAAAATCAGCGCCAGCTTTCACTGAAAGCTCACAAGCTTTGACTTTCTCTTCATCTGTGAGTAAGCACGCTTCAATAATGACTTTCACAAGTGCCTTCCCTTTTGCTGCGTCTACAACTGCACGAATATCTTGCTCAACTGCATCATATTCGCCGTCTTTCAATGCCGCGATATTGATGACCATGTCCACTTCGGTTGCACCGTTCTCAATTGCATCCTTTGTTTCGAATGCTTTTACTGCTGTTGTGTTTGCACCTAGCGGGAAACCGATGACTGTACAAATATCAACGCCTGTTCCTGCTAGTTCTTTCGCCGCAAGAGACACCCATGTTGGATTCACACAAACAGATGCGAACTGATGAGTCTTTGCTTCTTCAAGTAACTGCATGATTGCAGCTTTCGATGTATCTGGTTTTAGTGCTGTATGATCAATAAGATTTGCTATCGTCATGCTTACACTTCCTTTTAATTATGATACTTTCATCATATATGACCGATGAACATTTGTAAACATAGTTATGAAATTTTGTTCATCTATTTTGTGACATTTAAAAGAGCCTTTGCTGTATGCTGATCAATCATCAATACGTTCGCATATTTTCCTCTTAGTGCACCGTGGATAGAAGCAACCTTGCGATGTCCGCCAGCAACAAGAATAGAGCGTTCTTTTGTTCTTAAATCATCAAGCTCCACGCCAATCGTACGGTTGTTAATCGCTTCACTGCAAATGCGTCCTTCTTGATCATAAAAGCGCGAACAGATGTCCCCAACACTGGATGCTTTGAGCAGTGCTTTTTCTTCTTCGCGGAAGTAACCAAGTCTAAACAAAAGGGCTTCATCTCTTACCGTTCCAACAGTGAACACAGCAATATTCGCCTGTTTGCCCATTTCAATGATGCGCTGAATATGTCTGTCCTGTTCAACCATCTCCTTGACGGCAGCACTATCAAATACAACAGGAAGCGGTAAATAGCGCGGTGCTGTTTGAAAGGCCTCGGCAAACAGCTGGATGGTTTCCGCAGAATATGTATTCACATGGGAGTGGCTAATCCCACCCTTCAGCTGGACAACCTCTACACCTTTGACCTGTTTAGGTTGCATCTTTTGAGCAATTTGATACATGGTGGTTCCCCAGCTCACACCAACGATATCACCGTCTTTTACTGTGTTTTGCAAGTACTCAGCACCAAATTGGCTCAAGTATTCAGTGATCGTTGGATAATCATCTTTGGGCGAAAACACCACATGAGCTTCGAGCAGGTCATATTTTTCCTTGAGCAATGAAGACAGCTCATTCAAGTCTTCAAACGGGTCCATTACCGTTATCTGGACGTACCCCTTCTCCTTCGCATATTGAAGCAGCCGAGATACAGTTGGTCTCGACAGGTCGAGCTGTTTGGCAATTTCCTGCTGGCTGTAATCCGATAAATAATACAGCCTTGCCGCTTCAATACTCAGTTGTTGTTTCTCCCGATCCATTCGTACGCCTCCTTTTTTCTTCTATCATAACAAATTGTTCAACTTATCATGCACAAATGTTCATTTGAAAAAAATAGTATAGGCGGCTTGGAAGGTCTCATTCTTCTCTAAAGTTTGAATACCGAACTTTTCCTTGTACTGCCCATTCGTCCCTTCAACATCGGCAATACCGTACCAAGGCTCAATACAAACAAAAGGAGCCATTGTGCCCGTTTCTTGATGATAAGGTGACCAAATACCAACGAACGGAAAACCAGTGAGATCAACCTCAACCCCGTGACCTGCCTGAGACACCAATGACACTCGATTGATATGACTAAAGATCATCGCATCATGCTGAAAAAGCTCTGGTCGAAGCTGAATTGGTTTAAGCTGAATGCTTTTTTCTTTCTCCCTGACAAGTGAATTTTTTAGTTCATATTGGACAGGAAGATGCTCAGTAGAAGGCGTCAATGTCAGGGAATAATCTGCTGTGCGCTCTCCTTCAATTAGCGGAACTTGAAATGCGGGGTGACCTCCGATGGAGAAATACATCGTGTCATCTCCGACATTATCAATTTCCCAGGAAATCATCAGACCATTTTCCGACAGCTCGTATCGAATACGGGCGGTAAATTCATAGGGATACTGCTCGATGTGGAGGCCTTTTGATTCATATTGAAAGGTCACTGTATGTTTCGTTTCTTCATGTAAATCAAAATCAACATCACGCAAGAATCCATGCTGCGTGAGCTCATAGGTTTGATCATCTATCTTGTATTGGTCATTCTTTAATCGTCCAACAATCGGGAATAAGACAGGCGACACCCTGCCCCAGTATGCAGGATCGCCAGACCACATATATTGACGTCCACTTTCCTTATGAAACACCTCTCTGACCTCGGCACCCCTCTCATTGATCTGAATCAATAACTGATCATTTTCAATTGTTCTCATTTCACACATCCCCTTTCCATCTTCTTTTATTATGACAGGGATTTTGGTTTTGAGTATAAAAATAAGGCAGCCTTCCTGACCATCAATTCTATCTTTATATAAAAATTTTAAAAAAAGACAGAAATTCGCCAACAAAATGTGATGCTGATTCGTCTAATCTTATATAAAATAAAAGAATCGTTGCTCTTTTGGAGTGACAACAAAAAAGAAGCGTTTTGACATAAATGGGGGATTCATTTTCATGAGCAGCAAGGAGAATCGTTTACGTTATATATTAGGACTAGATGGGCTAAGAGCCGTTGCTGTATTGGCGGTCATTGCTTATCACTTACATATTGGACCTGCAAGCGGCGGGTTTCTTGGCGTTGATTTGTTTTTTGTGATTTCTGGTTACTTGATTACAACGATCTTGTTACATAAGCAGGATTTGGGTTATCAAGAGCTTTTACCATTTTGGATGGGCCGAATCAGAAGGCTCCTTCCAGCTGCTTACGTGATGATTTTCTTAACCGTCAGCTGGTGTGCAATTGCGGGTTCGAATGCACTATTGTCCATTCGTGGCGATGCCTTATCGTCCTTTTTTTATGTCAGTAACTGGTGGTACATTTTCCATCAGCTGTCTTATTTTGATAGCTTCAACGCTGTATCTCCACTGAAAAATTTGTGGTCTTTGGCGATAGAAGAGCAATTTTATATCATTTGGCCGGTACTATTGATTGCTGGGCTAAAATGGGTGAAAAATAGATCCCATCTGCCAATGATCACCTTTGGCCTTGCACTTGTCTCCGCCTTATGGATGGCAATCCTTTATTCACCCGATACGGACCCAAGCAGGGTTTATTATGGAACAGATACTCGTGCATTTGCGCTTCTGATTGGGTGCAGCCTAGCATTTGTATGGCCCATGCAAAGACTGTCCAGCAAAAAGCTCCTTCCTGTTGGCAGACGTATTTTACATATCGCTGGTTTTGGTTCGTTTGCGGTTTTTCTTCTATGTGTTTATGCAGTGGACGAATTTGACGGCTTTCTCTATCAAGGCGGCATGCTTTTATTCTGTCTTAATGCAGCGATTTTAATTGCGTGCATCTGCCACCCTGCAAGCCTACTAGGAAAATGGCTCTCCTATCAGCCGCTCGTCTGGATTGGAAAGCGTTCTTATGGTATTTACCTGTGGCATTATCCCATCATCGTGCTGACCACCCCTGTCATTGAAATTGGACAGCCTTCTATGGGGCGTGTCGCATTGCAGATCATTGCCATCTTACTTATCGCAGAGGCCTCTTACCGCTTCATCGAACAGCCGATTCGCCGGCTTGGCTTCACACAATATTTTGCCTCTTGGTCTATTTGGAAAAAGGGATTCAAACAATGGTCTACGTCTCATAAAGTGTTCCTTGGAATCACTGCAGCTCTTTTAATCTTATTTACCATTGGCATGTCCAGTTCGTCCCATACGTCTCCACATGCCAAGGAAGTGACACAAATTAAGACGGCACCGAAAAAAGCAGGAGACTCTACGGAATCGAAAACGAAAAAAAAGAAGGAAAAACATGAGAAGAAAGCAGCAGATCAGAAGCAGTTTCACCAAATTCTTGCTATTGGTGATTCCGTCATGCTGGACATAGCGCCGAATCTTGAAAAGACATATGCACAAATCACCATCGATGCAAAGGTTGGCAGACAAATGAACGAAGCCGTCAGCATCGCTCCTCAGTATGCTTCATTTAATCAATCTGATGCCGCTGTTATCATTGAGCTTGGCACGAATGGCTATTTTACTGAGGGCACATTGACAGCATTCATTCAGCAATTTTCAAAGGCGCACATTTTCCTTGTGAACACGAGAGTCCCAAGGTCTTGGGAAAGCGATGTGAATGCAGTCATTCAGCGAGTGGCCGATCAACATTCCAATGTGACCCTGGTCGATTGGCATTCAGCCGCTACTGGACAGCCTTCTTATTTTCAGCCTGATGGTGTTCACCTTTCAACAAAAGGCTCTGATACATTGACACAGCTCATTACAGCTAGCATCAAGAAAAAAGGAGATGTGTCATCGTCATAAAAAAGACTAGCATCCTGCTAGTCTTCTTTTATGACGTTAAAAGGCTGGCTTTCAGCGCTAACACACGCTTTTCCTTCGTTTTTTGATCCACCAACGCAAAATCACCATTCTCATACGCTAATGAAAATAATTGTTCGATATGAAACACACCTGTCTGAAACCGCCTGCCCAATAAATGCAGTGCCGCAGCAGAGGCGACTTGAGCTGTTGCTTGAGACTCATCATGCCCTTTTATTCCAAGCGCTGCTTGATGAATCTTGTTCCCCTCCATTCCTGTCGCCTCCACTTTCACTGCATATTGATCTGTTCCCATTTGAGCAGATTGAATCATAGAAATGGCTCGTTCCTTGATTTTCGGCACAGTGAGAAGGGACGTCATTCCAAGGCTCCTTGTGACAGCAAATGCCCGCGTTGCCGCGCGAGAATCAAAACAAAGCCTTGTTGTCACAGAAGGCACGCTGAGCGTCAAAGGCAATGTCTGCTGATCAGAGAAGGGGAACTGATAGGCTTGCCGCTTTCCAAGTTTCACACCAAAATCTATACGCTTGCCTCCAGTAAAGCTTTTGACTCTTTTACGCTGATGATGCTCAGTAACCACATAGTCAGTATGGACATTGTCAAGCGTCCATTCAATGGCGGCTTTTCCATGCTGATCACCCAATCCAAGCATAATCCCTATATCTATTTGATTCACTGATGAGAGCATAGATGCTGCTTTCGCTGCCAATAAATTCGTAAGGCCAGGCGCAAGCCCGACGCTGAGTAAAGCCGTTGCACTGGTGTGCTGGTGATCCAGTTTTGCCATCTGTTCCATGTACGCCCCTTTCGCAGAAATATCTATATAATCAATGCCTGACCGCAGAACTGTTTCAGCAAATGACGGATCTTCTTGATCAAGGCACATGATCACCAGTTTTGTTTGATCCACCCAGTCCGAAAATAACGGCTCACTGACATCTAGTTGATAGGGAAGAACTTTCCCTTTTGTCTGGCGTGAAAATATCTCTGCCTTCTCATAGCTTCTGCCTGCCGCTACAATTTGTCCGGGATACACTTCGCTTAGCTGAAGACATATTTGCTGTCCAACATGTCCATAGCCGCCTATCACCATCACCTGTGATCTCATTTCTCATCCGCCTCTCTACGACCTCGCTTGCAAACAAGCCCCTTAATCATTCCTGCCTGAAAATAAGGTCTGATGTCTTCAAATCCTGCTTTGATTAAATGATCTTTTATCTCTTCCTCGGGAACAGGGTGTGTCGCGCTTCCCAGCCTGTCTTTAAAGGACGTAAACACTTCTTTTTCTAGACCTTGCCGCTGCATGAAAAGAGAAAGCATGTGAAGCTCCTGTTGAAATGCTTGGGACTTCATCTCTCCCTGTATAAATGCCAACATAAACGGCGCATCTGGTTGAAGCCTGCGGGAAATCTCTTCTAAAAAGAGCTGGCGCTTTTCTATAAAATGAATGACAAGCAAGCTCACCGCTGCATCGTAAACAGGTTCAGCTGAAACCTTATCTAATGAGGCCTCATGCCATGTGACACGCGCCTCCATCTCAAGCTGTGCAACTCGCTGTTTCGCCATGTCCAGCATAGAAGGTGACGGATCGACCCCTGTGATGAGCCAGCCTTCTTTTCTTTGAAGCATATTGATGATCTCTTCGCCCCCGCCCGCTCCAACAGTCAGGATGCGGGGAGCCGCTCCCTTTAATTCAGTTTCTAATACGTCTATTGTCAACTCATGCAATAGCTGATAACCGGGTACTTTATAGGCAATCGTCGCTGCATATGACTCAGCAACGGGATCGTGCCAATGCTGGTTTCCTTTCATGTCTTTCTCCTCCAGTTCCTTTCCGCTTTACATCGTTTCCTGTACACTAACGATATGACATCTTTATTGTAAAAAGAGACAACATAAAACACGATCCCTAAAAGTGGGGATTTTTGAGGAGGAGATCATGTGACCAATCCAGCCACTCATTTTCAGCAACTGAGACAACACATTCGGGACGAGCTTGCTGCCGTCCTTGATTTTGATGCCGCCTGTATCACGACCATTGATCCAGCCACTCTCCTCTCGACAGGGTCCTTCACAGATGAACCGATTGAAGACATTCATGACCAACTGTTTCAAAATGAGTTCTTAAAAAAGGACGTACATCAGCATGAGTCTCTAGCCAAAGGCCCCGTTCATGCTGCGAGCCTAGTCCAAAGCGGAGAATACCTTAGCAGTGAGCGCTACCAAGACATTTTGTTACCTAAAGGATGGTCTGATGAATTGCGGGCAGCTCTTGTGATTCAAGGAGAATGCTGGGGCATTGCCAGCCTCTATCGTCTAAAGAACAAGGAACCTTTTCAAGAACAAGATATTCGAGCGGTCATCGAACAAACGCCTAGACTCGCAGCCAAGCTGAGAGATGAACTTTTCAGGAAAAGAGATACCGAAGAGGACGCGGCGGCGGAGCAGCAAGGCTTCCTCATTCTCTCGCACGATTACAACCTTCTTTATGGAAATGAGACGGGTCTTCATTGGCTTCAGACGTTTCAAGCCTTTGAACAAATCCATGACAGGGCGGTTATGCCGCGCCCGTTTAGAGCATTAGGGGCAAAACTTTTATACGGCGGCATCGACCAAACAGCGGCAAGCATGACGAGATTGCCTACGGGGCTGTTCCTCTCGCTTCAAGCATTTCGATTAGCGCAGGCAGCCGGTCAGGAAGAGGCTGTCATGATTCACATCAAGAGAGCCCAAACCAATGATATTCTTCCTTATGCGGCAAAAACGTACAAGCTGACAGAAAGAGAGATGAACGTCCTCGACTGCTTATTAAAAGGACAGTCTACAAAGGAAATTGCCAGCACTTTATTTATTTCAACCCATACCGTCCATGATCATGTGAAGGCGATGCTACAAAAGACAAATTTGAGCAGCAGACGGATGCTTGTTTACTTTTTCTCTCACATATAAAAAAGCGGCTACCTCACTGGTAGACCGCTTTTTCGTTTATTTCCCTAAAACTAACTCATGCAGGACATGTGCAACGCCGGCTTCATTATTGGACTTTGTCACAACATCCGCTACTGCTTTGACATCATCAATGGCATTTCCCATGGCAACACCACAGCCCGCAAATTCCAGCATCGATACGTCGTTCCCATTGTCACCAATGGCCATGACCTCTTCACGAGCAATCCCCAGCTCTTTCGCTAGAAGCTTCACGGCATTCCCTTTGCTGACTTCAGGATGCAGGATTTCAAGGAAGAAATCTGTACTTTTCACCATCATGTACTTGTCTTTTACTTCAGATGGAATGGCTTGTATCGTCTTTTCCAACCGTTCTGGCTGATCAATATACATCATCTTCGGCAGTCTCATTGAAGGGTCTGCCTCTTCAACAGGTAAATATTTAAGCGGCAGCTTTGTTAAATAAGATTCAAGTACTGTGTACTCACTAATATCACGATTCGGTGTGTACAAATGAGCGGAATCGAAATAATGCATCGGTGTATCGAGCTCACGGCTCAGCTTATATAAAGAAGTTAAATCCTCATAGGATAACGTCAGTTCTGACACCACTTCATTTGTGTGACTGTTTTGGACGAGCGCCCCATTATAGGCAATCACATAATCTCCCTCTTGATTGAGCTGGAGATCATCTAAATAGCGATTCACTCCGCCAATAGGCCGTCCTGTACATAACACAATTTTAACGCCCTCTGCTTTCGCCTGTTGAATGGCTTCAAACACCTCATCCGGCACCATATGTTGATCATTTAATAACGTACCATCCATATCAATTGCAACTAATTTATACATTCACTGGTCCCCTTTTCTCAGCAAAAAACGTGCTGCACTATTTTGAGCCATCATCTATATGATGACAGGTTATATCATTACTATTTACCTATTTTAGCCTATCGTTTTTTCATCACGCTGTCTACTTGTTCTCACTGTAACAAAATTGTCATATGCCTTCTCTATTATATCGTATTCTATTCATCCTGCTTTAAATAGAGTTTCTACCCTTTTCCAACAGGGAAATGAAGACAAATGTTCACCACTGAATATTTTGAAACTAGCAAATCTAATTGTATGATGGATAGCAAAGAAAGGAGGTGCAGGGAATGCTTACGTTTACTAGAGGTAAATTGTCAAAAATGTCTGGTGTGCATATTGAAACCATTCGTTTTTATGAAAATGAGGGTGTGCTCCCCGAACCAAAGAGAGCACATAACGGCTATCGTTTATATGATAAAAAATATGTACTCATGCTATCCTTTATCACAGAAGCAAGAAAGCTAGATTTCTCACTAAAAGAAATTCGTGAAATTATTAAATCGCTATTTGAAAAACAATCAAAGACAGAAGCTGAACAGCTGCTCGAACAAAAAGTTGAGGATATTCAACACTCCATTCAAGAGTTAAAGAAGAGGAAAGCTGCCATTCAATTATTAACAAAACAAACATTAGCGAACATCAGCTAATTGTAAGGGTTGCCAAAGATGTGCCAGTGTTTGCCACTGGCGCCCCTCTACGCCCAGGTCTCAAGTGCGCGTACGATTCAAACATCAGTTATACTAGAGACAGCTTTACTTGATATCAAACGAGTGGAAGGGGTTTTGAATAGAATGAACATTGCAACCATTGGAACAGGTGTGATTGTGGAAAGCTTCTTGCAAGCGATTGAACAGCTTCATGGCGCTTCTTGTCATGCCGTCTATTCAAGAAAGGAAGCAACGGCAAAGAAGCTCGCAGACCAATTTGGTGTAAAAACGACTTATACGGATTTAATGGCTATGCTAGAAGATCCAAACATTGACGCTGTTTATATTGCATCACCGAATCGATTACATAGCGAGCATGCCACGGCTGCATTAAGAAACGGAAAACATGTGATTTGCGAAAAGCCTTTCACCTCTAATGTCAAAGAGCTGGAAGCCTTAATCGCACTCGCAAAGGAAAAGCAGCTTCTCCTATTTGAAGCCATTACGACCGTTCATATGCCAAACTATCATTTAATCAAAAAACACCTTCATCAATTAGGTAAAATCAAACTGGTTCAATGCAACTATAGTCAATATTCAAGCAAATACAATCAGCTGCTAGCCGGCGAAACGCCAAATGTCTTTAACCCTGAATTCTCAGGAGGAGCGTTGATGGATATTAATATCTATAATGTCCATTTCATCATGAATCTCTTCGGATCACCGGAACAGATCCGCTACCAGGCAAACCGTCATCCCAATGGCATCGATACATCTGGTGTTTTGACTTTCACCTACAATGATTTCATTGCGACAAGTGTCGGCAGTAAGGATACAAGCAGCATGAATTTTGCATTGATTCAAGGAGAAAAGGGCTTCATTCATGTGAAAAATGGGGCGAATGGCTGTGAGGAAGTGCTGCTTCATGTGAATGACCAGGTGATCTCACTTAATGCACAAACAAATTCAAACCGCCTGTTTTATGAAGCAGAGGCTTTTCAGCACATCATTGAAACAAATAATCATGAACAGTGCTATGCATGGCTTGATGAGAGTCTTTCTGTGATGAAAGTCCTTGATGCTGCAAGAAATGATGCAGGTATTGTTTTCCCAGCAGATCAATTTTAATGATAAAAACCGCCTTCTACACGAGAGGGCGGTTTCTGACAATTAAATACTCTTTGAATACGCCACAAGACGCTGAGACATGTGATTCACTTCATCGACTGCAGCATTTACTTGCTCTGTTAAAGCAGCCTGTGTTTGCGTAAGAGCTGTCATATTCGAGATATTTTCAAGAATTTCATCAATTTGCGTTTTCATTTCCGTCAAACTAGATTCGATATTCTCCGTTGCATTGGCACTATGAAGCGCCAGCTTACGCACTTCATCTGCAACGACCGAGAATCCTCGTCCCTGCTCACCAGCTCTGGCCGCTTCAATCGCAGCATTTAGACCAAGCAGGTTCGTTTGGTTCGCTACTTCTTTAATCAAGTCAGAAATATTTTTCGTCTCATCTGCACTATTTTTTGCTAAGTGTGCGGCAGACGTTGACTGCTCTTGAGCGACAGCCAGCTCCTGCGCTTGATTTGTCACAGAGCTAATGCCTGATACCATTTCGCTGATTGAACTTGAAAGCTGTTCTACTTGTGAAGCCATTTCATCGGCTGTTTTCTCTTTGTTTTTTTCTAACGTGATGTCTCGAATGGTTCCTGCCACACGAAGAGGTACACCTTTTTCATCCCGAATGGTTTCACCACCAGCATGATACCAGCGATACTCGCCATTTTTACTCTGCAATCTGTAATCAATATCAAATGGTGTGCGTCCAGAGTGATCATTTAAATGATCTGCAAAGGCTTGGAGAGCTTTTTCTTGATCCTCAGGATGCAGGCGGTCGCTCCAGCTGCTTAATACGTTCGGGAAATCCTTTTCGTCCGTAAAACCAAGCGTTTTTCTGAACTGCGGGGACCACCAGAACTCATTGTATGGATTGACTGGATCGCCGGCCTCTACGACCATGTCCCAAGGAGCTTCCACAAGCGCACGGTTGATCAAATCATATCTCGTCACGAATGCTTGCAGTTCTTCTTCTTTCAATTTCTGATCATGAATATCAAAAAGAGCTCCCGCCACACGAAGAGGGACACCATTTCGATCACGAATGGTCGTGCCAGTTGCTTTGAACCAGCGATAATCTCCGTTTTTCAACTTCAAGCGATATTCGATATCATATGGTGTACGTCCCGAATGATCCGATAAATGCGAAGAGAATGCATTTAAGGTATATTCTTGTTCATCCGGATGAATTCGAGATGCCCAGCTGTCTAAAACGTTCGGAAAATCGTGCTCGTTTTGAAAGCCGATCATTTTGCGGAAATCATCCGTCCATGTGAATTCATTTTTTGGATTGACCGGATCTCCAGCGATCACGACCATATCCCATAAACCAACTTGAATGGCTTTTGTCACTAAATTCATACGCATTTGAATATCTTCATTAACTTCCTGCATCTTTTGCAAAGCTTCATTTATTTGGGCTACTGCTTCAATCGTTTGACTTGAAGAGAATGCAGCAGTATCTATTCTTGCTGAAAGGTCTCCCTTCTCAATTCGTTCTACTAATCGACTGCTCTCATTTAAAAGGGTTCCCGACGATGAATCATTTGCTTTTCTCATAAACATCTTTCATAACTCCTTTCATTTCTTCATGCTTTTTTGAAATATTTTACAGTTATAAACAATTCTTTATTAGGACTTTAGTAATACAGTTGATATATCGACAAAAACTGAAAATTGTTTATGTCAGAATGAAGGCAAATGTTCATTTTTTCACGAAGTTTCAGATTTTGGGGATGGGTCATAGAAAGGACTTATGGAAGAAAACGGCTCATTTGATAGAATCAACCGACTTTTTTGTCTGAAAAATCTCTTTTTTTATATTGACACTGACGTCCCGAAAAAAGAAAATGGAACATAAGCATTTTTAAAAAAGGAGAACGTCATGAGCGCGAATCAGGAACAACAAGAATTAAAAAAGCTTTTATCACCGCGTCACATTCGCATGATTGCATTGGGCGGGGTCATTGGTACAGGAATCTTTAAAGGAAGTGCCGATACAATCGGTTTAGCAGGTCCTGGGGTCATCTTTTCCTATGTATTTGCCGGATTATTATTGCTCATCGTGATGGCAGCCTTAGCTGAAATGGCGATTGTCTATCCAGGAAATAACCTTCGCGACCTGATACAGATTGCGCTTGGTCAACGTTTTTCATTTGTCGTCGGCTGGGTTTACTGTTTCATGTGGCTCACTGTGTGTGTCATCGAGATTATTGCGGCAGGCAGCCTGCTTCAATACTGGTTACCGAACGTGCCGCTATGGGCACTATGTTTACTCTGCTCACTCTTAGTCATTGGAATTAACTTAAATAATGTAAAATACTTTGGTGAAATTGAGTTTTGGTTCGCTGGAATGAAGATTTTCGTTATTATTGTGTTTATTATTCTTGGTGCAGCCCTATTATTTGGGATCATTCCGAACGAACAAAGCACATCTGCACTCACCAACTATCAAAACTTCGTCCCGAACGGATGGGGTGCGATCTTTGCCTCTTTATTAGTTGTTATTTTCTCTTACGGGGGCTCTGAATTGATCGGGCTGACTATTACAGAAACAAAGGATGCCGAAAAGGTCTTGCCTGGTGTTGTTAAAAGTATGATGTGGCGTATTATCTTATTTTACACTTTGCCGATTTTGATCATCTGTGGACTCATTCCTTGGAATCAAATTGATCCAAATAACAGCCCATTTGTTCAAGTCTTTTCAGCAGCCGGTATGCAAGGCGCCTCTCACTTCATTAATTTCGTATTGATTACAGCCGTTCTATCGGCGGCCAATTCTGGCATTTATGGCACGACGAGAATGATGCATTCTCTCTCTAAATCAGATGGCGGTCCGAAAAAACTGGCACAGGTCAATAAAAGAGGCGTACCCATTTTGAGTTTATGGGTGACCGTTCTGTTTCTTCTCATCGGGACATTCTTTGCTTACTTATACCCAGAGCAAATTTTCAGTTATATGCTAGCCATTCCTGGTTTTGCTGTTTCACTCATTTGGATTAGCATTTGCATGGCACATCTGAAACTTCGCCCAAAATATCCACAGGAGCCTTATTTTAAGGTGTGGCTGTTTCCGTATTTGACTTTATTTGCAGGTCTTGTACTAAGTGTGAGTTTTGTGATGTTTCTATTCAGACAAGAAAACTTGCCTAGCTCGATTATCAGCATCGGTTTCTTAGTCGCAGCCATCATCGCTTCATTCTTAATGAAAAAGAAGGCTTAAACGCTAAAACCCGCCAATGAGGCGGGTTTTTTCATGAGCTGCTGTCTTCTGTCACTTCAAAATCAACTGACGCTTTCGGGATGCCGTTGATGATGATTGTTAATGTATGGGTTCCTTCATAGTGTTTTCTTGTCGTCATATTTTGAAAAGACTGTGACCTGACGAATTCTCTATGTAACGTTGCGTCTGTTTCAAACTCTGTGATTTTAAATACCTTTTGATTGCGGGTCCCCCGAGCTTTGACGTAGTCTATGGCATACTCTACACGCAGCTTTAGCGGCTTATCGGCTTGTAGGGTAAAATGAAATGTCATTTTCTCACCGATCCGAATAGGATTTTGTATGATCTTCAAATCCGTTACCTGAACGGATGGATCGTCCCCATAGCCAAATAACGCCATAATATCTGGATCTCCTTTTTTGAGTAAGGTACGAGATGCATGTTTGACAATCCAGTTCGTATGTTTGTTGGTTCCATACCAGCTTTGAACCGTCTGTTTCATCATATCTGGCTGAATTGCAGAAATATCATTTAAATGATTCGCTACACTTTTTTGCACATACCGCGACGGGTCTGCCTTCAAGTTTTCCAAAATGGGCAGCGTGACCGAAGGATTCTTTTTAAGCGAAGGGACAGATAAGCCCCATGGCAGACGCGGTCTGCAGCCTTCACTAGCCAGCCTCCGCAAATGCTCATCTTGATCCTGAGACCATACGAGCATTTGCGCCAGCATTTTGTCCTGATCTTGAATCAGAAATGGCCGAACGGCAAATTCAGAAGTGGAAAAGGGTGTGAAGAATTCGAGCGCCTTGATCGAGAGGTCCCAGTGTGCAAGGCCGTACGTCTCGACGTAGTCTGGAAATACAAGCGCACTAAGTCCTGAAAAATGCGGGGCTGCCTGACGCAGTACCTCAATTGCCTGCTCATAATCCTCTGGTAGACAGGCATGCATCGATTCAGTGACTCGTCTCATCCGTCCTTTTAACTCAAGCTGCTGCCAATCCTCTTGAAATACGAGCCGCTGGAATGGCTCAGCATCAAATACAGTTGAAGCCTGCGTAAGTTTCTCCGCTAATTCTTGGATAAATAATTCATTGTACACATGTTTTAATGGTTCGATCGTGTCCACCTCCCACATTTCAATATCATTATTTTACCCCAATCTGAAGAAAGTGGTATTAAAAACAGCCCAATTCCAAAGAACTAGGCTGTTGTTCGCTATATAAACATATTAATGATCATAATAAATGCAATGGCACTAACGGAAATGATCGTCTCCATAGCCGTCCATGTCAAAAACGTCTCTTTAATGGTCATACCAAAATACTCCTTGATCAGCCAAAAACCAGAATCATTGACGTGAGATAAAATTAACGAACCCGCTCCTGTTGCTAACACAAGCAGCTCCCTGCTCACATCCGGCATAGTTGCAGCAATTGGTGCTACAATACCTGCTGCCGTCATCATGGATACCGTCGCAGATCCTGTTGCCACACGAATCACTGCAGCAATCAGCCAGCTAAGCAAAATCGGTGAAATCGGCGAGTGTTTGGCTAAATCTGCAATATAATCACCAACACCCGAATCAATGAGCACATTGTTGAAAGCTCCGCCTGCTCCAATAACAAGCAAAATGGAAGCGATCGGACCTAAGCACTCATTGCTAAAGGAAAGCACCCGGTCACGGCTCATTCCTTGCATAAAGCCAAGACTGAAGAAAGAATAAACCGTTGCAATCAGCAATGCTGTTATCGGATCTCCGATGTACTTGAATACCTGAAACCACATATTGTCCTCTGGTAAGATAATGTCCGCCAATGTGGCAAGAAGCATCAGAATCACCGGCACCAATATGGTAAACATCGTATTCACAAAGCCGGGGAGCCTTCGATCTTCATTGCGTTCAGTGAATTGCTTTCTCAGCATCTCCGGAACGGGTTTATGTATACGTTTTCCAATCCACTTACCATATAGCGGTCCAGCAATAATCGCTGTCGGCAATCCCACAATAATAGAGAAGAAAATGGTTTTCCCCACGTTGGCATGATAGATGCCAACGGCTGCCATTGCCGCTGGATGAGGCGGGACTAGCCCATGCACGACAGACAGGCCAGCGATTAACGAGATCCCAATGGTCACAAGCGAGATGCCTGTTTCAATGGCAATTGTAAAAAGTAAAGGAATGAGAAGAACGAAACCGACCTGGAAAAAGACAGGTATCCCCACGATAAAAGCAACAAACATCATTGCCCAATGCACATTTTTCGTCCCAAACTGCCCGATTAGAGTTTGCGCTATTCGCTCTGCTCCCCCTGATTCAGCCATCATTTTCCCAAGCATGGTACCAAGCGCTAGAACAATAGCCAGCAATGATAACGTATTGCCTAATCCCGTTTTAATCGATTGAATGATTTCCTGCAAATCCATCCCCGTCGCAAAGCCTACTAGCATCGAAGTAATAATTAAGCTCACAAACGGATTCAACTTAGCGACTGTAATGAGAATGAGTAAAAGGACAATCGCCGCAATCACAATGAATAAAAGCATGTTCTCCCACCTTTTCCCTGATGTTTAACGATTTTGTTTTAATTGCAGCGCACTAATGACATCAAATTCATCCTTCAGTTTGTCGTAGAGGCGCTCATATAAATAAAACAACTCTATGTAAGTTTCATTGTTTTTCATATTAGGTTCATGACGAGCAGAGATTCGAATCCACTCTTGAACCTCTTCTATCTCTTCCATATGACCTAAACTATAAAGTGCAAGGACAGCAGCCCCCAGTGCTGACGCCTCGTAGCTTTCTGGAACAAGCACTTCTCTACCCATCGTATCCGCTAAAATTTGCCGCCACAGCGGAGATCGTGCAAATCCGCCCGAAGCTCTGACATCCTTTGCTGAACCGGTTAAATCTCTTAAGGCAACACCGATCGAGAAAACACTCATAATGACGCCTTCTAACACAGCTCTAATAAAATGCTCCCGCTTATGCTGAAGACCGATTCCAAAGAAGGTGCCTCTCGCATTTGGATTCCAATAAGGTGCCCGCTCACCTGATAAAAATGGCAGAAACAGCAGACCCTCAGAACCAGCTGGAACCTTTTCCGCGATGTCCATCATCAGATCGTAAGGGTCCACACCTAGACGCTTTGCTACCTCCACCTCTGATGACCCGAATTCATCCTTCAGCCATCTCAGCATGATCCCGCCATTATTGGTCGGTCCTCCTACAACCCAATGCTTATCTGTCAGGGCATAGCAGAACGTTCTTGATTGCTCATCTGTAATTGGTTTGTCTACAACCGTACGGACAGCACCGCTTGTCCCAATCGTAACAGCCACCTCTCCTTTGCCAATCGCGCCCACACCTAAATTCGCTAGAACGCCATCATTCGCACCAATGACAAATGGTGTATCTTCTTTAATGCCCATGCGCAGTGCAATCTCTGGCTGAAGTCCTTTCAGTTGATATGTCGTTGGGACAAGTTCAGATAGTTGACAGGCTTCAATTCCAGCAATACGAAGCGCCTTCTCATCCCATCGAAGCGTTTCCAATTGGAACAGTCCCGTTGCTGAAGCGATTGAATAATCGACGACATACTGACCGAAAAAATGATAAAGAATATATTCTTTGATCGAAATAAATTTTGCTGCCTTCTTAAAGACATGTGGTGCCATTTCTTTCATCCAACGTATTTTTGAAAGCGGTGACATTGGATGAATCGGAGTACCTGTCCTTTTATAAATGTGGAAGCCATCCATATCTGATTTAATTCGTTTCGCTTGTTCTGCACTTCTGTTATCTGCCCAAATGATACTGTTCGTTAGCGTCTTTCCATCCTGATCCATCACAATTAAGGAATGCATCGCTGTACTGATCCCGATGCCTATAAGATTTTCTTCATCAAATGCTGCTTCCGTCAATGCACCTCTTACACTCGCAATGACGGCTTCTAATATCTTCTCAGGGTCCTGCTCAACCCATGCTGGCTGGGGCTGAATGAGCTCGTAAGGAACTGAATGCTTCGATAATACCTTCCCCTGAGGTCCAAACAGAACCGCCTTTGTACTTGTTGTTCCTATATCCAAACCAATTACCGCCTGGTTCCCCTTCATCTGTATCACGCCCAATCATTGATTTGAAGTCACATATGTAGTTTTTGAATGCCTGCTAAATCCCATTATAAAAATAATTTTTTCGACATTCAACGACCGAAAAGAAAATTATTTTCAATAAAAAGCTCACAATCGTTACCACATCAGCATTTTTCATTATCAGAAAAATTTATTTTTGGAATCATTACACCCTTTTTTGTGAAATGGTTTCTCGCATTTGTTTTAAATTCGTTATTGTTTCCTGCTGCCTTAAATGAGCAAGTGCAAAATATAGAACGTCAATGACCGTCAGCTGAGCAAGTCTTGCGGACATTGCTTCTGTTCGAAAAGCCGTTTCTTGCGTTGCTGTATACAACGTGACATCTGCAAGCTGGCTCAATGGAGAGCGCTGATAGCTTGTAATGCCAATGGTTTTGGCTCCTTTTTCCTTTGCAGTTTTCATCGCATCAAGCAAATCTTTATTACGTCCAGAATGAGAAATACCGATCACTGTACTGTGCCGGTCAAGAAGACCAGCAGACATCGCTTGAAAGTGAGAATCTGTGTGAACAATACAGTTGATGCCTGTCCTCATAAATTTATGAAAAGCGTCAGTCGCAATGAGGCCAGACCCACCACTCCCATAAAACTCTAAGCGTTTTGCTTCATGAATGATTTGGATAGCCTTTTCTACATCCCCTGGATTCAATAATTGAAAGCTATCCTTTAATGCAGATATATTCGTCTGAAAAACCTTTTGCATAAAAACAGCCATATCATCATCAAGACTCATTTCTTCATCTACATAATTAGGCTTTGTTTGGTCTATTTCCTGGGCAATAGCAATCTTCAAATCTTGAAAGCCCTCAAATCCAAGCCTTTTACAAAGACGAAAAATCGTTGCCTCTGAGCTTGCGGTCTTTTTCGCAAGTTCCACGATAGACAAATGGATGATGTCGCGGGGCTCACTCGTAATATGCTCTGCAATTGCTTTCAGCTTTGGCGGCAACCCTCTGCTTGCTGCTCGTATTTTTTCAATACTACTTAAACTAACAGAAGCCAATTGACTTCACTCCTCCCTTATTCATGTGAACGCATACATTTCCTCATGTTCCCATCTTATAAAAAAGAAGCCTGTTTGCACAGACTTCTTTTTTAAGCGTTCATTGTTTTGATCAATAAATCAAAGAAAGCGTCAGCATTTACATCCGTACACACTTGAACGTTGCGCTCTTTCTCCCATTGATGCTGAAAATCACAGATCATCTGTCCATCACAAAACTCACTCTTCGTCTCGACATCCACATGAAAGGCCTGTGTGCTCACGAGCTGCTTGTCAATGGCAAGACTGACAGCAAGCGGATCATGCATGGCACACGCCCATACACCATTCCGCTCAAAATAGCGCTGACGGTAAATGCTTGTGCTCTCTCTAATATAATGGGCTACTGTTTCATTCTGAATCGCATCGATTCTTTCATCCGTAAGCAAGACCTGTCTCGTGACATCTAATCCCACTTGAGTTAATGTAGGGAACCCTGCATTCAGCACTAACTTTGCCGCTTCTGGGTCTGCATATGTATTAAATTCCGCAACCGGCGTGACATTCCCCTGTCCTTCAACGACACCACCCATAAAAATGACTTCTTTCACGTGATGAATCAGCTCAGGACATTTTTTCACTGCAAGGGCTAAATTCGTTAAAGGTCCTGTCAACACAAGCGTAACCTGCTTCGAATACTGCATCACCCGGTCGATGATAAAATCAGGCGCAAAACCAGCATCTGCTTTTTTCATAGGCTGAGCATCCTTTAAAGCACCGCCAATCCCATCCTCTCCGTGCACCCGATGTTCATAATGGGGCGCTCTTAAAAGAGGCGTTGCTGCACCTTTGATGACAGGAATATCATCTGCCTCAACCAGCTCAAGCACTTTACACGTATTCAATGTAGCCGCATCGACAGACACATTCCCACACACCGTTGTAATCCCCAACATATCAAACCGATTACTTTTCACTGCCAGCAATATCCCGATGGCATCATCTATTCCAGTGTCTACGTCCAAGATCAATTTCTTTTTATTTGCCATGGTTGAAATCTCTCCCTTATTTGAAAGTGTTGTTAGGGGAATGATAGCATATTATTTTTGAAATTGATTTAGGGAATCAATCGGCTTTGTCGACTTGTTATTTCTCTTTTTCTCCAATGTCTTTCAGATATTGTTCGCGTTCTTTTTTAGAAAGACTATTTAGAAAATCTTCTTTTACTTGAGGTTCAAAGTCATCCCAGTTCTCAAAGCGGTCTGATAAATCGGGGGAATGACTCATCGAACCGATTTCTTTTGTTCTATACTTTAATGAAGCGGAGAACTCGTACTTTTCTGGCTCACCATTTATATATCCTCTAATTACGATGTAGCCCATTGGATTAATAGTCACCCTCTTCTTAAACGTTATGGTCTTAATAAATTGATGGATGTCTTCTTTGCGTAAAAATTCTTCTATTTTAGGCTTCATTTTTTCTGCGAGCTCTTCTGCTTTTTCTTGATCGCTCTTTTCTTTTACCACATCATTTGATTTACTTTGCTTATTGTGCTGAGTGATTAACGAAGTCACTGAGACAATGATGATAACGACCAAAACAGATACAAGTTTTATTGTGTTTTTCATGTCTACCGTTGCCTCCTTCTTAATAATGAAAAATAAAAAACAGGTAGGTGATTACCTGTTTTATTATTTTTCTCCAATATCCTTAAGATACTGTTCTCGTTCCTTTTCAGAGAGTCGTTTAAGATAGTTTTCCTTTAATTCTGGTTCATCCTTAAATTTATCCCAATCTTTAAAACGATATGACAACTCAGGATCATAACTCATTGAACCTATTTTTTTAGCTCTATATTGTAAAGAAGCTGAAAATCCGTACTTCTCCGGTTCATTATTTATATAGCCATCGATTATAATATCCCCCATAGGATTGATGGTCACGTCTTTTTCAAACGTTATGGTTTTAATAAAGTGATGAATGTCTCTTTTATGTAAATGCTCTTCTATCTTAGGCTTCATCTTCTCTGCGAGTTCTTCTGCTTTTTCTTCATCGCTCTTCTCTTCCACTACATCATCCGACAAACTCTGATTAATGTACTCTACAATGAAAGCAGTTACTGAGATGATGACGACCACAATTAATATAGAAAATTTCATTGTATTTCTCATAAAAAATAAAAACTCCTTTATGAACCTTTAATCAATCTACCAATGAAATTGACACAAATAAAAACAGGTAGGTGAGTACCTGCTTTACTCTTTTTCTCCAATGTCCTTTAGATATTGCTCCCGTTCTTTTTCAGAGAGTCTATTAAGGTAGTTTTCTTTTATCTCAGGCTCATCTTTATATTTATTCCAGTCTTTAAAACGATATGACAACTCTGGGGAAAAGCTCATAGAACCAATTTCGTTAGATTTATGCATTAAGGATGCTGAGAAATAAAATTTTTCAGGATCATCATTTATATAACCATCAACTGTTACATATCCCATTGGACTAATGGATACCTTTTTTTTGAATGTTATTTTTTCTATAAAATGATGGATATCTTTTTTATGTAATCTTTCTTCTATTTTTGGTTTCATTTTCTCTGCGAACTCTTCTGCTTTTTCTTGATCACTTTTCTCTTTCACAACAGTTTCCCCTCCTGAATCATTCGATTTATCTTTCTTATCTTGTTGGATAATAAGAGAAACTATTAGAATAATAACGATAGTAAATAATATAATCACAACTTTGATTGTGTTTTTCATTAGATAAATCCACCTTTGTTAATCTAGAGGATTTTAATCCTCTTTTTATAGATATCTATCATACAATATCATATAATATATAAGATAAATATTACAGGAGTGACAATTTTGTCTAAAACCGTAGCCCAAAACGAACTTTCTGCTAAAGACTATAATCTTATTTCCAATGCAGCTTATAAAATAGATTACTATAGAATTTCTAGTGAAATAGACATTAGTAAAAACAAGACCATGTATGTTATTGATTATAAAGAAACAACTAAAGGTCTTAATGCACTAACTATCGTTTCCGAAGAAGATTTTGATCGCTCCGATGGAGGAAAAGACCTCACCAAAATCAAAAACGCAGTCATCGCCTACCGCGGGTCAGAACCGATTGGCGCTGGCCAATATAAAGATACCATTAAAAAACATGGAAAAAAAGAGTCAGATGATCTTCTTTCTACCATTTTGACGAAGCTGCCTCCTTTTAGTCGGTCGAAGGGTTCACAGGAAGTGACGACTAAGTTGACAACAGGCACAACCGCCTATACAAATGAAATTGTTCAAGATTGGATGGTTTCGGATACAAAGTATCTGATTAAAAATATTCCCTTTGAAAATGGCGCAGAGAATCAAATGGTTCAAGCGGATCGTTATGCGAAAGAAATACATAAGAAAATGCCAAATGCCAAGATGTATGTGACAGGGCATTCACTTGGCGGATCGAATGCGTCCTATGTTCTTGTTAAAAATGATTTTATTAAAGGCGGGGTCACCTTTGAGAATCCGAATATTTACCCCAATCTATCGGATGGCCTCCAAGCCAAAGCATTAAAAGGTGATTACCGCAGTAGATTAACAGAATATATCAATCTCAATGACGGGCTTTCTCTTTTAAATCGACATACGACAGAAATCGGTCGTGTGAAAGTGATGTATGATGCCGCTTTACCTGAAGGCGTCGATTACTCCGAGGATTCCTCCAAAGCCGTCCAATTCATGAAAGATCTCCTCAATCGGGCAATGAGTGTGAATCCTTCACTGGATGCGAATTTATTCCTTGAAGCCCTCGCCGGCAGCCATGGCTTAGATCGGTATGCCTTTTCATCAGATGGCTCCGTTGAAACCATTGATGATATGTTGAAAAAAAACCCTTCTCTCACTGCCGCCATGTTACATCAATTGAGTCAGTCGAATGTTCACCCGCAAAGTGTGGTGGCAATTTTAATCAAGTCGCATGTTCTCATGAACACAGGTCGTAAATTCTCGACATATGCCGAGCACCATATACAGCAAATCATTCGCAAAATCGAGAAACTCGATGACAAAGTGGATCAATCTGTGGAACGGGTACGCTCGAGATACAAACAGATTGTTGGCTTTGGTTCCTATGACCAGCTGACGGCATCAGATGTGGATGCTGTAATTCGCCACTTAAAAACAGAGGGACTTGAGAATGAGTTCTATTCCGTCAAAGAGTATGATACAGCGATTGATAGCGCGATGAATATAAAAAGGTGGCTGGACTCAATATCAGATGATATGAGCCAGCTAGGGAAAGAATACCATGATGCAGATACAGCCCTGGCAAAGAATATGGGCATTTCTTAAGGAGAACGAGGAATGGAATTTTCAAAGAAACAACCAACAGATGCAGACCGTTTCTTGCAACGAATGACAGATACGCATACATCAAGCTCCGTCTTTTCTCAAACAAACTTTCGCACTGAAGACATGACACCAGCAGAGCTGGCTGCTTTGAAAGCAAAGATCAAAGAAGAGCAGAAAACAGCGCTAATCAGAGCCATCCGGCATCAGCTTCAACATGAATTTGCAGAAGACCGCCAAGAAGCGGGAAAAATTTTAGATCTAATTGATGAACTTCAGAACAAAGTGTATAAACATCAAAAGCGCATCCATACGCATATGTCAGGACAAGCCATTGACGCCTTAACAGAGAAAATCGAGCAAAGACTCAAGTTTTACAAACTGAAATAAGATGTTCAATCCGCCATCGACTCGATTGGCATTTAGATGAACCTTCCGTCCGATGAATCTTTTCCTCGTCTCACTCGTATATACTAAAAGAGTGATTGATTTGAAAGGAGATCTGTTTGTGGGATATATTTTGTTGTTTTCGGTTGTGATCGGTCTTGTCTTGACCCTCTTGCTCACACCACTCAAGTTGATCGTTAGAAAGAAAGGGACAGAACAGCAGGTTCCGCTAATGTGGATTGCAGGCCTTGCTTTGCTGTTCATGGTCGGTATTTTTGTTTTCTATTATATGACCAATTTGGATCGTAACCCTTCATCCCTCTGGTTGATTGGACTTGTTGTGACAGCAGCAGGCGCCTTTTTGTCAGTTGGATTGGAGCGTAAGATCAAAGGCGTGCTGTTTCTTATTTTATTACTGCTCGGCGTTTATATGGCGACAGCTTTTCTATTCAATGCGAATGAGAAATTTGATGTCTCCAAAATGGATCAAAAAGTCGAAATCAAAGCGTTTGATGAGACGGAAACACCTGCAAGTGTCCCGCCTCAATTTGCTCGGAACAAAATGAAGAAATCGTTCGGACAGGTTCCGAACACAAGCTACTATGAGCTTGGCAGCCTGCAAATCCAGAAGGTCAACGGTGAGTATGTGTACATCGCCCCAGTGGAATTCTCGGATTTCTTTAAATGGATTCGTTCAGGGAGTACGCCGGGTTACTTTACATTAAGTGCGACCGACTCATCTGCCAATCCAAAGTTTGTGAAAACAGAGATGGTTTACACACCTTCCTCTTATTTCAACAAAGAAATTGAGCGGCATATTCGCCTTCAATACCCTGATTTGATTTTCTACGGCGACACACAGCTGGAAATCAATGATGACGGAAAGCCTTATTACATTCGCACGTATGGCGATTTTATCTCTGCCCGTAACGGCTTTAAAGCTTCCGGTGTGGTCGTTGTTGATGCCAAAACAGGTGCAACGAAGAAATATGCTCTAGATCAAGTACCTGCTTTTATTGATGGGGCTGTTTCACCAGAAGCGGTCAGTCTGCAAAACAGTTATTTCGGAAACTATATTCACGGTTTCTGGAACAGTATGTTTGGAAAATCAGATGTGAAGCTGCCTTCAGATGAAGGAACAGAAGCCAATGTGAGTCCAGTGTTTGATTCAAAAGGAGATATGTACTACTTCACAGATTTCACAAGTCCGAAAGAGGGCGTTGATTCGATGCTTGGATATGCCCTGACAAATGCCCGGACAGGAAAAGCGACTTATTATACCGGAAATCTTGAAGCGTCCTACATGGATTCTCAAGGCGCTCTGCAAATTATCGAGAAACGTTTCATCGAGAAGAAATGGAAAGGCCGCATGCCAATTCTGTATAATTTCTATGGAGAAGCCAGCTGGCTCACGCCGGTTCTCGATTCAAATGGATTCCTGCAAAACTACTTTATCGTGTCTGCAGCCAATCCTGAAATCGCTGCGTACGCTTCTACACCAAACGAAGCACTGAGAGCCTATAAGACAGCTCTGCAAAAAGGCGGCGGTACCGTTAACAGTTCCTCTAAGCAGGAAAAGAAAGAAACGACAGGGAAAGTCAAACGAGTCTACAAAGAAAAGACCGGTGATTATACAACCGTTACCTTCCTGCTAGACGATGGAAAAAGCTACACCATGTCATCTGAAAAAGAACCTCTCGTCATTTATTTAAAAGAAGGCGATCAGGTCACCATGAAATACACAGATACGGGTGAAATCTTCCTTCCAGTTGATGAGATCAACATTAAAGGGTTATAAAAAAGATGCTTCTCCTACTGAGGAGAAGCGTCTTTTCAGATTATTGACAAAGGGCTAAAATGATCTTGATTTTAGCCCTTTGTCTTCTTTTCAGCGTGATAGAAAACCTTTGCAGTCTAGGAAGGGCGAGTACCGGAGCGGAGCGAATTGGACATTCGTGAGCACCGGAGCGAAGACCTGACACCGAATGCGAGGGTTTGTCTACACGCTGAGATGCTTCTCCTACTGAGGAGAAGCGTCTTTTCTCTCTTTCCTTAACAATTCAACAAGCAATTCCTTATTTTTATTTCCCCCTGTCATGGGTGACTCGACATAGGAGAATTTACGTTTGAAATCCATTCCCCTCACAGAAATGACAGCCAATTCACCGCCAATGCTGCCTCGTTGGAGGACATATTTAGATAAAACAGAAAGCCCCATTCCATGAATCACAGCCTCTTTAATCGCTTGATTGCTGCTAAACGTCACAAATGTCCGTGCTTTCAGTCCATTTGATTTCAGGACGTGCTGTAAGTATTCTCCGGTACCTGATCCCTCTTCTCTCGTGATCCATGTTTCGTTTTGCAATTGATCAATCGTGACATCCTTTTTCTTAGCAAAGGGGTGATCTAATGGCGCGACGATATAGAGCTCGTCTTCTAGAAAAGTTTCTACTGTCAGTTCTTTGTCATTCGTCTGTCCTTCGATCAAACCGATGTCGACATGGAATAAGCGGACATGACTGGCGATCGCCTCTGTGTTATCAATGACCACCTCAATGTCCACATGCGGATAGAGCTGATGAAACTCTGCCAATATTTGCGGCAGCACGTACTCTCCAATGGTAAAACTCGCCCCGATTGTCAGCTTCCCTCTTGCCAGATGATGATGCTCATAAATATCCTGCTTCGCCTGTTCATATAAACGAATGATTTGTTTTGATCGATGGTACAGCATATCCCCAGTTGGTGTAACAGTTAATTGCTTTGGCGAACGATTCAGCAGAACGGTCTGGAATTCCTGCTCCAAGTTCTTAATATGAAGACTGACACTTGGTTGAGAAATCCGCAGCTTTTGGGCTGCCTTTGTAAAGTTTTTCTCTTCCACAACTGTCACAAATGTCTTCAGTGCATCGTAATACATCGGTCCCTCTCCTATCAGAAATCTTAATCCAAAACCTTTCATATATATATCTTACTAATTCCTTCCCAGTGCGTAAAGAAGCGCTCAACTGAAAAAAATTTAATAAAAATATTTACTAATTTTTTTAAAGACTCTATACTATAAGGAGATATTTTCTATAGGAGGTGCTGATTTGGCAGCTAAAATAAAGGACATTGCTGAAAAAGCTGGATTATCCATTGCGACTGTATCTCGCGTACTGAACCAAGATCCTAACCTATCTGTCACGGATCAAACACGCGAGAAAGTATACGCCGCCGCTGAAGCTTTGTCCTATCAAAAGAAAACATTCAAACATTCATTAAAAAAAATCGCCTTTCTCTATTGGATGACCGAAAAGGAAGAGCTTGAAGATATTTATTTTAAATCCATCCGTCTGGGCATCGAGGAACTTACGAATACTCGGAGTTTAAATGTCACCGCTTACAATCCATCTGATGGGCTTCACTCCATTGATCCTTCTACAGAAGGGATCATTGCCATCGGCCGATTTAAAACGTCAGAGCTTGACCAATTATATGAGATCACCCAGCATATCGTTTTTATTGATACTTCACCAGATGAAGACCGTATTGATTCTGTAAAGCCAAACCTGAAACGAATTGTTGAAAAGATCATCGATTCTTTTATTGAAAAAGAACACACATCCATTGGATTCATTGGCGGCACAGACCTAGATCTGAATACGAATATGCATATTCCAGATATTCGAGAAACGACTTTCCGTGAATATATGATGGCTCACAATGTCCTTGATGAACGATTTGTCTATGTCGGTCACCATTTCTCAGTAGATGAAGGTTATGCGCTGATGATGAAGGCGATTGATGAGCTTGGTGATGACCTGCCTTCCGCTTTTTGTGTCGCTAGTGATCCTCTTGCCATCGGCTGCTTACAAGCATTAAACGAGCGCGGATTTTCTCTGCCGAACCGCGTGAGCGTCTTTAGTATCAACGATATTCATGTGTCTCAATATGTGTCACCACCGCTCACCACGTATCATATCCACACGTCTTTACTTTGTGAAACAGCAGTTGATTTACTGTTAGAAAGACTTGTAGACGGCAGAACATTACCGAAAACTGTGCTGATTGCCTCAGAACCTGTCTTTCGAAAAAGTACGATATAAACAACCGGAAGCCCCATCCAATGTGGAGGGCTTCTTTTCTCTCTACACCAGTAAAAAATTTTACTTAATAAATTTAATAAAATATGTTTACTTTTTTTACTCAAGTTGATATTCTCACATTAAGAAAGCGTTTTCTTATCATCTGTGAAAAAAGAACGAGAGGGGATTACCAATGAAAAAGGGAAAATGGGCGACATTATCAGCAGTCGTTGGGACTGCTGTACTTCTGCTTTCAGCTTGCGGACCGGGAGATGACAATTCAAGCGGAACACAGCCAGCATCTACAGGTACAAAGACCTTACTAGTGTGGGAGGATGTCAAAAAAACTGAGGGGATTCAAGACGCTGTAAAAGAATTCGAAAAACAACATGATGTGAAAATCAAAGTGGTCGAAAAAGCTTATGCCGACCAAATCGAAGCTCTCCGTCTAGATGGAGCAGCTGGGACAGGTCCAGACGTCATCACGATGCCTCACAATCAAATTGGATCAGCTGTCACTGAGGGGCTATTACAAGAAATCAAACCAGATCAAAAAGTGATCGACTCCTTCACAGACGAATCGATTCAATCACAAACGGTAGATGGCAAACTGTATGGTCTGCCAAAATCCGTTGAAACCACTGTCCTTTTTTATAACAAAGATCTTGTCAAAAAGGCACCAACGACACTTGATGGCTGGTATGATCTTTCGAAAAAGCTGACAAAAGACGGAAAGTACGGTTTTGTTGCGAAATGGGATGAAATTTACTATGCACAAAGTGTTTTAGGCGGGTCTGGGGGCTATATTTTCAAGCAGAAAAGCGGCGGCTCTTATGATGTTAATGACATTGGTTTGAACAACGATGGCGCCATCCAAGGCGGAGAATACATTCAAAAATTCTTTAGCGAAGGACTTTTCCCGAAAGGCATCATTGGTGAACAAGGAATCAATGTCCTCAACTCCTTATTTACAGAGAAAAAAGCAGCAGCCGTCATTTCTGGTCCTTGGTCATTTGGTCCATATAAAGAGGCGGGTATTGACTATGGTGTAGCCGAGCTGCCAACACTCCCTAACGGAAAACATATGAGCTCATTCTTAGGTGTAAAAAGCTACAACGTCTCCTCTTATTCTAAAAATAAAGAACTTGCTGAGAAATTTGTTGAATTTATCACGAACGAAAAAAATTCAAAGAAGCGCTTTGAATTAACAGAGGAAATTCCACCAGTGAAAAAACTGATGAAAGATCCAACCATTACGGAAAACGCAAATGCGGATGCTGTTTCTAAACAAACGAAATACGCCACACTGACACCGAACAATCCTGAAATGGAAGAGGTGTGGAAGCCGATTGATAGTGCATTAGGACTGATTGCAACTGGTCGTACAGATGTGAAAAAGGCACTTGATGATGCGGTCAATCAAATCGACTCTCAAATTAAAGCAAATCACTCCAAATAACCATCAAATGCGGGTAGTCTATCAAACTGCCCGTAGTTGATCTAATTTTATATGAAGTAGGTGTTAGACGTGACGGGTAACCTTGAACTAGACCGCACACACATAGTGGAATCAAAGACACACCGGAGACGGGCGCTAATGTTCTCCTTTATACCCGGGATGGGGCAGATATATAACAAACAGTACGGCAAAGGGGCACTCTTTTTCCTGTTCGGCGCCGCTTTTTTGATTGTATTTTATGATTTATTCAATATTGGCTTCTGGGGACTGTTCACACTTGGGACAATGCTGCCTCGTGACAACTCTGTTTTTCTTTTAGCAAAGGGGATTATTGCGCTGTTAACAGCTGGTTTTGGTATCGGCTTTTATGTACTCATGATGCGTGATGCTTTTATGAATGGAAAGAAACGGGATCAAGGGGTACCACTTCATTCCATCCGTGCTCAATATCATCAGCTCATCGATCAAGGCTTTCCTTACTTAATGAGCACTCCTGCTTTCTTTTTACTTCTATTTTCTGTTGTCTTTCCTATTATGTTCAGCTTTGCGCTTGCCTTTACGAACTATGATTTATATCACTCGCCTCCTGCCAATCTGATCGACTGGGTAGGAATCAAGAACTTTCAAAATATCTTTTCCATTGATATTTGGAGAGACACCTTCATTGATGTACTTGGCTGGACCGTCGTATGGACTTTGGCCGCGTCGACCCTTCAATGTGCCCTCGGCATCTTTTTAGCGGTTCTGCTCAATCAGAAGGATTTAAAGGGAAAACGGTTTTTTAGAACCATTTTGATTCTCCCTTGGGCTGTTCCGGGCTTTGTGACCATTTTGGTGTTTGCTGGACTGTTCAATGATACATTTGGGGCCATTAACAATACACTTTTTGCATCGATAGGGATTGATCCAAAACCATGGCTAACAGATCCATTTTGGAGCAAAATTGCCCTCATTGCGATGCAGACTTGGCTTGGATTTCCTTTCGTTTTCATTATGACAACAGGCGTTTTGCAGGCGATTCCCGAGGATTTATATGAGGCTGCGACCATTGATGGAGCCAATTTTTTTCAGAAATTCCGGTCCATCACGTTACCGCTTGTTCTCTATTCCATTGCACCCATCCTCATCACACAATATACGTTTAATTTTAACAACTTTAATATCATCTACTTATTTAATGGCGGGGGACCGCCTGTTGCGGGGTCAACCGCTGGGGGAACGGACATCTTGGTGTCTTGGATTTATAAACTCACGATGCAGTCCTCTCAATATGCACTCGCTGCGGCTGTCACGATTTTACTTTCAATCTTTGTCATCGCCATTGCACTCTGGCAGTTTAAGAGAACGAATTCATTCAAAGAGGAGGACATGATGTGATATGGGATCAAAACAAAACAAGCTCATTCGCCTGAGCATTACTTATTTTATCCTTTTCATTGCCTCCATTTGTATTCTATATCCACTGCTTTGGACGATCGGTGCTTCCTTTAATCCTGGAAACAGCCTTATGAGCACAAGTATGTTTCCGAAGAATCCAACGTTCAGTCACTTTACCGAGCTCTTCTTTGGCCCGGGAGCACTTTATGCAAAATGGTATTGGAACTCCATGAAGATCAGTATTGCCACAATGTTGTTAACGCTGATTCTTGTGAGCTTTACAGGCTATGCCTTTTCTAGATTCCGTTTCAAAGGACGGAAAAATGGGCTGATGCTCTTTTTACTGCTGCAAATGATTCCTCAATTTTCAGCGCTGATTGCGATTTTCGTTTTGGCTCAAATGCTTGGGCTGATTAACAGCCATCTTGCACTGATTTTGATTTATGCAGGCGGACAAATTCCGATGAATACGTATTTAATGAAAGGCTATCTTGATGCGATTCCGAAGGATCTTGATGAATCAGCCAGAATGGACGGCGCAGGGCATTTTCGAATTTTCATCCAAATTATTATGCCGCTTGCTAAACCTATTTTGGCGGTTGTCGCCATCAACTCATTTACAGGACCACTGGGTGATTTCATCATCTCCAGTGTCATTGTCCGCTCACCCGAAATGTATACACTCCCGATCGGTCTGTACAATCTTGTGTCAGACAAAATGGGGGCCAGCTACACGACCTTTGCAGCCGGGGCTTTACTCATTGCGATTCCAGTCGCTTTATTGTTTCTTGTGTTACAAAAACAATTTGTGTCCGGCCTCACACAAGGCGGGACAAAAGGATAAGGGGAGATTTGATGAAGAAATGGATGCTCGTCACGGTTGTCGTTTTCTTTTTGATGGGATTAGGGATTTTACCTGAAGCAAAAGCGGATGCAATTTCCGTTCAGCCGATCAATGGACTGCAAGGTGATTTCATTAAAGGAGCCGATATCTCCATGCTTGCGGAAGTGGAGAGAAGCGGCGGCAGATACTTCGACCAAAATGGAAAACAGGTGGACCCGCTCAAGCTATTAAAGGAAAAAGGCGTCAACTATGTGCGTATTAGACTGTGGAACCACCCATACGACAATCAAGGCCGTGCCTATAATGGCGGGACAAATGATCTCAATACAGCCATCGCTTTATCGAAACGCGCAAAAGCACAAAATATGAAAGTGCTGCTTGATTTTCACTACAGTGATTTCTGGACTGATCCTGGTAAACAGTTCAAACCGAAAGCATGGGCATCTCTTTCACAAAACGATTTAGTAAAAGCGGTTGGCACTTACACAGGGGATGTACTCAAAGCGATGAGAGCCCAAAATGCACTGCCGAACATGGTACAGGTCGGAAACGAATTGAACTCAGGCATGCTGTGGCCGAACGGCAAAAGCTGGGGTGAAGGCGGCGGTGAATTTGACCGGCTCGCCGCTTTGCTAAAGGCTGGCACAAATGCAGTCCGCTCTGTCGATTCAAATATCAAAATTATGCTTCACCTTGCCCATGGTGGGGACAATGGCGCCTCCCGCTGGTGGTTTGATGAAATCAACAAACGAGGCGTCTCATTCGATACGATCGGTCTATCTTATTACCCGTATTGGGACGGCGGATTTAGCGGTCTTACTAACAATATGAATGATATTAGCGTCCGCTATAACAAAGACGTCATCGTGGTAGAAACCGCCTACGGTTTTACAACAGCAAATGGCGACAACCTAGAAAACTCATTTAACCAAGATTCAGTCAATACTGCTGGCTACCCAGCTTCACCTCAAGGCCAGGCATCTTTTATACGAGATCTATCAGAAAAAATTTCACAAGTGAAAAACAATCGCGGGAAAGGGTTCTTTTATTGGGAGCCGCTTTGGATCCCAGCGAAAGGCGCCCCGTGGTCAAGTCAATATGGGCTGGCTTATATCCAAACAACCGGTACGGCCGGAAATGCTTGGGAAAATCAAGCGATGTTTGATTTCAACGGAAAAGCACTGCCTTCTCTAGACGTATTTAAACAAATGACACCGTAATTAAAAGGATAGGACGTGACAAAATGGGAAAGCGTTACCCACTCGTTCACCCCAATGTGAAAGGCTTTTTGCATGGTGGCGATTATAATCCAGATCAATGGCTTCATATGCCGGAGATCATTGACGAAGATTTTCGATTAATGAAGCTTGCACACTGTCAAACATTCTCCATCAACATTTTCGCATGGAGTAAGCTAGAGCCAAAAGAAGGTCAATATGATTTTACATGGCTGGATGACATCATGGACCGCTTGGCAGCACAGGGGGCACACGCCATTCTTGCAACGCCAAGCGGGGCACGACCTGCTTGGCTGTCACAAGCATATCCAGAGGTATTGCGCGTCGAAGCGAACCGTCAGCGTAACTTACATGGACTTCGCCATAATCATTGCTTCACCTCAACGGTTTATAGAGAAAAAACGAATACACTCAATCGTTTGCTCGCTGAACGCTACAAGGATCACCCAGCACTGATCATGTGGCACATTTCGAATGAGTACGGTGGCGAATGTCATTGTGATCTCTGCCAGGAAGCATTTCGAGACTTTTTGAAAGACAAGTACAATCATGACCTTGAAGCTTTGAATCAAGCATGGTGGACAGGATTTTGGAGCCACACGTATAGTGATTGGTCACAAATCGAGTCACCTGCACCGCACGGGGAGCACATGATTCACGGGATGAACCTAGATTGGAAACGCTTTGTCACAGCGCAAACGATCAATTTTTATCAAAATGAAATTGAACCGCTTCGGGAATTGACGCCCCATATTCCAGTGACCACCAACTTTATGGGCGACTACCCGCATATGCGCCCATTTCTTGGACTGGATTATCATCAATTTGCAAAAGAGGTCGACGTAATTTCATGGGATAGCTATCCAGCATGGCATAGCGGCAGGGAAACAACCGCTGAATTAGCGTCAAACGTTGCCTTCGTTCACGACTTATATCGTTCATTAAAGGACGGGCAGCCATTTCTCGTGATGGAGAGTACACCGAGCCTTGTGAACTGGCATGAAGTGAATAAGGTCAAACACAAAGGCATGGCACACCTTTCTGCCATACAGGCGATTGCCCACGGATCAGACTCCGTGCTTTACTTCCAGTGGCGCCAAGGGCGAGGTGCCTCCGAGAAATTCCATGGCGCGGTAGTCGATCATTCCGGACATGAACATACGCGCGTGTTTCAAGAGGTCGCTGATCTAGGGAAACAGCTGGAGCAGCTGCAACCCATCGCGGGGACATCCGTTCAACCAGAAGTCGCCATCATATATGATTGGGAAAACCACTGGGCCATTGATGATGCACAAGGCTTAAATAATACAAACAAACGCTATGTAGAGGCTTGTCAAACTCACTATCGAAGCTTTTGGAAAAAAGGCATTCCTGTTGACATTGTCGGCATGGAAAAGGATTTCTCATCCTATCGGGTGCTCGTTGGTCCAATGCTCTACATGATCAAACCAGGCGTCGCAGAAAAAATCGAAGCCTTTGTCAAAAGGGGCGGCACTTTTATAGCGACATACTGGAGCGGTATGGTCGACGAAAATGACCTCTGTTTCCTCGGCGGTTTCCCCGGTCCTCTCCGCCATGTACTTGGCATCTGGGCTGAGGAAATCAACACATTGATGCCAGATGAACATGTATTAATGACCACAGGGAATGGACGCACCTACCATGTCGGGCAATATTGCGAATCCATACATCCTGAAACGGCCTCTGTGTTAGGACATTTTGAGAACGGCTGCTACGAAGGACAGCCAGCCCTGACTGTCCATCCTTTTGGAGATGGAAAAGCATACTATATGGCTTCCGAAAATGAGGAGATTTTTTATGATGAGTTTTACGAGGAACTCATCGCAGAAATGGAGATACAGCCCGTCCTATCAGCGGTGATTCCAGAGGGAGTCAGTGTACAAAAACGAACAGATGGCACTCAGGAATATGTGTTTATGATGAATTTTACAGAAGAGCAGCAGAACATATCACTAGATTCAGCGGAAAGCTATGAAAATATGCTGACTGATGAGCAGGTGCCAGAGAAGCTTCAGCTTGATCCTTACGAGTACATCATCTTGAAAAAATAATTTAAAAGAAGTGTTCATTCATTGGACGCTTCTTTTTATTTAGATAATTCTAAATACCTATATAAATATATTTATTAGTAGAAATGTATATGAACCTTTATATTTTATCTAAATTTTTTGACATGTTTGATACCGCACCACGAATGGATTCACCATCCTTTTTTACCATTGTATAGGTATGAAAGCGGTTGCCTAATGCTCATATTTTTGATACCCTTTTTTTCAATGCAGCTGTGGGACTGCATTGTGATAAAAAGAGCAAACAAATGTAAACGGTTTATTGTAGGGGGAGGGTCTTATGTTAACGCTTGTTGGATTGTTGATTATTTTAACGATTGTTGTATTGCTGATTTGGGGGAAAGCAAGTCCAATTGTCGCCATGGTCATGGTGCCTTTAATAGGAGCACTGATTGCGGGATTTGGGATAAATGACATTCAAACCTTTTTTGAAGAAGGAATTATCAAAGTATTGCCGGTGGCGACCATGTTTATCTTCGCCATTTTATTTTTCGGCATTTTACAAGATACAGGGTTCTTTGAACCTGTAATTAAAGCATTAATTAAGCTGACAAAAGGAAATGTTGTCACAGTTGCAATGGGAACTGCTTTAATTGGGATCATTGCTCACTTAGATGGAGCAGGGGCTACAACCTTTTTATTAACTGTACCTGCACTGCTGCCACTTTATAAAAAATTACATATGAGTCCTTACTTGCTGCTGTTATTAATTGGGACGAGTGCTGGATTAACCAATATGATTCCTTGGGCTGGTCCGACTGGACGGGCAGCAAGCGTCTTGAATATGGATCCATCTGAACTCTGGGTGCCGCTTATTCCGATCCAGCTCATTGGGGTGGTGCTCGTGTTAGGAATGGCGTTCTTTTTAGGAAAGAGGGAAGAAAAACGAATTCGGGTGAAAATTGCTGCAAACGAAGTAGCTGCTGTTCAACTAGAAGGCGCCGATTGGGATCGTGCCATTCAGTCTATTAGCGAAACAGGTGACGCTTCTTTAAAGCGTTATCATCTCATCTGGGTGAACCTTATTCTATTTGTCTGTGTTGTGGTACTTCTCGTGTTAAACGTAATTCCTGCTAGTTATATGTTTATGATTGGCCTGTCACTAGCACTGTTGATTAACTTTCCGAATGTAAATTTACAGATGGAAAGAATCAAGGCGCACGCACCTAGTGCACTGATGATGGCGGCTGTTATTTTCTCCGCAGGTTCATTTTTAGGAATTCTTGAAGGTACAGGGATGCTGAAAGCCATTGCGGTCGACAGTATTCATATTTTACCAGCTTTCTTACTGCCATTTTTACATATTATTGTCGGGATGCTTGGAGTGCCGCTCGATATGCTGACTAGTACAGACGCCTATTATTACGCCCTTCTGCCAATTGTTGAATCCATTACATCTGAGGTTGGCGTATCTGGTACTTCAGCGGCATATGCCATGATGATTGGGAATATTATCGGAACCTTTGTCAGTCCGCTTGCACCTGCTGTTTGGCTCGCTGTAGGCCTGGCAGGGGTGGATATGGGGAAACATATCCGCTACTCCTTCTTTTGGATGTGGGGATTCAGTATTATCCTTCTGTTCGTGGCGATGCTAATCGGTATCATTTAAAAAAAGAAAGACATGCGTACAACGACGCATGTCTTTTTCTTTGTATTATGAAGGATATTCACTTGTGTGAATGTCTGTATTCGGCTTTCTAATAAGAGACATTAATCCAATGATAAACAATAGAACCATTGGAGCGAATGCAAGACCGATTGTTCCAATTAAAAGAGTCACAGCAGACACCAAGAAAAGAACACCTGAAATCACGGCACGGCGGTCTGTTTTCAAGAGAATAACACCGACAATCGATAGCACTGCTGCAATTCCAGAAACGACCATAAACTGCGTACCAAATGCATTAACTGAAGCTTGAAGCGTTTCAATCGGTAATGTTTCGCCTTCCTCTTGTAGCACTTCATTAATTTCATTATAAAATGATGGACCTACCGAGAGGATTAATGCTCCAAATCCAACACCAATGGCATTGAGGACAATACTAATAATCCCCATAATTTTTTCACCTTTACGACTAATCATGTGTAAACCTCCTAAAAATTTTTAAAATTTAACTGCCTGTTTTCACTTCTCGTTTTTGGAAGACAATTAAGGCAATGGCTAAGAAAATAGCCCAATAGATGACTAGGACGATTAATGAGAATCCTAGAGACATACCTTCGATAAGAGTAACCTGTTCCATAAAGTATTGGGATGGATCGTTTGCAAATAACAAATATTTTGACCAATCAAAGAAGAGCATTAAAATACCTGTAACTGATCCACCCACAATATAAGCTAACACACTAATGGCAATGGAGATAGCTTCGCTTCTAAATACTGTAGAAATGGCGAACGAAAGGGTTCCCAAAACGACAAACATTGCACAATGAGCAAGATAATAATAGATCATATTTGCAAACTGCGAACGTTCAATCACTTCACCATTGTGATACACCAAATTCACATAATCAGTGCTAAGTCCAAAGAAAATAGCACCCAATATGAAGGACAAGATAAATAGCACCACAACAAGTAAAAGAGCATACAGCTGTACTGTAATATATTTAGATATTAGGATCTTTAGCCTTGATGGTGGACGAATCAATAATAATTTGATTGTACCATGCTTGTATTCAGCCGACACAATAGTGGAAGCAATAATGATCACAAACACACCTACTAGCTGAAGTAAATTGGCGTTTGTTTTCACATAATCCCATACACTGTGGCTAAACTGATCAGCTGGCGGCAAGTTATGCTTGATTCGATAATCATTAATAGCGATCTCTTTTTCAAGGCTTCTTTTAAAGAAACCATTCTCTGTCTCTTTGAGCTCTTTCTTGTTCTCCGTATTCATCATTTCTAGCTGGGTTTTCCAATCACCTGAAGCTTGATCTTTGTCATTTGTTTTCACTACAAAGATCAGCGTGGCGATCATACCTAAAACAAGAAGTCCAACCATAATCCAAGTTCCAACACGATAACTGATCTTCATCCACTCGTTTTGAATGAGGCGTATCATACGTCTGCCTCCTTTTTACCTGTTAAGCTTAAGAACTTATCTTCTAAGGTTTGTTTTTCTATTTTGATTTCGTACAAATGAATGGACGCGCCGCTCAAATGACGAATCAATTCCGGCATTTTCTCTTCTGGCAAGGAGAAGAATAAATACTGCTCCTCTTCTCTTACAGTCGTGCCTTCCTCAAATGCGCCGATGAGCTTCTGCGCTTCTGCCAGCTCACCAGATGCGACCTTCATTCGGTAATTGACCAAATCGTCTTGATTCGTCTCTGCACGCTGATCCTCAATCGCAATCAGCTTTCCTTTTTGGATAATCGCAAAACGATCACACATCAGTTCCATTTCTGACATGAGGTGACTTGAAACAATGACAGCTAGCCCTTCTTCCTTTGCAAGCCTTCTCAAGTAATCTCGTATCATGCGAATTCCCTCTGGATCAAGTCCATTGGTCGGCTCATCTAATATCAGTAGTTTCGGTCTATGTATAAGTGCTTGCGCAATGCCTAAACGCTGCTTCATGCCTAATGAAAACGTTCGGACACGCTTATGTTTCACGTGCTGTAAGCTGACCAGCTCTAGCAGCTCATCAATTCGCCCTTCATCCACTTTCCCATTCATTCTGGCAAAGTGAACAAGATTTTGTCTTGCCGTTAAATGATTATACATTTCTGGGTTTTCAATAATGGCACCAACATCTTGGATGGCATGCTGATATGAGGATTGAATACTATGGCCATTAATCAGAATGTCACCAGATGTAATTGGAGAAAGACCGACCATCATACGAATGGTTGTTGTTTTCCCTGCGCCGTTTGGTCCTAAGAAGCCAAAGACTTCGCCCGCTTGGACAGAAAAGCTCAAGTCTTGAACGATCTTTTTCCCGTGAATATGCCTAGATACATTATGCAGTTCTAAAACGTTCGTCACGTTACCTCTCCTTCTTTGTCTAAGTATCATCTATCATCTTATTCCCTGATAAACACCATGATCCGTTAAAAATAGAAGAACACTTCCATATGGTACAGCAATGCCCAAAAGTTGTGAAGGGGATTAGGCAAAATTTAGAGAATCCTCTGCCTTTTTTAAGGTAGGGTTAAGAAAACAACAATCTTTTATGTGAAAAGAGGCTTGATTTTTTTAAAATGAACCTTTTTCAACAGGTATATATGTATGGAATTTTTTTTAAGATTATTCCTTTCACCTATGAATAAAGAAATGAAAAAGAGGCCTCTACTGACAGCCTCCTTTCGTTATTATACCTTTTTCACAAACTCTGATTTTAACTTCATTGCGCCAAAGCTAGGAATTTTACAATCAATGTTATGATCGCCTTCCACTAAACGAATGCCTTTGACCTTCGTTCCTATTTTTAAAACGGAAGAAGAGCCTTTTACTTTTAAATCTTTAATGACAGTGACCGTATCCCCATCACTTAATAGATTTCCATTCGCATCTTTGACCACAAGCTGCTCCTCTGCCGCTTGTTCTTGTTCAAGTGACCATTCATGCGCACATTCAGGACAAACCAGCAGACTGCCATCCTCATAAGTATACGTTGAACTGCATGAAGGACAATTTGGTAGATTAGACATTTGTGTTTCCTCCAACTTTCTATAGCATTTCATACAATTTTACCACATTTCTATAGAAAGAATGTGATAGAAAAGGAAACATTTTTCATCGTTTACTTATTTCTTCCAATTGATATAGCAGCCGCAATATTTCGAGCGGTTCTTTCTACATGAATAGCCCCATCTCTCATTGCCTCAGAAAGAGAAGTTATACCTGGAACGATACTAAAAAGTGCATCAATGCCATGCTCATGTACGACAGCACTGTCTTTTGAGAGGGAGCCCGCGATACCAATCACAGGCAGGTGATACTGCTTTGCTGCTTTGGCTACACCGATTGGGGTTTTTCCATAAATGGTCTGCTGGTCAATTCGGCCTTCCCCAGTAATGACTAGGTCTGCCTCCTTGATGACATCATCAAACTGAACAGCCTTCAGCACAATGTCAATTCCTCTTTGCAAATCGGCGTGTAAAAAGCCTAATAAACTCGCACCAAGTCCTCCTGCCGCTCCTGCCCCCGCTGCATCTTCAAAGGATACAGTAAACTGCTTTTCTGCTATGTGAGCAAAATGAGCTAAATTCTTGTCTAACACTTGAACCATTTCTTCATCTGCACCTTTTTGAGGACCAAATACGACAGACGCTCCTCTCTTACCTGTTAAAGGATTATCCACATCACAGGCTGCCTCCAGCCGAACGGATTGCAGTCTTGGGTCAAGTCCAGATAGATCAATAGAAGCTAGTTGATGAAGGGCTCCACCGCCTGGCGATAGCTCCTGTCCTGCTTGATCAAGAAAAGCCGCACCTAATCCTTGCATCATCCCAACGCCGCCATCATTTGTTGCACTTCCGCCAAGCCCAATGATGACATGCTTTGCTCCTTGATCTAGTGCCGCAAGCATTAATTCCCCAGTTCCTTTCGATGTCGTAAGTAACGGATTGCGTTTTTCTTGCGGAACAAGGTGTAACCCAGAGGCTGCGGCCATCTCTATAACGGCCGTCTCACCGTCTCCTAACATGCCAAAAAAGGCATCGACAGGGTCACCAAGCGGGCCTGTGACTACTTGATTGATCATGTACCCGCCGGTCGCATCAACTAGTGATTGAACAGTTCCCTCTCCTCCATCTGCCATGGGAAGTTTAATATATTCAGCGTCTGACAAAATCGCATGAAATCCTCGTTCGATGGCACATGCTACCTCATATGCAGATAAACTTTCTTTAAATGAATCTGGTGCAATCACAATTTTCATCCTAAAGTCCCTCGTTTCTTATCAAATGTCATCAGCCAAACAACTGAAAAACGCCGAAAATAATGGTCGACACGACAGTTAATGTCAAACCAATTAACGATTCAAAAGGCATGAGTTTCAACCGCTCTTTGATGTCCATTTGAACACTTCCTGCTGTTGCATGGAAAAAGCTCCCATGCGGCATATGATCAAGCACAGTTGCACCAGCATGAATCATGGCTGCTCCTGAAAGAGCCGATACACCAAGCCCAATGAGTGTACCGCTAAATACGCCACTCGCTACCGCCGTTCCTGCTGTTGTCGAAGCAGTGGCGGCTGACATAAATATCCCTGAAGCTGGTGCAAGTAAATACGGTGGTAATCCCGAAGCATCGAGTGCTTGAATAAACACATCTTTTAAGGAAGAATTTGATACAATTCCTGCTAGTGTGCCTGTCCCTAATAACATAATCGCTACACCCGACATTTTATGAAGCCCTGACATCGCATAATCATTGAGAAACTTCCCTTTTTTCATGAAAAGAGCGCCTATAATGCCTCCGATCGGTAAGGCGATCATTGGGTCTATATTGATTTGAAAAAGCGGTCTTAAAGCCAACAATAAAATGGTGACAAGCGGACCCGTAAGTGCTTGAAAAAAAGCTGGCTCTTCAACTTTGCTTAACGCGGTTTCCTCTTCAAGAACAGGTGTCCCTTTTTTTGCAAGCTTTTTAGCTAACACATATGTAACAGCCAATCCAAACACAGCCGGAATGACACCCGCAGCCATCATTGAAGTAAGCGGTACACCAAAAGCATCAGAAGCGGCAATGGCATTTGGATTCGGTGACATGATATTCCCTGCCTTCCCGCCTCCAATCATGGCGAGTAAAATCCCCGTTTTTGACAGCTTTGCCCGTTTGGCAATGGCAAGTGCGATAGGCGCTACCGTGATAACAGCAACATCTACAAAAACACCCACTGTTGTTAAAATCATGGTTGCCAGTGCAAGTGCTAATAACGCCCTCGCCTCTCCAAGCTTCTTCACGATCGCCTCGGCGATAGATAAAGCTGCACCCGACTCAATTAAAACGCCAGCCAAGACACCTGCCGCCATAATTCTGAGGACAGCTGGAATCATATCCTTAGCGCCTTCCATCATGACGTTGACGGTCTGAACAATATCTACACCGCCTACCAAGCCGCCTATGAAAGCACCTGCCAGCATGCCATATGCAGGTGATACTTTTTTTAGAATAAGAACAATCGCAACCACAAGTGCCGTCATGGCTCCTAGTGTACTTACTGTCACATCTCCACTCATTTTCGATCCCCCCAAAATGTCTTTCTTAAATTGTAAGCGTTTACTAACTGGGATCGGGTTGTGAATCTAGATGAACTTTTTTCATTTATTCCTTTATTCAATTGTGCATATGCACAATTAAGATAGTTGACTCATCAACTGCGCCATATAAAGCTCCATCAACTGTTTCACATGACGGGGATCTTTTCCAGTCAAAGCTTGTATTTTATCTAAACGATATCGCAATGTATTCCTGTGAATAAATAAACGATCAACAATTCTTTGTAAATCACCGCCTTCTTTAATGTAAATTCTTAATGTGTGGGCAAGCTCCGCTTCTTGTATTATTGGCTTGTAAAAGTCAACCCAACTACTGTTTTCTTCAACAGCTCCTGCAGTAATCAATAGCCTTTCCAGCTGATAAGATTCAAAAAAATAAATACTTTCCTTCGGATCAAGAGCCTTCCCCAACCTCAAGGAATCTCTTGCGTGCTCAAAGGACAATGACAGCTGGCTTATGTTGGCGGCGACAGTCCCTATCCCCACCAGCACCTGGCCTCCTACTGCTTTTTCCATTGTTCTTTGCAGCTGCCCAACCACATGCTTTAAAAAATGATCAGAAATCGGCTGCCTTAAAAGAACCAATTCATGACGAAAGGTCATGCCAAGCAAATCATCCACATTCTTATCGTATTGAATCGCATGAATCATTTTATGCACAGCGTCTTCTGAGGATGGAACTGGCTGAAAAATGATGGCCATTCGGCGTTTATCTAAATCCATTCCCAGCCATGCAGCTCGGTTCTTTAGCTGATGATCACCAACGTCCGAATCAGAAATTAACTGATTGACAATTTCACTCTCTATTCGCTGCCGCCACTGAACTCGTTCAAGCAGAAAAGACTGCTCTAACACCAGCTCAGCCGCCATTTTCACCAGCTCGGCATGATGCCGAATGTCCTCTGGCTCACCAGTAATGCCAATCACACCAACTACTTGTTCACGAAAGCAAATAGGCAAATTGATTCCTGGTCTCACTCCTTCTAAGTGTAAGGACGCCTCGTGGTCAATTTCCACACTGTCCCCGCTTGTCAGAACAAGTCGTGCACCATCATGTTTCTGACCAATCCTGTTTCGTTCACCAGAACCAATGATGACACCATCCGCATTCATCACATTGATGTTTTTATCTAAAATACGCATCGTACGTTCAACCATTTCTTGTGCCAATTCAGTGGTTAAAAATTGCATGAGGCATCTCTCCTGAAGGTATTTTCATTCAATGTATCATAGTGTCATTGCACAATAAATGCAAAGTGTTTAAAAATGAGGCATTGACAAAGATACATTGAAAAGTGTTTAATCAAATCAAGAGACCGACCGACAGTCTAGTCAAAAGAAAGGATGGCTTTATGAGAACAGTTAAACATCCTGAAGAACGTAAAAATGACATCTTAAACGCAGCCGAAGAGCTTTTTTCTACCAAAGGCTATCAGCAAACAACGATTATCGACATTCTGAAAGCTGTTGGCATTGCAAAAGGCACTTTTTATTATTACTTTTCATCCAAAGAAGAAGTGATGGATGCCATTATTGACAGGATTATCAAAGCAGATATCATCGTGGCGAAGCGTATTGCGGCTGAGCCAGACCTTCCAGTCGTCGACAAACTATTTCGCATTATCATGGCGCAATCGCCTCAGCAAGGAAGCAATAAACAGGGCATGATTGAACAATTCCATCAGCCTTCTAATGCAGAGATGCACCAAAAAAGCTTAATCAAAGCGATTAAAGAACTATCACCCGTTTTAGCTGATGTCATTCAGCAAGGGGTGGAAGAAGGGACATTCAAAACAAAGTACCCGCAAGAAACGGTGGAATTCCTTCTTGCTTCTGCACAGGTCATATTTGATGAGGGCCTTTTTCAATGGACAGCCGAAGAGAGTATGCAGCGCGCGCTAGCTTTTATCGATATCCTCGAATCCTCATTACATGCAGAAAAGGGGAGCTTCTCCTTTCTTCTGAAACGTTTATCTGGAGAACTTGATGAACATAATCAGTGATTGGTCACTTCAATACCAATCCTGCATACACTATAGACTGACGGTCGGTCTAGAAGGAGAGTGGTACCCATGGCTTTATTATCTAAAAGAGGTTCATCCCACTTTATTTACCTCGTGCTTGGACAGATTATTTCCGTTTTTGGGTCTTCCTTAATTCGGTTTGTTCTATCTTTACACGTGCTGGATATGACTCAGCGTGTTGACTTATATGCCTTACTGTTCGCTTTATCCAATGTCCCGCTCCTTCTTTCCCCCTTAGCAGGCGCAATCGCTGACCGGTTTAACAGAAGGAACTTGATGATTTTATTTGATGTTCTCACCGGCATCATGATTCTGGCTTTTTATTTTTGGTTATTCTCAGGCAATGATTCACTCTTTATGATCGGAGCGGTCATGGTGCTTCTTGGTGTGATGAGTACGTTCTATGCTCCCGCTGTGATGTCGAGCATTCCACAGTTAGTAAAACAGGAACAATTAGAACAAGCAAACGGGATCGTCAATGGCGTGCAGGCACTTTCAGGTGTTCTCGCTCCTATTATCGGCGGGGTTCTGTACGGACTGATTGGAAGTCAATCCATTATAGGTGCCAGTGCCATCGTGTTTTTTCTATCAGCATGCATGCTTTTACGGTTAAACATATCCTTCTCACCTAGCCCCCTAACGGAAACTATGGGCAAAGTGCTTGTAAAAGATATGAAACAGGGATTTTCCTATATTGGCAGTCAGCCATTTTTAAAAAGAGCCATGTTGCTTGCTGCAATGTTAAATTTCATCCTCACGCCCTTTTTTATCGTAGGTGGTCCAATCATTTTAAGGGTCACAATGAAAAGCAGTGACATCATGTATGGTGTAGGCATGGGCTTGATTGAGTTCGCTGTCATCGCAGGAGCTCTGCTAGTTGGACTTGTAGCAAAGCATTGGCGCATCCCTACTTTATATCGCTGGCTGATCGTCATCGCGATCATCTTGCTACCTGTGGCATTCTCTACATCCAACACAGCTCTTCAATTTGGCACTTATCCAGCTTATTTTCTCTTTCTAGCAGGATGTCTTCCGATTGCTATGCTGCTTACATTGATTTCAATCGTTGTGATTTCACATGTTCAAAAGAAAACGCCAAATAGTCAATTAGGAAAAGTGATGGCCAATCTGACAATGGTTTCTCAATGTGCTGCCCCGCTTGGTCAAATGATGTATGGGTTCTTGTTCAATACGTTTTCAGCAAACATGTATGTGACAGTACTAATAGTCAGTACTTTCATGTTTGCCCTTGCCTATTTAACAAAAAATATGCTGCAACATGAAGGAGAATCAGCCTCATGAGACTGACGTTTATAAAGAAGGACTTAACCCGCCACCGTCTCATTTCCATCGGTTTAACCATATGCATTATGATGACATCATTTCTAGCAACAAGCGCCGCTCAAATGACAGTACAACTGAATGGCTCCATTTCTAATCTGCTCCATTCAGCCAAGGCACCAGACTTTGTCCAAATGCATGACGGCAGCCTAAAGGAAAAAGATATTGAGGCATTCTCAAGCAAGCAGTCCATGGTAAAAGCACATCAAATCGTCCCAATGATTCCAATTGAACATGCAAATATCAAGTTCGGAAACGAACCCGCCAAAGCAGGTGTGATGGATCATTTATTTGTGAAACAAAATCGTTATTTTGATTTTCTTTTAAATGAACAAAATGAAAAGCTCACTGTCAGTAAAGGTGAAGTGGCTGTCCCTATCTATTTTCAGCAAAGATATCATCTCAAAATAGGAGAAACGTTACTGATTGGGAAAGGGTCTAATCAATTCTCTTTCCGTATTAAAGCATTCTTGCGAGATGCACAAATGAACCCCAGTCTTGTTAGTTCGAAAAGATTCCTTCTTCATCACAAGGATTGGGACGCAATGAATCAAGTGTTTCATAAAAAGGAATATTTAATTGAATTTTTACTGCATGATGCCGCGCAGGCAGATGCCTTTCAAGCAATCTACCAGTCATCACAGCTTCCACAACAAGGTCCAGCTGTCACATTACCTTTGCTGCGTATGCTGAACGCATTGACAGATGGAATGGTGATTGCCATTCTCCTACTTGTTTGCATGTTGCTCATCGGTATAGCTCTTCTCTCTCTTCATCTTGCTATGACGGCTTCTATAGAAGAGGACGAACGTGAAATTGGAATATTGAAGGTGCTTGGGATTCCTTTAACAAAAATCAAGCAATTATACGTTGGAAAGTATGCCTTCCTTGCTGGTATAGGGTGTATAGCAGGATATGGGTTAACTCTTATATTTGGTGATATGTTTACAGCCAATATTCAGCGATACATGGGGAATCAGCCTTCTTTTACTTATTGGTTCATCCCGCTTTGTGTTTCTATTGTGATGGCAATGATCATCATTTCTTGCAGCTATACTGTCCTAAGAAAGTTTGGTCGAGTATCAGCCGCTCAAGCACTTCAAGGTAGCGTCATTTCAACGAATGATAAAAAACAAATACCCTTGCATCTCAAGAAAAACAGGTTCATATCAGTCAATATTTGGCTTGGTTTAAAAGATCTGTTATCACGAAAGAAGTTGTACACAACGATTACTTGTATTATGGCCCTTTGTACATTTTTGATGTTGCTGCCTATTCAGCTATGGTACACCTTACAATCGCCGGATTTCATCACATATCTTGGCTCTGGTCAAAGTGACCTTCGAATTGATATACGACAAGGAAATCATCTAGAGGAAAATACTAATAAAATAGAATCAATGATCCGTGAAGATCGAGATATTCATGCATTAGCCATATATGAAACAACTTCTCTTCAGGCAAAATCAAAGGAGAATTCATTAGAAACACTCTATTTAGAAACAGGTAATCTCTCAGCATTTCCTCTCACCTATTTACAAGGGCGACAGCCTTTAAAGAATAAAGAAATTGCCTTATCAGTGCTCAGCTCAGATTCACTTCAGAAAAAGGTTGGAGAAAAAATTACTCTCGTAACAAACGGGCAGGAAATTCAAAAAACTGTGACTGGCATTTATCAGGATGTCACCAACGGCGGGAAAACAGCAAAAGCAATATCACAGCCATTTCCTCAAACAGCTCTTTGGAAAACTATTCAAATCCAACTAAACCAAGGAGTAGAAATTGCGAAGAAAAAGACAGTATTTGAAAAAGAGATATCTCCTGCAAAAGTGACAGATATGAAAGATTACGTTCATCAAACAATCGGCAGCACAGCATCTTTAGTAAAAGTCGTTGCATTTTTGTCTACATTAGCTGCTTTTGGAACCGCCAGTTTGATGTTATTCATGTTTCTGCACATGTTAAAAGCAAAAGATTCAAGCCGAAACCATTTATTACGAACGATTGGATTTTCTAAAAAAGATGTAACAGTACAATATATCACAAGTTTTATCGTCGTTATCTTTTTGGGCACATTTATTGGCACGATCGCTGTCCACACGATTGGACCAGCTTTAATGAGTGTAGGTGGAGCATCCTTAGGGGCATCAAGCCTCCAGTGGCTGGCACCACAATGGGTGTCAGTTGTGTACCCAATCACACTATTGATTGTCAGCTTAGCTTTAACTGCTTCGTTATTGAAGACGTTTTTTACTAGTCAAACTACACGTCATACACTTTCATAAGGAGATGTTTCACATGGAACACTTGATTGAAACAAAGCGATTATCTTTGCAAATTGATTCTTTAAAAGGACAGAAACAAATCATTCTTAAAGATATCCATTTATCGATAAATCCCGGGGAATTTATGACCATTATGGGACCTTCCGGATGCGGGAAAACCTCCTTGCTTTATCAGCTTAGCGGGATAGAATCAGCCTCAACAGGAGAGATCAAATATAAAGGCAGTTTATTATCAGAAATGACAGATAAACAGTTAACTGCTCTGCGTTTAACAGATATGGGATTTGTCTTTCAACACAGCCACTTACTAAAAAATCTTACTCTATTTGATAACATCATTGCTGCAGCTTACTTAACAAAGAAAAAGCCAAGAAAAGAAGTGAATGAGCGAGCTAGATATTTAATGGAGAAACTTCATATTGATCATTTAGCAGATAGATATTTGTCAGAAGTATCAGGAGGTCAGCTTCAAAGAGCCTCTATCTGTCGAGCACTTATGAATGAACCAGACATTCTTTTCGCTGATGAACCAACAGGTGCTCTTAACTCCCATGCAACGAAGGAAGTGATGAATATATTTTCGAAAATCCATTCTGAAGGAGCGACACTACTGCTTGTCACACATGACCCAAAGGTTGCTCTTCGTTCTGAAAGAATCATGTTTATGAATGACGGAGAAATAACGGCTAGCTTACATTTAGGGAGATATGATGATGAGTCAACTGCCGAGAAACGGGAGACCAGATTAAATCAATGGCTTCAAGATTTAGGGTTTTAAGTTGGAATAAAACAGGCAGCCTTTCTGCCTGTTTTACTTTTCCTGGCACTCAAATGAATAATCCATAGACAAACTATTAGTCTCTAGTATGATTTTGCCGCCTACTTGTTGACAAGATTCTGTCAGCAATTCGATTTCTTTGCTATAAAAGTATCTCTTTGACATATACAGAGTCACTAAAACCAGTAACAGCGTCGCCATAATCACTGTGATTTGCCAATTTAAGTTTTTAAATCTTTTTTTCATATCAACATCCTTTCCAACAGACTAATTTTTGTCTGCTTCTATCCGTTTCTATTCCAAATTTGATCTAGCATCATCATAACTGATTTTCTTTAATAGATCGACCTTCCAACTTACTCACCGATTAACTAAAATCTCTTTATTTGTAATATACCAGTGATATTTTTGATCATAATCATAAAATCCATTGTATATATTTCTTTTTTAGACGATTAAAAAAAGATTTTAATCATTTGTATAAACATTCAATCACCATTACAATTTCGTACATCACATGACCATAGGTCCTTTTTATTACCTCTTGGCAATCACCTCACAGAAATGATTATATTCTTCCAAAAATTGTGATATCGTTTTTTAGTGAAACAGGTGAAAGGATCTTAAAGAGGTGAAATTTCATGGCTATCATTTCTGCTGAACAGGTGGGGAACCGTTTAAATGATTGGCGAATTGCGATTCGCAAACATGATGTACAAAGTGCTAACGCAATGTACACAGAATTAAAGCAATTGCTTCAAGAAATGGAAGAGAATCAGGAGGTATTGACTTATTATTCATTGCTAGAAGGCAAGTATAAACTCATGATATATGAACGAAGAGGTAAAAAACTGAATGAACAGACAGAGCTAGATTGTCCCTCTAAAACAAACGACTTAATTGAATACTATTTTTACCTATACAAAGCCCTTTACGCTTCATATAACAGAGACTATGCATCAGCCATTGGACTGTTTAAAATTGCCGAGAAAAAACTGCAAAACATTCCGGATGAAATAGAAGTAGCTGAATTCCATACGAAAATCGCAAACTTATATATGCTACTTCGTCAAAGCCTAATTTCTCTTCACTATATTCAGAATGCTATAGATATTTTCAAAAGTCATGAAGGATATGAAAGAAGATTAGCGACAGCCATTGTCATCGCCGCTGCTAATTATATGGATATTGGCGACTTCACAAGAGCAGAAAACTACTACAAAAAAGCATTACACATCGCTGACAATCTAAATGATCATTTTCTAACTTCACAGCTTTTTCATAATATCAGTATTCTGTATGCCGAAGCTGGAGAATCGAAAAAATGTATCGATGCTCTAGAAAAGGCTCTAAGTGATGAAAACTACCTCTCATCGTGCTATTTCCATCACACCATGTTTATGTTAGTCAAAGAGCTGCTCTCTATTGATGAAAGAACACAAGCTCTCTATTACTTCGAATTGGTCAACCAAAAACACGAATCAGAGAAATGCCCCATCTATACAGCAAAAATGAATTTGCTTTACCATCTATATTTTACTGAGGATATGTCTCAAAAAGCTCAAGCCTGTTTCGAGGAAATCAGCATTCTAAAAGAATTAAAGGATGCTGAAGGTGCCTGTGAATTAAGTGCACTAGCTGCAAAACACTTTGAAGATTTAGGTGCCATTCATCAAGCCTATCTCTTTTTGAAGGAAGCCTATCACATGAACCATCCTATATTTGAATGGAGGAATTCTAATGAAAAAAATGAGTTTATTGATCCTTGCTTTAACCATCGTTGTTTTCGGACAAACAGTGTCTTTCAATTCGTTAAATGAGACGAATCCTGGCACAACAGAACGACCTATCGGAACTTAATATAAAAATTGATCACAGCAAAGAACCACTTGCCTGATCACAAGGCAAGTGGTTCCACCATTATTTTAATTGCTGATAAGATATGAGGCGGTGTATATGTACCGCAAGATAAGTAAGCTCATCATTAGGAATGACGATACTATGCACCTGTTTAATATAATCTTTGATTTTAAAAGCAACATCCATCGCCTGAGGATACAAGTGTGCAATTTGTTCAAACAACTCATTTTCTTGATCCGACAGTAATTTATTTGCATACAACCTCTCTACAAAGAACTTCACATGTGTAATGAACCGACTGTAATGAATATTCTCTTGGTCCATTTTCATATTCAATGTATAGCGCACAAGATTGACAATGCTCCCGATCATTTTGGCATATTTCATGCTATCTTTTGAATCGGATTCTTCACCTAATGCATTGATTAGGTGAAAGGCGATATTGGCAGCTTCTTCTTTTGGTAATTGTATGCCCAATGTATCATTTACTAACTCAAGAGCGTACTTCCCTACTTCAAATTCTTCAGTATAGTAATTTTTGATTTCCCAGTACACGCGATTCGTAATATTAATATTCTTTTTATGTCGTTCAACAGCAAAATTCAAATGATCCATTAAGGTAAAATAAACGCCTGAATTTAGATTTGAATTTAACCGTTTTTCTGCATATTGGACGATGCGCTGAGTTAAATCGATAAACTCTTGAGGCATAGAATCTAACAATTGAAGAAATTCTTTTGCTCTCATGTTATCGACTGACATAAAGACTTGGTCCGCTTTTTTCTCTTCTATCATTTGACCCGGTTTCTGTCCATAGCCAATCCCACGGCCAAACAAAACCATCTCCTGTTGGTTCTGATCTTCAGCCAGGACCACACTCGAGTTTAAAACTTTTTTGATTTTAAACATCGTCATCACCTGTTTTCATGATTGTGGTGTTCAATCAAGCGCTTCACCATTTGTCTCAATGACTTTTTGGTACCAATAAAATGAGTCTTTTCGAGATCGTTTTAATGTTCCGTTCCCATCATCATCTTGATCTACGTGAATAAAGCCATAGCGTTTTGACATTTGTGATGTACCTGCACTAATAATATCAATGGAGCCCCAACTCGTATATCCAAAGAGATCGACGCCCTCTTCAATCGCTTCTCTCATCTGACGGAAATGCTCTTTAAAATAGTTAATCCGATAGTCGTCATGGATAGAGCCATCACTTTCAACTTTATCCTTTGCACCCATTCCATTTTCGACAATGATAAGAGGTTTTTGATAGCGATCATACAGTTCGATTAAAGAAATTTTCAGACCAACCGGATCAATTTGCCAGCCCCAGTCAGTTGAAGGCAGATAAGGGTTTTTGACTCCTCGAATCGTATTTCCTTCTGTCTGTTCTAACCCTTCTTGAGCTGATTCAGTTAAAGACATATAGTAGCTAAATGAGATGAAATCGACTGTGTTTTCTTTTAGAATGTTGAGATCATCTGCTTCCATTTGAATATGAATATTTTTTCTCTCAAGCATCCGTGTAATCAGTGGCGGATATTCGCCAAACACCTGAACATCTGCATAGAAATAGTTTTCTAAGTTTTGTTTTAAGGCTTGTTCCACATCATTCGGGTGACACGTATGCGGATACGTTGTCAATTTTGTCAGCATACACCCAACCTGGCTGCCTGGAATAATACGATGGCAATCAGCTGTTACAAGAGCAGATGCAACAAATTGATGATGAAGCGCTTGATACACCGTCTCTTCTACTTTACCTTCTGGGCAACGATCAGGAATAATTCCTGCTGTAATAAATGAGTGGCGGTGAATACTATCAATTTCATTAAAGGTGAGCCAATATTTCACATCATGTTGATAACGTTCGAAACAAACATTGGCGAACTTCACAAAGAGATCGACCACTTTTCTTTCCACCCAGCCATTATATTTCACACTAAGGGCTAAAGGCATTTCATAATGAGAGAGTGTCACAATCGGTTCTATATTGAGTTTTTTCATTTCGGCAAATACACGATCATAGAATTGCAGCCCTTTTTCATTTGGTTCAGCTTCTTCTCCAGTAGGGAAGATCCGACTCCACGCAATAGAAATGCGAAGTGTTTTAAAGCCCATTTCAGCAAATAGAGCCAAATCCTCTTTATAGTGATGATAGAAATCAACCCCTCTGCGTTTAGGGTACTTTTTATCATCTGGGTCTTTTATTGCACGTTCTATATTTTCAGAAGTCACAACAAGATGTCCTTCATAATCTTCTACACTTAAATTGGAACGATACATTGCAATATCTGCAACTGATGGTCCCTTTCCATCTATATTCCAGGCGCCTTCTGCCTGGTTGGCGGCAATTGCGCCGCCCCATAAAAACCCTTTTGGAAAACCTTTAATTGTTGTCATATGTTTAGCCTCCTAATTGTGTGACAACCATCAATGTATCTTGACGATTGACCTCTTGTAATGGCTGTACCTTTATATCATATTGATCTGTATTTGTGATGACAGCAAGTGTAACTGGATCATAACCTGCAGCTATGATTTTTTCTACATCAAATTCAATCAGTAAATCTCCTGCTTGAACACGTTCTCCTGCCTGCACTTTTGGATGAAAATACTGTCCTTGCAGTTGAACGGTATCAATGCCAATGTGGAATAGTACTTCAACCCCTTGGTCCGTTTTCATACCAAGTGCATGATTTGTTTCGAACAGCATGGTCACCTCACCATCTACTGGTGCGTAAAGCGCTCCTTCTGAAGGGACAATGGCAATTCCGTCTCCCATGACCTTTGAAGAGAAAATATCATCTTTTACTTCAGATAGAGAGATCATTTGACCAATCACAGGACTTTTGAATGTTTCACCTGCTCCAATTTGTTCAGCAAATGCCGCTTGATCATTTGTCTTTTCTTCTACTGTTTTATCCTTACCTAATACAAAAGCAGCGATAAAGGCGACAATAAAGGAAATGACTGCTCCAATGACAGCAAACATTAGATTTCGTGGGAGCTCATCTGATATAAACATCGACATACTTGCTAATCCAGGGCCAACAAGTACAAAGGCTTGTATACCAACTAATCCAATGAAGATCCCGCCAACAAACGAACCAATCATGACACTTCCAAGGACTCGCTTATTTTGAAGTGTCACACCATACAAAGCAGGCTCTGTGATACCAAAAAATGCTGAAATCCCTGCCGAAATGGCTGTTGATCTGAGTACCTTGTCTTTTGTGCGTAGTGCTACAGCGAAACACGCTCCACTTTCCGCAATATTATGCGCAAGTGATGCTGGCAAATAAAGTGCTTCTTTCCCAAGGGTACCCATCGTTGTGACTGCATAAGGGACCATCGCTTTGTGCATACCTGATGCGACCATGAATGGAAGGACTGCTGCTAAAATCGCGACAGCTACCCATCCTACTGTATTAAACATTGCAAGAATGATGGATGAAAAACCTTGTCCTGCTGTAAAACCAATCGGTCCTAATAGAAGTAATGTAACTGGTACAGTAATGACTAATGACATCATTGGAACAAAGAAAATCCGAATTGGTTTTGGTGAAAATCGTGTAAAGAATTTTTCCATTTGAGCGTACAGCAATACAGAAAGGATTGCTGGGAACACTTGATACGCATAAGCTATATTTTTTACGTCGAATGACAGCAATTGCGCACCTTCAGTAAGCATAGCCGTCATGTTCGGAAGAAGAAGCGCACCGACTGCTGATAATGCGACCAATGGGTTTACCTTTAGTTTATTCGCCGTCGTTACAGCGACTAGTAAAGGCAGGAAGTAAAGAGGTGCGTCCCCTACCATGTTCAATATTTGATAGGTTTGACCCTTTGCATCCATCCAGCCTAATAGAGAGAAAAGGAGAAGAAATGATTTTAAAATCCCTCCGCCTGCGATAGCTGGAACAAGCGGCTGGAAGACACCGACAATGAAATCTAACAGAACTGTGCCTATTTTTCTTTTTTCTTTTGGCTGATTAGATGGCACGACTTGCCCCGATGAGCTGCTGCCCATTAGTCTTGTTACCTCTTGATACACTTCAATCACGTCATTCCCAATCACCACTTGGCATTGTCCTGACATTCTGACAGCTATGACACCTGGTGTTTTTTCTAGTGCTGGTACATCTGCTTTTTTCTGATCAATTAGTGTGAAGCGAAGTCTTGTGGAACAGTGCTCAAGATGCGCAATGTTTTCTTTACCACCAACATGCTTTAAAACGTCTTTGGCAACCTGTGTGTAATCCATTGTTTCTCCCCCTTTTCTCATACATGAGACCTATATTTTGGCAATAAAAAAAGGACCTAAAACGACAAATTAAAGAAACTCATCGTTTTTAGATCCTGCCTGCATGACCAGTCACATGTCTAATTTATTTATATTGGATTTGTTTTTAGTATATATCGATTATATGAAAGCGTCAACATTTATTTTTTTGAAATTTATTAAGGTCTATATACCTAAATTGATTTTCTTTAATTTAATTGAAACAATCTTTCTCGCTTGTTTATACATCGATATCCTTTTATCATCAATAAGAACTATCTCCATGATAAAAAACCAGATAAGTTTACTCATCTGGTTTCCACCATCTATTTTTTTCTTTCTTCCGCCTGCTTTTTGAAAGCATTCGCTTGTTTTTGATATTCCTTTTTCGTGACCGCTTTTAACTCTACGGTACCGCCTGTCATTTTAAATGGAAGTTTGATTGATTTTACATCTCGATCAGTGGAACCTTGAATGATTCCATCTTCAATTGAGGGCTCATAGCCCATAAAAAAATTTCTTCCATCCGTTTCACCCGAAACTTCTAATCTCATTTCTTTATAAGGCTTACACTCTTTTTCAGGAACAGTTGTTATTAGAAGGGAGCCGGTCCATCCAAGCTCAATATGCATCGTTTTCACCTGTAAAAATAGTTGTTTGTCCTTTGCCGTATAGAGAAAACCATAGATCTTCGCCACTTTCTCCTTGAAGTTTCTCATACTATCATAAAACCTATTTTCCGCGGTATCGAATAGATAATCATATCGTTTTTGAATATCTTTATGATATTTATCTAGCTTTCTTTGATTGATTGCCTTATAAATCGTGCTTTTCTTTTCGCCTTGTTTTTTCACTGAAAGGTCTTTACCTGAAAAATGAACTTCGTATACGATCGTTTCTTTACCTTGTGTGACTTTGAATTCATACCCGTTTTCTTTTGAACTGCCGGATAAGACAAATTGTTTTTTATAGATATGCGGATCCCATCTCACTTCTTCTACATACTTTTCATTCAAATGCCCCGTTACTTTCCCTTTACTCTCAGATACCTTAAACCAGCTCATTCTATCTTTCGTTTTATACGCAAATGCATAGGAATGGTTCAATGAATTTTTTTGTGCAATTGCTTGATATGCTGTCCAGCTGCCTCCACCAATGACTAGCACTGTTAGGATAGACACGATCCACATTTTCAATTTGCTCATACGTACCTCCTCTGTTAACATGTGTATTTTTTCTCCATTATCATGTCAAAACACAATGAACAAAATCTGTTATCTCATCACCTCCTTTATAAAATTTTAAAACCTGCTTGTATTTTCCACTGAATATCAATTATTATATATCTAAATGATATATCTTTTAGATAGGTGTGCTGATATGAAAAAATACAATGATACGACGTATGCGATTTTAGGTATTTTAACGACAGATTGTAAGTCTGGGTATGAAGTGAAGCAATTAATTGATACGAGCTTGCATCATTTTTGGAAAATTAGTTATGGACAAATTTATCCAGCTTTAAAGTTAATAGTCGAGGAAGGCCTTGCTGAGGTTTCACCTGCTTCTACGTCAGGTCGCTCCGACAAGCGAGAATATCATTTGACTGAAAAAGGGCTGGAGACGTTAAGAGAGTGGCTGGCAAAGCCTCTCGATCAGTTACCAACGGAACGAAATGAAGTGTTATTAAAGTTATTCTTCGGTCAATATCTTTCGATTGAGAAAAAGCTGGTACTGCTACAGGATTATGAAAGGCAGCTTCGTATCCGTTATGAGACCTATGTTTCGATTGAAGAAAACATTCAAGAGCTTTATCCAGATGAAGCAGATGCGAAGTATTGGCTGTTTACTTTAGATTACGGAAAAAGAGTGGCTCAAGCAGGAATTGATTGGTGCGTGGAAACATCCCATTTGATGAAGAAGGAAGGGTAAATGAATGAAAAAAGACATACGTGCTGGCAGATTTACAACAGAGAATTCTGACTCGATTGTTGTGTTTATTATCGGCATGCGGATCAACAAACGCTGGGCGGTTCATCAATGGATGCCTGTGTTCATGGCGATGCCTGGCATGATCAAAGAGCTGTATACCCATCAAGATGAGCTTGGTTTCCTCGGGACAGAGAATTACTTTGGCTTACGTACGACAGCGATGATCCAATATTGGAAATCAACAGATGACCTTCTGGCTTATGCGAAGATGGAAAAACATTTGGCGGCTTGGAAGAACTTCCATCAGAGGGCTCAGAACAATGACGCAGTGGGTATTTATCATGAAACCTACCAAATTCAAGCCGGCTCGTATGAATCCGTCTATGTGAATATGCCTTCCTATGGACTGAGCCAAGCGAGAGCGCCTATTCCAATTGGTAAAGGAAAACAAACAGCGAAAGAACGGCTGAAAACAACAAATTCCTAGAGAGCGAATCTCTAGGAATTTCTTTTTGCAACGTTCACAAAATGTTTTAATATGCGGGCTGTTAATCCCCAAATGGTGTAGTTTTCATAATCATAAAACCATTCCTCTATCGAACGGCTTCCCCAGCGGTACTTCTCACCATTCATGATTTTTTCATAAGGGAAATCCTCAGCAGGTGTTGGCTGAACGGATACATGATGTAGGTACGGCTCATATTGAATTAGCCATGATAGAGGCACGGTAAAGGTCTCTTCTACTTCTTCTTGATTGAAGGAGTGTTTCACTTTTTGTTCATCAATGATCCCGACATATGGGTAGACCACGAAGGATGGAGACGCAATGTAAGGACTAAGCTGTCCAAGAATCTCCACCGATTCTGGCGGAATGCCCAGCTCTTCATGTGTTTCTCGCAATGCAGCTTCCTGTGCTGTTTCGCTGCCGTCGAGTTTGCCACCAGGGAAGCTAATATCTCCCGGCTGTTTTCTCATGATGAGCGATCGCACCTCAAATAAAATATGCCATTCTCCGTTTACTTGCACCAAAGGGACAAGGACTGCAGCTTTGAACGCTGTTTCTTCTCCAATAAATAACGGTTGAGATTGATGTAAGTCATTTTTTAATTGGTCAATGAACACGGGCATCACCTATTTTCTGTTTCTCTTTCTTTTAGCGTATCATGGTTCACCTTTTGAAGAAAGATGATCTTATCTGACAATTATTTTTATCAAATTGACAACTTTACTTGTCAATTTGAATAACATGTTTTACAATCAAAGAAAGATTCAGATCAAAATTGAGGTGACAGAATGAAAAATCGGCTAAAAGAGCTTCGTGCACGTGATGGTTTGAACCAAACTGAGCTTGCCAAGTGTGCAAAGGTTTCTCGTCAGACCATCAGCTTAATGGAACGCGATGAATTAATGCCGTCTCTCTTGCTCGCTGTTAAGCTTTCACGAATTTTTCAGGAACCCATTGAACGTATTTTTCTATTCGAGGAGGATGAACTATCATGAAAACTGTATACAAACTGCTCTCAGGTGCTCTCCTTGGCTTTCTTGGTGCCTACTGTCTGCTTGCAGCTGAATTTGAGATGACCCTTCTTGATGTTGCCTTTGAAGCGACTCTTGTCATCAGCGGCTTGACGATTATATTGATTGTTTATTGTTTTTCAGGAATTTCACGTATGAAGAAAAGAGTATCACTTTCGGTATCTGGAGATGAAGAGGATGAACTCGAAGTAAAACAGTATCGCACCTTTACTGATTCTACTTTAGCCAATACGGTGAGTACCATTTTATCCATAATTGCCACCGGTATGGCTATCGTTACCGAACAGCCTATTTGGCTGATTCTCGTCAATGTTGCTTTATTTATCGTCACCATTATCAGTTCTTATGTAGCGATATCCGTTCTACAACTTGTCTACCCTAATCGCAATCTCCCAAGCCCGTCTGACAAAGATTATAGTAAAAAGCTGCTCGCTATTTCTGACGAAGGTGAAAAGCATGTGATGCTTGGCGGACTGTTTCACACGTATCAAATGATGAACATCTTATTGACCAGTGCCATGTTTATTCTGATTGTGTATTCCCTTGGAGCCAATCACTCTCAACTCTTCTCAATCATCGTGATTGGACTTGTTTTAATCATTTTGAATGCAAATTATATGTTCAGGATTAGAAATCGTTAAATGAACAAAAGCGCAGCCCAATGCAAAGGCTGTGCTTTTCCGTCCATTATGACGCACGGCGTTTCTTTCGTGCATAAATCAATAATAAGAAACCAAACCAAACCGGTGTTAACAAGAGCGCCGGGCGTGTTGCATCCGCAAACAGCATGATCACAAGAATGGCAGCAAAAAGGACAAGAACACAAATGTTTACAAAAGGTGTGAACGGTGCTTTAAAAGTAGATGCTGCATGCAGTTCAGGCTTTGTTTTTTTATATTTCAAATGGCAAATTAAAATAATACTCCATACCCAAATGAAACAAATGGCACTGATGGTTGTGACAATACCAAAGGCTTGTTCCGGAATTAACTTGCTTAAGAGAGCACCGACCGATACCACAATTGTTGAAACGAATAGTGCATTACTTGGAACAGCGTGCTTATTCAGACGTCCAAAGGAAGGTGGGCCCTGTTTTTGATGACTGAGATTATACAAAATTCGGCTCGTCGAGAACATACCGCTATTACAAGCCGAAGCTGCAGACGTCAAGACAACAAAATTAATGAGTCCCGCTGCTACTGGAATTCCAATCAGCCCAAAGGTTTTTACAAAAGGACTTTCTGATGCACTGAGCTCAGTCCATGGGTTGATACATAGTAAGACAAAAATGGCGCCCACATAGAAAAATAGAATTCTTAATGGAATTTTATTAATCGCAGACGGGATGTTTTTTTGCGGATTGGCTGTTTCTGCTGCGGACACACCGACCAGTTCCACTCCCACATACGCAAAGATGACCATTTGGAATGACAGTAAGAAGCCTGTGACACCATGAGGGAATAATCCGCCGTGTGACCAAAGATTTGTTACCGTCACAGGCCCTGTATCTGTTTGAAAACCAATGATTAAAAGGACAATTCCAACGCCGATCAATAATAGAATCGTAATCACTTTAATGAGTGCGAACCAAAATTCCATTTCTCCGAAAAGCTTCACCGTTAATAAATTAAATCCTAGTAAAATTAACAAACAAATGATGGCAGGAATCCATTGCGGGATATCAAACCAATACTGCACATACACTCCGACAGCAATAACATCCGCCATCGCGGTCATAATCCAGCAAAACCAATACGTCCACCCTGTCACAAAGGATGCCCACGGACCAAGGTAGTCCTCTGCAATATCGGTTAATGACTGATAGCCTCTCTTCGATAAGAGCAATTCACCAAGTGCCCTCATGACAAAAAAGATCGCCATCCCGACAATTAAATAAGCAAAAATGATCGATGGACCTGCCAATTGAATGGCCTTTCCAGAGCCTAAAAATAGCCCAGTTCCAATGGTTCCGCCAATTGCAATCAACTGAACATGGCGGTTTGATAAATCTCGTTTCAATTCTTGTTGTTCCAATGCTAACGCCCTCCTACGACACGATCTTATACTGAAATAATGAACTCTCAAAAAGTCCATAAAAAAAGAGATTGGATGCGCTCCAATCTCTCGGTCATAAAAGAATAGCAAAATAGCGAAAAGCAATACACGGCGTCATCCATGCATTACAAATACAATATTTCGTACTCTTCTGTCCTTTTGCCTGAGATTGTGAACCCTTCGGCGCCGCACATTCATGCGGTCTCTCCAGAAGCTGCTCCTGCCATAGTGTGACCCACAGCATTCATAGCCTTCGTTATTTAATTAAAATGTTGCTATTTCTGAATAATTTCATATTTTACGCCTCTAAAAGAAAGCTGTCAATGGAAATCTTTTATGATTGACGGTGGTAGCCATATAACTTCACTTCATCAATCCCTCTTGATTCATGTATAATAAATCAAAAGATGTTCGGCTCGTTTGCTGGAGAAATCCCTCTTGATCAAGAACAAAGTTAGGAAATCCATGGAAGTTGGTGAAAACAAATGAAAAAAATGAACAAACAGCGTGTCACATTACAGGAAGTCGCCAAGCATGCCGGTGTTTCGACTTCAACGGCATCACTTGTTGTTCGAAATAATCCTAGAATCTCTGAAGCCACTCGAAAAAAAGTACTGCAATCCATGGAGGACTTAGGATACGTATACGACCGCGTTGCTGCCAACATGCGGTCAAAAAGCTCAAATATCGTTGGTGTGATTGTCACGGATATTTCTAACACCTTTATTTCTGAGTTTTTAATTGGCGTGCAAACCACGCTTGAATCACTGGGCTATACTGTTTTACTTGGTACGACCTTTGACAGTGTCGATAAACAGGAGCGGCTCATTTCCACAATGGTAGAGCACCGAGTGGGCGGGATTATTTTAAACCCAGCTTCAAAAAGCTCTGCACGAACGGTCAAACAATTAAATCAAATTCGCACCCCAAAAGTACTGGCAAATCGTGAATTATCAGATGTGCAATGTGACTATGTCGGCGTTGATTATGAACAAGGTGCTTGGATGGCGATTCGTCATCTTCTTCAAAAGGGACATCGGCGTATCGCCTTCTTAGGCGGCATCAAGACCTCATCGACTTGGATTGAGCGGATGAAAGGTTTCAAAAAAGCCCATGACGAAGAAAATCTGATGATTGATGATTCTCTTATTATTGACATAGAACCTACTCGTGAAGGCGGGAAAGAAGCGCTTGCCCAAGTGATTGATCAGCCTGAGCCTCCTACTGCTATTTTTTGTTTTAGTGATCTAGTCGCATTTGGAGTCATTCAAGAACTGTCAGCACGGGACATCAAGCCTGGTGAAGATATCGATGTGGTTGGATTCGATAATGTTCCTGAAGCGGAGATGTACCACCCGCCGCTCACCACTGTTTCCTCCTTCCCCCGATCCATCGGGGTAAAAGCAGCGAACCTTTTATATCATAAAATGAACGAACAGGATGAAGAGCTGCAGCGAGTGATCTTAAAACCTCAACTTCATATTAGAGAAACCTCATCATCATGAAAGGGAGAATTGCATGCAGCAATTCTCTTTTTTTATTGATCAAGTCAACTATTTCTTTGTTTCATTTTTATTTTTTTAAATCACAAAGTCATAAACTTGACACATTTAAAACACAGGAGTATATTTATCTCGTTGCTTCTTTTAGTATATCGTTATACCTATTTCAGAGTATCGTTTTTTTAATCAACATCAGTTAAAAGTGGAATTTTCTGATTCTGATCAAATTATGAAGATTCACTTTCTTATCAATTCTATTTTTATTTTTAGTTTTTAGTAGAACGATGTACTTAATTGAAAAACAGATGAATATTCATTATTTTTTCATCAATCACACAAGGGGTGTTGTGATGGGCTTAATATTATTTACTTTTAAGGAAATAACAAAGGGTATATAAGAATTTGACCCTAAAGGGGTTTCAAATATAGGAGTGGGAACATGAAAAATCCTTATATTAAATCGTCTGTTGGCATGTATTTAAACTACTTCATGCTCGGCATGATCAATATTATTGTAGCTTCCAACATGGACAGCTTATCTGAACGCTACCATGTGGATATTCCGAAAATCAGCTTGCTTGTATCGGCGATCGGAATTGGTAAACTGGTTGCTCTCTTTTTCTCAGGCCGGTTAGCCGACCGCTGGGGACGTAAGCCTGTCATTATTACAGGAAACTTTCTTTACTTATTATTCTTAATCGGTATTCCAACGACAACGAATTATACACTAGCATTTATCTTTGCGATTTCTGCTGGGATTGCAAACTCGTTACTTGATTCGGGAACATATCCTGCTTTGACAGAATCGTTTCCTAAAAAGGCAAGTTCAGCTTCTGTTTTAGTGAAGGCGTCCGTTTCAATTGGAGCGACTGTTCTTCCATTTATCCTGGCATTCCTTATTGCACATGACATCTTCTGGGGCTGGGCGTTCTTTGGACTAGGGCTTCTTTATTTACTTGTTGGGATTTACTTAATCTTTATGCCGTTCCCGAACCATAAGCAAGTCTCTTCACAGGATGACCTTCCAGTACAGGAACAAATGAAGGAAGAACCTAAAATGCTTGGTGAAGGCTTAGCTGTTGTGCTCATGGGGTTCACGTCGACTGCATTGTTTGTCGTATGGCAGACATGGCTTCCGCAGCTCGGGTTAAAATTAATCGGACTTGGCACAGAACAAGCCACACAGCTTCTATCTTATTTTAGTATCGGTGCACTGGTGTCTGTTCTCTTGCTGTCGATCGTCTTAGATAAATTCATTTCACCTATTATGGTTGCAATTATTTATCCAATTGGAGCATTCCTTGCGATGCTTTCATTATTTCAAATCGAAACATACAGCATTGTGATTGTCAGCACCTTTTTCTTAGGGCTATTTACAGCGGGAATCTTCCAGCTGGCGATGAGTATCATGATGAAACTATTCCCGACAAACAAAGCAACGGCTTCATCCTACGTCAACATTGCGGCAAGCTCCGCGTTTATTCTCGTGCCGCTCATTACAAGTGGGTTGGTCAGCACGTACGATATTAAAATGACGTTATTTTTCGATATGATCATTGCGGTTATGAGCGTATTGCTAGCGGTCTTTGTTCTTGGACGCATGAAAAAATTATTTAGATAATTAAAGGAGATGTCAATCATGACAAACATACATGAACGAAATATTGATGGGAAAACAAAATTAGTCGGTCTTCTTGCTACACCAATCGGGCACAGCCTTTCACCACGGATGCATAACCTTGGCTATACACTAACAGGGATCAACTATGCTTACCTCGCATTTGAAGTAGGGAATGATGAACTAGAAGCAGCCGTATACGGTATGAAAGCAATGGGTGCTGCTGGATTTAACGTCTCTATGCCGAACAAAATGAAAGTATTGGATTACTTAGATGAACTAGACGATTCTGCAAGATACACACGTGCAAGCAACACCGTTGTGAACAAGGATGGCAAGCTGATTGGCTACAACACAGATGGTCTTGGCTACGTGAGAAACTTGATTGAGCATGGCGTTGAATTAGCTGGACAAAAGGTCACACTCGTTGGCTCAGGCGGTGCCGCTACTCCGATTGCGATTCAGCTTGCACAATCTGGTATTCGTGAAATTAGTATTTTTGCTCGTAATGATCAATATTTTGTTCAAGCTGAAGAAAATGTGACGTACATCAACGAAGAAATGAAATCATTTGGTGTCAAAGCGAACATTTTCCCACTTGAAGACAAAGACGCGTTCCGCCGTGAAGTAGCAGAAAGTGCGATCCTAGCAAACGGGACAAGCCTTGGCATGAAACCACTAGATCAGCTCAGCATCATTGATGATACGCTTGATGTTCTGCGTGAAGATTTAATCGTGACAGATGTTGTATACAATCCGCAAAAAACAAAGCTCCTTGCTCAAGCACAGGAAGCTGGCGCCAAAACCATTAACGGTCTTGGCATGATGCTATGGCAAGGTGCACTTGCTTACAAACTCTTTACTGGTGAAGATATGCCAGTTGATCAAGTGAAACAGATTCTTTTTGAAAACGACCGTTTCTAATACAAAAGAAAGACGACTTCCTAAGCGGAGGTCGTCTTTTTTTTTAATCATGTACCATGATTTGGCGGTATCGATACAGGATATACAGTGCGCCGATAATGGCCGCAACAGCCACCACTGCATCAAACATAAAGATTTGTAAAATGGACAAGTGACTCTGAATTAAACCTGTTACGACCGGAATGACGATAGCCGACACACCGCCCGCTGTGGAGATAATTCCTGTCATCGTTCCTTTGTTTTTCCAGAAGAATTCAGCCATCACAGTTAACGTCAGCTGAAAAACTCCTGCTGTTGAAAATCCCAATACAAAAGCATTGACGGTTCCGATGACTGGGGATTTCACGACCAAGAGCACACAAATAGAAACAAGTGTAATGATTGGATAGATCAGCAGCACAGTGACCGGACGGACAAAACGGCGCAACAAAAATGCGAGCATCACGACAGACAGCAGCCCGCCCATGCTATAGTAACTAAGCAGTTTCACAGCACTGCCCGATGTCATCCCCAATATGGCCTCACCGTAAGTAGGAAGCCAAATTTGCGGCAACGCATATAGCCCATTTGACGTAAAGCTGATCACAATGAGTGCGATCCCTTCTCTCCAAAATGTAGGCTCTGTCGAGAAGCGCGGAAGTCCGTCATGCTCCGTTACCTGGACTTGCTCCACCTTGCGATGATTCGGAAATGGCAAGGTCCACAACATCAAGACATTCACAAGATAGATCAGAGCAGGAACAAAAAATGCTATTCCATAAAACAAATCATGCTCTGCTAAAAAGAAAATCGCCAATGGCAAGATGGTTGCCCCAATTGATATAAAGGCCTTCACCATCACATTCGCAGATCCCGAGTTTTGCGGAAAAGCCTCCATTAATGCAGGATACGTCCCTGCATCCATCGCTGAATTCGCGACCCCTGCCAAAATCGCAAACGCAAACGCGATTTGGTAATTTGGAGACAACGGAATTCCGATGAGGAACACCGCCATCAGCACACCCGAAACCAAAATGACCGGCTTTCGCCCAAAACGATCTGACAGCACGCCCGATAAACCATACGTGAGTACCCTGCCAATGCCAAGCGCCGAAATCATATAACTAATTCCTGCACTATTGGTATTTAACTGTTTGATTAAAAATGGCATATTGGAAGCCAATATAATATTGACCATCCCTAATAAAAAATAATTGATATAAAGACTAGAAGCCGTTCTCACATACGGATTCCTCATCCTGACACACCCCTCAACACCATCGCAATGAAGTGATAAATAATGGTTACGCTTATAAGATCTCATATGTGAGGAAGAACAGCTTTGCAGCCTTCACGTTCATACATCTCATCATGTCATGCAGCTCACCGCTTACATGCCCTTCATGTATCAAGCATGTCTTCAATTTTTCACTGCTCTTATTTTATATGAATGTGAAAGGTAATGATAGTGAATTGCTTAAATTTGAGAGAAAATCATCGATCAAGCGTATGACTCCATCGTTAGGAAAAAAGAGTGGTTCATTCCACTCCCTAAAAGATGTGTCAACTCTATTCATCGTTAATTATTATAACCCCCAAATACTTAGCTCATAATAATATTCCGTTCGCTCTATGCATAAACCAAAACGAAAATCCTCTGCGACTAAAAGAAAATCACCATATCCACTTAAAAATTTTGTTTGCTCAAGAAGGCGATTTAAATGAATAAAGACTTCATTCACATTCACTAAAAGGGCTTCAATTTCACGATCTCGAAAAAATAGTAATCTGCCTTGTGTAGGTGTTATTTTTACCTTTTTAACCAATTCCTTTAACATTTGTTCAGATTTTTCAATATGCTCTCGGTAGTGGTTTCCATATATTTGAACTTTCTCTTCTCTTGATTGAAGGAAAGTAAAAACCTTTTGACAAAACAATTGATTTTCTTCGATATCTAAAAATGCGTTTTCTGGAAGTGTCATATAGCTTAATTCGTTTATTAAATGCTTTCTTCTGCCTCTTCTTTTTAAGGTTTCGATTTTTGAGTTTCTGTTGTTATTCATAGATATCACCATTTTAGGGTTACCTTACTTTTTGTATTCAAACATCTTAAGATCTCTAATTAAACAAAAGCACTTGTAGCCTAAAGGACTAATCAAGTGCCTGAATCATTATTCTAATCGTCAATATGATATTTAATCTTAGGATATTTCTGGTATTTTCTCTTTCCAAATTAACAACAGCCTTATGAATTCTTTTGTTTCAATTTTATTTTCATGAGGTTCTTCAATTCTATAATGATGTTCAACGATTGTCTCTTCTCTTTTGATACTTGCACTGGTAGCATTCAATGTAATTTCAAAGTTTTCATAAACTCCATCTATAACATTTTGAATATATTCTATATACTCATCCACTTCTTCTGTTGAAATATCTTGGATAAAATCTGAGAAAATACTTATTTCTTCTGGGAGTATTATTGCTAAGTCAGTCACCAAATTGATCTTCCTTAAATTCATATGAAGGGTTTATAGTGACTAATTTATACAGTCCAACTTGTCATCTGTCTCAAAGCCACAAAAATTAATCTTCATTTATTTGCTCATCCACTTCTTCTAGATACCTTTCTGTATCTAAATAAGATTCAATAAGATTATCTAAAAATTCAACACTAACCTCTCGACTATCTTCATAAATATGCATTTTAGCTCCAGCTTTTTCTAGTAAACTTATAATGTTTTTCATCTCTTTCAATTCATCAATATCTAATAAATTATAAGATAAAATAAAATCATTTTTATTTATTGCTTCTTTTATTTCAGAAATACTTTTATCTGTATGTTTTCTTAGAATCGAGATATATTTGATTTGATCATCATCTTTCTCTATTCGCATTTTCATTTTAGGCATTTAGTTTCTCCTCCATAGATTAGAAATCGTCAATAGGTTTAATTCTTTCTCCAGGTAGACTATTCTTCCAATTACCTCCATGCCAACCATTAAAATGTTCATTTGGTGTAGCTGGATATATAATTTCGCCTTTGTTCGCTAAATGTGGATATTGTGATGCACTGTAAGAATGGTGACCTTGCACAGTTTTTCCATCTACTTTAGGCTTCTTACCATTTAGAATATCATTTAATTGCTGCTTATCCCAGTTTCTGGTTGGATCCTCTTTATTCAAAATCCTTTGACGTTCCTGATACCAAAACTCATTCACACCAGTGTTTCTATGTTTGGCAAACTTTTTATTCCATTTATAATTTTCATATTCTAATTTCGTAATCGTCCTATTCTCAAATTTGTCTTTCAGCTCTTTCATCTTCTTAGTGCTTAACTGCTTTCTTTGTATAGGGTGCTTCCTTAAATCTAATCCTTTGGTTCTTTCTGCTATTATTTTCTCAGCAACTTTTTGTTCTCCGATCCTCAGACTACCATTGATGCTCTTTTTACTAAACGGCAAAAGGATTCCAAGAGCCGCGTTCATACTTGCTTCCTGCTGTTCTTTCGAGATCTTATTCCCAAACATGTCTCTACCTGTAATCGCTTCGCTGAAGCCGTTTGTGGCGGTAAGACCATATAAGCCTTTTTGAGATGTTTTTAAGGCGTCAAAGGATTTTTGCGATGTCTTGTAAATGTCGACTGCTCTGACTGCGGCTGATGTGGCTTGAGTTGTTTTATAGACGGCTTTTCCACCTTTGAAAATACGACCTGCCCATCCGACGATTGGGATATAACCTGCTGCTGCCATACCGCCTGCTGCGACGCGCTGTCCTGCGGTGAGCTCTTCACCTGTGATCGGGTCAACACCTGTTGCGGCACGTTTTGCATCGTTCACGCCAGTCAGTTCATTCACAATATTTCCGCCATAATCGAGTGCTTTTTCATACCAAGGGCGGTTGGCGAGTGCTTCTTGTTTCTTTGCAATCTCACGGGCCTCTTCTTGTTCTTTTTTGATTTTCAGATATTCAGAAGTTTGCTTCTCAATATCGCTTTTTGCCTTGTAGATTTCACTATTTTGATACGCTTTCTTGTCAAAATTCATAGGCGAAATGGCTTTTCCGTCATTTGTGGCATTCATCATTTCCGTATACAATGCCATTGTAGCTTGCTGCTCCGTTTCTGACAAAGCATATTCATCTTTTAAATTTTGATCAAGCTCTCTTAGATCTTTCACTGTCTTTTTTCGTTCGTCTTCCGCATCTGCAATTTTTTCATCAAAGGTTTGACTATCAAATACCTCCAGTGAAATGAGGTCGTCGATGTCTTGAAAAATCGTTTTAAGCGCCTTTTTTTGATCCTTCACAATGCTTTTGGCATTTTTGATGCCCATATGTACAGCGTTGTCTAAAAAGTGTTCTTCTACAAAGGTGTCGCCGCCAAAGTTTGTATCATCTAGTGTCCCAGAAACACCTTCATGAAAGGCTTTTTGCTTATCAATGAAGCTGATAAACATATCTACATTTCCAGCCAGTTCTTTATAAAAGCTTTTAATGTTATCGGCACCTTTTCCAGTGAAGTCGTCACCAAGATTAGAAACACCTTGTAATGCTTTTTTTAAATCTACCATTTGTTCACGGAGTTCCTGGTAGTGTTTTGCCCTTGCATCCATGGCACTTGTTAGTGCTTTTGCATCAAGTATCTTCCCCAGAAGAAGTCACTCCCTCTATTATTGATCATAAAGTCTATTTTACCGTGTCCACCAAAACGGAAAAATAGGTTAATTGACATAAAAAACAGAATAGACTCTCTATTTAACGGGCTAAATAAAATAAGCTAGACAAGCCACTTTGCTCTGTCTAGCCATACATCCGTTTTATTTATAATCATTGACAGGTCCTTTATCCATCAATACCTCAATTTCATTAGAAGACTTCATTTTTAATTTAGGTCTCCGCTCAGAGTTTGGTTTGCTATAAAGCTCAAGTGGGCGGATAATCACACCATCATTTGTATTTTGAAGCATACCTGGCACACAAGAATAAATACGATCATTGTCATTGGCATGTTTGGAATGAATCGTCACAGACGTTCCTTGATGATTATCGATACTCATAGATACTCTATATCTATAAAAAGAACCTGTCCCGTTTGATTGAGCAGAATAAACAACCGGAACGACAGCAAGGATATCATCATTTAACCGTAGTTTAATAACTTCTGTTTTCATTGATTCATGGTCTCTACCGACATCTCCCATATGCTCAACAGCTCCGTTGCCGTAACTTTTGAGAGCAGAAATTCCTTTCGCACCAAACATAGCCACATCTACTTGCTTTCCTGACTTTGTGTAGACCAATGCATAAATATCATAATCGGTGCCGGATTCCCAAGATACTGTCGCTGTGATCTCAGGCGTTTTCTCTATTATGATCGGTTTATGACCTTTGTCTAGACTAATTTTACCTTGAACTTTTTCTAAACTGATAGGTGCAACAACTTTCTCTTTAGCCATTGTATTCGTTTGAGCAGGGTCATCAATTGATTGTTTTTCAGGAGCCAATTGAGGTGTAGAAATATCCTGTTCATCAGGTTCAACCTCCACACCATAAAGCTTGCATAGCCCTTCCAGTCCAGAATCGAAGCCACGCCAGATTGAGCGTGCTTTCGTGTTACCATTTCTTATATATAGCTCTACTACGACAATGCCCTTTTCATTTGTAAAGTTTACTGGTGTTAGATAAAACACCTCGTCACCTGTTCGAATTTCTGCTTGCAAATGCTTCACTTGAGAAAAGCCCGTTCCTTGATCTTCTGTTAATGTAATAGCCATCTTTGTGATTCCAGCAGGCACTTTGCTCATATCAAAATTCAATTGATGCCTTTTCAATTGACCTGATACCTCCGCTGGTAAAAGTGCCGCTGCACCCGAAGCACTCTCTGGTTGATTGTAAAAAATAATGCCATGATCTCCTTCAACCTGATCCGAATCTGTTAAAAGAAACGCCGTTAAAGAAATATCAATTTCAGATGACACTTCATAGCTGATGGATACCTGTCCCTTTGGAGAGTTTAGTACGGTATTGGCTCCCATTTGCAGAGTGTGATTCATTACAACAACTCCTATTCTTCATCTACCATTTAACGTTTTTATAGATCAATTATACCAAATCATGTAATGAAACCTATTCATATCTTTATCTCTTTTCAACCTCTGCTGCGATACCTAAAAACAAACCACTCTCGAAACAATGTGTATAAAAGAATCATTCCTGCTATTATGGTGATATTCGGCCTTTGGATCCTTCTTCAAATATCCTTGAACATTAAGATCTTTCACAACTCAATGAACTATTTTATCGCCATAACCCTCTTTTTTCTTTGTATTCAGGCATTAATAAAACTTAAACAATAAAAAATCACTCAGGCACATACATTTTTTTCAAAGGTAATAAAGATCTTGTCTCTGTTGGCATATCCTCATACCAATGTACAATAAGATTGACGAGTTCTTCTAAGTCCAATAGATGAACTTCATTATGCTTCGCAACAGCTTTTGCATGAGAGGTAAATCCGCCAGTAGAAACAAATAAACTATTTGCATTCATGGGGTTGGCTCCTAATAATTGCTGCACTTCTGGTGCACTGGCTGAATTTTTTCGATGCTTGACTTGTACTTTAATAATAGGCTTTTCAAATCCAAATGCATCTTTATAAGCTAATACATCTACACCGCCGTCAGGACCTTTTGGACTCACACGAACATTGTATGACATAGCTTGCAGTAAGCCCCCGACTAAGTCTTGCATCTTCCACGGATCCAATTTATCCACCTTATCTGCAATCATCACAGTTGCTTTGCTGACTAAATCTTCAATAATTTCATCTTCTTCGGTTTCATCTTCGGATGTTGGTATAGAAGTAGGGTTTTTAAGTAGGTGTTCAATTTCTTTCCCCCAATCATCTACACGAAAAACAGTTGATATAGAACCGAGGCTGTTTTTAGCTGATTGACTGAGAGAATCTCGTTTCACTGCGATTGGTTCCCAGTTGACTTGAATATGATTTGGATACATTTTATCCCCTGCTGCTTCATCAAAAAAATGTGGAGCAGTCACCGTACCAACTCGATATTCACGGCTTTCTTTTATGTATGTAATAATTCGATCTCCCTTTTGAATTTCTCTACTAAACCTCCATACCTGACTAACCCAGCTTCTTCTTGTAAAAGGTTTGCTCTCGGCGAAGATGACATCAGCTCGGGCATTCATCTCTTGCTTTGTTTGATATTGTTTTGGATTACCTAATTTCGGCCAACCGATTGATGCTAACCCTTTCTCTTCCCACATCGGAATTAAATCATTCTGGTCACCTGCACGAACCATCCACCATTTCGTCATTTACAATCTCCCCATTTCACTCTTCTTTCTTACTAAATTATAAGACTTATATCTAGTGAACAAAAGGATATACACACCAATTTTTCCGAAAGAGTGCAAAAACCCGAATAAGCATATACCACGCTCACCCGGGCTTCTATTTTTTCCTTTATTACACTTCTTCACCATTCGTGGCAATGACGTTTTGGTACCAAGTAAACGAATCTTTTTTGAGTCTCTTCATTGAGCCGTTGCCTTCGTTGTCGCGGTCAACGTAGATCATGCCGTAGCGTTTTTTCATTTCACCTGTTGTGAATGACACGATGTCAATGATACCCCACGGTGTGTAGCCAATCAGGTCAACACCGTCGTATTCGATGGCTTTTTTCAGTGCTTCGATATGAGAAGCGAGATATTGAATTCGTTCTGGGTCATGAATGGAACCGTCTTCCTCCACCTGATCAATGGCACCAAACCCATTTTCAACGATGAAGAGCGGGATTTGATAACGATCGTAAAAACGATTCAACGTATATCTTAAGCCAGTCGGGTCAATGGACCAGCCCCAGTCACTTGATTTGATATACGGATTGTCTACACCATGCGGAAGGGCTCCGTTGACAATGTCTCCGTCGTTATCAGACACTGCATCACTTTTAACTGTTGTCGACATGTAGTAGCTAAAGCCAAGATAATCTACTTTGCCTTTTCTTAAGCTTTCTTCATCGCCTTCTTCAAACGGAATATGATAGCCTTCGCTTTCGAATTCTTTAAGTGCATAGCTCGGATAGTAGCCCCGAACTTGTACATCTGGGAAGAAATAGCGTTGTCTCATATATTCTTCAGCAAGCATGACATCCTCTGGATTTGAGGAATACGGATAGATTGGTACGTGAGATACCATTGCACCAATTTGAAAAGCAGGATTGATTTCTTTGCCTTTTGCTACTGCCCATGCACTTGCTAGTAATTCATGATGTCCTGCTTGATACATGATTTCTTTGGCATTTTCGCCTTCTTTGACTGATACCCCTGAGTTTGTCCATAGGAACAGCGGGTTGTTGACATCCATTTTGTTATTGATTTCATTAAATGTCATCCAGTATGTGACTTTGTCCTTGTAACGATTGAAGCACACTTCAGCGAATTTCGCGAAGTATTCAGCGACTTTTCGGCTTCTGAATCCGCCGTATTCTCTTGCCAAATGAAGCGGCATCTCAAAGTGAGACAGTGTAATCACAGGCTCGATGCCATGCTTGAGCAGTTCATCAAATACATCATCATAGAATTGTAAACCAGCTTCATTCGGTTCCGCTTCATCTCCCTTTGGGAAAATTCGGCTCCAGCCGATCGATGTACGCAAGCATTTTAACCCCATTTCGGCAAACATCGCGATATCTTCCTTGTAACGATGGTAGAAATCGATTGCTTCATGATTCGGATAAAATTTGCTGTCTTCTATCGACTCCGTAATTTGTCTCGGTACTCCGTGGGCACCAGCTGTCATTACATCCACAACACTTGGGCCTTTTCCTGCTTCATTCCATCCACCTTCGAATTGATGTGCAGCTAATGCTCCGCCCCATAGAAAATCTTTTGGTAATGTCATTATATATTCCTCCTATTTCACAATTGTGATCATGACGTCCGTTGGCTGTATCACCACTAGTATATGTACATTATAATTATACCGGTACAATTTATCAATACATATATCATTTCAATTAACATATCAAAGAAAAATCGGTATGTGCTATAATCAAAGACAATAAATCGTGAAAACAAAGAGGAATGGCTATGTTAAAGTATCAACAAATTGCGAGCGATATTGAAAAATATATTGTCACCCATGAGCTGCAGCAAGGGGACAAGCTTCCTGTACTTGAAACCCTCATGAGCCAATTTGCTGTGAGCAAAAGCACCATTATCAAATCATTAGACCTACTCGAAAGAAAAGGAATTATCTATCAAGTGAGGGGCAGCGGCATCTTTGTTCGAAGACACAGACGCAAGGGCTACATCAGCCTTTTATCCAATCAAGGGTTTAAAAAAGATTTAGAGGAATTTCAACTGACTTCAGAGGTTTTAATGCTAGACACCATCAAACCGCCTGAAGAAGCAGCGCTTAATTTGAATATTGAACAAGATGAGGATGTTTTTTACCTCAAACGCATCCGTTACATCAATGGACAAACCTTATGTCTAGAAGAATCCTATTACAGAAAAACCATCATTCCCTATCTCAACACAGAAATTGCCGCCGATTCTGTTTTTAAATTCATCAGTGAAGGCCTTGGGCTCAAAGTCGGCTTTTCCGATATGTACTTACAAGTGGGCAAACTGAATGAAACCGAAGCAAAACACCTCGGCCTCAAACAAGACGATCCCGCTCTCCGCGTCGAAACCGTCTTTCATCTCACAAACGGCCAGCCTTTCGATTTCTCGAAAATCACATATAACTACATGCAATCCCAATTTTTTATTCAGGCGAATAATTATTATGGGTGATGGATGGAAAAAGCCTCCTGAGACAATCAGGAGGCTTTCTTACGATTTACCTTTCAATCTTTACACATTCCCTCCTTCTTTCTTGAGAAGAAATGCCGTCAATCGCCACATCACCATAATAAATGTCTATATGATCTCTTTTGCCAATTAGAGCAACCGGAAAAGCATGCTGTTCTTGCAGGCACTTTTCGAACTCATCTGGATGAATCTCTACTTCAATTTCATGTCCAGTGAAAGCATATTCAAACGTAAGCGTATGATAAAGATCCACAAGACAGCGTTTGATCCCCTGTTGAAGACGAATGACATCATGAGAAACAACCTCTGTCCACTTTAAAGAGATAACGAACCCTACGTAACCTGCTTCTTTTTGTATGTTGATGGTCATATCATTTAGCTTCGATCCCGACAATACAAACTCCATATAATAACCATCAAAGACATCGTCTTTGATGGTATTTTCTTTTATTCTATGTTCAATCCACATTTCGCCATCAGGATCCTGACTAAACTTTACTTTGGTAATAGACATTTCTTTTTGAGCTAGATAATCAGACAATTGGCGAAAAGTATTTGGTAAATGAATGGCCTCATAAAAAACGATTCCCATATTGATGTATCCACCCATAGCTATCATGCATCCCTCGCTTTATTTTTTCTTTCATTATACTTTACTCAAACCTGTATTCTGAGAAAACTCATCCCCTTACATGAACACCTCCGATTTAAAGTATCAAAAAGATTCATTTTACGAATGCATTGAACAAACTTATGATAAACGTAACAAGAGTGTATAGGAGGATTCATTATATGAGAGACATTAGGGTGTACCATGTCGATGCATTTACAACTGAGAAATTTGGAGGAAATGCTGCTGGGGTCGTGTTGGATGGTGATCTTTTAACGGAGGATGAGATGCAGAATATCGCCAAGGAGTTGAATTTACCGGAATCTGTCTTCTTGCTGCCTGCACATGATAAAGAAGCTGATTATCGGGTCAAATACTTCACACCGACGGAAGAGGTTAATTTCTGCGGGCATGCGACTGTTGGATTGACTTGGCTTTTGGCGACGGAGCTTGGGCTGGCAAAAGAGAAAACAGGGGTCGTGTTAGAAACGAAGATTGGCAATGTTCCTGTTGTATGGCACGAAGAAAATGACAAGGTCGTTGATGTAGAAATGACGCAGGTGACACCGAAGACGCGAGATTTTGTCATCGATTTAGAAGAGCTGAGTGACATGCTTGGTGTCAGCAGTGACCGCATTGATCCATCTTATCCTATCAAATTAGCAAACACCGGAAACTGGCATCTTCTCGTTCCGATGAAGCACCAACAGGACATTGACCAAACGGCACCGAACTTAGCCGCTTTAGGGAAAATGAATAAAGAACAAAATATCACGACGACTCACCTTTATTCATTTCACACCACAAAAGAGGTTGATCTTTACACGAGGGATTTTGCACCTGGGATCGGTATACCCGAAGATCCGGTGACGGGGGCAGCAAACGGAGCATTGGCTGGCTATCTTTATTTGGAAGGTATCATTTCTCAGCAAGAAACCACTCTCCTGCACATTGCCCAAGGGGATGCCATCGGCAGACCTGGCATCCTTCGTATCACGGTCATTCCGAATGAATCAAAGCCTGAGATCAAAGTGGCAGGCGCGGCGGTTATCACTATTCGCGGTGTGTTGACCTTATAAACCATCAGCTTGAATGGGAGGCATCTCGTTCAAGCTGATTTTACTTGAAATGATCTTTGACCACTTCGATCCATCTTTTAGCCGATGGGGATGCTGCTTTGAATGATTTGAACGCCAAGTTGATCTCACGATAGACGCTTGTCTCAAGTGGAATGACTTTCGTATGAGACATTTGCGGCGGCAAAATTAATGTCGGAATGATGGTCACTCCGAGCCCTTCTTGAACCATAGAAATGAGCGTATTGTTGTCTCCAATTTCAAACAAAACTTGAGGCTTCACGCCTCTTTCTTTTAATAATTTCTTAATGAGCAGATCACAGCCCGCTTTTGGCATAATGAATGATTCATCATGTAACGAGTCAACTTCTATCACTTTCTTCGTATGGAAGCGATGATCCTCTTGCATGAGCACCACCAATTCATCTTGGAAAAGTGGAACAGTTTCAAATTCTCTTGATGGCTGCGTTAAAAAACCAACATCAATCGTGCCAGACGCAATCCAATCCTCAATCTCCTCATAACCACCTTCATATAACTCTACCTGGATATTGGGATACCCTTTGGTAAAACGGTGAATCAGCTGCGGAAGCATTTTTGAAGAAAAACTAGAGAACGTTCCGATCTTGATACTCCCCACTTCCATCCCTTGAATCAACGCCGCCTCCTGTTCAAGCAATGACGCATGATGAATGATTTGCCGAATATGCGGCATCACCCGCTCACCTGCGTCCGTTAACGCCAGCCCGTTTCGATTCCGCCGAAGCAGCACAATCCCTAACTCTGACTCAAGCTTCGCAATATTATGACTGACTCCAGACTGCGTCAGCCCAAGTTTATCCCCGGCTTTTGTAAAACTACCGCATTCAACGACTGTTAGAAATACTTTGTATTGGAATGTGATCAGTTTGGTCACCTCATTAGATCTTGGCAAAATCTACTGTTAGATATTTCTTTGATTTTTTGATTTAACTGTTGTTCTATTAATTCAAAGCAAGACTGCTGAATCCATAAACGTTTAAATGTATAGACCTGTTCTTTTTCATCGCCATGCAAATCTTCATCTGTCTCTAACTGAAAATCAGTTAAATCGATTTTGTCATGAACATGCATTTTAGTAAAAACATGAGCATTGTGAAAATCGTGCATATGCTCTACTAAAGAAGAGATCGTGGTGATAAAATCATCAAAGGTATCTTCTTCAAGTGTTTTTTTGAGATCGACATTACTATGAACATCAATAGAAATGTAATTATCTCTCTCATCCAATTCTTCTTGGATAGCTAGTGGATTATCATGAGTCGTTGCTTTTCTATTTAAATCTGTAATGGAGAAATAAATAATGATTTCTTTTTTATCGAGAAATTCATACTCCCATAACTCTGCATTTCTCAATCTTATGATGCGAGTGAGATTGTTCAATTTATTTAACCCTCCAATTAATTTGTTGTTGTCGACGACGAAGACCTAGACGCAGCTTCATCAGCCTTCACACAATCAATCGCAACAACGAGCGCAATGATCACAGGCTCCATCTCTTCTTTCAAAATATCAACCTTATAGCTGTCACCCCAAGTAAACCATTCCTTTTTCACCTGACCGATCACTTCGCCGTTCTGGAGCACCTGGAAATTCATATCCCACCAGTTACCTTGTACTTCAATCCCAGCAGCATCAATTGAATATTTTGCTTTAAAGAACGTAAACTCTTTTTTGATCGTCAATACCTCTTGACCACCAACTTCTACTAAAAACTTCGGTAAAAAGCTAAACATTTTCTTCGTAATCACAGCAATTTCTTCTCGTTCTGTATTCAGAATGGTAAACGTCTTCGGTACCTTCATAAAACTGCCTTCGACCACATACACATCGTTCTCCTGCTGATCCTTTACCGTAAACCTGCCGCTCAGACTAAATACTTTCTGCTTCATATATAGTTGCTTCATACGTACCTCCGATTAAATTTAAACATTTATCAGTCTTTTATCCATTCTTTAATTACATCTAATTATACCAAAAAATAGAATGATCAAATAACATGTCAGAACTCATGCAAGTTATAATGGAAATATAAACAAAATTGAGAGGGGAACTCATGAAAAAAATCACGTTTTTTGATTGGACCATTCAATTACAAGCAAACTTAACGGCAATAACAGATCATCATGAAAAGAAGATGGTCATTTTAGAGCCATCCATTGAATTAATCGGTGTGATCTGGATAGATGAAAACAACGAGCTACAAATCAAACCTACTTGGGATTGTGTCATTACAATTGATCCAACCAACAGAACTCTAACAATCCGGCAAACAGAAGAAGTATTCGGAGATGTGTACGAATGAAAACAGGAGGAATGATGAAGGAAACCACTTTTTTTGATTGGACGGTTCACTATCCTGAACATTTAACAGCAGTCAAAGATGATACAGAAAAGAAAATGGTTTTTCTAGAACAGACCGTTGAATTTAAAGGAATTATCCGTATTGATGAGAATAATGAACTGCAAATGAAGCCGACTTGGGATTGTGTCATTATGATTAATGCAAAAAACATGTCTGTCACAGTTTGTGATGCAGAAGATGTTGTAGGTTTGCCGTAGAAATTAAAAAAAGTCTCGTTTGAGGGAAATCACTCAAATGAGACTTTTTTATTTAGTTAGTATTTAATAACCATTTACAAAGTAAGCAATGGTTTCTACTTCATCTTCTGTCAGTTCTCTGTTCAAATGTGCTTGATATTCACTCACGATTCTCTGCCGATCTCCACCATAAAGATCAGTGTATTTCGCAATCACCCGAAGCTTGTCCGCTTCCTGACGAAACTCCTCTTTTGTCCACGGTCTTTGATGCGATGGAATATACGTATCTGCATCAAAAGCTTCTAACTCATCTAAAAGACGCAATGTTTCCTTCATCGTATAATGTACTTTTTCGGCATACATTTTCGGATAAATGCAATCAGCAAGAAACAGGATTTTCTCTTCTTTCACATACACGATCACTGAATCTGCGGCATGATCGCCCCCAACATGTTGCACGATACACGTGACCCCGCCAAGATCAATTTCCATCCGACGGTCAAACGTGACTTCCGGTAAAACCACCTGAATTTCTCGATGATTCTTATATTCTTCTTTTATCGCCTTCGCGCAAAACTCAATCTCCGTTCCTTCCCTCACCCGCTCATCAATCGCCTCATCTGACCAAGAAAACGGAAGAAGCTTCTCCATTTCCTTTCTGGTTTTTGCAGAAGCAATTGAAACCGTATCAGGCAGCGCAGGCAGTCCAAAAATATGATCCCAATGCCAATGCGTGAGGACAACCATATCAGGCGTGGCGTTCTCATGCTTTAAATTTCTTTGGATGAAATAGTTCGCATGATCTTTTGAGTTACCAGCATCGATCATTAATGTTTTGTTATTGCCTACGACCATGCCTAGGATGGGGCGGTCGGTGAGTGATACTGGTGTGATGTAGGAGAAGGTTTGGCCTATTTTTTTGATTGTGTGCGTAGTGATCGTAGTGATACCCTCTTTCTTTAATTATAATTTTGTAGAGTATAATCTATTGCTTAAAGATAGTTCTATTTAATATTCTCCTTATTTTGATAAGAAGTTTAAAAATTCTAAGAGTAATTTGATTTCTGTATTTTTAAGCTCTACTTGTTTTTTTGTAATCATTCGAGCACTTCCATGTGTACTTAGATTTAAAAATGCGATAAAGCCGCTTATTTCTCTTTCTGTATCTATTGTTCGGAATAGATTAGAAATAACTTGTTTATCTTTAACATTTGTAAATTCCCCAATAAATTCACTGTATAAATTATGAACTGTATTATAATTTCCTAATAAAGATTCTTGTTTTTCAATGTTCTTCTTATCTAGGATATCATTCACAACAAGTTCTACTAAAGTTCTGACTGATGAAACAAAAGTATATTTATATTCATCTTTTGTATATAACATATTTAATTCATTTATATACTCTATTATGCTATTTGAGAAATATAGTGATTTAGATACAGGCATTTCAATAAAATCATCATTATCTTCTGCAATATCTGTGATTTTATTTGATGGATTAATTATTCGGAAATAAAATTCCCCTAAATAATCTAATTCCGTTTTTTTATCTATAACCTTTACTTTCAATTTCGCTTCTCTAACTGTACCGAACGTGATTCCATCTTTAGAATCTAATATATCAGAGCCTTCATCATGGATTAACTCTGGTCTTACTCCCTTATCCTTTTCTCCAAAGCTATTTATGATTGAGAATAATTCGTCGTATTTATAAGTTTGGTGAATATTTAAGTCAGTAATTAGCTGTTCAACTTTTGGCTTTTGAGGACTCTGAATATTTATTGTAAACTCTTTTATTTCGTCATCATTTTCTTCTCTTATTATCCATAAGCCAGGTTTATTTTTATCAAATTCCTTCTGTATCTGATTATTTAATGTTATTGTGGTCTTTATACTATTTATATCTTTTAATTCAACTTTAATATCTTCTCCCAATTTCATATCAAATATTTGTTTTGTTCTTTTCTTCTCTTTAGGAATAATTGTAATAATTCGTTTATTATCAAATAATTCATAAGTGATTTCACTATCAGAGATAGAATTTGCAACCAATTCTTTAAGTAATAAATCATGCTTAATTAAAGTATCCGCATTGAAGTTCTCTAGCATTCTTTCTTTATTAATTTTACTTACAGATAAAAAATTATACGATTGGCTTAACTCTCGTTTTAACTTAGAACCAATCTCTTGTATTTTCTTATTAATAGAATCTAAAAATGACACGATATCATCTGTTAGATTGTTTTGAGAGAATTGAGTTCTATCTGAGTTAAAGCTTATATCTTTATCGCTGCTTTTAATAGATATATACCCAATCATTTGAGGTAGAACTGATTGATACTTTACGGCTTTCATAACATCTGGATTAAAGATAGAATAGTTATTAAATAAATTATTATTTACATAAATTAATGGAGTGAGTTGACCGTCACTAGATTTATAAAATAAAGGATTAATATTAGTTTTTCTACCACCAGTTAAATTGTAAATTTGAATATCGATATTCAACGAGTATTTTCTATACCCATTGAATGGATAATCCACCTCATATATTTTTTTACCTTTATAATTAAAAATAATTTTCTCATCAGTATCATTGTATTTTACTCTAAAAAGCTGTTTTTCCCTATATTCTTTATCCAAGTTTATGGAATGATCAGTAACATGTTTATCACCGTCAATATCTAAATAGATAGAAAAATCTTTATCAATAAATGAGTTTAATACCTTATTTAAATTAACTTTTTCAGAAAAATAATCGATTAGAGATTTTACGCTATATTCATTCATTTCAATTTCAATTATTGTTCCATGTGTATAATCTCTTTTTAAGGGTAAATGTTGAATAGGAAATGAATATCTTGTAATGTCATCTTCTTTGAGTAAATCAGAAAATTCAACTGAAAACTCTAACCTTTCATTCTTCGTAGTTATCCAAGTAACTTTGTTACCAAATTTGAATACAGATAAAAAGCCTAAACCTTTGGATCCCTGGGTTAACCTTTTAAAACCATTAATCTCATTTTCCTCTCCAAAAACTTTATTGCTTGCTGATATATGAAAAAGTTTATTTATATCATCTCCGTCCATACCTACACCATTATCAATAATTTTAAGAGTATTATTACCAGAGTTCAGGTATATTTCAACCATAGGTGATCCAGCATCGTACGCATTTTTTATTAACTCATTTAAAGCTATGATATTTGTTGGTATCTTTTCAGATAATTCACTGATAATATTCCCACTGACTTTAATTTCAGAATGAGTCAAATCCATAATATTTCTCCTTTTTCAAAATTAAAATATATTCAACATTCATAGAACTTACTGAATTATTATTTACACTAGACACTTTACGCGGCATCCTCTTTTTAGGAATATTTCTCTGTAGCTCTGCTACTACATTTATATGATTAGTTTCTAAAAATTGTTTTGTTATTTCTGTTAAAGGTAAAATTTTATTATCTACCCTCCGATTACCCAATGTTAATATCATATACTTATCCTTTTTCAAGACGGTTGCTAATTTTTCTAATACCTCTAGATAATCAAATACAAATCTCTTAACTTTTTTTTGTTTAGTTTTAGTAATACTATTGACATATTCATTAATTAAACTTGAATTATAGTTAACCAATTTTTCGTTTCCTTTAATACCTCCTAAACTAGCTGAGTCAATACTCGAATAATTCTCTAATAAATTCTCATCAAAATTCCCTAAATCTTTCTTATCAATCCAATAGAGAGGCAGCATAGAAAATTGTCCATAAGTCACAGTTGTTCCATTATCTCCATAAGGCGGTGAGGTACAAATTAAGTCTATACTTTCTTGTCCTAGACCCATCAGTAATTTCTTTGTATCCCCAATTGCTAAATTAATTTTTTTGTTTCTGGAGTAATTAGGTATATACATATAATTGGTTTTAATTGATTCTAAAAAATTATTTATAACGTTATTTTTCAATGAATTTATATCTTCTTCAGCTTTCACATGCAATTTAAATGTTGAGGTTCTAGTGTTGCTATATTTCTTAATTATATCAATTAAACACACCCAGTAGTATTGACGTATATTTTTATATTTTTCTTTTTGAATAGCATGTCTAATTAAGCTTAGACTATTAATTATATCGCTTCTAAACCATTTGTTTATTCTATTAAAGTTATGAACTGGAAAATCATAATTTGGAGTGCAGATTCTGTTCTTTATTTTCCTATTTGACGAAGATATTATATTTTTGTTTATTCCCTGTAATTTTACTAGAGACATTAAATTAGCCAATGGATTAATATCAAATCCAATTGGGTTTAAACCCAAACTAGCTCCTTCAACTAAGGTAACACCTGATCCGTGAAAAGGGTCTAAAATGTTTTTTACCGTCTTATCTTCTTCAATTACTATCTCTATTAGTTCTTTCTGCATATCGGGTACCATAGTAGCTGGATAAGAACAAACCTTATGTATTCCTGTGCTTTTTGAACTTGTAAAATCCCAATACCCAATACTTTTTTTATCTAATTCCTTTTTAACTGTCAATGTATTATCCCTACTTATAGTTGTGATTTTATTCTTCTAAATTATATAAATATAGAATTTAGTAATCTTCCAAAAAGATGCATTAAAATTTTGTGCACCTTATTATTTTACAATAAATTGAATAGTTATCCTATAAATAAAAATAAAATTTTGTTAACTTTCGTAGTAAATCCCTCACTATCCAAATTTCGATAGTTGCATCATTTTAAGTGGTATGAAAGACACCCCATTCACTTATGATAAGGCTCCCCCCGCACAATCCGAAACGCCCGATAAATCTGCTCCACCAACACCAGCCTCATCAACTGATGCGGGAACGTCATTTTCGAAAACGACAGTTTCTCATTCGCGCGCTGCATGACAGCGTCGCTTAGGCCAAGGGATCCGCCTATGACGAAACATACTTTGCTTTTTCCGTATGTTGCCAGCTTATCTATTGTATCGGCTAATTCTTCGGAACTTTTCATTTTTCCTTCGATGGCGAGGGCGATGACGTGGGCGTCTGGGTGGATTTTGCTTAGGATGCGTTCGCCTTCTTTGTCTTTGATGATTTTCATGTCTTGCTCGCTGAGATTCTCGGGTGCTTTTTCGTCTGCGAGCTCAATGATCTCGATTTTTGCGTATGCCTGTAATCGTTTTGTGTATTCGGCAATGCCTTGCTTTAAATATTTCTCTTTTAATTTTCCTACTGTGATAATTGATATATTCACAGGTCATCCCCACCTTAAGAACAAGTTATTCATATAAGTTATCAACAATTGTGGATAAAATTTGTGTATTTTGTGTCCGATCATTCGTTCCCCACTATATATATTGCAGGTTCATCGCACAATTCACAGGTTGTGGATAAGCTGTGTGTATGTTCGATTTTTCTGAATTCTGGCGGTGTTTCGTGATCATCTATGTACATGTCTAGTACGGTTTCTATATGTTCTGCACAAGCATAAAGTGATTTGTTCATAAGTTTCTAATTCCTCCAATATATTGTCTGGTTATTCACAAGTATTTCGCTCAATGTTCAATATAACCGATTTATTCACATGTTAATAGTCTTTTACCATTTTCCACACCTTTTATCCACAAACCAAATAAAAAAGCCTCCACTCCTGTGAAGGCTTCCTTCTATAGAAACGGATTGTAAAATCTCGTTCCTCTAACAAATGTAATCACTAGCGACACGATCAATACCACACCAACAAACAATAACGCCGCATAATCTGCTTTTTGAAAGTTTTTCGCCGTAAACCATGTGCGCTTTTTATGTTTCCCAAACCCGCGCAGCTCCATCGCATTGCTGATGGTCTCGATCCGCTCTAGGCTAGAAAAAATCAGCGGCATCACAATCGACAGCGCATTTTTAATCCGTTTTCCCAGTTTTTCATTCTTCGATAAATCAATACCTCTTGCTTGCTGAGAAATCGCGATCGTTCGAAAATCACGCTGAATATCTGGAATATAGCGCAGAGCAATCGCTACAGAATACGAAATCCGGTAGCTGACCCCGATTCTGCTGAGCGATGAGGCGAATTCACTTGGATTTGTTGTCACGATAAATAAAAGCGCTGCTGGCATCACGGTCACGTATTTGAGTGTAATGTTCAATTGATAGAAAAGCTGTTCAAGTGTGACGTTGTACCAACCTGCAATGTGAAACAGCTCGTGCTTCGCTCCATAGATGGCGACACCTTGCTGAGGCGCAAAGACGTAAATGGCGATGTTATTGATGACAAGAAAAATCGCCAAGACAATCACTACGAAAGAGATATCACGAAATCGTACGTTTGATAGCTGAAAGAACACGATACTGGCAACTAACATAAACAATAATACGCCTGTATCGTACGTGAGCATCGCTGCGGATGACCAGAGGATAAAGCAAATGAGTTTGGTTGCACCTGTCAGCCGATGAATCGGCGACGGGCGGTCGATATAGGACAGCATGTCTACAGCCATGTCATTCGCTCCTTTCTGTCCACCTCAATGAAGCGATCCACGAGCTCATTTGGATTTGGCCAGTCTGCTTTCAGTGCCAGTTCATACAGCGACGTTTCCTTTAAGCTCGCCTTTTGGACAAGCAGCTGATCTGTCAGCACTTTAGCAGGTGTATCATCTGCGATTTTTTCTCCATCAGAAATGACAATAGTTCTTGTCGTGTATTCGAGCATCAAGTGCATATCATGGGTGATCATGAAAATCGTGACACCCTGCTGATTTAATTGCTCTAAAAACGTCATCATCTCTGTGTAATGTCTAAAGTCCTGTCCTGCGGTTGGTTCGTCTAGGATAAGGATTTCTGGCTCTAAAACAAGAATAGACGCGATGGTGACACGTTTTTTCTGTCCAAAGCTGAGGGCTGAGACCGGCCAATTCCGAAATGGATACAGTCCGCACACTTTCAGGACCCGCTCCACCCGTTCCTTGATCTCGTCTTCCTTTACCCCTCTTAAAACGAGACCGAGTGCCACCTCATCAAAAATCATTTGTTTTGAAATCATTTGATTTGGGTTTTGCATGACGACGCCGATTCGTTCGGAGCGCTGTTTGATCGTATCTCCTGTGATGTCATCGCCATTTAGATGAATGGTCCCTTTTGTTGGCTTTTCAAACGCGCAGAGCACCTTGGATAGTGTTGTCTTGCCTGCGCCATTGGCTCCTGCGATGCTGATCATTTCTCCTTTTTTGACGGTAAAAGAGATGTTGCTCAGCGTATTTGGTCTTGTTGGATAGTCAAAGCTCAGCTCGCGCACTTCTAGTAAATCCTGTGCTGCAATCTGCTCTACTGACGGCTCAGATGCTTCCATCCATTGCTCGATTTTCTCTTTTGCCTCGTCGTCTAAGGTGAGACGCTGTAAATCAGCGATCTGATCTCCCGGTGCAACCGGAATGCCTGCATATTTCATAGCTTTTACATATAAAGGCTCACGTAAATACGCCGCTTCTAATACATTTGAGGCAAGCAATTCATCTGGTGTCATATCCGCTGCTATCGTGCCGTCATTGACGACGATGATGCGGTCCACATGGCGGAAGAGGACGTCCTCTAATCGGTGCTCGACCATCACGACGGTTTTTTTCGTTTGTTTTTGTAGTCGATCAATGAGATCGATCACTTCTTTACCTGTTGCGGGGTCAAGGCTTGCAAGTGGTTCGTCAAACAGCAAAATGTCGACATCGTTGACAAGTACGCCTGCGATGGCGACACGTTGTTTTTGACCGCCTGAGAGCTCATGCACGGACGATGCCAGCTTGCCGTCTACCTCTGTTAATCTTGCTGCTTCCTCGACACGTGTTTTCATTTCTTCGCGTGTGACTTGATCATTTTCAAGTGTAAATGCGATGTCTTCTCCAACGGTCAGCCCGATAAATTGTCCATCAGGGTCCTGCAGCACCGTTCCGACGAGCTGTGAAAGAGAGAAAATGTTTTCTTTTTCTGCATTTTTCCCGCCGATGTGAAGACTTCCTTCCATAGAACCTTTATAAGACGCAGGAACTAGCCCATTGATGCAATGGGCTAGTGTGCTTTTTCCCGATCCAGACGGGCCTGCGATGAGGACTTTTTCGCCTTCATAGATGGTCAGGTTGATATCTTTCAATGTCGGCTCTGCCTGACTGCGATATTGGAATCCGAAATGTTCGAATTGAATCATCGGTTTCTTCATTTATGTGTTCCACCTTGCTTCATGATGTTTCTTTCGATAGACTGCCGCTTTTGCTTCTCGTTTTTGCATAAGCTGCAATGATGATGGTTCCTAATACACCGACTGTGATGATGTTTGAGATTCCTGCGGTAAAGCCTTGGAAAAATACCTTTTTTGCTGGCTCAGCATAAATTGCTATGTCGAGTAATGGTGCAATAACAAACCAGCCAATTGCCTGCACACTGATTTGCACTACATTGAAGAACACGATCTTTTTCCAGCCAAAGTCGCCCTCTTCTACTTTTAAACGGTTTGAAATCAAGCCGATCAATAAACCAACAACACCTGAAACGATAATCCAGCTCCACCAAGGGCCGAATGTGGTGGCATCTTTAATAAGATGACCAATAAATCCAATCAGTGCGCCTGCAACAGGACCAAATAGCACGGCCATTAATGCAAGGAATGCATACGATGTCTCAATTTGTGTATTCGGAATCCCAGTTGGAATGGAGACGAAGCGTCCTAAAATCACAAAGACGGCTGCGCCAATTCCGATGGCAACGACAGTTTTCGTTGAAAGTTGTTTACCTGCCATGATGTATCCTCCTCTTATTCGTATATAATGCGCGGAGCTTTGCGAATCGAAAGGCGCCAGCCTGTGCCTGTTCCGATGTTATAAGCCTTTGCAAATGACCCTTGATTGATCGCCACGCCTAAATGATCGAGTGAATTGACATATACGAGTGGTTCGCCTACCTTTAAATCGGCAAAAGATCGTCCATAGGTCATGATATTTTTATACACATTTTTTGGCCCGTTGGCAATGGTAACTTCTATTGCATCCCCATAATTGATTGAAAGCTGCTCAAATAACGTGTGATGAATGTTTGTCCAAAGGTTTCCGAACCTCACATCTAAAATATCAATCGTCCCTGTGATCACATCTTCTTCCGCATAAGCCTGTACGACTGGAAGATGGATAATATCATCAATATTCGCCTTTGGCCCAACCTCTTCAAAAGAAATCACACCTGATGCAATTCTCGCGCCTGTATAGGCGTAAATGTCTCTTCCATGGAACGTATGTGATTTTCCCGACTTCGGCAGCCGGTTAATGGTTTCATCTAAATAACGGGCTTCTACTATGCCAATATCCTGCGCGACGTGCGTGAGTGTCCCGTTATCTGGGGTAATGATGTAGTGCGAGCTTGTGGTTTTGACGACAAGACTCTTTCTTTCTGATCCTACGCCTGGATCAACTACGGAAACGAAAACTGTCTCTTCCGGCCAGTATGTGACGGTTTGGAGCAGGCGGTAAGATGCCTCCCAAATGTCATACTGCGGAATATTGTGTGTTAGATCAAAAAGGCGGATGCTGCTGCTAACCGTATTTGCCACTCCGTACATGGCACTGACTGCCCCATCATCAATACCGAAATCTGATTGTAAAACCAATGCATGTTCACTCATGTCAATCTCCCTTTCATTTGAAAAAATGGATGTGGTGTTTCACGTGGAACATTTGAACATTTGTATGAAAAAAGTGGACAATAAAAAATACCCCATCCTTATCTTGAATCATAAGGACGAGGTATTTGTCTCGTGGTACCACCTTTATTTACTGTTTGCTCGCGCTAAACAGCCTCTACAAGTACAAAGCTCCAATCCGGCTCATATACTGTGGTTTTGATAACGAGTACCAACTCTCGTCGTGTCCTACTAATATCATAGATATGTTCAGCACGAGGCTCAGAGACCATTTTTCGAATCATTATTTTTGCTTCTTTTCAGCTGCCGAAGCTCTCTGTGGAAAAATTGATGATTGTACTTTCTCTCGTCATTGCCTGTTTAACTATCTTGAATTAAAGCTATCATACATGATGTTTTTTGATAAATCAAGATATTTTTCTGAACATTTTCAAAAATGAGTCAACTGGTGTTGAAAGAGTCTTCTTTTTATAAAATTTAAACAAATGTTAAAGAGCAAGATATGGTGTCTTTCCTTTCTAGCGGTATAATAAAGATGAAGGGAGGTACAGCGTGTGTGGACCATCTGTATGAATGAGTTTAAGCAGCTCTTCAAAAGCACAAAATCCATTTTAACAATTGTTATTATTTTCATTTTATCTACTTTTGTTTCAACTCTACCGTTTATTGCTGCTCATCAGGACAAATGGGAGGCAAAGGATCCTTATTCCATTGGGAATGAACTGGTGATGTCGTTATTTGGTTTCTTCCTTATTTTCTTATTGTCTCACGATATTTTAAGCCGAGAAATTCATTTGAAAACCATTCGTTTTCTCGTCAGTAAAACCACTCGTTTGAACATTATTATCGGGAAATATCTTGGACTGATGCTGTTTTGGCTTAGCTGTATCATGACGACATACGTACTGAATATGGTGATTTCACATCGTTTCCTGTTCTCTGATGCGTTAAAAATCTTAACCTTTATCAGTGTCGGTATCTCATGTGCTTTATTTTTGTCCATGCTCTTTCCAACCCCACAGAAATCAATGTTTGTTGGGATGTTGTTTTCCTTTCTTTTCCCAATCGTCAGTATGATATCTGTTCTTTCTTCAGAACGATTGATTCATTGGTTCCAATATATGACGCCTTATTATTATGTGCGCTTGAGTGAGCCGCTGACCTATGTACTCTTGAATACAGCATTGACCGTTATCTTACTCATTGGAACAGCACTCCTATTTCAAAGGAGGGATGTCTAAATGCTACATACAAAAGAACTCACAAAAAAATATCGGACAAAAGTCGCGATAGATCACATTACCCTTGATGTCAATCAAGGTGATATTTTCGGGCTCATTGGACCGAAGGGTTCTGGTAAGACGACGTTTTTCAATATCATTACGGGAATTTCCCGGCAAACCTCTGGGACGTTCACGATGATGGATATGCCTTCATTAAAAAAGGTGAGGCAGCATATCGGTGTTCTGCCTGAATATACGGATTTATATGAAGGGCTTACGGCACTTGAACATATTGCCTACTTATCAAAAATCACCGGGACGCGCCAGAAAACGAGTGATTATGAAGAACTGCTCGAATTTGTCGGCTTAGATCGCTATCATCAGGAAAAGGTCGGTTCGTTCACACCTGGTATGAAGAAACGGCTCGGCATGGCGCAGGCTATCGCCCATCGCCCCGAATTTATTTTACTCGACGAGCCTTTTGCTGATATTGACGCAGATTCAATCTTGCACATCCAGCAGGTCATTGACACGTTAAAACATGAAGGGAAAACCGTCTTATTAACGGCTGACCACCCAAGGTTCACAAATAGTATTTGTACAAAAACTGCTTTTATTTCTGAAGGAAAATTAGTGTCCCCCCATACACATCCTCAAGAGAAAACCATCACATCCTCAAACATACGTGCAACCTTCAAGCATGCGTGGATTGATGATGAGGTGAAGCCTGTTCTCACGCAGTACTTACAAACTGTTGGAACAGATCTTGTGATCAGTGATGACGAGACCTCATTGTTGATTCGTTCAGAAGCCCAAGTCCCATCGATCATCCGCGCTTTCGTGAAATGCAAAGTTGATTTATACAGAGTTACGGCTCAGGATGCCATGAGTTCCTCATAAAAAAGCACCGCATGCGATCCGCACGGTGCTTCTTCTTTATGATAAAGGTTTACTCATATAGATTCCGGTTTCTTCAAATCCCGTCTTCTCATACAGCGAACGGGCAATTTGATTATGAGCAAAGACATGAAGCGAGAGTTTTTGCACGCCTAATGACTTTGCCTGCTCCTCTAATGCAGCAATGGCCTGCTTTGCAAAGCCTTTCCCTCGAAAAGCTTCGAATAAGAAAAAGTTATAAATGAATCCTTCCTTCTGCGGGTGATTGGGGTCATAACAAAGCCAAACCCAGCCAATCGCTTCTTCCCCATTCAAGAGATTCCATAGCTCATGATGCTCTGTCTGTAGACCTTCAGGAAGGAGCCGACCAAATTGTTCTTCTGCGTTCGCAAGTGATTCTTCCTTTTCCCATGTCCCTGCGAGTACCTTTTCTTCTGCGTACCGCTGAATGGACTTCTCCATCAATGCATCGTAATCCGCTTGTGTCATTGGTTGTAGTGTAACCAATCATACCGCCCCCTTTCCTCCATCATATGATGAGCATGCAAAAAAAACCAGTCCCATCAAGGAACTGGTTAGCCGCCGAATCGGTCGGTTTGAGAAAGTTTGATTTCTACTGATGTTTTCTTTCCACTTCGGTAAAACTGCACCTTTACTTTGTCGCCGACTTTCTTTTGATATAAATACTTACGAAGGTCTACGATATTCTGTACACTCTTGCCATCAAAGGAGGTGACAACATCCAGCTCTTTGAGCCCCGCTTTTCCTGCTGGAGACAAAGACTCGACACTCATCACGACAACTCCTGATGTGACGTTAGATGGCAGCTTCAACGTTTCCTCCCAGTGATAGCTCGCAATATCTGCTAGAGATTTCATGCCAACACCTAGATACGGACGCTTCACTTCTCCGTAACGTTCTAAATCTTCTATGACAGGGATGACGAGATTCGCCGGGATAGAAAGCCCGATGCCTTCAACCTCTGATTCTGCAATCTTCATTGAGTTGATGCCGATCACTTTTCCGTCCATATTGATCAAGGCTCCACCGCTGTTACCTGGATTGATGGCGGCATCTGTTTGCAGTACCTCCGCATTCCAATCCGCCTGACCGTCTCCATTCGAGTCCACAGGAATGGCACGTTCCGTTCCAGAAATGACACCTTGTGTGACAGAGCCTGCGAATTCAAGCCCTAATGGATTTCCAATGGCGATCACTGGCTCACCGGGCTTCACATGGTCTGAATTACCGAAGGCTGCGGTTTGCTTGATCTTATCACTTTTGACGGTGAGAACTGCTAAATCCATGAGCTGATCGCTTCCGACAAGATTGGCGCCAATTCTTGTCCCATCCTGAAGACTCACTTCAAGCTGGTTGGCACCTTTGATGACGTGATGGTTGGTCACAATATAAAAGGTGTCACCCTTTTTCTTATAAATCACACCTGACCCGCTGCCTGCCTCTCCGCCTTCTTCCCAAAAGCTCGACTTTTGGATATTAATGACGCCTACAACCGTATCCGACATATTAGATACGACTTTTGTGACGGCATCATTGACGTTCACATTGACGGTCTTTAAAGGGCCCTGTGCTGCTTGCCCATCTCCGTTCTGCTGCCACCCAAAGGGACTGCCGCTCTGTCCTGTTACATAGGGGAAAGAGAATCCCATTAAAAAAGCTCCTACCAATACACCGATCAGACCAGATAGGAAATATCCTTTTCTGCTTCGTCTCGGCTTCCACTCTACATCGCGATAATCCACTATGTTTCCTTCCTTTCAGTGAATAGATGATGTATATAGTGTTGGTAAGAAGCTCTTATCTTAATCATACGATTGTAAAAATCATACGGCGCAAAGCGGGGTTGCTTTTTTCGGGTCCGTATCATATAAATCAAAGCCATCCCCGACAACAAAGCCTTTCATTTCAAGCGTCTGCTGGACTGCCATACGGGCTAAATCCTTCATGTTGTTGTCCTGACTCAAATGAGCCAAGTAAATGCGTGAGGTGGCATCTCCAATGACATCTGTCATCGCAAGAGCCGCATCTTCATTTGAAACATGTCCGACATCGCTCAGAATTCTACGCTTAATGCTCCACGGGTATCGGCCCATTTGCAGCATACCAACATCATGATTGCTCTCAAATACAAATGTATTGGCTGACTGAATGATGCCTTTCATACGATCACTGACATAGCCTGTATCCGTCATTAGGGCAAGTTTGCGCCCGCCATAATGGAACACGTAAAACATGGGCTCAGCTGCATCATGTGACACACCAAAGGACTCAACATCAAGACCGCCAAAGGATTGGACGGTTTCCATATCAAAATGGAATTTTTGCTCTGTGTCAATCTTCCCGATATGAGTCTCCATCGCCTTCCATGTTTTCGCATTTGCATAGACAGGGAGCTTGTACTTTCTTGCCATGACACCGAGCCCTTTAATATGATCTGAGTGCTCGTGTGTCACAAAAATGCCGTCCAAGTCTTCAGGCTTGCGGTCGATTTGACCAAGCAGCTCGACCATCTGTTTGCCGCTTAACCCAGCATCCACTAAAAAGGCATGCTCGTCTGTTTCTAAATAAAAAGCGTTCCCCGTACTGCCGCTCGCTAGTACACTGAACTGCAAGCTCATGTTCTCTCACTCCATTGAAGATTTGTCATCTTTCTCTATATGATCAAGTGTAGAGCCATCAATGGCATTGATCAAATATTCTTCCTCTGTCTTTTTCTTTGAACCAGTTGATACGCCTTCAAGCTCGACTCGCCATACAGGCACCATGACCTGCGTGCTTGCACCTGGGTATTGCGTATAGTAGCCTAGCTCTACCTTTTTCACGGTCGTGTTTTGGCTCAGCATGTTTTGCGTATATAAATCCTTCACGGTTTCAAGCGCTGGCACAAGGGTTTCTTTTCTCACTTCATTAATGGATGTCACCATCGACTGCTGATACGATACGACCTCGTTTTTATCATTTAGATCTAGGGTGATTTTTCCGATGGTTTCGGAGTCAACAAGGCCCTCTTGGAAGATGTATTTCCCTTTATACGTTTGGAAAAAGACGATCTTCCCTGTCTCTTCATCAATACTCCACAGCTTATAATTCTTCCCATCCAGCAAACGCTGGTTCACAAGGTTTGCCGCCGCTGTTTTCATATCTTTTTTCGGCAAGGCCACTGGTTTAGTGAAGGTCATTTCAAGCAGCGTGACAGGATCATCTTTGTCTGTTTTCGGGAATGTGCTTTTCGCCTTTTGATCAGCTAATTCGTCAACATCCTTTTTCGTATATTGCTTCTTTTCAGCTGTAATGCGGTAGCCAATCTTCGCTTCATCTGATAGATTGCCATATTTGATCCCATCTGCCTTCATTTCTTCCAGCGTATCCGTTTTTTCGATAATCGCAAAATGATCGGTTGACCGTTTTTCAAAGTATTGAAATCCTAGAAAGATATCGAGAACGAGAAAGGCTAGGATAAAGATCGTTTTGGTCTTATTCCACTCCATGATTCTCGCTCCCCTCTGTCAACAAATCATGCGATAGAATCACGGTTTTGCCGTTATATTTCATACACCATACTGGATCTAGCCAGACAAACATCGCTTGATCTTGATCTGATGCGGTTGAAGCGGCTTGATACGCCGGGAAAATTTGCTCAATTTTCTCCAGATCATCATATTTCGTCTGCTTGAGGATTAAGTCCTTCAGCTCTGTCCCATTCATCAGCTTGACCTGTTCACTCTGACTCGCTTTGTTGCCTAAAATATAGTTTGGACGCTTGTAATTCAAGATGTCATCATTCGCCCATTGTACTTCAAGAGAGGTCATCCCAAATGGATGCTTTGTACTGTTGACGATCGGCAGGCCATCCATAAACATATTAAACGACAGCTGCTGATTGCTGTTGATGCCAAAGTATTGATAGTCATCAGTAAAGCTCCCCGTATCATTGAAATACTTCACACTTCGCTTGATTAAATCTCCCGTTTGGAAAACGGTGCTGGAATTGATATTGCGGTGCTGATATTGGATGCGGTGGTCTTTTTGATTGGCTTCAAGGCGGCTTGTGCCATCTGTGTACACCGTCCGGTTTAAATTAGACTCCTCGCCGACTAGACTCGGATCCGTAAACAAAGCGTCCTTGAATTTGCTTGTCTTAATCGTTTCGATAAAGAACATTTTTGCTTCAAGCTGCTTTTGCTTTCTCGGAAGGAGGAAATCTCGTTTCGAATTCGCTGAGAATGTATAGAGATCATAGTGCGGCATCTCGTTTTGAGCGGCTGCGATACTGTCCATTAGATTCCGATAGTTAGCGGATTCTATTGTCAGCTCAAGCACCGTTTCCTTGCTATATGAAACCAAATAGACTTTCTTATTGGCCTTGTCCTGCTGGGAGAACGGCACAATCATCCGGTCAAACGAGTTGTATTCAATGGACTTGTTCGGCCATTTAAACAACGCTTGGAAAATATCAATCGGAATCGGGTCATTGAACACAAGATCCAATGTCTTCCCCTGTCCTCCGCTTCCATAGAAGAAATTCTTAAATTTCTGCTCCGAATATTGATCTGACACATCCGAAATCTCTTTCACATCCCAAAGGCTCACATCATTCCAGAAGTTTTGAAAAAGTTCCTTTTGATCGACTTTAAAATGCTCCCCATTTGAATGGATGAACATCTCGCGCGGCTTTACGACATCAATAAGACTTTTTGGCTCGTCGCTTGAAATCTTCTTCGTTTCCACGACCCTTGTGCCGGCATCTGCCTGGTCCTGCATGACGGGCTGGAACATCCAAATATTCCACGTAAACACAAGACTGATCGCAATCAGGATTGTCAATATTATGGTTTTAAAGGTCTCACGCTTCATCCCAATCATCCTCTTGTTCTTCATTGTACGGAAGGGTAAAGGTCACCGTTGTTCCTTTTCCTTCAATGCTGTCAGCCCAAATATCTCCGCCATGAGCCTGAACCATTTCTTTTGCAATCGCAAGTCCTAGGCCGGTGCCGCCAAGCTTTCTTGTTCTCGCCTTATCCACTCGATAAAAACGTTCAAAGATTTTATCCATATCCTTCTTCGGAATACCAATTCCTTCATCTGTGACGCTGAATAACACAAGGCCCTTCTCCTCATCCAGATCAACGGTAAACGTGATATGTCCACCCTCTGGCGAGTATTTCATGGCATTGGAAATGATATTATCGAGCACCTGTGTGATTTTATCTTGATCAATTTCCACGTATATTTCACGCTGCGGAAGGTTGCGGATAAAATCGACATGCTGCTCTTTCGTCATTTCAAAACGATCAATGACCAATGAGATAAACCTGATAAAATTCGTCCACTCACGGTTGAATTGATAATCCTTGCTATCGAACTTAGACAGCTGCAGCAGGTCATTAACAAGACGGATCATACGCTCTGTTTCATTTTGCGTGACACTGAGGAACCTTGGCGCAAGCTCTTTATCACCAATTGCCCCTTCAGCCAGTGCCTCAAGATAGCTTCGCATCGTCGTCAGCGGTGTGCGCAGTTCATGTGATACGTTTGCGACGAATTCACGGCGTTCTGCATCAATTTTCTCCTGCTCTGTGACGTCGTAAATGACCGCAATTAAACCATCAATCTTCCCGTGCTCTTTCTGAATCACTGAGAAATTTACACGCAAAACAGACAGCTGATCTTCGCGTTCGATTTCTATCAGCATGGAATCTTGATTTTCGACTAAATCTTCAAAGGTATGCGTGTCCTCGAGGCCCAGTAAGGACGTAATCGGCATCTCTAGAGCTGTTTCACGTGAAACATTTAACAGCTCTAATGCTGGACTGTTTAATAGAATAATCGCACCGTTTTGATTCGTTGCGATGACGCCATCCGTCATATAGGCAATGACCGAAGAAAGCTTTTTCCGCTCACCCTCCGTCATCAGCTGCGCTTCCTCCAGCTCTCTCGTCAGATGGTTAAAGGTCGTCGCAAGCTGGCCAATCTCATCATGTCCATACTTTCGAACCTTTCTGGAAAAGTTCCCTTTGGCGAGCTCGATCGCTTGCTTCCTCATATCCGAAATAGGATGAGTGATTGTTCTAAAGATGAAGATCCCAAGTAGTGCGGTCGTCCCAAGTGCGATTAGTGTGCCAGTTGCCAAAATGGTGTTAATGGTTCGCATTTGGTTAAACACGCTCTCCATCGAAGACACAACATAAATCACACCGACAGTTTCTTGGTTTTCATTTTTCACGGCTGTCGCAGAAATACGCACCCGTTTATTGGATTCTGGGTCATAGAATTTCTTTTCATAGTCTTTGCCTACTGCGAAAATCCGGCTAATGATTTGATCTGTGATTTTCTTGCCGGCAATCTCCTGACTGCCGTTATTCACAGAGGCAATCACCTCTCTGCTTTCATCGATATAGCTGACTTCAGAAATTTCATTAGACTCATCTTTGTTGTTAAAGTCGTTTAATATCTTTTGAGCATCCTCTTTTAATTCTGCCTTGCTTTTCGATGAATCTTGTTCTAGGTAATACGATAACGAGTAGATTCGCTGATTCAAGGAATTATCATATGAATTAATTAAGGACTGCTCTAGCTGCTTCACAAAGTACACGCCAATGATCTGCATGGCGACGATGATCAGCAGCACGTAAATTAAGGTCAATTTAAAGTGAATCGAGCGAAAAAAACCTACTTTATTCATAAGAATCTTAGTCCTGCTCTGGGTTTCTTAAATAGTAGCCGACGCCTCGTCTTGTCACGATCCAGCTCGGGTGGCTAGGGTTGTCTTCAATTTTCTCACGAAGACGGCGGACGGTGACGTCTACTGTACGGACATCCCCGAAGTAATCGTAGCCCCATACGGTTTGCAGCAAGTGCTCACGTGTCATAACCTGTCCGATATGTTTCGCTAAGTAATGAAGCAATTCGAACTCACGGTGCGTCAATTCAATCGTTTCCTCGCGCTTAGACACCACATACGCATCTGGATAAATGACAAGTGATCCAATTTCAATATCATTTGATTCAGATTCTTCCTCTGTCTGCGGCGTAGCAATTTGTCTTCTCAAATTCGCTTTCACACGGGCAAGCAGTTCGCGCGTGCTAAATGGCTTCGTCACATAATCATCTGCGCCAAGCTCAAGACCGATGACTTTATCAATTTCAGAGTCTTTTGCTGTCAGCATGATAATCGGCATGTCATATTTCTTTCTCACTTCACGGCATACCTCAACGCCATCTTTGTTCGGTAGCATAATGTCGAGCAGAATAATGTCCGGTTTGATTTCTTCTACCATTTCAAGGGCTTCATTGCCGTCATATGCACAATGAACCTCATAGCCCTCTTTTCTTAAGTTAAACTCCAATATATCAGCAATCGGTTTTTCATCATCTACGACAAGAATCTTTTTTTCCATTGTGATTTCCTCCTGCATTTTTAGCATCTATGTCATTCCATTTTTGCATGTCTCATCAGACCTTTTTCATTTGAGCAAAAAAGGTTCACTGTCTATTATAACGTTTTACGTGGCAAAGATAAAAATAATAACGGCTTTCTTTTCTAGCAATCGTTGGATAGGAAGACGATACTCAAAAAAATGATGGTTTTTTTCCTTTTTTATTGAAACTTTTCCAGTCACTGATCGTCTATATAGATGTAACGTCTTCTTCTTATGGAGCCGGGCCCTACCTAGGTCCGGCTTCTCCCTTTTTATGCCTTCTTTTCATAAAATAAAAACGCACCTGCGATTGCAGATGCGTTTGGAAGTGGCTCGGGACGGAATCGAACCGCCGACACACGGATTTTCAGTCCGTTGCTCTACCAACTGAGCTACCGAGCCATCATCAAAAAGATGAATAAGTATAAATGGCGGTCCGGACGGGACTCGAACCCGCGACCTCCTGCGTGACAGGCAGGCATTCTAACCAACTGAACTACCGGACCTCAGTAACTTGCCCGAAAAAGCAATCGTGGTGCTCTTCCAAGCAAGTGAGGAAAAATTAGCTTAACGCTAAAGTAAATCAATGACCCGTACGGGATTCGAACCCGTGTTACCGCCGTGAAAGGGCGGTGTCTTAACCGCTTGACCAACGGGCCAATACATGGTGAGCCATGAAGGACTCGAACCTTCGACCCTCTGATTAAAAGTCAGATGCTCTACCAACTGAGCTAATGGCTCTCGGTTTGTGAAAAGTAATTCTGAAGAAGTTGTATTGCGTCAAACCAATCGCTTTAAAAAAGCTGGAACATCGCATCCTAACAAGTTTCAGAGACCTTTGCAACAACGAGATTTATAATATCATAGAGTAATTACATATGGCAATACGTTTTTCGACATTTTTTTAAAAAAAGTGTCGGATTTGAAATCTCCTGCCAAATCCCTTCTACTTGCAACCGCCTTCATTTTTGCTGCCTCTTTTCATGATCACTACCTATTCAAGCACATAGAAACGTTTTAGACCTCCCGGAATTGGTTATACATGAAACAAGTGACATTGTGATTGAAAAAGGAGGAAGCAGTATGAGTTCATTCAAATTAGGAGATAAAATGCCCAATTTTTCACTTCCAACCATTCAGGGCGAACATATTGATTTTCACAAACATTTAGAGGAGCATCAAAGCTGGCACCTCATCGTCTTCTTTAGAGGCTCATGGTGCCCAGTATGTGTAGAAGAATTGAAAGAGCTCGAACAGCAGCAGTCATACTTTCAAGACAAGGATATCCACTTAATGGCGATTTCAACGGATCATTCTGATGACTTGAAGGAATTTGCCGATAAAGAAGGACTATCCTTCCCAATCATGTCTGACAAGGACCTCACTTCATTAAAAGCATATGAAGTCCACTATCACGGAGAAGATGCTCCTTATGAAGATCACGGAGTGCACGGGGAACCTGCCTATTTCTTATTAAACGAAAAGGGCCAAGTCCTCTATCAGCAAAGACAAACAAGTCCGTTTGGCAGACCGCATGCCAACGAACTGCGCAAAATCATTCAGTACATCCGCAAAAACTTAAAAGGCCAATATAAAAGCGTGAAATAAGAAAGAAGCCCTCATGACGAGGGCTTCTTTTATGAATTCCTTTTATGATATATCCAGTCTGCGACGAAAAACACAAGAAGACCCGACATGAGAATCACAAAAGTGACGGGTGGTTTATCACCCTGGAAATAAGAGTAAAGCGAATGTCCTCCTAATGCGAGAAGATAAAAGATAAATGCCGGCCCTGCTGCTTTATGTGCATTCGCTTGTTCTTTTTTCGTACTTTTTTTGAAAAACATTGTAACGATTCCCCTTTATCCTGCTTTCTTCATTGTCACCCGGCGAAGTGCCCGCGAACGAATAAATTCCATTGGACCAATTCTCCAAACCTTTAGACAACATGCTGATATGGCGATTTGCAGAAGAGAAATGAGCAGCCATGCCAATACGATAAGAGGGGCGTTGATTTGCCCGCCAAGACCCAATCCCCAGCTATAAAAAAGAACCGAGCAGATGACATTTTGCAGGATGTAACAGCTGAGCGCCATTTTCCCTACATATTCAAACCAATTCCACATGAACCATGACTCCGTGTGAGCTAGGAGCTTCGCAATAACAGCAATATAGAAAAGAGAGAGGAATGGCGAAAACGCATAGCGCACAACGAATTCCACTAGTTCGTTCGGAACGAAGACAAGTGCATTCAGCGGCAAACCCACCCACAGACCGATTCGGAATAATCTTTTCCGTAGAGATTGCCCGCGTTCGTTTGCATAAAAAACACCGGCTCTCATCATCCGCACACCTAATAAAAACAGAAATGTGTTCATTGGAATGATAAAGATCGCTTCCCCCCGGTACATGAAAAAGTGTTGTAATCGTTCTTGAACCTGTGAGATCCATGTCTCTGGTAGCTGCTCTTCCAGCGCCGGTTCACTGCTTTGATCATACGATGCTGTTTCCATTTCAGAGAGGGCGAACACCATCAGACAGGACAAAACAAGCAGATGAATGACTCCAGAGAAGATCATGCCTCTTTTGATACGCTTGCTCCCTCCTCGCACAATAAATGCCACAAGCAAACCGGTGACAGCGTAACTCATGAGCACATCATATTCCATCACAAGTGCAAAATGGACAAAGCCTTCGATAAATAAAAATAAAAGAATCCATAAATATGTACCTGGCCAAGGCGTGTTTTTTCTTTTGGCCTGCTGGTATTTGAGTTCTAGCCCTACACCGAACATGATAGTAAGCAGCGAGAGCATTTTCCCATAGACGAACATGGAAACAAGGCTTTCTAGAAAACTGCCATTCTCATATTCATCTGCAATCTGATCTGTCGCAAAGGTATCCCCTGCATAGGCAAAAAACCAGACGTTCGTTCCCAATGTGCCTAATATTGCGAAACCTCTTAAAATATCTAATAATCTTATTCTTTCTTTCACTAGAACGCTCCTTCCCCCTATACAGTTATCATATTTTGGTAATGATCGAAGCTTGTTCTACTGAAATTAAGAAATTTTTAAACAAAAAGACACCAGTAAAATGTGCAATTTTACTGGTGTCTGATCAGTCTATGATTATGGACGGTACACGCTGCGGACAACGTTCGTTTGTGAACGATCTGGTCCGACTGAGAAAATGGAAAGTGGAATACCTGTTAATTGTGAAATACGCTCTAAATAATGACGGGCATTTTCAGGCAGTTCGCTTAAATTCTTCACGCCTGTAATATCCTCTGTCCATCCTGGCATTTCTTCGTAGACAGGCTCACATTTCGCTAGTTCATTTAGACTTGCTGGGAATTCTTCTGTGATTTCTCCGTTCAATTTATAAGCGACACAGATTTTCAATGTTTCAATCCCTGTCAATACATCAATTGAGTTAAGAGATAGATCTGTAATCCCGCTCACACGACGAGCATGTCGGACAACCACACTGTCAAACCAGCCAACACGGCGCGGGCGTCCAGTTGTTGTACCGTATTCACGGCCAACCTCACGGATTTGATCGCCAATGTCATCATGGAGTTCTGTCGGGAATGGGCCATCTCCAACACGTGTTGTGTACGCTTTTGATACGCCGACCACATGTTGAATCTTCGTTGGTCCTACACCAGAACCAATCGTCACTCCTCCAGCCACTGGATTAGATGACGTAACAAATGGATATGTCCCTTGATCGATATCAAGCATCACACCTTGTGCTCCTTCAAATAGCACGCGGCGGCCTTCATCTAGTGCGTCATTCAAGACAACAGATGTGTCCACGACATATTTTTTCACTTGCTGACCATATTCATAATACTCGTCTAAAATATCTTCAATCTTGAAGCCTTCTGCGTCGTACATTTTCTCTAAAAGACGATTTTTCTCTTCTAGATTACGTGCAAGCTTCTCTTCAAATACTTCACGATCTAATAGATCTGCGACACGGATACCGATACGAGCTGCTTTGTCCATATAAGCTGGTCCGATTCCTTTTTTCGTCGTACCGATCTTGTTAGCCCCTTTCCGCTCTTCTTCTACCTCGTCCAATTTTAAATGGTAAGGCAAAATCACATGGGCTCTATTGCTGATTCTGAGGTTATCTGTACTCACATTCCGTTCGTGAAGATACGCAAGCTCAGTGACCAACGCTTTAGGATCAACCACCATTCCATTACCGATGACACAAGTTTTTTCTTTATAAAAAATACCGGACGGAATGAGGTGTAGCTTGTAAGTCACTCCATCAAATTTGATCGTGTGACCTGCATTGTTTCCCCCTTGATAACGGGCAATCACCTCTGCATTTTCTGAAAGGAAATCGGTAATTTTCCCTTTCCCTTCGTCACCCCACTGCGTACCTACTACGACTACTGAAGACATATCGTGCACCTCCGTTAACCTTTCAAAACGTTATCTCTTTCAAACACATTTATTTTATCAATGCAAAACGAAAAAGTCAACGCGAAATCCGAACATTAATATCTCGAAATCAAATTTTGTTCGTTTTAAATATGAGAAAAAGCGCTTTAATCACTTCTTCAGCGCTTAAAAAGGGAGATTTTGAGTAAAAACAACAATTTTGATTATTCTTACTTTCTATTGATTTTCAATTAAATGAATCATAGAGCTTGCCATAAAATCAGGTGAGTACGGTCTCCCTGTCCTCAGCCACCATTCAGCTGTTCCAACGTAAGCCGAAATGACGAATTGCTTCTGCATGTCGATAGGAACGAGAAGCGGATCAGGCTTTGAGCCTGCAACCCCCTTTACCCCCAAAGAAAAGCTTTCTTCAAAAAAAGCACGAACCGTTCCATGAATATTGAGCTCTCGTCCTCGCTTCAAGAGAATTTGATACTCCTCTTCGTGTTCTTGCAAATGCTGATAAAATCGAAAAATATACACATATGCCGCATGCTCTTTTTCCAAATTACCTTCTTGTACAGGCGCAAAAATGGCACATTTCATCACATCAAACATCTCATCCATCACCTGCTGGGCAAAATCAAATTTATCCTCATAATGCTGATAAAAGGTCGTGCGGTGGATGCCCGCCACTTTCGTCAAATCCTGTACAGAAATCTTCCCCCATTCTTTCTCGCTTAATAACTGAAATAATGCTTTTCTTAATTGCTGCTTTGATTCCGTTGCGCGCTTATCCCCTCTGTAGCAGTCCGCCACAAGGCGCTCTCCCCTTCCTATTTTCTTCAACAGATTTCGCTTTTCTGTTGGTTGAATCCTCCAGGCTGATGAATTAACTTTAATCTAACACAATGAAAAAAAGGAAGCATCTGACAACCTATAAGGAGTGATGATCATGGAAACAACAACCCCAAGTGCCGTGCAAAAAACGTTATTAAGAGGAAAAAACAAGCAGGACCCGTATCACCCATTTGATTGGTATGCCAACATGCGCCAGACATCACCTGTTCATTTTGACGAAGCCAGCCGAACGTGGAGTGTATTCACCTACGAGGAAGCAAAGCGTGTGACAATCGATAAAGATACCTTTTCGAGTCAGCCTCCTAAGAACCAGCGGAAGCATTCACTGATGAAAACAATGGTGATGATGGACCCTCCCAATCACACTCGTATCCGCTCCATTGTCAGCAAAGCCTTTACCCCTCGAGTCATGAAATTGTGGGAGCCTCGTATTCATGAATTAATGGATGAACTCATGGCACAACTTGAAGGAAAAAAAGAGATTGACCTAGTGCAAGACATTTCTTATCCGCTTCCTGTCATTGTCATTGCAGAGCTTTTAGGTGTGCCGTCAGAGCATAAACAATCCTTTAAAGAATGGTCAGATATTCTCGTCAGCATGCCTAAAAGTGAAAATGAGGAGGATGTAGCTGAATGGCAGAAAACACGTGACAAAGGAGAAGCTGACATGATGGCGTTTTTTGCAGACACCATTGAAAAGAAACGTCACAACCTCGGTGATGATTTAATTTCCCTCATCATTCAAGCGGAGGAGAATGGAGAAAAACTGTCAGCGGATGAACTAATACCATTCTGTAATCTTCTCCTTTTAGCCGGCAACGAAACAACCACCAACTTGATCTCCAATATGATTTTCAGCTTGTTAGAACAGCCGGGTGCCTATGAAGCGCTCGCCCAATCACCTGAACTCATCCCACGCGCGGTGGAGGAGGCCGTCCGTTTTCGTGCACCAGCTCCTACGATCGTCCGTTATGTCACAAAAGATACAGAGCTTGGAGGCAAAGTGTTGAAAAAGGGAGACAATGTGATTGTGTTTCTTGCTTCCGCCAACCGAGATGAGCGTCAATTTTCAAACGCACACGAATACGATATACACCGCCACCCTAATCCTCATATTGGTTTCGGGCACGGCATCCATTTCTGTCTTGGCGCACCACTCGCACGTCTTGAAGCATGTACAGCTATAAAGACTTTAATCGAACGATATGAGGCGTTAGAGCTCCTTTCTTACGTTCCGATGACAAGCAGCAGCATGTATGGACTGAAAGAGCTGAAACTGCGCGTCACGCCTCGTTCATAACAGAAAAAACTCCCGGGCATGGGAGTCTTTTTTTAAACGGGGGTGATTCCATCTGTGTTCATGAGCACAATGCGATACCCATCTGGGTCTTCAATGGTTGCTCCTCCCCGTTCCCAATATGGATTTGTAGAGGTGACTTGCCGTCCGCCAAATGAGATCAACCTCTCTTTCATTTGCTGAAATTCCTCAGCATTTGGAATATAGAACACAAGAAGCTGTTCTGGATGCGGGGAGGGCAGACTTTCTTCTTCTTCATGCTTCGTGATTTCTAAATGAACATGCTGATGAGGAAGTCCCAGCATGACGCCGTCATATCCTTCATGCTGATCAAACGAGCCTATTCGTTTGAGCCCTAAGCCTTCTTCATAAAAGGACACAACCTCTTCCATGTTGACGGTTGGGCGTGCGATGCGTAATTGAGCGGCTTCGAACTGTTGAAATTTCATCAGTCATCACTCCTTTTCTCCTTTTAGTATACGATTTCTCTGTCTTTCTCTCCTCCTCATTTCGACCGTTTTTCAATCATTCTTTCGATGTAGATCCATCAAAAAAAGCCCAGCTTCTTGAGCTGGGCTTTAAGCACCGGGCGGAACACCCGCATCGTCAAATCTTCTTTCCAGGTTGACGAATTTGTTATATTCTTTGACGAACGCCAGTGATACTGTACCAACTGGACCGTTACGTTGTTTAGCAATAATGATTTCAATAATGTTCTTATTCTCTGATTCTTTGTCGTAGTAATCATCACGATAAAGGAATGCCACGATATCGGCATCCTGCTCAATACTTCCTGATTCACGAATATCAGACATCATCGGACGTTTGTCCTGACGCTGCTCTACTCCACGTGAAAGCTGAGACAAGGCAATAACTGGAACTTCAAGCTCCCTTGCCAGTGATTTTAATGCCCTAGAGATTTCAGAAACCTCTTGCTGACGGTTATCGCTTGATCGTCCGCTCCCTTGAATGAGCTGTAAGTAGTCAATCAGGATCATGCCAAGACCGTTTTCTTGCTTCAAGCGGCGGCATTTCGAACGAATTTCACTTACTCTGATTCCAGGCGTATCATCTATGAAAATCCCACTATTTGATAGCGAGCCCATCGCCATTGTCAGCTTGCCCCAGTCCTCTTCTGTCAGATTACCGGTTCTTAGGTTCTGTGCATTGATATTCCCCTCTGCACAAAGCATACGCATGACGAGCTGCTCAGCCCCCATCTCTAAACTAAAGATGGCGACACTTTCGTCCGTTTTGGTCGCAACATTTTGTGCGATGTTCAATGCGAAGGCTGTTTTCCCTACTGATGGACGAGCCGCTACAATAATTAAGTCATTTCGCTGGAATCCAGCTGTCATCCGGTCAAGCTCGGAGAAACCTGTTGGAATCCCTGTGATATCGCCTTTTCGGTTATGAAGCTGTTCAATATTATCATATGTCTGAACAAGCACGTCCTTAATGTTTTGGAAGGCTCCTGAGTTTTTACGCTGCGCCACTTCCATAATGGTCTTTTCAGCATCACTCAACAGATCCTCTACTTCATCCTCACGCGTGTACCCATCCTGTGCAATGGTTGTCGCCGTGCGGATCAGACGTCTTAAAATTGATTTCTCTTCTACAATTTTTGCATAGTATTCAATGTTTGCGGCAGTTGGGACAGAATTCGCAATATCGGTTAAATACGAAATCCCGCCTACCTCTTCTAGTAAATCTGTATTGGCCAGTTCAGAAGTCACCGTAACAAGATCGACCGGTTCCCCTCTATCACCAAGTACAAGCATCGCATTGTAAATCTTTTGATGCGACATTCTATAGAAATCCTCTGGAATTAATACCTCAGAAGCGAGCGTGAGCGCAGATGGTTCTAAAAAAACAGCACCTAATACGGCCTGCTCGGCTTCTATATTTTGCGGCGGCAGCCGGTCATCGAGAAGTTCCGTCATGCCAAGCACCGTCCTTTCATAAAAAAAATACGCTACTCATCATTTTAACATTTTCATCAATAAAAAAGTGAAAAACATCGACTATAGTCAAAATTACCATGAGGATGTTTCGTTGAACAGCCAACCAACGCATCTCAATAGAAAAGACCCTGTAACATCAATTGTTATAGAGTCCTTCATTGCCGCTAATGGGATTTGTATCTGTTACCGTTCACATGTTGTTAATCGATCGTTTTCTTCACTCCATAATTTTCTTTTTGCCCAATGTCATGTAAAGACCCGTTTTGATAACCAATTGATAACACCAAATCGGGAATAGAATCAAACCCGTTTTTCGCTAGATCAAACAGCTGTGCTCCGTAATGTGAAGCGGCAATTCGTGCATGTTCTGCTGTGTATGGGTTTTTCAGGAGATCTTCTTTGTATATATCAAAAATATTCGTCCCTTTATCCGTTACAAATTGACCATTTACAATGCTTAAATCCTTTAAATTGTAGCCTGTGACCGTTTTGATTTGATTCACAAGATGGAACTTTGCAAGAGAATCAGGCGTGAATTGAGTAGAATCATCATTTCTACTTTTCATAATATGGAAAAACAATTCTCTTGTATTGTTGCTTGTATTTAATAGGTCTTCTATTTGTTTGGTCAGCGATTCATCTGTTGATCCACTCACCACTAATTTGAAATGATTTGGGTCAATGGTAAAAGTTAAATTTGTGTTTTTAGGAATGGTTATACCGTTTTTAGAGAATAAATCTTGCAATTGTTCGTTGACCTTTTGTCGATTGAATATTTTCTTTTCTACGCTTTCTTGGGTGGGATCGTACCGTTTTTCGTTACGGAAGATGGCGTCATTAAAGTCATATTGCCCTCCTTTTCCAGAATTAGCCCAGCCAATCTCCATCGTATATGCAGCTTCTCTTTCTACTTTAGTTAGATCACTCCTGAAATAAGGAGAGCGTGGATTTCGATACTTATCGTGTATATGACCATGGGGATTTTCGAAACGTTTATTTTGTTCATTTATTTTTTCGTATTTTTCATCTAATATTTTCATTCGTCTATCAGCTTCGGTCATTACATCATTTGTACTTTTGATAGCTGATTGACCCTTATAGTCTATTCGGTTCTGATTGTTTGAAGCACCTGCCATGTATGACGTATTAATATTCATTTTGATTCTCCTTTTTAAAAAAATTAGTGATTATTAAATATATCGGCAATTCAGTTAAAATTTGTTAGTTTCGGTCCGATATAGTAATTATTACAAGGAGGGTTAAAATATGACAAATACTATCTTCAAACGTTTTTTATTACCTGCATTGGTATTAGTGCTTGTTACTAGTTTTTTTGCGCCTAATTCAGCAGAAGCAGCAATTACGGGGAATAACAGTCCTAACACAGCAAGCTCAATGGGATATTGGAAATATAGTCGTCCAGATACGACAATCTTACCTGAAGGTGAAAATGAAGCGTATTATCAGTTCACGATCAATAAGGGTGAAAGGGTTTATGTGCGAAGTTCATATGATAAGCAATATACGGGGATGAAAATCGAGGTGTATAATTCGAAGAGTTCTAAGCCAGGATCAAGAGTAATTAATCCCGATTCAGTAACACCCTTTATATTCGCAAATACTGGTGACGTTACTTCTACTTCAGAAACTTATTTTGTAAAAGTGACCCGTGGTACATATACGGGGAATATGTATTTTACTGTCTCCATTCAAGATCGCATCAAATCTGGAAATGGAACATTCAATTTTACGGGAGCCGCTACCAACATGGGGAACACTTCTTTGAATTTTTTAGGAGTTGATTCTTCTATCATTACAATGGATTTAACGAGCAATTCTTCTATCCCTATAAATGCAATCGTTAAATCAATTTCAACAACGAGTACACAATCGCCTAACCAAGGAAATGTTACTCACAAGCTGATGGCTGATGAAAACAAGATTTGGAACGAATCCATTTTTTCATCTGCAACAAGTGGTTCTTACCGTATTTCTCTTGAAGATCAATTAAAAGTCGCGCAAAAATGGAGCTTTAAGTACAACGCAAAGGCTACAGCGAGATCTACTATGAGCAATGTCAAAGCCGATATCCGTTACGAATATGATGTCACAGATGGATTCTAATTGAATGGTGTTTACAGAATTAAAAAGTAAGGGTACATCCCTTACTTTTTTTAATTGTTATCATTCGCCACTCTTAAAAAAGCTGTGCATACTATTGAATCAGTTTTGAGATATGAGATCACCTACTTTTCGCAAAATCCTCCTCAATGTCCCTAAAAATACAAATGAGTCTATAGACTTATTTTTCCTCAAAATCATTTCAAGAAGAAAAGCCCATATTTATTCCTGTATCAAACAGAAGAAAATGGTAAAAATTCCGAGGCAGTCAAGGTCTTTTGACATTTCTCCTATTTTTAAATGACAAGGTCCGATATTCCCTATTTCAAATCATTTGTTAGTGAGTTAGTCCTTTATTTTCTGAATATTATAATAAAAAAATCAAGTACACAACTTGATGAACATTTGACTTCATAATTGATAACCATTATCATTTGTTTTGCTTGCGGATAGTTGAGAATCATTTTCATTTGGAGAAGCCATTCTTCAAGTACTACACTCATCCAATAGCTACAAGCCTGCTTTTATCATCGTATGAGAGTCGAATTTGAGGAAGGAGATTTGTCACATATGTCCAAACGCCCTGAAGGAATGGGTACTGAGGATTCTTTTTTCGGAGAAAGCCGTCCTTTTTTTATACCCGGGACGGAGCAACTAGATATCACAGCACACCCATACAGAATTTTTATATTTAAACCGAATACTACTCCTCCAGCGGCTGGTTTTCCAGTCATGTACGTGCTTGATGGGAATTCACTTTTTGGCACAATGGTCGAAGCCATTCGTTTACAGTCAAGAAGACCTGAAAAAACAGGTGTTGTACCTGCCATCATTGTTGGAATTGGCTATCAGACAGAAGCGCCCTATCATCCGCTCAGGCATTATGATCTCACTCTTACCAGCCCTGACGCTTCCATCGGGGGCAAAAGAAAAGACTTCTCCATCCATACATATGGTGGGGCCTCTGCTTTCTTTTCTTTTTTAGAAAAGACTGTGAAGCCTTATATTGAGCAACGCTTTCCGATCAACCTAAGTCGTCAAACACTGTTTGGGCATTCTCTTGGCGGTCTTTTTGTATTACACACACTATTTGAGCACCCTGATGCTTATCAGACATATATTGCAGGCAGTCCTTCTATCCACTGGAACAAAAATTTATTTCTAGAAAAAGAACACCAATTCACCAACCGCATACGTCAGGTGCCTATGAATGTCAGGCTGCTTGTAGGTGTAGGTGAGTTAGAAAAACATCATCCATGTCAAATGAATGCTCATGCAAAGTCACTAGCAAATCGTATGCTGCCTTTATCCTCATATGGCTTACATACGGCCTATCACGAGTTCCCTGAAGAAGGACATACGTCCGTTTTACCGGTGCTGATGAATTACGCTTTTCGTTTTGCGCTCTATCATGATGATCTTACAACCACAGACATGAAAGAAAGGTAGTGAACGTATGAAACATAGTGGTCTATCTCAAAAGATTGCCCTTGTCACAGGCGCAGGGCAAGGTATCGGGCAAGCAGTCGCAAAAAGACTAGCCGACGAAGGTGCGATCATTGCAGCAGTTGACGCAAATGAGGATCAGCTTCAAAGCACCGTCCATCAAATGAATGATGAAGGCTTACGTGCCTTTGCCTATCCAGGTGACATTACCGATCAAGCATCTGTTCAGCACATTATCAATCAAATTGAAAAACAGCTTGGACCCATTTATTTACTAGTCAATGTAGCAGGCATTCTTCGAATCAGTTCTATTGACCAGCTTAGTGCAGATGACTGGCAACAAACCTTCGCAGTCAACACACATGGTGTCTTTTATGTATCACAAGCTGTCTCCAAATACATGATGAAAAGATCAGCAGGGGTCATTGTGACCGTCAGTTCTAACGCAGGTGCCATTCCTAGAATGAATATGGCTGCCTATGCCGCTTCAAAGGCAGCAGCTACTTCCTTTACAAAAACGCTTGGATTAGAGCTGGCAGACTATGGAATCAGATGCAATGTTGTCTCTCCTGGCTCTACCGCAACACCTATGCAATGGGCTTTATGGTCTGATGAACAAGGCGCAGACCATGTGATCAAAGGGTCATTAGAGACGTATAAAACCGGTATTCCTTTACAAAAAATCGCTGATCCTCAAAACATCGCTGATGCAGTCATCTTCTTTGCATCTGAACAATCCAGTCATATTACGATGCAGAATCTCACGATTGATGGTGGCGCAACACTCGGAATCTAGCATTTCATCAAAAAGGAGGCCTTTTCATGAAACATTCATTATTGCCGTCAGAAGAAAAAGTACAGTTGATTCAAGACTATCAGCCAGGCGCTTTTTTCCTTGCTTCCCCTAAACGTACAATACTTGCAGAAGGGATTTTCCAGTATATTGAAACCAATCAGCTCAATGAACTCTCCACAAGGGTAGCGCACGTATTTGACACTGCCAAACAAGCTGGTATTCAATCACCAATTATTGCTGGTGCTGTTCCGTTTGATCCGGCGCAACCCGTTCGTTTAAATGTGCCAATCCATGTACAGTTTAGTGATCCACTCGAATTTCATCAAGGTGATGAGGAATCGGAAGTGACATCGCCATCCTATGAGGTGACACCTGTCCCTTCTCCTGAAGTCTACATGAATGGTGTGAACGAAGGGTTAGCTAAAATTGAAAAAGGAGAGCTTAGCAAAATCGTCATTTCTCGATCTCTCCATCTCAAATCAAATCAAGACATTCATACGAAAGCAATACTCGAACGGCTGGCTCGTCACAATACGACTGGCTATACGTTTGCTGCAAATGTAGCTGATCCGAAATCTCCCCAAAAGCGCACACTTCTTGGGGCAAGTCCTGAGCTGCTTCTTTCAAAAATGGGCTCATCTGTGATTTCCAATCCACTCGCTGGTTCTCGGCCGCGTAGTTCAGATCCAGTAGAAGACCAGCGCCGTCACGATGAACTCCTTACTTCAGCGAAGGATTTACACGAGCATGCAGTGGTTGTCGACGCTGTCACTAAAGCGCTTGCTCCTTACTGTCGTAAGTTAGATGTGCCTGTATCACCATCCGTCATACAAACAGAAACGATGTGGCATTTATCTACTGTCGTAAAAGGTGAATTAGCAGATTCCAGTGTATCCTCAATTGATTTAGCGCTGAGCCTTCATCCAACACCCGCAGTATGCGGAACACCTACAGCAGATGCACGTGAAGCAATCCAAGCAATTGAACCCTTCGATCGAGGATTTTTCACAGGAATGATCGGCTGGGCAGATGCAAATGGTGATGGTGATTGGATTGTCACCATTCGTTGTGCAGAAGCTGAGGGTCAATCCCTTCGCCTCTTTGCTGGTGCAGGAGTGGTCAAAGGATCTAAGGCAGAAGAAGAGCTAGCCGAAACATCTGCAAAATTTAACACGATGCTTCGTGCGATGGGCATCCACCAGCTATAAAAATACATAGGAGATGACAAAAACATGTTTGTTCAACCACCTACATGGCCAGAAGAATTTGCAAAACGCTACCGTGAAAACGGCTGTTGGCGTGGAGAAACCTTTGGCGGTATGCTTCGTGAACGCGCCATATCGTTAAGGAATAAAACTGCGATTACATACGCTGATACGCACATGAGCTACCAAGAACTTGATGAGCGCGTCAGCAGTCTTGCCGCCGGTTTCCACCAGCTTGGAATTCAAAAGGGCAGTCGAGTTGTCGTGCAGCTTCCTAACATTCCTGCTTTTTTTGAAGTCATTTTCGCTTTATTTCGAATCGGTGCTTTACCCGTCTTCTCACTGCCATCTCATAGAAGCAGCGAAATCACTTATTTTATTGAGTTTGCCGAAGCAGATGCATATGTCATACCAGATATCCATGATGGCTTTGATTATCGATCACTCGCACGTCAAGTGAAAGAAAAGCTTCCCTCATTACCTCATGTCATTGTTGCAGGGAAGGCTGAGGAATTCCTTGACTTGGATGATCTGCGCAAGGACCCAGCACTTGATCCTCAAATTCATGTAGAGGCAAGTGATATTGCATTTCTTCAGTTATCAGGAGGCAGCACAGGCCTTTCTAAGCTCATACCTCGTACACATGATGACTATATGTATAGTCTTTGGAAAAGCAATGAGGTGTGCGAGCTCACAAAAGATAGTGTGTATTTAGCTACACTTCCAGTTGCGCACAACTATCCATTAAGCTCGCCTGGAGTCCTTGGGACGTTATACGCAGGTGGAAGAGTCGTTCTTGCACCTGGATCAAGTCCTGATGTCGTCTTTCCACTCATTGAAAAAGAACGGGCAACAATTACCGCAGTCGTTCCGCCTATTGCATTGATCTGGCTAGAAGCCGCTCCACATCGATCAGATGACTTATCGAGTCTTGAGGTTTTACAAGTCGGTGGTGCTAAATTAAGCGCCGAGGCAGCAAAACGAGTGATGCCTGCCCTTGGGTGTAAGTTACAGCAAGTTTTTGGCATGGCCGAAGGTCTGGTCAACTATACCAGATTAAATGATCCTGAACATGTCATTATCCACACACAAGGACGCCCGATGTCTGAATATGATGAGGTACTAGTGGTAGATGATGAGGACAAGCCCGTCCCGAATGAAGTGGCTGGACACCTTTTAACAAGAGGACCTTATACGATTCGCGGCTACTATAAAGCCGATGAACAAAACAAGAAAGCATTTACAGCCGATGGCTTTTACAGAACAGGTGACATCGTGCGATTAACAAAAGAAGGAAATGTGGTAGTAGAAGGCAGAGACAAGGATCAAATCAATCGTGGCGGCGAAAAGGTTGCCGCTGAAGAAGTTGAAAATCATTTACTTGCGCATCCTGACATTCATGATGCCGCCATGGTGTCCATGCCAGATCCGTTTCTTGGCGAACGCTCATGTGCCTTTGTTATTGCGAAAGGAAACAACAAGCCAGCACCACACGCCTTAAAGTCATTTCTAAGAGAACGCGGGCTCGCTGCCTATAAAATTCCCGACCGCATTGAATGGATCGAGGCGTTCCCACAAACAGGTGTAGGCAAAGTCAGTAAAAAAGCATTAAGAGAATTAGCTTCAATCCATACTGCCAACGTATAAAAAAAGAGGAGTGAAAACCATGGCAATCCCTACTATTCCTGCGTATCCAATGCCAAGCATACAAGATTTACCCGAAAATAAAGTGAACTGGATCCCTGATCCGAAACGTGCTGTCCTGCTAATACATGACATGCAGCAATATTTTTTAAATGCATTTCAACAAGATACTTCACCGATCACAGAGTTAGTGCAGCATATTGAACAATTACGTGATACATGCAAAGAACTTGGCATTCCTGTCGTCTATACAGCTCAACCTGGTGACCAAGACCCGAAGGATCGTGCCTTATTAACAGATTTTTGGGGGCCTGGACTTGGTAATGATGAAGCATTGACAAAAATCATTGATCAGCTTGCTCCATCTGAAGCAGATACAATGCTGACAAAATGGCGTTATAGCGCATTCAAAAAATCCAATTTTTTAGATATTCTTCACGAAGGCGGGCGTGATCAACTGATCATTACTGGCGTATATGCACATATTGGCTGTATGCTGACAGCCGCAGAAGCATTCATGCTCGATATTGAAACCTTTTTTGTCGCCGATGCCGTCGCTGACTTTTCACTTAAGCATCACAAAATGGCAATGACCTATGCAGCTGAACGCTGTGCGGTAACCACAACGACAAGCCAAATCATTCGTCGTTTAACAGGACAGGAAGCAGACGGTGATGATCTATCCTTTGATGCTATCGTTCACCAAGTAGCTGAGTATATCCAAATCGAGCCGAATGAAATACCGTTTGACGAGAATCTCGTCTATCTTGGACTTGATTCTATTAGAATGATGAGTCTAGCGGAAAAATGGAGACAGCAAGGAGCGACAGTCAATTTCGTTGAGCTTGCAGCTAATCCAACGCTCACGTCTTGGCGAGCTCTTCTTTTCCCAGAAAAACAGCCATCTATCCCAAATATCGATTACTTGTAAAGGAGGTATAGACCCTTGTCGATCCAGTCAGTCGATTCATTCCCACTAACCGGTGCCCAATCAGGCATTTGGTATGCGCAGCAGCTTGATCCATCTAACCCTATTTTCAATACAGCTGAGTATATAGATATTAAAGGTCCTATTGATCCCGTACACTTTGAAGCAGCCATTAGAAAGACTGTCTTAGAAGCAGATTCCTTGTATATGCGCTTCGTTGAGGATACTGACGGTCCAAAGCAATGGTTGATATCTAAGAAAGAGATTCCATTTCAATCTATCAATTTACAAAATGAAAAACAGCCGCTTGATGCGGCTAAAGCATGGATGAAGACAGACCTTGCAACGCCAGTCTCTTTAGAGAAAGATGTATTATTCCGTGAAGTACTTTTTCAACTTGCTGACGACCGTTTTATCTGGTATCAGCGCATTCATCACATTGCCATTGATGGATTCGCCTTTTCGCTCATTGCACGTCGTGTTGCTGAGGTCTATTCAGCCCTATCGAAAGGGACACCTGTGGCTCCTCAAACATTTGGAGCCTTACTTGACGTAGTCCAAGAGGAGATCACCTATCAACAGTCCAATCGGTATGATGATGATCGAGCATTTTGGAAAAATCGCTTTGCTGATCAACCTGAAATTGTCAGCCTTGCTGAGCTTGCCCCAAGAACGTCGGATCATTTTATCCGCAAAACGGCTAGCTTCGATGCCGAAAAGGTAAGCAAAATGAAAAAAAATGCTCAATTTTTCGGTGGTACGTGGCATGAAATGATTCTTGCGGCATCCGCTCTATATATGCATCGTATGATTGGTGCACATGATATTGTTTTAGGATTACCTGTTATGATGCGCCTTGGATCGTGCGCCTTGCAAACACCCGGAATGGTCATGAACCTGGTACCGCTTCGTTTAACATGCAAACCAGAAATGACGCTCTCAGCACTTGTTCGCCAAGTATCTGATGAACTGAAAGCCATTCGTCCTCATCAAAGATATCGTCATGAAGACATGCGGAGAGACTTTAAACTCATCGGAAGAAATCAACGATTATTCGGCCCGCAGATCAATATCATGCCATTTGATTATAATCTCAAGTTCGATCAGAGCATTGGTCAAGCACATAATCTTTCAGCAGGACCCGTAGATGATATATCGATCAACATATACGACCGCGCAGATGGAAACGGATTTCAAATCGACTTTGATGCAAACCCTGCCGTTTACAAAGAGCAAACAATTGATGCTCATCAGCAGCGTTTTCTTCAATTGCTGGAGGAAATAACCGGACTAGAGCAAGATCAGACGATCAGTCAATTCAACCTTCTTTTGTCTGAAGAAAAAGAGAACATTCTCAAGCACTGGAATGATACAAAACGAGAATTACCAAAAGAATCTTTACGGGAACTATTTGAAAAACAAGTCAGCAAAACACCACAAGCAAAAGCATTACAGTTTGAAGAAATCACTTTGACCTACGAAGAGTTGAATCAGCGGGCAAATCAATTGGCTCATTATTTGAAAAAGCGCGACATTGGACCAGAACAATTTGTCGCAATTGCTCTGCCTCGTTCCATCGATATGGTCGTAAGTCTATTAGCCGTTATCAAGACAGGAGCCGCATATCTGCCACTAGACCCTGATTACCCTAACGATCGTGTCACCTATATGCTAGAAGATGCCAAACCGGCGTGCTTGCTCACAGTCAAAGAGACAGCAGACGGTTTGGAGCATCCGCACATCGTTCAACTGGATGATTCAATTGTTCATCAGGAGATAGCAGGCAGCCCGCATCTCAATCCGACCTGGAACGAAGGCTCCCCGCATCATCCGGCTTACATCCTCTACACGTCAGGATCGACAGGGAAGCCTAAGGGTGTTGTTGTAACAAAACGAAATGTGATCAACTTTATATTGTCTATGCAAGATTCATTTTTATTAGATCAAGGGGACCAGCTTTTAGCGGTAACGACCATTGCCTTTGATATTTCCGGGCTAGAAATGTTCCTCCCGCTTTTACATGGTGCCGCTATATTATTAGCAAAAAAAGAAACGATACAAGAACCAGCAAAGCTTTCAGACATGATTCGTTCTCATCATGTCACAATCATGCAGGCAACACCAACGTTGTGGCATGCGTTAGCAGATGATTACCCTGACGTGATAACAGGTATGCGTGTTCTTGTTGGAGGAGAAGCACTCCCTGCCTCCCTTTTGCACACATTACAATCTCTTCAATGCGACATTACCAATTTGTACGGACCTACAGAAACGACGATCTGGTCTACCATGGAAAATGTCACAGCACATCGAGAGAATAGTGGACCGGCGATTGGCAAACCCATTTGGAATACGAGCATTTACATTTTAGATGAAGGACTAAACCCAGTCCCAGCAGGATCAATCGGTGAACTTTATATTGCAGGTGAAGGAGTATCCAGAGGATATCTTGGACGATATGACTTAACGGCTGAACGATTTGTCGCTGATCCATTCGGCACAAAAGGCACGAGAATGTATCGCACGGGTGATTTAGCCAGGTGGCGTGAGAATGGCTCGATTGATTATATTAGCCGTGCTGATCATCAAATTAAAATTCGCGGCTTCCGTATTGAACTAGGTGAAATTGAAACAGTTATTATGCAGCACCCAGCCATAAAGCATACATCCGTTATCGTTCGGGAGGATCAACCTGGACAACAGCTGCTTTGTGCGTATGTTGTGCTAACAGACGACTCTTCTCTTCACCCTTCAGAGCTTAGGCAGTTTGTGGCTGCGTTACTTCCAGACTACATGGTGCCTTCTGCTGTTGTCTTTTTGCCGGAACTTCCACTTACACCAAACGGCAAAATCGACCGCAAAGCATTGCCAGTGCCAAATATGTCTTTAGTTAGTTCTGAGCGTACACCTAGAACACCCCAAGAAGACATGTTATGTAGTTTATTTGCAGAAACCCTTGGTCTATCTCAAATTGGCATAGATGATAGTTTCTTTGATTTAGGCGGACATTCTTTACTTGCCGCTCGTCTGCTTAGACGTATACGCGATACATTCGGTGCAGACCTAAGCATGAGCACCATTTTTGAATCACCTCGAGTCGCTGAACTTGCACAGCACTTAGACAAAGCAAAGGACATTCGGCCGCCGCTTCAGGTAGAAAAAAAGCCAGATGAAATTCCATTATCCTTTGCCCAAAAACGGCTCTGGTTCCTTCATTGCCTTGAAGGTCCAAGTCCAACTTATAATATTCCACTTGTCATTCAGCTGACAGGTACATTAGATCAAAAAGCTCTCAGTGGTGCTTTAGCAGATATCACTGAAAAACATGAAACCCTTAGAACCATCTTTCCAAATAAGAACGGCATGCCAAGACAGGTTATTTTACACCCGAAAAGTGTTCAGCCTGAACTCCACGTCACAGCTTCAAGTGATCAACAAATTGATAATCAGTTAAACGAAGCCATTCGCTATAGCTTTAAGATTGAAGAAGAGCCTGCACTTCGAGCTGAATTATTCATACTTGATGCAAATCGATCCGTGCTGCTTCTATTGCTGCATCATATCGCTGGTGACGGCTGGTCACTTGCACCATTGACACGAGACTTAGCTGCTGCTTACGAAGCCCGTATACAAGGAAAATCAATCTCCTTGCCAGCCGAACCTGTTCAATATGCTGACTATGCTATTTGGCAGCAGAAGCTGTTGGGCAGTGAGGAAGAGACGGATAGTCTATTTGCCAAGCAGCTTACCTATTGGACAGGTGCCTTACATGACCTGCCTGAAGAACTGGAGCTTCCCTATGACTACCCGCGTCCACAGGAAGGAAGCTTCAACGGTGCTACGATCGACTTTGCGATTGAGCCCGCTTTACACCAGCTGCTCCTTGAACTTGCAAAGCAGCATCAGGTGAGCTTGTTCATGGTGCTTCAAGCATCACTTGCAGCATTACTGACACGTCTTGGAGCGGGAACAGATATCCCTATTGGCAGTCCAATTGCTGGGCGGAATGACGATGCACTTGACGACATTGTGGGATTGTTTGTGAATACACTAGTATTACGAACAAATACAGCTGGTAATCCAACCTTTAGTGAGCTATTGAAGCGAGTGCGAGACGTTGACTTAGCAGCCTATGAGCATCAGGATCTGCCATTTGAACGGCTAGTGGAAATTCTAAATCCAAACCGCTCCAGATCACGCAATCCATTGTTCCAGGTCATGCTTGCCTTCCAAAATACACCGAAGGCGGAAATGAAGCTGACACAACTTGATTCAGATCTTTACGTGAAACCAGTAGGATCAGCTAAATTTGATCTGACCATCGAATTAACAGAACAAAGAACTGAAACTGGGTCAGCAGCAGGATTAACAGGATTGTTTGAATTCAGCACAGATGTATTTAAACAAAGTACCATTCAAGCAATCGCTGCCAGAATGAAGCGCTTTTTAACAGAGATAGCTGAGCGCCCACATCTGCCGATTGGTCAAGTGAACATTTTATCAGATAAAGAGCGGCAAACATTTCTACCTGACAAAAAGACATTCGCTCAGTTAGACCAAGCACTTCGTCTCCCGACCTTATTTGAAAAAACGGTGCAGCAATATCCTGATCGAGTGGCAGTAACGGATGGCAAGTGGCAGCTTACCTATGAAGAGTTAAACAACAAAGCCAATCGTCTTGCTCATTTATTAATAGAAAGAGGCGTTGGACCAGAACAGTTCGTTGCACTTGCCCTGCCTAGATCAATCGATATGCTCGTCAGCCTATTAGCCGTTCATAAAGCAGGCGCAGCCTATGTTCCGCTTGATCCTGATTATCCAGCAGACAGGCTGGCATACATGATACAAGATGCCAAACCAGTTTGCAGCATCACAACAAAAGCAGCTGCATTGCATCTCCCTGCTGATTGCGATTTGATTTTGTTAGACGAAAAAGAAACAAATGATCAATTACAGATTACGCCAAATCACAATCCGGCTGATATAGACAGAATTGAGCCGCTATCTCCTCTGCATCCGGCCTATATTATTTATACATCCGGATCTACAGGGAAACCAAAAGGAGTGGTCATCCCACACCAAAATGTCATCCGTCTTCTGACATCTACTGAACATTGGTTCCATTTTGATGAAGAGGATGTTTGGACAATGTTCCATTCGTATGCCTTTGACTTTTCAGTTTGGGAAATATGGGGGCCCCTTTTATATGGCGGTCGGCTTGTCATTGTTCCTCATACCATCTCTCGTTCTCCAGAAGAGATGCTGCAGCTTCTAGTCGATGAAGGTGTGACTGTGCTTAATCAAACACCTTCTGCCTTCTATCAGCTCATGCAGATAGACAAGGAACAACAAACACTTGGTCAAGCATTATCACTCCGCTATGTCATCTTTGGCGGTGAAGCATTAGAGCTTAGCAGATTAGAAGATTGGTACAGCCGTCACTCAGACTGCAAGCCAAAGCTAATTAACATGTACGGCATTACAGAAACCACCGTACACGTTACGTACAATGTACTCAATCGAGACATGATCGCAAAGAAATCCAGCAGCTTAATAGGCGAACCGATTCCTGATTTACACGTGTACGTACTTGATGAATACCTACAACCTGTTCCACCTGGCACGACAGGTGAAATGTATGTAGCTGGAGCTGGTTTGGCAAGAGGTTATCTAGGCAGGCCTGACCTGACATCAGATCGATTCCCTGCCGATCCTTATGGAGCACCTGGCACAAGGATGTATCGAACTGGCGACCTCGCTCGCTGGACAGAAGAAGGGGCACTTGATTACATTGGCAGAGCTGATCATCAAATTAAAATACGCGGGTTTAGAATTGAACTTGGAGAAATCGAAGCCGTTCTATCACGCCACGATGCAGTTGCACAAGTTGCAGTCATTATGCGAGAGGATCAGCCTGGCGACAAACGCTTAGTCGCATACATCGTCACAACTGAAGAAGAGCGTTTCGATACAGAGACTCTTCGCCATTTTGCGTCAGCCAGTCTTCCTGATTACATGGTGCCTGCGGCTTATGTACAGATTGATACGATGCCACTTACAGCAAACGGGAAGCTTGATCAAAAATCACTACCGGCACCTCAATTGCATATACAGCAAACGGATGGCCGCGGCCCAAGAAACCCGAAAGAGGAAGTTCTATGCCACCTCTTTGAAGAGGTGCTTGATTTGCCAAAAATCAGCATTGACGATCGCTTTTTTGACATTGGCGGGCATTCCTTACTTGCGGTTCGTTTAATCAGCCGCATTCGTGATGCACTTGGTGTCAAACTAAGCATCGGAACGTTGTTTGAAGCACCAAATGTTGCAAGTTTGGCAGAGAAACTAGAAACAGGAAGCGATGAAAACGCACTAGAAATCCTGCTGCCGCTACGAACAAATGGAGAAAGATATCCTCTCTTCTGTGTTCACCCAGCTGGTGGTCTTAGCTGGTGCTATGCAGGTCTCTTGAATACATTAGAGAAAGACATCCCTATTTATGGATTACAGGCAAGAGGAATCGCAAGAAAAGATGACTACCCGCACACACTAGATGATATGGCTGCGGATTACATCAAGCACATCCAAACGATTCAGCCAAAAGGTCCTTATCATCTTCTTGGCTGGTCACTAGGCGGAAACGTTGTACAGGCAATGGCTACACAACTCCAGCAGCAAGGTGAAGAAATTGCTCTCGTTGCGATGCTAGATGCCTATCCAAACCATTTCTTACCGCTTAAAGAAGCACCCGATGAAGAAGAAGCACTAATCGCTCTTCTTGCACTCGGGGGTTATGATCCAGATACCTTAACAGGTGAACCGCTCACGATGAAAAGTGCTGTCGACATCTTGAAGAAAGACGGCAGTGCACTAGCAAGCTTAAATGAAGATGCCATTAGAAATCTAAAGGAAACCTATGTCAATTCAGTTCGATTGCTCGGAGAATATCAGCCAAAAACTTATCATGGGGACATATTATTCTTTAGATCTACCATTATCCCAGATTGGTTTACACCAATTGATCCCGAAGCATGGGCACCTTATATCAACGGAACCATTGAACAGCACGACATTCATTGCCGGCACAAAGACATGTGCCAGCCTAAACCCCTAGCAGAAATTGGTGTCATCTTAGACGACTCTCTGCATCGGGTCAAACAAAAGCACTAAGAATAAAGGAGAGATGACAAATGACAAATCCCTTTGATCGTGAAGACGGTGTATTTCTTGTGCTTGTCAATGAACAAGGACAGCATTCACTTTGGCCATCATTTGCACCAGTGCCAGATGGGTGGGAAAAGGTCTTTGGTGAAGACACTAGAAATGCCTGCATCGATTATATCCAGACACACTGGCAGGACTTACGGCCATTAAGCTTAACAAAAGAACCTGCGCTAGCACATGGAAAAACAGACTAAATCATCGCGCCCTGATCTGACTCAGGGTGCTTTTTTGACAGAATAAACATCACCATCTTTCCAACTCTTTCTGCTACAATTTAATTGAGAATGTTTATCAATCAATAAGAGATCAGGTGGTTTTATGGGAAATAATCAATTACGTACAATGGCAAAGGCAGAACAATTCATCTATCGATTGACATTTGCTGAAAAAATAAAGAATGCAGAGCTTCCGCATAAGGAGCAGCAATTATCAGATACATTTTGCCTCCTCGTTAGCATAAGCAGCAGCGGCTTACTCACGCTGAACGATCAAAAATGGCGATTGAAAAATCTAACGCTCTATACAATTCTGTCTGATGAGACATTTATGTTAAAAACAAAGCCTTATCAAAAACACGAGCTCTATCTGCTTCGCTTTCAAATGTACACGCCGCAAGGTCAACACATAGAAGAAGTATCAACTGAACATGCCCGGTCTTTACTGAATGTATGGCAATTTATCGATATTAGCTCAATTGAACAAATTCATTCTTTACTGTCCGAAATGACAGAGGAATGGAAAAGACATGAATCCGTTAGCTTTTTTAGAAGCCAATCCCTTTTTCAACAGCTCATCCTGCAGCTTTTCACACTGCATAATGAAGATATTTGTGACACGACACATGCCCTTTTCAAAACAAAACAATATATTGATCAACATTCCGAAGAACCCCTCAGCCTTACAAGTCTATCTCAAATGGCTGGCATCAGCGCCAATCATTACAGTGAGCTATTTAAAAAGCATTTTAATGTGAGTGTCACTGATTATATCACCAAGAAAAGGATGGCTAGAGCCAAACAGCTAATGGCAAAAGGCAACGCAAAGCTCAAAGACATTGCACTGGAAATCGGCTATCAAGATCCCTATTACTTTAGCCGCATCTTTAAGAAAAAAACGGGCATGACCCCTTCTACTTATATGAAAAGCCGTCAGCGGAAAATTGCAGCCTATGGCCATTCCATACTCGGTCAGCTCACACCCATTCATATCATCCCGTATGCTGCCCCTCTTCACCCTAAATGGACAGCACATGATTTTGAGCATCATGCAGAAGAAATCCCGATTCACCTGAGTGCACATCGGATCAATGAGCACGCTGAAGCCAATTTACAGCAATTAAAGGAAACAAAACCTGAGCTGATCATTGCCAATGATCATGTGACAGAGGAAGAAAAACAAGTGTTGAAAACCATCTGTCCTGTTCACTTTGTTCCATTCACCCATTTGGATTGGCGCACTCAATTCAGACAAACAGCTATGTTCCTAAACGAAGCGAAGGAAGCAGAAGAATGGTTGATTCATTATGAGGAGCTCGTCATTCAGGCGAAAAAGACATGCCTTTTTGATCATCCACCAAAAACCGTCCTGCCTCTTCGTATCTTTCAAGATCAACTCTACTTGTCTGTAAATCGCACCATGTCAGAAGTGATTTTTCATGATATTGGTCTTCTGCCAGCTTTTCAGAATGATGGACAGCTAATAGAAAAGAAAATCACCATTCGCTCCATACAACAGCTAGATCCAGACGCCATCTTCCTCTACTTGCATAAGGAGCCAAAAACCCTTGCTTTTTATCAAAAGTTAAAGCAACAGGAAGATTGGCAAAATCTCAAAGCTGTGGCGCAACAAGCAGTCTATCCACTAGCATCTGACCCTTGGCGTGAATACACAGCAGCCAGTCATAAACGAGTCATTCAGGACCTTTTATCTTTTTTTCCGTAAAAAGTCCATCATTTGACAGAGAATTGTCTATGGATAAAAGGACAAAAGCCTAATACAATCTTTAATTGAGAACAATTATCAGTTAAAGGAGAAAACAAATGAAAAAATGGTTAGCATTGCTTATCCTTTGTATCATGACGATCACCACAGCTGCCTGTGGTGCTGCAGAAAATAAACCTGCTTCAAACACAACCAAAAGCAAGTCAGCTGAAATAGCAGAAACAAACATCAATTACTTAGATCAAACGTACAAACTCAAAACGCCAGTGAAACGAATTGTCATTGCTGGAAGCCTAGAATCAATGGAAGATGCCAAATTACTTAATATCGAGCCTATTGGTGCTTCTACAGTAGGCGGCACATTCCCTGAATTATTTAAAGACATCACAGCGAAAACAGAAGGCATCGGTGAAAAAACGGAACCGAATCTAGAAAAAATCTTAAAACTAAAACCAGACGTGATACTCGGATCAACAAAGTTTCCACCTGCAACAATTAAAAAATTGGATAAAGTCCAAACAACGATCCCAGTATCCCATGTCTCTTCTGACTGGGAAAGCAATCTTTTATTGCTCGGTACACTTACTGGAAAAAGTGAAGAAGCGAAAAACATCATTTCTGATTATCAGAAAGACCTCAAACAAGCGAAAGAAACCCTGAAAGACAAAAGCAGCAACAAAACAGCTGTCATTTTACGCATTAGACAAGGCGACCTGTACGTGTACCCTGAAGACGTATACTTCAACTCTACCTTATATGGGGACTTAGGATTTACAGCACCAAGTGATATCAAAAAAGCCAAAGCACAAGCATTGATTTCATTGGAGCGCCTGGGCGAACTCAATCCTGACTATATTTTCGTTCAGTTCTCTAAAGAGGAAAACTCATCGAAACCTAACGCATTAAAAGACTTAGAGGAAAATAAAATTTGGACAAGCCTAAAAGCTGTGAAAAATGGGCACATCAATGAAAATGTCGTTGATCCTATGCTTCAAGGAGGAACTGCACTAAGCAAAACAACCTTCCTTGATAAGGCCGTCAAATGGTTAGAGAAAAACAACTAAAAAAAGAAGACAAAGGGTTAATGTTTAGCCCTTTGTCTTCTTTTCAGCTTATTTGAGAATCTTGAGGAGTGAATACATATGAACGGAACGTTTCTATATGACGAGTTTAACGGGCGTCAGCTTGATATTTACGTTCCACATGACACCTCTATTAATGTTCCAGCTGTCTTTGTACAAGATGGCTCTTCTTTATTTAGAACACACCTGCTAGAGATCGAAAGACTGATCGAAGCCAAAACCATCTCTCCAATCATCATTGTCGGCATACACCCCTTCAATCGACTTGACGAGTATACACCATGGAAGGCGTCATCACTGCACTCTGGGTTTCCTGACTTTAAAGGCGAGGCACAGACGTATATGTCATTTTTAGCGAATGACTTGCTCCCATATATCAAAAGAAAATATCCAGTCAAACAGACCTGTCATGAACATAGTCACATAGGTGCTTCATTAGGTGGGCTATTTGCAATTTATACTTTATTGATGTACCCTGCTCTTTTTAAAAACATCGCATCTATCTCTGGGTCATTTTGGTATCAAGATTTTCTGCCGTTTGCTAAACAACAAAGCATTCAGTATGTGGATCACCTTATTTATTTGTCTGTGGGCAGTGAAGAAGGTAAAGGCAAAACATCTGCTCAACAGCACATGTCTTTATTCAATAAACAACTACATGATCTTTTATTACAGAAAGGGATGCAGGAATGGCAGCTGCACTATCACATCGAACAAGGGGAGGGCCATCATCTGAAACAATTTCAAAAAAATTTCTTATCAGCCCTAAAGTGGTTTTATCAAAGAGAACTCTAATTTTTTATCTGCATGGCACAAAGCCGATATGATATATTGGAACCTATAGATTGAAAGAGGAGGGATTTGCGTATGAGACCATTACAAATCTCAGCCGATACGGCACAAAAACTTGCGGCATCACTCAATGTACCCATTGAACAAATCATGCATATGCCGCAGCATATCTTAATCGCTAAACTAGCAGAACTTGAACAGAAGAAAGATCGTTCTTCTTAAAGAAATAAAGGAGTTTACATTCATGGAACAACAACTAGAACAATCAACATTACATCCCCGCAGCAAGGGACAAACCATCCTGCTGATTGCTGGGATTTTACTCATTGCATTTAACCTGCGGCCTGCCATTACGTCCGTCGGCCCTCTCATCGGCGCCATTCGTTCCGATTTGCAGCTTTCAAATGGACTTGCGGGTTTTCTCACCACTTTACCACTGCTCTCATTCGCATTGCTTTCTCCAATTGCACCTAAAATCGGAAAGCGTCTTGGCAATGAACGAACCCTTTGGCTTGGGCTTGCTGTCCTTCTATTTGGGATTGTGATTCGCTCGTTTGGCTCGATCACCTTCTTAATGGTGGGAACCGCGCTTGTCGGTGTCGGGATTGCGATATGTAATGTGCTTTTACCAGGGCTTGTGAAGCATAAATTTCCTGCACATGCTGGTTTGATGACGAGCGTGTATACGACTTCGATGTCCGTCTTTGCGGCACTTGCATCAGGTGTCAGTGTTCCGCTCAGCCATGCAATGCCTGGCGGCTGGAATACTTCATTCCTCGTATGGGCTGGCCTTGCACTTCTCGCGATGATGGTCTGGGCGCCGCAGCTTCTTCATCAGAACACAGCGGCCGTCAAAAGCATTTCGCTCACAGAGCAGCCGATATGGCGTTCGCGTGTCGCATGGCAGGTGACCTTTTTTATGGGCTTGCAGTCATTCCTTTTTTATAGCAGCATCGCCTGGTTTCCTGATATTTTAACATCACATGGAATGAACCTGTCGACAGCCGGCTGGATGCTGTCCATTATGCAGTTTGCTGGGCTGCCATCCACCTTTTTAACGCCTGTTTTCGCGGAAAAATTAAAAACACAAAGACCGCTTGTCTTGGGCCTTGTCCTTGTGTATTTACTTGGCATGATTGGGCTTCTTCTCGGAGGATCGACGCCTATTCTTGTGATCTCTGTTTTATTGATCGGCATTGGACAAGGTGCCAGCATCAGTCTGGCGCTCACTTTTATCGGATTACGGACGACCAATATGGAGCAAGCCGCTGCCCTTTCCGGAATGGCGCAGTCTCTCGGTTATTTATTAGCCGCCGTTGGTCCTTTCATGATCGGTATCCTTTTTGATCTCACACATACATGGACGCCATCCATTATCATCTTTATCATCATCCTATTTTTCATGTTTATATCCGGTATGCGAGCCGGACGAAGCGTCTATATTTCAGATCCATCATAAAAAAAGAACCCGCCTCCTCATGAGACGGGTTCTTTTCGGTTTATGCTTGTTCTGTCACGTGTACCTTTAATGTTGCTTGTACCTCTGGATGAAGCTTCACCGGTACATTTGTGTAACCTAATGCACGGATGGCGTCATTCAGCTCGATTTTGCGCTTATCGACTTTGATTTGATGATCTTTTTGCAATTTATCAGCAATTTGTTTGCTTGTAATAGATCCAAACAGACGGCCGCCTTCACCTGATTTTGCTGTTAGTTCCACTGTTAGCGCCTCAAGTGTTTCTTTTAATTGTTTCGCTTGTTCAAGCTCTTGGATGGCATTCTTTTTCTCTTTGTTCTTCTGCCCTTCCAATGCGCTTAGGTTCGTTGGGTTTGCTTCAACTGCTAACCCTTGTTTGATGAGAAAGTTGTGAGCGTATCCGTCAGCTACATTCTTGACTTCGCCTTTTTTCCCTTTGCCTTTTACGTCTTTTAGAAAGATGACTTTCATCTTTGAACCCCTCCTTCGAAATATTCATCAATGGCAGCTTTTAACTGCTCTACCGCTTCTTCAATGGTTATACCATACATTTGGGTTGCAGCGTTAGTTAAATGACCGCCGCCATCTAACGCTTCCATGATAATTTGGACGTTGATATCTCCTAATGATCTCGCACTAATGCACACCGTGTTGTCATCTCGTCTAGCGACAGCAAATGACGCTTCTACCTCACTCATTGACAACAGGGAATCTGCCGTCTGGGCAATCGTGATTTGATCATAATACTCCGAGCTGTCTGACGGTAATGAAGCAATCGCCACCTGATTTTGATACAGATCTGTATGCTGAATGAGCTTTGCCCGTTTGATGTAATGATCGACGGTCTCTTTTAGGAATTTTTGCACAAGGACAGGATCTGCCCCCTTCGCACGAAGATAAGATGCTGCATCAAACGTTCTTGATCCCGTTCTCAGCGAGAAACTCTTCGTATCAACGATGATCCCTGCGAGAAGCGCAGTAGCTTCAATCATGTTAATGCGCAATTTCTTCGGCTGATACTCTAAAAGCTCTGTCACAAGCTCTGCTGTGGATGAAGCATACGGCTCCATATAGACAAGTAATGGGTCACGGATAAACTCCTCGCCGCGTCTATGATGGTCAATGACCACGATATTTTCAATTTTATTGAGTAGTCGTTCTTCCATGACGAGAGACGGTTTATGTGTATCCACGACCACAAGCAGCGTGTCATCCTTCGCAAGCTCCATGGCTTCCTCTGGGGTGATAAAACGTGACCAAAGATCTTCATAATTCTTAATTTCACTAATCAAACGTTGAACACTGTCCCCAATCTGGTTGGCATCAATGACAATATAGCCTTCTTTCCCATTAGCCTGGGCGACCTTTAAAATCCCAATGGATGCACCGATTGAGTCCATGTCTGGGAACTTATGCCCCATAATCATGACATTTCCGCTTTCAGAAACAATTTCTTTTAAAGCATGAGAAATGACTCGTGCGCGTACACGTGTCCGTTTCTCCATTGGATTCGTTTTTCCGCCGTAGAATTTCACTTTTCCATTCGGCTGCTTAATGGCTACCTGATCCCCGCCTCGTCCGAGGGCAAGATCAAGACTCGACTGCGCAAGTGCCCCAAGCTCTTTTAAAGAAGGTACGGATGCACCGATCCCGATACTCAAGGTAAGCGTCGCACTATGCGCTCCTGTTTTCTCACGGACCTCGTCTAGAATAGAGAATTTCGACGCTTCCAGCTCTGCTAAAATGCTCTCATTTAGAACCGCCATAAATCGTTCGGACGAAATTCGCTTCAGGAAAATGCCATATTCCTGTGCCCAATTGTTTAACAGAGACGTCACTTCACTATTAATGGTGCTGCGCACCTGATCGTCAAGACCCTGCGTGACATCATCGTAATTGTCTAAAAAGATATAAGATAACACCGTTCGTTCATTTTCGTACTGTCTTTCAATTTGTACCTGTTCTGTGACATCAAAGAAATATAAAAGGCGCTCTGACCGTTTAATAATGACTTTGAATTTTCGGTCATTCAGCGTCACATTTTCTGTCTCGACCTCTTGTTTAATAAGAGGCACAATGGACTCGAATGTATCATACAAGGATCTGCCGACAAGCGTGCTTTCATGAAAACACGAGGCGAGAAATGGATTTGTCCATTCGATATAATACTGGTCATTAAACAGCATAATACCAATTGGCATTTCCATTAATGCTTCTTCTCCAACCTTTTTGACTCGATAGGATAATGTTGAAATATATGAATCAATCTCTTTTTGCACTTGCGTATCTGCCCACTTTAAGAAGTAGAGCACACCTGCAAGGACTAAAAGACCAACCGCTCCTATGATCCAATTATAATAAAGGTTGAGGAGGACTGTGACCACCGCAAGGAAAATCAAAGCGATGATCGGATACTTGATGACAGGTTTTCTATAGAAGCTTGGCACTGATATCAACTCCTCAACATTCAGAGTGAATTATTTGTTTTTTACTTTTTCTCTTAAATCAAAGCCTATGTCAGCAATCCCTATAATACGCACAATCACAGCGACTGGCGGATAGAGAACCCCTAACACGATAGCGAAAACGGGCACCGCTTTTGAGATGCTTTTTTCGTGGCAATAATAGAAGATAAAAGAAAATCCCTGAATAAGCACCAGTATAAATAAAATTTGAAACGCACTCGTTTGAACGAGCGATAAAAAGCTGCCTTTTTCCGTCTGAATCAGCATCAAAAGCAGTGTGAGTAAATAATACCATACCATGCTTTTTGGCAGCCGCATATCCTTAAATTTCTTCAAGGCTGGCATGTCTTTGACAAACCGTTTGATCAGAGGCTTCACAAACCAGTGGTTCACGAACGCCGTCAGCGTAACTAACATCAACAGCGCGACAGGTAAAGCACTCAATGCAGCATCCTGCATCTCTCTGAACTGCTTCAGCTGCTTCGCAATGTCCTGCTCAGAAGCGCCGGATTGCTTTAAGACACTCTCTAACATCGGAATCATTTGCTCAATCGACTCTTTCGCGATACCCATGATATCGACTTGAAAAAGCTGAACACTGACAACAAAGGAGATAAGAAAACTAAATAAATAGATCAGCGCACCTGTAATGATGGCATTCCCAGGCTGCCGTCTGCTGTAGAAAACACCCATGCCTAATCCGACAGCAATCAGAATTGGCGCCGTCATGAGTCCATTAATAGATCCAATTAAAAAGCTGATCACTATCCCAATAGCGCCAGCAGCAATTCCTTTTTTCAAGCCGTGCCTGATTGTATAGAGGATGATCGGAATCGGAGCAGCTAGAAAGAAAATAATGGATAATAGCGGCACATACAAATAAAACAGCGTCATGACAGAGAAAATACTGATCATGATAGCGCCCTCTACTAACGCTTTTGTTTGTTTCACACCTTCACCTCTATCTAATCCTTTTACTATATCTTGCTCAATGTGTCCTTCTATGTATACGTACGATGTAAGCTACACCATGTCTTACCCCAACCTTTATTTTACCATAGCGGTAAATCGCAAGTAAAATGCAGGCTATCTTAGGAGCGTTTCACGTGGAACACTGATTTCGATTCGTACATGCAACTTTTCAAACAGCATGTTACAATTTTTTAGATTATTCTTAGCTATAAACCCTGAATTCAAGGTCAAAAGCTGTTAGAATAGAAGCATCATCAATAAATGTAAGAAGGAGAATTCACATGGGAAAAACACTCGTATTCGGACACAAAAACCCTGACACAGACACGATTTGCTCTGCTATCGCTTACGCTGATCTAAAAAACAAAATCGGCGTCGAAGCAGAAGCCGTCAGACTTGGAGAAATCAATGGAGAAACACAATTCGCATTAGATTTCTTTAAACAAGAAGCACCTCGTTTCATTGAAACGGCTGCAAACGAAACAAAGCAAGTCATTCTTGTCGATCATAACGAATTCCAACAAAGTGTAAGCGATATTGATCAAGTACAAGTGACTGAGGTCATTGACCATCACCGTATTGCCAACTTTGAAACAAGTGAACCTCTATACTATCGCGCTGAGCCTGTTGGCTGTACAGCAACAATCTTAAACAAAATGTACAAAGAGAACCAAGTGAAGATTGAAAAAGAAATCGCTGGTTTACTTTTATCTGCAATCATTTCTGATTCCTTGCTATTCAAATCACCAACATGCACACAACAAGACATTGATGCTGCGCATGAGCTCGCAAAAATCGCAGGGGTAGATCCAGAAGTTTACGGCCTAGACATGCTAAAAGCTGGCGCTGACCTAAGCCAAAAAACGGTTCAAGAACTAATTACAATTGATGCAAAAGAATTCGCACTAGGAAATAGCAAAGTGGAAATTGCGCAAGTCAATACAGTAGATATCGCAGAAGTTACAGCAAGACAGGCTGATATTGAAGCGAAAATCAATGAAGTCATCGCAGCGAAAGGTCTTGATCTATTCGTTCTAGTGATCACAGACATCCTAGAAAATGACTCTCTTGCACTTGCACTCGGTGCCGAAGCTGCAAAAGTAGAAAAAGCATTTAACGTCACACTTGAAAACAACACCGCTTTACTAAAAGGTGTTGTATCAAGAAAGAAACAAGTCGTACCTGCACTGACAGACGCACTTTCTTCATAAACACAACAAGACTGCTGACATGTTCAGCAGTCTTGTTTCTTCTTTTAATGAATGTACATATCACTTACAAGGACATCCTTTAACACACTTGTTGGAATCGTAAATTCCACTACACCCATGTAACCAGGCGCCACATCATATTCATTAAAGGAAATCACCAGTTTGCCTTTTGAATTGATATAGAAGCTTTGATCTGGCTGAATCTTCTTAAACGGATCAACCGTATCTTGCTTGGTAATCCAATAAATCTTATTTGAATCCTCTTTCATCTGTTTCTTCATTTGGTCTTTAATATTTTCACTAATCACATCAATATAACGGTCATCTTTAAACAAGCTTGGTAATGTAATGAGTACATGATTTTTCTTATCCACCGTATCATACGTCATTTCCTCTGCCGCAGAAGCTTGAGTCGTCACCTTGTATCGACCTAGTGAAAGAATTTGATCATTGTTTGTTCTCACTTCATATCCGCTCTCTACACTTAAATGACCATTTTTATAACCCTTTGTTTCCTTCTCAAAATCTTGATACAGCTTTTTATTTTCAGCTAAATATTTTTGATTCAGGCTGTCTTGTAATTTTCCGTCCCCAAGCCCTGAAACGTGTGGTGTTTTAAGGTCAATATTCGTTCCTTGATCGCTCTTTTTAAATTCTGTGAATGTCACGACTTTCACCAGCTCGCCAATGACAGGTATCTCCGAAATCGCTCTTGCCGCCTGTGGACTGACATTCACAGTCGTGACAAATAGAGCAGCCGCAGCAACAAGTCCGATCGTCCATTGCTGAAAATGAGGTTTTTTGTTTTTTCGTTTTAATGTCCGTTCAACCATAGCATCATATTCCGGCGGAATAGGGATTTCTAAATATTCCTCTTTTAACTGTTCCAAATACTTATCCATTTATATTTCCTCCTGCGATAATTCTACTTTTAAAAGCCGCAACGCCTTATATAATCTTGTTTTGATGGTGTTTTCGTTTTCTTCGAGAATGTGGGCGATGTCCTCTAGTTTTAAATCTTCAAAGAATCTCAAGATAATGATGACCCGGTACATGTCGGGCAAATCCTCTATGGCTCGTCTGACATCTTGATCTTCATAGACATCTAATTCACCCTGTGATAAGAATTCAAGCGTGTCATCGTCTGTCACCTGCACCCGCTTCTTCTTTCGTAAAAAGTCTAGGGCTGCGTTCACCACGATTTTATAAAACCAGCTATGCATCTTGGTCGCATCCTCTAATCGGTGAACAGATTTGAGTGCTTTATGAATCGCCTCTTGAACGACATCCATCGCATCTTCTGGGTTTTTGACATAACTATAGGACAATCGATAAAAACTGTGTTTATGCTCCATTACGTAATCAGCAAATTGATCCTCAATTTTTCGTTTCTTCATTTTACAAAGAGCTCCTTTATCTTAAATGCGCATCGGTTATTTCTTACAATGGATAGACGCGCACCTTTTGAAAATAGTTTGCGCTCGATTATTTTTTAACATGTCATCCCATTTCCGTTTCTATACAAAAAGAGCGAACCAGACAGGTTCACTCCTTCAAAGCGGATATTGTTTGATGGACAAACTGTTTAAGTGGGGAAAGCGGATGAATGATCGGAATGCCTGTCTCCTTTTCCATCTGCTGTGCCGCATAAACCATCGATAGCTGCATCACGCAAATGTCTCCACTTTTTTTCATACATCTTCTGAGCTGCTTTTTAATTTGCTCCTCATAAGCATGCATGTCACCGTTTAGGCAAAGGTGAAAGATATCCTCCATCACCATAACCTCTGCATCAATCTGTTTGCCGTGCTCTTTTGCATATGATTCAAGCCGCTCCATTGTCCCATCCACTGTATCCGGGTTTGAAAACACAAGTTGAAGAGGCCCTTTTCTCTGACAAATCAGTTCAAATAACGGTTCATCAATCGGAACAATCGGTTGCTTAAAGAGATGCTGCTGATCACCCAAGGCGGCAATGTATTGTGTACACGTGAGCAGAATGATGTCGGCTTCATCTTCTTTCATCAATTTGTTGATGGCATAGGTTTGCTGCTTGTGAGGATTAAAATCGGGATCTTGTGTAGCACGTTCTATAAATGATGAATCGACCGTGTGATGCAGCTCAACATCGGTATCACCAAACACCTCTTCTATATAGGACTGATTAGACGGATGGGCATGAAGGCAGTGTAATCGAATCATCAGGTTCGCTCCTCGTGAAAGTTTTCAATCATTATATCAATCCTTGTATGAAATAGGGAGAAAGATGACCATATTGTTAGGGAGATATTGAAGGAGGGATTTAATTGAAAGAAGATCAACACCCTAAACCATCTTCAGAGTCAGAAGACACTTTAACAAATCGTCAAGGTCATCCCGTAACAGACAATCAAAATATGAGAACCGTTGGGAATAGAGGACCCACTACGCTTGAAAACTACGATTTCCTAGAGAAAATCAGTCATTTTGATCGCGAACGTATTCCTGAACGTGTCGTCCATGCGCGCGGGGCCGGAGCTCACGGTTATTTTGAAGCCTATGGCACATTCGGTGATGAACCTATTTCTACTTATACAAGAGCAAAGTTATTTCAGGAAAAAGGGAAAAAGACACCTGTTTTCGTCCGTTTTTCTTCTGTCATTCACGGCGGTCATTCGCCAGAAACGTTGCGCGATCCGAGAGGGTTTGCGATTAAATTTTATACAGAAGAAGGCAACTGGGACCTCGTTGGAAACAACCTGAAAATTTTCTTTATTCGAGATGCTTTGAAGTTTCCAGATTTGGTTCATGCCTTTAAGCCTGATCCTGTCACCAATCGGCAGGACGGCGAGCGTATTTTCGACTTCGTTTCGCAATCTCCTGAAGCGACGCATATGGTGACATTTCTCTTCTCACCTTGGGGCATCCCAGCAACCTATCGCCACATGCAAGGCTCAGGTGTCCATGCGTACAAATGGGTGAACCATGAAGGAAAAGCAGTGCTGGTCAAATATCACTTTGAACCGAAGCAAGGGATTCGCAACCTGACGCAAGAACAGGCTCAAGCGATACAAGGTGAAAACTTTAATCATGCCACACAGGATTTATATGAAGCCATTGAGCAAGGAAATCATCCTGAATGGGAGGTCTATGCGCAGATCATGGAAGATGATGCCCACCCTCACCTCGATTTTGATCCGCTTGATCCGACAAAGCTTTGGTACAAGGATGACTATCCATGGAAACCGATCGGACGGATGGTATTAAATAAAAATCCAGAAAATTATTTCGCAGAAGTTGAGCAGGTTGCCTTTGGGACTGGCGTTCTCGTAGACGGTTTGGATTTCTCAGATGATAAATTGCTTCAAGGGCGCACCTTCTCTTACTCTGATACGCAGCGATATCGTGTGGGACCGAACTATTTACAGCTGCCGATCAATGCACCGAAAAAACATGTCGCCACGAATCAAAGAGATGGGCAAATGGAATACCAGGTCGATCAAGGCAAAGGACAAAATCCCCATGTGAATTATGAACCATCGATCCTCGGAGGATTAAAAGAAGCCAAGCAGGATGGAAAGGATCATACGCCTTTTGTAGAGGGTGACGTCAAACGGGAAGCCATTGACCGCCCGAACAACTTCGGACAAGCCGGAGAAACGTATCGCCGCTTCAATGATTGGGAACGTGAGGAATTGATTAAGAACTTAGTCAACACCCTTGCGACCTGTCAAAAAGACATTCAAGAGCAAATGATCGAAAACTTTACAAAGGCTGACCCTGATTACGGAAAGCGTGTCGCTGACGGCTTAAAAGCTTTTAAACAAGAGCAGCCAAGCGGACCTATAGGATCTACAGGCGCCGCACAAGCTGTAGACGAAGCGATCAACAACAGCACACCATCAGATCCTTATTAAATAAAAAAGAATGCAGCGCCTAGGCTGCATTCTTTTTGTATTCATTGATTAAGCGTTTTGACCTTTTTTGATCCATTCTGCTACATTGACTGTACGTTTTGCTTGATGTTTTGCAGCAGCTTCTGCGTCCTCTTGGATCTTTCCATTTTGGTCAACAGTGACACTCACGCCGTAAGGGTTGCCCCCTGCACCGTATAATGAGTCATCTGTGTATCCAGGAGCGGCAATAATCGCTCCCCAGTGGAACATCGTTGTGTAAAGACTGAGAATGGTCTGCTCCTGCCCACCATTTGGGTTTTGTGCAGAGGTCATCGCACTCACTGCTTTGTTTGCCAATTTCCCTTGGAACCATAAGCCGCCAGTTGTGTCTAAGAATTGCTTCATTTGAGCCGGTAGGTTACCAAAACGTGTTGGCATGCTAAAGATGATGGCATCTGCCCACTCTAAATCACTTAATTGAACCTCTGGGACATCCTTTGTTTCGTCTAAATGTGCTTTCCATGCTGGATTTGATGCTACAACTGCTTCTGGTGCCAATTCAGCAACCTTTAATACTTTCACTTCAGCGCCAGCTTCTTTCGCTCCAGCCTCTGCCCATTTTGCCATCTGATAGTTTGTACCTGTTGAACTATAATAAATAATTGCTAATTTTACGTTTTCCATTTGTTCCATCTCCTTTTGTTTGGTTTGCCCAAAAAGCTTCTGTAAAAATCCCATCTATATTCCCTACCTTCATTAAAATTGACGACGATACCATAATGCCGCAGCATCGACTTCTTCTCTCGTTAGCTGATGTCCGCGATTTTCCCAATGTAGTGTGACCGAAGCGCCTGCGCCTTGCAGCAATTGCTCAAGCTCCTGTGATTCCTCTGGACGGCACATTGGGTCATTTTCACCAGCTGCGATAAAGACTTGTTTCCCCGCCAATGAAGGCAATGAAACTCCGCGTCTTGGAACCATTGGATGATGCAGGATCGCTCCTTTTAACGCATCCTCGTAATGGAATAAAAGACTTCCTGCAATGTTCGCCCCATTGGAATATCCGAGAGCGACGACATTGTGACGATCGAACCCATATTCATCTGCTGCTTCTCCGATAAATGTATAAAGTTCCTCTGTCCGCTCAATTAAATCCTGCTCATCGAAAACACCCTCTGCTAAACGTCTGAAAAAGCGCGGCATACCGTTTTCCAACACATTCCCTCTCACACTAAGAACGGATGCGTCAGCATCTACTAAATCGGCAAGCGGCAATAAATCTTCTTCCGTCCCGCCAGTACCATGCAGTAATAACAAAACAGGTCTTTGTTCATTCTTTCCTTTTCGAAAAAGATGTTTCATCATAAATCTCCTTTCCCTTTGATTTCTCTTACCTCAATAGGCAGTACAATTTGTTCAATCTGACTGCGCTGCGCCTCATATTGCGGTGGCAGTTTCAATGCTTCACCCATTGTTTCCACTGATTCGTCGTGTGCAAACCCTGGAGGATCAGTCGCAATTTCAAATAATATGCCGCCAAGCTCTCTAAAATAAATGGCATTGAAGTAATTTCGATCTTGCACAGGTGTCACTTGATACCCGCTTTGCGCAATATGTCTTTGCCAATCTAATTGATCCTGATCATCTGTCGCTCTCCATGCAATATGATGCACCACTCCAACACCCATACGTCCGCGTGCAACAGGTGTCTTGTTCACATCAATGACATTGCCTATCTCACCAAACGAACGGAATCTCACATAGTCCTCTTCTGCTCCAACTCGTTCAAAACCCATTGTTTGTTCGAGCAGCTGCATCGTTTGCTCAGGCTGTGATGTTAACAAAACAGCTCCGCCAAATCCTTTGATCGCGACATCTGGTGTGACTCCGTTAAATGTCCACTCATTTTGTTTCCCTTCCGCACGCTCTACAAGCTCAATCAACAAGCCGTGTGGATCTTCAAGTGAGAGAAAGGGTTCACCAAAGCGTTCAACCATTTCATAAGAAATATCAAATTGCTCAAGACGTTCCTTCCAGAAAGAGAAAGCGCCTGGCGGTACGACATATGTCGTCACGCCCACTTGACCTGCACCAATTTGTCCCTTTTGTGCACCTGGCCAAGGGAAAAACGTGATAATCGTTCCCGGAGATCCTCCTTCATTTCCAAAATATAAATGGTAAGTACCTGGATCATCAAAATTCACGGTCTTCTTCACGAGACGAAGTCCTAAAACACCTGCATAAAAATCAACGTTCTCCTGAGGATGTCCTACAATTGCTGTGATATGGTGAATTCCTTCTGTTTTCTTCACTTCTAATGACCTCCTAATCATGAAGTAACAAGCCTCTATTCATTATGTCTTTACTGACGTCTTTATATTATCTCGAATTCGAGATATTAAATCAAAAAAATATATTTATCTCGAATTAAGGATATGATGTTTTTAAATAAAAGTCAACGATTTTTGTTTTTCCTTTTAAAAAAGCAGGTCTGCTTTTACATAACAGACCTGCTCTTCCATGATTATCGCAGTAATTTTTTCTTTTTTAAATAGGCTTTCGCTACCTGATATGCATCCTTACCATTCACATTCACTTCATAATTCATTTCTCTCATCTCATCGTCTGTGATTTGACCACCAAGCTTATTGAGAGAAGCCTCAATCTCAGGGTACTCCGTTAATGTCTCCTGCCTTAACAGCGGTGCTCCTTGATATGGCGGGAAAACATGCTGATCATCATCAAGCACCTTTAATTTGTATTGCCTCAATTCACTGTCTGTCGAATACGCATCGACTAAATTGATATCTCCTTTTTGAATCGCTCGATACCGAAGCTTCGGTTCCATCGTCACTACATCATCAAAGGAAAATTGATAGGTCTTTTGAATACCTCGATACCCGTCCTGTCGATCAGAAAATTCTAAGGTGAATCCAGCCTTTATGCGATTCTTGATTTTAGCTAGATCAGAAATATTGGATACATCATATTGATCAGCCAGCGACTGAGGCACGGCTAAAGCATACGTATTGTTGTAAGCCATCGGCTCAAGAAGGCGGAGCTGAAAGGATGATTCCAAACCGCGCCGCGCTTGCTCATACACTTTTTCTTTATCTGTGCTTTTCGCTGTTTGTTTAAGGAACTCAGAAATTGCAGTACCCGTAAACTCAGGATAAATGTCAATATCACCAGAACGTAAAGCTTGAAAAACAAAAGACGTCTTGCCAAGACCAGGCTTAAGATTGACTTGAATATCCGTATCCTGTTCAATTAAAAGCTTATACATCGAGATCAGAATTTCAGGCTCTGATCCTAGCTTTCCACCGATGGTGATTTCTTTTTTTTCTTGTTGAAAAAGTGCTGGGCCCGCGACAATAGCTCCTGCAATCACAGCAAAAACCGTCACAGAAATCACAGTCTTTTTAAAAGAAATTTTCTCAAATGTACGCAGCACCACATCAAATAAGAGTGCGAGTAAGGCTGCTGGTATAGCGCCAATGACAATGAGTGACATATCATTTCGGTCAATTCCCAGCAAAATCAGACTTCCTAATCCCCCAGCTCCGATCAGTGCGGCAAGAGTGGCAGTTCCCACAATGAGAACCATCCCGGTTCGGATACCTGCCATGATAACTGGCATGGCCAGAGGCAGTTCCACCTTTAATAACCGTTTACGATGATTCATTCCCATGGCAAGCGCCGCTTCCCTCAGGGAAGGATCGACCTCCTGAATACCTGTATATGTATTTCTTAAAATAGGGAGTAGGGCATAAACGACAAGCGCAATAATCGCAGGCACTTGCCCAATCCCAACGAGAGGAATCAGCAAGCCAAGCAGCGCAAGCGACGGGATTGTTTGCAAGACCGCCGTCACCCCAATCACCCATTCTGCAAGCTTTGGCACCCTCGTTAAATAGATACCTAAGGGAATGGCAATCAAAATGGCTAAAAATAAAGCAATAAACGAAATTTGAATATGCTCAAGCAAGGCGTGTCCCAATTGTTCTTTTCGATCCAATAACACACTGATCCAATCATTCATGTGACTCGCCCCTCTCTCTAGGAGAATCAGCTAAAAACTGAATCACCGCTTGACGATTCACTAGTCCAATTCGCTCCCCATCCTTTTCCACAGCCAATTCCTCATGCTTTGCCAATTGGGATAAGACCTCATCCAGCGTGGTATGTGCTGTGATCACTTCATAGCCTAAAAGAGCCTCGTGAGCCATTGGTCTAGCCAAGACTTCTAGCTCAAACGCTTGTTGTCCTACATGGCGAGCAGCCCCGGAGACAAACTCCCGAACAAAAGCATTGACTGGGTGTTGAACCAATTCCTCTGGACGACCAATCTGCACCACTTTCCCTTCCTTCATGATACAAATTCGATCACCAAGCCTCATCGCCTCCTGCATATCATGCGTCACGAAAACAATGGTCTTTTGAATACGGCGCTGCAAATCAAGCAGATCATCCTGCAATTTCTCCCTCGTTAGTGGATCTAACGCACTAAATGGTTCATCCATCAGAATAATCTCAGGATCAGCTGCAAGTGCACGTGCCACACCGATACGCTGCTGCTGTCCACCAGATAGCTCTGACGGCTTCCGATGTCGATACATAGCAGGATCAAGCCCAACCATCTGCATCAATTCATCCACTCGCTTTTTAATCTCGTTCCGACTCCATTGCTTGAGCTCTGGCACCACAGCGATATTTTCTTCAATGGTCATATGAGGAAAAAGAGCAATTTGCTGCAGAACATACCCAATATCCCAGCGCAGCTCATACATATCATAATCATTTATATTTTGACCCTTTATGTAAATCTCACCTTCTGTAGAAGAAATGAGACGATTGATCATTTTCAATGTCGTCGTTTTCCCGCTTCCACTAGGTCCAATGAATACAAAAAACTCACCCTTTTGAATCTCTAAATCAACGGATTCAACGGCATAACGCTCATCTGAAAATTGCATCGATACCTTCTTAAATTCAATCATCTTCCCACGCCCTGACTGCAATTATTTTCTAGACTACCAATATGACAGATCGACCCCATATTTGTATAGAACAAACTGTCACTTTTACTCTCTTTTACATACTTCCCCTAAGGAGCCCGCCAAAAACAGCTCTAGTCAGTTCGGATGAGATCTTCTTGAGACAATAAAAAAAGCGGAGAGCTCGAGGCTCTCCGCTTTTAAGTCAACGACTTACTCACCAGTAACGTATGGAAGTAATGCCATTTGACGTGATTTTTTAATCGCTAATGTCAATTTACGTTGATACTTAGCGCTAGTTCCTGTTACACGACGAGGTAAAATTTTACCACGCTCAGAAACAAACTTTCTAAGAAGATCAACATCTTTGTAATCGATGTGCGTGATACCGTTAGAAGTAAAGAAACATACCTTACGACGTTTCGCACGACCGCCTCTGCGTCCACCTGCCATTTGTTTTCACACCTTTCCTTTAGTCAATTTTTCAGATCAATTAGAATGGCAAATCATCATCGGAGATGTCAATCGGTTTACCATCATTCGCAAATGGGTCATCATTGAAGCTATTTCCCTGATTACGATTTTGTTGGTTGCTTTGATTGCCATATGGATTTTGACTTGGTTCATTTCCGAATGGATTCTGATCGTTTTGGCTACCGCCATAATACTGGCCTCCGCTATTGCCACCGCCGCTGTATCCACCTGAACCAGCACCGCCGCTCTTAGGCTCAAGAAATTGAACACTTTCAGCTTGAACTTCTGTCACGAAGACACGCTGTCCTTGCTGATTTTCATAGTTTCTTGTCTGCAAACGACCGTCTACACCGGCAAGACTTCCTTTTTTCAAGAAATTAGCCACGTTCTCGGCTTGTCTTCTCCAAGTAACACAGTTAATGAAATCGGCTTCACGCTCTCCAGATTGATTCGTAAACGTACGATTCACAGCTAGAGTAAACGTGGCTACAGCCGCACCATTAGGCGTGTAGCGAAGCTCAGGGTCTTTTGTTAGTCTTCCGACCAATACAACACGGTTTAGCATATTGAAAGACCACCTTTAAATATATATTTCAATGATTTATACTTCTTCTTTAACAACAATGTGGCGAATGATATCGTCACTGATCTTAGCTAAGCGGTCAAATTCTTGAACTGCTGCAGCGTCAGATTGAACGTTTACGATTTGGTAGAAGCCTTCACGGAAATCGTTGATTTCGTATGCAAGACGACGTTTACCCCAATCCTTTGTTCCAGTGATCTCCGCACCGTTTGAAGTTAACACGTTATTGAAACGCTCGATAACTGCTTTTTTAGCCTCATCGTCAACTGTTGGGCGGATGATGTACATAACTTCGTACTTTCTCATCTGATTGCACCTCCTTTTGGTCTAAGCGGCCCTATACGGGCAAGGAGCAATAAATTATATTACTCACAATTGTATATTATAACAAATTACTTGGCCTATGACAAGAACCTATACATTAAAACGGAAATGAATGACGTCTCCATCTTTCACTACATATTCTTTACCTTCTAGACGGACTTTTCCAGCCTCTTTTGCAGCAGACATGCTTCCACCAGCAAGTAAATCTTCATATGCAACCGTTTCAGCACGAATAAACCCACGTTCAAAGTCCGTATGAATGATTCCAGCACATTCCGGTGCCTTCATTCCCTTTTTAAACGTCCAAGCGCGTACTTCCTGCTCTCCTGCTGTGAAATAAGTAGCTAAACCAAGAAGTGAATAAGATGCTTGAATCAGCTGATCTAGACCTGACTCTTTGATGCCAAGCTCTTCAAGGAACATCTGCTTCTCTTCTCCTTCAAGCTCTGCAATTTCAGACTCGATCTTCGCACATACGACGATGACTTCAGCATTTTCACTAGAAGCAAACTCACGGATTTGCTGCACATATTCGTTGCCGTCATGATCTGCTACTTCATCCTCACTCACATTTGCTACATAAAGAACTGGTTTAGATGTGAGTAAATGAAGCTGTTTCACAAGCTTTTGCTGCTCATCTGTAAATTCTACAGATCTTGCCGATTTCCCAGCTTCAAATGCGTTCATTAGCTTCGACAAAATATCAAATTCAGCTACCGCTTCCTTATCCTTTTGTTTTGCAAGCTTACTGACACGAGCCAAACGTTTTTCAACTGTTTCTAAATCAGCCAAAATCAACTCTAAATTAATGGTTTCGATATCTGACACAGGGTCAACCTTACCTGATACATGTGTGATGTTATCATCTGCAAAAGCTCTCACCACGTGACAGATCGCATCTACTTGACGAATGTGAGAAAGGAATTTATTCCCTAAACCTTCACCTTTTGAAGCCCCTTTGACAATACCAGCAATATCAGTGAATTCAAAAGCAGTCGGAACTGTCTTTTTCGGCTGCACCAATTCTGTTAGTTTTTGCAAACGTTCGTCTGGAACTTCTACAATTCCGACGTTTGGATCAATGGTACAAAACGGATAGTTAGCAGACTCCGCTCCAGCCTGTGTAATTGCATTAAATAGCGTTGACTTCCCGACGTTAGGTAAGCCAACAATACCAGCTGTTAAAGCCATTCTTTCATCTCCTCTATATCAAACGTGCTCGTTATACTGCGTAATATGAACCTAGAGCAATTATAAGTAGGTTTACATGAAAAGACAAGCTAACCGTTATGCATTATCAATAGAAGAAACATTGCCAAAAAGAATAAATCAATCCTTCAAAACAGGAATTTGCATCTAATTCTTCTATACAAAAGAAGAATTTCATCAAAAAAGCATGAGGCCTACTTAAGCAGTTGGCTCCTCATGCTTGACGAGAATTTTCTTCATTTTTCTTTCAAAGTCTCTTCTTGGGATCATGACGCTATGCCCGCAGCCTTCACATTTAATGCGAATATCCATGCCCAACCGAATCACTTTCCACCGATTGACACCACATGGATGGGGCTTTTTCATTTCAACGACGTCATGTAACCCAAACGCTTTGTCTGCCATCAGCTTTCACCTCTCTTGCTCACTTCATTGAATCTATTGTACAAAAAAACGGCGATGAAGAGCAATGCACAAAGCAAAGACCCTCTTTCAATCGTTCATCCTATTCTTTTTTATAGAAAAAACCCTTCTTTTAGATCATTTTATTTGTGACCAATAGTTACTTAAACTCCGCTTTTTTTCAATATTGTCACAAACACCGTAGGTCAAAAGGTTTTTATTGGTAGAACGCTGTGGTTTTTCCATATTTTTTGATTTATGATATCTGCATAAATGTTATGTGAGGGAGCAGGTACGATGGTCAATCGAAAGGATAGATTAACTGATAAAGAATATAAAATCATATCCGATCATGCTGGAAACATAGACAATTACCAGCAGCACCATACGATAGAAATAGGTCAGCAAACGCTCACTGTCCATGATTTTCTCAAGGTCGATCATCAATTATATGGTTTAACGATGCAGCCTGAACAATCAGACGAGTTCATCGTCGCTTTTCACTGTCCGATGCCAAAGCAAATGCCGGTGACCTCGCCACAAGATGTACACACCGCGGCACAGTCATTGCTCAAAACGGATTATGCCTATCCAATTGAAAGGAAGTCCCTTGATAGCAATCAAGATCATGTCTTTTTTAAAGGGAAGGAATACATAGAGCAAGTCAGCCAGAAGCATCCCAATGCAGGTATCTATCTCACTGGACAAGCCCTTGCCGGTGCTGTTTGTGCTTATGTTGCAACAGAACAGCCAGCTGTCAAAAAAGCCGTCACCTTTGATAGCCCAAATATATGGAGCAGTTTGGCGCCTTCGATTCAGCAGAAAGCGCAGCAAGGTCAATATAAACGGATCTTGACTGAATATATTCAACCCAGTCATTATGTAGGTTTACTCAATCGCCATGATCATGGAGTTGGTCAAGTGAAGTACACCGTACCGCCAAGGCAGCAAGGCGACGCCCAAGAATCCGTTAAATATAAACAAAGAGAAATTGACACCTTTTTAAAATCAGCTTTTGCGTCTATGAATATAGAATGGAACGAATCCTTTGATACAAATGCCTTTTTAGCTCTTATTTCTGGGAGTTTAAAAGGAAATGGGTATTCATTCCACAAAGATGGATCTGCCCGGATTTTAGATGAACAGCTTGATCATAATACAAGTTTTACAGCCTTGCTGTTGCAAGAAATCCATTCTGGACGTGCATATGCACAAAGCGGTCTAGAAATTATCATAAAATCCCATTTACTGAAAAATTCATCCTACGATCTCCAAAGTGTGATTGAACATGAAGTACACACTATATTTGATAAAATCGATGGGATCGATGAAAGTGTAAAAGACGCCGTCCAGCATGTAAAACAAGAGCTCAAAGGACTCGTCGGCTTTGGCCACTATGATTTATTAAGTTCAAGTGATGTGGAAGCATTGGTAGAAGAAGTGAGGATGGAACAACATCATTCCTCCTTTTATTCACACGAAAAACAACTGAATGCCCTGTACACCTTGAGAGATTACGAACAAGAACTTTCTTCCCTTTCAAGACATATGTACACAATGGGTGATGATTACGCCAAGGCAGATAGGCGCCTTGCGATGCAAATGGGTATTCATTAAGAAAGGAGTCGCCGCATGATCAATCAAAATAAACCTCCTAGTGACGCCCAGCGTTTCTTGCAAAATGTGAGTACCCGCCGATCCATGTCTGTATTTGAAAATCAATCGGCACCACAAACGCAAACGCAGTCCCCAGAAGAAATAGCCGCAATTCAGGCCCTACGAAGAGAAGGACAGCGAAAAGATCTAAAACGGCTGCTCAAAATGCGACTGCATGACGAATTAGCAAACACTCGCGTGCACTTGGAGTATCAATTGTCTAAAACCGAAGACATGATCAACCAGACGACCATTGTCAAGCAACACATCTCCCAGCATTTAAAGGGACAAGCCATTTCAGAATTAGAGGAACGCCTTCAGCGTCTCAAGCAAATGCCAGTCTATGATGATATCAAAGACGCCATTGACTCTATTCGGATAAAATAAGCACAGCTCTGACAAAGAGAGGTGCTTATTTTATTTTATCAATATAATTTTTAGGGCGAGAAAATATCTTTTTACTTAAAATCGGATATAGCATTAAACAGACAAGCAAATAAAGATTCAGCAAGCTGTATATCGGATACAAGAAAGCAATTAAATCGGCAAACCCAAGAGATGTCAAAGGCGCCATCAACAGAAGCATCACGAACACAACCAGCCAGCGGGGCAATGGTACAAAAGAGAGCATTCGGCTCGATAAACCAAATAAACCTGCCGCTGTCGTCGTATAAATGGCTAGACAAAGGACAACAGTCATAAACACAAACAATGATGTCGGCGCTCCTTCTAATACTGTAAACAAAGGAATGCCTTCTGCTGATAGGCTCCCAGAAATATCAACCAGTATTTCGTTATACACGTACGAGATGACCCCAAAAATCAAGCCACTTAATATACTCGCCACTTTTGCCTCGCCAAGCCCCTTCATTTCTTTTCCAACCGAAGACAGCACTGCGACTACAGATAATATATTCAAAGAAGCAAAGACAATGCTGGCAGGCCAATTGTACTGCTGCCCAAAATCAATCCGCCACATATGATCATGGTTCATATAATAAAAAACAAATGCATAGATGAGCCCCGCCACCAAAATTGGTATAATGAAAGCATTCACAGATAAAAGCCCTTTCACATCCCAGAAAAAAATCATAAATGAAAATAAACAAAATGCACCGATACCCACCCAAAATGGCACATGATACATCTCGAGCGTCACTCCGCCACCGGCAATCATGACTGTCGTTGTCGTGAATAAATAAAGGACAATTAAAACATCATACACTTTAGCCAGCCATGGACCGACAAGCCGCTCTAGCACTGGCACAAAGTGATCGGCACGTACCTCATAACTGATTTTTAACACCACATAGGTAGACAGCATGAACATCAATGTAAACAGTAGAATGGCTAGTCCACTATCAATACCAAAAAACTGCCAAATTTCTTGGCCGGAAGCATACCCCGCTCCTATTAAGCTTCCTAAAATTAAAAGCGTCCACCTTGAACCAGCCTTCCACACAATCATCACCTCATAGGTATAGAATTAAGCTTGTTTCCGTATACTGTTACTAACTACTATGACAAGGAAGTGAGACCTATGAATAGCAAGAACGGTCTTTTTTTTAGAAATAGGATGAAAGAATACGTGTCCCATACGGATACAAACGCCATTCAACAGCTTAAAAGTATTTTATTCTCGCATCTTCAGAAAGCAGGAAAAAGACCCGTTGCCATCGTTTGTATTGGAACAGACCGCTCAACTGGCGACTCTCTAGGTCCACTTGTTGGTACAAAGCTTTCAGGTCTTGATTTGAAAAAGCTTCATGTATATGGCACGCTCTCTGACCCAGTTCATGCGGTCAATTTAAAAGAAAAGCTCGCCGAAATTGAACAAGCTCATAAACATCCGTTTATTGTAGCGATTGATGCCTGTTTAGGAAGAGTGAAAAGTGTAGGCTCCTTCCAAATTGGAGATGGACCGTTAAAGCCTGGAGCAGGTGTACAAAAGGAACTGCCAGAGGTAGGAGATATTCATATTAATGGGATCGTCAATGTGAGCGGCTTTATGGAATACTTCGTTCTCCAAAACACACGCCTTCATCTTGTCATGTCTATGGCCAATACACTTTCTGAAAGTCTATCTCATATTGATCAAATGGATTGGACAAGAGAAAAAAGCCGTTCTCTCTTCGCTCCTATTCAAAATATCACTGGGAGAATATAAAAAAGACCATCTCGTATCAAGATGGTCACTCTGATGATTCTCTCTTAGAAAGCAATTCGAGAATTCTTTCTAAATCTTCGTTGGAGAGAAATTCAATCTCTATTTTTCCTTTTTTCTTCTGTTTCTTGATCGACACTGAAGTGCCAAAGTAGTTTTGTAAGAAAGACTCTCTTTCTTTCAACACTCGATCCTTTGGTGCTTCTTTTTTCTTTGTTTCACGTGGAACATTTTCGTTTAATTGCTGAACAAGTTTCTCAACCTGACGTACGTTTAACCCCTCGTCCACAATTTTCTTTACCAATGGCGCCAGCTTATTTTTGTTTTTCAAGCTAAGCAATGTTCTTCCATGACCCATCGATAACTTTCCATCTGCAATCAGCTTTTGTACTTCATCCGGTAAAGTCAAAAGACGGAGATGGTTCGCAATATGCGGTCTGCTCTTCCCTAATCGCTTCGCTAATTCCTCTTGCGTCACACTTAAGTGATCTAGTAAGGAAGCATAGGCTTCCGCTTCTTCTAATGGAGTTAAATCCTCGCGTTGCAGATTTTCTAAAAGGGCAATCTCTCTCATCAGCGTTTCTGAAAATTCTCTGACGATCGCAGGAATCGTTGTCAGACCAGCTTGTTGTGCTGCACGGAAACGACGTTCACCTGCTACAATGTCATATCCTTTAATCGATTTACGGACAATGATTGGCTGTAAAACACCGTGCTGCTGAATGGATTCTTTGAGATCAGACAATGCATCTTCATCAAACGTTTTCCTTGGCTGATACGGGTTTGGACGCAAATCCTTTATTTTGATTTCTTCAACCGTTTCTTCATTTGAGTCTACAGTGTTAAATAGTGCATTAATACCCTTTCCAAGACCTTTAGCCATTCGCATCCACTTCCTTTGCTAAGTCTAAATAGACATCTGCACCTCTTGAACGTGGATCATACAAGATAATCGGTTTCCCATGACTAGGCGCTTCACTCAGTCTTACATTTCGCGGAATCACGGTCTGATAGACTTTATCTCTGAAGTATTTCTTCACTTCTTCGATGACTTGAATCCCAAGATTTGTTCGTGCATCAAGCATTGTCAGCAGGACACCTTCAATGGCGAGATCCGTATTTAAATGTTTCTGCACGAGACGAACGGTGTTTAACAACTGGCTCAATCCTTCAAGCGCATAATATTCGCACTGTACCGGGATTAAAACGGAATCGGATGCTGTTAACGCATTAATCGTCAGTAATCCGAGTGATGGCGGGCAGTCAATAATCATATAATCATAATTTTGCTTAACAGATTCAAGTGCTCTCTTCAATCTCACTTCACGTGAAATCGTAGGCACAAGCTCTATTTCAGCCCCTGCAAGCTGTATTGTCGCAGGAATGACATCAAGATTTTCGACCTCTGTCGTCTTAATCACATCAAGAACATCTGCATCATCAACTAAAATATCGTACACGCACTTCTCTACGTCGGCCTTCTCAATCCCAATACCACTCGTGGCATTGCCCTGCGGATCAATATCAACTAACAACACTCGTTTACCTATGTATGCTAAACACGCACTCAAATTAACAGAAGTTGTCGTCTTCCCAACGCCGCCCTTCTGGTTGGTAATCGCTATGATTTTTCCCACGATGTCACCCACTTTCAACTTAACAAGTTTCTCATTCATTCATACTTCCTATTCTATCAAAAAAAGTATGAAACGTTTGCTTTTTTTGTTTCTCCATTATATATTCGTCAGCAAATGTCTATTTTCGTACATGAAAAGACGAACTTAAACGTAGTAAAAAATATATCGATATATCTTTTTTGAAGAAAAAGATATGCATAAAAAACCCTCACTTCCATCATAAGTGAGGGGCACTTGTCAAAAATGTAATCCACCAATTGTACGGCCTTCGTTCACAATAATCTTAGGGGTCACCGTTTTATAGCTTCTCTTTTTTAAGAATCCATAGGGGGTCTTAATGGTAAATGTCGCATGTCCTACAGCATCGCCTGTTTTGGCATAGGCCTGCCACACAATCTTTGAACAATAAGTCGGGTCCAGTGATTGAATAGACATGGTGATGGAGTATCGAGCCTTTGGATGAGCTTTCACATAATCGCGCGCCCATTCCCCAGCTAGGTCTGCTGTTTTCTCTTGATTAATACGAATGACCTTTGTATTGGCATTATAGCGAAACCAGTTAAGAATGAAATCAAGCTGAGGATGCTGTCGAAACCCTGGAATAGAAGCAAAGCTCTTCTCATTAATGACGATACCTGCATGTCCAACGATGCCCTTCAAAGCATCAGTGTTTGTCACCAATATATCCCCTTTTTTAGGCAAAATATCGGTACCAGGATACGGCTTTCCTAAAAGGCGCTTGATGGTGTGCGGCTTTTCATCCGTCACAAACTCATCCTGCTTGTTTTGTTGTAAGCCATAAGCCTTCAAATGATCGCCAGCTGAAATCAGGTCAATTGTGTCGTCCTGAGACTCATGCTCATGATTTAATTGATCTAAAGTGATCTCCTTCGAAACAACACCTTGTTTCTTCAGGACGTTCAGTTCTTTTTTGGTCAGCGGACTTTCTTCTGCAGGAACCGTTGGCGAATTCACAGCAAATGTGGTTGTTTCATTTGTAAAAAGAGAAAAAGAAAATAGTAAATAACAAATAATAACAAAATTCGTCTTTTTCATTTTCATCGAGTCATGTCACCTCCTTTCCTCTATGAAAATCATATTTTACCAATTTGTGAATAATAAGTAAATATAAAGTAGAACCAATAAAAAAAGCTGACGAGTGGCTCTCATCAGCTTTTTTCTATTTAGGAATCCGAATTGTTAATTGGATATATTCCTCAAATTCTTCTTCCTCGGTATTTATTTTAAGCCCGCTGTCTTCTACCATATGGAGAGACTGACGAATGGTATTCATCGCAATTCGTGTATCACGACTAAACGCCTTACGTTTTGGCTTCGGTTTGCGATCTGTTTTTTGTTCAAGCATTTTCACTACACGCTCTTCAGTCTGTTTTACATTCAGCTGCTTTTCGATGATTTCCTGCAATAGCGCGATTTGTAATTCTGGAAGCTTTAGGGGTACAAGTGAACGTGCATGCCTTTCAGAGATTTTTTTCTCTAGGATGGCCTGTTGTACCTCTTCAGGCAACTTTAAAAGTCTTAATTTGTTTGCAACAGTTGATTGTCCCTTACCTAGACGCTGAGCAAGCGCTTCCTGTGTTAAATCATGAAGCTCTAAAAGACGTGCATAGGCATGAGCCTCTTCAATAGCAGACAGCTCTTCTCTTTGCAAATTTTCAATCAATGCCACAGATGCCGTTTCCGTATCAGTAAAATCTTTTATAATAGCGGGGATTTTCTCCCAGTGAAGAGTCTGTACCGCTCTCCAACGTCTTTCGCCGGCGATCAGTTCATATTTTCCTTCTTCTTCTGTCGGTCTGACAACAATAGGTTGGATAATGCCATGGGTATGAATCGTCGTGGCCAGCTCATGTATCTTTTCTTCTGAAAAAATGGTGCGTGGCTGAAAACGGTTTGGCATAATTGTGTCGACCGGGAGCTCCTGTATCTCTTCCTTTAATGTATCATGCTCAGCAATCTCTGCCTCTATTTCGGTTTCACGCTCAGGATGTTCTTTGTCACCAAGCCCGAAGAAGCGTGAGAGTGAATGCTTCATGAACCTACACCACCTTTAAAAACTACCTTTTTATAATTCTATTTTCTCATGTTTTTTCCTTCTGTAAAATCTTAAATATTGAAGAAAAACCGACCTTTTACATGATCAACCTTCTATTGGTGATTTATTAGGTGTTCCTGGTTTTCTAGGATATTTTTTTGGTGTTTGCTTTTTCTTTTCAATGACAATGATGTTCCGTTCGCTTTCTTCTAAAGGAAGGACAAAGGAATGCTTTTCAACAACCTCTCCTCCGAGGACAGTAACGGCTTTCTTCCCTGCTTGCATTTCTTCATCAGCAGCAGATGCTTTTAATGCCACAAACAATCCTTCCTTTTTTACAAGGGGCAGACATAGTTCGCTCAAGACGGATAAACGCGCAACCGCTCTAGCAGTGACAAGATCATAGCTTTCACGCTTTTCCTTACGTTGTCCAAACGTCTCCGCACGATCATGATAAAAAGTAGTATCTTGTAAGTTTAACCCTTTTGCTAACTCATTGAGAAACGTAATTCGTTTCTGAAGAGAATCAACAATGGTCACATGTAGATGAGGGAAGCAAATTTTAAGAGGAATGCTTGGGAAACCAGCACCAGCTCCTATATCGCAAATCGTCGTTACTTTGTGAAAATCAATGAAAAATGATGCGGAAATTGAATCATAAAAATGCTTTAAATACACTTCTTCCTTTTCAGTAATGGACGTCAAATTCATTTTCTCGTTCCATTCTACAAGCATGCGGAAGTAAGTTTCAAATTGTTCAAGCTGCACAGGAGAAAGAGTCATCCCTTTCTCCTCTAGTGCTGCTGTAAATTGTTCAATGTTCATGCCGACATCCTTTCTATTCTGCTATCTTCGCAATACGTCCCTGCTCTAAATATACTAAAAGGATAGAAATATCAGCAGGGTTAACGCCTGAAATACGAGAAGCCTGTGCAACAGAAAGCGGTCGGACTTCTTTCAGTTTTTGTTTCGCTTCAGTTGCAATTCCTTTGATGGCATCATAATCAATACGATCAGGAATCTTTTTGTTCTCCATCTTTTTCAGCTTTTCAACTTGTTGGAGTGACTTTTCAATATAACCTTCGTATTTAATTTGAATCTCTACCTGCTCACACACATCAGAAGGAAGCTGTGTTTCAGCAGGAGCTAACTTCACAACTGATTCATAGTTCATTTCTGGACGCTTCATCAAATCACTTGCACGAATACCGTCCTTCAGCTCACTTCCACCAAGTGAACGAATAAATTCTTGTGTCTCTGCTGTGGGTTTAATGATGACAGAATATAAACGTTTTTTCTCTGCTTCAATGGCTTCTTTTTTCTGCTGGTATGCCTGGAATCTTTCTTGAGAAATTAATCCAATATGATAGCCAAGTTCAGTTAATCTTAAATCCGCATTGTCATGACGAAGAAGCAAACGATACTCTGCACGGGATGTCAAAAGACGGTAAGGTTCATTTGTTCCCTTTGTGACAAGGTCATCAATGAGAACACCGATATATGCATCAGATCGGCTTAAAATGACTTCTTCTTTACCCAATGCTTTTCTTCCTGCATTAATACCTGCCATAATCCCTTGACCTGCTGCTTCCTCATAGCCTGACGTACCATTAATTTGGCCGGCTGTATATAATCCAGAAATTTTCTTCGTCTCAAGTGTAGGCCACAACTGAGTAGGCACAATTGCATCATACTCAATGGCATAACCCGCTCTCATCATTTGTACATTTTCGAGCCCTGGGATGGTGGAAAGCATGCGCTGCTGTACATCCTCTGGAAGACTTGTAGATAATCCTTGAACATACACTTCCTGCGTATTACGACCTTCTGGCTCTAAGAAAATTTGATGTCTTGGTTTGTCATTGAAACGAACCACTTTATCTTCAATGGAAGGGCAGTATCTAGGACCAGTTCCTTTAATCATACCTGAATACATTGGAGAACGGTGAAGATTCTCATCAATAATTTGATGTGTTTCTAAACTCGTATAAGTTAACCAGCATGGCAGTTGATCAGTAATATATTCAACCGTTTCATAGGAAAACGCCCGCGGAACGTCATCACCTGGTTGAATTTCTGTTTTACTATAGTCAATCGAGTGACTATTCACTCGAGGAGGTGTTCCTGTTTTAAAGCGAACCAAATCGAATCCTAACTCTGCTAGGTGATCCGATAATTTGATGGATGGCTGCTGGTTATTTGGACCACTTGAATACGATAGATCCCCTAAAATAATGCGGCCTTTTAAGAAAGTCCCAGTCGTTAATACAACAGACTTCGCATGATAGTTTGCTCCTGTTTGGGTAACGACACCTTTACATTCATCATCTTCTACAATTAAATGATCCACCATCCCTTGAAGCATTGTCAGGTTCGGTTCATTTTCCATTGTTTTTTTCATTTCATGCTGATATTGGAACTTATCTGCTTGCGCTCTTAACGCACGGACAGCAGGTCCTTTCCCCGTATTCAGCATGCGCATTTGGATATGTGTCTTATCTATATTTCGTGCCATTTCTCCGCCCAGTGCATCAATTTCTCTAACGACAATCCCTTTTGCAGGACCGCCTACGGACGGATTACATGGCATAAAAGCAACCATATCGAGGTTGATAGTCAATACAAGTGTTTTGGCGCCCTGTCTTGCAGAAGCAAGAGCAGCCTCAACCCCAGCATGACCGGCACCCACGACGATGACGTCATAATTGCCAGCTTCATAACCCATTTCTTATGTTCCTCCCTTTACTTTCCTAAACAGAATTGAGAGAATAACTGATCAATCAAGCTTTCATGAACAGCATCTCCTATAATTTCACCGAGCTGTTCCCAGCAGCGTGTTAAATCTATTTGAACAATGTCGATCGGTACGTCCATTGCAATTCCTTCAAGAGCATCCTCAATTGACTGTTTTGCTGCCTGAAGTAAGGCAATATGCCTTGTATTACTTACATACGTTAAATCTCCACTTTCAATTGATCCAGTGAAGAACAGTGATTGAATCGCCATTTCTAGCTCATCAATGCCCTTTTCTTGTAATAATGATGTAGTGACCACCGGACGATCCTTCGCTAACTGCTTGACCTTTTCTACATCAAGCTTAGGCTCAAGGTCTGTCTTATTCACAATTACGATGATATCCATACCTGAGACAGCCTCAAAAAGCTTAATATCTTCTTCTGATAATTCTTCGCTATAATTGAGCACAAGTAAAATCAGGTCAGCTTCTTTTAAGACCTGTCTAGATCGTTCAACCCCTATACGCTCAACAATGTCCTCAGTCTCACGTATACCCGCAGTATCGACTAGACGGAGAGGTACACCTCTTACATTCACATATTCCTCAATGACATCTCTCGTAGTTCCAGGAATATCTGTGACAATCGCCTTTGTTTCCTGTACAAGACTATTCAGCAAGGAAGACTTACCAACATTCGGCCTTCCTATAATTACAGTGGATAAGCCCTCTCGAAGGATTTTCCCCTGCTGAGAGGTCGAGAGCAGCGACTCAATTTCTTTTTTGACCGATGTCGCTTTTTCCACTAAAACGCGATGTGTCATTTCTTCAACATCGTCATACTCTGGGTAGTCAATATTGACTTCAATATGCGCCAGTGTTTCTAGGATCTCGCCGCGCAGTCGCTGAACCAAACCGGAGAGTCGTCCCTCCATTTGAGTGATTGCTACATTCATCGCACGATCCGTCTTTGCCCGAATCAAATCCATGACAGCCTCTGCTTGCGATAGATCTATTCTTCCATTTAAGAAAGCACGCTTTGTGAACTCACCTGGCTCCGCTAATCTTGCTCCTTCTCTTAAAGCAAGCTGCAATACTTTATTGACCGTTACAATTCCGCCATGGCAGTTAATCTCAATAACGTCTTCTCTCGTAAATGTTTTTGGCGCTCGAAGTACTGACACCATGACCTCTTCTATTACTTGATCAGTCTTTGAATCCACGATATGACCATAATGAATGGTATGAGAATCCACTGATACAAGTTTTTTCTCCTTAGGCCCTTTATACATCCGATCAGCGATCTGTACCGCTTCAGGCCCACTTAAACGAATAATCGCAATTGCTCCTTCACCCATCGGTGTCGAAATGGCTGCAATTGTATCCATCGCTCAATCACCTCTTTCTCTACTTAATAGACAGTCTTTTATCTATTAAATGGACGTTGTCCATCTCTATATCAAAAACGCTTAATCCAAAATTTAAAGATACCATAAATGAAAGCGAAGTGAAAGTATCCTCCATCTAATTATCCACAGCTTGGCATCCTATCTATTTTAACACTTAACTTATCCACATGTGAATAACGACGTTCTCAACTTATCTTCACATCTTACACCGAAACCCAATAAATTTAAACGCCCCGATGCCTTTGTTTACTTGTGAAAATGGCATTTTCCACTCAAATTACACCCTAACTTTTTAGAAATAAAGGATGAATTTTCTATAAAAACACAATTTTTCAATAAAAAAAGACTAAAATCCAGCTTTGCTGAATTCTAGCCTTTCTGTTATTTTTTATACAGCACCACAACATGACGCTTGCTGCCTGTATCTTCCGATGCCGTTGCTAGTTCTTTAGAAAAAGCAGCGATCGTATCATGAATTACTTTTCGTTCGTTCGAAGGCATTGGTTCTAAATGAACCTTTCTCTTCGTTTTTAAAACTTTGTTTGCTGTCTTGACGGCATATTGTTCAAGTGCTTCTTGTCGCTTCTTCCTATAATCTCCAATATCAATGGTAATATGATGATACTGATCAGAATAGCGATTAAACACTAACTGTACCAAGGTTTCTAAAGAGTACAAAGTTTGACCTCTTTTTCCAATCATTAATGACGTTTTATCTCCATCAATGTGGAAAGAAATCTTTTTCGGTTCCTGTTTGGAAACAATCTTCGCTTTAGGATCAATTGATTTAACAATATTATCTAAATACTGTGTAGCTAATTTAAGAGCATTTCTCTTTTCTATCAATTTGACTACAGCTTGTCTTTTGCCAAATAATCCTAAGAACCCTTTATTTCCTTCATCAACTATTGTGATATCTACTTCTTCTTTTAGAAGCTGCATTTGTTTAAGTCCGGAATCTACTGCTTCTTCGATTGTGCGACCGACAGCAGTTATTTCCTTCATTTTTTATTCCCGCCAGCTTTTTCTTTTGTATCTAATTTTACTTGAGGAGTTTTAATCACTAATGTTTGGATGATCATGAAAATGTTACCTACAACCCAGTACAATGAAAGTGCTGCTGGGAAACTAATAGCAAATACAATGATCATAATCGGCATAACCCACAGCATGATCGCCATTTGAGGGTTGTCCGAAGGATTTCCAGCCATCATCAGTTTTTGCTGAATGAAAGTAGCTACCCCCGCAATGATCGGTAATAGGAACAATGGATCTGGACTGCCTAAGTCAAACCATAAGAATGTATGCTTTTTAATTTCTGCTGTTCTCATAATCGCATGATAAAAACCGATTAGGATTGGCATCTGAATTAAAATTGGGAAACAGCCAGCCAATGGATTGACGCCATTCTTTTGGAAAAGGGCCATTGTTTCCTGCTGAAGCTGCTGCTGAGTTTTTTGATCTTTAGAGCTATATTTTTCACGAAGTTTTTTCAATTCAGGTTGCAATGCTTGCATTGCTTTTGTACTTCTTAACTGCTTAATCATTAATGGTAAAATGAGCAAACGGATTAACAGTGTCACAATAATGATCGCAACCCCGTAGTTTTCACCAGTCAAATTTGCCATGTACGTGATTAATTGAGATAGCGGGTAAACAATATATGAGTTCCAGAATCCCTTACTATCTGATGTGATTGGTTCATTAATCTGTGTACATCCTGCCAATAGAACCAATGCGCCAATCAAGCTAAATATTAGTAATAATCGCCTTTTCAACAAGATTCCTCCCATTACTTCAAACTTTATTTAAGTTGGAATTGATTACGAAAGTGACTCACCTAATCAGTATGGTAACATTTTTTCATTACAAAGTGGTGGTTTCATTTTAATTCACTAGATGAAGGAAGCGCTTTTAAAAATTGATTCAACGAAAGTTTCTATTACGAAGACTTTTTCGGTTGTTGTTGATAAACAGCGGATTTTCTAAATAAATGTTGGAGAGACTTTTTTGTTTCTTCAAAGGTCAATTCACTTGCTGGTTTTCTTGCAATGACAATGTAGTCTTTTTCTTGCTTTAACTTATGACCTTCCTCTAAAAACACCTGGCGGATCAGTCGTTTAATACGATTTCTCATCACTGCATTACCAATCTTCTTACTGACAGACAATCCTAAACGCAGTTCATCTTGATTTGGTTGATCCAGCTGGTAAATAACGAATTGGCGGTTCGCCATTGATTGACCTTTTTTGAACACCTTTTGAAACTCTTCATTTTTTTTTAGCCTGTTTCGCTTCTTCATGTTTTCTTCCACTCCGATAAAAACTGACAGTTCAATTACGATTTTATGTAAAAAAGACCACTGACATTATTCAGTGGCCTAAGCTGATAATTTTTTTCTACCTTTGCTGCGGCGTCGCTTTAAAACTAGACGTCCGTTTTTAGAACTCATACGGCTGCGGAAGCCATGAACTTTACTACGCTTACGGTTATTTGGTTGAAACGTTCTTTTCATTTATGACACCTCCCTGAGGAATAGCTGTTTAAGACAGTCTAACTCATTATATTTGTGTAACCCATCGATTGTCAATATCAATGATAAAACTCTTATTATCAACCTTATAAGCATAACATAATTTATCAAACGAAGAAACCTTCTTTTTCAGTTTCCAACATTTTATTCTTTTTTTCCTCCTAAAAAGCCTCCAAAACAAGGGTGTGGATATTTTTCCGGCATATTTAGACTATCCACATCCATTATCGACATTTTTTTCACACAAATAACCGATGTGGATAATTATTTTTCAACAGGATGTAAAGTGTGTGGATAAGTTTGTGACACCCATTGCACCATCTCGTTTATTTTGATATTATATTTGTGTTTTAACTCTTAATTACTTATCTGACCTATTTGCGTTATCCACAATCTGTGGATAAGCTGTGGAAAGATATTACACAGGTTGTTGAATTGTTTATCCACAGGCTGTGTAATTTGTCGAAAAGACGTTTTTCTACTATATTATTTGTTTTCAACAATGTATGTGCACGAATGGTGATGACCATTTGCTCTTTTTCGTGTTCTATAACAGTTTGATACTGGTCATTTTAAAAAGAAAAGGAGGGGGGAGAAGCCTT